>NZ_CP035934.2 GCF_003024525.3 Acinetobacter cumulans | reverse complement strand
GTGAAACCCCTATTCATTCCATTGTGCCAATAAAAAAATATGCTAGCCCGCAAAGCGGGTCGCCATTCTAACCAAGTTATCCACATCTGTCATGAACAATTCAGCAGAAATTAATCAAATAAGCCATTTTTAGATCATAAATTTAAATTTAAACCGTGTGTGGATAAGTTTATCCGCAAGCTGTGGATAAAATATAACATAAAGTTATCCACAATGTATCAAAAAAATAAAAACATAGTTATTCACAATTTAAACATTTGTTTTTTATATTTTAAAATACGATTTCCACAGAAAAACTCAACACTAATAATAATAAATTTAAATTTATAAATTTGAATTTATTTATAGAAACTTGATTTTCTGGGGATAACTAAGATTGCGATTTAAATTCAAATTTAAAACTAAGTTGGAATTTAAATTTAAATCTTATTGTGGATAACTTTGTGGTTAAAGTTGTTAATATCTTATTTTATCATAATAAACAATGATTTATCCTGTGTGTAAACCGATATTCGATAAAACAACACATTTTTATTTTGATCACTTTTATTGTCTTAACTTAATTTGTTTTTAAAAGAAAGTTGGTTTTTAATTGACAGCTCAAGCAATGAGCACTAAAATCGCGAACCTTCATAGAAAGATCATTTTTGGAGTTTCGATATGAAACGTACTTTCCAGCCTTCTGAACTAAAACGTAAACGCGTTCATGGCTTCCGTGCTCGTATGGCTACTAAAGCTGGTCGTCAAGTATTAGCTCGTCGCCGTGCAAAAGGCCGTCATAGCTTAACTGTTTAATCTGTTAAAGCTATACACGACTTGGGTGTTATGACAACACTTTATGGGTTTAGCACAGATGTTCGCATACACTGTGCTGACGACTATAAAAGTGTGTTCGATGGTGCGCTTTTTAAAGTGCATCAGCCCCATTTCTTATTTCTTGCGAAAATTTCCGAACAGCCTAAAAGCCGTTTGGGTATTGTTGTTGCTAAGAAAAAAGTACGTCGTGCACATGAAAGAAATCGAGTAAAACGTCTGGCTCGCGAAAGCTTTCGCTTGCATCAGCAGCAATTAGATGTATTGGATATTGTGGTGATGCCTAAAGTAGGTATAGAAGCAGTCCCAAATGCAGAATTGCATCAGCAATTACAATTTGCTTGGCAAAAGCTTCAACGTATTGCCAAAAAGCATTCAAAAACAGCTCCCTCCTCACAGAAAAAGTAGAGACAACCAATGGTACGTCTACTGCATTGGTTCATTCGTTTCTATCAAATAGTGATTAGTCCCTTACTTGGGCCTCGTTGTCGCTATATTCCAACCTGTTCTCAGTATTCTTTGGAAGCAATCCATCGGCATGGTGCTGTGCGTGGTGTCTGGCTGTCTGTTCATCGTATTTGTCGCTGTCATCCTTGGGGTGGCTCAGGGTATGACCCAGTGCCAGCCAAAGCAGTTCGTTTTATTTCATTTCAGCAAATAGATTCTCAAACGCGTCACGTTGCTGTACCCTTTCGTGATCGTTTATTGAACCAAAAACACTCTAACCACTTGGGGTAATAGATATGCAACAATGGGCCAGGATTGCCATTCTAGGAGCCATGTTTGTTGTCGCTTATTTGCTTATTTTGGCTTGGCAAAAAGACTACGGTCATGCAGAAGTTAAAGCACAGCCAACCGCTGCTGCTGTTTCGCATGAAGTCTCTGCCGATTTGCCAAATGCTCAAACAGCGGCGTCAGCGACCACTGATGTGCCACAAGCAAATGTGCCAGCACAACAAACAGCAGATGCAACAGCACCAGTAAGCCAACAGCTTATTTCTGTAAAAACTGACCTTTATCATCTTTGGATTAATCCAAAGGGTGGTGATATTGTTCGTGTTGAATTACTCAACCATGACAAGAATAAAGACAGTGACCAACCTTTTGTAATGCTCGAAAGTGATGCAAAACGTACGTATGTAGCACAATCAGGCTTAATTGGTCTAAACGGTCCCGACAGTAGCCGTGCAGGTCGACCATCTTATGAGATTGAAAAATCAGCATATACTTTAGCTGATGCAAAAGCGTCTAAAGATAAAGATGGTAAAGCGGTCAAAGTCCTTACTGTACCAATGGTGTATAAAACTGCAGATGGCATTGAAATTATCAAGTCATTTACGTTCACTCAAGGTGATTACCCGATTATTGTGAATCACAAAGTGGTGAACCGCAGTGCACAAAATTGGCAAGGTCAAATGTTTGGTCAAATCAAACGTGATAATTCAGAAGATCCAGGTAAATCGGATCAAGGGATTTTCACTTTGGGCACCTTCCTTGGCGGCGCATGGGGTACACCGGATGAGCATTACAACAAGCTAAAATTTGCTAACTTCAATGAAGAAAAGTTGAATGTTGAAGCAAAAGGCGGTTGGGTTGCTGTGGTACAACATTATTTTGTAAGTGCATGGATTCCGGGCGAGCTTAAATTAACGCAAGCCAATGGTCAGCCTTATGCAGCGAAGTTGGAATCACGTAAATCAACAGATGACATGAACATCATTGGTTTTACTTCGCCAACAATTAATGTTCCTGCGGGTACGGTTGCTGAATTAGATGCAACATTCTACTCAGGACCAAAAATTCAGTCTGAATTAAAAGATTTAGCTGTTGGTTTAAACCAAACTGTAGATTATGGTTGGTTGTGGCCAATTGCGAAGCTTTTATTCTTAGGCTTACAGTTCTTCCACGGTTTAGTGGGCAACTGGGGTTGGTCAATTATTTTATTGACGATTCTAGTGAAATTAATTCTTTGGCCGTTGTCGTCGAAGAGCTATCGCTCTATGGCGAAAATGCGTGTGATTGCGCCTGAAATGCAACGTATGAAAGAAGAGTTCGGTGAAGACCGTATGCGCTTCTCTCAAGAAATGATGGCTTTGTACAAGCGTGAGCAAGTTAACCCTCTTTCTGGGTGCTTACCATTGTTATTACAAATGCCGATTTTCCTTGCGTTGTATTGGGTATTGATGGAGTCAGTTGAACTTCGTCATGCACCATGGTTAGGTTGGATTCAAGATTTATCTGCAATGGACCCTTGGTTTATCCTGCCATTGTTGATGGGCTTGACGATGTTTATCCAGCAAAGTTTGAACCCACAGCCTGCAGATCCTATGCAAGCTAAAGTGTTCAAAATCATGCCAATCATCTTTACGGTATTTATGTTGTTCTTCCCTGCAGGCCTCGTGCTGTACTGGATCTGTAACAACAGTATTACGATCTTGCAACAAGGCCTGATTAATAAAGGCGTTGAAAAAGACCGTTTAAAACGTGAAGGCGCAGATTCAGCAAACTAAGCAGTGCTGATGGGCTGAATAAATCCGCTTAAGATGGTAATCTTAGGCGGATTTTTCTTTGCTTGTAATTTGAGAATTTTTTAGGTGAATGTTATGCAAAACCGAACCACTATTGCTGCCATTGCAACCCCGCCCGGTCGTGGTGGTGTCGGTGTAATTCGCCTATCTGGGCCAAAATCGTATGCAATTACAGAGGCGCTGTGCCAATCTGAATTGCCTAAAGCACGTTATGCAGGCTTTCGTAAGTTCTTAGATGTTCACGGCGAAATTATGGATGAGGGCTTGGTGATTTGCTTCCCAAATCCGCATTCATTTACAGGTGAAGACGTTGTTGAATTGCAAGGTCATGGTGGGCCTGTCATTCAAAATGCACTCCTTGCACGCTTACTAGAGCTCGGTGCGGTAGCTGCCAAAGCGGGTGAGTTTTCAATGCGTGCCTTTGAAAATGGCAAAATGGACTTGGTACAAGCAGAAGCCATTGCCGATTTGATTGATGCTACCTCACAAGCTGCAGCACGTTCGGCCGTACGTTCTTTGCAAGGTGCATTTTCAACTAAAGTGAATGCGGTATTAGAAAATCTAATTCACTTACGTTTACATGTAGAAGCGGCCATTGATTTTCCAGAAGAAGAAATTGACTTTTTGGCTGATGGTAAAATTTTAGGTTTATTGGATGGGGTGAGTGCTTCTGTCAGCGCTGTGCAACAATCAGCACGCCAAGGACAGTTGCTCCGTGAAGGCCTACAAGTGGTGATTGCGGGTAAACCCAATGCTGGTAAATCATCTTTACTCAATGCTCTAGCAGGTGTTGAACGTGCGATTGTGACCGATATTGCGGGCACGACACGTGATGTTTTACATGAAAAAATCACGCTGAATGGTTTACCTATTACGCTAACAGATACTGCAGGTCTGCGTGAAACGGGTGATGTGGTTGAAAAAGAAGGCATACGCCGTGCGATTAAGGAAATTGAGCAGGCGGATTTATTGCTTTTGGTTTATGACTTAAGTCAGGGTGAAGATCCACTACAATTAGCGCAAGATTATTTTGCAGAACACATTGAGCCTAAGCGCTTAATGTTGATTGGGAATAAATGTGATTTAACTGCAACAACGTCAGCATTGAGCGATTATCAAGGCTTTCGCCATATTACGGTGTCTGCGAAGCAAGAAACAGGCGTTCAAGCACTGATAGATGCTGTTACAGCGCATGCAGGCTTCCAACCAGAAGAAGATACCTTTATTGCACGAACACGCCATTTGGACGCAATGAAGCGCACTCAGCACTATCTTGCAGAGGCACGTGAGCAATTGGTGGTTTACCACGCAGGTGAATTGGTCGCAGAGTCGCTTCGCCTTGCACAAAATGCACTCGGTGAAATTACCGGTGATTTTAGTGCTGATGACTTATTGGGCAAGATCTTTGGATCGTTTTGTATTGGAAAATAAGCCAGTTTCCCTCGCTGTTTTAAAAATAAAAGCCCTCATTTGAGGGCTTTTATTTGAAAGTATGTTTGTGCTTAGTGCTGTAGTGGCGTGGTCATGCTGCGTTGGCAGAACAATAAACTGAGGCACAGGGCACCGACTGAGATACAAAAACCGATAATACCGATGCTAAAGCCAAAATGGTCGGATAAGTACCCCACACCAATAATCGGTAGAATTGTGCCCAAATAACCAATAAACAAATACGTCGACATCACCGCTGCTCGATTCTCTGTTTGAGTCATACTATGAATCATTCCAAATGCGCCCAGTAGGCTCAAACCGTGCCCTATTCCAGCACTGAACACACTCATAAAAAACAGCACGCCCCAGTGAAATGAAACACAGAGCGATAGCAGAATATAGCCCACGATCAGTGTAGAGAGGCCCAATCTCAACGACTTGCGCGGTAGCATTTTTTTGGCAGCGTATTGCGACAGTGCTGATACCAATAAAATGCTGGCAATAGATGTACCACTGACGATTGGGCCATGCCATGGAATAATATCTTTCACAAAAGACGGTGCTAAGGATGCAAATAAGCTAAAAGATGCGAAGGCACTGAATGCTGCAAAACCTGCGATATAAAACAGGCCGTGATATTTTTTGTCTGGCAATTCTAGATGTGGTGCAATTGAAAATGGTTGTTTTTCTGCAGGGACATGCTTCACTGTAAAAAGTCCAATCAAGCATAGAATCGCCCCTACAATGATAGGAAGATAAGGTGTGATGAGTGGCTGAGCAGAAAACTGAGCAATTACACCGCCAATCAATGGCCCAAGTCCAAAACCGATAATGGTAATAATCGAACTCATTTGTGGTGCACTTTGCTTATGGCTGGTTGGAATGGTGTAAATCAGACCGAGCATCGCTGAAGTACTAATGAGGCCAGAAGCAATACCGACTAAAAAGCGTGCGAAGGATAAAAACAGTGCATTTGGAGCGATGGCAGAGAGTGCTAGGCCAGCAATGACAAAAATCATGCCTGCTTGTAAAGTTTTAAGAAAGCCAAAACTATTGCTGGCGCGGCCTAAAAATAGCAGTGTTGCCAGACAACCAAACATATAAGCCACAAAAATATAGGTGATATGGCTCGGTAGCAAATGCCAAAGTTCCTGATAAATTGGATACAACGGGCTGGCAAGTGCTGTGCCGATGGTACCCATAATCAGGGCAAGGCTAACCATTATAAATGGGCGCCAAGATTGAGAATTTGTCATGAAACAGGTCGCATTTATAGGCTCATTTCTGACTAAAAAATGCAGAACATGAGAAATGGGCGGGTGTTTGCTCAGTGTACTGGCGATCTGTGTCTAGGGTCAATTTATCCTGTGTAAAATCTTAACTATAGCGTTTCAGGAGTTGCATAAACTCAGCCAATTCTTCTTCATTAGTTTCAGTCTGTGTGCCAATTACATGATGGCGTAAATGCGCTTCTATTAATTCATTCATTAAGCCATGTACGGCGCCTTTAATGGCAGCAACTTGTTGCAGTACGCTGATACACTCGGCCTCTGGGTGCTGCAGTGCTTGCTCTACCGCATTCATTTGACCTTGGAGTCGTTTGACACGGTTTAAAAGCTTCTTATCTTGGTGTAAATGGCTCATGTTTGATTCCTTACTCATATACTATAAGGGAGTATATGAGTAATTCTTTCAAATGAACAAGTCTCTGCTTCTTTGGATTTATTTTTATGATGCATATTTTTATTCAAGTTTTGGCTACAGCAGTATGTTCCACGTGAAACGATGTTGCAATTGGGTAAGGATTTGAAAATAAACTTCGAACTAATCAATAAATATCAGTAGAATCTTTAACATAAAAATGACGTGGTGAACGTAATGATCAAAAAGACCTGTGCCTTAATTATTGCGGGTATAATGTCGCAATGGGCGTTGGCAGATGCAGCTTCTGTACAAGCTTTGCTGGTAAAAAACTATCCTGCATTAAATATCGAACAAGTTAAAAAAACTGAAGTGCCTGGAATTTATAGCGGTTATGCTGGAGACACGGTTGTTTATATCACTGAAGATGCAGAATATGTATTGGCAGGTAATATGATTCGTCTTAAGGATCAGGAAAACTTAACCAAATCACTTATGTATCGACCAGGACAAGTGGATTGGAAAGCCCTGCCATTCAAAGATGCAGTTAAAACTGTAAGAGGTACTGGTAAGCGCCAGTTGGCGATCTTTTCTGACCCAAATTGCCCGTATTGCAAACAACTTGAAGTAGAATTGAATAAGCTGAATGATGTCACTATTTACACATTTATTTTGCCTTTAAAGCCACAATCTGTAGCGCCGTCTAAACAAGTGTTTTGTGAAAAAGACCCAGCTTATGCTTGGACTAATTTGATTAGTAAAGGCGTACAACCCACCAGTAGTAAAACGTGTGCAAATCCGATTGAGCGTAATATTCAATTGGCGCGTACTTTGGGTTTAAATGGTACACCTGCTATTATTTTTGCGGATGGTGCGAAAATGTTAGGTGCTTATCCTGCTACAGAGATCGAAGCGCGCTTAAAGCAAATTGGTCAATAAGCTGAATATTTAGCTTGAGCAAACACGATAAAAAATACCCGTGCGAAACGGGTATTTTTTTGCTTCGTCAGTTTGCGTTTTAAGCACTGGATTTTTTGGTGACCATGTTATAAATGAAGAGAATAATGATTGCACCAATGACTGAGGCAATAAAGCCAGCTGCTGAGTTTTCGCCGTAAATACCGAGTAAGCGACCGCCGTACGTGGCGAGTAGTGAGCCCGCAATACCCAATAAAGTCGTCACTATAAAGCCGGCTTTATCTTCGCCTGGATGGATCGCACGGGCAATTAAACCTGCGATAAAACCAACAACAATCGCGACAATGAGTGACCACATAAGTGAGCTCCTTTTCTTATCATGTAATTGTTTTTACATCATGTTTCTATTTCATCTTGAGTTAATTGGTCATCTATAAATAGTTGAATTTAGCTAAAAACTGTTGTTTTTTTGTTCATATTAATTTAAGAAATAAAAAAAAGTGGCCTTCGGCCACTTTTAAATGTCTGGTATAGAATTACAGACCAATTTCACCAATAAATGGAATGTGGCGATATTTTTGGTCATAGTCTAAGCCATAACCCACGATGAACTTATCTTCAACTTCAAAACCTAAAAAGCGGACATCGAGGTCGATTTCACGACGTGAAGGTTTGCTGACTAAAGTACATAATTCAATTGAGTTCGGTCCGCGTGTTTGTAAAATTTCTAACACTTTGCTCAAGGTATTGCCTGAGTCAATAATGTCTTCAACCACAAGCACATCTTTACCACGAATTTCGCCGTCTAAATCTTTTAAAATTTTTACGTCACGTGTTGATACTGTGCCACTGCCATAGCTTGATACGGTCATAAAATCTAATTCATGAACTTTGCTAATTGCACGGCATAAATCTGCCATAAAAATAACAGACCCACGTAACAGGCCCACCAGAACTAATTCTTTATCACTGTTGGCATAGTGTGCATCAATTTGCGCACCTAGTGCTTTAACTTTGGCTTGAATTTCTTCAGTGGAGATCAACACGCTCATTTGAACTGTCATGGGTAGATACCTAAAATACAAAAATAAAAAAGGCGTTGACCAGCAACACCTAAAAATATGCCTTAATTTTAATACAACTTGGATGCCCTTGCATTATTTTTTCTGTTGAAAATGTAAGCAACATGGTTAGGCACATTGATTTTACTCATATTTAATCAGGTCAAATTACTTTGCATGCTGATGAATGCCTAACCATGCTGTGGGAAAATGTAAATTTAATAAGCCTGATAAACCCGTTGACCATACACATAGGTTGCGTGAATATTCCGATCATCTCCCATCAGCATAAGCGCAAATAGGGCATCTTCTAAGCCTTTGGCACGTGATTGGCGTAGCTGCTGTAATGCTGTGGCTTTTAAATCCAACACCACAAAATCGGCTTCTTTACCTGTATTAAAGTTACCTAGGGTCTGATCTAAATCTAAAGCTTTTGCACCACCTAATGTTGCATGATACAGCGCTTCGTATGCAGACAGTTTATTGCCTTGTAGCTGTTGAACTTTATAGGCTTCTTGAATGGTTTGTAGTTGGTTGAAGGAAGTCCCTGCACCAATGTCTGTGCCTAAGCCCACTTTGACCTGTTTTTCCCATGCAGTATGTAAGGGAAACAATCCACTGCCGAGAAATAAGTTAGAGGTTGGGCAAAAAGCGATGGCAGAATCTGTGTCATGCATACAGTTCCATTCATCATCTTCTAAGTGCACACAATGTGCAAAGACTGATTTATTGCCAGTTAAGCCATAATGATGATAGACATCTAAATAGCCCTTTTGCTCAGGGAAAAGCGCTTTCACCCATTCAATTTCGCTTTTATTTTCACTCAAATGTGTATGAACATACACATCTGGATATTCTGCTTTTAACTCCCCTGCCCGTTTGAGTTGTTCTGGGCTCGAGGTTGGAGCAAAACGTGGCGTAATGGCATATAGGTTACGGCCTTTGCCATGCCATTTTTCAATTAAAGCTTTTGATTCGCTATAAGCACGTTCTGGGGTATCACATAAATCATCGGGTGCATGACGGTCCATCATGACCTTACCTGCAATCAGGCGCATCTGATAGTTGCTTGCAGCTTCAAATAAGGCATCTACTGATTCAGGATGTACAGTACAGAACACTAAAGCTGTGGTGGTGCCATTTTTAAGGAGCTCATGCACAAAAAATTCTGCAATGGTTTTAGCATAAGCAGGATCTGAAAATTGTAATTCGGTTGGGAAAGTATAGGTATTTAACCATTCCAAAAGTTGTTCGCCGTAAGCGCCCATCATTTCAGTTTGTGGAAAATGAATATGTGTATCGATAAAACCAGGGACGATCAATTGATCTGGATAATGTTGAACGTCGACTTGTGCAGGTAAGTGTGCCTGCCCGTCTTGCCAAGTGCCAAACCACTGAATTTTGCCATTTTGGCTGATGAGTAGACCATCCTCTACATATCGCACTTGGTCGTGTATATCACGTGCTTGGGCAACTGTATTCTGAATGTCGAGGAAGCGACCACGGATCGCTGTCGTTGCAATTACAGAAGACATTTTAAACCTGTATGTTTGAATTTTTTCAATTGATTGTACCTGAAAAACTCAAGCATACGAGGATTCATCACATAATCTTTAATGCTTCGGTATGGCCTAAATGATTGGCCTATTATTGGTATGGGATTTCAGGCGTATCTTATTTTTTTTACTGTGGGTGATGACGAGATAGACATAAAAAAGCCTTCTATGAAAGAAGGCTTTTTGCGCACTTTAGAGGGTCGTTTCGTTGTATTTTTTACTATGACGAATGGACAGCCAAGCGGTAATCGCAAGGGTAATCACAATAAAGCCGAGAGAAATCCAAATCGGCATGTGGAAGACATCAAGCATCAACATTTTGAAACCGATAAACACCAAGATCAGCCCTAAACCATAAGGTAGATAATGCATTTTTGAAGCTGCACCAGACAATAAGAAGAACATGGCACGTAAACCCAAAATAGCCATTAAATTCGCGGTTAATACAATAAACGGGTCTGTGGTGACTGCAAAAATTGCAGGAATAGAATCCACCGCAAAAATCACGTCCGAAGCTTCAACTAAAATAAGCACCAAAAATAAAGGTGTCGCCCAAAGCACGCCATTTTGACGGACAAAGAACTTATCTTCATGCATTTGCGGGGTAATGCGCATGTGCTTGCGTAACCATTTTAAAATGGCCATATCCTCGATATTGGTATCTTCTTCCTCTTGTCCTTTTAAGAACTTGAAGCCGGTATAAACCAAGAACGCACCGAAGATATACAGCACCCAAGAAAATTCTTGTACAAACCATGCACCAATAAAGATAAAGATGGTCCGTAGGACAATTGCACCTAATACGCCGTACAGTAAAAGCTTACGTTGTAATGCGGGTGGGATTGCAAAAGCAGCAAAAATCATCAGCCAGACAAAGACGTTATCCACTGCAAGAGATTTTTCTAACAGATAACCTGCAAAGTATTCCATGACCTTGGTATTTGCCACAGCCACACCTGCGGTTTGTTGTAAGTAGAGCCAGAGTCCGCCACCAAATAGTGTTGCGACTGAGACCCAAGCAATACTCCAATAGGCCGCTGTTTTTACTTTAACTTCTTGGCCTTGGTTATTTTTAAAGCCTAAAAAGTCGATGATGAGCATCACGGTGACTAAACCGAAAAATGCCAAATACAGCCAGAGTGAGCCGATTGTTTCCATGTGTGTATCCTCCACATCTAACAACCGGCCATAAAAAAACCTTGACCTGTTGCCAGATGAATAAAAACATCTGTAACAACATGATCAAGGTCTTGCCTACATTTTAGTATGGACATTTTGTCCTCTAAAATGCTCAGATACCGACTTTTTGCAAAGTGTAATGACGATATTCTGACACCTAAGCATTGATGTAATGATTAGGTTTGGAGGAGGCTACTCCCCTTGTCTTGCATAATTTAGTGATTGAAGCGTGTTCAAATCTGTGGCGATCTTCTCAGATTTTGCTTGAGGAAGCAAACTTTATCTGTGCATTTTTTGTAGGTCTGTTTGCCTAAGTTTGAAAATCTTTGCGCCGTGCGAATACGGCGGCCAGTACTGTGCCTATTACAGCCAAGATGCCACCCATAATACCGATATTACTCAGCCCGAATTGTAGTGAAACGATGCCACCCAGTAAGGCACCTCCCCCGATGCCGACATTGTATAAGCCTGAATAAATTGCCATGGCTACATCCGTTGCATCAGAAGCTAAATTTAAGGTTTGTGACTGTAGTGCCAGACTAAAACCAATAATGCCGATGCCCCAAAATAGGCTTAATGCGCTAAAGCTGATAAAACTAGCAGAAGCAGGAAGCATTAATAGCATAGAAGCAGCCAATAGCAGCGTGAACATCGGAATGCTGACACGTGGATATTTGGCGCCAAATTTACCAAACAGATAAGAGCCGATAAAACCTGCCCCGCCATAGATTAATAAGAGTGCGGTGGTTTCTGTGGAGCTTAACTGCGCTACATTGAGTGCAAAAGGCTCAATATAGCTATAAGCCGTAAACTGCGCTGTAATCACAATCACGGTCAGTGCAAACACCAGCATGAGGCTAGGCCGGTGTATAAATTCTTTTAAGCTACTCAAAGAGCCCGAATTTTGACTTGGGAGCAATGGCAGAGTTTTAGCCAGTGTTAGGCATACGACTGTGGCACCGATAGCAATTAGTGCAAATGTATTACGCCAGCCATAGGCTTCACCCACCATACGCCCAAAAGGAATACCCAGTACCATGGCCAGCGCCGTACCCGTTGCGAGCAGTCCCAATGCCTGAAATGCTTTGCCTTCAGGCGCGACACGAACAGCAAGTGACGCAGTAATTGACCAGAATAATGCATGTGAAAATGCAATGCCGATACGGCTGATCAGTAGTGTATTAAAGCTCCATGCAAAATATGACAGCACATGACTCACAATAAATACACTAAACAGTGCCATGAGTAGAAAGCGCCGTTCAATATTCTTGGTCAGTAGCATTATCGGCAGAGAGATTGGTGCGACCACCCATGCATATAATGTAATCATAATGCCCGTTTCGGTGGCAGGCATATCAAAGCTTTTACCAATATCGCTCAGCAGTGCTACGGGAATAAATTCCGTGGTATTAAAAATGAATGCAGCGAAAGCGAGCGTAATCACGCTGATCCACTGACGGGTAGCAGATGTATCGGAATTGGGGCTAGACATAGTCGGGTATTTGGGGAATTTTCGCCATTCTAGGGTTATGGTGAAGAATTGTTAAGCGCTATTGAATATCTACATCAATATCAATAAAAAATACCAAAGAACAAATCAATGATTCTATATTTTCACACATACAAAAATAGGCGGATACATGATCGTACAGCATCTAGAAAATGGCAGTAAAGGCGCTTTTTATGTGGAACAGCAGGGTGAACGATTAGCTGAGATGACGTATTCTTGGGCTGGTACAGACAAATTTATTATTGATCATACCGCGGTCAGCGATAGTTTACGTGGGCAAGGTGTGGGTCGACATTTGGTTGATGCTGCGGTGCAATTTGCACGGGAGCATCAGGTGAAAATTATACCGCTATGCCCTTTTGCCAAATCTGTTTTTGACAAAGATCCAGAAATTCGTGATGTGCTGGTTTAAACCACGCTGTTTCAGTAATTTGAACGTGGCTAATACCTTGGACAGTCTCTGAAAAATAGACATCTAAACGGATTACAACTGAATATTGTATTATTCAGTCTGACACATCAATGAGGTCGCAAAATGTCTGTTGCATTCGCGCAGGCATTTCACTTAAAAGCGTGAGCGGTACATTGATACAGCCAGCAAGATTGCAATCAGTATAAGAAATCCTACAGTAGCAAGATATAAATCCATTGAAATCCCCAAAAAATATCAAAACAAAAAAAGAACAGCTTTAGTTGATGAATTTAGAGAAAATTAGTCAGATTTGATATCACTGAAATCAGGTATTTTTTAACGTTTTTTAATGGTTTAGTCGATTAATTCATTTATTTAAAAAATGTCATTTGGACGGCATTCAGGAGTATAACAATGCAACTTCAGCATCAAGACAATGGTCAGCAGGGTGAATTTTTCAAGTTAAATGAAGACGGCGAGCGTGTCGCAGAAATTAGCTATATATGGAATGACGAACATAAAATTGTTGCCAATCATACATGGGTGGATCATTCATTACGTGGTCAGGGCGCTGCCCGTGAAATGCTCGATAGTCTGGTTAATTATGCGCGTGAAAAGCATTTGAAAATTATTCCAGCGTGCTCTTATGTTGATGTGATGTTTAAACGCGACAAAAGCCTTGCGGATTTGCGTGCTTAAACAGCTTCTGGAAGTAGCGCTGGGTTTTATAGAGGTGCTTCATAAAATGTTGCAACACTCGATATACGTAATAAAAATTATTCCGCGACAGTTAATAATTTAAAAACTCACGGTCAGGGCTCAGTGGCAAGCGACGTTGTGATTTACGAGATTGAGTATAGCATTGCAACATATCAATTGCGCTGTAGCCCAGTAGTATGCTCGCTAACATCATTTGAAGCAGATCAAATGCGCTGTGATAAAACAGCACTGCGCTGAAGCCTGCAACTGTTGCAATCAAATAGCCACGTTGGCCAATGAAATAACGAAGTAATGCACCGAGTGCAATCGAAGTAATAAGGACATTTAGCAGTTCATTGAGGCCTAAATGATGAAAAACCAGTACCAAAATGCCTGCAATTGTTATTAATCCAAATGTTTTAAAGATGTTGGGGAGCATAGATAACCTCTTTTATTGTTTTTGAGGTAAAAGCACCAGCAAAGACCAGTGTGTAATATTGAGCCTATTTTATCTAAAGTTGTTTGCAAAATTGAGATGTAGTTGGCATAAATGGACGTAAGTATAAAATTACATTTGATTAAAAAATAAACAAATTAGAATTTTAAAAATCGAAGCGCTTCGCGCTCAGTTAAGGATTAAACTTATGATGCAGCTGTGCTATGCCAGTACTCGTCAGGAGAATCAAAAGGATTTACTTGAGGATCTGAGTGATATTTTAGTTTCTGCTCGAAATTTTAATCAGGCACATGCAATCTATGGGGTACTGTACTATGCGGAAGGTAGATTCTTCCAATGTCTTGAAGCAGAGGCGGAAATTTTAGAAAAAGTCTACGCTAAAATTGCGAGCGATCCTCGCCACACAAATCTCATCCGTTTTGAAAATCGTGTGATTGATCGGCTTCATTTTTCTGAATGGTCTATGAAATATGTAAATAAACATAGTTCGATCGGAACGCTGTTCAAAAGGTTCGGATTGAATGCATTTTTACCACATGAACTGAAGACAGAACAAATTACTGTATTTTTAGAATTATTACTAAGGTTACAGAATAGCGAGCCGAAACTCAAACGCATGCAAGGTTACCGCACACGAGGATATAAACCTTATCTTTAATCGATTTAGATATCTAAAAATAAAAAAAAGCCCGCTTCACGGGCTTCTTTAAAACGGCTACACCATGTTTTAGATTAGGTTGTTAAGGCCGTAATTAATTTTTGATGCAGACCACCAAAACCACCATTCGACATAATCACCACAGCATCACCCTCGCCTGCTTCTGTAGTCACTTTTTGAATGATTTCATCCAATGTGCGCGCAACCATCGCTTTATTCGGTGAAGCCTGAATGACAGGCTCTAAGTCCCAATCTAAACCTTCAGGTTGATACCAAATAACTTCATCGGCCAGTCGTGCTGAATGTGCTAAGCCATCTTTATGACTGCCCATACGCATGGTGTTTGAGCGTGGTTCAATAATCGCCCAGAGCTTACGTTCGCCTAGGCGTTTGCGTGCACCTTCTAGGGTTGTGTCAATTGCTGTTGGGTGATGTGCAAAGTCATCATAAACTTCAATGCCACGTACGGTAGCAAGCAATTCCATACGGCGTTTTACACCGCCAAAATTGGACAGTGCTTCGCAGGCAGTTTCAATGGATACACCGACGTGCTCTGCTGCTGCAATCGTTGCTAAGGCATTGGCTACAGAGTGTTGGCCTGTCATGTTCCATTTCACTTCGCCTTTGACTGTGCCGTGCTGTAGCACTTTAAAATGTGAACCATCAGCAGAGAGTTGCTCAGCATAAAGTTCTGCTTTTTCATTTGCTTCTAAAGAGGTACGTACGACTGGCGTCCAGCATCCCTGTGCTAATACTTCGTCAATATTGCTTTCTGTAATTGGTGCAATAATGCGACCTTCACTTGGAATAGTACGGACTAAATGATGGAACTGTTTTTGAATCGCGGCTAAATCATCAAAGATATCAGCATGGTCAAATTCAAGGTTATTCAGAATCGCTGTTTTTGGATGGTAATGCACAAACTTAGAGCGCTTATCAAAAAACGCTGAATCGTATTCATCTGCTTCTACACAGAAGTATTTCCCAGCGCCTAAGCGTGCACTTTCGCTAAAGCCCAAAGGCACACCACCAATCAGGAAGCCTGGTTCAAGACCCGCTTGATCGAGTACCCATGCCAGCATCGTCGTTGTTGTGGTTTTGCCATGCGTCCCTGCTACGCCCAGCACGTGTTTACCTTGTAAGACATAGTCTGCGAGGAACTGCGGGCCAGAAATATAAGGCATGCCTTCATTGAGCATGTATTCCACAACATCAATACCACGTTTCATGGCATTGCCCACAATTACAAGATCAGGTTGTGGTTGTAGCTGGCTACGGTCATAGCCTTGAATTAAAGTAATGCCTGCATTTTCTAGCTGGGTCGACATTGGAGGGTAAACGTTTTGATCTGAACCCGTCACCTTATGGCCAAGGTCTCGCGCCAGTAGCGCCAAAGAACCCATAAAGGTGCCGCAAATACCTAAAATATGCAGATGCATACGCTCACTCCACTGCTTTTATAGACACATCACGTATTATTGGTGCTGTTGTCGTGATTAATTTGATGTGAAAGCAACGATAGCAAGGCTCTTGGGGAAAAGATAGTTTTTCTTGTCACTGGACATAGAATATTCTTGCGTGATTTTGCGCTTTTTTTTGTGTTATAAAAAAATAGTAACAGGTTAAAAATTTTGTGAGAAAAAACGTAAAATGGCCACACTTATTGCTAGACATTTGAGCCAATGTATCTGCCCTTTATATTATTGATTGTTGCGAACTGTTTTATGACTTTGGCTTGGTATGGTCATTTAAAGTTTTTACCGCACGATGCGCCTCTATGGAAGGCTATATTATTAAGTTGGATCATTGCCTTAGCAGAATATAGTTTTATGATTCCTGCAACGCGCTACCTTGCCCAACAAGGTTGGTCTATGGGGGAAATGAAAATTACCCAAGAAGTTGTGACTTTACTGGTCTTTGTACCTTTTATGATTTTTCTGTTTAAACAGCCATTTAAACTCGATTATGTGTGGGCTGGCTTGTGTCTATTGGGCTGTGTGTATTTTGTCTTTCGTAGCCAATAATTTAAATCATAGGGCTACTGCCCTATTTTTATTTAAGTTTTGCCAAGCTTGATAAAAAAATAATAAAAATCTGCGCTTAGTTTGACTCTAAGATTTTGGTGAGCTGAAAATTCAGTCTATAATATGGGGCTCTTATTAAAGCTTGGCTCTAGTCGAGATTTATCTCTCTTAACTAATCTCTGGAAACATTGCAATGAATGCGGCCGCTTCACAAGACACACCTCTCGTTGGAATTATCATGGGTTCTCAATCAGATTGGGCAACTCTCGAACACACTGCCAATATGCTTAAGCAACTTGGCGTCCCATTTGAAGCGGAAGTGGTATCTGCGCACCGTACGCCAGACCGTCTTTTTGAATATGCAGAGCAAGCCCGTGATCGCGGTATTCAAGTAATTATTGCGGGTGCTGGTGGTGCTGCACATTTGCCAGGTATGTGTGCAGCCAAAACTGATCTTCCAGTACTGGGTGTTCCAGTGAAGTCTTCAATTTTGAACGGCGTTGATTCATTGCTTTCGATTGTACAAATGCCTGCAGGTATTGCAGTGGGTACATTGGCGATTGGTCCTGCTGGCGCAACCAATGCTGCAATCATGGCAGCGCAAATTTTAGGTTTAACACGTCCTGAAATTGCAAAAAATGTTGTAGATTTCCGTGCGGCTCAAACTGAAAAAGTTGCGAGCAAAAACATTCCTGGTCAGAACTAAGAGCAAGCTTAATACGGGAGTTATATCATGGATAAAACCATTGGTATTTTTGGTGGTGGCCAGTTGGGTCGTATGATGGCGCAAGCAGCCCTACCACTGAATGTGCAATGCACCTTTTTTGAAGCAAGTACAGATTGCCCATCGGCAGCGCTTGGTCCAGTATTTTCGACCAAAGCAGAAAATGGCTTGCAAGAGTTTATCGCCAGTGCAGATGTATTTAGTCTTGAGTTTGAAAATACGCCATTAACGGATGTCGATGTTCTAACGAAAAGCAAAACGTTGCACCCACCACGTCAAGCCTTGGCAATTGCACAACATCGCTTGTCTGAAAAAGCTTTATTTGATGAACTTTCAATTCCAGTTGCACCGTATAAAGCCGTGACTTCACTTGAGGGTTTAAACCTTGCTGTGGCTGAATTGGGTTTACCTATCGTACTCAAAACATCACGTGGCGGTTATGATGGCAAAGGCCAATTTGTATTGCGCACTGCAGATCAAATTGCGCAAGCGTGGGCTGAGCTTGGCCCTGCGGGTGAACTCATTGCAGAAAGCTTTGTGACTTTCTCTCGTGAAGTGTCAATTATTGCGGTGCGTGGCCAAGATGGTGATGTACGTACTTGGCCTTTGGCTGAAAACCATCATCATAATGGCATTTTGTCGCATTCGATTGTTCCAGCACCCAACAGTGTTGATTTACAGCCTGTGGCGCAAGACTACATCACTCGCCTGCTCAATCATTTGAATTATGTCGGTGTATTAACACTTGAACTGTTCGTGACTGACAAAGGCTTGTATGCCAATGAGATGGCACCACGCGTGCATAACTCAGGTCACTGGTCAATTGAAGGCTCAGTATGCTCTCAATTTGAAAACCATATTCGTGCTGTTGCAGGTTTACCTTTAGGTTCAACGGCTGTGGTTCGTCCGACTGTAATGGTGAACATTATTGGTCAACATCCAAAATCTGAAGATGTTTTGGCTTTAGAAGGTGCGCATTTACACCTTTATAATAAGTCAGAGCGTGAAGGTCGTAAGATTGGCCATATTACCTTAATGCCCAATGACAGCGCTGAATTGACCACTTTATGCCGTCAATTGGCGAAGATTTTACCGAATCCTTTAGCGCTTAGCGAAGATATGAGCATCTAAACGTACAGTTGCTGTAAAAAAAAGCGATCACGTCAGTGGTCGCTTTTTTTATACCTTAACTTCGGGCATCATTGCGCCTCTTTTACGCAGACAGGCCTTTGGTCGGTTTTGCTGGTAAAGCAATTGATTATAAATTCACCTATTTGCTATATATATTGGCATCTTGCTGTGCGACTTAATTGAAAGACTGTTTAGCGAACTTGCCTCTTTATTCAGACGCATTGAACAATAAAAGCTAAGTTTGAATTCAAAATATCAACAATGAATTTAAATTCAAAAACAAATTCAAATTTAAAACACTACTTTTAAATTCAAAGTTTTGAATTTAAATTTATTGCAGTTTAAATTCAAAACAAAAGCATGTTTAATGCATTTAAAAATAATATATTTATCAAAATCTTGTGATTAAATGGCTTGTGGATAAAAGTTTGAATTTAAAAACATTAAGTCTGATCTGTGGGGAAGTTTTTTGAATTTAAAATCGAAACTTTACTTTAAATTTAAAAATGAATTCAAAAGTTACGTATTCCCTCATAAAAATACATCATCTGGTGTTAAGCTAAGAATTAAATACAAATCCAGAAAAATAAGGCGGATATGCGTTCTTTCATTTTATTGTGTACCAGCACATTGTTTGCATTGACGACAGCGCATGCTGAATTAATTATTAATGGGCAAAAAGTCGTTACAGCTTCAACTGAATTTCAATCTCCAGCCCAAACTCAAAATTTTCAAGCATGTTTGAGCCAATTACGTGGGCAAGCCCTTGCGAGTGGCGTATCTGGTAATACTTATGACCGCTATACTCAAAATTTAAGTCCAGATTATTCAGTTTTAGAAAAACTCAATTACCAGCCAGAGTTTTCAACGCCAATTTGGGATTATTTATCTGGATTGGTTGACGATGAGCGTGTACAGGTTGGACTGCAAAAGCTTCAGCAACATAAAGATGTATTAAACCGAGTGGCGAGCGCTTACGGTGTTCCTGCTGAAACTGTGGTTGCTGTGTGGGGCGTAGAAAGCAATTTTGGACAAATAGCGGGTTCTTATCCTTTATTACAGGCTTTAGGCACTTTAAGTTGTGAGGGGCGTCGTCAGGGATTTTTCCGTGGCGAGTTCTTTACTACACTGCGTTTATTACAACGTGGTGATGTTCGTGAAGACCAATTAAAGGGTTCATGGGCGGGTGCTTTTGGTCATACGCAATTTATGCCATCCACTTATGATGAGCTTGCTGTTGATTTTGATGGCGATGGTCGACGTGATTTGGTCTCCAGTGTGCCTGATGCCTTAGCATCTACAGCGAATTTTTTGAGTAAGCGCGGTTGGCAAACAGGGCAACCTTGGGGCTTTGAAGTTAAAGTGCCAGCAGGAACTTATTTAGGGGGCGAAGGCCGACGCAATAAAAAATCATTGGCATCGTGGGTCAATCGTGGTGTATTACGCGCAGACGGTTCACCGCTCATTCAAGGCAACCTAACTGAAAGCTCACAAGCCGGTTTAATGATGCCAGCAGGTGAAAATGGCCCGCTGTTTTTAGTCTTTAAAAACTTCGATGCTATTTATAGTTATAACGCAGCTGAAAGTTATGCCTTAGCAATTGCACATTTGTCAGATCGTTTACAGGGTAAAGGTTCGTTTAGTACTGCATGGCCAACAGATGATGCAGGGACTTCACGAGCAGAGCGCCGTGAAATACAGCAATATTTGCTCAATAAAGGCTATGACATTGGCAATGTGGATGGCTTAATTGGTGATAAAACCCGTCAGGCGATTCGCCAAGAACAAATGAAGTTGGGTTTAAGTCCGACGGGTCGTGCTGGGCAAGTGGTTTTAAAAGCATTTCGAACTGAAAACGCAAAATTCATTTTAAAATGAGTTTTTCGCATTAACTTAAAAAGCCTGCATCAGCAGGCTTTTTTATGCCATATTTTGGCTTTTATACCGCGGTAATTGTACCCAGTACGCGATAGCCTTTTGCACCCGTCACAGCGGGAAGGTTGCCAGATTGTTGCTGAACAAAGCGCATCGCCAGCCATGCAAAGGCAGTTGCTTCTACCCATGTTGGACTTAAACCAAGATCGGCTGTGCTTTGTACTGTCCATTGGTGTTTGCGTAAACGCCAGCGTAATTGCTCAAGTAAATGTGAGTTATACGCGCCACCTCCACATACATAGACTTCACCTGTAGGCATGTCTGAGCGGTAAATCGCTTTTTTAATTGCACGGGTGGTGAGCTTCATTAAGGTTGCTTGAATATTTTCAGGTGTATCTTCTAATTCATCATATTCAAGATCGCTACGCCAATCAGCAACTTGTTCGTCTAACCACTCTAAGTTGAAGTCTTCACGGCCTGTGCTTTTTGGTGGTTCTTTGGCAAAGAAGTCGTGTGCTTGAAGTCGATCGAGTAGGCTACGAATAGGCGTACCATAGGCCGCCCAATTGCCATTTTCATCATAAGCTTGACCCGTATAACGATGGCACCAAGCGTCCATTAAAATATTTGCAGGACCAGTATCAAAGCCATACACGCCATCTGGATTACCTGCGGGTAGAAGGCTGACGTTCGCAATGCCGCCTAAATTTAAAATCACACGATGAATGCTATTGTGTTGGAAAACATCTTGGTGAAAGGCAGGGACTAATGGCGCGCCTTGGCCACCGGCAGCCATATCACGGCGACGAAAATCAGAAATAACAGGGAGTTGCGTAATTTCACTGATGATATTGGGGTCGCCAATTTGTAGGGTAAAACCATGTTCAGGGCGGTGACGAATGGTTTGTCCGTGTGAGCCAATGGCTTTAATTTGGGTTTTATCTAAATTATTTTCTGCAATTAAGCGATTAATGCCTTCACCAATCATGGTGGCCAAAGCGACATCTGCTTTCCCCATGCGATCAATTTCGTTGTCACTTGGTAAGGTGAGCGCCATCAGTTCATCACGTAAATCGGGATCAAACTCAAGGGTGAGTGTGGCATGTAGTTGCAAGGGATCAAAAGAAGCAGCGGCAATATCGACGCCATCCATGCTGGTGCCCGTCATTACTCCAATATAGATCGCGGTCATGATTATTCTTAAGCCTGCAAAGTGCTGAAAAAGTGTTAGTATATCGCACAAATTGAATAACTGATGTATTTGGGTTTTGAGATGTCAAATTTCCTGCCGGCTGAAGAACAACTTGCCCTCATCCAACGAGGCACTCACGAAATTATTTCTGAAGAAGACCTTCTGAAGAAGTTAAAGCAAAATCGTCCTTTAAAAATTAAAGCGGGTTTTGACCCTACAGCGCCTGATTTGCATTTAGGTCATACAGTTTTAATTAATAAATTAAAAGTATTCCAAGATTTAGGTCATGAAGTTTACTTTTTGATTGGCGACTATACTGCGATGATTGGTGACCCAACAGGTAAAAGCGCAACGCGCCCACCTTTGTCACGTGAAAAAGTTTTGGAAAATGCAAAAACTTATCAAGAACAAGTATTTAAAATTCTTGATCCAGCAAAAACCAAAGTGGTTTTCAACTCTGAATGGTTTGGTCAAAAAACTGCTGCTGATTTAATTCAATTGGCTTCACAGCAAACTGTGGCGCGTATGTTGGAGCGTGATGACTTTACTAAGCGCTATAACAATCATCAGCCGATCGCTATTCACGAATTTTTGTATCCATTGGTACAAGGTTATGACTCGGTTGCATTGCAAGCTGACGTTGAACTGGGTGGTACGGATCAGACCTTTAACTTGTTAATGGGCCGTACATTGCAAGGTCGTTATGACCAAGAAGCACAAGTCTGCATTACAGTGCCTATTCTTGAAGGTTTAGACGGCGTAAATAAAATGTCTAAATCATTAGGCAACTATATTGCGGTATTTGATGCACCGGGTGCGATGTACCAAAAAGTACTTTCAATGCCAGACGCTTTGATTGAACGTTACTTTGATCTGTTAAGTTTCAAATCTATTGAAGAAATTCAGCAACTTTTAAAAGAAGTGGCGGAAGGCCGTAACCCACAAGAAGTGAAAAAGATTCTTGCATTGGAATTGGTGGAACGTTTCCATGGTAGTGAAGCGGCTGCCAGTGCACATAAAGGTGCGGGTAACTTAATCACTGAAGGTGAATTACCAGAGGGTACGCCAGAAGTGACCGTATCACGTGCAGAATTTGGTGGCGAAATGTTTATTGCATCAATTTTGCGTGCGGCAGGTCTAGTAAAAAATGCAGCTCAAGCCAAAGATGCAGTTGCACGTGGTGCTGTAAAAGTCGATTGGAAAGAAGTAGACGCCTCTTTTTCTGTGAAAGAGAACGTGACTTTAATCGTGCAATCGAGCAAAAAGGCCATTGCTAAAGTGATATTTGTAGACTGATAGCGCGCTTAAGTTGATATAAGTGATTGAATTAAAAAGCAGGCTTCGGCTTGCTTTTTTTATTGAATATTTATATTAGTAAATTAGATAAGTAAATTCAAAAAAACCTTATAAAAACAACAATTAAATTTTTCCGAATAACTTGCATTTTATATACCTTATGTATAGTATTTATTCATCTAGAAATTTTTAGCATATCTAGAGGGTACAGATAATAATTACTCCACAATTTATTAGTCTCTTCCCCAAGGGACTTTTTTTAAATACTGCAGAATAACTATAATAACTACATGATGGATCGAATAAAGATTCAACTCCGAGGGAGGGATTTTGGGAGAGATCTCTTCCTTTTTATTTTCTTAAATTTCTGCAAACTCATAATTTTAGCGCTTAAAAATGAAAATCCCCAGACTTGCTGAGGACCGTAGTGCTATTTTTGTTATTCATTAAACTGAAGAAAGCCGAACTTGGGTAGCATTTGTTTAACTAGACTGCCGACGGCCAGTGCGCTAATGATTGTGCCTTCGCGAACTCCAATAATTTCACCCAGTACAGACCATGCGCTGATGACTGCAATCAACACCAATACAATATCACCATAGGTTTTACAGCGACCAAACTCAAAGCCAAAGCGTTGTGAGATGGCAGCATATAAGCCTTCACCTGCTAAAAACACCAAATTTGCTTTCACGACAAGGCATACTCCGATGGCTGTGATGAGGCAACTGAATAAGCAGGCGCTTATTTGTAGCGCATAAACATGCATAGACCAGCCTTGCGTCGCCCACATTAGTACATCAATGAACGTGCCAAAAATCATGCCTACAGGTAATTGCAACCATTGATGCCATTGAAACCGTTTACCGAGTAGTACCATTTGTATCAGAATCATCAGAATATGCATGAGCACGGTCAATGTGCCAATACTCATATTCAAGATGAAGCTGTAGCTATAAGGAACGGACGAAATAGGCGATGTGCCAAGATTGGAATGAATAGACATCGTGACACCAAATGCCATCAGCGCAAGGCCACTCAGTAGTAGGATCAAGCGGGGGATGAAATGCACAGGCATAAGTTTGGGTTCAAAAAAATAAAAAGCAGTCTATGTAAAAAAATAAATCGGCTCTATCCGCCTTAAGGATAAAATATGGCGGTTTTTATCGAACCATTGTTATATATGATGATTGCACATGCGATCTGCACGCTAGAAGATCGTGCAATCAAAGCTTCTGAGGCAGAAGCTTTGGCTTTATAGATAAATAAATCAATAAAAAAGCGGGGGAGACATGGCGTATTACAATACAGACAATAATGATGAACAGATTGATGCAGTGATGCGTTGTTTATTTCAAAATCAGCCAGAAGCGGTGAAACAGGCGCAATATAAGCAAATACAAGAAATCTTCTTAAATATGGATGTTGGCGCGCATTATCAGCTGTTTGCTTTTATTCATGAGCGCCTACCCATGCGGGCAAAAATGATGTTTTGTGCTGAGGATTATCAAGGCAAGCATCAGACGGTATTGGAGGTGATGGCGCATGTATGTAAGCGCCCAGTCGCTTAGCGATGTTTGATGACGGCATAGATAAATCAGAACATATAAAGCAAATGAATGATTCGCTTGTATGGATGAGATGAATGTTCAAATGTTTCTGGGTTAAATGTCTATTGCTATCAGAATTGCTAAATAAGATGTAAATAAAACCTAGAGAAATATCTAGACGTACATAGATCTATTAAAGATGGGGGAGATAGGGATTGAATGGTACATTTAATTTGTGGGAAGAATAAATATGAGCTTTAAAAATAGGACTTGAAAGCACAATGTCTTCAAAATATTTAAACAAAGCGTTTTTAGTCTAGTGAAAACTTTAAATGGATTGAATATTTGATGTTATGAAGCACGTGGGAAGATATAAAACTCGTTCTGATAGTTGAATGTGATGTCTTTTTGATCACTTATACATTTTATGGCTAAATTAGCTCGAATATGATTTTGCGTGAAATGGATAATTTGAAAAATAAAATCCTAATAAAAGGTTTTTTTAAATAAAAATGGTTAAAAAATAGATAAAAAAGCGCTTTTTTTATCATTTCTGTAGAAAAAAAGTACATACGTGAAATATATCGTTAATTAGTGCTTGCAATGATTTCGAAATGGTCTAGAATGCATCCCATACCGACGAGATAGACGGAAACGAACGAAGCTAGACGCTGAGTTGTTAAGTATATCGAAGTCCAGCTTCTAGCACTGACGAGGTGTTAGAAAGATCATTAAGAGATTATGAAGAACAACTTGTGTGGATTTTTACTGGTTGATCAATCGAATATATTTTCATTGATAATTGGTAGAAATTTCTCGAAGTTTATTTGAGCAAATATTTGTCAGTAATTGATGAGCCAAGATTGGTACCCTTTAAAGGTACTATTGATTTTAAACTGAAGAGTTTGATCATGGCTCAGATTGAACGCTGGCGGCAGGCTTAACACATGCAAGTCGAGCGGGAATAGGTAGCTTGCTACCGATTTCTAGCGGCGGACGGGTGAGTAATGCTTAGGAATCTGCCTATTAGTGGGGGACAACATTTCGAAAGGGATGCTAATACCGCATACGCCCTACGGGGGAAAGCAGGGGATCTTCGGACCTTGCGCTAATAGATGAGCCTAAGTCAGATTAGCTAGTTGGTGGGGTAAAGGCCTACCAAGGCGACGATCTGTAGCGGGTCTGAGAGGATGATCCGCCACACTGGGACTGAGACACGGCCCAGACTCCTACGGGAGGCAGCAGTGGGGAATATTGGACAATGGGGGGAACCCTGATCCAGCCATGCCGCGTGTGTGAAGAAGGCCTTTTGGTTGTAAAGCACTTTAAGCGAGGAGGAGGCTACTCTAGTTAATACCTAGGGATAGTGGACGTTACTCGCAGAATAAGCACCGGCTAACTCTGTGCCAGCAGCCGCGGTAATACAGAGGGTGCGAGCGTTAATCGGATTTACTGGGCGTAAAGCGTACGTAGGCGGCTTTTTAAGTCGGATGTGAAATCCCTGAGCTTAACTTAGGAATTGCATTCGATACTGGGAAGCTAGAGTATGGGAGAGGATGGTAGAATTCCAGGTGTAGCGGTGAAATGCGTAGAGATCTGGAGGAATACCGATGGCGAAGGCAGCCATCTGGCCTAATACTGACGCTGAGGTACGAAAGCATGGGGAGCAAACAGGATTAGATACCCTGGTAGTCCATGCCGTAAACGATGTCTACTAGCCGTTGGGGCCTTTGAGGCTTTAGTGGCGCAGCTAACGCGATAAGTAGACCGCCTGGGGAGTACGGTCGCAAGACTAAAACTCAAATGAATTGACGGGGGCCCGCACAAGCGGTGGAGCATGTGGTTTAATTCGATGCAACGCGAAGAACCTTACCTGGTCTTGACATAGTAAGAACTTTCCAGAGATGGATTGGTGCCTTCGGGAACTTACATACAGGTGCTGCATGGCTGTCGTCAGCTCGTGTCGTGAGATGTTGGGTTAAGTCCCGCAACGAGCGCAACCCTTTTCCTTATTTGCCAGCGGTTCGGCCGGGAACTTTAAGGATACTGCCAGTGACAAACTGGAGGAAGGCGGGGACGACGTCAAGTCATCATGGCCCTTACGACCAGGGCTACACACGTGCTACAATGGTCGGTACAAAGGGTTGCTACCTCGCGAGAGGATGCTAATCTCAAAAAGCCGATCGTAGTCCGGATTGGAGTCTGCAACTCGACTCCATGAAGTCGGAATCGCTAGTAATCGCGGATCAGAATGCCGCGGTGAATACGTTCCCGGGCCTTGTACACACCGCCCGTCACACCATGGGAGTTTGTTGCACCAGAAGTAGGTAGTCTAACCGTAAGGAGGACGCTTACCACGGTGTGGCCGACGACTGGGGTGAAGTCGTAACAAGGTAGCCGTAGGGGAACCTGCGGCTGGATCACCTCCTTAACGAAAGATTGGCGACTGGTAAGAATCCACAACAAGTTGTTCTTCATGACGATGTATCTGAGGGTCTGTAGCTCAGTTGGTTAGAGCACACGCTTGATAAGCGTGGGGTCACAAGTTCAAGTCTTGTCAGACCCACCAAATCTGACTAACGAAATATTTGAATAAAATATGAGAGCAAACAGAAAACAGAGACATTGACTTAATTGATAAGCTGGGGACTTAGCTTAGTTGGTAGAGCGCCTGCTTTGCACGCAGGAGGTCAGGAGTTCGACTCTCCTAGTCTCCACCATACATCGCAAAGCGATGTATAAAAGACAAGTTAATAAATGAACAGTCAGCTGACTGTTAGTTTAGTCTTTAAGCGATCAAGTGCTTAGGTTATAGAGCTTAGCAACAAACTAGCGTAGAATGCGCTTCATTGTTATTAAGCTCTGTGATTTATCACAGCAACATGACCTGACGAAGGCATGTTAAATCATTAACAGAATATATTTGAGTTGAAATAATTTGTTCATACTCATAACTGACATTAACACTAACAGTGATTTATTACTGTGATGTGAAGATAGAAGCTATGAGTTACTAGCGAAATTAACTGAATCAAGCGTTTTGGTATATGAATCTAATTGAAGCTGTACAGTGCTTAAATGCACAAGACGCCAACTGTATGAGTAAGTCGTAAGACAAACTCTGTTGCTTATCCTACTTGTAAGGATAAACGACTGTTTGGGGTTGTATAGTCAAGTAATTAAGTGCATGTGGTGGATGCCTTGGCAGTCAGAGGCGATGAAAGACGTAATAGCCTGCGATAAGCTTCGGGGAGGCGGCAAATATCCTATGATCCGGAGATTTCTGAATGGGGAAACCCACCTATCGTAAGGTAGGTATCGCAACATGAATACATAGTGTTGCGAGGCAAACGAGGGGAAGTGAAACATCTCAGTACCCTTAGGAAAAGAAATCAATTGAGATTCCCTCAGTAGCGGCGAGCGAACGGGGAACAGCCCATTAAGTCATATAAGTTCTAGTGGAATGCTCTGGGAAGTGCAACCATAGTGGGTGATAGTCCTGTACACGAAAGGGCTTATATGATGATGTCGAGTAGGGCGAGGCACGTGAAACCTTGTCTGAATATGGGGGGACCATCCTCCAAGGCTAAATACTCCTGACTGACCGATAGTGAACCAGTACCGTGAGGGAAAGGCGAAAAGAACCCCTGTGAGGGGAGTGAAATAGATCCTGAAACCGCATGCATACAAGCAGTGGGAGCCGACTTGTTCGGTGACTGCGTACCTTTTGTATAATGGGTCAGCGACTTACATTCAGTAGCAAGGTTAACCGTATAGGGGAGCCGTAGGGAAACCGAGTCTTAATAGGGCGTTTAGTTGCTGGGTGTAGACCCGAAACCAGGTGATCTATCCATGAGCAGGTTGAAGGTTGGGTAACACTAACTGGAGGACCGAACCCACTGTCGTTGAAAAGCCAGGGGATGACTTGTGGATAGGGGTGAAAGGCTAATCAAACTTGGTGATAGCTGGTTCTCCCCGAAAGCTATTTAGGTAGCGCCTCGGACGAATACCATTGGGGGTAGAGCACTGTTTCGGCTAGGGGGTCATCCCGACTTACCAAACCGATGCAAACTCCGAATACCAATGAGTACTATCCGGGAGACAGACTGCGGGTGCTAACGTCCGTAGTCAAGAGGAAAACAATCCAGACCGCCAGCTAAGGCCCCTAAATTATAGTTAAGTGGGAAACGATGTGGGAAGGCATAGACAGCTAGGAGGTTGGCTTAGAAGCAGCCACCCTTTAAAGAAAGCGTAATAGCTCACTAGTCGAGTCGGCCTGCGCGGAAGATGTAACGGGGCTAAAACTATATGCCGAAGCTGCGGATTTGCAATTTATTGCAAGTGGTAGGGGAGCGTTCTGTAAGCCGATGAAGGTGGATTGAGAAGTCTGCTGGAGGTATCAGAAGTGCGAATGCTGACGTGAGTAACGACAAAACGGGTGAAAAACCCGTTCGCTGAAAGACCAAGGGTTCCAGTCCAACGTTAATCGGGGCTGGGTGAGTCGACCCCTAAGGCGAGGCCGAGAGGCGTAGTCGATGGGAAATTGGTTAATATTCCAATACTTCTGTGTAATGCGATGAGAGGACGGAGTAAGTTAAGTCAGCCTGGCGTTGGTTGTCCAGGTGAAAGGATGTAGGCATGTATCTTAGGCAAATCCGGGGTACTCTATGCTGAGATCTGATAGCAAGCTGTACTTGTACAGTGAAGTGGCTGATACTATGCTTCCAGGAAAAGTCTCTAAGCTTCAGTTACACAGGAATCGTACCCGAAACCGACACAGGTGGTCAGGTCGAGTAGACCAAAGCGCTTGAGAGAACTCTGCTGAAGGAACTAGGCAAAATGGTACCGTAACTTCGGGAGAAGGTACGCTGCTGACGGTGATGGAACTTGCTTCCTGAGCTATCGGCAGCCACAGAAACCAGGCCCCTGCAACTGTTTATTAAAAACATAGCACTCTGCAAACACGAAAGTGGACGTATAGGGTGTGATGCCTGCCCGGTGCTGGAAGGTTAATTGATGGGGTTAGCGTAAGCGAAGCTCTTGATCGAAGCCCCAGTAAACGGCGGCCGTAACTATAACGGTCCTAAGGTAGCGAAATTCCTTGTCGGGTAAGTTCCGACCTGCACGAATGGCATAATGATGGGGGCGCTGTCTCCAGCAGAGGCTCAGTGAAATCGAAATCGCCGTGAAGATGCGGTGTACCCGCGGCTAGACGGAAAGACCCCGTGAACCTTTACTGCAGCTTGACATTGAACTTTGATCTTACTTGTGTAGGATAGGTGGGAGGCTTTGAAGCAGCGACGCTAGTTGCTGTGGAGCCAATCTTGAAATACCACCCTGGTAATATTGAGGTTCTAACTCTGCTCCATTATCTGGAGCGAGGACCATGTCTGGTGGGTAGTTTGACTGGGGCGGTCTCCTCCTAAAGAGTAACGGAGGAGTACGAAGGTGCGCTCAGCGTGGTCGGAAATCACGCGTAGAGTATAAAGGCAAAAGCGCGCTTAACTGCGAGACCCACAAGTCGAGCAGGTACGAAAGTAGGTCTTAGTGATCCGGTGGTTCTGTATGGAAGGGCCATCGCTCAACGGATAAAAGGTACTCTGGGGATAACAGGCTGATACCGCCCAAGAGTTCATATCGACGGCGGTGTTTGGCACCTCGATGTCGGCTCATCTCATCCTGGGGCTGAAGCAGGTCCCAAGGGTATGGCTGTTCGCCATTTAAAGAGGTACGCGAGCTGGGTTTAGAACGTCGTGAGACAGTTCGGTCCCTATCTACCGTGGGCGCTGGAAATTTGAGAGGATCTGCTCCTAGTACGAGAGGACCAGAGTGGACGAACCTCTGGTGTACCGGTTGTGACGCCAGTCGCATCGCCGGGTAGCTATGTTCGGAAGGGATAACCGCTGAAAGCATCTAAGCGGGAAGCCTACCTCAAGATAAGATTTCCCTAGGAATTTATTCCTCTAAAGAGCCGTTGAAGACTACGACGTTGATAGGTTGGATGTGGAAGTGCGGTGACGCATGAAGCTGACCAATACTAATTGCTCGTGAGGCTTGACTATACAACACCCAAACAGTTGTTGTACGAACTGCGCAAGCAGTGAGCAGAGATTGATTCATTAAAGACCAAACGGTCTTGAAATACTTGATTCAGCTAACGCTAGAACATACAATTCGACTCAGATATGATCTGTTAATAACTCATTTGACGAAAGTTCGGCATCCAAGTAAGACCAAACGAGTAAGCATCCAAGTTGTGCTGGCGACAATAGCAAGAGTGAACCACCTGATCCCTTCCCGAACTCAGAAGTGAAACCTCTTAGCGCTGATGGTAGTGTGGGGTTACCCATGTGAGAGTAAGTCATCGCCAGCTCATTATTCGAAACACCCCCTGACTAGTGCAGGGGGTGTTTTTTTATGTGTGAAAAATATTTTAAATAAGGCTAAAGCTTATTTAGAAACAGGTTTGAATTCGTGACTTTCAATAAAAAAGAATAAATAGGATAAAAAATAAGCGTATTTAGCATAAATCATTAAAAAATATAAGATCAAAATTGCTCAAATTTTCCATTCTAAGCATAAATAACTGTACCTATAGGTGCAGTTATTTGTCTATTTTTTAGACTTTTGTCGTGTGTCTCGTCAAATATCGCTGTGCTCAAATAATGCTCTTGTATTGGGCTGAGCTAAATCTGTAAAACAATAAAAGCTTCCCGATGTGATCACTACAACAATGATATGTAATCTCACAGGAGGTGAGCTATGGCAACGAATGCAATAAATGTGAATCAAGTGATTGATCAGGCTAAATTTACACCTTTTCATTTTAAGGTGGTGTTTTGGTGTCTATTGATTATTTTATTTGATGGCTATGACTTAGCCATTAATGGTGTGGCACTTCCTCTACTGATGCAACAATGGTCATTAACGGCTGTGCAGGCAGGGATGTTGGCCAGTACTGCTTTAGCGGGCATGATGTTTGGCGCCATGCTGTTTGGTACCTTGGCCGACAAAATAGGCCGTAAAAAAGTCATTATGATTTGTGTGGTACTGTTTAGTGGCTTTACCTTTGCTGGCGGTTTTGCATCAAATCCGACCGAATTTGGTCTACTACGTTTTTTAGCGGGCTTAGGAATTGGTGGTGTATTGCCTAATTTAGTAGCCTTAACTTCGGAATATGCGCCACAACGTTTACGTGCGACCTTAGTAACAACCATGTTTAGTGGTTATGCTGTGGGTGGTGTGATGGCTGCTTTATTTGGCGCATGGTTTACCCCAAGCTACGGCTGGCAAATCATGTTCTTTATTGCTGGTGTACCGCTGTTGTTTTTACCTTTTGTTTGGAAGTTCTTGCCTGAATCATTAACCTTTTTGGTGAAAGCACAAAAAGATCAGCAAGCATGCCAAATTTTACAGCGTTTAGATGCTGAGGTTGATTTACCAAAACAGGTGAAACTCGTTCTGAGCGAAGCAAAAGTGTCAGAGCCTGCTTTTGTTAGCAGCTTGTTTAAACAAGGGCGTTCAAGCAATACTTTGCTGTTCTGGTTAGCTTTTTTTATGTGTTTATTAACACTGTATGCTTTAGGCAGTTGGTTACCAAAGCTGATGATGGCTGCGGGCTATTCGATGAGCAGTAGCTTAATGTTCTTATTAGCCATGAATATAGGCGCAGTCATTGGTACTGTTGGCGGTGGTATTTTGGCTGATAAGTTTCATATGAAACCCGTGATTATTAGCTTATGTTTGGCAGGCGCAGTTGCATTATCTTTATTAGGATTTAAGTCTCCACAGCCCGTTATTTATTTATTGGTGGCTGTTGCTGGTGCATCTGCAATTGGTTCACAAATCTTGCTGTATAGCTATGTAGCACAGTTTTATCCAGTGACTGTACGCTCAACAGGTATTGGCTGGGCTTCTGCTGTGGGCCGTACAGGTGCGATTGTGGGCCCAATTTTAATTGGTATGCTGTTGGGTATGGAATTGCCTCACCAAATCAACTTTATGGCAGTAGGTTTACCCGTCATTATTGTTGCGATTGCTGTGGCATTCATTAGCACTAAAACGTCGAAGGAAGAAGTGGATGCAGAAGTCAAATTGCAGAAACGTTTGAGCAGTGTGAAAGCCTAGTTGAATTTTGGCTTAAAGTATCTCTAAAAAAGCCTTCATCTTTGATGAAGGCTTTTTCTTTGGCGATGTAAAAATAATCAAATTTGAATTAAAAGTATTTAAATGGTTTAAAAATCACTCAAGAAAATGAATTTAAGTCACTGAAAATGTGATTGATTAGACTAATGTTGAATTTTTATGGTGGTATAAATTATGTGAATATTAGGCAAAACTACTTTAGTAAATGGCTTCAGCTTTGTTCTAAAAAACAAAATTTTAAACTGAAGGGCGCTAGTTAAAGTGCAATGCAAATAAAGATTTACAGGAGGTGAGTAATGTCAAAAGCAGTGAATGTGAATGATATTATTGATCACGCAAAATTTTCCAAATTCCATTTTAAAGTTTTAGCTTGGTGTTTGCTTATTATCTTATTTGATGGCTATGATCTAGCGATTAATGGTGTTGTTTTACCCTTGCTTATGGAAGAGTGGGGCTTAAGTGCAATGCAGGCAGGTATGCTTGCGAGTACAGCACTTGCAGGGATGATGTTTGGTGCCATGCTATTTGGTTCCTTGGCCGATAAAATTGGCCGTAAAAAAGTCATTATGATCTGTATTGTTTTATTCAGTGGTTTAACCTTTGCTGGTGGCTTTGCTTCAAACCCGACAGAATTTGCTATTTTGCGTTTCTTGGCGGGTTTAGGCATTGGTGGTGTAATGCCTAACCTTGTGGCTTTAACCTCTGAATACGCCCCACAGAAGATGCGTAGCACCTTGGTTACAGGTATGTTTAGTGGCTATGCGGTCGGTGGTGTTATGGCTGCTTTATTGGGTGCATGGTTTACCCCAAGTTTTGGCTGGGAAATCATGTTCTTTATTGCTGGCATTCCGCTGTTTTTACTGCCTGTTATTTGGAAATTTTTACCAGAATCTTTAACGTTTATTGTGCAAAAGAACCGTCAAGCCGAAGCTCGTACTATTGTGCGTCAATTGGCTCCACAAGTATCTGTGCAAGAAACAACAACTTTTGAATTGCATCAAGTTGATACGCCTGAATCTGCAAGCGTGATGAGTTTGTTCCGTCGTGGCCGTGCAACAAATACAATTTTGTTCTGGATCGCGTTTTTCACTTGCTTACTCACCATGTATGCATTGAGCAGTTGGTTACCAAAATTGATGATGGCGGCAGGCTATTCGATGGATAACAGCCTCATGTTTATGATGGTTATGAACGTTGGTGCAGTTGTTGGAATCGTAGGCGGTGGTATTTTGGCGGACCGTTTCCATTTGAAACCAGTATTGATGTGCTTGGGTCTAATGGGTGCGATTGTGATGAGCTTAATGGGCTTCCAGTCTAACCAGTTCTTGCTTTACATTTTGGTGTTCTTGGCTGGTGCGGCGTCTATTGGTTCGCAAATGTTGCTATACAGCTATGTAGCGCAGTTCTATCCATTGGCAGTACGTTCGACGGGTATTGGCTGGGCATCTGCGATTGGCCGTATGGGTGCAATTATTGGTCCTATCCTCATTGGTGGCTTATTAGGGATGAGCCTTCCTGCACACTTTAACTTTATTGCAGTGGGTTTACCTGTATTGATCTGTGCGATTGCAGTTGCATTGATTATGCAAGATACAGATTCTGACAAGATTGAAGTGGCGCAGCCAGCAAAAGCTTAAGCAGATTTAAAATGAATAAGCCTCCGTATGGGGGCTTTTTTATATTTATTAAAATAAATATACTAAAAAAAAATTAAATTAGTAAATTATGAAATCACGCTCAAGATTGATGCTAGAAAAATCGATAGCAGCTATGCTGTCAGCTATCGAGATTTATAACAAACCAGATTTTAAATACAGAGAAGAAACTTTTTCTGTCTTGTGTATAAATTCTTGGGAGTTATTATTAAAAGCCCAAGTACTGCATCTTTCTAGCAATAAATTAAGTTCAATATATAAGACTGAATTAAAAACTTTGAAAAGTGGTAATAAATCAACATCTAAAAGCATTAAAAAAAATAGAAGTGGTAACGCGATGTCTATTAATTTGTTTGAAGCATACAATGTTATTACAAATGATTTTGGATTAAAAATAAATAAAGTAGTCTATGAAAATTTATTAGCTCTTACTGAAATTAGAGATAACTCTATTCACTTTATTAATGATGATTTTACTATTGCAATCAAAATACAAGAATTAGGTACAGCGGCATTACAAAACTATCTGCATTTAGTAAATGAGTGGTTTGGTAATGTTTTAGCAAAATATAATTTTTATCTTATGCCTATCTCATTTTTTAGAGATTTTCAGAATGCGTCAGGAACGATATTAAATAATAGTGAGAAAAATGTGCTCGACTATATAAAGAAAAGTGAACAAAAATATGATGATAATGATTTTAGTGATTACAATCTAACATTAAGAATTGATCTTAAATTTCAAAAAGTTAAAAGTACATCGGGCTTACCAGTTATCATTACAAATGATCCTGCTGCTACGGTAGTACAGTTATCCGAAGAAGATATTAGCGATAAATATCCTTGGAATTATGATGTTCTCAGCACAAGATGTATAAAGAGGTATGTAGAGTTTAAAGTTAATAAGAAATACCATGATTTAAGGAAACAATTTGAGTCTGATCAAAGATATGCGTATCAAAGACTTCTTGATCCTTCAAATCCTAATAGCAGTAAAAAAACTTTTTACAATGCAAATATATTTAAAGAATTTGATAAATACTATGAAAAGAAATGATCATAATTTACATAAATTGTGGTGCGAGAGTTATGTTAGTCTGTTCATAATCCTATAAAGTTGAAGGTCTAGGAATGCAATTTAATTCTATCTCCCCAATCCCTGAAGACGATGACGAACTGCACCTACCAGAATTAGTGTATTGGGCATCTTTAGGTGATGTAGCAGAAGTTGAAAAACGTTTAGCCAATGGTGTAGATGTAAACCAAGCAGATGAAGAAGGCTACAGCGCACTACAAGCAGCTGCAGAAAACGGCTATTTGGATGTGGTTCAGTTCTTGGTCAGCAAAGGTGCGGATGTACAGCATAAAGCGCCTTATACGGCTTTAGAGCTTGCAGAAATGGCAGAGCAGACAGAAATCGTAAACTACCTAAAAAGCCTATAAAAAATCACGATCGCGCAGATACGAAAAAGCCCCATCTTCCTGATAGGGCTTTTCGATATTTCGTAAGTTTAGATATGACTCCTGTCGTATCTCACGTCCTGGTGTACAAACCTTTTATTCTTGTTGTTAAGTTTGGAAACTTCCTGTTTCCTGATAACTATAGATTATGCTGAATGAGCACTATTGCCTAGAGGCAGAATTCTGCAAGCGATGTAAGCTGTAGCGTACACGAACGGATGAAGAATCATCACTGAGGCCATGTCGCTAAGCTGCATAATGGTCATCTGCATTAAACACATTGGCCTGAATTTGAATGAGCTTACGGTTACCTTGTTCGCCATTCATACGCCAGTGTGCAATTTTCACATTATCAACCAGTGCAACATCACCTTTATGCCATTCTAATAACAAAGCATCCTTATACATGGCATTGAAGAACTGTTGTTTTTCTTCATCCGTCCATTCAATTTTGTCGCCTTGTTGGTTGTAAATTTCCCATGTGAGTTGCATGCCATCTGCTGTGGAATCAATTTCAATCTCTCCACGGTTATCAAAGCAGTTTTGTGCGGCTTGATGTGCAAAAGGATTGGTATTGTTGGCAAATGCCCACGGTTGTAAGGCCAGTTTTTTGGTATCTGGATGGTGAATCACTAAAGGTGAGCGCTGTAGGGTCAGTTTGGCTTTTTTGTCCTTACGCATTTCAATGCTAAACGGACTCTTTTGTAATAACAGCCGATCCAATACACTCAGTTTGCGTGCAGAGACATAAGAAAAATGATTCCAAGCACCAAGGTATTTTTCTTGTAAGGTTTTTGGGAGTTTATTCCAAATCAGTTCTAAATTATTAAAGCCAGTTTCGGCCAAATAAGTCGAAGGCTCCTGACAAAAAAGAGCGATATAACGTGAACGCTCTGAACGTACACCCCCTTCAACATGCGGGCCTTGTACTGAATTTTCGACGGGGCCAAGTTGTACCGTATTACGGTCGATATAGCGACGATAATCGCCAGCACCTAAAATGCTTTCACTGTATTTACGCATCCATGACGCTGCCCAGCCTGGCATATTGGGATTAAATGCATTCCAAGGTTGAAGTTGAAAATATTGCTCAATCAGCATTTGAAACTGTTCAGGTTGCTCAATTTGATAGCCTCGAAAGACTAAAATGCCGTAATCATGCAGTTGTTGCATCAGTTCATTACGGTGTGAGCCAATATACTGTGCCAAGGCCATACTGGAGTTATTTTCAGTTGTTGCTGAAAATACTTTGGTGTATTCGTTTAAAAAGTGCTGCTGAGGCTGCATAGCTGATTCTCTCATTTCATTTTTTTTATAGTTGCTGCCTGATCCTTTGGCAGTTCTTATACGCGAGCAAATCATAGCGCAAGTTGCGTAAAGAATATGCAAATTATATGTAGAGTTTTACTGAAACGCTTTAACTTTTGTGAAGCAGTTTTATATTTACGACCAAATGCAAGGCGAGAGGATGGTGGTTGAAAATTTAGCTACCCGAAATGAAAAAAGCCTCAACATTGCTGTTGAGGCTTTTCTAATCTATTACTCGGGCTATTGCCTGATTCTTATTGCTGTGTCTATTTTTTCTTTTATGTTATGCGCTTAAGCATATTTTTTATGTTGAGCAGTCCTGCTGTATTGTTTTTGCTTTTATTCTTTTCCAAACTTCCTGTTTGGTATGAACTTAATATAATTGTGTTTCCTTAGGTAAAGAAGACGCTAAATTCTGCATCTCGTGTAAGTCATAGCGTACAAAGCCACAAAATCTTGAGACAAGTCAGTTAAATGGATACAGCATAAAATCAGAGCCAGGGCAAAATGCAAAATATGTATGCCTTGATGAGGAAGATAAAAAAAGCCCCAACATCCTGTCGGGGCTTTTTTTGATTCGTTGCAAAGGTATGTTTCCTTTCATACCATTCAGCATCCTGCTGTTGTGACATTTTTTTATTTTTCTTATCAGACATCCTGTCTGGCTATGAACTTAATATAGTTTGAAAGATGAAACTGAGATAGCTGTTAATTTCTGCAAATGGTGTAGGAAAATGCTTACAGCGATATCGCAAAGAAATGTTCATAATGTTTGGCTGATAACAAGAGCAAAGAATAAGTTTTATGCCGATCATTCAAATTGATATTCGTACCCAGTATAACGACGTGCAAGAACAAGCATTATTAAATACGGTTTTGGATGCCGTACAGCAAAGTTTTCAGCTTCCTCAAACAGATCGTAATATTCGCTTGTGTGTACATGCGCCACATCGTTTTCAAGTGTTTGATGGTTTAGCACAGCCCGTGCTGTTTACACAGATTAGTATTGATTGTTTTGCTGGACGCTCTTTAACGGCAAAGCGCCGTTTGTATCAAAGTTTAGTACAGAATTTAATCACATTCGGTATTCCTGCTGACCATATTTTAATTTTGCTTCGAGAAAGCCCATTACAGAATTGGGGGATTCGTGGTGGTCAAGCAGCATGTGATATTGATTTGGGTTTTCAATTGGATGTGTAAAGTCGTTGAACGTAAAGTTGAATGACACTGCATAGAACGAAAAAAGCCTCAACATCCTGTTGAGGCTTTTTCGGATTCATTCTAGCGGTATAACTCCTGTCGTACCGTACGCTTCCTGCGTCTGTCCTGCTTATCATTATTGTTTTAGGCTTTGGAGACTTCCTGTCTCTCTATGAATCCAATATTAGACTGGCTGCGAATAAGTGAAAAGTGGTCAATTTCCGCAGTTGTTGTAAGCAAAAGCTTACAAGGTGGTTTATGCGTTGACGTATTGCACCAATTTATCAAAAGCTGCTTTCAGTGCTTTGTCATCAAACTCATTGCCTTCAAATGTTTCTGCGCGGTTGCGAGCAAAAATATCACGGATTTCAACCACGGCATTGGTGTCTACCAGTCCAAGCTGCGTTGCTACCTGACGGATTTGATCAATTGAACGTGAACCGTTGCTCCCACCATAGCTGACGTAGGCAGCTGGTTTTGCATTCCATTCTTTGCCTAAATAATCTAAGGCATTTTTGAGTGCTGGACTGTAGCCGTGGTTGTATTCGGGGCTAATGAAAATAAATGCATCGCCTTTGGCAATTTGTGCAGCCCATTCTTGTTGTTTGGGCTGATCATAAATACCCGTCATAGGCGGGTTGGCACCAGCAAAAAATGGCAGATCCCATGCTTTTAGATCAACAATTTCGGTTTGAACCGTGCTGAATTCATAACTGTTGATTTGTGATTGGATCCATGCTGCAACTTTAATTGCTGTACGGCCTTCACGTACGCTACCCACAATAATTTGAATATTCATAAGTTTCTCAAGTGCTATTTTCTGTTTAAATTAATCTATGGTGATTGGGCTGTATAGTATTGATCTGTAAATAATAAAAAAGCACCCGAAGGTGCTTTTTATGACTTGCGTCACTTACATAATTTTAATGCCTTGCTGGCCAGCAGGCGTTACTTTAAAAATTTCTACTTCAAAAGTAATGTTTTTACCTGCCAATGGGTGGTTAAAGTCGACTTCTGTAATGTCTTCACCCACTGTTTTTACCACGCCGTATAGGCTTTGTTTGGCTTTGTCTTCAAACTCGATCATGTGACCTTCAGTTGGACGCTGTTCAAATTTTACAGTGTCAAACTTTTGTACATTTTCAGGGTTCCAAGGGCCAAACGCATCCTCTGGTGGCAAGCTTACAGTGCGGCGGTCGCCAGCACGTAAACCAAATAATGCTTTTTCAAAACCAGGTAATAAACTGCCATCACCCATCACTAAGCTCACAGGTTCAGCACGGCTACGGGTGTTATCAATTTCTACGCCATTTTCAATCGCGACAGAAAAGTGAAGATCGACTTTAGAGCCGTTTTCAATACGAATTTCTTCGTTAGGATGAATCAAATCAGTCATTTTTTTGCGCTTCCGCACGTTGAATACGCTGCTTCTCAAGGAAGAAGGTATCAATCAACAATAAGATGGTACCCAGCGTAATGGCACTATCTGCAAGATTAAATGCAGGGAAGTGGCTGTTGTTGTAATACACATGAATGAAGTCGACCACATAACCTAAAGATACGCGGTCGATTAAATTACCAATTGCGCCACCTAAAATAAGGGCAATCGCAATGGGTAAAATTTTCACGGTTTTTGGCATACGCATCAGCCAAAATACAAAAATAACAGACACTAAACCTGCAAGTGAGGTAAAGAAGTAACGTTGCCATCCACCGGCATCGGACAAGAAACTAAAAGCAGCGCCATAGTTATGTAGTAATGTCCAATTTAAAAAGGGTAGGACTGGGACAGGGTCTGCATAATTCAGACTCGTGCTGGCAATCCATTTGGTCCATTGATCCAAAAGAATGGCAACAATGGATAAGCCTACCCACACTAAATTGTGTGGATAGAATTGAAATAAACCCTTTTTTTGTTGTGGATTAGGCATATTTTCTCTCTTCGCCTTGACCTGTAGGAAGGTTAATAATACAACGAGAACAAAGACCTGGATGTTCGTGATGTGTATTCACATCTGGTAGAACATGCCAGCAACGCGCGCATTTTTCACCGTCAGCTGCTGATACGTTTACACGTAAACCTTCAAGGTCAGATTCGTTGCCTTGCGCTGCATCAAATGCATTTACAACCACTTGAGATGTGATGAGGACAAAACGTAGCTCATCACCTAGACGGTCAAGTACAGTTTTGAGTTCTTCAGATGCCCAAAGCTCTACTTTGGCAGATAAGTTAGAACCTACTGCTTTTGCATTACGTGCTGCTTCAATGTGTTTATTTACTGCAGATTTTACAGCAATGAGCGTTTGCCATTCTGCTTCAGAAACAAGGTTAGCGGCTGATGCAGTTGGAATGTCATACCATTCAGCAGTGAAGACATATTTCTCAGATTGCTCTGGAATTAAAGGCCATGCTTCTTGCGCGGTAAAGCTTAAGATTGGTGACATCCAGCGAACAAATGCTTGTACCAAGTGATACAACGCAGTTTGTGCAGAATGACGTGCTGCAGAGTCTGCTTTAGTGGTGTATTGACGGTCTTTGATGATGTCTAAGTAGAAACCACCCAAGTCGTTAATACAGAAGTTGGTCAACGCATTCGTTACGATATGGAAGTTCATATCTTCGTATGCTTGTTGAATGGTTTTTTGAACATCGCTTGCACGTTGCAAGATGTATTGATCAAGCGCGATCAATTGATCTACAGGCAATGCATCCGTCGATGGTTTGAAACCATTCAAGTTGGCAAGCAAGAAACGTAAAGTGTTACGAATACGACGGTAACCATCAGATGCACGGCTAAAGATTTCTTTACCCGCAGTCATTTCATAACGGTAATCTGCAGATGCGATCCAGAAACGTAGACCATCAGCACCCATATCTTTAATGATGTCTTGTGGTGTGATCACGTTACCGATTGATTTTGACATCTTACGGCCTTTCTCATCGACCACGAAACCGTGCGTCAATAAGCCTTTGTAAGGTGCGCGTTCATTGATTGCAATCGATGTTAACAATGAAGATTGGAACCAACCGCGGTGTTGATCTGAGCCTTCAAGGTATAAGTCTGCTGGATCTTGCAGTTCTTCACGTTCACGAAGCACTGCAAAGTGTGTTGTTCCAGAGTCGAACCATACATCTAAAGTGTCACGTACAGCATTGTACTGCTCTGCATCTGCACCGATAAATTCTGCTGCGTCACGGTTATACCAACCATCAATCCCTTCTTGCTCGATCAGTTTTGCAACTTCTTCAATCAATTCAGGTGTGCGTGGGTGTAATTCGTTAGTATCTTTGTGTACGAAGAATGGAATTGGCACGCCCCATGTACGTTGACGTGAGATACACCAGTCTGGACGACCTTCGATCATCGCTTCAATACGGTTTTTACCCCAATCCGGTACAAAGCCAATGTCATTTTCAATCGCATTGAGTGCTTTGGCACGTAAACCTTGTGCATCCATGCTAATGAACCATTGTGGTGTCGCACGGAAGATAATTGGAGTTTTGTGGCGCCAGCAATGCGGGTAGCTATGCTTAATCACCACATGCGCCCAAAGCTTAGTCGCTTCAGTTAAAGCAGCAATAATTTTTGGATTGGCTTTATAGATGTGCTCACCAGCAAACAGTGGAGATGTTGGTAAATACACACCATTACCGCCAACTGGATTTTCAACTTTTAAGTTGTACTGTAAGCCAACTTTATAGTCGTCTACACCATGGCCGGGTGCTGTATGTACTGCACCTGTACCGCTACCGTCTGTGACGTGCTCGCCCAAGATGACTGGGACTTGGCGTTCAGCAATTAACGGATGTTGTAGTACTAAGTTTTCAAGTTTAGCGCCAACAAATTCAGCAATCACTTCAAATGCTGTAAAGCCATAACGCTGTGTTGCAGACTCAACCAATGATTTTGCAAGAATGAAGTTTTGTGGTGCTTTGTCTTCGCCAGTTGCTTTCACCAATTGGTATTCAAGCTCAGCATGCAGTGCAACCGCTTGGTTGGCAGGCATGGTCCAAGGCGTAGTGGTCCAAATCACGATGTCTGTACGATCCGCGATTTGTACGCCTAAACGTGCCGATAAATCTGCTAAATCAACAACAGTGAAACCAACGTCAATTGCGTCAGATTTTTTATCTTCATATTCAACTTCAGCTTCAGCCAAAGACGAACCACAGTCCAAACACCAGTTGACTGGTTTAAGACCCGGCTCAATATGACCCGCTTTGGCAATTGCGCCAAGTGAACGCACGATGTCGGCTTCTTGTTTGAAGTTCATGGTGAGGTAAGGGTTGTCCCAATCACCAAACACGCCCATACGCACAAAGTCTTTCTTTTGCAGTTCAACTTGTGTGTATGCATATTCACGGCAGGCTTTACGGAAAGTAGAGGCGTCTACTTTCACGCCAACTTTACCCACTTTTTCTTCTACTTTGAGTTCAATTGGAAGGCCGTGGCAGTCCCAACCTGGTACGTATGGTGCATCAAAGCCATCCATCACACGGCTTTTGATGATGATGTCTTTTAAAACCTTGTTAACGGCATGACCCAAATGAATTTGACCATTTGCGTATGGAGGGCCGTCATGAAGCACATATTTTTTCTTGCCAATACGCGATGCACGAATCTGCTGATAAATGTCATCGGCATACCACTCTTCTAACCATTTCGCTTCACGTACTGCGAGATTTGCTTTCATTGCAAATTCAGTACCTGGGAGGTTTAGCGTGGCTTTGTAATCCACTGCATTTTCAGGAGTTTGCTTATCGCTCATGCAAGTTGTCATCCAATTTCATCCGTCTAGGACGGACACGTTTTATCAATAAAAATTAAGTCGAATTAGAATGGAAATGTTGGGGTATTTTGTCGAAACTCAAGGAGTTTTTCGACATCATCATCAATTCCAGCTTTTAGGGCTTCAAGCGACGGATAGTCCTTTTCACCATGTAAATAGTTGAGGAACGTTACCCGCATTAACAGGCCATACAGATTAGCAGAAACATTCGGAAAATGTACTTCTAAACGCCACTCTGGATGAACATGTTTAATGGCAGGACGTGTACCGACATGACCCGCACCGAATAGGGCAGTGGGTTCATAGCCCGCAATGCCAAGTTGCTCAGGGTTGTCCTGTTGCACTTTGGCACGTAGGGACTCAGTTTCACACAGAACTTCTACACCATAAATGCCATTTAGGCAGGGTTTATGACGGTTGAGCCTTACGTTAATGGTCGGAAAATTAATGGTACGACCAATTTGATCGCCGTATTGCACACGACCGGTGATGCTATAAGGACGACCGAGTAATTTTGCTGCATGGGCTAAGTCGCCAGCTTGCAGAGTTTGCCGAACGAGGGTTGAACTAACACGTTCACCATTGACTTCAACATTTTGTAAATCGGTCACATGAAAACCGCGTTGGCGTAAAAATTCACTATTGCCTTGACGGTTTTTACCGAAGTGATGATCTTCACCTAAGACTAAACTTTGTGTATTGAGTTTGTATTTTAAAATGTCGCAAAAAGCGTCAGCGCTGAGGTTGCGGAAGTCATTATCAAATTTTGCCACCACAATATAGTCTACGCCGAGCGCTGTTAAATATTCGACTTTTTCACGTAGCGAAGAAATGCGGGGTGGTGCTTCATAAGATTTAAAGAATTCAAGCGGTTGTGGCTCAAAAATCATCACTGCAGTTTTTAAATTTTGTTGTTCTGCAATCTCTTTAAGTTGGCTGAGCATCGCCTGATGACCCAAATGTACCCCATCAAAATTGCCGATCGTTAAGGCCGTTTGAGGAAATTCTAAGTTGGGCGCTAAAGCATTCAGACGGAGCAGCTGCATGGGCGAATCAAATCGTTGAAAATGTTTGTGGGCTATATATTGCCATATTCTTCAGCATTCGTCTTGTTGTTGTGTTTTTACGCAAAAGAAATCCGCAGTTTAAGTTCGTATATAGGAAAAATTGATTCATTTAATAAATATTAATCAATTTTTCTTATTTGTTGGGTTGGTTAAGATAAGACCAGCTTCTAGATGAGGACAACAATATGCAAAACACGGTGCTTTTACAGACACGGCTTGAGACGATGATCCGTCAGTTCACTCCGAACTGGTTTACGGTGTGTATGGGGACGGGCGTGGTTGCACTGATTGTATCAGAGTTCCCTATCTTTCAAGCATTCACATGGTCATTCGGCGCGATGCTTTGGCATTTGAATATGCTGCTCTTTGTGTTGTTTAGTGCTTTATATGTGTTGCGTTGGCTGTATTACCCTGTCGAAGCCAAACAAATTTTTAAGCATCCCATGATGTGTTTGTTTTTGGGAGCTATCCCGATGGCGCTGGCGACCATTTTAAATGGCTTTTTAAAATATGGTCAGCCAATTTATGGCGAAAGCGCCTTGGTTTGGGCCGAGCTACTTTGGTATGTCGATGTGGTCTTGGCTGTAGCAATTGCTTGGCTGGTCCCTTTTGTGATGTACCAACGACAACAACACGAACTCAAAAGCATGACTGCAGTTTGGCTACTGCCGATTGTGGCCTGTGAGGTTGCAGCCACAAGTGGAGGCTTATTACTGGGTCATCTTGTTGTGACGGAGCATGCTGTTGGTATCTTGCTAGCCAGTTATGTGCTGTTGGGAATGTCTGTACTGCCAGCTTTTGCGATTTTAACTATCCTCATGCTCCGTTTGGCGCTACATCAGTTACCTGCCAAAGAATTAGCCATTAGTAATTGGTTGGCTTTGGGGCCAATTGGTACAGGTGCTTTTGCTCTGTTGGTACTGGGTGCTCAGGCGCCTAGCGTATTGGCCAGTATTGGACTCGCACATGTAGGGCAGATCCTACATGGTGCAGGTATTGTGGGTAGTTTAATCTTATTGGGCTTTGGCCTGTGGTGGTTGGGCTTGGCGATCTTGACCACATTACATCACAGACGTGTGTTGCCATTTAATTTGGGTTGGTGGGCCTTAACTTTTCCGTTGGGGGTGTATAGCTTTGCGATCTTAAATCTAGCTGAGCAACTACAAATGGCATGGATTTATGGCTTTGCTTATGGTTTGAGTACGGCTTTGCTCGTGCTGTGGTTATGGGTGGCTGGCAAAACCGCACACGGTTTTTATCACGGGCATTTATTTTTTTCACCGTGTTTAAAAAGCTATTTGGAGGCAAAGCAACAGTGCGCTAAAAAAGCCGTGTAATGGGGTGAGGCTTGATTGAATGCGTATGCAGACCCGTGGTGAGCATGTTCATGGATGACAGCATACGCTGAGGATTGCTCGATAAACAAGGTGACTCACCATACTGCATATACGGGATACATCACATTGCACAGTTTGCCACTTGACCATACTGATACGATTTATCTGTACGATGCTATTTTGCAAAAAAATTAAACTGTTAGAATATGCCCCTGAGATGGGCATATTCTGTGCACTCAATCAATTAAAACAACACGCAATAAAAATTAAATAGATAAAAATTCTATATGGAAATCAGGATTTTAAAATGTGCGAAAAAACTCAATTTTGGGATCAGGCCAAGGGTTTATTGGAAGAGTGGTACGTTGCTTGTACTGCGAAAGAATTAAAAAAAGATCAACCTTTACAAACCACCATTTACGGTAAAAATTTTGTGGTGTTTCGTCAAAAGAATGGGCAGGCAGCCGTTCTACTCGATCAATGTGTACATCGTGGTGTTCCTCTTTCCGCAGGCAAAATGACCAATGGTTGTGTGACTTGTCCTTATCATGGCTGGTCTTATCAAGGCGATGGTCAGGTGGCGCATATTCCCAGTGTGAATGGCAAATTTTTTCCAGAGAAAGCTCATGCATTTAAACAGCGGAGTTATGACGTCTGTGAGCAAGATGGATTGATCTGGGTCTATTTAGGCGATAAAGCGCCTGAAGCACGCCCTGAAGTATTTAAACTGCCTTTTTATGATGCACCAGGTTGGCAAAGTTATTATATGGTGGGCAAATATGATGGTGAGATGGGCACTGTCGCACAAAACATTATGGATGTTACCCACACGATATTTGTGCACGAAGGCTGGTTTCGCTCTGAGTCGGGCAAAGCGGTAGATGCCACGATTGAGGTGAGTCCACGTAAGGTGGTGGTGGAATATCATGACCATGAGGCAGATGTAGGCATGATGCCGTGGCTGACCAATCCACATGGTGCACAGCAGGTTCATCGTGATAGCTTTATTGCACCCAATATTACCTTGGTGGAATACCACTGGGGTGAACCTTCAGGCATGGTCTTTAACAGCCTGATTACGCCTGTTGGGCCTTATGAATCACGGGTATATACCTGTGTAAGCTATAAATTTCCAATTCCACGTGTGTTGGCAAAAGCAATTCAACCTGCGGTGAACGTATACACGTGGGTGGTGAATAACCAAGACATTAAAATTTTGGCGGCACGCCGTAAAGGTTTGGAAAGTATGCCGATGACGCATTCACATAGTGTACGTGGTGATATGGCGCATATCGCATTGGAAAAGATTTTAGAATCCTTACGTCATGATCAGTCTTTAACCCCATCTATTTTGGGCAAGCGTCCTATGCAGTTTCAAATTTAAGATAGCAAAGGGGGAAGTGCATTGCTGACCCCAAGCAAGGTGTTTCACACGAAGGTCTTTATGGTTTTGTGCCAATCTATGTTATATCGGTAGCCATGAATATGAGGAATGGCACATGAAACAAGATTTAGCCCTAATGATGGCCTTAGCCAATGAGTCTAAAGGTTTGTTTGAGTCTGCGGGAATTGATGTTCACTATAGTGGCATTGGTAAAGTCAACGCAGCATTTAAAGCCTATGAAGTAATTCAAAAAACAGGTTGCAAAACCTTGCTGAACTTAGGGACGGCTGGGAGCTCCCATTTTGATGCACATGCATTGGTTGAGGTTACACAGTTTGTGCAACGTGATATGGATGTGTCGCCATTGGGCTTTGCAGTAGGGGTTACGCCACTAGATGATGAGTATCCTGCGGGGATTGAGCTGGTACCTTATTTTGATCATCTTGCACAAGGAATTTGCGGTACTGGCGACAGCTTTGAAACTGGGCTACCGAAAGTACCGTGTAATTTAGTGGACATGGAAGGCTACGCAATCGCAAAAGTATGTAAAAAACTGGGCGTTCGCTTAATCTCGGTAAAATATATTACCGATGGTGCAAATGACACAGCACATCTGGATTGGGAAGAAAACTTATTGTTAGGCGCGCAAAAATTATTATCGTTATATCAAAGTTTAAAAGTATAAAAAATAAGGTTGGCGGCCATATCGAGTTATGGCCGAATGCCAATCATTGCCACGAAAGACAATAGAGAGAATTAATTACGAGGTAATACACCATAGAGCATCATGTGCACCGTGTGTTGGATCACACGTTGGTTCATGCTACGGTTACGCAAGGTTTTGCCTGTCACCATTTCAATTTGCGTAGCAAAGTCAGCATAGTTCTGTGTAACAGCCCAGATATTCAAAATCAAAATTTCAGGATCAATATCCTTTGAAATTTTGCCTTGTTCTTGCCAGTTACTAATCACTTTAGCTTTACGTTTTACCAGCTTCTTTAAAGGTCCTTTGAGGATATCAAGAATATGTGGCGCACCTTGAATCACTTCAAGCGCAAATAAACGAGACGCTTTAGGCTGCGTACGCGATACTTCAATTTTTTGCATCAAATAATTGGTAATCGCTTCAGCAGGTTCTAAATCTGCTTCTAAAGTTTGCAAAGGCGCTAACCATTTTTGTAACACTGTGGTTAACACTTCGACATAAAGCGCTTCTTTATTTTCATAGTAATAGAAAATATTCGATTTATGCATTTCTGCAATTTGCGCGATTTCATCCAGACTGGCCCCATTGAAACCATATAGGGAAAATACGTCCAGTGCAGCGCTAAGCAACTGGTTACGTTTTTGAGTACTCTTTTTTTGTTCCATTAGCATTTTAACAATGAAAAGGGGGATCGGGGATTGTACGGCAAATCAGCAGCCTTGTGCACAACCAAACTTTGTAATTTTATGAATAATGGCGATTTATTTTATAGATCGATGATTAAATTATCCTGACAGCCCCACTAAAATCAAATAAAAAATAGTATGCATAAATAAAAAAATGATTATTTTTATTCATTAATGTTATGGAAGTTGTTGATTTTAAGTTGGGGCACCTATTCATGCACCTTTTAGGTGCTTTATACCGCATATAAATCGACGATTTAATCGATATATATGCCCCACACTCATCACTTGCTACATGATGAGTATGAGACAAATTAAAAATATTTAAGTCGCGAGCACAGCATTGAGCACCTGTTGTTCAAGTGTGCTAAAAGCCAGATTTTTTTGTCGTGGACGGGGCAGATCGACCTGAAATTGTGAGGCAATATGGCCCTTATCGAGCAGAATAATACGATCTGCAAGTTGTACCGCTTCGCTCACATCATGGGTTACCAAGATGGCCGTAAAGCCTTGCTCGGTCCAGAGTTTTTCAATCAGATTTTGCATGTCTAAGCGGGTTAATGCATCTAAAGCGCCGAGTGGCTCATCTAACAGTAAGATTCGCGGTTGGTGAGATAATGCGCGTGCAAGCGCCGTTCTTTGACGCTGTCCACCTGAAAGTTGGGACGGCCATAATGAGGCTTTTTCTTTCAGGCCAACTTTTTCTAGCATGGCTGAGGCATTGGCATGTCGCTCTTTTTCTAAACCGAGCTGTACGTTTTGTTCAATACTTCGCCAAGGCAAAAGTCGTGGATCTTGGAACATCACACGAATGTCATCGGAGGTAATACCTTCACGAATATGACGCGCAGATTTAAATTTGATTTCACCGTAGCTTGGTTTTTCTAAATCGGCAATTAAGCGAAGTAGGGTACTTTTACCACAGCCACTACGGCCCACAATGGCAAGGAATTCACCGGGCTGAATATGCAGGTCGAGGTCTTCGAGTACTTTTACACTGCCATAGAACTTATGCAGTTGCTCAATGTGAATTTCGGCACCAAGCACAGCATTGGGGTTAATGTCGTTGGTGTGCGTGTTTGAGCTTGATGTATTTGCATTTGAGGTATCTTGGGCATGGCGGCCAATACTTAAATCAGTCATGTCATGTGTCCTTTTTTATTTTTGATAGCCAGCGTGCCAGCGGAGGAGATAACGCTCTAAAGCCACGGCTAAAACGTCAGCTAATTTACCCAGTAGGGCATACAGTAAAATCCCTACCAACACGATATCGGTTTGTAAAAACTCACGTGCGTTCATGGTCATATAACCAATACCTGCTTGTGCAGAAATGGTTTCGGCCACAATTAACAGCACCCACACCAAACCTAAGGAAAAACGCAGTCCGACCAAAATTGAAGGCATTGCACCCGGCAAAATAATGTCTTTATAGAGCTGCCAGCGTGTGAGGCCATAACTTTTGCCCATTTCAATGAGCTGTGGGTCGACAGAACGAATACCATGATAGGTATTAATATAAATAGGGAAAAATACCCCGATCGCCACTAAAAATAGCTTGGCACTTTCATCAATACCAAACCATAAAATCACCAATGGAATGAGTGCAAGCGCTGGAATGTTACGGATCATTTGAATGGTGGTGTCGAGCAAGTTTGAAGCGACTTTAGATGAGCCATTGAGCAGGCCTAGTAATAAGCCCAAACCACCACCGACCAATAAGCCTAAAAGTGCACGGCCCGCACTGACTTGCACGTGTTTCCATAGTTCACCACTTAAAAGCAAGCTCCAAAATGCACTAACAACGGCGCTTGGTGCAGGTAAAATACGGCTTTGTAATAGGCCAGTGACTGAGGCAACTTGCCAAAGCAAAATCAGAACAATAGGAAGAAGCCAAGGCAGCAAACGCTGCCCGAGCTGTGTTCCACGTGAAACCTTCTTTTCTGCGAAGGCTTCAACCGAAACAGATTTAGACATTTTAAGCTGGCTCCTGAATCGGTTTTTTATTTTCATCTGGTGTGTAATTGTTCGCGACAATTTCGCCAAATGGGCCAGTCAAATTGGGTTGAGTTAGCTTTTGTTGGGTTTCGAGTGGCAGTAGCGGGAACACCAATTCTGCAAAACGAATCGATTCTTCTAAATGCGGGTAGCCCGAGAAAATAAAGGTATTAATACCGAGGTCTGCATATTCTTGAATACGTGCAGCCACTGTTTCAGGATCACCGACTAAAGCTGTACCTGCACCGCCACGGACTAGACCTACACCAGCCCAAAGGTTAGGGGATACTTCGAGTTTAGTACGGTCTCCATTGTGCAGTTCAGCCATACGGCGTTGTCCGATTGAATCCATGCTTTTGAATTTGGCTTGCGCGGCTTGAATGGTTGCATCATCAACATATTGGATGAGCTCTTCAGCCGCTTGCCATGCTTCAGCATTGGTTTCACGTACAATTACGTGTAAACGAATACCGTAGTTCAGTTCACGACCTTTGGCCTCTGCGCGGGCTTTGACCACGGCAATTTTCTCTTTCACTGCAGCAGGTGGTTCACCCCAAGTGAGATAGGTGTCGACTTGTGATGCCGCTAACTCAATTGCATCATCTGAAGAGCCACCAAACCAAAGCGGTGGATACGGTTGTTGTACAGGTGGATATAAAAGTTTGGCATCATCTACGCTTAAGCGTTCACCATGGAAGGTATAGCTTTCACCGGTATGTGAGCGGGTTAAAATTTCACGCCAAATGGTGGTGTATTCGTTTGCAGTTTTGTAGCGAGTCGCATGGTCTTCATATACACCATCACCTTTGAGTTCTTGCTCGTCACCACCTGTAACTAAGTTAAGCAATACACGGCCACCCGATAAACGGTCAAATGTTGCTGCCATACGTGCAGCTAAAGCAGGTGTAGTCACCCCAGGGCGAAGTGCAACAAGGAACTTTAATTTTTTGGTTGCATCAATCAAGCTGGTAGCTGTTAACCATGGATCTTCACATGAACGGCCTGTTGGAATCAGTACGCCTTCGTAGCCAAGGTTGTCTACCGCCACCGCAATTTGTTTCATATATGCATGATCAACAACACGAGCACCTTTGCTGGTACCGAGGTAGCGACTGTCACCATGCGTCGGGATAAACCAAAAAATTTTCATATCTGTTCCTTAATTTTGAATGTGCTCGGTCATCCAACAGGCTGCATCTGGTTCTGATTTGGTCGATGTCAGTCCTGCGGGAAATAAAATGAAAGTGAAAAAACTTATTTAATAATGGCAGCGTCAATATTGAGTTTGTTTGGAATGAGCTTTTGCGCATAGAAGGCATCTGCAACACGTTGTTGCTCGCTAATTACTGCAGGGCTAATGGGTTGCACGCCAAAACCCATCCGTGAAATCGAACTTTTTAAAATGTTAAAATCGAGGCTAGTTGGCTTTTCGAGTAACTTGGCGGCTTCATCTTGATGGCTCGCTACCCACTGTGTAGACAGGTTCAATTCTTTCACCACGGCTTGAATCACTTTTGGATTGGCTTCAGCAAATTTACGGTCAGCCAAATAAAACTGATGGTTGCTCACGAGGTTTTCACCTGTGGCCAAAACGCGCGCGCCAATTTGTTGTTCAGCTGCAGCAAAGAACGGATCCCAAATCACCCAAGCATCGACTGCACCTTTTTCAAAGGCTGCACGTGCATCGGAAGGGGGTAAATAAATGACATTGATGTCATTCAGTGTTAAATGATTGGCTTCTAAAACTTTCAACAATAAATAATGAACATTTGAGCCTTTGTTTAAGGCAACGCGTTTGCCTTTTAAGTCAGCAATGCTGTTGATGGCAGAATCTTTAGGCACCAGTAAGGCTTCTGCTTTGGGTGCAGCAGGTTGGTTGGCCACATAGACTAAATTTGAGTTGGCTGCTTGTGCAAAAATTGGCGGGGCTTCACCTGCTTCGCCTAACACAACGCTACCGACATTTAAGCCTTCTAATAGCTGTGGCCCAGCCGGGAATTCCACCCATTTCACCTGAACGCCTTGCGCTTCTAGCGCTTTTTCTAAATTGCCGCGTTCTTTGACAATCGGCAAAATGCCATATTTTTGAAAGCCGATATTTAAAGTAATGGTCTCTTGGGCTTGATCTTTAGAGCAACCCGTCAGCATCATGACAGCAACAGTCGCAGCAGAAAGAGCGAGTGATTTTGTCCAAAATTGAGAAGGGATGATGCGCATGGCAGGTTGCTCCTGAACCTAAAATAAGAACGACATGGAATGCACATACGCTAATGAATTTTCTTTTTCGGAAAAAATAAAAAAACTTAAAGTTCTAATGAAGAAAAAAGATAAATAAAAAACAGCAAACCTTATGCAAATTTATGCTGAATAAAATAATGAGAGATATGCTGTTTAATGATTTTAATTTATTGAAATTTAATACTTATTTTTTAATATACGATCTATGCATAAGTTTATCTCTTTATGCGCATAAGTCCAAAGCATGGACTGCGCAAATTTAGAGATAAACTTAGTCAAAATTGAGCTAAGCAGGGCGCTCTAAACCTACTTAAAGGGTTTTGATACAGACCAAGGAGTTACGCTGGTAGTTGTATAAAGCCTGACGTGCATTCGGGAGATCATCGACACTGGCAGATGCAAAGCCTTGCTCGATAAACCAGTGTGCCGTACGTGTGGTTAAAATAAACAATTGCTCGATTCCCAAAGCTTTGGCTTTTTCTTCTAAATAATGCAGGATTTGACTGCCACGATTCGATTTACGGTAGCTCGGATGTACAGCAACACAGGCAATTTCAGCCGAACGCAATTCGCCTTCAGCGGTAGGAATTGGGTAAAGCGCTGCACAGGCTAAAATCGTACCATCGCGTTCAATTACGGCAAATTGTTCGATTTCATTTTCTAAACGTTCACGCGAGCGATAGACCAAAATCCCTTCTTCTTCTAACGGACGAAGTAGATTAATTAAACCACCGACATCTTGAATATTCGCCGTGCGGACTTCTTCATAATGTGCATCAGTAATCATGGTGCCAGAACCATCACGCGTGAAGAGTTCTTCTAGCATGGCACCATCGGTTGCATACGAAATTAAATGCACCCGATGTACGCCTTGTAGCGAGGCTGTTTTTGCACCATGCAAATGTAAGAAAATGTCGGGATTGGCATCTTGGTATTGTAAAAGGTGTTCTTCTAGTTGGTGTGGTAAGACTTCTCGAATTAATTGGCCATGTTCATCCATGAGGCCTGCTGATTGGCCAAGGAAAATCAATTTATCTGCTTTTAAGCTAATTGCAGTTTTGGTTGCCACTTCTTCCGCCAACAAATTAAATACTTCACCTGTAGTGGAATAGCCCGTTGGCCCAAGCAAGATAATATTTTGACTGAGTAAATGGCGCTGAATGGCATCAGTGTCGATACTACGCACTTCACCAGACAACTGAAAATCAACACCATCCCGAATACCATAAGGCTTTGCAGTAACTAAATTGCCCGATACCACATCAATACGTGCGCCGTACATCGGTGAGTTGGCCAATCCCATCGAGAGCAACGCTTCAATTTGTAAACGAATAGAACCTGATGCATTCATCACTGCGCTTAAAGACTCACGTGTGGTCACGCGACGATGATGATGAAATGGCGTTGTGAGTCCGCTGGCTTTGAGGTTCTGATTAATTTGCGGGCGTGCGCCGTAAACCAAAATTAAACGAATACCTAAAGAATGCAACAGGGCAATGTCATGAATAATGTGTTGAAAATTCGCATGTAAGACGGCTTCACCATCAAACATGATGACAAAGGTTTTGCCACGGTGGGCATTAATATAGGGTGCAGAATGCCGAAACCAATGCACGTATTGTAAAGTTGTGCTTTGAGAAACGTCCATTGAAGTCATGTGCAGGCCTATGCCGAGATTACGGTTTATTGATTCTAATCAAAAAAACCATGGAGAGAAAAGGGAAAGCCTCTGTGCAGACAAAAAAACACCCGTATAAGTTGAATTATACAGGTGCGAAAGGGATATTCACCGAGGCTTAGGAATTAGCCAATGATTCGGATGATTCGGTCGTTACGTTCGTTGATGAGTACATAGTCGCCATTCACTTTGTACCATTGTTGGTAGCGCCCAGTGTTGGGTAATTTACGTGCTTCACGGTCACTCACTTTATAGCGTGTTGACTGAAACGCGCGTGGTAAGGTTTGACCACTACGCCATTCACGGCTTGGGTTTACACGTTGTTGATTCCACTGATTGTTGTTATTCCATTGTTGTGGATGTTTGTTGTCCCAACGTGAATCATGGGGTTGAACATGGCTTGGCGGTGGTGGTGGATTACCACGACGGTCATCAAAACGATGATCAGGCGCTGCCATTGCCGATGTTGCGATTAAACCTGAAAGTGCAAGGGTCGCAAAAGAGATCAGTTTTTTCATTTCATTCACCTAAATTGCTGTAATGCTGTTCTGTTTCGATAACTTTAAATTACCGACAAAGTTCAGAGAAAGCGTGAGGGATATAGAGTGGAATTGTGAAATGTATGAAGAAAAATAGCAGATTGCGTGCAGGTGAATGCTCTATCAATTGCTTAAGCTACTGGCAGGCAAAAGTGCTGGCATAAAAAAAGCCCAAACAATGTTGGGCTATGCAGTGTAAGGGGCTAAAGACCTAAAATACGCATAATGCTGTTGGTCTCTGAGTTGACTAAAATGTAGTCATTGTTAATTTTGTACCATTGTTGATTACGATCTGGTCTTGGTAAGTTTTGGTCTCGATAATCGACTTTATAACCATTACCACGATAATGTTGTGGAAGCACATAACCCGCTTGCCATTTATGTTGTTGTAAGCGTTTTACACCACGCTCTTCACGCATACGACGCATCTCCATGCGTTCACCATCATTATCTTCACGGAATTCGCGATTTTTTTTCGCTTGCCCGCGGTTGAAGTCACGTGGCTGATCATAACCATCGCGTTGGTCAAAATGAGGACCAGCAATCGAAATGCTGCTTGCTGTCAAAGCACTGAAAGATATTGCTAATGCAGTCAAAATCTTTTTCATGTTAAGTCCTCATCTAAATGATTCATAATGTATGGGATTACTCTACGCAAAAAATGCAGAGAAACTGTGAAGATAGTGCGATAATTCTTTAAATAAAGCAGAGATAATAAGGATATTATGCGTTAAAAATGCAGATCTATAAATGATCAAATCTGTTTATGGTGACGAAAGTAAATTGTGGATTGAATATAGTGGGATGTTTTTATTCAATCCTATTTTGGCAACTGAGTAAATGAAATCGTATGAGCACATGAAGATTTGCCTTTAGTTCCACTGCTCACTTAGACCAGACAATGAATATACCGCTTCAGCGACTGCTTCCGCTGAACTTGCATGATCCAGTGCCATAATTAGAGTTGTAGACAATTGTAGTTGTTCAATTGAACGAATAATTTCAGTTTTACGTTGTTGATCGGCCATGATCTATCTCCAGAGTGTTGAGACTACAAAATCAATGCAGTCAGCATAGAGAAGATCTGTTTATTTTAAAAACCGAATAAAATTATAAAAATAATTTAAAAATACGATTGATGGCATAAAGTCATCAATTGAGGATTTGTACAGAATGAATGGATATTAAACTGACCCGTTAGCGTAAATCACACAAGGCACACGGGGTTGCCTTGTGATCGTGCGATCTATGGGTGTAAACCTATGACAGGATTTAAAAGCAAAGCCTAATCCGAAATATAGGCTTAGTAAGCAAATTGAAGGTCAGTGTAGTCGGTCAGCGATTTTTGTAAATGTGCTTGTATAAATTCACGTACATCTTGCTCAGTCATTGGAGCACCTTGCTTGGTAATCACGTGTTCAACAGGCGGTTGGCCTTCTGCAGTAATACGATAAACAAAACTTTTTGCAGTCTCATAGCGGTCATTTTGTTTCACAATACATAGCACGTACTGATAACGATGTTCGAAGTTTAAGTCAGTATGTGAAAATACAAACTGCTCAAATAGCTTCACATTTTGGCCATTTTCTAAGGCTTTGAGATCATCCAAAATACTTGGATCAAACTTCATACCATATTTTTCAGAAATCGCTTTGCCATCAATCAATAGATTGAGCATGCCATCTTCGGTTGGTGTTACAGTAATATTGCTAAAGTCAGACATGTCGGACACTCATTGCTTAAAATGTTTGGCATAAGTATCCGCATATTGTCTGGAATTACAAGCCAATGTGGCATGAATGTACTCAGCATAAAAAATGTATGTGCCGAAAAAAAGGAGGCCAAAGCCTCCTTTTATTTAATGCATTGATACCGTTATGCGTTTAGGCATCTTGTGCATCTATACTGGCACCATTGAGGGATAAGCTATCATCGCCCATCAAATATAAATAGGCCGGCATAATTTGCTCGGGTGTCGGTAAGATTTTTGGATCTTCATCTGGATAGGCTTTTGCGCGCATCGCAGTCCGTGTTGCACCGGGATTGATACAGTTGAAGCGAATATTAGGGTGCTGATTTTCTTTGGCAAACAAAGTGCTTACAGCCTCAATGGCAATTTTAGACACAGAATATGCACCCCAGTTTTCACGCGCTTCACGGCCTACACCTGAACTGGCAAACACCACAGAGGCATGTTCTGATTTTTGCAATAGCGGTAATAATTCTTGCGTGAGTACGAAAGGCGCACGTAAGTTTACGGCCATCACATCATCCCACACATCGGCAGGATAATGTGCTAAGGGTGTACGCTCGCCCAAAATGCCTGCATTATGCAAAATACCATCTAAACGGCCAAATTGGCGCTCAAGTGTATCAACCAATAACTCATAATCACGCGGAGAAGCACTCGACAATTGAAGCGGTAAAATTGCAGGTTGTGGTGCGCCCAATCCTTCAATTTCATCGTAAATTACTTCAAGTTTGTTCAGTGTACGGCCATGCAAAACCACTGTTGCGCCATGAAGAGCATAAGTGATTGCAGCTGCACGACCGATACCATCGCCCGCACCTGTAATTAGGATAATGCGATCTTTGAGTAGATCGGGGCGAGGTTGATATTCTGAATATTTCATTGTCTATCTCCTCGTTTTATTGTGTTTTTTCAGTCTTTATTTTGGCTAGGTTTGAGCAGGGTAGATGCTATTTGTACCTATGACGTGCTGACGAATGACATCGTGTAATTCTACAACAGTATTCACTATACAATCTGCATGCCAGGCTGTTAAGTCATCTTTATATTGAAGGGGTAAATAGCCATAGGCTGCTAAAATGGTGTGCATACCTGCACTGCGCCCAGCATCAATATCACGTGGATGGTCGCCCACATAAATACAGTCTTTGGCGTCAATTTGGATCTGATCAGCAGCCAAATACATTGGCTCTGGATCTGGTTTGGTTTTACTCACATCTTCAGGGCAGACCAGCACTGAACAGCGCGCTGTCAAATTCAGTGCTTGCAATAAAGACTCGCTCAGCCAGCGGGGTTTATTGGTCACAATACCCCAAGGAATCTGATGCTGTTCAAGTTCGGCTAACAGCGCTTGCATGCCTGTAAATAAGTCGGTATCGACCGCAATATCGGCGCCGTATCGGTCCAAAAAGTCTTGGCGATGCGCCAAAAAGATCGGATCTTCTACATCGAGTTCAGGATAAACCAATTTAACCATCGCACGTGCGCCTTCCGACACTTGCGTACGGATCAGGTCTGTATCGACGACAGGACAGCCTTTTTCGCGACACATGTCTTGCAAAATACGAATAAAGTCGGCTGCAGTGTCGATCAGTGTCCCATCTAAATCAAACAGTACCGCTTTCATTGTGCGCCTTCATTCACGGTATGAACCATGTAGTTGACGTCTACATTGGGTGCGAGCCAGTAGCGTTTGGTCAGCGGGTTGTAATGTAGCCCGGTCATATTTTTGAGCTTTAAATGAGCGCCACGAATGTCATGTGCTAATTCTGAAGGCTTAATAAATTTGTGATAATCGTGAGTCCCTTTGGCCAGCATACGTAGCACATATTCGGCACCAATAATGGCAAATAAATATGATTTAGGGTTACGGTTAATAGTTGAGAAAAACACATGACCACCTGGCTTAACTAACTTTTTGCAGGCTGCAATAATTGAAGCTGGATCTGGCACATGTTCGAGCATTTCCATACATGTCACCACATCATATTGGCCAGCGTGTTCTTCGGCCAATTGCTCTACGGGTACTTGACGGTACTCGATATTGTCGACGCCTTCTTGTTCTGCGTGTAGGCGTGCAACATTGAGCGGTGCAAGGCCCATATCAATACCCAAGACTTGAGCGCCACGACGTGCCATGCTTTCTGCCAAAATGCCACCGCCACAGCCGACATCAAGAACTTTTTTACCTGCGATGCCACCTGAATGCTCATCAATCCAATTTAAACGGAGTGGATTAATCATGTGTAATGGACGGAATTCAGAGTTCTGGTCCCACCAGATGGCAGCGAATGCTTCAAACTTAGCAATTTCTTGTGGATCAACATTCAACTGCGACATGGGTTCACCTCAGGCAAGGGTTATATTTTAAAATAAAGTCAGAGGCTTATTAGTGTAGCGCTTATTCTAAAAAAAGCGATAAAAGCGCTAAAAAAGTTCACAGAATGGAAACGAAATTTGCATAAATGATTTATAGTGATCGCATAAGCTAATCATAATGAGTTAGAGGACTATAATCTCAATGAAAAAATTCCTTTTCGGCAGTTTGGTCGCTGCTGTTTTTGCCGTTTCTGGTAGCGCGATGGCCGCTGACTTTGTTGCAGGAAAAGACTATACAGTGCTCGCAAACCCTGTACAAGTTGAGGTTCCGGGGAAAATTGAAGTTCGTGAATTCTTTTGGTATGGCTGCCCACACTGTTTTAAACTTGAACCGCACATGCAAACGTGGTTAAAAAACATGCCTAAAGATGTACGTTTTGTACGTACGCCGGCAGCCATGAATCCAGTATGGGAACAAGGTGCGCGCGCATATTATGTTTCGGAAGCACTTGGGGTACGCCAAAAAACACATTTAATGTTGTTCCATGCGATTCATGAAGGCCAAAAACCAATTTTAGAAAAAGCTGCTTTTGCCAAATACTTTACGCAGTTTGGTATTCCAGAAGCTAAATTTAATAGCACTTACGATTCTTTCCCAATCGCATCTAAAATTGCGCAAGCTCAAGATCTTGCAAAACGTTATCAATTGACAGGTGTACCTGCGGTAACGGTGAATGGTAAATACGTCATTCAAGGTGAAGATGGAAAAGTCACTCAAGTGTTAAATTACTTAATTGAAAAAGAACGTTCAGGCAAATAAGCCGACCTTAAATAAAAACCCGCAAGTTGCGGGTTTTTTTTATGCTTAAAGATCGCGTGTTAGACCGATGGCTGATTGCGATCCCAATGCAAAATACCGCGGAAGAGCAGTTGAACTTGAGTAATTGCACTGAGCTTGAGGTGTTCTTGTTGTGCGCCAAGTTCTGCAGCGGCCACAGAGCGTTGTAAGTCCATCCAGTTCATGGCCCAATTAAAGGCTAAGCTCATCAAAATTTGTGACAAGACCTGTAAATCATGCTGTAGATGAATATGATTCAGCGTTTGGGTACGCCCCAAATCTGCGCTTAAATCGGCAGTTAAATATTGAATCTCACGTTGGATGGCATAACGCAAATGTGCAGAACCGCCCCAGCGTTCCGCAATAAAAAAAATCCATGGCTCTGGATGCATTTGAATATGCTGAAACAGTAAATGGATACAGTTTTGGATACGTGTGTCGGGCTGATGTTGAAAGACTTGCCCCATTTGATATTGCATTTGTTTGAGCTGTAAGGCGGTTTGATCCACCAGTTCTAAACCCAGCTCATCCATATCACTAAAGTGCCGATAAAACGCGGTCGGCACTAAGTTGGCGGCTTTGGCAATTTCACGTAGGCTCATACTGCTAAAGGCACGTCCTTGGCCACTTAATGCTAAGGCTGCATCTAAAAGTGCTTGTCGACTTTGTTGTTTACGTTCATCGCGTATCGACATGTTGTGTTCCGAAAATCCTTTGTTTGCAGTCTAGCAAAAATTGTATGCAGCACCTAGAGATGATCTGGCATGGAAAATAGCGCATGGAGAAAGTACGCAAATACGGCTTGAATTCATGCATTTTGTAAAAGGCTGAGTGTGGTGGTCAAACTCGAAGCGGGCTTCTGCTATACTGAAGCGCATTGTAATTTAGTAAAATGAAGGACCCTTTATGCGTATCGACCAGCGAGCATTAGATCAATTACGTGATGTCAAAATTACCCGTAACTACACACGTTATGCCGAAGGTTCGGTATTGGTTGAATTTGGTCATACAAAAGTCTTGTGTACTGCCAGTATTGATCATTCAGTGCCACGTTTCTTAAAAGGTCAAGGTCAAGGTTGGGTAACAGCAGAATATGGTATGTTGCCACGTTCGACACATACACGTTCTGATCGTGAAGCGGCACGTGGTAAACAAAGTGGTCGTACGCAAGAAATTCAACGCTTAATTGGCCGTAGCTTACGTGCCATGGTGGATTTGAAAAAACTGGGTGAAAACACCATTACGATCGACTGTGATGTGATTCAAGCTGATGGTGGTACGCGTACTGCATCAATTACAGGTGCTGCGGTTGCATTGATTGATGCCATGAATGTATTGCTTGAAAAGAAAAAAATTAAGCATGATCCGCTAAAAGGTTTAGTGGCTGCGATTTCAGTGGGTATGTATCAAGACGAAGCTTTGCTTGATCTTTGCTATGAAGAAGACTCAAACTGCCAAACAGATTTAAACGTGGTGATGACGCAAGCAGGCGAATTCATTGAAATTCAAGGCACAGCAGAAGACAAACCATTTACACGTGCGCAGTGTAACGAAATGCTTGAATTGGCTGAAAAAGGCATTCAAGAATTGATTAAAAAGCAACAAGAGGCATTGGGTTGGTAAGACCTGATTGGCCAGACTAAACGCACCTTTGGGTGCGTTTTTTTTTCATCTGCCTGACATCAAAGCATCATGTTTTGGTCATGCCTATGCGTTATTCCTATGAGGGTATTTACAGATAGGAAATGCAAATGCGTGTTTTTTTTGTCGGGCTCATGATGAGTTCAGTCTTGCTTTTGAGTGCATGTAAAGACGATCAGGCGCAAGGTGATGCGCAAGCACCAACCCCTGAACCCAATTGTAAAATGCATTGTGCACCTTAAGAATAACAACAGGATATAGGTATGAACCGTCGTGATTTTTTAGTTCAGTCGTCTAAAACACTTTTGGGGGCGACTGCTTTAGCGAGCTTGCCACTGAGTATTCAAAAAGCCTTGGCCATAGATGCCAAAGTTGAAACAGGCACGATTCAAGATATTAAGCATGTGATTATTTTGACCCAAGAAAATCGCTCCTTTGATAACTATTTTGGCATGCTCAAAGGTGTGCGTGGATTTGGTGATCGCTTTGCGATTCCTTTAAGCGAAGGGCGAAAAGTTTGGGCACAGTACGATAAAAATAAAACAGTCTATTTCCCTTATCATTTAGACAGCAGACTAGGCAATGCGCAGCGGGTGAGTGGCACGCCACATTCATGGAAAGATGGTCAAGCGGCTTGGGACTGTGGCCGTATGGGCAATTGGGTGGAGCATAAAAAGCCACAATCGATGGGCTATTTTAAAAAAGCAGAAGTTGAATTTCAGTATGCATTGGCAGATGCGTTTACACTTTGCGATGCTTATCACTGTGCGATGCATGCCGGGACCAACCCCAATCGTCAGTTTATTTGGACAGGAAGCAATGGACCAACAGGGACTGGAGTCGCCAGCGTAGTCAATGAGTTTGATGAAATTGGTAGCTCGGCAGTTGGCTATGATTGGATGACCTATCCAGAGCGTTTACAGCAAGCAGGGGTGAGCTGGAAAATTTATCAAAATATGCCCGATAATTTTACCGATAATCCCTTGGCAGGCTTTAAGCAATACCGAGCAGCCAATGAACGTTCAGGGCAACCTGTGAGCCATGCATTAGCGGTTTGCCCTGCTTATGATGAAGCTATTGATGCAAAAGAGCCTTTATATAAAGGCATTGCCAATACGATGCCCAATGACGGTGGCTTATTGGGGCAATTTAAGCAGGATTTGTTGCAAAATAAATTACCGCAAGTGAGCTGGATTGTTGCACCCGCCACCTATAGTGAGCATCCTGGTCCATCGAGTCCAGTGCAAGGCGCTTGGTATATTCAGGAGCTTCTGAATGCACTGACCGATCATCCTGAGCTTTGGAGCCAAACTGCACTTTTGGTCAATTTTGATGAAAATGATGGCTTCTTCGATCATGTGCCATCACCTTCAGCACCTTCGCGTGAGATTAATGCACAAGGCGATATTTTAAAAGTACACGGTAAAACGACTTTATCGGATCAAGCACTTTCCTATGAATATTTTAATCATCCTGCGGTGGCAGGTTCGGTCAGCCAACCACGCCCTGAGTTTGTAAATGGGCAAAATAGCAATTTTTGGCATGGGGTGTATGGCCCAGGCGTTCGTGTACCCATGTATGTGATTTCACCTTGGAGTCGTGGTGGATGGGTCAATTCACAAGTATTTGATCATACTTCGATTATTCAATTTTTAGAGCAACGCTTTGGTGTACACGAGCCGAATATTAGCCCTTATCGACGTGCCGTCTGTGGCGATTTAAGCTCAGCTTTTGATTTTAAAACGCCAAATACGCAAGTATTGCCCACTTTAGACGGCAGTCGAACAAAGGCACAGGCCGATATGATTCGTAGCAATCAAGAAAAACTCAGCCAAGTTCAGGTGCCAAGCCAGCAAGCAAAACCGATGCAGGACACGGGGGTACGCCCATCGCGTGCTTTGCCTTATATTCTGCATTGCAGTGCCAAGTTAAATGAGGCGAGCAATCAAGTGAAGTTACTGTTTTCTAATACGGGCACACAGGCGGGTGTTTTCCATGTGTATAACCAGTTAGATTTAAATGCTGTACCACGTCGTTATATGGTTGAAGCGGGTAAGCAATTGGATGATGACTGGATACTACAAGATGGAAAATATGATCTGTGGGTGCTCGGCCCTAATGGTTTTCATCGTAGTTTTAAGGGCGATATTCGAGATAAAAACCAACAGGCAGTTTTGCCTGAAATTCGGGTGTGCATGGAAGAATGTGCAGCGCGCATATTTTTGAAAGTCCGCCAAGATGGCACACAAAGTGCAGAGCTCACGGTAAAAGCCAATGCGTATTTAGATGGCAAAACATGGACTATAAAAACCACTTCAGGCAGTGAAACTGAATTGGTGCTAGACATGAGTAGCGTGCATGGTTGGTATGACTTTAGTGTCAGCTTGGGTGCCTCATCAAGTTTTGAACGTCGTTTTGCAGGACGTGTTGAAACAGGTGAACATGGCTATTCAGACCCATTTATGGGTGCTGTTTAAGTACAAGATTTCCCATAAAAAAGCGCAGTCGATGCTGCGCTTTTTTATACCGTGTTGCCTAGGCATTAAAACGCATAGATAAATCTACAGCGGTGACATCCTTAGTGAGAACGCCCATAGAGATATAATCGACACCTGTGGTTGCAACTTCACGTAAATTTGCAATGGTAATATTACCTGATGCTTCTAATTTGCAACGTCCTGCCACATGCTTCACAGCATCAATCATTTGTTGTTGGCTAAAGTTATCCAACATCACAATGTCTGCTTTGGCTTCAAGGGCTTGGTTAAGCTCATCCCAAGTTTCAACTTCAACTTCTACAGCTTTGCCTGGTGCAATACTATGTGCTTTGGCAATGGCTTGTGCAATACCACCCGCTGCCATAATGTGGTTTTCTTTAATTAAAAAGGCATCAAATAACCCTAAACGATGGTTTTGACCGCCACCCACTGCTACGGCATATTTTTGTGCAATACGTAGGCCGGGTAAGGTTTTACGCGTATCCAAAAGTTTGGTGTGTAAGCCTTCAAGTTGTTGCACGTACTGAGCAGTTTTGGTGGCAACAGCAGACAAGGTCTGTACAAAGTTTAAGGCAGGGCGTTCTACGGTTAACAAGCTCCGTGCAGAACCGGCTAATTTTAAAAAGGCTTCATTGGCTTCGACACGATCACCGTCATTTTTGAGCCATGTGATTTGTACATTCGGATCATAAGCTTGAATAAGTGCATTGACCCAAGGCTGGCCTGCAAGAATCATGCTTTCACGGCTAATGATGGTTGCGGTTGCTTGTTCTTCCTCAGGGGTGAGTAGCGCGGTAATGTCACCTTCGCCAATATCTTCATGCAGCGCCTGCTGAATATTGATTTGAATAGTTTGTTCAAGCAAGGTTTGAGATATGCTCATAGAAGTTCCGTCTCTTTTTACCCGAGGAAATTTTGCGCGTTATATTAGCATTGTTCATTAAAAAATGAGCGATATTTCCGAAGGGGGATCATCACCTTGAATTGAGATTTTAGATTGAAAGTTTTAGCATGGCTTCAGGTAGTGTGTTGCATACTGCATGACATCAGATGAATTAGGATTGATTTATGCCAAGAGAGGCAAATTTTCGGGTCTGTGAGGGCCAATTGTTGGGGGCACGCCAAGTGCCATCACCTAATTATAATCAGCGCCCTGAACAGACCGAGATTCAGTTGCTCGTGGTCCATAACATTAGCTTGCCTCCGTCGCAATTTGGCGGTGGCTATATCGAGCAGTTTTTTCAAAATCAATTGGATTGGTCAGTACATCCGTATTTTCAAACTATTGAAGGGATGCAGGTTTCGGCGCATCTTTTGATTTTACGCAGTGGTGAAGTACTGCAATTTGTCAATTTTAATGATCGGGCATGGCATGCAGGTCGTTCGAGTTATTTGGGCAAAAAAGAATGTAACGATTATTCCATAGGCATTGAGCTTGAAGGCAGTGATGATTTGGCGTTTACAGCTGATCAGTATCAAGCACTGACCGAAGTCACCGCGTGTTTACAAGAGGCTTATCCTAAGCTTCAACAGCACTTGGCAGGGCATTCAGATATTGCACCGGGACGTAAAACCGATCCAGGGCCGTTTTTTGACTGGGCATTGTTTAGAAAACAATTACATCATTTTAAAAACAAATAAATAACCAAACTAGCGCTAATTTAACCAATGAAATGTTGGCCTAAGTTTCATTACAATAGCGCCAATTTAAAAATTAGGTGAAGACGATGGCACTTTGGCGGTCAACCGTTATAGTCAGCGCAATGACCATGTTGTCACGGGTATTGGGTTTAGTCCGAGATATTGTGCTACTCAATGTATTTGGTGCAGGGAAGGACTTTGACACCTTTGTAGTGGCATTTCGTATTCCGAACTTTTTTCGGCGTTTATTTGCCGAAGGGGCATTTTCCCAAGCCTTTATTCCTGTACTGACCGAATATAAAACCAGTCGTACACATGCCGAAGTACAAATTCTGATTAGTCGGGTATTTGGCTGTTTGGCAACTTTTATGAGTGCGCTGACGTTTGTCGCAATGATTGCCGCACCTGCAATTTTATATATTTATGCACCAGGCTTTCATAATGATCCTGAAAAGTTTGCCTTGGCTACGGAGATGTTTCGCTTAACGATTCCGTATTTACTGTTTATGTCCTTAACGGCTTTTGCCAGCAGTATTTTAAACAGTTATGGCTCATTTTTTTCACCCGCATTTTCGCCTGTATTGCTTAACTTAGCGATGATTGCTGGGGCATGGTGGCTTACGCCGTATATGGCAGAGCCGATTATGGCCTTGGGTTGGGCGGTATTTATTGCAGGTATTTTACAGTTAGTGATTCAGATTCCAGAGCTGTGGAAGAAAAAATTACTCATTCCACCTAAAGTTGATTTTAAACACGAAGGTGTAGATCGCATCATGAAATTGATGTTACCTGCACTCTTTGGTGTATCGGTCACACAAATTAACCTCTTGCTCAATACCATTTGGGCATCGTTCATGCAAGATGGCTCAGTATCATGGTTATATAGTGCAGAACGTATGACCGAGTTACCTTTGGGCTTAATTGGGGTGGCGATTGGTACAGTCATTTTACCGTCGTTGTCAGCACGTCATGCTGAGCAAGATCAAGCCAAATTCCGTGGCATGATTGATTGGGCGGCCAAAGTGATTATTTTGGTGGGTATCCCTGCCAGTATTGCTTTGTTCATGCTGTCTACGCCAATTATTCAAGCCTTATTCCAACGTGGTGCATTTAGTTTAGAAGACACACAAATGACCGCTTTGGCACTGCAATGTATGAGTGCTGGGGTAATTTCATTTATGCTGATTAAGGTTTTTGCACCAGGTTTTTATGCACAACAAGACACCAAAACACCTGTACGTGTTGGCTTGATGGCGGTTGCAGCCAATGCGATTTTAAACGTGGTATTTATTGGCTTCTTTAAACTGATTGACTGGCATGCAGAGCACATGGCTTTGGCTTTAGCATCTTCTGGTTCGGCATTGGTCAATGCAGGGATGTTGTATTTCTATCTGCATAAACGCAATATTTTCCGTTTTGGTGCGCATTGGAAAAAGCTTGCAGTGCAATTTGCAGTGGCCAATATCGTGATGATTGGTGCCCTATGGTATGCCTTAACCTGGTACAACGGCGAAGTATCACAATGGATACGTGTTGCAGAAGTCATTGGTCTATGCGTTGTTGGGGTTGTTGCTTACCTGATTGCTTTAATCGCGATGGGTTTTAGACCGCGTCATTTAAAACCCTAATGCAGTATAGGTGTGGATATAACCTAGATATTGGATCTAAAAAAACAGCACATGAGGTGCTGTTTTTTTTGTGCCATAGACATGACATTTGAGAATTTAACGTAGCTTTTAGACTTTGCCTCGAGAGAGAAAGCCTACAATGGCTAGAATCACTGCGATTACCAATAAAATCACAGCAAAGTCTTTAGAAAGACCAGCAACACCACCAAATCCTAATAAACTGGCAATGAGTGCAATCACAGCAAATATAATCGCCCAACGGAACATTGTTATTCTCCAAGTGTTTTTCTTTTCATATTCAGTATAGTGTGATGCAGTTCAAGCTAATGTTGATCTTTCGTTGGCAATATGTTGATTAAGTTTTAATCTATTTGTGCGGGTGTATGACCCAATGGGATCCGCAAAGTTTGTGGATGTACTGGTATACTGATTCAGCTTTTTTAGACTGATATGACACGATGATGACGGAAACCTTACGCCCTCAATTTTGGAAGAACTACACGCTTGCAGAGTTAAATTCTGCTGAGTGGGAAGCCTTATGTGATGGTTGTGGTTTATGTTGTCTGATCAAGCTCGAAGATGATGAAACTCAGGAAGTGGCTTATACCAACGTTGCTTGCCAGTTATTGGACTGTAAAACTGGTCAATGCTCGGATTATGTCCATCGAAAAGACTCGGTGCCTGATTGTATTCAACTCACACCCGCACAAGTTGATACCATTCGCTGGTTGCCTTCAAGCTGCGCATATAAGCGAGTGCAAGAAGGTAAAAAATTGCCTTCATGGCATTATTTAATTTCGGGTAGTCGCCAAACGGTGATGACCGTAAAGAAAACAGCCGCGGGTCGTTGCATTAGTGAATTAGATGTCGACCCAGAAGAGATTGAAGAATACATCGTGCGCTGGGTGCGTTAAGCTTCTGGCCACGCGCTGATAAAATCATGTTCTGAGCATACCTGAATACCTTCTTGCTGGAGTAAGGTCGCAGTGAGACCCATACCCGTGATGAGTTGCCCAGTAAACTGTCCATCATAAATCCAATGTCGCCCGCAGGATGGGCTTTTCTCTTTAAGAATTGCCACGCTAACATGGTGTTTCTGAGCCAATCTGAGTGTCTGATAAGCACCGTTTAAAAATGCTTGTGTGACATCTAAACCAGTATTGTCGAGAATGTGCGCACGCGATTGGAGCACATCGAGTGCTGTACCACCATGAATTTCTGCGGGTGCACGCGGACATGCCAAACCACCTAACATTTCAGGGCAGGCTATGATAGCTTGGCCTGAGTCTACAAGTTGCTGCAGTATAGGATAGGTATAGCTTTTTGCATCGTAGCGAACAGTCTGCCCAACGAGGCAAGCACTAATCAAATACATTGCTGAATGGAGCTCATGATGTTGTAAAAATAAAGCATGACTAAAATCAAAGCACAAACAAGAAGGGTATTAGCGTACCTCTAACAGTGCGCTAATATGTTCAAAGCTCATTGGGCGATAAAAATAAAAGCCTTGGCCTTTTTGGCATTCACAATCTTTGAGTACATTGAGTTGCTCTGTATTTTCAATTCCTTCAACCAAAATATCCATAGAAATACTCGAGCCTAGCTGTGTAATGGCTTTGACGATTGCAAGTGCCGAGGAGTCTTTGGTCATACGTTCTACAAAGTTACGATCAATTTTAATACAGTCAATTGGGTAGTCGCTGAGGCGTGTCAGTGATGAATGTCCTGTACCAAAATCGTCTAAAGAAATACTCAAGCCTTCTTTTTTCAGCAGATGCAAAGCACGAATCACATAATGAGAACCTCGTTCAGACAAACTTTGCTCGGTAATTTCAACTTCTACTTTATCATGCGGAATTTTGTACTTTTGTAGGCGCTGAAGCATTTTCTCTGCATAGTCGTCTCGTAAAAATTCGACGGGTGCTGCATTAATTGAAATCGGTAAGAGTTCTAAGCCTTGATCCTGCCATTCATTCATATCTTGGAAGATTTTATTTTGCATGGTTTCGCTAATGCGCGAAGCCAAGTCATAATCTTGGAAAGCAGCATAAATATGTGAAGGCAGTTGTAGTACACCGTGTTGATCTTTCCAACGGAGTAGGGCCTCAAAGCCAATCACACGACTATCTTGGAGCTGAACTTTGGGTTGGTAGAAAGGCTCAATTTGATCATTTTTAATGATACTACGTGCCAAAGTGAGCTGGCGTGTAGTGGCTTCAAGTGCTTTAAACATGTCTAGATTAAACATGCGTATGCCACCGCGTCCGCTAATTTTTAAATCATTCAGCGCAATATCGGCACATTTCATTAAGTTTGATGAACTCTGCGCATCACGGGGATAGATCGAACAACCGATACTCATACCACCATTAATAAATTGCCCTGTGTAGCTAATGGGCATATCCAGTTGTAACCAAGCTTGGTGAGCCACATCCATCAGCTGTTGCTCATCGACAAGCTCGGGTACCAAGATTGCAAACTCATCACCACCAAGGCGTGAAACAATAATATCTTCAGAAAAACAGCTTTTAAAACGTTGGCCAAGGGTGTGTAATAAATGATCGCCTGCAACATGACCGAGCGTATCGTTAACGTGCTTAAAATAGTCGAGGTCAATCAGCATTAGGCCAATTTGATGATCATAATTGAGCGCATATTGCAGGTGCTTTTTAAAAATTCGAGTAAAGGCACGACGGTTAAATAAGCCAGTCAGCTCATCATGTTCTATGATTTGTTGTAAGCGACTTTCGGCTGCTTTTTGTTGGGTCACATCACGTGACACACATAAAATACTTTCAGTTACCCCATTTTCGTCCACAATGGGCGTCAAAATATTGTCCCAAAACTGGTGCGTTTGTCCGTCAAGGGTACTCTTGCTTGCAAATCGGGTATTTTTGCCTTGGCAGGCTTGAGCTAAGGCTGCTGAACCTGCTTTGCGAATGTCTTCAGGTAATAAATTTAACCAAGGCATCCCAAATTTTTTTTCAGTAACCGATACGCCTAAAGCCAAACATCCTGAACGATTCATGTGTGTTAAGTTGCCATCGGGTGCCAAAATTTTAATGCAATCGATACTGGCATTGAGCATTTTATTTTGTGCTGATACTTGATGGCTGAGCGCTTGTTGTTTTTCATAACTGTCATGAATGTCGATAAAACTGACTGAACATTCAAATAATGAGTTGGGTGCTTGTGGAAATTCGATGTGAACGGCACACATGCGATAGCCAAGTTGATGATGTTTAAGGCGACATTCTTTTTTAAAATTTTGTTTGGTTTGTTGTGCTTTTTGCCATAGAACAATGAAATGTTCGAAGTCTTCTGGATGAATATAGTTTAACCATTTTTCTGGTAGATGTTGGTTCAGGTCGACATCGATAAACTGGCAAAGTTTACTGTTGCTAAAAGCAGGACCTTGAGCAGTTTGTAGCCAAAGTGGCAACGGTATATTATTGGCAAATTGTTGTAACATGACATCATCGGCAACACTGCGCTGTGCTTTATTTAAAGTTGTTCTAAGCTCAGTATCATACTGAGCGTGTGGCACGGCTGGTTTGTTCTTCGATGATGATTTCATGGGGTCACCAATGTGGCTATGGCGGCAGAAGCAATCCTTGTTTCTGTACGTGTTATCCTTCCAAGCATAGCTTGAAGCATTGCTTTCAGGAAGTGTTTTACAAACAACTAATCATATTTATTTTAAACTTTCCACAAAATTCAGACCATCCAACAATTAGCCGATGAATACCCAAAAAACTTCTATAAACGGCACAGAATATTCCTGCTTAAATTAAAAAAGCTAGTGTTAGAATAGAGCCCGATGTATTTTTAAGCAGCCGTGAATTTAGACAATGTCAGACAGCAATATTCCGCTTCCAGAACGAATTAGACCCCGCGACCTTTCTGAGATTACTGGGCAGGATCACCTGCTGGGAGAGGAAGCGCCATTGCGTCAGATGATTGATCAAGGGCATTTACCCTCTATTATATTTTGGGGGCCACCTGGTGTTGGTAAAACCACAATTGCCTTGCTATTGGCTCAAGCTGTTGATCGGCCTTTTGTGAGTTTATCGGCTTTAAATACGGGTGTTAAAGAGCTACGTGAAGTGATTGCAGACAGCGGTGATTTACTCACGCCTGTGGTGTTTATTGATGAGATTCATCGTTTTAATAAGTCTCAGCAAGATGCATTATTAAATGCAGTTGAAAAAGGCAAAATCACTTTAATTGGTGCGACCACGGAGAATCCATCTTTTGAAGTGAATAGCGCACTACTATCCCGCTGTCAGGTCTATACCTTAAATGCTTTAGATGAAGCTTCTATACAAAAATTATTAAAGCATGCAATTGAGCAAGATCAATTTTTAAAAGACCGTTATATTCAAATAGAAGAATATGAAGCTTTGATCCAATTTGCTGCTGGAGATGCTCGAAAGGCACTCAATTTGTTGGATTTAGTGGCCAGCACGTTTGAAGCAGATTTAGAAAATATTATTACGAATGCAGTCGTAGTGAAAGTTGCACAGCAAAATATTGCCCGTTATGACAAATCTGGTGAGCAACATTATGACTTAGTGTCTGCCATGATTAAATCGATTCGTGGCAGTGACCCAGATGCAGCTTTGTACTGGCTGGCACGTATGCTCAAAGGCGGTGAAGATCCTGTATTTTTAGCACGCCGTATGCTGATTGCAGCATCCGAAGATATTGGTAATTCGAATCCGAATGCCTTATTGCTGGCGGGTGAATGCTTCCGTTCGGTACAAGCGATTGGCATGCCTGAAGCACGCATTATATTGGGCCAATGCGTTGTATATTTAGCTACCAGTGCAAAAAGCAACAGTACCTATTTAGCGATTAACAAAGCCATGGATTTGGCCGAGAAAACTGCGAATTTGCCTGTGCCTTTACATTTACGTAATGCACCTACCAAATTGATGAAAGAACAAGGCTACGGTGCCCACTATTTATACCCACACAATTATCCAGAGCATTTTGTTCGTCAAGATTACCTTCCACCTGAATTAAAAGGCACGAAGTTGTATGAGTCGGCACGTAATAAGCGTGAGGTTGAGGGGGAGCGTTTGCAACAACGCCGTTGGCAGGAACAACAACAGCAACAATAAAGTACAAAGCGAGCATGTCTGGACAAAAAAAAGCCCAGTATCTTGGGGGAGAACTGGGCCGAAAAAGAAAGCTTTTGTGTCAGACATCTATGCAGACAATAACAAATTTGGTCGACAGCACAGATATGATTGGTTTGAGATCACTCTGGCTGTCTAATCTGTTTTGTATGATAAGAGGCTTTGCCTTGTTTGTAAAAACGGGCATTTTTATAAGTTTGATTTGTTTTTTAGATTAAGTTAAAAGTATTTGAATTTATTATTAAGAATATAACTAAAAATTTTACGACTGGTAAAATATTATTTATGACTCTGCTATTTCTCTTCAAGAAACTGTCTGCGCCATAGTGAAGTACTCAGGCGATAAAAACAAAAAACCGAGCAAGGCTCGGTTTTTTGTGTGAAGTTTCAGAATCAATTAGATGTCTGAAAGGTCGATGCCAATACGTGCAGCAACTTCTTCGTATGCTTCAACAACACCGCCTAGGCCTTGACGGAAACGGTCTTTGTCGAGTTTTTTCTTGGTGTCTTTGTCCCATAGACGGCAACCATCTGGAGAGAATTCATCACCCAGTACGATACGGTCATGGAAAACACCAAATTCAAGTTTGAAATCAACAAGAAGCATGTTACCTGTAGCAAAAAGTTCTTTCAGTACGTCATTTACTTTGTATGTAAGGTCTTTCATTTGAGCCAATTGCTCAGCAGTCGCCCAACCCAAAGAAATAGCTTGCGATTCATTTACCATTGGATCGCCAAGTGCATCGTCTTTAAAGAAAAGTTCGAATGTTGGTGGAACCAATTCTTTACCTTCTTCAACACCTAAACGACGGCATAAAGAACCAGCTGCATAGTTACGTACTACACATTCCACAGGAATCATGTGTAATTTTTTTACTAAAACTTCAGTTGGAGAAAGAAGTTTCTCAAAGTGAGTTTCAATACCAGCGGCTGCCAATTTTTCCATGATAAAGGCGTTAAAACGGTTGTTCACCTTACCTTTACGATCTAGTTGTTCGATTTTCTCGCCATTGAATGCAGAGGCATCGTCACGGAAGACTAGGATGAGGTGATCTGCACTGTCTGTTTCATAAACAGATTTCGCTTTACCAGTATAGAGCAAGGTTTGTTTTAACATGGAGGGAACCTTTTTCAAAAAAAATGCCTAGAAATGTCTAGGCTGGCCAATTTTGGTAAATCTGAGCTAACAATTCTGCAGCGACTTCTTTATCTGCAAAAGTGTTATCGGCATTGAATACAGCTAGGTTATTGCTAGTACCCACAGAAGAAAGTCTTAACACATACGTTTTTTGGTCGACTTTAACAGTTACTTCATAACGGTTTTTGCTTTGACCAACGATGGTGTGATTGAGGCTACTGAGGGTAGCAAGTGTGTACTGCCAAATTGTAGCAGAATTTCCATCAATTTTGAGTAAAGGATTTTGATTTCCATCACTTAAAAGCTGAGGATGTCCTAGCATAGCTGTGCTATTTGAGTCGTCTGCAGAGGATTGTTCCTGAGCTGCATCTGGGCGTGGTAAAGCAAAACGGTTGCCACGTTTGTTTTCAAGTTTTGGTGCATGCTCAATTGCAAGCGCGTCAACCGTTGGAGCAGGGTACAATGGCGCCACAGGTCGCACCATTGAACCTTCAGGATATTTTAACGGTTCTAAAGTTGTGGTTTCTTTATAATCTAAGGTGCCATTTTTAAAGGCCAAAGAACTACAACCTGCTAAACTGAATACTGAAAGTGCAAGGGTGAGACCTAAACGTAATTGCATAATTTTACTGCTCTTTATTTGATTACGCCCGCTTGATTAAGTGCTTCGTGTAGCGGTGCGCGGTATTGTTCTGCAAGCGGTGTCAACGGCAGGCGGATACCTGTGCTGATTAAGCCCATATCATGAAGTGCCCATTTCACAGGAATTGGGTTAGATTCACAAAATAAAATATTGTGTAGATTTGCAACTGTTGCATTAATTTCAGTAGCTTTAGCATGATCACCGGCAAGAGCTGCTGCACATACGTTGCTCATTGCTTTTGGTGCAACATTGGCAGTAACAGAGATATTGCCTTTTGCGCCATGTTCCATCAGTTGATATGCCGTAGCATCGTCACCTGAATAAACAGTCATGCTTTTGCCTTCAAGGCCTTTGATTAATTCAATACCACGTGGCACATCACCTGTTGCATCTTTAATGCCCACAATTTGTGGAATGTCAGCTAAACGAATAACCGTGTCATTGAGCATATCGACACCAGTACGACCTGGTACGTTATACAAAATCATGGGTAAATCAGCAGCTTCAGCAATGGCTTTGTAGTGTTGGAACAGGCCTTCTTGAGTTGGCTTATTATAATAAGGCGTTACGAGTAGCGCGGCGTCTGCACCAAGTTCTTTTGCTTCTTTGGTCAGTTCAATCGCTTCGTGGGTTGAGTTTGCACCCGTACCAGCAATAATTGGAATACGTTTGTTGGCAACACGAATGATTTCTTTGATCACTTGAGTGTGTTCTGCCATGCTTAAAGTCGATGCTTCGCCTGTCGTACCTACAGCAACAATACTGTTTGTGCCTTCTTGGATATGCCACTCAACGAGCTTTTCGAGTCCCTTCCAATCTACGCTGCCATCTTCGAACATTGGGGTGACGATTGCGACAATTGAGCCTTGGATCGGCTGTGCTTGCTGAGTCATTTTTAAAACAATCCTATTTTTCTATCCAAACGACTAAATTGAGTATGAATTTGGACAGGTTCGTATTTTTGATAGACAGCAAATCAATCCGTTTGCATGGAATTGGGTAATGCTTATGCAAATTATGACTGATCATGCGTCTAAGAACAATATGCTTTAGTCAAAGCGGTAAAAAACTTTATACAAAGCTTAATTAAAACAATCAAGCACTTGCTTTTAACAAATGAGATTGGTTTTTACGCGTATGGCTATACTGTATAGATAAACAACAAAATATAGGCTAAAAAGCGCCAAAATCTATGGTTAAAATAGAATGAGATTAGCTTAAGAGCGTGTCTAGTGTGCTATTCCGTCTATTTTGATCAGAATTTAAGATAAAAAAAAGATGAACATAGACTTGAAAGTTATAGAAAATTGCGATGTATTTGTTGCAAATGATCTTTAAAAATTATGTTAATAATCTGTTTTAAATATAATGATTTTTTTTGTTACATACCAAACCGTAAAGAATAGTAGTTGATCTATCTGTTGAAATGTCACATTTAATGAATCAGAGTGAAATGTATTTATCGCTTTTAAGACTTTATATCTACCTGCTTAACTAAAAGAAAAATCAACAAATATAAGCCCTATTCGCCTTTGGACTAACACTTATTGTCAGTATGTTCATTTAAGTTGCTCATAGATGATGCATTTTTTTGAACACTGATTGACACAAGGATTCTCCAATGGAAAAGTCAGATAATAAACATGCTATTGTCACGGTAGCGATCTGTTTTCTAATTGCCGTAATCGAAGGCTTAGATATTCAGGCAGCAGGTATTGCAGCTGCTGGTATTCGTGAAAGTTTCGGTCTAGATAGTTCGCAACTGGGGGTGTTTTTTAGTGCAGGGATTTTAGGCTTACTGCCTGGTGCACTAGTTGGTGGTCGAATTGCGGATCGGATTGGTCGTAAAACGGTATTAATTTGGTCGGTTGCCATTTTTGCAGTTTTCACATTATGTACAGTATGGGTGAATAGTTTTAATTCATTACTTGCAGTACGTTTCTTGGCTGGTGCAGGACTTGGTGCTGCTATGCCAATCTTAATTACATTGGCTTCTGAAGCGGTAACACCTGCAAACCGTGGTCGTGCTGTAGGTCTAATGTACTGCGGTATGCCTGTTGGTGCTGCAATTTTATCGTTGGTGGCAAGTACTGAGTTTGGTTCAAACTGGAAAAACATTTTCTATTTAGGTGGCTTGTTACCGATCATCGTGATTCCAATCATGATGCTATTGCTTCCTGAGTCTAAAGAATATTTAAAAGCAAAAGAGCAAACTGCGACTGCAAGCACTGAAGCAGTTCCACAAGGTTCTTTTAAAGACCTATTTAACTCTGAAAACTTATTGCGTACGGTCTTCCTTTGGACGAGCTATTTCTTCACATTGATGGTGGTTTACATAATGTTAAGTTGGTTACCGTCGTTGTTCCAAGAATTAGGCTTTACACGTAAAGAAGGCGCGACTGCACAGTTCTACTTCATGGTGAGTGCAACTGTAGGTACGGTGGTGCTAGGTGTATTGACGGATCGTTGGAAAAAAACCTTCGTAATCTTGTTGATGTACGGCGGTATTTTAGCAGGCCTATTGGCATTAAATGCAGCAGGTTCATTAACGCAAATGTACTTGGCTTCTGCATTGGTTGGTGCATTTGTGATTGGTTGCCAAGGCGTATTGTATGCGTTCGGTGGTATTGTTTACCCAACAACTGTACGTGGTACAGGTATTGGTGTTGCATCGGCAGTGGGTCGTGTAGGAGCAATGCTTGGGCCCGCAATTGCTGGTGCATTGTTAACTGCTGGCTTTGGTGCTGCAGGTGTAATTTCAGCAGCCATTCCATGTATTATTATTTCTGCGATTGTGATGTTATTACTGACACGTCGTCTGGCTTAATCGCCAATAAAAGTAAAAAAGCCCGTCATCGACGGGCTTTTTTATTGTGGGATATAAATGTTTTGATGTTTAAATATTTGCTGAAATTTTAAGTTAGACTGCTGATTTATATGTGATAATAAAATTAAATAAAAAAGAATACGGGGGCCAAATGAGTCAAAATCATTGGATGGCACAATTTAAAGTTGATGGTCAGCTTTTTACACTTTCATTTAAGCAAAATGAATTTAACTTAACGCTCAAACGTGATGTTAAAAAAATGAATTTCGCTCGAAGCAAAGGTATGAATGCTTGGCTGGCTTTTGCCGATGACCCTGTACAAGATGATGTTAATATGGGGATTAATGCCTTTGAAGTCATGCGTTTGGCGCGTGAGCATATTGTAAATTTTGTCTATAAATATCAACCTTTGTATTTTTGTTTTCATGCCTCCACTGAACGTAAATCCAAAATTTATCCACGTTTTGCGCGGTCTTTACAACAGGATTTGCCGAGATATAACTTGAATTCGCTAGGCGGGTCATTTTATTTTTATCGTCAAGACGAAATACTACAACCGTGAACCGAATGCGCCCAAGCGCAGATTGAATTGAATGAAAATGGATTGAGTGATATGCAAAAGAATTGTGCCTTAATTGTGGTCGATGTTCAGAATGGGTTTACACCAGGTGGCAACCTTGCTGTGGCAAATGCAGATCAGATTATTCCTGCAATTAATCAATTGGCGCAATATTTTGAAAATGTAGTATTAACGCAAGATTGGCATCCGGCGAATCATATTTCATTTGCGGCCAATCATGAGGGTGCGAAGCCCTATGACAGCATTAAATTGGCCTATGGCCCACAAGTGCTTTGGCCTACACATTGCGTCCAAGGCACACATGATGCTGCTTTACATCCAGACTTGTCTATTCCACATGCCCAATTGGTGATTCGTAAAGGAATGCATAGCAACATTGATAGTTATTCTGCATTTATGGAAGCTGATCATCAAACCTCAACAGGTCTTGCTGGTTATTTAAAAGAACGTGGGATTGATAGCGTTTTTATTGTGGGTATTGCTACAGATTTTTGTGTGGCGTGGACAGCAATGGATGCAAGTCGTTTAGGTTTTCGTACCTTTGTGGTGGCAGATGCATGCAAGGGGATTGATCTACAAGGGTCATTGCAGCAGGCATGGCAGGACATGCTATCTAATGGTGTGAAACGGATTTATATGAAAGACATAAAAGCAATAACAGAGGCATAAAGCAGAAATAGAAATATTATGAATATGTAGGCATTTTATACTTTTTAGTCCAAAGGTGAATTGTGACGTGCTAGCGACTTATGGCAGGGTATAAGCATGTACATTGAGATGGGCAGAGTTATGTCAGGATTCTTGCGCTTTACACAATTGATTCAAAAAACGTTCGCATTATGGGTAATATTCTTTGCAGGGATTGCGCTTTTAGCACCTGAAATGTTTGTGTGGCTCAAAGCCTATATTCCATGGTTGCTGGGTATTGTTATGCTGGGTATGGGCATGACAATGACCTTAGATGATTTTAAAGGGGTATTGCAAAGTCCTAAAGCGGTCTTCATAGGAGTCGTTGCACAGTTTTTTGTGATGCCGGGATTGGCATTTGTATTATGTAAATTGATGAATTTGCCTTCTGAGATTGCCATTGGTGTGATTCTGGTTGGGTGTTGTCCAGGTGGGACAGCTTCAAATGTCATCACTTATATGGCCAAAGGCAATACTGCGCTTTCAGTTGCATGTACTTCGGTATCTACTTTACTCGCTCCGTTATTAACACCCGCTATTTTCTATTTATTGGCTAGCCAGTGGATTGAAATTAATGCAGGCTCAATGTTCATCTCTATTTTACAAGTTGTGTTATTCCCAATAGTTTTGGGCTTAATTATTCGTACATTGTTACAGTCTAAGGCTGAATCATATATTCAGGTGATGCCCTTGGTTTCTGTCGTGGCCATTGTGGCTATTGTGGCAGCCATTATGGCGGGCAGTAAAACACAAATTTTAGAATCTGGCTTGCTCATTCTAGGTGTAGTTGCCCTACATAATGGTTTGGGGTATTTACTTGGTTTTTGGGTGAGTCGCTTCTTTAAGCTACCTTATGCAGATGCCAAGGCTGTAGCAATTGAAGTGGGCATGCAAAACTCAGGTTTGGGTGTGGCCTTAGCAGCAACGCATTTTGCAGCATCGCCTTTAACAGCATTACCAAGCGCAATTTTTAGTTTATGGCACAATATTTCTGGTCCTGCACTGGCAACCTATTGGGCGTCAAAAGCACAGTCTGAAGCTATGCCAAAGACAAGCCATGAACCCAATTGATGAGAACAAATGCATATAAAAAAGCCTGAATGTGTTCAGGCTTTTTTTATAGTAAACAGGGCAGTGTTTAAGAGGCTTTAGACTGCTTTGATTTTAAGATTTCAGTACGGAAAGACTGCGCCAATTCAGCGGCATCAGCATCCATTCCATTAATCATAAAGGCATGTCGAGTCAGTACATTGGTTGGGTTTGGCAAACTTACCAATTGGAAATGATCCGAAATTTCTTTAAGTAAGTGGTTAGGTACCTGCACGGCACTTTCTTTAGCAGAGAGTTGCTGTACTAGACGCTCTGCAGCTTGGACTGAGCTGAGTTGCATCGCCTCTACAGCACTTGAAATCGCGCTACGCGTTTGTAAAACAAAACGACGTTCTTCACGGTAGCGTTTATAGAGCACATCTGAAAGCAATTGGAACACTGCGCTAATCATGGTTAAACACTGTAAGCCATTTGGCGTGTCTGCTGAGATGCTAATAATTGCACCCTGATCATCAAATTTATGCACAGTACAAATGTCTGAGCTATTTAATTTATAGTGCTGTACGCAGAGTTCAGTGGCTTTATTTAAAAACAACTGACATAAATTAAAATACGGCCCAGACACTGTTTTATTGACAGTATCGAGCAATTGTTTTGGGTCATAGTATTGAATATTGAGCGCTAAGCTACTGCTGTCAATAACGACGGGTTTATGTTCTTTTTTCGCTTTGTTTTGCGCATTTTGCTGTGCTTGTGCTATTGCAACTGCGGCAGCATGTTTCTCTTGCTCAAATGCTTGGGTCAAGCTTTGAATTTCGTGTTTTAAGCGTGATTCATTATTAATGCGTGCCAAATATTCGGTACGACTTGGGCGAGCAATACCACGGTAAGCTAACCACAATAAACCATGAATAATAAGCGAAACCAAAATAGCCAGCCACTGGGTGCGTAAAATTTCACCTATGCTCGGCTGAATTAGTGTGATTTCAACTGTACCGACTTTTTTCTCATTCAGTAGTGCATCACGTACAAATACTTCGCCTTCACGGGTTTTGGTTTGACCACCCGTTGCAAGGACTTGCTTTGCCGAATTTAAAATTCGAATAGACGCCACGCTAGGATTGGTCGCGTAACGATCGGCAAGTAATGCCAATGATACGGTATTGGCGGGTTCCATTTCCGAAATACTGTCGGTGACCAATTGGCTGGTCATCAGTTGACCTTGGCTGGCACGGTTTTCGTTCAGCTGATGTGTGGTCGCCAATACCAGTAAAAAGGTATGAAAAGCGAAACTTACTATTAGTAGGCTAGCAAATAGCCCTTGTCTAGGCGCATTCAACGTAAACTTCCAAGGCAAAACTGTTTATTTTCGATTATGATTCTAACAATAGTTGTAGCTCAGACCCGAGTCAATTCATGCGAGAAATCATCCTTATTTCATTTCTGGGGCCAGACCAGCCTAATCAATTTACACGATTAATGCAGGCCCTGTCCGTTCATTCCTTACAAATCTTAGATGTAGGTCAAGCCGTCATACATAACCAACTGACTTTAGGTATTGTTGTTTCGTCAGATGACCAAACTGCTACAGCATTAGCCATGAAGGAAATTCTGATTTTAGCACATGAAATTGGCTTAACAGTTCGTTTTAAACCAATCTCTGCTGCAGATTATGATCAATGGGTAAGTGAAGGTGGCCGTACACGTTATATCGTGACTGCTTTAGCGCCAGAGTTGACGCCATCGCATTTACAGGCTGTAACAAAAATTGTGTCGAGCCAAGGCTTCAATATTGAAACTGTGACGCGTTTATCTGGTCGTCCGCAGCTTGATGGAGGCAGTATTGGGCCTAAACGTGCCTGCGTACAATTTGGTTTAAGTGGCCAAATGTTAGATGCTCAAGCAATGCGTGCAGCCTGCTTGAGCTTATCTGCAGAGCTGAGCGTAGACGTTGCAGTACAAGAAGATAATGCTTACCGTCGTAACCGCCGTTTGGTGTGTTTTGATATGGATTCGACGCTGATTGAGCAAGAAGTCATTGACGAGCTGGCAAAAGAAGCAGGTGTTGGTCAGCAAGTTGCAGAAATTACTGAACGTGCGATGCAAGGTGAATTGGACTTCCAAGAAAGCTTCCGTGCCCGTGTTGCTTTACTCAAAGGTATGGATGCATCTGTGCTGGCGAGTATTGCAGAGCGCTTAACAGTCACTGAAGGTGCTGAACGCCTAATTTCAACATTGAAATCTTTGGGTTACCGTACTGCGATTTTATCGGGTGGCTTCCAGTATTTTGCAGAATATCTACAGGCGAAACTCGGTATTGATGAAGTTCATGCCAATATTTTAGATGTACAAGACGGCGTGGTCACGGGTGAAGTCAAAGGTCATATTGTTGACGGCGCACGTAAAGCACTCTTGTTGACGCAAATTGCTGAAGAAATGGGCATTTCCTTAGAACAAGCGATTGCCGTGGGCGATGGTGCAAATGACTTACCAATGCTCTCGATTGCAGGTCTAGGTGTCGCATTCCGTGCTAAACCATTGGTACGTCAAAATGCCAATCAAGCAATTTCAAGTGTAGGACTTGACGGCGTGTTATATCTTTTAGGTGTACATGATAAAGATTTAAATCGTGCCTAATATGTGACCGTTGTATGAAAAACGCAGTCAAATGACTGCGTTTTTTTATGGATTTCAGTCTAGAGGCGACCAACGGTAAATATAAAATTGTTGATAAAAACAACGATTAACATGATCTGAAAAATAAATTTTTCACTGCAAAAAAGCAGGTTTTTTTTTGTAATGACACGCCAAGCAAGGCATGGTCTTTGTTCTAAGAAAACTCAAAAATAAAAAAATGTAATGACAAAATAATGTTGCGACAATGTGTGTCGCTTAGGCCGAAGACAAGACTTTTTTTATCAAAAAAACTGCGCATAATGCATGCATAGAGTTTGAAGTTGATACATTCCATTGATTGATTACACGGTAATTTTAAATGAAACCTAGCCATAGCAATGGTTTCATTAAATGACGGAGGTTTATATGGTAACAGCGAATTTTGCCACCATTCTAGGCATGAGCTTAGTCGCGGCTGCTGTCATTGCTGTTTTCTTCTCGCCGTATCGTCGCTGGTTAAACTATATGCTGGCTGGGATGCTGGTATGGGGCATGGTTGAAGTCATTCGTTTTGGCACACAAGCTGTATTTGAGCTCACCATGATTTCCAGCTACTTTGTGGCATTAATGACGACGATGACGGTATTTATTCTGATGCTATTGCTTGAAGACCGCCGTGCGGAGCGTGCGTCAGCAAAACGTCAATATATCGAACATACACCTGTCTATGAGGATGATCAGCAGTATTCAAGTCGCTGATAGTCAATTTTTAAGGTGAAAAAAGGCATGTTTCATACATGCCTTTTTTATGTCGAGCACAAATTTAAACGCTAAAGGCATGCCTTAAAAAAACGAAGTTATGTTAGGATGAGGCAGTCAATTTTCCAACAATTACAATAGGCTTAAAGTCATGAAATTATCATCAATTCCTGTCGTAAAATTACCACTGGTTGATGTCAGCACGGATCCGCTGGATTTACTGGTTGCTGGTTTAGCATTGCGCATGAAGCAACTTGCACGCACCAGCCCTAAATTTATTGAGTTGGTTCATGAGCGTCAATTTCGTATTCAAATTGGCACAGACTTAGGCCTTGCGCGTCAAATTATTGTAAATAATGGCCACATTGATACCGTTGCAGGTAATGCAGAAAAAGCAGATTTTATTTTGCAATTTGCAGACAGCGAACAAGGTGTAAAAACCTTGATGAAAGGTGACCCGACTGCATTTATGACGGGCATGCAAAATGGCAGTATTAAAATGGAAGGTGACTTTGGGCTTTTAGTTTGGTTTAACCAAGTGGCGAAGTTGATTCCACCGAAGCTACCAAAACCGATGAAAGAAAAATTCAAAATTGCCCGTGCATTTATTAAAGAAAAAACAGGTAAGTAAGATGTACTCCTTTTTCCCCTCCTTTTTTAAAGGAGGGGCTAGGGGAGGATTTAAAAAGCCCTCTATGGAGGGCTTTTTTATCGTTCAGGATTTATTCGATTTCTAAATTGAACGTCACTGGGCCGTCATTGACCAAATGCACTTTCATGTCGGCGCCAAAAATCCCTGTTTGCACATTTTCAAACTGTGACTTTGCATAGTTTACAAGTTCTTCATACAGCGCTTTGGCTTCGCTTGGTGGCATGGCTGGGCCAAAGTCAGGGCGTAAGCCTTTTTGCGTTTGAGCCATTAAGGTGAATTGCGAGACCAAGAGTAAGCCGCCACCTGCTTGGCTGATATTCCAGCCCATTTTGCCTTGTTCATCATCAAAAAAACGATATTTCAAGATCTTATCAATCAGTTTTTTGCCTTTGACCAAATCATCCTCTTTGCCAATGCCTAAAAAAACTAAAATGCCGTGCTGAATTTCACCTGTAGTTTCGCCATCCACGACTACTTTAGCTTCTAGAACACGTTGTAATAAGGCGCGCATTTGGGACTATTTTCCATCAAATCAAATCAGAACAAATTGTAGCAAAAATGCATTTAAAATGGAGTTTTTGATTAAATTTAAAGCATTAAGTTGTTGAAAAATATTAGATAAAAAAATAATCAATCTAACAAAGCGATTAAAATTATAAAAATAATCTGTTTTAACAATTTAAAGAAAATAGGTATCTTCTCTCGTGCAGGAAAGGTATTAATTTTAGTGAGATGAAGACGATGTTTAAGCGTTCTTTACTGGTTGCTATGTTAGCAACTGCAACAGCGGCGACTCAAGCAGCGCCATTAACAAAAGACAATGGTGCACCAGTAGGCGATAACCAAAACTCGATTACTGCGGGTCCAAATGGTTCAGTTCTACTTCAAGACGTACAATTGGTTCAAAAATTACAACGTTTTGGTCGTGAGCGTATTCCTGAGCGTGTAGTGCATGCACGTGGTACAGGTGCTTATGGTGAGTTTGTTGCAACTAAAGATTTATCTGATCTAACAATTGCTTCATTATTCAAAGCGGGTACTAAAACTCCAGTATTCTTACGCTTCTCTACTGTAATTCACGGTAAACATTCTCCAGAAACTTTACGTGACCCGCACGGTTTCGCGATCAAGTTCTACACGCAAGAAGGTAACTGGGATTTAGTGGGTAACCAATCTCCAGTATTCTTCATCCGTGATGCAATCAAATTCCCTGACTTCATTCACGCAATGAAGCCAAGCCCAATTGACAACATGCAAGACGCAAACCGCGTATTTGACTTCTTGTCTAGCCAGCCTTGGGCAACCAACATGATCACTCATGTATATGGTAAAGAAGGTGTTCCGACGAGCTACCGCGAACAAGACGGTTTTGGCGTACATGCATTCAAACTTTATAACGATAAAGGCGAATACAAATACGTGAAATTCAACTTCCGTTCTAAACAAGGCGTGAAGGGTCTTAACGTTAAAGAAGCGAGTGAGTTACAAGGTAAAGACTTCAACCACTTAACGAACGATCTTTACAAGAACATCAACGCAGGTAACTTCCCTAAATGGGATCTTTACATCCAAGTTATGGATCCTAAAGACCTAAACAGCTTCGAGTTCGATCCACTAGATCCAACTAAAATCTGGCCGACGAACCTCGTTCCAGAAACTAAAGTCGGTACGTTAACGCTGAACCGTATGCCGAAGAACTTCTTCCAAGAAACAGAACAAGTTGCTTTAGCTCCAGGTAACCTCGTACCAGGTATCGAGCCATCTGAAGACCGTCTATTACAAGGTCGTATCTTCTCTTACTCAGATACTCAAATGTACCGTTTAGGTGCGAACCACCAGCAAATTCCTGTAAACCGTCCAGTTGTGAATGTAAACAACAACAACCAAGATGGCTACATGAATGTTGGCGGTACTTCATCTAACGTGAACTATGAACCAAGTCGTATTGAACCAAAACCAGCAACTGCGAAAGCACGTGCAGTTCAAACGCCTTTAACTGGTACTGTTCAACAAGTGGGTACCAAAGAGCAAAACTTCAAGCAAGCGGGTGAGCTTTACCGTTCATACACTGCGAAAGAAAAAGACGATTTAATCATGAACTTGGCTGCTGATCTTGGCAATGTTAAGGATTCAGAAACTAAGCACATCATGTTGTCTTACTTCTACAAAGCTGATGCTGACTACGGTACACGTATGACTAAAGCGGTTAACGGTAACCTTGCAACTGTTAAAGCAAAAGCAGCTCAGTTAAAAGACTAAGTTGTCAAAATTGAAAGATGCATTTCGATGCATCAATCAGATCGGTGACTAGGGTAAAGACGAAAGTCACCACCGAAAAGTCCTGTAAAACTCAAACCCTTTCCTGCAACCCTAGGGGAGTTTTACAGGCACTCTTTTTTGCTTCACATTTCATTTTTCTACGTTTTTAGAAACGTGAACACATTCGATTTTTGTTGGAGTTCATCATGGGCATTATGCAACGTACACTTTTAGCCAGTCTTCTCGCGTTTGGTTCCGCATTCGCAAACGTGGCAATCGCGGAAGAAATCTCCCCCGCTAAAACTGCTGCTAATGATCAGATGAACTCACAACAAGAATTGATTGATCTGTTTTTTGCCGCGGCCAAAACGGGCAACCAAGAGGTTATTAATGAGTTTTTAAAACATGGATTTCCAGTAGACGTGCGTAATGCCTCAGGCTTTACCCCGTTGATGATGGCGACTTATTATGGGCATCAAGACATTGTAACGACAATGCTAAAACATGGTGCCGACCGCTGTGCGCGTGACAATAAAGGCAATACAGCATTAATGGGTGCTTTGTTTAAAATGGAATTTTCCATTGCAAAACAATTACGTCAGGTCGATTGTGATGCAAATGCCAAGCAGACAGGTCAAAAAACCACAGCTGAATTTGCCAAAGTTATTGGGCAAGAAAAACAGTTGCAAAAAATCATTCAAGCACAAGAAAAATCAGCAGTCCTTGCTCAGAAATAAGCAGGTCTGTAACTGAGCTATTTCATTGGCTGTGTATAAAACTAGCAATATCGCATTTGAAAGTGTGCTTTAATGCAAGAAGTACAGCGAATTTAAATCCGATATGGCTCCAATCATACAATCCTTGCTTGATACAGATTTATATAAATTCACCATGTTACAGGTGGTGTTACATAAATTTCCTCAGACGCACAGCGTTTATCATTTCCGTTGCCGTAATTTGCAAGACACGGTTTATCCGCTCGTAGACATTTTAGATGACCTCAATGAACAGCTGGACCATCTGTGTACGCTTCAGTTTAAAGAAGATGAGTTGCTGTATTTACGCAGCCTACGTTTTCTAAAAAGTGACTTTGTAGATTATCTCGAGTTATTTCAGCTTAAACGCCGTTTTATTAAGGCTGGGATTGATAGCGAAGGCCGTTTGGACATTTGGGTAGAAGGCCCTATGGTTCAGGCTATGATGTTTGAGATTTTTGTACTCGCATTGGTCAATGAATTGTATTTCCGTCGCATTCGTTCTGACGAAGTATTACTCGAAGGGCAGCGCCGTTTAGACGCAAAAGTTGAGCTTCTGAAGCATTATACTGAAGTACAAGGTTCAGATGAGCCACCATTCTTGGTGTCTGATTTTGGTACGCGTCGCCGTTATAGCTTTGCATGGCAAAAGCATGTCATTCAAGCGTTTAATCAAGCGGCTCCTGAAATTTTCCGTGGTACAAGTAATGTGCTGATTGCCAAAGAATTGGGGCTCACTCCGATTGGCACCATGGCACATGAGTTTTTACAAGCTTTCCAAGCTTTAGATGTTCGTCTGCGTAATTTCCAAAAGTCTGCACTTGAAACTTGGGTACAAGAATACCGAGGTGATTTGGGCATTGCTTTGACCGATGTGGTGGGTATGGACGCATTTCTAAAAGACTTCGATCTATACTTTGCCAAATTGTTTGATGGTTTACGCCATGACAGTGGTGACCCCTATGAATGGGGTGATAAAGCCTATGCACACTATAAAAAGTTGAAAATTGACAGCAAAACTAAAATGCTGACATTTAGTGATGGCTTAGATTTAGAAAAAGCGTGGAGCTTACACAATTACTTTAAAGACCGCTTTCAAGTGAGCTTTGGGATTGGCACCAATTTAACCAATGATATGGGGCAAACGCCGTTAAATATTGTGTTGAAATTGGTGGAGTGTAATGGTCAATCAGTCGCAAAAATTTCAGACAGTCCGGGTAAAACCATGACGGATAACGACACCTTCTTGGCATATTTACGTCAGGTGTTTGAAATCCCTGAAAGTGCTTAAGCACAATGTAAAAACCGTCTTGCAACCCAAGACGGTTTTTTTTGGATGTGAATTTTTACCAAGGGTTTATCTAAAATTTTGCTAAGGGTCTTTTAAAAACAGCATATTTTTGAAAATAAGCTGTGCTAAGATCAGTTAAATTTGACCCATAATAGCTACGAAAAAATGAGCACTTTGGATTTTGGCCTGCTGATAGAAGCAGAAGATTTGGTCCCACATTTGGGCAATGACAAACTCAGAATTGTCGATTTGAGCCGAACATCGGTGTATGAGCAACTGCATATTCCTCATGCCATTCACCTGAAACCGAAACTTTTAGTGCGCCAAGAAGAACAAGCCATGGGGCTATTGCCTGAAGCAGAAGGTTTGCAAGCGCTGATTGAGTTCTTAAATATTTCCCCAGAGCATCATGTTGTGGCATACGATGATGAAGGTGGCGCATGGGCAGGACGGTTGATTTGGAACTTACACTGTATTGGGTTTGAAAATACCAGCCTTTTGAACGGTGGCATCCATGCATGGTTGGGTGCAGGCTTACCAACGAGCGCAGAAGTACCACAATTTGAGCCCGTTGAGCAATTTGTGACGATTCAGTCAAATGCCCAAAAAGATGTACAAATTGATTATGCAGAATTAAAACAAAGTGTTGAAAATCAATCAATTCAAGTTTGGGACTGCCGTACAGAAGATGAATATACCGGACTGCGCTTAGCGGCTAGACGTGGCGGGCATATTCCAAGCGCACGCCATTTCGAGTGGAGTACTGCCCTTAACCGTGAAAATCATTTAAAATTGCATCCTTTATCGCGCACCCAGCAGCGTTTAGAACAACTCGGTTTTCAATTAAATGAACCAGTGGTGGTGTATTGCCAGTCACATCATCGCTCAGGATTGGCCTATATTTTAGGGCGGTTATTGGGTTGGAATATTCGAGCGTATGACGGGGCGTGGAGTGAGTGGGGCAACCGCCTCGATAGTCCAATCGCTACAGGGGAGTTGCCATCTTGAGCATTACATCGCGTTTAAAACAACAAATTTTCATTCAAGCTCAGCGTGTGGTGCCACAACATCGTTTGTCACGTGTGGTGGGTAAAGTTGCAGCCAGCGAAAATCCAATCATTAAAAATGCGGTGATTACAGCGTTCAAGGCACAATATGGCATTGATATGTCGATTGCAGAGCAAAGCAATGCTTTGAAATTTAAATCATTTAATGAATTTTTTACCCGTTCTTTAAAAGATGGTGTACGTGCAATTGATCAGGATGCAAGCAGTATTGTTTCACCTGCGGATGGTGCGATTTCACAATTGGGTAAAATTGAAAATGGTGATATTTTTCAAGCCAAAGGCCAAAAATTTACCGTTGAAAATTTGATTGCCGATCCACAATTGGCAGAGCCATTTAAAAATGGTCAATTTGCTACAGTCTACCTGTCACCGAAAGATTATCACCGTGTGCACATGCCATTTGCCGGTACATTAACTGAAACATTGTATGTGCCAGGTGAATTATTTTCTGTGAACCAAACCACAGCAGAGAATATTCCTGGTTTGTTTGCACGTAATGAACGTATGGTGTGTTTGTTTGATACGGAATTAGGCCGTATGGCAGTGGTGCTGGTAGGTGCGATGATTGTGGCGGGGATCGAAACCGTTGCGACTGGTAAAGTAAAACCAACGGGCCGTATTGAATTAAACCAGCACGATTTAAAACTTGAAAAAGGAGCTGAGCTCGGGCGTTTCTATTTGGGCTCAACTGCGGTGGTTTTATTTGAACAAGATAAAATGGCATGGGATGCCGCATTTTCCGCAAATTCAGCAGTGGTCATGGGTGAAGCTTTAGGGCATACCATTTAAGGAATTCTCTCTCCTTTTAGGAAAAGCTTTTGAGCTAAGCTGATTTATTCAAAAAAGAATCTCTTCTAACTTCCCTTTATTAAAGGGAGGAATAAAAAAAGCACCTTAAGGTGCTTTTTTTATTGAATTCAAATTAGCGTTTTACCACAATTGAATCGATGCCACTGTGTTGTAAGGTTTGCTGTGCAATGACGGCTGCATCTTGTGAGTCATAAGGTCCAGAGACTACGCGGTACCAAACTTTCCCATTTTCTGTAGTCTGTACAACATCGGCAGATAAACCATTCAGAATAATTTCTGCACGACGTGCATCGGCTTGATCTGGGTCATCATAACTACGCACTTGTAGAATGTAATTTGGTGCCGCTGCTGCTGGACTTTCTACAAGGCCAGGTTCTGGGTTGGCTTGTTCCGCTTTTTGCTCAGGTGCTTCTACAATCACCACAGTGCCTTGATTCTTGCTTTCAGGAATCGCTTGCTCAGGAATAGGAGTAACTTGTTGCTGAGGTAATAGGTCGTAAAAACGATAGTCTTTGTTGGTTTCTTCTTGGGTTTGTTCTGCAGTGGTTTGCGCACGTGGTTTAACCGGTTGCCAAGGTTTCCAAAGCATCAATGCAACCACAAAGCTTAACACGATCAAAATCGCCACTAAGGTTCCCAGCCATGCTGGAATCAGTGGTTTTTTAGGTTTATTCGGTCGCTCTGATACACCACGTTGCGTTTTTCCAAACACGAGGAAACCTCATTCATTTTAATTGTGACGAAGCACTTTGGGAGAGTCCCAAAATATTGTTCTTGATTATTATATATTACATTACTGTCATCTGTATTTTGTTTAATTTTCACAAATTAAGCAAATGACAAATTTAAAAATATAAGGCTTATGGTAAAAAAGCCAGACGCATGATGCATCTGGCTTTTTAGGTTTGGTCAGCTCAGAAAATGTAAGACTGATCTGCCAATGGTAAATTAACCGAGTTTTGCTTACATGCTTTCTGGTGCAGATACACCTAGTAACTCAAGACCATTGCGAAGGACTTGACGTACATTCACAGACAGTAATAAACGTGCTTGGGTCAATTCAGCATCATCACCAAGGACTTTATTTTCGTTGTACCAACCGTGGAATAAAGCAGCCAATTCTTTTAAGTAGTTACCAATTTGATGTGGTTCGTATGCATTGGCAGCACGAACTAAAATCTCTGGATAAGCTGCAAGTTTTGCAAGAATTTCAGTTTCAGTTTCTAATTCAAGTTTGCTTGCTAAACCACGTGCAACGCTTGCATCGAAGTTCACTTGCATAGATTGAGCTTTTTCTAACATACGGCAGATACGTGCGTGTGCATATTGAATGTAATACACAGCATTGTCTTTGCTTTGCGAAACCGCTAAATCTAAGTCGAAGTCAATGTGTTGCTCAGACTTACGCATTACGTAGTAGAAACGTGCAGCGTCATTACCAACTTCCTTACGAAGGTCACGTAACGTCACGAATTGGCCTGAACGAGATGACATTTGTACCATCTCGCCACCACGCCATAAGCTGACGAACTGAACAAGAAGCACGGTTAACTTTTTAGAGTCATAGCCCATTGCATCAATGGCCGCTTTCACACGTGCGATATAACCGTGGTGATCTGAACCCCAAATATCGATGATGTCTGTATAGCCACGTTGTAATTTGTTTAAGTGATAGGCGATATCTGATGCGAAATAAGTCGTTTGACCATTGCGGCGTTTCACTACGCGGTCTTTTTCATCACCAAATGCGGTTGATTTGAACCAAATGTTACCTTCTTTTTCGTAAAGGAAACCACGTTGGTCCAGCACTTGAAGTGCTTCGGTAATTTTATCTGTCAGTGTTTCTTCGCTAAACCATTGGTTAAAGTGAACACCAAACTCGCCAAGGTCATCTTTAATATCGTCAAGAATCGCTTTTAAGGCCGCTTGAAGGAATACACGGTAACCTTCGCCAAGCAAAGTTTGCGAATTAAAAATTAAGCCATCAATGTGTTTTTCTTTGTCGCCTGAAAGTACAACTTTATTGCCATCAGCATCAAGTTCGGCAGCGAATTGAACATCTTCAGGCACGTCTTTGTAGACATCTGCGACTGGGCGTACATAAGCTTCGCCGTCTTGATCAATAATGCTTTGAGCGATTTCTTTAACGTAATCACCTTGATATGCATTTTTAGGGAATACCAAAGTTTGACCTGTAAGCTCTAAGTAGCGCAGGTAAGTAGAGGTTGCCAGGATGTCCATTTGACGGCCAGCATCATTCACATAGTATTCACGGTCAACGGTTGCGCCTGTTGCTTCAAGAAGATTTGCAACGGTCATACCATAAGCTGCACCACGACCATGACCCACGTGTAGGCTAGATGTTGGGTTAGCAGAAACAAATTCTACTTGAATTTTTTTTGCTACATTGGCTTGGGTACGGCCAAATTCATTTTGTTGTGCTTGAATTTGATCCAGTACGGCAAAACGCTGGTCTGCATTTAAGAAGAAGTTAATAAAACCAGGGCCTGCGATTTCTGCTTTGCTGATATCTGCAACTTCAGGCAGGGCGGCAAGAATTTTTTCGGCTAAATCACGTGGCTTCATACCAGCAGCTTTAGAAGCAATCATTGCGATGTTCGAAGCGAAGTCACCATGGCTTCGGTCTTTAGTACGCGTGAGATTGCCATTGTTATTAAAGTCAGTTGGGAGTACGCCTTCAGCTTGAAGGGCGTGTACTGCATGTTCGAGAGCTGCTTGGATTGCCGTATTCATATTCAGTCGAAAATTAAATGTCGCAGAAAAACAATAAATATAGCAAATTTCGCTGTCTTTAGGTGAACCCATTTGTAGTGAATAAATAATATTCGATGAAATAAGCTCAGGGTCATCGGCATGTGAAATGGTTGCACGTGCCTGAGGGCGCCGTGATATTTGCCAGTGATTAGCGTGTTTGAAAAGGCTGAGCTTGTGCTGTGCTCAGCCATGCTCGGGGCTTAAGATGTTTTACAATTCACTGGTTTTTCCAGTAATTCTGCATGTGTATTTTGGAAACTATATAGCTTTGAAGCATTAAAAATCTTAATCACTTTGGCCTGTTTGAGTGCTGTTTTAAAGCTCTCGAGCTGCTTGCTTTGATAGGTTTGGAAAGGGTTGCCGAAGTTTTTATTGTCGAGCAAAAATTGAATTTGCCCAGCACTGTCATCATAGGCTTTAAGAATGATTTGACCATTGGCATTGCTCAGGCTAAAGCTTGGGCGTTGAGTCTCAATTTTACAGTTGAGCGCCAAGGATAAGACGTGGTTATTTGTGGCTTTGTTTTGCAGTTCTGCCGTGCCCAATTGCGGGTTTTCTAAATATACCCATTCATTCTTAGGCATATTGGCCAGTAGGTGTTCGAGTTTTTCTTGCGATGCTTTGGCCAAGTCTAAAATGCTTTGTGCATCGAGTTCTGGACTTTTTTCTTGACCTAACATGCCCATGACGCTGTCGGTGACTTTAGTACTGGTTTTGGAAATCATTTGACAACCCGAAAGGGCAACAAGGCTCAAGCCAAAAATAAGGCAGATCGATTGTGTTTTTTTTATCATTTTTGATTATGGTGTTACGGTTTAAAATTGTTCGCTTAGCTTAGCGTGCTCCATTACTTTGTCAATCTATGCGCCGTCGGTTTTATGTGATGGATCGTACATTTGGCGTTGCATCTCTGATACATGGGGCCATCATGCGCAGGCATCATGATGGCCATTGTATGCTTAGAGCAGGTATTCCACCACTGCGCGGATAATCCCTAAAATCAAGCCAATAAATGCACCCACCACCACCCCATTGACACGAATCATGTGCAGGTCGCCACCGACTTCATTTTCAATTTTGTCGATCATTTCACGTGAATCCCACTCATGAATGCGGGCGCTAATAAACAGAATCACTTTTTCGCTGTATTGGTCGGAAAGGTCGACTGCAATGTCACTCATTTTGTCATTTAACAATTGGCGCACGGCAATATTAGAAATCATATTTTCTCCGACTTGCTGAATTGCCACACGTAAATTTTGTGCAATACCTGAATCTGTTTTTTGCAAATCAGCTTTAATTGCATCGCATAAAATCACCACAGCACCGCTCAAGAAGTTCAGCACTTGTGGACTGTCTAAAAGTGCATCTTTGGTTTGGTTGAGGCGTAGGCTCGCACTGCTCTGATTATTGGCTAAGGCCAGCATGAGGCTTTGGGCACTGTCTTCTATTTTTTGTCGCCATGGATGTTCTGGATCTGCCAGCATAGATTCGACTTTTTCGAGTAAGGAATCAATGGTACGTTGTTGCACATCAATACCAATCCAGCTGGCACCTTTGGCCAGTTTCCAAACGCCTAACTCTTTAAATAACTGACGACTTAAATCTCGTGCTTGTTCAGGGTGCTGTAGCATCCATTCATGGGCTAAATCTAAGCCTCGTTGTAATACATCTTGGTGAAAATCATTGTCTAAGACCGCGCGAAGCATTTCACTGGCTAAGTGGTTAATTTGGGTGTTTTTAACCCATTGCACACTGTTGTTTTGAATAAAACGGCCAATTTGATCTTGCCCAACAAAGTCAAAAAATTTAGGTACGGTTTGTTGAATGAGCTCGGTGACTTTTTGATTATTTTCAGGGTTGGCCAACCATTTGCCCATGGCTAAGGATAAATCTGTATTGGCGAGGCTACGTTGCACAATTTGCGGGGAGAGAAAATTTTCTTGTACAAAGCGTCCCATAGATTCTGCAATACGGGCTTTATTACGTGGAATAATTTCAGTGTGGTCGCGTAAAAATTTAGGAATGGGCATTTTGCCAAAAGGATTACGAAACAATACTGTAATGGCATACCAGTCTGCCAGACCACCCACCACGCCTGCTTCTGCCGAAAGCATTAAAATATGAATGAGCCAAACATATTCGGGCAGTAATTTGGCGCTAATCATTAAAGCCAACCAAATTAGCACGGCAACAACTAAGGCAATGCCCGCGAATCGTTTACTGCGTTGCAAATTGGGTGAGGCTTGAGTCGCTTCAGACATAGGGCGGTCTAGGCTCCGTAATTATTTTGGCTGGGGTGGTGTGGCTGCCGGTGGCACTAAAGGTTCACCTGTCGCACTTAAACCATATTTTGCACCCAACGATTGTAAGATTAAGCTGGCATCAAAGGCATCGTGTGGTGCCGCTTTATTATTTTTAAAGCATTCAATGGTGTAGCTCACTTGTACTGGGTCTAAGCTAACCACTTGAGGCATATCATAAAATGGGTCGGGCCAAAAAGCAGGATGGCGGCGGTAAAAACCCGATGGAGGGTACATTGGACTCGCGTACACCACTGCTTTTCGAGGAGGTTGTTGACTGCGGTTACTTGGGTCATCACTGACTTTAAATAATTGAAAGCCATTTTGTAAGGTGGCTTGAGCGGCTTTCACCAAGGTAATTTCTTCAGCTGTGCCATAGCTCATATTGGGTGTTGCTTGAAAGCTAATACGATAGGTCTGAGCATTCAGTGGCGTGGCACTAAACTGTCCCAATTCTGCAAAGCTTAAGGGTTTTGATGGGGTGGTTGCACAGCCTGATAGGCTCAAGGCTGTGGCCAGTGCAAGTGATAAATACCATGTTTTCATGTTGGGGAGCCTAAATGAAAAATAAAAAATGGCCTTCGAGGAGGACGGTTAAAAACTTGAATGAGGTTGGCTTAAAAACTCAATTTCGGTTGCCGTTGAAGGACGATTCAATACGCTATTCCGGTGTGGATAACGTCCAAAACGATCAATAATCACTTTATGCTGTTGGGCAAAATCTAAATTGATGGGATTGGCCAAGTGCTCAAATAACGCGAGGGACTGCACTTGAATCAATTTGGATTCGCTGTGCATATATGGCAAATACAAAAATGCGCGTTGTTCAGCGGGTAACTGTTGGTCTAAGCCCTGTTGCACGGCTTCTTGTGCCAAACTCAAGGCCATTGCATCGTGTGCAAAAGCTTGTGCAGACTGACGATATAAATTACGAGAAAATTGATCTAAGACGATAATCTCAGCCAAACGGCCAGAGGCATGCTGGCGCCATGTCCAAAGTTCGGACTGCGTGGCTTGAAGATGAACATTTTTAAAGTTTTTTTCAATAAGGGCATCAAACTCATCGCTTTTTGCAAACCAATGCGGTTGGGTCTCTGCACTAAACCAAAAATCTAAAATATCTTGATAATTCATCAGTTTTAATCAGCTTTCGTATTTGTTTGTTAATAAAATCACAAATCTCAAATGTCTTATAGTGCAACTTTGTGATAAAAAAACAATCAAAAATAAAGTCTAGCTTTGCCTCAAAAGCCAGCAGACTGTAACGTGCCACCTAAAAATCAAGTTATACTGCGCTAAATAAATGATTTTCTTTTAGTCGTTCTTCCCTTTAAGCGAGATTGCAATGAGTCAGCCCGAATCGACCTCTCAAAATATTTTACCAAATTGGGTGGATTCTACGCATATACACGGCATGTTACGTGGCATTGAACGTGAAAGTTTACGTATGCAGAGCAATGGTTTTTTATCTCAAGCAGATCATCCCAAAGCACTGGGTTCGGCATTAACACATCCGCATATTACGACCGATTACTCCGAAGCATTGATGGAGTTTATTACACCACCCTTAAGTAGCATTGGTGAAACACTCAATTATTTAAAAGATATTCATGCCGTTGTGCATCAACAATTAGAACATGATGAAAGACTATGGCCTTTATCGATGCCGTGTATGCTTGATGATGCGGAAGAAAGTATTCGTCTTGCACAGTATGGCACCTCAAATGTGGGCCGTTTTAAAACCTTATATCGTTATGGTTTAGGCGTGCGTTACGGTCGCCGTATGCAGACCATTTCAGGGGTTCATTATAATTTATCTTTCCCTGATCATTTGTTTGAAGCCTTACAGGCAAATGAAACAGACGACGCTCTAAAAGCATTGAGCTTGCAAGATTATCGTAGTCATCGTTACTTTGGTTTGATTCGTAACTTTATCCGTTTAACACCTTTGGTGATGTTTTTGGTCGGTGCCAGCCCATCTGTATGCCAATGCTTTATGACAGGGCGAGAGCATCACTTATTGCCATTGTTAAAAGGTACGCTATTTTTACCGTATGCCACGGCTTTACGTATGGGGCGTTTCGGCTATCAAAATTCAGCACAAAAACAATTGGGCATTCACTATAACAATTTGACTGGCTATTTGGATGGTCTGCAAAAAGCAGTCAAAACGCCGTATGCACCATTTACCCGTTTGGGCTTAGATGATGAAGCGGGCACGCCAATTCAAATTAATGACCACGTGCTACAAATTGAAAATGAATACTACAGCTTAGTGCGCCCAAAACAGGTGCCAAAAGCAGGTGAAACACCATCGGAAGCATTACTCAACCGTGGTGTAGGCTATGTGGAATTACGCGCAGTGGACGTTAACCCCTATAGCCCAATTGGCATTGATGAAAATACAGCGGGCTTCTTGGAAATCTTGGCATTACATTGCTTATTAAGCGATAGCCCAGATTTGCTTGATGCAGAGCAAGAAGTAATAGAACAAAACCAAGCAGAAGTGGTTAACCGCGGCCGTGCACCCAATGCAACGATTTTGGAGCAAGGGCAGGCTTATCCAATTGAAGATTGGTGTCGTCGTTATTTAAACGAAATGCAATCCATCGCTGCTTTAATGGACCAAAGTTACAGTACACCACTGTATAGCCAAGCTTTGAAGGTTATGCTGTCACGGGTAGACGAAGTCGATGAAACTTTGTCTGCAAAAATGATTGAAGATACAATTGAGCAAGGTGGTACATGGGGCTTTGGTAGCTTTATGGCACAACAGCATGCGAGTATGTATGAGCAACATCAGTTGAGTCCTGAGCGTAAGGCTTATTTTGCAGAAGTGGCAACACAGTCCTTACAAACACTCGCAGTATTAGAGCAAGAAACAGCACCTAATTTCGAACAGTATCTTGCGAATTTTAGATAAATAAAATAGAGGGAACCCCATGCAGTGGAGTTATCGCCTGATCAGTGGCTTATTATTTGTAGCCAGTGTGATTGGCATGAGTTTTGCGCTGTATCTGGAACATGTGCAAGGGCTTGAACCTTGTCCATTATGTGTATTTCAACGGATTGGCCTAATTGGTCTTGGGCTGATTTCGTTGTTGGCATGTTTACATAATCCTGCCTCAAATGTTATGAAACGCATCTATGCCTTCTTGGCTAGCGTATCTATTTTGTGGTCTGTGGGTGTGGCAGCACGGCATGTCTGGCTACAAAATTTACCGCCAGATAAGGTGCCAAGTTGTGGGCCTGGATTGGATTATTGGGTTGAAACCCTGCCTTTAAAATCTGTATTCCAGCAGGTATTAACGGGTTCTGGCGAATGTGCCAAAGTGGATTGGACCTTCTTAGGACAGTCTTTACCTGTTTGGTCTGGGGTGTTTTTTGCAGTGCTGGCCGTGGTGGGCCTTTGGCAATTATGTCGTAGGTATCCTGCTTAACATAACCAAATTTGCATGACGCTGAGCATGCACATCGACATGAAAAAGCCAGCATCAAGCTGGCTTTTTTGTGGCAAAAATATCTTATTTATTTAAGTGAGCGCGATGCCTTCCATGCTCGCCAAGTCCATCATATATTCATGAATTTGATCATAAGCTTGATCTTCTACACTTGGGTAGAACCAGCGAGCGACTTGTTCTGCAACATGCGAGTGATATTGAATTTCAAAGTGATTTAGACCATAGAAAATGGCTTTATGTGCATCTGGTACTTTTAGTTGATAGCGACTATTGGGGTGTTCGCCCAAGGCACTTTTTACACTGACCAAATAATCACCAATGACTTTTAAGGTCCGATTTTTACGGTGCTCAAACTCAATGGTTCCGGCCACAAGATAGGTATTAATATGTGAAGGAATCGGTGCAGGTTTACGATTGTCGTCCATCATCCCAATACGTACATCATTGTGTTCCCAATCATCATCACGGACGCTTCCATAGCGTAAATCTAGAATTCCATTACTCCGAATATTCACCACATGGCCGACAATTTTTCCAAGAGGTAAATGCCCAAGCTTATCTTGCATTGCAAAGCCAAAACGTTCTAATACTGCACCGTGGTGTGGAGAGCCCAGACAGACCAAGTTTTCAACGCGGTGAATCCAGTGGTGCATATTTTGTTTGCCATAAAAGAGGGCACTACGAGACACCAATCCGCCCATACTGTGGCCAATCAAATCAATGCTGGTAATATTTGGATTACGTTGTAACAGATCTTCTAAGGTATTGGATAGACTGCGCCCATTGGCAGAAATGCGACGGCCTGTATTGTAGTTCAGGTACAACATGGTGTTGTGATCACGTTGCGCCAAGAGTTTTTCGCCGATGCCACCAAATTTATGATTTGACCAAGACAAATGGTGCATACATAGGCCATGTACAAATAAGGTCACACGGCCACTGAGTTCGCCTTTTTGTAAGCTACCATAATGGTCATACACAGCCATAGGCAGTGCCATAGGGTTTTGATATTTGAGTAAATAATCACCCAGTACGCCATTTAACGCACCGACCAAAATATGCAGACTCGGGGTTAATGGTTTGTCGTGTAGCTTTGGAAATCGCTCGATGACACCACGTAAAATAGGTGCTAATAAATAGTTTCCGTAGTTAAAAAAGCTTTCATAAGTGAATTGATACAGCTTTTTGACATAGGGAATTTTATGGATGCTTTTTGACTTTTGCTCGCTCATCCCAAAAATACTGATTAAAAGCTCACGTTGAATATTTTGGATGAGGTCATGCACGACATCACTAAAACGCATCGTTACCAGCTGTGCCAAGCCTTCGAGGACATCGGCTTGGCTCGGTGGTGTGCGGTCCCATTTACAATAGGTTTCGTGTAGTGGTGTTAAACTCGGCATCTGCGTCATATCCTGTGTCGTTTTATGCGCCGTATATTCGGGCTTTCTTTTATCTAAGCTTCACGGTATAAGTCTTATTGTTTAAGGCTAGTGCCTTATTATGAATAATATTTAAAATACCGATGATCGTGTTTCGGCAGCGGATTTATTGTCTAACAAAATGCAGAAACTCACTTTTTGAAATGAGACCTACATCTCATTTATAAACTTTATTTTGATTAATTTGTATATAATTTTGTGAACAAGCGATGAACATCATTTATTTACACGGCTTTCAAAGCAGTTCAAATTCAATTAAAGGTCAACAATTAAAGCAGTACTGCGCACAATATCGCCCGAACGATGTAGTGCATTTGCCTGATTTAAATATGCATCCGCAGCATGCTTTAGATCTACTGTCTACACAGATTAGGAATTTGTCGGATGTAGTCTTGGTGGGAAGCAGTATGGGGGGCTTTTATGCGACGCAATTGGTCGCGAAGCATGGTATTCCTGCTGTACTGATTAATCCAGCAATGCGACCATGGCATTTGTTTAGAACTTTATTTGCAACAACCGCATTGCCTTATGCCGTTACGGCAGATTGGTCCTTGGATGAAGCACAGCTTGATCACTTAGAACACATTTCTGTACCATTTGTGCAAGATGCGAGCAAAATTTTAGTGCTATTACAGCAAGGCGATGAAGTTTTGGATTATCGTGAAGCACAGCGTTATTATAGTGAAGCCTCGCAAGGTGCAATGCTGATGATCGATTGTCATGGCAGTCATGCTATGGACGATTTCGCAGACAAAATACCGGCAGTGCTACAGTTTTTATCGGACAGCATAAAATAAGGAAACCTTACAACGTGTCTCAATATACGGCCCAATCTCTTGAAGTTTTATCTGGTTTAGATCCGGTGCGCCGTCGCCCGGGCATGTATACCGACACAAGTCGTCCAAACCATTTGGCGCAAGAAGTGATTGATAATGCTGTCGATGAAGCACTTGCAGGTCATGCCAATAAAATTACCGTGATTGTTTATAAAGATGGCTCTTTGTCTGTAGAGGACAATGGCCGCGGTATGCCAGTTGATATTCATCCAGAATATGGCCAATCTGGTATTGAGATTATTTTAACCAAACTCCATGCCGGCGGTAAGTTCAGCACAGACAACTATCAATTTTCTGGTGGTTTGCATGGTGTAGGTATTTCGGTGGTGAATGCGCTTTCAACCCGTGTTGAAGTGGAAGTACAGCGCCAAGGCAACCTCTATAAAATGGCCTTTGAGCAAGGCGAAGCGGTTGCACCTTTAGAAGTTTTGGAAGGTAAATGTGCCAAACGTGCAACAGGCACACGGGTACATTTCTGGCCTGAAGCTAAGTATTTTGATTCACCAAAATTTGCTTTAAAAGCCCTAAAACATAATTTAAAAGCCAAAGCGGTGTTAGCTGCGGGCTTAGAAATTAATTATGTTGACCAAATTAACGATGAAAAAATCACTTGGCAGTTTGAAAATGGTCTTGTTGACTATTTGATGGATGAACTGCAAGACCGTGAGATTATTCCAGCGCCAGCTTTTGTCGCAACAGGTGATGCCGAACGTGCCAGTGCCGAATTTGCCATTTGTTGGAATGTTGAAGGTGGCGAGTCGATTCAAGAATCGTATGTGAACTTGATTCCAACGGCGCAGGGCGGTACGCATGTGAACGGTTTGCGTTCAGGTGTAGCAGATGCAATGCGCGAGTTCTGTGAACTACGCAATTTATTGCCTCGTAATCTGAAATTATCTGCGGAAGATGTTTGGGACGGCGTGAACTATATTTTGTCGCTGAAATTCCAAGAACCGCAGTTTTCTGGGCAAACCAAAGAGCGTCTGTCGAGCCGTGAAGCATCTGGCATTGTGCAGAATATTGCCAAAGATGCATTTGCATTGTGGCTGAATCAAAATTCAGAGATTGCAATGCAGTTGGCTGAAATGGCGATTTCGAAAGCAGGCCGTCGTTTAAAAGCTGCCAAAAAAGTTGAGCGTAAAAAGATTGTGGCTGGCCCAACCTTGCCGGGTAAATTGTCTGACTGTGTCGGGCATACGCTCGAAGAATCTGAACTGTTTATTGTGGAAGGTGACTCTGCGGGCGGTTCTGCTAAGCAAGCGCGGGATAAAAACTTCCAAGCGATTATGCCGATTCGCGGGAAAATTTTAAATACGTGGGAAGTTTCTTCAGATGAAGTGCTGGCTTCTCAAGAAGTGCATAACATTGCGATTGCGATTGGTGTAGACCCGGGCTCAGATGATTTGTCTGAACTGCGCTATGGCAAAATTTGCATTTTGGCCGATGCCGATTCCGATGGCTTACACATTGCGACCCTACTGTGTGCTTTATTCGTGAAGCATTTTCCAACCTTGGTGGAAGAAGGGCATTTATTTGTTGCCATGCCTCCTTTGTATCGTATTGATGATAACAAAGACGTGCACTATGCCTTGGATGATGCAGAGTTAGATGGCATTTTGAAAAAATGCAAAACTAAAAATCCGCAAATCACTCGCTTTAAAGGCTTAGGTGAAATGAACGCGAGTCAATTACGTGAAACGACACTTGATCCAAATACCCGTCGTTTGGTGCAATTAGATTTAGATGATAGCCAGTTTACGGCAGGTCTTTTGGATAAGCTTCTTGCGAAAAAACGTGCGTCTGATCGTAAAGATTGGTTAGAGCAAAAAGGCAATTTAGCTGAGTTGACCGTATAATTTAATTTTGTATTTGGCGCAAGTACTGGCTGAGTGCGACTTGAGCCAACTATGTAAAAAAGCCCGCAGATGCGGGCTTTTTTATGTCTAAGCAGTACATAAAATGCGCTGTAGTTGTGCAGCTTTAAAAATGTGATTGTGCACTTTGAGCCATCTTGGAATTTTTTAGTTGTCATGTTGGATACAAGTTTGTATGCAAAAAAATGAGATATTGAGGAAGATGAAACTATCAAAACATAAATTGAATGAGTTTTAATAAATTGAAAAATAATAATAAATTGAATAGTGGCTTTAATGTTTTATACATGATTTTGCCGATTGGCATAGAACTTGAATAACAGCACTTAGCAATAACACATGCGCAGAGCGCGAAAATTATTTGGAGAGTGCGTAGATGTTGGAACAAAAATTATTTTCAAAATCATTATTGGCACTTGCCATGTTGGGCACATTAACTTTAACAGGTTGCTCAAAACCAGCAGAAGAAAAAACACAAGTTGCCAACTCAGAACCGAAAGCAGCAGCAAGTAGTGGCGATACCATTAAGGTCGGAATTTTACATTCACTGTCTGGCACGATGGCGATTTCAGAAACGTCGTTAAAAGACACTGCGCTGATGGCCATTAATGAAATTAATGCCAATGGCGGTGTGATGGGCAAAAAACTTGAGCCTGTGGTGGTTGACCCTGCCTCGAACTGGCCTTTATTTGCAGAAAAAGCTCGCCAGTTAATTACGCAAGATAAAGTTGCAGTAATTTTTGGCTGTTGGACGTCCGTTTCGCGTAAATCTGTATTGCCTGTGGTGGAAGAGCTTAATGGCTTATTGTTTTATCCGGTCCAATATGAAGGCCAAGAGCAATCAAAAAATATTTTCTATACAGGTGCTGCGCCAAATCAACAAGCCATTCCGGCTGTGGAATACTTGATGAGCGAAGAGGGCGGTAAAGCGGAACGTTTTGTTTTACTTGGAACAGACTATGTTTACCCGCGCACCACCAATAAAATTTTGCGTGCATTTTTAAAGTCTAAAGGTGTAGCCGATGCAGACATTATGGAAGAGTACACGCCATTTGGTCATAGCAACTACCAAACTATTGTAGGCAACGTGAAGAAGTTTGCAGCGGGCAAAAAAACGGCTGTGATTTCGACCATCAATGGCGACTCTAATGTGCCGTTTTACCGTGAGCTAGGTAACCAAGGTATTAAAGCTTCGGATATTCCAGTCATGGCGTTCTCTGTGGGAGAAGAAGAGTTACGTGGCATAGACACTAAGCCTTTGGTTGGGCATTTAGCCGCGTGGAACTATTTCATGTCGGTAAAAAATCCGAAGAACTCGGAATTCATTGGCAAGATGAAGCAGTATGCGGTGGAATATAAACTGCCAAATGCTGAAAAAATAGTCACCAACGATCCAATGGAAGCGACTTATGTTGGCATCAATATGTGGAAGCAAGCCGTAGAAAAAGCAGGCACGACCGATGTAGATAAAGTCCGTGAAGCAATGGCGGGTCAAAGCTTTGATGCACCATCGGGCTATAAGCTCGAAATGGATGCCAAAAATCATCACTTACATAAGCCTGTCATGATTGGCCAAATCCGTGCAGACGGACAATTTGATGTGGTCTACAAAACAGCAAAAACAATTCCTGCGGAGCCATGGAGCCCGTACATTCCAAAATAAAAGCACAACTTGCCTGCCATGCCAGTGGCGGGCTTTTCTAAAATTCTAAAGTTCACATCATGCATTTGACCTGCATGCGATCTATAAAAAAGGGGGGACGTTGATGTTCACTCGCCTACATTTTTTCGCTCTGTTTTTAATCATGAGCCAGTGCTTGTGGCTCAATCTAGCCTATGCCGAATCTTCCGCATCAACCACACGTGCATCGGCGCAGACCCTTGCTCAGGGTGATGCCATTCAACAATTTGTCAGTGCTGACTTTGCCACACGACGTGCATTGTTAAATCGCTGGCCTGCCAGTATTGAATTGCTAGATCAATTGGCAACCTATGTTGAAAATGATCAGCTATATCGAGATGGCGCAGGACAGACCTATATTTTAGAAGAGCAAGATCAACTGCGCCGTTATGCAGATCAAACGCTTGTGAGCACATGGCCCGCAGATATCTCACAAGTCACTTTGGTCAATACTTTAAGAAAAGCATTAAGTTTTGCGCAAGCACAAAAAAAATTAAGCTCTACCGATGCTACTCAGCGTTTAGAAGCGATTGATATTTTAGAAAATAACTTATCTGAATTAGATGTAAAGCAAATTAATCAGCTGTATTTGGCCGAAAAAAATAACAGTGTGAAAGCACGCCTTGCACAGTTAAAGGCGCGTTTGGATTACCAAAGTCCAGATGTGTTGACGAAAATCCAAGCCGCTAAAGTATTACAAGATTCAAATCGTCCAGATGTATTGGCAATGGTGACAACCGAGCTTGAACAACCCGATTTACATGCAGAATTAAAAGCAACGTTAACGAGCGCCCAAAGCAAGATTAAAACCCGAATTCAGGCCAGTGAATGGACGGGGCATGTGTTTTCAGGATTGAGTACTGCCAGCATTTTATTATTGGCAGCTTTAGGTCTCGCCATTACTTATGGTTTATTGGGTGTCATTAATATGGCCCATGGTGAGCTGATTATGATTGGCGCGTATACCACTTATGTGGTGCAAAGCCTGTTTAAAACCTATTTAGGAAGCTGGATTGATTGGTACTTAATTGCGGCCATTCCAGCGGCCTTTATGGTGAGTGCACTGATAGGCATGCTCATTGAGCGTACGGTGATTCGTCCGCTTTACGGTCGTCAGTTAGAAACCTTATTGGCGACTTTTGGGGTCAGTCTGATTTTAATGCAACTGGTGCGTATGATTTTTGGCGCACAAAACGTCGAAGTCTCCAATATTTCATGGCTGTCTGGTGGCATTGCGATGACGCCAAGCTTGATCTTACCCTATAACCGTATTGCCATTATTGCCTTCACGATCGTTATTCTTTTAGTGCTGGTTTATGTGCTGAATAAAACCCGTTTTGGTCTCTTTGTTCGTGCCGTGACGCAAAACCGTCAAATGGCACGTGCAGTGGGTATTCGTTCAAGCCGTATCGACATGATGGCCTTTGGCTTAGGTTCTGGTTTAGCAGGGCTTGCAGGCTGTGCCTTGGCCCAAGTCGGCAATGTCGGGCCTGACCTCGGGCAAAACTACATTATCGATGCCTTCTTGGTGGTGGTTGTTGGCGGGGTGGGTCAAGTGTGGGGTGCAGTATTGGCCGCGCTTGGTTTAGGAGTGAGTGGCACTGTGCTGGAAATTGGCATGGGTGCAGTACTCGCAAAAATTTTACTGTTGGTGCTTGTGATTTTGTTTATTCAAAAACGTCCACAAGGTTTATTTGCCATCAAAGGACGATTTGTGGAGTAAGCCGATGAAAATCACATCTTTAGTTTCAGATAAACCCACCAGTGCAATCGCGATTAGTGTGTGCTTTGCCATATTACTGATCTTGCCATGGTTACATCTGCTTCCTGCAGATTCAGCGCTGTATTTATCCTCTTATTGGGTCACGTTGATTGGCAAAATTATGTGCTTAGCACTGGTGGCTTTGGCATTGGATTTGGTCTGGGGCTATGCGGGTATTTTAAGTCTGGGTCATGGTCTGTACTTTGCGCTTGGTGGATATGCCTTTGGTATGTACCTCATGCGGGAATCCGCAGGCGATGGCTTACCCGACTTTATGCGCTTTTTAAGCTGGACCGAGTTGCCATGGTATTGGATAGGTACCCAGCATTTATGGTGGGCTTTACTTTTGGTGGTACTGGTTCCTGGACTGGTGGCTTTTATTTTTGGATTCTTTGCTTTCCGTTCAAAAATTAAAGGCGTGTACTTCTCAATTATTACTCAAGCCATGACCTTTGCGGCAGCGCTGTTGTTTTTCCGTAATGAAACAGGCTTTGGGGGCAATAATGGTTTTACAGGCTTTAAAACTCTTTTAGGGATGGACATTAGCTCGGCAGCTATGCGGGCCAGTCTCTGCTTTATCACAGCCTTGGTGTTGTTGCTGTGTTTTGTTGGTTTACGTCATTTAATGAATCAACCCTACGGACGTGTCTTGGGTGCAATCCGAGACAGCGAAAACCGCTTGCAATATTTAGGCTATCGCACCCTTTGGTACAAGCTTTCCGCATGGGTGCTTTCTGCAGTTATCGCTGGGATTGCGGGTGCTTTGTATGTGCCACAGGCTGGCATTATTAACCCCAGTGAAATGAACCCTGTGAACTCGATTGAAATGGCCGTATGGGTGGCAGCCGGTGGTCGGGGTACGCTGATTGGTCCGATTTTAGGCGCGGGCTTAATCAATGGTCTCAAGACCTATTTTACCGTAGCCTATCCAGAAGCATGGCTCTTGGTGCTCGGTGCATTATTTATTGTGGTCACGATATTTCTACCCAAAGGGGTCATTGGGCTGTTTGATCGTTTTAAAAAGGAGCGTGGTGAATGAGTGATGTAATGCAACCACATGGGGGGCACGCCTCGGAGGGTTATGGTCGCCCCAAAGCCGAAGGTGCAGATTTCAGTCATGGTATTGCGCTGTACTTAGAAAATGTCAGTGTTTGGTTTGATGCCTTCCGCGCTTTAAATGATTTGTCTTTGTATATTCAAGAAGGCGAACTCCGTTGCATTATTGGGCCAAATGGTGCAGGTAAAACGACACTGATGGATGTGATCACAGGCAAAACGCGTCCAACCGAAGGCACAGCGCACTTTGGGCAAACCTATGATTTAGCCAAAATGAGTACAGAAGAAATTGCAGAAGCAGGGATTGGGCGTAAGTTTCAAAAGCCAACCGTATTTGAAAATTTCACCGTCATGGAAAACTTACTGTTGGCTGCCCCCAAAGATAAACGTGTGAAAAAGAGTTTCTTTAGCAAACTTGCGCCTGATGCACAGCTGGCTTTGGAGGAATCTTTGGCACAAATTCGCTTACAAGAATTTGTAAACAAACCTGCAGGTTTGTTGTCACATGGTCAAAAGCAATGGCTGGAGATTGGCATGTTATTGATGCAACGCCCCAAACTGATTTTGCTGGATGAGCCTGTAGCAGGCATGACCGATGCGGAAACAGAGCGTACAGCTGAACTTTGCTTAGAGCTGAAGAAGAACCATACCTTGATCGTGGTTGAACATGACATGAGCTTTATTGACACCATCAGTGAAAAAGTCACCGTGTTGGCACAGGGCGCTATTTTGGCAGAAGGTACATTGGCAGAGGTTCAAGCCAATGAAGATGTAATAGAAAAATATTTAGGACGTTAAGGAGACCGAGATGCTAGAAGTCAAAGACGTCAATCAATTTTATGGTGGCAGTCATATATTACGTGATGTGTCCTTTACTGCGCCTATCGGTGAATGCTCTGTGGTGCTTGGGCGCAATGGTGTGGGTAAAACTACACTACTCAAATGTTTAATGGGGATTCTTCCAATTAAGTCAGGTCAGATCTTATTAGATGGCAAAGACATTTCCAAATTAAGCCCCGAACAGCGGGTGAGAGCAGGCTTGGCCTATGTCCCGCAAGGGCGAGACATTTTCTCGACGCTCACAGTCGAAGAAAACATCTTGATTGGCATGGCCAAGTTTAAGGGGGCAAAAACCCGTAAAGTTCCTGAGCATTTGTATGAAATATTTCCCATCTTAGACGAAATGAAGTACCGTCGAGGTGGTGATTTATCAGGTGGACAGCAACAACAATTGGCGATTGCGCGTGCTTTGGCATCTGAACCAAGAGTACTGATTTTAGATGAACCTACTGAAGGCATTCAGCCCTCGATTATTAAAGATATTGGCCGTGTGATTCGTAAACTGGCCGATGGCGGAGAGATGTCCATTGTTTTAGTTGAGCAATTTTATGACTTTGCTGAAGAGCTTGCCGATGGTTATACCGTTATGGCACGTGGGCAGGTGGTGGCACAAGGCGTGGGGAGTGAAATGTCTGAAAAAGGCATTCGTGATTTGGTGGCAATTTAATGTTTTAAAGAGCCTTCTCCTTTGGGGGGAGGCGATGAGTTTGAGCTCTATTTTATGGACTTGGTTGTTCGCTACTCAAAAGCTAAGCAAATCATTCTTGATATTTTAGAAACTCACTATTCACTAGAAAAATACTTTTAATCAATGATTTTAAAAAAATAAATTGGCTTAGATACAAAAATTGTGAACATTTTTTTTCCAGAAAAGTTAAGCTCAGAGAAATACATAACAAGAAGATAACGAGATGCAAGCAATTTTACTTTTGGTCCATCCGAATGATTTAGAGCGCTTAATACTACAAGCGACTACGCCCCAAGATGTTTTAGATTCTGATTTAATCAAGCAATATGTTTGGTTGGGGAGTGCGTGGGATAGCTTAAACAAAATCTTGAATGCTGAAAATGCACCAAATCAATCATTAGCGTATGTGATTGAGGCGGAGCATCCTTTGTCGGAACGTAATATTGGTCGAGCAGTCCATTACAACACGGTGGTACGCGTTGCAGAAATTCATCAGGTATTGCAAACGATTCATGTCGATGCTGTAAAAACACATTATCAGTATCTGGTGACGCAAACCACGCAACAAGCCATTGATCAAGAATTAAACTTAGCTGAATTAAAATTGATTTATTTACAACTGCAAGATTTTTACCGTGAAGCAACACGACAAAATTTGGCCATAATGAGTGTGATTGTTGATGCGATTCATCCACAAAAGCTCATTTAGTCGCGTTCAGCACGCAACTTTTGTTCAGTGGCATTCTAAACTTTGAGTCGTGGTGTTAAATGTTAAGTTGCATTAAAACTAAGTCGCGCCATTGGCCAAACTTTTGTCCGACCTGAGGCATGTAGCCAGTTTGTACAAAGCCCAGCTGTTGGTGTAAAGCAATGGACGCTAGATTGTCATGATCAATACCTGCAACCATGACATGGACTTGATGTGCTTTTGCATGTGCAATTAAGTGTTGCATGAGACGTTTACCCAAGCCTTGGCGGGCATACTGCGGATGAATATAAACGGAGTGTTCTACAGTGTGTCGGTAACCAGCAAAATTACGGAACATCGCATAATCAGCATAGCCTGCGATCTGTTGAGTTTCACTATGTTCAATCACAACAAAGGGATCTTGTTTTTCTTCAAAAGTGAGTAGCTTTTTTTTGAAATCTTCAACGCTATAGATTTGATCATTCCACGTGGCACAGCCAGTTGTCACTTCATGATTATAAATAGCCACGATTTCAGCTAAGTCAGTCTCTTGAACTGCACGTATAATAAAAGCCATAATCTATACAGATGATAAAGATAACGATATTGAATGCTTCAAACATAAAAAAAGCAAGGCATATTGCCTTGCTTTTCAATCGTGCATTTCAACTACATTAGAAGTGGTATTTTACCAAAGCACTCACGTTATTTTCGTTGTTGTCTTTCACAGCGTATTTGTTATTCCATACAGAGTGCTCGATACCAAGGTATAAGCGTGTATCTGGAGAAATGTGTTTACCAGCATTCCATTTCCACTGTGTAGTCCAGTTTAATTCGCTTGCATGGCCATTTTTCTCAGCAGTTGACCAATCTAGGAAACCATCAACAAGGAAATCTTCAGAGCCTAATTTGAACGGTACGCCGTAAACAAGCGTTAATTGGTAGTCATCAGGTGTGTTGCCATCGTTGTTTGCACGATACAAGTTCACTTGAGCATATTGGAAATAAGGAATCGCTAAATCGACACCTACACCATATAAGTAGTTGTTAAAATCGCTACCAGGGTAGTTTGCGCTGTTACCTTCCCAAGTACCTGCAAGTAAAACATCTTTAACTGGACCAAGTTCCAATTTTTGACCTGTAACAGCACCAAGGCTTAAACGTGGAGATGCTTCGAAGTAAGTTGCATTACCTGAGTCATTGTGTGTGCGATCAGCAAAAGCAAAAAAGTCACCGTACTTTAACTTTGCAGTATATTCAAAGGTAGCAGTAGATTGCTTGTTGTTGTCACCTGCACCTGGAAATGCATAGTCTTCACCGTATAAGCCAGTGATGCTGAAGTCTTGCCAGATTGGTGCAGCCTGCGCGAAAGCAGCAGCTGAAGCCAAAGTACATGCAGTAACGATTTGTGTAAGTTTCATTTAAAAGTCTCCCCCAAGAAGCAATGAAAGCATACAGATTCTTAAGCAAAAATAAAGCCAAAAATGATCAGACGATCGAATTTAAATTCTATTTGTGGTGTTATTTCACACAATGTTGATATTTATCAAATAATAAAAAACATCATAGTTCAGATAAAAAAATATGTCAGCTGAAGGCCGAGTTGGCGATTATGGCGTTCAATACAGTGCGGAATAGACAGGAATGAAGCAATTTGTAGTAAAAAGTCTTACATTATGTAAGGAATTTTAAAAAATATAAAAATAGCACTTGCAAAAAATCAATTTAGGCACGATATTCGAAGTATAAGAGCACAGTTCTGCAGACATTCAAAGTGTTCATTATTCAATGTGGAGGAATACGTTCCAAACGAAGTTGAAAAATGAATTTGCTGTTTTAAAACAGCATGTTAAAGCGTGCCGAAATAAATAAGTTTTGCACAATTTTAGAATACTGAAAGACCGAGAAAGTCGAGGATGATATTATGAATATTGAAATCCGTACTGATAAAAACATTCAAAATAGCGATCGTTTAATTACATATATACGTGCAGAACTCAATCAAGAATTTCAACGTCATAGTGAACGAATTACGCATTTTTCGGTGCATTTAAGTGATGAAAATGGGGATAAAGGTGGCGACGACGACATCAAGTGTATGATCGAAGCGCGCCCAGCAGGTTTGAAGCCTGTCGTCGTACATCATCGAGCGCATAATGTAGATACTGCAGTTCATGGCGCCATTGATCGACTAAAACGCAGTTTAGAACATCTGTTTGAGAAAAAAGAAAATCCGCGTAGTACACAGCCAGAATTGGCGGATGCAGATGAAGCTGGTGAAGAAGCATTTGATTAAAATGACTTTATGATTAAAAAAGCCCTTCGGGGCTTTTTTTGTGCATATCAAGTTATGCAAATTAACGACAGTGAATAATTTAAATTTGTTTTACATTTAGCTCAAACAAGAGAGCGTTTATTCGGCATAATAGACAAAAATGAATTGAAGTGAGCTTTCTAAATGTTAAATGCCCAACAGCAAGTTTTTGTACAAGCTTTAGAGGAATTAGATCTTGAGCAAGTAAAGCGACTTTTAGCGGAAGGTCTCAATCCAAACTTTATTGACCTTGAAAAAGGCCCTGCAATTTCAGTGTGGTCAGATGGCCTATTTAAATGGTGGGAAACTGTATCTGAAGCGTATGAAGCAGGTCAGCCTTTAGCAGAAGAAGAAAAACAGCAGTTGTTGGCAGTTCATCTTGATATTTTGGAAGCGTTGATTCAAGCGAAGGCAAATGTACACCTTTGGGATGCAGAAGAAATTTATGGCCCGTTATGGGATGCTGCAAGTGCAGCCTGCACACCTGCGGTGCAACGTTTATTGGATGAAAAAGTCGATCCAAATACTAAAGACAGTGACGATTTAACAATTCTGTCTTCAATTAGTGAATTATTTTTTGATTGTGATTTCGATGAAATCAATTGGGATGAAGCATTGGCAGAAGAAAAGCAAACTTTAGAATTATTGCGTAAGCATGGCGCAAAAATGACGAAGGAATTGGCTTAATCTATACCTAATCGGGATAAAGAGACTAGATATGAAAATAATCAAAACATTATCGTTTTTAGCCGTGGCTGTGGGCTGTACTAGCCATGCAATGGCTGCTGATTTTTCCTTTGACCGCCCTGGTGCGGGCTTTGGTACGGGGATTACACCGGTTGGAAAACTCGCGTGGGAGCAAGGTTTACCTTCGGCAAGCTATAGTGAAGCGCGTGTTGATGGCCAAAAAGTGAAAACCACAACTTTAAATGCCGACATGTTGTTCCGTACTGGTTTAGCTGAAGACTTAGAATTACAGTTAGGTTGGCAGGGGCCAGCTTGGTCTCAAACCAAAGCTGCTGGTCGTCGTATTGAAGAACATGGCTTAGGTGATGTCAGCATTGGCTTGAAAAAAGCCATTGATCTGAATGATGACAAACTCAGTATGGCAGTTTTGGCTGAAGCGATTTTAGCTACAGGCAATGATGAGTTTTCGAATGGTGATGATATTTATAGTCTGAGCTCAGCTGTAGCTTATGATTATAATGATCTGATCAGCACTTCTTTAACCATGCGCTATGAAGTTCAAAATAGCGATTGGGCTGTTTCTGCTGTGCCAACAATTGAATATAAAATTGCAGGCACTTTATCGGGCTTTTCTGAATTTGTCTTCCGTAAAGCAGAAAGTGAAGAGAAAGAATATGCCTTGGGTACAGGTTTAATTTATGCAGTCAATGATCGCCTTCAACTCGATGCCAGTGTTGGTGTGGATTTGAATGGTGCTTACAAAGGTTATCAGTCTGGCTTAGGCGTTTCGTACTTATTTTAAGAGCGTTAACCTAATATCAAAATCTTATAATCAGCAGAGTCCAGTTGCATGAAAATTTTGGCTTATGGGTGCGTAGCCATCGCATTAAGTTTAACTTCAGTGACAGGATCAGCAGCGCCAGCGTTGCTGTCTGCTGAACAAGCCTTTCCGATACAAATCAGTTCTACCCAAGACAACGAAGCCGAAATTCGTTGGACCATTCCAGAACATTATTATCTTTATCAGCACAAAATAGAGGTGAAACACGGCCAACAGGCTGTGCCTTTAACATTGCCTCCAGCTCAACAGTTGCATGATGACAACTATGGCAATGTGCAAGTCTATTTTGAGCAGTTACAACTGCATGTACCGACACAAGCTTCTACCGAATATCAAGTGACTTGGCAAGGCTGTGCCCAAGATCGAGTGTGCTATCCACCGCAAAGTATTGACTTTCGTACCGATGAATCAGGGTTGGTTAGTGTTCAAAATCAAAGTGTAGCGCCTAAGCGGATTTTAGATTTAGCTCCGAGTAATGCTTCTATAGCAGAACAGAATCTGGCCACAAACTCGACAGAAGGAGCGCTGGATTCATCATCTACATCCTCCGCTATGCAACTTTCAAACCGTGCTCAAGATCAGCAATGGTCTGATATCTTGGCACAAAGTTCGTGGGGCTATGGCTTAGTGCTGTTTTTTGGCCTCGGATGCCTGTTGGCTTTTACGCCTTGTTCATTGCCTATGCTCCCTATTTTGACCTCATTAATTGTTCGTGATAGCAAGGGTTTAAAGGCTTGGATGATTGCACTGACTTTTGTTTGCAGTATGGCGATGGTCTATGCGGGCTTAGGTTTGATCGCTTCATCAGCTGGATTAAGCTTTCAACGCTGGTTGCAACAGCCTTCGACCTTAATAGCCTTTAGTTTGTTGTTTGTACTGTTTGCGCTCAACCTTTTTGGTTTGTTTGAATTAAAGCTACCCCAAGGCTTAATGAACCGTTTGGATCGTGTGCAATCCATGCAACGTGGTGGTAGTTTGCTGGGCGCTGGTGTGATGGGAATGATTTCCGCGCTATTGGTTGGTCCATGTATGACTGCTCCATTGGCAGGGGCATTGCTGTTTATTTCTCAAACCCAAAGTCAGTGGCAGGGTGCATTGCTCCTGTTTGCGCTTGGTTTTGGGATGGGAACGCCTTTACTCCTTGCGAGTGTACTGGGTTCGCGTATTTTGCCTCAGGCGGGTTTATGGATGAACCAAGTCAAGGTGCTCTTTGCTTTTCTCATGTTGGGTCTGGCCTTGTATTTTGTGCGTCCATTAATGGGCGATGCATGGATGCAATGGCTTTCTTTGGCATTGGGGCTCAGCTTTGTGGCCTATGTGCTATGGCATATTTTTAAGCGCAACAGTCAATTGAAATGGCTCTATATTGTGGTGTTGTGTCTCGCAGTACCCTATTTATTGTATAGCCAATATCAACAAAGCCAGCGCTTTTTAGTGGCAAGCTCGAACCAAGACTTGCAATGGCATCGTGCTCAAACCAGTACTGAATTTGAGCAACTGTTAAAGCAGATTCCAGCAGGCCAAAAAGCAGTGATTGATGTTTATGCCGATTGGTGTGTGGCTTGTCAGCCAATTGAGCATCGGATTTTAAAATCAGAGACTGTTCAGCAGGCATTGGCGCCCTATTATCTGATTAAACTGGATTTGAGCCATTATGATGCAGGCCATCAGGCGCTGTTAAATGAATGGGATATTTTGGGCCCACCGACCTATTTATTTTTAGATCATACACATCAGGAACTACGAGGCCTACGTTTGACAGGCGCATTTACTGAGGCTGAATTATTGCGTCAGCTCAAGGATTTTGAGGGTGTAGGCAAAAAATAGGGAGAGTCAGCATGCACTTATATATCGGCAATAAAAACCTATCGAGCTGGTCAATGCGGGTATGGTTGGTCTGTACTGCTTTTGATTTGCCTTTTGAAGAAGTACTGGTACGCTTTTCGACGCCAGATCAAGCGGAAAACACATTTGCGCAGACCATGCAAAGCCTCCATTCGAATGGAAAGGTGCCTGCTTTGGTGCATGATGATCATGTCATTTGGGATTCGCTGGCCATTTGTGAATATTTGGCAGAACTATTTCCAGCTAAACATCTTTGGCCTGAAGATCGTATGTTGAGAGCACGTGCGCGTTGCATCAGTGCAGAAATGCACAGCGGTTTTACATCCTTACGCAACCATTGTCCCATGAATATCACTGCAAATTTGGCTCAACAAGGCCAAGTTTTATGGTCATCCTATTCTGATTTACGTCAAGATGTAGCGCGCATTGAGCAGATATGGGCTGAACGTCCACAGCCAGAGGGCTTTTTATGTGGTCATTTTTCAATTGCTGATGCCTTTTATGCACCTGTGGTGAGTCGTTTAATCAGCTATCAATTCGCTGTTCATCCGAGCTCACAGCAGTATATGCATACAATGCTGGCTCATCCTGCAGTGCGCTTATGGATACAGGGGGCTAGGGCGGAAATTGTCGCTTAAAGTGGTGCTGTGGCGGTGTCGGGTTGTGCTTTGAGCGTAAACGTTTTTACTCGGTTACGACCACTGGCTTTGGCTTCATACAGTGCCTTATCGGCTTGACTCAATAACTGTTGTGGGCGCAGTTCTGCATGTGAAATTGCAATGCCAAAGCTGGCGGTCACATGAATCTTTTCACCATCATCGCTGTAAATCTCAAGTGCTTGTATTGCGCTACGACAACGTTCGGCGGCTTGCGTGGCTTGTTCGAGATTAGATTTATGTAAAATTAAAATGAATTCTTCTCCACCAAAACGTCCGACCACATCACTATCACGTAAATGCATATTGAGCACTTCAGCGACACGAACTAAGGTTTCATCACCTTTGTGATGGCCATAATCATCATTAATAAACTTAAAGTGATCGAGGTCTAAAAGTACCAAAGCATAGTTTTGTTCATGCTCTTGCACAATTTGATCGAGACACTGATTGATTTGGCGTCGATTAAATAGATTGGTGAGTGGATCGATTTGGCTCAGCTTTTTAATCAGACGTTCGCGGTAGCGCCACTGACTCAATAAAATCTCAAATAAAACCAAGCATGTAATAAGAATGGGGGCAATGAAAAAGGCCATCGAAATGAGCCAAAAGTCATTGTTAAAATAATAACTTGTGATGTGAAAAACCGGCGAGTAGGGGATATAGCCCCATTGGCTTAAGAACATACATCCCGTTAAATACGCCGTTGCAGGAAGAAACGCACTATATACAATGGCGCGTGGAAACAGAACTAAACCAACAGTCACCAAGCTCACATAGGCTGTCATCGTTGCAGGGCTGAGTACACCTACTACATAGCCATCACGGCATAATGAAACCACAAACAGACCGACTGAAATATAAGGCAGAACGACTTGGGTCCATCGCCGATCTTTCCATGCATAACAGGGATAGATGAGTAACAACATTAGAACTAAAAAAACAACATTAAGGCCCAGTTGAAATTTTAATAAAGGTAAGTCGACCCATTGCCAAAGATTGGGCATGAGTAGGACAGAGACTTTCCAAATGATCCAAGTCACATGAACAGCAGCACCTAAAATCAGCATTAAAATACATTTTTTTAATATATTCCAATTCATGATTGCTTCATTTTCAATCAAGAATTTGGTGATTCTATGCTTGTCTAATACCTCTTGCGGAGGCGAATTTTTATTCATTATTTACAACAGGCCTGTATTCGGTCTATTAAAATTTTTCTTTGAGTTTATGTAGATAGATATACATATTATTAACATAACACATAACTCGTCGAACATCTAATAACCAATTTTTAACCTTTAGTCGAAAGTGAGTGTAAAATTTAGCCGAAATATTTGTTCTATTTTTAAGACATAGTGTCTTAAATTAAAGGATTATTCTATAAACGTTTATGAATTAAACTTGTTTTAATTTAGAACATAATCGTTATAGGTAGCCACGTGAAAGTTTTACATATCGATTCAAGTATTATGGGTGATGCTTCAGTTTCTCGTCAGTTAAGCCAAGCGATCGTAGCGCAGTTAACTCAGAAATATCCGACTGCTCAAGTACAACATTTAGATTTGGCTACGACACCAATTCCACATTTAAGTGCTGATATTTTAATGGGGCAAAATGAAGAACAAAGCGCATTAGGTGAACAACTCGTACAACAATATTTGGATGCAGATATCGTGGTGGTTGGTGCGGCAATGTATAACTTTGGCGTATCGTCGACGTTAAAAGCATGGATTGACCGTATTAGTGTTGCAGGCCGAACATTTAAATACACAGAAAATGGTCCTGTTGGTTTGGCAGGGGATAAAAAAGTGTATATCGCGAGTAGCCGTGGTGGCATCTATGGTGAAAACAGCCCAGTGGACTTCCAAGAAAGTTTGCTTAAAACGGTCTTCACTTTTACAGGTGTTTCTGATGTTGAAGTGATTCGTGCAGAAGGTGTTAATATGGGTGCAGAGCCGAAAGAACAGGCGATGACCAATGCTTTTGAAGCGATTCGTAGCATTTCATAATGTATTGAGGCTGTAAGCTGGACAGATTTCTCTCCCTCGTATTTTATTCTGTTCAGTCTTTGTATTTAAGGTCAGCTGGTGCTGACCTTTTTTATTTTTTAATGCTGTCTGAAGACTATATGTCGCATGTTTTGATGGGGATGCGATCAATCATGCATTGCCGAATTATAGCGATTTTAGTCTTGATCTAAGCGGTGTGCAAAGTCAGATAAATCGCTGATGGCACGGCGTGCTTCGTCAAACCAGGCACTAAACATTTGAAAGTTATGCCACATGCCCGTGTAAATTTTAAATTCAACATCCACTTTGGCTTGCTCGGCTTTTTCTTTAAAGCGCTGTGCATCATCCAGCAAAATTTCTTTCGAACCCACTTGTATATGCACAGGGGGCAGGCCTTTTAAGTCAGCAAAGAAAGGGGAAATGCTCGGATCAGAGCGGTCCATCCCTGTCGGAACGTAATATTCAATACCTGCTTCTAAGGCTTCAATAGACAACAGCGCATCATGCTTACGGTTATAACGTAAAGATTCACTGCTGAGCGTAAGATCTAAAAATGGTGACAGCAAAATGAGACCACTGGCTTGTGGTAGCTGCTCTTGGCGTATTCTCAGGGCCAATGCTAAGGCTAAATTGGCGCCACAAGAGTCACCAGACAAAATAATATCTTTGGCTAAAACGCCTTGATCAAGTAATTGACAATAAACATCAAATACGGCATCTAGCGCTTCTGGATGTGGGTGCTCAGGTGCCAGTGGGTAATCCACATGTAACACTTGCATTTGCGTACGTGCTGCAACCTGAGTTAAAAAGGCCCGATGCGTATTCATCGAGCCTAAAAAAAATGCACCACCGTGGATATGAAAAATTAATTGTGTGGAATGTGCTTGGGGTTTGAGTTCTTCAGCACGTAAGCCAGCCAAACGAATTGGACGAACCTTTACGCTTTTATTTTGTGGAATGAGTTTGGTTAATTGTTCTAATGAAAAACGTAAGCTTGAGGCAGGTAAATTGAAGCGACTCGGTGCGCGCAATACTGTTTTCAGAAAGCGCTCCGTGAAGATTTGTTTGGTGATGGGCGAGATTGTCATATTCTTCCTGTATTCTTATCATTTTCTTACTGATGAGGTTATTTACCTCTTTTATTTACAAGGTTACACTAAATAGCTGCAATCAATAGTTGAATATTTGTTGCGGCGCAAAATACTATGTGTAAGCGTCTAAAATCAAATCAGGGAAATCAAAAAAATGAAAAAAATTGCACTTGCATTAGGATTGCTAGGTTTAACCGCTTTGGCTAATGCGGCAGACCCTTTAAATGGTACAACTTGGAAAACCATTGATGACAAAACAAACCAACCTAAAGCGTTGGTGAAGTTTACAGAGCAAAAAAATGGAACATTAACTGCCAGTATCCAAGCGATTTTGACACCAGGTGAAGAAAACGCATGTACTAAATGCGAAGGTCCATATCATAACAAGTCACTTAAAGGCTTGCGTATTGTGAGTGGATTAAAAAATAATGGTGATAACAGCTATGAAAGTGGTTCAATTTTAGATCCGCAATCAGGCAAAACCTATAAATTAAAAGGCCAGTTAGCTGATGGTGGTAAAAAACTAGAGCTTCGTGGCTTTATTGGCGTAGCAGCCTTAGGTCGTAACCAAACGTGGATACGTGCACACTAAGTGTAATCACATATTTAAAGATAAAAAAGCCTGACAATTGTCGGGCTTTTTTAATCTCACAAACTATATACAACGTTGTTTATTTTAAAGCGCGATAGGTAGCTTCATCAAATCCCACAATTAAGCCTTGTTCTGTTTCGAGCACAGGGCGTTTAATCATACTGCTATGTGTGGTCAAAGTAGCAACTAAATTCTCTTGGCTAGCCAAAGCATGTTGCTGTTCTTCTTCAGTTAGCTTTTTCCAAGTTGTGCCTTTTTTATTTAAAATGATGTCGCTACCTTTGGCATCTAACCATGCACTTACATGTGTAGCATCAATGCCTTGCTTTTTATAATCATGAAACTCATAGGCAAGGCCTAATTCATTCAGTAGATCAAAGGCTTTTTTCATGGTGCTACAGTTTTTAATGCCGTAAATTTTAAGCATAGCAAAGGATCCTAAACGAGTTCAAAAATGAGATGGGTAGGGCTAGCTTAACCAATTCTATCTCAAAGAACTATGCTGTCATGAAACTGACTTGCAATCGTCACGTTGCTGACATCTCTAATGATTAAAGTAAGTAAAAAGACAGATAAAAAAAAGAGAGTACTAGAATAAAAAAGTAAAAATAATGTGTGAAATTACAGAATATAAATAGAGTGAAAATAAGAAGAAAAAACAAACGATTTAAAAAGAGAAAACCCGCATTTAATCATCCTGATCATGCGGGTCTCATTTCAACGTCCATTGTCACATCCTTGAAAATAAGTAAAATAAATTACTTATTTTATTTTCTTCCTACGGCGTCCTATCCTTTTGTGTCATCCTGACATGTCCCTGTGCCGTGCGGTAATAATGCGCTGATTCGAGATTGAGATAAATCTGAAAATACGACATGCATTGTGAGAAATTGACACTAATTGAGTGAACGGTTGTTCACTCAAACTTTGTTAATTTTAGCTTAAAGCTGGTAGTCAATAATGACTGGGGCATGGTCACTGAACCATGTTTCTTTATAGACCCATGCATTAATAGTGCGCTCTTTCCAGTCAGGAGAACATGCTTGGTAATCAATCCGCCAACCGACATTCTTGGCACGAGCTTGCCCTCGGTTTGACCACCATGAATACAGCTCGGCTTCTTTGCGGACTTCACGGAAGGTATCGACATAACCTAAGTCATCATAAATATGGTCTAGCCAAGCGCGTTCATGTGGCAAGCAACCAGAAGCTTTTTGGTTGCCCGACCAGTTTTTAATATCAATGCGCTTATGTACGATATTGTAGTCACCGCACACAATCACAGATTTATTTTCATCACGCCATTGTTTCAAGATTTGTTTATATTCATTTAAGAATAAATCTTTACGCGCTTGGGCTTCATCACCGGAAGAACCTGAAGGCAAGTATAAAGAACAGATGTGTGCCGATTGTGCTAAGCCTAAATCAAATTCAGCAGAAATAAAGCGACCTTGTGAATCTGCAAGTTCAAAGCCGAGTCCATTGGTCACGGATACAAATGGATAGCGACTATAAATCGCCGTACCTGCATAGCCTGGGCGCTCGGCTGGGAATAAGTGGGTAAACCAGCCTTCGGGTTTAAATTTATCTGTCCATTGTTCATGCGTAATTCGAGATTCTTGCATACAGATGACATCCGCATCGGATGTTGCCATCCAATCAAAAATCCCTTTTTTCTCTGCCGAACGTAAGCCGTTTACGTTAATTGAAACGACACGCAGAATTTTTTGATCACTTGGATAGCTACACTTTGGTATCATGCTCAGGTTTAACCTCAAACTTAAAAAAATGGAGCACCCTATGACAGCGCAAGCGGCATTTAATCCACAAGCTTTTATCGAACTCGCATTATCACGTGGTGTGCTTAAATTTGGTGAGTTTACTTTAAAATCGGGTCGTGTGAGTCCTTATTTTTTTAATGCAGGTTTGTTGAATGATGGTGAGGCTTTAACAGGCTTGGCTTCAGGCTATGCAGCTAAATTAACCGAATGCGAAAATGTTGAAGTGATTTTTGGCCCAGCATACAAAGGTATTCCATTTGTTGCAGCAACGGCTGTGGCATTGTCTCAAAACCATGGCGTGAGCGTACCTTGGGGTTTTAACCGTAAAGAAGCAAAAGACCATGGTGAAGGTGGTGTATTGGTAGGCGCTTCGGTTGCAGGTAAAAAAGTCTGGATCATTGATGATGTGATCACCGCAGGTACGGCCATTCGTGAAGTGGTAACCATCCTTAAAAATGCTGGCGCGCAAATTGCGGGCGTATTGGTTGCATTAGATCGTCAAGAAAAAGGCCAAGGTGAATTGTCTGCAATTCAAGAAGTCCAAAAAGAACTAGAAATCCCAGTGCATGCTTTAATTACCATGAAAGACTTAATGGATTATTTAGATGCGAAAGGTGAAACGGACGCTTTAGCGAAAATGGAAGATTACCGTGTGAAATACGGCATCTAATCCGACGGAATCAACACGATTAAAAGGAAGCTTTGGCTTCCTTTTTTTATGCTTGTGAAAAAGAGTCAGGGCTAAGATATGGTCTTTAATACGATTAAAAGTTGATCCATAAAAGATTTTAAAATTTATTAATTATAATTAAATATATGAAAATAAATTAAAAATATAAACTTTAGTATTAAATGGGTGATTGTTTTTAACGTTTGGCTTTAAGCTCGGGGCACTTTAAAAACATAAGGAAGTTTGGGGAAAATGAATGTGAAGAAGATGCTGGTCCTAACGTCAGCGATATGCACAATGACTTTAACAGGATGTCAGTCGATGCCTGAAAATGTACAAGCCTTTAACAACACCTTAAATCAAGGCATTAAAAGTTTAAATGAGGCTCTCGCAAGTACGCAACAAACGACGAGTACTACAGCAACGCAATCATCTAAACGTGCTAAATCAGGTTATTTAACTGGTGCGCAGTGCCAAAACTCTTTGGGGAAAACCAAGGCACAAATTGAAAGTATGAGTAATGAAACCTTAACCAACCAACGTGCTTATGCACTGAGTAGTATGGGGGCGACTTATAATTTTTATCTGAGTGATGTATCAAAGCGTAGCGTAGATTTGGCGGGTAAACCGAAGGACTATCCTTCAATTTGTTCTTTAACTTTGGAAAGTAACAAAGCGAGTGCGAAAGTTCTGCACTGGAATATTATTTAGCGTAAAACTGACGGTTGAGCGCGAGCTAGTGTGTAGCTAAGGGCAATTGAGCCTATGCGCAACGCAGGGTTTGACCAAGAGAGAAATAGATTGCCATAAAAAAAGCACCAATCGGTGCTTTTTTTAACGCAGTTCTAAATTAAAGAACAACGATGTTTGTAGCGTTTAAGCCTTTTTGGCCTTCAACAACAACAAAAGAAACTTTTTGACCTTCAGTCAAAGTTTTGAAGCCAGAACCTGTGATTTCACGGAAGTGAGCAAACACGTCAGGGCCACCGTCTTGTTGAATAAAACCAAAACCTTTAGTTTCATTGAACCATTTTACTGTGCCAGTCACTGCATTAGACATAAGAAAACCTATTACAAAATTTTTAATAATGTTAGCCATGAAGCATGGCTTGAAAAGGGGTAACTTGAATAATCACGCCTTTACATCATATTATACCCGATATTCTTTGTGTCTTGCATATAATTGGCAATACGCCAACGGCATACAAGTTAAAAAACCAGTTCAAATCAAAGGCGGTCATAAAAGGATTGGAAATAAAAATCTGAAAAATCGAAAGTTTATCAATTAAACTGGCGGCACTTTAAAGATGTTTACCTAAGCAACACTTTTTTCTCGTTACCAACATCCTACACTAATTCTATGACAGAGTTTGCTTGAGTTGACCAATTTGGCATAAATTTATTCGATTAGTTCAAAAAATAACTCAAATTTCCCAATTAAACTGCTCCCAAAAGATAAATTCAGATCTTTATCCGCGAATGTACTGTTTAAATATAAAGCCTGTAATGAAACTTTTTAAGTCTTAATGATTCGGCTGCGGTGTTTCACCAACGTCCACTGCATCATGAAAAATGATGAATACACAAAGTAAAAGAAAGCAAGAAGGTCTTGGGCTTTAGCGAAATTGAAACTAAAGAAACGATTATTCTCCGTTATACTCGTTGCCAGATTATTTTTAAAAGAGCAGACAGCATGCGCGTACTTGTGGTGATGGATCCCATCGAAAGTGTAAACCTGAAAAAAGATACTTCTATGGCCATGCTTTGGGCGGCGGCACGTCGTGGACATGAATTGGGTTATGCTTTACAGCAAGATTTATATATTGATCAAGGCAAAGCATTTGGTCTGATTGCCCCATTAAAAGTATTTGAAGATTATGAGCACTATTACGAATTAGGTGCACGACAAAAAGAATCTATTGCGGCTTATGACGTCGTTTTAATGCGTAAAGATCCGCCTTTTGATATGAACTTTGTTTATACCACGTATATTTTAGAACAGGCAGAACGTGAAGGTGCGTGGATTATTAACAAACCACAAAGCCTGCGTGACTGTAATGAAAAGTTATTTGCAACGCAGTTTCCTGAGTTACAAGTGCCAACGCTCGTGACATCGCAACAAAGTTTAATCCGTGAATTTATTGCACAGCATCAAGATGTGATTGTAAAACCACTAGATGGCATGGGTGGGATGGGGATTTTCCGTTTAACTGCTGATGGTGCAAATATTGGTTCAACTCTAGAAATGCTGACGCAAATGGGTCAACAACCGATTATGGCGCAGCGTTATATTCCAGAAATCGTGGATGGTGATAAACGTATTTTGATGGTCAATGGTGAGCCAGTACCGTATTGCTTAGCGCGTATTCCTCAAAATGGTGAAACCCGTGGTAATTTGGCCGCTGGTGGCCGTGGTGAAGCACGTCCATTAACTGAACATGACAAAGCGATTGCAGCTAAAGTTGGGCCTTTCTTACGTGAAAAAGGTTTGGTCTTTGTGGGGCTGGATGTGATTGGTGAATACGTGACGGAAATTAACGTGACAAGTCCAACATGCGTACGTGAAATTGATGCGCAGTTTGGTACGTCTATTGCGGATGATCTATTTGATGTGCTTGAAGCAGGTTTAAAACAAAAAGTTTAAGGCATGGGCTCAAAGAATGGCGCTGTAATGACAGCGCCTTTGGGGTTAGAGTGTGATTTAAAGTAGAACAAAGGTTAAAATTAGTGTGATGAATTTATTTAAATCGTTTAAGCAGGGGAGGGGTAGGTTGTAAATATGCGCTTCTATTTGCATAAAAAATGTAAAAGTTTGCCAAAAACGCATGATTAATAATAAAACTAGTTTAAACTCGAATTTCTGTAGAAAAAAACAATGAGTGGCGGCCGTGAAAAAAACTAAATCATCTTTCACCGCAATGCGTTTGTGATTACAATTGTCAACCTATAAACACCTTTTAATCTCTATTATTTAAATTGAAGAATTAACGTGACCGACGCACCGCAAAAACAGCTTAAACATGTCATGATGATGGCCGCAGGTACTGGTGGGCACGTTTTTCCTGCCTTGGCTGTTGCCAAAGAATTACAACAAAAAGGCATACAAGTGTCATGGTTAGCCACCCCGACAGGTATGGAAAACCGTCTGTTAAAAAATCATAATATTCCAATTTATCAAATTGACATTCAGGGTGTACGTGGTAATGGCCTCGTGCGTAAAGTTTTAGCACCGTTTAAAATTTTAAAAGCCACGTTGAGTGCCATGAAATACATGAAGCAATTAAAGGTCGATGCTGTTGCAGGCTTTGGTGGCTATGTTGCGGGGCCTGGTGGCTTAGCAGCACGTATTTTGGGTATTCCTGTCATTATTCATGAGCAAAATGCGATTGCGGGTTTTACCAATACGCAATTGTCGCGTGTGGCCGCAACTGTGTGTCAGGCATTTCCAAATACCTTTCCAGAAAGCACCAAAATTGTGACGACAGGTAATCCTGTACGTAAAGAAATTACCGAAATATTGAATCCATCGTGGCGCTACCAAGAGCGTGAAAAAGCGGGTCAAGCGTTACGGATCTTAATTGTGGGTGGTTCATTGGGTGCAAAAGCACTCAATGAATGTGTGCCTTTGGCTTTACAGAAGTTGAATGTGCCTTTACAGGTCTTTCATCAATGTGGGCAAAATCATGCGGAAGCAACACAAGCGTTGTATGCCAACGCACCTGAAACGCTTCAAGTGGAAGTGTCACCTTTTATTGAAGATATGGCTAAAGCCTATTCTGAAGCCGATTTAATTATTTGCCGTGCGGGTGCTTTAACAGTCACTGAAATTGCCACCGCCGGTTTAGCAGCGGTATTTGTTCCACTTCCTTCGGCCGTGGATGATCACCAGACTGCAAATGCCAAATTCCTAGCGAACATTAATGCTGCGAAAATATGCCCGCAAGCAGACATGACGCCAGAAAGTTTAGCGACACTGCTCCAACCGCTGATGAACCGCCAATTATTGAAAGAAATGGCAGTGAAAGCACGTCAGCAGGCACAGCCAGATGCAGCACAGCATGTGGTTCGTTTAATTCAAGAATTGTAATACGAGTAAAATATGTCTCCATCTACTCCTGCTGAGCAAGCGAAAAAGTTAATTAAAGTTCCTGAGATGCGCCGTATCAAACACATCCATTTTGTGGGTATTGGTGGTGCAGGGATGTGTGGTATTGCAGAAGTATTAAAGAACCAAGGTTACAAAGTATCTGGTTCTGATATTAAGGCATCAAAAACCACTGCGCAGTTAGAAGAAAATGGCATTCAAGTGTATATCGGCCATACTGCTGACAATATTCAAGGTGCCAACGTTATTGTGGTATCCACAGCGATTGATCAAGAAAATCCTGAAATTAAAGCTGCGATAGAAACCCGTACACCTGTTGTACGCCGTGCAGAAATGTTGGGTGAGTTGATGCGTTATCGTCATGGTATTGCGGTTGCGGGTACACATGGTAAAACCACAACAACAAGCCTTGTAACATGTATGTTGGCAGAAGAAAATCTTGATCCAACCTATGTGATTGGTGGTTTGCTCAACCGTACAGGTGTGAACGCAGCTTTAGGTGCAAGTCGTTATATCGTGGCAGAAGCTGATGAATCAGACGCATCATTTTTGCATTTACAACCAATGGCAACCATTGTTACGAATATTGATGCCGATCATATGGATACCTATGGCGGTAGCTTTGATGTACTGAAAGATACTTTCGTACAATTTTTACAAAAACTCCCGTTCTATGGTTTAGCCGTAGTGTGTGGTGATGATGCCAATATTCGTGAAATCATGCCACGTATTGGTCGCCCATTGGTGACTTATGGCTTTAATGAAGACAATGACATTCGCGCGGTAGATGTTGTGCAAGAAGGCATGCAATCTCACTTTACTGTATTACGTAAAGACCGTGAGCCACTACGTTTAACCATTAATTTACCTGGCTTACACAATATCTTAAATGCCTTGGCAGCCATTGGCATTGCAACAGACGAAGGTGTGTCTGATGCTGCAATTGCACGTGCTTTAGAAAGTTTTAGTGGTGTTGGTCGTCGTTTCCAAGTTCAAGGTCAATTTGAGCTAGAAAATGGTGATGTGAAATTGGTTGATGACTATGGTCACCATCCAAAAGAAGTAGAAGCAACCATTAAGGCGGCTCGTGCAAGTCATCCAGACCGTCGTTTGGTGATGATGTTCCAGCCACACCGTTTTAGTCGTACCCGTGATTGCTTTGATGATTTTGTTGATGTGTTGTCTCAAGTGGATCAACTCTTGCTACTAGAGGTTTATCCAGCGGGCGAAAAACCAATTGTGGGTGCAGACAGTCGCGCATTAGCACGCAGTATTCGTCTACGTGGTGAAGTCGAGCCAATTTTACTGGATCCAGTAGAAGGCAATATCCAAAGTGTGATGAAAAAAGTCCTACAAGCAAATGACTTGTTATTAACACAAGGTGCGGGTAATGTTGGAGCTATCTCAATCGATTTGGCTCAAAATAATTTGTATTTAAAATAATCACTTTGTAGTGATTAGATTTGATCGGCCAGTTATAAAAGTTTAAGGATATAAACGTGTCAAATGCTTCAAAGTTCGGCAAAGTTGCCGTGTTGCTTGGTGGAAAGTCTGCTGAGCGTGAGGTTTCTCTAGATAGCGGTACAGCGGTACTTGAGGCATTATGCCGTTCAGGCGTAAATGCTGAAGCATTTGACCCGCAACAACGTAGTATTACTGAGCTCAAAAGCTTTGATCGTGCATTTATTGTTTTGCATGGTCGTGGTGGTGAGGACGGTCAAATCCAAGGTGCGTTGGAGTGGTTGAATATCCCTTATACAGGTACAGGTGTTCAGGGTTCTGCAATTGGTATGGACAAAGTAAAAACCAAACAGGTTTGGCAAGGTTCAGAACTACCAACAGCGCCGTACCGTATTGTGAGCAAAGATTCGGATTTAAATGAGATTGTAGACAGCATTGGTCTGCCGTTTATTATTAAGCCAGTACATGAAGGCTCAAGTATTGGTATGAGCAAAGTCGAAAAAATCGAAGACTTTGCTGAAGCAATTGCAAAAGCAACCGTACATGATGCTGTGGTAATGGCTGAAAAATGGATTACAGGTCGTGAGTTTACCATTGTGATTTTAAATGGTCAGGCTTTACCAGTTATTCGTTTGCAGCCTCCTGAAGACGTTGCATTCTATGATTACGAAGCAAAATACAATCGTAATGATGTGCAATATGGTATTCCGTGTGGTTTGACTGCAGATGAAGAAAAAAGTTTACAGGCTTTATGCTTGCGTGCTTTCCAAGCGGTAGGTGCAAGTGGCTGGGGTCGCATTGATGCTATGCAAGATGAAGCAGGTAATTTCTGGTTGCTCGAAGTCAATACAGTACCAGGCATGACCAGTCATTCATTGGTTCCTAAAGCAGCACAAGCGATCGGCATTGATTTTGATGCACTGTGTGTGGCAATTTTAGAGCAAACCTTAACTGGTACGGCTCACTAAATTATGGCTCAACTTCCTGCATCCATGCGCCGTAAAAAAGCGGCGGTGACCTCGATTCATGACAAGCCACCGACGCGCAAGGAAAAACTTGCCAATGCGGGTGGTTGGTTGTTGCTATGCGTGGCAATCGTGGTCTTGGCACTTGGGATGTTGGGCTTATATCGTGTGATGACGGATGCAAAAGTAGCTGAACTGGATGTCGTTGGTGCCCGTTCAGATGCTGAGCGTCAGCAGGTGATGCAATACGTATCACCCACAGTCACCGAAAATTATTTTACGTCGGATTTGGAAACAATCAGAGATCGCGCCTTAGAAGTTTCTTGGGTCGATCGTGTTGTAGTGTCACGTGCTTGGCCGAATGCGATTCGAGTACGTGTCATGCCACGACATGCAATTGCACGTTGGGGTACAGGTCGCTTATTGAGTGATAGCGGAGATGTGTTTGTAGAAGTTGCGCCAATTAAAAATCAAAATTTGCCACTACTACACGGACCTGTCAGTCATTCAAAAATGATGATGCGTCGCTACAACGAAATTAACCAATTATTCCTGCCAGTCGGCATTCGTTTAAAAGAACTATATTTAACGGAGCGCATGACTTGGTTTATGCAGTTTGATTCAGGTTTACGAATTATCGTCGATCAGGATCAAACCATGAGTAAGCTGCAACGCTTGAGTCATTTGGCTCATACTGACTTAAAGCCAGTTTGGTCGAATATCTCAGCAATTGACTTGCGCTATCGTAATGGACTTGCAATTCAATGGAAGAATGCAACTGCGCCTAAGATAGTAAATGGTCACTTTCTTGTAACCAGTAGTGACTTAAGCATTGCAGATGGAAGAATAGCAACGCCATAATGAGGCGCTTTGCAAATAGAGGCTTCGTGCCATAAATTAAACCAATACGTGAATGGTAGTAGTAAATAATGAGTGAAGCTGTTCCCTCGGTTGTTGCGATTGACATTGGGACACACAAAGTTTCAGTTTTGATTGGTAAGGTACATGCGCCAGACAATATCCAAGTGATCGGGATGGCGACCGCACGTAACCGAGGCATGAATAAGGGAAAAATTGTCAGTCTCGATAAAGTCATCACCGCAATTAAAAATGCTGTGCAGGAAGCAGAGGATATGGCGGAGTGCCGTGTGCATTCAGCCTGGATTTCTATTCCTAGTGCAGAGATGAAAAGTTTTTATGCTTCAGGTCGTACGCCTGTAGAAAATAGTGAACATACGATTACAACAAGTGAAGTGGTGCGTGCGTTAGAACTCGCCAAAGCCAGCCACCAAACTTCAGATCACTATTTGGTGAGTGCTGTACCTTTAGGATTTGAGCTAGACGACGAGTCAGAATGGGTGCTCAATCCTATTCGTATGTCTGCGCACAGTATGACTGGCCATTATCATTTAATGATGCTGCCGATTAGCACCATGCAGAATTTAGACCGCGCATTAAAAGGTGCCAATATTGGCGTCGAGAAGATGGTGGTCTCTGCTTTAGCAACGGCAGAAGCAAGCTTACTGAAAGATGAGCGTGAATATGGTGTGTGCCTACTCGACATTGGGGCAGGTACAACCAATATTGCGGTTTATCTTGATGGTCGTTTGGCCATGACGCATACCTTGCAACGCGGTGGTGAGCATGTCACGCGTGATATTGCTGCAGTATTACAAACCACGACAGAAGAAGCAGAGCGCATTAAATTGCTCTATGGCTGTGTGGATCTGAAAGTGGTGAAGCCAGAACACATGATTCAGTTCCAAGGGATTGATGGTCCACAAACCATTAGTCGTATTGAGTTAACTGAAATTATTATTGCGCGTTATGACGAAATTTTGGGTCAAGTGCGTCAAGTATTAGAAGGAAATGGTGCCTTACAAGGGTTGTATCATGGTGTTGTATTAACGGGTGATGCAAGTCAAATTGAGGGTATGATTAGTTTCTCTCGTAAAACTTTAGGTGTTTCGGCTCATTTGGGTAATCCGCCTACGCAAGTCAACGCGGATGAACAAAATCAAGCGGCATTGCGTCGTTCACAATATGCCACAGCATCAGGTTTGTTGATGTTTAGCCAAAGTGAAACGCAGGACACGATTGTAGAGCCAGATGATTCAGAAAAACTCACTGTGATGAAGCGTTTCAAACGTGCATGGTCTGGTTTCAATGAAACACTGAAATCAATTTTTTAGTTGAAAAACTTGGGAATATTGTTAAGAAGTTGTACGGATGATCGCTTGTACTTGACAAGCCGAGACAGGGACAGCATTCTTAAAAACAATTTTTATTAAGATCAAGGCAGTATACGGGCTGAAGTGACTGCCATTATAGATTAGGAATTTTATAGGTCATGGCCTCATTTGAATTTTTTGAAGATGATCAAAGCGATAGCAATGGTCAAGCCCGTTTCACTGTATTTGGTGTAGGCGGTGCTGGTGGTAATGCAGTGCAGCACATGCTTGAATCTGATATTCAAGGTGTGAAATTTGTTTGTGCAAATACAGACAAACAAGCATTAGATCGTATGAACGCTCAGTTTAAAATCCAATTGGGTGAGCAAGGTACGCGTGGTTTAGGTGCAGGTGCAAATCCTCAAGTGGGTCAGGCTGCAGCAGAAGAAAGCCGTGAGTTGATTCGTCAGCATTTAGAAGGCACCGATATGGTGTTTGTCACTGCGGGTATGGGTGGCGGTACAGGTACAGGCGCTGCGCCAGTAGTTGCAGAAATTGCCAAAGAAATGGGTATTTTGACTGTAGGTGTAGTAACTACGCCATTTAATTTTGAAGGCAAGCGCCGTCAGCAGTCTGCAGAAAAAGGCATTGAAGCTTTAGAAGCACATGTAGATTCATTAATTATCATTCCGAACCAACGTTTGTTAAAAGTATTCCGTGATATCTCAATGAAAGATGCTTATAAAAAAGCAGATGATGTATTGTTAAACGCGGTGCGCAGTATCTTTGATTTAGTGGTACGTCCGGGCCATATTAACCTTGACTTCGCCGATTTGAAAACTGCGATGAGCACACGTGGTTATGCGATGATGGGTGCAGGTTCTGGTCGTGGCGAAAACCGTGCACGCCAAGCTGCTGAGCAAGCAATTCGTAGTCCATTACTGGATAACGTGACGATCATGAACGCCAAAGGTATCTTGATTAACGTCACTGGTGGTGATGACGTTACTTTCGGTGAAATTGAAGAAATTACCGATGTCGTAAACCAAATTGTTGACCTTGATGAAGGTCAAGTATTCTACGGTACAGTATTTGATCCTGATGCACGTGACGAAATCAGCGTAACAGTGATTGCGACTGGTTTAACACGTAATTCAGCAGATTCTGCCGAACCAACGAAACGTCCAACGACTGTGCAAGCAACACGTCCTGCAACTGCGACTCAAGCTGCTGTAGATGAAGACGATGTTCCTGCAATTCAGCGCCAGCAAGCCGAAGTGGCAAGCCCTGCGCCAGCAGTCTCTAGTCCGCGTCCAACGCCAATGAGCATCCAAGATTATTTGAAAAATCAGCAACGTAAATAATTTATAGTGTTTTGATTTTTAACAAATAAACAAGAAAGGGCAACAGTAATGTTGCCTTTTTTATTTTTTATCAATGGCTAAATATGCTAACGTATAGCGGTTTTGTGTACTGATGAATAAGAGCATGTTGAAACAGCGAACCCTGCAGCGTGTAGTAAAGGCAAGTGGAATCGGTCTGCATAGCGGGCAAAAAGTGATGATTAATTTCGTGCCTCATCATGCAGATGGTGGCATCGTATTTCGTCGTATTGATTTAAATCCACCTGTTGATATTCCTGCAGATGCGATGCTGATTCAAGAAGCATTTATGTGCTCAAACTTAGTTCAAGGTGAGGCCAAAGTCGGCACAGTTGAACATATCATGAGTGCGATTGCGGGTTTAGGGATTGATAACTTGCTCATTGAAGTCTCTGCTTCCGAAGTCCCAATTATGGATGGTAGTGCAGGTCCTTTTATTTATTTATTAATGCAAGGTGGCCTTGCAGAATTAGACGCACCTAAAAAGTTCATCAAAATTCTTAAACCTGTAGAAGCGTTTATTGATGATAAAAAAGCAGTCTTTAGTCCGCATGATGGCTTTCAGTTGAACTTTGAGATCGACTTTGATCACCCAGCCTTTAAAAAAGAGTTCCAAACAGCATCCATTGATTTTTCAACAGAAACATTTGTTTATGAGGTTAGTGAAGCCCGTACTTTTGGTTTTATGAAGGATTTGGATTATCTCAAAGCCAATAATTTGGCCTTGGGTGCAAGTTTAGAAAATGCAATTGGGGTGGACGAAACTGGCGTAGTTAACGAAGAAGGTTTACGTTTTTCGGATGAATTTGTACGTCATAAAATTTTAGATGCAGTCGGTGATTTATATTTATTAGGTCATCAAATTATTGGTAAATATGATGCATTTAAATCGGGTCATGCGTTGAATAATCAGTTGTTGCGCAATGTTCAAAATGATCCAAGCAGCTATGAAATTGTAACATTTAATGACATAGAAGATTGCCCAATTCAATATGTGACTGTGACTTAAGTCATTGTCTTTAGGTTATTACGTTATAATATAACAACCAATAGTGTGATGTGTATCGCATAATTAAAAATCTTTGAATGGTACGTGAGCATGGCGGTTACTTTTTATTGCTTGCCAAACGTATCATGGCTTGGCTAAGCTTAGGGTCGCTCACAAAGTCGGCAGCATGGCGAAGTAATTCCTGTGTTTCTGGGTTAAGGGATCTGGAAATTTTTTCAGGGACATGCGGTGTTTGAGAAGGAACTCTTAAACGAACTTGTATCTTGCTTAAATCTTTAAATTCCGCTATTTGTGAAAGCTGACTGATGTATTGGTGCTGAAGATAAGCCAATTTACTAATCAAGGCTTGGTTTTCACCAGTCACAGTAAGCACCCCATTTTGATAACAAACCACTTGCCATTGCTCTGGTTGGGGCAAGACAGGTTGGATGATTTTAGTAAGTTTCTGCCAAGCAGCAACTTGCGTTGAGAGAAACGATAAGTTTCCTGTTTTTATGTGTTTTCTTGTTTGTTGAAAGACGTTGACAGGTTCAGACATACATATTTCCTTCATGGTTATGTCTTAATCTTATGCGCTCCTTTCGGTAGATATCAAGGAAGAGATCACCAAGGAACTCAGTTAAGAACAGTTAAAGAGGTTTTTTATGCATTTTCGACGTATTTTATTGGCTTTTTCTCTGGCAACTTCTGCAGCTTCAGTAGCATTTGCAGATTTGGTTCAGTTAAACGATTCATCCACTGACAGTCTTGAGCAACTCACACGTACTTTGTCTCAAGGTGCATATTCTGATTCGAGCGATATTGACCTACCAGCAGAAACGAAATTAAACGTTCAATTGCGTGAAAAAAGCATCGAATTAAATAACGATACAATTGCAAAGAAATATGGCAATAGCAGTGTCAATAAATCTTCTTACAATTCTATGAGTGCCGGTGGTGCATATTCATGGTTAGTGTCGCATCCATTACCTGATATGAAGCGTGTAAGCTCAGATTTTGGCGGTCGTACTATGGGTGGTCGCGCTGAAAACCATTCTGGTTTAGATTTATCTGCACCAAGTGGTACGCCAATTTATGCTACAGGCCCAGGTATTGTGACCAAATCGGGCTGGGGCACAGGCTATGGTCAATATGTTGAAATTAACCACGGCAATGGCTATTTAACCCGTTATGCGCATGCATCTCGTTTAGTTGCGCGTGTAGGTGATCGTGTACAAGCGGGTGAATTAATCGCCAATGTGGGTTGTACAGGACGTTGTACTGGCCCTCACTTGCACTATGAAGTTGTTAAAGATGGTCAGCGTAAGAACCCATCTACATATTTAGCGATGTTGCCATAATTTAGGTCATACACCGTACCAAATAGAAAAACCTCTTTCATAGATACCACTGTTGTCATTTGAATAAGATATTCAAAGTGTCACGGTGGTATTTGTTTTTATAGCTGATTAAAGATCACACTATCACTAAAAACAAATAGAAACTGTATGTAAAATGCGCGCAATTGGCTTTTTATTGTGCTTTTATGTAATAAAACGTCAGTCATTATTTATTTTATAAATAGTGGTCGAAAAGCGTATTCAGCTGCGACCATAACTGCCACCGACCTAAATATGATACATATAAGAACATTACATTAGGCTTATAGAATAGGTGAATTATGGCGTTTTACGGCGATACTGATGCGCAAGAAACCCAGGAATGGCAAGAAGCATTTGACTCAGTTTTACAGCATATGGGCACAGAGCGCGCGGCATTTTTGCTCGAAAAACTGTATCAGCAAGCAATCGCTAAACACGTTCCTATTCAGCGCCTAAATACTCCTTATTTAAATACGATTTCTGTGAAAGAAGAGCCAGCGATGCCAGGCGATCAGGATATGGAGCGCCGTATCCGCGCTTTAATCCGCTGGAATGCATTGGCAATGGTACTTCGCGCGAATAAAACGGGCGATGATTTAGGTGGTCACTTGGCCAGCTTTGCATCTTCTGCAACCTTATATGATGTGGGTTTTAACCACTTCTTCCGTGCCAACAGCGATAGCTTTGGCGGCGACATGATTTATTACCAAGGTCACTGTGCACCAGGTATTTATGCGCGTTCTTTCCTTGAAGGTCGTTTGACTGAAGAACATTTGAATAATTTCCGTCGTGAAGTCGATGGCATTGGCTTACCGTCTTACCCGCATCCATACTTAATGCCTGACTATTGGCAGTTCCCTACCGTATCGATGGGCTTGGGCCCGATCATGTCGATTTATCAAGCGCACATTCAAAAGTACTTGATGAACCGTGGTTTGATTAAAGAAGAAAACCGTAAAGTTTGGGCTTACCTTGGTGATGGCGAGATGGATGAGCCTGAAAGCACGGGTGCTATTTCGCTTGCGGGTCGTGAAAAGCTAGACAACCTGATTTGGGTAGTGAACTGTAACTTACAGCGTCTAGATGGCCCTGTACGTGGTAACGGTAAAATCATTCAAGAGCTTGAGTCTCTATTCCGTGGTGCGGGCTGGCGTGTAATTAAAGTTGTATGGGGTCGTCATTGGGATCCACTGCTTGCAAAAGATGATAGCGGTGCTTTAAAAGCGGTAATGGAAGAAGCGGTTGATGGTGATTATCAACGCTACCAAGTGAAGGGTGGTGCTTATACTCGCGCACATTTCTTTGGTAAATATCCTGAAGCTGAAGAGCTGGTGAAGGGCTTGAGCGATGAAGACATCGATAACCTGAACCGTGGCGGTCATGATCCATACAAAGTATATGCAGCCTATGCAGAAGCAATGAAAGCCAATGGTCAGCCAACGGTTATTCTTGCGAAGACAGTAAAAGGCTACGGCTTGTCTGAAGAAATTGAGGCGGTGAATAAAACGCACCAAATCAAGAAAATGCAGTTGGAATCTTTAAAATACGTTCGTAACCGTTTTAACCTGCCATTTACCGATGAGCAGTTGGACGAAGTGCCGTTCTATCGCCCAAGTGAAAATTCACCTGAATTGAAATATATGAAAGCGCGCCGTGAAGCTTTAGGTGGTTACCTGCCAGCACGTCGTAAAGAAAGTGAACAGCTGGCGATTCCAGAGCTTTCTGTATTTGATGCAGTGTTAAAAGGCTCTGCAGGCAAAGAACAATCGACAACCATGTTAATGGTGCGTTTGATCTCATCGCTATTAAAAGAAAAAGCCATTAAAGACCGTGTCGTTCCGATTGTTCCAGACGAAGCACGTACTTTTGGTTTAGAAGGTATGTTCCGTCAGTTAGGTATTTATGCCGCGCACGGTCAAAAATATACCCCAGAAGACCAAGAACAGTTGATGCATTACCGTGAAGCAAAAGACGGTCACATGCTTCAGGAAGGGATTAACGAAGCAGGTGCAATGAGTGCATGGGCGGCCTTGGCAACCAGTTATTCAACCAATAACTTGCCAATGATTCCAATGTACATGTACTACTCGATGTTCGGCTTCCAGCGAATTGGCGATATTGCATGGGCTGCAGGCGATGCGCAGGCGCAAGGTTTCTTGTTGGGTGCAACAGCGGGCCGTACGACCTTGAATGGTGAAGGTTTACAGCACCAAGATGGTCACTCGCATATTTTAGCCAATACGATTCCAAACTGTATTTCATACGATCCATGTTTCGGTTATGAATTGGCTGTAATTGTGCATGACGGTTTAAAACGCATGTATGTGAATCAAGAGCGTGTGTTCTATTACTTAACGGTGATGAACGAAAACTACGAGCATCCTGCGATTCCTGCAAATGCGGAAGAAGGCATTAAACGCGGTTTGTATTTACTTGAAGATGATGAAAAAGCGACGGTTCAGTTGATGGGCTCTGGTGTGATTCTTCGTGAAGTGATTAAAGCTGCGCAAATTCTACGTGATGAATACCAAATTCATTCAAATGTATGGAGTGCAACGAGCTTTAACGAGCTTGCGCGTGACGGTATGGCGGTTGAAGAATACAACCGCTTGCACCCAATGGCAGAAGCGAAAGAATCTTGGGTGTCTCAACAATTGCGTGGCACCAAAGGTATTGTGGTGTCTGCAACAGATCACATGCGTGCTTACAGCGAACAGATTCGTGCTTACCTGCCGGACAACCGCCCATTTGTAGCGCTGGGTACAGACGGTTATGGCCGTTCGGACACACGTGCAAAATTACGTAGCTACTTTGGCGTAGATGCTGCCCACATTGTGGTTGCAACATTGAAGAAATTGGCTGATGAAGGCGAAGTGGATGCACGCTTGGTGAAAGATGCAATTTCGAGTTTTGAGTTGGATACAGACCGTCCAGTTGCATGGGCGCCGCAAGCGACTCCAGAACTTCATGCTGTTGCTGACTACAAAGAGGAGAACTAAGTATGAAAATTACCACTCCTGATATTGGTGTAGATAAAGCGACAGTTGCTGAAATCTTGGTAAAAGTTGGCGATACCATCAGTGTTGACGAAAGCATTGTGCTTTTGGAATCTGATAAAGCATCAGTTGAAGTGCCTAGCACTTCAGCGGGTGTTGTAAAAAGCATTTTAGTGAATCAAGGCGACCAAGTTGCTGAAGGTGCTGTGCTGATTGAATTAGAAGCTGAAGGTCAAACTGCAGCGCCAGCTGTAGAAGCGCCTCAGGCTGCAGCTGCACCCGCTGCTGAAGTAAAAGCTGAGTCTGTAGCTCCAGTTGCAGCGCCTGCTGCTGCATCACAAACTGTTGATGTACAGGTGCCAGACATTGGCGTTGAAAAAGCCATTGTGGGTGAAATATTGGTTGCTGTAGGCGACACGATTGAAGTTGATCAAAGCATTGTGGTGGTTGAATCAGACAAGGCGACGGTAGAAGTGCCAAGCACAGCTGCAGGCGTGGTTGAGTCAATCAGCATTCAAGTGGGCGACAGCGTGAAAGAAGGCGTGGTGATTCTGCAAGTGAAGTCTGCTTCATCTGTAGCGCCAGCGGCTCAAGCTGCACCGCAACCTGCTGCTACTCCTGCACCTGTTGCAGAGGTTTCAGAAGTTGTGTCTCAAACTGTATCAGCTCCAGCAGGTGACGTAGACGTTGCAGTGCCTGACTTGGGTGTAGATAAAGCGGCAGTTGCTGAAATCTTGGTTGCTGTTGGTGACAAAGTTGAAAAAGACCAAAGCATTATTGTGGTTGAATCGGATAAAGCGACTGTAGAAGTGCCAAGCACGACTGCAGGTGTGATTAAAGCAATTCATGTCGCGCTGGGCCAAAACGTTTCTGAAGGTGTTGCTTTAGTGACAATTGAGGCTGAAGGTCAGGCGGCGCCTGCACCTGTAGTCAAAGTATCTGCTGCTCCACCAGCGCCTGCTAAAACGGAAGCACCTAAAGCGGTTGCACCTGTGGCTCAAGCACCTGTCGCTCAAGGATCAGACAAGCTGACCAAAGAGCAAAATGCTGCCAATGCCAAAGTATATGCAGGCCCAGCTGTTCGTAAACTTGCGCGTGAATTGGGTGTGGTACTTGCAGAAGTCAAAGCATCGGGTCCACATGAACGTTTAATGAAAGAAGACTTGTTTGCTTATGTGAAAACACGTTTAACTGCGCCACAAGCTGCACCAGTGGCAGCAGTCGCTCAGGTATCGGGCTTGCCAAAACTGCCAAGTTTTGATGCCTTTGGTGGGGTGGAAGAGAAAGTATTGACACGGTTACAACAAGTGTCGATTCCACAGTTGTCGTTAAACAACTACATTCCACAAGTGACGCAGTTCGACTTGGCGGATATTACAGAGCTAGAAGCTTGGCGTAATGATCTTAAAGGCAACTTTAAGAAAGACGGCATCAGCCTGACCATTATGGCATTCATTATTAAAGCGGTTGCACACCTGCTCAAAGAAGAGCGTGAGTTTGCAGGCCACTTGGCGGATGACGGTAAATCAGTATTGTTGCGTAATGAAATTCACATGGGTATTGCAGTTGCAACACCGGATGGTTTAACTGTGCCAGTACTGCGTAACCCTGATCAAAAATCGATTAAGCAAATTGCGGTTGAATTGGGTGAGTTGGGTCAAAAAGCGCGTGATAAGAAACTTTCTCCGAAAGACCTTCAAGGTGCAAACTTCACAATTTCGAGCCTAGGCGCAATTGGTGGTACTGCGTTTACACCACTGGTGAACTGGCCTCAAGTGGCAATCTTGGGTATTTCACCTGCAACGATGCAGCCAGTTTGGAATGGTCAAGGTTTTGATCCGAAGTTAATGCTCCCGCTTTCATTGTCATACGACCACCGTGTGATTAATGGTGCAGATGCGGCACGCTTTACCAATAAACTCACCAAGTTGCTTAAAGACATTCGCACCTTGTTAATTTAAAGCATGAATTAAGTCCTTCTACATCGCACTTCTTCGTTGGAAGTAGGGACTGCGAGGGATTGAAAAAGATGAACACACCTTGCTACGGCAGGGTGTTTTTACATAGGTAAATTTAATCGGCAGAAGATTGAAAATTTTCTTTCTACAGCTTAAAATGGACACACTTCATTGGGGAGTAGCCGCTGTTCAGCTTGAACAGGTGATGGTCAACATATTTGCTCTAAAACGGGCATGGTCATCATAGCAAAGAACCAAATGAGCTCCTTGTGGCTTTTCTTTTGTTGGCAAGACCTTTGATTTATCACTCTGCACATTTGGCTAGCAGGAGGGATAGGTCATTGGTATATGTTATTGCTAGCCAGAGAAATGCATCATGTTATCAGCTTTCTTTATTTCCCTCGCTGTCGTTGCTCTGTCTGAGATGGGCGACAAAACACAGCTTCTTGCCTTATTGCTGGCTGCAAAATTCCGAAAACCTATTCCTATTCTGGCTGCCATTTTTTTAGCGACTGTGGTCAACCATGGTGTGTCTGCCATTTTAGGTCAATGGATTACCACCGTATTGAGCCCTACAGTCCTACTTTGGATTGTATCTTTAGGCTTTATTGCCATGGCTGCTTGGATGTTGATTCCAGATGAGTTGGATGATGAGTCTGAAAGCATTAACAAATGGCAAAAATATGGAGTCTTTGGTGCGACCTTTGTCTTGTTCTTCTTGGCAGAAATTGGCGACAAAACCCAAATTGCCACTGTAGCTTTAGCTGCACGTTTTGACAGTATTGGTTGGGTGACTTTGGGTACGACTCTGGGCATTATGTTGGTGAATGCACCTGCCGTATTTATAGGGAATAAACTGGCAGAAAAACTCCCAATCTCTTTAATTCATAAAATTGGTGCGTTGGTGTTCTTGGTGATTGGTGTGGCTGCTTTGGCACAACATTATTTATTTTAAACATAATATATAAAAATAATATTCAATTAAATCCTGAGTTAAAAGCTCAGGATTTTTTGCTTATAAATGTGAACCAATTCACTGATATTTCAGACAATATAGTCTATTTTGCTTGTTGTAACTTTAACTAAATCTCTATATCGTAGACACATATATAAATTCAATTTTTAAAAGAAAATTTTGGGGAATTGGTATGGCTTTTGAACGTACTACATCGCAGGTCTTATTTGATAATGGCATTCATAAATGCATCAGCTTTACCAGTTTGGTTAAAGGTGAAGGTGTACAGGCCAACCAATTCCTGATCATTGATAATGGCCGTGCTGCAGTACTTGATCCAGGGGGTGACTTGACCTATGTCCCCCTGACTATGGAATTAAATAAGTACACACGCTTGACCAATTTGGATTTGGTGATGGCATCGCATCAAGATCCAGACATTATTACCTCAATGCCACGTTGGTTGGTGTATACCGATGCCAAAATTGTGGCATCAAAGCTATGGGCACGTTTCTTACCACACTTAAACTCTTCTTTTATGAGCGATCGTATGAAGGGCAACTGGTTAGATCGTCTAATTGAATTACCAGACCATGGTCAGGTGATTAGCTTGGGCGAAAGTAAGATTATTGCGGTGCCTGCACATTTCCTACATTCGGTGGGTAATTTCCAGTTTTACGATCCAATTGCCAAAATTCTATTTTCTGGCGATATGGGTGCATCGATGGTGGATGATGCATCAAAACCATTAGAAAACTTTGCTGCGCATATTCCAAAAATGAAAGGCTTCCATCAACGCTATATGTGTTCAAACAAAGTGATTCGTTTGTGGGTGCAAATGGTGCGTACTATGGACGTAGAAATGATCGTGCCACAGCATGGCACTCCATTTGTAGGCAAAACACAAATCAATCAATTCTTGGATTGGATTGAAACGCTGGAATGCGGTATCGATTTAATGGATGAAACCGTCTTTACTTGCCCAGAATAATGAACGCGGTATTCAAAGAAAAATATTGAGTTGAAAATCAGCATTTTTTAAAATTTTTCGTCCAAAAATGAATGTTTTAGATGACGAGAATAGTAAAAAATGTTGTCTCAAGTTCCAACACAGGATGCGTGTTTAAGCTGTGGCGCTTGTTGCGCCTTTTTTAGGGTATCGTTTTATTGGGCAGAGGGTTTGAACTTACCTGAGCACTATACAGAGCCAGTGACGGCCGTATATTCATGTATGGTCGGAACCAATCAAAGTTCACCGCGTTGTATTGCCCTAGAAGGTGAAATTGGTCGGCAGGTCAGTTGTGGGGTGTATAACCAGCGTAGTGAATCTTGTAAGGATGTACAGGTTGCAGATGCGCAATGTAATAAAGCACGTCGGGCTTACAATTTAATTCCTTTGGTTGCCCTGGAACCAGCACTTACTGAGCATTTTGATCAAGTGAGTTAAATTAGTGACTACAAGAGTGAAGCAAGGGCTTCACTTTTGTAACATAAAAAATTGAGTGTTTAAAAAGCAAGTGCCTTGAAATAAAGCAAGATAAAATCAATGCTTGAGAGAATAATAAAAAAATTAATGGTCACTTTTGACAAAAAAAATCTGCATTGCTTGAAATAGGCATGAATAAAAAGCAAATTTTTGTTTATAATAGCGCACGGAAATTACCAGTGAGACTGTTATGTTGACCATCGTTCAAGACGCTTTGACTTTTGATGATGTCTTATTACTCCCTGCCTACTCGACTGTCCTCCCAAAAGATGTCTCATTAAAGACACGATTCACTCGCGGCATTAATTTAAACATTCCTCTTGTTTCAGCAGCTATGGATACTGTGACTGAGTCACGTATGGCAATTGCAATGGCGCAAAACGGTGGTATTGGTATTTTGCACAAAAACATGGATATTGCTGCCCAAGCTGCAGAAGTACGCCGTGTGAAAAAATTCGAAGCGGGTATGGTGAAGGATCCTATCACTGTAACGCCAGAAACATCTGTTCGTGACCTTATCTCAATTACACAAGCCAACAACATCAGCGGTGTACCTGTTGTAAAAGATGGCAAAGTTGTAGGTATTGTGACTGGTCGTGATACACGTTTTGTGACGAACTTAGAACAGCCTGTAAGCAACATCATGACCGGTCAAGACCGTTTAGTGACTGTGCGTGAAGGCGAATCTAAAGAAAATATTCAAGCATTGCTTCAAAAACACCGTATTGAAAAAGTATTGGTTGTTGGCGAATACAATGAGCTTAAAGGCCTAATTACGGTAACTGACTTCCGTAAAGCTGAAAGCTATCCAAATAGCTGTAAAGATGACCTCGGTCGTCTGCGTGTCGGCGCTGCAGTTGGTACTGGCGCTGAAACACCAAGCCGTGTTGAAGCATTGGTAGAAGCAGGTGTTGATGCCATTGTTGTTGATACAGCGCATGGTCATTCTGCAGGTGTAATCGAACGCGTACGTTGGGTGAAAACAAACTACCCACAAGTACAAGTCATTGGCGGTAACATTGCAACTGGCGATGCTGCATTGGCTTTACTTGATGCTGGTGCAGATGCGGTTAAAGTTGGTATTGGCCCTGGTTCAATTTGTACAACACGTATTGTGGCTGGTATTGGTATGCCACAAATTTCGGCAATCGACTCTGTTGCAAATGCACTAAAAGATCAAATTCCATTGATCGCGGATGGCGGTATTCGCTTCTCTGGCGACATGGCGAAAGCGATTGGCGCGGGCGCAAGCACGATTATGGTGGGTTCTTTACTTGCAGGTACTGAAGAAGCACCAGGTGAAGTTGAATTCTTCCAAGGTCGTTACTACAAAGCTTACCGTGGCATGGGTTCATTGGGCGCAATGGCAGGCTCTACAGGTTCTGCTGACCGTTACTTCCAAGACGCTAAAGCAGGCGCAGAGAAGTTAGTACCAGAAGGTATTGAAGGTCGCGTACCATACAAAGGCCCTATGGGTAATATTGTGCATCAAATGATGGGTGGTTTACGTTCATCTATGGGTTATACAGGCTCTGCGGTGATTGAAGATCTTCGTCAAAATGCGAAGTTTGTAAAAATTACTTCAGCAGGCATGTCTGAATCTCATGTGCATGATGTAACGATTACGAAAGAAGCGCCGAACTACCGTGTAGGCTAATATTTTAGTCTGAGCAGTAGCGTAAAAAAGCCGTCATTCAACTGACGGTTTTTTTTGTTTTGGTGTAAAGTATTTCGTAATGAAAAGGATGATGCAAATCACCCATTAAGAAGTGAGACATACATGAGCTATTTTGGTACCGATGGTATTCGTGGTAAATTTGGTGTGATGCCAATTACCCCTGAATTTGCATTAAAATTAGGTTTTGCCACTGGTAAAGTCATCAAACGCCATAGTAAAAAAGCCAAACCAGTTGTTGTAATGGGTAAAGACCCGCGACTTTCAGGCTATATTCTAGAGTCTGCTTTACAGTCAGGTTTAAATGCAGCAGGTGTATATGTCCATTTACTGGGTCCATTGCCTACACCTGCAATTGCACATTTGACTCGTGCATTGCATGCAAACTTAGGTATTGTGATTTCAGCTTCACATAACCCGTACTTTGATAATGGAATTAAATTTTTTTCTAGCGAAGGTAAAAAATTACCAGATGCATTACAGGAAGAAATTAATCAAGAATTAGAAAAAGAATTGATTATTGATGATATTGCAAACTTAGGTAAGAGTGTTCGTGTAGACGATGCTCAGGGTCGCTATATTGAATTTTGTAAGTCTTCCTTTCCTTACCATTATGATTTGAATGATCTTACAATCGTTGTGGACTGTGCCAATGGTGCGGCTTATAACGTTGGTCCTGCGGTGTATCGTGAATTGGGTGCCAAAGTCATTGCTATACATAATGAGCCGAATGGTTTAAATATTAATGAAGGCTGTGGCTCTACGCATCCTGAAAGCTTACAACAAGCAGTGGTTCAGTATAAAGCTGATGTAGGTATCGCTTTTGATGGCGATGCAGACCGTGTAATTATGGTAGATCAACATGGTCAGCAAATTACAGGCGATCATATTCTGTATATTCTTGCGACCAAAGCGAAGCATAAACCGGCAGGTATAGTCGGTACTTTAATGTCCAATATGGCGCTTGAACTGGCACTTGAAAAAGCGGGTGTAGAACTACTACGTGCTAAAGTAGGCGATCGCTATGTATTACAAGGTTTAGAAGAAAAAGGTTGGGCGATTGGTGGCGAGCCATCGGGCCATATTTTAACCTTAGACAAGAGCACCACAGGCGATGCCATTATTGCTTCACTGCAAGTTTTAACAGTCATGGTTGAGCAACAAAAAGCTTTAGATGAATTGGTTGCAGATTTTAAACTCCTGCCGAATGTGTTGGTCAATGTGCGTTTAGAGGCTATGTTTGATCCATACTCAGTCCCTGCTTTAGTCACTGAATTTGAAAAAGCAGAAGCGCAATTGAAAGGCCGTGGTCGTTTATTAATTCGTAAATCAGGTACAGAACCTGTGATCCGTGTGATGGTTGAAGGAGATGACTTGGCAGAAGTTACAGCTTTGGCCAATCATTTGGCGGATGCTGTTCGTGCCAATGCTGTCTAATTGGGAGTTGTACTGTGAGTGATGTGATTAAAGACTTAAGTGAGCTTCGTCTGAGTTATCAAAAGGCAGAGTTGCATGAGGATCAGGTAAATGCAGATCCACATGAGCAGTTTTTGGCTTGGTTTAATCACGCATTAGAGGCTCAATTACCTGAGCCTTATGCAATGTCTTTGGCAACCTCTAATGCGCAAGGTCGTCCACATGTACGTACGGTCTTGCTACGTGGCGCAACCTTGTTGGGTTATGATTTTTATACCAACTATGACAGCCAAAAAGGCAATGATCTTGCTGAGAACCCGTATGCGGAATTGCTGTTTTATTGGCAAGAGCAAGAGCGTCAAATTCGTGTGAGCGGACGCGTGATTAAAATTGATGAAGCTGAGTCCATAGACTATTACCATAAGCGTCCACGTGACAGTCAAATTGCTGCGCATATTAGTACACCACAAAGTGGTGTGATTGAAAGTCGTGAAGAACTGCAAGATCGCTTTCAGCGCTTACATGATCAGGTTGAAAGTCAAACGGTACTCAATAAGCCAGAATTTTGGGGAGGCTACCGTTTACAGCCAGACCATTATGAGTTTTGGCAAGGGCGACCAAACCGTTTGCATGATCGCTTGAGCTATGAAAAAGTAGATGGTGTTTGGACACTGCAAAGACTGATGCCTTAATGCCTAAGATGTTAATTAAACATAGACCCTTATTGTCACGCCCTGAATCTTTTCAGGGCGTTGCGCCCTTTATTGCCGAAATTTTGGCACGTCGTGGTGTTAGGTCGGAACAAGAATTAGATTTAAAGCTTAAATTTTTACTCGCCCCTGAAATGAAAGGGCTCGAGCAAGCTATTCAGCGCATTGATCAGGCCATAGACCAGCAGCAGAAGATTGTGATTGTTGGGGATTATGATGCGGATGGTGCGACAAGTACGGCACTGATGGTCTTAGTACTTCGTCAAATGGGTGCACAGGTTGAGTATTTAGTCCCAGACCGTTTTAAATATGGTTATGGCCTAACGCCTGCGATTGCTGATTTGGCATTTTGTACTTATACCCCAGATTTACTCATTACGGTCGACAATGGTATTTCCAGTCATACTGGTGTAGCGCAAGCACAGGCGCATGGCATGCAGGTGATTATCACAGATCACCATTTAACCACTAAGCCAACGCCTCATGCAGAAGCAGTAGTCAATCCGAATCAGCTAGGTTGCCCATTTCTAAGTAAAGCCTTAGCAGGTGTTGGGGTGGCTTTTTATGTATTGGCCAATTTGGCGACCCACCGTAAAAAGCTCGGAAAATCCACTGCAGCTGTGGTGCAGTATTTGGATTTGGTCGCTTTAGGCACTTATGCCGATGTCGCAAGCCTCGATTATAATAATCGAATTTTAATTGATGCGGGCTTAAAGCGCATCCAGCAAGGGCAGTGTCGCCCAGGTATTACTGCGTTATTAGATATTGCTGGGCGTGATCCAGCAAGCCTTAAAGCGCAGGATCTAGGTTTTGTGCTTGGGCCACGGATTAATGCGGCTGGCCGTATGGAAACGATGGACATCGGCATTGAATGTCTATTGGCGCAAGATTTGAATCAGGCCTATGCTTTGGCGCAGCAACTGAATCAATTGAATGTTGAGCGCCGTCAAGTTGAAGGTAAAATTAAGCAAGAAGCTCTGGCTGAGCTAGAGACGATTCAACTCGATATACAAGACTTGCCTTCAGCGCTTATTATGTATGAACCCCATTGGCACCAAGGTGTGATTGGGATTGTCGCAGGACGTTTAAAAGAGCAGTTCCATCGACCGAGTATTGTCTTTGCTTCGGATGAAGATGGCTTGCATATTAAGGGCTCAGCGCGTTCAATTGAGGGCATTCATATCCGAGATTGTATAGAGCAAATTGCCGAGCAATATCCGCATTTGATCAGTCATTTTGGTGGACATGCTGCTGCTGCAGGCTTAAGTATTTTAAAAGAGCATTTTGAAGAATTTAAGCAATTTTTTGAGGCCTTGATGGCCACACAAGATGAACAGCTATTTCAAGCAGTTTTGTGGACTGATGGTGAGCTTCCTGATTATGCTTTTCATCTTGAAACGGTCGATCTTTTACAAAACTTAAGCCCTTGGGGGCAAAAATTTCCTGCACCCATTTTTGATGGGATGTTTAAGGTGGTTGACTATCGCTGGCTGAAAGACACCCATTTAAAACTACGTTTGGCGCTGGCTTCAGGGCAAGTGGTTGATGCGATTGCTTTTAATGCTGCGGATAAATATCAGTTTGATCCTATGCAATCCGAGCTTCGTATAGTGTATGAGCTGGATAAAAACACTTTTAATGGCGTGACTAATTTACAGCTCAGAGTTCTGCATTTGGAGCAGTAATGGGGTAGGGCTAAATCACTGTACATTTAATTAAGTACAAAAAAACCGCTCTTAAGAGCGGTTTTTTTTGTGGAGAATCTAATTTGAATTAGAAGCGGTATTTTGCTGCTACGCCAAATGAGTTGTAATCATTTTTACCAGCTTCACCAAATCCAACACGGCCTTCTAGGCTGACTTGTTGATTGATGAATTTACGTGCATTAATGCCTACTTCGCTTTGATCAGTAAGATCATTGTTGTAGTAATCAGCACCTACACTGAATGTTTTGTCGATGAAGTAATCTGCTTTCACATTAAATTCATCTAGGTCACCAAATGACGCGCCAGCTTCTAAGTTGATGTCTTTACCATTGCTTAGTGTTGTTACGTATTTGGCACGAATTGTTGGATCTGCACCGCTGTCATTGTCGTTATCATAACCTTTCACACCCGCAGCAACTAAGAAACCAGGTGCTGGAAGGTAACCCACTTCAGCTGCATAATAAGTGGTGTCAAAGTCACGTTTGCCAAGTGGTGTTTTAACTTCTAAATTATTACGGCTGATGTCACCGCTTAAGTAAAAGTCAGAGTTTGGCACGAAGTATTCAATGCCAGCGCCGTAAGTGTTGTCGTCTACATCACCACGATCTGCAAATGTTGCATGTGCATTAACATTGCTTGCGCGGTCAAGGAACGCAGCTTCTGCAAGTGGTGCGTTACGTGTTTGAACAGGCTTAAAGTAATATTTACCATTTACACCGAATTCGCTACCTGAACTACCATTGTCTGGATCAATATAGGCTGCTGACGCGCCAACTTCTGCTTGGTATGCATGAGCAGTACCTGTAATTGCAACAACTGAAAGTAGTGCTGAAGCAAGTGCTAATTTTTTCATGGATCATACCCCTCTGAAATTTGCCTTAATAAATACATTTTTTGTTACAAGTTTCAGTCTAGAGAAATTTTCAGCCCCGTCAAATTTTAGAAAGTTACAGAAATGTTTCCACGGTAATTTTATGTAAAATATGTTCACTATCTTTTTGAATATTAATGTAAAAAATATAATGTTTAGTTTTATTAAAATTAAGGATTTTTTGTGAATTTCATTGTTTTTGTTTGTTTTTTAATCTTTATTGTTGGGGGTATTAGATGTGTTTAAGAAAAAAGACGCGTCTAAAAACGCGTCTTTTTTATACAATCTTATTGCAAATTTAGAAGATTAGAAGCGTAAAGTTGCATTGATGTTGTAGGTGTTTAGATCATCACCAAAACCAACTGCGCCGCCCACAGCAAAGTTTGGATTGATGAAGTATTTGCTACGAATCAGGAAGGTATCTTCATCAGCAGTATTGTTGCCGTAGTCGATAGATTCATAACCCACACCTAGGCTTAGAGCAGGGTTAATGTAGTAATCAGCACCTAAACGAACTTCGTCAATATCCCCAAACTCAGCGCCAGCTTCTAGATTAATCGATTGGCCATTGCTTACTGGTGCTACATATTTTGCTTGGATGGCAAAACGAGTGTCATCAGAATTTGGAAGGTCGGTATTGTAGCCATCAATCCCTGCAGCCAAAAGCAAGTTTGAAATTGGCATATAACCAGCAAGCGCGCGGTAAGTGAAAATATCATAGTCTTTTTTCGGTGGCTTAACTGATTCTTGACCATAACCGAGTTCAGCATTGACATAAAATTGATCGACAAAGTACTCAATACCAGCTGTGAAAAGGTTGGTTTCATCTTTAGGTGTTTGGCCTAATATTGTATTGAGTTTGGTGAAGTCGTAAGCATAGCCTAAATAAACATTGCTGTTATGGCCTAAGAACGCTGCTTCATTTAAAGGGCCTTTCGCGTTGACATTGTCGAAGTAGAAAGTGCCTTTTAGTTCAAATAAGCCAGAAGTATCTACAGCATTGCTATCATAATCACGGAATGTATAGCCCCCTTCAACTTGGCCATTATAAGCAAAGCTTGTACTTGCTAAACCCATTAAACCCAATGCGATGAATAATTTATTCATTATTTATTATCCTAGTTTTGTATGTAAAAAAAGTGCAGCAAATGCTTCAAAAGCGTGCGTATTGTTTATAAAGTAAGCACCAAAGTCAATCGATGATTCGCATGTTGGGGCTGAAATTGCATAAACGGTCTGTGCTATAATTGCGGGCTATTTAAGCCAAAATTTTGATTTGAGAGAATTCACGTGGAAATTAATCCTTATCTACTCCAGCTAAAAGACTTGAACGAACGTGGTCAAACGCTACGGGGGTATCTTTGACTACGATCTAAAGAAAGAGCGTTTAGAAGAAGTTCTCCGTGAATTAGAAGACCCAGCGATTTGGAATGACCAAAGTCGCGCACAAGCAATGGCCAAAGAAAAAGGCGAGCTTGAAAATGTCATTAATGTGCTTGAAGGTTTGTCTGAGCAATTAGATGACGCACAAGCCATGCTGGATTTGGCTGTTGAAGCTGAAGATGAAAGCTTATTGGTGGATGTACAAGCAGAATTAACCACTGCTGAAGAAGAGCTTGCAAAATTAGAATTCCGTCGTATGTTCAGTAATCCAATGGACCCGAACCCTTGTTATGTCGAAATTCAAGCAGGTTCTGGTGGTACGGAGGCACAAGACTGGGCGTCTATGCTACTACGTATGTACTTACGTTGGATCGAACGTCATGGCTTTAAAGCAGAAGTGATGGAAGAGTCTGATGGTGATGTGGCAGGGATTAAATCTGCAACGATCCGTGTAGAAGGTGAGTATGCATACGGTTGGTTACGTACTGAATCTGGTGTACACCGTCTCGTTCGTAAGTCACCATTTGACTCAGGTAACCGTCGTCATACTTCATTCTCTGCAGTTTTCGTTTCGCCTGAAGTGGATGACAATATCGAAATTGATATTAACCCTGCGGATGTTCGTACAGATACTTACCGTGCATCAGGCGCGGGCGGTCAGCACATTAACAAAACTGACTCTGCGGTACGTTTGACGCATGCGCCAACAGGTATTGTGGTGGCATGTCAGAACCAGCGTTCACAGCACGCCAACCGTGACCATGCTTGGAAACAATTACGTGCAAAACTCTATGAATTAGAGATGAAAAAACGTAACGATGCAGCACAAGCTTTAGAAGACACCAAGTCTGATATTGGCTGGGGCAGTCAAATCCGTTCTTACGTTTTAGATGACTCGCGTATTAAAGATTTGCGTACCAGTGTAGAAAGCTCAAATACAGGTGCGGTATTGGATGGCGATTTAGATAAGTTTATTGAAGCTAGCTTGAAGCAAGGGCTTTAATTTAAATCTTATTTAAAAACAAAGCGTTTTCAGTTTGTTTACAATATATTTAAAAAAATCGATATTAAAATCGAAAAAATACGATATATTGGTTGTAGAAGCTGAATAACGCTTTGCGCTGCTTTTATTATGAATTCATTCAACCGGTCTGAATCATGGATATCGATTTAATTTTTAAAGCGCTGGCAAACCCAACCCGAAGGCAGATTCTGGAATGGTTAAAATCTCCAGAGCAGTTTTTGTCTGAAGAACAATGTGGCGGTTTTAACCGTGGGGTGTGTGCAGGCAATATTGAAAAACTCGGTAATGTTTCGCAGTCGACTATGTCTAATCATTTGTCGGTACTGCAACAGGCTGGTTTAATCAAAGCAGAAAAATACGGGCAATGGTCGTATTTTTCACGCAATGAAGCTCTTATTCAGCAATATATTGATTACTTACAAAACTCACTTTGATCTCAAAAAAACGATTTCAATATCCGTGGGTGAAGAGGCGACAATGGCTGAATTTAACACTCCTTTAATTCTTGGCGATTTATATCTTAAAAACCGTGTGGTGATGGCGCCTTTGACCCGAAGTCGTGCAACGGCTGACCGTGTGCCAACCGATATGATGGCGCAGTACTATGCGCAACGTGCAAGTGCGGGTTTAATTATTTCCGAAGCGACAGTAATTTCAGAAGAAGCCAATGGTTATTTAAATACCCCAGGGCTATTTAATGATGCACAAGTACAAGGCTGGAAGAAAGTGACTCAGGCCGTGCATGACCAAGGTGGCTTAATCGTGGCCCAGCTTTGGCATGTGGGGCGTGTATCGCATCCTGACTTACTCAATGGCGAAACGCCTGTAGCGCCAAGTGCTGTACAGCAAGCAGGTCATGTCAGTCTACTGCGTCCAAAACGTGAATATGTATTACCACGTGCCTTAGAAATTGCCGAAATTCAAGCGATTGTTGAACAGTTTAAACAAGCGGCCATACGTGCAAAAGAGGCGGGTTTTGACGGTGTAGAACTACATGGTGCTAACGGTTATTTAATTGATCAGTTCTTGCAAACAAAAACCAATCTTCGTACTGATGAATATGGTGGTCCTGTCGAAAACCGTGCACGTTTGTTGCTAGAGATTGTTGATGTACTGATTGAAGTTTGGGGTTCAGGCCGTGTAGGTGTGCATTTGGCACCACGTGGTGACGAGCATGATATGGGTGATGATGATCCACGTGAAACCTTTGGTTATGCATTGGAACAGTTAGGTCAGCGCAAGATCGCGTTTTTCTTTACTCGTGAATATTTGGCAAATGACAGTATAAGTGAATATTTAAAACAGCGTTCAGGCGGTGTGCCATACATTGCGAATATGAAATTAAGTCGTGATGATGCGATTGATTTACTTGAAAAATCGAAAGCAGATGCGGTGTCTTTTGGTAAAGCCTATATTGCCAATCCTGATTTGTTTGAACGTTTAGTTCAAAATGCACCTTTAAATGAACTGGTTTTTGACAATATGATTGGTTCGCAAACAGCAGAAGGCTATATTGATTATCCAAGTTTGCAGGATAAATTTGGTGCAGGTCAGGCACACAACTAAATCCGTGAGCTGTTATCGAATCAAATAGATTTGAGTCGCATCGATTAACAAGTTGATGCGGCTCTGTTATATTCTGCGTGACTATCCGCATCAGAGCATTCTATTTGGCTACTCCTTTTTGGTATAACGCAGCGCTTTCCATCATTAAGCCTTTGTATCGTTCACGTATTAAAAAGCGTGCCGACAATGATGCGCAGTATCAGCAAGAATGCCTTGAGCGTTTTGGCCCATTTCAGCCAGTCAAAAATCTGCATGCGATTTGGTTTCATGTGGTGTCGGTAGGTGAAACCAACGCTGCACAACCTTTAATAGAACATTATCTTAAACAAGGACATCCTGTTTTAGTCACCAATACGACAAAAACAGGGCAGGCCCGTGCCAAATCTTTATTTTTAAAAGCGCCATACGAAGCGCTATTTCAAGCGGTTTATTTACCTGCCGACCAAAAGTATTTGGTTAAACATTTTATTGAAAAATATCAGCCTAAACTGTTGGCTTTAGTTGAAACTGAGCTGTGGCCGAATTTGATCGACCAAGCCAAACAGCTACAAGTGCCATGTTTATTGATTAATGCACGTTTATCCGAAAAGTCGGCGAAGGGCTACGCTAAAGTACCGAGTTTAACTCGTCCTATGCTACAGGGACTGGATCAGTTGTTAGCGCAGGATCAGGCGGCGCTAGAACGCTTTATAGCCTTGGGTGCGAAAGCTGAATGCAGTCAGGTGGTAGGAAGCATTAAATTTGATATTCATGCACCACAGCATGCTGTTGAGCAGGCAACACAGTTAAAAGCCGATTGGTCTTTGGTGGGCCGAAAAATTGTGACCATTGCTAGCACACATGCGCCTGAGGAACAGACCCTTTTAACCGCATTAAAACCGTATTTGCAGCGTCATCCCGAACTGCTTTGTATTGTGGTGCCACGTCATCCCGAACGCTTTGATGAGGTTTTTGCAGTCGCACAGACTTTAGAATTGCGCACGCAGCGCCGAAGTCTAGGGCAGGCTATTCTGTCTGACACGCAAGTGTATTTGGCCGATAGTATGGGCGAGCTTTGGCAATGGTTGGCTTTAAGTCAAGCCTGCTTTGTGGGTGGATCGCTGAATGAACCTGGGGGTGGGCATAATATTTTAGAGCCGATTGCGCTGAAGGTGCCGACGGTTTTAGGTAAAAACTATTTTAATTTTCAAACCATTGTAGATGAGTTTGTTGTGGTGAATGCTGTATTGGTTGCGCAGGATGCTGATCAAGCTATTCAACAGTTAATTGAACTGCTTGAAAATGAACAACAGGCGCAGGCTTTAAATACAGCAGCACAGCGGATTATGCAGAAGAATACAGGGTCTTTAGCAAAGCATATTGCGGTGATTGATCAGTATCTTTAAGTATCTGTAGCAGAATCACTACCAGATTTGATGGTGATATTGGAACATGCGATTCGTAGGCGTGTTCTACTTTTAAGGATTAAAAGTAGCAAAAATCCTGTGTATGCCGAAGATACATCCTGTATCTCGGCATACCGGCGACATCCATGTCGCCGTCCTCGATGGCAAATATTTGCATTGCCTTTTTTTGTCTTGAACATGCTTTTTTATCTTAGGCTTATATGAATCTCGTCCTTCTCGATCCACGTCAAACCGCATCTGAAATTTGGAGTATTACTGCCAAACGTCAGTTAGAACACTTACGCACGCATGTAGATGTGCAGGTGGGCGATACCTTAAAAGTAGGGGTTCGTGAAGGTAAACGCTATTTAACCCAAATAGTGAATGTGTCTGAACAGCAGATTCAGCTTAAAGCCTTACACGAAGAAGCTGTACCTGCCAAATTGCCCGTGACTTTGATTGTGGCATTGCCACGGCCTAAAGTACTGCGTCGCTTAATTATGGACAGTGTTACGCTGGGGGTAGAAAAAATTATTTTGCTACACAGTTACCGTGTAGATAAAAGCTATTGGCAAACGCCATTTTTACAGCAGTTAAGTCATTATGTTGATTTAGGCTTGGAGCAAGCTGGCGATACGATTGCCCCGCAAATTGAGCTGCACAAGCGCTTTAAGCCTTTTGTGGAAGATGTACTTCCTACGCTGATTACAGCAGATCGGCCTGCATTTGTTGCTCATCCTTATGTCACAGAAGCGATGCCTGTGGCGATTGATCATCCTTGTACAGTTATTATTGGGCCAGAGGGTGGATTTATCCCTTATGAGGTTGATTTGCTCATAAAAAACGGTTGCCAAGCAGTGAGCTTAGGCAACCGTATTATTCGTACAGAAACGGTTATTCCCTATGTGTTCGGGCGTTTATTTAGTCTCTGATACCGCTTCAGATTCGCCACGGAAAACTTTCACTTCCTGTACAGGGTAAGGAATTGAAATGCCGTGTTGTGTGAAGGCTTCAATCACTTGTTCTTGAACTTCGCTGACAGATGCAGCCGTTGTGGTTTCAGTTGTATCTACCCACCAACGCACATTCAAATTCACCGAAAAGTCAGCCAATGCATTTACATTCACCGCAAAACCAGGTTGGCTTAAAATTGCGGTGTTTTTGTCTAGAATACCTAAAATGACTTTTTTGGCTTTTTGAATATCGTCTTCATAGCCAATGCCCACCACAAACTCACAACGACGACGTTGATAAGCTGTGTTAACGGTTACTGCACTGGTATATACCGTCGCGTTTGGAATCACAATACGACGACCATCTGGTGAGCGTAGGAAGGTTGCACGAATTTGAATATCTTCAACCGTCCCTTCCATGCCAGACACAATAATGTCATCGCCAATTTTGAACGGTTCGCCCAGTAAAATTAAAATACCAGACAGTAAGTTTTGGAAAATATCTTTGAATGCAAAACCGATGGCTACAGAACCAATACCCAGAGCACTCATCAGCTGACCTGGTGTAAAGCCTGGAATGGCAATGACCATGGCAATTAAAAAGCCAATAAAGATAATGGCCGAAGTGCCTACACGGTTCAGTACCAAAACTAAGTTTTGTTTTGTATAAGAACGTTCAGAGAGGGCTTTACGGACAAATAACTTGAACAGTTTTGAGAGTAAATAAAAGATTGTAAATACAAACAATGCAATACAAATATATGGGACACGTTCCCAGAAACCATCGACAAACTTATCGATGGTGCTATAGGCATCATTGTATTTTGCAGTGTGTTGCAACACGGTTTGCGCCGTCTTTTCTGTTGCTTCTTGTAGAAGCTGTGTTGTGTCTTGAGCAACATTACCCAAGCCATTTGTTTGTTCGGCCACGAATATTCCGATTGATAAAAGTTTTCTGTATTTTGCCTTAAATTGAGCAAGAACTTAACTGAAAAATGCAAGGTATTCTGTGTTGTTTTGCTCAAGGTTTGTAGTTGACTTAAAAATATGCAGTGCCTTTTTGAATCACTTCTTGTGGTGTTTCAATTTGACCAGAGCCCATCATAAATGACACCAGACTGCCCGTTGCCAAGATACTTAGCACCGTCAAAATAATCATCAGCCATGCCAGAATTTTTTCCCAGACTGCACTTGGACGCGGCCAGCCATATTGGTTCGGGTGGGTATTACCTGCAGCAAATAAAAGATAAAGAATAAAAAGAACATTTAGCACAGGTATAAAGAACAAGAGCATCCACCAACCTGATTTATTTAGATCATGTAAGCGGCGACTAATCAGCACCATACTAAAATACAGGTAGACCAACAGTAGCAGGGTATAACTCAGCCCTGTGGCACTGGCGAATGTTTGAAGCAGTTGGCTGTCTACATTCAAGCTGGTCAGGTTAATCACACCAGTAAATAAGGTGAGGCCAAAACCAACGAAGAACATCACAATATGAAAGAAGGTATACCAACCAATAAAACTCAGACGTCCAAAGCGACCATTAAATGACAGTGGATTGTCTGGTGTAGGCGGAGGATTACGTGAGAAAAATGGTGAAGATTCTTGTGGATTCATGGGCTGTGCCAGTCGTTAGCAATATAAATGAAATTCAGAATTAAGACATGAATATACTGTGAAGATACGAACTCATTCACTAAAAAAAACATGCAATTTCAGCCGTATTATAAAAGTAATTTGACTGCTGAGATATGAAAATCAGATCAAAAATTGTTGAATTTAGCAGCCTGCTTATGGTTTAAATGAAAGTATCAGGCTGCGACCAAAGCATGATTGATCAGTACAAAAAATAAGCGCAATACTGCATAAAGAACCATGAATAACAGCAAAAAAATGGCAGCACATCTCGTGATGAGATGCATAAGAGCAAGGAAGTAAAATATGAAAGAAAGATATCCTGTACCTGAAAGTTTTAAAAAAACCGCTCGTGTCACCGAGGCTGAGTACTTTAAGCGCTATCAACAATCTATTGAACAACCTGAGGTTTTTTGGGCAGAACAAGCGCAGCGTTTAGACTGGATAAAACCCTTTAGCCAAGTAAAAAATACCAGCTTTGCGCAAGATGATTTTAAAATCGAATGGTTTGCCGATGGTCAATTAAATGTTAGTGCCAATTGCTTGGATCGGCATTTAAAAGAGCATCCGCATAAGCCTGCAATTATTTGGGAAGGTGATCATCCTTCACGGCATAAAATTATTTCTTTTGAAGAATTACATGATGAAACTTGCCGTTTTGCCAATGTGCTAAAAAAACATGGTGTGGGTAAAGGCGATCGCGTGGTGTTATATATGCCAATGGTGCCAGAAGCAGCCATTGCGATGCTAGCATGTACTCGTATCGGTGCAGTGCACTGTGTGGTATTTGGTGGCTTTTCTCCTGATTCGTTGGCCAGCCGTATTGAAGACAGTCAAGCCAAAATGGTCATTACTGCTGACTGTGGTATGCGTGGCGGGAAACCCATTCCTTTAAAAGAAAATGTGGATGAGGCTTTGCGCATTGATGGGACGTCCTCGGTTGAACACGTAATGGTGGTGCACCGTACAGGTAATCCGATTGACATGAAGCCTGAGCGTGATTTGTGGTATCACATGGAAATTATGTCGGTGAATGACATTTGCCCACCAGAGCCAATGAATGCAGAAGATCCGCTCTTTATTTTATATACCTCGGGCTCTACAGGAAAACCCAAAGGGGTGTTGCATACCACAGGTGGCTATTTAACTTATGTAAACACCACTTTCCGTGAAGTCTTTGACCTTAAACAAGACGATGTATTTTGGTGTACGGCTGATGTGGGCTGGATCACAGGGCATTCCTATGTGTTGTATGGTCCATTATCGAATGGTACAACCACAGTCATGTTTGAGGGTGTACCTCAGTACCCAACATGGGCGCGTACAGGGCATTTAATTGATAAGCACAATGTCACGATTTTATATACAGCGCCTACGGCCATTCGTGCCATGATGCGTGAAGGCGATGCTTTTGTACGCGAAAGTGACCGCAGTAGCTTACGTTTACTGGGTTCAGTAGGGGAGCCAATTAACCCTGAAGCTTGGAATTGGTACTACACAGTAGTGGGTGAAAGCCGATGTCCAATTGTGGACACATGGTGGCAAACCGAAACAGGTGGTTTCATGATTACACCTTTGCCGGGTGCAACCGACTTGAAACCCGGCTCAGCAACACGGCCATTCTTTGGTGTACAACCTGCCATTGTGGATGCGGAAGGCAAAGAGCTAGAAGGTGCAGTTGAAGGCAATTTAGTGATTAAGGATTCATGGCCAGGGCAAATGCGCACCATTTGGGGTGATCCTGCACGCTTTATTGAGGCTTATTTCTCGACCTATCCGGGCACCTATTTTACGGGCGATGGTGCACGCCGAGATGAAGATGGATATTACTGGATTACAGGGCGGGTGGATGATGTACTCAATGTCTCAGGGCATCGATTGGGTACAGCAGAAATAGAAAGTGCTTTGGTAGCACATGAATTGGTTGCGGAATCAGCTGTAGTGGGCATGCCTCATGACATTAAAGGACAGGGGATTTGTGCCTTTGTGACCTTACAGGCAGATGCGACTGAGTCAGAGCAGCTACGTAAAGAATTGGTGGCTTGGGTGCGTAAAATATTGGGCCCTGTCGCGACACCTGATGCTTTATATTGGGCACCAGCTTTGCCTAAAACCCGTTCGGGAAAAATTATGCGCCGTATCCTTAGAAAAATTGCAGCCAATGAATTAGATAGCTTAGGCGATACTTCGACGCTGGCAGATCCTGCCGTGGTGGATCAGCTAATTGCTGAGGTTCAATCTAAAGGCTAGGCGATAACAGCGAAATTCTGCTTTTAGCTTTAATTCTGACTCAGTCATGGCAACGAACACTGAATTGGGGAGATTAGAAAAATGCTGCCGTCATGGCAGCATTTTTAATTTTAGAATAAGTACAGCAGGCATTGATATAAATCAGGCCTAAGTGCTCTGTTAAGCTTGGATAGAACGAGAACATTAGATTTGAATAATATGAATGCTTCAACGCCTTTGTCGCGAGACCCTCTACAGATTGCACAACAACTTGCTGATGAGTTTGCAAAAACAGCGGCGGCACGTGATAAGCAGGGCGGAAACCCAAAGCATGAGCGTGATTTAATCCGTCAAAGTGGTTTGTTATCGCTGTCGATTCCACGTGAATATGGTGGCCAAGATGCTGGCTGGCAACAGATTTTTAAAACCATACAAACCATTGCTCGTGTTGATAGTTCTTTGGCACATGTGTATGGCTTTCATCACTTATTGATTGCCACGGTGCAGCTCTTTGCCCAGCCTGAGCAATATGGCGCATGGTTTAAACAAACGGCAGCGAAAAATTTGTTTTGGGGCAATACTTTAAACCCTTTAGACCGTCGCACAACCGCGGTAAAAACTGCGCCAGAAGAATACGTCTTTCAGGGCGATAAAAGCTTTTGTTCAGGCTCTATCGATTCCGACATTTTACTCTGCTCGGGTTATAACGATGCAGGCAAATTATTAATTGGAGTAATTCCAACAGCACGTGAAGGCGTGAGCTTTTTAGGTGATTGGAACAATATGGGACAGCGCCAAACGGATAGTGGCACCAGTCATTTTGAACAAGTGAAAATTCATGAAAGTGAGTTGTTGTTAAATCCAGGGCCACTCAGTACGCCGTATTCCAGCCTACGTCCACTGATTGCACAGCTGATTTTTGTGCATTTATTTTTGGGCGTGGCAGAAGGTGCATATCAAACAGCAATAGAGACCGTGCAAACGCAAAAGGCATGGTCAAAATCTTTAGCTGAAAATGCGGTGAATGATCCCTATACCCAAAAACACTTTGCAGATTTTTATGTACAGCTCGAAAGCGTACGTTTGCTGGCGCACAAAGCGATTGATCAATTGCAAGCGGCTTGGGATGTAGGTGCAAACTTAACAGCAGCACAGCGTGGTGAAGTGTCTGTTGCTATTGCCACGGCAAAAATTGCAGCCACCAATGCATCATTAAATATTACCCAGAATATTTTCCAAGTGATGGGTGCACGTGCCACCACAGCCAAGCTGAATTTAGACCGTTTTTGGCGTAATGTGCGTACACAAACCTTGCATGATCCCATTGATTATAAATATCAGGAAATTGGTGAGTGGGTACTGACAGGCAAAGTACCCGATCCAAGCTTTTATTCTTAAACGTTGCTATGCAAAAAAGGGCTTCATTGAAGCCCTTTTTTAATTTTGCATTGTAAAAAATGAAGCGATACGTAGGTTTTATCGACGGTGGATATTTTCTAAGGTATCCACCAACGTACGCGTGGTTTGATCAATTTCGTAGTTCACAGCATCGCCAGCTTTGACATTTTTCCATGTGGTGAGGCGTAGTGTTTCAGGAATCAAGTCAATGGATATTTCTGAGGCATCACGGTCTACACGGTTGACGGTGAGGCTACAACCATTGAGGCCAATAAAGCCTTTTAAAAAAAAGTATTTGATATTGCCCTGTGGAATTTCAATATCAATATGCACGGTATCACCTGTACGACTCAGCTGCTTGACAGTAGCCATGCCTTCAATATGTCCATACAGATTATGGCCACCATTTTCAGCCCCCACTTTGGCAGAGCGTTCAATATTGACTTCATCGCCAGTTTTGAGACTTCCTAAAGTCGTTAAGCTAAGCGTTAAATTTGAAACATCAAAATGCACTTGATTGGCAGCTAAATCGATCTGCGTTGCAGTCAGGCATGTCCCATTGAGCGCAACACTGGCACCGATAAAAACATCATGGAAAAAATTGTGATCATTGGAAACGACCAATGTAATAAAGCCATCCCCCTGGCGGATGTCTAGAATTTTTTCTAAGCCTTGAACAATGCCTGTGTACATCTGCAGATTTCCTTTGAGCTGAATGTGTAGCGTTTTAAGTGTAAATGGATTTTGTGGCTTTGGTGTTGAAAATTGTGCGGAAATTTTACGGTTTTAAAGTAGGCCAGCACAGTAGGGCGGTATACACTTCGAAAGTCAACTATTTTGGGAGTTGAGGATGAACAAGCTATTTCAGATGTTGTTTTTGAGTTGTACTGCGATGCTCATTTATGGCTGTGCCAGTACTCAGCCTCAAGTGATGCAAGAAAGCCAAGCCTGTATGAACTACCGTGGTATGATGACTGCACCAATGGCACCAGATGCAATGCAAGGCTTAAAACAGGCCTGTGACGATTCAAAACACAGTGCAAATAAATAAAAGTGCGCAATAAAAAATCCTCCAAGCCGAGCCTTGGAGGAACAAATCACAATTGCCAAAATTATAGTCGTTATTAGGGTGTGTTGAGTTTGCTAAGCGACTGAGACCGCCTTTGCTGGAATTTGCTGCTGTGCTTCCAACTCGCGCACCAATGGCAATACTTTTTCACCGAAGTATTCGACTTCTTCAATAAAGTGTAAAAAGCCCGATAAGATTAAATCTACGCCTACACTTTTAAGTTCCACAATACGTTCGGCAATTTGTTGTGGAGTACCGATTAAATTGGTACGGAAACCATCGTTGTACTGAACTAAATCTTCAAAAGTTGATTTTGCCCAGTTGCCTTCGCCTTCTTGCGTGGCTGCACCTGCCTCACGGGTGGCATCACCAAAGGCATTTACTGCTTCTACATTGGCTTTATCAATGATTTCTTGCAAGACAGCTTTTGCTTCTTCTTCGGTATCGCGGGCAATAATAAAAGCATTGACCCCAACTTTGACTTGATGGTTGTTGGCTTTGGCTTTTTCACGGATATCATCAATTTGTTTTTTCAGCTCTTCAGGGGTGTTGCCATTGGTAAAGTACCAATCTGATACCCGTGAAGCCATATCGCGGGCTGCACGTGAACTACCACCTTGGAAAATTTCAATATGTGGTTTTTGTAGTGGTTTTGGGCTTAAGGTATAGTCTTTAAATTGATAGTACTTGCCATCAAAACTAAAGTTATTTTGTGTCCAAATGCCTTTTAAACTACGAATAAATTCTTCTGAGCGTGCATAGCGCTGATCGTGTTCAGGCCATTCTTCACCAATTGCATCAAACTCGCCACGGAACCAACCACTCACCACATTAATGGCAATACGGCCATTAGTGAGATGATCAATGGTTGCCAGCTGTTTCGCGGCCAGCGCGGGTTTCCATGGACCGGGTAAAATCGCTACAATCACTTTGAGGCGCTCGGTCTTTGCCAATATGCCATGACTAAAACTCACAGACTCATGCTGATTTTCTGCATTGTAGCCAGCTGTAAAGCGAATTTGCGTTAAAGCATAATCGAAGCCACTTTTTTCAGCGGCTTGCGCTAAGCGCACGTTGTAGTCATAGCTCCAATCGGTGCGTTGTTCAATTTGGCTCACCACTAAGCCACCGCTTACATTGGGAACCCAGTATGCAAATGTGATGTTCTGATTATTCTTTGACATGGCATATACCCTCGAATGAGCTCAAGATTAAGCGACGTGTGTCTTTGGTTTTTTATGATGTAAGCGCGCTTCAGCAGCATCTAAACTTGGAACAGCAGCTGAAGGCAGAACTTCGGCTTGTTCAATTTGTTTGTTAATACCTAAGTTCTGATTGGCTTGTTGAGATTTTTCTTTAACGGCTTCAGCACGAAGACCTTTGGCAGGTGCCCACTCAAGTACAGGTAAAGCACGTGCTACGGCTAAGGTAATACGCTCGCGCAGTAATTCGCTATGAATGGTGTATTCAGGTGTGAAGTCGCGATCTGTTGCATACACACCAATTGGCAGTGTTTGTGCTTGGAAGAAGCTAAACAATGGACGTAACTGGTGTTCGAGTACCAAAGCATGACGCTCTGAACCGCCAGATGCTGCCAGCAATACAGGTACATCGACCAATGCAGTTTGTTCTACAAAGTCAAAGAAGTGTTTGAATAATCCTGTAAATGAAGCGCGATAAACTGGTGTACCCACAATCAGCGCATCAGCAGCTTCTACGGCAGCCAAGTCATCTTGCACACGTTGGGGCAATTGATTACGGTAAATTGCGCCACCCAATAATTGGCCAATTTCACTAAATTTAATAAAGTGCACATTGATTGGTGTGGCATCTGCCAGTTCATCTAAAATCGCTTGAACCAAAGCTTCAGTTTTTGAAGGATTATTGAGACCACCTGATACAGCAACAATATTGAGTGGTTTTTGTAGATTTACATTTGACATTTTTTAACCTGAAAATGGGTTAGCTCGGAATAACAATCATTAAGGCCGATCAGGCTAATTTCTGTAAAATAAGGAAAAGACGAAAAGTTATCTGTTTTTGAGATATAAGTTTTTATGGTATTTATAGCCAGATAAATACCTATTAATTAGTTGAAATTTAAATTTATATTTTTAGCGACTAAGTATTTTCATGTGCTTGATAAAATTTATAAAAAAAAAGATTAGAAATGCAGATTTAGAGAAATTGGAGAAAAGTAGATAAATTCAGGTGAAAAAAAGCATATTCTTTTAAAAATAGTGAGTTCCTGCATATCCTAAATAGAGCTTGTGTGGTTAGAATAGGGCTATTGTGCACAAGATCTCTCACGCTGCTTATGAATATTTTAATCGTTGATGATCACCCATTGTTTCGTCATGCTTTAATTCAGGCTGTTCGTTATAGTCTACCGCAGGCTCAAATTCATGAGACTGCTGCAGTCAATGAATTTTATGAACGTTTAGAAAGTGGCGCAGAGCCAGATCTTGTTTTACTGGATTTAAATTTACCCGGTGCTTCAGGTTTTTCTGCTTTGGTGCATGTCCGTGCACAGTATCCAGCAATTCCAATTATCGTGGTCTCTGCACATGAAGAATCTTCGATTATTCATCGTGCGATTGCACATGGTGCAATGGGCTATATTCCAAAATCAGCGCATCCAAGCCATATTGGTGAAGCAATTCGTCAAGTTTTGGAAGGTGATATCTGGTTACCGCCAAACTTGCCAAGTAGTACTGCATTTGACCCGCGTGCGGCAGATGAAACCGCATTAGCAGAACGTATTCAATCCCTGACGCCTCAACAGTTCCGTGTACTGATGATGGTGGCAGAAGGTTTGCTCAACAAACAAATTGCCTATGAGCTCGATGTTTCAGAAGCGACCATTAAAGCGCATGTGACAGCGATTTTCCGTAAATTGGGGGTACAAAATCGTACTCAAGCGGTATTGGCTATTAATGCGTTAAATATTGAAGATAAAAAAATGTAAGGCTGTTTGATGGTGTGAAGCGTGCGCGTACTTTCGCACATGTAGCCAACAAGGCACTGATAAAAAAAGACCTCATCCGAGGTCTTTTTTTATCGCTTTAGTTTGCCATAGCGAGCTATAAATCAGGGCTCGCTTAAACCACATAATTTTGTTTTGGATTTAAGTCGGTACAAAACAGTGGATTTAAGGCACATTGCAGTTCTTCAATTTGTTCATCGGTCACATAGCCTTTACTTTTTAAGTAAGCCGCCACATGGTCATCGCGTAGGCTTAAGAAGGCTGCATCATATACCCCCAAGTCTACAAAGAGTGCGGCCGTTTCGAGGCTATTAAAACGATCAAGATAAACATCTTGGCCTTGCATGAGGAAAATATGGTCTTGTTTGGAATTAATATCGACATCTAAATAGCCCGCCAACTCAAAAGGCGAAGTCTTAATAAACAGTAAATCCGATAATTCATCAAACTGTGTGGTATCTATTTGGTTAAGGCCAGTTTTCACTTTGCCCAGCCATGCTTTAAACACCAATACGGCACCACCACGCAGTAACATACTCCAAATTTGATGATGTACTGCTGTAGGTAAATGTTTTGATTCGGCCTGTAAGCGTGCTAACAGCGCTTGTTCTTGCTCGGCCAAACGATCAAACAAACCTAAACCTTGTGGTTTATAGGCAGCCGGTGTAAATACATCAAAATTAAGTTCTTCAAATACTTGTAGTGCTAGGGGAACAGCACTTTGATACAGCACTTCAAGTGCTTGTACTTGTTCTGGTGCTAAGCTGCTGTGATCAAAAACTTCAGTCCAGCTAATTTCGGGGAGTAGTGCATTGGCACCGTATTGGCGATGAAATTGCTGGGTTTGGGCTAAACCTTGTGTTAGATCTTTGGACATGTCCATAGCGAAATTCCTCTGAATGGGATGAGCCTGATATTAAGCAGAACAGTGAGCAAAAAATGAGGCCGTTGTTTACTTGTGTTTTGAGCTTTTTATTGTTTAAAAAAAATACGACTAAAGTATTAAAAATAACAAAATGTACAAAAAATAATTGCTTAAACAATCACTTAAAAAATTGTAAGTAAGTGTACAACTGTTCACTTAAAATGAAGTTATATTTCGCCATAGGCAAATTGATTTTGATATTTTTGGTCAATTAATCTGTTTGTGTTTGCGTGTTTTTTGAGCTTTTATGCACATTTGTATAAAACTCCAGCCAATCGTCGAGATGATTACATCGTGATAATCAAAAAAGCCTATTTCAGAGGATTGAAATAGGCCTTGATGACGCGAAATTTTCAGCTTAATCAGCGCTGGAAATTTTTAAGCCAGACAGCCAAGAACGTAAAGATGCAGGTTTCAGCGGTTTTTTCAGCAATACAATATTGTGCTCTTTGAGGCGCTGCGGTAATTCTGGATCAGAGTCCGCCGTAATCAGCGCAGTCGGGACATTTTCTTGGCGGTTATTCAAGATAAAGTCGAGTCCGATCTTACCATTATTTAAATGCTGATCGACCAACCAAACTTGGATATTTTCTTGTTCAATCATGGCCAAAGCTTGCTCGGGTTCTGTGGCTTTAAAGACTTGATAACCCCATTTGGTCAGTAAGGTCGACATTCCTTCCAAAATGGTTTCATCGTTGTCTAAGCATAAAATTTTATAGGCTTTGGTACGTAGTGGTACTGCTTGTACAGGGGCAGCCACCACTTTAGGTGCTTCAACCAAAGGTACTTCAATCATAAAGCATGAGCCTTTGCCCAAATCTGAATACACATGCACAGGGTAGTCGAGTAAGCTGGTCATCCGTTGGACAATCGCCAAGCCCAGACCTAAGCCTTGCTCACCCCACGGTGAAGTATGTCCACAGCGCTCAAACTCTTGGAAGAGTTTGATGCGTTGTTCTTCTGCAATTCCTGGGCCGGTGTCCCACACCCCAATGCGAATATGCTGTGGTTGAGTGCTCGAACGTAATACGCCGACCACCACGCGCCCACGCGCGGTATAGCGCAGTGCATTACTCACAAAGTTTTGAATAATCCGTCGAATCCATTGTGGGTCTGTGTCAATCCAGAATTGAACATCATGCACTTTAAACTGAATGCCACGCTGCGCTGCGATCGATTTAAACTGTAATTCTAAATCGCTGAGTAAGTCATGCAACGGGTAAGCTTGACGCTTCGGCTGAATCGTACCGCCTTCTAGGCGTGCAATATCAAGTAAAGCCGACAGCATGCTTTCTGCACCGTGTAGGGCGCGATCAAGCTGTTGTAGGGTACGACGGTCTTCATCATTTTGCACACTTTGCTCTAAGGCTGTACTAAATAAGCGAGCTGCATGCATCGGTTGTAATAAGTCATGGCTGGCCGCTGCAATAAAGCGACTTTTCGACATATTGGCTTTATCGGCCACTTCACGTGCCAATTGTTGTTCAGATAGTGCATCCGCCAATTGTTGAGTACGATCTTGTACACGTGCTTCAAGTACAGCTTCGTTTTCACGGAATGCGGTAATATCAGCAAAAGTCGTCACAAAGCCACCACCTTCAATTGGATTACCGCGCATCTGAATGACACGACCATCTTTACGAATCCGTTCAAATTCATGCGAACTGCCGACTTGCATCCAATGAATTCGCTTACGGACGTGTTCTTCAATCGAACCAGGACCACATTCACCGCGCTCGGCGTTATAACGAATCAGGTCTGAAATTGGGCAACCAACATAGACAATATCTTTTGGATAATCAAAAAGCTTGAGATATTGGTTATTCCATGCCACCAAACACATATTTTCATCGACCACGCTCACCCCTTGGGTCATGTGGTCAATCATGGTCATGATGAGGTTTTGGTTAAAGCGCTGCCACTGTGAAGCTTGGTCTAAAATATTGGCCACCTGACCTAAAGCCAGACCGTTGTTGACCATCGCTGTGGTCAGCAAAGTACGGGCAGAGGCCGCGCCAATCGTACCCGCAAGATATTGCTCGGTAAAACGCCACCACATGCCATTGGCACTACTGTTTTCATTGAGGGTGACATTGTTTTGCGTACAGAATTGTTGGAAGGCACGTAGGGTAGGACCCTCACCAGTAATTCGTTTTGCGAGTGTCAATAGATCACCGACTTTTAAGCGTGCAACGTCGTGGTGTAAATAATTAATATCACTAGAAGCATTGTGCGACGGCAGTGGCTTGGTTTCGTAATAGAAAAAGCTTTCGGCCTGAATTTGCTCGGCAATGCTTGGACGGAAAATACGAGATACCCAAATATACAACAGGATGTTCAGACCTAAGGCCCAGACCACACCATGCGTAAGCGGATCAAAAGACTCAAAACCGAGTAAGGCTTCAGGACGTAACCAGTTAATGCCAAAGGGGCCATCTTGAATAATTTGTTGGCTTAACGCTTCAAAGGGTGCAGGCAAACTGCGTAAAACAGTTGGAAATAATAAGGTATAGGCCCACATGGCAAAGCCAGTGAGCAGACCTGCATACACGCCTTGTTTACTACCACCACGCCAATATAAGCCACCAATCAGTGCAGGTGCGAACTGCGCAACTGCACTAAAGGCCAAGAGACCAAATACAGACAGTTGATCAATATCATTGAAGAAATGGAAGAACAAAAAGCCCAACAGCATCACGGCTAAAATACATACGCGACGGGTAAATTTTAGTACCAGTGGCAAGCGTTTATCGTGACGAGCCAAAATGTTGGTGCGCCAAAGTGCAGGCATAATCAAGTCATTGCTGAGCATGATTGATAAAGCAACAGAGGACACCAATAGCATACCTGTTGAGGCAGAAAAGCCCCCTAAGAAGGCCAGTAGCGTTAACCAATCTTGACTATAGCTCAGTGGTAAAGACAGTACAGCAACATCTGGAATTGCTAAATACGCAGGGGCTGCATGTAAGGCCCAGCTGGCAATTGGAATAATAGCAATAGTAGTTAAAATCAGATACACGGCAAACCAACGGCGTGCCCCACGAATATGCTTTTCATCACGGAGTTCGACCACGGCCACATGAAACTGACGTGGTAAACAAATAATGGCCAAGGCTGCCAATAATGTTTGTACCCAGAAACTTTCAGGTACACCAAACATTTGGACTTCTTTAAACGTAATGCTGATGTCTTGACTAATTTGATGCAAATTTTCGGGTGCTTCAAACATAAAGAAGGCTGCTACAGCCAATAGTGCAAAAAGCTTCACAAATGACTCAAAGGCCACAGCCAGCATGAGGCCACCATGTTGCTCGGTGTTGGCAATTTGTCGTGTGCCAAAGATCATGGCTAAAATGGCCAAAATTCCTGTGAGGAACAGTACTCCATTGGTGGTTGAGGCAATGCCACCTGCAGTCGGTTCTAAAATGACAGCTGCACTGAGAGCAATTGCACGAAGTTGCAATGCCAAATAAGGAATAATCGCAATGACGGCTAAAATGGTGACTAAGGACGCCAAGGGGCCACTTTTACCATAACGCGCTGCCACAAAGTCGGCAATCGATGAAATTGCATGGTGTTGGCGTACACGTCCTAAACGGCGCCAAATGTCATAACCTACCGCAACAAACAGCAGTGGCCCTAAATAAATAGGCAAGAAAATAATGCCTTCACGCACCGCCGCACCCGTCGCACCATAAAAAGTCCATGACGAGCAATAAACGCCTAAGGTTAAGCTAAACAGCAACATACGCCCGCGTGTGCTGAGGCGACTGGCATGCTTTTCACCAAAAAAGGCGCAAATAAAAAGTAATGCGATATAAAGGGCGAGCACCCCAATAATGAGCCAACTGTTCATATTGTCTGCAGCAGATAAATCATGGCTTTATCATACCGCATCTGCCCAGCCCCCACCGAAAATGGTCAAAATTTAACGACCAAAGTCTAAATTACAGCAGCCCTAGAAGCTTGTTACTTTGTGCTGGTAATAATTCGAATTAAAAAAAGTTAACACCCAAGGTCGGGTGTCAGGAGTGTAATTATGGATGAAGTTCAGGTTGAACGCATTCTGCAAAATCCAAAATTTAAAGAGATGGTGCGCAGGAAAAGTAATCTTAGTTGGACACTAACGATCATCATGTTAGTGGTTTATGTCGGTTTCATGTTACTGGTTGGCTACAACAAAGAATTTCTAATGACATCTGTGAGTGGTGGTGTCACCACGATTGGCATGCCATTAGGACTGAGCATTATTGTGTTGTCTTTTGTTTTGTGTGGTGTGTATTCGTACATTGCCAACAACAAACTAGACCAATTAAACGAAGAAGCAATGCGAGAAGTTGAGGCGATTGCGAAGGAAAAAGGACCGCACTAAGATGAAATGGAATTCATTGAAAGCGCAGGCGTTGGCTGTTCCAGCCCTGCTCATGTCGAGTGTTGCCATGGCTGGCCCAGATTTGGGTGAAGCACAGCAACAAGCAACCAACTGGCATGCAATCATCATGTTTGCAATTTTTGTTGGTTTAACGCTCTTCATTACCAAATGGGCAGCCAAGCAAACCACCAATACTGCAGATTTCTATACAGCAGGTGGCGGGATCTCAGGTTTCCAAAATGGTTTAGCGATTGCGGGTGACTATATGTCAGCTGCGTCATTCTTGGGTATTTCGGCAATGGTGTTCAGCTCAGGCTTTGATGGCTTGCTGTACTCATTGGGCTTTATGGTGGGCTGGCCAATTGTATTGTTCTTGGTGGCTGAACGTTTACGTAACTTGGGTAAATTCAACTTATCAGACGTTGTGTCATTTCGCTTAGCTGAAAAACCAGTACGTACCTTGGCAGCAGTGAGTTCACTTGTTGTTGTTGCATTTTATTTAATTGCGCAAATGGTTGGTGCAGGTCAGTTAATCAAACTACTTTTTGGTTTGAACTACAACATTGCGGTGGTGATCGTTGGTCTTCTGATGATGGCTTATGTCATCTTCGGTGGTATGTTGGCAACAACATGGGTTCAAATTATTAAAGCCGTGATGTTATTGTCTGGTGCTACGTTCATGGCATTTATGGTTATGAAAGGCGTGGGCTTTAGCTTCTCTGAAATGTTCACTCAGTCGATCCAAGTATTTTCAAAAGTACATGAGGTTACGCTAGCTGAAGCGTCAAATATTATGGGCCCTGGTAAGTTAGCAGCCAATCCAATTGATGCGATTTCATTAGGCTTAGCACTCATGTTTGGTACAGCTGGTTTACCGCACATTCTTATGCGTTTCTTCACGGTAAAAGACGCGAAAGAAGCACGTAAATCTGTGGTTGTCGCAACAGGCTTTATTGGTTACTTCTACCTATTAACCTTCATCATTGGTTTTGGTGCGATTCTTTATGTATCAAACAACCCACAATTCATTGATGTTGCAAAAATGGCAGTTACTGGCAAGTTAGAACTTGTGGGTGGTAACAACATGGCAGCCGTACACCTTGCAGATGCAGTGGGTGGTGACTTGTTCATGGGCTTTATTTCAGCAGTTGCATTTGCCACAATTCTTGCAGTTGTTGCGGGCTTAACACTGTCAGGTGCGTCAGCAATTTCTCATGACTTGTATGCGAACGTATTCAAAAAAGGTCAAACAACGCCTGAATCTGAACTACGCATGTCTAAAATTGCCACTTTAGGTCTAGCAATTTTTGCCATGATTTTAGGTATTTTGTTCGAAAAACAAAACGTTGCATTCATGGTGGGTTTAGCATTCTCTGTTGCTGCCTGCGCAAACTTCCCAGTGCTTGTACTTTCAATGTTCTGGAAAGGTTTAACGACTCGTGGCGCAGTGATCGGCGGCTTGGTGGGTCTAATTACTGCTGTTGTATTGATTATTCTGTCTAAAGCAGTTTGGGTAGATACTTTGGCTATTTCAGAAACTGCGGTAAACCCATTCAATGGTCCAGCAATTTTTGCAATGCCTTTGGCGTTTATCTGCTGCTGGTTGTTCTCTGTAACGGATAACTCAGCACAAGCGCAAGCAGAACGTAAAGCATTTGATGCTCAGTATGTACGTTCACAAACAGGTATGGGTATCTCTGGTGCTTCAGATCACTAATCTGAACACCTTAAAAAAGCCCCTAGAGAGGGGCTTTTTTATTGCGAAAAGGAATGTCTATACGCTCAAGGTAATTTATATTTTGCAGGATTGATAATGATGTCTTTCCAAGCTTTTGTCACATTATCTTCGAGCGTACCTGTGCCTGCCTGCGCATAGTAAGTTGCATTATCTTTGTTTGTTAAGGCAGTCAATGTCAGGTAACGGGTGCTGTCATTTTTAAATTGAATTTTGAGTTTTCCAAGTGTAGGGTAAGTGTTTCCTGCTAATGTGCTCCAATCAGAATCTTGATCGAAGCTAACGGCATACAGTATCTGACCGTCTTTATCTGTGACTGTAAGTTCTCCAGAAGCTTTATTGATAAATGCTGAGCTGGTTTCGGTATTTTTCAGGATAAAGTTTTTGAAATAGAATTTATTTCCAGTTGCTTCAGAGCTAATGACTAAATCATTTGTACTATGTGTCTCAGTATTTGCACTGTCTTTAATATTCAGCGTGCCATTCGCAGTGAATACAGCATCATCAACATCAATTTTTAAGTTACCCAGTTTGGTATTCAAGCCAGTACTGCTTTCTGGATCTCCAGATTCACTAAAGGAGCCAGATAAGCCTTTAAAGGATGAGCCTGCATCATAGGGCACTGTACACTCTTTTGTTAAAGTAAAAGTGCTACCAGATATGACTGTTTTTTTATAACAGTCTAAATTATCTGCTTCATCATCAAGCATATATTCCTGTAGATAGAACAGTCGGTCAATTAAGCCATTATTGAGTGTTTCAGCTGTAATGGCATGAAGAAAAAATGCTGCAATCTCCTGTGCTTCAATTTTTTCTTTATCGCTGGTTGGGTCGCTCGGAGTAACAGGTATAGTAGGGAGTGAAGGATTGCTTGGAGCGGGCTGTTCTGAGTCTGTGCTGGAATTGTTGCCATCGTTGCTGGAGCTTCCGCATCCACTTAGAGAAAAGCTTGCGCCAATAAATGCTGCCAAAAGTAGTTTTTTATTCATAGCCGTACCCTGAATTATTTTTTATGAATATTAAGTTTTATTAAATAAATAGATAAAAAACAAATAAAGAGGATTAATAGGGTGAAAAAGGGCAAAATTTTCATGAGATATTGATAAATAAATATATTATCTGTAGATAACAAGTGTTCTCATTTTAGTTTGACATGCATTGAATTTTTTAGAAAAAAATAATCAATTTTCTTGTATTGCATATTGATGCTATGAATCAATTTATGAAATTTATCATGTAAATATTTATTGATAAAGATGAACATAATTCTTTTCATCCAAAGCAATATAATAAAGCTTCTTGAATTTTTTGGAGAAATGGTGCCTATTGGCAAACAGCAGTATCAATTTTTATATAAAGAATCAGCGATCCAGATGGTAGTGGATATTGATGCGATGAAAAACAAAAAGGATAAAGTGTTTATGCGGGCATTTATTGATTTTTGGAAAGGCTTTCGCTTGTTGCCTTCGGCTTGGTTGTTACTCACACAATTTGTGATTTTAATACTCACAGCTTTTGCCCGTGAAAGTTCATCATTTCGCGCTTTATTGTGGGTCATGGGCGTATTGGTGTTATTGATTATTGCCAAAGTCATTCGACAAACTCCAATGTTTACAATTTTAGGGCTGAGTTTTGTCGGATGTGCGGTGCTATTTTCAACCCTAATTATATTTGGGGTAAATGATCCAAATATTCAGATCATTGCTCATGCATTTGAAGCTTGTGCTTACTTGAGTGCGGCTTATGGTGTAGTACGTTATATGTTTTCGGACCGTTACTTAACCAAAGATGAATTATTTGCTGCGGGTACTGTTTTTACTTTAATTGCATGGGCTTTTGCTTTCTTATATAGCATTTGTCAGTTAATTTATCCCGATAGTTTTATGAACCCAACTAAGCCAGGCTTACAGTCTTGGCTTGATCTCTTATTCTTGAGTTTTAGCTTACAGTCAGCGACAGGTTTGTCTGATTTAATGCCGATGAGCGCGCCAGCACGTGTATTGGCGATGCTACAAATGTTTTGTGGAGTGATGTACTTGACTTTGGTGGTGTCACGCTTAATTGCTTTACATTACATTGCCTATTTACCCAATCAGAAAACAAATAAAAACGATGATGATGCAACATAAAAAAGGACGCTGAAAAGCGTCCTTTTTTGATTCAGATTCTAAAATGAATTAGAAACGGAATTTTGCATTTACGCCAACAGTTTGAGTATCTGTTTTCGCGTTGTTTGTAGCATTAACGTTTACATAGTCAACACCAACAGCAACAGCTGGAGTGATGAAGTAGTTAGCATTCACGCCCCAAGCTTCTTTGTTGTTCACAGCGCCGTTAGCTTGTGCATAAGAAGCACCTACGCTTAGAGCTGGGTTGATGTATAAATCAGTTTTTAAGCCGTAAGCATTTTTTTCAGCAAACAAAGCGTTAGTTTCGAAACCGATCGCCATGTTAGTGCCGTCAATCGCGCCAACGTATTTAGTACGTGCAGTGATTGCGTCTTGGTCTTTACCAATAGTTTGTTGTTCTTGAGCTGCTTGAGCTACGCCATTCGCAAGAATACCGAATGCATCGTAAGCAACTTGGTTAGGAGCGCTTGTATAACCTAAAGCAACTAAGAAGTTAGGCGCAACTACAGCACCAAGTTCTACAGAGAAACGGTCGCCGTGGTCGTCAGCTTTGTGATCTTTGTTGTCAATAATTGTGTTGCTGTAAGATGCGCTAGCATATACAGGAACATATTTAGTTGGAACGTAAGCTTCAGCTTTAGCACCAATTGTGTGAGTGTTTTGGTCAGCAATACCATTTACATCGTATTCGCCGTAGTTATACGCCAAAGATGCATTTGAAGCTTGGTTTAAGAATGCTGCTTCAGCCAATGGACCTTTAGAAGAGTCAACATTTTTGAAATAGTAAGTACCTTGTACAGCACCTGTGAAGTTTTTGCTATTTACAGTGTTGTCGATGTATTCTGATTGACCTTGTACTTCTACTTGGTACGCTTGTGCACCGGTCATGGCTAATAATAAAGCAGAGGCTAAACCGAGTTTTTTCATGAGAATTACCAGTTATGTTACTAATGGATTAAACATTGAGCATTGTATTGTAACAATTTATTAAGTCAATGATCTTAAAAGCAATTAAATTCATGAAAAGTATTTTGTTTGTTTTTTGATCAAAAAGAAGTTTTTCTATAAAATAATGTCAACCAATTAAAAAAATGATTCATAACAATGCACTCAGTGCGCTCTACAGCACATTGATAGAAAAAAAATGCCCAGAAATAAGTCATTTATTAATTGTAAAAAGCGATTAAAATCAAAATAAACTAAGTAAATTTCAATTGTTCAAAAAATAAACCAAATGAAAATAGTGCGTATAAATGAGTAAATAATGTGACTTGGTGTTGTTTAAAATAGTCAAAAAAAACGGAATGGTATAAAAAATAGACACTAGTTGGTGAATAATGTGATTTAATATGCATAATTGTTGCAATTTAGTGTTGTATTTCAATCCTTACTGAATTAATATACTTTACAAGTTCTACAATTATTATCATAATTGAAAGATCGAATACGACATTGTTTATTAAAATGTTGTGATTGGATTCTCCATAAATGATTTATTTTATATGCCCAGCTTTCCCCAAGGTTGGGCTTTTTTTTGTCTAATTTTTTAATTTTAGCTTACGACTCTGCTGTGCGAATAAATGATAAAAATGCCTGAAGAAGGCAAGGCATAAAAATATTCCTTTTATATTTTATGCATCAATATGGTGCGTTTATTGTATGTTAAAAACCAGCTAAACTTTTTAAATGGCAAAAAAAATCCCAGTTTTGAAACAAAACTGGGATTTTTACGCCAAAATTTGCGGGAAAACTAAAAAATCTGCTGAGGAATTAATTAGATTGCCCTAATGCGGTGCATTATGCACTAATTTGTAGCGTGTGTAAATATTTTCTATGCAATGTACATAAAAAACTCTATCTGAATTAAAAAAATCAGGAGTTTATTGCTCAATTGTGGCTTAATTTTTTGGAAACTATGTATTCGATTGCTATAATTGAGTAAAAATACAGCTGTATTTTTCGACACAGCCAGAGCGAAAGTAAATTTAAGGTATGGGTTATGCACGAATTGCGTTCTGAGCATTTAAGCAAACGTTTAAATTTAGCGATGCTCATTATCGTGGTTTCAGTGCTCATGTTGGCATTGCCACTCATTATCCAAAGTTATCAGCGCTATCAAAAAAATGCAGTCGCGCTTTCAGAAATGCAAAGTTTAAAAGCGGTGGCAGAACTCGCTAATTTGATTTCATCTGAGCGTGGCCCAGCCAACAGTGCAATGTCGAGTACAAAAGCAGAATTGCAGACACACCGTTTGGCTTTAAATACACGACGTGCAGAAGTCGATCAGGCTCTGCAACGGACATTAGTGACCTTGAAGCAGTCGCAGAATGAGATCGGAACACAAAAAATAGTGTCACAATTGGTGCCAGCATTGAAGCATGGTCGCGATGCTGTTGATGCTTATATTGATTTACCCATAGAGCAACGTTCATCGGTTCAATTGAACCATGCCATTCGTACCATGTTTAGTGTATGGGATGAAAGCTATGATATTTTGCAGTCACTGGTAGATCATTCCCACGGACAAGAAACAGCCAGCTCACATTACTATCCACTGATTTTATTGCTTGCCGATTTGCGTGATCAGGCAGGTCGATCGGCTTCAAATATTATTGCGGCTGTGGCATTTAATGAAAGTATTCCTGAAGATGATTTGGCCAGATCATTGCAGACACAACGCCAAAGTCGATATTTGTGGAAGTTGATTGATGTGATTCATCCCAATAACGTGCAGAGTGCTGAATTTACGCGTTTGCATCAGCAAGTCAAAACTCGGTTTTTAGACCAAGGTTTACCTTTGGTCGATGGCCTATTATTTAATAGCTTGCATCATGAGCCTTATACGCTAAGTAGTATTGAACTAACACAGAAAATTGTGGGCCACTTTCGTTCTGTGGTGGAATTACAAAACTACATTTTAGACAGCAGTGTATTACAGGCAGAAGCTGAGTTAAATGCAGCGCGAACTAAATTGTTATACACCTTAGTGTCGGTCTTTTTATGTTTGGCTGCGGTCATTGTTACCATGATTTATGCCAAAAAATGGGTCTTTGCGCCTTTGATACATGCTCGACAGCAACTTTTTGATTTGGCACAAGATCAAGCAGAGCGTGGTAGCGCTTCGGCATCACATTCCGTCAGTTTATTTGATGCCATTTTTCATTTAAAACAGAAATTACAAGAACGTGATGCTTTGGAGTTTCAACTTAAGCACCACGCGTATACAGACTCGTTAACGGGTGTATCAAACCGTTTTGCTTTAATGAAATATGTGGCTTTGATTGAACAAAGTCATCAGAACTTTTCAAATCATTGCATGATTTTGTTTGATGTTGATAAGTTTAAAGCGGTGAATGATCAACATGGCCATGTTGTGGGGGATCGGGTGATTGAAGCAGTCGCTTTGACGATGAAAGATCATATCCGTGCAACAGATATGTTGGTGCGTTACGGTGGTGATGAGTTTTTAATTTTATTGGAACATGTGGATTTGGCTCAGGCTTTGCAGATTGCTGAAAAAGTTCGTTTGGCTGTTTTGGACATTATGCTTCAAGTTGGAAATTCAGCTCAGCCACTGACGGTGTCGGTGAGTGCAGGTGTGGCTACAGGTGAGCAGACATGGGTAGATTTATTAGAAAAAGCGGATGAGGCTTTGTTTCGTGCCAAGGTGAAAGGTCGAAATGTTGTTTCGGATTAAATGTTGTGTTGCTCGGTTTTACTTTTGATTGAGTGTGTTGGTATTGCGCTAATTAAATTTTAGTGAAGATTCGTTTCAAGTATTAGTTCTAAGCATTCTCGATTTGCATTGGGGGATTGAGTTTCCAATGCGTAGGATATTCCTACTTTTGAAAGCACAAAAGTAGACAAAATGCTTGTGTTTGGTTGAGAGTGCATCCGTGCTGTCCAAATTGAGTTTTATAAAAAATAGAATGTCTGCACGTCCTTGTTTTACAATGTGATTGCTTTTCCATTTCGTAGAAAGTTCCTACTTTTGAAAGCACAAAATTAGGCAAAATGCTTTTTGTTTGGCAGAGGGTGTATTTGTACTGTCCCAGTTATATTTTTAGTGAAGGTTGTTTTCAATTTAAAAGCTGAATGAATGTCCTTAACTTGCATTGGTGTTGAACTTCCATTGCGTAGGATATTCCTACTTTTGAAAGCACAAAAGTAGGCAAAATGCTTTTGTTTGACTGAGGGCACGTCCGTGCTGCCCCAGTCAAACTGGCGACATCCATGTCGCTGTCATGTGATTGAATTTAGATTGATTTATAGATATAAAAGAGACAAATCCTTAATATTCCTAAAAAATGAATCAGGCTCAAGAACAACGTTTAGAAGAAATTTTTCGTAAAAATGATAATAAGGGGATCGCAATTGCGATTACGGGCTCATGGGGCATTGGAAAAACTTTCTTTTGGAAGGATTTTTTAGCAAGACAATTGTCACAAGAAAGAACTTTTAGAAATGAAAAGATTTTTAATCGTAAATATGCGTATGTTTCGCTATTTGGTTTGGAATCTTTGAGTGATTTAAAAACACAGATATATAGCAATATTGAAAATAATCATTCTTCAATGGAAGTTCCAAAATGGCTTAAAGGGTTGCCTGCAATTTTTAAAGATACGCGTATTAATCAATTAGGGATTAGTGCTCCAGCAAAGCTTATTGATACTTTAATGTTTAGCCAAGTTAAAGATGCGATTATTTGTTTTGATGACTTTGAACGTATGTCAAACAAGCTTGACATTAAGGATGTGATGGGCTTAGCGAATCAGCTTAAATTAGAAAAATATTGTCAGATAGTTTTGATTTTAGATGAAACAAAAACTGAAGATAAAAACAAAGAAAAATATGCTGAATATAAAGAAAAGTTAATTGATGAAACTATTAAAATAACATCTGTTGAGCCCTTAATTCGTGCTAATACAAAAGGAATAGATGAATCTCTGGTTGATTTGATGGTGAAGTTTGCAGAAGAGTTAGAGATTCATAATTTTAGATTTTTTCAAAAGGTCATAAAGCTGTATAGGATATTTGTAGAACAATTACCGGAAGAAATAGCAGAGTCAACAAAAGAAAATATCTTATTAAGAATCTTACAAGGCTATTTTATTGAGGATTTTGGAGTTGCTAGAGAAATTTCTTGGGCTGATTGTCGATATATTCATGAAGAAAGGAAGAAAGAATGGAGTGATGTAAAGTTAAAAAACTATGCAATGTTACGGCAGTCTTTTCCGAACCCATTTATTAGAATGGATGAGTGGGGTGGTAAATTAAAAAAATGGTTTGAACAATCGGATGATTGGGATTTAGATGGGATAAAGGCATTAGCTAATTCAGAGCAAATATCTGAGAAAAATAATGAAATAAAAGATAATTTTAATCAGCTTTTACATGATTTTTTGGGCTTACAAGCTCGTGAAAGTTTTCCACAAGATTTATATGAAATAACCCAGAAAGTTATTGGTCTTGAAAATCTTGGAATGATTAGTTTTGCAATTAAAGTTTTAGAGATATTTGGGCATATTGACAAGGTAAAGGATTTAGAGCGTTTGACATGTGGGTGGATACGTGAGCAGATACTTAAAAAGCGCAGATCATTTGTAGGAGTAAATCATTTAGGTGATATTAGACCTGCTTTTAACGATTGTATTGAGAAGTTGGAACTTAGTTCTGAAAACTTACCCGTATTGATAGATGCAGTGTTCAAAATATATATTAACGGTGCTTGGAGTAATGAAGATAAATTATCAGTAGAAAATGCCACCAAAAAAGAGTGGAAAGATTTACTATTTAGAAAAATTCCTCAAGATGAGCGATTCAGTACCATTAATATTAATAGTAGTTATGTTGTTAACAAAATACTTGAAAAACCGTTGATTTCAAATTTTGAAGTTACATTTAGGAAAATGGTTATCGAAATCTATGAAGAGAAAGGTAAAGAATCAGAATTTCATAAAAAGTATATGGATTATCTGATAATTCGGCTAGAGAACTAAATATCCCCTAACCCTGAGCCATATATGGCGCAAGAAAAAAGAAGGGTGACTCCATTAAATTAATATTGGAATACTCCCTCCTTTGGAAAAGGAGGGTTGGGGAGGATTAAACTATTTCAACATCGGCTTTAAGAATCTCGCTGTATGCGAAACCTTATTTTTAGCAACTTCTTCAGGCGTGCCTTCAGCCACAATCATACCGCCGCCTGAACCGCCCTCAGGGCCTAAGTCCACAATCCAGTCTGCGGTTTTAATCACATCCAAATTATGCTCAATCACCACAATGGTATTACCTTTATTGCGCAGTTCATGAAGAATGTCTAAGAGCTTGGCAATGTCGTGGAAATGCAAACCAGTCGTTGGCTCATCTAGCACGTATAGGGTTTTACCCGTATCACGTTTTGCCAATTCACGCGCCAGTTTTACACGTTGTGCTTCACCGCCTGACAGCGTGGTTGCAGACTGACCCAAACGGATGTAGCCCAAGCCAACCTGATGCAAAGTTTCTAAGCGACGGTGAATCACAGGAATGGCATCAAAGAAATGCATTGCATCTTCAACCGTCATATCCAACACGTCTGAAATGTTTTTACCTTTATAGCCGACTTCCAAAGTTTCACGGTTATAGCGTTTGCCGTGGCAGGCATCGCAAGGCACATACATATCAGGCAAGAAATGCATGGCAACTTTAATCATGCCGTCGCCTTCACAGGCTTCACAGCGACCACCTTTTACGTTAAACGAGAAACGACCTGCCGCATAACCACGTGCTTTGGCTTCTTGGGTTTGTGCGAACAATTCACGAATCGGCGTAAACAAACCTGTATAAGTTGCAGGGTTCGAACGTGGGGTACGGCCAATTGGGCTTTGGTCAATATCCACGACTTTATCAAGGAATTGTAAACCATCAATCGAATCGAATTTTTCAGCAGTTAAAGTCGTTGCACCATTCAACTGTGTTGCCGCCAGCGGTAAAAGGGTACGGTTAATCAGTGTCGATTTACCTGAACCAGATACCCCCGTCACACAAGTCATAATGCCTAAAGGAATGGTTAGATCGACATTTTTTAGATTATGACCCGCAGCGCCCATCAGCTTGATTTGTTCTTCAGGTTTTGGCGGTTGCACACGTGTTTTAGGCACTTCAATTTTCAGTTTGCCTGAAAGGTAATTGCCAGTCAGCGAATTTTCATTTTTTAGAATTTCATCGTATGTGCCTTCGGCAATCACATGACCGCCATGAATCCCTGCGCCTGGGCCAATATCAATAATATGATCGGCTGCACGAATAGCATCTTCATCATGTTCAACCACTAAAACCGTGTTGCCTAAGTCACGCAGGCGCACCAAAGTTTCGAGCAAACGGTCGTTATCGCGTTGATGTAAACCAATAGAAGGTTCATCCAGCACGTACATCACACCCATTAGGCCTGCACCAATTTGCGAAGCCAAACGAATACGCTGTGCCTCACCGCCAGAAAGGGTTTCTGCCGAGCGAGATAGGCTTAAATAATTCAAACCAACAGAGACAAGGAAGTGCAAACGCTCACGGATTTCTTTAAAAATCTTATCGGCGATTTCACCTTTTGCACCTTCCAAATTTAGGTCTTGATAATAGTTTTCCGCATCGCCAATCGACATTTTAGTGATTTCAGCAATGGTTTTGTCTTTCACGCGTACATGGCGGGAAATTTCATTTAGACGTGAACCACCACAAGCATCACAAGCGGCATTAGACAGATACTGTGCTAAATCTTCACGGACATAGTTACTTTCAGTTTCGCGGTAACGACGTTCCAGATGTGGCAAAATCCCTTCAAACGCTTGAACACGACTGTGCTTACGGCCACGTTCATCGATATAGCTCAGATCAACTTTTTCTTTGCCTGTGCCATACAAAAATTTCTTTTTGGTTTCCGCATCCAGTTCATTCCACGGCGTATCCAGTGAGAAGCCAAAATGGGCAGCCACTTTTTCAATCATGCTGTAGTAGTAAGGACGTTGACGATCCCAACCACGGATTGCCCCTTGGCTGATACTCACTTCATTATTGGGAATCAGTTTGTCAGCACTAAAATGACTACGAGTCCCTAAACCGTCACAAGTCGGGCATGCGCCAAATGGGTTGTTAAATGAAAACAGGCGTGGCTCTAACTCGGCAACAGCACGGTCACATTCAGGGCAAGAGTGTTTGGCTGAAAATACACGATCGTCTTGTTCGCCTTTCATCCAAGACAAAATGGCAATATCGCCACCTAGACGCAACGCAGTTTCAAAACTTTCGGCGATACGGTTGCCTAAGTCATCACGGACTTTAAAGCGGTCAACCACCACTTCAATGGTGTGTTTTTTCTTTTTATCCAGTTCTGGAATTGGGTCGAGGTCAACAATTTCGCCATCGACACGGGCACGGACAAAACCTTGGCTTTGTAGCTGTTCAAATAAATTCGAATATTCACCTTTACGCTCACGTACCACAGGAGCAAGTAGCATTAAAGCTGTGCCTTCTTCTAAGCCTTTAACGGCATCGACCATTTCTGAGATGGTTTGCGCCACCATCGGCAGGTCATGTTCAGGACAGTAGGGCGTGCCGACACGTGCATACAGTAAACGCAAATAGTCGTAAATTTCAGTAATTGTGCCCACTGTTGAGCGTGGATTATGGCTAGTAGATTTCTGCTCAATGGCAATCGCAGGGCTTAAGCCTTCAATTGAGTCGACTTCAGGTTTTTCCATTTGCGACAGGAATTGACGCGCATAAGCCGAAAGAGATTCCACATAACGGCGTTGACCTTCGGCATACAGGGTGTCAAAGGCAAGGGAAGATTTACCAGAACCCGAAAGCCCCGTAATCACCACGAATTTGTCGCGGGGAATATCAAGGTTCACATTTTTTAAATTATGGGTGCGTGCGCCTCGAATTCGGATATGGCTTTGGCTCATGAAATGATCCTAAAAAATTATTTTCAATACAGCTCTATATGATAGCGCATGAAAAATGTTCAAGTGTTATTCAGATGATTTTAAGGGTCAATTTATGTCGTCTTGCATGCAATTTTTCATATTTGGCCCAACTGTTGTATTGTAAAACGGCATAGGTGCTATGTAATGCTTCTATTGAATAAAAATAACGTGAATCAAGGAGTGTAAAGATGATACTCGGCCAATTGTGTATCGCATTAGTAGCAATCTTACATATTGGGTTTTTAGTACTCGAAATGTTCTTATGGGATAAACCCTTGGGCATGAAAGTTTTTGGCAATACGCCACAAAAAGCACAACTGACCAAAGTACTTGCGCAAAATCAGGGTCTGTATAATGGTTTCTTGGCTGCAGGCTTGATTTGGTCAATTTGTGCAACAGACGCTTTTGCCATTTCATTGGCCAATTTCTTTTTGGGCTGTGTCATTGTGGCAGGCGTTTATGGGGCAATAACTGTCAGTAAAAAGATTTTATATGTTCAAGCCTTACCTGCGCTCATTGCATTGTTGGTGGTGAATGTTATGGCTTAAAGTTTCTGCGCACTGAAACCTAAAAAGGATGCTCATGTCCGATTTAGGCTTCAAATGATTTTAACAATCAGCGCGTAGATTAACAGGCACGTGAGTACGGGCGTTCAAAGATCGATTCGATTTCTTCAAAGGCTTGAGTTCTCGGAAGTTCGTGATGTGTACGTGCATAAAAATTAATTTCGTTTTCTAAGGTATTTAAAAATTGATTGTAGTCGGTTGCAAAATGATGTAAGTCGAGTAAATCCATCCGTTGTGACAAATGACATTGATATTGCTGAATAAACTGCAACATCAGTTTTTGAATATGAACATTAGTAAAATAAATTAAATAGGTGGCGGCAGAACCACAATGGGTACAGCCTTTTTCTAAATACACTTCTTCACTGTTGAGCCAGCAACATTGCAATGTAAAAAATGCGCGGATGGCTTCTGTGCCTAAATTATTTTGGTGCATTTCTTTTGCCTCGCAAGGATAAATGAAAAAATAAATTATTGAATGATAATTATTATCATTTATTTTGCATGATTTGTGACATAAAGTCTAATGCTGATGCATTATTTTTTATGCTAGCTCAAATCAGGCAATATGTTTAAAACTGGGTAACAAGCGTAGACTACGCTTTTTTAATCTTGAACGATGGGATGGGCGATGCTGTCTTTATTTTTGAAATGTGTCATGGGGGCGGGCGTCGTGCTCCTGATTTCTATTCTTTCAAAAAGTAAGGCATTTTATATTGCAGGCTTAGTCCCACTTTTTCCTACTTTTGCTTTAATTGCACATGTGATTGTCGCGCAAGAGCGGGGCAGTGAGGCTTTAGCTCAAACCGCTTTATTTGGTTTGTGGGCATTGATTCCTTATTTTGTGTATTTGCTGGTGGTGTATGTGTTGGCAACGCGAATGTCCGTACTCTCATGTTTGAGTCTGGCGACGCTATGCTGGATCGTCGTGGCGGCGGGCCTGATTTATGGCTGGAATACTTATATGGCGAATGTGTAGCGGATTGCAAAGTTCGATTATATTGAAGGCAAATGTGAAGCCCACGTTGTGAGCTTCGTATAAGTATTATTCTGCGGTTAAGCCTGGCCATTTGGCTTGTTGGTAGGCACTGTCCCAAAACAGCCATTCTAACTCGGCACCGCGGGTATAGGCCTGATGCATTTTTTCTAAAGTATCGGCATCACAACGACTGGCTACACGGTCAATGGTTGCTAATACATTATTGACGGCTTGGTTAAATTCCTCGCCTGCATAGGTGTCGATCCATGCTTGATAAGGGTTATTCGGCACAGAATGATGCACAATGTTTTTGCCTACTTCAGCATAAATCCAAAAACATGGCAGTAAGGATGCCAATACCACGGGATAGCTTTCAGACCATGCAGTTGCCGTTAAAAATGAGCAATAATGGTGGCAAGCAAGGCTCAGTGGCGTATTGGTAAAGTCTTCGGCACTAATGTGAAAATTTTGAAAGAAGCTATTGTGCATATCACGTTCAAATACGATGGCCAATTTGGCAGCTTCGGAAAATTGAATAATATCTTCAGCATCAAAAGCTTTGGCAGCACAGACTGCTAAGGCACGTCCATAGTTCACTAAATAATGTGCATCTTGAATAATATAATGGCAAAAGGCCCCTTGCTCGAGGCGACCCTGTGCAAGTTCTTGGTTAAATGGGTGTGCCAATATTTTTTCATACAGATTGAGATTGCGTTGCCAAAGGGCTTCAGAAAAACGCATGAACATGTCCTATTTAAGCATCGTGTGCCAAGAGTAATCGATAAAGCGCAAAACACGGTTGTTGTTTTGAAAAATAAGCAGGGTGGTCAGTGGTTTTTAAACATAAAAAGGCCATAATAAGCACATTTTATGGTGTTCTTGATTAAAAGCTCACGCAATAGTCAGGTCAAATAAAAGTGAAACACAGCAAAGAACTTAGCGATAAGCAGTAAATAACGAAATCTAAGTTTTTGTTATGACTAACTTTTATGTATTCAAATACTTGTTTTAGGTCGATTGAATTATGTGGAAACATTTTGGTTTCTCTATTGTATTTACAATCGTGTGTTTAGCGATTTCTGCATATTGGGGGTTCAACCACGGACCCAATGCAGGCGTACAAGCCATGATTACTGCACTGACCATTACTGCGATTTTGGCAGTGATGGAAGTGTCTTTATCTTTTGATAATGCTGTCGTCAATGCATCCGTCCTACGAGGTTGGGATCATTTTTGGAAAATGATTTTCTTGACGGTGGGTATTGTGATTGCCGTATTTGGTATGCGTTTAGTGTTCCCAATTGTGATTGTGGCAGTGACCGCAGATATGGGCATGCTTGAAGTGGTGAATATGGCGTTAAATGATCCAACGCACTATTCTGAAAAGTTGATGGCACATCATGCTGAAATTGCAGCCTTTGGTGGCGCATTCTTGCTGTTGGTGTTTTTAAACTTCTTTTTGGATGAAGGCAAAGATACCCACTGGTTTAAGTGGATTGAACGTCGTTTAGCAAACTTGGCCAATGTTCCTGCAATGTCTGTGTTTATTGCATTGATTGCACTATTGATCATGGCAGCCAATGTGGATGAAAGCAAACGCTTAGTTGTGACGATGGCCGGTATTTGGGGCATCGTGATTTATATTGGCGTGCAAGTTTTAAGTCACTTATTGGGTGGCGAGCCAGAAGTAGATGAAAATGGCAATGCTATTGGTCATGACGCAAATGGTGCACCAACAGGTCTGATTAAAGCCGGCATTGGTGGCTTTATTTACCTTGAAGTTTTAGATGCATCATTTAGCTTTGACGGTGTGATTGGTGCATTTGCGATTACCTCAGATGTAGTCATCATTATGCTTGGTCTTGCCATTGGTGCGATGTTTGTACGTTCAATGACGATTTACTTGGTCGATAAAGGCACCTTGGATGCGTATATTTTCCTTGAACATGGTGCGCATTATGCGATTGGCGCTTTAGCATTCATTATGCTTGCCAGCGGTACAGGTGTACACATCCCAGAAGTGGTTACAGGCTTGATTGGTGTGGCATTTATTGTTTGGGCGGTCATCGCGTCAATTCAGTACAAAAAGCGTCAGGAACAACTCGGTTAAGTTTGATTTAAGAAAAACCAATACAATGAAAAGGGTGCAGTCATGCGCCCTTTTTTATTGCCCTTGAGTCATCAATACATCTGCATTGGTGGCAGGAATGATGTACGATAGTTGCACCAGTTTTTCTTTTAAATTTTCGCTTATTGATATGATGAATGCCTTAGAACGTCGCTCAACCTTTGCCCTAAGCAGTATTTTTGCATTGCGCATGTTGGGTTTGTTCATGATTATCCCCGTATTTTCAGTTGCGGGGCAGTCTTATCAATATGCAACGCCTGCGCTGATTGGTTTGGCGGTCGGGGTGTATGGTTTAACCCAAGCGATTTTACAAATTCCATTTAGCTTAATTGCAGACCGCTATAGCCGTAAGCCTTTGGTGGTGATTGGTCTATTGCTTTTTGCTTTAGGTGGTGCTGTAGCGGCCATGTCTGAAACCATTTACGGTGTCATTATTGGTCGTGCGATTGCTGGCGGTGGTGCTGTATCAGCAGTGGTGATGGCGCTTTTGGCGGATGTCACTCGAGAGGAACAACGCACCAAAGCAATGGCGGTCATGGGGATGAGCATTGGCTTATCCTTTGTGGTGGCATTTAGCCTAGGGCCGTGGCTCACCAGCTTGGTGGGAATTTCAGGTCTATTCTGGGTCACAACTGTGATGGGCTTGGCTGCCATTTCTATGCTTTTGCTGGTGCCGAAAGTAACGCGTCATCATCGAAATTTTCAGCAAGGTTATCTCACACAGCTCAAAGAAGTACTCAAAATGCCAGACCTCAACCGTCTGCATGTATCGGTATTTTCATTGCATTTATTGCTCACAGCGATGTTTATTTATGTGCCATCGCAGCTGATTGATTTTGCAAAAATCCCGTTATCGAGTCATGGTTTGGTGTACTTGCCATTACTGGTTATTAGCCTATTTTTTGCATTCCCAAGTATTATTTTGGCGGAAAAATATCGCAAAATGCGCGGTATTTTTCTTACCGCCATTGGTGGGATTATTTTAGGCTTATTGGTGCTGATCTTTGGTTTTGAATCCAAATACATCTTGCTTACAGGCTTAGGTTTATTCTTTATCGCCTTTAATGTCATGGAAGCATTGTTACCGTCTTGGCTATCTAAAGCTGCGCCTATTCAGTCTAAAGCGACAGCAATGGGCGTGAATGCCAGTAGTCAGTTTTTGGGTGCTTTCTTTGGAGGCATGCTGGGTGGGCAGTTACTTCAAATGCAAAATACTGCGATGGGCTGGGGCATTTTGTCTGGGATCGCTATTCTTTGGCTATTGATTAGCTTTGGTTTGGCACAGCCACGCTATTTATCTTCAATGGTTTTTCGTTTGCCTGAGGGCAAAGAAACAGATGAATGGACTTCTCAGCTTTTAGCAATTCGTGGTATTGAAGAGGTCGTGGTAATGGCCGACCAGCAAGTGGCGTATGTGAAAGTCGATAAGCAGCTCATAGATGAGTCAGCGCGACAACACTTAACGCAGTTGTTCGGGAAAGAGCTAGCCATTTAAGCATAACTCTTATAAAGTAAATAATAGAAACAAATAGGAAGAATACGTCTGATGCGTGGTGTAAATAAGGTCATTTTAGTTGGTACTTTAGGTCGTGATCCTGAAACCAAAACTTTTCCAAATGGCGGCTCTTTGACTCAGTTCTCAATTGCAACAAGCGACTCGTGGACTGATAAAAATACAGGTGAACGTAAAGAACAAACAGAATGGCACCGTATTGTATTGCACAATCGTTTAGGCGAAATTGCACAGCAATACCTACGCAAAGGTTCAAAAGTTTATATCGAAGGTTCACTACGTACGCGTCAGTGGACAGACCAAAATGGTCAAGAGCGCTACACGACTGAAATTCGTGGCGAACAAATGCAAATGCTAGACAATAACCGTCAGCAAGGCGAACAAGGCCAAGGTTTTGAACAGCCACGTTTTAACAACAATAATGGCGGTCAGCAAGGTAGTTACGGCCAGCAGGGCGGTTATGGTAATGCTAACCAAGGCGGTCAAGGTGGCTATGGTGGTGCTCAGCAAGGTGGTTTTAACAATAACCAATCAAATGGTTATGGTAATAACAATCCAGCTGCATTTGCGCCAAAACCACAAGCGGCACCTGCGGCTGCACCTGCAGATTTAGATGACGACCTTCCGTTTTAAGTCTGAAAAATCGTTATAAAAAACCGCCTGTAGTAGGCGGTTTTTTTATGTCATTGTACTCGACATTATTTTTTGGCAGAGACCTGCATGGTAATGACAGCACGGAATACAGGCTGTTGTGCTTCATCGGTAATTTCGACATTGACCAAATATTCACTGCTATTTGTCCAGACAAAATTTGCTTGTACTGGGGTTGCAGTGGCAGTTAAATCGGTTTTGGCTTTTTTCAGATATTCGACCGTCATGCCTTTTGGAATCCAGCGGTGTGTGCTGGGTACTGTCGCATCGGTCATGGTCCCACCAGCGAGTTCTGCCATATTGCACATGGCGATGGCATGGACTGTACCCAAATGATTGAGTACGGCACGATGCTTCTTCATTCGGATGATGCAAAGACTGGGCTGAAGCTGTTCAAACAGCGGTGAAATACTGCTGAAATAAGGTGCTTTCAAACACAGCATTTTAGAAAAAGTCCATTTCCCTGCGGGTTTATTTTCCAGTGTTTCCCATATTTTCAGTGCTTGGCTCATTCGGCTTGTCCTTCATTTGTTTTTCTTTACTTTAAAAACAGAATAATATTCTGTAAATGACTTGGATGACGCGCAAGCACTTTCAAATTGCCATAAACCGATTATGATGAGCTTGGGCTATAGATGGGTGCAACGATGTACGAACAAGACTTGCTGGAACGGGTTTACTCAGGAAAAAGAGCGTTACTTAAACGTCAAATTTTGGCGCAAGCCTTAGATTGTTTCTTAGAACAAGGCATTGAAACCACTACAATTGAACAGATTTGCGAACACTCTGGTGCCAGTGTGGGGGCGGTTTATCATCATTTTAAAAACAAAGAAGGGATTGTCCGTGCACTTTATCTTGCGGCTCTGCAAGATCAAAGTCAGCAACGTATGCATGCTTTACATGATGCGCAAGGGATACAACAAGGTATTGCGGTTTTAATACACAGCTATATTGCTTGGACTGTGCAGCATCCACAGTTCGCACGGTTTTTATATACAGCGCGTAGCAGTTTTAACACAGTAACCCAAACCGATATTGAGCAACAGAATCAGCAACGCAATCAGTATTTATTGCTTTGGATTGACCAGCAATTGGACCGTGTCGTGTTGGAGCATATTCCTTATGAATTGCTATTTTCTTTGGTGATTGGTGCAACGGAGAGCTACTGCCGCGCATGGCTTTCAGGTCGTGTGCAAAGCTCACCGCTACAGTATCAAGAGCAATTGGCGCGTTCGGCATGGGATTCGATCAGACAGTCTGATTTAGGCTGATATCGGAAAATGAGATAGTCTTGAAGGTCGTTAGAGAAACAATAAATCGAAATATTCGATTGTTTTTATAAAAAAGAACAGTTTTACCTATTTAGATGTTTTTCGTATTCTAGCTTCAACAGATAAGCACTCCCTGAAATGATTGAAGAGGAATACACAATGAGTTTGATTAATACAGAAGTAAAACCATTTAATGCAACAGCTTACCAAAATGGCCAATTTGTTGAAGTATCTGAGCAAGATATGAAAGGCAAATGGTCTGTGGTTTTCTTCTATCCTGCTGACTTTACATTTGTATGTCCAACAGAGTTAGGCGATCTTGCGGATCACTATGCTGAATTCCAAAGCATGGGTGTAGAAATCTACTCAGTATCAACAGATACACATTTCACGCACAAAGCTTGGCATGATTCTTCTGAAGAAATCAAAAAAATTCAATATCCAATGGTTGGCGATCCAACATGGACTTTGTCTAAAAACTTCGATGTACTGATTGAAGCTGATGGTCTTGCAGACCGTGGTACTTTTGTCATCGATCCAGACGGCAAAATCCAAATTGTAGAAATTAATGCGGGTGGTATTGGCCGTGATGCATCTGAATTACTTCGTAAAGTAAAAGCTGCTCAATATGTTCACGCTCACCCAGGTGAAGTTTGCCCAGCAAAATGGAAAGAAGGTGAAGCAACACTTGCTCCTTCAATTGACTTAGTAGGTAAAATCTAAGTTTAAAATATAAAAAAGCCGGCATTATTGCCGGTTTTTTTAGTTCTGATAAACACCATTTTAGTTGAGATAGCCTTGGCTTTGAGTGGCTTGACCACGCAAGCCGTCGACCAAGTGTTGAATCAGTTTTTCCATGACTAAACGTTGTCCTTTACGTGATGCATAGACCAGCTGTACCGTCCCAACATTTGAGCACCACTCTGGCAAAATATGGACCAAGCGTCCTTCAGCAATATCTTTTTCAACGGTCAGGTAGGGTAAGTCTGCAATGCCTAAACCATCCAAAACAGAATAATACACACCTGCCAAATCATTGCTTTTGACCCGTGGTTCTAATGGAATAACCAACTCTTCATCGTGTTGCTGATGGTGGAGTGTCCATTGGTAATGGTTTTTTTGTGTGCCCAATACAATACTTGGAAATTCACTGATTTCGGTCGCGAATTGCAAAGTACGTCCTTGCAATAAGGCCGGACTTGCCACAAGGCAGTGCGTGGTTTTAACAACGTCGCGGACCACAATGCTGGAATCTTCATTGGCTTGAAAATTGGTTCTGATGGCCAGATCAATATCATCATGTAAAACATCGACACGGCGACTGGTGAGTTCCATTTCGACTTGTACCATTGGGTACTGCAACAAAAAACTGTTCAGTAGGCTACGGATTTGATAGCGCATCATCACCGACGGACAGCTAATTTTAACTAAGCCCTGAGGTTCACTTTTTTGTTTCAGCAAGACATTGTTGGCGCAGTCGACCTGTTGGATTAGTTTAATGCATTCCTCATACAGTTCTTGGCCTAAAGGTGTGACTTTAAAATGACGGGTAGAACGCTGGATGAGGGTGACATTGTACTGGGCTTCTAAGTCTAAAATCCGACGGCTCAATTTGGATTTGGTAATGTTAGACGCTTCGCTGGCTGCACTGAATCCGCCGTGTTTGACGACAAGATAAAAATAATAGTAATCATCAAATGAATGCATCGTGGCTCCATGGGCAAATGAAATGCAAAATGCATCATGAAAATGAACACGCTTGAATCAAGCGCATGGATAAAATCATAGTATAAGTATTATAGATATAAAAAAAGCGGTCAAAAGACCGCTTTCTTGTCCGCAAAATAAATTATTTTGTGGTGTTTTTCACGTAGCTTTGGATCAAGTTTTTGTAGTCTGGAATGTGCGCCGCAAATAGTGCTCCTAAACCTTCTACGTCATTACGCCAGTCACGGTGTAATTCGCAAGCTGTACCAAACCACGTCATGAGCTGTGCGCCAGCTTGAGACATACGATCCCATGCAGAATCACGTGTCAAATGGTTGAATGTGCCAGAAGCATCGGTCACAACAAATACGTCAAAGTCTTCAGCAAGTGCAGAAAGTGTCGGGAAAGCAACACATACTTCTGTGACTACGCCAGCGATAATCAATTGTTTTTTGCCAGTTGCTTTTACTGCTTTAACGAAATCTTCGTTGTCCCATGCATTAATTTGGCCTGGGCGGGCAATATAAGGCGCATCTGGGAACATTTCTACTAGTTCAGGAACCAGCGGGCCGTTTGGACCGTCTTCAAAACTTGTTGTTAAAATTGTTGGCAGGTTGAAATATTTAGCAGCTGCTGCTAAAGCAAGAACGTTATTTTTGAATTTGTCTGGATCGATATCACGTACTAGAGAAAGTAGACCTGTTTGATGGTCAACTAAAAGAACCGCAGCGTTGTCTTTATCTAAACGAACGTAAGGTTTAGTCATTTTCTATGTCCTTTTTGGTGTTTTGCACAGTGTTGAGGGAATGCAAAGACGTGTGTGGGGATATATATTTCGGTTTTTATATTAGTTCTATTATTATGACAATGTAAGGGCGGTAGATAGGAAAAATAATCATATAAATAGGATTATTTGTAAAGTATGGTAAAAATTCACTAAATAATTCTAGATAATAAGATAAAGCTTATTAAATTATCTCATTTTTAAGATTATGAATATTGCTATGCATCTATAAAGCGGAGCAGCAAAAGAATAAGATAGCTCCCATGTTCATCCTATCGCATATATAGGAGTTAAAAGATGAAAAAAGTTGTAGGCGTTTATCGCAATCAAAACATGCATTGGGTGGGTGATGGTTTCCCAGTGAAAAACCTGTTTTCTTATGACCGTTTGGGACAGGCAATTAGTCCATTTTTACTGTTGGATTATGCTGCGCCGTATCGTTTTGATCCGACTACTGCTCAACATGGTGTAGGTTCGCATCCGCACCGTGGCTTTGAAACGGTCACTTTAGCCTATCAAGGTGAAGTAACACATAAAGATTCCAGCGGTGGTGGTGGCACAATTCAAGCGGGTGATGTGCAATGGATGACTGCAGCATCGGGTGTGGTGCATGAGGAGTTTCATTCTCCTGCATTTGCTGAGGCGGGTGGTTTATTTGAAATGGTACAACTTTGGATTAATTTACCGGCCAAAGACAAAATGACCGCGCCACGCTATCAAGGTTTAACCGCGGGCGAGATTCCACGTATTGAGATGGATGAGAGTGCAGGTCATATTCGGGTCATTGCGGGTGAATTTGGTGGTCATCATGGTCCTGCATTAACTTATAGTCCCGTCAATGTATGGGATGGTGAGCTCAAAGCAGAATATGAAACTTTTTTAACTGTTCCTGCTAGCCATAACACGATTTTGGTGGTGTTGAATGGTGAAGTATTGGTCAATGGTACACAAAAAGTGATGGACAGCTCGATTGTGATGTTTGCTAAAGATGGTGAAACAGCGATTCAGTTACAGGCCTATCAAGATACTAAATTTTTGCTTTTAACAGGTGAACCTTTAAATGAGCCTATCCAAGGTTATGGTCCATTTGTGATGAACAGCAAAGAAGAAATCGTGCAGGCATTTGACGATTTCAACCAAGGAAAATTTGGTGAAATTCCGGTTCAGGCCTAAGTTCTGGTGACGCGATTACACATAATACTCAAGCATAAAAAAAGCCCCTGAATGAATTCAGGGGCTTTATCGTTTGCGCTGTATTTTCTTTTTTTGTCGTCATCACACGTACTGTTAGAATGATAATATGTGACACAGTTATCATTTTTATATGCTTCGAATGATAGCGAGAACAGGTAGCGAAGTAAAACGAAATTTTAAGAAATGGTTAAACTATATTGTTTTTTTATAAGGTTTTTTATTTTAAATTGCATAAAATTAAGTGAATTCATGAACTTATTTGCTAGATTTTATAATGTTAAGAAATGTTAACGCGATGTTTGTTTACTTTGATCTGGCATCTGCTGAAAACAACAGAATTTGGCAGTTTTTAATAACTTGTTTTCTGCTGGCATGGGTCATAATTTTATAAAATTTCAAATATGGAATAGAAGATTGGATATCGCAGTCATCGGCAGCGGCATGGCTGGTCTTGCTGCCGCAAGAATTCTGAAAGATGCAGGACATAACATTACAATTTTTGAAGCACTTCCTGGGCGTGGTATGGATAGTCACAGTACTGAATTTGAAGGTGGCATTATTGATGCACCTTTAAGAGTTATGAATCCGCATCTATGGAAAAATACGCTCAGTCTGGCTGCTCATTTGGGTATTCCTACTTTTCCAGTGCGTACCTATATGGCATGCAGTTGGTTATTTGAAGACAAAACTGAAACATGGTTGACGACTTCGCGCACGCGTATTGGCAATATTCCAATCATTAATAACCGTAAAGGTATTCAGCAGTACGGTTGGCGTTTGGTCAAAGGTATGTTGCAACTGAAAACTGCGCTGAGCAAATTCTTTAAATCGAAGGATCAAGACATTACCTTGGCGGAATTTATTAACCGCAATGATATTGAAGAAGTGTTTTGGCATGGTGCGGTGATGCCTGTGCTGTATACCATTTGTACCTGCAATCCGAAGACCATTGGGGATTGGCCAGCCAAACCTTTATTGATTTTTTTACGCCAATTGACGGATGGTGATGCCTTACTGCGTATTCAGGGGGGCACTTCAGCTTTGGTAACTAAGCTAATCGAAAATATTGAAGTAGTGAGTGGTTCAGCTATTACCAAGGTACAAGAGCAGGGTGAAAAAGTTCTGGTCGAAAATACGCAAGCTCAGCAGATGTTGTTTGATCGTGTGGTGGTGGCAACGCCAACAACTAAAATTGAAGAGTTTTTAGAGCCAACTCAGTTTGCTGAAGATATTGCGTTGTTAAAACAATTTAAGTTTGAGCAAGGTGAATTGGTTATTCATACTGACAGTAGTGTGATGCCACCAAAGCGTAAAGATTGGTCTGTACTCAGTTATATGATGGACCGTAAATTTACCCGTCAGCAGTTTACGGTATGGTTGAATTCGATTGAACCGAGTTTGGTTGGTAAAACGCCAGTGTTCCAAACTTGGCGTCCAGTCACGGATATTGATCCTAAAAAAGTGATTTCAACCGTGACGCTGACACGTGCGGTTGTTGATTCAAAAACAGTCGCATTAAATAAGCAATTGCAACAACGTCACATGAGCGCAGCCCGTAAAGTATTTTTCTGTGGCTCATGGTCTTGTGATGGATTGCCAATTTTAGAATCTGCAGTAACCTCAGCTATGCATATTGCAGAAATTTTGGGTGCACCATTGCCGTTTGTAGGCTTAAAACCTAAAGTAGAGGTTGCACCGCAACTCGGCTATTAAATCTATGAAGTGGCTTCACAGCATTAAACAGTATATTCCACGCCATAAATATGCCATTGATGCAAAGTTTTTGGGTGATGATGCACTGTTGGCTTGGAGCAATTTAGGCTATTGGCAGGCCGTGGATGATCCTTATCCGCAGGCTTGCCAAGCACTCGCAGATCGTTTAGCACAGAGCTTAAAACTACAAGCCAATGATCAGGTCTTAGATTTGGGCTGCGGTCAGGGTGCGAGTATTTGGCATTGGCATACACAGTATCAGGTTGCATCCATCAAAGCTGTTGAACTACAAGAGGCTTGTGTTCAATGTATTCAAAACGTTTTAAATTCAAAACACATAGCCACCGCAAATATTGAAATATTTGCTGATTCTTTTTTGAATTTAAATTCAATCTTTCCAAAAAAATGTTTCGATGTTGTGATGTGCATTGATGCTGCGTATCACAGCAATTTAAATTCATTCTTGTTATCCACAACTTCCGTTTTAAATTCAAAAGGCCGTTTGGGCTTTCATTATTTAATTGTGGATGAGAAATTTTTGAATTTAAATGCGATGCAACAATTACGTTATCGTGCTTTGTTAAAGGCGGCCGATGTTGATATAAGAAAATTACCAACAGTAAATAGCTTGCAAGAAAGTTTGAAGCAATTTGAATTTAAAAATATTCAGATCGAAAATATCAGCATGCAGGTTTTTTCGGGCTTTGCACAGTATGCACATCACCTTTTAAATTCAAATATGACAGCACAAGGTTTAGCGCAGTTTAAAATTCAAATGACAGCAAAATTATGCCGTACTTTATTTGAAGAAGGCTTGGTTCACTATGTACAGGTTAGTGCGAGTAAAGACGTCTAAAAGACGCATAGTGCACATATTGAAGATGCTTGAATAGTTAGGTTTGCAGTATGTTTTGCGTGGGCAAGAAAGGTGTAAAAATACAAAGCCCAGAAACATCAAAGCCTCACTAAAAAGCGAGGCTAAGATAATGGTGCCGGCACACGGATTCGAACTGTGGACCTACTGATTACAAGTCAGTTGCTCTACCAACTGAGCTATGCCGGCATTATGGGTTGCATTCTACAGATTTTTTTTGAAGCTGCAAGCCAAAAAATAGCCAATCGAATTTTAATTTTAAATATTATGGCCATAACCCAATCAGATCGGGTTATGGCAAGGCATGAAGAGGGATTAGGGGCTATTTTTGTCTTAGGATTTTATCGAGGTCTTGGGCACATTCTTCCAGCGTAAAGGCCATATCTAACTGCATTTGAGGCTTAAGTTCGTTGGCCAGTTGCCTCCATTGTTCGATCAGTCTGAGGGCTTTTTGAATTTTATGTTTATTCACATCCTTGGCGATGGTCGGCACATAGCCTCCACGTTTGGCATTTTTCATTTGTTTGGCGTAGTTATTTGCACTGTTATTCATGCTAACTCCAAAAAATAGCAGGGTTTTGGGTACTTGCTTTATGCTGCAGTGTCTTTGTTTCAGCCTAGATAAAATGTTATGGGTTAATTAGCGCCTTGTTTTTTAGTGATGTTTTAAACATAACATAGCTTTTATTGCATGTGTATGAAGCTAAATATGTGCCAAGTTGAGTAATGAGCATTAAAACAGTATTGATAAGCTTGGGCTGGATGATTTGGGTGGTTGAGTGTATTGATTTTACTGGGGATAGCTTTGATTTTTATTGTTCGCTTATTATCAGGCATAAAAAAATCCCTAAATGAAACCATTTAGGGATTTTAAATTCTGGCGGTGAAAGAGGGATTCGAACCCTCGAAACGCTATAAACGTTTACACACTTTCCAGGCGTGCTCCTTCAGCCACTCGGACACTTCACCTTATTGCGCGGAGGATAATAGCGAAAAATAATGGGACTGCCAAGCTGAAACAATTGATTTAGAGAAAAACTTTTTCTATGGTGATATGATGCGCGAAAATACTGTCTAAACTGAAGACACATAATATGCAAAGTACTGCACAAAAAGCCGCATTGCCCGCTATTACCCTAGCAGCACTCGGCGTGGTGTTTGGTGATATTGGGACCAGTCCGCTGTATGCACTGCGTCAGTGTTTCCTTACTGCACATTTAGCCATTTCAGAAGCATCCGTGTTAGGTATTCTATCGCTGATTTTCTGGTGCATGATGCTCACCATCAGCTTTAAATACGTCATGATTATTATGCGCGCAGACAATAACGGCGAGGGGGGCATTATGTCTCTTTTGGCCTTAAATCTACGTACCACACTAATCAATGACAATAAAAAGATTTATCTCATTGCTCTAGGTTTTATTGGTGCTTCGCTATTTTTTGGCGACGGGATCATTACACCTGCAATTTCTGTGCTCTCTGCGATTGAAGGCCTCAGCATTGCAACGCCAATGTTCAATCAATGGTTAGTGCCATTGTCCATTGGTATTTTGACAGGGCTGTTTCTGGTTCAAAGACATGGCACAGGAACAATGGGGAAATTCTTTGGACCAATTACCTTGGCATGGTTTCTATCCATTGGGGTGTTTGGACTGTGGAGCGTGATTCAAACGCCACATGTGTTGTTAATGGCCAATCCTTATTGGGCACTCAGTTTCATATTTAATCAGCCTTATGTGGCTTTTTTGACTATGGGTGCTGTGATTTTAACCATCACTGGCGGTGAAGCTTTATATGCAGATATGGGGCATTTCGGGCGTTTACCGATTCGTTTAGCGTGGTTTATTGTGGTGTTACCTTGCTTGCTACTTAACTATGCAGGCCAAGGAGCGCTACTGTTACGTAATGCTGAAGCTTTGGCCAATCCATTTTATATGCTGATCCCTGAGTGGGCCCTGTATCCGATGATTGGCTTAGCCACGGCCGCTGCGGTCATTGCTTCGCAGGCTGTGATCACGGGTGTATTTTCAATGGTGAACCAAGCCATTCAATTACGCTATTTGCCCCGATTAACAGTACGTCATACCTCAGATGTGGAACGTGGCCAAATTTACTTGCCATTTATTAACTGGGCATTGTTTATTTCGGTTCTGATCCTGATTTTACTGTTTGAAAATAGTGCCAATTTAGCCAGCGCTTATGGTGTAGCCGTCACTATGACGATGCTCTGTGGCACGATTCTGATTTCAGTTTTGGCTTATGGCCTATGGCGTTGGCCCGTGTGGAAAGTGGCGCTATTTGCGGTGCCATTTTTGCTGATTGATTTGGTGTTTGTCGCGTCAACATCATTAAAAATTCTGTCGGGCGGTTGGGTGCCAATCATGATTGGTGCAGTGCTGTTTACTATTTTGATGACATGGAAAGATGGTCGCGAGTTAGTGTTAAATCGCTTAGCCAAAGATGCCTTGCCAATCGACTTATTTATTAAGAGTATTGGTTTTAGTGACGAAACCAAGTTTGTCCCTGGCGATGCTGTGTTTTTAACAGGAACGCCAAATATTGTGCCTCATGCAATGTTGCACAATATTAAGCATAACAAGGTTCTACATGAGCGTAATGTGATGGTGACTGTGGTCACTCGAGACATTCCTTATGTGACTGAAGCGGAGCGTTTTAAGGTAGAAAAACTGGATGATCGTTTCTATCGTATTTTTATGTACTATGGTTTTAAAGATCAACCTGATATTCCACAGGCCTTAGCACATGCATATACGCAATTAGGTTTTGATTTTGATCTGATGCAAATCAGCTTCTTCATTTCACGCGATCGTATTATTCATACCTTGGGTGAGGGAATGGCGCCGTGGCGAGAAAAACTGTTTATTTCAATGCAACGGAATACCAGTCCAGTCAGTGACTTCTATCAGATTCCAACCAATCGTGTGGTGGAGTTGGGCAGTCAAATTGAAATTTGATATGTAATCAGCAATAAAAAAACCAGAGCTTTGCTCTGGTTTTTTAATGCCACCTTTATTTTATTGGGCAAAGGCATCTTCATTAATCTGAGGTTGCTCAGGTGCTGCTTGCAACGCTTCGTCTGTTGCTGGAGCATTTGGGGTGGCTTGTACAGGCGTTTCTAGGTTCACTGGTGCATCAGCAGAGGATGAAAGTGTAGCCTGTGCTTCAGCGTTTGGGTCAGGAAGTTCCGCCTGAGCATTGGCTGGATTTAATGGTGCCTCTGCAGTGGGTTCGGCTTGGGTTGCGGGTGTGTTTTCAGTCACTGTGCTGTCAGCACCTTGCGCAGGTGCTGTCGTAATCGGTTGGATTTTGCCACTTGCAATTAATTCATTTAAGGAGCCAGGTTGGCCATTTACTGTGGTGGTAATTTTGGCTTTAGATAAGCTTTCCAAAGTTTCACCTGGCTGTACAGCAGGTTCGGCAAATACAGATGCACTAGCAAGACCAGCAATCAGGCCAAGGCCTAGAAGTTTAGAATACATAATGACTCCAATAATCGATTCTTCGAATTTTAAGTAGGCTTACCATGTCATAACCAAAGTTCTTTATTCAATGAAACATACTGAATCACGTCAAGACTTGTATGAAACTGATATAGAAGCGCGACAAACTGTTACATCATCTGGTGAATTGTTAGACAATGTTTGCATAAAACTTCATCAATGCTATTGCGATTACATATACAGGCGGACTTACCCTTGTTAAGCTCCAGAAAAATAATCTGTTTTTAAGTAATCGTTGTAGCAATGGCAAAAAAGAAAAGTAGTTCTGGTGGTGTTCTTTCCCAATTATTCAACCAAAATGGGGTGAAAGCGATTTTGGGTGTGGTTGCTGCAGGGAGTTTTGCCATTGCATTTGGACAAGAAAAAATTCAGCAGTTTGTGTCTAATACAGGCTCAGGTTCAAATAGCGCATGCCTAGATCAGTTTTACCGTGATGTGCCCCCTTATTTAATGAAAGACAGCTTGAATAAGCACAGTTATCCATTATGTTTTAATGGTTTGAACGTCATGTATTCAGGGGTGTCTAAAACGCCGTTGTGGGTGGCGGAAGCTTTAACATCTTCTCGTTTAAGTCAAAAAATTCCGCGTGAAGATAGCTTTCATGAAGAAGAGCGCGTAGATCGTGCACACCGCGCGACTTTATCGGATTACAAAGCATCGGGTTATGATCGTGGCCACATGGCACCCAATGCCGATATGCCAAACACAGAATCGCAGTTTGACAGTTTCTCTTTAGCCAACATGGTGCCTCAAGCGCCAAAGAATAACCAAAAGGTTTGGCGTGAATTAGAAGAAGCGACCCGCGCTATTGTGACAAAGCAAAAGCAAGATGTGTATGTCGTTACTGGGCCAGTATTTGCTGCGAAGAAACTAAAAACCATTGGTAATGGGGTGATTGTTCCAACGGCAACCTATAAGGCAATCTACTTACCTAAAACGGGTACGATCGGTGCTTACTATGCACCGAATGACAATTCGCTACAGGTGAAAGTTGTGAGTGTTTGCTATTTAGAAGAACAACTCGGCATTAATTTATTTCCGCAGTTGACTGAAGAGCAAAAGCGCAATACTTACAAACTGCCTTTGACCGCTGCTGGAGTAAAAGCCAACACCCAATTTGCTTATTCACATTGGGATGCAGAAAGCCAATGTGCAGAAGATGTTGCAACTGACAAGCTAAATGCGATGCAAAACCAGTTTAAGTCTGCTGGTGGTTCAAATGTATCTAATACAAATAGTAGTACGGACGCGAACAGCGGTACAGGGCAAAACAGCAGTACACAAGATGCGATCATTAGTCAGCTGATCGAAACATTATTGCAGTATATTTTGCAGTTGTTGAAATAATGTGCTTGCTTTAGGATAAATCAGGGCCATGTCGAAGGCATGGCAATATAACAACGATATGATCAATAAAAAGCGAGATAATCATGTTTAAGCCTTATGAAAATGGCACAGAATCACACGCAATTCATGATCTGACTTTAGAAAATGACCTTGATTGCGTCAATCTTTATGGCAACTTACAATTGACCAAAGATCAAGCAGGGTTAGCTGCGGCTAAAGCTTTGCAAGCAGTGTTAAACGATGTTGTAAAAGCCTTAGAAGCTGAGGTGAATTTACCCGAAAAAATTCAACGTGCAGAGGCGGGTGAAGTCGAAAATCCTTTTTTATAAACGCTGCTAAATTTACACAAAAATGCCCACACTATGACGGGCATTTTTATGGGTATAGTGGGCATTTAGTGTTGCTTAAGGTTCATCTTGTGCGATGCCTCGATAAATGACCGCACCAATGACAGCACCAACAATAGGCGCAATCCAGAACAGCCAAAGTTGGCTGAGTGCGGCGGTTTCTGCAAACAGTGCTACACCTGTACTTCGTGCTGGGTTTACCGATGTGTTGGTCACAGGAATACTAATGAGGTGAATAAGGGTGAGCGCTAAACCGATAGCAATGGGTGCAAAACCTGCAGGTGCGCGTTTGTCAGTTGCACCCATAATAATGATTAAGAACATTGCAGTGAGAACAACCTCAATGATCAGTGCAGACATCATCGAATATTTGTTGGGTGAAAGGTCGCCAAAACCATTACTAGCAAATCCACCTGTTCCTGCGAAGTTCGCTTGACCACTGAAAATGGCGTAAAGCACCCATGCAGCCAAGACTGCACCAATCACTTGTACAATGATATAAGGCACTAAGTCCTTGGTATTGAAGCGACCACCTGCTCATAAGCCAATACTCACGGCAGGGTTAAAATGTCCTCCAGAGATATGACCTAGTGCATAAGCCCCGGTTAAAACCGTTAAACCAAAAGCCAGAGAAACGCCTGCAAATCCAATACCGAGTTCAGGGTAGGTAGCGGCAAAAATTGCGCTCCCACAACCACCAAACACCAGCCAAAATGTACCGATTAATTCCGCAATATATTTATTCATGTTGTGCTCCAAAGATCCTTTTTTTGTTGTATGACGGCGTGGAGTTTTGCCTGAATTATATTTATCAAAATGTGATTCACTTCACAATAATCAAAAGATAAACGGAGCTTATGTTGTGATTATTGCACCTGTTGACGCCATTGTAGTGGGGTCACATGACGCCACTGTTTAAAGGCACGTTGGAAGGCACTTTGTTCGGAATAACCGAGTAATAGTGCAATTTCATGTAAGCCCAAATGTGGATCTCTTAAGTATTCTTCGGCCAACATACAGCGTACTTGTTGCATACGCTGTTGATAGGTGCTGCCTTGTTGTTGTAAATGGCGTTGTAGTTGGCGCACAGAAATATGCAATTGCTGGGCGATATCTTCAATCTGAAATTGATTTTTTTGTAAGCCTGTTAATATGGCTTGCTGTAAATATTTATCCGTTTGGGTGATATTGGGGAGCTTTTCCAGTAAGGCTTGCGCTTGTTGAATTAAGAGCTGTTGCAGGGTGTCATCACTGTGTGAAAACGGGCGAGACAACTCTTCGATGGGTAAAAGTACTTGTGAACTCGGTTGAGAAAAGCGGACCTTGCAACGGAAAAACTGTTCATATAAGGCCACATGCTTAGGTGCAGGTTGCCTAAAATGTACTTCATGAATGTGCAGATCTTCAAAATTAATAAAATGCTTTAAAAAACCAACCATTAATGCAATCGCGACTTCATCGGTGAGTTGGTTGGACATATTCGGTGGCAACTCTGACCAACAAATGGATAAATACGCGCCTAAGCCTTCGACTTTTAAGGGAGAGCCATCATAAACCAGACGGTGAAAATCATGATAACGATACAGCGCCTCGCCTAAATTGGCACAGGACATGGCGATATAGGCAATAATGCCCAAATGTTTGGGCTGTACGGCATTGGCAATTTCTAGCCCGAGTGCAGGGCGTTGTAATTGTTCATTGAGTAAGTTGAGTAAATCGCGCCAAACCGAATAGTCGAAACGTTCTAGGTTTTGAACTTGAGTCAAGGCGGAAGGAATCTCTAGCTGTTGTTGCTCATAAAACGTATAGAGCAAATGCCCGAGACCACCATACACAGTGCCAGTATAATCTTTAAGGTGCTGCATTTTTTATTCTTGGTTTTGTCGTAATTTGTCAATGATATTTAAAAACATGGTCAATATCTAGCCTTTTTGATTGCTTATAGTGAGATAAAAGATCGGAGGTTGCATATATGTTAAAAGGTTTTCTTGTGGGCCTCGTGGTTGCTAATGGTTTTGAGTGGGTTGCACATAAGTATCTTTTGCATGGCACTCACCGCACAGGCAAGCCACGCTGGAGCCCATCACCAAGCAATATGAAATCGCATTGGGAGCATCATCGTGAAGTACGAAAAACTGCTTTTGAAGATTATGGCTATGTCGAAGGTTTAAAAAATTGGCGTACAAAAAATGAAGTCATGTCTTTGGCAGTTGCTGTAGGTGTATTTGCACCTTTGTTTTATCCTGTATCTAAAGGAATGAGCCTTGCCGTGTTGTATGCTGCAGGTAATTATTACTATATCCATCGCCGTGCACACTTAGAGCCAGATTGGGCGATGAAAAAAATTCCGTGGCACTATGACCACCACATGAACTCAAATCAGGATGCCAATTGGTGTGTGACCAAACCTTGGTTTGATTATCTGTTGGGTACCAGAGTGATCTCATCACCAGATTTACAAGAGAAGAATCCTTTAGGTATTCCCTTGCCAGCGTTACTTTCAAAAGCTTTAAATCAAGCGGTCACACGTTTCTTTCCTGTTCAGCTCGCAGATAAAAAGGCGGTCGCTGTTGAAGAGCTACGCTCTTAGGCCGAAAAGACGACGAATGGTGTCTAAAAATATCGTTTTGTCGTGATTGGTCAATAAATTGCTTAAATATTGTCAATATTTCTAAGTTGAGTGTTTTTATAATCCTATTATCGAAAATGTACTGCATTTTAGATTGACGTATATTGAAATTCACTAACCAAGTGCTGTAGTTTTTCTTGGTTTATAGGAGCCGAAAAGGCTCCTTTTTTTTATTCTGATTTTAGTAATGCGAATGGATGTAATTCAGTCAAAATAAAACGTCCATTCCAATCATGAATTTGACTTGCATAATGAAAACAATAAGTTTGACCAGCCTGCAAAGTTTGCAACTGTGCAATATGCTTGAATGCAATCGGATCGCCATTAAATTCTAAAAATTTAGAATTCGGAGTTTTGAATTGAAATGCAGTTTCATATTGTTGCTTGCGCCCTATATTGAAGTGAATTTGTCTCACAAAAATGGCACAAGTATAATTTTTTAGTGGTGTATCTAAGGCTTTTTGATACTTTGACTCACGGTACAGGTCTAAGCCAAATAAATACATGTATATAAAACCACAGATCATCACTAGGATGATGATAGATTGTGTGTTTTGGCTCATTTTAAGCCCATAAGCAACGAGGCCAAATAAGATCAAGCTACCGAAGCTTGTAATAAATAATGCGGTGTCTAAGTACATTATGGACAAAAAAAAGAGCATCTATATAGATGCTCTTTTAATCATATTTGTTGCTATGCAGTCAATTAAAGACGCATTTCAATACCTTGTTCTGCAAGATATTTTTTCGCTTCAGGAATGGTATGCTGACCAAAGTGGAAAATAGAGGCTGCCAATACCGCATCTGCACCACCTTGAATAATGCCATCTGCTAAATGTTGTAAATTACCAACACCACCTGATGCAATGGTTGGAATCGTCACGCGGTCGTTGATTTGACGCATGAGGGCAAGGTCATAACCAGCTTTAGTGCCGTCGGCATCCATTGAAGTCACGAGTAATTCACCCGCGCCAAATTCTGCCATTTTAACTGCCCATTCAATGGCATCAATGCCTGTTTCTTTACGGCCACCGTGGGTAAAAATTTCCCATTTATTGTCGCCAGTTTTTTTGGCATCAATAGCAACCACAATGCACTGTGCGCCAAAGCGTTGAGAGGCTTCTTGTACAAATTCTGGGTTATAGATGGCTGCAGAGTTAATTGAAACTTTGTCAGCACCTGCATTGAGCAGTAAGCGGATATCTTCCACTTTACGTACACCGCCACCTACAGTCAGTGGTACAAATACAGACTCAGCCATGCGCTCTACGGTACGGTAAGTCGTGTCACGGCCATTTGAGGTGGCAGTAATGTCTAAAAAAGTAATTTCATCTGCGCCTTGTTCGTTATAACGGCGCGCTACTTCTACTGGATCGCCTGCATCACGAATATCAAGGAATTGAACACCTTTTACTACGCGACCATTGTCGACATCGAGGCAAGGAATAATACGTTTAGCAAGCATAATTTTTTCCAAAAATAACAGCCGATTATGAAACTTCGCGACTTAGATGCTACACCTTAATAGTCGGAGCGGTTATTCTATCAAACTTATGTAAGATTTTTTGCAGGTTTTGTATGTCGGTTTATACCACTTTGACTTTAAAGGAAGCTCAGGACTTCGCCACACCTTATGGTTTAAATGTTGTGGACCTGATTCCCATTCAAGGCGGAATTCAAAATACCAACTATTTTATTGTCTGTGAAAATGATCAGCAGTTTGTTTTAACCATTTTTGAAGAAATGGATGAGCAAGGTGCAGGGGAACTTGTACCTGTATTAGAGCATTTGGGACAAGCAGGCTTAGCTGTACCCGTGCCTCTGTCTTATGCGGGGAAAGCCATCCATACGCTAAAAGATAAGCCTGCGCAAATTGCACCGCGTATGCGTGGGGAACATCCCATGCCATCTGAACTTGAGCAGGTGAAACAGATTGCCGTAGCGCAAGCAAAAATGCATGTGGCTTTACAAGGTTTTCCATTAGAGCGCGCATTTTATCGTGACCATGCCTATTGGTTAGGGGTTTCACGTGAGCTTCGTCCAAGCTTAAACGATGCCGATACCATGCTACTCAATAACCTTTTAGGCTTATATGAAGTATTAACTGCAATGTATCCAGAGCGTCCAAAGGGCTTTATTCATTCCGATTTGTTCCGTGATAACACTTTATTTGAAGGCAATGAACTCAAAGGCATTTTGGACTTTTATGAGTTAAATCAAGACGAATTATTGTTTGATATTGCCATTACGCTCAATGACTTTTGTACAGAATACCCAAGTGTTGCGTTGAATGAAGAAAAGGCCATTGCATTTTTAAATGCTTATGAAACGGTGCGCCCTTTAACCTCGGATGAAAAATCTTGTTTGGAGCTGTACTTGGCCATGGCTGCAGGTCGTTTCTGGATGATGCGTTTGCAAGTGGCACAAAAAAATGCCGCTGAAGGCCGTACAGGGGATGATATTTTGCAGAAAAACCCAGCTGAAATGCGCAATATGTTAATTGAGCGTTTAAAGTTTGTAACGACCTAAAGATAGGCTGAAGGGAGTGGTCATGCGTGATCAAGGGCGTTTAGTAGAATGGTTGGATGAGCAAGGCTATGGCTTTATTCAACCCAGTGACAGCAGTAAAGAGCGGGTGTTTTTACATATAAAGGACTTTGCTCGCCCTGGCCCTCGACCTATTGTCGGCTGTGCTTTGGAGTATTTGGTTGTTTTGGATGAGCATGGGCGCTTTCGTGCCCAGCAAGTGACTTACCTTAAAGCCAGTCAAGTACAACAGTCCAAGCCAGCAGTCAAAGACAATGTGATACACATGCCCAAGAATATCTCTGCCATGCAAATACTGTGTGTGCTCTATATTTTGGCCATTGCAGCCTTAAGTATTGCAGGATTACTTAGTGGTATAGCGCTCTTGGCTTTAAGTTTGGTAAATGTAGCAACGTATTGGTTTTATGCGCAGGACAAAGAAGCAGCGCGTTTGGGCAACCGACGTGTGCCTGAACAAAGTTTACATCTATTGGCTTTTTTAGGTGGGTGGCCTGCTGCGTGGTTGGCACAGCAAAAACTGAGACATAAAACACAAAAACAACCCTTTCGCCGTATTTATTTTTGTACTATAGCTTTTAACATTCTTTTGATTTTATGGCTGATTTCACCATTTAATCCATTTTAAAACGAAGTATAAAGACAGAAGAGGGCGTGTATGGAATATTCAGTAGATCAAGATTCGAACCGTACTTTAACCATTGCCTTATATGTGTTGTATATCGTCGCAATTTTTACGGCGGGTATATTGGCATTGGTGGCATTGGTGATTAATTATATCAAGCGTGACAGTGTGCAAGGCTCGATTTTTGAAAGTCACTTTACTTGGCAAATCCGTACTTTTTGGTGGTACCTCATTTGGAACGTGATTGCTTTTGTACCTTTCTTGTTCCTATTTTTCACAGGAAATAACCCCGACTTATTTGCTGGAACCGCTTTAGGCGCTTCAGCATTTTGTATATTTGTGGTTGGGGCATCTTGGGTGTGGATTGTTTATCGTGCTGTGCGTGGCATTATTACAGTGAATGACAATAAGCCGATGTATCAATAAGTCGGGTGAACAATCACAGCGTGTATACAAGGTCTCATTGATATCGTGAGGCCTCTAAAAAGGCAGCTCAGGCTGTCTTTTTTTGTACTTATCATTTCAATCTGCGCTACTTTGAAGCCCGTGTCTGCTTCATTATGGTGAAGTTTACCGAATTGAATGTACCTTTTAATATTTTATACTATACATTTTTAATAAAATTAAATTACATTTTTAATAAATTAAACTTACATTTTTTATTAATATTATTTACTTTTTTAATATAAATAATTTACATTTTAATAAATTTAACTTTACATTTATGTACATTTAATTGGATTAATTTAAACCTTAAAAATAGTTTAAATTTTCAGTTCAAAAATGACTTAGGCATAGTAGCGTCCACGGCGTCTTCTCATGCCCAAAAGATGAATTGCCCGCACCAAAACAGCATAAGAAACTGAATAGCCAAAGCGTTGCTCAAAAAGTGGGATTAAATCACTGATGTTTTGAAATTTTACTTCTTTTACAAATACTTGAAATTCATTCCAGTCCTTAATATGGCTTGGTGCTCCACGTTTTTTTCCTATTTTTGGGCGCAGTTCGCCTGTTTCTTCTTCCAGTTTTATCCATGCATCTAGGGTCACTCGAGAGATGTTGAATTCTTTGCAAACCGCCACTTTATAGTCGGTTTTTTTGTACATCTGAATGGCGAGATTTCGCGTTTCAATGGAATACTTTGGCATTTACTGGCTCATTTTTTAAATATTTATAATTATATTATATGGCATAGTTGTTGCAAAAAAATAATTAACTTTAATAAAACGAATAATCAGGTGACATTATGGAAAAAGCGCAAGTTTCTTTCAAAAAAATGTCTTTATGGCAAGTGGTGATCATTGGTGTCGCATATATGACGCCAATGGTTGTATTTGACACTTTTGGCATTGTGTCTGGTATTACCGATGGTCGTGTACCACTGGCTTATATTTTGGCTTTATTTGCCATGCTCCTTACTGCATTTAGTTATGCGCGCTTTAGTAAACATTCGGATAAATCGGGTTCTGCTTATACCTACACGGCAGAATCCTGTGGGCCTCAAACTGGCTTTTTTGTTGGTTGGTGTTCTTTACTGGATTACATCATGTTGCCTTTGGTTAATGCGCTGTTGGCAGGTATTTATTTAGAAGCGGTCATTCCAAGCGTACCGTATTGGGCGTGGGTGATTTTATTTAGCAGCTTGGTCACTTTAATCAACTGCTTTCGTATCAATATATTGGCCAACTTAAGCATGATCTTTGTCTGTGCACCTGTATTGCTTATGGGCTTCTTTATTTATTTGGTCATTCAAGGGGTAGGGAGTGAGCAAGGTTATGCGCATGTCTTGACGCTCGCACCGCTATTCAATGGTGATACATCAATTTTGCCGCTTATCGCAGGGGCTTCAATCCTGTGCTTTAGCTTTTTAGGTTTTGATGCGGTGACCACCATGTCACATGAAACCAAAGATCCGAAACGTACTATTCCGCGTGCGGTTATCCTCACCACGCTTACGGGCGGTGTGATTTTTATTACGGCATCCTGGTTTGTGCAATTGTATTTTCCAACCAATGTCCGCTTTAACAACCCAGATGAAGCGCTGCCTGAGATCGTCCTGTACGTGGGCGGGGCGCTATTCCAATCGGTATTTTTATGCGCCCAAATTATGAATACATTTGCCTCAGGGCTTGCCACGCATGCCAGCGCATCACGCCTGATTCATATTATGGGACGAGACGGCATTTTTCATAAAGGCACATTTGGTCAAGTCCATAGCAAGTTGGGCACGCCACTATATGCAGTCTTGTTGATTGGTTTGATTTCCTTGGCAGCCATTCGTTTAGATTTAGCCACTGTGGTCAGCATGATTAGCTTTGGTGCCCTTATTGCCTTTACAGCCGTGAACTTCTCCGTGTTTATGAAGTTTTATGTGCGAGATGGTCAACGTCATGGTCTTAAAAATATCTTTCTCAACCTGATTTTACCGCTGCTTTCAGTGGCTACACTGATGTGCCTTTGGGTGAATTTAGAACACAACGCCTTGGTTTGCGGAGGCATTTGGTTGGCAGTAGGCGTTGTATTGTTCGCTTATAAAAAGTTAAGAAAACAAAATATTGTGATTGGTAGTGCGTATTAAGTGGCCGAAGCCTCTATAGCGATTAAACAGAATTGATAAATAGGAATGTAAATAAAATGAATACAAAGCCAAAATTTGTAGACGATGTTGAATATAAAAACAGTGTCAATGTGCAAAGCGGTAAGGAGTGGAATTGGGTCAATCCTGCACGTGGCAGTTTTGATTTTCCAGCCAATTATTATGAAAGCTCATTAGACGCATGGCAGGCTTTTGATGCACTTAATGCAGATATTGAGTGTGATGTGGTGGTGATTGGTGGTGGCTTATTGGGTGCGTCCACGGCACTGCATTTGGCAGAGCAAGGTGTAGATACAGTATTGGTCGAAAAAAACCGTATTGGTAGTGCTGCATCGGGGCGTAACGGCGGGCAATTAACCCCTGGGCTGGCGCGTTGGGAAGCAGGGGAAATGATTGAGCACTTTAGTTATGAAGAGGCTAAACGCTTATGGCACTTCACTTCGACGGAGGCGATGTCTTTAATTGACCAAATTGCGCAGAACTATGATTTAGAGCTACAGCGCAAACATCAGCACATTACCGCAGCTGTACACCCAGGGCATTTGGTGGGTTTAACTGAAGGTGCAGATGCGCGTAAATATTTGGGTGAAGACCATACTCAGATTATGGGCAAGCATGAGCTGTTTGAGCATGTGAAATCGGAAAATTATTATGGCGGTTTACTTGATACCCTCGGCGGGCATATTCATCCTCTGGCTTTAAACCGTGGCCTTGCTTATGGTTTTAGTCAACAAGGTGGCAAAATTTATGAGCAAACCGAAGTGTTATCGGTGGATGAGCGTGAAGATGGGATTTATGTGACGACCACTGGCGGTGTGATTAAAGCACGTAAGAGCGCCGTAATTGGGGTGCATCATGCTTCATTTAAGCTGCTGCAAAGCCATAATCAAACCACCATTCCATTTTATACCTACGTCTGTACTACCGCGCCTTTAGAGCTGGACTTGAGTGAAATCCTGCCGAGTGATGCGCCTGTGTACGATACACAGTTCCAAATTGATTATTATCGCGGGGTATCTAAAAACCGTTTGCTGTTTGGCGGCGAAGGGACGGGTTCTTGCTGGACGCCTGAAAAAACCCATGATTATTTATTGGGCCGAATCAAGCATGTGTTCCCGCAATTGACACAGGTTGAGCTGGATTTTGTTTGGAGTGGCACCACAGATTTAACTATGAATGGCGCAGCCGATAGCCGTAAGTCCGATGGGAAATATCCGATTTATGCCGTGCAAGGCTGGAGCGGTCATGGTGTGGCGCAAACCGTGCGTATAGGCAAAGCCATTGCCGATGATTTTTGTGGCAATGCCGATGACTTTAAAATGCTCACCAGTATTCAGCATCAGGACATTTTGTTTGGTCGCGCACTTGCACCGATGGTGATTCCAATGGCGAAAACCGCTTATGGGCTGGGGGCAATGGTCAATCCGGGCAAGATGGTGTCCTTCTAAATTTAAGTCTTTTTTATGAAGGATATCGCTTAAAAGCACCCTCATTATTGAGGGCGCTTTTGCGTGTTAAGGCATTTCTTCAGTAATTTTGTCTTTATTTTTCTTTAAAAATTTCGGGCGCCATTCACTCACAATGACGCCAATGACCACCAGCATGCCACCGATTAAAGCCAAGGGTGCTAAGCGCTCGCCTGCAATACGGCCAATCAGTGTAGCCCATACAGGTTCGCCTGCATAAATAATGGCGGCTTGAGATGGCTCAACCATACGCTGTGCCCAGTTCATCACCAATTGAATAACCGCGCTGGCTAAACCGAGTCCACACAGCACAGCGAGCAGGGGCCACTCAAACTGAGGAAGGCTGGTTTCACCATTCAGAGGCGCAATCATAAAACACAATAAAGAGGCAAAAGCCAGTTGTAATACCGTGACGCGTCGTAAATTCACAGTGTTGGCAAAATAGCTGATCAGAATAATTTCAAATGCGATAGCAATGGAGCCTAAAAGCGTGATGATTTGCCCGACATTGAGTCGAATCGCGCCAAAGCCATTACCTGTTAAAAACACCAAGCCAACAAATGCGCAGAGTACGCCTAACCATGTCATAAGGTGTGGACGATGCTTAAAGCAGAGCCACATCAAAATAGGCACCAGTGGTACATACAGTGCAGTCAAAAAAGCAGATTCACTGCTACTAATACTTTGTAAGCCAATGGTTTGTGTGCCATAGCCGATTGCAATCACCGCGCCAATACAAAAGCCCGCAAATACTTCATGGCGATTTAAGCCTTTGAGGTATTTCCATGACAAGATGCTGACTGCAAGTGTTGCCGCTGCAAAGCGTAGACCGACAAAAATGAGTGGGCTACTAAAATTAAGACCATATTGTACGGTGAGAAAACTCCCGCCCCAAATGATGGTAATGAGGATTAGGGAAATTTGAGGAAGTTTATTGGCAAAAGCCGAGGGGACTGAGAGCATGACACTTCATTGGCTGGAATCGGAAAAAACAAAAAGAGGTCCGTAGACCTCTTTTAAAACAAAATCATAGACTTAATTAAGCATCTAAAACTGCTTGAGCTTCACGCAGGTTGAGAGTGCCTTCATAAATTGCACGACCAGTAATCGCACCTAAAATGCCCGGTTGACCTTTTAAGCCGTGTACATCGTCAATATTGGTAACACCACCAGAAGCAATCACTGGTAAACCAGAATAGCTTGCGAGATTAACCGTTTGCTCGATGTTTACACCTTGCATCATGCCATCACGTGCAATGTCAGTATATACAATGCTAGATACGCCAGCATCCGCAAAGCGTTTTGCAAGTTCAGTCGCTTTCACGTCAGTCACATTTGCCCAACCATCTGTTGCTACCATGCCATTCATTGCATCAATACCCACAATGATGTGGCCTGCAAATTTTTGACATGCTTCTTCAACAAATTCAGGGTTTTGAACAGCTTTAGTCCCAATGATCACATACGATACGCCTGCATCTAGGTAGTGTTCAATGGTTTCGAGTGAGCGAATACCGCCACCAATTTGAATAGGTAAATTCGGTTGAGCTTTTGCAATCGCTTCAACCACAGGCTTATGAATTGGAGTACCTGCGAAAGCACCATTTAAGTCAACCAAATGCAAGCGACGCGCGCCTTCATTTACCCAATGCTGTGCAGTTGCCACTGGATCATCAGAAAATACGGTATCGTCTTCCATACGACCTTGTTTTAAACGGACACATTTGCCATCTTTCAGGTCAATTGCAGGGATGATCAGCATGCTTTCGCTCCTCGCCCAATCTTAAATTGAATACAATGTGCGCCATCTTAACAAAGTATTGGCAAAACGCTAAGCGTCTGATGCTGGATTTATTTTATTCGGTCGTATACGCAGTTTGAGCGAGGTATTGGGGATTTCCTTGGGTAATAGACCTAAACGCAGGAGCTCCTCAAAAACCAGAACAGGCGCGTAGGCATCAGCAGCAGCATAAGCGATTTGCTGGGGAAGTAATTGCTTTCTTGACCAGTTGGACGTACTGATGCTTTTACTTTTAGGGAAATTTACGCGGAACAGGAGCGCCATGGCATTTTTAAGTCCGACAGGATTTTCTAAACCAAAGGCCTTAAAACACTTTGATAACTCAATCACGCTATTGAGTTCTATCCCTTTTTTACGAAATAAATGAGCGTCATTTTTTAGACCAAAACCGACTTTGATTTGATCTCTGTTGGCAAAGATAGGGTTTAAAAACGCTAAAATTTCGGCATTTACCTGAAACAAATATGCGCGTTCCTGCGTGGCCAATTGAATCAAATGTGGGCCAGTTGCTACTTCACCTTTTTGAAAGGTGGGTTTCGATTCTGAGTCAAAGCCCAATAGCGCGGCCTGTGTGAGTTCAGTCTCAATGGCCTGACATTGTTCTTTATTTTGAATCACAACAATGTGTTCGGTGGCTAAGTTTTGAAACAGTGGAAAACCTTGAATTTCTTCTTTATTGGGTAGGGGCGGGTATTCTGATTGATCCATGGTGTGGACACGCAAGTAAGCAAGTATTTGAGCTTAATATTTTTTCAAAGATTAGGCAAAGTGCAGTCATTAGGAGTTGGATTGAATCCGTTCATCATGGAGATGAAATACCAAAAAACCTGCCGATAGAGCAGGTTTTTTGTGATTTTAAGTCAGAGGCTTAAAGTCGTGGGGGGAGAGATTTAGACAAAAGAAGGCAATTGGAATTGATCCAGTAAAGATGGAGCAGTTGTTAAAATCGTACCAGCATCATATAGGCCAGCGGTTACGCCTCCTGCAACAGCACCTACAGCATCAACAGCTAAATTCACCACTGGAATTGGATTGGTTAAATCGGTGATTGGTGCAATATCATCAAGCAGACTATCGACTGTACCTGAAACCTGTTGAACCAATTCACCAGTAGTGGCAATTGGATTGGTCAGTAAACTGCCAATAAATTGGCCAGCATCTATGCCGCCAATATATTGCCCAGTTTCACCTAATAAGCCTGTTAAGTTAGTACCTGTTTCGCTGACTGCACCGACCACATCACCCAATACTGGAATTTGTGAAGCAAGATCTACCAGTGGATTTAGATCGGCAACTAAATTTGCACCAGAGCCAGCAAGGTCTTGTACAACACCACCCAATGTTCCTGTTGGATTAGATGCAAGATCATTCAGAAGGTCGGTTGGGTTGATATCTGCCACATATTGGCCTGTTTCAGCCACAAAGCCCAAGAGGTTATCTACCGTACCACCAACAGCAGAAACAGCACCTCCTAATACTGGCACTTGACCAAGTACTTCTGTGAGTGGATCGGTTAAGCCAACCACATGGTCAGCTAAGCCTGCAACATCTGTAACTGCATTGCCTGCAATACTGGTCACACCATCAAGCAGGTCAATGACACCGCCTTCAAGGTTACCTGTTTTTAGCGTATGTGCAGTTTGGTGTAATTCATGGGTAACTGAATCTAAAATGTTGGTGGTTGTGTCTAAGACTTTATTGACCGTTGTACCTAATATTGGTACATGGCTTAAAGCGCTCGTGAGTGGAGAGAGAACTACGCCCACTGTATCAATGAGCGCGTCGGCTGTATGTACCACAGCATCTAAAATATAGCCCACAGCTTTGGTGAGACCCTGTAATCCCAGTGTTAAAACGCCACTGATTTTGCCCGAAAATAATTTAAACATTTTGGAATTCTCCGTTTTGCATTTCTTGTATTCGAAAGTATGTGAAGAGGTCTTACTATTTATGTTTAACAGACAAACATAGTGTGAACAAACTATAAAAAATGTAGATAATAGTGATATATGTCACTATTTATGGTTTTTGTGTTAAAAAACAACCAAATATTGTGACAAAAAAGAATTGTGAGAAAATGTAATTATTTTTGATAAAAAACAGAGTCTTAATCGTATCTACTTGATAAGTGTTGGCTATTTAGTGTGTAATTTAAAATGAATAATTAATTAATATATTAAGTGAATATTTGATTTTTTGTTTATCGCTCATGTGGATTTTTTTAATTATAAATATTTGAATTTATATGTTTAAAATAATATTGTCTTAAAACAAAGAACAAAAAAATATAAAAAAAGCCAACGTTTTGTTGGCTTTTTTTATTGGTAAATGGATTTAGATATTCCATTCCACAAAGTTCTTTAATAATTGTAAACCAGCAGTATGGCTCTTTTCTGGATGGAACTGCGTCGCAAACAAGTTTTCTTGATGGATTGCTGTACAGAATTCTAGGCCATAATCACAAGTTGCAGCTACGAGCGCCGTATCTTTCGGTTCAACATAGAAGCTATGTACGAAGTAGAAACGCGCATCTTGTTCAATGTTATTCCACATTGGATGGCTTGGATCTGCTTGATGAACTTGGTTCCAACCCATGTGCGGTACTTTTAAACCGTCTACATCTGGAAAACGTTTCACTACACCTTCAAAAATACCCAGTGCATCAGCACCGCCATTTTCTTCAGAGTGCTGCATTAAGGCTTGCATACCCACACAAATCGCCAATACAGGCTTGTTGAAGACGGCATTGCGTACCACTTCATCAATGCCAGCTTCGTGCATGCCTTGCATGCAATCGCGCATGGCACCGACACCAGGGAATACAATTTTATCTGCCTGAGCAATCAGCTTAGGGTCATTGGTCACATCAACTGTTGCGCCTACATGCTCTAGTGCTTTGGCTGCAGAGTGAAGATTTCCCATGCCATAGTCAAGAAGGGCAATACGGGTCATTACAAAGTACCTTTGGTTGAAGCAACAGTATTGGCAGCACGTGGATCAATTTCACATGCCATACGAAGCGCACGTGCAAAAGCTTTAAATGTACTTTCAATTTGGTGATGGCTGTTTTTGCCTTTCAGGTTATCAAGGTGAACAGTCATTAGTGAATGGTTCACAAAACCTTGGAAAAATTCAGAGAATAAATCCACATCAAAGCGACCAATCATGGCACGTGTAAATGGAATATCCATAAATAAACCTGGACGGCCAGACAAATCCACTACTGCACGGCTGAGTGATTCATCAAGTGGTGCATAAAAATGACCATAGCGTTTAAGGCCTTTTTTATCACCCAAAGCTTGTGCGAAAGCTTGACCTAAAGTAATACCGCAATCTTCTACAGTATGATGGTCATCAATTTCAAGGTCGCCATCACAATGAATATCAATGTCAAATAAGCCATGTCGCTTGATTTGATCGATCATATGATCTAAAAATGGAATACCAGTGTTGAGTGTGCCTTGACCTGTACCATCGAGGTTCAAACGAACTCGGATTTTAGTTTCGTTAGTGTTTCTTACCACTTCGCTGATACGATCTGTCATAGACACGTTCCTCAAAAACGTCAAAAATGATGTAAAATTTTCGCCTTAATGACGAAGTCAACGATATTAGATTGCTCAGGAGGGTTTATCAATGCCTATTACCGTACATGCCTATACTTCTTTGGAAAATGATGAAGTACGCAGCCAGCTTGAGCGACTGTATGACACCAGCCCAGAATTTAGTGACGGCGCGGATGCCATTGAGCAATTAGAGCAGAGTTTAACCCAGTATACCTTAATCTATACGGCGGAATTCAACACCAAACTGATTGGTGCAATTTGGTGTACGGGACAAGGGGAAAGTAAAACCCTTGAAAATATTGTAGTTCATCCAGCCAACCGGGGTCGCGGTGTGGCAGAAAGGCTGGTGAGTGAAGCATGCCGTATGGAAGAAGAAAAAGGTGTCAAAGTATTTGAACCTGGTTGTGGGGCGATTCATCGTTGCTTGGCGCATTTAGACAAGCTGTAAAGGCTTGAATCAATCATAGTCACATCTTAAGCAGTCTTCGGACTGCTTTTTTATGCCTTATAGATGTTGAGCTCTCTTTAAAAATAAGACCAATGGAGCATAAGCACTTTTGCAGAGTGCCAACTGCTTATGCTCCATTGCAAAGAAAGAGGGCTAAAAAACTGAGTTTTAAACAAAAAATAATCAATCGATATAAAATATTGCTGTAAAAGTAAACAAACACACAAAAAAGCCATGACGGTGCTTGACGGCATGCTGCTTAAATTGTTTAATACGCGACATCGGCGTGATAGCTCAGTAGGTAGAGCAACGGATTGAAAATCCGTGTGTCCCCAGTTCGATCCTGGGTCTCGCCACCATATTCAAAACTTATTTAAAGTTTCAATCCTTGATCCCATCAAGGATTTTTTTTGCCTAAAATTTATTCACTCAGAAAAAATAATCATAATTTTGATTGACTAATATGATCAGATACGGCTTAATACACCGCATCGGCGTGATAGCTCAGTAGGTAGAGCAACGGATTGAAAATCCGTGTGTCCCCAGTTCGATCCTGGGTCTCGCCACCATATTCAAAAAAGCCTCAAACATTGTTTGGGGCTTTTTTTTTGTCTATCATTTTGATTTCTTCTGCCATCCGACCTTCAAAGACGATATTTCATGTTGTTGATACGCGACGAAGACATTCGTGTTTGATGTATATTTTAAAATTTACGTTGTTAGGCTTTTCGCTATTCTGGAATATGTCACCATACTTTAGGCTGTCTAAAGATTGTGCATGATCAGTCACAGGTTAGGGCACCATCGGGCTAAATTTAAGCTATGCATCATCGAGGGATAAGTTGAGAGATAAAAGATGAATGATTTATTTTCCGAGAATAGTCAGCTGTATCGGCAGGCACGTCCCAGCTATTCTGCTGAAATTATTGAGCATATTATGCAGTATGTGCCTGAGCATGCTTTGGCATGGGATTGTGGTGCGGGTTCGGGGCAGTTTAGTCGTTACTTAGCGCCGTATTTTCAGCAGGTGTTAGCTACTGATTTGAGTGCAGCACAACTGGCACAGGCACCGCAATTGGCCAATGTGCGCTATTTGCAAGCCAGTGCCGAAGCATCTGGCCTCGCTGAGCAAAGCGTGGATTTGGTGACGGTTGCACAGGCGATTCACTGGTTTGATTTTGATACTTTTTATGCAGAAGTAAAACGCGTACTCAAACCAGAAGGCTGTTTAGCGGTCATAGGCTATGCGTTGATAGAGGCCTCAAATGAGCGGCTCAACCATCTGATTCAACAGCTTTATAACCGTACCCTGCATGGCTATTGGGATGCAGAACGGCGTTATATAGATGAATGCTATCAAAGTATTCCATTTCCTTTTGAGGATCAGCCTGTACCCACACTGCAACTCAATTACAGTTGGACAGGGCAACAATTGTTGGACTATTTCCAAACTTGGTCGGGTCTAAAGCATTATGTACAGTCAACAGGACTAAATCCTTTGCTAGAGATGGCTGATTTTTTTCAGCAAGCACCTGCACAGCACTATGAGGTTACGTTTCCTGTACTGCTACGGATTGGAAAATAAAACGATGTGCTTTTGATGAGCCCTTTAATTTAGGTGGACATCAATCAAAGGCTGCAATCGCATTTTGTAGCTGTCTGGGGATTCGCATAGAGACAACCCAATAGATAAAATAAAGTATTGAATTCAAGAATTTTCGCGTTTTGCTTAAGTCGGCTACATTGCTGTAACTGCAGCCGTTTATCTGAGTTTCACAGAAAATAAGATGATTTATTGTACAATTTTAAGATGGTTTGAAGAAATTCAACCTGGATACTGAATCCAATATTTGAGAATTGTCTTATGAATCTTCCAAAACACTATATTTTAATGACAGGTGCGGTACTGAGTTTATGTACGGCACATGCTTTTGCAGCACCACAAGCGAAAGATGAAGCCAGTGAAACTGTACGTTTGCCAGTATTAACAGTCATGGCTGACCGTGAGTTACGCAATGAAACCGTGGTTGAGCCTGCGCAAGAAGAACCTGCAAAACGTAAAGCACTACAGCAACAGGTGATGAAGTTGGAACGCAATGCGCAAAATTATGCGGCGGATCCAACAGTGATTCAAAACCTTGATGTGAAGGCACCAGAGCCAGCGCCTAATTTTTCGGGTGTTTCCCTTGTGATGCAGCAACATATTTTAAATATTGCAGAAGGCTTGAAATCATCAGACCCACGCAATGGCCTTTATATTATGCTTCAGCCTTTTGGCATTGACCGTAATGCCACCAATGTACAAATGGGCCGTGAGCAACTCAATTTAGGCATATTAGAGCGGACATTACCTTAAGTTTGCTTGCCAAAAATCTGTAGGCATCAGTCATCAGCTACAAGTGGTGTGCATAAGGTCGTACATCACTTTACTTTAAATGCAAATGGATTGATGACTACATTAGGTGAAATTATTGGGCGAAATTTTAAAATGAATTCAGTGCGTCCATGCTTAAGATGAGTAAGATGCCAATCCAGCATCCTCAATATTAAGTGCCAATAAGGTTTGAATTTAAAACTAAGCAGAGGTCGTTATTTTTAAATGAATTTAAAAGTAAGGTTGTTGATAAAACTTTGAATTTAAAATTAAACTGAAGCAAAACAAAGCGTACATATTTTAAATTCAAAGTGGCTGAGTTCAGCGTATTCGGAGCTTTTTATGTCACGTATTCCGCTTATTTTAAGCTTTGCTACAGTGCTGATTTTTGGTGGATTGTTTTATCAATATTATGCGCAAAAGCAGGACGAGCAAAATTTGCAAGCCTACCAAGCAGTGCTCTTAGATAAAACCGAACAGATTTTAACGGCAGCCCGACAGGTGGATACGCCCATTCAAGTCGATACTTCAGATGCGCGCCTTTCGGGTGATTATCAAATTATGGCGAGTTTTGTGCTGAATCAAATGATTGAGACAGCAGAGGCGCGAAACCGTTATATACGTGAGTTAAAAGCCTTAAATTGGGATCATTTTTTAGATATCGATCGCCTGAGCCGAGATAAAAAACAGCAGTATGTAGAAACAGAAAAAATGCTGCAACAAGTCCATGCCGTGGTTGATGCTTATGCTGAGCAAACCAAGGAAATGGAGCAACATCGTTTAGAGCAAGCCAAACAATTGGCCGTCAGCAGTCTTCATAGCCATCAACTGGCGCAAAGCTTAAGAGAAAGCCAAAAAAATGATGATGCATCTGCATTGTTTTCACTGGAACAGCAGAGCTTAGCCAAAGCAGACCAAATTTTTGCAGTGCTTAAAAATAACCGTTGGGAAAAGAAAAATAAACTGTTTATGTTTTATGAAGATGCGCCGTTAAAGCAATTTAATGCACTGTATAAAGAGATGTTGGCCTTGAATCAGCAAATGAAACAAGTGAGTCATGCCAATCGTGTAGAACTTGAAAATAGTCTATAAGCGGTAGGATCTTGGTGTACTGTCATTCAAATATTGCGATTACTACAGTCAGTCATTTTTCAATGATTGAACTCAAAAAAAAGGATGCTATGAGAGGCATCCTTTTTTGCTCTAGCTAAGCAATAAGCAACAATGACTTATTTTTTAAACCAAGAGAAGAAACCTTTTTTCTCTTCAGTTTGTGCTTTTGCTTTTTTCTCTGCGCATTTTTTTGCACATTCTTTTTTCGCTTCAGCTTTTACTGTTTCTGCTGGTTTTTCTACAGCAGTTTTGATTTCTGTTGCTTTAGCAACAGTGGCTTCTTTAGTTGCAACAGCAGCATTCACTTTTGCATCTTTGTTTGCAACTGCTTGAGCTACCACAGCTTCTTTTTGCGCTACTGCAGTTTCTTTTGTTGCTGTTGCTTTAGCTACGGCAGCTTCTTTTTTTACAACGGCATTATTAACAGTCGCTTCTTTAGTCGCTACAGCTTTAGCTACGGTTGCATCTTTGGCTGCTACAGTTGTTTTTACAGTTGCGTCTTTAGCTGCAACAACAGACTTAACAGTCGCATCTTTGGCTGCAACAGTATTGGTTTTTACAGCAGTCGCAGTTTTGATTGCATCTGCTTTAGCTGTAGCAAGAAAGCCTTGTTCAGCAGCCATAGCTGATGCAGATGTTGCGATAATTGCTGTAATAAGCGTAGTTTTAATAAAGTTCATGATCATTTCCCAACAAAAAAAGCCTTAAAGGAGCAAAGGCTGTGGAATCTTACGCTTTGTTGAAATGACTTGGGGTATAAGTTTTTATAAGTGTATGAAAAATATACTAAAATTACAAACGAATAACATTTGAAACACTGCATATTTATAGTGAGGTATTTTGGCGCGAATTATAAAATTGTTTTGGCTGATGTTGAATGTTATAGAGTAGAAAAATGATTGATCATAGCGTGTTGAATATGGGCAACGCTTAATTTTGAAATTTGTATAGAAACTAAACATTAAAAAATGTGCATGATCCGTGACATTCTGATGCAGAATGATTAAGCGGTATTTCGCTCCTTAAAATCAGCGCTTAGGATGAGTACTCCAATAATAAAACGAGTATGGATGACATGAGTATTGCAAAAGTTATAGAAGTGAACTCGAGTAGCACCAAAAGTTTTGAGGATGCGATTCAATCGGGAATTACCAAGGTCTCTGAAACGGTAAAAAATATTCAAGGTGCTTGGATTAATGAGCAAAAGGTTGTGGTGAAGGACAATAAAATTAGCGAGTATCGAGTCAATTTAAAGATTAGTTTTGTGGTGGATTAAAGACATAAAAGGCCCGCGTTAAGCGGGTTTTTTTGTACATGACTTAAAGTCAATGAAGATGAAAAGTAAGTTGATTAGTATTTTTGACCTTTATGAGTAGTCGATTTATTAATCTTTATTTGTGTTTTAAGTGTTATTTATCTTTTTGATTTGTAATGGTAAAGTATTTAAAATGGTTGACTATAATTTATATAAGAAACTGCTTCAATGAGTGAGATAGAAACAAACGGTTATTTAGTCTGTAGCAAATGCAATTCAACAAATAGGGTTGTTGAAATTGGTCGCCAAGGTATTTATAAGTGCGGAACTTGTGGGAATGACTTATTGGTTATTAATAAGGAAAAAAAGGGTTCGAAAATAATACCTCTTTTAGTCATTTCAATTTTTGTCGGAGTTGTAGGTGGGTTAGGTATTAATCAAATACATGAGAAACTCAAGCCTACTGAGATTATTTATTCAGAATTAAATACGAGTTGGTCAGATTGGCAAATTGAAGCTTTTGACAGAAATTGTAAAGCCAATTACTCACAATTAAAGCAAAACTGGTCTTCTGAAAAAATTGCTAAAATATGTACATGCCTTGTGACATATATTGTTGAAAGGACGGATTATCCTAAATCAGGAAGGTTACGTGACGCTATTGTGAATGAGAGCAATAAAGAATGTCGTTAAAAGAAAATCAACAGAATGAACATATATTAAGATTTTTAGATTTATTAGACATGTGCTATGACGGAAAATTAAAGATGTTTAGCGATGAATTTTCTAATGGTGATAATTCTTTTTATGAAAAATTAAAAAAAGAAGTGCAACGTGCAAAAGCTGGTGCAGTTTCATTAAACAAAGAGGATATCTTTAAAAAATATAACTTTTTTTTAGAGTATAAGCTTTGGGAAAAGAATAATACTAATAGGGAAATGAAAATTTTTGATTTAAAGGTAACTAAATTTATTAGGAATAGACATGAGTAAGTAAGAGATTTAAAAAAATCTCTTACTTTTATTACTTGGCTTTATTGAGAAATAGAAGGGATTAAATTGGATCTCTTAGCAAATTTATGAATATTGAATTTAATTTGCTTTATTGCAGCCTCTCCTCCTATTTGTAAAATATTGTGGCTGTAATCGTAACCATGAGATAGTTCATTATTTTGAAAAAAGCGCCCTAGAGGATCAATCATTAAGTAAGAGTGAGTCATTTCATCATTATTTTCTGAAAAAATAATTTTTTTAAACTTGCTGTGTCTATTTATAAACTCATAGAAGTCTTCATTGTTGATGGAGTTTTCTTTGGTTAATATTGGGAGCATTTTAAAAATTTTCCATTTAGTTGGGGAGGCGTTTTTGATAAATAAATTAAAGTCTTCTAGTTTATTTAATTCATTGATAACAGTGTTTATTTTAATTTCTATATTTGGGTTTATTACTCTTATTAGTTGGATGTTTTTTAGAATTTCATTAATATTCATTGGAGTATTTTTTACAACTCTACCTATTTCTTTATTGGTATTTGAATTGAGTGAGTCAATGCTAAATCCAATAGATGAAAATTCATTTCCAATCATTTCTATTAATTCACCATCTAATAAACTACCATTGGTAATAGCTGATAATTCAAAATGATATTTTTTTGCTTCTTTAATTATTTCTAGAATTTTTTTCTTATAAAGAAAAGTTTCTCCACCAACTAAGTTAAGACGTATTCCAGTAAAGTTGGTTCCTTTATTTTGATTTACAATCATTGGTAGTAGCGATATTTCTTTAACTAACTGTATGATTTTTTCATTATTATGAATAATTTCTCTATTCTCATTTTTTTGCCATTTTGCAAAACAATAAAAACATTTGTAGTTACAGGCTTCAGTAATGTGCCAATTAACAACTAAATTTGTCATTTTTCTCTCAGAATTAAGTGTGGTCAGGTGATTCCTTTAATTAATACTAATATTTAATCGGCGCATTTTTGGGGACAAACAAGGGACAAAAAACCCCGCACTAAGCGGGGTTTCTTTTATCTCAGTATTTAACTAAACATTAAACACGTTCGATAATTGTCGCGATACCTTGGCCAAGACCAATACACATCGTCGCAAGACCGATTTGTGTATCTTGTTGTTCCATAACGTTCAACAACGTTGTTGTGATACGCGCACCAGAACAACCCAATGGGTGACCCAATGCAATTGCGCCACCATTTAAGTTAATGATGTCTTGCTTTTCATATACACCCAAGCCTTTCATTACAGAAAGACCTTGAGCAGCAAACGCTTCATTCAACTCGATTGTTTGAATGTCCGCCATGCTTAAGCCAGCACGTTTCAGCGCTTTTTGCGTTGCAGGAACAGGGCCGTAACCCATGATTGCAGCATCACAACCTGCAACCGCCATAGAGCGAATTACAGCACGTGGCTTAAGACCTAAAGCTTGAGCACGTTCAGCAGACATCAATAACATTGCAGAAGCACCATCAGACAATGCTGAAGATGTTGCAGCAGTTACAGAACCGCCTTTCGGGTCAAATACAGGACGTAAAGCTTGGAACGCTTCAAGGTTGGCATCAGGACGAATCACTTCATCGATGTCGCAAAGCTGTTTGAAGCCATTTGCATCGTGACCTTCAACGCCCACGATTTCATTTTTGAAACGGCCTTCTTGTGTTGCAGCCCAAGCACGACGGTGTGATTCAACACCAAACGCATCTTGTTCTTCACGTGTAATGCCGTTCATACGACCTAACATTTCAGCCGTTAAGCCCATCATGTTAGATGCTTTTGCATAGTGCTTAGATGCTTCAGGGTTAATGTCGATACCGTGCATCATGCCCACGTGGCCCATGTGCTCAACACCACCAATGATGAATACATCACCTTGGCCAGTCATAATTTGAGCAGCAGCCGTGTGGATTGCTTGCATAGAAGAACCACAAAGACGGTTAACCGTTTGACCTGCAACAGTACGTGGTAAATCAGCCAATAACGCAATGTTACGACCAATGTTCATACCTTGTTCTAAAGTCTGGTTAACACAGCCCCAGATCACGTCTTCAACTTCGTTAGTATCAAACTGGTTACGAGCAACTAAAGCACGTACAAGTTCAGCAGATAAGCTGTCTGCACGTACATTACGGAACATACCGTTTTTGGTTTTACCCATTGCTGAACGTACACCATCAACGATGACAACGTCACGCGGATTTAAAGTAGCCATTCACGTTGCTCCTTAACCGTAGAATTTTTTGTTGTTAGCAGCCATGTCACGCAACATTTGTGGCGCTTCATAAGCCTTACCAAGGTGAGCATACTTGTCGCAAAGCGCAACATATTCAGCAACACCAGTTTGGTCGATGTAACGGCATGGACCACCACGGAATGGAGGGAAACCTACACCCATGATCATCGCCATATCCGCTTCAGCAGCAGTTGCTACGATGTTGTCTTCTAAGCAACGAACAGTTTCGTTACAGAAAGTCAGCATCATACGGTCAATGATTTCTTGAGCATCAAATTCGCGTTTCTCAGCAGTTGCAACAGATGCAACAAGCTCATAAGCCGTTGGATCAACCACTTTGGCTTTTTTGCCTTTACGGTCAAGCTCGTACTTGTAGAAACCAACGTCGTTCTTTTGACCCAAACGTTTTGCTTCGTACATGGTTTGAATTGAACCTTTGAAGTCTGGTTTCATACGGTCAGGGAAACCTTCAGCCATTACTTCTGCACCGTGAACGCCAGTGTCGATACCAACAACGTCCATCAAGTAAGCAGGGCCCATTGGCCAGCCGAATTTTTCCATCACTTTGTCGATTTGCTGGAAGTCAGCACCATCTTTAAGCAGAAGGTCGAACGCGCCGAAGTAAGGGAACAATACACGGTTTACAAGGAAGCCCGGGCAGTCGTTTACAACGATTGGAGTTTTACCCATTTTTTGCGCAAGAACTACAGTTGTCGCGATTGCCTCGCTTGATGTTTTCTCACCGCGGATCACTTCTACCAATGGCATCATGTGAACTGGGTTAAAGAAGTGCATACCAACGAAGTTTTCAGGACGCTGTAGGTTTTCAGCCAAGCGAGTGATAGAAATCGTAGATGTGTTAGAAGCAATGATCGTGTTTTCACGAACATTTTTCTCAGTTTCAGCAAGTACGATACCCTTAACTTTCGGGTTTTCCGTTACTGCTTCAATCACGATGTCCACTTCTTTGAATTCGTCATAGCTTAATGTAGGACGAATGCGAGCAAGTGTTTCACCCATTTGCGCAGGTTTCATTTTTTTGCGTTCAACTTGTTTTGTTAACAAGCCATTCGCTTCTTTCATACCTAAAGCAAGTTGTGGGTTACCAATGTCTTTCATGATGATTGGTGTGCCTTTGCTTGCCGCTTGGTAAGCAATACCACCACCCATGATACCCGCGCCAAGTACAGCTGCTTGGTTTACAGGGTGCGCACCTTTTTCATATTTTTTCGATGTTTTCTTCACAACTTGGTCGTTGATGAATAAACCAATCAACGCGCCAGCTTGTGGAGTAACAGCGGCTTTAGCAAAGCCTTGCGCTTCAATTTTTAGCGCTTCATTACGTGGAAGGCTTGCACCTGCTTGTAATGAGTCTAAAAGTAGTTTTGGCGCAGGGTATTGAGCAGGATTGGCTTTTGCAAGTACAGCACCTTTTGCTGTATTGAATGCCATCATTTGCTCAAGCATGTTGAGTTTAACTGGATCAAGTTTTTCTTGACGTTTTGCTTTCCAGTCTACACGGCCAGCAAGTGCTTGCTTCACAAGATCAATTGCAGCGTCTTGTAGTTTGTCTGCAGCCACAACCGCATCTACAGCACCGTCTTTAAGCGCAGCAGCAGGTTTTTTAGGTGCAGCCATCGCCATCCATTCAACCGCGTTGTCGATACCGATAACACGGCTTAAACGAACCGTACCACCAAAACCAGGGTAGATACCGAGTTTGATTTCTGGAAGGCCAACTTGTGCAGCTTCAGACATGACACGGTAGTCACACACGAGGCACATTTCAAAACCGCCACCTAAAGCCATGCCATTAATAGCAGCAACTTTAGGAACGTCTAAATCTTCAAATGCATTGAAAATGTCGTGAACAGGCAGTGCCCAGTCCACAATGGCTTGTTCGCCTTGAGCGAAGTTTGCACCAAACTCAGTGATGTCAGCACCAACAATAAATGTTGATTTGCCTGAAGTGACGATTAAACCTTTAACGTCTGCGTTTGCTTTAACAGCGTCAATCGCAGCTTTGAAATCTTCAATCGTTGCGCGGTTAAATTTGTTGACCGACTCACCTTGTAAGTCAAAGCGGAATTCTGCGATTCCGTCCGAAAGCATTTGGACGGTAATGGCATTGCCTGCGTGGATCATGCCTGATCTCCTTTATTTTGGAGGACTTCTAAGTTGATGTTGTGAAGCGTGAGCGCCATTCCTGCGCACATTTCTGCTTCGCCAATCTTACGATAACTATATCCAAAAAGAACATAACAAGTTGTATCAAGCCGTGACGCAAGGGTCATCAAATTTTTTAGTCTTTAAACTTGCATCCCGTGTGTTTAAGGCTTAATTCAGCAGGTCATGATGCGAAGAAACTTTTGTTTCGACTCATATTTTTAGTTTTATCACGCTTATGTATATGAGGAATTAGTCTAATTTTTCAAGAGAACAAACAGTGTCGGTCGAGTCAAAAAGGTCAATTGGCTCAATTTTTGTGATGCTGTCGACAGTGTGGCAAAGAGAATTACATCGCCAGCATAGGGTTTTAAGTTCAGGGCTACACTTAAGTTTCCCATCATTTTGATTTTTTCATTTTGTCTTTTGTATAGAATGCAATAAAGAAGAGGAAATTCAACGATGCAGACACAGACATTTCATTCAAAAGTCGATTGGTGGGTATGGGGCTTTGTTATTGCTATGAGCGGTTTGTTGCTACAGTTACTCCTCAATATGTTGGCCAAAGGCAGTCTGCAACAGAATTGGTTATTTGCTACAGTTTATGCGCTCACGATTGTGGTGTTATGGTGGCCTTTATGGAGTACACGTTATCAGCTCCAAGCCAAAGAATTGGTGGTGAAATGCATGTTTTTGACATGGCATATCCCTTTAGAAAGCATACAGCATGTCAAAGACACTGACTTTTCAACAGTTGCACCTGCATTGTCTTTTCAGCGCCTACGTATTGATTATGCTCAAGAGGGCAAGCAAAAATTTATTTTAATCTCGCCACGTAAAATCGCCTTATTTAAAGCCAGTTTGGGGGCTAAGCTTGAATAGATGCTTCTTTTGAGCTGCTTGAAGTATTTTGCTGTGTTGCAATACACAGCACGCCTTGGTGTGTATCTAGAGTTAAGTCCATGTGCTCGGGGTGATTTAAAAAATACACTGCCAAAATAGGCTCAAGCTCTGTACGCATTTTACGTCCTAAATGGCGTGCACCATAACGAATGTCATGCCCTTGATAAAAATGCGCTTTGGCTGCATCTGTTAAGTTCACACGACGTTTTTGATGTTGTAAGCGTAGATTTAATTTTTCCAGTTCAATATCGACCAGTTTGGGTAAAGCATCATCTTGTACAGGTAAATAGTGCAAGCTACGATCAATACGGTTTAAAAATTCTGGATCAAACTTACGTTGCATGACTTTTTCAATGATGGTTTGTGTCGGCACACGTTTGAGGCAAATGTCCTGCATTTTTTTAGGTAAAAAATTCAGCTTATCTAAATATTGCTGTGCGGCTTGAGCACCCACATTACTGGTCATAAAGATCATGCAGTTACGGAAATCAATGGTTTTTGTTCCAGCTGTTAGCGTTAAACGGCCTGTATCCAGTACGTTCATGAGCCCGCGGATCACTTCATTTGAGGCTTTTTCCAATTCATCAAACAGCATAATGCCTGGGCGGGTATGGCTGCCCGCAATTGCCGTTTCATCAAATAGGCTATGGCCTTCTTTAGAGCCGACATAACCCGGAGGCGCACCTGTCAGGGCGGCAGCGTAATGTTCTTGCGCTAAAGTGTTCATATCAATGCGGCAAAAGGCATCTGGGCGACCGTAAATGGCTTCGGCAATGAGACGAACGGTTTCGGTTTTACCCACACCAGTCGGGCCGAGCATTAAGGTGACTGCTAAAGGACGGTCTGGGCTGGAGAAATCCGCTTTAACCACATGCAGCATTTTTTCTATTTCATTTAATGCGGCATCCTGCCCAATAATGCGTTCGCGCAACTTTTGCATGACCACTTGAGGCTCAAAATGAAAACGTGGTTTGCCAATCAAGCGGTTTTTTTCTGAAGCGCTGTGTGTAGAGAGTGTGGGGTGCACAGCATGGAAAACATGATTGGCATTGCTCATTCTGAAGAATCCTTCGGTCAGTCATGCAAGGGAGCATAGCAAATTTCAGTTTTTGCACTGATAGTTTTTAGCAATCAGATGATTGTTGAAAACATAGAAATAACTGGCTTTTATTGTGTTTGTGTGTGAAATTTAGCCAAAGTTTAATAATTTAAAACAAATGGATACGGTATAGCGCCATGAAAAAAAACAATAATGTCTGCCATTCTTGCCTTTATGTTGGCTTCATGTGGCGGTAATGATCAAGACCAAGAGGCTGTGGTTCCTGATAATTTATATGCCGTAGACAGATTTACGGGCGCTGTTGATGCAGAATCAACATTCGTAACACCTTATGTAAATGGAAAAATATATAGTTTTGATGAAAATAAAAATTTATATATTAATTACAGTGATTTACCGATTTTTAAGACTGAAGTCTTAAGGCAAATCATTACACCGGATCATTTATTTTTAGAAAAATCTAAACATATAGAACGCTATAAATATTGGGTGGGCTCGAGCGCAAGTTTTAAGCATGATGAACTAAGCTATAGTTTGAGCAGCGACAGGCAAAACATTCCTTTCATTCTGTCTTGGAAATATAAAAAACTGGATGTGTCTGGACGTCCAATCACTGATGATTCCAACAACCCTATCCATCGTCTAGGCACTACTGCTCAAATTATGGCTATAATTTACGGTATTGGTTATGAGGCAACGGATACTTTCCCGCAAGGTTCGGTTTGTTGGCAAAAACAGTCGGCTTCAAGCAGCCACGAGTATATTGAATTTTATCCTGAACAGATTGCTCCCCATGTGGAGGATACACAGGACATCGTTCGGAGCGGTGTGTGGAATAATGTCACATGGATTGAGTTTCAACGCCAAGAGGGTGAGAGTGCATTGGCGAATATCAAACTTGAAATAGAGGGAGATATATATTGGGGTTTCTATCATTTTAAAAATGAAAGTTTGATACAAGTGTCAGATCAGCTTGCTTGTGATTTTATGAATGAAACGGCATTTACAGCATTTAGTGATTCGTTTTCAAAACATAAAAAAGTTAATGAAGCCTTAAATGGGAATGGCTCAAAATGAATGCCGTCACTGGAGATGGCTTAGCGATTTTATCTACAAGGAAGTCAAATGAACACTGCTTAGTCAGATGATATAACTGAGCCAGATATAGTCGAAGAAACTTCGAATTAAAAAATGGGTCGATCCGCTCAGTTGAAATTTGGAATTTGAGCTATATTTTAAGTGTGCAAATCCATTTTTAAACAGGATGCCTGTGAACGAAAACGCGCGTGAAAATATCGAAACGATTTTAGCCAATATGACCACTTTGCCCGGCGTGTATCGTATGTTGGGTAAAGATGGCGAGTTGCTGTATGTCGGTAAGGCTAAAAATCTAAAAAACCGCGTATCGAGCTACTTTGTCAAAACTATTGAGCACCCGAAAACACAGGCTTTGGTCGCACGGATTTATGATATTGAAACGCTGGTGGTTCGTTCGGAAACCGAGGCGTTATTACTCGAGCAAAATCTGATAAAGCTGCATCGTCCGCCGTATAACATTATGCTGCGTGATGATAAATCCTATGTGTATATTTTTATTTCCAGTGATAAGCCATACCCGCGTATTGCCTCAGGTCGTGGCAAAGGCAAACATCAAACAGGCAAGTTTTTTGGCCCTTATCCGAGTGCCTACAATGCCCGCGATACGCTGGTGGTATTGCAGAAACTATTTAATGTGCGCCAGTGTGAAAATAGCTATTTTTCACAGCGTAAGCGACCTTGTTTGCAATACCAAATTAAACGCTGTTCTGCGCCATGTGTAGGCCTAATTTCCCCTGAAGACTATAAAGAAGACGTCAATAACTCGATTCGTTTCTTGCAAGGTGACACCAAAGAACTGAATCAGGAGCTGATTCAAAAAATGGAAACAGCTGCTGAAGCGCTAGAGTTTGAAAAGGCAGTGTTCTACCGTGACCGTATGGCCTTGCTACGAGATGTGCAGTCGCAGCAAGCGATTTATAAAGTGAAGGGCGAAGCGGATATATTGGCGATTGCCTACCATGCTGGTGTCACTTGCGTGCAGATCATGCATGTGCGCAACGGTAAAATGCTGGGTGGTAAGAGCTATTTCCCCGACATGTTGGGCGATGATTTGGCACAAATGCTGTCTGATTTTATGGCTAACTTTTATTTCCAAGTGGCAAATGAAGTGCCGACTGAGCTGATTGTGAGTGTTGAACCTGCCAACCGTAAAGAGTTGGAAGAGGCACTACAACAGCAATTTGAGCAAAAAATTCATATTAAGCACAATGTACGTGAAACCCGAGCTGAATGGCTCGAACTGGCGCAAATGAATGTACAGCATGCGATTAAAGGCAAGCTGGCCAATCATTTTGAGCTCAATGAGCGTTTCCATCAGTTAGAACAGGTGGTAGGGCGTCCGATCGATCGCATCGAATGTTTTGATATTTCTCATACCATGGGGGAGGAGACCGTGGCCTCCTGTGTGGTCTTTGATTCAGGTGGCGCACGTAAGCGCGATTATCGTCAGTTTTCTATAAACGATATTACTGAAGGCGATGATTATGCGGCCATGCGTCAGGCGCTGACCAGACGCTACAAAAAAGCCATGCTTCCTGATCTGCTGCTGATTGATGGCGGCAAAGGGCAGCTACACATGGCGATGGAAGTCATGCAGGAGCTTGAGCTCGATGCTTTTATGGTGGGTGTCTCTAAAGGCGAAGGTCGTAAGCCCGGCTTAGAAACCCTGCATTTTACCGATGGCACCAAAATTCAATTGCCCGAAGACCATAAAGCGTTGCATTTAATTCAGCAGGTACGTGATGAGGCACATCGTTTTGCGATTACCAAGCATCGCGCCAAACGCGATAAAAAACGGAGTTCATCGGTACTTGAGGCAATTCCCGGCTTAGGACCAAAACGTCGCCGTGACTTGCTCACGCATTTTGGAGGCATTCAAGGCGTGTTAAAAGCCTCTGAAAATGATCTAAAACTGGTGCCTGGTTTGGGGGATGTGATGGCGCGAACAATTTATAAAATATTGCATGAGGCACTTTAGATTCTGCTGTTTGAATGGCTGAGGTAACAAATGAAATGACATAGTCTTGGCCAAAGTGCTCAATGACGCATGGGTCAATGATCATTCACATCAGTTCAAACTTGCATAACTATACAGACTAAGTGCTTTAGAAAGGATGCCCCATGTCGTTAACGCAAATGTACGCACAAATTGATCAATCTGAATGGGTTGATATACCAGAAGGATGGTTACAGGGACGGACCATTTATGGTGGATTGGTTGCAAGTATACTGATGCATAAAGCCATTGCGACCATTGCAGATGAAAGCAAAGGCTTATTGAGTGCCAGTGTTACTTTTGTGGGGCCAGTGCAATTGGCCAAAGTAAAGTTAAGCGCAGAAATCTTGCGACAAGGCAAGTCGGTGACCACCATTGAAGTGCGTCTATGGCAAGATGACGCCGTACAAACAATTTTGCTTGCGAGTTTTGGCGTGCTACGTGATTCAAGCATAGTCGTTCATCATGAAGAGCCTGCGCCAGAGTATCCTGCAGTGGAACAGCTTCAAATTGCACAGCATCATCCGCTGGCACCTGAATGCTTTAAACAAATGCAAATGATTTGGGCAGAAGGGCAATATCCATGTACTGCAAGTCCGAAGCCAGACTTTGGTGGCTGGTTTCGCTTTGATCCTGCATTGCATGAAAATCGAGCATTACAAACGGCGGATTTGATGGCTGCGTTTGATATGTGGCCACCTGGTGTGTTGCCAATGTTTAAGACTATGGCGCCAGCCAGCTCACTTACATGGCAATTGACCTGTGTGCATCCATTGCAGTCAAATCTGCATGATTGGTTGAAATATAAAGTCTTTACAGACTATGCTGCACATGGTTATGCCACAGAACAGGCGCAGCTTTGGGACAGTGCTGGCCGTCTGATTGCAATCTCGCGACAGGTGGTGACGGTCTTTGCCTAGTGACACTGTTGGGCATTTCGTATAAAGTGAACGCTATTAATAATGATGGATAAATCCTCAGAGAATTGTGCATTTACATCGTGCATGACGGGGGTAAACACTGGCGGTGTCTATGGCAGCAGGTCGAATCCTGAATATTCCAAATATTTTAACTTTAGCGCGAATTGGGCTAATTCCAGTCTTTCTTGCGGTAGCGTATTGGCCACCAGCAATGGGCGTAGAAGGCCATGATGCAAGTATGTCGCGTCATATTTTGTTGACGGGTATTTTTGTTGTCGCTGCAGTAACCGATTGGTTTGATGGTTATTTGGCGCGTACTTTGAATCAGACATCGGCATTTGGTCGCTTTCTAGATCCTGTTGCAGATAAGTTGATGGTGGCCGCCGCGCTAATTGTTTTAGTGCAATGGCAACCTACGATTTCCATGGCTTTTGCTGCAATTGTGATTATCTCACGCGAAATTACCGTGTCGGCTTTACGTGAGTGGATGGCCGAGTTAGGTGCACGTACCAGTGTGGCTGTATCTACGGTGGGTAAGTATAAAACTGCTTTTCAAATGATTGCGATTACCGTGTTTTTATTAAACTGGCAACCGCTTGAAATGTTGGGTTATGGCTTGTTATATATGGCTGTGATCTTAACTTTATGGTCGATGTTTATTTATTTGAAAGCTGCATGGCCGTATCTAAAGCAACCGTGATTGAACACAAGATTTAAAAATAAATAAAGCTCCTCAATGAGGGGCTTTTTTGTTTTAGGGCACTCTTGGTTGGATCGGGCATAGTGTAGATTATGCAAAAAGCAGATAAAAAAATTCCCAGACTTTGGGGGTAGACTGGGAATAAAAATCGGGGATATTTGTGGTTATAGAAAAAGAGTTTGTCTCTCTATCCTTAAGTGCCATTATAGGCACTCACCTGATAGGAATCATGTGGCTTCTTGTAGTGTAATGTTGAGTTTTATGTGGGTTGTGTATCTGCATGTTTACATTAAATTATTTTGATACAAAGCCGCGTGCTTGAAGTATTTCTGGTGTATGAATAATTGTTGTTCATTTTGTTTTTATTTCAGGCTTTATTTTAAGCGTTGGTAGATGAACGCTTTGCTCGCTCAGGTGTTGGTCCGTGGTAAAGCAATTTTATAAATAAAAAAAGGGGTCTTTGCGGACTCCTTTTTTGACATTTGAAACTACGCGCTTCGTTTGTCTTACGTAATTTTTAGAGCATTAAAAAAAGAATCCCCAAAATTGGAGATTCTTTTTGAATTAAAGCCTACGCGGACTTCGTCCTTGTCTTGCGTAAAAAAGAAAAGCAGTGCTTTAATTTTTCCACTCGAAGCATGGCTTCTCGTCTTGTGGCGTGGCGGAGCATTAAAAAAGGAGCCTTCGCGGACTCCTTTTTGACATTTGAAACTACGCGCTTCGCTTGTCTTGCAGAAAAATAAGGCAATGCCTTATTTTTCTTCAGGCTTCAGCCCTTCGGCTTTTTCAAGTGATTCATCATTGCTGAAGAATTTTTCGCGCTGTTCTTCAAGGAACTTTTTCGCATCTGGTTCAAACACATTTAAACGCTTTTCATTGATGAGCGTTGTTTGGTGTTTTAACCATTCGCCCCATGCCTGTTTAGACACGGTGTCAAAAAGTTCTTGGCCTTTTGCACCTGGGAAAGGTGCGAAGTCTAAGCCTTCCATTTCAGCCTGATATTTACGGCAAAAAATTTGTCGAGACATATCAATACTCCAAAGTTTATATAAGGCGATTAAGCGTAAAGTGCTTCTAAACGTGTGTAAGCACGTGCAATAGCCGCTTCAACTTGTGCAGGCGCCGTACCACCAATATGGTTACGCGCATTCACAGAAGCTTCAAGCGTTAATGCTTTTTCAAATACGTCTGCTTGAATCAAATCTGAGAACTGTTGTAATTGCTCAAGTGTTAATTCAGACAAGTCTTTGCTTTCTTGCACGCCAAGCGCAACCGCTTTACCCACAATTTCATGTGCGTCACGGAATGCTACGCCGTTTTTCACGAGGTAGTCTGCAAGATCTGTCGCTGTAGAGAAACCACGAAGGGCAGCTTCACGCATGATTTCAATGTTTGGAACCAATGCAGGAATCATGTCAGCAAATGCCATGAGTGAACCACGAACCGTATCGATTGCATCAAATAATGGTTCTTTGTCTTCTTGGTTGTCTTTGTTGTATGCCAATGGTTGGCCTTTCATCAGCGTTAATAAGCTCATGAGGTCGCCATATACACGGCCAGTTTTACCACGAATGAGTTCAGGTACATCCGGGTTTTTCTTCTGCGGCATGATTGATGAACCTGTGCAGAAGCGGTCTGGAATATTCACAAATTTAAATTGTGCAGATGTCCAAAGGATCATTTCTTCTGACATACGAGATAAATGCATCATGATGAGTGATGCAGTAGCATTAAATTCAATGCCAAAGTCACGGTCAGATACAGCATCGAGTGAGTTTTCAGCAACAGCTTCAAAGCCTAGAAGCTCAGCTGTATATGCACGGTCGATTGGGTAGGTTGTACCTGCAAGAGCCGCTGAGCCCAATGGCATACGGTTAGTACGTTTACGGCAGTCAATTAAGCGCTCAGAGTCACGTACTAACATTTCAAACCACGCCATTAAGTGGTGACCAAAAGTCACTGGCTGTGCAGTTTGTAAGTGTGTAAAGCCCGGCATAATCGTGTTGGTGTTTTTAGCGGCTAAGCCCAAAATACCTTTTTGCAATTTTTGCAATAATTCTAAAATAGCATCAATTTCATCACGCACATATAAGCGGATGTCTGTTGCCACTTGGTCGTTACGGCTACGACCCGTATGTAATTTTTTGCCTGTGATGCCAATACGCTGAGTCAAACGTGACTCAATGTTCATGTGCACATCTTCTAGGTCAATGCGCCACTCGAAGTTGCCAGCTTCAATATCTGCTTTAATTGCAGTTAAGCCCGTGATGATGTCATCACGTTCTTGTTCTGTTAAAACGCCAACTTTTGCAAGCATAGTTGCATGGGCAATAGAGCCTGCAATATCTTGTTTATAAAAGCGTTGGTCAAATTGAACAGATGCTGTAAATTCAGCTACAAAAGCATCGGTTGCTTCAGCGAAACGGCCGCCCCACATACCCGAAGTTTGGGCTTGTGACGGATTAGAGGAATTAGAAGATGTGGTCATGTCGGCTCAATAAGATAAAAAGCGGTAGAACTAAAAAGAGTATAGCAAATTCAACGCCCATTGCCGAAGCTGACCTGCAAACTTTTCGTGAGCGGTCAAGAACCACGACCTTAAGTTACTTCGCAACGCGTTTTGGTCGAGGGAAGTATTTACTGGAATTGTTGTGGGCGGGCAATATTTTGGCCTTGGTATTGGCCTTGGCACAGGCCAGAGCTTGGGAGAATTTGAGCTTTACCCATACCATGCAATATGTACTATTTATTAATTGGATTTTATTGGCTTTTGCTGCTTTAACAGAATATTTTGAGGCGAGGTTGTCGCCATTAAAACTACAATTTAAGTTGTTTTTGGGCTTTTTACTGCTACAAGTCTTGGTGTTGTTGACGACCTTGAGTATCAATAGCCTAATCTATTTTGGTGAAAACCTGAGTCTGGCTGGCTTGAGTGCAATGCATGTGTGGGATGGTGTGTTGATGCATTTAAGTTTTGGTGTGCTTTTAGGAACGATTTGTTTTCGTTATATTTATTTAAGAGAACTTTGGGCGCGTAAACAAAACAGTGAGTTGAATGCGCGAATTCAGGCGATGCAAGCGCGTATTCATCCACATTTTTTATTTAATAGTCTGAACAGCGTCATTAGCTTAATTGCGATTGATCCCGATAAAGCTGAACAAATGTTGTTGAATTTATCGCGCTTATTTCGGGCCAGTTTTCAAGAACTCAAATTGGTGAGCCTAAAAGACGAGGTAGAGTTGTGTCAGCGTTATTTGGCCATTGAACAAATTCGCTTAGGTGAGCGTTTGAGTGTGGAATGGAAACTGGTAAATCCAGAAATGTACGATCGCGTACAAATTCCACTGCTAACTTTACAACCTTTAGTGGAAAATAGTATTTTTCATGGAGTTGAAAAAATTCTAACAAAGAGTACGATAAGCATATTGATTGAAATTTCGCAAAATCAAGTCAATATCGTCATTACTAATCCTTTTGTTCAGGATAAAATAAAGTTACGCCAAGGACATGGTATTGCAGTTGAAAATGTACATCAGCGCTTAAAGGCCTATTATGGACCGCAAGTGACATTTCAAACGTATGCAGGAAAAGAAATGTTTACAACCGTTGTACAATATCAATATAAGTAAAAAACAGCACCGCGCACTTATAAAAATAAATAAAGTGAACTGTGTAAGGAGGAGAAATGGACATCCTGATATGTGATGATGAGTCTCTGGCAGTAGAGCGATTATCACGTTTGGTCACACAGATGGGACATCAAGTTGTGGCAACAGCATCGCATGGTCAACAGGCGATTGATTTGGCACAAAGCCTAGAACCCGATGTCATCTTATTAGATATTCAAATGCCTGAAATGGATGGTTTGGTTTGCGCACAACATTTACGTGAGCTGGATCCAATGCCAGCCATTGTATTTTGTACGGCCTATGATCACCATGCACTGGATGCATTTAAATCCAATGCCGAGGGATATTTGCTTAAACCCGTGATGCAACAGGAATTGCAACAAGTTTTAGATCATCTCGTTAAACTCACTCAAGCTCAAATGAGCGGTATAAAACAAAAAGAAAATATGGAAGAACTTAAAATCAGCCGTCATCAGATTGCGGCAAAGACTTATCGTGGTATGGAATTGGTGCCTGTAGAAAATATTTACTATTTTTTGGCGGATCAAAAATATGTCACGGTAAGACATAAAAATGGCAGTGTTTTGATTGATGAAACACTGAAGGATTTAGAACTCGAATTTGGGGACCAATTCATTAGAATCCATCGTAATGCTTTGGTGTCAGTGAGTTATTTAGATGGCTTAGAAGTGGTAAGTTCGGGGCAATATCAAGTACGTTGTCGTGAACTGGAAGAGCGCTTGGCCGTGAGTCGCCGACATTTACCCAGTTTAAGAGAGCGCATACAAAAACTATAATCTTTAATCGCGTATTTGTGCCTTAAAGATATTGCATTTCAATGTAAGACAGTTAAGTTTAGAATGTGTTCATATTGACTGTTATTTGAATGTTATGAAAACCCTGAAGATTGCAACACGACAAAGCCCGCTTGCACTTTGGCAAGCGGAGCACATTAAAGCTCGTCTCGAAGCCCTGCACCAAGGTTTGCAGGTGGAGTTGGTTACATTTGTAACTCAGGGTGACAAAATTTTAGACACACCCTTGGCTAAAATTGGTGGTAAAGGTTTATTTGTTAAAGAACTTGAAGCCGCTTTATTAGATGGTCGTGCAGATTTAGCCGTACACTCCATGAAGGATGTGCCAATGGCATTACCTGAGGGTTTAACGCTGGCAGTAATTTGTGAGCGTGAAGATCCGCTCGATGCTTTTGTCTCAAATACTTATGCAAGCTTTGCAGACTTGCCTCAGGGCGCTAAGGTGGGCACATCAAGCTTGCGCCGTAAATGTCAGATTTTAAAAAGCCGTCCAGACCTCGAAATTATTGATTTGCGTGGCAATGTGGGCACACGTTTATCTAAACTTGATGCAGGGCTATATGATGCGATTATTTTGGCCAGCGCAGGTTTAAAACGCCTTGGTTTGGCTGATCGCATTCGTCATAGCTTAGACGCTGACTTAAGTTTGCCTGCTGTGGGCCAAGGTGCATTGGGCCTAGAATGCCGTGAAGCAGACAGCACAGTATTGGATTATATCTTGCCTTTAATGCATGACGAAACCAATGCCTGCGTACGTGCGGAACGCGCTTTTAATGCGTATTTGGAAGGTGGTTGTCAGGTGCCAATCGCAGGTTATGCAACCTTGCAACAGGATGGATTGCACATTGAAGGGCGTGTCGGTAGTGTTGATGGCTTAACGCTACTACAAGCAACCCAACAAGGCGCAACGACAGATGCAGAAGCACTAGGTGTGGCCTTAGCCAAAGATTTGCTGGAGCAAGGTGCTGGCGATTTATTGAAAGCCTTGTACTAAGCACGTTTTATCCTTCACGCCATGTTGTTTATTAACACTCGACCAGCAGATCGCGCTCAGCAGCTGACGTCAGCATTACAAGCTGAGGGATTAACTGTATTAGAACTTCCTTTGCTAGCACTTGATGCGATGCCGTGGTCTGAATCACTTGCGACTTTATTTGCCCAAATAAACGAAGTGCAGGTGATTGTTGTGGTGAGTCCAGCAGCGGTGGAATTTGGCATGCAGGCCTTGGCTCAAGCTGGTGGCAAGCCTGAAGATTTACACAATATTCAGTGGATTGCGGTCGGGCAAGCAACAGCACAAGCACTATTGCAATATGGCTTCGAAAGCCAAGTGCCCGAAGTTGAAACCTCGGAAGGCATGCTACGTTTACCTGTGCTACAACGACTTGGTCGAACGGCGCGGATTGCGTTTTGGCGTGGAGAAGGTGGCCGTCAATTTATGATGGATACTTTAGCTACACAAGGAATTCAAGTTCTCAATTTTGTGTTGTATCGACGCTATTGCCCAACCTCTACAGAGCAAAGCTTGCAAGAAAATTTGGTGTTCATTCGTGAGGCTTCGCTTTGTATATTACTGGTGAGTAGTGAGGCCAGTTGGCGTAATTGGCTACGATTAGCACAGCACTATTCGCTTGGACAGATCTCAATATATTGTTTTGTTCTGGCTGAGCGAGTGACTCATCTGGTCGAGCAATCTTGTCATGAGCATCAATTGGGGTATCAGGTGATACAGCTCGAAGATTTAAAACAGGATACTATTTTAAAACAGCTTCATGCTGTGCAAGGGAATACATGAAGAAACTGTCTATCTTGTTGGTGGTTGTACTGGCATTATGGTTGCTGAAGTTAAGTTATGACGTTTACCTGTTGCAAGGGCAGCAGCAACAGGCGCAACAGCATCAAAGCCAATTAGAACAACGCAATGCCAGCTTAAATGATCAAATGGCGGCATTAAAACGACAAATAGGCGAGCCATTGACCACAAATGTTGCTCCAAGTGCACAAGTCGATCCGATTCCAGTTGAGCAGATGGCGCCAAGCAAGCTCATTGCAATGCAGTTGGATTACATTGAGTTTGCCTTACAGCAACAACAATATACTTTGGCTTTAGATAAGCTGATGAAATTGGATCAGAACTTAGAAAGCTATACTTTGGCACCTGCTTTGAAAGTCAGTTTGCATCAGGTGATTGAAAAAGATCGGGGCAATATTGTGCAATTTGTACATGCACGGAATGCACAAAACCAAAAGACGGTGAATCTGCTCCAGCAATTGGATGCGGAATTGGCTAAAGAAATCCAAAAACAACATATTGGTTTGCCAGAACAACAAGATCAGTCATTTTTAAAGCGTTGGATTCAAATTGAATCTGTCGATCGACCAAGTGCGGTTTTAATGCAACGTTCATTGGTTTTAAAAGAAGCCCAATTGCGCTTATTAAATGCACAGCAACTTTTACAGAAAGGGCAATATCAAGCCTTTCAAATTGAGTTGACATCGATTGAAAAGAGTTTAAAACAACTTCCAGATATCAACACCCAGCATTTTATTCAGCGTATACATCAACTAAAACAATCCCCTGTATTTACTGCACCTGTATTAAATACACGAACTTTAATCGGATAAGCCAATATGAAGCAGATCATTTTAGCCTATCTCTTTGTCGGCTTATTATGTACCGCATTATTTAGTTTGTTGAGCTATGGTTATGGTGCTGGCTATGTTTATTTATATTGGCGTGAATGGCAAATACAAACCAATCTGTGGGTTTTAATTTTCTGTTTAATTTTATTAAGCTTTATTGTTCAAATGCTTTGGTTAACCGTAAAACGTTATTTAAGCCGTGAGCAACGTAAAATTGAAACTGTTTTTAGTTTTAATCAATTGCATCCCTATGAGCAATTGGCAGTGGTTTGGTTATTAAATGCAGGTCCTGATCAGCAAAACTTTATTCAACAAGTGTTCAGTCAATCAGGTTTATTAAAAGGGATTATTAGTGCGCGTTTATATTGGATGCGTCAACAATATAACGAAGCCTTAATTGCTTTAAATGAAGCAAATCCGATGGCATTTGAGCTAGCTGAACAACAGCGTATTGAGATTTTTTTGTCAAAGCATGATGGTGAGCAAGCACTCACACATCTCGAATTTTTAAATCAACATGAATTATCCCCTTGGTTAAATAACGTTAAAGAAGCGTATGAGCAACGTTTAATTAGCTTGTGGGGGCAGTTTGCTGCGCAGTTTCCGTGGTTATATTTACATTCTACGCGCTACGGTCACTTAGATGAAACCGCAAAGCAGGTCTGGTTAAAGCAGTTGCTAAAGGCATTTGATCAAGCCTCTGTTGCTGATTTACAACGTTTGCAACAGCGCTATCTAGATTTAAGCGAACAAATTGAAGTGCGCCCTTATGATATTAAAGTGCTTTGGTTAAAAATTTTAGCCCGTTTGCCTGAACTGGGTATGCAGCATCAACAGCTTGCAGAACACTTGCTTGGAGAGCAATTTAATCAAGAGGTGTTCTATTTGTGGTTTGAGCAGCAGCTATTGTGTCAAAACCCAGACTATCAGCGAGCTGAGCAGCAAATTACACTTTGGGAAAGTCGTTATCCTGCCTTACCGGTATTAAGTTTTGCAAAATGGCATGTGTATATGGCCACAGGGTGTATTCAAGATGCTGAAGCACTGTTGCAGTTATATCCAGATGATGTGTTGATGAGTTATTTGCGAATTAAATCGTTGTTGCAAGGTCAAGAAGATTTAGTGCAACAGTTAAATCTTATTTTTGAAAATAATGCGAATTTTGTAAAAATTAAAATTTAAAGGAATTTATAAATGGATTTAATCAAGCATTATCCAATTATTCTCAAGCAAGCTGTTGCATGGGGGGATATGGATGCTTTTGGTCATGTAAATAATACGGTTTATTATCGTTATATGGAAAGCGCGCGAATTCTATATTTTGATGCTTTAGATATATTTTCGACCGATGTATTTACAGTTGTGGCTTCCAGTCAGTGTCAATATTTAAAACCTGTATTTTATCCCGATACATTAAGTGTGGCCACACGTATTGAAGAGCTCCGAAATAGTGCATTAAGAATGAGTTATGTTTTATGGAGTGAAAAGCAACAAGCAGTTATTGCTCAAGGAGAGGCAGTCATTGTTTGTGTAGATAAAATCAATATGAAGAAAACAGCAATTCCAGAGCGCGTACGTTTAAAAATGAAAGAAATAGAATTAAGTGTTTCTAATATCATTTAAATTCGAGGTATATATATTTTGTGAAGATTAGTGAAAACATGTTTTTTATTTTTATTTTTATTGAATATTAATTGTAATATAAATATGATTGGCGTGTTTTACAAAACAAAATAAAATGAAACTCGGAGTTAATGTAATGCCAGACATCAGTAATTTATCTGTAGAAGAATTAAAACGACTACAGGTTGAAGCGGAAGCTTTAATTGCCTCTAAAAAAGATCAAGCAGTTGAAGATGCCTATAATCAAATCCTAGAAATCGCAGAAAATGTAGGTTTAACGATTGAACAAATTTTAGAATTTGGTGCAAGCAAACGTAAAAAAACTGTGCGTAAATCAGTAGAGCCACGTTACCGTAGCAAAGCAAATCAAGAAGACACTTGGACAGGTCGTGGTAAACAACCTCGTTGGTTGGTTGCAGAACTTGAAAAAGGTGCGAAGTTAGAAGATTTTATTATCTAAGTTGACGCAAACTTCGAGGCAATTGGTCATGGCATCGTCATGATTGGACGCTAAGATAAAAAACCAAGCATTTTTGCTTGGTTTTTTTATCCCTATGAATTGGCGTTGTGGAAAAAGTGTGCATAATGTGTCTATAAAGAATGCGAGTTTCATGGAAGAAAAATGATAATTTCAGTTGGGGCAGGATGAGCAAGAAACCAAAGCAAATCAGATGGTTGATCTTTGCTGTCATTAGTTTTTTTATTTTTATCCTGTTGCAAGTACCAGCAGCATGGATTTTTTCAAAATTTTATAAAAATAATCAGACCCTTCATAACGTCAGTGGCAATATTTGGCGTGGGCAGGCAGATTGGAAAAAAGATCAGTTAACAGGGTCAGTCAGTTGGAAAACTCGGCCTTGGGATTTAATTTTACTGCGCTTGGGTGCAAATGTTGAAATTCATAGTGGCAATACCAAGCTTGATGCAGTGCTAGGCTATGGCTTAGGTAAAACGCTACATGTTCAAGATATGAATGGGCAGATTGCGCCAGAAACACTCAAAAGTTTAGCCGATTGGCAGTGGCCCGTGAATGCTATTCAATTAAAAGATGTTGCGGTTCGATACCATCCAAGCCAAGGTTTTACGCAGGCAGAAGGTCAATTGCAATGGGCGGGTGGTGAGTTAATTTATACCTATGCACAACGACAAGACCGAATGACGATTCCGTCTTTAATGGCTAAGCTCTCAGATGAACAAGGTAAGTTGCTCATCGATGTGCGTGATCAACGTGAACAAAAAATGATGAATTTGCAATTGGATGCCAGCCTAATGCTGGATGTGCAATTGACACAGCGCTTATTAATGAATGTTGCTTCTTATGATGGAAAAGCTGGCTTAGATACTTATGTAGTGAGCTCACGTCAGCCATTGATACGAGGTGGCATGTAATGAGTGCGTGGATGGATAAAATTAAACAACTGGATTTAAAGCAAGCAGATCGTATCGCACCTGTGGTACTGGCCATCGCGATTTTAATTTTATGTTGGAAGTTAGCAGCTTTACTTTGGTTGCTATTAGCGCCACCCCAAGTCATGCAAATCGAGCGGGTGGAATTGGGTTCACAGCAAGCTCAAGTACCCAATATCAGCTCATTCGCACTTTTTCAAGAAGCTGCCAATACATCTGCAGCGGATCAGCAGTTAAATATGAGTTTGCAAGGTGTAGTACAAGGTTATCCAAGCCAATTCTCTTCAGCCGTGATTAAGGTCAATGAAGTTGCCGATCGTTATCGCGTGGGTGAGATGATTTTAGGTTCCAACTATAGTTTGTCTGAAGTGTATTGGGATCGTGTGATTTTAAGAAACAACAGTGGCGCAGTGCGTGAACTCAAGTTTAAAGGTATGGAAAATGGTTTAGATCAACCGATTGTTCCAGAACTTAATCCCAATGCATCAAATAGCAATACAGGTGCATCTGCACCCGCCAATACACAAAATACACAGCCCAGTAGTGCCATAGGCCAAGCAGTACAACAGATACAAGAAAACCGTGATCAGTATTTACAAGATATGGGAATTGGGTCGTCGGCAAATGGCAGTGGTTATGAAGTTACAGCGCGTACACCCGTAGGGCTACGCAATAAACTTGGTTTGCAACCTGGCGACCGTATTATGTCGCTCAATGGTCAAACGGTTGGGCAAGGGCGAACAGAAGCACAATTATTAGAACAAGCTCGACGTGAGGGTCAGGTCAAGCTCGAAATAAAACGCGGTGATCAAGTGGTAACCGTACAACAGGATTTGAAGTGATGTGTGATCACTAAAGCAGGTTAGGAAACACGAGTAGTTATGGCTTTATTCAATAATAATCGTCCAATATTGGCCGCCTATGCTTTGGCGCCGCTGGTGGCTATGGTCAGCACTGCCAGCTATGCACAGACATGGAAAATTAATTTACGTGATGCAGACTTAACTGCATTTATTAACGAAGTTGCAGACATTACAGGTAAAAACTTTGCCGTAGACCCACGGGTTCGAGGCAATGTCACGGTCATTTCAAATAAGCCACTGAATAAAAGTGAGGTTTATGATCTCTTTTTAGGCGTATTGAATGTCAATGGTGTGGTTGCCATTCCGTCAGGCAATACCATTAAATTGGTGCCAGACAGTAATGTGAAAAGCTCAGGTGTTCCTTATGATGCACGCCATCGTGCGACGGGAGATCAAATCGTAACGCGTGTGATTTGGCTGGATAATACCAATGCCAATGATTTGATTCCTGCACTACGCCCACTCATGCCACAGTTTGCGCATTTGTCTGGAGTTGCAGGGACCAATGCTTTAATTATTTCAGATCGTGCAAGTAATATTTATCAGCTGGAAACGATTATTCGTAACCTTGATGGTACGGGTCAAAATGACATTGAAGCGGTGACCTTACAGTCGAGCCAAGCAGAAGAAATGATCGGCTTATTAGACTCTATGAGCTCTACAGGTGCAGCCAAAGATTTGAAAGGCGCACGTGTGCGTATTATTGCGGATAATCGAACCAATCGAATCGTGATTAAAGGTGATACGGCATCGCGTAAACGTATCCGCCAAATGATTGAAATGTTGGATGTGCCATCTGCAGATCGTTTGGGTGGCTTAAAAGTTTTCCGTTTAAAATATGCCAGCGCAAAAAACTTGGCAGAGATTTTACAAGGCTTAGTCACGGGGCAAGCAGTCTCATCGACAGATTCGTCTAAAGGATCATCTTCTTCAAATACCAATTCGACCATGAATAGTTTAATGAATAACAATTCAACGTCGAATAATGGCTCAAATAATAATACGGGTTCGAGTATTAATTTAAATTCGAATAACAGTAGCGCTAACCAAAATAATATCACTACGTTTAACGGTAATGGCATTAGTATTATTGCCGATGCAACTCAGAACGCATTGGTAGTGAAGGCTGATCCTCAGTTAATGCGTGAAATTGAATCTGCGATTCAGCAACTAGATACACGCCGTCAGCAAGTGTTGATTGAAGCGGCGATTATTGAAGTTGAAGGCAATGATGCAGATCAACTCGGCGTACAGTGGGCATTGGGGGATATTAGTAGCGGTATTGGTATTATTAACTTCGATAATATTGGCTCTAGCTTAGGTCAGATTGCAGCAGGTGCGGTAGCAAATGGTGCTTTGGGAGCGGCCAGTGCGGTGAGTGCAGGGACGTCCTTGGTCTTAGGTGATTATAAAGAAGGCAGTGATGGCTCACGTAAGCTTTATGGTGCAATGATCCAAGCCTTAAAAGAAAACACCAAATCCAATTTGTTATCTACACCTTCAATTGTGACGATGGACAATGAAGAAGCCTATATTGTGGTCGGTGAAAACGTACCTTTCGTCACAGGCTCAGTGTCTACCAGCTCAGCGGGTACAGCCAATCCCTATACAACAATCGAACGTAAAGATGTGGGTGTGACCTTAAAGGTGGTGCCACACATTGGCGAAGGTGGCTCTGTTCGTTTAGAGGTGGAGCAAGAAGTTTCAGATGTAAAAGCCAACAAAGGGCAAGCATCTGATTTGGTGACCAGTAAACGTGCTTTAAAGACCTCTATTTTGGCTGAGCATGGGCAAACAATTGTACTCGGTGGTCTAATTTCAGATAACACATCTTATCTACGGCAGGCAGTTCCTGGCTTGGGTGCAATTCCAGGCTTAGGTCGCTTATTTCGCTCCGATGGAAAGTCCAATAAAAAGCGTAATTTATTGGTCTTTATTCACCCGACCATTATTGGTAATAGCAACGAAAGTCGCCGTTTGACTCAGCAACGTTATAATCAATTGTATAGCTTACAGTTGGCTTTAGATGCTGATGGTGGCTTTGCAAAATTGCCTGAGCAGGTAGAGGATATCTATCAACAGCGTTTGCCAGTTTCAAAACTTGCATCTAATGTGACGGGTACCACCTATCAAGCTGTGCCTACTGCTCCTGTGGCACAAACGGTACCTGCGGCCAAAGTGGTAACGACACCTGTCGCCATAGAGCCAGCATTAAAGCGTCAGACAATTACAGTGCCAAACGGTGTACCAGCCAACAAAAACAACCAATAAACATGATGCTCACATGCTGAATCAAACTTTAACAGGGGTGTTAAAGCTTTCTTGATTCAGCATGCTATGATGCTAAAAAATCATGTAGAGAAGCAATTTCATGACTTGGAAAATAAAAGCCCTAGGTGGCGACTTGGCGGCGCAAGAGATCAATATTGAGCGTGACCTTTTGGTTGGACGCCATCAAGCAGCAGATATTGTGTTGGCACAAGCAGATATTTCACGTAAACATGCGGCTTTTTTGCTCAAAGAACAAGCGTTATGGGTGCAAGACTTAGGTTCTTCAAACGGGACTTTTGTCAATGATACTCGTCTGGCTACAGAAGAAGTTGAATTGCACGCAGGTGATGTGGTGCAGTTTGCCAGTGCGACTAAATTTACGGTTGTTGCTGTGGCAGCTTCTGTAGATGCACCAGTGACTCCACTACGTCAACCTGCTGAAGCTGTTGCGGTGTCTGAGTTAAGTATTCAGCCTGAGCCAACAGTTGCACCTGTAGTCGAAGAAGTGAAAACAGCTGCGCAGCAATTGAGTGATCAGGGCATGACACAGCTAGGTGAGCGCGATAGCAATGTACAGCTCAATCGTGATGGAATGCCTCAAAATGTTTCTGTACCTAAACCTGCACCAATTCCTGAAGGTGTAGATATTAGTGCAGTGACGCCTGAGCCTAAACCAATTCCTGTTGAGCAACCCATCACACGTGCCGAAGAAGAAAAGCTTGAGCAAAAAAATGCATCTTTGGGGCTAATGAGTCTGATTGTGTTAATTATTCTTGCGCTTGTTGCATGGTTTATTTTTAAATAAACCCGAAGTTGCGAACGCTAAAGGCATGCAATCGCATGCCTTTGTTGTATTGATATAAAAGATATAGACCATAATTGCATCTCAAGCAGATGAAATGTATGGTTTGAAATGAAAATGAAAAAATTGAGGGTGTTATGTTTGATGTGAAGTTGCAAGACCGTGAAGTCTTTCTATTTGACTTGGATGGAACCTTGGTCGATTCCGCAGCCGACTTATATCTGGCCATGAATATGAGTCTCAATGTATTGCAACTTCCAGCGGTGAGTGAAGAACAAGTGCGTGCTTGGATTGGAAAGGGTACTGCTCTTTTTTGTCGTAGTGTGTTGGAGCACTTAACCGTAACGGTGGATCCTGCACAGCACCAACAACTGTTGGCAACATTCTTAAAAATTTATAATGCTGATCCATGCGCAGAAACCCGTCCATTTGTTGGGGTGCTTCAGTTTTTGGATTGGGCAAAAGCACAAGGCAAAACTTTGGTCTGTGTGACCAATAAACCAGAGCAACCGGCACGAACGATTTTAGAAACTTTGGATATGTTGCATTATTTTGATGATGTGATTGGTGGCGATCGCTTTGAAGAACGTAAACCACATCCACGTCAGTTGAATCATTGTGTCGAACATTATCAGGTCAGTTCGGCACATGTATTGATGGTGGGAGACTCTTCAAATGATGTTGAAGCGTCACGCCGTGCGGGTATTGATTGTATTGTGGTCAGCTATGGCTATAATCATGGTGAAAATATAGCAGACTGTCAGCCACAGTTAATTGTGGATGATTTACGTGAACTGCTGGCTTAGCAAAGGGTACTAAGGAAAGAAAATGAATAGTTGTAAGGTTTTTCGATGGCGTCGCTCAGTTCAATTTTATTTACATACTGAGTAACCCTATTTAAAAGAGAAAAACCACATGACAACATCAGCACAATTTCAGCAACTCGCTCAACAAGGCTATAACCTTATCCCAGTGTATCGTCAGCGTTTAGCAGATACAGATACACCGCTGTCTATTTTTGCGCGTTTAAAACAGCACCAACAAGCCTATTTGTTTGAATCGGTTGAGGGGGGTGAAAACTGGGCACGTTATTCGATTATTGGTTTGGGCGAGTCCACTGTATTTTCATGCAATGAAGGTGTGCTTACTGTGAAAGCTGCCGATGGCAGTCTGAGTGAGCAAGCCTGCCTCGATCCATTTCAATATATCCGCGACTTTCAATCACAGTTTAAAGTTCCAACCCAACAGGACTTGCCGGGCTTACCAAGCTTTACAGGTGGTTTGGTGGGCTACTTTGGTTATGATGCGGTGCGTTATATCGAACCAAAGCTAAAAAATGTACCTGCGGACGATCCAGTTGGATTGCCAGATATTTGGATGATGCTGTCTAAAACCGTGATTGTGTTTGATAACTTAAAAGACACGCTGTTTTTAATTGTGCATGCGGATGCAAATGACGCCGATGCCTATAGTAAAGCACAAGCACAATTAGATGAACTGGAAGATATACTTGCGACGCCTGTCAGCTTAAAAGCCATCAAACACACTGCACCACACTTTGAGTCTTTAACAGGCCATGACAACTTTTTGGCGTCCATTGAAAAAGTAAAAGATTACATCCGAGCAGGGGATGTGATGCAGGTGGTGCCAGGTCATCGTATGGTGTCAGACTTTGATGGCGAACCATTACAAGTTTATCGCGCATTACGTCATCTTAATCCTTCGCCATATTTGTTCCTTGTACAAGGGCAGACCTTGGGCAATAACACCCCATTTCACATTGTAGGGTCTTCGCCGGAAATTTTGTCACGTTTAGAAAATGGTGTCGCTACTGTGCGTCCATTGGCGGGCACTCGTCCACGTGGCAAAACCAAAGAAGAAGACTTGGCTTTAGAAAAAGATCTGCTTTCAGATGAAAAAGAAATCGCTGAGCATTTAATGCTGATTGATTTAGGTCGAAATGATGTGGGTCGTGTTTCAAAAATTGGTAAAGTTCATGTGACTGATCAAATGGTGATCGAACGCTATTCGCATGTGATGCATATTGTGTCGAATGTGCAGGGTGAAGTACGTGACGATGTAGATGCTTTGGATGTTTTTAAAGCAACATTCCCTGCAGGAACACTTTCAGGCGCGCCAAAAATACGTGCGATGGAAATTATTGACGAAGTTGAGCCAGTAAAACGCGGAATTTTTGGTGGTGCTGTTGGTTATTTAGGCTGGCATGGTGAAATGGACATGTCGATTGCCATTCGTACCTGTGTAATTCGTGAAAATAAGGTCTATGTTCAGGCTGGAGCAGGGGTGGTTTATGACTCAAATCCTGAATCTGAATGGAATGAAACGCAAATAAAAGCTCGCGCAGTGATCAAATCGGTTGAATTATCATCAAATGGTTTGATTTTATGAGTTTTTCACGTTTTTTTTAGAAAAAACACTTGCAAGGATTTCAAGATTTGCTAAACTGCACACCGTTCCGATACGAAACGTACGAAACACTAAGAAGCGCCGGCATAGCTCAGTTGGTAGAGCAACTGACTTGTAATCAGTAGGTCCACAGTTCGAATCCGTGTGCCGGCACCATCTTAGAGATTTTGAGTATGGTTGAAGAACGACACTGAAGTAAGTGTAAAATGGTGAGGTTCCCGAGCGGTCAAAGGGGGCGGACTGTAACTCCGCTACGAAAGTTTCGAAGGTTCGAATCCTTCCCTCACCACCAATTTTAAGACTTCAATTAAGTGGAATGTACCAACATCGTGCGGGAGTAGCTCAGTTGGTAGAGCGGCAGCCTTCCAAGCTGCATGTCGCGAGTTCGACCCTCGTCTCCCGCTCCATTGAAGTACTAAATTTGCTCTTATAGCTCAGTGGTAGAGCACTCCCTTGGTAAGGGAGAGGTCTCGAGTTCAAATCTCGATAAGAGCTCCAGATTACAGTTTAGCAACTTTGTTGCACAAGATTTCAAAAGCAGGCTTATTAGTCTGCTTTTCAAGTATCAGGGTGTCTATTTTTTTAGGCAAGCAAGTCGATGCTGGGTTTTGCTCAGAATTGTGTTCGACGTAAACGAGGAATATAAACATGGCTAAGGCTAAGTTTGAACGTAATAAGCCACACGTTAACGTGGGCACAATTGGTCACGTTGACCATGGTAAAACAACTTTAACAGCTGCAATTGCAACTGTATGTGCGAAGAAATTCGGTGGCGAAGCGAAAGACTACGCTGCAATCGACTCTGCACCTGAAGAAAAAGCACGTGGTATTACAATTAATACTTCACACGTAGAATACGATTCTCCAACTCGTCACTACGCTCACGTAGACTGCCCGGGCCACGCCGATTATGTTAAAAACATGATTACTGGTGCTGCTCAAATGGACGGCGCAATCCTTGTATGTGCTGCGACTGATGGTCCAATGCCACAAACTCGTGAACACATCCTTCTTTCTCGCCAAGTAGGCGTTCCATACATCGTTGTATTCTTAAACAAATGCGACCTTGTAGACGACGAAGAGCTTCTTGAATTAGTAGAAATGGAAGTTCGTGAACTTCTTTCTACTTATGACTTCCCAGGCGATGACACTCCAGTTATCCGTGGTTCTGCTCTTCTTGCGCTTAATGGCGACGCTAGCCAATACGGCGAAGACGCTGTTGTAGCTCTTGTTGAAGCGCTTGACACGTACATCCCAGAACCAGAACGTGCTATCGATCTTCCATTCCTTATGCCAATCGAAGACGTATTCTCTATCTCAGGTCGTGGTACAGTAGTAACTGGCCGTGTTGAGACTGGTATCGTTAAAGTAGGCGAAGAAGTTGAAATCGTTGGTATCAAAGATACAGTTAAAACAACTGTAACTGGCGTAGAAATGTTCCGTAAACTTCTTGACGAAGGCCGTGCGGGCGAGAACTGTGGTGTTCTTCTACGTGGTACTAAACGTGAAGACGTTCAACGTGGTCAAGTACTTGCTAAACCAGGTGCGATCAAACCGCATACTAAATTCGACGCAGAAGTATACGTACTTTCTAAAGAAGAAGGTGGTCGTCATACTCCATTCCTTAACGGTTACCGTCCACAGTTCTACTTCCGTACTACGGACGTAACTGGTGCGATCGCGCTTAAAGAAGGCGTGGAAATGGTAATGCCTGGTGACAACGTTGAAATGTCAGTAGAGCTTATCCACCCAATCGCAATGGACCCAGGTCTACGTTTTGCGATCCGTGAAGGCGGTCGTACAGTTGGCGCTGGTGTAGTTTCTAAAGTAACTGCATAATACGCATAGATGTGATATACAAATCGAGGGTTTAGGCTCTCGATTTGTGCTAAAGGTCAGTAGTTCAATTGGTAGAGCGTCGGTCTCCAAAACCGAATGTTGGGGGTTCGAGTCCCTCCTGGCCTGCCAAATTTTTAAAAAAGAAGCTTGATGCTGGTGAAACTGGTCATATAATAAGTCGCGAATCCTACGACGAGTACAAAAATGTCGAATGATAAATCACGTGACGCGATAAGCGAAGCGGCAATTCCTCAAAGAAATAATCCTGTTGAAGTTGTGAAGTCTGGTTCTCCGATAGATGTGATTCTATGGGTTATCGCCTTGATTTTATTGGTTGGAGCAATGATGGTAAGTCAATATTTACCAGCATATTGGGCGCCAGCGAATGATGTTTGGGTGCGTGTTGGGGTAATTTTGGCTTGTATCGTTGTGGCTTTAGGTTTATTATACGCCACCCATCAAGGCAAAGGCTTTGTTCGCTTATTAAAAGATTCGCGAATTGAGTTACGTCGTGTGACTTGGCCGACAAAGCAAGAGACTGTGACCACATCTTGGCAAGTTCTTGCAGTTGTAGTGATAGCTTCTATTTTATTATGGTGCTTTGACTACATCTTAGGCTGGTTAATGAAGTTTATTATCGGGTAAGAGAGCTATGAAACGTTGGTACATTATTCATGCCTATTCAGGTTATGAAAAACAAGTGATGCGTTCACTTAATGATCGAATCCAGCGTAGCGCTGTTGCCGATAGCTTTGGTGAAGTTCTTGTCCCTACTGAAGAAGTAGTGGAAATGAAGGACGGTAAGAAACGCAAATCTGAGCGTAAATTCTTTCCTGGCTATGTATTAGTCGAAATGGAAATGAATGATGAAACTTGGCACATTGTTAAAGAATGTCCAAAAGTATTAGGTTTCATTGGTGGTACTGCTGAAAAGCCTGCCCCAATTACGCAAAGAGAAGCTGATGCTATTCTTGCGCGCGTGCACAACAAGGGTGAAGCACCTCGTCCTAAGACGATGTTTGAACCAGGTGAAGAGTTACTCGTTATTGATGGTCCATTCACAGACTTTAAAGGTGTGGTGGAAGAAGTTCTATACGAGAAATCACGCTTAACGCTAACGATTAATGTATTTAATCGACCAACACAAGTTGAGTTGGAATTTCGACAAGTCGAAAAAACAATTTAATCGGTTTTGGTTGAAACGGCTCGGTCTATTTAATATGGATCGGGCATTGTTGTTGTAACGGTATCGTTACTTGTAAATGATGGGGAGCCTTAATCGGCGCTAGTACCCAGAGGTAATTGAAATGGCTAAGAAGATTGACGGCTATATCAAGCTGCAAGTTCCAGCTGGTAAAGCAAATCCATCTCCACCGATTGGTCCTGCACTAGGTCAACGTGGTGTTAACATCATGGCATTCTGTAAAGAATTCAATGCTGCGACACAAAAAGTTGAAGCTGGTCTTCCAATTCCAGTAGTGATCACTGTGTACAACGACAAGTCGTTCACATTCATCATGAAAACTCCACCTGCTGCGATTCTTCTTAAGAAAGCTGCTGGTATCCAAAAGGGTTCAGGTGTACCTAACAAAACTAAAGTAGGTAAACTAACTCGCGCTCAACTAGAAGAAATTGCGACTACTAAAGAACCAGATCTTACTGGTGCTGATTTAGACGCTCGTGTACGTACCATTGCTGGTTCTGCGCGTTCTATGGGCTTGGAAGTGGAGCTATAAGACATGGCAAAGTTAACTAAACGTCAAAAAGCCATTGCTGCTGCTGTTGAAGCGCATAAAGTTTACACGCTAGAAGAAGCTGTTGCTGTATTGGCAGGTCTTCCTGCAGCTAAATTCAAAGAATCTTTGGATGTTGCTGTAAACCTAGGTGTTGATCCTCGTAAATCTGACCAAGTTGTTCGTGGCGCGACTACACTTCCTGCAGGTACTGGTAAAACTGTACGTGTAGCTGTGTTTGCTCAAGGCGCTGCTGCTGAAGCTGCTAAAGCTGAAGGCGCGGACGTAGTTGGTTTTGATGACCTTGCTGAAAGCATCCAAGCGGGTAACCTTGACTTCGACGTAGTAATTGCTGCTCCAGATGCAATGCGCGTTGTTGGTAAATTGGGTACAATCCTTGGTCCACGTGGCTTAATGCCAAACCCTAAAGTGGGTACTGTAACTCCTGACGTAGCGACTGCAGTTAAAAATGCAAAAGCTGGTCAAGCACGTTACCGCGTAGACAAAGCTGGTATTATCCACGCTGCGATCGGTCAAGTAGGTTTCACTGCTGAAGCTGTTCGTTCAAACGTTGAAGCGCTTATCGCTGACCTTAAGAAAGCAAAACCTGCTACTTCTAAAGGTGTTTACATCCAAAAGATCACTTTGAGCTCAACTATGGGTCCTGGTTTGATCGTTGATGTAGCAAACGTTTCTAAATAAGTTTCGACTTATTACAGAATTTTAAAGCCCTGAGTAAGTTTTAAAGCATTGCTTTAAAACTTACGCAAGAAACGCACTGTCGTATTTTGCAAACTTAGGCGAACTTTGAATTGATAAATGTAAATTTGTCAGCGTCAAAGACCTCGGGCGAGAGAAGTTTTATGCTTCTTTCTTAATCCTCCAGCCTGAGTAGACGCGGTGGTGTGATTTGTTCCTCCTCCGCGTGTAAATCCAAATTGGATTTACGAATTGGGAGTGCATCTGTATAGATGCATAAATCACCGTTAGGAGGTTTTACAATGGCTCTTCTTATCGAAGGCAAAAAACAGATCGTAGCTGAAGTAACTGAAGTTGCTTCTACTGCATTTGCTGCTGTTGTTGCTGACTACCAAGGTTTAACTGTTGAGCAATTAACTGCTCTACGTGTTGAAGCTCGTAAACTAGGTGTTGCTACTCGCGTAGTTCGTAACACTTTGGCTAAACGCGCTCTTCAAGATACTCAATTCAATATCTTGAACGACAACCTTGTTGGCCCAACAATCTTAGCTTTCTCAACTTCTGAAGACGACATGGGTGCTGCTGCTCGTTTGTTCGAAGAATTTGCTAAAACTAACAAAGCATTTGAACTTAAAGCTGCTGCATTTGATGGCAAAGTTTACGTTGGTGCTGAAGTTAGCGTTATCGCGAATCTTCCGAACCAAGAAAAAGCGCTTACTATGCTTGCAAACGTTCTTCAAGCTCCTATTTCGAAATTGGGTCGCCTTATTACTGCGCTCAAAGAGAAAAACGAGTCAGAAGCTGCATAAGCTTAAATCAATTTACACACCATTCAATACCCATTTGGAGTTACTCTCATGGCTTTAACAAACGAAGAAATCCTAAACGCAGTTGCTGAAAAAACTGTTCTTGAACTTGTTGAACTTATCTCTGCTTTCGAAGAGAAATTCAACGTTTCTGCTGCTGCTGTAGCTGTAGCTGCTGCTGGTCCTGCTGCTGCTGCTGCTGAAGAACAATCAGAATTCAACGTTGAGTTGACTTCTTTCGGTGCGAACAAAGTTGCTGTAATTAAAGCAGTTCGTGAAGCTACTGGCCTTGGCTTGAAAGAAGCTAAAGACATGGTTGAAGGCGCACCTGCAGTTCTTAAAGAAGGCGTTTCTAAAGAAGAAGGCGAAGAACTTAAGAAGAAACTTGAAGAAGCTGGTGCTACAGTTACACTTAAGTAATCTTAAGAGGAGTCGGTTTTTTTATAACCGGCTCCAGAAAATGGCTGGTGCCCCTTGGGTCATCAGCCTTTTTGCGTTACAATAATCGGCTCGATTTTTGTTTGCATGATATAAAATTCATACAAATTGAAAATAAACATAATGATCAAACGCTTACCAATATTTTTCAGTTCTAAAAAATATTGTTAAGCGTTTTAATACCACTATAAATTGCAGCATTTGTAAAAGTGGTGGCCATATCGGCCTGCGTAATTCTTTCTGAACCCGTTCTGCAGGCGGGTTCAGTTTACTTTCCGAGGACTCCAGATGGCATACTCATATACCGAAAAGAAACGGATCCGTAAGAATTTTGGTAAATTGCCCAAAGTGATGGATGTTCCGTACTTGCTCGCGATCCAAGTCGACTCGTACCGAACTTTCTTGCAAGACGGTAAAACTCCAAAAAACCGCGAAGATATCGGTCTCCAAGCCGCATTTCGTTCAGTTTTTCCTATTGAAAGTTATTCTGGCAATGCTGCTTTAGAATTCGTTGAGTATAGTCTTGGTAAACCAGAATTTGATGTGCGCGAATGTATTCTTCGTGGCTCAACTTTTGCGGCACCAATGCGTGTAAAAATTCGTTTGATCATCAAAGATCGTGAAACGAAATCAATCAAAGACGTACGTGAACAAGAAGTGTACATGGGTGAAATGCCACTCATGACCGACAACGGTACTTTTGTCATCAATGGTACTGAGCGTGTAATCGTATCTCAATTGCACCGTTCGCCAGGCGTGTTCTTTGACCACGATAAAGGCAAGACACACTCAAGCGGTAAAGTACTTTACTCAGCACGTATCATTCCTTACCGTGGGTCATGGTTGGATTTCGAATTTGATGCGAAAGACCTTGTTTATGTACGTATCGACCGTCGTCGTAAATTACTTGCGACTGTGGTTTTACGTGCGCTTGGTTATGGCAACGAACAAATTCTCGATATGTTCTACGAGAAAGTGCCTGTATACCTAGATATGGGTAGCTACCAAATCGATCTAGTGCCTGAACGCCTACGTGGTGAAATGGCGCAGTTTGATATTGCTGGTGCTGATGGCAAAGTAATTGTAGAACAAGGTAAACGTATTAACGCGCGCCACGTTCGTCAAATGGAAGCATCTGGCTTAGAAAAATTATCAGTGCCTGATGAATACCTATACGAGCGTATTATTGCTGAAGACGTTGCTTTACGTGACGGCGAAGTAATTGCTGCCAATACTGTATTGAGCCATGAAATCATGGTGAAATTGGCTGAAGGCGGTGTTAAACAGTTTAACGTATTGTTTACCAATGACATCGACCGCGGTTCATTCATTGCAGACACATTACGTGCAGATACAACAACTGGCCGTGAAGAAGCACTTGTAGAAATCTATAAAGTGATGCGTCCAGGCGAGCCACCAACAAAAGAAGCTGCAGAAAACTTGTTTAATAACTTGTTCTTCTCTTCTGAACGTTATGACTTGTCTCCTGTTGGTCGTATGAAGTTCAACCGTCGTTTAGGTCGTCCTTACGAAGTAGGTACAGACCAAAAATCACGTGCAGTTGAAGGTATTCTTTCGAATAGCGACATCACTGATGTATTAAAAACATTAGTTGAAATCCGTAACGGTAAAGGCGAAGTCGACGACATCGATCACTTGGGTAACCGTCGTGTTCGTTCTGTTGGTGAAATGACTGAAAACCAATTCCGTGTTGGTCTAGTTCGTGTTGAACGTGCTGTTAAAGAGCGTTTAAGCCAAGCTGAAACTGATAACTTGTCTCCGCAAGATTTAATCAATGCGAAGCCAGTGGCAGCTGCAATCAAAGAATTCTTTGGTTCAAGCCAATTGTCTCAATTCATGGATCAAAACAACCCGTTGTCTGAAATTACACACAAACGTCGTGTATCAGCATTGGGCCCAGGTGGTTTGACTCGTGAACGCGCAGGCTTCGAAGTGCGTGACGTACATCAAACTCACTACGGTCGTGTATGTCCAATTGAAACGCCTGAAGGTCCAAACATTGGTTTGATCAACTCGCTTTCTGTATATGCAAAATGTAACAACTTCGGTTTCTTGGAAACTCCATACCGTAAAGTTGTTGATGGTCGCGTAACAGATGACGTTGAATACTTATCTGCAATTGAAGAAGTAGGTACTGTCATTGCACAGGCCGATTCTCTAGTTGATGCAGATGGTAGCCTACTAGAAGAATTCGTATCTGTTCGTCACCAAGGTGACTTCGTACGTATGCCTCCAGAAAAAGTAACGCACATGGACGTATCTGCACAGCAGGTTGTATCTGTGGCAGCGTCACTTATTCCATTCCTTGAACACGATGACGCCAACCGTGCGTTGATGGGTTCAAACATGCAACGTCAGGCTGTTCCGACTTTGCGTGCCGATAAGCCACTTGTTGGTACCGGTATGGAAGCAAACGTAGCACATGACTCTGGTGTGTGTGTACTTGCTGGTCGTGGCGGTCGTATCGAATTTGTTGACGCATCACGTATCGTGATTCGTGTGAACGAAGAAGAGATGGTAGCGGGTGAGGCAGGTGTAGATATCTACAACTTGATCAAATACACACGTTCGAACCAAAACACATGTATTAACCAAAACGTTGTTGTACGTTTAGGTGACAAAGTTGCACGTGGCGACGTACTTGCTGATGGTCCATCTACAGATGGCGGTGAGCTTGCACTTGGTCAAAACATGCGTGTAGCGTTCATGACTTGGAACGGTTACAACTACGAAGACTCGATTCTTTTATCTGAGCGTGTACTTCAAGAAGATCGTTTAACTTCGATTCATATCCAAGAATTATCATGTGTAGCACGTGATACTAAACTTGGTGCTGAAGAAATCACTGCCGATATCCCGAACGTGGGTGAAGCTGCGCTTTCTAAACTTGATGAATCAGGTATCGTTTATATCGGTGCAGAAGTTACTGCTGGCGACATCCTTGTTGGTAAAGTAACGCCTAAAGGTGAAACGCAGTTAACACCAGAAGAAAAATTGCTTCGCGCAATCTTCGGTGAAAAAGCAGCTGACGTGAAAGATTCATCTTTACGTGTATCTTCAGGTGTTAAAGGTACAGTAATTGACGTTCAAGTGTTTACACGTGACGGTCTTGAAAAAGATGAACGTGCTCAAGCAATTGAAAAAGCACAGCTTGATGCATACCGTAAAGACTTGAAAGAAGAATTCAAAATCTTCGAAGAAGCAGCACGTGAACGTATTGTTCGCCTGTTGAAAGGTCAAGAATCTAATGGTGGCGGTACAACTAAACGTGGCGATAAATTAACAGAAGATTTATTGACTGGTTTAGAACTTCCAGACTTGTTGGAAATCCAGCCAGTTGACGAAGGTATTGCAGAACGTTTAACTCAAATTCAAGTGTTCTTAAAAGAGAAGGGCATTGAAATTGATGAGAAATTTGCTGAGAAAAAACGCAAACTTTCTACAGGTGATGAACTTACAACTGGCGTATTGAAAGTTGTTAAAGTTTACTTAGCTGTAAAACGTCGCATCCAACCGGGTGATAAAATGGCGGGTCGTCACGGTAACAAAGGTGTTGTATCTAACATCTTACCTGTAGAAGACATGCCTCACGATGCAAACGGTGTACCTGTTGATATCGTATTGAACCCGCTAGGCGTACCTTCACGTATGAACGTGGGTCAGATTCTAGAAACTCACTTGGGTATGGCTGCAAAAGGTCTTGGCGATCAAATCGACAAGATGATGCAAGAGCAACGTACTGTACTTGAGCTTCGTGCATTCTTAGACAAGATTTACAACAAAGTTGGTGGCGAACAAGAAGATCTTGATAGCTTAACTGATGAAGAAATCTTAGTACTTTCAGGTAACTTGCGTAAAGGTGTTCCTTTAGCGACTCCTGTATTTGATGGTGCTGAAGAAGGCCAAATCAAAGAATTGCTTGAACTTGCGAACATCTCACGTACTGGTCAAACAGTATTGTATGATGGCCGTACTGGTGAACGTTTCGACCGTCCTGTAACTGTAGGTTACATGTACATGCTGAAACTGAACCACTTGGTAGATGACAAGATGCATGCGCGTTCTACTGGTTCTTACTCTCTAGTAACGCAACAGCCATTGGGTGGTAAAGCTCAATTCGGTGGTCAGCGTTTCGGTGAGATGGAGGTCTGGGCACTAGAAGCTTACGGTGCAGCATACACGCTTCAAGAAATGCTAACTGTGAAGTCGGATGACGTTGAAGGTCGTACCCGTATCTACAAAAACATTGTAGATGGTAACCATTATATGGACCCAGGTATGCCTGAATCGTTCAACGTATTGACCAAAGAGATCCGTTCTTTAGGTATCAACATTGAACTGAAAAATGGTGACTAATTAGTTCCATTTAATCTCCCTTGCGAAGCAGTGCTTCTCACCTCTTTAATAAAGAGGGGCAAGGGGGATTTCTCAGTTAAAAAACAATATTTGTGACCCAGTCGTAGAGTGAAAATCTCCCCGACACACGGAGAAAAAAATTGAAAGACTTGCTCGATATCATGCGCAAAAAGACGGATTCAGACGGTCATGCTCCTGTAGAGTTTGATCGCATCCGTATTGGTCTTGCGTCACCAGAAATGATTAAGTCATGGTCTCACGGTGAAGTTAAAAAGCCAGAAACCATCAACTACCGTACGTTCAAACCAGAACGTGATGGTTTATTCTGTGCCAAAATCTTTGGTCCAGTAAAAGATTACGAATGCTTGTGTGGTAAATACAAGCGTATGAAATACAAAGGCGTCATTTGTGAAAAATGTGGCGTTGAAGTAACAACTGCGAAAGTTCGTCGTGAACGTATGGGTCACATTGAGCTTGCATCTCCAGTTGCGCATATTTGGTTCTTGAAATCACTTCCTAGCCGTATCGGTCTTCTTTTAGACATGACGCTACGTGATATCGAACGCGTATTGTATTTCGAATCTTACGTTGTAACAGATCCGGGTATGACTCCATTTGAGAAATACCAACTTCTTAACGATGAAGAATACTTCAATGCGTTAGAAGAACACGGTGACGAATTCACAGCGAAAATGGGTGCTGAAGCGGTTCAAGACTTGTTGAAAGACATCGATCTTGAAAACGAAATCTCACGCCTACGTGAAGAAATTCCAAATACAACTTCAGAAACTAAGCTTAAGAAAGCTTCTAAGCGTTTGAAGTTGATGGAAGCGTTCAAAGATTCGAACAACAAACCAGAATGGATGGTGTTGACTGTACTTCCAGTTCTTCCACCAGATCTTCGTCCGTTAGTACCACTTGAAGGTGGTCGTTTCGCGACTTCTGATTTGAACGATCTTTACCGTCGTGTGATCAACCGTAACAACCGTTTAAAACGTCTTCTTGACCTTGCAGCACCAGACATTATCGTACGTAACGAAAAACGTATGTTACAAGAGTCTGTGGATGCATTGTTAGATAACGGCCGTCGTGGTCGTGCGATTACTGGTTCGAACAAACGTCCTCTTAAATCTTTGGCAGATATGATCAAAGGTAAACAAGGTCGTTTCCGTCAAAACTTACTTGGTAAGCGTGTTGACTACTCTGGTCGTTCTGTAATTACCGTAGGTCCATCTTTACGTTTACACCAATGTGGTCTTCCGAAAAAAATGGCACTTGAATTATTCAAGCCATTCATTTTCGCTAAACTACAAGCATCTGGCCAAGCAACAACCATTAAAGCTGCGAAGAAAATGGTTGAGCGCGAAACTCCAGAAGTTTGGGACGTTCTTGCATCTGTAATTCGTCAACATCCAGTGATGTTGAACCGTGCGCCAACACTTCACCGTCTAGGTCTTCAAGCATTTGAACCTATTCTGATTGAAGGTAAAGCGATCCGTCTTCACCCGTTAGTTTGTGCGGCATTTAACGCCGACTTCGACGGTGACCAAATGGCGGTACACGTTCCATTAACACTTGAAGCTCAATTAGAAGCTCGTGCGTTAATGATGTCTACAAACAACATCTTGTCTCCAGCGAACGGTGAGCCAATCATCGTACCTTCTCAGGACGTTGTCTTGGGCTTGTATTACATCACGCGTGATGCAATCAATGCCAAAGGTGAAGGCATGGTGTTTGCGGATACTGACGAAGTAAACCGTGCACTTGCAACGGGTCAAGTTGATCTACATGCGCGTGTTAAAGCACGTGTGCATCAAACAGTAATTGATGAAAACGGTAACCGTGAGCATCAAACGATTGTTGTAGACACAACACCTGGTCGTTGTTTGCTTTGGGAAGTTGTACCTGAAGGTATGGATTTCCAACAAATCAACGTTGAGATGACGAAAAAGAACATCTCTAAGATTATTAACTCTTGCTACCGTAAATTAGGTTTGAAAGATACTGTTATCTTTGCTGACCAATTGATGTACTTGGGTTTCCGTCAAGCAACTCGTTCTGGCGTTTCGGTGGGTATGGAAGACATGCTTATTCCACCAAACAAAGAAGCGATTATTGCGAAATCAGAAGCTGAAGTTCGTGAAATCGAACAACAGTTTGAACAAGGTTTCGTAACTGCCGGCGAACGTTATAACAAAGTTGTCGATATTTGGGCGCGTACAAACGACCAAGTAGCGAAAGCGATGATGGACAACTTGTCTTACACAACTGTTAAAAACAAACAGGGTGAAGACGAGAAGCAAAAATCATTCAACTCGATCTATATGATGTCTGACTCAGGTGCCCGTGGTTCGGCAGCTCAGATTCGTCAGTTAGCGGGTATGCGTGGTTTGATGGCGAAACCAGATGGTTCGATCATTGAAACACCAATTAAAGCAAACTTCCGTGAAGGTTTGACCGTACTTCAGTACTTCATTTCAACACACGGTGCGCGTAAAGGTTTGGCCGATACAGCATTGAAGACTGCGAACTCTGGTTACTTAACTCGTCGTTTGGTAGACGTTGCACAAGACTTAGTCATTACTGAGCCTGATTGTGGTACGTTTGGCGGTCTAGTAATGACTCCATTCATTCAAGGTGGCGACGTTATCGAGAACTTAGGTACTCGAGTATTGGGTCGTGTACTTGCTGAAGATGCGAAGAAACCAGGTTCTGATGACGTGATTCTTCCACGTAATACGCTCATTGATGAAAAACTTGCAAACTACTTAGAAGAGCAAGGTGTCGATGAAGTTAAAGTACGTTCAGTTGTAAACTGTGAATCGACTTTCGGTGTGTGTGCGAAATGTTACGGTCGTGACTTGGCACGCGGTCACTTGGTAAACCCAGGTGAATCTGTGGGTGTAATGGCTGCTCAATCAATTGGTGAGCCAGGTACACAGTTAACAATGCGTACATTCCACGTGGGTGGTGCTGCAAGCCGAACTTCTGCTGCCAACAGCATCCAAGTACGTAACAAAGGTACAGTACGTTTCCACAATGTGAAAACAGTACAACACGCAAAAGGCCACTTGGTATCGACATCTCGTTCAGGTGAGATCGGTATTGCGGATGACATCGGTCGTGAACGCGAACGTTATAAAATCCCTTACGGTGCATCAATCATCATTAAAGATGGTGAGTCAGTTGAAGCAGGCGGTATCGTTGCAACTTGGGATCCGCATACACATCCACTTGTTACAGAATTCGCGGGTAAAGTACGTTTCAGCCAAATCGCTGATGGCGTAACTGTTACTTCGAAAACTGATGATGCAACAGGTATGACCACTATCGAAATCTTGCCAGTGACTTCACGTCCTGCGTCAGGTAAAGATATGCGTCCGGCAGTTGTATTGGATCAGGCAGATGGTTCTGAACAGTTCTACTTCTTGCCACAAAACACCATCCTAACTGTTCGCGATGGCGAAACAATTGGTGTGGGTGACGTTATTGGTCGTGTACCGCAAGAATCTTCACGTACTCGTGATATTACCGGTGGTTTGCCACGTGTAGCTGACTTGTTCGAAGCGCGTAAACCAAAAGAGCATGCAATTCTTGCTGAGATTTCAGGTGTTGTAAGCTTTGGTAAAGAAACTAAAGGTAAAAACCGTTTAGTAATTACTCCGGATGATGGTTCTGAGATCTACGAAGAGCTTATTCCGAAATGGCGTACCATTAACGTGTTCGAAGGCGAACATGTGAACCGTGGTGAAACGATTTCTGATGGTCCACAAAACCCGCATGACATTTTACGTCTGAAAGGCGAAGTGGCATTGACCAACTACATCGTGAACGAAGTTCAAGACGTATATCGTCTCCAAGGTGTAAAAATCAACGACAAGCATATTGAAGTTATCGTACGTCAAATGCTTCGTAAAGTTGATATCACTGACGGCGGTGATACAAGCTTCATTAAAGGCGAACAAGTGGATTACATCCGCGTGATGGGCGAGAACCAAGCTGTTCTTGCACAAAACAAATTCCCTGCGAAGTTTGAACGTCAATTAATGGGTATCACGAAAGCATCGCTTTCTACTGACTCGTTCATCTCTGCTGCATCGTTCCAGGAAACAACTCGTGTGTTAACTGAAGCTGCTGTAACAGGTAAAGAAGATGATTTACGTGGTCTGAAAGAAAACGTTGTTGTGGGTCGTCTGATCCCAGCGGGTACTGGTCTTGCTTACCATTTAGAACGTCGTCGTCAAGAAGCAGAAGCTGCAGAGCTTGAGCTTCACAATGACTTCTCTGATGTAGATCAAGCGTTAAGCCAAGCATTTAGTGATGAATTTAACGGTCTTTAATTAGTCCTTTAAATGAATAAAAAGCCACCTTCGGGTGGCTTTTTTATTGTGAAAAATAAAGCTTTATTCTGTCTATTAAATTACCTATATTAAAAATATAACGATGTCATTTATATTTTATTCATAACTTTAAACGATTAGGGATACATATGAAAATCAGTAAATCTTTATTTTCTCTCGCATTGTTATCTATGTCAGCATCTGTAATGGCTGCACCCATGCCACATAGTATTCAAATCCAAGATAAAGCGATTGTGCCTGTATTAAAGACCGAAGTGATTCGCCGTGTGGCAGGTGAGGCACCTGTTCGTCAAGTGAGTGCGACGGTGTTAGAGATGACCAATCATGGTAAAGACATCGTTGCACGTGAAATTGAGTTGCAAGATGGTCAAGAGACCTTTTCAGAGCAACAATTATCAGTACCTGTTGTACAAAAAGGCAGTGTGATTATTCCAACTTCGAAAATCGAATTGAGCACTACGGTTAAGCAAGATGGTGAAATCATTTCTAAGAGTAAAAAAATTGACGCAGAAGGTATGGAGTTTAAAAAAGATGCTACACCCGTGAAGCGCACTTTACAGCTCGATCAGCGTCAGGATCCTAAGAGTAGTGCCAAAATTTTACATGCAGTCCAAACCACAAATGGAACAGTCACGCGAGATATTACAGTACTAAGTGAAGGGGATGATGCTTTACCTTTGGAATGAACGGCTTATAGCATAGCTAACCCCAAAATGCTTTTGAAATATGGGCTTTTTTACAAATGACAGCAAATTCATGCTGAGACGTAACAATATAAATCGTATCTATCCATACAATAAACGTATCCTATCATTGAAATAAGTAGCGGGGACTTCAACATGAATATGAAAAAAACAGTAGCAGTACTTTCAATTGCAATCTTCTCAACTGCAATGTTAGCAGGTTGCGAAAGCATGAGTGCAAATGAACAGCGTATTGGTGCAGCTGCCTTAGGTGGTGCAATTGGTGGCGGTGTGGGTAACAACATCGGTGGTGGTACTGGCTCAGCAATTGGCGGTGGTGCAGGTGCAGCAGTTGGTAGTAAAGCACAAGGTGGCTCAAATCGTAATGCAACTTACAGTGGTGTAGGTGGTGCGATTGGCTCAGCTGTTGGTAAGAGCGTATTTGGTGGCAATGCTGGTGCGGCCATTGGTGGTGCGATTGGTGGCGGTGCAGGTGCTGCAATTGAACAAAATCGCTAATCGCGATTGCAAAAGCGCTTGAAGGTTCAAGCGCTTTTTTTTTTTATTTTCGTGCGTGAGGTTGTTTGCGACGGATATAAAGCGTCTTCTGAACTTCAGCAATACGTAGCCCAGCTTCATCAAAAATATTGAGACTATAGTTACGTAGCACAGGTGCGTAGTTTTCAGCCAATGATTTAATATGCTCAATTTCTTGAAAGTCTAAACGAATATCGGCATACACCGTACCGCGTCCAGGAGAAAGAAACTGAATGGTGGCGGCTTTGTCCCACACAATGTATTTAGAACCCAGATGATGCATTAAAATCAGCATGTAAAAGGGGTCAACCATCGAATATAAGCTACCGCCAAAGTGTACACCGACAACATTTTGATTTTTACGGGTGAGTGGCATTTTGACCCGAATGTGATAATTGGGCAGATCAATTTTATCAATTTCAATTCCAGCGCCTTTATAGGGTGCATAGTGATTGAGTAAGAATTTCGAGACAATGGGTATTGTCATAATTTTTTTGAATAGGCTCATAACGGTCAATTTCTTTTTATACTGTTGTCATCATACTAAAACAGATTATAAAAACAGGCATTGATTACATTGCCAGAACATCAAGATAAAACGCCAGTAACAGGATAAGTATCATGGAAGCACGTACACAGTGGGTAAACACCTCAGATCAGCAACGTCTTTATGTAAAAACATGGGGCAATCCAGAAAAACCTGCTTTGGTTCTGGTACATGGCTACCCAGATAATCAAGAAGTGTGGGAGCTGGTGATTCAGCAATTGCAACAAGATTTTTATATTGTAACCTATGATGTCCGAGGTGCTGGTCAATCCAGTATTCCAAAACGCATTCGAGATTACCGCCTAGAACAGCTGTCACGAGATTTAGAGAGTGTTGTTAATGCGATACTTCCAGACCGTGCGTTCCATCTAGCTGCTCATGATTGGGGATCGATTCAGTCTTGGGAATCTGCAACTGAAGCGAAATTCCGTGGCCGTTTGCTGTCGTATAGCACGATTTCAGGCCCATGCTTAGATCATGCTGCACTGTTGCTACGAGAGCAGTTTAAAGAGAATAAAGTTAATTTACTTAAATTGCTGAGCAAGTCTTGGTATATCGGAGTGTTTCAATTGCCATTTGTAGCGCCGAGCGCTTGGCATTTTTTCAATCCTGAGCGTTGGGGCAAAATCGTCGACGAGTTGGAACGGAAAAAGCAACTTCCGTTGAATCATAATATTCAGCAAGATGGTAAATACGGCATCAGTTTGTACCGTGCCAATTTTATTCCACGTTTAAGCCAACCTAGACAGCGCTATGCAGTTTGCCCAGTACAAGCAATTGTTTTAAAGCATGATAATTTTGTTAGTCCAGACTATATAGATGCATTACCCCAATGGGTGGAGGATTTATCGGTTATTGAAGTTGAAGCGAACCATTGGGCAATACTCAGTCAGCCAGAAAAAATCGCGAGCTATATCAAAGCGTTTGTGAATAAGCATCATACAGCTTAGTCAACCTATGCAATAGCATTCTAAAGAATGACCGACTGAAATAGATAAGAGGGTACAGAATAGCAAACAAACTCTGATAAAATATGTTCTTTTTTCAGACTCCCTTTTACTTATGTTGGCTATTCTTACCGCAATTGCAGTCATGTTTGGACTGTCATTGGCTCGTGTGCCTGTGGTTTTTGCACTGATTATCGGTGCTGTCACAGGTGGCTTGATGGCTGGATTGGGCATCCATGGCACGATTGAAGCATTTAACAATGGCTTGGGTAATGGTGCGCAAATTGCATTGGCTTACGGTGTTTTGGGTGCTTTTGCCTTAGCATTGGCGCGTTCAGGCTTACCAGATCTTTTGGCTTATAATTTAATTACTAAGCTCAAGGGCAGTAGCAATGCCAAAGCACAAAACCGAGTTAAATATACGATTTTTGCAACAGTTGCGATTGCTGCTGTGTGCTCGCAAAACGTGATTCCAGTACATATCGCGTTTATTCCAGTTTTGATTCCACCACTACTTAGCGTATTTAACCATTTAAAATTAGATCGCCGTCTTATCGCCTGCGTGCTGACTTTTGGTTTGGTTGGTACCTATATGTTGGTACCTTTTGGCTTTGGTGCGATCTTCCTGAATGATATTTTAGGTCAAAACATCAATACCTTCGGTAAGCCATACGGTTTTCAAATCAACTTTGCAGATATTCCTTCTGCAATGGCTATTCCCGTTTTTGGTATGTTTGTAGGCTTATTGATTGCGATTTTCTTCAGTTACCGCAAACCGCGTGAATATGCAGATGTCAGTGTTAATCAAACCCATCATACGATTGCTGGCACTGTAGATAGCGATGATGATGGCAAACCACAAGTTGCGAAATTCACCATTTATATGGCAGGTGTAGCTGTCGTTGCGACCCTAGCAGCACAGTTGTATTCAGACTCAATGATTCTTGCAGGTTTGGTTGGTGTCGGTATTTTGAGTTTTGCTGGCATTTTCAAATGGAAAGAAGCGGACGATGTGATTATTACGGGCATGCGTATGATGGCATTGGTTGGCTTTATTATGATTTCTGCGCAAGGTTTTGCATCGGTTATTGAAGCGACGAATCAGGTACCCGCTTTGGTCGAAGCATCAGTACAGTGGATTGGTAATAGCCAAGGTTTGGCTGCGTTTTGGATGCTTCTGATAGGCTTGCTCATTACACTGGGCATTGGTTCATCGTTTTCGACAGTGCCAATTTTAGCCATTATTTATGTGCCACTATGCTTACAGTTTGGTTTTAGTCCAGCTGCAACAATTGCACTGATTGGTACTGCAGCAGCGTTAGGTGATGCAGGTTCTCCAGCATCAGATTCTACTCTAGGTCCTACTTCTGGTTTAAACATGGATGGTCAACATGATCACATGAGAGACAGTGTAGTTCCGACATTTATTCATTACAACATTCCATTAATGATCTTTGGTTGGATCGCGGCAATGGTACTTTAATTGCAAACCAAGTCACATAATTAATCAATATTGGAATATTAATCTTGATTAAAAGAGTTGGAAATATAATGTAAAAAGTTAATCAGTTTGGTTGGATTTTTAAAACCAACCAAGCTGATTGGTTTAAAATAAATATACATAATAAACAATATATTAGATAATAACTTTTCAAAATATTAAATAATGTGGTTGCATAATATTAATACTCATGTTTATTATTTATTTATTCATTCTAGAAGGTTGTTTAATATGTTAAAACAAGCTGCTCTTATTGCATTATTGGGGATGTCTGCTTCAGCAATGGCTGGTCAATGGCAGGTAAAAGTTGGTGCTTCATCTTTGGCGCCATCAAGCGATACGACACTAGCTACTGGTGTTCTTGTTGAAGCCGCTCAAGAATATGGTTTCACGCCTTCTGTTGAATATTTCTTTAAAGATAATATTTCTGCGGAACTGCTTTTAGCAACGCCGTTTAACCATGATGTAATGGTCAATGGTGTGAATTCTGCAAAGTTAAAACACTTACCACCAACAATCACTGCTAAATATCATTTTAAAAATAATACACGTTTCACTCCTTATGTTGGTGTAGGTGGTACAGCATTTATTGCTTGGGATGAAAAAGGCGTAGCTAAAGATGTTAAAGAAGACTTTGGCGTTGCTGGCCAAATTGGCTTTAACTATCAACCAGCTGATGCAAAGAACTGGGGCGTATATGCTGACGTTCGTTATGCTAAATTGAGTCCTGAAGTGACTTTAGATGATGCAACTGCTTTGGCTGTTGGTAAAACTAAATTCGATTTAGATATTGATCCGGTTGTGTATACACTGGGTTATAGCTACAAATTCTAAGAACTGAATTTGCATTGAAAGTCTCGTCATTAGACGGGGCTTTTTATTTGCCTATATGTTGATCATGTGTAATTTGAGCAGATTTGTCCTGTTTAATTTCAGCTAAGTTGTTACAGTATAAGAAAAATGTACAGATTTATTTGGGGATGAGCATGAAGCTTGTGGTGCTTTTAAGTTGTATCGGTTTTGCTTTAGTTGCAGTCAATACTCAAGCGGCCAGTTTTAATTGTGCCCGAGCAAATACCACAACAGAACATGCGATCTGTAAGCATGGGGGATTAAATGATGCTGATGTTAAAATGGCGACGACATACAGCATTGTGAAGCGTTTAGTGCCTATGGGTACACGTGGCTTGATTCAAGATGAGCAATTCAAATGGTTGGCCTTACGTGACCAATGTTTAGATAATGTCAGTTGCTTAACGGACGTGTATAAAATGCGCCAGCAAAAATTAGATTTATATTTAGAACGCGTTTATAAAAAAGGTCCATTTTAATGCTGAAAAAATCAGCAGTAGAGGATTGAAAAAAAGCAAACTTACTCCATTCATATACACAGTTAATAAAAAAATTGTTCATGAATATGAGGAGTAAGCAATGAGCGAGCAGAATACCCAAAAACACAGTTTCCAAGCAGAAGTGGCCCAACTACTGCATCTCGTAACCCATTCGTTATACTCAAATCCAGAAATTTTCCTGCGCGAATTAATTTCAAATGCTTCTGATGCATGCGATAAATTACGTTTTGAAGGTATTAACCATCCTGAATATTACGAAAATGATCCAGATTTGCATGTTCGCGTTAGCTTAGATAAAGACAATAAAACCATCACTATTTCAGATAATGGTATTGGTCTTAGCCAGCAAGAAGCCATTGATAATTTAGGGACGATTGCTAAATCTGGCACCAAAGATTTTATGTCTAAACTCACAGGTGATCAAAAGTCAGATGCTCAATTGATTGGTCAATTTGGTGTGGGTTTTTACTCAGGCTTTATTGTTGCAGAAAAAATTACGGTGGAATCACGCCGTGCAGGTGAAGAGGCAACCGACGGTGTACGCTGGATTAGCGGTGGTACGGGTGATTTTGAGGTTGAACAGATTAGTAAGGCTTCACGTGGAACAGACATTATTTTGCACTTGCGTGACGATGCGTTGGAGTATTTAGAGTCTTATAAAGTAAAGCAAATTATTAATAAATATTCTGATCATATTAGCCTACCAATTGAAATGCAAAAAGAAGTTTGGCAGGAAGAAGAATCAGCAGAAGGTGAAGCGCCAGCTGGCGGTCAATATGTAAAAACGGATGAGTGGGAAGCGATTAACTCAGCCAGTGCATTATGGACGCGCAATAAAAATGAAATTACAGATGAACAATATACAGAATTTTATAAAAATCTAAGCCACGACTACGAAGCACCATTGGCTTGGGCACATAATCGCGTAGAAGGAAATACAGAATATACGCAGTTACTGTATATCCCAAGCAAAGCGGCCAGTAATATTTTTACCCGTGAAGCAAAAGCTGGCATTAAGCTGTATGTGAAGCGTGTATTTATTTTGGATGAAGCAGATAGCCTGATTCCAAACTATTTGCGTTTTGTGCAAGGTGTGGTGGACAGTGCAGATTTGCCTTTAAATGTCAGCCGTGAGCTTTTACAAGAAAGCCGTGATGTGAAGACCATCCGTGAAGGCAATACACGACGTATTTTGACCGTCTTAGATGGTCTAGCGAAATCTGAAGATGTCCAAGATCAAGAGAAATTCAAAACCTTCTATGCTGAGTTTGGCTCAGTACTCAAAGAAGGTTTAGGTGAAGACTTTGGTAATCGTGAGCGAATTTTAAAATTATTACGTTTTGCGACATCTACAAATGATGATGTGAGCACTGCATTAACTGACTATAAAGCGCGTATGAAGGCTGGTCAAAAGGCGATTTACTATGTCACTGCAGATAGCTTAACTGCGGCAAAGAACTCACCCCAACTGGAATTGTTCAAGAAAAAAGACATTGAAGTGTTGTTGATGTCTGAGCGTGTTGATGAATGGGCGATGGAATTCGTGACAGAATTTGATGGTCTACCAATGCAAAATATTGCGAAGGGTGCAGTTGATCTAGGCGATTTACAAGATGCCGAAGAGAAAAAAGCTTTAGAACAGGCAGCTGAACAATTTAAGCCAGTGATTGAAAAACTATCTGGTTCATTAAAGGACAAAACCAAAGAAGTACGAGTGACAACACGGTTGGTTGATTCTCCGGCATGTTTAGTGACAGGTGATGGTGAGCTCTCACCGCAGTTGATTCGTATGTTGAAGCAAGCAGGTCAGGCAGTGCCAGAGAGTAAACCAATTTTAGAAATTAACCCTGAGCATCCGTTGGTGAAAAAGTTAGAGACATCAAATCAATTTGATGACTTGGCCAATGTGATTTTTGATCAGGCCGTGATTGCTGAAGGTGGTTTACCTGAAAACCCAGCGGAATACATTAAACGTATTAATAGTCTGTTATTGAAGTAATTAAGTATCACACTCAAAATATTTAGCCTCCTTTGGGAGGCTAAATATTTAGCATGATTCATTTAAAAAACTAGATTTAAAACAGCGCCTCTAAACGAACCAATGCCCCTAGAAAGTGGCTACGATCAGCACGATGATCATTCAGATAATTTAAATCACCTTGCACAAAAAACCATTCGCGTAATACAGGTTGGCGCCATGATACAAATGGGCCATAGCTATTTAGGCGTAAGTCACTGTCATTATAATAACCCCCGGTATAAAGCCCGTAGCTAAAGCTATTGCCTTTAAAAAACTGGTGTTGACGAAAACTAAAATTGTCCCAGCTTAAGTCGTCATCTTGTGCATCAGCATACGTGAGGTTGAATTGATTGGATAAAATAGGATGATGAGGCTTACTTTGGGTAAACTCTAAATTGGTACGCAGGTAGTTTTTACTATCAATACCATAACGGTAAATTTGCTCTGCACGAAAGCTAAAATCATTGTCTAATTGCCAATCTTTAGATGCCTTCAAGCGGGCATAAATATCACTTCCAGAACGTATCCCGATGTCAAAGTCGGTTGTAAAAGGGACGTGTTTAGAAAACTCTGACCAGCGTATGGCAATAGAGCCATTATCTTGACGGGTTTTTTTGTTGTCGATATTTTTATTATTTTGGCTGGCTGGGTTTTCATTGGTAATTGCCACATTATTTGCCAATTCATTGTCCAGACTATCATCACCAAAAACCACACTCACTTTTTGCTCTAGGGTGGGGAGCTTAATTTTCCCTCGAATTCGAGGACTTAGCTCATAACCATCATGTTTATTCCATGTGCTGTCTAAGATGACCCGTAGTGTTGCAGACGCTGGGTGGTTAGGGTTGGTATCGCCAAACCAATTATCAATTTTATGTGCTGTACGATCGGCCCATTCGCGAATGTTTTTTTGTTGTCGATCGGGCCATGTCGAATTTTCAGTTTCTGAAGTGGTGGGTACTGTACTCTCTTCAGATTGCTCAGGGAATACTGTTGGTGTTGCATCAATCAAGCGTGGTATTTGATATAACAATCCCTGTTCTGTGCTATCAGTCTCTGTCATTTCAGTGGGCGGATTTGCTGTATCGGCTGCAAAGCTGGACATACAGCTTAAACTCGCACTAAAAATAAATAGGCTATAAGCAAAAGGTTTTTTTATTGTTCGCATTCGACTTTATCCCTTGTACTTAATGATCATCTTTTTAGTGTGGTGAAAAAGCTGACTTAAAACAAGGCAATATACAAAAAGACAGCAATTATTCCAGCTCAGTTTGTTTGAGGGTTTGATACAGGGTCAAAACATCAATCGGTTGGGGCATCTCCAAAATAATATTGTGAATGCGTTGCCATGTGATGTCTTGTTGGCGATTGAGCAACAAGTAAGGGTAGGCAGATTCTGAATGATCAAAGGCCATTCGATTTTCGCCATGAATCACTCGGGTCTTATTCCGTTCTAAGAGCAATAAAATGGGGGTTTGACGTGTTGCAGCTGCTTCTTCAAATAGAATGAATTTTGGGGTATGCACCAAATGCGCTGGAATATAAGGATAGTAATGATCCATTGACCACAGTAAATGAGCGCGTTCCTGATAAGCACGAAATAGCAAATCGGCATCTGTAAAGTCCATGCCTAAGCTATTGAGGCTTAATTCTTTAATGGCTGCGATATGCAAATTAGCATGGCGACAATATTGATTTAATAGGCGCATGGCAGCGCTATGATTATGTGCACCAAATAGCAAAATATATTTAATAAATTTATTATCACTATCGATTTGTTCAGCCAAGGTTGCTGGCATGTTTTGCCATGTCTCAATGGCATTGGCATGCATGATCAGCGTGGCATGCTGATCAAGCTCAGGCATGCTTTCAATGTTTAAGTGTAATAAAACATCTTCAGTGGCTGTTTTGGGTGGTATGACCTGTACTGCTGCTTTGAGTTTAAATAAAGCGATTTGCTCTGGTGCGTTAAATTCCTGACTCGGTATAGTCTCCACCTCTGGCATCGGTGTGAGTTCTTCGATCAGTGCTGGTTTAAATTCGATGATAGGGTCGGGGATTAATGGCGTGTTCACACCAAATTCTGTTTGTGTAGGTACATCAGCATATAAGCTAATCTCTTCTGCTTCTGCTTCTGCTTCTGCTTCTGCTTCTGCTTCTGCTTCTGCTTCTGCTTCTGCTTCTGCTTCTGCTTCTGCTTCTGCTTCTGCTTCTGCTGTATTGGAGTCACTATTTACACTGATGGAATGATTGTCCGAGGGATCTGTCTCAGTGATAATGACTTCATCAAAACAATAAGGTGAAGTGTTTTCTGTAACAATCTCATGAGAAACAACACTATCCAATGGCAGTATTTGCTGCGCATGTAATAATGCTTCATCGGTCAATAGACCATGTTCGGTATGCTGGGTCTGCATTACTGCAAAACTCTGTTCTAGCGTTCCCCACGGGCTTTGCCATGGCTGCGTCAGCTGGGGGGTGTAAACAATCACTTTCCAGCTTGCATTGCTATGATGTAAAAGACCCCAGCCTAGCTGATGTTGTGAGCCAAATTGCTCTAATAGGGTATCTTCTTGTTCAAAATAGCCGACAAAACTCAGTGCATAAGCACTTTGTTGAGCAAACTCAATGGCAGAAGCCTTAGGCTCTGAGCGGCGTTTAAATTCAGCTTGTTGCTTATGAAAAATAGGTTCATCACATAGCTTGAAAATTTGCTTAATTCTATTCTTTGATTTGGCAATTTCAAAAAAATTAAGGCTACGATTCTCTAAATGATTGAGTAAATCATGGAGTTCTTTAAGGAGCTGTGCTTTTTCTAATACATTCATACCTTCGATGCCCTTAAAAATATTTTTGTGTTTTTTCTAAATAAGCGCTCAGTACAATATTGGTGGCAAGTTCCACTAATTTATATTCTGACGAATTGGGTTCTGGGTATTTTTCTGCCATTTCCATTAAATGATCAATTTTAATAGCAAAGGGAGAAATTTTACCTTGTATCAATGCTTGTAGTTCTTGCATAACGCCGCCTGATGGACAAGACATTTATAAAAAAGAAGTTTTGATTATAGAGTGAGGTAAATGGAAACAGGAACAACAATCCGCATTTCTTTGCATGAATTTTTAAAAATATTGATCATTTTTTAATAAAAAAGTGAAATTTTAGTCATTTAGGGTAAAAAATTGTCATCATGATGCGAATGCTATGATGACAAATATGGTCATATTGAAATGTAGTTTTGCATGGAAAAAATACAAATAAAAATTTTGGATTGATGCTTACATAAAATAAAAGCAATTAAAAAACCAAGCTCCATAAAGGATGCTTGGTTTTTTAATGGAAAAATCTAGTTAAATAGATTAAGCCGCTTTTTGTGTCTCTGTTGTATCAGTAGCAGGTGCTTGAACTTCTGTTGCAGTTTCAGTTTGTACTGATTTTTTAACAGGGAAGTCAGGTACGTATACGATTTGAGCAGATACAGCAGAAGAAAGAGCTAAAACAGAAACAGCCAAAATAGATTGAAGTGCGTTCATCACAATATCCTAACAATCAAATACTCAACGATGTTGAGTAAGGAGAAAAGGTAAATCTTAAAAACATAAAAATAATAGCAAAAGTGGTATATTAAAAAATGATCGTTTCGGCAATACAAGATAAACGGCAATATAAATATACAATATAAAACATGGTGTTAGAGTTGTTGCTCTATAGTTTTTACTTCTGATTTTAGGAATAAACACAAGAACTAAAGGCTTAATTTATTGATGAAAAATACATCATTTACAGTTAAAAGCTTCATCTTATAGAGAGGGGGTTTTACTGAATTTGCTCATGCATGATGTAGCGAAACAACAGTTTCGTTGAATGTTTATATTGAGCTATTTTCAGTTGCAGAATAGGTGGGTGATTATTTGGTGCTGGTGTTAAATATGCTCATTGAAACAGGTTTAAGCTGGTGGTCTGCCATCACGCGGTCTCTTATCTAACCATTGGCGACAAATGCAGAATTTGAGGAGCTAAAAGCAAAAAAAATTCCCTACGGATAGAGAATTTTTTTTGAAATTTGAGTTCACATGAAAATGAACTTAGTTTTCAGGAGTTTCGCACTGGTCGTCATTGCATTGATTTGCATTTTTTGTTTCAGGTGGAGCAGTAGCTTTATCTAACACTTGTAAAAAGACTTCTTTCGGTTGTGCACCTGCTAAAGCAATTCTTTCATCAAATACAAAGAATGGTACACCCGTAACTTTGAGTTGCTCACGTGCAACCTCTTCATCAAATTTCACAAAGTCAGCAAATTCATCTGAATCGAGCAAATCATCAACTTCAACAGGGTTTAAGCCAATACGTGCAGCCACATCTTCAAGGGTTTCACGTTCGCCAATGGCTAGGCCTTGAGTCATATAGCTATAAAATAAAGCTTCTTTAGCTTCATTACCCAGCCCTTTGCTTTGTGCTAAATGAATCAGGCGATGGGCATTAAATGTATTGCCAGAATTGGCATTTTTCCAATTAAATTCAATGCCTTCTTCTTTAGCCATGCTGGCAATATTGCGTTGCATGTCTTCAACTTCAGCGACTGTGCGACCATATTTTTGTGCAAGGCGTTCTGAATTGGAAACTGTTTGGCGTGTTGGTGCTTCTGGGTCAAGTTGGAAGCTGTGCCAATGAATTTCTAAGTCGACACCTGCTTCTTCAGCCGCACTCTCTAAACGTTTTTTTCCAATATAGCAAAATGGACAAACCACATCTGACCAAATATCAACGCGCATAATTTTTCTCAACCAATCGTTTTTATAAATTATTGGGGCGAGCTTGAGAATTTAAAGCGCATTTGAGATGTAGCAAATAAAAAAATACATCGCATCTTTGGATGTTTTTAAAAATAAGAAATGTCCACTTAATTTATAGAGAAACTTAATTAAAAAATCAGAACAAAAAGAAAAAATATAACACTTGGTCTGAATATTCTAGATAAATGGTTAATTATTATGCTAAAAATTAAATCCTAATTAAAATGAAAAGAACCTCATCCGCTAGGGGTAATTTTTCTTTTTAGCTTTGCTAATTAATTTTTTTTTGTCATGTTGTGCCGTATTTTTAAGCACTGAATAGATAAAACTTAGCGCCCTTAATTATCAAGCTTTGGGCGCTAATTTGACGATATGAGGGAATCGCTATGATTAAACGATCTATTTTTATTGGTTTGGTTGTCGGTTTATCTTTTGAATCCATGGCGGCATATTCATTACCTACAATGATGTCATTGGATAATGATGCTTTAAGTATGGTGATTGGGCAGGGGGTGAGCAATATGTCGGCTGAAGATCCTTATGGTCTGAACTTAGATGTTATTCGCCATCAGATTCAGCAATTCTTTGCTCCAGCATCTGCTCAAACGGCTACAGAGGCCACGACCTTTGGTAAGTTGTTTCAGGTCAATGAAAAAGGGGAGCTTAGGTAATCAGCTTGCCAGTGAAATTAAATTCTATTGATACTTCTGTTTTTTTGAGTGCCAATGCCATAAAAAAAGCACCCTGAATAGGGTGCTTTTTTACATGCTAGAGATGCTTAAGCTGATTTAGCTTCTGTTGCATCTACCAACATACGGCCTTGCTCTTCAAAGTTAGAGTGCCAAGAAAGCGCTTCACGAAGAAGATGAGGTGTTTGACCGCCTTTTGCACATGCACGTGCAAAGTAATCATTCAATGCATCGCGGTACATTGGGTGTACACAGTTATCAATAATTGCACGAGCACGTTCACGAGGTGCTAAACCACGTAAGTCTGCTAGGCCTTGCTCGGTTACCAATACATCTACGTCATGACCTGTATGGTCTACGTGAGATGCCATTGGTACTACTGATGAAATGTCGCCACCTTTCGCAATTGATTTTGTTACGAAAATAGCAATGTGAGCATTACGCGCAAAGTCACCTGAACCACCAATACCGTTCATCATTTTGCTACCACATACGTGAGTTGAGTTTACGTTGCCGTAAATGTCGAACTCAAGCGCAGTGTTAATGCCGATGATGCCTAAACGACGTACAAGTTCAGGATGGTTGGAAATTTCTTGTGGACGAAGTACTAATTTGTCTTTGTACGCTTCAAGATTGTTAAATACTTTTTCGCCGTATTTTGCAGAAAGTGTAATTGATGAACCTGAAGCAAATTTCATTTTGCCAGCATCGATAAGTTCAAATGTACAGTCTTGAAGAACTTCAGAGTACATGATGAGGTCTTCGAAGTTTGAATCTTTAAGACCAGTCAATACTGCATTGGCAATTGAACCAATACCAGCTTGAAGCGGGCCTAAGTTTTTCGGTAGGCGTTCAGCAGCAACTTCTTTTTCAAAGAATGCGATGAGGTGATTGGCAATACCTTGAGTCTCATCATCTGGTGCAGTCACTGTTGATGGAGAATCATGTAATTCGTTGTTAAATACGATACCTACGATTTTTGAAGGATCAATATTAATTGCATGTGTACCAATACGCTCTTCAACATGAGTCAATGGAATTGCTTGACGTGTTGGGCGGTAAGTAGGGATGTAGATGTCGTGTAAACCTTCAAAAGCAGGGCTTAAGTTGGTGTTGATTTCGACAATTACTTTTTCAGCAAAAATCGCAAAGCTTGCAGAGTTACCTACAGACGTTGTTGGAATGATGCCACCGTCTTCAGTGATTGCAACAGCTTCAATAATAGCAACATCAGGCTTTTTTAATTGAAGGTTACGCATTTGTTCAACAGTTTCAGACAAGTGCTGATCGATGAACATCACTTCGCCTTTGTTGATTGCTTTACGTAAAGTGTTGTCTACTTGGAACGGTAAACGACGAGCAAGTACGCCTGCTTCTGTTAATTTTTTATCTAAGTCATTGCCTAGAGATGCACCCGTGATTAAAGTAATTTTTAACGGGTTCGCATGCGCTTGTTCAACCAAGGCCAAAGGCACTGCTTTTGCTTCACCAGCACGGGTAAAGCCACTCATACCTACAGTCATGCCATCTTTAATAAATTCAGCAGCTTTTGCCGCGCTGATGACTTTATCGTGAAGTGACGCTAAACGGATGCGATCTAAAGACATCTTTTACTCTCATTAAAATCTCAAAACTGATACGGATTGTACCGATCAAAAAAGCCATTTTGCATACCTGTTAGGCTAAGGTCTAATTTTTTGAAAAAATGCGGGTATAAGAATTATTTATGGTTTTTATCTTTATGATTTTTAAAACTAAAAAAATAGTTGTTTAAGTAGTATACAAAACTGTTTGTTGTATTTTTGAACGCTTGTTAAAAGCGTTCAGTAAAACTTTGTTTAATTTTTTCCAATGGACTGATGTTTAAAACTTCATCATTTTCTAGCTTTTTGAGCGGTAAGGAAATGATCGCTTCTAGTCCGCCTTCGGGCCGATTATGAATTGAAAGTTGTCCAGAGTGAATATCGACAATTCGTTTTACAATGGCCAAACCTAATCCACTACCTTGTATTGTGCGGGCATCATTACCGCGGACAAAGGGTTGCATGAGGTCTTCAATTTGATCATCTGGAATCCCTTCGCCATGATCAGCCACACTGATCAGGATATGGTCACCTTCATATCTGGTTGCAAGTTCAATTGGTTCTGCACCATAACGCTTGGAGTTGTTGATTAAATTACCAATGAGGCGTTTGAGTGAAAGGCTACGGGCTTGAATAACGGGAAGGTCTTGTGCATCGAAACGAATATCGAGTGGCTTAAACTGGATGACGAGCTCTTGTAGCAACATATTAATATCGGTGTCTTGAGGTTCTTCATCAGAACCATCACGCATATAAGAAATGAACTGATTTAAAATGGCATCCATATCTTCGACATCATAAATCAAGCCCTCTTTTAAAAAATCATCATCTGGCATCATTTCTGCACTGAGTCGAATGCGCGTGAGCGGTGTACGCAGGTCGTGTGAAATCCCTGCCAGCATAATGCGACGGTCACGTTCTGTTTGGTCTAAGGTATAGATCATGTGGTTGAATGCTTGGTTCACTTCACGGATTTCTTGTGGTCCATGATTGGTTTCTAAATAGGGCGCACTCCCTGTTTTACTATAACTATTGGCTGCGTGTTGTAAGCGTGCAAGTGGACGGTTGAGCTGACGCACCAAGGTTAGAATAATAACTGCAGCAATAAGCGGAATACCGAGTAGCCAGCCTAAAATAAGCTCAGGGCTATAGTTGGCGTAGGTTTTGAGTGGCTCACGCACCCAATTTCCATTCATTTCTGGGGTTTGAATCCATATACGTGGGTCTGGTTTAAATTGAAAATAAACCGTGGCATTGTCAATGCGCATTTCCTTTGCCAATTTTTGTTCAATTTGATTGGTAAAGAATTCAGCGATGACTTTATCTTTAACGTTTGGAAATTCTTTTTTATCGGTAATGTATTCGATCCCGACTCGATTTTTTAGCCAATTATCCACATCAACTTCGGCATTGTTGTGAAAAATACGTAATTCTGGATTGTTGATAATTTCTAGCTCAACAGCCAAATAGCGTGCATGTTGTTGAATTTCTGGTAAATATAAGGTGCGCCAAAAGAACCACAGCGACATAAATAAACTGAAAAATACGATAAATAAGACTAAAACCGTGGTGCGCATAGCTGCAGACCGGGGTTTGATTTTATCTAGGAAGCGTTCCCAAGGTGTCCGTTTTTTTTCGGAGTAGGTAACGTAGTCGGTAAACTCCTGTGGGTCGATGGGTTCGAGTTTCACGCAGAAATCCTTTAAGCAAATTTTTTGAAATGCAGTTTTTGTTCTTTGTGATGGAATCTTACTGCTGGAACGTTCTTTGGAAGGAGTTCGTTATGTTACTTTTCAAAAAAGTAACCAAAATTTTTGCCATTCGCTGAACTCGCGCACTTTAGTTTTATAAATTCAATTTCAAGCGGCTCAAACAGCAGCGAATGGCATTTCCGGACATGAGAGCCAGTGATTTGACTCTTATGCCAATTTTTTATTCCGCGCCATCTGGAACGAAAACATAACCTACGCCCCAAACCGTTTGGATATAGCGTGCACGGGCTGGGTTTTCTTCCACTAAACGGCGCAGGCGCGATACCTGAACATCAATCGAGCGTTCCATTGCGCCCCATTCACGACCACGTGCTAAATTCATTAATTTGTCACGGGTCAGCGGTTCACGTGGATGCTGTACCAAAGCTTTTAATACAGCAAATTCGCCAGTGGTGAGCGTTACAACTTGTCCTTCACGGGTGAGGGTGCGTGTTGAAAGATCGAGTGACCATGGGCCAAATGAAACTACTTCCATTTGCTGGCTTGGTGCACCAGGTACTTCGCGTACTTGGCGACGTAATACAGCACGAATACGGGCTAAAAGCTCATTTGGATTAAATGGTTTTGGCAAATAGTCATCTGCACCAGCTTCTAATCCAGCAATACGATCTGAGTCACTACCACGTGCAGTCAGCATAATAATGGGCGTATCGATGCTAGATTGACGTAAACGACGGCAAATACTTAAACCATCTTCTACAGGTAGCATGAAGTCCAGCACAATGAGGGAGAACAGTTCGCGCTGAAGGAGTCGATCCATTTGAGTTGCGTCGTGTGCAGTTTTTACAACAAAGCCTTTATCTTCCAAAAAGCGCTGTAAAAGCGTACGTAAACGCACATCATCATCGACAACGAGGATGCGTTCAACGCGGTCAGTTTCGGTTTGTACGGCATCTGTTTTTTCAGCAGGTACAACTAAACTCATGATGTGCTCCTTTATTCTTTATTGTCATCGTAAACAAAAGTAGGTATGCCTTGAGTATACGATTCATTCATATCTATTTACTATGTTCTAAAGCAACAAATATTGCAGTTAAAATCAAGACATAGATACTAAATATATACAGGGATTGGCGAAAAGTATGTTGAGCCGATCTTTGTTAAAACAATGTTTATAGAGGACTTTAAGCACATTTTATGAATTTGCAGTGAATCGGTTGCAAAATCGCTGTGTAAATTATTAAAAACAATTGTGGATTTTATGCACTTGGTCTTTATAATCATGGCTTTTAGTACTTATCCTTGTGGAATCATACACGATGACTGACTTAGTTCAGCAGTTGGCAAAAGAACTTGCCGTACGTCCAAATCAAGTTGAAGCTGCCATCAAGCTTATCGACGAAGGTGCCAGTGTTCCATTTATTGCACGTTACCGTAAAGAAGTAACGCAGGGCTTAGACGATACGCAGTTACGCCAGCTCGATACGCGTCTCGCGTACTTGCGTGATTTATATGAGCGCCGTGAAAAAGTCATTGAATCACTGAAAGAACAAGACAAATTATCAGAAGACTTATTGGCACGCGTTATTGCAGCCGAAACCAAAAATGCATTAGAAGAAATTTATGCGCCGTACCGCCCTAAACGTACGAGTAAATCTTTTAAAGCCAAAGAAGCTGGTTTAGGTCCAATTGCAGAGAAAATTTTTACAGATGCAATTGATCCAGTAGAGGCGCTTAATGGATTTAGTCATGCAGACTACCCAGATACTGAAAGTCAATTAGATGCAATTCAGCATATTTTAATTGATGAGTGGGCACAAAATATTGCTTTAACCACTACGCTAAAAGATATATTTGCAAAAACTGCAGTATTGAAAAGCCTTGTGGCGAGTGATGAGAAAAAAGAAGTGGGCAAAAAGTTCCGCGACTATTTTGATTTTTCAGAGAATCTGAACAAAGTTCCATCACACCGCTTACTGGCAATGCTTCGTGGCCGTCAAGAAAATGTCTTGGGCTTAAAGGTAGATGGTGAAGATACAGCACCATTAGCACGCATCGAAACTGAATATGATTTAGAGACGATCCAGCCACAAAGCCGTCAGGATTATTTAAAGCAAACAGCAAAATTGTTTTGGTTAGGTAAGGTCCGTCCTGCGATTGAACATTCATTGTTGACTGAAAAACGTTTAGCTGCTGAAGCTGAAGCAATGAACGTATTCGCTGAAAACCTACGCCATTTACTGTTGTCTGCTCCTGCAGGCGCGCGTACAACACTGGGTGTGGACCCTGGCATCCGTACAGGCGTTAAATTGGCAGTAGTGAATGCATCTGGCGATGTACTTGCACATAGCACAATTTACCCATTTGCACCTAAAGACGATAAAGCGGGCTCAATTGCTGAACTTGCACGTTTATGCCGTGAGTTTAATGTTGATCTGATTGCGATTGGTAACGGTACTGCAAGCCGTGAAACAGAAGCAGTTGTGGCAGAGATGATGGCAGCCAACAGCGATCTGAAATTGACACGTGTATCAGTTTCAGAAGCAGGCGCATCGGTGTATTCAGCATCTGAATTGGCATCTGCTGAATTACCAGAATTAGACGTATCTATTCGTGGTGCGGTTTCAATCGCACGTCGTTTACAAGACCCGCTTGCTGAGCTAGTGAAAATTGATCCAAAATCTATTGGTGTAGGTCAATATCAACATGATGTAAACCAAACTGGTTTGGCAAAAACACTTGAAGCTGTGGTTGAAGACTGTGTGAACTCTGTTGGTGTGGATGTAAACACGGCCTCTGTTGCAATTTTGGGTTATATCGCTGGTTTGAATAAATCGATTGCACAGCAAATTGTAGATTTCCGTAAAGAAAACGGCCGTTTTGATAACCGTCAAAACTTGAAGAAAGTACCACGTTTAGGCGAGCGTACTTTTGAACAAGCAGCAGGTTTCTTACGTATTCAAGATGGTACAGAACCATTAGATGCGTCGGCAGTTCATCCAGAATCTTATGCATTGGTTGCTAAAATTGTAGGTGCGAAAGCAACGACAGTAAAAGATATCATTGGCAATACTGAAATTATTCGCCAAGTGAATGCTGAAGAATTTGCAGATGACACATTCGGTTTACCAACGATTAAAGATGTGTTGGCTGAATTGGAAAAACCAGGCCGTGACCCGCGTCCTGAGTTCCGTACAGCGCAATTCCGTGACGACATTACTGAAGTTGCTCAACTAACTGAAGGCTTACAGCTTGAAGGTGTGGTGACCAATGTAACGAACTTTGGTGCATTTGTTGATGTGGGCGTACATCAGGATGGTTTGGTACATATTTCTGAATTAGCCAATAGTTTCGTGTCAGATCCACATAAAGTGGTGAAACCAGGTCAAATTGTACAAGTACGTGTACTTAATGTAGATGTTGAACGTAACCGTGTGAATTTATCGATGCGTCCAGAAGGTTCAGAAGCGCCTGCGAAAGCACCGCGCCAACCACGCCGTGATAATGATCAGCCACGTGGTGAACGCAAGCCTCAAGGCAAACGTCCGCAGAATGCACGTCCACAAGGCGATCGCCCACAAGCGAAGAAACCACACACTCAAAAACCACAAGAGCAAAAAATTGGTGGTTTAGGCGCATTGTTATTACAAGCAGGTGTGAAAGGTTCTAAGTAATCTTTTCACCGCAATAAAAAAACCTCCCAGTTGGGAGGTTTTTTTATCGTAAAAATTAGCCATTGATGATGGGCACAATCCAACCACATACAATCAGCATGATGCCTAAATGTCCGAGTTTTCGGGTGATGCTCACCAGCTTAGTCGGTGGTTGTTCCAGCTGCTTCGCATATTCTTCCATGCTGATCCCTTTCTTGGATTTGCTGGTATATAAGAACACGGCCAAATCAATACAAATTAAAATGGTCCCAATATCTGAAACGAGTTCCATTAAATCAAAGTCTTGTGTATATAGCGACATCGCAACGCCGTACACAAGATAAATGCCAAAGGCTAAACACAGATATTGCAGGACCCATAAAAACTTCTGCATAATTTTCAACATATCAATAGATCAGGGGGATTATACAAATAATTTGTAGAATGCCCAAAACTACAGGTCTTGTAAGACATCGGCAAAATTTTGGCTCTCAATTAGGGCTAAAAACTCATCGCCTAAACGCTGACTTTCAGCTACAGATTGTTTCCACATTTTAATCCGCTGCTCGGGGTCTAAACCTTTTAAAACAAAGTCTTTACGATCGGGCAGGCGACCCAAGGGCAATGAATCTAGATAGCTTTGTGAAGGCGAAATCAACAGCGTGCGTGCCTGATTGACGGGATTGGCTTGGCGTGATTTAAACATTTTATCAAACCAGCCAGGAATAATACTGTCACTGAAATGAGGGTAGAGCACAATACCTTGGCTTTCAAATGCCAAGTCAAGATGATAGTCAATCAGGCCACCATCTCGATAGGCACCTAAGGGCGCATCTTGAATATTTTTAACCGCAGGTGTGACTCCGGGAATAGAACCAGAAGCCATGAGCCAATCCGCCACATTATGTGCATTGAAGTTGAGATAATGGGTTTTAAAGGCGTCATCTGGCATTTTAAATTGAGGAAACTGAGAAGGCTGACAAATCACACGTTGCATAAATTTGCTTAAATGATCGCGTGAAATAGCATTCGCACCCACAATACCGGCCAAGCTACCATACAGTGCAAGACGCTGATCACTTTGAAATAAATGAGAGGCTTTGGCTGCAATAATGGTGAGATGATAGTCGGGATGCTGAACCAGTTTTTCAGTTTGCTGACCAATGATGCCATGAAGCATATCTCTAGAAATTTTTTCAATTTCTGCAATGCGCATTTTTTTATGAAAAGGCAAATGAATATAAAGTTCGGCCAATTGTTCAGGCCCAGCAATTTCACCCTGAGCCAAAATTCCAGCAAAGCGCCATGCCCCTACTGATGAACCAATTAAAAAGCGACGCTGTTTGGCACGTGGTAGAAAATCACCAAAAATGGCTTGGTCGAGACCCATTAAGCCAATGCCTTTCGGTCCCCCTGCAGCCCCAGGAATCATATCGATTTGGGCCGCATTTAATCCGTCTTTTTCAATTAACTGACGTGCAATACGCCCAGCCCGAAGCGAAAGTGCGGGCGCAGACTTTTTTAATATTTGGATCATAAATAGGCTATGAATATGAAAAATGGCAGTTCGAGCATAACAAAACAGCCAGTAAATTGCTTGTGTTGATCAAGGGTGTCTTTAACTTAAAATAAAAAATCGCAAGGGATTAAGTTGCGATTTTTTATGGTAAATAAACTGTTTAAGTGTTTAGAACATGCGAGCTTGTAGGCCTATAGAGGCAAGGCCATAGCGTTTTTCTAAGCGAGAAGCGGTTACCCCGTTGTAAACGAAAGGGATATAACCGACAAAGTTGTTTTGGTAGATTTCACCTTGAACAAAGCCGGTGATTGTTGGTGAAAAATCGTAGCTAAATTTCATGCCAAGCGTGTGGTTGTCTTTGATTGCGCTATTACCAAACTGATTGACGCGATCGTCGATATTCTTACGCCATAAGCGTTGATAGTGATACGCAACTTGGCTTTCAAATTGTTGATAGCGCCAGTTCCACGATGCGCCTAAATTAGTGAAATAGCTGTCGTAATTTAAGTCTTTATCAATCTCAAGGCCGAACTCATTGGCATTACCACTTATCGCTAGATCATTCAGAGTAATTGAACCACTTTTACACGGCTGGGCTAAGTTGCCTGCATATTGATTACTACTATTGATGTTTACATTCATCAAGCAACCTTGTTGCATGGCTTGAATTTGGAGCTGACTCACTTCCACTTTACTGTAGCCCACACTAACAAAAGCATTCAGCTGATTCATTGGGTCGAGCTTACGTGAGAAAATACCATCAAGTTGCAGTTGAAGATCTTGTGGGTCTTCAACTTTTACATTTTGGAATGTACGTTGATTAACTTTTGTTGGGGTGGATTTGGTTAAGGTGTTTGCAGTATTTCCCCAAAGACTTGCACGGAAGGTGAGTGCATCATTCTTATTTAAATTTAATGCTGGGGTATAGCGCGCTGCAATTAAACCACTGTCAATTTTATTGGTGTCTTGGCTGTAGTCAATTTCTCGATGCCAATAGGTACCTTCAACTGACCATTGTGGGTTAATCTGGTAGCTTGCCCCAAGATGAAAACCTTGGTAATCACCCGCAGATTTGTCCGTAATACCTTCGCTTTGTCGCATGTCTAGAAAATCGATGGTGTCATTAACAGCATCAATAGCAAAGGTCATTTGCAATGCTGCATTATGTTTTGCATTAAAGTCTTTTGCAGTTAAGAAAGGGTCATTGGGTGCTGCGATTAGTTGTGTGCTAATCACCAAGCAAGTGCAGGAAATAAGAAGTTTAAAATGCATAATTCTGGGTCACTCTAAAACGTAAGCAATGAAAAAAGCCAGTTCGAAAACTGGCTTTTTAGTTTTTGAATTAATTTAGTTTGAAATATGCAGTTATCGAAGGTGCGCTAAAGTTTTCGCCATTAAAGTTGGCTTGGCTTGTTGGCAGATTTAAATCAGCATCTATTACATAAGAGATTGGTAGGACGTATGCTGTTGCGTTAATTGCATCACCTGTAGCCAATTCTGAATAATACTGATTGTAGTAGCCTTTCAATGTAGCATTGCTGTCAATTAGAGCTTGTAGTGAAATAGCACCATTGCTTGAGCTTACTTTAATATCTTGATCAATCGTGAAAGTTGCATTTTTCAAGCTATTAATGGTCGACGAAATTGTGATTTTCGCACCAGCTGGAATGATGGCTTTTTCTAGGTTGCCCGTATTATCAAAAGTTGCTTGAATACTATTTACGGTGACATTTAAATCTTTTTGAGCAGTACCACGAATTCCATGTAATGCAAAAGCAAGCTTAATCGTGTCTTTTAATGATGTTGTTGCATTTTTCATTTTAAATGAAACATTTAAGTTGCTTGTTAATTGACTTAGGCCAATTGCTAATGGTGCTGTTGCTGAACCTTTAATCTGAGTTAAATCGTAGTTTGCAAGTTTGAAGTCACTATAAACTGGAGTAAGTAACTCTGCTTGCAGTTGATCTTGAATGCCACCTTCATTATTTTGTAGTTTTTGTTGTAAGGCTTCAGCGGTTAAATTGCCACCTGTAGTAACAACCGTATTTAATGCATCTGCAACAGTGCTTACACTATGGCTTATTTGATCTAAAACGCTGTTATCAATCACAATAGTATTGTCATTGATGGCTGTTGTTGCATCTGCTTTAACAGTAGCTAATAGGTTCTGCAGTGCTGTGGTATCTAATTTGGTTGTTCCGTCAGTAAATAGTTTTCCAGCTGATAATTGTTTTACCAATGCACCAAATGCAAGTTCAGTTGCTTTGCTTGCATCTAGAGCCACAGAACCATCTGATTTACTAATGCTTTGTAAGCTATCTTCAATTTGGTTAGCAAGTTGCTGAATAACGAAAATCGTTGCCATATCTTTAGCACTTGCATCTTTAACAGGATCAAAGCCTGCAAGGTTAAAATTAGATGCTTTAAGCTTAGCAAGTGTTTCAGCAGAAAGGCCTAAATTAGTTAACAATGATTCAATGCCTGCTGAGCCAGCATACACTTGTAAGGTGGTTAATGGGCTTACAACAACTGCTGCGCTATTGAAGTTTTGCAGATCAGTTTTTTGAATTTTTAGTGTACCAGTGAAGCTTAATCCAGTGGCAATATCAGTACCGCCAGTCACAGTCATGGCTGAACTTTGGCATTTTTCAGTGGTTTTAAATGTAAATTCACCTTTATCTCCTGTTTTTTCAACAAGAGGGAGGCCATTGCTATCCAGACAGTCAGTTAAAGTGACTGTTGCATTTTTTAAATAGAAATCGACAGCTTGACCAGAAACTGTTTTAGATGCGAAAGGAGGTGTTGTGCTGCCTTCATCACTTCCACCCCCACCGCCACATGCAGTTAATAGTGAAGTTAAAGCAATTGATAAGACAGACAGTTTTAATGTTTTATGCTTCATTATTTTGAATCTCGAAGTGAAGGGTTACGTGATGTAACTTATATCAAATAAAAAAACAAAAAATATACAAAAAGTAATAATCATGAGAAAGATAAAATAATATTGAGTTATGATTAATATGTTTTTTTATGGATAAATATCTAAATATTTTGTTTTAAATATTAACAGGTATTATTTTGATTGGATTTCGTATTTTAAAATTAAGATAAAAATACCGTGAAAATAGATATAAAAAATATTTAAATTACAAATACATATATTTATAAGGCTTTAATTGAATTCTGCGATGTATGTCACAAAAAACCAGTATGTTCAGCACATGATTTGCTGAACATACTGGTTTTAAATTATTTAAAAATTCGCCAAAGAGATAATAAGCTTGCCAGTGCAATAAGAAGAACAGAGATATACCACGGAGAAATAACGGCAATCGCTAAGAAGATGGCAATGAAGCTACCGAAGATCCAACTACGCTTTTGTTGCTGTTCGAGCTGTAAACGTATGGTTTGAATCTCATGTAATTGTTTGGCATTCCAAGCGGATTGGTTTTTGAGACCATTTAAGCTATCAATGAGTAAGGTAGGTAAATCTTGTGCCCCTAGAAGTAAGTCGGGAATTTTTTGTCCTAACTCTTTCAAGTTTTTTTGTGGATTCATTTGGGTTTTAATCCAATCCGTTAGAATTGGTTTTGCAAGGCTCCAAATATCCAGTTCTGGATATAAATCTGTGCCTAAACCTTCCACATGGACTAAGGTTTTAAGCAACAGCATTAATTGAGGTGGAATTTCCAAATGGAAGCGACGAGCCACATCCATCACTTCAATCAAGATGCCCGCAAAATCCAGTTCATGCATTGGTTTAGAGACCATTGGGCCAACAGTACGACGCATTTCTCGTGCTAAAGCATCTTGGTCTGTGCCTGGTGGAATCCAGCCTGCTTGATGTACCACTTGAATCAGTTGCATAAAGTCACTATTCATGACGGCCAGTAGCATGCGTGCTACGGTCATTTGGTCATGTTTAGATAACTCACCCATAATGGCGCAGTCCAGCGCAATAAAACGTGGATTTGCAGGATTAATCGTTTCAACAAAGACATTGCCTGGATGCATGTCTGCATGGAAAAAATTATCCCGAAAGACTTGGGTAAAGAAAATGGTCAGACCTTTTTCTGCCAAATCTTTACGGTCCATGCCCAGACGTTCAAAGGTTGCAATATCTGAAATTGGTACACCTGTAATGCGCTCTTCCACCATGACGTCTTTGCTGTCCATATAGACTTCAGGCACATACATCATGCTTGAGCCTGTAAAGTAATGGCGCATACGACGGGTGTTGTCAGCCTCTAAAGTGAGGTCTAATTCTTTTAAAATAATTTGTCGATAGTCTTGAATAATTTCAGACAAGTGCAGTGCACGGGCAGCTTCTAAGCGTTTTTCTAAAAAATGACCGAGCCATTCTAAAATTTCAAAGTCTTGTAAAATTTGATTGCGAATATCTGGGCGTGTGACTTTGACCACGACTTCACGACCATCATGTAGTGCAGCTGTATGCACTTGGGCAATGGATGCTGCAGCCAAAGGTTGTTCATCAAAACGTGCAAATAAGGTATTTACATCAGCTTTAAGTGATTGCTGAATACGCATTTTCGCAACATTGTTGTCAAAGGGTTTGACACGGTCTTGCAGTAAAACCAGTTGTTGCAATACTTCGGGTGGAATGAGATCACGACGGGTAGAGAGCAGCTGGCCAAGCTTAATGGCCAAAGGACCCATTTCCTCTAAAGCCATTTTGAGCTTCAGCGGATTTTTGCGTTCGCGACTCGACCACGCCGCAGGATGCATACGAATCAACCCTAACACATGGCGTGCTTTTTCAGGCAACTCTTCCGCAGGGAATAACGTGTCGAGTCTATAGTGCGCGGCAATGCGCCAAAGGTCGATTAAACGTCTCAAATGCGGAATCATATAAGTTTTACCTAGGGTTGAGTGGGGGTGTGTAATGCATCAATTTGATTTTGGAGTTGCTGAATCTTAGCTTCGGCACGATCCAAATTTTGATTTAAAATGCGTGTATCTTGGTTTAAATCGTCCATTTGCCAACGTGGTGCAAGTGCATGTAGGTCTTCTTTGAGGAAGTCTTCAGCAAAAAACAGTTGGCTTTGTAAGGATTGTTTTAAGTGTTTTGGTGCCAATTGAATTTTAGCAATTTCATGTGCTAAGGCAGGACCAATCAATGGCGAAAGGTGGGCTGCTAAATCTGGCTCTGCTTGGCGAATGATGCGCTGAATTTCTTGTAAAAGACGATAATCACCTTGTACAGGAATCGTGCCTACATCTTCAGCAAGCAACAGTTTAAGCGCAGCAACTGCATTTTCAACATGCAAGGTTGCTGTTGCTTCGATCACAGTATTCTGTGGATCAAAAGGGCGCTGCTCAAAGATGGATGGCGCGTTGTTGTGTCCTGTTGCGGTGGCTTCGAGACGAACTTTTCCGTCATCAAAAAAAACATCGACAGAAAGTTTAGGTGAGTCCATCACGACGCGGAGCATTTTTCCTTGCAAGGCGTTGAACTGGATGCGCGTAATGGCATCCAGATCAATAACATGATGAATCAATCTTTCCACTACGCCGAGTGCGAGAATTGACCACATAATGGAACCTTAAAAAACCGAATTAAAGTTTAAAGCCACGATGTACTGCAACAATACCGCCTGTGAGGTTATGGTAATCACAGTTTTGGAAGCCTGCATTTTCCATCATACCTTTGAGAGTACGTTGGTCTGGATGCATACGAATTGATTCTGCTAAATATTTATAGCTTTCTGAGTCATTCGCAATGATTTTACCCATAATCGGAAGTGCCGTGAATGAGTAAAGATCGTAGAGCTTAGAGAAAGGTTCAAACACAGGTTTAGAAAACTCGAGCACTAATAAACGGCCACCTGGCTTTAACACACGGTACATTGCGGCTAAAGCGGCATCTTTATCAGTCACGTTGCGTAGACCAAATGAAATGGTGAGTAAATCAAAGCTATTATCTGCAAAAGGCTCTAAAGTTTCCGCATTGGCCAAGACAAAATCAACGTTCGTGCAACCTGCATCAATTAAACGATCACGGCCAACGTTTAACATTGATTCGTTAATGTCTGAAAGAACGACATGACCTGTAGGGCCGACTTCACGACTGAAAACTTTGGCTAAGTCACCTGTACCACCCGCAATATCAAGCACGTGTTGACCACGGCGTACGCCAGACATGTTAATTGCAAAACGTTTCCAAAGACGGTGAATACCAAAAGACATCAGGTCATTCATAATGTCGTACTTGGCAGCAACAGAATGGAAAACTTCAGCCACTTTTTGTGCCTTATCTTCACTGTTGACAGTTTGATAACCGAAGTGCGTTGTTGCGCCAACATTACCTGTATTGGCGCCACGAGGTAGATTGTATTTTGGAATGGTGCCTGTTACTGGTGTATCGGTAAGGCGTTGTTCTAGAGACTGTTGTTGGCCTTGTGGCGCACCTTGAGGCAGAGATTCGGTTAAGAATGGGCTGACTTTGTCTGTATTTTGTGCTGCAGTTTCAGGTTGAGCAGGCTTTTGATTTTCATTAGACATTAAGTCACTCCTAACTTCAAAATAGGGTTAATTCATCATTGCATGCATGATGACAGATTCTCGTGCGTTGTACAGCAATCATCAAGCAATTGTTATGAATAATATACAGAATTATCTTGATTTCATGCGATGCTTACTTTGACATTGCCCCAAAATTATTGAAAGGGGTTGGGGTCACCAGCATGCACTTTCGCAACGATTTGGCGTTCAGTTGCGGTAAATTCTTTCACAAATTTTTCTGCAGATTTTAAGGGCTTCATTGCCGAAAAACCATCTTGCATAAAGTCATACATGACTTCAAAACGATATTTAGTGGCCGCACCTTTACACATTTTAAATGCCGTGTAGACCACGAAGGAACGCATATATTTGTCTAGGCTTTTGCCAAGCTCATCGAGTAAGGCTAATTGTTTTAGGCGGTCATCACTTTGATTGAGCTTGAGATAAGCTTGACGCATCATTTCATCGGTCAAGGGTTCGTTTGGATGGTAGTCTTGTAGTAGTTGCATGGCGACTTGTTCGTCCAGCTGTACGGCTAAAATAGCTAAAGCGACGCCTGATGTACCAGTTTTAATTGCGTTATCTGGAATGAGTTTTTCTGCTTTGTGTGCATATTTGGTCAAGCGTGCAATTTGCTCTGCAAGGGCATCAAAGTCTGGGCCACCATATAAACGATTTAAAAAATATTCGGCCATGAGTACATTTTGTTTTTCCGCAAATTGTTGTGCATGGGTGCGCTGCATACGTGTTTTTTGCCAAAGCTGTACGTCGGCCAAGCGTTGTTGGATCTCAGGGTTTTTATGATAGTTCAGTTGGATATAAAGTTCTAAAAGATCGTCTAAAACAGCCAGCTTGGACATTGTGTGTCTCAATTATTTTCAAGTTCACCACATAGTAGCTGCACTTGAGATGAGCTGCTATGACAAATTGCAGGAAAAATGTAGAGCGTGCAGCCAGTTGGTTGCAAAATGCTTCAAAACTGCTGGCTAAAAGCGCTTTTCGGTACTTCTATAAAATTAAAAACTAGGGCTATACTGGAAAAAATCATCATAAAGTATCGAATAGAAAATGACGACAAAACAAAACCAATTTCAGTTGATGGATGAAGAACAATTATCGTTGGCACTGATTGAAGCTCAATATGCCCTGAAAGACAGCCGTGCTAAAACCAATGCTAAAAGTCAGTTGATTCTCGTGAGTGGCATTGAGTTGGCAGGGAAAGGTGAGGCGGTTAAACAGCTCAGAGAATGGTTAGATCCAAGATTTTTACAGGTGAAAGCTGATCCACCGAGAACGTTTAATCATAAAGAAACCTTTTGGCAGTCTTATGCACGCTCAATTCCAGCTGAAGGACAAATGATGGTGATGTTTGGCAATTGGTATAGTGATTTGCTGACCACGGCCATGCATGTATCACAGCCGATGGATGACACCATGTTTGATGAATATGTCGAAAACATGCGCAATTTTGAACAAGACTTAAAAAATAATAATGTCGATGTGATTAAAGTCTGGTTTGATCTGTCTTGGAAATCTTTGCAAAAGCGTTTAGATACGATGGACCCGAGTGAAGTGCATTGGCATAAATTACACGGACTAGATTGGCGAAATAAAAAACAATATGACAATCTGCAAAAGCTACGCCAGAGGTTTACCCAAGATTGGTTTTTGATTGATTGTGAAGATGAAAAAGAACGTGATCAGCAATTTGCACAATATATTTTACGAGCGATACAACATTGCCCAGAACACTTAAAGCAGGGCAAAGGTCGCTGGAAACAAGCGACGATTCCAGAAGCTTTATTAAAGCCTGCAACAGATGTTATGGAGAAAGATGTATATAAACAAGAACTGAAACAGCTCAGCAAAAAGGTGTCGAAAGCACTGCGTTTTGATAGCCGAAATGTGGTGATTGCCTTTGAAGGTATGGATGCTGCCGGCAAGGGTGGTGCAATTAAACGAATTGTAAAAAAATTAGATCCACGAGAATACGAAATTTATACCATTGGCGCGCCTGAAAAATATGAATTGCGCCGACCTTATCAATGGCGCTTTTGGAGCAAAATTCAGCCGAGTGAAAAGATCACCATTTTTGACCGCACTTGGTATGGGCGTGTATTGGTAGAGCGGATTGAAGGCTTTGCGAGCCCGATCGAGTGGCAACGTGCTTATGATGAAATTAATCGTTTTGAGCGAGATCTGGTGAACAGCAATACCGTTGTGGTGAAGTGTTGGCTGGCGATCAGTAAAGATGAGCAAGCGGCACGCTTTAAAGCGCGTGAAGAAACACCCCATAAACGCTTTAAAATTACACCAGAAGATTGGCGTAATCGGGAACATTGGGATGATTATTTAAATGCGGCTGCTGACATGTTTGAGCGCACGAATACGGAGTATGCGCCATGGCATGTGATTGCAACGGATGATAAAAATACTGCACGCTTAGACGTGCTACGTGCGATCTTAAAGCAATTGAAGGTTGAGTAAGTCTTGTGCTGTACCGCGATGAAATAGACTAAAAACAGTACTTAAATTGGAATGAAATAACATCTAATAATAAGGGCTAACCGAGAGCTTAGCCCTTATTTTTTTGTCAGCACTGCGCTATGTGTGTAGCGCAAGTGCTCAATCAATTTCGACCTGCTCATTTATGCGATAGCATGTATTTGAAGAGCGGACGAATTAGATGGTTGTACTACCTTGCTGTGCAATTTGTTTTTGTTGAATGCTTTTGGCTAAGTTGTAGCAATCTTCTACATGGGCATCTGCCACTTTTTTCATCACGATATAACCCAAAGTGGCTGCAATGGCTTGGCCACCGAGCGGAATGAATTTAGTTACTTGTTTGGTAATGTATTTGGCCGCAACATTATTGAGTGATTTTTTCATTGCTGTGCGGGCAACGACTAAACCAGAGAACTCTACACCACGTTTGCGTAGTTCGTTCCAATGGACTTGTTTGGTTTTTGGGTCAAACACGCTAATTTGCTCTGGCGCGAGCGCAAAGCGTGCATTTACCTCTGGAATGAGGAGCGACAAAATACCGACATCAATCACGACATCTAAAAAAGGCACGGGAATGACGGCAACCCCAGCAGAGAGGTAAGCACGTTTTTTTACCAGCTCTAGGCATTCTTGGCGGATGGCCTCCAAATCTAAGCTTGGATCAATGGAGTCTGGAACATTGTCTATTTTCATGGTGAAGATCCTTCTGCGCTCATCAAAGGTATTGATCGCTAATGTACTTTAAGATAAGCGTTTCAAATTGATTTTTATACTGAATATTGTTTTCAAATTCGCATAGACAGCCATAAAAGTATAGTAAATAATCTTTATCGTTTTGCAGCGTCCGTATTTTATTGAGTGGAGAGAACATGGCTATTCGCGTCATACAAAGTCAGCGTGTTGAAATCTTATTAGAAGCCATGATTCAAGCAGGCCATCAAGCTGAAACTTCGCCCTTGGCCGCACTCAAGACCCAACATTTTATTGTGCCTTCTATGGCAGTGCAAACGTGGCTCACGACAAAATTATCAGAACAACAAGGTATTAGCGCCAATACCATGTTTCATCAGCGGATCCGTGCCTTTCAATGGTTTGCTTATCAGGCAGTATTGGATGATAAAGAAAAAGTACGGAAAGCCAATATTCCACGCTTAATTATTAAATGGCGTACCTATCAAATTTTAAAACCCTTTATTCAGCAGGCAAACAATCCTTTGTCTGTAGATCACCCTTTACATAGCATTGTGCAACGTATGTATGACAGCGCGTCCAGACTGAGTGATAGCACGGAGCAACAGCTCAAAAAGCAAGGCATGTTGTATTGGGTTTCGGAGCAAGTCTCACGCTTATTTAGTAACTATATGGAATACCGTGGACATTGTTTAAAACAACATGCGCAGGGCGAGTCTTGTGACTGTGCACATAATTGGCTGAAAGATTGGGGCAACAATCAGCCACTGGATTTGGATAAGCAATTTTTTATGCCAAGGCCTTTGTTTCCTGGTTTGGACAGCAAAGAAGAGCAAGTACAACAGCAACAAATTTCAAGCTTTGCTTTGGCACAAGCCGAACAACTTGAGCAATGGCAACGCTGGTTGTGGCATAGCGAATTTCATGCTGACTTTGAGTTAATGCAAAGTATTGATCAAAACTTTTGGCAAGTGATGGATGATCCTGCACAGCGTGTCAAAGCCTTACAAGCGTTGCCTAAACAGGTGGTGCTATTTACAGTACTGGATTTGCCTCCGAGCCAGCTGAGTTTTTTACGTCGTTTAGGGCAGTATATGGATGTGTTGATTTTGCACTTCAATCCATCGCAAGAGTACTGGGCAGACACCGTAGATGCCAACTGGAAAAAGCAATATGACGTAAAACTCAAACAACGCTTTCAAGAAAAAAATCCTGAAGCAACCACTGCACAAATTGACGCATTTTTTGAAAAATACACGCTGGAATATGGACAACAAAAAGATTCCAGACATCCACTGTTGACTCGTTTTGGCAAGCAAGCCCGAGATCACTTTTCATTGCTGGTCAATTTGGCTGCAGGTGAGCAAGATGAAGAGTGGCATGACCTTTTTCCAATGGATTATGAAGCGCATTTACTGGGGAAATTACAGTCTGATATTTTAAATTTGGCTGAGCCAGAACCTGAATCATTTGAATTGTTAGAACAAGATGATTCGATTCAACTGCATGTTTGCCATTCATCTTTGCGTCAGTTGGAAGTGCTCAAAGATCAATTGGTGCATTGGCTATCACAGAGCACGCCAGAACAGCCTCGTCAGCCCAATGATATTTTGGTGTTAAGTCCGCAGCTCAAAGAGCTTGAACCGCTTATTCGCAGTGTATTTGCACCGCCACCACGAGAGCAGAGCTTTGAAAATACTGCACAGCAGACGCGTAAAGACAGTGTGTATTTGCCTGTTAAAATTGCAGGTGTACCACAGTTGGATACACAAAATGCATGGCGTGCTGTACTTGGACCAATTCAGTTAGGCCAAGGTCGCTTTAGCCTAGAAGATTTTGCAGATTGGCTGAATTTAGGTGCGGTGCAAACCCGTTATGCGCTGAGTACCGATCAAGCAGCACGTATGATTGAATTGCTCAGTGATGCCAAATTTAAGCGCGGCCTAGACGAAGAACATTTAAAGCGGAGTTTGGCTGCCAATGATCAGGACTATCGTTACAGTTTTAAATTTGCCTTAGACCGTTTGGTACTTGGCGTAGCGGTGCCTGAGCATGTCATGCTACAAGATACTTTAAGTTATGCCTATGTGCGTCCAGAAGATTTTGAGTTGGTCAATATCTTGATCACGATGTATCAAGATTTTGCCGAACGTCGCCATTGGCTGGTAGAGCATGAGATGGGCATTCAACGTAATGTTGAAGAGTGGTTACATTTATTGCTACGCGATTTAGATCAGTACCAAAAACATGGCGTCACAGCCTTAAAAGCAGTGCGCGATACACTGCGTAAATACATTACCTTAATTACACTGTCGTACTATACCGAAGATGGTGAGCTGGGCCCGCAAGAGCAACTGCTACTCAAAGACATGCAATTGCCTTTGCCTTACTTATTACAAGAAATTCAAAATACTATTGATAGCCAAATGGATCAGGCTGTGCCGACTGGTCAAATTACTTTTAGTCAAATGGGGCAAATTCGTCCCTTGCCTTATAAGCTGATTGTGATGCTGAACTTAGACAGCGGGAAGTTCCCAAGCCGTCAGGTGCGTTTGCCTTTTGACTTAATGGATGTGCTGAAATCGCACTTGGGTGACCGTTCACGTTTAGATGATGAACAAGGCGCATTTTTAGATGCATTGTTGTTGGCCAAAGATAATTTATGGCTGTTTTATAATGGCTTTGATGTCAATGATGGTGAAATACGCGAGCCATCGAGTGTGGTGCAAGAATTTATTCGTCATTTGGCTGTGATCGTTCAGGGAGGGCGTGCAGAGAGCACTTTGCCTCTGCTGACTACTTTGGATAGTGGCATTGAAGTGCCAGATAATTTAAAAAATCTGTATCGCATTCACAGTCTACAACCGTTTGAACTGCAGAATTTTATTCACACTCGCCAAGATCGGAAGATTCGCTATCAAGACCACTGGTTTCATGTGGCACAGCAACTACAACAGGCTCAGGGTGCGCGTACTGCATGGGCCAGCAAAGCCCTTAAGCCGACTGAAGTCGCTGATTTACAGTTAGATAGTAGCCAGTGGATCAAGCAAGTCACTTTTCCTGCCGAGCTGTATTTAAAAACCTTAGGCATTGTAAACCCTAAACCTGAGGACAGTTTGGCTACGGATGAGCCTTTACTTTTAGATGGTTTAGAAAAATATGCTGTACGCAATAGCTTATTGCAGTCGACGCAAATTGCGAGCGAAGACTTACTGTTAGATCAATTGCCTGTGGGCAAATTAAAAGAGGCGACTTGGAATAGTAGCCTACAACAGCATGAAGCTTTGCTGGAGCGAGTGAAAGCCGTGACCCAGAGCGATGATGCAACTTTAACGCCAGTGACTCAGCGCATGTTGAGCTTAGAAACCAATCTACAAATGCAAATTACTGTACCTGCCGAGCCTGTACAAACGTGGGTGAGCTTGACGGCATCGAGTGCCCGAGGGCGTCGCCGTGCACAAATTTGGTTGGAATATTTGCTTTGGTTGCATAGCTTGCCCGAGCAAGATACACAAAGCTATCAACGTATAGAAGTATGTGGCGACCTTACGGTGTGTTGTCAGGGGGTATCACCTGCGCAAGCGCGCGTGCACATTCAAGCGTGGCTCAAGGCTTGGCACTATGGACAACAACGGCCTTTGGTTTTGCCGGCCAATTTATTGCTAGCAAGTGAAAAAAGTGGTGCATTTACCTTAGAAAATAATGGTAAAGGCAATGAGCGCGGTGTGCGCTGGATTGAAAAAGAGGCAGGCATTTTAGTGCTTGAGCAAATCGAACAGTTAAAACAAAAATGGACGGCTGCAGGCGATTATAGTGCTTTTGATATTCGTTTCGATGAAGCCAATCAGGCACATCTGGATTGGGCCTTTATATTACGTGATCAGGACAGTAAACAGTTGCTGGAGCATTGCTGTGAATTATTTGCCTATGCACTGTATCAGCCGATTTTTCAGCATCAAACTGCGGAGTAAATGATGAATATTCAGGAAATTGAAAATCCAATCCGCAACATGCATTTTCAGGGCTTACATTGGATAGAAGCCTCGGCGGGTACGGGTAAAACTTTTACCTTATCGAGCCTGATGGTACGTATTTTGTTGGAAAAATATTTACCGCGACAAATTATTGCAACCACATTTACCCGAAAAGCGGCGGCAGAATTAAAAAGCCGTATTCGCCAGCGTTTATATCAAGTGTTGAGTCTGCTTGAAAGTTTAAGAAGCACACAAGTGGTGGTAATACAGGCCAAAGCTGAAGCTGAAAAAGATGAACTGGTGAAAGTGATTTTAGAACGTCATGCACATCAGATAGGCTATGCCTGTGATCGCTTGCAATTGGTGTTGGATCAGCTGGATGAACTATTTGTGGGGACTTTGGACAGCTTTAGCCAAAACCTACTTCGTGAATTCGCCTTTGAAAGTGGCAAAATTGAACGTGCTGAAATTACCAATGATGACAGCGTGTATATTCAACAATTGGTGCATGACACCTTGCGTGAATGGATTCAGCAACAACCACAATATCTCATTAATTATCTTCTTATACAAAATAAACTGAGTTCTATTGATAGCTATATGGATGTGGTAGGAAAATCACTGAATTTTGCTTATGTTGAGTTGGAAAAACCGCAAGAAATTTTTTCTGAAGAAAAATTTGAGGATAAAATTCAACAACTTAAATATTTTAATCATACTGAAATGTCTGAGTATTATGGAAAAGAAGGACAATTTTCAGATCAGATTAATAACCGTATTTTTGTCAAAGGCAGTTTTCCTAAGATTTTTTTGGAGGATATTCCTAATTTACTTCTGAATATTACGAAATTAGGGCCAGCATGGTTTTTTTCTGAAGAAGCAGATAGTTGTTTAGTTTGTATTGAGAAAATGTTTTTCGGTAGTGATGGTAAAAGGGAATTTAGAGTTTTTAAGAAAGAAACAGCTAAGCAGGAAGGATGCCCTCAATGGATTCAAGATAATTTCTATCAGCATCCGCTAATACAAGCATTAAATGATTTAATTGAATTTAGAAAGTCTTTAAATGATGTACTGAAAGTACATATTTGTATTGAAGTAAAAAAGCACTTGCCTCAATTATTACAGAGCAAAGGTGAAACCACGTTTGCACAGCAAATTCGAACCCTATCGGAAGCGCTTCAAGGCGAGCAAGGGGAAAAGTTTGCGGCCTTTGTGCATGCTCGCTATCCGCTTATTTTGGTCGATGAATTTCAAGACACCAACCTAGATCAAGACAGCATGCTGGCACAGATTTGGCGTCATCCTGCGCGTTTACAGCAGGGCTGTATGATTATGGTGGGTGACCGTAAACAGGCCATTTATGGCTTCCGTGGTGGCGATATGCTGACCTTTTTAAAGGCACGCAATGATGTGTATCGTAAGCAAGGCCAGTTTTACCAATTAACCAAAAACTTCCGTTCGATTGCCCCATTGGTCGATGTGGTGGATGCTTTATTTCAACGGCAAATGGATTTTGGGGAAGATGTGCATTATGTGCCGATTAGTGCAGGTGCATCGCATCCAGATTTATATGATGCAGGGCAAATCAATCCTGCGCCCTTACGTTGGGTGCAATTAGAGCGACCAGCCGATGAAGCCTCACAAGTGGCGTGGCAAATTCAGCATTTACTCAATCAAGCCAAGCAAGGTGAGTTGTATTTTCAGTCACTCAAGGATGGAGAAACAATTCGTGAGGCATTGGCAGTAGAAGACATCGCCATTCTTTCGGCAGGCCATTCTGCATTAAATGCGGTACAAAAATCACTTTTGGCTTTGGGGATTAAAGTCAATCGTTCAGCCAAACGGAGTGTATTTAGTAGTGAGATTGCCCAAGATGTGGCTGCACTGTTAAATGCAATTTTAACGCCGTATCAAGAAGCCAAAGTGAAACGTGCGCTATTGGGACGTCTGATGGGGTTGCAGTTGGTCGATTTGTGGCGTGATGACATGCAAATGTTAGATTTAAGCCACTATATTGCCCAATTTGACCACATTCGAGAGCTTTGGTTACATCAGGGCTTCTTGCCAGCTTGGCACTATTGTCTCAACTATTTCAAAATTTGGGAGCGTATTGTCGCGCTACAGAGTTTGAATAATGAGCGCGATGTGGTGAATTTACGTCATTTGACAGAATTACTCAGTGCGCAAAGCGAACACTTGCAAGGTGCACAGCATTTACATCACTGGTATCTCAAGCAATTGCAGTCGCCACAGCAACGCGACTGGGAGCTAGAGCGGCCTTTAAGTAATGCTGAAGGGGTGCAACTGATGACCATCCATCAGTCGAAGGGTTTAGAGTTTAAAGTCGTTTTTTTACTCAATGCTGATGGTGGACCTAAAATTGATAATACGTTGATTTTTTCTTATGAAGATGAAAGAAATATAGATACAAATTCTATAGATCGGCGCCGTGTAATTGATATTGGGTCAAAGTTACAACCGTATAAATTTGAACAAAATGATGCCCGCCGTATCGCAGAGCAACATCGCTTTTGGTACGTGGCATTAACCCGCGCCAGTTATCGCATTTATGCCATGTTTAGAACCCAAGATCATAAGTCTGTTTACAGCTTGCCGTTTTGGCGTGGTGTTGCGCCCAATCATTTTGAGCATGCAGGTTGCATGCAGCAGGAATTGCTTGAACAATGTCCAGATGTTATTTCGGTTACACATGAGCAGACTGCGCAAGTTTTAGAGGCTTTGCCGTTGCCTGAGGCACGGTTTTACCCGCGGAGCAATACCAGTTTTACCGGTTTATCACAGCATTTATCCTACCGCCAAAGCACCCAAGATCAGCTGGCAAATCAAGTTGAGATGCAAGACAGTGCTGAAGATGAACAAGACCAAGAAAGTGAAATCCAGTACAGCGCTTTGGGAGTTTCATGGATTAAGCAAAACTTTCCAAAAGGAACGGTGGCGGGAACATTCTTACACAGTGTGTATGAGCAAATTGATTTTCAAGATTCCGCTGCATGGCCATTGGAAATCTTAAGACGTTTTAAAAATGATGGCCCACAGCTACTGGATGAGCTACGTGAAAAATTGCAAGACAGTTTTGATGTGTGGAAAGTGTTTGCACAGGCATGGAAATCTGCGTATATAACGCTGACCGCGCCTTTGGATCATGCGGTACGTCAGGCTTTTGGTGAATTTATCCATACGCAGGAACAGCATAAATTGGTGCGTAGTGTGTATTTGGCATTTAACCATGACATTTTGCAGCAGATGCTGGCCCATACCGATGTCCCTACAGTATGTAGCAGGCTGTTTCAAAGTCAGCATAGCTATGATGCTTCACAGTTTTTAAAGCTGCTACAACCCTTGGTGGAACATATTCAGCAAGCAGATCCGAGTGCAATGCGGGATGGATTTATTCAGCAAGCGCAACAGTTGGGGAGTAGCCCTGCCTTAGATCAACCAAAGTCGACAAGCTTTTACCAAAACATTGGTTTTGGGGTGTTGGTTGAAGGGATGCAAAATGAAATCTTATATGCGCTAATGACACAGTGGACGCACGAGGTCGTAAATACGCCATTGCATGCGGATTTTAGTTTGAGTCAGTTGTCTACAGACAGTCATCTCCCAGAGTTCCCATTTCAACTTTCACTGTCAGATCGACCCGTGCAAATTAAAAAAATTCAACAACTCTTCACGCAAGCTGGAATTGCGATTGAAGCACTAAATGAAGCCAATTCTGCACGTTATTTAATTGGTGCCATTGACTTGGTGTATTTCGATGGACAGCGTTATCACATTGCCGACTACAAGAGTAACTTTTTGGGTAAGGCACAGCAGGAATATACGCTGAGTGAAATCCGCCGAAACATGAGTAGTTCGAGTTATTGGTTACAAGCCGCCATTTATTTATTGGCCTTACATCGTTATTTGAAGGTGCAATTGCAGGATTATGATATCGCGCAGCATTTGGGTGGGGCGAGTTATTTGTACTTACGTGGCATGAATGGTGATGCTAATTATGGCGTGTGTCATTGGCAACCCACAGCGGATTTTATACAAAAAATGGATGAAATATTGGGCAATTTTAATGTTGATAAACTGCGCGATATTGCCTAATTCGTCACAAAAAATAGCAAATAAACAATAAATTATCCTGTGGATAAATTTGAGGATAACTGTGTGGAAAATGATCAAAAAGACTTGCCAATGCAGGCTTGGGCAAAATATGTGTCTTTACAACATAGCTCTGCATTAATGCGAGAAAAAGCTACTGTTTTTATACAGCAAATTTTTCAGGCCTTGGCCCAAGGTGATAGCTGTCTGCCATGTACAGAAAGTGAGTTGCAATTGCTGGCTGGCTTATATGCCACAAGTGAAGATGCAGCTAATCAACAGATTGCACCATTTGTATATGATCAGCAGCAGATTTATCTATATCGCTATTGGTCATTAGAATTTCAATTGGCCCAGTATGTTGCAACATTGAAACAACAACAGTTACCCGCTTTGACTTTAAGCCCACAGCAAGAGGCTTTATTAGAAGACACGCAACAAAAGCAAGCGATGCGTATGGTGGCTTCACAAGCACTGAGTATTATCACAGGCGGGCCTGGTACAGGTAAAACTTATACTTTGGCACGTATTATTGCGGTCTTAAATCAAAGCCTGCCCAATATTCGTATTGCTATGGCAGCACCCACCGGTAAAGCGGCGCAGCGGATGAAAGAAGCTTTACAAAATTCATTTTCAGATCCGAAACTGGCCGATTTAATCAGTGATGATTTAAAGCGTTTAACGCCTATTACGTTGCATCGCCTGTTAGGGCTAGGTGAAACACAGCGCCCGCGTTTTCATGCAAAGCGTCCATTACCCTTTGATGTAATTGTGGTTGATGAAGCTTCGATGTTAGATCTCAATTTAGCCAAAATGCTGTTGGCCGCAGTTGCACCACAGACCCGCCTGATTTTATTGGGCGATGCCGACCAATTGGCCTCTGTGGATGTGGGATCCGTTTTAGCGGATCTACAGCAAGTGCCTGCATTGGCTGAAAATCACGTGCATTTGGTGACTAGTCGCCGTTTTGATGGTGAGCAATTGATTGGTCGAATGGCGCAATTTATACAACAGAATCGTGTAATTGATGGCGTGTTACAACAATTCGAGCAAGCGCTTGTACCTGCGGGTGAGTTGGGGGAAATCGCATTAACGGACAGCATGCACAATCAGATTCAGTTGCAGTATCTGCCCGAGCAAGAGAGTGATATTACGCTGGCGATGTGGTCACGTTATTATGATCAGCTAATGTTTGGTTTTTCTGGTTATTGCCAAGCTTTAGTTTCCCTTTTGCAACAGACCCCAAAAATAAAAGATGTCGCCGAAATTGAACAGGTGATTGCACGTTTTGACGATTATCGCGTGTTGTCGGCTATTCGGCATGGCAATCTGGGTTTGAATGTGCTGAATGAGCAGATCGAGCAACGCGTGCTTGAAGCTACACAGCAAGCGAAGCAAGGCGAGTGGTATGTTGGTCGCCCAGTCATGATGACCTATAACGACTATCAGCTCGGGCTGTCGAATGGTGATATTGGCATCTGCTTTCAACAGCAACAACAAGGTCAAATACAGTTTGCAGTGTACTTTCCGAGTTTACAGAAATGGGTCGCTGCTGCTCGCTTACCTAAAAGCATACAGACGGCCTATGCGCTCACCATTCATAAATCACAAGGTTCTGAATTTACCCATACCGTGGTGGTGTTAGATGCCAATGCACAGCAATTATTAAGTAAAGAACTCATCTATACGGCCATCACACGTGCGAAAAAAGTCGTCAGTATATTGGCTGCACGTTCGTCATTGGCGAATGCAATGAGCGTTCGAACGTTGCGCCGTAGTGGGTTAAGTGCCAAGGTTGCTACTACGCTGAGTTAAATTTAAGGTACTGATGTGCTTTGTTTTGTACGAAATTTCTTACAACAATTCGAGAAATTGACGCATAGAGCTTTGTATAAGTTTCTGAGAAGATGGCTTCACACAATAAAGTGCTCAACATGGAATGTTGGGTAAAATCGCACAAATAGAATAAAAAAGTCGTGAAGACAGCGAACTTACAATGAAGTAAGTAAAGAGGAAACTTACAGCCGCTAAGCCTTGCAGTTTTGGGAGAGACTGCAGGGCTTTTTTATGCGTGAAATATTTGGTGAATAGTTTGTTGTTTGTGTGTTAAATGTACGAAATAGCTTACAGATAAATTAGGAAAATGCGACTTTTTTCACAGCTTGAATCTGTCAAAATCTACCGCATAAGGAAGTACAACTTAAAACATGGAATGTTTGAGAAACAAGACGCGAGAACGCGCCATAAAACAATAAATAATAAAATAATAATGAAAACAGAAGAAACTACAGCGCAAAAAAGCCCGGGTTCTGCCCGGGCTTTTTTTTATCTTTTTGGGGCGAACTGTTTGCAAAAATGACACTCAGTACAGGAGCTAAAATATTTTTGTAAGTTTAGTTATCTGCTGTGCAAAAAAGCGTTCAAATAAGCCAGATTTATTTTGTTTAAAATATAGGCAAACAAAGTTTGCATGAATAATAGTGCAAAGCAGATGAACTTTTTTGCAATCGGGGGCATTTTCCCTTAATATATTGGACTTGCTGTAGTGATGCACGGCAGTCAAATTGGTTTTGAAGAATCAGTTTGATTTGTATCAAAAGTAACTTATTAAGCATCTCGGAGAAATCGAATGGCTTTAACAAACGCAGATCGCGCAGAGATCGTTGCAAAATTCGCTCGCGCTGAAAACGACACTGGTTCACCAGAAGTTCAAGTAGCTCTTTTAACTGCTCAAATCAATGATTTGCAAGGTCACTTCAAAGAACACAAACACGACCATCATAGCCGTCGCGGTCTTATCCGTATGGTTAACCAACGTCGTAAGCTTCTTGACTACCTTAAAGGTAAAGACGCTACTCGTTACAGCGCTTTGATTGCTGCTTTAGGTTTACGTCGTTAATTCGATTAAACTTTGATTTTCGGACTATTGCATGTCGAATGCCGTAATACTGAAATCTAAAGTCTATCCAACCTTGGTTGGATAATGGGGAAGGGGCGATGATTCGCTCCTTCTTTGTGTCTTAAATGTGTATTTAATGTCTCTAGTGAGGTCGGCTTCTAAGCTTTGTCATTTATGTTGCGGGCTAGTGTTTAGCTGAGTGAATGCCAAACCTTAGGGGTCTCCACTAGAATAATTGTTCACAAGAACTAGGAAAAAATAAAACATGTCGATGTTTAATATTATTCGTAAAGAATTCCAATTTGGTCAGCACAATGTAGTGCTTGAAACAGGCCGTGTTGCACGTCAAGCCAATACTGTTGTGATTACAATGGGTGGCGTACAAGTCCTTGTTGCTGTAGTTGCTCAACCAAAAGCAAAAGCAGGTCAAGACTTCTTCCCATTGACTGTTAACTACCAAGAAAAACAATATGCAGCTGGTCGTATCCCTGGTGGTTATGGCAAGCGTGAAGGCCGCGCGTCTGAAGCTGAAACTCTAATTTCACGTCTAATCGACCGTCCAATTCGTCCGTTGTTCCCAGAAGGTTACTTCAACGAAATCCAAGTAACAGCAACTGTTATTTCTTCTGACAAAACTATGGATGCTGACATTGCTGCAATGTTGGGTACATCTGCTGCGCTTTCTATCGCAGGTACGCCGTTCCGTGGTCCAATTGGTGGTGCGCGTGTTGGTTTAATCAACGGCGAATACATTCTTAACCCGAACCACGAACAGTTAAAAGAATCTGATCTTGACCTTGTTGTTGCAGGTACAGAATCTGCAGTGCTTATGGTTGAATCTGAAGCGAAAGAACTTTCAGAAGACCAAATGCTTGGCGCTGTATTGTTCGGTCATGACGAAATGCAAATCGCGATCCAAGCGATCAAAGAATTTGCTGCAGCTGCTGGTGCAGTTGAATCAACATGGGTTGCTCCAGTTAAAAACGAAGAACTTCTTGGCAAACTGAAAGACGCATTCGAAGCGAAAATTTCTGATGCTTATACTATTGCTGTTAAGCATGAACGTTATGCAGCGCTTGATGCATTGTCTGAAGAAGCATTGGCTCAATTCGTTCCTGAAAATGACGAAACTGGCATTGCTGACGAAGTTAACGAATTATTCGAAGACCTTAAATATCGTACAGTACGTGACAACATCTTGTCTGGTAAGCCACGTATTGATGGTCGTGATACAAAAACTGTTCGTGCAATCGACGTACAAGTTGGCGTATTAGACCGTGCTCACGGTTCTGCATTGTTCACACGTGGTGAAACTCAGGCGTTGGTAACAACAACTTTGGGTAATACACGTGATGCGTTAATGGTTGATACCCTTGCAGGTACGAAAACTGATAACTTCATGTTGCACTACAACTTCCCTGCATACTCTGTAGGTGAAACGGGTCGTGAATCAGGTCCTAAACGTCGTGAAATCGGTCACGGTCGTCTAGCACGTCGTGGTGTTCAAGCCGTTCTTCCTGCAGCTGACCGCTTCCCGTATGTAATCCGTATCGTATCTGACATCACTGAATCTAACGGTTCATCTTCAATGGCTTCTGTATGTGGTGCTTCTCTATCACTTATGGATGCAGGTGTTCCACTTAAAGCGCCAGTTGCAGGTATCGCAATGGGTCTAGTGAAAGAAGGCGAGCGTTTCGCAGTTCTTTCTGACATCTTGGGAGACGAAGACCACCTTGGCGACATGGACTTTAAAGTAGCAGGTTCTGCAAACGGTATTACTGCGCTTCAAATGGACATCAAGATCGAAGGTATTACTGAAGAGATCATGGAAACTGCATTGAACCAAGCTTATGCTGGCCGTATGCACATCCTGAACGAAATGAACCAAGTAATTTCACGCGCTCGTCCTGAAATTTCTATGCACGCGCCTACATTCCAAGTGATCAACATCAACCCGGACAAAATCCGTGATGTGATTGGTAAAGGTGGCGCAACAATCCGTGCAATTACTGAAGAAACTAAAGCTGCAATCGATATCGAAGATAACGGTACAGTTCGCGTATTTGGTGAAACTAAAGCGGCTGCTTCTGCTGCTGTTGCGAAAATCCAAGCGCTTACTGCTGAAATCGAACCAGGTACAATCTACACTGGTAAAGTAATCCGTATCGTTGAATTCGGTGCGTTCGTCAACATTTTTCCAGGTACTGACGGCTTGCTTCACATCTCTCAAATTTCTAACGAGCGTATTGCAAACGTTGCAGACGTATTGAAAGAAGGTCAAGAGATTAAAGTTCAAGTTGCTGATGTCGACAACCGTGGTCGTATCAAGTTAACAATGAAAGACATCGAACAAGCTTAATCTTGTGATGTTCTAAACAAAAAAGCCCTCAATTGAGGGCTTTTTTTATGGCATGATGCGTCATAAAGAAAAGCCATAATAATTTGAGACATGCAAAGCTATTATTTTTATCAGCACCCCACAGGGCAACATATCTTTGTCCAAAAGTCAGCGCTAGAGCATCAAGATGCTGAATTTATTTGGCTCGATTTTACCCGTGAGGATTTAGTGAATCGGGCAGAGCATTGGCAACAAGAGCTCTATCAACTTACTCAGCTGTGGGTGAATGAATACCATTTGCGTGATATTTTAAATTTAGAGCATCCTTGCGCCTTTGATGCCCTCGACGATTATGACTTACTGATTTTCCGTAAACTGATTACACCAGATGATCAGATTAAATTGGATACACCTAGCAAGGAAAAGCACGATCGCCTGTTTGGCTTAGCCACAACACCGATTAGCTTTTTAATGACGCCACAGATCTTGGTGACGGTACGTGAACAGGGCAATAAAGAAATTGAAAGCTACGTACAACGTATTGAAACGGTGTTGATGCGACCGATCGAAGAACATCAAAAACCGCGAAAACTCCCGATTACACCGCTTGATTTAGCCCTACGTTTGCTCAATACCATGGTAGATGGATATTTAGATTTACGGGTGCCATTAACGCGTCGTGTCGAATTTTGGCAACAAGAGCTGTTGCAAGGTCATCGACGCTTTACTAAGTGGCATCAGCTTTTGCAGGAAAATATGGCCTTTCAACAAATTGAAAACCTGTGTGAAGAGCAGATCGAAGTCTTGCAAGAATTGCGTGATGAAATTGTTGATAATTACTCACATCTCAAAGGTAAGAAGCGCAGTGAAAAGCAAGACATTATGTTGCTACGCGTGGATGATTTAAGTAGCCACGTGGAGCGAATTCAAAAGCATACAACTCGATTACGCTCTGCAGTTCAAGCGGCCATTGATTTACATTTTTCAGCCATTGCCAATCAAACCAATGAAAACATGCGTATTTTGGCCATCATTACCGCCATATTTGCACCACTCACTTTATTGACAGGGGTGTATGGAATGAACTTTGAGTTTATTCCTGGCTTAAAATCTCCGACAGGATTTTGGATCATGTTGGCTATTATGCTGATGACGACCTTGATTCTTATTTATTATTTTTACCGTCGCCATTTGGTTGGCCGTGGAGAAAAAAGTGTAATAGATATGTTGGCACAACAACAAACCGACCAGCACGTAAATTTACTGTGGTTTATGGATTATGAGCCAATTAAGCAAACGGTCAGTGGAACCAAAAAGACTTTAAAGGAAATTGAAAAACTGGCGGTGAAAAAATAAAGTTGCTTTCAGTTTATACGCTGGGTGAAAGCTAAGGTTTCACCCAAGGTTGTGTTGATTATTCTGCGCGAATCCACGTGGTGCTTCGGCCGAGTGCAGAGACACCAATATAGCCACGCATTGTGAGCCGCTTGCCAGTCGGATTGAGTTTAGCTTTGCCTTTGTAGACATTCCCAGACAGTGGATCGAGCACAGTCCCGCCCACAAATTCATTTTCATGTTGTGGGTTTTGTTTAAATCCTTTTAATATTTCAAGTCCCACCAATTTGGTATTTTTAAGTGGGCCTTTACACTTTTCACAAGTTTCAACGAGAGCTTTATAGGGCAGTGGTCGAATGGCAGTAATTTTACCTGTATAGCTTCCATCGCTATTTTTAGTGATGGTGACATCTGCACGCGAGTAGCCCGTTTGTTCATCAATGGTTTTCCAAACCCCAACCATATCATTGGCATACAGAGTGCTACAAAAACCGAGTAGTGCGATAGATAGAACACGTTTCAATATCATAATTTTCCCTATTCATCTTTGTTGTTATGGCATTTCCATTGCAGGTGTGCTCCTGCATAACTTATTTTTAATTCACTATTAAATCGCTGACACGAAGTAAGCTAGGTGTTTTTACGGGTGTTACTGTATGACACACTATATCGTCACTCGCCAAAACTAGGGTGAAGTCGGATGCTGCGGCACAGCATCTTTCAGTAAGCGATACATTTCGTCTTTCAGTTTAAGTTTTTTCCGCTTGAGTGCTTCGATATCTTCATGCAAATGGTTGAGTGGATCTAATTCCAATTGGGTAATAGATTGATCGAGCTCGCAATGTTGTTCAAACATTTGGGCGAAATGTGGGTTTTCCTCCCGAAGTTGTTGGATACGCTCTCGATATTCTGGGAACATATTTTTTACTTTTTTATTACAGTCTTTGATTTTCATGGTGATGCATGGTTCTCTTGGCTGATTAAAGTACAGGCTATGCTTCGGATTGTGCTAGCCGCATCATTTCACTCTTAATGTGAGTGCAAATGCTGTTGTTTGACTTGTTTGCGTAGCTGTTGTACTTCATCAATCAAGTCAAGCATCATGGCTACAGCGGTAAAACTGGCGTTAAAGTCACGCTGTAAACGGTAAGCACGACGCGCACGCGAAATATCATCTCCAAAAAATTGATGAATGCGTTCATCTGGTCGATTGCTCAAAATATCGTATTCTAAAAGTTGTAATACCCACTCTGGGCTTTGGCCACAAGCAGCTGCAAAATGGTTTAAGTCGAAGCTACGTTGATCATCGACAATTTCAATATGCGAACTGTCATTGCAGGTCACTTCGCGGTAATGAATCGTGGTCATAGAGATTTCTCCTTAACACTAACGAGGATTAAATTGATGAAATGCTTCAGCAAAATCTTGGTAGGCACGTAATTGTTGGTCGGTTTGCGCAACGGGCAACACGATATTTAAGATTAAATATAAATGCCCTGCGGGTTGGGATGGAATACCTTGATCTTTCAGTCGCAGTTGTTGGCCTGTTTTGGCATTTTTTGGCAAGTTGACATCTACATGACGTCCATTGGGAAGATTAACCCGAATATTTTGTCCTAAGGCTGCTTCCCAAGGACTGATGTCTACATGACAGTAAACATGAGCGCCATCAACATGATAACTATGCGTAGCTGGGTAGTGAACTTCGATATATAAATCGCCATTTTCACCGCCATTTATGCCTTGCTGGCCTTGCCCATTCAGGCGAATTTGTTGACCATCTTTAAGCCCAGCTGGAATTTTAACTTCAAGCGTTTTACGCTGAACTTCCGGCTCACCATAAGCGTTATAGCTTGGAATTTGTAAACTGAATTTTTGGGTACTGCCATCATAGGCAACCTGAAGTTCTAGATCGATCCGTGCATGTTGATCTTCACCTTTATAACGCATTGCACCATCATGTTGATGATTTCGCCCACCGCCAAAGCCTGAACCAAAGCGACCGAATAAATCCTCAAAACCGCTAAAATCAGATTGCTGCTGTGAGCTACGATAATGATGAAAAGCAGAGTCAGTAAAGTCACTGCCTTGCGTCTGGTTGGCGTTGCTATGGGTAAAGTTTGGGTGATCTAACTGGAAGTCATATTCTTGTTTTTTTTCTGCATCGCTGAGCGTGTCATAAGCAATATTAACTTCTTGCATGCGTGCTTCAGCATCATCCTCTTTGCTGACATCGGGATGGTATTTCCGAGCTAATTTACGATAGGCTTTTTTGATCTGCTCCGCAGAAGCCTCTCGTGTTACACCCAGAATTTCATAATAATTTTTGGGGACTTTTGTCGTCATACTTGTTGTTTATAAATTGATTGTATTTTAATCAATAGTATGACGTTCATATTTCTGAAACAGTGTTTATTTGCAGCAGATTGTTTCAAATTATGACAATAAAAAAGCCTCTAAAATGAGGCTTTGATTCAAGTATGCAGAGGCTTAGTATTTAATCCATGTCACACTACGACCAATAACAGATACACCGACATAACCACGAATGGTGAGGCGTTTGCCTGAGGCATTTAAGCGTGCTTTACCTTTATAAATTTTACCGCCAATGGGGTCTAAGACTTTCCCTTGTACATAAGCGAGAGGATTGTCTGGATCGTTTTTAAACCCCCAAATGAAAGGTAAGCCTAAAAATGGTTTGTCCTTTAATTGACCTGGACAATTACTACAGATCACCATTTTGTCGGTGCCTGGGATATTACGAGTTTCTACAATAATACCTTCATAGGTCCCATCAGGCTTTTTCTTAATTTCAACATCAGCACGTGAGTATCCAGTCCGATCATCAATGGTTTTCCATTTACCGACCAATGGATCTTCACTGGCATAGCCGAGGCTACTGATGACAGAAAAAATGAGCGCAGTGAATATACTTTTATATGCAACCATAGATATCCCTAATCTAAGTTTTATGTATTTTTTAGAGTAGTTATTCTAATAATTTAATTTATAAAAAACAAATAGATGTATTGTTATCTGTGTCACATTATATGGGCTAAATGCTGGCTCTATCTAAAATTGTGGGGAATAAAATGGTGAAAAAAAGCCCCTTTTAACAGGGGCTTTGGTTTAGTTTTTAACCCAAGTGATATTTCGGCCTACAGCTGCACCTTCCATGCTACTGCGAATGATCAGATGTTTACCGTTACTCATTAAACGTGCACGAGCTTGGTAACGTTGGCCAGATTTGGGATCAAGGAGATGACCACCATTAAACTCAAGGGCATTGTGTGGGTCTGTAGTTAGTCCCGTGAGTGTTGTTAAACCCACCAAAGGTTGATTTTTTTCTGGGCCTGTACATTTGATGCAGGTCGTCATGCTTTCTGCACCAGGCACACTACGCACATTAATAATTTTGGCGCTGTACTCATTGTTTTTGTTTTTTTGAATAATCACATCTGAGAGCGAATAACCCGTGCGGTCATCGATGGTTTTCCATGTCCCCACCAAAGGGTCGCTTGTGGCTGCCCATGCAGGTACGCTTGCCACAAAGCTAAATGCTAGAATGAGTGCAGTGAAGGGGTGCTTTTTCATAATTGGACAATCCACACTAGGAAGGAGAAAATCTGCCTAAGCAGATAGGCATAAAAAAAGTATGGATTTAATATAGCTTAAATAAGCAAAGAAATACTAGGTAAATCAGGTGATTAAAAAATATAAAATTCACATAAATTATTAAATATATTGCACTCTGAATATGAAAGTGAAAACTCAATCACATTGAGCTGGTTGAACTATCATTATGGCGTGCATGACGAGAGATAGTTGCGGGGAAGGGAGGCATTATTTGTCAGTTGATTAGACAAATAATGCCAGTATTCAGTGTGAAAGTTATGCCTTAGTCGATACGGATCCAAGATACTGTACGGCCCAATAAGGTGGTACCCAAATAGCCACGAAGTGTCAGTACATTGCCTCGTGCATTGAGTTGACCTTTGCCTTGATAGACATTACCTGTTAATGGATCAATGACTTTACCATTAACGTATTCATTTTTATTTTCATCATCTTGATGGAAGCCTGAGAAAATAGGCAGACCAATTAAAGGTGCGTTTTTTAATTTGCCTTCACATTTGTCGCAATGGTCGATCGCAGTACGGTTGGGAATTGCATGGACTTTCACAATTTTACCTGTGTAGCTACCATCTTTGAGTTTACTAATGAGAACTTCTGCACGTGCATAGCCAGTTTTATCGTCTATTGTTTTCCAGCGTCCTGCTAGATCGGCAGCCTGCACTTGAAAAAAGCAGGTTATTGAGAGAGCGAAAGCTCCCAAAATAATTTTCTTATTCATCTATATTATCCATTATTTATTAGCGTCATTTTAATTATTCAAAGAAGGTTGAAATTATATTTTTGCCTTCAGTGTGCGCAAAGTGTACAAGAACAAATGTAAATAACAAGAGCAGTTTATCGGCTTTTTTTTGAGTGATTTCTAAGCTTTAAGTGTTATAAAAATTGCAATATTTTAGTGCATGGCATGAGGCTGTTGTTGTATTTAAAGTATAGGCTTTGGCATAAAAAAAGCGCCCTTAAGGGCGCTTTTAGATCAGACAGAATTTAGCTGAGATGTTCGCCAAATAGTCCCAGTGCTTCTTCGGCAGAAAATTGGTAGTGGCTGTTACAGAACTGGCAATCCATTTGAATTGGATTTTGGTGTTCTAAGGTTTCACGTACGGCATCTACGCCAATTTGTTTGAGTGCATCTGAACAGCGTTCTTTAGAGCATGTGCAACCAAATTTAAGCAGTTCAACTTCAGGTAAACGTACTTCTTCTTCGTTATATAAACGATATAAGATTTCAGTGCTTTCTAAGTTGGTGAGCTCATCTGCATTTAGTGTTTCAGTCAGCATAGTTAGACGAGGCCACAAATCTTCATCAACACGTTTTTGCTCTTCTTCACTATTACGTGGCAAGAGCTGAATGAGTAGGCCACCTGAGCGTTGTTCATTGCTTGCCAATACAATACGTGTTGGGATTTGTGCAGACAAATCGTAGTACTGCATCAAACAACCTGCAAGGTTTGGCTTGTCGAGGGGAACAATCCCTTGGTAACGTTCGCCAAATTCAGGCTCAATGTTAATGAATAACACGGGATTAACCAACGTCTGGAGCACTACGCTACTGTCGGTAGCTTGTGTGAAGTGTGGGTCTTCTTCATAGTCGGCCAAGGCGCGAACTTCACCTAAATGGTTGCATTCTGCCATGCCCCATTTAAATGTCCCTGCAGCTTGAATTTGTAAGCTAATACGGCCTTTAATTTTTAAAGTGCTGGCCAATAGCGCCGTTGCACTGAGCATTTCACCCAATAAAATTTTAATTGCAGGCGCATAGTCACGTTGTGCAAGAATGGTTTGTAGGGCATCTTCAAGATGAACGACTTCACCACGCACAGGGCTGTCTTCAATAAAAAAGCGTTGACGTAAATCAGGCATAAAATTCTCCATAACCCTGTTTTAATGGTGTCAATATTGTAAAACACAAGTCATTTCAGATCATCCTTTTCATCACGGGCTACATCAATTCGATTACGTTGCAAGCCACGCTGTAAATCAACCCCTGCGGGTGGTTGGCGCATTTGAGCATCGCTGGCAAATAAATGTTCTAGTTCAGCAAGGGCATTACGGTGTGTTTCATAGATTTTTTGTTCATCGGTATAGATGTGTTGCTGTTGCTCTAACAGCTTTTCATCATAATCACGGAACAGCTCAATACTTTTATAGGCATCGTCTTCATTAATACCAGCATCGCGGAGCATGTGATAAGCCATTCCTAGCGATGATAAATAGGTTTCACGCCAGATATGCTCTACACCTAAATCACGCAATAAGTGCACATGGTGTCGATCACGGGCGCGGACTAACATTTTTAGGTTGGGATAATTTAAGCGAATATGACGCGCAACATTCATGGAGTCTTCAATGTCGTCAATGGCCAGCACAAATACCCGTGCATGCTCAATGCCTGCAGCCCGTAAAATTTCCGGTTGGGCAGCATCGCCATAGTAGAGCTGGCCACCATAATTACGTACAAAATCGACTTTGTCTAAATTGCTATCAATGGCAGTAAAAGACAAATGTTGAATGTGTGCAATACGCGCAATAATTTGGCCAAAACGGCCAAAGCCCGCAATAATCACGGGATGGTGCTGGTCTGGAATATCATCATATTCAGGCACGACTTTGCTGTGGCTAAAGCGAGGTAGGATGACCGAGTTCATCAGCCAGTAGGCAATCGGCGTGAGAACCATCGAGAGTGTCACCATCAAGACCACAGGTTCTACAATGGCTTGGCTCACCACTTGTTCACTGCGGGCTACACTCAATACCACAAAGGCAAATTCACCCCCTTGAGCAAGGCAAGTGGCGAGCATTAAGCTGTTTTGCCATGAGTTTTTTAAATAACGTGCAACGCCTGTGAGGGTGATGATTTTGACTAACATCAGGCAGAGTGCGCCACCAATAATAAGCCATGGTGCATCGACAAACAGCGATAATTGTGTGGTCATGCCGACGGTCATAAAGAATAGACCAAGCAATAATCCTTTAAAGGGCGCAATACTGGCTTCAAGTTCATGGCGGAACTCAGAGTCAGCGAGAAGTACGCCAGTTAAAAATGCCCCGAGTGTGGTGCTAATGCCCAATACATCCATCAGGCCAACAACAGCCAAAACAATAAACAGTCCCACAGCGGTAATGAGTTCGTGGGCGCCACTTTTGGCCACAAAACGAAAAAACGGACGCATGAGATAGCGACTAAATAAAAACAAGCCACTAAAGGTCGCCACAATGGCAGCAAAATAAGCAATCCCATGATGTGTCGATTGCGTGCCCGCGAGCATTGGAATGATGGCCAGTAGGGGAATAGCCGCCATATCTTGAAACAGTAAAATAGAAAAGGATTGTTGACCGTAGGTGGTGTTGAGTTGTTGTTTTTCGGTCAAAAGTTGCAGTACAAAAGCGGTTGAAGATAGTGCTAGTGCAAAGCCAATCACAAAGCTGGCGGCAATCCCTTGTTGTAAAGCCACAAAACTGAGTAGTGCTAAACAGATACCTGTTAAGCCCACTTGTAGGCTTCCCATACCAAAAATAGATTGGCGCATCGACCATAGGCGTTGTGGGCGAAGCTCTAAGCCAATAATAAACATTAAGAGAATGACACCAAACTCAGCCAGTTCCTGAATGGCTTCTGGGTCGCTGGCCAGATTAAATACACTCGGCCCCAGTAAAATGCCAGTAAATAAATAGCCGAGTACTGTTGCAATGCCCAGCCTTTTTAACAAAGGCACCAGGAGCAAAGACGCTCCTAGAAACAGGGTGATTTGCAACAGTAATGACATAAGTCTGTCCTCGTTTTATTCATTCAATATAAGCGGTCACTTTGAAGCAGGAGCATCAAATTAACTGAGTTCTTGTGGGTCAATATCTAGGGTTAATTTCATGCTAGAAGGCTTTTGATGCAACATATTTTGCCACCAATTTCGGATATAAAAATGTAATCGGGCGCGATCTGGTGACAATAACACCATGTGTGATTGATAGCGGCCTGCTTTACGTTCCATAGGCGCTGGAATAGGGCCCCAAATGTCTACATTCAGTTCCGCGCTTTGACGTAGCAGGGCAGCATGATGCTGTAAAAATTCTTTATTTAGCTCCTGATTTTTCGATTCGCAGCGGATCAGCGCTGCATAGCGAAATGGAGGCATGAGTGCTGCTTCACGTTCTTGTAAAGTTTGTTTGGCAAACTGGCGGTAGTCTTCTTTGACCAAGGTGTTTAATAGGGGGTGATCAGGTCTTAAGGTTTGTAAATATACATCCCCTTTACGCTCGCCACGACCAGCACGCCCAGCTACTTGTACGACCAATTGAGCAGTGCGCTCAGTTGCCCGAAAATCGACGCTCAATAAGCCTGAGTCGATATCTAAAATAGCCACAAGGGTCACATAAGGAAAATGATGACCTTTGGCCAGCATTTGTGTACCCAATAAAATAGATGCTTGGCTTTGCTGAATTTTGTCATAAATTTTTTGCCAGCTACCTACGCGACTGGTGGAGTCTCGATCGACCCGAATGACGTCATAATCAGGAAATAGCTCATTTAAATGTTCTTCAACTTTGGCAGTGCCTAAGCCCAAAGGTTTAAGTTCTGTATGTGCACACTGTGGGCAGTGGTCAGGCATGCGATGAATCGTACCACAGTGATGGCAATGCAAATGCTGATAAGGAGTACGATGCACGGTAAAATTGGCATCACAATGTGGGCATTTGGCCTGCCATGCACAGCTTTCACAGATCAGCACAGGCGCATAACCACGGCGGTTTAAAAACACCAAGACTTGCTCATTTTTATCGAGGCGTTTTTTCATCTCATCGAGCAAAGCTTGACTCATGCCATGTTGCTTCTTGGCAATTTTTAAATCCAAAATGTGGATTTTAGGCATGAGTGCCGTGCCTGCACGCTGGTTGAGTTCCAAGCATTGCATCTTTTGATGTTGCACCAATGCATAGCTTTCAATACTTGGCGTGGCAGAGCCGAGCACCACAGGGCATTGCTCTAAATAGCCACGATATAATGCTACATCTCGAGCATGATAACGAAAGCCTTCTTGTTGCTTAAAAGACAAATCATGTTCTTCGTCGAGCACGATCAGACCTAAGTTAGGGAGTGGGCTAAAAATGGCTGAGCGCGTACCTAAGATAATCGAGGCTTTGCCTGTTTCGGCAGCCTGCCATGCTTGTAAGCGTTTACTGTCGTTGAGGCCTGAATGTAACAAGACAATATTGCAATGAAAGCGCGACTGAAAACGGCTAATGGTTTGTGGTGTCAGACCAATTTCGGGTACCAAGACCAGTACTTGTTTGCCTTGTTTTAAAACCTCTTGCATGACTTGCAAATACACTTCAGTTTTACCACTACCTGTGAGGCCATCGAGTAAAAAAGCTTGATATTTTTTGCGGGCCTTCAGAATGCTATCAATCGCATGCTGCTGTTCTGGATTGGCCGTCAGAGGCATTTGCGCCATTTGAATCGGCATTGGGCTAAAATCTTGCGCCTCTAACTCGCAACGACAAATTTGTTTTTTTTCTAAAGCTTTGAGTGTTGCAGTTTCTACACCCGCTAAATTCAGCACATTTTCGGATGTGCCAGCAGGATGTAGTTTTAAGATTTTATAAGCTTCTTGCTGGCGTTCAGAGCGTTTTACTTTTTGTTCGGCTTCGGCATCTAACAGTTTCCATGTCCGTGCCAGCAAGTTATAGGGTTTACCTTGGCGCAGTAGTGTAGGAAGAGCACTATGAACCACTTCGCCAATGGGGAATTGATAATACTGCGCAGCCCAAGTCAATAAACTTAAACTTTGGGTATTTAAAATAGCGCGTTCATCAAGTAGTTCTGTAATGGCTTTGAGCTTGATATCTGGATTGAGTGGCACATCAGGTGCGAGCTTTTCCATAATCACGCCGACCAGATTTTGCCGACCAAAAGACACTGCAACCCGCGTGCCAACTTCAGCGCGTTGATAAAGTTCTGCACTTAGACTGTAATCAAAACAGTCATATAAATGTACAGGGACGGCCACACGGACACGAAAGATAGGGGCGGGGGCGAGATCTGAAACTTGCATAAAAAGGCGGTCGGGTCCTGATTAAATTTCGTCGTGCTGTAAGAACAGTTGTGTTAGAGTGATCAAACAATTTATATCTAAGAATATGAATGATTTTGAGGGTTGGGCGCAACTGCGCTAACAGGGTTTTTTGGAAAATTAGAGCATTGTAATGCCAGCATATCAGTTTACCGCCATAGATGCGTCAGGCAAGCAACAGAAAGGTGTGCTTGAAGGTGATTCTGCGCGTCAGATTCGTCAACAGTTACGTGATAAAGCATTAATTCCCGTTGCTGTAGATCCGATTGAGCAAAAAGATAAACATGCACAGCCACGCTGGTTTCAAAAAAGTATTACTTCTTATGACTTGGCACTCATGACGCGGCAATTGGCAGTGTTGGTGGCGGCAGCTATTCCCTTAGAAGAAGCGATTCGAGCGGTAGGCAAGCAAAGCGAAAAAGCACATGTGCAAAGCCTTTTAATGTCCGTGCGCTCAAAAGTGCTAGAAGGGCATTCTTTAGCGCAAGCCTTGCAACAGTCTGGGCGTTTCCCTGAACTCTATATTGCCACCATTGCTGCAGGTGAGCGTTCTGGGCACTTGGATTTAATTTTAGATCAATTGGCAGATTACACCGAAAATCGTTTTGCCATGCAAAAAAAGATTCAAGGGGCCATGATCTACCCAATTATTTTAATGTTGATGTCTTTCGCGATTGTGATGGGTTTAATGACCTATGTGGTGCCAGACATTGTAAAAACCTTTGATCAAGACAAAGCGGCACTGCCGTGGATTACCATTGCCTTAATGAAGGCCAGTGATTTTATACGTGTGGCTTGGCCATTTTTATTGGTTGGTGCCACAGTCGGTATTATGTTGTTAGTCAGATTTTTAAAAACTAACGCTGGGCATTATGCTTTTGATCGGTTTACTTTAAAAATGCCCCTGTTTGGCAAGCTGTCTAAAGGTATTAATGCTGCACGCTTTGCCAGTACCTTATCTATTTTGACCAAGTCAGGTGTGCCTTTGGTGGATGCGCTGAAAATTGGCGCGGCGGTCAGTAACAATTGGGTCATCCGTGATTCAGTGAATATTGCAGCTGAAAAAGTCACCGAAGGTGGGAACTTAGCAACACAACTAGAGCGCAGTGGTTATTTCCCACCAATGATGGTACAAATGATCCGAAGTGGTGAATCTTCAGGCGAATTGGACCGCATGTTAGAACGGGCTTCTGTTATGCAAGACCGTGAAGTAACCACTTTAATTTCGACCTTATTGGCTTTGTTAGAGCCACTGATGTTGGTGGTCATGGCCAGTATTGTGTTGGTCATTGTGATTGCGGTCATGCTACCGATTGTGAATATGAATAATATGATTTAACCCTGTTGAACCCAAAAGAGATAAACGAGAGTAATAACATGCAAGGCAAAGGATTAAACGCAAAACAATCGGGCTTTACCCTCATTGAAGTGATGGTTGTTATTGTGATTTTAGGTGTGTTGGCGGCTTTAATCGTACCAAACGTGATGGGTCGTGGTGAAAAAGCCAAAGTAGATACCACACAAATCACACTCAAAAGTGTAGCGGGTGCTTTAGATCAGTACAAAATGGACAATGGCAAATACCCATCCATGCAAGATGGTGGTTTAGGGGCATTAGTAAATAAGCCAGAGTCTGCAAAAAACTGGCTACAAGGAGGCTATGTCAAAGGTGGCTATCCAAAAGACAGCTGGGACAATGACGTACAATATGTTGCTCCAGGGACAGAAGGCCGTCCTTTTGATTTGTACTCATTTGGTGCAGATGGCCAGTCTGGTGGTGAAGGTAATGATGCTGATATTTATTACCAGCACTAATTGAGAATCATTATAAAGTAATGGTGATTGAATATATCGCTTTACGTCATTGGCTATTTCAATACTGGCTAAAGCGATAATTATTCTTTTTTATTAAATATAATATAAGTAATTGAAAAATAATGAAATAAATAATATCTTCTAGTTGAGATTGGCTTTGTTGCACAAACCTATCGTTAAGGGCTTATTCCACAATATAATTTCCAAATGAACAAGCCTGCACCTAAAATTTATCGTACCACCAATTGGTCTTCTTATAATCGAGCATTAATAAATCGAGGAAATATTTCAATTTGGTTTGACACTAAGACTCAATGGTATGCGCAGCCAAAAGGCAAGCATGGACGAAATCAAACTTATTCCGACACAGCCATCCAATGCTGTCTAATGATTAAATCTTTATTTCGCCTTTCTTTACGTATGGTCACAGGTTTTGTTCAAAGTCTGATTAAACTCTGTGGATTAAATTGGACAGCACCAGATTACAGTACGCTTTGCAGAAGACAAAAACATATTGATATTGCGATTAGTTATCAAAAAAGCAGTGGTGGGCTTAACTTGCTAGTAGACTCTACCGGTCTAAAGTTTTTAGGTGAAGGTGAATGGAAAAGGAAGAAACATCAGCCTGAATATCGTCGTCAATGGCGTAAATTACATATTGGTATAGATGCTAAAACTCTCCAAATACGTGCAGTTCAGCTTACAACTAACAATGTAAGTGATTCACAGGTACTTGGTGATTTACTCGATCAAATTTCCTTAGATGAGCAGATTGACTCTGTTTATACGGATGGCGCTTATGACACCAAACAATGTCGTCAGGTCATTGCAGATCGGCAAGCGCATGCGGTGATTCCTCCAAGAAAAAATGCGAAACCTTGGAAAGATACAAAGGTCAGCTCGCTAGAACGAAATGAATTACTTCGTACTGTTAAACGGTTTGGCAGAATACTATGGAAAAAATGGTCAGGCTATCATCGCCGAAGTTTGGTGGAAACCAAGATGCACTGCATCAAATTATTAGGCGATAAACTCAGTGCAAGGAACTTTAATAGCCAAACCAATGAGATCCATGCACGTGTAGCAGTGTTAAATAAATTTACCGAGTTAGGTCAACCACATACCCAAGTTATGCCTTAAATTTGAGTAGATATGGGCAATCTTAATTTTTACATCTTTGTGCAACAAAGCCGTTGAGATTTATAATAAGAATTATTCCCAAGTTTATTGATTACAATAATCGTAAAATATGAATAAATATAGGCTTTTATTTTAATTTAAAGCTTGCATAATAACTCCATAGACAGGATGAAAGTCAGAGGAGAGCAGTATGAAAGCATTAATACTTACAGATGAAATTAACCAATTTCATTGGGCGATGCTTAAATCTGTGCTTTTGATTTTAAGCTTGTTGCCTGTGAGCCAAGGGATTATGCATTTGTGGCTAAATACCGAAGGCAGTAGCCAAATTATGGTGGGCTTCTTTGCAATTAGTTTGATGAGCTCAATGTTGGCCTTGAGTTTTTGGTCGGCTTTACAAGCAACAGTGGCGAAGCTCAAACAAGAACATAGCACTATTGTTGAAAAAGCTGTGGTCAATCTTTACCGTTATGTGCCCATGCTTTCTTTGGCAGGCATGTTGTCATATTTGGCGCTACAGTTCTAAACAGCCGAAACTTATGTGGTATATCAAACCGAGTATATAAACTCGGTTTTTTTGTGCCACTAGATTGGCTTGGGTTAAATTTGTCATGATTCATGCATAGATTGTCGGCTTTCAGTTATATGCTTTGGGGCTGATTTTTGTACAGTGATGGGAATTCATTCAAATCACAGCACATAAAAATCGCAAGGAGCTAAAGATGTCGTCATCCGAGATGCAACATATAGATTGGTCAGACTTTATGAAAGTCGAGCTCAGAGTGGGAAAGGTGATTCAAGCTGAAGTTTTTCAGCAAGCTCGTAAGCCTGCCTATATTCTACATATTGATTTTGGGGAGACATTGGGCATTAAAAAGTCCAGTGCGCAAATTACCCAGCTATATTCGCCTGAAGGCTTAATTGGTAAGTTGGTGCTTGCGGTAGTCAATTTTCCCAAAAAACAAATTGGCCCTATTCAGTCTGAGTGTTTGGTGACGGGTTTTCATAATGTGGAAGGGCATGTGGCCTTATGTGTGCCTGATGCAGATGTTCCATTGGGAACCAGATTACTTTAATACACGTATTAAAAAAACCGAGCTGAAGCCCGGTTTTTTATTTCTTTTTTATATTAGCGACGTGATTTAAAGCTTACATTCACGGTGCGTGGACGGTAAATCCAACCTAATATGAGTAAGAACATAGAGAAGCCTAAAATTGGCCAATCGCTTAAGCGGGTATACAGGGTTTGACCTTGCATGGCAGGTAAGTCCCCACGTAAAACTGCTTCTTGATCCATTGGTGCTTGTTTTACAATATGACCATTGTGATCAATAAAGGCGGTAACGCCCGTATTAGTGGCACGAATAAACCAACGGCCGTTTTCTTTAGCGCGCATTTGTACCATTTGCAGGTGTTGTAAAGGACCTGCAGTGCCTGTAAACCACGCATCATTTGATACAGTCACCAAGAAATCACTTTGGGTTGCATTTCGACGAGTTAGGTTGGGATAAGCCACTTCATAACAAATGGCTGCACCTAAATGATGATTTTTAATATTTAAAGGCTTTTGATCACTCGCACCACGAGAGAAACCACTCATAGATGGATCATTTTGCATGGCAGGCAATACCCAGCTAAGTAGACCTGATAAGGGTATGTATTCACCAAAAGGAACGAGGCGTTGCTTCTTGTACATTCCCGAAGCATTGTCACCTGTGGCCATTATGCTGTTGTAATACATCGGGTGCTGCTCAACATGTGAAGCTTTTAAATCCCAATAAGGAATCCCTGTCACCCATGATGTTCCTGTTTTATCTGCCTGTGCTTTCATGGCATCTAAAAAAGGTTCAATGTCGGTTTGGAACATCGGAATAGAAGACTCAGGCCAAACAATTAAGTCACGACCCCACTCACTACGGCTAAGTTCTGCGTAGATCATCAATGTTTTGACTTGATATTCCGTTAGCCATTTTAAGTCTTGCGGGATATTGCCTTGAACCAAAGAAACAGAGAGTGGTTTTTCAGCTTTAGGTTGAACAAAACTAAGCTGTGAGGCACCCCAAGCACCGAGCAAGAAAATAGCTGAAGGTACCAGCCAAAAAATGCGTTTATTCAGCACTTCTACGACAGCACAGGCCAGTACAATCACCACAAAAGACACGCCAAATACACCAAAGAGCGGTGCATAGCTGTCGAGATAGCGTTCAGTAAATGCATAGCCTGCAAAGAGCCAAGGGAAACCTGTGAAGACCCAAGTTTTAGCCCATTCAAACAGAACCCAGAGTGGTGCAAATGTTAGCGGTGTTTCTGGGAAAAACCGACGATATAGCCATGTTTGTATCGCGCTAAATAAACCCATAACGATGGCCATAACTGCAATCATTAGCACGCTCAGTACAGCATTGGTATCGCCGTATACGTGTATAGAGGTATAGAGCCAAAATGCGCCAACAAACCAAAGACCAAAACCATAGGCCAAACCAATGAAAAACGCATGTTTAGCACTGCGTTTACGCAGGCTTGCATATAATAATGCAGGCGATAAAATCGCCAGCCACCAATAATGGTAAGGCGCGAGTGCTAAGCTAAAAATCGCCCCTGAAAATAGGGCGATCAGCAAAGGTAAAATTAAAGGCAGCTGTTTTTGTTGTTCTGCGGGATTTAACAGCTTGTCAAAGAAGGTTCTCATTTACGGACAGCTCGAATCAGATGAATAGTGCGGGCATCTGCTTCCAAAATCGTAAATTCCCAATTTTCAAGGTCAACAGTTTGTCCTTGTAAATCGCTCACTAAACCAATTTCTTGTAGCAATAGACCGCCAACAGTTTCTACTTCATCATCCGAAAAGTCAGCATCTAAAACATTGTTAAAATGTTCGATTGGTGTAAGTGCTTGAACGAGCCAAGTATTTGCAGTATTGGGGTCTGCATCTGGCACGATAAACTCAGCTTCTTCATCCACTTTGTCGTGTTCATCTTCAATTTCACCGACAATTTCCTCCAAGATATCTTCTAAAGTTACGATACCTGAAGTTGTGCCGTATTCATCAATCACAATTGCAATATGCGTTTGGGTGTTTTTCAACATTCGCATCACTTGATCAGAGCGAGCGCTTTCTGGCACAAACAAAGGCTGACGCATTAAGGCGCGAATATCAACTTTAGCGGTAGGCTCAGTTAAAAATGGCAATAAATCTTTGGCCAATAATATACCCACGACATTGTCGGGTTGATCGGCAGAGAAAACTGGGAAACGCGAATGCGCAGACTCTACCAGCACGTGTAGGATATCAAGAAGCTCATCATCTTCTTGTAAGCTAATCATTGCTGTGCGCGGGGTCATAACTTCGCGGATTTTTGTTGCGGGAAGGTCAAGTACACCTTCAAGCATTGCAACAGTATCGGGTTCTAAAAAACGACGTGAATCTTGTACTAATTTTAACAGTTCGTCGCGGGTTTCTGGCGCAGTGCCTAACCATTTTCGTAAGCCGCGCATGCCCCACGACGGGCCTGATTCCTCGTGCATGATCTTTCCTGAAGACGCTGAATATCTAAAAAAATTGATTTTATCATACCGTAGAAAATACAGTTGTCTATGCATATTGCTATGGGATTGTAGAATGTTCAGATCAAATTATTTAAAAGTTTAGGATTACATCAAATCCCGCAAGCGAAGTTAAAAAAACCAACAACACCTATAATGATGGTGGAGTGCGAAGTTAGATGTTAAATGCAAAAGATTGAGCTGAAGCTGGATTGAAATCTGCAGGGTTTAAGCAAGACCATGTAGGAATAACTGGGCTATGCTAAACTAAAAGGGTTTTCTTCACCTGAGTTTTGCAATGTCTGATTCTGCTATCACACCAAGCCTTCAATTGAATACGCGTGGACTGCGTTGTCCTGAACCTGTGATGATGTTGCATCAAGCCATCCGTAAATCGAAGTCTGGAGATGTGGTTGAAGTATTTGCTACAGACAACTCGACATCATGGGATATTCCAAAGTTCTGTATGCACTTGGGCCATGAACTATTGCTACAAGAAGAACGCTTAGATGAAAATGGCAATAAAGAATTTCATTATTTGGTGCAGAAGGGCTGAGATATTTAAGCGTTTCAAATATTATGTTTGAGCTTAATTTTGAATAATTTACATTTTAAATAAAAATGGGGGCTAGCCTAAGGCGGTGCTAGCTCTTAGAATATCGCCGATTAAATATACAAAAACAATTAGAAAAGATTTCAAAAAATGTTGAATACGATTGCTAAAATTTTAGAAAAATTAGGCTTATCTGCCCAAAAGCGTGTCATACATGCGCAATTTTCCAATCCTGCTTTGAATGACGAGCTTTTTATTCAACGTATTGATGGGGAGCATGTCTTAAACCAAGGCCTGCAAGCGACCCTGATTTGCTTATCCACCAATGCATTGATTCCGCTGAAACAATTTATTGGTGTACAAGTTGCTGTTGATCAAGTGACAGATCGGGGCGAACTGTTTCGGACTACGGGTATCATCACCGAAGCCACTCAAGGCCAGAGTGACGGTTCACTCACCCTATATAAACTTACGTTAGAAGATGCAACGTCGTTGTGGCATAAACGTCGTAATAGCCGTGTGTTTATGAATAAATCAGTGCGTGATGTCAGTGAAACTATTTTTAAAGAATGGCAAAGCAAAAGTCCACTCTTTGCATCCAGTCTAATGCTTGATCTAAGTGGTTTAAGCCAAAACTATGATGTTCGGCCCTTCATCATGCAGTCGAATGAAAGCGATTATGACTTTTTAACCCGACTTTGGCGTAGTGAAGGCATTAATTGGCTCATTGATGAAGCACAGCTGAAAGTGCCACATTCCTCAGTACCAATTGAAAAACAAAAACTCCGCTTGATTGATGACAATAGTCAATATCAAGCGCTTAGCCGTCGCAGTATCCGCTTTCATCGTTCTAGTGCAACAGAGCAACAAGACAGCATCACTAGCTTTATCGGTGAGCGTAGCATTCAACCGACAGCAGTACATGTGCAACGTTGGCAAGCTGATGGCCTCAGCCAAGAAGAAGGTGCAGGTTCAGTCCAAAGCAAACATCAGCATAGCCAAAGCCAAGACAATGCCAGCTTAAGCCTAGAACAAGCATGGCATGTCAGCCCTGCATGGATGCAAGACTTAACAGGTGAAGATCAAGCCACAGCTTCATCCAACAGTCAGATTGAAAAACTGAATCAAAATCTAACGCGATATCACGAGCTACAATCGAAAAAATTCAATGCACAATCGACCGTGCGTGATACACAAGTGGGTTATTGGTTTGAACTGAATGAACACCCAGAAATCGATCAACACAGTGGTGCAGACAAAGAATTTTTAATCACAGAAAAGAAATTCTATAACCAAAATAACTTACCCAAAGATCTCACTGAACAAGTCAATCAGCTGATTGAACAAAGTCAGTGGAACATTAAACCCATCCATGAACAGGCAGAGCGTCAGGCCAATCAGCTCACATTGCAACGGCGTAATACTCCGACTGTTCCGGCATATAATCCGCTCGAACACCGTCCAAGCACTCATCCACAACGGGCTAAAGTCGTTGGACCAAGCGGTGAAGAAATACATGTTGATGAATGGGGAAGAATCAAAGTTCGCTTCTTATTTACCCGAAGTGATGACCATAGCCATGACGGCGGTGCAGGCAGTAATGACAATGACACGGACTCTGCATGGGTAGATGTACTCACACCGTGGGCAGGTGAAGGCTATGGCGCAAGATTCTTGCCGCGTATTAATGAAATTGTGGTCATCGACTTCTTTGACGGCAATATCGACCGACCATTTGTGGTGGGGCGCATACATGAAGCACAGCGCAGTCCAACCAAGTTTGACAATAAAGGTCAATTACCCGAGACCAAAAAGCTGGCTGGAATAAAAAGCAAGGAAGTACAAGGTGAAGGCTTTGGACAACTGCGCTTTGATGATACGACTGGACAGATATCTACACAATTACAAAGTACCCATGGCGCCACTCAGCTCAACTTAGGAAACCTCAGTCATCCCAAAGAAACTGCAGAAAGTGAAGGTCGAGGCGAGGGCTTTGAACTAAGAACAGACCAATGGGGAGCAGTACGTGCAGGACAGGGGCTACTTGTCAGTACGCACCCGCAACAACAAGCAGCAGCAATGCACCTCGATGCACAAGCTGCAAAAGAACAAATCGAAGCCAACTTAAACAGCAGTAAAGCATTAAGTGAAGTGGCTAAGAATCAACAGACTGACCCGCTTGAAGTCTTAGATAATTTAAAAAACTTCATTGCACAAATCGAAAAAGGCAGTCAAGAAAAAGCCGATGCTTTTAAACAAGCTTTAATGATTTTATCTGCGCCCAACTCAATTGCGATGACGAGCAATGAAGATATACATGTTTCAGCAGATAGGCAGATTAGCCAAAGTGCAGGTGATAGCATTAATATCAGCAGTCAAAAATCCTTCATTGCTCATGCACAAAGCAAGATTAGTCTATTTGCAGCGCAAGAAGGATTGCGTGCGTATGCAGGCAAAGGCAAAGTTGAAATCCAAGCCCAATGTGATGGAGCGGACTTTATTGCACGAAAAGGTATTCAAATTATTTCGACGGAAGATAGCGTGGAAATTAAAGCCAGTAAGAAAATAGTGCTGACTGCAGGTGGCAGTCAAATTGAAATCAGTAGTGCAGGGGTGTTGCCAACGACTGCTGGAAAGTTTGAGGTGAAGGCAGGGCAGCATACGTTTGCAGGGGGGAGCAATTGTTCAGGCTTCAAAGACTTCTTTACCCATTTTAGGGGATGAAAATGAATATGATGTTGTGTTTTTAATGCAAGATGATGATGGTATTCCTTATAAAAATACTAAATATATTGCTTTCTTGGAAAATGGTTCTGTGTTTGAAAGTGTAACTGATGATCAGGGTTATACAAATCCAATAAAAACTATGAATAAAGAAAAAGTCTCTATTCATTTAAAAATAAATAATTATTTAGATATTTAGAGGAAAGTATGGCTGATTTTTACCCATTTGTTGTAGTTAAATCTAATGTGCCTGTTAAAAAACTATATTATAGTTTTCGCATATTTAATATATCAACAAATAAAATTGTTTCAGATAGTGGGAAGAAAATTAAGGAAGGAGTTAAATATCCATTAAAAAACAACTATCAGACGGAATTATTTACTGTTATTTCGAGTGTAGATTCAGCAAAGGATATGCTTATAGAATTTACTTTATACAAGCGTGATGGTGTTACTTTTACAGTCGTTATTGATAAAAAAATAATAACAAATATAGTTTCTGAATTTACATTTGATAATATAAAAAACAATAAAATTAAATATGATTTTGTTAATTATATGGAAGCTAATGGTATAACTAAGGTTGTTAATGGGGGTAATAAGAATTTAGTAAAATTAAATATAACTAATAAGAGAATTTTTGTAAGCACTCAACATCCAGTAGGTGATGAACTTGATCCATTTACAAAGGAAAAGATCCAGCAAGGATTATTGAGTAGATTGAAAGAAAAATATCCAGATCAGAACAGAACAAATTTATGTGGTCCAGCAGCTTTTTTTTATTGTGTTCTGAATGCAAATGCTAATATTTATAAAAAAATTGTTAAAGATTTATGGGAAAAAGGAGAAACTCAGGTTAATGATTTGAAAATAAAACCTGATAAAGACGGAGCTAGAACAGTTAAAAATTATTTTGATAGCAATGATCAACCTTTAATACCCGCTGTTGATTGGATTACATTAGGAAGTCTTAGAGATTCGGCAAATATTATTTTTGATTATACTATTGAATTGGGAGAGTCACCAACTGCTGTAAGCCCTCCAGGAGATGTGCTTGAATGGTTTAGATTAATTGGTTTTAAAAAAGTAATTTTTTATCATATTGGTGAAAATAAATTTAAAGCATTAATAGAAACTAGTAACTATGATGCAAAAAAATATTTTATTGTGTTGTTAACAAGTAGTAGTATTTTAAAAGGCCAAACAAGACACTCTAACGTGATTCCTACTCATTGGGTGGTTTTAGATGATAACATCAAAGTAGCTGGTAATTTAGTAAATTCCTCAAGTTTGAAATCTCAATTTGTTAGCTTTAAAGCATTTAGTTGGGGGGAATCCTTTGAGCAAAATAGTAATTTAACGTTAGACGAATTGATTAGTTATACTTGGGGTGTGTATATATATGAGCGAGGTTTAGCATAATGAAAAATAATTTTTATTATCCATTTTTTTTTGTTTTTTTATTGTTATTAGGATGTAACCATAAAATTCAAATAGAACCTAATAAATTACCAGAATTAAAATATGGTGAAAATTATGATAATAGTATTGAAATTGAAAAGTTAAAAATTATAGGGGATCTTGTTATTAAAACAGATTTGCCAGAAAACTCTGGAATTAGTATCCAGAAAAATGGGAAAGATGATTTTTTTTTCCAGAATACTATAAAAGTGTATGGGACTCCAAGAGTAAAAGGAAATTACTATATTTTGCTAGATGGTAATTTTGTAGGCGGTACTTTTGGTGGTATGACAAATTTTAAGAAAAAATACGATATAACGATTAAGTAATTAAATGAATTCTTTTATATATAACTAAATAAACCCGCACTCAGCGGGTTTATTTTTATCTCAAAAAGAGATTACATATTCGGATAGTTTGGACCGCCGCCGCCTTCAGGCGTTACCCAAGTAATGTTTTGTGACGGGTCTTTAATATCACAAGTCTTACAGTGTACACAGTTTGCTGCGTTAATTTGGAAACGCTTAGAACCGTCATTTTCTTCCATAATTTCATACACACCAGCAGGGCAGTAGCGCTGAGCAGGCTCATCCCATTTTGGCAAGTTTACGTTTACTGGAATAGATACATCTGTCAGTTTCAAGTGAGCAGGCTGGTTTTCTTCATGAACCGTATTCGATACGAATACAGAAGATAAGCGGTCAAATGTTAACTTGCCATCCGGTTTTGGATAGTTCGGTTTAACATTGTTCGCTTCAACAGTTTTAAGTGCGCTGTAGTCTGGCTGTAAGTCACGCAGCGTGAACGGCACTTTAAAGATGTTTTGATCGATAAAGTTAAATGCGCCACCACCGAATGTACCGAATTTGTGCATTGCAGGGCCAAAGTTACGCGCGTTATATAACTCTTCTTTTAACCAGCTGTTGTTAAATTTCTCAGTGTATGCAGTCACTTCTTTAGCGAAGAAGTCTTCACCTTCAGTCACACGAGCAATGGCAAGGTCACCGCCTTTTTCTACACCCGCTGCAATCGCTTCAAATACAGCTTCACCGCACAGCATGCCAGATTTCATGGCAGTGTGAGAGCCTTTGATTTTTGCAAAGTTCAAGAAGCCAGCATCATCACCAATTAAGCTACCACCAGGGAAAGTGAATTTAGGTAACGAGTTAAAACCACCTTTTACTACAGCACGCGCGCCATAAGAAATACGCTTACCACCTTCAAGGAATTGTTTAATCAGCGGGTGAGTTTTCCAGCGCTGCATTTCCATGAATGGATACATGTGCGGGTTGGTATATGACAAGTCTACGATCATACCCAAAGTCACTTGGTTGTTTTCTGCGTGGTATAACCACCAGCCACCTGAAGAACCTGTTTCAGTTAAAGGCCAACCAGCGCCATGCATAACCGTACCTGCTTTATGTTTTGCAGGGTCGATTTCCCAAAGCTCTTTAATACCAATACCGTAGTGCTGCGGATCAGCATCTTTATCTAAATCAAATTTAGAAATGAGGCGTTTGCCTAAGTGACCACGACAGCCTTCTGCAAAAATTGTGTATTTGGCATGCAGTTCATAGCCAGGGGTAAAGTTGTGCGTTGGTTCGCCATCTTTACCAATACCCATATCGCCAGTTTGGATGCCTTTAACCGTACCATCTTCATGATACAGAATTTCAGACGCTGCAAAACCTGGGAAGATTGATACTTCAAGTTCTTCTGCTTTCGTACCTAACCAGCGAACCACGTTGCCTAATGAAATGACATAGTTGCCGTCATTGTGCATGGTTTTTGGCACCATCCAATGCGGCATTTCTTGCGATTTTTCATCAGACAATAAGAAATAGGTTTTGTCTTCAGTAACAGGCACATTTAAAGGCGCGCCTTGTTCTTTCCAGTCAGGGAACAATTCATTGATTGCACGTGGTTCAAGCACAGCGCCAGACAGAATATGTGCACCTACTTCGGAGCCTTTTTCTACGACACAAACGGACAAATCGTTCAGGTTATTTTCAATTGCAAGTTGACGGATTTTAATCGCAGCAGAAAGACCCGCTGGGCCTGCACCAACGATTACTACGTCAAACTCCATCGATTCACGTTCGATGTGTTCCATGTCGGACTCCTCATCTGGTTTGAAGGTGGCTACCAATATTGCGTTTTAATATTGGCGCTGCCATGAGTGTTCTGAATTCCTAGACACAAATTTATTATCGTGCCTTTTATATTGTGGGCTAGTATAGTTTTAAACCTTGTTCTAGCCAATTGGCTGAATCATATTATTTTTCCGTCAGTAAGGTCTTCTGCTATGAATAATCATGAAAATCCCTCAAATTCGGCGAAAGAAACAGCTCAAGCCGATAATAAAAATTTAATGGCGATTGCACAATACTTAAAAGATGGACAGTTCGGTCACAAAAAGTCAATTCCCCCTTTAGAGCAATGGCACCCAAAGCATTGTGGCGCTATGGATTTGAAGGTAAAAGCCAATGGAGAATGGTGGCACGAAGGTCAATTGATCAAGCGCCAAGCCCTCATAAATCTATTCTCAACTGTACTGTGGAAAGAGGCAGATAAATTCTATTTAAAAACCCCAGTCGAGCAGATTGAAATAGAGGTCGAAGATGAGCCTTTATTTGTGAATCAGGTTGATGAAATTCAGATAGAAGGTCAGCGCTATATCCAGTTCACAACAACTACAGACGATATTGTGGTGGTTGATGCAACACATCGTATATTTATGCGTGAATTTGCTGGTGAATTAAGACCTTATGTACAGGTCCGATTTGGGTTAAATGCATTAATTCAGCGCGCGACATTTATGCATTTGGTGCAAATGGGAGAGTTAACTGAAAATGAACAAGGTCAGGCACAATTAAGCTTGAAAAGTGGTAATTTGCACTTGCAATTAGACAGCTGAGGTTTAAGCTTTCTGAATCGAATACGTCAATTTTAACTCTGTACTATGAGCGCGATACATCCTCTATACCCACTCCATGATCCAATGCCAAAAGCTGGGGCAGATGCACCGATTGGAATCTTTGATTCGGGCATTGGTGGGCTCTCCATTGCACAAGAAATTGCACGTTATTTACCCAAAGAACGCATTGTGTATTATGCCGACACAGCACATGTGCCATACGGCCCACGTGAAGATCAAAATATTCGTGAACTTACCGCGCATGCTATTGAGTGGTTATATCGTCAAGGCTGTAAAATTGCAGTGGTGGCTTGCAACACTGCTTCTGCATTTAGTCTGGATTATTTACGTGAGCATTATGGTGAAAACTTTCCGATCATTGGTTTAGTTCCAGCCCTTAAGCCTGCAGTATTACAAAGCAAATCAAAAAAAGTTGCGGTTCTTGCAACACCAGCGACCTTTCGTGGTCAATTAATCAAAGATGTGATGACTCGCTTTGCCGAACCTGCACAGGTTGAGGTGCTCACGATTACGTGCTTAGACCTCGTGCCTTTTGTTGAGGCCGGTGCTCAGATGAGTGAGGCATGTTTGGTGACGCTTAAAGAGGTGTTACAACCTGCTGTTGATCAAAATGTCGACTATTTGGTTTTAGGTTGTACGCACTATCCTTTCTTAAAAGACGCAATTCAGCATATTTTTGGTCAGAAAATGACATTAATTGACTCAGGAACTGCCGTTGCGCGACAAACAGCCCGAATTTTAATTAAAAATGAGTTATTATTTGAACATGATGGGCAGCCAGAGCATGTGCGCATTGAATGTTATGTCAGTGGGCAAAATGCAGATCATTTAAAACCAATTCTGAGTCATCTTATTGCACCTGATTTGACTTGGAGCATTAAAAATATTGGTATTTAATGATCAAATAACTTAAGTTAGTCTTTTGAATTAATTAATTAAAAATTATTTTATATGGGGTAGTCATATCGCAGAACATGTTGTGACCTTAGTCACAGTAGCTGTAATGTGCACTTGGAAGAGGATAACCAATGCTCGATAAGCGTTATCAAGTATTTATTTCTACGTCTGGTAGCGAAATGCAACCTGAACGCATGATTTTAGCTCAGACTCTTGTGGGAATGGGCTTTTTCTCCTGGGGCTTAGAGCAACGGACACCATTGAGTACTGCATTTGCACGTCGCCAAATTGATGACTGTGATTATGTGATTATCTTATTGGGAAGCTCTTATGGTGAGCAGTCGGTATCAGGTGTAGGATATATGCATCTTGAGTACATTTATGCAGTGACCAAGCAAAAGCCAATTATTGTATTTATGCACGATGAGCCATCTTCACGTGATCATGCGCTACAAGATCAGAAGCCAGAATTAGCCGAAAAATTCAAAGAATTTCGTCAGCTTTTGCAAAATGAAGTAGATCAAATTTTTACGTACCGTAGTCTGCGTGACTTGGAAATGGCAGTGCGTTTAAATATGTCACAAATGTTGGAGCGTTACCCTGCGGTGGGTTGGGTGCGTCCACAGAATACTCAAGTATTGCAAGATGAAATTGATGCTTTAAAAGATAAAATCCAACAATTGGAAACGGATGCAGGCAAGCGAGAAGTCGATCCATTTTTAACTTTACCAAAAGTGTCGATGCATGAAGTTTTTGCATTTGAATATCGCATGCATGCCTACCAAGACGGTAATTTTAAAGAATTAAAAATTCAGAAAAAATTAACCTGGGCACAAATGCTGAGTATTTTGGGCACTACATTTATGAATCCAACGCCGGAAGAGTATTTTTCCAAGCGTATGAATGAATATTTAAATGAAAATGGCTTGTCGGATGCGCGTATAGAAATGCCTCGTGCACATGCAGTTGCGCGTGCACAAATTAATATTCGTGCTTTGCACAGTATCAAAATGCAAATGCGACAAAATGAGTGGATTGTGCAATCTGGTCGCGATGACCGCCAACGCATGCTTTGGCAAGTCACGTCGAAGGCCACGAAATTGTTGGAAAGTAATTTATTAGATTCTGATCGAACTTTTCAATTTAAATCTTTAAATTAATCTACTTAATAAATTGATTTAAAACTGATACAGTAGGCTGGTCTAATTCATAGGAATAGCGTGATGTCTTCTGCGCCGAAAGCAAAAGTGACGGTGATTTTAGCCAATTTAGGCACACCTGATGCACCGACTGTGCCAGCAGTCCGTGCATTTCTAAAACAGTTCCTGTCTGATCAGCGTGTCATTGAAATCCCCAAACCCATTTGGCAGCTGATCCTACGCTTATTTATTTTGCCTTTCCGTCCTAAGCGTGTAGCACATGCCTACGCTTCTGTGTGGCAGCAAGACTCTCCGATGCGGGAAATTTTGTTCGAGCAGGTACAAGCAGTTCAGCAGCATCTGACAGCGCAATACCCTGAGTTTGACTTGCAGGTTGTTCCTGCCATGACCTATGGCAATCCAGGTATTCAGCAGACGCTGGCGCAGCTGAGCGAACAGCAGCCAGATCATGTCATTTTATTCCCGCTTTTTCCGCAATATTCAGCGACTTCAACGGCGCCTTTATATGACGCTTTTGCGAAATGGATCCCGCAGCAACGCAACTTACCGGGCATTTCAATTATCCGTGATTATTACCAGCATCCGCTCTTTATCCAAGCTTTGGCACAAAGTGTTCGAGACTATCAGGCGGTACATGGTCAGCCCGAAAAGCTTTTGATGTCCTTTCATGGAATACCGCAACCTTATGCAGATAAGGGGGATCCCTATGCTGATCGTTGTCGCGTGAGCGCTCAATTGCTTGCGAACGCATTGGATTTACAAGAGGATCAGTGGGCTATCAGCTTCCAATCACGCTTTGGTAAGCAGGAGTGGGTGAAGCCTTATACCGATGCTTTACTGGCTGAATGGGCTAAGCAAGGTGTGAAGTCTGTACAGGTGCTCAGTCCTGCTTTTTCGGCGGACTGTTTAGAGACTTTAGAAGAGTTGGCGATTGAAAATGCGACGTTATTCCGTGAAGCAGGTGGTGGTTCTTATGCCTATATTCCAGCTTTGAATAATCGTGCTGATCATTTGCAATTGCTCAATAGTTTGCTTCAAGCTAATCTTGATGCTTTAAAACATACTTTAGCGCATTGATTTTTGAGGTCTCGCCCCATGCTCCAAGTAAAAATTGTGCCAGTCACAACATTTCAGCAAAATTGTTCCATTGTTTGGGATTCGGTTAGCAAAGAGGCCATTTTAATTGATGCTGGTGGTGAACCAGATAAGTTAAAAGCTGAAGTTGAAGCTTTGGGCTTGAAGGTCCAAGCATTATGGTTAACGCATGGACATTTGGACCATGCAGGTGCAGTAGGTACGCTACAAAAAGTGTGGGATGTGCCTGTGATTGGGCCTCATAAAGAAGACGCATTTTGGTTAGATATGATTCAGGAAGTGTCGGCAAAGTATGGTTTCCCAATTCCTGAAAAAGTTGAGGTAACGACTTGGCTGGAAGGTGGCGAAGTGCTTCAACTAGGCACTGAAAAATTTGAAGTGCGCTTTGCACCAGGGCATACACCAGGTCATGTCATGTTTTACAATGCACAGTATGGTCTACTGTGGACAGGTGATGTGCTGTTTAAAGGTTCGATCGGCCGTACAGATTTCCCACGTGGCAATCACCAGCAATTGCTAGATTCTATTCAACGTGAATGTTTTAGCTTACCAGATGAAACCCAATTTATTTCTGGGCATGGTCCAATCAGTAGCATTGGCTTTGAAAAGCAACACAATCCTTTTGTGGCAAGTAAAGCTGGCTAAATACTAAGGACTGGAGCTTCGGCTTCAGTCCTTACTAAAAGGATTGCTATATTCCTTTTTAACTTCTAGATACATCAGACCAGAAGCTGTACCCATTAATAGTCCCATCAGTAAAAAGATGAGGTCTGAGTTATGTATTCCAATAATTAAACAACCCACACTAGATAAGACAAATATCGCCATAATGGCGCACATCAATTTCGTTTTCATAAGCAACAGCTCTCCCCAAAGCGTTCTTTTTTTGTTTTGAAGCCATTTCAACAGGTTTGTTTGAGTTGCCTATAAAGATGGCCCACATCTACTAAGTGTAAAATTTATGTACACTTGAAACATGAATACAGGCTGTGTATTCATGACTATTTATAATCTGTATTAATGACAATATTCTTAATTAAATCTTAAAAAAAAGATAGAGGTGAAAATAAAAATACTTAACGCTAAGTGATTGACAAAAAAGTCATTTTTCACTAAAAAATTACCATGTATGACATTCACATATCTATGAGAAGTCAAAGCTAACAAGCGCAAATTTTTACTGATATTTTCATAGGTAGCTTAAGAAGGTTAAAAGTATATTGGTTGATGAAATGGTATAAGCGCTTGGCGGTTTTGTGACTTGTTATGTATGGTAGGAATGCTACTTATTTAAGTAGGTTTGGAGTTGAAGAGAGGAAGAAAGTCCCCTCTATAAAAGACCTAACAACATTGTGATACTGTCTTATGTTATTCCTCGGAACCATCTGCTTGAGGCGCATCTTGGGTGGGTAAGGTGTATTCTTCATTGGCCCAAGCTCCAAAATCAATTAATTTGCAACGCTCTGAGCAAAATGGGCGGTAAATATTATTTTCCCAAACAGTGAGTTCGCCACAACGTGGGCAGTTCAGAGAAGTGGGCATAGTGGCGACTCCAAGCAGAGCAAATGATTCAATTAGGCAAAAACCGCGACACTTGTTAGACTTGTACGGTTTTTATTAGTTTGATCTGATTATGCCGATTCGTCAATTTCAAGCGCAGCGCATGCATGCACCTCGTGATTTCCAAGCTATTGCCAATCAACCGATTTGTGTGGAAATTGGTGCCGGCAAAGGGAAACACGCGTTATTGTTTAGTGCATCCAACCCGGATAAGCAACTAATTGCTGTGGAACGTACACGTGAAAAATTTATTGCGATGCAAAAGCAACATGGCATAGAAGGTCAAAAAAATTTACAAGCGATTCATGCGGATGCCTTGCCTTGGGTGGTTCATGCATTATTTCCTGCACAAGTGCAGCAATTTTTTATTTTATATCCGAACCCAGAGCCACATAATCCAGCACAGCGCTGGTTAAATATGCCTTTTTTTGAGTTTTTACTGTCACGTTTAGAGGTGGGCGGTACGATTACTTTGGCCAGTAATATTCCTGAATATATTGCTGAAGCGCAGCAGCAGTTGATTGATGTGTGGAAGTTGCCTTTTGTTAAAGAAGTTATCGCTGCTGATTCGGCTCGTACACACTTTGAAATTAAATACTTAGAGCGTGGTGAGTTGTGTCAGCAATTGATTATTAGCAAGCCTGCATCTTATCAAACGCGTTTTGATGACTTTCAGCCTTTGCAGGGTCAGACTGCAAGCACAACGCAGAATGAAGCAGAATGATGAAACAGCGTGTTGCCATTATTGGCGCTGGCCCAGCAGGTTTAATGGCTGCTGAAGTTCTGAGCCAATATGCTTATGAGGTGCATGTCTATGAACAGAAGCCATCGGCTGCCCGTAAGTTTTTAATGGCAGGCAAGACGGGTTTAAATATTTCACATGCAGAACCTGTAGCCCAATTTATTCAGCGTTATGACCAAGCAGAATGGCTTGCACCTTGGGTGCGGCAGTGGGATGCCAATTGGATTCAAGATTGGATGAAGGGGCTTGGGATCGAATCATATATTGGCTCTTCAGGTCGTGTGTTTCCCATTGAAATGAAAGCTGCGCCTTTGTTGCGCGCATGGCTAAAGCGTCTCGTGGAGCATGGTGTAAGCTTTCATTATCGCCATCAAGTGACAGCCTTAGAGGCTCAAGATTTAACGGTACTGGATTTAAAACAGAACGAAACACGGACTGAAACTTTTGATGCAATGGTTTTAGCTTGTGGTGCTGTGTCGTGGTCGCAACTCGGAAGTGATGGTGCATGGCAATCTTGGTTACAAGCCGACAGTATTGAACCCTTTCAAGCCAGTAATGCAGGCGTAGAGCGGGCGTGGTCGCAATATATGCAACCAGTGTTTGGCCAACCCTTAAAGCGTGTAGAGGCTTGGGTGGGTGCAGGCGAGCGTACGATGGGTGATATTGTGATCAGTCATTATGGTTTAGAGAGTGGTCTGATTTATAAACAAGGTCGAGCTTTAAGGGCGATGCTTAAAGCGACTCAAGGCATGACACTTTATTTGGATTTAATGCCAGAAGTGTCGGTGCAACAATTGGCGCAAAAACTGCAGCCCAATAAAAAGCAGTCACAAAGTAATGTGTGGCGCAAAGCTAGCCTAGACAGTGCTAAAGCTGCATTGGTTCGTGAGTTAGTGCCTAAGGCACTTTGGTCACAGCCAGAAGCATTGGCACAGCAGATTAAAGCTTTATGTATTCCATTAACAGGTTTTCGTCCTATCGCTGAGGCGATTAGCTGTGCGGGTGGTGTGAAGCGCGAAGCACTCTCTGAACAGTTACAACTCAAGCAGCAGTCTGGCTTATTTTGTGCAGGTGAAATGTTAGATTGGGACGCGCCAACTGGGGGCTATTTGCTTACGGCTTGTTTCGCGACGGGTCGCGCGGCAGGTGAAGGCGTACACGCCTATTTGCATCAAGACTGATGTGGCTTTAAGTTGACTTATAACTGAGTAAAAAAGGGTTCATGTAGAACCCTTTTTGTGTTCTAGATTAAGGAGCTGATGTGGCAACATCACTCGCAGCTTGTGTATTGAGTTGTGCCAGTTCTGGGTATTGAGCTTGCCAGTGATCAAGCTGCTCTTGTGCATGAATAAACTGGCCTAAACCTTTGACATGGGCACTCGAAACCGCATTTTCGTCTTTGTTAGTTACCTGTGCTTCAGCCAATTGAAGTTGTTGTTGCTGATTCCAATATTGATACATCAAGCCTTGGATATAGCGACCTTGTTCGGTTTTAAGGTCTAATTCCTTAAGCATGCTTAAGGCCGATTGAATATTGTCACGTTTGCGTTCGGCAGCAAATTCGGGACTGAGCGAGCCACTTTCTTTCATCTGCATCAGCTCATCTTCCATCTCATCACTGACTGCGGTAAAGCGTTGGTCATAGTCTCGTAGTGCGCGAATATCATCTGGATCTTGTGCGGTTTTAGCAAAACTTTTGACCGGCTCAGAAGCCAGCTCTTTCATAATACGATCGTCAGCGCTCGTCTCTGCTTCTGGTTGCTGAGCTGTCTTTTTTTGTTCGCAACCGTGCATGAAAAATGTCGTACCTAAGAGTACAGGTATCGCCAAAAATTTAACCATGTAATGCATAACTCGCCCTAATCATTTTTTTTAAAGACATACACATGTGTGGTGTATGGAAAATCAATTTCATCTTGTACTTGCTTGCCTGTGTAGTCATACACAATGTGTTCAAAGCGTTGTTTTAAACCTTGTTGCTCGGCATCAGGCAAAGCGGCAATAAAGCTGGTCGACAATAAGCGCTTGGAGACAACCTGTTCTACTGTACCATGATGTAATTGGCGAAAGGTGGTTTGATCTTGTAAGTGGAAATAGGCTTGCTGTGAAAATACTTTTTGCCACTGCCCACTATGGTAACGCGGGGTATCGCCTTCAAGTGGAAAGATTTCATCTGCCAGTGCTTTGACCCAATCAACCTCAATATCACGTTGATTCCAAATGAGCACCAAATGACCATGACTTTGCAACACGCGATGCAGTTCAGCTAAAGTATCGTGCGTGGCGAACCAATGAAATGATTGTGCACAAAACACAGCACGTACAGACTGATCAGTTATAGGCAATTGATCACTCATGGCTTGTAGCGTCTGAACATCAGGATGAGCAAGATGCAATTGCGTGAGCATTGCTTCTACAGGGTCGACAGCGAATATCTGCGTGCTTATGGTCTTTAGGTAGGGGAGAAATTTTCCCGTACCTGCACCGAGGTCCAGTAAAAGATCATTGGTATGTAGCCCAAGCGTCGCTTTTAGCCATGCGCTAATGGCTTTAGGATAATCTGGACGGACATTTTGGTAGAGGCTCGCGCCTGCACCGAAGCCTTTTTCTGCAGCAGGATGGAGTGATTGTGTCATATTCTGCACTTTTTAATCCTTATCACCGTTATAAAATAGCATACTCTTATGCGGGCGAGTTTTTGCCAGCAGATTGCAACTTGGTGACATCAGCAAAAAAAGGATTTTTTAAACAGGACAACGATGGATAAAGAGATTATTTTTGAAGATGACCAAATACGGGTTATTTTTTTAAAAGGCACTTCAAATGAATTGGTGTTCTCATTTGGCGATTTGATTACACGTGCCAAGGGCAATAGCATCAATGCAGAAAAGTCATTGCATAAATATGATTTTAATGTGATTGGTATTATGCCTAAGCAGAAATCATGGTTTCCTGAACAGTCTATGTTGGCCATGTTTGAGCAGATTCAAAGCTGGATCGCACCGTTTGCGACCCGCATTGCTTATGGCGGTTCAATGGGTGGCTATGCTGCGATTAAATATTCTAACTTGCTGAATGTTCAACGTGTGGTGGCCATGGTGCCACAATTCTCGATTGATCCGACAGATGTTGAAGATCCACGCTATAACATGTTTTATCAGCCAGAGCTGAATAGCAACATGCGCGTACAGTTGGGTGATGTAGCGCCATCGCGTGAATACATCATTATTTATGATCCTTACTATGCAGCAGATCGTGCCCATGTGGAATGCTTAAAGCCACTGTTACCAAGTGCAAAATACTTACATTTGCCTTATACCAATCATGATGCAATTGCGGTGTTAGCAAGTTCGGCATTGGTCCATGACCTAATTCGCCATCCTTTTGATGCAGGTTATTTTTACCAAAGCATGCGTAAGGTGAAAAAGAACAGTAAGTTCTATTACCGTAAAGTGATTGAAACCTTATTGCCACGTCATCCGATCGCTTTGGGTAAAATTTTAAAAAATAATGACTTAATGTTAGATGGTCAGTTTTTTGATGCCAAGCAGAAACAAGTGATCTTGCGTGAATTACTGCGCAACAAGCAAGTCGACCAGCAAGACCTCAGTAAGCTGGGTATTGAAGTGACCATGCCACAAGAAAAGCGTAGTATTTTGCGCGACCGCTTTGGGCACGGTTTGGTCTTTAATGTCATTAGCCAAAAGCTCGAAAGTTATGCTGCCAGCGCCATCGCTTTAAATCATAAATTTCTGATTCCAGTTTATGCCAAAGGCAATGGCCTCGTGCAAATTGTGTGGAATGATCAAGCATTGATTGTGGTGATGAATGATCGGCAGATGATGAAACTGATTCGTACAGAAGAAGCTGTACCAGTAGGACATCATCCATTGCTGATGAAGAAATACAGTGACTATTACGCATTGGCGTATAAAGCGCAGTATTTGAGTACAGACGAATTTGGTGCAACCAGCATGGCTGAAGATTTACATAGTGACGGCCAATTTGTAGCACAACCTGAAGGACAGATCTAAGACCTTGGCAGGGAGAGACTTGCTTTTTTAATTTGGAATGCTATGGTTGAAATATAGGCAATAGATGGACGGCCTATCGACCAAGGATGAAATTAAAAGCGAGGAAAGCAGTATGCAATCTCCACTGATGCTTGCTGTATGTTGTTCATTGCTCAGCATGAGCTATTCACCGATGATCTATGCTGAGGACTTAGTTCAAGCAGAATCTTCAGCCACGGTTTTGACCGTAGCTCTCATGATTATGTTGGCTTTAAGTGTTTATGTGGTCATTCGGATTCGAAGCACGATCCGTTATCATCTAGATAAACCCGCTAAATAGCGGGTTTTTTTTGTATGTTAAAGCGATGTGTTTTTCTTGAATCTTCACGCGTTGTTAGATTAAATGCAAAACAGCCCATTTTATGCATTAACCCCATCTCATTTAAGGAAAGCACATGAAGGCGGTATATTTAGATTACGCATCTTTAGATAAAGACGACTTAGATTTTAGTGCGCTACATGCGGTCTTTGATGATTTACAGCTGTATGAACGTACCAGTGCTGAGCAGTTGTTATCGCGTGTGCAAAATGTGGATGTGATTATTAGCAACAAAGTAGTGATTGATGCGCAAACCATGCAGCAATGTCCTAATTTAAAACTGATTCTAATTTCTGCGACAGGTACCAATAACATTGATTTGGTGCAAGCGACGCAGCAAGGCATTAGTGTTTGCAATTGCCAAGGCTATGGTACGGCAGCTGTTGCACAGCACACCCTTATGCTGATGCTAAATTTGGCCACTTCTTTCCGTCAGTATGACCGAGCTGTGCAGCAAGGCGAATGGAACAAAGCCAACCAATTTTGTTTGCTGGATTATCCAATCATTGAGCTGTCAGGCAAAACCTTAGGCATTGTGGGTTATGGTGAATTGGGGCAGGCCGTGGCGAATTTAGCCCGTGCATTTGGCATGCAGATTCAAATTGCAGCCTTGCCAAACCGTCCAGCTGGCCCTGTGCGTATAGCGTTTGCAGAAATGCTGCCGCAAGTGGACTTTTTGAGCTTACATTGTCCGTTAACGGAAGATACCCGCGATTTAATTGATGCGGATGCTTTGTCCAAAATGAAAGCCAGCGCCTTTGTGATTAACTGCGCCCGTGGTGGTGTGGTCAATGAAAGCGCTTTAGCCGAAGCGCTGAAGGCTGGAACAATTGCAGGCGCTGCTACAGATGTACTGACGGTTGAGCCACCTAAAGCAGGTAATGTGCTGCTGGATGCCTCTATACCTAATTTAATCATTACCCCGCATAGCGCATGGGGCAGCGTGGATGCACGTCAGCGTATTGTGCAGCAGATGGTGGAAAATACAGAAGCATTTAAGGCTGGTCAGCCGATCCGTAAAGTGAATTAATGTATTTAGAAATCTAAAAATAGCTATAAAAAAGCCCATCGTGTGATGGGCTTTTATTTGCGTGTAGACAACACTGGCTTATAAATCGGTGACTGCATAAGACGTAGTTGATGAGCCTGAGTTGGTTACAGATTGGCTTTGCTGCTGTGGGTTTATGGTGTTACTACGATTACTATTGTTAGATGGCTCACTTAAAGGCTGCTGTTCAATGGGTGCAGACTGCTGCGGTTTGGCGCCTAGGGCTTCTTTGGTTTCTTGAATTTTGGTATTGGCTGTTTGCGCCGCTTGCGTTGCGCCTTCATCCACTTTGTGTACTGTACCAGATGCTAAGTTTTTGGTGTTGTCCCATGCTTGATCAACGGACGGTTTAACCTTTGCGACACCGCGCTCGGTCATTTCACCGACATTTTTGGCCGCGCCAATCACGCCTTCTTGGGCTTTATAGGCCCAAACATGAAAGATGTTTGGATTTTTGCCATAAGGTTGAATCAGTTTTTGGTTTTGCTGTTCTGTTTGCGGTGCAGTTTCTGCTGTTTGCGCCAATAGTAATGGAGATGCCAGCAGTAAAGTTACACCTACTGCGGTTTTTAATAATTTCATGTGGCAGTAAACCTCAACGTGTATTCATCTTAAAGGGTCTTAACGCATTATAAGCAAGCAAAGCGCAATAGGAAGTTTTGAATGCAAAATCTATACAGCAGCGTTTTGGCACGGTGAAAAGTGAAAGCTAAATGTGTTGTGCAATAAAAACAAAGCCCATCGGAAATGAAGGGCTTTGTTTGAAGCTTGGGAAAATAAGTCTAATACAGGCTTATTTTTTGCTTACTTCAGTTTTTGCAGATGTTTTAATTTCTGCAGAACCGACAGGTGTTTTCACCTGCGCTGAGCCTTCACCGTCAAAGCCTGCGCTGCGTGGTTGATTAATGTGATCTTTCAGCTTTTGGTTTTTGCTTTTTAGATACGATTTGGTTTTTTCGCTTTTATCTGAGGCAAATTTTTTGCTTTGCTCTGTTTTAGATTTTAGCAGATCGTGGCTTTTTTCTGCATCGTCATGCAATGACTGTTTGTGCTCTTCAGCTTTTGCTTCTTGAGTGGCTTTAATTTCAGCGACTTTGTCTTTTGTGGTGTCCCATTTTTCTTGGCTGGCTTCTTTGGTGTGTTCAGCGCCTTGGACGACGGTGTCACCTGTTTTATGCGCAATCGTTTTAATGTCTTGGCCTAGGTTGTTTAACACGCCTGGTGTTTGCGCTTGCACAGCGACGTTAGTGCTGCTGTTTGCAGAAATAGCTGTATTTGCAAATAGGACAGGTGAAGCTACCAGCAGAGCTGCGCCAATTAAGCTGTGTTTTAATAATTTCATTTTTCTATACACCTCATTGTTGTGAGCACTGCGCCGTACGAGGACGGAGTGTGCGATGAGATATTAGATGCAATTTTTTTGAAAATGGCGCTTTTTGATAAAACATACACAGCGTTTTACATGCCAAATACGCTGTAGGAGAAGTTATGGAGGGCTGGTAACAATGCTTGTGAATTGTAAATAAATTACAGATTGTCAGTCTTGAGTGGGGGAGTTTGGGCTGTAGGTGGATAAGGGCATCACTCATACAGATAATGAGTGATGCGGTTTTAACGGAACATTAGTCACATTGTGAAATGGCTTCTTTTGCAAAGTGATGACGTAATGCAAGGAAGTTCTTTTGGACTTCTGGTGCATGTAGGTCAAAGCCTGTTGCTGTGCTGGTGCCATCTTTGGCGAAGGTTGCAGAGCCAGCAGATATAAGCGTTAAGCCTTTAAATGTCCATTGTTCTACCACTTTGCCATTTTCTAACTGACCCGTAAATTCAATCACGCATTTGTCTACTAGCTTGTTGAGCTGTGCTTTGTTGTTGGTGGTATTTGGGTAGACGTCAATATTTGAGACTTCTTGTAATGCACCAGCTTGGATTTGCGGAATTGTTGGAGCAGATGTACAAGCGCTAAGTGCAAGACCCGCAAGACCAGTCAAAATGAGTGCTTTTAGTTTCATAAGGTTCTTTCTTGTTGAGTGTTGTTGTATTTGAGTATAGGGATTTGAGATGAAGATGACTATATTTTTTATATGTTGACAGTGTATAGCATTGAATATAGATAAATAACTGCCTTATGCGAATGTTTAAATAATAAAAAATAGCATCGGATGAAATGGAGAGTTAGGACAAAGCTTGTAGTCTCTTATGTTGTTAGTGTGTCTTTTGACCATGTGTATGGTGTAATCCAATTCAGGTTACTGATCTGGAAATAGGCTTTTGTATTTGGGTTGTACGGGCTCTTTAGTTTACTTGCAATAAGGTGCTTTGATGATCCAAAAAATGAAGAATGATGAAGATTTGTAATTTGAAATACCAAAATGAGCTTTAAACCAGTTTTTAAAATTTCGTCAGTATTTGGATAGGTAGTATCGAGATTTCATCAGAAAAATAGGTTGAGTGGGATGCTTCGTAAATTTTTAGATAAAATATGATGTCATGATTTAAATGCCAATCGTTAGATTAAAGATCATGATTGATCAAAATAATAAGAGTTAATATTACTGAGGCTGGTATGAAAATTATATGGAAGAAAAAGATATTAAAACTATTGGGTTGGGAGTTTCTGTTGCTTGTTGCTTCAAGTTTATTCTTTTTAACCGATTTTTATTATGATTGGTATAACAGCCAACGGGCAGAAGAGGATGTACATAAGGTCATGGCACTCGGACAATATCTGCTTGGTGTTTTGGTATCGAGTGTATTTGGCTTGTGGTTGTTGGGTTTAGTGCGTTCTTTTTTACATTTTTTGGTGGGTTTAATTTTAGTGATTGTGCAGTTGTGGATTAGTCTATTATTTTGTAGTACAGGCACATATGAAATTGAATGGGTCGCTTTAGTAGGTTTTGTTTATTACGTTATTTTAACGGTGCTGCATATTTGGTTAGCTTCACAATGGATGAAAACGTTAACACTACGAAAAATGACTTTGAAAGGGGAATAAGATTTATTTTCAAAACCTAACTTTGTCACTTAAAACGTATGTTAAAAAACCGCATTTAAGCGGTTTTTTAACAGTAATTGGAACTTAGGGCTGAAGCACCTAAATATCCATAACGGCTATAAAAAAATAATAAAGCTCAGCAAGCCTCGTCCTTTTTTGTGTAATTAAATCCCTGGCAAAAAGAACAGTACTACCAAACTACCCAATATCCCGCCTATTATGAGCCAGTCTTTCTTACGCATCTCTGCAATGTTGAGGATAGAAAAATACAAACTTGGGTACAGAATGCCTGCAAAAATGAGTATGCACAGTGGGTTATTAAACAAAAACTCAGAATAACCCGACAACACAAAAATAGCCGTGCTGGATATCCAATACAGCACAGCCAAGATAAATTTATTTATGGCTAATGCACGAACTGAACGGTCAAGGCGACTCAAGGATACTGCAAGTATCACGATAGCAATGATGCCACCCAGAATCGAAATCAACATAAAGAACAGGCCACTCATATCTGGCTTAGTGATGATATGTGGATAGAATTTCACCAGAGCGAAACTAAGTGCTAATAGCAGGGCATGAATTATAAAAAGATACAGATCAGGGCGATAATGACGCGGAACTTTCATATTTGAAATTTATTATTCTTATAAAAAATCCCGCTAGTTTTAGCAGGATTTTAATATATTTAAAATACGTTTTTTATTGCAGGCGTACAAATTTCTCTACACGGTCATTCAAGTCGTATGTCACTTCAAATGCTGCTTTTTTACCATCAAAGGTCGCTTCAGTTGGTGTGGCCACGATTTCCCATAAGCCCAGTGTCGCAACATCGGCTACACCATGGAACAGTGTGCGTCCAACGCGGTTTGCAGTGCTGTAGCCTTGCGTAAAGGAGAATACATCAACACGCTTACCATCCTGCTTAGTTTCACTGGCAATTGGAGAGCCAATTTCAGCTAAAATTGTACTACGTGGCATACCTTGTGCAATGACGGATAGGTCTTTCTTTTTAGGCTGTTTTGAAGCCATAACAGCAGAACATCCCGTTTCTGTAAAAGCCAGTGCAAGCAATAAAGGCACAACCAATAATTTCTTCATTTTTAAATATTCCCCCTTCTAACATTATTGAATATTTTGGAAGGATTATAGAGTAAATAAAGTAAATAAGTTTATGAAATTTAAAATAAAAATTATTTAGAAAGATTTAAGTAAGCTGTAAATAAATATTAAAAGTAATAAAAAACCCGCTCGAAAGCGGGTTTTTTTATTTAATTCAGAACTTAGTGTTGTAACACAGAAATATCAGCCACTTTCGTGAACAGGTCACGAAGCTGAGCAAGCATACGTAAACGGTTTGCTTTTAGGTCAGCATCATCTGCCATGACCATTACACCATCAAAGAACGCATCTACAGGCGCACGAAGTGCAGCAAGTGCAGACAATGCAGCAGTGTAGTCTTTGGCAGCAAATAACGGCTCAACCACAGGTGTGATTTTCGCAAGTTCAGCGAATAATGCTTTCTCAGCATCTTCAACCAAGTTTGCTTCAACCACAGCGCCTTCAGGTGCAGCTTCTTTCGCAAGAATGTTAGCAACACGCTTGTTAGCAGCAGCAAGTGCGGCAGCTTCAGGCAAGTTACGGAAGTGATTTACCGCATTTACACGCTTATCAAAATCAAGTGGTGATTTTGGAGAAAGCGCTTGAACTGCTTGAATCACGTCTACAGCAACGCCTTGGTCTTCATATTTTGCACGGTAACGGCCTTCAAGGAATGCAACAGCATCCGCTAAAGTTTTGTCGTGGTCTTTCAATACATCGCCATAAGCAACAAGTGCAAGTTTGATCAGGTCTTCAATTGAAACGTCTAACTCATTTTCAGTCACTAAACGCAAGATACCAATTGCAGAACGGCGCAGTGCAAACGGGTCTTTAGAACCTGTAGGCGCTTGACCAATCCCGAAAATACCTGTGAGCGTGTCTAAACGGTCAGCAAGGGCAATGGTTGTACCTGTTTTGGTTTTCGGTAAAACGTCACCTGCGAATTTAGGAAGATATTGCTCACCTAAAGACTCAGCAACTTCATCATTTTCGCCTTCAAGACGTGCGTAGTAAGTACCCGCAATACCTTGAAGTTCTGGGAATTCACCCACAAGCTCAGACGTTAAGTCACATTTTGCAAGAAGGGCAGCTTTTTCAGCATCCGCTGGGTTAGCACCCGTAATTGGCGCTAAAGCAACAGCCAATTTCGCAATACGTTCAGACTTATTCCATAGTGTGCCAAGCTCAGCTTGGAAAACCATGTTCGCAAGTTTCTCTTTACGAGATGCAAGCGGTTGCTTTTGGTCTTGTAAGAAGAAGAATTCAGCATCAGACAAACGTGGACGAACAACTTTCTCGTTACCTTCAATAATTTGAGTCGGATCTTTAGACTCAATATTTGAAACAGTAATGAAGTAAGGCTGTAATTTGTTATCAGCATTAACTAAGCAGAAGTACTTTTGGTTGTCCTGCATCGTAGTGATTAATGCTTCTTGAGGAACTGCAAGGAAGCGTTCTTCGAAGCTTGCACGTAGCGCAACAGGCCATTCAACCAATGCTGTTACTTCGTCACGTAAGTCCGCAGGTACAATTGCAATTGCATTCACTTCATCAGCCAAAGCTTTCACTTGACCGTCAATGATTGCTTGACGCTCTTCAAAAGATGCAACGACGTGAGCCGCTTTTAACTTAGGCAAGTATTCTTCAGCATTGGCTAAAGTGATTGCTTCAGGTGCATGGAAACGGTGACCAAAGGTCACGTTGCCTGCTTTGTGGTCTTGAATCGTAGCATCAACAACATCGTTGTCTTTAAGCAACACAACCCATTTTACCGGACGTACGAATTCAGTACGGCTAGCCGCAGAACGCATGCGTTTTGCAATTGGCAGATTGTCCAACGCAGTTTGTAAAATTTGCGGTAAAAGCACATCAAGGCTTTGGCCTTTAACGTCTTTTAAGTAGCAAACTTTTTCAACTTTACCTGCTTGGAAAGTCGAAACTTGCTCAACTGTAATGCCTTGACCGCGCATAAAGCCTTCTAAAGCTTTAGTTGGGTTGCCTTCAGCATCAAAAGCCGCTTGTTTCGCTGGGCCGTCAAAACGTTTTTGTGTATCTGCTTGCGCAGCATCAACATTCACAATTTTAAGCGCTAAACGGCGCGGCGCTGCATAAGCTTCGATAGAATCAAATGCAAGACCCGCATCATTTAAGCCTTTAACTGTTTCAGCTTGCAGTGCATCACGTAATTTTTTAAGGCTTTTTGGTGGAAGTTCTTCACAGCCAAGTTCAAATAAAACAGTATGTTTAGACATTATTTGTTCTCCGCTGCAACAGCTTCTGCTTCAACTTGTGCTTTTAATTGCGCCAATACTTCATCACGTAAGTGCGGTTCAGCCATTGGGAAACCAAGTTCCGCACGTGCTGCCACGTAGCTAGTTGCAATTGCACGTGCTAACGAGCGAACACGTAAAATATAACGCTGACGCTCAGTTACAGAAATTGCGCCGCGAGCATCTAACAAGTTAAAGCTATGTGATGCTTTAATCACTTGCTCATATGCAGGAAGTGGCAATTTAGCTTCGATTAAACGTGTTGCTTCAGCTTCGTAGAAGTCGAACAATTCAAACATTTTATCGACTGGCGCATATTCAAAGTTGTAAGTCGATTGCTCAACTTCGTTTTGATGGAATACGTCACCATAGGTCACAGTACCGAACTGGCCTTTGGTCCAAACAAGATCGTAAACTGAGTCTACACCTTGAAGGTACATCGCAAGACGTTCTAAGCCGTAAGTGATTTCGCCTGTAACAGGGTAGCACTCAACACCGCCCACTTGTTGGAAGTAAGTGAACTGAGTCACTTCCATACCGTTCAGCCAAACTTCCCAGCCTAAGCCCCAAGCGCCTAGTGTTGGAGATTCCCAGTTGTCTTCTACGAAACGGATGTCGTGTACAAGCGGGTCAATACCAATTGCTTTAAGCGAGTCTAGGTACAGCTGCTGGATGTTGTCTGGGTTTGGCTTAAGCACAACTTGGAATTGGTAGTAGTGCTGCAAACGGTTCGGGTTTTCACCATAACGGCCATCTTTAGGACGGCGAGACGGTTGAACGTAAGCTGCGTTCCAAGTTTCAGGGCCTAAAGCGCGTAGGAATGTTGCAGTGTGGAATGTACCAGCGCCCATTTCCATGTCGTAAGGCTGAAGGACTACACAGCCTTGTTCAGCCCAGTAGTTTTGTAAGGCAAGAATTAAGCCTTGGAAGGTATCAATATGCGATATGGCGCGACTCATGGTCATCCACTTAAAATTAGATAAAAATTGTGCTCAATTATAAGGATTTTGGGGGTGTGTGGCAAAGGTCTTTTATTTTCTATCAGGATTAAAAATATTGATTACAGAGTTCCTTGAATTTAGGATGCATGAGTAAGTTTTTGAAATCAAAATCTGTTTCGACATCACGGAGTGTGAAATAGCTTTCAGTATCTTTTTGATTCTGTTTAAGTGATGCTTCTAGTAGATTTAAACTTGAGTCGACATTATCTTTTAAAGCTTCTAAACATGCTTGATTGTATAAAATGCGACTGATTATATTGTTAGTATTATTTCGGTATTCATCGGTTGTTTTAAGTTTGTTGAGAGCATTTTCGGCTTCTTGAAGAAAGCTGGGTTCACTGAGCAAATTGTTTTCTTTTTGAATTCGATAAATCGTTAAACAAGTATGACTAAGATTAAGTAAAGCCCAAAAATTATTAGGTTTGCTTTCTAATGCTTCGAGTAAATGCTTTTTCAAAGTAAAAAGATTTTTTAATCTTTCTTGAATGAGATGCTTGTATTGGGATGGTTTAGCACGTTCTTTAAAATTATAGGAACCTTCTAGGTCTAATATTTTAAGAATTTTATAGACAAGGTCGATGTATTTTTGATGTTGTTCGAGCTTTTGTGAATGGTTGATTCTCTCTAGATGATTTTTACAATCATGAATAAATTCTTGATAAAAATTACCTAATTGTTGGTGAGTATTGAATTTTATTTCATCAAGGTATAGTTGGAGTCGTTCACTAGGATCTTCGATAAAACTTAAAGGGCACTCTATATCTTTAGTAATTTGTAAAAATATAGAATCGGCATCAGAACCATAAATCACTTTACACTCTTCATCATTCTGAACCGTACCGGGTTTGTCGGAGACTTTTTTATTTAAGTTAGGCCACCTGACCTAACGGATTAATTTTATCATAGTACATTGCTTCAAAATCAAAAGGTGGCACATAACCTAGTGCACTATGTACACGCTCTTTATTGAACCAATCTACCCAATTTAATGTCGCAAGTTGTACATCCGCTAAACCTTGCCAATCTGCTTTTAAATATTCAATCACCTCTGTTTTGTATAAGCCATTCACTGTTTCAGCCAAAGCATTATCGTATGAATCACCGGTCGTACCGACTGATGCTCGTAAATTTGCTGCTTCTAAACGATTGGTATAACGAATGGAAAGATATTGCACACCTCTGTCACTATGATGAATCACGTTCTTTGGCATGCCTCGATCATGCAATGCTTGCTCCAGTGCATCGAGCACCATGTCTGTATTCATCCGTGTTGATACTTTCCATCCAACAATTGCTCGCGAGAACACATCAATAATAAAGGCGGTATAGACCCAGCCTGAATGAGTTTGAATATACGTGAAGTCACCGACCTGAGAAGCATTGCTTCGCAAGGGTCAGGATAATCAGCAGTAAAATTACGTTTCACTAAATCATCCGCTCTTTTTTGATCATCTCGGCTACGGGTGGTGTATTTATTCTTCCCACGCCAAACACCCTGTATACCTAGCTTCTTCATCAAGCGAACCACTGTACAGCGTGCAATAACATAACCTTCACGTTTCAGTTGTTGCCAAACTTTACGTACACCATATCGACCTGAACTTTCTTTCCAAATTCGTTTAATTTGTTCAGCATGATGCAAATCATGTAGATCTCGCTTTGCTCGATGTTCTGGGTTTTCAGCAATATCTAGTGTTCGATAATAGGTAGAAGCTGAGATCGGTAAAATCCTACAAATCGCCTCAACACCATATAACGCCTTATTGTTATGGATGAAATCCACCATTATTTGTGTGGGCGGTCGAGCTCCGCCTGGGCGAAAAAAGCGGCTGCTTTACGCAGAATTTCATTGGCACGCTTTAATTCTTTGATTTCACGTTCCATTTGCTTCATTTTTTCTTGATCAGAGATCTGTTGTACTTTGATAGGATTTTGCTCATCTAAATGCTTTTGATGCCAAGCACGAAGTGTTTCAGGAGTACAACCAATCTTAGGCGCAATAGCTGTGATCGCAGCCCAATTAGATGGATAGTCTTTTTCAGATTCAATCAATAATTGAACCGCTCTTTCTCTGATTTCAGGGGTATATTTTAATTTGGTCATCGGAACATTCTCTCAGAATACGGAGTCTCCGACAAACCCGGTACGGTTCATTCTCTAAAAATAGATGGCTTTCTTTTTGTAAAACTTGTTCTTTGTATTCGAGCCAATATAGCCAATTGTTGTATGGGCGTAGTTCATTCAGTGCGTCCATCAGTGGATCATTTTCACCACTATAACTAGCCACTATCCATGGTCTTTTACAGCCTGTTGATAGTACAACTTTATTTAAAATAGACTGATGCTGGCTTAATTGAGAAGGGGTATTTCTTTGAACTTGTCCTGCATGTTGACCATTTAAGTAAATAATACAGGGGTCATCAAAAAGTTCAGGATTTATTTGATCGACTGAACCTAGATCATAAATAGCTGGTAGTGGATACATGCCAACCATATAACAAGCATTAATGAGTAATGGGTCAAAGTTAGTGGTCAAAATACGTTTGATATAACCTTGCTTTAATAATTCTGCGATGGTCAGGTGAGCAAAGTTTAGTTTGGCTTTGGGGATGCTCCTTGCTTCATTACCCTGAATATGCCATTGAAAAATCTCTTTACGATGAGCAGGTGATAGTTTACTCATAATATAGTTGTATAGAAGTTGGCTTAAATCCTCTTGAGCCAGTTTTTGCTCTTCGTCAGTAAAATAATTTGGAAAGTTTTCGATCGCGATTTTCATTAGCTTTTGCGCAGGCGGTATGCCAGCAGATACAGAAATGCCTGCTCCGACCAGTAAAATTGCACCACCATCTTCTTTAGCATCTTTTAAAGAGGCTGCTAAGTGTTTTAAAAGTTCTTCGCGCTTTGGGTTCATTATTTTTTTATAAAGTCATATGTTGCTTACTATATTATGGTTAAGTTGATGTTTTTCAAATTTTATTTATATTTTCAAAAATAAATCTAATATTTATAACATATAAAATAAATACATCTTTTAATGAAGTGTCGCCTATAATTCGTTTAAATATAAAACAGCAAATGCAGGTCTCACGTGTTTCACTCCAAAGCAGCTTGGCTCAATACCCTAAAACCTAATTTTAAAGTGCTCCCGCTTAAAGACCGCGTCTTATGTGGGGTAGGGGCTTTGCTTGGATTAAGTATTTCCTCGCTCATCAGTTGGCTTGCACTAGGTAACCTAAATGCATGGTATATCGCGCCTATGGGCGCATCTTCAGTGCTGTTGTTTGCTGTGCCTGCTAGTCCTTTGGCACAGCCCTGGAATATGGTGGTTGGTAACAGTATTGCGGCGCTCATCGGTGTGACCTGCGCAATGTGGATACCCAATCAGACTGAAGCATTTAGTGTAGCCGTTGCGCTGGCTATCGTGCTGATGATGACCACAGATTCCTTACATCCGCCGAGTGGCGCAGTGGCGATTACTGCGGTGCTGGGTGGCAAAGCTGTACAAGATTTGGGTTATGCATTTCTGTTTTATCCTGTGCTATTAAATTCTGTATTGCTGATGGCCTTTGCTATATTTTATAACCGTTTGCTTGGTAAACCATATCCGCAGCGTCCACAGGTCAATATACGCAGCGCAGATCCGACACCGACGCAAAAAGTATCTATTCGGCCAGTAGATATTCAGCAGGTATTAGAACGTCAGAGCCAGTTGCTCGATATTAGTGAATATGACTTACAGAAAATTATTTTAGAAGCACAGCAGTTGGCAAACCGTCGCAATTTAAGTCAGTTTAGCTGTCGTGACATTATGAGCCGTCAGGTGCTTACTTTGAGGGCCGAAGATGATATTCAGTCGGCTTTAGAAAAATTTAAACAGGTGAATTTAATGAGCCTGCCGGTGGTAGGTGATTTGGACCGATTGGTGGGTAATTTAGCTTTGTATGAGGTCGTGGAGTGGTTCAAACGCGCTGCTGATCCTAAAGCCAGCTGGGAAAATCACGTATATCAGATTATGAATCCTAAAGTGGTGACTGTCAGACCAGATCAACCGATTGAAGATTTAGTTCCATACTTTGTTGAGCGTTCTTTTAATTACATCCCTGTGGTTGAAAATCAGCGCTTAATTGGCATGATTAGTCGTGCAGACATGATTGCAGCCTTAAATCAGCAAATTCACTTCTTAAAAGAGAAAGCTTAAATGTAGGCAAAAAAAAGCTGTAGGCTTTTGGGGGAAAACCTACAGCGACCAAAGAGGTCTAAGGGATCTCTATTGTGTTTATAACAACAGACTAAAATTAAAATAACCTGAATTTAAATGCAGATTATTGCAACGGATCATTATTTACAGTACGTACAGGGTGGTCATAGCCTTGCATATTTTTGTATTGGCTTTGCTGTTTTGGAATCACCAGCCATAAAACCAAATACACCAAAATCCCTGGAAATGCTGCACTCATACATGAAACGATCACGAAAATAACGCGCAACAAATTTGCATTCCAACCAAAACGTTCAGCAATACCGCCCATTACACCCGCAATCATGTTTGAACGGTTCGAACGATATAAACCAACATTGGCCATTCAAGTCTCCTTAATTCATCAATTGTTATATGAAGCATCATGTGAACGATAAAACTTAATTCAATCATGCATCCATACTTTTAAAATGGTGACATGGATCAATTTTTAAAGCTGTTTTAAGCAAAAAAAACGTAAAGATATGTAAAAGAATGAGGATTTAGAAAATAATGGTGGCATACATTTAATTTTAAAAATTTATACAGCATACATATCTATAAAATTTAGAGTTTTTTAATGTCTGATAAGCAATTGGTCATCATATATAAGAGTAGAGCATATTTTACTGATGAAAATTTTAACCGCTCTTCACTTATCGAAGTATTGCCAGCGTTGGGTGACGAAGCAAGTTTGGCTAGGCATGATGGTTTTATCATGCTTTGCCCTCATAGGGTGTAGCTCACCTGAGCATCAAGCCAGTAATGTGCAAAAAGATGTCATCCAAGTGGATAGGTTGGATCTAGAAAAACAGAAGGGTCGTGCTTTATTGAATGTGGCGTTGGGGCAGGAGAGGGTTGCGATCGCTGAACAACCTATGAATGTGGGCTTGGTGAACCAAGAGGCGATGCCTTATGTTGGCCGTTATGCCACGAAAATTGATTGCGAAGATGCTTTTGTCGGTTGTGAAAGTGGTGAAGCTGATTTCATTATCAGTTTATCACCCAATGGTATAGCACATCGCATGATTAAACATCGTGGCTCCATTACCTTTACCTCCAATCAACAATATCGGCAGGACCATTGGTCTTATGACCCAAATGTGCATCAAATTATTTTGCATCGTGCTTCAGGGGGCGACTTTTTTTATGATATTGATGCTAAAAAAAATATTGTGATGGATTTGGATAAAATTGCTCATGCAACTGAAGTGAATCAGCAATATTTTGCTGAAGGGAATCCATTGCCACTGAAAGCTTATGTGCTAGAAAAAATTAATACTCGATCTGTGCAAGAATAGATCAAATTGAAAATAACAGAATGTGGTGGGTTGTGTGGGGTTCGAACCTACGACCAATAGATTAAGAGTCTACTGCTCTACCAGCTGAGCTAACAACCCTTTGTCAGGATTAGTGAACTTAAAGCATTGCTTTGAAGTATCACCCGAGTGCAAAAGTGAATGTATAGACGTCAAAAAACACCGTACATTGCAACATCGGTATAGCAAAATTTCGAGAATGGCAAATACACCCGAATGGGTAGATTGGTCTTGGTCGGAACTTGCAGGTTTCTTTTTCTTCGCATGCCGGAAGAAAGAAGCCCTAAGAAAGAATGGTGGGTCGTCCGCGACTCGAACGCGGGACCAATAGATTAAAAGTCTACTGCTCTACCAACTGAGCTAACGACCCTTAGGGGGTATACTGCATTTTAGTCTAAAACCGAAGTTTTAGAAAGATGGTGGGTCGTCCGCGACTCGAACGCGGGACCAATAGATTAAAAGTCTACTGCTCTACCAACTGAGCTAACGACCCATCTTTGGGGTATCGAAGTAAATGGTGGGTCGTCCGCGACTCGAACGCGGGACCAATAGATTAAAAGTCTACTGCTCTACCAACTGAGCTAACGACCCATATCACTTGATGGTGCGTATTGTAGCAAGATATCGATTGAGCGCAAGTAAAAAATCATAAACTTGCTTTTGTTTGTTTATAAATACAACAAAAAAGCCCGTTTTTATCAAAAAACGGGCTTTTTATAATCAGAAACGATACTTGTAGGCGTTAATGTTGCTTAAAATATCTGCAGTTAAGTCACAGTAAGCATCACTATTGGGTAGCCAAACCAAGATACGATCACTGGTTTTTTCAGGATCAAAGCCTTGTTCTTTTAACTTACTCTTTTGATATTTAAAGGTGCCTGTGGTTTCAACTTGCTGTTGTATGCGTAAAAACAACGGGACTGCATAGGCTGGAAGGCATTTTTTAAATTCAACCAGCATATCTTTGCAGTCTTGTTCATCTAATACAGCATTTGGGTGTAGGGTAATGGCTGCCATACCTGCACGACCATTGGTATTTGGAATTTCTACACCATAAACTACGGCTTCTGAAATTTTACTGTACTCACTCACCATGTTCTCAACTTCAGTTGTTGACACATTCTCGCCTTTCCAGCGGAAGGTATCACCTAGGCGATCCACAAATTGTGCATGGCGGAAGCCAATATCACGCACTAAATCGCCGGTATTGAAGTAAGCATCGCCATGCTTAAACATATCTTTGATAATGACCGATTTATTTTTTTCTGGATCGGTATAGCCATCGAACGGTGAGCGACGGGTAATTTTACCCACCAATAGCCCCACTTCACCTTTTTTAACTTTAATGCACCATCCTTTTTTATTGCGGATGGGCTCATTCTTTTCTTTATCAAATTGAATAACCGCATACGGTGTTGGCGAGAAGCCTACAGTATTGTCAAAGTTAAATACGTTACTAAAGCCAACGTTGCCTTCACTCGACGCATATAACTCTAAGACTTCTTCAATACCAAAGCGTTCTTTAAATTTGTCCCAGATATTTGGGCGCATACCGTTACCAATCATTTTGGTGACACGGTGGCCTTTTTCAAGATCAGATCGTGGTGCATCCATAAGATAGCGACACAGCTCACCAACATAGCCAATCGCTGAGGCATCAAATTTTTGTACATCTTTCCAAAAAGAGGAAGTTGAGTATTTACGACGAATTGCGAGTGTTGCAGCACCTGCAATCACACCACACCAGCACACCACAGTACCTGTTGCATGGTAAAGGGGCAGGGTGACATACATGACGTCATCTGGAGTGAGATTTAAAATATGACCGTAAGTGCCATAAGCCAATGTCCAACGACTATTGGTAAAAATCACGGCCTTAGGGAGGCCGGTGGTGCCAGAAGTGTAAATATAAAACAGACCATCTTTGCCTTTTACACTTTGTGTGGTTGGTGGGTTGAATTTTGGAAATTGCTCAATCAGCTGAGCGAGGTTTTGAAAGCCTTTAGGTGCTTTACCTGCATCTATTAGTGTTGCTTGATCGGCAAACCAATGTAAACGCTCTGGTGCGACGCTCAGGTCATTACGAATTTCATCAACAGCAACACGGCATTCTTCACCTACAATCACAGCGATCGGGTTCACAAGGTTAATGCTATGTGCGAGCACCTTACCTACTTGAGAGGTATTCACCAGTGCAGCCGTCACGCCAATTTTTGCTAACGCAACAATACATGCCACCAACTCAGAGCGGTTTTCAATCATCACCGCAATCACATCACCTTTTTTAGCTCCGAGGGAAAGGTAGTAATGCGAAATCTGGTTAGCCCATTGGTTGAGCTCGGTATAGGTATATTTTTGTTCTTCAAAGAGTAAAGCCATGCCATTTGGATTGCGCTTAACGGCTTTTTCAAATGCGAGACCAAGACCAGCAGGTGTATTTGGAGTGCGTAAATAGGCTTGTTTTAGTCCCGTCAATAAATTAGGGACTTTGCTCATAAATTTTGGAATTTTAGCAGCGACATCCGCAATCCCAATCAGGTCGTGTTGTGTAGTTTGGCTCATGAGAATCCTAGTTATTTTGCGTAATCCAATACGTCTTTTGTTAGCGGTATATGATGCATTCAGTAGAGATATTGGTTTTTAATCGTTTTAATCTAGTGCAATCAACCTAATTTGACAAAAGTATCAAAAAAAAACCAGTCACCGAAATGACTGGATTTTTTTAATCAGCTGCAATTTTGCAAGTATTACTCAGCTGAAGTATTACTTTTCTTTGGTGGACGACCACGAGGACGGCGCGGGCGAGCTGGTTTGTCTTTGTCTGCTTTGACTTTTTCGTCATCCGCATCAACGACATCCGTATTTTCTGCGGCTTCCTGAACCTCAGACTCAGCTTCAACAACTTCATTCACTTCAACAGGTGTTGCTTCAACTTCTGCTGGTGTTTCAGTTGCTTCTTCTACAACTGGCTCTATTGCAAGCGTTGCTTGAGTAGGTGCGAGTTCTTCAAGCACTGGAGCGACTTCAGCTACATGTTCAATAGTTGGTGTTGCTTCAGTTGTGCTTTCAGCTGTTTCGGTTACTTCAGCTTGCGCGCTTTTCGCTTGCTCAAGGGCTTGTTCTGCCGCCAATTTAGCTAAACGACGACGCACACGTGGATCATTTGAAACACGATTTTCAGAAGTTGCTTTCGGTGGTGTTAAGTCCAATACCGGTGCAGGTTCTGCTTGAGGTGCTGCTTTAGCAACGACAACATCACGTGTGACAGGTTTTTTCTCAACAGCTGTTGGTGCAACTGTAGAAAGTATAGCTGCATACTCTTCCGTGAATTTTTGCAATGCACGGTTGAATGTTGGAATTAAACCAAACTGTTCAATTAGCACAGAGCAGTCTTCACCATAGACATGGCGAATTAGACTCCCCACAGTATATTCACCCAAAGTTGGTACTTGTGAAGGTGATAACTTCGGTGCCTGAGCTTGACGATTTTGCGCTTCACGTTGCTGACGACGACGTTGACGTGGGTCATTGCTTGCACGTTTCACTGGTGCATCTTGAACTGGCTTTTCAGCAGGTTCTTGATGTGCTTTGGCTTTGCTCTTGTGCTCCGCTTTTGGTGCTTCAGTAACAACAGCAGTTTCTGCTGGTGTAGCTTCTGCAACTTGTGCACGTGCTGGCTTTTCAGCTTTTGCTGGTGCTTCAGGCGTTAAAGCAACAATTTCACTTTGCGCTTGATCAAGGTTTACCACCATAGCAGTTGGAAGAATCTCTTGGCGAGGTACTTCAATAGTTTCTACTTTAGGTTGGCGCGAAGCGACAGCAGGCGTGTTTTCAACTGCCAACTCTTGAGCAATGGTTTGCTCATTTAAAACGCTTGGATCGCGGTGGCGATTTGGGCGGTTTGGACGTTGGTGGTTGTTGCGATCACGACGTGGAACAGCTTGTTGCTCATGATTTTGTTGCACATCATGCTGCTGTTGTTCGTTGTGATTGTTGTTGTGTGGGCGACGTGAGTTGCGCTTGTTTTCACGCGCTTCTTGACGTTGCTCTTGACGCGACACTTGGAGCACTTCTTCATGCACTTGATGTTGTGGTGCATTGTCTTGAACAACTTGCTCACGTGGTTCTTTGTGTTTGTTGCGTTGCTTTTTGTTGTGGTTGCGCTGAGTTGCTTTTTCGTCTTTCTCAACATGCTTTTCTGTTTCACGAACATCAGGCTTATGTGTAACAGACGTAGACGGCGCTAAGTACACATTGCTTGCAGGTGCGGCAACTGGTGCAGCTGCTGTAGCAACTTGACCCACTTGGCCAAATTGACCACGGCTTACAGCACCACCATTCACCATTTGTTCAATCATGGTTGCTGCATTATTTGCAGTACGTGATTGATCGATGGTTGCAGCTTGCTTTTGTACAAACAAGTTTTCTAACCAAGCACATGGGCTAGAGCTTGCAACAGCAGGTGCTGGCGCTTGAGCGACAGGTGCTTGTTGTGCAGCTTGAGCCTTGTGTTGTGACTTTTTATGGCCTTTTTCTTGTGTTTGAACAGGCGCTTGAGCGACTTGTTGTTCGTCTTCTAAATGCCATTCAGAAGCTTCATAGCCCAATTCTTTTTCGCTTGAACGTGTTGCTTCAGTACGCTCGTAGCTGGTTGGCGCAAAGCCTTCTGGGTTGTATGAAATTTCGTAATGTGGTGTTTCTAAATGCGGGTGAGGCAATACAGTGACACGTACATTTGAAGTTTGTTCTAAGTACACAAGGCTATGACGTTTTTCATTCAATAAGAAGGCTGCAATTTCTACAGGAACTTCAACTTGAACTTCACCATGACGCTCGCGAAGGGCAATCTCTTCAACTTTACGCATAATTGAAAGTGAAAGAGAGCGTAGGTCACGAACCATACCAGTGCCGTGGCAACGTGGGCATACATAACCGGTTGCTTCTTCGAGTGATGGACGTAAGCGTTGACGGCTCATTTCCATTAAACCAAAGCGAGACAATTGACCGAATTGAATGCGGGCACGGTCGCTTTGTGTAGCTTCACGAAGTTTCGCTTCAACCATACGTTGGTTGCGGTCTTTGGTCATGTCGATGAAGTCGATAACAACCAAGCCACCAATGTCGCGTAAACGAAGTTGGCGCGCAATTTCTTCAGCTGCTTCTAAGTTGGTGTTGAGTGCAGTTTCTTCTACATCGTGACCACGTGTTGATTTCGCTGAGTTAATGTCGATAGACACTAAAGCTTCAGTTTGGTCAATCACAATTGAACCACCAGAAGGAAGTTTAACTTCACGCTCATAAGCCGTTTGAATTTGGCTTTCAATACCAAAATGAGCGAATAACGGTTCATTTAAGGTATAGGTTTTTAGTTTGTCGATTTGACGAGGCATCACAGCTTTAACAAAGTTATATGCTTCGTTATACGCTTGTTCAGAGTCAATCAGAATTTCTGCAACGTCATCACGTAGATAGTCACGAATTGCACGTGTTACGACACCAGCTTCTTGATGAACAAGCATTGGTGATGGACCTGAATTAGACGTGCTTTGGATTTGAGCCCAAAGGTCTAATAAGTGCTGTAGGTCAAGTTGCAATTCTTCTTGTGAACGGCCAATACCTGCAGTACGTACAATTACGCTCATACCGCGAGGGATATTTAAAGATGCCAACATTTCTTTCAATTCTTCACGAACTGAACCAGAAATTTGACGACTAATACCGCCACCTTTAGGGTTGTTTGGCATAAGTACCAAATAACGACCCGCAAGTGAAATGAAAGTAGATAAAGCTGCGCCTTTGTTGCCGCGTTCTTCTTTTTCCACTTGAACTAAAAGTTCAGTGCCTTCCGTGATGAGCTCACGAATGTTTGAAGTTTGACGAGGGTCAGCTTTGTAATATGAGTTGGCAATTTCCCGCATCGACAAGAAACCTTGACGACCTGCACCGTATTCAACGAATACAGCTTCTAGAGAAGGTTCAACGCGAGTCACGTGACCTTTATAGATGTTGGATTTTTTTTGCTCACGCGTACGATTTTCTAAGTCAAAATCGTAAAGACGTTGTCCAGTGACAAGTGCAACGCGAATCTCTTCGGCATGTGTTGCATTAATCAACATACGTTTCATGGAGTAACACCTAATAGTGATACACAACAAAACATCGCTATACACGTAGCGAACATCAAACAACGGATCAACCCTCAGATCTCAAATATACCGATTGCGGTCTGAGTTTTTTTACCGGCCTTCTTTATAGTGGGCTTCGGTTTTTGATTCACGTATTGATGATGGCAATACGGCTTCAATCTTTAAACGATTAAAGTCACCTCATGGATTCACTGGCGGACAAGCGGTACATTGGATGTGAGTAACTTTCACTGTCACATTGCTCAAAGATCATCCCTTCTTTGTAGATAGAGTGTCTTGATACGGAATTATCATCGTATCTTTACAACTTGTGCAGATCCAATGTATCAACGCTGTAGCCTGAATGCAGCATTAGGGCGCGACTAATCTGATGTGTATCAGTTTACGTTTAAAACCAACTAAAGTTGGCAGCATATTTTTTTGGGTAAGCTGCTTTTACATCGTATAGATGTAATTAAACGCAACAGCTTACAGTTTTGCCGATATAATAAGCCTTCGGCGTCGGCATAATTCTTTTGGGACCTATGCGTATTTAGATGGGCATTTCATTGAAAAAGCATGCTCAGTAAACTGAAACGATTCAACTTTTGTCCACCAACGATGGTTTCCGTGCGCTGACTATATCAAACCTTGCATCATCTGCCTATGGGCTAAGCTTATGTTTCTTGTGTAAAGCATAGCCTAAATGATCAGTTTTTAACCAAATTTAGTATTTTTTTTAGGTCACAGTAATTGTATGAATTCTACACAGCAATGGCAAAGCGTCACTTGGTTTGAAGTGGATGAGCATCAAGCGGGACAGCGCATTGATAATTTTCTATTTACCCGACTCAAAGGCGTACCTAAAAGTCGAATTTATCGTTTGATTCGTGAAAGCCAAGTGCGTGTAAATAAAAAACGCGTGAAAGCAGAAACTAAATTAAATATTGGCGATCAAGTTCGGGTTGCCCCAATTCGCTATGAACAAAAAGACGAATCAGCCGTACCTGTGTCAGATAAAGTGGCACAAAGTTTATTGGCGCGTGTGATTTACGAAGATGAAGGCTTAATGGTGGTAAATAAGCCATCAGGTATTGCTGTGCATGGCGGTAGTGGTGTGGCTTATGGCTTGATTGAAGGCTTACGTGCTGCTACAGGTAAAAAATATTTAGAGCTGATTCACCGTATTGACCGTGATACATCTGGTTTGGTGATGATTTCTAAAAAGCGTAGTGTATTGAAGACTTTACAAGATATGTTGCGCGAGCACAAAATTCAAAAGACCTATGCGGCTGTGGTCAAAGGCCAAGTGAGTTTAGATAAACAGTTGATTGATCAGCCACTACTTCGTTATGAATTGGCCAATGGCGAGCGTCGTGTACGCGTGTCTAAAGACGGTAAAGAATCGAAAACCCAGTGGAATGTTCAAGAACGCTTTATGCATGCAACTTTGGTGTACGCTTCGCCATTGTCTGGTCGTACCCATCAGATTCGTGTGCATGGCCTGAGTATTGGTCATCCGTTGGTGGGTGATGATAAATACGGTCATGAAACTGACTATAAAGGTCCGAAACCGCGCCGTTTATGCTTACATGCAATGCGCCTTGAAATTCCAGGTTATGCGACGATTGAGGCGCCATTACCTGAAGACATGCAAAGTTTAGTGGCGCAGCTGCGCGCACAGAAAGCGGATAAACCAGCTGCAACGCCTGAGGATTAATTTTTAAATTGTTGTCCTTTCTATAGCTCTGCGCTGTGTAAAATTGAGTTAGATCTCATTTCTCCCAAGCCTGCTCTACAAGGGGTAGGCACATGATTTGTTTTAAGCAGAATCAAATTTAGGAAAATTGTATGAAAAAACCAGTAGAACTGATCATTTTTGATTGGGATGGCACTTTATTTGATTCCGTTGGACAAATTGTGGCAAGTCTTATGTTTGCTGCCGAGCAGTATCAGCAACCGCTGACTGCTGAAGATGCAAAAAGCATTATTGGCCTAGGTTTACCAGAAGTTGCTCAGCGTTTATTTCCGAATGTACCTGAATTACATGAAGAGATTTTACAAAGCTATGCAACCCATTATGTCGCGAACTCAAAAGGTGATGCATGGTTTGCAGGCGTGTCAGAAATGCTACGTGATTTGAAAGATCAAGGAGTGCAATTGGCGGTTGCTACAGGGAAGAGTCGTAAAGGTTTAGACCGTGTGTTACATCAGACGCAAAGCGAAGATTTATTTGTTGCAACACGTGCTGCCAGTGAAACTAAATCCAAACCCGATCCGTTGATGTTGCAAGAAATCTTGCAGCAAACAGGTGTGGTTGCAGAGGCTGCAATTATGGTGGGGGATACCTCTTATGATTTGCAGATGGCGCAAAATATTCAGATGCCTCGAGTTGGGGTGCTATATGGTGTGCATGATCAGCAAGTACTGTCGCAATTTGCTCCACTGGCAATTGTGTCTGATGTGCGTAAATTGCATGATTTTCTTTTGGCACAAGTACAAGATATTGAACTGATTTAAGCTTTAACTGGCTTAAATAAAGAGAAATGGCGGGTGGCTAGTATCTAGCGAGTCCCGCCTTTTTTTATGCAATATTGGAAAAATTTGAAGCTTATATTGGTAGGCATAGTCTTAAAAAAACAACAAATGATCTAGTCTTTTAGTCGTATATAGGGGGTTTATTTTCGATTGAAGGAAATTCATACACCCGCTGTGATTTTGATTGCAGCTTATTGTTTAATCTTAAAGTTTTGTTTTTAAATAATAAATCCGAGTTAATTTATAGGAATTAGCTATTGTTAGAAATAAAATAAGTATTGGCACTTGAATAGCAAAATCCCGATTCTAAACCAGTTTATTCATATAAGCGTTCTCTGCTGAAGCACCTGCCAGACATGATTGTTGGTTAGGAAGGGTTGAGGTTCATTGACTTTACACATGAACTTTAAATTGACTTTTCACAGATGGCGCTGTAAGTCCCATTTTTGCAGTTTAAGGAAACATTGATGTCGAATTCTGCTGTTGTTGAGTCAGTTGCTTTAGCACTGCGAGAAGCTGAACTATCAAAAAAAGCGATTGCGCCAATCCGTCCACAACTTGGCGGTGAAAGTGCAGATGTTGATATTGCGTATGCAGTTCAGGAAGTAAATACTGCGCGCGCTTTAACAGAAGGTCGTCGTTTAACTGGCCGTAAAATTGGTTTGACTTCAAAAGTAGTTCAAGCACAGTTGGGCGTAGATCAGCCTGACTTTGGTATGTTATTTGCCGATATGGCTTATGGTGATGGCGAAGCGATCCCAGCGGGTCTTTTGATCCAGCCTAAAGTTGAAGCAGAAATCGCTTTAGTGATCAAAGCAGATTTAACGAAAGAAAAACACACTTACGCAGACATTATTAGTGCAACTGACTATGCACTTCCTGCGGTAGAAGTGGTTGATAGCCGTATCGAAAATTGGAAAATTTCATTGATTGATACCGTGGCTGATAATGCATCTTCAGCGGCTTATGTTTTAGGTTCACGCCCTGTGAAACTGGAAAACCTTGATCTTGTAAATTGCAAAATGACCATGACTCGCGCGGGCGAAGTGGTATCTCAAGGTGTTGGTAAAGCATGTCTTGCAAACCCACTGAATGCTGCTGTTTGGTTGGCAGATGAAATGGTACGCCGTGGTCGTCCACTTTTGGCAGGTGACATTATTTTGACTGGTGCGCTTGGCCCAATGGTTGTGGCAAACGCGGGTGACGAATTTGTGGTTGAAATTGAAGGTTTTGGTTCTGTAACAGCTGCATTTGCTGCTGAATAAGACTTGGCCTGAGCAAAATTTTTAGAGAGTACGTTAATGAAAAAGATTAAATGTGCAATGATCGGTCCAGGTAATATTGGTACTGATTTGCTTTACAAACTTCAACGCAGCGAATGGTTAGAACCAGTATGGATGGTGGGTATTGACCCAACTTCTGAAGGTCTTGCACGTGCTGCAAAAATGGGTTTGAAAACCACTGCTGAAGGCGTAGATGGTTTACTTCCGCATATTATCGAAGACGACATCAAAATTGCATTTGATGCAACTTCAGCTTATGTACATGCTGAAAACAGCCGCAAGTTAAATGAACTTGGCGTGTTAATGATTGACTTAACACCTGCTGCAATTGGTCCATTCTGCGTACCACCAGTGAACTTGAATGCTTTACTTGAATCAGGTGAAGTACCAAACGTAAACATGGTGACATGTGGTGGCCAAGCAACAATTCCAATGATTGCTGCGATTGCTAGCGTTCAGCCTGTGAACTATGGCGAAATCATTGCAACTGCTTCGACTAAGTCTATTGGCCCTGGTACACGTAAAAATATTGATGAATTTACCCGTACAACTGCAAGCGCAATTGAAAAAGTTGGCGGTGCAAAACAAGGTAAAGCCATCATTATTATTAACCCAGCTGAGCCACCAGTATATATGCGCGATACAGTGCATTGCTTAGTTGAAGGTGAGCCTGATCAAGCTGCTATTACTGAAGCTGTTCATGCCATGCTTAAGGAAGTTCAAAAATATGTACCAGGTTACAAACTTGTAAATGGTCCTATTTTTGATGGCAACCGTGTTTCTATCTTCTTAGAAGTAGAAGGTCTAGGTGACTTCTTGCCTAAATATGCGGGTAACCTCGATATTATGACTGCAGCAGCTGCGCGTACTGCAGAAATGTTTGCAGAGCGTTTAATCGCATCACAAGTTGCTGAAGCTTAAGGAGCACATCATGTCTAAAGTGATTATTAATGATATGACGCTACGTGATGGTATGCACCCACAGCGCCATCAAACTACTGTTGAGCAAATGATTGCCATTTCGACTGCTTTAGATGAAGCAGGTGTACCTTTAATTGAGGTGACACATGGTGATGGTCTTGGCGGTAACTCAGTAAACTACGGTTTTGCTGCTGCGACAGATGAAGAATATTTATCTGCAGTTGTACCACGTATGAAAAATGCCAAAGTAACAGCATTATTGTTGCCTGGTATTGGTACGGTTGATCATTTGCACATGGCACATGAAATTGGCGTATCTACGATTCGTGTTGCAACGCACTCAACAGAAGCAGATTGCTCTGAACAGCACATCACTGCTGCACGTAAGTTGGGTATGGACACTGTTGGTTTCTTAATGATGGCGCACATGGCTTCTCCAGAGCGTTTATTAGAAGAAGCGAAAAAGATGGTGTCTTATGGCGCAAACTGTATCTATGTGACTGACTCTGCGGGTTATATGCTTCCGCAAGATGTTAAAGACCGTGTTGATGCTTTACGTCAAAACCTAGATTCAAACATCGAAATCGGTTTCCATGGTCACCATAACTTAGGTATGGGCGTGGCAAACACGGTTGCTGCTGTTGAAGCGGGCGCGATTCGTGTCGACTTGGCATCTGCAGGTTTGGGTGCTGGCGCGGGTAACACACCACTTGAGCTATTTGTAGCTGTTGCGAACCGTATGCAAATGGAAACTGGCGTTGACTTGTTTAAAGTACAAGACATTGCTGAAGACCTAGTAATTCCAATGATGCACAACCCGATCCGTGCCGATCGGGATGCTGCAACATTAGGTTATGCAGGCGTTTACTCTTCATTCTTGTTATTTGCTAAACGTGCTGAAGCAAAATATGGTGTTTCTGCGCGTGAAATTCTTCTTGAGCTTGGTCGTCGTGGTACGGTTGGTGGTCAAGAAGACATGATCGAAGATTTAGCTTTAACAATGTCTAAAGCACGTGAATTACAAGCTTAATATTACTTAAGCGAAGTTCACTAAAAAGCACTCCATTTGGGGTGCTTTTTTTGTTTATCGCACATGAATTTTAGGCAAAGGTCTGATGTTGCCGATTGGCCGATGATGTTGTTAAAAAGAGATTTTGCATGTCATGACAGAGTCATTGTTTGCTGAAACAATTCAACTTAATAAAACTGTTGAAAAATATGTTATTTTTTTGATCTAAACATTTGAAATTAATAGTTTTAATATATTGTATTATTTGTTTTAAATATAAGTTTGGGGGCGAGATTAGGCCTTTATTTTAAGGTGTTAAACTTAAAAGCAATAAGTAGCGTGTAGAACTGAATTAAAAACTTTAAAAAATAATTTTAACCATGATAAAACATTTACTTATTTAAACCACATGATAAATAAAGTGGAAAACAGTTATTGCTGAAAACTCTAAACAAAATCAGTCAAAATTACGCAATGAATCAGGATGTGATATTCATCGAAAAAACTTAATACTGTGGTCTGATTTCTCAAACTCGCATTGTTCAGCATGATAGCACCATAGCTTAATTTGATGATTTAGGAAGAGAGCCATGCGTCGTCAAAACTTATGGATAGCAATGCTTGCTGCGACAGCAACTTTAGGGACAACTGCATCTCATGCAGACTTTATTGGCGACAGTCAGGTTCAATTGAAATTTAAAAATTTCTATTTAGACCGTCAAATTGAAGATACGCCAAACAAAAACTGGGGTTCATGGAGTCAAGGCATCACACTGGATGCCAAATCAGGTTACCAAGATATTGGTGGTGGTGTTCAAGTAGGTGCAGACCTTTTGGTACAACATGCCTTTAAACTCAATGGCCGTGATGCAAATGCAGACTTCATTTTGCCGCATGATGGTAAAGAGTCGAAAGATGAATTTGGCAAAGTCGGTGCGACCTTAAAAGCAAAAGTAGCTAAAACAGAATTGAAAGTAGGTGAATTGTTACCCGTTTCTCCAGTTTTAGTCTTTGACCCATCGCGTCAACTACTCACTACATTTAGTGGTGCATGGTTAGAGTCTAAAGACATTAAAGACACAAAATTGACCTTGGCTTATATTGACGGCATTAATAACCGTTATGACAACCAATTCCGTGATTTGACTTTATTTGCTCCTGCAAAAGGTGCGAGCTATTACGATAATGGCCCAAAATCAGACGGTATGTATATTGCGGGTGTTGACCATCAGTTTACACCTGAAATTGGCGGGAGCTACTGGTATGCCGATGTGCAAGATATTTATCGTCAAAACTATGTTGGCCTAAACTACAAAACGAAATTAGGTGAAAAAGCGAAATTTGATAGCCATATTCGTTATTTTGACAATGCAGATTCAGGCAATAGCTTATATGGGCCGATTGATAATCAGGCATTATCAGTAGGTGCAAAAGTGAATTATGGTTCACATACAGTCGGCTTGGGTTACCAACAGATGTTTGGTGATGATGCTTTCCCTACATTGGGTGGCTGGGTACCACAGCCATACTTAGTGAACTGGGGTGTAGCAACATTCACTGCGAAAAATGAAAAATCATTAGGCTTAACTTATGCTTATGACTTCTCAGAAATGGGCGCTAAAGGTTTAAATGCGACAGCAGTTTACATGATGGGCCAAGATGCTGAGAGCAATGGTAAGAAAGATCAGAAGTCTGATGAGCTGAATTTAATTGTGAATTACACCGTGCCAGAAGGTAAGTTGAAAGGTTTAGGTTTCCAAGCAATGTATATTGATGCGAACTTTGACTATAGGCCAGACCTAGAGGAATACCGTGTAGCAACAACTTATACCTATAAGTTCTAATTTGTAGGTTTAAAAAACAAAGGGTAATCCAAATTGGGTTGCCCTTTTTTTATGCATCCATATTCCAGTGGAAAATACCCGATGCTTTTTAAGGAAATGAAATAAAAATAAGTCATTAAAAACAAATATTTAAATTATATTAATTTTATTGTTTATGATCGTAATTTTGTATCAGTAGCTACGCGGATAGCGGGTAATATGCAATGGTAAAACTCAAAATATTTAATTCATTGGCGTTTAAATCCGGATGTGATTGAAACGCAAGTACGACGCTGTACGAGGAGTATGTATGAGCACAGTTCAAATCCCTGAATACACGACAGATTCATTCTTTGGTTTAGAAGATAAATGGATTGAAACTGCTGAAGGCGAATTAACCCATTACCACGAAATTGGTGAAGGTACGCCGATTCTATTTTTACACGGTTCTGGTACTGGCGTATCTGCAGCTGCGAACTGGTGGTTAAACCTACCACAAATTGGTGAGCAAGCACGTTGTATCGCAATTGATACCATTGGTTATGGCCAAACAGTAGTTGCACCAAATACAGCTTATGGTATCCGTGCTTGGGTAGACCATGCAGTACGTACTTTAGATGCACTTGGTATTGAAAAAACTTGGTTAGTAGGTAACTCACTAGGTGGTTGGTTAGCATTCCAAATGGCGCTTGATTATCCTGAGCGTGTATTGGGTATCGTATCGATGGGTACGGGCGGTGCGAAACAAACTGCAGCGCTTAAAGCACATGCAAACCCTGTATTAACAGAAGAAGGCATCAAGAAAACTTTGTCTATGTTCGTTGTGAACAAAGACCTAATCACTGATGAATTGGTAAAAGTACGTTTTGCATCTGCTGCAAATGACTATGCATCAAACCGTTTGATGGACGTTGTTGGCGCACGTGACCGTGATCGTTTCGAATTCCCATTAGATTTCGAAAAAATGAAAGACATCACTGTCCCTGTACTTTTGATTCACGGTACACAAGACGTGGTGATCCCAGTTTCACGTACTTGGGACATCTTAAATATTGTGCCAAATGCTGATGCGCACATTTTCAGTCAATGTGGTCACTGGTCACAAGTTGAAAAATCGGCAGAATTTAACACAGTAATTAAAAACTACTTAGCAGTACATGGCGTGAAATAAGCCGTAACTGGATAAAAAAGAGTGCTTCGGCACTCTTTTTTTTTCAGCGGATGCTTTTAAAAAGAACATTATTTGTAACATTTAGGGTGCTTGGCATCTTTAAATGAGGGCTTGTTTGTATAACTTCGCTAAGAAAAAGGTCGTATTTATGGGTTAGGTCTTAGACCAGCGTATTAGACTTAAGTTGTAATTTGACTAAAAAAGCCTAGGTTTATAGATATGGAAACATTTTCTTATAAGTTATTTCCCATAAAGAGTAGATGTTTTATACATAAAAAGAGTAAGACTTAAGTCTAGTTTGGATAAAAAGTGGGCAAAACCAGTCAAAAAAAAGCACCACTATTCATTTAAGAAATAATGGTGCTGTATTTTTTTAGTAAAACGATATTAAAAATTAATTTTGTTCGCGGGCAATATCTAAATAAAACACGCGTGTGAGCAGTTCCATAAATTTGTTTACCGCAATAGATTCGCTATTTTTACGCCAGCTGACATACAAATCAAGATACGGCAGTTCGATGTCCAAAGGACGAATAACCGTATTGTTCATGGTCAGTGGTGCAATGTAGCCAGGTAAGATTGTACAGCCCAATCCCATGCCAATTGAGTTGATATTAAACAAAATATTATCGGCTTTTTGCACAATATTAAATTCAATATTATTGGCTTTGGCAAAGTCTAAAATGGCTGTATGTAGGGTCAGTGATTGCTCTGCGGCAGGAATAATAAAATTTATGCCATTCAGTGCTTTAACTGGAATTCGATCATATTTTGCCAAAGGATGGTCTTTAGGCAAAATGAAAATAAGAGGCTCACGCAATACGAACTGACTTTCAATTTCGTCGCTATTGAAATTATGACGGGTAAAAGTGATGTCTAGTTCACCTTTTTTCAATAATTTCATTTGCTCAACGTTGTTTAGGCTGAGTAATTCAATTTTGAGGTCAGGGTTTTGTACACGTAGGTTGGGCAGTACATACGGAAAGATTTTCATCTCTGCCACAGGGACAAAGCCAATACGGAGCATTTGTTGTTTGGCTTGTGAAACCTGACGTGCCATTGCAATGGCTTTGTCTGCTTGTGCCAAAGTTAAGCGAGCTTGTTCTAAGAACACGGCGCCTTCTTCAGTCAGCTCTACTTTACGCTTCGTACGGTGTAGGAGTTGTACACCGACGTCTTCTTCAAGGTCTTTAATCTGTTGGCTTAGCGATGGCTGAGCTGTATAAAGTTTGAGTGCTGCCTTACTGAAGTTTAATTCTTCAGCAACGGTTATAAAATAGCGAAGGTGTCGTAATTCCATATATCTAGCCTAGGAGTAATCCAAAAAATGTCTTACTATGAGTTCAAGTCAGTATAATCTATAAACAACTATGTCGTGAAGTTGATTTTGCCATTTAGAAAATAAATGGCCTTGGCGGGTTTTATTGAAAGCGTATATCAAAAATATCTATTCTAATAATTGGTGAAAGCTCTTAATTAAAACAAAAAAAATATTTCCGCAAAACTCAGTGAAAATCCATCATCGTCGGAAAGTTGAGTCTATTTGTTTTGTGACCTAAGTGGCCACAGGAGAGCTTTTCATGAGTGGAAAAATTGATGTGCGCGAAATCGATGCTTTGGTCGATGCACAAAATGGACGTATTACGCCATCTATCTATACAGATCCTGATATCTACGAATTAGAATTAGAGCGTGTTTTCGGTCGTACATGGTTGTTCCTTTGCCATGAGAGCCAAATTCCTAAGGCTGGGGATTTCTTCAATACCTACATGGGTGAAGATCCAATTATTGTTGCACGTCAAAAAGACGGTTCAATCAAAGCATTCTTAAACCAATGCCGTCACCGTTCTATGCGCGTAAGCTTCGCAGACTGTGGTAACACACGTGCGTTCACTTGCCCATACCACGGCTGGTCATACGGTATTGACGGTTCACTTAAAGACATCCCACTTGAAGACCGTGCTTTCCCGCATGGCGCTTGTAAAGAGCAATGGGGTCTGGTTGAAGTTACCCGTGTTAAATCCTACAAAGGCTTAGTATTCGCATGTTGGGATGAAACAACACCTGACCTAGAAGAATACATGGGCGATATCGCTTGGTACTTAGATGGCGTTTTAGACCGTCGTCCAGGTGGTACAGAAATTATTGGTGGTGTACACAAGTGGGAAATCGAGTGTAACTGGAAATTTGCAGCTGAACAGTTTGCATCTGACCAATACCACGCATTGTTCTCTCACGCATCTGCAATTCAAGTACTTGGCGCGAAACCAGACGACGAAGCTTCTAAGAAATTAGGCGCTGCGCAAACTGCACGTCCAGTTTGGGAAACTGCGAAAGACGCGATCCAATACGGTTCACGCGGTCATGGTTCAGGTTTCTTCTTTACAGAAAAGCCAGATGCTAACGTATGGGTAGACGGTGAAGTTGCAAACTACTTCCGTGAAACTTATGAAGAAGTTAAAGAGCGTTTAGGTGAAGTACGTGCATTACGTCTTGCAGGTCATAACACCATGTTCCCAACATTGTCTTGGTTAAACGGTACTGCAACACTTCGCGTATGGCACCCACGTGGTCCAAACAAAACTGAAGTTTGGGCATTCTGTATTGCAGACGCTGAAGCATCACAAGAAGTGAAAGAAGCATTTGAACGTTCTGCAACACGTGCATTTGGTCCAGCTGGTTTCCTAGAGCAAGATGACTCTGAGAACTGGATTGAGATTCAAAAAGTTTTACGTGGTTATAAAGCGCGTCAAAACAAACTCATTATGGAAATGGGTAAAGGCAACGAGAAAGTACGTGAAGACGGCATTCCAGGTATTACCAACTACATTTTCTCAGAAACTGCAGCACGTGGTATGTACCGTCGTTGGGCAGATCTATTGATTCATGAAAAATGGGAAGACGTTGAAGCTGCGGCTGACGAATATGAGAAGGAGCTTATGAAATGAGTCAAGTGAGTTTAGAACTTCATCATCAAATTAGTCAGTTTCTTTATCGTGAAGCAAAATTGCTTGACGATTGGAAGTTCCGTGATTGGTTAGCTGTATTAGCGGAAGATATTTCTTATACGCTACGCACAACACCAAACGCGCAAACACGTGACCGTCGTCGTTCGATTGAGCCGCCAACAACTTGGGTATTTAATGATACTAAAGATTTGTTGGAACGCCGTGTAGCTCGTTTAGAAACAGGTATGGCTTGGGCTGAAGAACCTCCTTCACGTACAACACACATGGTTTCAAATGTGATTGTTGAAGCGACAGAAGTTGAAGGCGAATACGACGTTTACGTAACGTACTTGTTGTACCGTACCCAGAAAGAGAAAGATGTAACAATCTACTGTGGTAAGCGTCACGACAAGATCCGCAAAGTCGACACTGAGCAAGGGTTCGAAATCTTCAACCGTAAGATTACCCTTGATCAGGTGACTTACAACTCACATAACCTGAGCGTGTTCTTCTAATGAATAAGATTTTTGTTTGCCAAGTTGACGAATTAGACGAAGGCGAAGCATTGAAAGTAGATTGCGGCGTTAACGGTATCGATGCGCTTGCAGTATTCAACAACAATGGCGAATTTTTCGCGATGAATGACCGTTGTTCACATGGTAATGCTTCAATGTCTGAAGGTTACCTTGAAGATGATGGCACTGTTGAATGTCCACTTCATTCGGCTCGATTCTGTTTGAAAACTGGTCAAGCATTATGCTTACCAGCAACAGATCCTATCAAGACATTCCCTGTGATTGTTGAAGATGGTGCTTTATACGTAGAGATGGCAGGAGAGTAATCATGGGTTGGCTACAAGGCGAAGTTGCACTTATTACTGGTGGTGGTTCTGGTTTAGGCTGGGCTTTGGTTGAACGTTTCTTAGAAGAAGGTGCACAAGTGGCCGTTCTTCAACGTTCAAAGGCAAAAGTGGATGCATTGAATGAGCACTTTGGTGGTAAGGTTCTTGCAATTGAAGGTGATGTAGCCAGCTATTCGGATAACGTTCGTGCAGTTCAAGCAACTGTAGAGCGTTTCGGTAAACTCGACTGTTTCGTAGGTAATGCCGGTATCTGGGATCACTATGCAGATATCGTCAATACTTCTGGCGAGCAGCTAGAAAAAGCCTTTGATGAGATTATGGGTATTAACACCAAATCGCTCATCTTAGGTGCAAAGGCTGCGCTTGATGCATTGATCGCTTCTGAAGGTTCTATCATATTTACTTTGTCTAATTCGGCACTGTACTCCGCTGGCGGAGGCCCTGTATATACTGCATCTAAGCATGCTGGTGTGGGTATTATGAAAGAATTAGCCTATGAACTTGCGCCTAAAGTACGAGTGAACGCTGTTGCACCATCAGGTATGAATGTGAATATCAAAGGTGCTGCATCTTTGGGTCAAGAAAACCTTGGCTTATTAGATGCACGTGATCCTGAGAAAATCGCACGTGGTATGCCACTGAATTTCTTACCTGAACCGGCAGAAATGACAGGTTCTTATGTGCTCTTGGCATCTCGTCAAAATAACCGTCCGCTGACTGGTGTTCTGATTAATGCAGAATGCGGTCTTGGTATTCGCGGCTTACGTCAGCCACGTGCGGGATTCTTTGACGAATAAAAATCTAGTCTTAAATGGACTTATCGGCAGCTAACCATTAGCTGCCTTCCTTTTTGGAGTCTCTCATGGCCGTTAAACTTATTTGTGCATCGCACAGTCCTTTGATGGAATTTGCTTCACCGCAAGATCAAGCGCAAGAACAAAAAGTCCGTTCTGCATTTGAAACACTTTCTGCTGAAGTAAAAGCTTACGACCCAACCCTAATCATCACGTTTGGTCCAGACCATTTTAATGGTTTCTTCTATGACCTTATGCCAAGTTTCTGCGTGGGTATTCGTGCCAAAGCAGCAGGCGACTGGGATTATGGTAAAGACAATGACCACATTGATGTACCTGAAGACAAAGCTTTGGCTATGGTTCGCCGTGTACTTGATGAAGGTGTTGACGTTGCGTACTCATACCGTATGCAAGCGGATCATGGTGTGACTCAGCCATTACATTTCTTATGTGAAGGCAAACTTGATCGTTACCCAACGATTCCAGTATTTATTAATGGCGCTGCAGCACCAATGCCAACCACAAAGCGTACCATCGCTTTGGGCCGTGCTGTAGGTCAGTTTATCAAGTCTTTAAACCTTGAAAACGAGCGTGTTCTTGTATTGGGTACTGGCGGTCTTTCACACGATCCGCCTACACCGCAAATGGGTTCTGTACCGCCAGAAGTGGAAGAGTTCCTGATTGCAGGCCGTAACCCAACGGAAGAGGCACGTAATGCACGTCAAGCGAAGATTATTGCTGTAGGTCAAAAATTGGCTGCGGGTGATACTTCTGTTGCTGTGCCATTGAGTCCTGAGTGGGATATCGCATTGCTTGAGAAATTCAAGAATGCTGATTTCGCTGCAATGGAAGCAATGAAAGAAGATGAAATCCGTCGTGACGGTGGCCGTGGTGGTCAAGAAGTTCGTTCTTGGATGGCAGCATTTGCAGCCCTTCACGAAATCGGTGAGTACGAAATGACGACTCACTGTTATGAAGATATTAGCGAGTGGATTGCGGGCTTCGGCATCGTATCTGCAGAGTTAAAGGGTTAAGAGATATGAGCAATATTGAAACCGTTGTAATCGTAGGTGCTGGTCAAGCAGGTGCGAGCGCGATTTTAGAACTTCGTGGGAACAAATACGAAGGCAAAATCATTTTAATTGGTGATGAAACGCATCTTCCTTATGAGCGTCCGCCATTATCAAAAGACGTGATTCTAAAACCTGAAGAAACCAAAATCGAAATTTTGTCAGAAGAAAAACTGACTGATCTTGGTGTAGAGACAATTCGCGGCAATGGCGTTGTGAAAATCAATGCAGACGCGAAGACTGTTGAACTTCAAAACGGTGACCTTGCTGCTTATGACAAGTTGCTTCTAGCGACTGGCGGTGCTGCGCGTCGTTTACCAAACTTTGATGCGTTGGGTAAACACGTTTATACACTGCGTAATCTTGAAGATTCACAAGCGCTAGTTCCAGTATTACAAGCTGGCCGTCGTATTATTTTGATCGGTGGCGGTGTAATTGGTTTAGAGCTTGCTTCATCTGCACGTTTCAAAGACTGTATCGTTACAGTGATTGAAATGGGTCCAATGGTGATGGGTCGTTCATCTCCACGTGTATTGAGCGAATTCTTATTGGCACAGCAGCGCCTTGCTGGTGTTGATGTACGCCTTGAAACTTCAATTGCAGATTGCAAATTGGATGGCGAAGAAATCGTTGTGACTTTAGGCAGTGGTGAAGAGCTTCGTGCCGATGCAGTGGTTTACGGTATTGGTATCGTGCCAAATGCACAGCTTGCGACTGAAGCTGGTTTAGACGTTGACCTTGCAATTAAAGTCAACGAAAACTGCCAAACTTCAAATGCTGACATTTATGCAGCAGGTGACGTTGCAACTCAGCTTCGTGACTGCGGTAACCACCGCCGTGTGGAAACTTGGGAAAATGCCAACCTTCAAGCAGGCATCTTCGCACGTCATGTGATGGGTGTTGAGCATCCTACGCCAAACCCTGCATGGTTCTGGACAGACCAGTTAGACATCAACTATCAATTTGTTGGTGATATGGCTGCGACTGAATGGCTTGTTCGCGGTGAAATCAATGCGGAACAACGCGCGGAATCTTCTTTCGTATTGTTCGGTGTGACTGACGGTGTGATCGTTGGCGGTATTACTGTAAATGCGGCTAAAGAAATGCGTCATCTTAAAAAGTTGATCAGCAAGAATGCAGCTTTTGAAGCTGATAAATATTTAGATCTAAGCCAAGATCTTCGTAAACTCGTGAAATAACCTTTGCGTTATTAATGAGTTTACAAAAGGGCAGACCTTGGGCAACCTAGGTCTGCTTTTTTATGGCTATATTTTTTGATGATTGAGGCATGACCGCAATTTGCATTTTAATTTTTAATGGCATTGCGTAGGTATGTCTTACTTTTCAATGATGATGAGAATATCAAAACCTCAAATTTTGTGTCATGGGTAACTGCTCACGCGCAGGTGAAGCCTCACTTTTGAGAGATCAAAAGTGACAAAAATCTTTCGATAAGCTGAAGGTATATCCCTATATCTCAGCTTATCGGTGGCATCCATGCCACCACGCGGAATAGATTTTGGGTGGATTTTCTGTGCTGCAATGCTTCTGAATTTATATTGCGATAGAACCATTTATGAACTCTAATTCCTCTCCCATGATGGTCACGGCAAGTATTTATGCTTTGCTGGTGTTGATTTGGGCAGCGACGCCGCTTGCAATTGTATGGAGTGTGGCAGAAGTGCATCCAATGTGGGTGCTGATCATCCGCTACTTTGGCGCATGTGTCATTGCTTTGGTTATTTTAGCGGTCATGCGTAATCCGCTGCCTTTTGACAAAGTATCGCTACAGAGTTACGTAGCAGGCAGTCTAAATTTGATTGGCGCGCAGCTGTTTATTTATTTGGCTGCCAATTATTTGACCTCTGGCTTGATGGCGCTGATTTTTGGTTTCTCACCGCTCATTGCAGGCCTGATTGGGCATGTGATTTTAAAAACGCATAAACTGGTGTGGTTGCAGTGGCTGGGCATGGCGGTTGCCGTCGGTGGCTTGAGTTTTGTCTTTTTAGATTCTGCCAACAGCAAGGTCAATCCGTGGGGCGTGGTATTGATGCTGATCAGTATGGTGTCATACATCAGTTCGATTTTTTGGGTGAAACAAATTAATGCACCTTTGAAGCCGATGTCACAGGCGACAGGTTCACTTATGGTATCTGCACTGGGTTCATTACTGCTGATTCCATTTATTTGGCAGCATTTTCCAACCGAAATACCAAGTAGTAATGCCATCATTGGTTTCTTGTTTACCATGATTTTGTCATCTATTGTGGCAATGCTGTGCTACTTCTGGCTGATCAAACGCCTAGCGGCTTCAACCGTGTCTTTAAGTAATGTGATGACGCCAATTATTGCACTGGTATTAGGCGCAACATTAAATAGCGAACACATTAGTGCTAATGCTGTACTGGGGATTGCTGTGGTGATGTTTGGTATTGTGCTGTATTTTTGGAAAGAGTGGCGCGAGCAGTATTTTGCCAAATAATATACGGTGGTGAAGGAAAGGGAGTCTGAGACTTCCTTTTTTTATGTCTCTTTTGATGTTTGGGTGAAAAATGTTCCATGTGGAACACCTACGATGTGTGTTTGATCTTTGTCCTTGTTGAAAGAACTTAAAAGTTGATCATGTTGCAAAGTCTAGACGCATAAATTCAACAGAATTTACATAAAATTATGGCACTCTTTATTAGCGTACAATGGCAGTTGATCGATTCAACGTAGACAAAGGTCCTGTAGGTGGTTGAAATTCGCTACTTTCGGTGTCACTGTAGAGGTTGAACTCGTCAGAGTTGGCATATTTAACATTGAAGAACTCGAAATATTCATGAAGCAAGATTTAGAACATAAAAATTTCCAGTTACCTGCAGCGCGTTGTTTGTCGCATACTTGGCAGCAACCTGTATTTGATTTTCTTGCATCAAATCATTTTAATGGCACGCATTTTTTAAATGCTTTGCGTCCGCCTGAAGCACATAAGCGCTCAAATTTTATTAAATGGATGTTAAAGCGACGTAGCTCAACATGGAAGGTCGATCGTAAGCGTGAATATGCGACCTTTGAGCAAGCGTCACGCTCTTTACCTCAAAATAGGCCAAATGCACGCTTAGATGATTGGCAGGTGTGGTTTGTAGGGCATGCAACCGTGCTCATTCAAATTGGCCCTTATAACTTGTTGACAGACCCTGTGTGGGCTGAATATGCAGGTCCGAAACAGGGCAGTGGACCACGTCGGGTTTGTCCTGCTGGGATTGCTTTAGAAGAACTGCCAGAAATTCATGCTGTTTTACTGAGTCATAATCATTATGATCACATGGACATTGCCAGTTTAAATTGGTTACATGAACGCTTTGCCATGCCAATTTATACAGGTTTGGGCAATGGTTATTATTTGCCAGAGCATTTCCAAGTCTATGAAATGGATTGGTGGCAGTCGGCATTATTGGGTGATTTAAAATTTGTATATACCCCAGCTCAGCATGGTTCGGGTCGAGGCTTGCGTGATCAAAACCGCGCATTATGGGGCGGTTTCTCTGTGCTGAATGGACAGGATCATTGCTTTTTTGCCGGTGACACAGGCTATTCACCACATTTTAAAGACATCTTTGCCAAATATGGCGCGCCACGGATAGCATTGTTGCCAATTGGTGCATACGAGCCACGTTTGCTGATGCGTTATTTGCACATGAATCCTGATGAAGCATTTCAAGCGCATAAAGACTTACATGCCAAATGTTCTTTGGCGATTCATTACCGTACTTTCCAGCTCACAGATGAGAGCCGTGAGCAGCCAGAAGAGGACTTACAAAAAGCACGTCAGAAATCGTCTAAGTTGATGAATCCGTTTATTTGCATCCGTGAAGGAAAACGCTTAACGGTTTAAGTCTGTATTTTTCGCATCTTGAATGAGCGCAATGGCAATCATCGAAAGTGTTGCCATTGCGAGGTTCATCACCAATGGATTAAAAGCCTGCAAAAAGTAACTTGGATCGAGCCATACAATTAATCCGCTTAAAAGTAGCATCGCCAGTAAATTGAGTGCATGTAAGCACAAACTTTTTCTCAAGATAAAAAACAACAGCCCAAATATAATTTCAGCACAACCTGACATTTGCATGAGTATGACCGCATGATCTGCAGTGACGCCTTGCAGTGCCCAAATACGTAATTCATCTGGAGCTTGTACTAAAATTTTAGGCACCAAGCCCTGATAGATCCATAAAGTCGCTAGCGTGGCATGAATGCCTAGCAGAATGTGTCGATGTAGTTTAGTCATGGATGGCATATTCTAAAAAATGCTGTTGGTTGTCTGTGGATGGCAACATGCAATAGTCGGTTGTACCAAACAATTGATAGCGATTCAGTGCGACACGCCGATATAAAAAATCACGGATGAATTGAGGAACCACATAGCCTGCACTGAGTAGCGAATAGGGCATGCCTAGGTGCTGCATGACTTTGAGCAAAGCTGTAGATTCGAGATAGCGTTGTCCATTGAAAATAACCACCATCGTGGTGTAATCCACTGTCGACATTGCATAATATTTTAAAATCGCTTCCCCAAGAGGCGATTGGACAGAAGCCAATTTAAATTTTTGCTGCGTATCATTTTGAATTAAAAACTTGGCCCAGCCATTACAAAGTACGCAAATTGCATCGAATAAAATAATGTTATGTTGCTGGATAATCTTTTCAATATTGTATTGCATCGCAGAGCACCTTTTTATCATTTTATACTTGAATATCAATAGTTTTATTTTAAAGAAAACTAGAAATATGATGATTTTGGGGAATCAATTTTTTGATTTTTTTTAAAAATTTCTAATATGGCTTATATAAATAATATTGCAAAATAACCATCAGTGTTGAATTTTAAATACATGCAGAAATCTAAATCTATGAAAAACAAAAATTCATTTATTTTTAATGTCTTAAATTGAATAAAACGATTGTTTTTATTCGTAAAACTCACTTCATATTGTCACCTAAAAAGGTTAAGTTAAAACTGGAATTAAAGATTTATACGGTTCGAAACATTACTTCATAATTATTTGGAGCTTTACAATGACACAGAATACGCAAGGCAAGTGCCCATTTCACCAATCAGGTGCACAGACCACGCAAGATACGACAAATAATGCATTTTGGTGGCCGAATGCCTTAAACCTAGACATTCTTTCGCAGCACGATAAGAAAACCAATCCTTTAGATCCTGACTTTAACTATGCAGAAGCTTTCAAATCACTTGATCTTGAAGCGGTAAAAGCAGACCTCCGCGATTTAATTAACAGTAGTCAAGAATGGTGGCCTTCAGATTACGGTAGCTATATTGGTATGTTCGTACGTACAGCTTGGCACTTAGCGGGTTCTTACCGCAAGCAAGATGGCCGTGGCGGTGCGAACACAGGCAACCAACGTTTTGCGCCACTCAACAGCTGGCCAGATAACGTCAATACAGACAAAGGCCGCCGCTTACTTTGGCCAATCAAGCGTAAATACGGTAACAAAATCTCTTGGGGTGATTTAATCGTTTTGGCTGGTACGGTTGCATACGACGTTGCGGGCTTAAAAACTTTTGGTTTTGGTGGCGGACGTGAAGACATTTGGCACCCAGAAAAAGACATTTACTGGGGCGAAGAAAAACAATGGTTAGCGCCAACTGAAAACCGTTATGGCGATGATGACAACCGTGAATCACTAGAAAACCCATTGGCTGCAGTGCAAATGGGATTGATCTACGTGAACCCTGAAGGTGTAGACGGTGTTCAAGATCCGCTGCGTACCGCGCAAGATATGCGTGTCACTTTCGACCGTATGGGTATGGATGACGAAGAAACTGTAGCTTTAACCGTAGGTGGTCATACAGTTGGTAAAGCACATGGTAATGGTAAAGCTGAAAATTTAGGTGCAGATGTTGAAGGCGCGGACGTTGAATTCCAAGGTCTAGGCTGGCACAACTCTGAAGGCACAGGCAATGGTGCAAATACCATGGTCAGCGGTTTAGAAGGTGCTTGGACAACGCATCCTGACAAATGGGATAACGAATTCCTTTATTTACTGTTCACTTATGAGTGGGAAAAAACACTCAGCCCAGCAGGCGCGAAACAATGGGAACCGATCAACATCAAAGAAGAAGATAAACCTGTTGATGCGCACAACCCGAATGTACGCCGTAACCCAATGATGACAGATGCCGATATGGCGCTGAAATTTGACCCTGCTTACCGTGCGATTGCAGAGCGTTTCTACAACAACCCTGCAGAGCTTGATGATGCCTTTGCACGTGCTTGGTTCAAATTGACACACCGTGACATGGGCCCTAAATCTCGTTACTTAGGTGCTGATGTACCTGCTGAGGATTTAATCTGGCAAGATCCAATTCCTGCAGGTACAGCATTGTCTGATGCAGACGTTGCGGATTTGAAAGCTAAACTGTTAAACAGCGGTTTATCTGCTGCTGAACTCATCGCAACTGCATGGGACAGCGCACGTACTTACCGTGGTTCTGACTTCCGTGGCGGTGCAAATGGTGCACGTATCCGTTTAGCGCCACAAAAAGACTGGGAAGGCAACGAACCAGCGCGTTTAGCGAAAGTTTTAGCGAAGCTTGAAGAAATCAAAGCGGCTTCTGCGGCAAATGTAAGTATTGCAGACTTAATCGTACTAGGTGGTACAGCAGCAGTTGAAGCAGCAGCGAAAGCAGCAGGCGTAGACATTGCAGTTCCGTTCACATCGGGTCGTGGTGATGCAACGCAAGAGCAAACTGATGCGTATTCATTTGCTGACCTTGAGCCTAAAGCAGATGGTTTCCGTAACTTTGTAAAAGCGGATTATGCTGTTCAGCCTGAAGAGCTGTTATTAGACCGTGCACAATTGCTTGGTTTAACTGCACCTGAAATGACTGTGCTGATTGGTGGTTTACGTGTACTTGGTGCGAACTTCGGTGATTCTAAAGCGGGTGTGTTCACAGACAACGTGGGTACATTAAGCAATGACTTCTTCGTGACCTTGACGGATATGGCTTACAACTGGAAGCCTACAGGTAAGAACTCGTACAACATCGTAAGCCGTGCAACAGGTGAAACGAAATACACAGCAACGCGTGTAGACCTAGTATTCGGTTCTAACTCGATTTTACGTTCGTATGCAGAAGTGTATGCGCAAGACGACAACAAAGCGAAGTTTGTAAAAGACTTTGTTGCTGCTTGGACGAAAGTGATGAATGCAGACCGTTTTGATGTGAAGTAATTTTCACTGAAATGTAAAAAACCGCCTGAAAGGGCGGTTTTTTTCTTGTTGTATCAACAACAATTATGACTGTTTAGGTAGTGTTAATATTGCTTGATATAAGGTTGCAGCAGCAGATGAATTGAAGGCCTGACAAATGCCCGCGGAAAACTGTACTGAACTATCATATTCTTCACGATAATCATAAACACGCGCATCATCATAAAGTCCTTCATACAATTTGCCATCTTTTTCAATCGCAGCATTTTGACGGTAGCCTAGCCCAATATAAAAGTTTTGATCTGGACTACTTACCACATAAGCAACTTTATGGTTTGCCCACGTTGCTTCAACTATTGTATTTTTGAGAGCTGCTTGTTCAGCCTTCCAATCTTCTAAAGTTTTTTTGTCATTTCCTTGGCTTTCAGAAAAAATAATATTGGCTTGATTGAATTGTTTAGATAAGTATTGATGGCAGACAGCATCTTGATCAAATTTGAAAGATAAAGCATTAATTGCATTGCTGAGTTTAATAAAGTTAGCATCATTCAGATCTGAATGAATATAGTTATTAAACAAGTCTGTTGTGATCTTTTTTGAATTTACAGTTTCGTTAGCAATCGAAATATTCTTAAACTTAATCGTAGATTTTAAGCCTTTACCATCCACATCATAGGCTAGCTCTAGGACTGAATCTGCATTTTTAATCACGTAAAGAGGGTGCTGACTATTTGCAGAATAGTAGAGTTTATTCTTAGTAAGAATGAATTCTTGCCATCCAAGCCAGTTAGGATTGTAATTGGTATTTTGTTGATACAATGTTTTGGACTCTTCTGAAATAAGAGTATTCAACAGTGATTGATTATTTTGTTGAATCGAAAAAATATCTGCTTGTGTGCCAATATCCACTTTATTTATTTTAAATTGAGTGATGGGAAAGCTTAGAATATTTTGCGTAGTTACGGGCGGTTGCGTTGGTGTTGTCGGTGATTCTATATTGGTGTCATTTGAGCTGCCACCGCCACCTCCACATGCGCTAATCAATAATGTCGTTGGTAATAAAAGTGAATAGATGAACTTATTTATAATAGGGGGGGTCCAAAGTATGCATTAAGAGAGTATTCAACCTTTTAAACACGAACATATTTAGAGTGTGATGAAAGGTATGTAAAACGCGAAAAGATTAGTATTTTTTCACATTGTAGATTTAGGTTTTATGGCAAATTATTTAGATTTGTTTGTTTTAAGTTATTGTAAATATGATTGTTGTTTAAGCTTTTGAATTTTTTATTAATTTAATTTTCTAGTTTATTTAATTGATTTTAATATATCCTTTTCAAGCTGTTGCCACTCCCAAAACTCAGGCTCAATCAATAAAGTCTGCGACACAAAGCCATAACACACTCGTTGCATATTTAAAGCCATCGACTTATTGAGTTGTTCATCATTCTGAATAAACGGTTCAAGAATGCTCTGCCACATGTGCACCATCATGGCATAACTCTTACGGTAACTTTCAATATCTGAAATTTGCCGTTCCAACAAAAACACCTGTGACCATAAAAATTGCTGTGCTTGAATTTGCTCAATTTGAAAGTGAATAATTTGCTCCAAATACGCCTGAACATCCAAATCTGTGGATAACTTGATCAAGCTTTGTGCATAACTTTTTAAGCTTTCCGCATTGTGTTTCACATGCAAATGAATGGTCAGCGCAATCAAATCTTCCTTCTTAGAAAAATACTCATAAAAAGTTCCCAAGCCCACGCCTGCAAGGTCGGTAATCTCCCGAATGGTAATTTGACTGGCAGGGCGCTCATGCAAAAGCCGAACAAAACTGTCCTGTAGGGCTTCTTGGGTCAGTTTGGCCCGTGATTGACGTGGCTTACGCCGTATTTGAATGGCTGAATGCTTCATATTTTTAAGCGCTGAAAACCGAACGCCTAGGCTTTAAATTTTCTCTATACTGAAATGAAAAGCCAACAAGAACAAGCGGAAAATATAGACGATGAATACATTAGAACAGACATGGATGACACATCAAATCAGCAACCAATTTGATGAACTGGACAACTACAATCTATTTTCAAGCGATACGGTTTTACACGAAATCTTAAAACGCTACGGCAGCCATGATCAGCCGACTTTATGCGAAATGGGCAAAGTCGCAGGTTCGAGCGAATACTTTCAGCATGGGGCTTTAGCCAATAAACACACGCCTATTTTACATGCCTTCGATGCCCGTGGACGCCGTACTGACTTTATCGAGTTTCATCCCTCATGGCATAAATGGATGGGACTCAACCGCCGGTTTGATACCCATGCACATCCTTTTAATCAGCCAAATTCTAAGACTAAATGGGTGGAATGGGCAGCACGTTTTTATCTTGCAGGTCAGGTCGAATGCGGTAACTTATGCCCAAACTCCATGACGCTCGGCAGTATTCCGCTCATTCAACGTGAGCCTGAACTGTGGGCGAAAATTGGCGAGAAACTATTATCGACTGAATACGATGAACGTGATGTGCCGATTGCACAGAAAAAGTCGATTGGGCTCGGTATGGGCATGACCGAAAAGCAGGGCGGTTCGGATGTACGCGCCAATGAAACCATCGCTGTGCCTGTGGCAGAAACAGGACGAGGCAAGGCTTATTTACTCACGGGGCATAAATGGTTTTTCTCTGCGCCGATGTGTGATGCGCATTTGGTGGTGGCAAAAACCGAACAAGATGGCTTGGCCTGTTTCTTTGTACCGCGCTGGCTGGAAGATGGCACCAAGAATAATATTCAAGTACAGCGCCTGAAAGAAAAAGTAGGTAACCGCTCGAATTCAAGCTCGGAAGTCGAATTCAAAAATGCATGGGGCATTATGATTGGTGAGGCAGGGCGCGGCATTCCAACCATTATTGAAATGGCGAATTACACCCGTCTGACTTGTTCGGTCGGTTCGAGCGCCATGCTTCGTCAAGCTTTGGTGCAATGCATTGCCTATACCCGTCAGCGTCAGGCTTTTGGTAAACATCTGATTGAACAACCGCTCATGCGTGCAGTCTTGGCAGATTTGGCTTTAGAAAGTGAAGCAGCGACGCAGCTCAGTTTCCATTTGGCGCAGTGCTACGAATCGGATGATGCCTTGTCTGTGGCGTGGAAACGCATCATGACCCCAGCAGCCAAGTTTTGGATTTGTAAGCGTGCGGTGGAACTGACCGGTGAGATGATGGAAGTCTTTGGCGGCAATGGCTATGTCGACAACGGCATCATGGCACGCATCTTTAAAGAAGCGCCTGTAAATACCATTTGGGAAGGTTCAGGCAATGTCATGTGTTTGGATGTACTGCGTGCCATTGGACGTGATCCTGAATCCATTGGAGTACTGTTTAAAGATTTAGCCAGTACAGCAGGTACCGATGAAACTTTGCAAACAGAATTGCAGGAATTATTCAGATTGTTCCATCAATCGCCTGAAGATTTACAATTTATGGGGCGCAGTTTGGTCAGCCGTTTAACGGTCTTGGCACAAGCGGTATTACTCAAACGCTATGCACCAGACTTTGTGGCAGATGGCTTTATTCAAAGCCGTTATAGTGAGAAACATGGGCAAGTGGTGGGGATGCTGGATGCCAAAATGGTCGATGTAGAGCGTTTGTTGGAACGGGCTTTTGCAAGCTAAATACTTTGGAATTCCCTCTCCCTTTGGGAGAGGGTTAGGGAGAGGGCTTCAGTCAGTATTTTATTTCTGACTGTGAATCGGATAGCCCAAGAAAGGCTTAATTTCTTTCAGCACAAAAATACTCTGCATTTCTTTAATGCCGGGTAAGCGGCGGATCGTCGACATCGAAAACTCAGCATAAGTGTCTAAATCCGGTGATACGACTTGCAGCAAGAAATCTGCATCACCGCCCACGCTATAACACGCGACCACATGCTCCAGCTCAGTCACACGTTCTTCAAATTTTTTGGCTTCTTTTTCGCTATGGCTATCAATCGACACGCGGATAAACACCATCACGCCTTGACCAATTTTTTTACGGTCTAATAAGACGCCATAGCCTTTAATCACTTGCGTGTCCTCAAGCTGTTTGACCCGACGCCAGCAGGGTGAAGTCGACATACCAATCTGTTCGGCTAGTTCCGCATTGGTGGTACGGGAATCTTCTTGCAGGATTTTTAAAATTTTGGCATCTGTCTTGTCTAAAAGGCTCATTGGTATAAATTACCTTAAAAATAAATTTATAGGTTATTTATACCCTTTTATGTGCTTTTTATAAAATAAATAGATCAGTTTTACCCATAAAATTATTCAAAAATAGTGCCATTCATTGCTCATCATACCTTTGCAAAATGGAACATTTCACACAGCTTTCGACTTATATTTTTACTTTATTTTTGGCTGCTTTATTGCCAGGGCCGGGTATGACAGGTCTCATGTTTAAAACCTTATCGCAAGGTTATCAAGCTGGGATGGTCATGCTCTTGGGCCTGATGACAGCAGATATGCTTTATCTATCAGCATCGATTTTTTTATTAAGTTATATCAATCAGCTCAGCCCGAATTTTTCATTTTATTTAATTATTTTTTCAAGCTGTTATTTGCTGTATTTGGCTTACCAGTTTTGGACTTTTAAAGGCGATTTATTGGCAAGCTCAAATGAAATGAATTTGGGTAAAACCTTTTCGGCCTATAAAGATGGTTTGCTGATTACCTTGAGTAATCCGAAAACCATTTCTTTTTATTTGGCTTTGGTACCAGCAATTTTTGGTTCGGTGTCTTTGCAGGAAAAAAGCCCGATGCTGATGTCTGTGACTTTGCTGACTTTGGCATTCATTGGCGGGCTTTATATTTTCTGTTCGCTCAGTTTAAAGAAAGTGCTCAAACCGCTACATGTACAGAAAATGCTGGTACGTAGCTTGGCCTGTGTAATGGGCTTTTTGGCGGTCAGTCTGTTGTATAAAGAACTGAATGTAATGGCGCCAGTCTATGCGAGCTTATTTTAAAGGCATTTAAAATAAGGCTTGAAATTTGCCAAAAATTGCCCAATATATGCACTACAGCACGAGGGTGCTACATAGGCAAAAAGGTGAATGCAAATGGCAAAGAAAAAAGTCCTGCCTGAAGTTGAAGTTCGCAACTTTGTGGCAAAACACATGAACGATTTTAACAAAAGCCAAACTTTTGTAGATCGAAAGAAAAATGCCAAACGTGGCTATGCAAAGCACAAAAAAGGGGGATATTCGAATGATTATCTCCCTTTTTATTTCGGTGTATTTTCTAGTAGGTTAAATTCTTCTTCAACATCTACTTAAACAAATGCTGCATCATATTCCATACGTTTTGCTGTTTGCTTCGCAATCTCTAAGCCATGCAATTTGGCCACAATATAAAGCGATGCATTGATCCCCGAAGAAATCCCCGCAGCAGTAATGATTTTGCCTTCATCAACATATTTCACATCGCTGAGTACTTCAATGTGCGGATAATCTTGCGTGAGACGTGCAATGTCCATCCAGTGTGTTGTGGCTTTTAAACCATTTAGCAAACCAGCTTCTGCCAAAATAAATGCACCTGTACAAATCGAAAAAGTCAGTTGAGCCTGTGCATGACGCTGCAGTAGCCATTGTCTGAGTGGCACGTTATACATTTCGACAGTTTCGGCCCCAAGTCCACCTGGAATCACAAGAATATCAATATGCGGGGCAGTGTCTAAGGTGTAATGGCTGGTGATTTGCAATCCATTGCGAGCACTAATTTGAGCGTGCTCAGATACAGTAAATACATTAAATAATTTTTTTTGCTCTGCATTGCTACAAATTGAAAAGACTTCAAAAGGGCCTGCAAAATCTAAGACTTCTACTTCATTAAATAACAAGATACCGACATTCATAGTGTCACTTCAGTTGTGTGTGAATGATTGAATAGTATTGATTTTATAGCGTTTTATTTGCTGGTATTGCAAGCAGTAACTGCGTTTAGTTCTGAGTCTATAAGGTTATATACGCTGAATTTAGCGTGGGCGTTGCTCGGAAAATAAATCATCAAAGATTTTATGGAGTTGTTTGCTTAAGGTTGGCGCTGTCGGGGATGTTGAGTGACTATGCTCTTGGGCAGATTGAGCCACTTTTTCTAACTGCTGTTTAAGCTGATCAAAGAAAGAAGGGGGATGGCCTGTGCCAGTCGAGTACGCTTTATTTAACTGGGCTGCAATCACTGAAGGATCATCCTTACCTAGGCGTCGGCATTGGGTTGCTGATATTTCAATGCCGTGTAAAGGAGGCATGCGTGGGCGTTCAATCGTCTGACGCGAGTATGTGGTAGGGCTTGGTGATGATGTTTCTATTTTGATCGGTTTTTGGCGTAGCACCTGTTGGGGTGCACGTTCCTCGAGCTCCGTGTTCGCGCGCTGATTTTGGCGTGGTTTGATTTGGTTAAAATAAAACACCACACCTGCAAAAACTAAAAACAGAATAAAATCCATAGGCACCTGCCATGAAAAATAAGCTGAGCCCGTGAATTAAAGGCTCACAATACGTGTAGAGGCTTTGACCATGTCACCTAGGCCATGCGTTCTAAAATAATATTCCATCCAACTTTTCACCATCAGTGGATTATTCATTTTTAATACATGCTCAAGTAACGCTTGTGCATCGGTCATTGGCACATGGCAAATGGCTTTACGCACCCGCAAAATATTACTTGAACTCATCGACAGGGTATTAAAGCCCATCGCCATCAATAATACGGCCGAAATAGGATCGCCAGCCATTTCACCGCAAATGCTCACAGGTTTATCGTATTTATGGCACTCTTGCACCAAGCGGGTGAGGGCTTTTAATACGGCAGGGTGTAAGTGCGAATAGACATTGGCTACGCGTGGGTTATTTCGGTCTACCGCCAATAAATATTGAGTTAAGTCGTTGGAACCCACCGAGAAAAAGTCAACCAAATGTGCAAATTCTTCAATTTGTAACAGCACACTTGGTACTTCCACCATAATACCAATTTTCGGTTTGGTGATTTTCACCTGTTCTTCTTCTTGAACAGCTTGCCAGTCACGGTCTAGTAAATAGAGTGCTTCTTCAACTTCACTGACACTGGTCACCATAGGCAGTAAAATGTGCAAGTTATTCAGGCCAATACTGGCTTTGAGCATGGCGCGAATTTGTGAAGAGAAAATCTCAGGGTGATCGAGGGTAAAGCGAATACCGCGCCAGCCCAATGCTGAGTTTTCTTCTTCAATGGAGAAATAAGGTAAATCTTTGTCTGCACCAATATCGAGGGTACGCATCACCACAGGTTTATTGGCAAAGTGGCTCAATTGCTGACGGTAAATGGTGCGTTGTTCTTCTTCGCCAGGGAAGCGGTCACGGAGCATAAACGGAATTTCAGAGCGATAAAGCCCTACACCTTTAGCACCACGCTGTACACCACGGACCACGTCAATCATCAGACCAGTATTCACAAATAAACGTACCGCTACACCATCAGGGGTAATCGCATCTTTGGTTTCATACTGCTTGAGATCTTTGGCGATCTGTTCTTCTTCTTTTTGAATTTCTTTATAACGTGTACGCAGACGACGTGGTGGATTAATGAATACACGGCCCTGATGCGCATCCACAATCATCTCAACATCATCGAGCGTATTGATGGGTAATTCAGTCACGCCGACCACAGTCGGAATACCTAATGCACGCGCCACAATGACCATGTGTGAGTTCATTGCGCCTTCGGTGGTCACAATGGCTGCAATCTTATCGACAGGTAATTCCACTAAAGCGGCGGTCGAAATTTCATCACCAATTAAAATGCTTTCATCGGTAATTTCACGGTGACTGGCATCGGCTTCTTGTAAAAAAGCCAAAATGCGTCGGCCCAAATCTTTTAAATCAGAGACCCGTTCACGTAAGTAGTCATCTTCCATTTGCGCAAACAGCGCAATGTGCTTATCAATCACATTACGTACAGCACCTTGCGCCCAGTTCCCGTCACGGATTTCATCTTTAATTTCTGCGGGGAGGGCATTTTCATCCAACATGCGCAGGAACACGCTAAATAGCGCACGCTCTTCGGCCATCAGCGCGTCTTGCATTTTGTCATCTAGAGACTGAATTTCCTGACGCACCGAATCAATGGCATGATCGAGGAGTTCGAGTTCTTCACTGATGTCATCAGCTTCGCGGTCAGGCACAGAAGCTAAATCTGCAGGTGGATATAGAATGACTGCGCGACCAAGCGCAATACCGCCAGAACCTGAAATCCCTTGGAAAGTTTTGTAGGCAGGCAAGTTGCTCGGTTTGCGGAATACGTCAATATTGCCCACAGCATGTGCATGCGCAATGACGCCAGAGAGCTGTGCACAGAGCGTCACGAGGAAAGATTCAGCTGCTTCAGAAAAGTCCTGAGATTCTTTATTTTGAACCACCAGCACACCCATTACTTTTCGGCGGTACATGACAGGTACGCCTAAGAATGAGTTATAGATTTCTTCGCCAGTTTCTGGAAGGTATAAAAAGCGCTCGTGCTTTGGCGCATTGTCTAAGTTGACAATTTCTTCACGTTGACCCACCAGCCCAACCAAACCCTCATTGGTGTCTAGTGAAACATGGCCAACTGAGTCAGGATTAAGACCCTTAGAGGCCATGAGTAGGTAACGATGATTACGCTCATCGAGCAAATAAATAGAGCAGACATCGACATGCATGGCTTCAGCAACCTGCTTGACCATAATATCTAAAGATTCATGCAAACTGGTTGACGCATTAATCTCTTGGACGATGCGTCTGAGGGTATCCAGTTGCATATTCGACATCGGGCCTGCTCCTTTGTTATGACATTTAATTTATATCAATAGTTCTCTGAAAAATCTGCAATGTGTTGCGATTTTTTATATTTTTTGGGGCAACTGATTGCATAGTTCCACCATCGCTTTGCGGTATACATCGCGCTTAAAATTGACCACTTGTCCCAGTGGATACCAATAACTTACCCACTGCCATTGATCAAATTCAGGTGGATCAGACAAATCCAGTTGAATGTTTTTGACAGAAGCCGTCAGCTTCAGCAAAAACCATTTCTGTTTTTGACCAATACATACTGGATCTGAGTCCATGCGTATATAACGGTTTGGCAAACGGTAGCGCAGCCACCCTTTAGTCTGCGCAATAATTTCGACGTGTTCGGGCAATAAGCCTACTTCTTCGCGGAGTTCACGAAAGAGTGCCTCTTCAGGGGTTTCACCATGCTGAATACCTCCTTGCGGAAATTGCCAAGCATTGTGACCAATGCGCTTTGCCCATAAAACCTGTCCAAAATCGTTTGCCAAAATGATCCCGACATTCGGTCGGAAACCTTCTGAGTCGATCATTTGGCTACCTAAATATTGTGTAATTTATATCTTTGCCTTCGGGGATCATGAATTTTTAATCCAGCTCGAAAAAAGCAAAGTGTAAAAATGTTAAAATTGCTATGATCTTAACGAATTTCTATCGACTAGCGGAGATAGATTTACAATTTTTTTCTTAAATTTCAGCTTTTACGAGTATTTTCATGAAATTGGCGCTCTTTGATCTTGATCACACCTTATTAAATACAGATTCTGACCATTCTTGGGGGGAGTTTTTGGTGAATGAGGGCTTGGTAGATCCAATTCATCATCGCGCGATGAATGACAAATTTTATGAAGATTATAAAAAAGGTCAGCTTGATCCGATTGCCTATAACGAATTTGTATTTGAATTTTTAACACAGCATGACAATGCCTATTTAACAGAATTACATCAGTTATTTATGCAAAAAGTGATTCGTCCTCAAATGCGCCCTGAGGGTTTTAAAGCCATTCAAAAACATCAAGAAATGGGTCACCAACTGGTGGGCATTACAGCGACATCTGATTTTATTACTGCGCCTATTTTTCATGAATTTGGCATTCAAGAGGTCATTGCCACCAATGCAGAAGTGAAAGACGGAAAATACACTGGTAAAGTGACCAATATTCCATGTTATCAACAAGGCAAGTTGGCGCGCTTAGATCAATGGCTACAAGGGCGTGATGTGACAGAGTCTTGGGCATATTCAGATTCAATTAACGACCGTTTTTTATTGGAATATGCAGATCATGCAATTGCGGTAAATCCTGATGACCGCCTTGAAGCTTTGGCTAAAGAGCAGGGTTGGGAAATTCAAGATTGGTCAATTTAAAGACCCTCATGCTTTTTTAAAGTGGTGTTGAATACACATCACACGACATCGAAAACCGTCATTTAAGTAAAGCAGAGCCTTCAATACATTGCTTTGCTTGAAGTGGTTTTGCCTACATGGGCACATTATCCAATGATCAAGAGTGACTTTTAAATTGACGCATCAGTCTGAAGCCCATACATCGAGTGCAAGTTCTGTTTCTACAGCCACATTGTTTAAAATGTTTGTTGGCCCTCGCGCAAGTGCGTATGTACAAGCATTGCAAAATCCTACACGTTTTAATTGGGGCGGTTTGTTGTTTGGGGCCTATTGGTTGCTTTACCGCAAAATGTACGCACAGTTTTTTTTATTGCTGTCGATATTGTTTTTTCTCGGCATGCTTGGGGCTGTTATTGGGCTTCCGTGGCCAATTTTGTTGGGTATTTCTGTATTGCCACATGTGGTTTATGGCTTTATCGGGTCAGATTTATATGCGCGTTTTGCACAAGAAAAAGTCCATGACTATCAACATCAGCCAAAGTACAGTCCGCAGGTTTTTGCAGAGTCTGGGGGCACATCGTGGAGCCAACCGATTTTATGGTTAGGTATACAAATGGTTGTGGGCTACATGCTAACGACACCTTTTTTACAGTATTGATATGCTAAATGACTGAAGCACATGGCGTATTGAATATGTATGTATTCTCAATCAGTGGGTGACAATAAGCGCAGTTTAAATTGAGTGCTTGGACGTTCCATGTTATATCCTTAATGACAGCATAATTGATATTTTGATTGGGTAAAATAAGGAGAACAAGATGAGTGTACGACCAAGAATGACCCACTTATTTGAACAGTTGGGCTTAGATTCAAGCGAACAAGCGATAGCTTTGTTTATTGCGACCCATCAACTCAATGCGCACACTAAAATTACACAGGCTGATTATTGGAATGAGGGGCAACGTCAATTTTTGGCCGAAAAAATAGCCTCAGATGGTGAGTGGGCCATCATTGTCGATCAGTTAAATGAGTCTTTACATGAGGATTCAGTTTAAGTACTCAGTTGGTATTGGTAAAGTCCCTAAAATTTGTATTTGCCTCTGTCGGGTTTTACTTGTACAGAGGCTTTTTCTTTTGAATAATTTTTACATCACATTGATGATTTGATGTGTGTTGTATAGCAAATGCGATAACTAAAATATAAGAATAAGGACAATGAGATGAATGAAGAAGCCAGTGTTTTACCCCCTCCCTTAAGCCATAGAACGGCACTGAGTTATCACGATGAATAACTCATGCAATGTTTCGTAGGTGAAGAAAAATATCAGCATTATTATCAAAAGGCATTTTCGCAATTAACTGCAACGAAACATGTTGCGGGAATCAATTGGGGCGCATTTGTCTTTGGTGTGATTTGGTTGTTTTATCGCAAAATGTATGGCTATGGTACGCTGGTCGTCGCGTTATTAGTGACGTTAAGCATACTCGAAAATATGTTTAAATTTGAAGCCAAAGGCGTTGGAATAGCGGTGTCGGTGAGCTTAGGTTTAGTCGGAAACAGTCTGTATAAAAAATTTGCCGAACAAAAAATTGCCAAAGTGCGTCGTCAGTTATCAGCCAGTGATTTAAATCAGGCACTTGAGCAAGCGGGTGGTACCAATTTAGGTCTTGCTTGGGTGTTGTTGGCTTTTATCTTTGTTGCTGTCTTTATTGCACATTTTGCATAAAGCCAATGATTCATTCAAACAAACATTAAAAAACGGCCTAGGCCGTTTTTTAATGTGTAAAAGTTTGTTTGCTACATAACTGATGCAATAAGTGGGCTTAAGCCAAATGTTGCTTCATGAGCGACACCAAAGCTTCAGCGGCTTTAGATTGTGTACGGCCAGGATGCCAAACCATGCCCAATTGACGGTGCATGACCAAATCAATATCGAGTTGCTTTAAGTCTTGGTTAATCATGGTTTTTGGAAGTACAGACCAACCTAAACCAATCGATGCCAACATCCGAATAGATTCTAAGGGATTATTACTCATGGTGATTTTAGGTTTAATCCCTTGCTTTTCAAACTCAGCCAATGTGATTTGGGTGGTATAAGTTTGCGCAGCAGGAAGCAAGCTTGGATATTGGATTAAATCTTCAAGGGTTAAATGGCTTTGCTGTGCAAGAGGATGAAATGGCGCAGCCACAAACACCAATGGGTCTTGCCAAATATTGACATATTTTAGACGCTCATCACCTTGTGGAGGTAAGGTTAAAAAGGCCAGTTCTAAATCACCTGCCAGTACTTTTTCATGTGCTTGTTCTGAATCGACAAAATGCACATCTAAAGTCACATCTGGGTAGGCTTGTACATAATTACGTAAATGGTTAGGTAAATGATGTAAGCCAATATGATGACTGGTACCAATTTTGAGCTTGCCCTGAATCTGGCCTTGTTCATGGCTTAATGTATGGTGAATATCTCCCAATTCATTGAGCCAGTTTTTAACTTTAGGTAACAGTGAATGTGCGGCATGCGTTGCTTGTACACCACGACCAGCCGATTCAAACAGCTTTACACCAAAATATTCTTCTAAGCTATGAATTCGCTTGGTCACCGCAGGCTGGGTAATAAACAGTTGATCTGCAGCCAAAGAAATAGAGCCTGTTTCCATGACTTTGACAAAGGCTTCGAATGCAGCAAGATTCATATTAATCACCCATAAAGAAAATTTATGCTTATTTTTATTATTTAGAAAAAATTAGAATAAATCAAAGGAAATGTGTAATTGTTTGCTATAAACTTATCCAATTGGCAAAAATAGAAATGAAATCAATGAATAATCATTTTAGGGTGATCGGTGGATAAATCACGAAAATACAGAGGCTCCAGCAAGGTGTAGTGACATGGTCAATTCGACGTGATTATGTACAGAAAGTTCCGACCAAACACCACCCAATCCCTATTCAGGGAAAATTGTTGAAGCATTGCTGAACATTGAGAACATCAGTTGTGGTGATGAACGAATAATTTATTTGTCAAATGAAGCATCTATAGGGAATGCTTCATGCATTGCTTTAAGAAAAAAATCACTTGTTATATTTTAACCCAAATTTACATGTCAAAAGTCAAACGCTAGCAGGATATGCGGACGTAAATAGATGGCATTGGATGACTGGATTCGTGGTTTAAAAAATATCGGACCTTTGTGTATCAAGTAGAAGAAGATTTAAGATATTTACTCTTAGTCTTATCTTAGGTTTAGCAAAAGCACTAAATTGGTTTGATACAAAATATTGTTTCGAAAACAAATTCGCAGTAGTCGATTTAAATCGTTTTCAATAGAAAAACCATCCGTAGGTGGTCGTGAACAACATCAAGCAAAGTGATTTGCAATCACACTAGACTTGGGCGCTCGCTTCCTGATTGTCAACAGCGGATTTTTTATCCCAAATACGCTCATGGAAGAAATATGCAACTGCTTGAACTGTAGGTTCAACTAAACTTAAAGTAATGGCCATCCATAAGCTACCTGTCACGACATAACCGACAATCATGGCAACGGTAATGTGCATGATGTAATAGCTTAAGGTCTTTTTAAACATACGTTGATTGTTTTCTACAAATTGCTGAATATTCGCCATGATGATGTTCCTTTAAAAAGTGTGTTCGCTTGGTATATGTAAATAATACTGATTCTCATTTACTTTGTAAAAGTGATTTTTTGATATTTTTTGATCGGAAAATTAGATTTATTTTTGAGCGATTTTAAGCGTGAAATTAGCAAACAAAACAATTCCAAAAAGTTTACAAACTAATAAAAATGATAAATTAGATTTATGTGAACACGTGGTTATAATCAATGTTAATGAAAGAATTTACCCAGTCCAGTGGAGCAAATCGACATGGCAGGCGAAACCCAAAAAGCAAAAACATTGTATGACAAATTGTGGGATGACCATCTAGTAAAACAACGAGATGATGGCTCTTCATTACTGTATATCGACCGTCATTTATTGCACGAAGTAACATCGCCGCAAGCATTTGAAGGCTTACAGCTTGCAGGTCGTCAGCCTTGGCGTTTAAGCGCGAACGTTGCGACACCTGACCACAACGTACCGACTTCTACTAAGGAACGTGCTGAAGGTATTGCGGGTATTGAAGATGATACTTCACGTATCCAAGTACAAACTTTGGATGACAACTGTAAAACTTTTAATGTTGCGCAGTTTGACATCAATGACGTACGTCAAGGTATTGCTCACGTGGTTGGCCCTGAACAAGGTTTGACGTTACCGGGCATGACGGTTGTTTGCGGTGACTCGCATACTGCGACACATGGTGCATTTGGCTGCTTGGCGCACGGTATTGGCACATCGGAAGTTGAACATGTATTGGCAACCCAATGCTTAGTTCAAAAGAAAATGAAAAACATGTTGGTACGTGTTGACGGTAAATTAGGTCAAGGCGTAACACCAAAAGATGTGGTTTTAGCCATCATTGGTAAAATTGGTACTGCGGGCGGTACAGGTCACGCAATTGAATTTGGCGGTCAAGTTTTCCGTGATATGTCGATCGAAGGCCGCATGACTGTATGTAACATGGCAATCGAAGGCGGTGCGCGTGTTGGTATGGTCGCTGTCGATGAAAAAACCATTGAATATGTAAAAGACCGTCCTTATGCACCGAAAGGCGAGCAGTGGGATGCAGCAGTAGAATATTGGAATACTTTGGTATCTGATGAAGGCGCACACTTCGATACAGTGGTTGTATTGCAAGGTGAAGAGATTGAGCCGCAAGTATCTTGGGGAACTTCTCCTGAGATGGTGATTCCTGTATCTCAAGCTGTTCCAACTTTAGATCAGGCTAAAGATGACGTGCAGCGTAATGACTGGACACGTGCTTATAGCTATATGGGTTTAAATGCAGGTCAGGCATTGGCTGATATCCAATTAGACCGTGTATTTATTGGTTCTTGTACGAATTCACGTATTGAAGATATTCGTGCAGCAGCTGAAGTTGCCAAAGGCAAAAAAGTTGCAGGCACAATCAAACAAGCGATGGTTGTTCCGGGTTCAGGTTTGGTAAAAGCGCAAGCGGAAGCTGAAGGCTTGGACAAAATCTTAATCGAAGCTGGCTTTGAATGGCGTGAACCAGGCTGTTCAATGTGCTTGGCAATGAATGCAGATAAATTGCAGCCAGGCGAACATTGTGCATCAACCTCAAACCGTAATTTTGAAGGTCGTCAAGGTAATGGCGGTCGTACCCACTTGGTGAGCCCAGCAATGGCAGCTGCTGCTGCAATCGCGGGTCACTTTGTTGACGTACGTTCGTTTTAATTTGGGCTAATAGGAGCAAACAGCATGAAAAAATATACCGTTGAACAAGGTATCGTTGCACCCTTAGACCGTGCCAATGTCGATACAGATTTAATCATTCCAAAACAGTTTTTAAAATCGATTAAGCGTACTGGCTTTGGTGCAAACTTATTTGATGAATTGCGCTATTTAGACGAAGGTTATTTAGGTCAAGACATTTCAAAACGACCGATTAACCCAGATTTCGAATTGAACAAAGCACGCTACCAAGGTGCAAGCATATTAATTTCACGTGCGAACTTCGGCTGCGGTTCAAGCCGTGAGCATGCGCCGTGGGCATTGGAAGAGTATGGTTTCCGTACGGTGATTGCACCAAGCTATGCAGATATTTTCTTTAATAACAGCTTTAAAAATGGCATGTTGCCAGTGATCTTGTCTGAAGAGATTGTCGATCAGTTATTTAAAGAATGTGCTGCATCGGAAGGCTATCAGTTAACGATTGATTTAGAAGCGCAAGAAGTACGTACGCCAAATGGCGAAAGCTTTAAATTTGAAGTTGATCCGTTCCGTAAGCATTGCTTATTGAATGGCTTGGATGATATTGGTTTAACTTTACAAGCCGCTGATGATATCAAAGCTTATGAAGCTAAAACCAAAGCATCACGCCCTTGGGTATTTGCAGACGTAAAAGCTTAACAATTGAAGTGACGAATGCATAGTCACCATGCTGAACTCTTGCTAATATCTAGGCATAACAATATACAAATGTCAGATTTATACTGGGTTCAGACATGGAAAAGTTACTCACACACATGGCAGTAGGGCTCACGATAATTGGATCGTTGAGCGCTTGCCAAAGCGTTCAGGTAATACAGGTTCAAAATATAAAAGAATCTGCAAGTACGCAAAATAATGCACTTATTTATTGTGCAGGTACAGAAAGCTGTCAGTTTGAGCGTTTAGATCAGACCTTCATTATGAAAGAGCATAATGAACTTGAGCGTGAAGCAATCAAGGCGGGTATTGTGCGTATACAGGGAAAATCGTTGAAAGAGCCGAATGCGGTTTATCTTTCAGTGACTCCTGTTCAGCATGAAGTAGTTGTTCGGTTTTACCCGATATCGCCTGATAAAGCTGAGCGTTTACACGTGATTCATGCGTTTAAACCCAAAGCGAATTATACCTTAACGATGTACCGTGATCGAACCAAACACAAAGCGAGCTTGTTAGAGGCCTCCGCGCCAGATCCTTTGTGTGTAGATTTGAAAATGGAACAGAAAACTATTCGACGTTTTTGCAAACCCTACAATGTCCTGACGGGGCTTGGTGAGTTTGTAGAGAAAAAATTGTAATCAATTGCCACGTATAATTGGCACATAAAATGGAAAAACTCATGTCAAAACATATCTTGATTTTACCGGGTGACGGCATTGGTCCTGAAATTGTAAAAGCTGCAGAACAAGTGCTTACCCGAGTGAATGAAAAATTCAATTTAGGTTTGACTTGGGAAGAAGGTCTATTAGGTGGTGCGGCAATTGATGCGCATGGTTCACCTTACCCAGAAGTGACATCTGAACAAGCCAAAAAAGCAGATGCTTTACTGCTTGGTGCGGTAGGTGGTCCTAAATGGGATACGATTGAACGTTCAATTCGTCCTGAGCGCGGTTTATTAAAACTACGTAGCGAACTTAACCTTTTTGCAAACTTGCGCCCAGCGATCTTGTATCCGCAATTGGCGGATGCTTCAAGCCTGAAGCCTGAAATCGTAGCTGGCTTGGACATTCTAATTGTTCGCGAATTAACTGGCGGTATCTACTTTGGTCAGCCACGCGGTATCCGTGAATTAGAAAATGGTGAGAAGCAAGGTTTCAACACTGATGTATATGCAGAGTCTGAAATCAAGCGCATTGCAAAAGTAGCCTTTGAATTGGCGGGCTTACGTGGTGGTAAAGTATGTTCTGTAGATAAAGCCAACGTACTTGAAGTGACTGAACTTTGGAAACAAACAGTGACTGCATTGAAAGAAGAGCAGTATCCAGAAATTAACTTGTCACACATGTATGTAGACAATGCAGCAATGCAATTGGTACGTGCACCAAAACAATTTGACGTGATTGTAACCTCTAACTTATTCGGCGACATCTTGTCTGATGAGGCTGCGATGTTAACGGGTTCTATCGGCATGTTGCCATCTGCATCTTTGGATGAAAACGGCAAAGGTATGTACGAGCCTTGCCATGGTTCTGCACCAGACATCGCTGGTCAAAACCTTGCAAACCCATTGGCAACTATTTTGTCTGTAGCCATGTTGCTTCGTTATACATTCCGTGAAGAAGCTGCAGCAAAAGCCATTGAAGATGCAGTAGGCTCGGTATTGGATCAAGGCTTACGTACAGCAGATATCATGTCTGAAGGCATGAATAAAGTGGGTACAGTAGAAATGGGTCAAGCAGTTGTAGCTGCATTGAACTAAGTTCTATTGATCTTAAAAAACCGAGTCTACAGACTCGGTTTTTTTATGGACATCATTGGGGGGAGTAGGGCGTTTAATACCCATTAACAGGTACGTCCGCTGAGTTGTACCGCAGTCGCAATTTGGTTTTGCAGTTGAAAACGAATTTCGCATTGAAGACTTGCATCATAGCTTTGTGTTGGAATAGGCACTGCAGTCCCGGCACCTGCACCTAAGGCAGGATTCTGTGCCATTGGAATAGGAATGCTAATCGGCCGAATCACGGTATAACTTAATGTATTTTGCTGTACGAATGGGGCAGTGGCATTTTGATAGCCAAGTTTGGCTAAGTCTAAATGGCTTTGAATATAGCTGCTACTTTGACCCACAAATTGTGCTAAGTATTTTTCTCGCTCAGTCGCATTCATCACAGGGGTGCTGGCACAGCCAAAAAGCACAGAGGCAAGCGCACATTGGCTTAAGGTCATTTTAAAATTCATAAGCATATCTCATGCTGACTAATTGCAAACCAGTGTATGGAGTTGAACACAATAACTATGTAGTGATTTGATAAACGGTTAATTTGAATGAGTCACGATGCTTGAAGTGGAATGAAGATACAATTTTTTTCTTACGCCGTATTGTGGGCATGTTTTAAAATGAATAGGCATCTTACAAGCGATTTAAAAATGGCGTGTAGGTGAATCCCATAAGATAAAAACAATGATTTTGGATGAATAAAATGAAAAAGATCTTATTGCTTGGCGTATTGCTTCTGACCAGCTATGCCAATGCAGACAATTGCGACAGTGCGCGTAATACCTACGATGATATCTATTGCACCAATAAAGTCTATGCTAGTGCCGATGCTGAATTAAATAAGAATTATCAGGCTTTGCGGGCTAAGTTATCAGACAAGCAAAAAACTACGCTAAAGCGTTCTCAACTGCAATGGATTCGTGAGCGTGATGCAAACTGTACGACGGATACAGGCGTCAATGTGAATTGCCGTCTAGAAACCACACAGGAGCGTAATCATTGGTTGTTAGAGCGCTTACGTGAATGCAAGACCATTGGCTGTAAAAGCAGTACTTTGAACTAAGTCTGCTTGATATACGGGGTATTCTATCGATTGCATAAAAAAAGCCACATGATAATGTGGCTTTTTCTGCTTCGCTAAAACTTAGCGTGCACGATAAGTGATACGACCCTTAGTCAAATCATAAGGTGTCATTTCTACTTTAACACTGTCGCCAGTCAAAATACGAATATAGTGTTTACGCATTTTACCAGAGATGTGAGCAATCACTTCATGACCGTTTTCTAAACGTACACGGAACATAGTATTAGGAAGCGTCTCGGTGACAACGCCTTCGAACTCGATGAGTTCCTCTTTATTGGCCATAGCCTACCTGAATGAATAAATTAGCAAGGCGCAAATTATAGTCAATTTTTTTGCATAAAACAAGATGAAACGGCCGTCAGAATAATCAGATGCAAGTAAAATAAGCGAACAGTGCGGTTAAACTTTTTCAACAAAAATGTTTGTAGAATAGTTGTCAGTTTGGTCAATCACAGTTAATCTAAAATTAAGCATTTGAGTATAAATGAAGTACATACAAGGAAGGTTCTTGAGTGGGTCAGCTAACTGATGCATCCGTAGTATTGCGGTTGGGCTACCAAGCGATTCGTCGTGCGGGTTTGCCGACGGAAGATATTTTAACCAAAGCTGGTGTTGCACTGAAGCAGGTTGAAGCCAATGATCGTACACCTTTAAGTGCGCAGTACGCGTTTTGGGTGGCAGCTGAAGAAGTCAGCAAAGATCCAGATATTGGTTTGCATCTGGGTGAACACCTTCCTTTGTACCGCGGGCAGGTGATTGAGCACCTGTTTATTTCATCAGAAAATTTTGGTGAAGGTCTCAAGCGTGCATTGGCCTATCAGCGCTTAATTAGTGATGCTTTTCATGCCAAACTGGTCATAGAGGATGATCGTTGCTATTTAACCAATGGTCATCAGCCTTGGGTAGAAAATATCGTTAATCGTCATTTTTCTGAATGTGCGATGTCGGGTGTATTGCGCTTTTTTAAGTTTATTACTGAAGGGCGTTTCCAGCCCATTTATATCGACTTTAATTTTAGTCAGGGCGCGCCGGATGATGAATATTTCCGTGTTTATGAATGCCCAGTGAGCTTAGGGCAAAAAGAAACACGATTATATTTTGACCCTGCTATTTTAGATTATCAACTGTGGCAAGCTGAACCTGAGCTTTTACAGTTACATGAACAACTTGCGATCGAAAAACTGCAAGAACTTGCGCGCTATGATTTGGTGGGTGAGGTACGTCGTGCTATTGGTTCAACCTTAGAAAGCGGTGAAACAACCTTAGAAACCGTGGCTGCACAGCTAAATATTACGCCACGTCGTTTACGTACCCAGCTTTCAGAGGCCAATACTAGCTTTCAGCAGATTTTGTCGGATTACCGTTGTCGTTTAGCGAAAAAGCTCTTGGCCAATACCAATGAAAGTGTTGAGCGAATTGTGTACTTAACCGGCTTTTCGGAGCCAAGTACCTTTTACCGCGCATTTAAGCGTTGGACTAACGAAACCCCAGTGGAATATCGTAAGCGTAAGCAACGTTAAATCTTAAAAACAACGCATGAAATCCCTCCTGAATGGAGGGATTTTTTATATAGTGCACCCACTCAATAAACTCGTGCGAATGGATTTTTGGACAGCATTTTTTACTTCTTTTAAGGGCAGAACCAGTAAAAAGTACATATTATTCAGGCATGTTTAGCCAATGCGGGCCAAGTGGCGCTGTAGGAAGCTGAAACTGCTCAGGATAATCTGCATGAATGAAATACAAACCGTCGGGCGGAGCAGTCACGCCTGCCGCTGAACGATCTTCGGCAGCAAAAATTGTATCGATATGATCGATGCTATACATGCCTTGGCCCACTTCTAACAAACAGCCCATAATGTTACGGACCATGTGATGTAAGAAGCCATCCGCTTGAATGTCTAAGACCAAATAGCATCCATGTTGAATTAAACGACAGTGACTGACGGTACGAACTGGCTGATTTGATTGGCAGGCAGCAGCACGAAAACTTTCAAAATTATGCGTGCCTTCAAACTTGCTGGCAGCCAGGATCATGCTGGCAACATCTAGTGGTGCATGTATGTGGGTGACTTGCTTATGTAGTAAAGCAGGACGTACAGGATGGCTATAGACGACATAGCGATAGCGACGTGCTTGTGCTTTAAATCGAGCATGGAAGTCCATGTCCATTTCTTGCACCCATTGAATTGAAATGTCTTTGGGAAGTTGGCTGTTACAGCCACGAATCCAGCCATGAATGCTACGTACTGCATGGGTATCAAAATGGGCAACCATATTGGTGGCATGTACACCTGCATCCGTACGTCCTGCACCATGCAGTGCGATTGGCTCATTTGCGACTGTGCTGAGTACTTTTTCAATGGTTTCTTGGAGGCTAATCACACCTGCCTGTTGAGTTTGCCAGCCACGATATTGTGAACCATTAAACTCAATTCCCACTGCAAAACGCTGCATACTCACCTCAGTCTATATCAATGTTACCAATGGGCATGCCATTGTTCTATGGCGTCGTATTGTAAATACATTTGTAAGACTTTTGCATATAGATCTGCATGGCCGGCACAATTGCTGACAAGAATCTGGGCATCTTGCACCCACTGGCTGACTGCATAGCGTTGATCGATTGCTCCAAATGGAACTTGGGTGGTCAGAATGACAGCACAGCCTTGTTGTTGGATGTACTTTATTTGCGCCACGACTTGATCATTGACGGCAATATTTCCTGTACCAAAACCTTGCAGAATCAACACATGAGGGGGCTGAGCAGACAGTGCTTTTAAGTTGTATTCCAGCTGTGCGACGCCAACGGGTTGTAGCATTAAACTAATGCAATTGAATGCACGAGCTTTTTCAATATGGGCTGTCTGTACAATCAGTGCATCTGTGGGTACGGTATTGACAGCTAGTCCGCTGAGTTGTCCACTAAAGGCATCGAGCTCTGTAGTATGTGTTTTAAGGGCTGTGGAAGCATGAATGAGCTTGTGATGAAATGCTAAATAAACCCCAGTTTCAACTTGTAAGACCTGATCTAAAGCAAAATTTAGATTAGAAATTGCATCGGTAAATTCGCGCGTATCCGTTCCATGTACGTTCAGTAAAGGATATTGGCTACCTGTCAAAATAACATGTGCAGATTGGGCAATAAATCGTGCCAAGACTGCACTCGCATAGCTGAGGGTGTCTGTACCATGAATAATCACGAAATGCTGATAATGCTGTAACTGTAAGCTTTGAATCTGTTGGATCAGTAACAGCCAATCAGGTGCGGTACATGCACTGCTATCACGGATGACTGGTGCAACAAAACAATCGATATGTACATGTAAGGGCAGAACATGTTGTAGTTGGGGAATAAATTCCGCTGCAGGCATTGGGCTGAGCGGTTCACCGACACAACCAAAAGTACCACCCATATAGATTAAGGCTATTTTTTTCATCATAAAAAAAGCAGTCATGGAGACTGCTTTAGTTTAAATCGATTTCTATTAAGAAGCGATTTGATTGCGTAACAGTTTGACTTGCTCAATTTGTTCAGCAGTGTATTCGCTTTCTTTTTCTTCTAAAATTTCACGCGCGGCATCAAATGCACCTAATTGGATGTATTGAGCTGCTAATTCTAGATTGAGCGTAATTTCATTGCTGTCCAAAAGTTCTGGAAATGATTGTACCAATGGATCATTTTGATCTGTACTTGATGCAGGTGTGCTCACTTGACTGATGTCGAAGCTCACGCCTGTAGATGCTGGTGCAGTAGGTGCAAGCTCTACTTCTGGCTGAGCACCAATTGAGCTTAAATCAAAGCTGAGTGGTTCTGCTTTTGGTGCTTCTGTAGCAGGTTCTTCTGTCGTAAACGAAAAGTCTAAAGGTGCTGGTTCAGCCGTCGGTTCTGGCTGTGCAACTTCAGGGCTTGTTTGCGGTGCAAAGTCTAAAGAGAAATCGAGTGGTTTGATTTCAGCTGCTGGTGCTGCTTCAGCAACTTTCGCTACAGGTGCAACTTCTGGTGCTACAAAGTCAAGCGTTTGTGCTTCTTGAGGTTTTTCAGCAACCACTTCAGCAGGTTTAGCTGCTACAGAATCAAATGACAAGTTGAAGTCTAAAGGTTTGATTTCTTCTACAGCGGGTGTAGCCACAACTGGCGCTGGAGTCGCTTCTTTTTTTGGCTCAGGTGCAGTTGAAGGGCTACCCATTAAAGCATCAAAATCAGCAGTATTTTGTGCTTGTGGTTTTGCAGCACTTGCTGGTTCTGTAGGGCTTGTAAAGGCAATAGTATCTACAGTTTTATTTTGTGCTTTGTCGAAGTTTGCTTGTTTTGCTTCGGCTTGTGCAATGATGTCATCAAGTTCAAGTGAGCGAACATGACTAATTAATTGACTAATTGCAAATTCATCTTTTTGTAAAATATGAATGTCGAGCAAGTACAAATAAAGTTCGTGTTGGGTATTATCTTTTTTCAGTGCCTGATTAATTTGTGCTTCAGCTGAAAAGAAATTACGTTCATCAATTAAACTTTGAATTTTTTTACGCGTGTCATCGTTTAAAGCCGTCGTTGTCGGTTTTACTGCCGCTTCTACAGCTTGTGTACGATTTGGGGCAATTTTAGCGGATGAACTTGCTTTTTTTGCCTTAGCCTTTTGTGCATTCGCTTTATCTGATTCTTGTGCACTTTGACGTTTTTTTAAAAATACCAAAGCAATCACGACAATCACTAATGGAATCACATAAATCAGCATATTTTAACCCCTTGTGGATAGAGCTTTGGTTCAGTGAACTCATCCATTTAAAATCTTCATGTTGCAATTTTTAGTGTATTGGCTTCTTCGCAGCGCGTTGTGCTTTCAGTTTTTCTTCCAGCTGTGCTAAGCGAGTATTTAATAATTGAATTCTTTGATCCTTCTGATTTAGCGCCAATTCTAATTGCGTTACGTTTCTCTGTAATTTAACGGTTTTTTCACGCGATGTCATAATTTTTAATGACAACTTGTCCGAAGTTTGGTTTTTTTCTGTGTTTTTGTTGGCGCTTGTATGAGCAGAATCGCGCTCATTTTCTGAAATCAGGCTCATTTCAGCTTGATTCAGGCGATATTTAGCTTTACCTGATTGTGCAGATGGAATTTTTGCTAGCGCTGCTGCATTGACTTTCGGTTGTTCTTTACTTGGTGCAGTGCTGTTTAAATTTAGCGCTACACCACGGCGTAAGCGGTTAGAGTCACCCTGAATAAAGGCATGTTCATTGCTGGCTTTAATTTGCTTCATCACTTCGTCAATTGGACGGTTTTGCGCAGTCGCTAAACGAGATGCAATACCCCAAAGGGTTTCATTTGATTGCACCACATATTCTGCTTTGGCTGGTGGCGGTGTTTGCGCAGATACTGAGTTTTTGCTCACGGGTGCTACATTTGCTGGTGCTGGTGCTGGTGCTGGTGCTGGTGCTGGTGTAGCTGGAGCGGTTTTTTGCTCGGCTTTGGCTTCAGCAAACTGCTTAACTAATGGATCTTGAGACACCTGACCCATTGCTGGCTTTGCTGCTACGCTTGTTGCTGGTTGTTCAGCCGTATTGCTAGGTTTGGTTACAGTTTGCGCAGGTGTAGGTGCTTGTGAAGATGCAACAGTCTGTTTTTGTACTGGGGAAATTGGTGTGACTGGGGCTACCGCTTTGACCATGGGCGCAGGAACTGCATAAGCTTGAGCCACTGGTGTAACTGAAGCTAAAGTTGGTGTACTGCTGTTATTTAAACTTGGTGGTGTAGCGCGGCTAATGCTTAGTGGTGCTTCATTTTTCTGGATTGAATTGGGTGTTTTTGCTGTATAGGCCGTACTGACGGGTAAATTCAGACCAATTTCATTTTCATTACGAATGATCAAAGGGGCCAGTGGTCGTTCATTTCGACTGAGATTGGCGAGAGAGGGATTTTGTCCCGCACTGCGTTTTAATGGTGTTTTAATGTGTTGCAGGCGAATGGCATTGCCTTCGGTTACTTTAACCACAATGTTGAGTTCTGCATCGGTCATTGGGCGTGACGAAGTAATGGTAATGACACCGTTGCCAGCGCTGTCTCGACGAGTAAAAAAGTTTAAATGGCCTGGAGGTTGATGGCCTACACCCATACGCATTAAGTCTTCAGCATTGGCTAGGCTGGCTTGCAAAGGCTGATTTGAATCGGATTGACGAAAGTTGATTTCGGCATATAACAGCTCCCCAGGCGCAGATTGAATTTGAATCGGATCAATCGTAATGGCATGCAAAGGCTGTGATGCAAGTATAGCTAAAATGGCGATTTTTAATTTGTTATAGACAGTCATCTTAATTTTTAGCTCAATTCAAATTGCGCGGTGTTTAAAGTGAATAGATTAACGGGATGTTTAAGAATTGTAAAACATTAACAAGATTAGTACAGAAAAAAAGCCGATCAAATGTGACCGGCTTTTTCAGCTTAAAAACAACAATGTTGATTAAGCATTTTTATAATCGATTAAGATGCGAAGCATACGACGTAAAGGCTCAGCAGCACCCCAAAGTAATTGGTCACCAACAGTGAATGCACCTAGATATTCTTTACCCATATTGAGCTTACGTAAACGACCAACAGGAACAGATAATGTACCTGTTACAGCTACAGGTGTTAGATCAGTCATTGAAGCTTCACGTGTATTTGGTACAACTTTCGCCCATGGGTTGGCGTTACGTAACATGTCTTCAATTTCATCAAGCGGTACGTCTTTTTTCAATTTCAAGGTTAATGCTTGAGAGTGACAACGCATTGCGCCAATACGAACACAGTGACCATCAATAGGAACAATTTGTTGATTGCCTAAGATCTTGTTGGTTTCAACTTGACCTTTCCATTCTTCCTTCGATTGACCGCTTTCAAGTTGCTTGTCGATATAAGGAATTAATGAACCTGCTAAAGGCACACCAAAGTTTGCAGATGGGAAACCTTCGCCACGTTGTAATTGTGCAATTTTAGAGTCGATGTCTAAAATTGCTGAACGTGGGTCATCTAACAAATCTTTAGTATTGTTATACAAGTAGCCCATACCAGTGATCAGCTCACGCATATTTTGCGCGCCAGCACCAGAAGCGGCTTGATAAGTCATTGACGTTGCCCATTCCACAAGATTATTTTGGAATAGACCGCCTAAACCCATAAGCATTAATGAAACGGTACAGTTACCGCCCACAAATGTTTTTGTACCGTTCACTAAACCGTCTTTAATGACGTTTAAGTTTACTGGATCAAGTACGATAATTGCTTCATCATCCATACGAAGGGTAGATGCGGCATCAATCCAATAGCCTGCCCAGTTTTCAGCTTTTAGCTTAGGGAAAACGTCAGTCGTATAGTCGCCACCTTGGCAAGTAATAATGACATCCATTTGCTTCAGACTATTAATGTCTGTTGCATCCATAAGTGCTGGGGCGGTCTTACCGCCAAATACAGGGGCTTCACCACCTGCATTACTGGTAGAGAAGTAGAACGGCTCAAAATGAGCAAAATCATTCTCTTCAACCATACGTTGCATAAGGACAGAACCAACCATCCCGCGCCAACCGACCAGACCTACTTTCATGTCACTTTGCCTCGGTGCGTTAAAAAATTAAAAGGGGTTTGAGTGTACCAAAAGGGTGCTCAACTGCAATAGCTGCATAATCAAAACAGCAATTATATTGTGCAATATATCTTGTTTATGTTACATGCAAAATTGATATTAATTTATAAATGAATAAAAAAATTAGAATATAAGGAGTGCAGTAGATGTTTTGGATAGAGGGTCTGGCCCTAATTGTTATTTGGCTTAGCTTTTGGTCCTTGATTCCACGTGATGAATGGTGGTTTCGTGGTGCAGATTTTCCACGTTTACAACTTCTAGCATTAGGTGCAATTGCATGGCTTTTACTAATGTTTTGGCCTGCGCCTTGGGCGCTGAGTCGTAGCGTGATTTTATTACTGCTAATGGCAGCAATAGCATATCAACTCAAAATGGTGCTGCCATATACTTTCTTGTGGAAAAAACAAGTCAAGCAAGTGACGGAGGCGGAGCTCAATCCCGAACAGCAAATTTCGATTTTGGTTTCAAATGTGCTGACACCGAATACTCAATATCACTTATTGCTTGAGCAAGTACAGAAATATCAACCCGATTTATTGCTGACCTTAGAAACTGATCAAACTTGGCAAAATGCTTTATCGTCCATTGAGGCAGACTATCCGTATCGAGTGCCTGTCCCACTGGATAATTTATATGGCATGCATTTATATAGTCGTCTGCCTTTGCGCGACACTGAAGTTAAATTCATTTTGAGCGATGAAATTCCATCCATTCATACCACCGTGCAATTACGGTCAGGCAATTTAGTGAAACTGTATTGCTTGCATCCCAAACCACCGAGCCCAACCGAAGCCAAAGACTCCACGTTGCGAGATGCAGAGTTGCTAATTGTGGGTGATCAAATTAAAGATTTAGATGAAAGCTGTATTGTGATGGGAGACTTAAACGATGTAGCGTGGTCGCGAACAACACGGTTATTTCAGCGTATTAGTGGGTTGCTTGACCCGCGTGTTGGTCGTAAATATATCAATACCTTTCACGCGGATTATAAATTTTTACGCTGGTCTTTAGATCATATTTTTCATAGTACTGATTTTGCCTTGGTCCACATGGAACGCGTAACACATGTGGGTTCAGATCATTTTCCTGTATATGTCGTCCTTCAGACGGGCCGGGCGTTCGAACATGTGCAAGAGTCTTTGACACAAACCGATGATGACGAAGCGGAAGCACAAGAAGCGATTCAGGAGGGGATTGAAAAAGCAGAGCGTGAGGAAAAGCCTGTGACGGATGAAATTGCACAGGACTATAAGCCATAAAACACGATTTGGGCGGTTTAAGATGCAGTTCAAAAACAGCTACAGTCGACGGATATTTTACTGGCGCTATACACGATGTAGGAAATGGCTTACAAGTCTTTAGGACTCTGACGAATGGTCAGTTTAAACGTATTGACATATTCTAATTTCATCGGCAAAAGGAATCGGGAATGGATCATCCCAGCTATGGAAGACAACGCCGATTGGATCAAGTCATCATGGATATGATGCAGGAAAGGAACGCCACTGAAAAAAAACAATAATAAAACTTGTGAAAGCACAACCTCATCAGCCCGAGTTATGCAGGATGCAAAACTCGGGCTTTGCTTTATGTACAATATTATCGGCATTCACATGCTTTGTGCTTTAAACATCCCATTTTTATCGATCCAGAATAGATCGATAGTCTGTATTTCTTATGTCATCTCTGCGGCTTAAAATAAGCTCGAAAAAAAGTACGACACAAAAATAAGAGTATGGAGTATGGCAATGCAGAGCCTGAGCACAGGGTTGATATCTTTTCAGCAGTGGGCACATTTATCGACCGATGCAGGTCATATTTATTTAGGGTTGGTTATTTTCTTTGTGATTGCACTGTGTCATCAGCGGCAACTGAAATCACATTATGCCATTTGGGCTGTGCTCGGACTGGCTTTGGCCTTGGAACTCTTTGGGGCACGGCACGATATTTTAGAACGTGGCTACTGGCGTGTCACTGAAAGTGTACGGAATATACTCCACATGAGCCTGATGCCCTTATTAATTTGGCTGAGTGCGTATTATCGCGTTTGGCGTGGGTAGATTTTTGGGTAGTTGAAACAAGGTTGCTTTTTTAACGAAGACCCTATTTGAAAGCCATCAGACCATGAAAAGCCGACAGCTATGTGTCGGCTTTTGATGATTATGAGCTTGTTAGTTTGAAGCCTGAACAACTTGTTTGTACAGCGCTAAAGTTTGATCACACATTTCTTTTAAGCTAAAGCTTGTGACTTCTGCGACCTGTTGTGGCGTGTCAATGTGTTGTTGAATGGCGTGTATTAATGCCACTTGATCATCTACATTAATCAGACCTTGTGGGTATAAACGGCTTAAAATTTCTGCAACACCGCCACGCTTCCAGCCAATAACGGGCGTACCTAAAGACAGGGCTTCAAGTGCGGTGCGACCAAAAGTTTCGGCTTGATTTGATAAAGATAAAACCACATTAATTAATGCCAGCCATTCACGAATATCTGAGCGATGACCCACAAAAGTGATGTGCTCGGTGAGTCCTTTCGTGGCAATGGTGTTTTGCATTTCTTCTAAATAGGCTGCCTTTTTAGGATCTGCACCACCGACAACCACTGCATGTAACTGTGGATATTGGCTATGCAGTTGTTGCATCAAATCAATTAGGGTTTCATGTCCTTTGAGGCGGGTAATCCGACCTGGTAAGCAAATTAAAAATTTATTTTCCAATTGTGGAAAATCTTTATAGGTGTTGATCATCCACTGGGCTGAGGGTTGGTAGCCATGTGGGAAGGCCACAGGATCAATACCGCGGAAAATTCTGACAATATCTTGGGGGGGACAGTTTTTGTAATTATCCTGAATGTACTGCACCACGCTGTCCGATACCGCAATGACTTTTTCGGCTTGCGTCATAATTTGGCTATAGCGATTAATCGAGTAAAAGCCATGCACTGTACTAATCAGGTGCGGACGCTTATGTGCAGGAATACCTTTGAGCGCAAAATGTGTCAGCCATGCAGGCACACGTGAGCGTACATGTAGAATGTCTGGTTGTTCTGCTTCAATGAGCTGACGTAATGGACGAATTTGCCACAGGCTAGAGAGCGCTTTTTTATGAATTGCCAAAGTGCAATGTTTAGAGCCTTCCGTTTCTAATTGGTTGACTAAACGCCCACCATGCGACACCACCAAAGATTCATGACCGTCTGCAACCAAGGCACGCGCGATTTCTAAGGTGCCGCGTTCTACGCCACCGCTGTTTAATTCGGGTAAGAGCTGCATGACTTTCATGAATATTCTCTACTGATCAAGGTAAGTGTTTTAGTAAATTTCGTCGTAGCCTTCTGGGCGACTTTTAAAGCGACGGTGAAACCACATATATTGAGTGGGCGCAATACGAAGCTGATTTTCAATAATTTTATTCACACGAATTGCATCTTCGACTTCATCTTCACTCGGTAGATTGTCTACAATCGGCTCAAGTAAAACATGATAGCGCGGATCTTTAATATCACCTGTGCGGTAAAAATACAGTGGAATAGCCACTGATTTTGAAATTTTAAGCAAGCGACGGTGCGCCGTAACCGTGGCAGCAGGAACACCAAAGAACGGTGCCATCACGCCTTGTTTGAGTCCAAAATCTTGGTCTGGACTATACCAGATGGCATGGCCATTTTTTAAATTGCGAATTAAGCCACGCATATCGTCATGATCAATTTGGTTGGCATAAATGGTACTACGGCAACGGTAAATCAGCATGTCGAGCAGTGGGTTATTTTGCGGGCGATACACCACATCGGGTTCAAAATATTGAGCGCATAGATAACCACCTGCATCGAGCAACGTAGAATGCGTACCTAAGAGTAATACGCCTTTGCCTTCGGCTTGAGCCTGTTGCAGATGCTCTAGACCTTCAATGCTCACCCGATTTTTAAACCACTGCGGGCTATACCATGCATTGAGGGTTTCAAATATGCCAATCATTTGATCGATAAAAACTTGACGAGCATTGTGCTGAACTTCTTCTGCTGACCATTCTGGAAAGCAAACTTCTAAATTACGTAGCGTTGTTTTACGACGTGACTTTAAATGTTTAAATGCTGTATTGCCCAAGATTTTGGCCAAACGGTGCTGAATGGCCCAAGGCAAAATGGCCAAGATCATCAGGAATACAATGCCAATCCAAATTCCCCAATATTGGGGCAATAAAAAGGACCACTGAAATTCACCGGGTTGGTAATCTGGCTGTTGGCTCATAAAAAAGAAGGGTATGCAGGTTAAATATAGGATTCAGTTTAGCATGAAGCTGAATTGAAAGAGAAAGTTCAACCTGCACACAAGGTTGAAAATAGCGACTTGCTTTAACCTTTGACTAAGCCACCATCAACAATGAGGTTTTGACCTGTTACCGCACGTGAATAAGGTGATAAGAACATGAGAATCGCAGCGGCAAATTCGTCTGGTGTGGTTACACGGCGTAGCGGGGTAGAAGATGCAATTAAGTCAAAAACAAAATCTGGCGTTGCTTTGCTGGCATCGGTGCTTTGCAGTAAACCACCTGATAGCATATTGACGTTAATGCCATATTGGCCCAAATCTTGCGCTGCTGTACGGGTAAAAGCCAATAATGCAGCTTTGGCGGTGGTGTAGTCATGATAAGGCACGACAGGGTTTTGGACTAAATTGGTTCCAATATTCACAATGCGGCCAAAGCCTGCTTGTTTCATATCGGCAAGGGCTGCTTGTGTGGTATAGAGTGCAGCCAATACAGCGCCATCAAATTGGCGCGTCATGCCTTCAGCAGTGAGGTCTTCTAGCTTTGGGCGTGCATCACCATTAAATTCAAAATGTACCAAAGCATTGTTAACAACGGAATGAATGGCTGTCCCAAAGTGTGCTTTAGCTTGCGCAAATAAACGTTCAACTTCGGCTTTGTTGGTCACATCGGCTTGCACTGCAAATACTTGCTTTGGATGTTGCGCCATCAACTGCGCCGCTGTGTGTTGGCTTGAATGATAGTTCACCACCACTTTTGCGCCTTCTGCAATCAGCGCTTGTGTAATGGCTAAACCGAGTCCACGTGCACCACCAGTCACTAAGACAATTTGATCACGAATGTGCATATTTCCATCCTTTTTCAGCATTCTGCATTGCACCATAGCAAGCTTTGGGATGAAAACCAAAGTTGATTGAAGTCAGAATCACCAATCAGGTTCTTTTCAATATGTATTTAACTAAGATGTGATATTTTGCTCAAAATCGCTAAGGAAATTTTTTCAATTAAAAAAGCGACAAGACAGCCAATCAAGCAGTAGGCAATTCTTAATAATGCGCCATCAATTGTGTGGTGACCAACGTCGTACACGGTGACAATCAAAAAGCTCGATAATGCAATGCCAGTAAATTGGCTGGCCTTACAGCTTACGCAAATAATGGTGGTGAGGGTAATGCCGATCACCAAAAATAAGTATTCCAAATTAATATAATAGAGGTGTAAAAAACTGGCTTTGGACATGGCAATCCAAATGATAATTCCGACCACTGAGCCAATAAAATTGCCCGTGACTTGGTTAAAGTTAATTTTTTGTTTTAAGTCATATTGCAGGGTGAAAAATGCAGTTAATGAGCCCCATAAAAAGAAATTGGTGTCTTTGTCTTTATCAAAAATTAATGCCAGTAAAACCATGATAATGGCACAAGATAAAATTTTGACCACATACACGGTATTGGCAAAGTCTTTTGAATGCATACGGGTCCTAGGCTGGGCCAAATCAGTGGATTGGTTGAAGTTAAAGTGAATGCGAGATGTCAATCATCTTAATGCAATCTTAAGGCTTATTTTGAAGCAAAATGTGCTGTTAGAAGATCGCTTTTTCAGTTCACAAAAAAACGCCACGTGAAGTGGCGTTTTTTTGTGTGCGTAGAATTACTTGGTCATATTTTCCAATTCTTCTAAGCGCTCCATTTTTTCTAACATCAGATCATCAATTTCAGCCAAACGCTGTGAAGCTTGAGTCGCTGCATCTGCATCTTTCATAAACCAAGAGCCATCTGCAAGCTTTTCAGAAAGCTGTGCTTGCTCCTGTTCTAAGGCTTCAATTTCGGCAGGGAGTTGATCCAGCGCACGTTGGTCTTTATAACTCAACTTCACTTTTTTTGCAGGAGCAGTGGCTGCAGCTTCCGCTTTTGCAACGGCTTTTTTTACCGCACTTTTTTGATCAACGACTGTTTGATCTGGGCGTTGCTCTAAATAATCTTGATAACCACCCACATATTCATCAATGGTGCCTTTACCATCAAATACCCATGTAGAGGTCACAACGTTGTCCATAAATGCACGGTCATGCGAAATCAACAATAAAGTGCCTTTGTAGTTGCCGAGCATTTCTTCAAGCAGTTCTAAGGTCACCATATCTAAGTCGTTGGTTGGTTCATCCATCACAATGAGGTTAGATGGTTTAAGTAAGAGCTTAGCCAATAAGATACGGTTACGTTCACCGCCAGACAGTGCTTTTACTGGCGTACGCGCACGTTCTGGAGAGAACAAGAAGTCTTGTAAGTAGCTGTAAATATGACGACGGCTACCATTTACATCGACATGATCAGAACCTTCAGATACGTTATCTTTTACTGATTTTTCAAGATCAAGTGCATTACGTAATTGGTCAAAGTATGCCACTTCAAGTTGAGTACCTGTTTTTACTACGCCAGTGTGTTCTTGTTCACCTAAAATGGCTTTAATCAGTGTTGTTTTACCTACACCGTTATCACCTACTAAGCCAATACGATCGCCACGCAATACCAATGCAGAGAAATCTTTGATAATTGGTGCATTGTCGCCAAAGCGTACGCTTAGGTTATCAATTTCGAATACCACTTTGCCTGAGCGACTCGCTTCTTGCGTCGCCATCGTCACTTTACCTTGTTGTGAACGACGTGCTTTGGATTGCTCGCGAAGTTCTTTTAAAGCACGAACACGGCCTTCATTACGCGTACGACGCGCTTTAATGCCCTGACGAATCCAGACTTCTTCTTCGGCTAGGCGTTTGTCGAACAGTGCATTTTGCTTTTCTTCAGCTTCCATTTGCTGTGCTTTGAGATCGAGGTAACGTGAATAGTTACCTTCATAGCTACGCAAAATACCGCGGTCTAATTCAACAATACGTGTAGCTAGACTGTCGACAAATGCACGGTCATGCGAAATAAACAATAAAGTTAAATTGTTTTGATCGAGTAAGAACTTTTCTAACCATTCAATGCTTTCAACATCCAAATGGTTGGTTGGTTCGTCGAGTAATAACACATCAGGTTGTGTTAATAGCGCACGTGCCAAGAGCACACGACGTTTACGACCACCAGATAAGTCTGAAAGGTCTGCCTCTGGGTCTAGGCCCATTTTGCTTAAAATGGCATTCACTTTAGTTTCAAGTGACCAGCCATCATGTAAATCCATTTGATGTTGCAATTCGCCCATGCGTTCGCAAGCATCCATATCACCCAGTACACATGATTCGCTGGCTTCATGGTAGGCTTTTAAAATTGCGGCTGCTTCACCCGCACCTTCGGCAACGATATCTGCAACTTTACCTGATGACATGGGTACATCTTGCGTCAACATCGAAATGGTGATGCCGTTTTGTAGCGCAATTTCACCATGATCGGGCAATAAGCTTCCCTCAATCAGTTTAAGTAAAGTAGACTTACCTTCACCATTACGGCCAATCAAACACACTCGTTCGCCGCGTTCTAAGTTAAAATTCGCGCCGTCGAGCAAGGCAGGTCCACCAAACGCTAGTTGGACATCCCTTAAAGTAATATAGGCCATAATGTTTCCTGAAAATCTCAAATGAGGACTTAAAATGACTAAACAACAGAATTTGGATAATCAGGCGTCATTTTCCGCACCCATTGAAGATTTGCAAGTCCGAATTGCATTTTTAGACGATTTAGTTGAACAACTGAATGATCAAGTCGCACTTCAATCGGTGGAAATAGCTAATTTAAAGAAGCAGATGCAGCTACTTTACCAGCGCGTTGAGTCTGCAGATTTATCTGAAGGAATTGCAGCCTTCGATCCAATGACCAATCGCCCACCACACTATTAATGGCCAGATACATACTGGATAAATGCAAATAAATATCATAGATGCGCGTTTTTCAATGGAAAACGCTTCTGTGTGTTTGATATTGCATTTGCTAAATTCATGATGATTTACAATTCCTGAATAAGATCGCTTGACCTTTGCGGTATGTACCGCTGTAATGCGCATCTGAATAAAATTCCTGCACGATTTTTCTGATTATGAGTTCCAAAGCCGTATTGCTTGATTTAGAAAATAATATGCCAACGGCCAGTCTGTTGCGCGAAATTATTGAACATTATCCTGTTTTATATCTATTGAATTGCAAAGGATATTTTGAATATTCGCTTGAGGATTTAACAGAATTTTCAAGCTGGGTCAGCAGTGGGAAGATTATTATTCTAGACACGCCAAGTGCGGCGCAAAAAGAATTTGAATATGCTGTTGTGGTTGGGCAATTAATGGCTTTATTGGAATCAGACAGTCATGTCGAAATTATCTCGGCGATGGACAGTAGCGAAATGCTATTAGATATGCTGAGTAATGCAGATATTTCATGTAGCTTAATTCAAATTCAAGAAGACATACCTGCCGCTCACAGCGAACCGCATCATTTGCCGAGTGTAAGCACCATTAAGGCGAAACCACATTTGCAATTGGTGAAAAAATATTGCGATGCTTTAGGTAAAATGACAGGTAAGCCAAATACGGTTGAAGCACTGAGAAATTCAGTTGAAAACATCTTGCAAGTTTTGCCTGAAAAAGCACAGCATTTGGTGGGAATGTTGATTAACCTGAAAATTGTAAAGCGCTATGATGAGCAGGTGAATTTCCGTAAAAAGATACTCAAACAGTGGCTAAAACTGGATTTAGAGCAAACGGAATCGGTTGCACCTGTGACCAATTTAAGTGACGCTATGGCCCAGCTAAATAAACCTACAGGCGAAGAACAATCAGTAGGGGATTCTGATATACAAGTACTGGATTTATATCGCAACTTTGCGCAAGTTGACCCCGTACAGTTGGAAGTCATTAAAAAACTTAACCTGTTAAATGCGCAAAAACCCAAAGATATTTATGCGCTACGTGATGTGCTGAGTGAAATGTTCCCGCAATCTGATATTCGTTTATTACTCAAAGAATTATTGGATAAAGGTTATATTTATTGGAATGGTCATGAAGTCATTTATAGTCATGAAATGTTTTTAAATTAATGCGCATGTCGATCCAAGGCGGTTTTAAAAAATCGCCTTTTTCATGCCTACGATTTCGCTGGTTGTTAGAGATGCCCAATAAATCATCAGTGTTTTACGTGATTGTCACAGAACGCGAATAAAAGCTTGTTTTAACATAGGCCAGTTTTTTAGAGTACAGGCCTTTTTAGACGACACGCTGTTGGAAGAAAAGGTGGAATGGTACAAAAGCCGTGCAAATCAAAGGATTCATTTTATCGAAAATGAACAAATAAGCTGAGCATTAATTATTTTGATCTTGCCTTTTATATTGTGCTTGTGCAACTCTAATAAAGGAATGTAAAGGTTGTGCTATGGAAAATACTGGAATTTGGATTACAGTCTTCATTGTTGTGTTTGTGTTAGGGTCTATTTTTGGACTTCGGGTCAATCCTCGTGAAAAGGCTTTGGGCATTATGCGTGATAAGGCGCGAAAAATGTCTTTGCACCCGCGTTTGGTGGCCGCACCAGAGTGGACAAAAATCCCAATGGCGTCTGAGAAACGTGCCAGTATGGTGGCGTACTACAGTGTTTTAATTCCAGATGCCCGCTTACCCTTAATGCGTGCGCGTGTGGTCGATCAAAAACTAGAATTGGTGTATGGCGACGACAAGTTTAAGGATTTACCCGTTGCATTAAAGGGCATTTATGCTATTGATATGCAGGCGAACTGTGTGGGTATATTCTGGGATGAAGAATCAGACCTCAGAGCAACACAGCTTGAAGATATGAAAGCATATTTACATTCTTTGGCTGAACTTTAATTATTTAAATAAAACAGGATTAATGGTTAATTATGGCGAACGCTCCTCGGTCCACATCAAAAAGCAGCACAGCGCAATCTCCCGAAGCTGGTAAGAAGCGTGCCTTGGTGATTGTGGAGTCGCCTGCAAAAGCGAAAACAATCAATAAATATTTAGGTTCGGATTACATTGTTAAATCATCTGTGGGTCACGTACGTGACTTACCAACAGGTGGCTCAGCAAAAACTGCAGAAAAAAAACCTGCAACTCGTACCAAATTAACCGATGAACAGAAGGCTGAAAAAGCTCAAAATGCTTTGGTTAATCGTATGGGGGTTGACCCAGAACATGATTGGAAAGCGCATTATGAAGTGCTTCCTGGTAAAGAAAATGTCGTTTCAGAACTGAAAAAGCTTGCTTCGCAGGTTGACGAGGTTTATCTCGCAACGGACTTGGACCGTGAAGGGGAAGCGATCGCTTGGCACTTAAAAGAAGTGATTGGTGGTGACGATTCACGTTATCAGCGTGTGGTATTTAACGAGATCACCAAAAATGCCATTCAAGAAGCCTTTAAAAATCCATCGCGCTTAGATACCAACAAAGTGAATGCACAGCAAGCACGTCGTTTCTTGGACCGTGTTGTTGGCTTTATGATTTCGCCATTGCTGTGGGAAAAAATTGCCCGTGGTTTATCGGCAGGTCGAGTACAGTCTGTTGCGGTTAAGCTGGTGGTCGAGCGTGAACGAGATATTCGTGCGTTTATTCCAGAGGAATACTGGCAAGTCTTTGCAGATACCAAATCTGCAAAAGATGACATTCGCTTAGAAGCCGTAAAGCAAAATGGCAAAACACTTAAACTTCAGAACAAAGCGCAAACTGATGCGTTATTAAATCTGATAAAAGATGCCAACTATACCGTTTCAGCACGTGAAGATAAGCCAACCAAGGTCAATCCAAGCGCGCCGTATATCACTTCAACATTACAACAAGCAGCCAGCACGCGTTTAGGTTTCTCTGTGAAGAAAACTATGATGCTGGCACAGCGTTTGTATGAAGCAGGTTTTATTACCTATATGCGTACAGACTCAACATTCTTGAGTGATGATGCGGTAAATATGGTTCGTGGCCATATTGAGTCTGAGTTTGGTGAGAAGTATTTACCAGCCAAGCCAAATCGTTATGGCAACAAAGCCGGTGCACAAGAGGCCCATGAAGCGATTCGTCCTTCAACTGTGGGCTTAAAAGGCGATAGCTTAGTGGGTGTAGAGCGTGATGCTCAACGCTTATATGACCTCATTTGGCGTCAGTTTGTAGCGTGCCAAATGACGCCAGCAGAATATTTATCTTCGACTATTTTAGTGGATGCCAATGGTGTAGAACTTAAAGCCAAAGGTCGTACCTTAGTGTTTGATGGTTTTACCAAAGTACGTGGGCAAAACAAATCTGATGATGATGTACTGTTGCCTGCGGTGAAAGTCGGTGAAGTGCTTAAACTTGAAAAGTTAGATCCATCACAGCACTTTACTAAGCCACCAGCACGCTTTACTGAAGCATCATTGGTCAAAGAGTTAGAGAAAAAAGGCATTGGCCGCCCATCGACTTATGCCGCTATTATTTCAACCATTCAAGACCGTGGTTATGTGAAGCTTGAAAACCGTCGTCTCTTTGCAGAGAAGATGGGTGAGATTGTGACAGACCGCTTGGATGAAAGTTTTAATAACCTAATGAATTATGACTTTACCGCAGACTTAGAAGGTCAGCTGGATAAAGTTGCAGATGGCGAGCGTAATTGGAAAGAGTTACTGAATAGCTTCTATGGTGATTTCAAAACACGTTTAACCAATGCGCAAGGTGAAGGCGGTATGCGCCGTAACTTACCTGTAGAAGTTGCAGCTGTTCACTGTAAAGAATGTGAACGTCCAATGCAGATTCGTACGGGTACGACGGGCGTTTTCTTAGGGTGTTCAGGCTATAACTTGCCACCTAAAGAGCGTTGTAAAGGCACATTAAACTTAACACCTGTTGAGTCCTTAGCGGCATTATCTGATGATGATGCAGCAGAAACAGCGGACTTAATGTCGAAAAAACGCTGTCCGATCTGTGAAACAGCGATGGACAGCTACGTGATTGACGGCGGTCGTAAATTACATATTTGTGGTAATAACCCAGACTGTAATGGTTTTGAGCTTGAAGAAGGTGAGTTCAAAATTAAGGGTTATGATGGTCCAACCATTCCATGTGACAAATGTGATGGCGAGATGCAACTGAAAACTGGTCGCTTTGGCCCGTATTTCGCGTGCACAAGTTGTGATAACACGCGTAAAGTGCTGAAGAATGGTCAAGCTGCACCACCGCGTGTTGATCCAATCAAGATGGAACATCTCCGTTCAGTAAAACACGACGACTTCTTTGTTCTTCGTGATGGTGCTGCAGGTTTATTCTTGGCTGCTAGCAAGTTCCCGAAAATTCGTGAAACACGTGCGCCAAAAGTAGCCGAGCTACGCAGTGTTGCAGAACAACTGGATCCAAAATATCAGTTTATTTTACAAGCACCAGATGTAGACCCTGAAGGTAATCCAACCTTGGTGAAATTTAGCCGTAAGAACCAAGCACAATATGTAGGTTCTGAAACGCCTGAAGGGAAACAAACCAAGTGGTCATTGGTTTACCAAGATGGAAAGTGGATTGAAGCGTAAATTTTAAGATGTAAAAAATGCTGGCGATTGCCGGCATTTTTTATGGCAATATAAATAAAGGCAACAATTTGAAATAAATAATTTTTTGTGGGGAAAGATGGAATTACAAACTAAAAAATTTGCAGTTTTGATCGATGCTGATAACTCATCTATACAGGCGATACCTTCGGTACTTGAAGAAGTCGCAAAATACGGAATAGCTAGTGTCAAGCGAGTATATGGTGATTGGAGTAGTGAAACATTAAAAAATTGGAGAGATGTTTTACTTCCTCATGCAATTACGCCTGTACAGCAATTTGCCTACACAAAAGGTAAAGATGCTACGGATATGATTTTAATTATTGATGCGATGGATTTATTGTATGCAGGCGCATTAGATGGTTTTTGCATTGTTTCAAGTGATAGTGATTTTACGCCATTAGCATCCCGTATTCGTGAAAACGGGCTTACTGTTTTTGGTTTTGGAAAAAAAACTACGCCAGAAGCATTTAAGAAAGCATGTGATAAATTTATTTCGGTTGAAAATCTGCTCACAGTTGAAAAAGAAGAGATGAGAGAGGCAACTGATCTAACAGATAGTAAGAATAATATTAAAGAGCCATTAAAAAATGAAAAACTCGAAAAAGAAAATTTAAAATTAGATATAGATAAAGCTACATTAAATTTGATTTATAAGGCTGTGAAAGATAATTCAGACGATAGTGGATGGGCTTATTTAGGTTTAGTTGGAGGGTATATTAATGCGGTAAAGCCTGATTTTGATACAAGAAACTATGGATCAGATAAGCTTTCAACATTAATTAAGGCACTAGGTGTGTTTGAGACCAAAATGAAAGGTAGCCAAATGTACCTTCGGAAAAGTAGTTTTAGCTCTTTTTTACGGCTAGTTCAAAAAGCAATTAATATATATGCCGTCAATGATGGTTGGGCAAAAATGTCAGATGTTATTGAATACTTAAAAAAGACAGATTTAAATATAAGAAATTATGAGGAAGCAATTGAGACAATTCATTCAGGATGGATTGATTTTAAAGATATTGAAAAAAACAAATATATTAAAGTAAATCGTGTCTTGGTTTAAATTAACATGTGGAAAAAAATAAGAATTCTGTGCTTATTAATCGTGTTGGGGATTGTTGCTCTCAACGCGTATAGAGATAAAAATCAGGATTGGAACAAGCCTGTATTTGTATTATTACATCCAATTAATGCCGATGGTTTAGCGACAACCCAGACCTATATCCAACATCTTTCTGAGCGAGATTTAGATGGCGCACAGCAATATTTACAAAACTATGCGCAGCAATTTCGTGGGCAACCGACCTATTTTTACTTCCGTTTAGGACGTGAGTTGAAACAGTTGCCTCCCAAAGTACCCGATCAGGCCAATATTTTAGATGTCATGTTATGGAGCTTAAAGTTCCGTTTTTATGCATGGAACAATCAGCAAAAAAGTGATGGTCCTGCCAGCTTAACGCTATATCTAAATTATTATGATCCGCGCCAAATGCGAGAGTTAAAGCATTCAACAGCACTTGAAAATGGACGCATCGGCTCAGTGAATTTATTCGCATCCAAAAAGCAAGGTGCGCAAAATAAAATTGTCTTGGTACATGAGCTTTTACATGCCTTTGGCGCAACCGATAAGTATGATTTAGCAACGGGGCAACCGATTTTTCCGCAGGGTTATGCGTATCCAGAACAGTTACCGCGCTATCCACAGGCTAAGGCTGAACTCATGGCTGGGCATATTCCAGTTTCAGCGACGCAAAGTAAAATGCCAGAGCATTTAGCGCAAACGTTGATCAATACACAAACAGCACAAGAAGTCGGTTGGCTCAAACCTTAACTATGGATAACTCAAATTTTATCCACAGTCCTAAGTACGATTTGATGGAAAACTGTGTATAACTTTTGGACTTTTGCTTTAGTACAGAACGTGTTACAACTCAATAAAGCCATCTGACTTGAGAAGAATATGAGAACAGTAGGAAATGATTTAGTTCGACATCAATTACATGAAAATCGTAAATGGTATTTAGGCTTGGGCATTTTACTGACCATTTTTGGCGTTGTCTTATTAGCCGCTTTGCCTTTTGCGACACTGTCTGTGGTGTTTATTTTTGGTGTGCTCATGATGATTGGTGGTCTGTTGCATTTTGTGGCCGCATTTAAAATTTTTGAAGGAGGGTTTCGCTGGCTTTGGGCGTTGTTTGGTCTTTTGTATTTGGTTGCTGGGTATTATGCCTTTAGTACGCCAGTCAAAACGGCCATTATCTTGACCAATATTCTGGCGATTATTTTAATTATTGCAGGTGTGATTCGTGTCTTGAGTGCGCTTGTATTCCGTGCGATACAAGGCTGGGGTTGGACTTTATTTTCAGGCTTACTGACTTTAATTACTGGCGTGATTATCTTCATGTCGCCTGATGCGCCATTTTGGGTGTTGGGGTTATTTTTAGCAGTCGATATTTTATTCCAAGGAATTAACTATCTGACTTTGGCTTCATATATTCGCCGTGAAGTGCCAAAGAGCTCGGCAGATCAATAAGCTTAGAAGTAATCAGATGTAAAAAAGAGCGCTAAGGCGCTCTTTTTAGTATGCAATTAAGGCTTCACGCTGTAGCGACTGCTAATCGCAATTCGGTTCCATGCATTAATGACAATCGCTAGCCATTCAATGGCACTAATTTGTGCATCCGTTAAAAAGGGTAAAGCATCTTCATAAATCGCATCGGGCACTTGATCTACGGCAATAAGCGTGATGGCTTCCATTAAAGCTAAAGCTGCCCGTTCTGCTTGGTCATAGTATTCGGTTTCACGCCAAGCATTCAAAAGCGCAATTCGCTCTGCGCTTTCACCTGTTTTGAGGGCATCTTGAGCATGCATCCGAATGCAAAATGCACATTGATTAATTTGTGAGGCACGGAGTTTAAGCAAATGTGCAAAGCCTTCATTCAACTGTGCTTCTTGGACTTTTTGCATGGCCAAAGCATCTAGTTCGGCAACTTTTTTATACAGTTCAGGTGCAGACTGACCCAAGTTAATTCGAGACATTTCGAGCCTTTTTGATATTTAGATATACCTATTATTTTAAAACCGTTATGGTTTAGGACAAGGTTTATTTTGAGCATTGAGATGACCACTTTTGTTCTTGCTCCCGATTCATTTAAAGAAAGTCTGAGTGCGCAGCAAGCCTGTAACGCAATGCGACGTGCCATTTTAAATGTTATTCCACATGCAGATGTTATTGCCGTTCCAATGGCCGATGGTGGTGAGGGCACTGTGGATGCATTACTCAGTGTTTGCCATGGGCAAACACATGCAATCACAGTTAGAGGGCCTTTGCCTAATCAACGTATTCATACCTATTTTGGTCTTATCGATGAGGGAAAAACCGCAGTTATTGAAATGGCAAAAGCCAATGGTATTCACCTTGTGACAGTTAGGGCCCGAAATCCGTCACTGACTTCGACCTATGGCACGGGAGAAATGATCAAGGCAGCATTAGATTTAGGCGTGAATAAAATTATTATTGGCTTAGGCGGAAGTGTAACCAATGATGGCGGTGCTGGTATGGCACAGGCACTCGGGGTTCAATTTTTAAATGATCAAGCTACAGAAATTGAGGTTTGTGGCGGAAATCTACATCAAGTTGTACAGGTTGATGTGACCCAACTCGACACTCGTTTAGTACAGACCGAAATCATTATTGCTAGTGATGTCAATAACCCGTTGTGTGGTGTAAATGGCGCATCCTATATCTTTGCGCCACAAAAAGGCGCAACACAGCAGATGGTACAACAGTTAGACCAGAACCTTAGCCACTATGCTGATGTCGTTGAAGCGACACTGGGTTGTACTTTACGCAATGTTCAAGGTGCAGGCGCCGCAGGTGGACTTGGTTTTGGTCTGATGGCTTTTGCAGGCGCATCCATTCAATCAGGCATAGCGCTGATGATTGAGCAGACGCAGCTGGTGCAAAAAATTGCGCAGGCAGATTATGTGCTGACAGGCGAAGGTAAAATTGATCATCAAACCAAATTGGGTAAAACACCGTATGGCGTGGCGCAGGTGGCGAAGCAGTTCAATAAGCCTGTAATTGCTTTTGCTGGTGTGGTGGGTGAGAGTATAGCTGAACTTTATGATTTAGGATTTACGCAGATTGTTGGGATTAATCCACCAAATTGTGCCTTGGAAGATGCATTCAAAAATGCGGAAATGAATTTGCAAAAAGCGTGTGAAAATATAGCTAAATTATTGAAATAATGTTTATTGAGATCAAATAGGCTTTGTTGCACAAACCTATCTGTAAAGGCTTTTTCAGCGATATAATTTTCAAATGAAGAAGCCTACACACAAAATCTACCGCACAACCAATTGGCCCGCATATAACCGAGCACTCATGAGTCGCGGAAATATTGCCATTTGGTTTGATCCTGCTACGCAATGGTATGCTCCATCAAAAGGCAAACAAGGGCGAAATCAAACCTACTCCGACGCAGCTATCCAATGCTGCTTAATGATTAAATCTCTATTCCGTTTGTCTTTACGTATGGTCACTGGCTTTGTGCAAAGTCTGATTAAACTTTGCGGATTAAATTGGACCGCACCAGATTACAGTACGCTTTGTAGAAGACAAAAGCATATTGATATTGCAATCAGCTACCAAAAAAGTAGCGATGGGCTGCATCTACTCGTAGACTCTACAGGCATGAAGTTTCTAGGTGAGGGCGAATGGAAACGCAAGAAACATGGAGCTGAATATCGTCGCCAATGGCGTAAACTACATATTGGTATAGATGCCAAAACCCTACAAATACGCGCTATTCAGCTCACAACCAATAATGTCAGTGATTCACAGGTGCTTGGTGATTTACTTAATCAGATTCCACAAGATGAGCAGATTGACTCTGTTTATACCGATGGAGCTTATGACACCAAGCAATGCCGTCAGGTCATTGCAGATCGGCAAGCGCATGCGGTGATTCCACCTAGAAAAAATGCGAAACCATGGAAAGATACAAAGAGTAGCTCGCTAGAGCGAAATGAATTACTTCGAACAGTTAAACATTTAGGCAGGACATTATGGAAAAAATGGTCAGGCTATCATCGCCGCAGTTTGGTGGAAACCAAGATGCATTGCATCAAATTATTAGGCGATAAATTAATGGCAAGAAGCTTTCCTAGTCAGGTGAATGAGATCCATGCACGTGTAGCAGTCCTTAACAGATTTACGGAATTAGGTCGCCCACTTACCCAAGTTACGCCTTAAATTTGGATCAATTAGGGGCGCTTTGCATTTCAAATCTTTGTGCAACAAAGCCGATCAAATATGAAAAAAATAATCTTTTTAGTGTCGATGTTGGGGCTGCAGAGTTTTGGCTTTGCTCATGCGGATGCCACTCATGAAGTGAAAGACAGATTAAAACAAGGAAATAAAACGTCTTTTCGATTTAATGATAATTCAATTCAAACAGCCGCATATCTCATTCAGCATGAAAAAGGGATTAAGGTTGTGATTGATCAAAGCGTGGATAAAAAAAGGAGTTTTCCCATCAATTTAAGAGATCAAAATTTTTTAACTTATCTTGATGTGACTACTCAGCGATTGGGTCTGAGCTATGAAGTGCTAGACAATAAAACCATCAGAGTGTATCGATAATATTTTATGCTTATTTTTAAAATACGTATAAACTAATTGGCTGATACAAAATGAAATTCAGCCACTTTTGTACCGCTACTGAGCCTTTCTTGTGATCTCAGCTTAGCTTTGTTCATCAAGTTTTCTGCATACAGCTCTGCTAAACTATAGGCCTAACCCGTACGATGAGACACCATGAGTTTAGCCAACCTGATTAATGAATTAAACCCGCAACAAAAACAAGCCGCAACAACAGAAGCACAGCATAGCTTGGTTTTGGCAGGGGCAGGTTGTGGTAAAACCAAAACCATCGTGGCGCGTGCAGCTTATTTAATTGATCAAGGTGTACCAGCCAATCAAATTCAAATTTTAACTTTTACCCGTCGTGCGGCCAGTGAAATTGTGGCACGTGTTGAACTGGCCTTGGGCGATCAAGCACAGGGCTTGCGAGCATCGACATTTCATACTTTTTGTATGTACTTGCTACGCCGTATTCCAAAAGCTTTTGGTTTAGAGCAGTTTTCCATTATTGATCGTGATGATCAAAATATGATGTTTCGCTTGATTCGTGGGCGCGACGATAAAAAAAATCCTAACTTTTTACCTAAGCCTGCTGAGCTTTGCGATCTATATTCTTATGCACGCAATACCCGTCAAAAACTGAGTGAAGCACTAGAAAAACAAATGCCCGAATATTTGGCGCTCAAAGACCAGATTGCGGACATTATGAAAGAGTACGAAGCCCGCAAACGTGCCCGTGCATTTTTAGATTATGATGATATTTTAGCCATTGTGGCGAAGGCTTTGGCGGAGTCTGATGGTTTAGTGGATTATGTGGCGTCGATTTGTCGTTATATGTTGGTCGATGAAATGCAGGACACCAATCCCTTGCAATGGGCTTTATTAGAGCCATTGAAGGATCGTGTAAGTTTATTTTGCGTGGGTGACGATGCGCAGTCCATTTACGGCTTTCGCGGTGCAGACTTTGAAAACATTCATCATTTTAAAGAGCGAGTGCCAAATGCTGAAATCTTTAAACTGGAAAAAAACTACCGCTCGACTCAAGAAATTTTAGACCTCTCTAATTGGTTATTAGATGAATCTGAAATTAAATATGACAAACGTTTAGATGCGCATCGTGGGGAAGGCATTAAGCCGAAAATGCATATTTTCCCAAATGAATTTGATGAAGCCAAATGGATTGCGATTGATATTAAAGAGCGCCATTATTTACAAGGCAACAAATGGTCAGATCACATGGTGCTGGTACGTTCGAGCTTTGCCGCCCGTAGTATTGAAGCAGCCTGCATTGCTGCCAACGTGCCTTATCGCTTTATTGGTGGCATGAAACTGCTTGAAACAGCGCATGTAAAAGATCTGATGAGCCTGCTTCGCCTCATGTCTAATCCACTTGATGACATTGCTTGGATGCGCTTTTTAACCTTGTGGAATGGTGTGGGGGATGTAGGCGCGAGTAAGCTTTCACAGCAATTGCTACTTGAACACGACATTGATGGTATTGCAAAGCAATTAGAGAAGTTTGGTAAAGTGCCTGCAGAAGCGATATTGATCATGAAGCAAATGTCGGTGCTCAAAGATCAGGTTAAAGCGTGTGTGAGCTTGGCCATTCAAGCGATTGAAACGCAGTTGGCGGAGAACTATAAAAAGGATTGGCCACGTCGCCAAGGTGATTTTGAGTTGGTCAAACAACTGGCGTCTAAGCACGATCAATTGGCAGAGTTTTTAGAAGCTTATGTGCTTGATCCGGTATCTATTTCTGAAATTGAACGCCAATCCGATACCGATGTCGTGACTTTAATTACTATTCATTCTGCCAAAGGGACAGAGCAGAAAGTCTGCTATGTGGCCAATGTTAGCCCAGGACAGTATCCAAACTCACGGGCAGCAGGCGATTTTGATGCCGTAGAGGAAGAGCGCCGTGTACTGTATGTGGCTTTAACTCGTGCGCAAAATGAATTGATTTTAACCAAGCAAAACTTAAATCATTGGGCGCGTGAAACCGTTGATGAGCAAGGACGCAAAGTTCAAAGCTACTTTTTTAATGATATGACGCGTCAATTATGTACGATGGAAACACATTATAAGCAACGTGAACAAACAGTAAAAACTGCTTTAATTGAGCGTAAGTCGATTAATTTAGATTTTGGCATCGATCTCGATTAAAATAGTGCATTGACGTGATTGAGCACGCAAGTTCAAAAAGCAACCATAGGCAAATGCTTTTTGAGGACGCTGCCTATTTGGAAAATTGAATGAATATTTTAGTACGTAACTTAGAGCGCTCGGTAACAGAAGCAGAATTACTGGAATTGTTTAAACCTTTTGGTAAGGTTGAATCAGCAGTGGTAGTGATGGATGCTGAAACGGGCAAATCTAAAGGTTTCGGTTTTGTAGAAATGCCAAATGGCCGTGAAGCAATTAAAGCGATTAAAGGTTTAAATACGCTGAAAGTGAAAGGTATGGGTATTCGAGTTAAATCTGTCGAAGACAAACCAAAAGCTTAATAAAGAAAGGGAGCAATAATTGCTCCTTTTTTTATGGTGAATTCAGCATGCAAACCTATTTCGCACTTTCTATTGTGGCTCCTGCAGGGCAAAAAATTGTCAATGGTTTAAAAACACTGGAAGTGCGCCGTTGGCGACCTGAGCAATTGCCTTTAAAGAATTTAGTGATTGTCGAAAATCAGCATTTTCTACACCAAGAAGGTGCGGAGGAAATGGGGCATGCCATTGCAATGGTGGATGTGCGAGAAGTCCATGCTTGGACTGAAGATGAAATTGAGCCTGCACAGGCCTCTTATTGGGAAGCAGGATACTGGGCTTGGACTTTAGAAAATATTCGTCCCATTGCAACAATACAACCACAAATTGCTAAACGGAAAATCTATTTAATTGAAATGGATCATCCATAATATTTATTGTGAATTCAGAGAGTTTGAGTTTAAGCTTGTGCTTGTACTCAACGCCAAAATGTAGGAATTAAATTCATGTCTCGAGTTGCTCGTTACCATGCTGATCGCACCAACCAAAAACTCTATTTTGCACGACTGGCTTGCCAACAAGCTGAGCAAGTAGAACATATTCAGCAAGCACAAGCACATCGAGAGGCTGCAGTATTTCACTTACACGGTGCGGTATTGGCGTTCTTGCAGGAACTGGTGCGCTATTATCGTTTAAATGACTTTAATCCAACTTTAAAATCTGTAGAAGAACATATGGCGGCTAAAGGTCAGGTGTCTCCTGAAATTTCCGTCATGCAAAAATTGGCCAAAGAAGGATTTATTGCTGAATTAAAGCGAGCTTACCGGATGTGTCAGTATGCACCAGAGCCAAGTGCACCGGAACCTGAGGCAGAAACCTCGTCAAATTTAATTATTAAAGTGACGCAGTCGCCTCAAGCATGGTTGCCTGATACCAAAATTTTACGTGAATGGCATCGTGAATTAACGCAGTTGATTGATGGCTTCCGTAATGAAATGGTGGAGTTCTAATTCGATTTAATGAGCAGTACTTGAAATTGCCAATTTCAACCCGATATTAATGATCTAAGCCGTGCAAAGTGCAGTAGCCTTTGCCACCATGTTGTGCATGGAGGATATATGTCTATAGAACAGTTGAAAGAATTATTTGGAAATCAAGACGCAATTTTAGAACTTGTGCAACTCGAGGGTGGTGAATTGGCCTTGCGTAATGCAGGCTCAGAGCAAGAGCCTTTGGTGACGATTCAATTTAATGAAGAGGTCCGAGCCTTACTTGGGGATCAAACACCTGTGATTGCGCAGCAGATGATTCAGGCTGCGCTATATGGTTTGCTTGAAAAGCAAGTCAATGAATGGCAAGCAGGCGTTGTGGATGAGAAGCCACAATATTTGAGTTAATCATTTAAAAAATTAAACGCACCTTTTGGTGCGTTTTTTTATGTGTGCATCGATCAAGTTGGCATTAAAATGTTGAAGGCCAAGTGAAGTAGACAAAGACCGCAAACACTATAATATTACCCAGCACCGTAAGCCAGAACGTTTCACGAAATTCTTTCTTTTGTGATTTATGACGTAAGCTGAGCTGAGCAATCAGCGCGCCTATCCAACCGCCTAAAAAACTCCATTGATGTAACGTTTTTTCAGGTGTGCGCCGTTGATTTTTTTGTGCTGCGTTTTTATCTTGCCAATACAAAAAGAAGGTCAGTAGGCTTAGCACGATATAGTAGCCAAGCACCCAAATACTGATTTTTCCCCAAAAGCATAAAGCTAATAACACTAAAATAAATGGATAGGCTGCAATTTTAGACAGCAATTGCTTGCCTTCTTCAGCTTGGTTATGTCGTTGATGGCGTAATTTTTTTCGTTCAAAGTCATGTAAAAATTGAATATTCACAGCTTGAGGGCGCTGATTGGCATCCATCTGAATATCATAGACCAATTGATCCCCTTCGCATGGGCGACGGGTTTTATAGCTAAAATTTTTAATATGTACAAAGACTTTATCAGTTTGCTGTTCAGTTGTTGCAAACCCAAAGCCTTGCTCGTCTTTCCAAGTGGTGAGTGTGCCTTTTGAATGCATGATGCCCTCGAAAATATTATATTTAAATATGTATTGTTAAGTGTTTGAAGCTTATCGGTTTTGCTTTGTTTTGACCAGTGTGTACTCAAAAAACGGATAATAAAAAACGCACAGAAGCGTGCGTTTTTTATAGCGTGATGAGCTTAATGCGTAGGGGCTTCATGATGCGCAATTTGGATTTGATTCAAAATATGATTGCTCATATTTTTGGCCATTTCCTCTTTGGCAAAATACACTTCGCCAATATTATCATTGCGGATCACTTCGGCTTCTTGCTTACTCTCAGCACATACCAAGACCTGAATTTGTGGGTTTAACGTTTTGGCAATATCTACAATTTTATGAATATCCAAAATATCCATGGGTGAGAGTACCAAAAGGCGTGCATGTTGAATGTGTGCTTGAATGAGTACGCTCGGTTCAGTGGCCATACCAGAAACAGCGGCAATGCCTTTTTCCCGTAAGTTTTCCACAATCTCACGGTTTTCTTCTGCAATCACCACCTTAATATTTTGTTTCATCAGCGTACGGGTAATACGACGCCCAACCTCACCATGGCCAACGATCACCACCTGATCGCGTAGGTAATCTTGTGAGACTTCATCTGGAAGCATTGCCAAGGGGTCACCACTACGTTCAAGTAAGCGAGCCAATGATGAGCGCTCACGAATCCATCTTTGTATTGGTTCAACGGCTGAAAATACAAAAGAGTTTAGGGTAATGGAGATGAGCGCACCGGCTAAAATTAAGTTTTGACCTTCAATAGACAGCAGTTGAAGTGAAACTCCGAGTGCAGCTAAGATGAAAGAAAATTCACCAATTTGAGCCAAGCTCGCACCAACGGTCAGTGCTGTATTGAGTGGATAACGGAAGAATAAAACCAAAGCCATGGCAGCGATGGTTTTACCAATCATAATAATGCCGACAACAGCCAATACATGCAGTGGTTGTTCTAGCAAGATCCTTGGATCAAACAGCATGCCAACAGAAACGAAGAACAAAATGGCAAAAATTTCACGTAAAGGCAGGGTTTCTTCTTCTGCACGGTGACTGAAGTCGGATTCCTTCACCACCATCCCAGCGAAGAATGCACCCAAGGCCATAGAAACGCCAAAGATTTTATATGCGCCAAATGCAATGGACACCGCAGCAGCAACAACAGTTAACGTGAAGAGTTCACGTGAGCCAAGGCGTGCCACAATTTGCATAATTTTAGGCACTAAGCGCTTGCCAACAATCAGCATGAAGGCAATGAAGCCTGCAACTTTCAGCAGTGTGATGCCTAAAGTCAGCCAAATGCTATCATCTGCATTGGCACCTTCAATGGCTTGCCCACCGAGTAGGACTGCAGTGGCAGGTAACAGAACCAATGCCAGTACCATCACGAGGTCTTCAACCAACAGCCAGCCTACGGCAATTTTACCATTGACTGATTCGAGCAGACCTCGATCACCGAGAGCTTTGAGTAATACCACTGTACTTGCACAAGACAGGCTTAGACCGAAAATGAGTGCAGAACCAAAACTCCAGCCCCAGAGCATAGAGATGCCGACACCTAAGAGTGTAGCGACAGCAATCTGTAAAATTGCGCCTGGGAGGGCAATGCGTCGAACTTGCATTAAGTCATTGAGTGAAAAGTGCATGCCAACCCCAAACATGAGGAACATGACACCAAGCTCAGCCAACTGATTGGCCAAATGAATATCACCGACAATACCCGGTGTGTTTGGGCTAATAATAATGCCCGCGACTAAATAGCCAATAAGAGGGGGAAGGCGTAAACGGGCGGCGATATAACCAAAAAACAGCGCAACACCAAACCCGACTGCAAGTAGGATAATGAGTTCTACATCATGTGGCACTAAAACCTCCTGAAGTCAGTGTATATTAGGGAAAAATTAAGCATAAGAAATGCCAATTATGCTGAAAGTGTAACAAGTCGAATAAAAAAAATGCAAAAAAAAACGGCCAGAAGGCCGTTTTTTTTAGAATCTAAAATTATTTAATTTTAGCTTCTTTGAAGATTACGTGTTGACGGATTTTTGGATCAAATTTTTTGATTTCCATTTTTTCCGGCATAGTACGTTTGTTCTTAGTAGTGGTATAGAAATAACCTGTACCAGCAGAAGAAACTAGGCGAATCTTATCACGCATTGTAATGACTCCTTAGATCTTTTGACCTTGAGCACGAAGGTCAGCAACAACCTTTTCAATGCCCAATTTGTCGATAATACGCATACCTTTAGTGGTTAGACGAAGACGTACAAAACGTTTTTCGCTTTCTAACCAGAAACGGTGGTGGTGCAGGTTCGGCTCGAACCGGCGTTTGGTTTTGTTATTGGCGTGCGAGACGTTGTTGCCAACGACTGGACGCTTGCCGGTAACTTGGCAAACCTTAGACATGGTGAACTCCATTGCTAGACAGCACCGATTGTGTGCCTAGTCATAAAAAGTAAACGGATGAAATCATTCAAGGGGCGTTTTATACCAAAAATACGCTTAAAAGACAAGCGATTTTCAATAAAACACGGCATGACTATGTGCGATAGATCATGCCTTGATCAGTTAGCGAAGAAGTGTCTTCGAAATTAGCTTGTGGATCGGCTTATTGAATGGTGGGAGAATGAATTTCAAGCTATACAGCTTTGGATTCGACATCACTGACCGTTCATGCGACAAACTAAAGAACCCTTCCGGACCATGGTATTTCCCCATACCTGATGCGCCAACGCCACCAAATGGTAAATCGTCTTGTGCAACATGGGTTAAAACCGTGTTTTGTCCAAAATGCCCTGAATGCGTACGCTGTGCGACATAGTCGGCACGCGCCTGATCAAAGTCGAAGTAGTATAAAGCAAGTGGACGCGGACGGCTATTAATAAACTCAATAACATCGTCAATTTGATCATATTCCATGATTGGAAGGATCGGCCCGAAGATTTCATTTTGCATAATTTGCATATCAGGGCTAACACCCGTTAGCAAAGTTGGTGCAATTTTGCGCACCGCAGCCACATCTTCGTGTTTTGAATTAATTTCAATGATTTGAGCACCCGATGCTTGCGCGTCTTCTAAATAGCCTTGCAGGCGGTTGTACTGTTTATCATTAATAATTGAAGTGTAATCTTGGTTATCTGCAAAATGCGGATACATATTTTCTGCACAGGCTTTAAAACGATCAATAAACTCTGCTGTTTTACCTCGAGGTAAAAATATATAGTCAGGTGCAACACAAGTTTGGCCTGCATTCCAAAGTTTACCTACAGCTAAACGTTCAGCAACGTCTTGTAAGTCCATGGATGGGTGAACCAGCACAGGAGACTTACCCCCGAGTTCTAAAATAACTGGGACTAAGTTTTCAGCGGCTGCCGCCATGACGGTTTTTCCGACATTGGTCGAGCCTGTGAAAATAATTTTGTCAAAAGCCAGATGACTAAATGCATCAGAGATTGCACCACCGCCATTAATCACAGCCACCAACTCTTGTGGAAAGGCTTCTGCTAAGGCTTTTTCTAACACAAAACCAAAGTTTGCCGATGCACTCGAAATTTTGATCATGGCATGGTTACCTGCAGCCAATGCACAAATGAGTGGTCCAATCGAAAGAAGAAGCGGATAATTCCAAGGGGTAATAATACCGACCACGCCCAGTGGTTGATATTGTACCCAAGCTTTTGCAGGCTGATGAATAATGCCAATATGTCGCTTAGACGGTTTCATCCAGCCCGTTAAATTTTTGCTGTAATATTTAATATGTTCAAGGCACGTAAGTAGTTCGCCAATTTTGGTTTCACTGATCGAACGGTTGCCATAGTCTTGATTAATTGCTTCAGCAAATTGATCTTGATACTTAACTAAGATACGCTTAAGACGAGCCAAACGGTCGATGCGTTCTTTTGCTGTAGGCAACGGGTAACGCAAATAAGCATTTTTTTGTTGCGCCAACGTATTTTCAAGATGTTGGGTATCAAGAGAATGAGGTGTCATTGATGTTGTTTTAGTCTGACTATTCATGTCGCACGACCATTTTCAAAGAGCGATTTATTAAATTTTTAGAGTAAATGCTCTAAATAGTCAAGTTACTTTATGTGTTATGAAATTAATGCATTGAATTTATGGTTGTTTTAGGATGTCCCAAACAAAAACGTTGAAAACCAAAGAACGTATTTTACAGCTGAGCTTACAGTTGTTTAATGAACGTGGCGAACGTTCGGTTACGACCAACCATATTGCAGCTGAACTTGGGATGAGCCCAGGTAATTTGTATTATCATTTCCGCAATAAAAGCGAAATTATTAAAGAATTGATGGAGCAATATCAAAAGGAAACGCTAGAAATGCTGGCGTTACCTGAAGATCGTCCTCTCGATGCAAATGATAAAATTCGTTATTTTCAGGTGCTGAGTAGTCAGCTTTGGGCATATCGCTTTTTACATCGTGATGTTTATCATTTGGTTGAAAACAATGATGATTTTCGTAAGATGTATCCACGCTTTGCCAGTCAAGTAATGCAACAAGGGCAAAAAATTTATAAGGCCTTTGTAAATGCAGGCTTAATGGAAATGACTGACTCAGAAATTGAGGCTTTGACCATTAACCTTTGGATTGTACTGACTAACTGGACGAACTTCTTGTATATGTCTGGTCATATTACCGATTCAAACCATTTGGAAGAGAAGTGGGTTTGGCAGGCATTGCGTCAAATGGTGTTCTTGGAAGGGGCATATTTACGTGGTGAAAGCCGTCAGACGTATGAGCATTTATTGGAAACGATGGGTGAGTCAGAGCTTTTTGAAAGTTTAGCAGCCTCGGTGCCTAAAACCCCAGAAGCACCCTAAGAGAACAGCTACCCAATAGGTGAAAATGAACACGCTTTTGTGCAAGCCACAGAAGCGTGTTTTTATTTTGTAGTTATACTTAAATGAGTAGTCGAATGAGCATAAAAACTCAACAATCTTCTCGAACAACTCGAATGTTCGATCCTACCTATTTAGTCTGTCTTTAAAACGCGTTAGAATACTCGGCTTACTTTTATTAATTGATTTTAGCGATACACACCAAAATGAATATGTCGACTGCAAATACTGCGCGCTTGCTCATTACCTGTGAAGATAAGCCAGGTATTGTGCAAGCTGTATCGAGCTTTTTGTATCATCATGGAGCAAATATTACCGCACTTGATCAATACGCAACGGAAGCTCAGGGCGGACGTTATTTCATGCGTGTTGAGTTTGAGCTTGATAATTTACAAAGCCGTAAAGAAAACTTATTACAGACTTTTGATAATAATGTCGCTGCACGTTATGAAATGCACTGGCGCTTGGCGTTAGTTAGTGACGTGAAAAAGGTTGGTATTTTGGTTTCCAAAGTAGACCACGCCTTGCTTGAACTTTTATGGCGCCATGCCCGTGGCGGTTTGCCATGTGAAATTACCAAAGTTGTGTCGAATCACGACACTTTACGTGAAGCTGTAGAAAACTTTGGTATTCCGTTTGAAGTTGTTCCTGTGAATAAAGAAAACAAACGTGAAGCTTATGCGCAAATTGATGAGCTAATGCAAGGCAATGATTTACTTGTTTTAGCACGTTATATGCAAATTCTGGATGAAGAATTTGTACAAAAATGGGAAATGAAAATCATCAATATTCATCACTCATTCTTACCAGCGTTTGTAGGTGCAAATCCATACAAACAAGCGTATGAAAAGGGTGTGAAGTTGATTGGTGCAACAGCGCATTATGTGACTGCTGATTTGGACCAAGGTCCGATCATTGAGCAAGATGTTGAGCGTGTGAGCCATGACTTTACCGTAGAACAGCTACGTGAATTAGGTCAGGATGTTGAGCGTAATGTACTTGCACGCGCTGTGAAATGGCATTTGGAAGACCGTATTATTGTGCATGGCAACAAAACTGTTGTATTCCAATAATGCTTTGAATCTAGTGTTTAAAAAAGGCATACTTTAAGTATGCCTTTTTATTGATGTGTTGCAGTTTATCATTCAAAAAAGCCATAAAAGTAACCAAATTAATAGTTGCAAATGAAAACACTTCTCATTTATCATTGTGCCACTTTAATTGTTCGAACCGATGAGTTTGATTGCAATTTTCATTCTATGTGCAGTCACTTGTTTAAGGTATATTGATTTTAATGACTCCTTCTTCTGCTCCGATGCTGCCAGACCCAAATTCGATGAAAAAGAAAGTCCTCACGGCACTTGTAGCTGTTGTGATTGGGCATGTTGGGGTATTGTGGGCAGTTGGCCAAATGAAAGCGCCAGATTTAAAGCCAATTGAAAAAGAACCATTAAAAGTACGCTTTGTAAAACTTCAGGAAGCACCAAAACCATTGCCTCCTAAGCCAAAACCAGAACCGAAAAAAGAACCACCAAAACCGAAAGAAGTTAAAATAGTAGATAAGCCTTTACCGCCACCACCGAAAAAAATTGAAAAAGTGGAGCAAGTGAAGAAAGCTGAAACGCCGAAACCCGTCGTTAAACCAGTGGAAACACCAAAACCAAGTCCAGTGGTATCTACAGTAGTCTCTGAAACGAAAAAACCTGTACCAACACCTGCACCAGCGCCAGTTGCACCGCCTGCACCTGTAGCTCCTCCGGCACCGCCTGCACCACCAGCACCTAAAAGTGTTTCTTTGGGTGGAGGTGTATCATGGTTACGTGCACCGAAGGTAAGTTTTGAAGGTGGTGAGCTGAAAGACTCATGTTCATTAGTGGTTGCAATATCAGCCAATGAGCAAGGTAAAGTTATTTCTGCTGATGCAAAAAATTCGAGTTGTAGTCCAGCTGTCAACCGTAAAGTTACGGCAGCAGTAAAACGGGCTCAACTCACCAAATATATTGAAAATGGTGTGGCGTATCCAACACGTGTGGAACAGCCATTCGACTTTCAACTTAAATAACCGGCTAACCCATTAGGAGTTCGAGTATGAACTTTTCAGTTTATTGGCAACATGCAGATGCAGTCAGCAAAACGCTGTACTTTGTGTTGTTGGCAATGTCGATTGCGACATGGACCATTTTTGTTTTACGCATTATGGGCACACGTCAGCTGAAACAAGTAGCTTATGCTCATCTTTCTGATGCTTTAACGGCATTAAAAGCAAAATTTGCGCCGTTAAACTTTGATCAACGTAAAGCAGTTGCTGAACAAGCTTTGCTTCGCCAAATTGCAGTGGAAAAAGCCAATGCAGAAAAAGGCGTTTCTGTACTGGGTACGATTGCATCACTTGCACCATTCGTAGGTTTGTTTGGTACGGTTTGGGGTATTTTCCACGCCTTGGTTGCAGTAGGTAAAAGCGGTCAAGCAGGTCTAGCTCAAGTTGCAACACCCGTGGGTGAAGCCTTAATTATGACAGGTCTAGGTTTGGCGGTCGCGATTCCTGCAGTATTGGCTTATAACATTTGTGTACGCTTTAACCGTACATTAAGCAATGAATTGCAAGATCAAGCACATGGCTTGTTGATTGATACCATGCTACAGCAAGAGTCAGTAAAAAAGACTGAAGTCACTGCGGCACAAGAAGGTTTAGTTGGAGGTCAAGCTTAATGGCTTTTCAATTGGGTGAAGACAACGATGCAGGCATGAATGAGATGAACCTCATTCCGCTCATCGATATTATGCTGGTATTGATGATCATCTTTTTGGTGACAGCGACCGTTGCCAACCCATCAATTCCATTAACCTTGCCACAAACTACTGCTGAAGTAATTGATTTACCACCAGAGAATGTGACCATTAGCATTAATGCAAATGGTGATATTGCATGGAATGGTAATGTGTTGTCGCTAGAAGAGCTTGAAACGCGCTTTAATACGGCAGCGGAAGCTGAACGTAAGCCAACCATCGTACTTAAAGCAGATAAAGAATCACGTTATGATACTGTCGCGCAAGTGATGTCACGTGCGAGTGGAGCCGGGCTCAGTGATATTGCGTTTGCAACAGATAATTAATCTGCATTTGAACATAAAAAAAGCAACCCAATAGGTTGCTTTTTTTATGCCTCAGCGTTGGGTTTTGTTGTTGAACTCCAAGTGAGCGTGCCAGCGACTATTTCATTAAATCTTGAAATTTACTTTGTAGCTTTAATAATTTGGGTGGAATTGCAAAATTGCAGTATCCCTGTGTTGGGTTACGGGCAAAAAAGTTTTGGTGATAGTCTTCGGCTGGATAAAACTCAGGGCTAGGGCTTAGTTCGGTGACGATGTCTAAACCTTCCGCTTTTAAAGCTTCAATCGCTTCCATGGCCTGTGAACGCTGTGCATCATCCATAAAGTAAATGACAGAGCGATATTGAGTGCCAATGTCATTGCCTTGACGGTTTAAGGTTGTTGGATCATGCGTCGCAAAGAACACATCAAGCAATTGTGCAAAGCTAATTTGTGATTCATCAAAATCAATCAGAATCACTTCTGCATGCTGTGTCGTTCCTGTGCAAATATCGTCATAACTTGGGTTAGATGTTAAACCACCCGCATAGCCGCTGGTTACTGCATGAACACCACGTAGTTGCAGAAATACAGCTTCTGTACACCAGAAGCAGCCACCGCCAAATAATGCTTTTTGCATAAGTTAAACCTAATTAATGTGTGAATTGTCTTTTAATATCGGGGCAAATTGCCAAGCTACAATGTTGCTGGTCTAAATCGCATTAAAAAGCCTGCAGAAGCAGGCTGATGGTCATGATTTAGCGGGGTTGCACTGCTAATTCAAATTTTAGAACTGGGTTGCCATAGCGGTCGAGCAGTTGCAGGGTTTTGCCAATGGTTTTGTAATGGGTGACTTTGGCTAATGCATCATTGAAGTCGCGATCAATATTATTGTTGTTCATGCAGGCCATACGTGTGCTTGCCATTTGACTCAATTGTAGCGTGTCACGTTTAACGCTATAGCTGCCCATAATGCGGTTACAGCCATCGGCACCTGATACACGTTTGGTTGCTTCATCAAATTGAATGCTCGGAATATTACGTGCTTGAGGCGAAGTTTGAATTACGGTATTACCAATCTGAGTGGCAATCCAAGTGCGGTTTTGCAGGAGTTGTAAATTTTCTGTACTTTCTGCAGTTGTCTTTGGCATGGTTTCGCATCCTGCAAGTAGTGCGACTGAGCTCATGGCTAAGGCAAGACATAACGGTTTTAACATGATTTACCCCATCTGTTTAATATTTAAACTTTAGCTTTAATATAAACAAATATTTAGCTCATTCGCTAGTCCAATTTGTTGCATTTATATATGTGGCTGTCCATGGTTTATTCTATTGTGAGTTTTGTGGTGCCGTGTGTGTCACAGAGCTGAGTCCTTGGCGAATCAGCGCAGAATACTGTGCACTACTGAGTGTATGGTGGCTTGTTACTCTTGGGTTAACATGTGCACGTCGATACCATGTAGCGATGTCCCATTGATGCGAAAGCGCATTTAAGTCATATAAATAATTGGGCAAATAGCCAGAAGCCAGTAAGCGATAATCGACAGGTAAGTGTTGCTTACTTACCGCCTGCACCATATCAAAGACTAAAGTGGTGCAGTTGCTGGTTAGCGTGTTATACCATTTGGCATGCTTGGCCAAATCGTCAGATTTAGACAGATACTCTTCAAATAAAGCTTTACGTTCGGCCTCACCCATGTTGATCGGGAAGAAATAGACCTGTTCGCCACGAATATTGCTCCGCGTATAGATAATATCTTTTTCATCAGCGGCAATCAGGCTGACTTCAAATTTACGAAAGAAGCCTCCAATGGCAGAGAAGTCTTCGTTTTTCTCTTTACGGATTTCAATAGAAAAGGTCAGGGGTGCACTGTGGGCAAAGTCAAAGCTGACGAGGATATGGGCAATTTTAGGTCCCATCCAATAAGAGGTAATAATATTAACGCCAGTAATGTCATTTAGATTGTAGTGGCGTGTTTCCCAGCGTTCCGTATAGCGACCATCGGCATGCCAATCAAAATTACGGACATTATGTAGCGTGACTTGGTCGCCGTGCTTTTCGTAGCTCAGCATTTTAGCGACTTCTGGATTCCAGTCACGGTCTTGTCGTGCAGGTAAGCTAAAGTACCAAATTAGGGCAAATAAAAAGGCCAAGCCGTAAATGAGTATATCTTTGCGACGACTGAGCAGGTGTGAAAAATAGATGCCTAAGATGCTCAGTGCAAAGGCAATCCAAAACCCGATAATCGCATAGCTCACAATGCTATTAATGGGCTGCTGTACCCAAATGGCCATACACAGCCAAGCTGAACTCAGAACTACAAATAGGCTAAATACCCCATGCGCAAGTTTGCGCATGAAAGATTTTATCGAGCTATTGGTTCGCGAAGGCTGTTGCATAAGACCATGTTATGTTTTCATTATTTAGCTTTATTTTCGGTAAGTTGCGAACTCAAAAGCAATCCCAGTTTTGTCGTCGATATGTTGTTCAGAGGCAACTTTATTGAAGTCAGATGGAATTGCTGGATAGTGGGCATCACCTTGTACATCCAGTTCGACATGCGTGAGTTCTAAGCGATCGGCAATGTCTAAGGTTTGTTTAAAGATTTCCCCGCCACCAATAATAAAAATGGTGTTGGGTTTTTCTGATGCTTCTACATCTGTAACGGCGTGTTTTAAGGCATCTTCAATGCTATACGCCACTTTAGTGCCTTCAGATTGCCAGTTTTGGTCACGCGTAATGACCCAGTTAACACGTTTTGGCAGGGTGCGTCCCATTGATTCTAAGGTTTTGCGACCCATAACGACCACGCCACCTTGGGTGATTTCTTTAAAGTGTTTAAGATCGGCAGAGATATGCCAAGGTAGGTCATTGCCTTTACCAATACAGCGCTGTTGATCCATTGCCACCACATGAACAACTTCTAAATTTTGGAACGCCATTGCCAACTACTCAAACACAATAAAAATTGACCCTATTAAAATGCAAAATCCCGCTTTTCGCAAAGCGGGATTTTGGTTTTTATGCAATTTAGATGCTTTAAACTGCAACTGGCGCTTTAATTCCAGGATGTGATTCATATCCTACAATTTCAATGTCTTCAAATTTGAAATCAAATAGGTCTTTGACATTTGGATTAAGTTTGAGTTGACATAACGTCATTGGCTCACGGCTCAGCTGTAATTTGGCTTGCTCGAAGTGATTGGTATAAAGGTGAGTATCACCACCAGTCCAAACAAAATCGCCTACGCCAAGCCCACAGACTTGCGCAATCATGTGAGTGAGTAATGCATAGCTGGCAATGTTAAATGGCACACCCAAAAATACGTCTGCACTGCGTTGGTAAAGTTGGCAAGACAATTTGCCATCTTGTACAAAAAATTGGAACAAAGTATGGCACGGAGGCAATGCAACATTGCCTGCTTCGTTAGGATTCCAACCTGAAACGATCAAACGGCGTGAGTTTGGGTTGGTTTTAATTTCATTCACCAGCCATTTGATCTGGTCAAAACCGTCGTCATTAAACGAACCATCGGCATTTTTAGTGGCACCAAAGTTACGCCATTGGTGACCATAAACTGGACCTAACTCACCTTCAGGACGTCCAAAACGTGCAGTCTGTTCTGCTGTAGACCATTCATCCCAAATGCTGACTTTGTTGTCTTTTAAATATTGAACATTGGTGTCACCTTTTAGAAACCACAACAGTTCAATCACAATTGAACGAAAATGCACTTTTTTGGTGGTGAGTAAAGGGAAGCCTTTTGAAAGGTCAAAGCGCATTTGATGACCAAATACAGAACGTGTTCCCGTACCTGTACGGTCGCCTTTGTCGCCACCGTTGTCGAGAATGTGCTGTAACAGGTCGAGGTATTGGCGCATATCGCTCTCATCATCTAAATAAAATTTTGCGAGCTATTTTAGCCTGTTTTTGGCGCAGAGCAAAATGCTACATACAGCGTGCAATTTTTGCATTTTGTTACGTTTTGAGATGAACTTTATGTCGCTTACTTACAATTTTATAAAGAAGATTTAAGTTTGGGTTTTTACTATCGTCTGCATGAAAAATAGTCTGGTTTTTTGCACAGGACTGCAAATTTGAAGTGAGTCATTGAGGACAGCGGATGTTAGTTGATAGCCAATACCTTGAAATACATAATAGTTATGCTCAGGCACAGCCACACGAGATTGTAAAAACCACAAATCAATATCCTCAGCGCACCAGTGTTGATCCAAAAGTTGATCCAAATTTAACAGCGCAATTTTTTCAAAAGCGTGATGTAGTTAACACTTTTAATATGGACAACACAACTGGAATTCAAATTGACCGATTTATTCAGAAGCTAGACAGTATTAAATCTCATGTGAGTTCGCAGCGTTGTGCGCGTAGTATTCGGATTGCTTTAGAAAGTGCAGGTGCAGTTATTGGCAGTCATCCTATTGCGGCTTCAGATTGGGGGGATACTTTAATGAAGCTGGGCTATAAACATATTCAGCCTGAGTTTGATCGTCCACAAGAGGGTGATATTTATATTATTCATCGGACTTCAAAGCATGTATATGGCCATATTGCTGGCTTTACAGGTTCGGAGTGGGTCTCGGATTTTAAGCAAAAAAGCTATGATGTGTATAAAGATGATGGTGTGCAATATGAATATTATCGTTTGGCACTTTAGAGTGAATATTTAGAATTAATTTGTTTAATAATTATACAAATAATGGATATTAAAGTACTTTTCTTAAATTTTCTTACATTTTCGGCATGATATTTTAAGTTTAGGGGCGTAGTATCGGCCGCTGTTTAGGGTAGTAAATTCAATCAAGATGGATTGAAAAAGAGGTTGTTGTTTCACATGGCTTATGATCAAGGCGTTGACGTACAAAGTGTAAATGGTCCAGTCAAGGCAGAAATCGTGATCCGATCCCAGCAAGCACCAAAGCGTTCATATCGTAGTAATAGTCGTGTGAGTGCGCAAGACGATACACCACGTAAGCTTTTTGGTGCGGACAATGGTCAGCGTATTGATATTGATAAATTTGCGCAAAAGCTTCGCGGTGTAACTGCACAAACCAGCTCGCAAAAATGTGCCAAGAGTGTTCGTATTGCTTTGGAGTCTGCGGGCGCGAAATTTAATAATCATCCTGTAGCAGCAGCAGATTGGGGCAATACCTTACAAAAAATTGGTTATGAACGAATTAATCAGTCTTTTGACCGTCCTAAAAAAGGCGATATTTATATTATTAACCGTACGCAAAAGCATGTGTATGGCCATATTGCGGCGTATACAGGTTCAAATTGGGTGTCGGACTTTCAGCAAAGTGGCTATGCGGTGTATAAAGACCCCAATGTACGTTATGAATACTACCGTTTAAATAAATAACGTCTGCCGTTCAGCAAAATTGAGCAAACATCTAATTTAACCGCGTCACGCTACTCAAAGCGCTTGGCGCGGTTTTCATAAATAGACACCAAAAACAAAGCAAGTGCGCTAAAGCAAATGCACTGTAAGGCCAAAATGGCACGGTGTGCTGTTGGAAGCTGACTGATAAGGATCAGTAGGGCGATGACAGGAGCAATCATTCTAAAATAATGAAATGCTTGGTTTGGAGCTTTCGCTTGTTGTTGAGCATAGCTTCGCATGAGGTGAATGGCGATCCCAATGGCCAAACTTAACCCTGCAAATAGGGGTGTCAATTGTTGAATTTGAGAAGCCCAATACACCACGGCACAGACAGCGATACACAGCACCAGTTTTATTTCACGCGTACAGCGTTTTGAATACCAAAATTCGAGCATTAGGGCTGTGCTTCTGGAGGTTGATTTTGATTCAATAAGGACAATGGTGAAAATAAGCAAATCGCCAAGGCCATAAAGCCAATCCCTTGTGCGCCTGGAATCAAAATTTCACCATCTTTCATGTGCATAAAAATGAGCGCCAAGAGTAATGCAATTGGAATCCACGTCAGTACACGGTAAAACAGTCCTGTTGGATTTTTACTGGCAAAGTGAATTTTACAATAGCGGCAAATCAGAAAAATAACACCTGTGCCTAAGAACATTAAAATGGCATCAAGTTTGAGGGGTTCTATCCAATACAGCACAGCAGTTGCTATGGCAATGAGGGCAAAGATCAGGAATTTTTTGACCACCGAAATTTGTGGATTAAACCAAAACTCAAGCATATTGGACTGTATCGATTGATAGAAAGGCTAAGACTTTAGCACAGAATGCGGTCAAAAATGCAGTACAAAAAAGCGGAGCTCAAGCTCCGCTAAAATGCTAAATCATGATGTTATTTATTTTTGAGCGGGCCCCAATCATAGATTTTTTTCTGGTACGCATACCATAGCATCCATAGGCCAATGAGGATCATTGGAACTGTAAGGAATTGACCTTTACTCATCCACCCAATAAAGAGTTGTCCATTGTCTGGTTCACGGAAGAACTCGACTACGAAGCGTGCAATACCATAGCCGATGAGGAACAGTGCAGAAACGGCAAAACGTGGACGAGGTTTAGAACTGAACCACCACAGCACGATAAATAAAATTAAGCCTTCACACAGTGCTTGATAAAGCTGAGATGGATGACGTACTAACTGTAATGGATCGGTTGGGAAGATCATGCCCAAAGCAAAATTTGGATCGTGTACAGGACGGCCATACAGTTCGCCGCCAATAAAATTACCAATACGACCAAACATCAGACCAGTCGGCACACAGGGTGCAATAAAGTCTAAAGTTTGGAACCAGGTCATTTTGTACTTTTTGCACCAAAGGAGCATGGCCACCATCACCCCAAGGAAGCCACCGTGGAAGCTCATGCCTCCAGTCCAGACTTGGAATAGCCACAGTGGATTTGCCAGAAACTGATCAAAACCATAAAAGAAGACATAGCCTACACGGCCACCGATCACAACCCCCAAGGCGCCGTAAAAAATCAGATCGGATACCATGTCTGAAGTCCAACCATCACGTTGTTTGGCGCGGTGCGTTGCGAGACCCCAAGCAAATAAAAAGGCCAATAAATACATCAGTCCATACCAATGGACTTGTAATGGACCCAGCGACACGGCAACTGGGTCGATATTTGGGTAGGTCAGCATTGCTGCTCCTTAGCATTTTGTTTTGCACAGATTTTAACGGAATCTATAGAAATATGTTGTATATTCAATGTGTAAAGATAATGAACTTTGACTATGTGTATTGTGGCCTTTGCTTGGCAAGTGTTGGATGATTTGCCACTGTGTTTAATTTCCAATCGTGACGAATTTTACCATCGTCCTACAGCGCCTTTGCATGTATGGGCACAAAGTCACATTGTGGCAGGACAAGATTTACAGTCGGGTGGAACATGGATGGGCGTGACGGCTACAGGGCGCTGGGCCATTATTACCAACTTTAGAGATGGCACAGACAAAACTGAATATGCCACGTCGCGCGGTCATCTTATACAAACATTTTTAGCCTCAAATGAAACGCCGATTCGCTTTGCACAGACCTTGGAAAAGCATCAATGTGAGTATGCAGGCTTTAATTTATTTTTGGGTGATACCCAGCAAGCCGTCTATATGAGCAATCGAGGTGAGGCGCCACAAATCTTAGCAAAAGGGGTATATGTAGTGTCGAATGGACTTATGTCGGAAGATTGGGTCAAGACTCGACATTTACGTAAACGCTTTACGCAAGAGCTCTTGCCAATGTTGCAGCAGCCTCAAATCCCCACTGCGGACATCGAACACGCCGTTTGGGATATTTTAGAAGATGAGCGCAAAGTGGTGCTTGAGCAACTCCCAAATACAGGTATTCAACCAGAAATGGAAGCGTTGTTATCGTCCACTTTTATTCAAAGCCCTGTGTATGGGACACGTTGCTCCAATTATTTAAGTCTGCATCATCAACAGTGGCAATGGTTGGAAAAAATTCAGCAAGGTGAACAGCAAGGTCAAATCAATAAGTTGCAAGTGCCACTTTGTTCAGCTTAAGCCACCCTATAAATATGATCTAAATCAGCCCAATAAAAATGCCAGCAATGTGCTGGCATTTTTATTATCGCATGATCTTATTTTGTTGCTGTGGGTTTAGTAGTAGAAGGTAATACATCTGCAGTGATATAGCCTACCGATGCACTGAACTTCTGGTTGTAGCTTTTATCAATGGCTACATTCAATTCATTTTGCATGCTTAAGCTTAAACCTGTACGTACACCCGAAGCATCAACTTTGTAGAAGCGGTTCCATTCATCACCCGGATGTTGGAAGTTGCTCATAATATAAGTCCAACCGTTGATCGAATCTACTGCATGTAAGCCAGTTGATTCTGCACCTGCAGGCGTTGATAGGATACGATCAAGCTTTTGTGATTCTACATTGTACGCCCAAAGATAGTTGTTGATGTGGTTGCCACTATCTTCACCAATAAACAGGGTACGGAGTTGCTCAGAGAATTTAAGATTGTCTGGGCTGGCAATTTTGTCAGGATGTGCAGTGTTGCCCATGCTATCTAGCGCGATGTCTTCACCTGCCAATAGTAGCTTAGATTGGTAAGGTACCCATTCACTGTTAATTGGCATGCCAGTGGTCGTCGACTGACCGCCACTCAGATCGTGTGCTAAAATACCGCCTGCTTGAATTTTTGTGAATTTTACATTGTGGGCAGCGCTATAGCTTGCTGTACCTTCAACCATCGAATCCACAATATTGGCCAACGCAGAATACGCCACTTTGTCTTTAATGTTCACTGTGGTGCCTTCCATTTTGGTAAAGGCCATACTTGCACCTTTAAGTGCAGCATAACGATGCGTTTCTAAAAAGGCTGCTGCTTTTTCCATGCCCGGTTTTACTTTTACCCAAAGTTTTTTCTTGGCTAAAATAATCGAGGTAAAGCCACTCAGATCCGCAGGTTTGTTGGTGTCGGTATCAAGATAGCTTTCCATAATGTCGCTTGGTTGAATGTTTTGTACATTCACCATATCTTCAATTTCTTTACTGCTTGCTTTACCCAGTTCAATCCATTTGATTTGACCTGTTGTGGTATTGCTGAGCAAGCTGGTAAATTTTGCGACGTATAAAGTGCCTGAATTTAGGTCCTTTTCTTTATCAGCCACAAACATGAACAAACCGCCGTTGGTGTAGTCGTCGCCCATAATCACGGTTTTATTGTCAGGCATAACATGGACAAGCTCATGTGAAATACGGCCCATACAATAGTGTTTGATAATTTTGCCACTGCCGTCTGGGTTAACAATTACTTCTGGTAGATGACCATAGTTATAAGGCTTGGCAGCATTCGCATCGCCAAAGAAGTTTTTGCCTAAACCAGTCGGGCTTGGGCCACCAATACCTTGGTTAAAGGCATCGGGTTCATATTCTTCGCTTGATAAATGCGTATTCCAAGGTGAAAGGCTGGCACCACAGGTAATCCATAAACCATGAACAGGTGCTGTGTCTACGTTGAAGTATTTCTTCAGCTCGAGATGCCCAGTTTTTTGGTCTTGGTCTAGGGTTAAAATCGCAATCGGTGAAGGTAAATTGCCGTATTCACTTGTTCCAGCTTGGTTCATGGTGGCATATTCAAATTGCACCACATGAAATACAGGATTGGTCACGCCATCGACTTTGGCATTGTCTAATTTTAACAGTGATGAACCATCTGGGCAGTCAGAGAAAAATTGACGTGCTGCTTGTGTAGAGGATGAAGTATCCATAATCGGTTGGCCTTGGGCATTAAAATAGCCACCAGCGACAATTTCGCCACCGCCCCATTTAGGTACTTTTGAACCCGTTTCAAAGAAGCTCTTATAACCCAGTTGATATTCTGTACTGGTTGTATCATCCCAAGTAATTTTAAGTTTTGAGCTGACCGCTGTTTTGGCCATTTCAGCCACAGTGATAGGTGCTGCCATGGCTGTAAATGTCGCATTTTTAAAATTCACAGGTTTAACAGGTGGTGTAACTACTGTGCTGTCATCACTGCTATTACAACCTGATAAGGCTGCTGCTGTGCTCATTGCGCCTAAAGGCAAAAAAGGAATCCCTGCAAACCATTTTAATAAATCACGGCGGCTTGGCTGTTGAGTATTGGCTGTCATAGTACGTCCGTAAGCGATGTTTTTTTAAATAAAAGTCGGTCTATAAATCGCTTATGATTGTAGGAAGAGGAAATGACAGTTTTTTGACCGAATGAAGACAGTTTAAAGATAAAACGAAAAGATAAAAAATGCGCCCTTTCTACAAAGGGCGCATTCAGCCAAGGTCAATTGAATATTGAAGTGTGTATGCACACGGACTATGTGTCTGTGCTTTGCGGTTTTTCGAGAAATTTACCCAGTAACAGTCCTAGCTCAAAAAGCATCCACATCGGCACGGCCAGCATCACCATGGAGAGTGCATCGGGTGGTGTGGCAAACATCGCCACAAAGAAACATCCCACCACAATAAAGCGTCGTTTTTCCACTAAACTTTGGGTGCTGACCACGCCAATTAAAATCAAGACCAAAGTAATAATGGGAATTTCAAAGGTGAGCCCAAACACTAAAAATAGCTTTAAACAGAAGCTTAAATAGCTATTAATGTCGGTCATGGGCGCGACGGATTCGGGTGAAACACTAATAAAAAAATGCAAAATTGCGGGTAGGGTAATGAAGTAGGCAAACGCAATACCCACATAAAATAAAGCAATACTGCCAATTAATAAGGGCATAGCCAAATGTCGTTCTTTTTCATATAAGGCTGGGCGTACAAAAGCCCATAGTTGATAAATAATAAAGGGCATGGCCAGCATGAGTGCCACAAATAAATTTAACTTAAATGGTGCCATAAATGTTGCGGTCACATCGGTTGCAATCATGGTGGATGATGCAGGAAGTTGTTGGCGCAAAGGCTCAGACATCAGTTGATAAGTGAAATTACGAAAGGGCAATAAACAAAAAAATAGCAATAAAGTAACGGCCACTATTTTAAAGAGATATTTACGCAGAATAATTAAATGCTGCATGACTGGCATTTGATCCAGCTGTTCGTGTTCAGTTTTCACTAAGGGCGCGGGCAGTTCATTCATACAGCAATCTTCAATTCAATGGCAGAGGTTTGAGTCTCGAGCATGTGCACCAAAGCCTTAAAATGCTGTTGTAGATGCAGGCGTGCATAAGGACTCGGAATTTGTGTGTTGAGTGGATAATAAGGCGTAGATGGTATGGGTGAGTTGATCTGTTGAGCTGATGCTACGGTTCCAGTCTGACGCAATGCATCAATTTGTTGTTGCATGCGTTTTTCGAGTTCAGTCATGCGTTCGATTTCTTTTTGCACTTCGGCGCGAAACTCAGACAGTTTTAATTCTTGATCAATCTCATTTTGCACACTGCTAATAAAGCGCTTTATTTTGCCATACCATTTGGCGGCAAAACGCGCGCCTTCTGGGAGCTTTTCTGGGCCTAAAACCAAAAGCGCAATAATGGCAAAGCACAGCAGCTCAGTAAATCCAATATTGAGCATGATGTGTTTCTCTTAGCTTTTTACAGAACTTTCAGGGGTTTTGACTTGGGCATCGATGGTACGTGGTTCTTGTAGTTTAGCTTGCTCAGCTTCATCATCGCGTACGGATTTTTTGAAGTCTTTGACTGCGCCACCGACGTCTTTCCCTAGGTTTTTAAGCTTAGATGTACCAAATAATAAAATCACCACGATTGCAAATATCAGTACATGCCAAATTGATAATCCAGCCATTTTGTCTTCCTCGTTTAATTTTTAAACATTGCAACAGTTCTGCATGACAAGGATGTGACAGTTGGGTTTCAGTTCAAAGAAACAGCTTAACTGCCATTGAGCAACATGGGGTTGGTAAGGGGAGGACCAAGAGGATTTGTGCTAGCATAGCGACTCTTGATATCTTTTAGATGACTTAATCTATGGTGCTTATACTGCCACTACTCTCATTTTTAGTGGGATATTGGGGCGTAAGCCGACTGCAAAGTATTCGCGCATTGTTGGCGGCATCGCTGGCCAAATTACTCATTCCAGCGCTCATTGTGTACAACATGGTGTTTTATAAGCCGGGCAGTTTGTGGCTGATTGGCTTAAGCTTTGTCAGTTCAGTATTGTTCTTTGCTATTTTTTATGCCGTTCAACAAGATAAATTGCGTGCGCTGTGTTTTAGTTATTTAAATGGCGCATGGTTAGGCTTTCCTTTTGCTTTAGCTGTATTTGGTCCGAATGCCAGCAGTACCATCGTTGCACTTTATATCGGTGGCTCACTGTTTGGTAATATTTGCGCCGTCATGGCGGTGAGTACAGGCAAACAAGACCTTCGATTTATATGCAAAAATGTGCTTCTTTCACCTCCAGTGATCGCGTTAAGTATTGCTGCAATATTGTCAGTGTGGGATTTGAGTGCATACGAGCAACACCCGATTGTGCAGTGGGCATATCAACTCAACAAAATATTGGTGACCTTTGCAGGCATGTGTGTACTGGGCATGTGGCTGAGTAAAGTTCGCATTGGTTGGCATGATTTACAGCAGAGCCTGATGGTCATACTGGCACGTATGGTGTTGGCTGTACTGATTTGTATCGGGGCCTATGTTCTTTTGCCGATTCCACATCAGCTGTTTATTTATGCTGTTATTTTTATGTTTTTCTGCTTGCCTCCCGCAGCCAATATTGTGGCTTTAGAAACGCATTATCAGGGGACGGGGCATTCCGCAAAATATATTGCATCGGGCACGATCGTCAGCGCCGTAGTGATTTCAATCTACGGCTTTTTACTGCATTGCTTTATGCAATTTTAATGGCTTAGCGCAAGTAAAAATGACTGCTGCGATCGTCACTCAGTGCATTCAATCAAAGTTGAGTTCTTTGCGGAGCTTCCAATCACGGAATAGGGCATAACACATGGCGATACCAATAATGCCTGGAAAGCCAATTCTGCCTTGCAATAGATTGACCAGAAGTATGAGGATCATGACAATTACCAAAACCCGATAGGTGGTGCGAAAGCCAGAGCTTAAAGGATAAGTCAGATTCTCATTGCATGCGGGGCAACTGATTTTTTGGAAACCTAAAAATGATCTAGAGGGTGTTTCATTAAATGGATGCTGACAATACGGGCAAGTACCATGGATCGGATGCAGGGCCATATAGTTCTCTTTTTATGATTGATTATTATTGAAGTAGTTAAATTAAAAAGGTTAGGAGATAACCTTTAACGATAGACTATCTCCTAGTGTATTTATTTCAAGCTGTTTTTAAACAGTTTCATCGCTTGACCGCGGTGACTGATTTTATTTTTTTCTTCTTTACTCAGCTCAGCACTCGCAACATTTAATTCAGGTAGCCAAAATAAAGGGTCATAGCCAAAGCCATTTTCGCCTTGGGCTTGTTCTAAAATCTCACCTGTCCAAATGCCTTGGAAAATTTGCGGCAATGGATCTTCTGCATGTTGTACCAAAGCCAATACACAAACAAACATGCCTTCAATGGTTTCACCATTTTTACGCAATGGTTTTAAATCAGCCAAAAGTTTTGCATTGTTGGCTGCATCATTACCATGCTCACCTGCATAACGTGCCGAGTAAATACCCGGTGCACCACCAAGTACAGGTACGCAAATTCCCGAGTCATCTGCAATCGCAGGCTTACCTGAAATACGCGATGCATGACGGGCTTTAATAATGGCATTTTCCACAAAACTTAAACCATCTTCAATTGCATCTTCAATATTCAGTTTGCCTTGGGCAACCACTTCGACCGGGAGATTAAGCTCTGCAAACATTTTTTCAAATTCTGCAATTTTACCTTTGTTATTGCTTGCAAGAACCAGTGTGCCTTGAGATAGCCAATCGGTAGCAGACATTGTATTGTGCTCATATTGAAAAAAAATAATCGCTTATTTTAGCGTATTTACGATGTTTTCAGGTATTGAATCTGCATGATGAGTTAGAGGTGTGCATTCAGACAGTCAGTCCGCAGAGCAGGTGAAAGAAAAGAGCAATAACAATGAATACAGAAAAAAATTTAAAAAATATTCGTGGCGCTGTGCAGGAGGATGCAACACAAATTGCAATGCTCATCGCACCTTATATTCCGCAGTTTGCACTTGATGAACAAGGCGCACAAAAACTTGAAAAGCCTGCGATTGAGGCACTACTTCAAGATGGTGCTGTACATTATTATGTTTATGAGCAAGCTCAGCACATTTGCGCTGTAATTGCGTTTAAAACCTCAGGCCATTTGATCCACTTTTTTACAGCTCAGTCTTTTCTTCGGCAGGGCATAGGTCGGCAACTGTGGCAGTACGCAGAAGCTTCTATGTTGGCACTCGGCAATCAACATATCAGTGTCAATTCTAGCTGTGGCGCACAGGCCGTGTATGAAGCATTTGGCTTTTATGCAGTCTCATCGGTCATTGAAGCTAGTGGCTTACGGTTTATTCAAATGCGTAAAGATCTCTCTTAATACATCGAATAGATTCTAGATATCTCCAACATAAAAAAAGCGCCCGAAGGCGCTTTTTGTAGTTCAAGAGCGTGATTACTGCGCTTGAATCCATTTGTCTGCACGGTCACGTGCTTGACGAATTTGTTCTGGTGAAAGGTTGGCTGCCAAAGCAGTTTTTTTACCTTCAGACAATGAAATGACTTTATTGTCCAGCATGCCATCACGTGTAGAAAGCTCATACCACTGGTAGGCACCAATGTAGTTTTTCTTTTGCTCTTCCATAACGGCTAAATTAAAGCTGGCGCGGTTATCACCACGGCTGGCTGCTTTTTCAAAGTATTGGCGTGCAAGAACTTCATCTTTTTTGGTGCCAATACCATCAGCAAGCATACGGCCTACATTCAGCTGTGCTGCTGAAATCCCTTGATCTGCTGCAGCCTTATACCAAGCAAAGGCTTGGCGCTCATCTTTTGCAACGTCTTTGCCATTTTGGTATTTCGTTGCTAAGTAAAATTGTGCACCGGCTTGGCCTGCTTTAGCCGCTTTACTTAAGCTATGAATATCCATAACAGAATACTGCGCAGCTTGCATCGCAACAGAAGGGGCTGGAGCAACATAGTCTGCATGGGCTTGAAAACTAAAAAGTCCAACCAGTAGCGTCGTGCTTAGTAATAATTTTTTCATAGAGCGCTCACTCGATATATTGCGACTTCACCAAACAGATTAGGGAGGTGTTTACTGAGTAAACTGTCTTGTTGATCCCCATTTACGGCAAGTCGGTTAATAATCCGAATATTATTTTCTGCACACAGTGCTTCAAAATCTCGGAAAGTACATAAATGAATATTAGGCGTGTTATACCACATATATGGTAAAGCCTCTGAAACAGGCATCTTTCCTTTTAAGGCAAGGAATGAACGTGTCTTCCAATGCGCAAAGTTAGGAAATGTAATAATGGCTTGTTTCCCCACACGCACCATGTCACGTAATAAAACATCTGGTGCATCTACAGCCTGCAAAGCCTGTGCCATAACCACATAGTCAAATGATTGGTCGGCAAAGCGACTTAAACCTAAATTTAAGTCCTGCTGGATGATATTTAACCCGCGACTGATGGCAATTGCAATCTTTTCTTGATCAATTTCGAGGCCGTATGCACGAATATTGTGTTTTTTACTCATGTGAGCGAGCAGTTCGCCATCGCCACAACCCAAATCAAGCACACGAGAACCTGGATTAATCCACTTTTCTGCCAATTGTTGATCGATACGCATTACACGGCCTCCACAGTGGTTGCTTTGAGGTGCTGTTCACCACCTAAGAAGGCACGTAAAGATTTTACGTACAATGGAATTGGGAACAAGAAAGAGTCGTGACCCTGTTCTGCATCAATGTCTAAGTAACTGACATGCTTATTATTTGTGATTAAAGCATCCACAATTTCTTGTGAACGTGAAGGTGAGAAACGCCAGTCAGTGGTAAATGAAACCACCAAGAATTTACACTTCGGATTGGCCATGGCTTTCACTAAAGACTGTTCGTATTCACGTGAAGGATCAAAGTAATCCAAAGCCTTGGTCATAATTAAATAAGTATTGGCATCAAAGTTACGGCTAAATTGCTCACCTTGATAACGTAAATAGCTTTCCACTTGGAATTCGACATCAAAACCATACATAAATTTGCCAGACTTTAAGTCGCGGCCAAATTTTTGCTTCATGGCTTCTTCTGAAAGATAGGTAATATGACCCACCATACGCGCCAAAATCAGGCCACGTTTTGGATAGCTGTCGTTTTCTAAATAGCGACCATTATGAAAATCTGGATCGGATAAAATAGACTGACGTGCCACTTCGTTAAAGGCAATGTTTTGTGCAGACAATTTTGGTGCGCTGGCAATAATCACACATTTGCGTAAACGGTCTGGGAAATCGACAGACCATTGTAGTGCTTGCATACCACCCAAAGATCCACCCACAACAGCATCCCAAGTATCGATGCCTAAACGGTCAGAGAGCATAGCTTGGGTTTTGACCCAGTCACGGACTGTGACCAATGGAAAGTCTGGTCCGTATGGACGATTGTCATTTTCAGGATTGGGTGAAGTTGGGCCTGTTGAGCCATTACAACCACCAATATTATTTAAAGAAACGACAAAAAATTTAGACGTATCAATTGCCTTGCCCGGGCCAATACATGAATCCCACCATCCGGCTTTTTTATCATCTGCATGATGATAACCTGCTGCATGATGATGCCCTGACAGTGCATGACAAATCAAAATCGCATTGGATTTATCTGCGTTCAGCTCGCCATAGGTTTCAACCATGATTTCAAAACGAGGAAGAATTCGACCGCATTCGAGCTCTAGAGGCTCTTCAAATGAGAACTTTTGTGGGGTAACTAAACCCACTGAGTCAGCTGGAAAGGACACTGGAAATGTTCGCCTTAAACCTTGAGGATCAATAATTAAAAGGATACCACTTGGGGGTATCCTTTTAAAATTGTTTTATGTGATAAAGAGCTATAGGCTACATTTTGATGTGAAATCCTTATGTAGCCTATCCGTGATTGGACTTAAGCAGTCGCTGCAATCACCTGATCTAAGCTCAATACGCCTTGATCAATTAAGCGGTTGGTGCTGGCAATAATTGCTTCGATTGATGCAGTTACGATGTTGTCGTGTACACCTGCACCAAAGGCAGCTTTACCCGAACCTTTCACTTGAAGCTCAATTAATGCCAATGCTTTTGCATGTGCGCCAGAGCTAATACTGCGTTCTTCATAGTTTAAGACATCAATTGGTAACTGCAATGCATTCAAGATTGCAGAAATAGGGCCGTTGCCTTCACCGCGCAATTGTTGTGTTTCACCATTTACTTCAATATCTAGCTCAATCACTTGCTTACCGTTGTTGTCATGTAAGCGGTAGTTTTGCGCCACATAATGGGCATCTGCTGTTGCGACATAGGTATCTTTAAACAATGACCAAATTGCTTGTGCTGAAATCTCAGTACCATCTTCATCAGTTTTTTGTTGTACTACTTGCGAGAATTCAATTTGTAAACGACGTGGCAACACCACGTTGTAGTTAGACTCTAACAAGTAAGCGATACCGCCTTTACCAGACTGTGAGTTCACACGGATAACTGCATCATAGTCACGACCCAAGTCTTTTGGATCGATAGGTAAGTATGGCATGTCCCAAATTTCTTCGTTCTTTTGGAACTCGAAACCTTTTTTGATTGCATCTTGGTGTGAGCCAGAGAATGCAGTAAATACCAAGTCGCCTGCATACGGATGGCGTGGGTGTACAGGCAAGCCTGTGCATTCTTCAACGGTTGCAATCACTTCATTGATATTTGAGAAATCTAAGTTTGGTGCAACGCCTTGGGTGTACATGTTCAATGCAATTGCCGCCACATCGACGTTACCTGTACGTTCGCCATTGCCAAATACACAGCCTTCTACACGGTCTGCACCCGCCATAATGGCAAGTTCAGAGGCAGCAATACCACAGCCACGGTCGTTATGGCAGTGTACAGAAATGATCACACCATCACGGCGCTGAATATTGCGGTGCATCCATTCGACTTGGTCTGCATAGACGTTTGGACCTGACACTTCGACTGTTGCAGGTAAGTTCAAAATGACTTTATTGTCTGGAGATGCTTCCCAAATTTCAGTCACAGCATCGCAGACATCTTTCGCAACTTCTAATTCAGTTGCAGTAAAACACTCTGGGCTGTATTGGAATACAAATTCAGTTTCAGGTTGTTTTGCTGCGTATTCTTTAACTTTGGTTGCTGCATTAATCGCTAATTGTTTTGCACCTTCAACATCTACATTTAAGACTTTATTACGGAAAGTCGGAGAGTTTGAGTTGTAGATATGCACAATTGCACGTTTTGCACCTTGTAAAGATTCGAAAGTACGTTGGATTAAATGATCACGTGCTTGAACCAAAACTTCGATATAAACATCATCAGGAATATGGTTTTCTTCAATCAATTTACGCGTGAAATCGAAATCGATTTGAGATGCAGATGGGAAGCCAATTTCAATATGTTTGAAACCAATTTTCACCAACATTTGGAACATTTTAAATTTTTGTTCCATGTTCATTGGTTCAAAAATCGCTTGGTTACCGTCACGCAGGTCGGTGCTCATCCAAATTGGCGCTTTCGTAATTTCGTTATTCGGCCATTGACGGTCTGGTAAGTCTACACGTTGATACATGCGACGATATTTTTTACTTGGATCAGCCAACATCATGAGGTAACTCCTTGTCGTAGCCACTATATGTTAGGGCGTAGATAACATTAGGTACTACTAATATAGATTGTGTCTATGGTATCAATTTACAAGTATGAAGTCGGAAGATTTAGCCAAAAGTATCAAAATTTCATGTGAAGTTACGTTGACTTAGATTTACCGCAGATCATGCAAATTTATAAATAAATATTAATCCACTTATTCCGAAAATATTTTCCTATTTTTGCAATGAGCAGGGATTTATAGAGAAAAATTCTCTATAAAATGGCTATTTTTGAAAAATATAATCTTGGTTAATCTCATCTATGCGGGCTGTTCCCATTAAAGCCATGGTAATTTCAAATTCTTCTTTCAGAATTTTCAGCACATGTGCCACACCTAATGCGCCTGCAGTGGCTAAGCCATAAATCACAGGACGACCGACCAACACCGCTGAGGCGCCAAGGGCAATCGCTTTAAAGACGTCAGAACCACGGCGAATTCCACCATCATAAAGCAATGGAAAATCAGCTGGCACCACCTGTTTAATGAGTTTGAGCGCGGTGAGTGGTGTAATACTGGTATCTAAAACACGGCCACCATGATTCGACACAATTAATCCTTGTACACCATGTTGTATTGCAAGTTGGGCATCCATTGGATTGAGTACACCCTTTAACACAACGGGGAGGTGGGTCTGTTGAACCAACCAAGCAATGTCTTGCCAAGTCGGCGCAATTTTCATGAGCCCTTGAAATACAGGGTGATCACCTTCTTGTAATTCTGGCAGTGGAATGTGCGCAGGGGTATGCGGGTGTTGCATACCTTCAGGTAAATGGAAAAATACCCGACGCTCGCGGTCACGGATGCCTGTATGGGGGGAGTCCACTGTCACTACAATGGCACTGTAATTGTGCGCTTCAGCCATTTTGACTAAATCTAAGGATTTGCTGCGTTCACCTTGCCAGTACAGTTGAAACCATTTGCGCGGATTGTCTGCATTCAGTTCACGCATGTCGGTATTAGTAAAGGTGCTCAATACCATATTGCTTCCCAAAACTTCTGCAGCCAGTGCAGTGGCAGCTTCCGCTTCGGGATGAAATTGCTGTTGGTGCCCAATCGGTGCGACAAAGATGGGATGCGGATAACGTTGCCCGAAGATTTCACATTCGGTATGGCCGTGGGTGAGGTCTTGTAGCAGGCGAGGCATCAGTTGAATGTGGTCAAACGCTGAAAGATTCGAGCGCACACTGACTTCATCCATGGCACCGCCTTGGAGATATTGCCAAACCATGTCGAATAAATGCAGTTGTGCTTGGCGCTCATAGTCTGCAACAGTCTGTAAGTAGGGAGGAATTTGGGTCAGTGGTGGCAAAATTGATGCTTGGCTCATAGTTCGGCCCATTGACGAATCAGGTTATGATAATGGCTGGTTAATTGTACGGTTTCTTCGCAGTCGCCCAGCTTTTGACGCAATTGAATAATGGTCATGTCTAAATTAAACAACATGGCCCGTTGCCAGTCATCCTTCACCATACTTTGCAGCCATGTAAAAGCAGCAATACGCGCACCTTGAGTGACTGGCTCAACACGGTGTAGGCTGGTTGCTGGATACACAATAGCATCGCCAGCATCGAGTTTGACTTCATGTGCGCCGTATGTGTCTTCAATGATCAATTCACCGCCCTCATATTCATCGGGTTCAGAGAGAAAGACGGTCATAGAAACATCGGTACGCACAGATTTATTTTTTTCGGCATAAAAATGCACAGCATTGTCGACATGGTTGCCATAATGCCCCGAATTTTCATAGCGATTGAACATTGGAGGCAAAATGTCTTTGGGCAGTGCAAATGATTGCACCAGTAGGCTACTTTGAATGTGCTGTTGAACAAAGGTACTCAGTTCTTGATATAGCTCGCTACTGGTATTGATTTGTAAGTTGTCTTTGATGAGCTGTGCTTGTCCGCCTGCTGTTTTTTTGCCAGATACCCATTGGTTGTCTTCTGCCATAGCTTGGCGAATAGATTGGACTTGCACTTTAGAAAGCACATTGGGAACATGAAGCAACATGGCAAGCACCTAGCAGTTAAATTTTTCGGTTAAGGATAAGCATAAATAAAAAAAGCCCCAATTCAAGATTAAGGCTTTTAATTTTATGGAAAATTAGAATTTAAAATTAAATGTAAGACGATAATTACGTTCAGCACCTGCCGTATAACGTAGGCCACCACGGTTGATACTTGCAATATAATCTTCATCAAGTAAGTTGTTAATATTTAACTGAACACCAATATTAGGTGTTGCTTGATAGCTGACCATTGAATCCAGAACCCAATAATCTGGAATTACAGCAGGGCCAACGGTATTACCATCTTTACTTTTTTTCATTTCGCCATTGTAACGTGCACCACTACCAATGCTCCATTTATCCATTGTATAGGTGGTCCACAGCGTGAAAGCATCTGACGGGGTAAATGGAATGTTATTGGAACCATCGGCAGAAGTCAGGCTGCCAGAGCTGACATGTGTAACATTATCAATTTCAGTTTTTTGATGGGTGTAGCCTGCAATGATCTTCCAATAATCATTAATGTTACCAATCGCACCTAACTCAATACCTTTAACGGATTTTTTACCCGTTTGGTAATAACCGCCATTATCATCTTTTTCAATTTCTTTGGTGACTTCAGTTTGGAATAGCGCACCTGTGAGTAATAAGCGGTTGTCAAAGAACTCCCATTTGCTTCCCACTTCAATGGTTTCAATCTGTTGTGGATCAAAATCAAGATTATTATTGCTACTTGCAGAGGTTGATGGTGCAAAAATGTTGGCATTACCAATACCATCACCGCCTGTAATAGTGCCTGGTTGTTGCTGTTGCACAGCATAGTTGGCGTACAGACTACCATTTTCGGTTGGCTTAAACAGCGCACCTGCTTTCCAGTTAAATAGATTGCCATCATCACTGAAACTAGCAGAAGAAGAGTAACCTTGCATTTTGTAATGGTCTAGGCGGATACCAGCGTTGACCGAAAATTTTGGTGACAGTTGTACTGTGTCAAAAGCAAAAATAGAGGATGTATCCATTCGGCCTTTGGTATCCGCGGCTTTATTGCGCGTTAAGGTTGAATGTACCGTTCCAGAGGGATTATACAGTGAGCTCGTACCCGTAATTGCGCCTGTCCAACCAAAGGTTTTCATATCTTCACGGGTAAATTCAACACCTGTACTTAAGGTATGCTGAAGTGTTCCTGTATTGAATTCTGTGACTAAGCTAGTTTGGTTCGTCATGATTTTATTTTCAGTATCACTGTTGTTGGTGCTGCCTGAAACTTGAATAGACGAACCGTCAGTAGGATCTGATGGATTTGTAGTGGTATAAGCGTTGCCAGAGAATGACGTTAAATATTGATGTTTGGTTTGGCCCCAACGTGTGGTATTGGTTAACTTGGTTTTATCGGATAGATCATATTCGATACGTGCAGTGACCATATCGGCACTGACATCGTCAAAATCTTCAGGAGCACCGTAATAATTTGACGTATTAACTTTGTGGTTATTTAAATACTTAGCCAAGCTTTTGATGCTGGCATTAGTGCTGTTATTTGCATTAAAACCGTTTAGGCCAACAGTAGGAATACCACCATCTAATTTATTATCTTGCTCTGTATGAAGATAGTCTAAAAATACGCGTAAATCTGTGCCTAAACCAAAGCCTAATGAAGATGCTAGTGCCCATTTTTTATTTTCTACACCGTCACGACCAATTCCGTCGGCATTTTCGCCCATCATATTGACACGAAGTGCAGTTGTTTCATTGATTTTTTTATTTAAATCGGCTGTTGCGCGCGTGTATTTATCGGAGCCGAAACCTAATGTTGCACTATTTGAGTCTTCGAGTTTGGCATGTTTAGTCGAGAGGTTAATGGAGCCTGATGCCGCTGTACGGCCATTATCCGTCCCCGCAGGGCCTTTAAAGACTTCAATTTGCTCGTAGTTGAACATGTCGCGTGTGACGTTGCCCAAATCACGTACGCCATCAATAAAAATACTGTTTGCTGTGTCAAAGCCACGCATGGTTACGGCATCGCCTGTATTCATACGGCCATTTTCACCCAATGAAAATGTTCCTACGCCAGGTACATTACGTAAAGCTTCGGTCAAGGTTGTGGCATTTTGTTCTTTAAGTACCGCTTGGGGGATGACAGCAACCGTCTGTGTGGTATTGAGTAAGGGTTGAGTAAATTTGGCAGAGCTGACTTTTTCTTTTTTATAATTATTTTCTGCTGCAGCTTTAACATTAATGGTTGGAAGCTGTACTGAATTTGATTCAGCTGTTGCAGCTTGAGCCGCCAGTGGCAAGGCTGCGGCTAACGCGACCATTGAAACTGTATTTTTGTGTTTTCGGCTTTTAATCTGTGCCATTTCTAAGTCCTGATTTTATAAGGAAAGCGACATTGATACTTCGTGATGACATATATGATGAAGATACAATGGAGGGATTGTTATGGCCTGTAACAATTGCTGTGAATTGTATTGATAATGATAATAGTTATCAATATTAATTTGTGCGTAATGTGAGGGAATTCTTGCTTAAGAACAGCGAGTTAATTAGAAAAAACCATAAAGTTTGGTTTTTAGGCGCGAATCTTATGGCGCAAAGACAACAACGCCCCTGTGAAAAGGGGCGTTGTTGAATACATTGAGATGGATTGATATTGAACTTAGTATTTGAAGTTCACAGAAAGTACAGCACTACGGCCTTCAGCTTCTGTTGCATAGTGAGATGCGTATGCTTTAGTGAAATAACGTTTGTCAGAAAGGTTGTTTACGTTTAACTGCAAATCAACATTTTTATTGACGTTATAACGTGCCATTGCATCGTAGCGTACATAACCTGGAACAAATTTCGTATTTGCAGCATCGCCATAAACTTTATCCATTGCTACTGCACCAGCGCCGAGGGTAAATGATGGGGTAAATGCATATGTTGTCCAAAGAGTTGCGGAGTTTTTTGCAACGTTTTGAACTTGATTGCCTTCATTGCTGTCTTTTGGACCATCATCAACAATTGTACTGTCTAAATATGTATAGCCTGCAGAAACTGCCCATTTGTTAGTGATATTACCATTAACGCCAAGCTCAAGACCGTCTACACGTGTTTCACCAATATTACGAGTGTAGCCATCCGTATCTGTTGCACGGGTATTTGTTTTTTCAGTACGGAAAATAGTAGCAGTTAAATTCAATTTTTCATTGAACAGATCCCATTTCGTACCGATTTCCATTGTGTGGACATCTTCAGGTTTGAGATTGTTGTTTGCAATTGCTTGTTCTTCAGTTGGACCACGGCCACCTGGGGTACTTAAGCCTTCAGAACCATCACCTGCATCTACACCAATTGGATTAGATGAAGTTGCAAAACTTGCATAGATCGAACCATTTTCTACTGGCTTAAATGTCACGCCAGCTTGATAGTTGAAAAAGTCGTTATCTGATGAATAACTTTTATTGGTTGCGTAATTATTTAGATTTGTTTCAAATTTATCCCAGCGGATGCCTAAATCCAAAATCCATTGTGGATTAATTTTGATACTATCTAATGCATAGACAGAAGTATTTTTGGTCGTAACATTCGAAGTTTTTGGATTTGCAGTGATGCTACCTAGCCATGGATCATTCGAGTTTGGATTGTTAAGAGAAGTACACCAGTAGTTAGAGTCTGCACCAATACCCATGCCAGAATTTGCACATGCACCAAGCGTACCACCTGGTTTAACGTTCCATTGAGATGTACCGCTATTAGGATTAGATCCGTTAGCAGTAGTATCGTTTAATGTATATCCACCACGGTCAGAATCTTGTTTGCTGTATTCAACACCTGTATTAAAAGAATGAACCAGTGAGCCAGTATTCAACTTACCAGTTAAAGACAGCTGATCTGTAAATGTGTTGGTATCAGTAATTTTTGAGTTTGAGCGACGCCATACTTCACCTTGAGCAACGTTGCCCTGTGAGTCATCTGGCTGTGTCCATACATAATTATTTTTTGAATTCGAGTACTGAGCGACATTGCTGATGGTTAAATTATCAGTTAAATCGTGTTCAAGTTTAAGTGTGCCAATTTGGTTTTCTTGTTTTTGGAAATCGCGATTTTTCCAACCATAATAAATACCTTGCGGAACATCTACAGGTTTACCTGCAGTTACTAATTTAGATGTGTCATATTGATATGGGACACCTGAATCAGGGGTATCATCAGATTTTAAATAATAGTAGCTTACAGTGGCACGAGTCGGGGTATCCAAACCAAAAGTAATACTTGGCGCAATACCCACACGTGCATATTCAGCACCATCATCACCTTGGCCTGCTTTATTATTATGATGGCCCATGAGAGCTACGCGTGTTGCAATACCATTACCAAAGTCTTTGTTGCCATCTAAGGTAATACGTTGGTAATTATCTGTACCTGCGCCAACAGAACCTTCTAAAGAGTCACCTTTTTTAGCCACTTTAGAAATCATGTTGATGCTACCGCCAGTTGTACCTGCGCCACCCATTGCAGATGCAGAACCTTTGGTTACTTCAACTTGCTCAACAGCAAACATTTCACGGTTTTGTGATGTAGCACTACGAACACCATCGACATACATTGAGCTTTCAGAATTGAAGCCACGGATAAATGGACGGTCACCATTCGGGTTGCCACCTTCACCTGCACCTAGGGTAATACCAGGAACATTACGTAAAGCATCACTTAACGTTGTAACTTGAGTATCTTCAATCAATTGCTTAGAAATTACCGATACTGATTTTGGTGTATCGAGTAGTGGTGCAACATATTTTGTGTTCGCTGATTTATCTACTTTTAAGCTTTGTTTTTGCTCAGCTTGAACATCTTGATGAATGGTTTCAAGTGTAGTGACTTGTTCTTGTGCAACAGCATTCATTGCAATAACAGAGAGAGACGAAGCAATTGCAGAAGAAACAATTTTCTTACGTGTTTTAATGAAAGCCATTTCAACCCTGAAAATATAGTTGTGAATTAGTTTGCGAATAATAATAATTCTTATTTGTTTTTACTTGTCTTTGCTATTGTTTTTGACAATAGATTAGTAATATATAATCTATATATAAGATGAAATAGTGTAATAATATGTAAACAATCCACTGATTTTAATAGATATTGATTATTTAGATTAAAAAACAAACTATTTATTGAAATTAATTATGAATGATTTCCAGTACTATCTTCATACAAAAGAAGAAGTCCGGAAAGTATTGAACAATATAAGATTTGAGATGTGGTGTGGAAAAAGGATGCTCAACCTAAAATGAGCATCCTTTTGTGTGCTTAGTACAAATTTTTAAAAACGATATGTACCTTTTACAGAGAATGAACGGCCTGGTGCGACTGTTGAGAAAACGCCAACGTGAGACGCATCATAAATACGTTCATTAGTAATATTGTTAACATTCAATTGCAAACCAAATTCAGGCATAAGTTGATAACTCGCAAAGGCATCTAAACGTAAGTGATCGGGTAGGTAGTAGTCGTTACTATCATCAACGAAGCGTTTACCCATGTAGGTTGCACCGCCACCGACAGTGAATTTGTCCATCACTTGGTACGTGGTCCACAAATTTGCATTGTGTTTAGCAATGAATTTTAACTGGTTGCCATTAGATGGGTTAGTTACATAGTTAGGTGCAGCACTTGTTCCTGCATTCACATAACCACCATCTAATAGCTCACTATCTAAATAGCTATAACCTGCGGAAATATCCCAACGCGGTGTAAGTTTGCCTGTTGCACTCAATTCAATACCACGAACACGGTTTTCACCATCAATGGTGACGATGCCCTGTGGGTCTGTTGATCGTGCATTGGTTTTACGCGTTTCAAATAGCGCAGCGTTTAAGCCTAAACGTTGATTAAACAGCTCCCATTTTGTACCAATTTCAATACTGCGACTTTTTTCAGGATCAATATTGTCTGCTAAACGGTTACCACTTGAGACACCATCTGCACCGCCAGCTTGACCTAAGTTATCACCACTTGGATTCAGTGATGTTGCATAGTTCGCATATAAACGACCATTTGGTGTAATTTTGAAAATTGAACCAACTTGATAGCTCACTAAATTGTCTGAAACAGTATCTTTAAAGTTAGTCGATTCATAATCATCAAAACGGATACCAAGATTTAAGTCCAATTTATCATTGAGACCAATAGTATCTGTGACGTAAACACCTAAGTTTTTAATTTCACCAGCTTTTGCATGGTCACCATAAGCAATGTTGAAATTAGGATGTGCTGGATTGGTTGGATTATAGAAATCAGTCACCTCACGACCTGCACCAGTGACGGTCATGGTCTTATTGCCAATACGCTCTTTGCTGTAATCCACTCCTGTGACCAAATTATGTTTAATCGCCCCAGTATTGAATTCGCCTTGTAAATTGATTTGTGCACTATTGACATGACTGGTACGGTAAGACGTACGATCATTACGCTCATACGTTAAACCATTGGATTCAGTTTCACATGCTGTACCACTGCTGGCTGCACAGCCAAAACTTAAACGCGTAAAGAAATAATCTTGGATCGTTTCTAAATCACGAGCAACAAAATTGAGTTTAAATTTTTCATTGAAATCATGTTGGAGACTTAAGTCGAAACTTTCAGATGTATAGTTTCTAAAGTCGATGTCTGGTCGGCCAAAGTTAGTTTCAAATGGCATCGTTTCAATTGGGGTCTTACGATCTGGATTTTTAGCATTGCTAAATGGTAAACCCATATCTGGGGTATCGTTAAACTCTAAACGACTGTAGCCAGCGGTGACGCGTGTAGGGGTATTCAAGCCAAATGTAATGGTGGGTGCAATGCCCCAACGGTCAACATCGACGCCATTACGGCGTGCGACTTCGCCTTGATCGAGCATGGCATTCAAACGAACTGCAATATGATCACTTAACACCACATTATTGTCAGTGGTAAAGCGATATTTGGTTTGGCCTTTACCTGAATTTTGATATTCCGACGTCACTTCAGATTCAGTACGATCTTTAGGTTTTTTAGTAATGAGGTTAATGGTGCCGCCTGTCGAACCACGACCTGAATACACAGAACCTGGCCCTTTAGTCACCTCGACAGCTTCGAGATTAAAAGCCTCGTGTGAACCACGGGCAAAATCACGCATACCATCAATTAAAATGTCAGTACTCGCCTCATAGCCACGAATAAATGGACGGTCGCCCATAGGCGTACCACCTTCGCCAGCACCTAAAGTGACACCAGGGGTTGTGCGTAGAATATCTTGTAAAGACGTTGCGCCACGTTCATCAATCTCTTTTTTAGAAATAATATTGATCGTACGTGCAGTGTCTAATAAAGGCGTCGTTATTTTGGTATTACTGGATTCTTTAATGTAATAGCTATCTTGTTGCTCAGTAACAACAGTGATCTTATCCATCTGTTGCACATTTTTATCATCACTAGCAAAAGCTAGGGGGGATGAAATGCTAATAAGTGAAGTGGCTGCTAAGTGAGCACGCCTTTTATGGTTTTTAATATGTCCCATGGTAAAAATCCGCTAAATAAAATAAAAAAAAACAATCAGTTAAGAAGTTGCGCGCTAATAATAATGAGAAAGTTTATCATTTGCAATAATAAATTAAAAAATAACCAATTTAAAATGTAATTTCTAGATTCTATGTAAACTGAAAGTTCATCCTTCATGCTGATATGTATGGTGTTATAATCCGCTTTTGTATATCTTGAAATGTTGTCATATAATGTGGCACTTTTTTAAAAACTGTTTTTACTAACAAAATATCGAGGAAGCCATGCAAGTAACTTCTGAAGCGGTTTCGGGCGTTGCCCGTCGTTTAAATGTATCTGTACCGACGAGCCGTATTAACGAGCAATTTGAAGCTCGCTTGAAACGCACTGCCAAAACTGTGAAGATCAACGGCTTCCGTCAAGGTAAAGTGCCTGTAAACGTTGTTCGTCGTGAATATGGCGCGGGCATTTACCAAGAAGTAGTGAACGACATTATTCGTGACACTGTGTTTGAAGCAATTCAACAAGAAAAAATCAACGCTGTTGGCATGCCGAACATCGAAAAGTCTGAACTTAAAGATGATGCTTTAGTTTATGAAGCAACTGTAGAAGTTTACCCAGAAGTTGAAGTTAAATTTGACGGTTTAGCTGTTGAACGTAAAGCAACTGAAGTAAATGACAAAGACGTTGAGAAGATGATTGAAAATCTTCAAAAACAACGTGCAGCTTGGGCTGAAACAAAAGGCATGGCTAAAAAAGACATGCAAGTAACTTTTGATTTCGAAGGTTCAGTTGATGGCGAAAAATTTGAAGGTGGTTCTGCAGAAGACTTTAAACTTGTTTTAGGTTCTGGTCGCATGATTCCTGGCTTCGAAGACGGCATCGTTGGTATGAAGAAAGGCGAAGAAAAAGTTATCGATGTAACTTTCCCTGCTGACTACCAAGCCGAAAACCTTGCTGGTAAAGCTGCTCAATTCAAAATCACTGTTAAACTTGTTGAAAAACAAAAGCTTCCAGAAATTGATGCTGAATTCCTTAAAATCTTCGGTCTAACTGAAGAAGAAGGCGTTGAAAAACTTAAAGCTGACGTTCGTAAAAACATGGAACGTGAAGTGAAAAACGGTCTTCGCAACCAAGTGAAAGGTGCAACTTTTGATGCCCTTGTAGCTGCGAACGAAGTTGAGCTTCCAGAAGCAATGTTGACTCAAGAAATTGATCGTCAACGTCAACAAATGATCCAACAATTCACTCAACAGTTTGGTGCTCAAGGTGCGAAAGCATTTGACTCAAGCATGCTACCAGATGAATTGTTCAAAGAACAAGCTGAAAAAGCAGTTAAACTTGGCGTATTGGTAAGCAAAGTTTTAGCTGAAGCTAAAATCGAAGTTGATGCTGCACGTGTAGATGCATACATCGAAGACATGGCTTCTTCTTACGAAGATCCTAAAGAAGTGATTGAATACTTCAACAACGACAAGCAACAGCGCGCTCAAATCGAAGCTGTTATTCTTGAAGATCAAGTTGTAGATCACATCTTAGCGTCTGCTAAAGTAACAGATACAAAAGTAAGCTATGAAGACTTATTGAAAGAGCAACAAGCTCGTCAACAAGGCTAATTCTTAGCTAAATAAAAAAAGGCGCTTAGAGCGCCTTTTTTTATCGCCAAAGCGCAATGGAATATGTCCTAAATTCACAATGCTTATGCAAAAAATATCTGTTATTTAATTGGGAAACTTTTGCATTTTCGAAAAATATCCCTCATATTGTGAATATGGGTCAACTCAGAAAAATTCAGGAATAAATAAACGTATGTATGTTCCAACAATTGAAAACGCACTTGTGCCAATGGTGGTTGAACAGTCATCACGCGGCGAACGTTCTTTCGATATTTACTCGCGCCTTTTGCGCGAACGCGTCATCTTTTTAACAGGTGAAGTGGAAGATAACATGGCGAACTTAATCGTTGCGCAAATGTTGTTTTTAGAAGCTGAAAACCCAGATAAAGATATCCATTTGTATATCAACTCACCGGGCGGTTCAGTGACTGCTGGTATGGCGATTTACGACACAATGCAGTTTATTAAACCAGACGTGGTGACTTACTGTATGGGTCAAGCGGCATCGATGGGTGCGTTCTTACTGAATGCTGGTGCCAAAGGTAAGCGCTATTGCCTTGAAAATGCACGTGTGATGATTCACCAACCACTTGGTGGTTTCCGTGGTCAAGCATCTGATATTGAGATTCATGCGCGTGAAATTCTGTTTATTAAAGAACGTTTGAATCGTTTAATGGCTGAACACAGTGGCCAAGACTACGAGCGTTTAGCAAAAGATACTGACCGTGATAACTTTATGACTGCACAGCAGGCAAAAGAATATGGTCTTGTGGACGAAGTTTTATCTAAACGTCCATAAAATTTAAAGATTTTTATATTGGAGTGAATATGTCCGAACATCCTCAAGGACAAAAGCATTGTTCATTTTGCGGTAAAACGCAGTCTGAAGTCGGGAAACTGATCGCAGGCGAGGACGCATATATCTGTAATGAATGTGTGGACGTATGCTTAGACTTAGTACAAACCAGTCAACAAGTTGATTCGAGTGATTGGGCTTCTAAGCCATTACCAAAACCGCATGAGATCCGTGCTGCCTTAGACCAATATGTGATTGGTCAAGATGTTGCGAAAAAGACGCTGTCTGTAGCGGTATATAACCATTACAAACGTTTGAAAGTTTCGACCAGCGGTAAAAAGCCTGAAGATGGCGTTGAGCTTTCAAAAAGTAACATCATGCTCGTCGGTCCAACAGGTTCTGGTAAGACTTTACTTGCTCAAACGCTTGCACGTTTGTTAGATGTTCCATTTGCAATGGCAGATGCAACAACACTAACTGAAGCAGGCTATGTGGGTGAAGACGTAGAGAATATTGTTCAAAAGCTTTTGCAAAAAGCGGACTACGATGTAGAAAAAGCCCAAAAAGGCATTATCTATATTGATGAAATTGACAAAATTACTCGTAAATCAGAGAACCCGTCGATTACACGTGACGTGTCTGGTGAAGGTGTACAGCAAGCCTTGCTGAAAATGATTGAAGGTACAGTTGCGTCAATTCCACCTCAAGGTGGTCGCAAGCATCCACAGCAAGAATTTATTCAAATTGATACTTCGAATATTCTCTTCATTTGTGGTGGTGCATTCTCTGGTTTAGAGAAAATTGTACAACAGCGCCAAGAAAAAGGTGGTATTGGTTTTACCGCTGAAGTGCGTAAGAAAGACGAATCTAAAAAGCTTTCTGACTTGTTCCGTCAAGTTGAAGCAACTGACTTGGTTAAATTTGGTTTGATTCCTGAATTTATCGGTCGTTTGCCAGTGATTGCTACTTTAGATGAGTTGGATGAAGAAGCATTGATGCAAATTTTGACAGAACCTAAAAATGCATTAACACGTCAATATCAATATTTATTTGATATGGAAAATGTTGATTTAGTATTTGAAGATTCAGCATTACGCGCTGTGGCTAAAAAAGCATTAGACCGTAATACGGGTGCACGTGGTTTACGTTCTATTTTAGAAAATTCACTACTTGAAACCATGTATGACTTGCCAAGTCGCACAGACGTTGGCACGGTTGTGGTCAATGAAGCTGTAATTAACGGTGAAGAGAAACCTGAGTTTAAAGCTGAGCGTCAGCCAAAAACTCAAGAAGAAGTCGCACCAAAAGCAGATTTGAAAGTCATTGATTCAAAATCTGCTTAATCAACAGTTGGCCGAACAGGCTTGAAATTTAAAGCCTGCTATTCGTCAGAAACGTGTGGAAAACGCTGTTTTTCACACGTTTTTTATTTAAAAAATAAAAACTGAATGTTACTCTCAGATGATTGGCGCGGATGCCTAAACATCATAATTTTAAAAGTCGAAGTTTTAAAAGAAAGTTAGCCGACAATAAGAAAAAACGCAGTGAGGGATGATCATGCGTGTTGTATATATCACCATATTAAGTAGTTTGGCGTTGCTGGGCTGTCATGGAAAATCAAGTGTTGAACAACAACCAGCGTTAAGCTCAACCTTAAAATCCGTCAATCCAGAGCAAGCACCTGGTATTATGGAACAATACCGTCTTGGTATGTTTACCATTGGTGGCTGGGTGAATCAAAAACAAGGCCGTCATTTTCAGACCGTAGAGCCACAGCATTCTCAAGCAGCAATTGTGTATTTATACCGTCCAGACAGTAAATGGAATCGGCAAGAAATTGTTGCGAGTAGTTTATTTCTCAATAGTGAACGTATTCCGAGTCTATTAAACAATCACTATTATTGGGTGGAATTGCCAGCAGGAAACTATCGATTATCAACCAGTCGGCCATTGGGGGTAAATCACTTTCAAAAACCCAAGTACCTCGACTTTACAGTAGAAGCAGGGCAATCATATTTTATTAAATATGATGAAGAAAACATGGCGACACGTCGTTCGGTTAGTGGTGCTTTAATGTTAATGTCGGATCAAACAGGGCGCAGTGAAATTGCATTTACTGAAAGAAAATCGTCAAGTTATAACTTTGTGGCACAAGATGAACAACGAGGCAAAGTTCGACACAGTGCTCAAAAATTAAAAGCAGAAAAGTATGATCCTAAAACAGATGTTCAGTTGGTGAAGCCATTCAAATTATGGAATCCACTGACCTGGTAAGGTGCAGTGGATTGCTTTGGACTGTGCTGAACAGTTAGCTTTTGCTTTTTAAAAGCAGGGGCTGAATGAGGCTAGCCAATTGCTCATTAAATTTCTGCATTTGTAAGGGTTGGTTTAGAATTTCATTACTAATCGCTAAGGTTTCTTGCAGAATATTATTGGTCATGACACTGCTTTTACGGTTAATCGATTGTCCCATTGGTGTGCTAAGAAACTGAATATAAGCTTGTGCTTCTTCTTCTGTATAGGTTTGTTGGAAGTTCTTGCGAATCATGTGTAAAAATTTAGGATTGCTAATAATTGCTTCATTGGTCTTTTGTAGCAATAAACTGATTTTTTGAGCGACATGTTTTTGCTCACTCGAAAGCTCAAGCACACCCAAATTATTTTTCAAAATATCTTCGGCTTGTGCATCAAACATTGGGCGCATATTCTGATTGGACTGAGCAATCATTCCAGTAAAATTAGAAAGTTCGATTAAATGATCTAAGGTTTTTTCTTGAACGGGTTGAGCCATTAAGGCAGAACTCATCAATACACTCGTGCTGAGAAGCAGAGCACGATAGATCGAGGGTTTTATCTTAAATTTCCATCGCATCTTATTCATCTTCCGGCTTATATTTTTATCTGCATTATCTTTTATTAAGCTAAAAAGCATAACAGGTCTTAAATACAGCACAAAGGATTTGGCGATATAAGGCAATAAAAACAGCAGACCAAAAAAAAGCACCCTGTAGGGTGCTTTTTTACTGGACAAAATTATTTTGCAGCAGCGTCAACTACTGGAATTTTACCAATTTTAGCTTGCCAGATTTTTGGTGCAGTTGCGTGTACAGAAGTACCGTTTACGTCAACTGCTACAGATACAGGCATATCTTTAACGACAAATTTGTAGATTGCTTCCATACCAAGGTCTGCGAAAGCAACAACTTCAGCTTCACGAATGGCTTTCGATACTAAGTATGCAGCGCCGCCCACAGCCATTAAGTAAGTTGCTTTATTGTCTTTAATTGCTTCAACAGCAGCAGGACCACGATCAGCTTTACCAATCATACCGAACATGCCAGTTGCTTCAAGCACTTGACGTGTGAACTTGTCCATACGCGTTGCAGTTGTTGGACCTGCAGGGCCTACAACTTCGTCACCAACTGGATCAACTGGGCCTACGTAGTAGATAAACTTGCCTTTAAGATCAACAGGAAGTTCTTCACCGTTGTTTAGCATGTCAACCATACGTTTGTGCGCAGCGTCACGACCTGTATAGATGGTACCGTTAAGCAGAAGCGTGTCGCCTGGCTGCCAAGCGTTCATTTCTTCTTGCGTGATGTTGTCTAGATCTACACGTTTAGACGTTGAAGAATCCCAAGTCACTTCTGGGTAATCTTCAAGTTTAGGCGCCATGATATGTGCAATACCAGAACCATCAAGCGTGAAGTGTGCATGACGAGTTGCAGCACAGTTCGGAATCATACCGACTGGTTTGCCTGCAGCGTGACATGGGTAATCTTTAATTTTGATGTCGAGTACAGTTGTTAAGCCGCCAAGACCTTGAGCACCAATACCAAGCGCATTTACTTTTTCGAAGATTTCGATACGAAGTTCTTCAAGTTTGCTTTGTGGACCGCGACGAAGTAATTCGTCCATGTCGAGTTCTTCCATTAATGCTTCTTTTGCAAGCATCATGGCTTTTTCTGCAGTACCACCAATACCAATACCCAACATACCAGGAGGACACCAGCCTGCACCCATAGTCGGAACAGTTTTAAGAACCCAATCCACGATTGAATCAGATGGGTTAAGCATTGCAAGTTTAGATTTGTTTTCTGAACCGCCACCCTTAGCTGCCACAGTAATATCTACTTTGTTACCAGGAACAAGTTTGTGATAGATCACAGCAGGGGTGTTGTCTTTGGTATTCTTACGACCAAATGCAGGGTCTGCAAGTACAGAAGCACGAAGTACGTTAGAATTTTCTAGGTAACCTTGGCGTACACCTTCGTTAATCGCATCATCTAAGCTCATCGTTAAATCAAATTTAACGTCCATGCCCACTTCAACGAATACGTTAACAATACCTGTATCTTGGCAGATCGGGCGATGACCTTCTGCACACATACGAGAGTTAATTAAGATTTGAGCGATCGCATCTTTTGCTGCTTTGTTTTCTTCACGGTCATACGCACGGCTCATCGCTTGGATGAAGTCTTGTGGGTGATAGTAAGAAATGAACTGAAGCGCATCTTTAACCGATGTGATCAAGTCATCTTGCTTGATAATAGTTGTCATACAAAAATCTCTTGAGCGGGCTGATAGCTAGCGGGCTAAATTATAAGGCAAAAAACTCAAGCTGTGGGTGTTTTGTCTGTGCTTTGGGCGAAAGTTTAATATCTGTACAGGCTTTGGTTTTTTGTAGGTTATTTTCAGCATCAGTTTGAAATATTTAGCTGTCATATTACAGAGAATTTTTGACTTAAATTTAAAATTAAATATTTAAGTTATTGTTTTTATTATTAAAAAATATTATTAAAATTATGACGGCTTTGTCATATAACTGTCATAAAACTTTCGCATAATAAACTCAACATAAATCACAGGTCATAAAGATGACAGTTACAAGTGTTTTGATGGTTGTAGGCTTCTCAATTTATATCGCCGCAACGTGGATGTACGGACAGAAAGAAGATCAAGTTTAAAACTTCATCTTCTTTTTTTATGTCTGCAATTTTGTATTTTATTCTAAAAATAAATTTTTCTGTTCTCGATTTCTTTATACTGATTTAAAAATCCTCTTGGCATTCGTGATGACTAATCAGATGCATCTTGCCCGAAATATTATTGATATTTATAACAAACATGGTCGTGCTTGGACTGCATTGCGTGGTGAATATTTATATGAAAAACAGTGGTTGGATGCTTTTTTAGCCTTATTGCTACAGCAAGCTGAAATTTTAGATTTGGGTTGTGGTTCGGGGCGGCCGATTGCGCATTATTTGATTCAGCAAGGCCATACGATAACTGGCATAGATGCTTCAATTGTGATGATAGACATGGCACAGCGTAATTTCTCTAGTCAAAATTGGCATGTGGCAGATATGCGTACAGTCGAGCTGAATCAACAATTTCAAGGCATTTTGGCATGGGATAGTTTCTTTCATTTAACACCAGAGGAGCAGCGTCAGATGTTTGGGCAATTTGCCAAACTGTCAGCTCAAGGCACAGTACTCATGTTTACAAGTGGCCCAGCAGAAGGTGAGGCGATTGGAGAGATGTTTGGTGATGCTTTGTATCATGCCAGTTTGTCGCAAGCAGAGTATCGGGCATTACTGGCAAAGCATGGCTTTAAAGTGTTAAAGATGACTGCTGAAGATGCTGATTGTGCGGGGCATACGGTGTGGCTGGTGCAAAAGTTATGACGAATTCATACTAAATAGTCGTGCGAAACAATGAGTGGATCTTGAGCGTTGAATATGACGGCTTGTATCAAAAAGTCCAATTAGCAGGAGTTGGGCTTTTGGATAGTGGTTAAAAGAATGATTTTTATAGAATGAAGAGAGAGCATTTTGTATAGCGCGTATTATGTTAATTTTAGAGAAAATTAAGAATATATAAATATTTACATCATGATTGAAGAAAACTATTTCTTGATTTATTGATACTTCAACTATAAGTTCCTCTAATTGCTAGGAGGAAACAAATGAGTTTTAATCAATTACATACAGACTTTGAGAAAAGAAATACTGATTTATTCTTATTACAGCAAAAGCCAGGATTTAGTAAATATATTTTAGTCAGATCTTTAGATAAACAACATTTGCTTAAATTAATAGCCCAGAGAAAACTTTCCCTACCTAAAAAACCAAAACCTGATGATCTTTATCAAGTGATTTATGATTCCACAATTTCCATTCAGGATTTGATTAATTTTATAAGATCGGAATACCCTGCTGTTAAATCTATACGCCAAGATCAAGAACAGTACTTACCTACCATTTTACAAGGATTCACCAGTGTCAAATGTGGTGTACGAAATGATAATTTGAATGATCTTGTGAGTGGATTAGTTCGGGATAAAACTATTCAATCTAAACAAGAGTTAGATACAAGAATACATGACCTTATTAACAATAGTGTTCAAGACTATATTTATTGGCAATACTATAACCAAGCATCTTCTGATCTACTAGAACACATATTTAATGATCATCCGAATGTAATACCAACTCTAAGAAAAATTAAATATGTTGATTTTTTAATAGAGCTGAATGGCAAAATTGTTCCCTTTGACTTAAAGGTAACTCACCTATCAGAAGAGTATTATAATTTACTTAAATCAGGTTTAGTCCCAGCAAATGGAGATGATGACTATGTGGTTGGAGCAAATGTTACAGAAATTCAAGAAATTAAAGAGTTTTATAAGTCAGTAAAAAAGAAATACTCTTTACCAAATTATGGTCAGTTCACAAAGCTTGACTTGATCAATGAACTTAAGAAATATGCATCTGTAGATCCATCTATCAGTACCTTTCTTACAAACATTACACTCAGTCGCTCTCAACTAGTTAAAGAAACAGAACAGAATTTAAAAAAGGCGTGTTGGTGGAATTATAAATATCAAGGTGAAAGATTATTCAAAAATAATAATAGATTTTATATTTTTTTAGCCTATAAGGATTCATATGAAGATCCAAGACCACTGAAAGGAAATCTAACGGATATTAAGCTAAAGGTTGATAATTTAATTAATAATCTAACTTCTCAAAATTTGATGACTATTAAGTACAAATATCAAAAAGATCCAACATTCAATGGGACTTATAAAGTAAATGCCTTGTCAGTTATCGTTATAAAATAAAAAGTAATAATAATTACTTAATATGGGGGAGTTCCCCCCATATTTTTTAATTTATTTCATCCGTTTTAATATTTCTTCAGACATGTTGATTTCACTAAAAATCAGTGAATTTTTAAAGAAATGTTGTATTAGTAAAGAATAATTTTCTGAAAAACTTTTATCAGATTGAATAATCTCATCAAAGCAACTCAATGTCTGATCTTCTGATAGATAAGTAATTTCACGATTTTTATTTACCTTTTTAAAGGTCACTAACATGTCACCTTTAATAGTTACAGCTCTATTCAACTGTCTTGGTGGTAAAGTTTTTTGAGTCATTTCCTCAATATTTTCAATGACAAAGCCACAATCTAAACAAGATTTTATAAGAGCATACCATTCACGTCCTTCTAATGAATGGAATGTAAAAGTAAAGTAACTTTGGAACTTTAAAACCCGATAAATTTCTTCTACTGCTTGCCGAATATCCTTGGCAAAATTAACTTGATCTTTTTCACGCTGTTTACTGTCACTAATTACAATTTCTTCTTGATATTGCACATCAAAATTTAACCAAGTATTCCAAAGGATACTTTGTTCAAAATATGGTACAGAATCTCCATAAGGAAAATCAGTAAAAATATAATCAACAGTTTCATCTTGAATGGTTAATTTTTTTGCATCTCCATTTAAAATGGCATAACCACCATTAGAGCTAACATATAAATCGTTAATATCCTCTACTTTATTAATTCTTCCATTTAAGCTACCTAAAAAGTCTTTTTTCCCATTTAAAACTTTTTTAAATCTATTTTTAAAGTAGTGTAAGACATTGTTTTCTATGTATGTTTCACCTGTATAAAAACCAGTCATCCATGCTCCAGCAGACATAGCCCCTCTACTTTTTATAGGTGGAACTAAGCGTGAGCAATTGGCTAAGTTAGATGTAAAAGCAAATAGAGCTAAATTTCTAATACTTAAATCATCAATTTCTTTTAATTTTTTCCAAATCTTGGTGTGAACTAAAAGTGCTCGTTTAGTAAATAAATGATCTGTATACATACCCTCTTTAGCACTTATTCGACCATTCCGAATAAGTAATGTATTCGGATGTTTCGGAATTTCTATATGACTTTCGATATCCTTAATTTGTTGGAGATCACTATCATCTACATTTTTTTCAATGGCAGCTCTTGAACAATCACAAGAGATTTTGTTCACTAAAAGGACGTCTTCTTTAGTTCTTAAACTAGCTGTGATAGGTGCTGGACAATTACATAGAGGGCATACTGTTTGATATACGGAACCTACGTCTTTTTCTACTTCGGAAAGAATGGCTTCTATTTCAATTTTAAATTTTTTTAAATCTATATCTTGGTTTAACAATTGTTCTTGAATGAAAGTTGCCACAGGATTTAGATCATGACTTATCGCTTTCCTACCTAGTAAAATAGCTTCACAAGCAAACACTCCATACCCAGAGAAGGGGTCAAATACTAAATCATTTACCTTAGTATATTTTTCTAGAAGTCTAGCAAGATCTTGAGGTGGTTTTTTCCCCCAATATTTATGCATTTCATATCTAGGTAATTTTTGTTTCATGGAATTTCCAAACAAATCGTAATTAAAATGTATAATACAATCAGATTTCAAATAAAGCAAAATTTCTATTTTAGAAACTTTGCTTTATTTGAAAAATTCTTAGTTTAAAAAAAATATCTTTTAGAATTTATTTTTTTCTATATATTTATAGTAAATTTATAGGTTTTTTTACTTTCTCTTATGGATAATTTCATTTATCAAACTAATTTAAATTGTGTTTTAGGTCAATTATTTAGCACATATAGATCCAATAGGCAGTTAGACCAATATGAAGCTGCTAATCTTGTTAAAATTAATAAATCTAGTATGTCAAAATTAGAATCTGGACACATGAATTTCAACATTGAACATTTGTTTGTTCTTTGTGAAGTCTATGAAGTTGACTTAAGTGCTGTAATTAATGATTTGCTAGAAACAATCGAAATACTAGAGAAGAATAAAGTTTATGTATTAAAAAATAGTAATATAAGTTTAAATCTACCTGAATTAACACGAAATCAACTTGGTCATTTTATTAAATAAAATAATTTAACATAAATTACTTATACGAAATCCACATAAAAAAACCATCCAATTGTTTAATTAGATGGTTTGGAAAACTGGGTATTAAAGATTATTGAGCAACTTGTTGCTCAGACTGAATAGCAGTGAGGGCAATCGTGAAGACGATATCATCCACCAATGCACCACGTGACAAGTCATTCACTGGCTTGTTTAAGCCTTGCAACATTGGACCTACGCTGACAACATCGGCAGAGCGTTGAACCGCTTTATAAGTCGTATTACCTGTATTTAAGTCTGGGAAAATAAACACATTGGCACGGCCAGCCACTTTAGAGTCTGGTGCTTTAGAGCGACCAACACTTTCTACAGATGCAGCATCGTATTGCAATGGGCCATCAATAAGCAGGTCAGGGCGACGTTGTTGCGCAATACGCGTTGCTTCAGCAACTTTTTCAACATCTGCACCAGCACCCGATGTACCTGTTGAGTAAGAAATCATTGCAATGCGCGGGTCAATACCGAAGGCTTTGGCAGAGTCTGCAGATTGAATTGCAATTTCAGCCAATTGCTCTGCATTTGGATCTGGATTGATCGCACAGTCGCCATATACATAGACTTCATCTGGCAACAGCATAAAGAATACAGAAGATACCAATGAATAGTCTGGTGCAGTTTTTATCAGCTGAAATGCAGGACGTACAGTATTGGCTGTTGTGTGTACGGCACCTGAAACCAAACCATCGACTTGATCGAGTGCCAGCATCATCGTACCCAATACAACGGTGTCTTGTAGCTGTTCACGCGCTTGCAGTTCGTTCATTTTACCTTTGCGGAGCTCAACCATTTTCTCGATATAGTTGTCGCGAATTAAGTCGGGATCAATAATTTCAAGATCGTGTGGTAACTCAATACCACGTGCCTTCGCTACTTCAACCACAACCTCTGGTTTGGCTAATAGCACACATTGAGCAATATCACGTGCTTGGCAAATGGCAGCGGCTTGTACCGTACGTGGCTCATCACCTTCAGGCAATACAATTCGTTTTTTGGCTGCAATCGACTTTTGTACCAATTCATGGCGGAATGCCGAAGGCGAAAGGCGAGGCTTATAAGAGCCATTGATCAACTGAGTAATCCATTCAGGGTCAATATGACTCGACACAAAACGTGTCACTTGCTCGGCACGTTCCGTATCATCGACTGGAATTTCGTTACTCAGCTTCGCTAGTTTTTCGGCGGTGTCAAAGGTGCTGAGCGGGGTATGCAAAATAGGCAAACCTTGCTTGATTGCGGTTTGACAGAAATTTAAAACATTTTCATTGGGCGCATGGTGTTCTGTGAGCACTAAACCAGCCAATGGAATACCGTTACTACTTGCAAGGCTGCTTGCCAGTAACACATCAATGCGGTCAGATGCACTAATAATCAGCTCACCCGCCACAAATTTATGTAGCTCATGCTCAATATTCGATGCAATCAAACTGCTATGTAATACGCGACGTTGTTTGGCTTCGCCTTCGTTAATCCAGTGTGCGGCAATATGCGATGCAAGATCAGACATACGTGGCACACTCAGGGTATTACTAAAAGGGACGAGGCCAATAATTGGAAAGTTTTCAGAACCAATATGTACATTTAATGCTTGTAGCTGATTTGCAAATTGAGTGCTATCGCTAATTAAACGTAAGCTTGGATCAAGTGTTACCGGCACTTGGGCTGCGCTTTCAGGCAGGCCTTTGGTTCGCATGAACAATACACCTGCAGCGCGTGAATTGTTTGCACCGCCAAAAGTACGTACTTGTGTTTCAATTTTTTCAAGTGTTTCTGTAGGATTGCGAATATCAGCCGTACTCACAATCACCACCTTTGCATCGAGTGCTTTGGCAAGATCTGCATTAAGCTCTGAAGCAAAAGCATCACGGTTATTCGGCACTAAGCCTTCAACAATAATCAGATCATGCTTTTTTGCAATTTCACGGTGTAGGCGAACAGCATCTTCTAGCAGTTCATCATTTTCATCATGACTTAAGCGACGTGTAACTTCTGTATAAGCAATCGGTTCAACTGTTTCATTGCTAAAAAGGTGACGGTAAAGCGCAGTTGTGCGATCTGTCGTGCTTTGTGCTTCCTGGGCAAAAGGTTTTAAAAAACCAGCTTTAATGCCTTGGCATTCCAACGCATAAATTAAGCCCAAACATGCGGAGGTTAAACCTACGCTTTCCCCAGTGGGTACAAGTAAAATCGTTTTCATAATGTCAAAATCAAAAAAGCTAAGTTTTAAAATATGTTAAAGCAAGGGCTGAAATGAACACCGAAGTTGCTTATGCAACTTCAGTTTCTGGTTCAGACTTTTTTGTTGTTGGGCGCTCCAATGCTGCCACTACATGCTCTGTTTCTTTGGCAATACGGCCTTCTTCATCGGTTGGAACGACCCAAATTTGTGGGCCTGTACCTGCATCAATACGTCCTTCAGTGCCACGTTTTAATGCATTGTTATTTTCTTTACTCAAGTTAAAACCGAAGTGTGGTAAGTATGCCAAGGTTTTTTCACGAATGAGTGCTGAGTTTTCACCAATCCCACCTGTGAAGAACAAGCCATCAATACGTGGTAAGCCACAGCTCAGTGCTGCTAAAGATTTGGCTAAACGGTAGCAGAAGACTTCAATTGCAAGTGCTGCATCTTCATTGCCTTCATCTGCCGCTTCAATTAGCGTACGCATGTCGTTGGAAAGGTCAGATAAGCCAAGTAAGCCAGATTGGCTGTTTAGCATTTTATCAATTTTATAAATATCCCAGCCTAAGTTTGATGCTAAGAAGCTATGGATACTTGGGTCGACATCACCACTACGTGTGCCCATCACCACACCTTCAAGAGGAGTGAGACCCATAGAAGTATCTACAGATTGGCCATTCCAAATTGCACAGGTTGAACTACCATTACCTAAGTGTGCTGTTAACCAACCACCTTGTTTGAAACTTCCTGCAAGTTGAGAGCCACGTTCTGATACATAAGCATGACTGGTCCCATGGAAGCCATAACGACGTACGTTATGCATGGTGTAGAGGAATTTAGGCAATGCATAACGGTATGCATGCGACGGCATAGTTTGGTGGAATGCTGTGTCAAATACCGCAATTTGCGGCAAGTGCGGGAACAAACGCATAGTGGCATCAATACCAACCAAATGCGCTGGGTTGTGAAGTGGTGCAAGTGGCGTTGCTTCACGAATACGTTCAATAATTTCAGGTGTCAGTAATTCAGCTTTGGTAAGTGTGCCACCATGTACAACACGGTGACCAATCGCTTGTGGGTTGTGATGTGCTAAGCGCTCAAGAATGGTTTCTAGTGCCTTTTCATGATCAGCATTTGGAATAGACAGTTCAAGTGCTTCACCACCAGTGGTAATTCCTTTGATTCGAGCTTCAGGTGAGCCTAGGTTTTCCGCCAAACCGAAAATACGGTCTTCACGACGTTCAGAAACCAACGCATATTTAATTGAAGAAGACCCGCAGTTAATTACTAATACTGATGTAGACACGTTTTTCTTACCCGAATTCTAATTAAATTACTTATCCATTTTGTGATCTGAACACATTGAGCTGCGTTGTAGATCAGTAATAATGATGTTTTATCATGTGTTTTTTTTTAGTCCTAGATAGACTTTAGGAGATTAGACTTAAGCACTATCGACCCCATGTACAATTATAATTAAAATTTATCAGTTGATAGTTTTCATTTATTAATAAAATACTCTGTTCAAGAAAAATACACTTAACGCGATAAAATACAGGCTAAAATTTATCTTTCTCTTTTTAAATTAGATTAGCACGAATTTTAAGCTTATTTAGCTTTAAAACTGTATGTAATTGTTGCATCTAATTTTTTAATTCTATTAAATATTTTTTATAAACAGTAGTTTATTGATTTAGATTGCAGGTCTTGTACTTGTGCTCACTCTGAATTGTGGGTGTTTTTATAGATTCTTCATACGCCACAAATTGTACTTGCAGGCTGAATACCACAGTTGTTCTTTGTGAATATATCTTCAATATGCTTATTCATTCTTTTATATATATAAATCCCCGCAGCAGATGACTCTACTGAGGGGATGAAAAGATTAAACTGATGAGTTCGTTTTATTGACGGATTTGACCATCGCCAAACACAACCCATTTTTGAGAAGTTAAGCCTTCTAAACCAACAGGGCCACGGGCATGGATTTTATCTGTAGAAATACCAATTTCCGCACCTAAACCGTATTCAAAACCATCGGCAAAACGAGTGGAGGCATTAATCATCACTGAGCTTGAATCTACTCGCGCAAGGAACTGACGCGCAAGGCTGAAGTTTTCAGTGATAATCGCATCGGTATGATGTGAGCCATATTGGTTAATATGGTCAATTGCTTCATCCATCCCAGACACAATTTTGATGGCTAAAATTGGGCCAAGGTATTCTTCATACCAATCTTCTTCACTGGCTGGTTGAACTTGATCCCCTAAGATGCGACGTACATTTGGGCAACCACGGAGTTCAACTTGCTTTTCTGCATACAATTCGGCAATACGCGGTAAAAATTCATCAGCCACTTTTTCATCGACCAACAAGGTTTCCATGGCATTGCATACGCCGTAACGGTGTGTTTTGGCATTGAGTGCAATTGGCAAGGCTTTTTGTAAGTCTGCTTGCGCTTCTACATAAACATGGCAGTTACCATCTAAATGTTTAATCACAGGAATGCGTGCATCATTGGTAATACGTTCAATCAGTCCTTTACCACCGCGTGGCACAATCACATCAACATATTCGGACATGGTAATGAGCTGACCCACCGCCTCACGATCTTTGGTTTTAATGACTTGTACACAAGACTCAGGTAAACCCGCTGCTTTTAAGCCATGTTGAATGGCCGCAGCAATTGCTTGGTTGGATTCCAAGGCTTCTGAACCACCACGTAAAATAATGGCATTACCAGACTTAAGGGCCAATGAGGCTGCCTCTAAGGTTACATTCGGGCGTGATTCGTAAATCATACCGACAACACCGAGCGGTACGCGCATTTTACCCAGCTGAATACCCGAAGGGCGGTAAGCCAAATCTGTAATTTCGCCAATGGGGTCTGTCAGACCAATTACATCTTTCAGGCCATGTAGCATGCCTTTAAAGCGTGTGGGGGTAAGTTCTAAGCGATCAAGAAGCGCACTGTCTAAATTGTTGTTGTGTGCTTTAGCCATATCATTTTTGTTGGCTGCCAAAATTTCCGCTTCATTGTTTTCTAAAGCAGTGTAAATAGCAGATAACGCATGATTTTTAATTTGGGTAGACGCACTGGAAAGCACGCGGGATGCTTGACGTGCTTGCTGACCTACCGTGTGCATATATTGTTCAATAGACTCTTGCATAGCGCTGTGATCACATAAAAATTACCCTTTGATATTAGCAGTCTATCTGTTCGCAAAGAAGTCTCAAGAAGAAAAAACGTGTGAAACAGTCGTGTTATTCACATTTTGAAAATGTTTTTCACTTGAAAACAGATGAGTGGTGCAAGAAGCAGTTGCTTGTAAAAACATCTCCTGTATAGAATGAAACATAAACGACATTGACGTCTGATAAATTCGCGACAGAGCAGGATGCTTGAAGCAAGCAGAGATCTCTAATTGATTTCTTGCACAATAAAAATAAGCAAGGATGGAGGAAAGGAATATGAATTCCGTTATCCAAATGGAACCTGAAGTACAGGCAAGTACGCATTACGGTTTCTTTGATTTATACGACCGCAACAGCTTTAAACAACCACCACGTACGACTTGGATCGATGGTTGGAAAGTCGAATATATGGCCATCGCTCGTGCAGATACCTTACATCGAACACCAATGGTCATTATTGGTGGGGCTTTTCAAAATTTTAATTCTTATAAATATTGCGTTGAACAATTGTTTGATGCAGGCCCGATTATTCTCATCGACTTACCTTCAATGGGCGCTAATCAACAAATTACCAATGTCGATACAGGCGTCTCTGCAGGCACTTTAGAATTGGAAGACCTTGCTGGCATGCTTGGTACGTGGTTAGATCTGGTACACATGCCTAAAGTGGCTGTATTGGGGATGTCTTTGGGATCAGTGGTGGCATCCTGTTTGGCACATCAGCGTCCAGATGTTGTAGAGCGCATGATTTTGATGGGGGTGATGCAAAAAACCCGTAAAAGCTGGCGCATGCTATTGGAAGAATCCTTACATCTTATGAAAGAACAGCGCATGGATGAGTTTGGCCAAGCGGTGATTTTGTATTTGGTGAACCATGCCAAAATGGATTTAACCCGAATGTCGCCGACAGCGAAGCGTTTGTTCTTCCGTCAAATGGCAGAGTTTACGGCCACAGAACAAGAGCGTTATGACATTAACTGTAATCGCTTACTGCGCTTAACCAATGTACCAATTCCTGAATGTGATGTTTTAGTTGCATGTGGGCAATATGATAGTTTTACCTTGCCTCATGAAAATGCCAACTTCGCATTGCAATGTCCAAATATGCAGTTTGCGATGATTGCCAATGCAGACCATGTTCCTCAGTTACAGCGCCGTAAAGAAACCATGGGCTTATTTGCAACCTTTTTGCGTGGGGAGTCTATTCAGTCTTTAGATGGCATTATCCCAATGACACGTGAGCAAATGACGCAGATTGATCGTCGTGGTGAAGCGCGTGTGACCGTACATCAAGCGGATACAGTCTTAACGCATCGCCATTCGGATTTATGTTTAGAAACTACAATTGTTGATCTGAATTACTTTGGTGTATTACTCACTTTGCAAACTGAGCAGGCAGTTGTGCAAGCAGCACAATATCCTCGTGATTTGGCACTGCATTTAGAAGATGAAGAAGGCCCGTTTCAAATTGAATGTTTGATTTTTGAAACTGAGCAGCATGAAATTCGCGCCTTATTTAAGCATGGTAGTTTTGATATTGCTGAGCGTTTACTGCGTTTTATTCAGCGTCAAAAAGTTCAAGTGGCGTTATTGGATGAGGTCTGCTAATTCACTTAGTATGCTTATTCCAAGTAAAAAAACAGCGCTATGAGCGCTGTTTTTTTATGACTGCATGAATGACCCATACCAAGTCCCCGCCGTGTTCGTCAGGGGAGAGAAAGGGAATTACATTGCTGTCATTGGGTTTTTTGAGGCTATTGATGGGTTGGAGTACCTCAACTTGCTGGAAGCCAGCATTTTGAAAAAACTCATGAATTTGCAACGGATTGATAAAATGAAAAGTAAAAGAACTGCGAGACATTACTTTTAATAGTTTACTGCTGGTCCAAATAAAATTGGCCAGTTTATTTTTGACGGGTTCAGGGTAAATATCGGTCAAATAATGTAATTGTTCAAAGTCTTGCCCATATTCGCTAATGCCTTGTAATAAGCGATTGAGTAAGGTTTTATCGAAGTAGTTAATCAGGCCTTCGCTGATAATCACCAATGGGCGCTTTGGGTCGAAAACTTGAAAAATGCGCTCAAAGTCTTGGCTAAAAATATCTGCGGTGAGTACTTCAGGTGCATTTTGATCTAACTTTTGTAGTGCTTGGGTTTTAATTTTGGCCATGTCTGGCAAATCGAGCTCGCGATAATCAATCGTTGGAAATTTTTGACGAAAGTTCCAACTGCGAGGCGATAGGCCACAGGCAATCTCAAGTACTTGTAGTTGTGGGTGTTTTTGAATTAACTGTGTCAGTTCACAGTCAATGAGGGTGTGGCGTTGTTTGAGTGTGGTGCGCATACTGCCACCCACATGCTTTTCGGCCCAGCTTTCGAGTGGATGTACCAACTTTGCTAAAAACTTACCTTTAGAGGTCGCAAAAACTGGATTTGAAATCCCCATGCTGTACCAAATATAGCCTGTATAATGCGCTGTAAACGAAATATGACGATGCACAGAAAGTTGTTGAGTCATAAGAAATAAGCCCTAGATTTTCTTTTAATTTTTTTGCTTTATATTGCAATGTATTGTTGTTTTTATCATAAAGAAAAAGGAACAATTTGTCGTGTTCCTTTTACTTAAAAGTGCTGATTGATTTTGTCAAAATAGCGTTTAAACGCTTAGACCTTGCTTGAATGCAGTAATACGGTCACGAATGCTTGCCCATTCCGCACCTAACTCCAGTTGTTCACCAATCTGAATGTGTGGAATGTTGCCACGCATACGTTCTAGGCGCTGTTGATTTGGCAGCGGTAAATGCTCAATACCAGCCAATGCAGTGCAAGCCGATTCACGGTTATTACAAACCAGTCCCATATCACAACCTGCATTTAAAGCGGCTTGAATACGTGCATCGGCACCGCCAGCTACACAGGCTGCTTGCATACTTAAATCATCAGAGAACAGTACGCCATCAAATTGTAATTCTTGGCGTAATACCTTTTGAATCCAATAAGGCGAGAACCCTGCAGGATTTGGGTCAACATTTTCATAAATTACATGCGCAGGCATTAAGGCATCTAACTGTGGTTGCAATTGGATAAAGCTTTGCATGTCTTTTTGATAAATTTCTTCATAACTACGACTATCCACCGCAGCTGCCACATGTGAGTCTGCTTGAACAGAACCATGGCCTGGAAAATGCTTACCTGTAGATGCCATGCCCGCACGTTTCATGCCTTTGAGGAAGGCACTAGCCAAAGGCACAATGTCTTGCATATTTTTGGCAAAGGCACGGTCTCCGATCACATCACTAATGTCATTTAGATCGAGCACAGGTGCAAAACTGAAGTCGATGCCTACGGCCAAAACTTCCGTGGCCATGAGCCAACCACATTGTTCGGCCAAGTCGAGGGCTTTTTCAGGTTCGGTTAAGTTAAGTTCGCCAAACTGGCCCATAGCAGGAAGCAGGGTAAAACCATTTTTTAGGCGTTGTACGCGACCACCTTCTTGATCGACTGCTATTAAAATGTCAGGACGAATTTGGCGCATGTGGTCGGTTAAGGCACGAACTTGTTGTGGTGAGACAATATTTCGACCAAATAAAATCATGCCTCCGACTTGCGGTGCCTTTAATAGTTCAATATCTTCTTGAGTAAGTTCTGTGCCAGCAATGTCGAGCATTAATGCGCCAATCATATTCGGGGGTCCGTGTTGGTATTTTTAGGGAAAAACAATACCTGAATTCTGCAATGTTTTGCTACACTTTGTCAGCACAGATTATGATAAAACTACACGACATAAACAGATTAAGTCATTTAAGATTTTGAAAATATTTAATTCTAGTCCAAAAATGACAAGGCAATTTGGTTCGTAAACCAAGGAAGTACGACAGAGATATGAAACTTCAAACTTTAGCTTGCGCCGTTGCCTTGGCAACAGGTGGTTTATTTTTTACACATGTTGTGAATGAAGCAATTGCGGCAGAAAGTGCGCCAGCAACAACTCAATCGATTCAACCGACACAAGAGCAAGCCTTGGTTTCGCGCCAGCTTGCAACTTTGGTGGATCGTCAGCATTACCTAAATCAGCGTTTAGATGCCAATACATCTAATCGTATTCTAGATTTTTATTTAGACAGTCTAGACCCTGAACATTCGTTGTTCTTGGCATCCGAAGTTGAAGATTATAAAAAACGCTTTGGCCCAAGTTTTGGTGCGAATTTAAAAGCTGGTAATTTGTCTGGCCCTTATGAGATTCATGCACAGTATCGCGAGCGCTTAAAGCAATTCTATAGCTATATTTTGGCTGAACTTAAAAAACCACAAAATTTAAATCAACCCAATGTCGTGATTGAAACCGATCGTGAAAAAGCACCGTTCTTTAAAACGGAAGCAGAACAGCGTGCGCATTGGAACAAAATGCTGGTGTCGCAACTGATCAACCTTACGATCAGTAAAGAAGAAGAACAAGCCAAGCAAAAAGCTTTAAAGGACAATCCTGAATTAGCCAATGGGCAAGATTTAAAAGGCCCAGAAGATTTAACCCCAGTTCAGACCTTAACTAAGCGTTATAACCGTCAATTAGAGCGTGTTAGTCGTTTAAAAAGCGATGATGTGTTAGATAAAACACTCAATGCAATGATGCTGACTTATGATCCACACAGTAACTATTTCCCGCCTGTAGATGCGATGGAGCTAAACCGTCAAACGACGTTGCAACTTGAGGGGATTGGGGTATCGATTCGTCCAGAGCGTGGCAATGAAGATTACACCAAGATTGAAACAATTGTAGAAGGTGGTCCAGCGAGTAAATCAGGCCAAGTTAAATCAGGTGATCGCATCATTGGTGTGGCACAAGATGGCGACAAAATGGTGGACGTTGTGGGTTGGCCGAGCAATGAAATTGTGGGCTTAATTCGCGGTAAGCGTGGCACTAAAGTGACGGTACGTTTATTGGGTGCAGGTGCTTCTATGAGTCAAGCACGTAACGTGACGATTGTCCGTGATGTGATTCAAGAAGAAGATGCAGGCGTACGCTCACGTACAGTGGATATTCAGCGTGATGGCAAAAACTATAAGTTTGGTGTGATTGAAATCCCATCATTCTATTTGAACTATCGTGCACGTCGTGCGGGTGCAGATTATCGTTCTGTGTCTGAAGACACCAATAAAGCGCTAAAAGCATTAAATGCTCAAAATGTGGCAGGGATTATTATCGATTTACGTAATAACCCAGGTGGTTCTTTGGATGAAGTATCGCGCATGTTGGGGCAAGTGATTAAATCAGGTCCAGTGGTACAAATTCGCGATGGCAATGGCAATGTCAGTGTATTTGAAGATGATGATGGTGGTGCTCAAACCTATGCAGGCCCATTGGCTGTACTGATTAACCTTGCTTCTGCATCGGCAAGTGAAATTTATTCAGCGGCGATTCAAGACTATGAGCGCGGTATTGTGATTGGTAGTACAACTACAGGTAAGGGCACAGCTCAAGTGCAGTTGGACTCTTTGGCTTATGGTCAAGCAACGCTCACGCAACGTAAGTTTTACCGTATTACCGGTGGAAGTACCCAAAACAAAGGCGTGATTCCAGATGTAAAATTGGTCGATATTTACAATGAAGAATTTGGTGAGCGTAAGGCAAAAAATGCATTGCAATGGGACACGATTCCAACAGCACCCTTCAAACGTGAAGGCTCAATCAAAAACTATGTGCCTGACCTAGTTAAATCATCGCAACAACGTGTCAGCCTTGATCCTCAGTTTAAGTATTTAGAGCAACGCACCAGCCTTGCTAAAAAAACTGATGAGCAAAAGCAATTGGTGCTTGATTTACAGCAACGCAAAAAAGAGTTGCTTGATCTTGAGCAAAAGACTTTAGATGCAGAAAATGCACGTCGTACAGCAACAGGATTGAAACCATATAGCAATTGGGAAAGCTATCAGGCTTCATTGGATGCTTTGGTCGAGTCGCGTGCCAAGATGAAAGCAAATCAACGCCCTGCATTGCCTGAGGAAGAAACCTTCGTCAAAGAAGCAGCCAATGTACTGTTGGATTATGCAAGTTTACAGGCGAAACATAAGCCAGCTTCTTAAATCATTTTATAAGATGAAAATGAAACCAGTGCATTTATGAATGCACTGGTTTTTTAATGGAAAAGTGACGTAAGTCGGTATAAATTAGCAACTTCTGTCAGTTGAGTGACCTAATTCAAATCAAAATTCAGGATTTCGACAAGGGGTAATAAAACGCAGAATAAATACTTGACCTTATACACAGAGTAATGGATTCTTAAGGCAATTGGTTGTTTTATAGGTAGTCTTTTAATAAAAGCCTATTCATCCACCTTTTTTTGTGTGTAGCATTTTGGGTACAAAGAGCAATAATCAGAGCTGATGCGGAAAAGCTAAATATGACTCATATACATTATGATTACAGTCTAGTGCTTGGATCAGTATTGGTGACCTTGGTGGTCTGTTATTTAGCAGTTTCTTTAGAACAGTTGGTATTTCGCAGTTCTAAGCCTAAATACGAAAGAATGATCTTGGTGGCAAGCGGTATCATTTTAGGGGCGGCAATCTGGTGCATGCACTTTATAGGTATGCAAGCTAGCACGATGCCTGCACCTTATCATTTTGATTTTGGTTTAACGTTTACTTCATACATTATTGCTTTTATTGCATCTACTTTTGTGGTTTGGTTAACCACACGCCAAACTTTACCATTTGCTCGCTTAATTTTAGGCGCAGTGCTAATGGGGTTGGGTATTTCAGGTATGCACTATACGGGCATGATGGGCCTGATCGTACAACAACATGATATTTACTATGATCCACTGGTGGTAACGTGTTCCATAGTGGTTGCGATTTGTGGCTCTGGATTAACTTTTTGGCTAGCCTTTAAAAAAAAATTAAATCAATACCGTAATTCACTAATTAAATTGGTTGTATCTGCAATATTAACCATGACGATTGTGAGCATGCATTTTATTGGCATGGCTGCGACAAAGTTTATAAAAATAGATGCAACACAAAGCTTGCTTCAGGCCCAATCTAGCCATGATATGTTGCTATTTACCGTGCTCTTTATTACAGCTTTAATTTTTATTGCAGCTTTTAGTGTCGCGCTACTTGAACAACGGTTAGAAGACCGTAATAAGCAACTCTCGAAGGCCAACAAAGAACTGGCCAATCAAGCAGTACAAGACAATTTAACCAAATTACCCAATCGTTTGTATTTAGCTGAATATGTACATTTATTGTTTACGGAGCATCGAAGCAGTCAAGAAAAAATTGCATTTTTATATATCGATTTAGACCGCTTTAAAGCTGTAAATGATGTATTTGGCCATCATGTTGGCGATCAATTGTTGATTCAATTGGCCAATCGTATGCACCGTTTATTGGATCAAGATTCCAAATTATTAAGAATTGGTGGCGATGAGTTTTTGATGGTGTTAGAACACACCGAAACAGAGCATGCTTCACAAGTTGCACAACGTATTTTAGAAATTATACAAGAGAGTTTTTTAATTGCAGGCAAAGAAATTAATTTGTCCGGCAGTATTGGTATTGCGATGTATCCTGAGCATGGCAGTAATTTACAAGACTTATTAATCAATGCCGATGCAGCGATGCTGACCTCGAAATATCAAGGTCGTAATACCTATTCTATCTTTAGCTATACCATCGATCAACACGAAACCAAAAGCCAAACCAAGTTGATTAATGATCTGTATAAAGCGGTTGAAGAACAACAGTTTATTTTGTTTTATCAGCCGAAGTTTAATGCCAGCGATTTAAGCATGTGTGGCGTAGAAGCCCTTATCCGTTGGAAACATCCAACATTGGGTTTGCTGACACCTAATATGTTTATTGGAGGGGCAGAGAAAACAGGCCTCATTATTCCAATGGGATATTGGGCACTTGAGCAAGCCTGTAAGCAGATTCAACTCTGGGAAGACAGCGAAAATGAGCAGTTTCTTCCGATTGCAGTCAACCTCTCTGCGATTCAATTCGAGCATAAACATTTATTTTCAACCCTTGAAACGCTATTTGATCGCTATCGTATTAATCCTAATCATTTAATGATTGAGATCACTGAATCTACAGCCATGCACCATATCGATATTAGTATTCGTACTTTTGAGCATTTACGCAGTATGGGGATCAAGCTGGCTATTGATGACTTTGGTACAGGCCATTCGAGCTTTTTATATTTAAAAAATTTACCTGTGGATGAGTTAAAAATTGATAAAGGCTTTATTCATGATTTAACGGCATCTTCCAAAGAAGAAATGATTTTAGAAAGCATTGTGCATCTGGCGATTAAACTGGGTCTGACCGTGACAGCAGAAGGGGTGGAAACACCTTTGCAAGCGGAAATCTTAACGCGTTTGGGCTGCCAACAAATGCAAGGGTATTTATTGGGATTGCCTGTAGATGTAGTACGCCTAGAGTCGCGTGAATATGTTTAATGTACAAGGAATGAGGGATTGGCTTCAGTGCTGATTTCTCCATTATGCTGTAGCCAAAATGCAGGATTGAATTGTGCTTTGAATTAAAGATAAGCTTTATGATGCAGGAGCCAGCTGATCTGTATTTTCGGTTCAAACTGACATGGTGCAAATAAAGTGAACGAATGTTCTATTTTAGAACAGATGTGTATGATGATAGGTCTGAAATAAATAAAAATAATTATATTTAATAAGTAAGATATTGAAAAATAATAAAAATATTATTTTGGCATGATGTGTGCAATACAGTATTCAAACTTGGATACAAGAATGAGCACATCAATGAACCCAATAAAAACTTTAGGCTGGACTTTAGCGGAATGGAAAGCGGGCTACGCAAACAACACACTTCAACTTGAAGACTTATATGCCTTGGTCGAGCAATTTGATCGCGTAGACCCAGCATGGATTTCAATTGCATCGATAGAACAAATAACTGCGCAGATTGAAGTTTTAAAACAAATTGAAAATGCGACTGCCTTACCTTTGTTTGGTGTGCCTATTGCAGTGAAAGACAATATTGATGTGGCAGGCTTTGCGTCAACGGCTGCGTTTAAATTATTTACTGAAATTAAAACTGAAGATGCCTATGTGGTACAACGCTTAAAACAAGCGGGTGCGATTATTGTAGGCAAAACCAATTTAGATCAATTTGCCACAGGATTGGTTGGTACACGTTCGCCATTTGGTGCAGTGCCGAATACATTCAATCCTGACTATGTAAGCGGTGGTTCAAGCTCTGGTTCAGGCAGTGTGGTGGCACGTGGTTTAGTCCCGATTGCGCTCGGTACAGATACCGCAGGCTCAGGGCGTATACCCGCAGCATTTAATAATATTGTTGGTTTAAAACCGACCAAAGGGCGCTTTTCAAATACAGGCTTATTGCCTGCCTGTAAAAGCTTAGATTGCATTTCAATTTTTGCCTTAACCGTCGCTGATGCGACTGCTGTGGCAGATGTTATGGAAAGTTTTGATGTAAGCGACAGCTATTCACGTGTGAATCCAGCAACAGCGCCTGCAAAGTTCAGCACACAATTAAAATTAGCTATTCCAAAACAGTTAGAGTTTTTTGGCGATGCTCAATCGGCGGATGCATTTCAGCAAGCACTGACTGAATTAAAAAACTTAGGCGCAGAACTGACTGAAATTGATTTCAGTGCTTTTGCAAAATTGGCTGCACAACTGTATCAAGGGTCATGGATCGCAGAGCGAACTGCTGCAGTTGCAGACTTATTAGAAACATCGGTACAAGACTTTGACCCAACAGTTTTAGAAATTATTCAAAAAGGCCAGCAGTACACTGCGGTTGATGCTTATAACGCCGAATATTTAAAGCAAGAATTGGCTCGAGACATTCAGCAAACCTTAGCGCAATTTGATGCCTTAGTGGTGCCAAGCTCGCCAACCATTCACACACTGGCTGAAATGGCAGAAGCGCCGATTGAATATAACAGTCACTTTGGCACCTATACCAACTTTACCAATTTAGCAGACCTCAGTGCCATCGCTGTACCTGCAGGCTTTCGTGCCGACGGGCTGCCTTTTGGAATCACATTCATTGCACCAGCTTGGCACGATACGGCTTTAGCAGATTTTGCAGAAAAATGGCAAAAGCAACTGAAATTACCCCTCGGTGCAATGGGTAAAACATTGCCTGAAACAGCTTCAGTCATTTCTGCACCATCCGCACAGCATTTTCGAGTTGCGGTTGTGGGTGCACATCTCACAGGCATGCCACTCAATTTCCAACTGACAACACGCCAAGCCGTGCATGTCGAAACCACAACCACTTCTGCTGATTATGCCCTCTATGCATTGCCGGGCACTGTACCGCCGAAACCAGGTTTAGCACGTCAGGAATCGGGTCAAAAAATTATTGTCGAGCTTTGGGATATTCCAAAAGCACGCTTTGGTGAATTTGTTGCTGAAATTCCAACACCACTTGGTATGGGCAATGTCGAGCTTGCCGATGGACGTTGGGTGAAAGGCTTTATTTGTGAACCTTATGGCCTAAACGGTGCAAAAAATATCAGTGAATTTGGCGGCTGGCGCGCCTATATCCAATCACTGCACGCAACAACAGCAAAATCAAATTAAAAAAATTCGGGGAAATAATCATGTTTAAAACAGTGTTAATTGCAAACCGTGGTGAAATTGCTGTTCGTGCGATTCGTACATTAAAGAAACTCGGTGTTCAGTCAGTTGCCGTGTATTCAGAGACAGACCGTTATGCACAGCATGTCTTAGATGCAGATGTAGCGGTTTCACTTGAAGGTGTTAAACCTGCAGAAACTTATTTAAGTATTGAAAAATTGATTCAAGCAGCAAAACAAACCGGCGTTGAAGCAATATTTCCCGGTTATGGCTTTTTGTCTGAGAGTGCCGACTTTGCCCGTGCATGTGAAGAAAATAACATTGCCTTTATGGGGCCAACGGCTGAACAAATTTTAGAATTTGGTTTGAAGCATCGTGCACGTGAATTGGCTGCGGCAGCCAATGTACCCATGACACCGGGTACAGGTTTATTGGCAAATTTGGATGAAGCACTCGCATCTGCTGCAGAGATTGGTTATCCAATCATGTTGAAAAGCACCGCTGGCGGTGGTGGGATTGGTTTAACCCGCTGTGATGATGAACAATCATTAAAAGATGCGTATGAAAGTGTAAAGCGTCTAGGAGAGCAGTTCTTTAAAGATGCGGGCGTGTTTCTCGAACGTTTTGTCGATAAAGCACGTCACGTAGAAGTACAAATTTTTGGTGATGGTTTAGGTCAAGTCGTTGCTTTTGGTGAGCGTGACTGTTCCTTGCAGCGCCGTAACCAAAAAGTCGTTGAGGAAACACCTGCACCGCATTTACCAGAAGCGACACGTCAAAAATTGCACCGTGCTGCTGTAGAGCTCGGTCAATTGGTGAAATACCGCAGCGCAGGCACAGTTGAGTTTATCTATGATGCTGCCCGTGATGAAGTGTATTTCCTTGAAGTGAATACCCGTTTGCAGGTTGAACATCCAGTCACTGAAATGGTGACAGGATTAGATCTGATTGAATGCATGCTCAAAGTGGCAGCAGGTGATGCTTTGGACTGGGAAAAACTCAGCAATATTCAGCCCAATGGCGCTGCCATTGAAGTGCGAATTTATGCGGAAGACCCAGTGAAAAACTTCCAGCCAAGTCCGGGTGTACTCACGGATGTATATTTCCCTGAAGACATTCGTGTGGATACGTGGGTATCTACAGGCACAGAAATTTCACAATATTTTGACCCGATGATTGCCAAAATCATTGTGCATGCAGCAGACAGAGACAGTGCGATTGCCAAGCTAAAAACAGCCTTGGCTGAAACCCGCCTGAATGGCATCAGTACCAACTTAGACTATGCGCATACCGTAGTATCAGATGCACGCTTTGAAAATATGCAAATCTGGACACGTCTGCTGGATGATTTTAAATACGTGCCAAATGTAATTGAAGTGCTACAACCGGGTACACAAAGTACGATTCAAGACTATCCGGGGCGTGTGGGCTATTGGGATATTGGTGTACCGCCATCAGGCCCGATGGATGATTATGCATTTCAATTGGCCAATCAAGTTGTGGGTAATCCAAAATCGGCAGCAGGCTTTGAATTTACCTTACAAGGGCCAAGTCTAAAATTTCATGCCGATAGCATCGTAGCCTTAGCAGGTGCGCCATGCAGCGCGACTCTAGATGGAGTAAATGTCGATTTTTGGCAGCCGATCAGCATCAAAGCCGGGCAAACTTTGGCACTCGGACAAGTTGAATCAGGTTGCCGTACTTATCTTGCAATCCGCAACGGACTAAATGTACCTGAATATCTAGGCAGTCGTTCAACCTTTGCATTGGGTAATTTTGGCGGTCATGCAGGGCGAGTGCTGCGCGCAGGCGACATGATTAAAATGGTTAATCCAAGCCTGCCTTTAGATGGATTGGAAGTTGCAACAGCAGCACCGCAAGCTTTGGCAGCAGAGCGTATTCCAAGCTATGGCAGAGAATGGAAAATTGGCGTGCTCTATGGTCCACATGGTGCACCAGATTTCTTTAAACCTGAATATATTGAAGAATTTTTTGCTTCAACATGGAATGTACACTTTAACTCAAACCGTTTAGGTATTCGCCTAACTGGCCCGACACCAAGCTGGGCACGTGAAAATGGCGGTGAAGCAGGTTTGCATCCATCCAATGTGCATGACTGTGAATATGCTATTGGGGCGATTAACTTCACTGGTGATTTTCCAGTGATTTTGGCCAAAGATGGCCCAAGCCTCGGTGGCTTTGTTTGCCCAGTGACGATTGCCAAAGCAGAACTTTGGAAGATTGGTCAACTGAAGGCGGATGACAGCATCAGTTTCTACCCGATGAGTGTGGAACAAGCCAATGCCTTGGAAGTTCAGCAAATTGCCGATATCCAAAGCTTTGCTCAAGCACCTGAAAAGTCAGAGGTGGCAACTTTTGAATGCAAGCCTGAAGGGATATTGGCGGTTCGTGAAGCAGATATGCATGCGCCGAAAGCAGTCTACCGTCAGGCAGGTGACAGTTACATCTTGCTTGAATATGGCGAAAACGTTCTCGACCTTGCATTACGCTTACGTGTTTATCGACTGATGCAGCTCATTCGTGAAGCGACCATTGATGGCATTTTAGAGCTTTCACCGGGTGTGCGTTCACTGCAAATTAAATATGATGGATTGCGTTTCAGCCAAGCAAACTTGATCCAGTTCTTATTGGGTCTGGAAAATGAGATGGGCGATTTGAGCCAAATCAAAATTCCATCACGTATTATTCACTTGCCGATGGCATTTGAGGATTCGGCAACTTTAGGTGCTGTAGAACGTTATCAAGAAAGCGTCTGTGCCAAAGCGCCGTGGTTGCCAAATAACGTCGATTTCATTCAGCGCATTAATGGCTTAGACAGCCGTGAGCAAGTCAAAGACATCATTTTTGATGCCAATTACCTGATTTTAGGTTTAGGCGATGTGTATTTAACCGCACCTTGTGCCGTTCCAATTGATCCGCGCCATCGTTTGCTCAGTTCGAAATATAATCCTGCACGTACCTTTACTGCCGAAGGCACTGTAGGTATTGGCGGTATGTACATGTGTATCTATGGCATGGACTCACCGGGCGGTTATCAATTGATAGGCCGTACCTTGCCCATTTGGAATAAGTTTAAAAAGAACAAGCAGTTTGGTGATCAGCAATGGTTCTTACGTTTCTTTGACCAAATTAAATATTACGAAGTAACCGAAGCTGAACTCGATCAATTCCGTGCCGACTTTGCCAATGGTGTGGCGGAAATTAAAATTGAAGAAACTGAATTTGATTTCGCAGCTTATCAAACTTTTTTGGAAACAGAGAAGGACAGTATTGCCGAATTTAAAGCACAGCAGCAGCAGGCATTTACAACTGAAGTTGAACGCTGGAAAGATGAGTTCGATGCGCCTGCGGAAATGGAAATCCTGCAAGACGATACCGACTATAGCCAGTATGCAGCTTTAAATGCATCGATGACAGGCAACATTTGGAAAATTTTTGTCGAAGCTGGACAGTCTGTGAAGAAAGGCGATACTGTAGCCATTATTGAAGCGATGAAAATGGAGCTTCCAGTCTATGCCGATGATGACGGTATAGTGAAAGCGATTATCTGCCGTGCGGGACAAACGGTACATAGCGGTGAACCGCTGGTTTATATGGAATAAACATGACTTCAGCCATTGTTGGGAAAAGCTCAGACAACTTGTCTGAGCTGGTTTTCCAAAAAATAAAAAACGATATTTTTGATTTTCAGCTCAAACCGGGTGCACGTTTTACCGAATCTGAAATTGCAGAATTGTATGAAGTCAGCCGTACACCCGTACGGCAGGCTTTATACCGTTTACAGCAAGATGGTTATGTACGGGTGCATTTTCGCAGCGGTTGGGAAGTGAAGCCACTCAATTTTAAAGCCTACGAAGAACTGTACGATTTACGGATTTTGCTGGAATGCTATGCCATTGAGCAGCTCTGTAAAATGGAACCAGAACAACTCAAACAGGCTTTACAGACATTGGTGAATTTGTGGTGTATTCAGCCTGAACGGTTTTTGCATGATTTAAAAACTTTATCTATGCAAGATGAAGCATTTCACTGTCAATTGGTTGAAGCAATTGGTAATAGTGAAATGGCAAAGGTGCATCGGGATGTGAGTGAAAAAATCCGTATTATTCGCCGTTTAGATTTTTCTAAAGATTATCGTATTGATGCAACCTATGCAGAACATCAAAAGATATTGGAACAGATCCTTAGCAAAAATAAAGATTTAGCCTTGGAGAGTATTCAAGCACATATTATTCAAAGTCGTGATGCTGTGAAAAAAATTACCTTGGAAATGTTGGCTCTATTATAAGCTGGTCAGTCTTTTTTTATTGAACAATAACGAATTCCAAGTTGATTGAAGGCATGACGAAGAAGCGGATGAAATGCGGACTGCTAAAGTGTAATCATGTATTTTGGTGTGTATGTGAGGGTGGAGGAATACCGAAAGAAATCTGCTACAATATCGCCAATTTTTGATTTGATCAGATTTGGTCTTTTGCGCTGCGCGTCTGCAGTAGGTGTCTTTCCATGAGTTTTAAAGATGAATTAGCGACACAGGTCGCTCAGCGTCGTACGTTCGCGATTATTTCCCACCCCGATGCGGGTAAAACCACCATGACAGAAAAACTGCTGTTATGGGGACAAGCAATTCAGGTTGCGGGGATGGTAAAAAGCCGTAAGTCTGACCGTGCGGCAACATCTGACTGGATGGAAATGGAAAAAGAACGTGGGATCTCAATTACCACGTCAGTCATGCAGTTCCCATTCAAAGACAAGATGATTAACCTTCTCGACACCCCAGGGCATGAAGATTTCTCTGAAGATACTTATCGCACATTAACAGCGGTTGACTCTGCACTTATGGTGATTGATGGTGCAAAAGGTGTCGAAGACCGTACGATTAAATTGATGGAAGTGTGTCGTATGCGTGACACACCAATCATTTCATTCGTCAACAAAATGGACCGCGAAATTCGTGAGCCATTAGAATTGCTAGATGAAATTGAAAACGTCCTCAAAATTAAATGTGTACCTTTAACTTGGCCTTTAGGTACAGGTCGTGACTTCGCTGGTGTATTCAACCTCATCGAAGAAAAGTTCTATGTATATAAAGCAGGCTTTGGTTCAACCATTACAGACATTGAAATCCGTGATGGCTATGACTACCCAGACTTACGTGAAAAAGTAGGTGAGTTGGCTTGGGCAGCGTTTGAAGAATCATTAGAACTCGTACAAATGGCCAATGAACCATTGGATCGTGCAGAGTTTTTAGCGGGTCGTCAAACGCCTGTATTGTTTGGTACTGCGCTTGGCAACTTTGGTGTAGACCATGTACTTGATGCATTTAGTAACTATGCACCAGAACCAAAAGCGCACCCAACACAAGACCGTAAAGTGGACGCGACTGAAGAAGGTTTCACAGGCTTTGTATTTAAAATTCAAGCCAACATGGATCCAAAACACCGTGACCGTATTGCCTTTATGCGTATCTGTTCGGGTAAATATGAAAAAGGCCTGAAAATGAAGCATGTACGTCTAGATAAAGATGTGCGTATTTCAGATGCATTAACCTTCTTAGCAGGCGACCGTCAGCATTTAGAAGAGGCGTGGCCGGGTGATATTATTGGTTTGCATAACCACGGTACCATTCAAATTGGCGATACCTTTACATCAGGTGAAAAGCTTCAATTCACAGGTATTCCACACTTTGCACCAGAAATGTTCCGCCGCGTACGCTTAAAAGATCCATTAAAATCTAAGCAGTTACAAAAAGGCTTAAAAGAACTTTCGGAAGAGGGTGCAACACAGGTGTTCATGCCTCAAAACAGTAACGACTTGATTGTTGGTGCTGTCGGTGTACTTCAGTTTGAAGTGGTTGCATACCGCTTGAAAGAAGAATACAAAGTGGATTGTGTATACGAGCCTGTCAGCATCAACACTGTACGTTGGGTATCGTGTGATGATGAGAAAAAATTCAATGAATTTAAGAAAAAAGCACATGACCAATTGTCTGTCGATGGTGGTGGTCATTTAACCTATCTTGCACCGAGCCGTGTGAACTTACAGCTAATGCAAGAGCGTTATCCTGATATTGTGTTCCGCAATACCCGTGAACACTAAAAATATGCTTTAGTTTTACCAGTATCTGATTTATTGAAAACAGCTTCTTAGGAAGCTGTTTTAATTTGTGATAAATTTAACTTAACTTTTATAGGTTATTTGCTTGTTATGAAGCTACTTCAGCACACCGCCTTTTTGTCATTCATCGCACTCAGTATTGGATTGAGTGGCTGTGATGATCGCGCAAAACAGCCAGCATCCGATGCTAAGGTTGCTTCAGAACCAGTACAGGCTACACCCAAAAAAGAATTAGCAGAAGTATTGCCGTACCTAAATATTCAAGAACAAACAGCACAAATCGCTTTGCCTTTTTGTGAAACTAAAAATTGTATTGAGTTAGAAATTCAAACCTTAAAAAACAAAGATAGCTGGTTAAATACGTGGATTGAACAAAAGCAGGCGCAAGTGATTCAAGACCAAATTGGCTTAAAGCAACAAATGAGTTTGCAACAAGCTGTAAATGCTTATGTTAAAAAATCGGATGCATGGCAAGCTGAATTTAAGGCCAATCATGCTTATGAGTTGGCGGTATATACGCGAATTCCGTATCAGCGGAATCAATTTGTGTTGATGCAAGTGGGGGTCGATAGTGCCCAAGAAAATATTAAAGTAAAAGAGCGGTATTACTTTTTTGTCGCGGACCGCCGTACGCAAAAAAATTTAACCGCGCTTGATATTATAGAGCCAAAACAACAGGCTAAAATGGACGCTTTTGTACAAAAAGCCTATGCCCAATGGCTCAAAGAACAAAATACATTGGTGCGTAAGGATGCACCTAAAAAATTATATTGGGGACAGGCAGACTGGTTCTTTGACCAAGAAGGTATTGGTCTGCATTATCGTTCTAACGAAATTGTCAAAGACGGGCAACAGTTGGATATTTATTTAACCAAAGAACAAACTCAACAAGTATTAAAAGCGGATATTTACCCTTCCATGTTTTAAATAAAATGCTGAAATCTGATATAAATACGTATTGGTTTAGTGATGGAAATAGGTGCATTTTGTGTATAGAAAATGACAAAGCATGCAATCACTGACATGATGTAAGCGCACCTTTAGGCTATAGGTTAATAAAATGTTAAAACATAAAAATATAGGATTATTCAGCATTTTAGTGTTGTCCATGGGCTTAGTTGCATGTCAACCACAGCAAGCTGAGCCTAAGGCAGAGCCTGAAAAAGCGACCAAGCCTGCGCCAGACCTCAGTGCCAAATTAATTGGTGATTCAGAAAAATTAAAAATTCAATTGCCTGAGTGTGATGGCAAAAGTTGCCCTGAAATTTCGTTGGATCGCTTAAACAGTAATCAAAGCTTTATTGATGAATTTATTGATCAGCAAATTTTACAGCAATTGGGAGCAATGCTTTCAGTAGAGCCTGAACAGAAAAAGGCAAACCTAGCAGCCAGTGAAGCTCAGGTAGCATCCGAGGTAAAATCACTGGCCGATGTACAAACACCACAAGTGAAACTGCAGCAGCAACTTGCACCCTATCTACAGGCTTTTGTGGCGTTGGATAAAGAGCTGAAAAATTTAAGCTCAGCCCAAAAAATCAGTCTGATGATTAAGCCTAAAATCTTAAATTCAGGTGAGCCGATTGCGACTGTTGTTTTGAATAGCAGTAGCTATTTGGGTGGAGCGCATGGCGCGTCGGCACAGCAGTATTATAACTTTGATCTCAAAAGCAAAAAATTAGTAACTTTAGATGCACTACTTTTAGCAAAGCAAAAGCCGCGTTTAGAACAATTAGCACATGAGGCATTTAAAACATGGGTCATCGATGCCAAGTTGGCAGACAATGTGCAAGATTATGAGCAGGCGTGGAAATTTAAGCTGAGCGATAATTATTATTTGTCTAAAGAGGGGCTAATTTTACAATACGGTGAATATGACATTGGACCTTACGTCGTGGGGCTACCTCGTTTAACGATTCCATACGCTCAGTTGGAAACAGTGCTTAAAGCACAATATTTACCAGCTAAAGTAGAAACCGTTGCATCTGAAGCACAACCAAAACCTGCATCGAAATAATTCATGTATTTATTTGATACGCACACGCATTTTGATGTGCCTGATTTTGATATTGATCGGGCTGAACTCGCACAGGCTGCAAAGACGGTAGGCGTAGAGGCTTTGGTGCATATTGGTTTTTTACAATCACGCTTTGCAGAATTAATTCAGAGTCATCATTTTGTACAACAGCTGCCAAATGCACCACGTAGCTATTTAGCGCCAGGCCTGCATCCATTTTATATTGAACAGCACCGTGAACAGCATTTGTTTGATCTAGAGCAGATTTTACAAACAGAAACGTGTGTGGCCATTGGTGAAATTGGTTTAGATACTTTTATGCCACAGCATAAACAGCCTAATATTTTTGCACAGCAACAGTATTTTTTTGCCAGTCAAATCACGCTGGCACAACATTATCAAAAGCCAATTTTATTGCATATTCGTAAGTCTCATGCTGAAGTCTTAAAAATGCTGAAAAGCCAAAATTTTCGGCATGGTGGCATTGCACATGCTTTTAGTGGTGGGGTGGAAGAAGCCAAAGCTTTTGTTCATTTAGGCTTTAAAATTGGCGTGACAGGGCAAATTACGAACCCAAATGCCAAGAAACTACATAAGGTCGTGCAGGCTTTAGGGCCTGAACATTTGGTATTAGAAACAGATTGCCCAGACATGACACCGCTGTGTTGTCAGTTGGGTGATGGTAGCCGAACGCGAAATACGCCTGTCAATTTGCCCTATGTTTTACAGGCTTTGGCACAAAGTCTTGGGCAAGATGAACAGAAACTTGCAGACCAGTTATGGCGCAATAGTTTGGAAGCTTTAGCATTGTCTTAAATGTTGCTTTAGGTTGAGCTGAAGCGATAAAGTTTAAAAAAAGGTGCATTATGCAATGTCTAAAATGCTTTAGACTTGGCATTATGCTTTAAAATTTTTTCGAGTGAGATTCACATGGCACAAGGACTATTGGCAGGTAAGCGCTTTTTAATCGCAGGGATTGCCAGCAAATTATCAATCGCATTTGGTATTGCACAAGCATTACATCGTGAAGGTGCTGAACTTGCTTTTACTTACCCAAATGAAAAATTAAAAAAACGTGTTGATGATTTTGCAGAACAATTTGGTTCAACTTTAGTGTTCCCATGTGATGTTGCTGTAGATGCAGAAATTGATACAGCTTTTGCAGAACTTGCAAAACATTGGGACGGTTTGGATGGCGTTGTGCATTCAATTGGTTTTGCACCTGCGCATACGCTAGATGGCGACTTTACTGAAATTACGGACCGCGATGGCTTTAAAATTGCGCATGACATCAGTGCCTATAGCTTTGTAGCAATGGCGCGTGCAGCGAAGCCTTTATTGCAAGTGCGTCAAGGTTGTTTATTAACACTGACTTACCAAGGTTCTGAGCGTGTGATGCCAAACTACAATGTCATGGGCATGGCAAAAGCATCTTTAGAAGCTGGTGTACGTTACTTAGCATCAAGTTTGGGTGCAGAAGGTATTCGTGTGAATGCAATCTCTGCAGGTCCAATTCGTACCTTAGCCGCTTCGGGGATTAAATCATTCCGTAAAATGCTCGACTTGAATGAAAAAGTTGCACCATTACGCCGTAATGTAACCATTGAAGATGTGGGTAATGCAGCATTATTCCTATGTTCACCTTGGGCAAATGGTATTACAGGCGAAATTTTATATGTAGACGCAGGCTTCAATACTGTCGGTATGAGCGCTGAGTTAATGCTGGATGCTGAATAATTCGCTTTCAGTTCCTTCTCCTTTTGGAAGAGGGCTAGGGAGAGGGTTATTTCACCCTCATCCCAACCTTATCCCAAAGGGAGAAGGAGCCCTTAAAAAGGCAATAAAAAAGACCGCAAATGCGGTCTTTTTTATATCTGAGGCTTTACGATTAAGCTTGGCCTTCAGCAGCAGCGGCTTGAGCACGTTGCATATTCGCTTCGAATTCAGCATCGAAGTTGATTGGTGTAAGAAGCAACTGAGGGAAGCTGCCTTTAGTAACCATATCATTTACTGCTTCACGCAAGAATGGGAACAAAATGTTCGGGCAGTATGCACCAAGAATGTACGGAAGACGTTCTTCTTCTACTGCATCAATCAAGAAAATACCTGATTGTGTTACATCAACGATAAATGCTGTATCGCCCGCATTGTTTGCTTGAACAACAACTTTTAAAGAAACTTCAAAATGAGTTGGGTCAACTTTTTCTGCAGAAGAAGAAAGGTTGATGTTTAACTCAGGTTGCCATTCTTTAGTAAAAACTTGTGCCCCAGGTACTTCAAAAGAAATATCTTTAGTGTAAATGCGCTCTAATGCTAATTGTGGAGCTTGTTGTTCTTCACTCATTCTTTAATCCTTAATATGAAGAGATGATGTTTATTGGCGATTAAGCCAATAAATCATCGAGTTTGCCTTCACGCTCTAAAGCATAAAGTTGATCAAAACCGCCAATAAATTGTTCACCAATAAAGATTTGTGGCACAGTGCGGTGGTTAGTGCGTTGCATTAACTCAACACGAACTTCAGGCGCTTCATTGGATAGATTAACTTCTTTATAAGCTACGCCTTTGCGCTCAAGGAGCTGTTTTGCACGAATGCAGTATGGACAAACAGTAGTAGAATAAATCGTTACTTCAGCCATGTTAAATCTCCTCAATCTTTATTTTGCTTTAACCAAAGGTAAGCCTTGAGCTTTCCAGTTGCTGATGCCACCATCTAAGCGATAAGCATCTGCGTGTCCAACTTGTTGTAAAGCTGAACCTGCGACTTGACCCAAATTACAGACGAATACTAATGGACGATCAGAAGTTTTAAGTTCATCAAGATGTTTTGTAATTTGGCTGTATGGAATGTTACGGCTACCGCTGATATGACCTTCACGGAAATCTTTAGCATCACGTAAATCAATCAACATTGCATTTTTAGCTTTAACTAAAATACCCAATGATTGCGGTGAAATTTTACGACCATTACGTTGGCCTTCAAGGATAAAGAACAGCACTACCAATACAGCGAGCGTTCCAAATAAGAAGGGGTGATTCCCCATAAATTCGAACCAACGTTCCACAAGTCACCTAAATTACAATTCAAAAATTGCCAAGAGTATAGCTCATAAATATGGTGATCAAAATCACCGCTTCAAGTGCTGCAACAGAATAAAACTAATTTTTTTGCTGAGCTTCCGTAATTTCATCAATTAAACGTAAGAAGCTGTCTAGGCGACGTTGCAAAATTTGACCTTCTTCGGCAGCAATACGCAACGCACATTTTTTCTCATGTTTATGGGTACAGTTACGGAATTGGCAATGCCCGAGTAAATTATGAATCTCAGGGAAACCATTTTGCACATTTTCTGTATCTAAATGCCAGAGGCCAAATTCACGAATTCCGGGGGAGTCAATTAAGGCAGCATTTTCACCAAAGGAAATTAAGCGTGTCGAGGTCGTGGTATGTTGCCCTAGTGCTGAGTTTTCAGAAATGATGTTGGTCTTTTGCAGCGCATCTGGAACAATGGTATTAATGAGCGAGCTTTTGCCTACGCCAGATTGCCCCACAAATACAACGGTTTCGCCAGCTAAACGACCAGCCAATTCAGATAAATCACCATCAGACTGCGTCAGTAAAACTTCATAACCTAAGTTTTTATACTCTTGCACAATCGTTAGAATAGGGTCGTTTTCTTTGACCAAATCCATTTTATTGAGCACCAATAATGCGGGGATATTGGCATCTTCACAGGCCACTAAATAGCGATCGATCAAGCTAGGAGCAACCTCTGGAAAGGCCGCAAATACAATCACAATCAGACTGACATTGGCGGCTACAGGCTTCACTTTGTGATAGCGGTCTGGACGTGTAAGCAATGATTGGCGTGGATGAATTGCGGTAATAATCCCGAGGCCCGTATTGGGGTCGGCTTGCCATTTCACGCGGTCACCGGTTACCAATGCTTCTAAATTGGTCCGAGTATGGCAGCGCCAGATACTGCCCAATTCAATCGCTTTCCAAAATGGCTCAGGTTCACCGGCAGCAACAGTTGGCTTTTCGGCATGAACAGCAGGTTCAGTGAGCGCTTGAACTTCAAGTTGCCGCCCATAATGTTGTACCACCAGTCCCTCAAGATCATTCGATGTATCGATGTCTTCTTGACGAGATTTATGCTGTTTTTGAATGCGGCGCTGCTGTTGTTCGGTCAGGCGGCGCTTGCGAATTAAGGCCATTCGTGTCCTAAAAAACCATGGAAACTAGACCGCAAAAATAGCATGAAGCGGGGGCTAATTACAGCGCAGGCCCAATAAATTTGCTACTATAGATTTTTTATGCCTAATAAGATTGCACATTTATGAGCAGCACACCGGATACTCGCCTCATTTGGATTGACCTAGAAATGACAGGTCTCGATACAGATAACGATCAAATTATTGAAATTGCAACGATTGTGACGGATGATAATTTGAATATTCTGGCAGAGGGGCCTGTGCTTGCGGTACATCAATCAAATATCATTTTAAATGCGATGGATGAGTGGAATACACGTCAGCATGGTCAATCAGGTCTGATTGAACGTGTACGCCGTAGTAAATTGTCTGCGCAAGATGTAGAACAGCAGACTTTAGAATTTTTGAAAAAGTGGGTGAACCCAAAAACTTCACCAATGTGCGGTAACTCAATTTGCCAAGACCGTCGCTTCATGCACCGTTTAATGCCTGAACTTGAGCAGTTCTTTCATTACCGTAACCTAGATGTTTCAAGTGTTAAAGAGCTTGCAAAACGCTGGCGCCCAGAAATTATGGGTGGCTTGAAAAAGAATGCCTCACATTTGGCAATGGATGACATCCGCGATTCGATTGCAGAACTCAAATACTACCGTGAATATTTCTTTATTATGAATAAAGACTAAGTTGTGGTGGAGCAAAAAGGGGCGCAAGCCTCTTTTTTTATGGTGCCGACTTGTGCAAGACCTTATTTACCAGATTGGGCATGATGAATTTTTTTTAAATAAAAGGCTTCAAAGATGACCCATAAACACAGCATCACAATAAATTGCTGCTCACTTTCATAGTGCGCAAATACGACCAAGCTAAATAGAGTTAAAAACAACACTCGAATAATGATACTTAAATTTAGATTTTTCTTTTGATACATCAAAATGAGTGTCGCATAAGCCAAAATAAGCAAAGCATTGAGACACAATAAAAAAGTAAAAAACGTCATCAGCTTGCACCGTTGAATTTCACATTGTTTAAATTATTTTAGTTTAAATTTTAATCAAAATAATTGTGCGGAATTTATCAAACAAGCGCAAGCGAGCTGTGCTGTGAAAATATTAGCGCAGTCAACACAGACTAAATTTGTTAGACTAGCGCTCTTGTTTTTGCTGTTTTGAACCTTTATGACCGACTTACCTCAAGATGATGAATATGACCGCCGTTTTGCTGGCGTCGCTAAAATTTATGGCGAAGAAAACTTTAATCATTATGAAAAAAGCCATGTGATGGTCATTGGTATTGGTGGTGTAGGTTCATGGGCAGTTGAGGCACTGGCACGTACAGGTATTGGCGAATTAACGCTGGTTGATATGGATGTAGTGGCTGCATCCAATATTAACCGTCAGTTGCCTGCTATGAGCACGACTTTAGGTCATGAAAAAATTGAAGTGATGGCTGAGCGCTGTCGTGCAATCAACCCTCGAATTAAAATTAATTTAATCGATGACTATTTAACGCCAGAAAATGTCACAGAGCTTTTGGCGGGCAATCCAGATCTGATATTAGATTGTATTGATGATGTGAAAGCCAAATTTGCCCTGATGTTGCACTGTCGTTTTAACAAAGTACCTCTGATTGTTTCGGGTGGAGCAGGGGGTAAACTCGATCCGCTTAAAATTCGTGTGGCAGATTTATCCAAGACAGAACAAGACCCTATGTTGGCAAAACTACGTACACAACTGCGGAGTAAAGGCATTTGTAAAAAGCCTAAAGATAAGTTTGGAATTACCTGTGTGTATTCAATAGATAACCCATTTTCAAGTGCAGATGTCTGCCCAAGTGCAGGCTTACGCTGTGGTGGTTATGGTTCTGCTGTGGTGGTTACCTCAAGCTTTGCCATGGTGGCTGTGGCTGAAGTGCTAAAAAAATTAGATCACCTTGCAAGCAAAGCTAAGTCAGCCTAAATCAGGTATTGAGTTATGAGAGCCATGTCAACGTGTATCTTGGAAACGACTTAAATCAAGATCAGACATGGCCAAAAAAATTACAAATAATAATCAAATAAACTCATCAATTTACGAAGTATTGATAAAAAGAAATAATTAAGGGCTTGGAAAAAAGCTTAAAATTTGCTTAAAATACGCTCGAATTAAAAAATCAAATTTTTATAATAGATAATAATTATGCAAAGTCATATCTTTGCTGCATTAGAAAAATTAGGCTTAAGCCCACAAAAGCGTGCTATTCATGTTCAGTTTTCTAATCCAGCCTTAAACACACAAGTTTTCCTACAGCGCATTGATGGCGAACATTTAATGAATCAAGGTTTGAGTGCAGAACTCATTTGCCTTTCGACAGATGCACTCATCCCTTTAAAAAACTTTTTGGGTGCTCAAGTCGCAGTCGATCAAGTCTCTGATCGCGGACAATTGATCCGTACAACGGGCATTATTACGGAAGCAGTCCAAGGGCAAAGTGACGGCTCATTAACGCTGTATAAACTCCGCGTGCAAGATGCAACATCTTTATGGCATAAGCGTCGTAATAGTCGTGTGTTTATGAATAAATCTGTACCTGATGTGGTACAGCTTCTCTTTAAAGAATGGCAACAAAAAAGCCCACTGTTTGCCACCGCTTTAAGTTTAGATACTTCAGGCTTACAACGCGAATATGATGTTCGTCCATTTATGATGCAGTCGAATGAGACGGATTATGACTTCTTAACGCGTTTACTGCGCAGTGAAGGTATCAATTGGCTGATTGATGAAACGCAAAATAGGGTGATGCATGCTTCAGAGAGCATTCAGCCACAAAAGTTACGTTTAATTGATGATAATAGCCAATACAGCGCACTTGCGCGTCGTTCTATACGCTTTCATCGCAGTAGTGCTACAGAGCAACAAGACAGTATTACGAGCTTTATTGCACAGCGTAGCTTGCAACCTACCGCAGTACATGTACAACGCTGGCAAGCAGATAGCCTGAGTCAAGAAGAAGGCGCAGGTTCTGTACAAAGTAGCCACCAACATAGCGATAATCAAGACAATGCCAGCTTGGGTTTAGAACAGGCATGGCATGCCAGCCCAGCGTGGATGCAAGACCTGAACGGTGAAGATGGGGCGACGGCTTCGGGCGGTTCGCAAATTGAGCGTCTCAATCAACAATTGAACCAATATCATGCGCTTCAAGCAAAACAATTTAGTGCACAGAGTACGGTGCGTGATACCCATGTCGGTTATTGGTTTGAGCTACAAGAACATCCAGAAATAGACCAACACAGCGGTGCAGATGCAGAGTTTTTGATTGTCGGAAAATCTTTTTATAATCAAAACAACTTACCGAAAGATTTGAATACACAAGTCAATCAGCTGATTCAAGAGAGTCAATGGTCAATTAAAAATTTGGCAGATGAAGATGAACGACAAGCCAATACGCTGAGTTTACAACGACGTAATATTGCATTTGTCCCTGAGTATCACATCGAACAGCATCGCCCAAATGCTTATGCACAGCGTGCAAAAGTGGTTGGGCCAGCAGGTGAGGAAATTCATGTCGATGAGTGGGGGCGGATTAAAGTTCGCTTCCTTTTCACTCGTAGCGATGACCACAGCCATGATGGTGGCGCAGGTAGTAATGATACCGATACGGACTCTGCTTGGGTGGATGTTTTAACCCCATGGGCGGGTGAAGGTTATGGCGCACGGTTCTTACCACGCATAGATGAAATTGTGGTGATCGATTTCTTTGACGGCAATATTGACCGGCCTTTTGTGGTGGGACGTATTCATGAAGGAGCACGTAACCCAACCAAATTTGATAATAAAGGACAATTGCCAGACACCAAAAAAATTGCAGGTATCCGTTCCAAAGAGGTCGCAGGGCAAGGTTTTGGACAGCTTCGTTTTGATGACACTACAGGTCAAATATCAACACAACTGCAAAGCAGTCATGGCGCAGCGCAGCTGAATTTAGGTAAGCTCAGTCATCCGAAAGATAAAGAAAGCAGTGCAGACCGTGGCGAGGGCTTTGAACTGCGGACTGATCAGTGGGGCGCAGTTCGGGCAGGGCAAGGTTTATTACTCAGTACACATTCACAAGGGCAAGCATCAGGCATGCACTTGGATGCCCAAGAAGCAAAACAGCAATTGGAAGGGAGTTTAAACAGTAGTAAAGCGCTCAGTGAGGTGGCTAAGAATCAGCAAACTGATCCATTAGAAGTATTGGATAATATTAAGGGTTTTATTGATAGCTTAAGTAAAACCGATCCGAAACAGGCTGATGCCTTTAAAACAGCTGTAATGGTCTTGGCTTCACCCAATTCTATCGCTTTGAGTACAAATGAAGATATTCATATTTCTGCAGATGGGCAGATCAGCCAAAGTGCGAGTGACAGCATTAACTTAAGTACTCAAAAGAGTTTAATTGCACATGCAAGTAAGAAGATTAGCTTATTTGCAGCGCAAGAAGGCCTACGTGCTTTTGCTGGTAAAGGAAAGGTTGAGATTCAGGCTCAGGGCGATGGTGCAGATTTGATTGCACGTAAAGGCATTCAAATTATTTCAACCGAAGATACGATTTATATTACCAGCCCGAAAGAGATTAATTTAACTGCAGGCGGTTCACAGATCAAAATTAATGGATCTGGTGTTTTTTCGACTACTGGTGGGAAATTTGAAGCAAAGGCAGGGCAGCATCAGTTTGTAACAGGATCTAAAAAAGATTATAAAATTCCTTTTTTACCTCAAATATCTCAAGGCAAAGCATATTCTAAAAAGTTTATTATTAAAGATTCAGATAATAATTTAAGAAAGAATATTAATTATTTTATTTTCTATGAAAATGGAGATGTGGAAAGTGGTAAAACAAATTCCAATGGTGAAACACATTTAATTGAAACTGATCAAAGCCAGAAATTTTATATTCATTTTGATGGAAAATTTGAAAATGATTTATCATTTCAAGAAGAAATAGGTAAATAAAAATGACTAAGCCTTATAAAGCTAAATTTAGAGTAGTACTTAAAGATAGATACGCGCAATCAGTTGGTTTTTGGGGGGCAAAATATAGAATTGTTTATTCGGAAGGTGGAGATAGAGGTGGTCCCACTTGTTTGAACAACTAAAAGCGTATTTATAAGTGATATTCCGCTCTAGTTAAGCCACCTTGTTTTGTTGGGGTAGCTGATCATAGTAAAACTCATTTGGTGTCATTTTGTCTAGACTCGAATGAGGTCGTTTCAAATTATAAAACTCAAAATATGCACTTAATTGCTTTTTCGCATCTGTGACACTGCTATAAGCTTTGAGATACACCTCTTCATATTTAACGCTCCGCCATAATCGTTCAACCATCACATTATCTACCCATCGACCTTTACCATCCATACTGATTTGAATGCCATTTGATTTCAATACATCAATAAATGCATCACTGGTAAACTGGCTGCCTTGGTCTGTATTAAATATTTCAGGTCGACCATATTTTTCAATCGCTTCATTTAAAGCCGAAATACAAAAATCCACCTCCATACTAATCGATACTCTATGCGCAAGTACCTTGCGGCTATGCCAATCAATCACAGCACATAAATAAACAAAGCCTTTTGCCATAGGGATATACGTTATATCCGTAGACCACACTTGATTACTGCGCTGAATAGCCAATCCTTTGAGCAGATATGGATATTTACGGTGAGCTTGATTAGCCTGGCTTAAATTTGGTTTGCAATATAACGCCTGAATACCCATTTTCTTCATTAAAGTACGTGTATGACGTCGTCCTATATGATGTCCTTGACGATTCAACAAATCACGCATCATACGACTGCCTGCAAAAGGATATTGCATATGTAATTCATCAATACATCGCATCAGCTTCAGATCTGATGCACTCACAGGTTTTGGGCGATAGTAATAACAACCACGGGAGACTTTCAGCAGCTTAGCTTGCTTAGATACTGAAATCTGAAGTGAGTCGTCGATTAACTTTTGTGGTTGAAGCGGCCCAGTTTCTTCAACACACCTTCTAAAAAATCAATTTCTAATGCCTGCTCACCGATTTTTGCATGTAGTTTTTTTAGATCGATGGGTGGTTCTGTTGGAGCTTTTGATTGATCGAAAGCTTGCGAGGAAGCTGAGATCAATTGATTTTTCCAGTCAATAATTTGGTTTTGATGAACATCAAACTCAGCACTCAATTCAGCAAGTGTTTTTTCTGCTTTAATCGCAGCAAGTGCTACCTTAGCTTTAAAATCATTTGAATGATTTCTTCTTGGTCTACGTGCCATAAAATACTCCATATATTGATGTTTATAACATCATTTGAGGAGCAGAATATCACTTATAGGAGTTGTTCAAATTTACGGATCCATCTCTGATAAACCAATTGTAGAAAATATTTTTGCATCAAAAGATGGTTATACGGTTTTAATATCCTCAAAAACGCCTGTAAAAATTAGAATAGAGTTATTTAATCCAAGTAAAGGATATTATGAGATTCCAACGTATGAAGTGAGTTTATCAGAAGTTGAAACCTCTTTAAAAGAAAACGTGAAAACAGTTCAGATTGAAAAGGGGTATTTTAAACTTAAAATTTTTGATCCATTTGGGAAGTTGTTAGATAAAAATCATTTTGAATACAAGATTTTAGCAAAAGAAAATGATAAGAATGGTAAATCTTTGATTATAAAAGATTGGTCGAGTTTCAATACAAATGGATTTACGGATCTTATATCTACTGATAAGGGATTAATTTCATTAGGGTCTTCAGTTGATAATTTTCGGAGTAGATTTTATACTCGGCCATACTTGGATATTTATCTGAGACATAAAAAAACTAAATTAGAAATTATCAGAGAGGAACGTGCAATAGCAGTTGGTTCTGATAAATTGTATCGAGAATGGAAAATAGATAGAAATGCTTTACAAACTTTCACTAAGCCTAGGGAAAATCAGAGTACAGCATTAATTAATGAGTTGAAATTTTCTAGAGATATTAAAGTATTATTATCATTATCTAAAGGTAAAACTTATATTGCTAAAAGGGATGATGGTGGTGTGTTATTTAATAATGCATTAAAGCAAAATAGTTTTATAAATTGGCAAGATGGGCAGGAAGTAATTTTTAAAGTGCCTGCGAGATTTAAAGGGGGGATAATTATAAGTGATAAAAATGGAAAAGAAATTGAAATGATAAATATTGGGGCATTAGATGGAAAGATTTATAAGTCTAATGAAAAGCCAAAGACAATTTCGATTTTAAAACAACCATTGGTTGATGGAAGAAAATCTAATAAGCAAGATTATAATGGTAACGAATATGCTCAATATTGTATTGATATAAATTATAATGGGCCAGATAAGAAGTTTTCATTAGAGGATATGAAAGATCCTAGAAAATGTAATGATAAAGAGTTTAAGAGTATTTGGAAAAGCATAAAAGAAACATTTTCATTTGATAATAGTGCTACTTGGTGGAATGTAAGCGTAGGTGTCGCTACAGCTTCACTAGATGTGGCAAAACGAGTAAGTATTATTGATAAATTTTTTAAACCTTTCTTTAATGTTATGGGAGTTGCTGCTTCACAAGCTGTATTTATTATAAAAAATTTGGGTAATCATAATGGTCTATTCTTTATTGGTTTAATCAGAGGGCGTGCATATTTTCATTATGCAAAGTTTGCAGCAAACTCCAAAGATGTGCTAACTCAAGTATTGCCAAGAGAGGTTGCTTTTGATTTTAGCCCGAAGGGAACGGTCAAAGGATCGCTAGCAGGTTTGATTGTAGGTGGAGCTATTGAAATTCAAAAATGGGCAAAATTACCTACTAGCCAAAAAGATATTACAGATCTTTTAGCAAATCTTACGGGAATGGCTGTAAAAACAATAGTTGGAACTTGGTTAGGCGTTCTAATTGTAAGTCTTGTAGTTGGTGGAGGTCCAATTGGTGTCGTTATTGGTGTCGGAGTATTAGTTGGTATTGCAATCGGATGGGCCCTCGACTACTTTGATGAAAAATTTGGTTTTACTGAGGGATTAAGGGATTTTTACAATCATTTACAGACTTGTACTCAAAACACGATGGTGGAAATAACTGAAAAGGGAAATAAGTTATTAGGGCTTAATTATACATTGCCATCCTGGTTATTTTGAGAATTATTATGTCTATAAAATTAACAAAGTTTGATTCTGATTTCTTTATAAAAAATCAATTTATTTTAAATGTTGCTATAGGTGTTTTTGGTTTTTTATTTGCCTTAACAATTAATGGTGGATTTGAGAAGGATTTATTAAAATTTATTTATTTATTTTACTTTATTTTGGTTTTATTTTTTTATTTCAAACTTAAGCGTGGAAAAAACTATATATCATATTCTAGGCATAGGATATTAGGGCATATTTTTGTATCTTTTGTGTTTTTTATTATTGGTTTTACATTGTTAATTGAGGTGAATCCGATTTTTTTATATTTTGGAATTTTATTTTATTTTATTTTATCTGTTTTTTTATTTTCTAAAAATTTAAAAAACAATGAAAATTATGATAAATTTCTTTTAGATAAAATAAATAATCCTGAAGAAATGACTTTGCATGAGTTTTATGAGTATTTTGATGGTCTAGTTAATAAAAAAAATAAATTTGCACCAATAATGGTATTTTTAGGTATGCAAGTGGGGTTGATTATTTTTCTGAATGGTTTTTTAAAAAATGATGAGTATTTTGGCCCTATTTTTATTGTTGCTGTTTTTTTGTTGATAGCTTTTTATATTTTAAATAAAACATTCTTTTATTTGATGATACCTTATAATTTTTTACTTAAGATAGACAAAGAAGTTTAGTTTTTTAATGCGGTATTTGGCGGGCTTTAATTTTTTTCAGCAATTTAATGAAGAAACAGATGAAAAAGTTGCCTTAAGTTATCTGTTGTTTGAACAGCAAGCTTATCTTCAAGGCATTGATTTTCAATTGAAGCGTGGCAAGCACTAGCTCAAGTTTGCCTTTAATGATCAAGTAAAACTCATTGCTGCTTTTGTGGATGGACAGGTAGAGCCAGTGTCACGTTATGAATATGATGCGCAAGGCAATTTAATAAAGGCCGTAGATCAAAATGGTCACGTGCGCAGCTATGAATATAATGATGCGCATCAGCTGACCCGTTATACCGACCGTACAGGGCGCGGGCATAATATTCGATATGAATCAAAAGAAGCAAATGCCAAAGCCATAGCGGAATGGGCTGATGATGGCAGCTTTAAGACCCGTTTGGAGTGGCATCCGCGATTGCGCCAAGTCGCGGTCTTTGATGCTGATGATGTGCCGACCTATTACTATTTTGACTTAGATGGTTTTACCTATCGCACACGCTTAGCCGATGGCCGTGAAAAATGGCTATCGCGTGACAGCCAAAAACGCATTACCCGCCAAATTGATTTTGCAGGCCTAGAAACCGAACAAGTTTATAATGAGCAAGATCAGCTAATTAAACTTGTACAGCCGAATGGAGGCATCATCCGTTTTGCCTATGATGAAGCAGGGAATTTGACGGAAACTAAAGATCCTGAAGGTCATATTTGGAAAAAAGAATACGATGCAGACGGTAATGTAACGAAGGAAATTAATCCTTTAGGTCATAGCACGCAATATAAATACAACAACGATAATCAAATTGTCGAAATTATTGATGCCAAAGGCGGCGCTAAAAAAATTCAATACAATGATTTGGGGCAAATGACCGCATATAGCGATTGTTCAGGTAAAGAAAGCGCATGGGAATACGATGAAGAAGGCGCACTGACTGCCCAGCAGTCTGCTGATGCGCAGCAAGTCAAATATATCTACAGCTCAGATGGCAAAGACAAAGGCCAGCTTAAAGCAATTGTCTACCCTGATGGTTTAAAAGAACAATTTGAGCATGATGAAGAAGGGCGCTTGCTCAAGCATACGGATACCAAAGGTTTAAGCACGCAGTACCGTTATAATGCTGTGGGTTTGCTCGAACAGCGTATAGATGCGAACCGTCATCAAATTGGCTACCAATGGGATCAGCAAGGTCGTATTCAAAAGCTGATCAATCAAAACTATGCAGAATATTTATTTGAATATAACCGTTATGGTCAATTGGCGCGTGAACAGGCTTTCGATGGCGAAGAAAAATATTATAGCTACAATGAAAACGGTCAGCTGTTCCAAATCCGTCAGCCGAATGTTTTTACTCAATTTGCATATTTTGCTGATGGCGCAATCGCTTCAAAAACTTATACCCATGTACAAACTCGTGTAAGTCAAATAGAAGAATTTGAATACAACATGAATCATCAATTGAGTAAGGCGACGAATAAAGACAGTCAAATCGATTTTTATCGCAACGCGCTTGGCCAATTGGTCCGTGAGCATCAGCATTATAAAGTGCCGCATTTCACTCCGCTGACGGCTGTGCTGCGTTATGAATATGATGTGCTGGGAAATTTAGCTCAAACGATTCGCCCTGACGGACAGGTTCAAAGCAATTTGAGTTATGGTTCAGGGCATATTTATGGCATTGCGTTAAATAAAAAAGACATGGTGGCATTTCAGCGCGATGACTTGCACCGTGAAACAGCGCGGATGCTCGCCAATGGATTGGTTCAAAGCAAAAATTATAATGATGTAGGTTTACTCAGTTCGCAGCTGATTCAGCCAGAGCAAGAGACTCTAGGGCGAGTACAGCATCAGGCGGAACGGCAGTATCATTATGATCAAAATTATCTACTCACGCAGGTGGACGACAGCCGTTTAGGCAATCTGAATTATCAATATGATGCGGTTGGCCGTTTGATACAGAGTCAAAGTGTGCATAAAACGGAAAGCTTTGCTTTTGACCCTGCGGGGAATTTAATTGACCCGATTGCCACGCAGGCGTCTCAAGTGAAAAGTAATTTGATCGCTCAATATAAGGGTAAAAACTATAAATACGATGCACAAGGTAATGTGATTGAAAGCAGCCATGCAGGCAAAACATTAAAACTGACGTGGGATAACCTGAACCGTTTGATCCAAAGTGACCATACTGGTCAGGTGACTGAATATGGTTATGATGTATTTGGACGGCGTTTATATAAGAAAAATCAAAATGCGCAAACCCTGACCTTATTCGGCTGGGACGGTGACCTGATGATTTGGGAGTCACAACAATCTAAAGACTTTGAAGAAAACTACACCAAGCATTATATCTATGAACCACAGAGCTTTGTACCGCTGCTACAAACGGGGTATACAGGTTTTATCAAGCTTTTAGAAACTCCAGATTATGCTCAATTTCAGCATGAAGAATATTCAGTTTATAAAGATCCGATATGGAAAACTGAAACACGAAAAAATAAAGCTGAATTGGAGCGGGTGCTTTTTTATCACTGTGACCAAGTCGGAACACCACAAACATTAACTAATGAATTAGGTGAGTGTGTTTGGGAAATTAAGCAAGATACATGGGGCACAGCTTTAGAGATTAAGACTAGTGACAATTTATTAGAGCAAACAAGTATTCGTTTTCAAGGGCAATATTACGATAATGAAACTGGATTACATTATAACCGTTACCGTTATTATGAGTCGCATAGTGCAAGGTATGTGAGTAAGGATCCGATTGGACTATTTGGTGGATTAAATAGTTCAGCTTATGTAAAAGACCCGAATCAATGGGTGGATCCGTTGGGTTTACAAGGTGAAAAATTTAGTGTGGATGGTAGAACTGTGACTGGGACAAAATATTATAGGCGTAATTCTGGTATGAGACCGTTGAACGCTGAAGCTATCTTATTTGTTCAAAAGGATAGAGAGCTAATGGTTAAACAAAAATATGAAAAATTCTGGAAGGGTGTAGAAGAACGAGCTAATAGAGAATGTGTAAAAGCTGATGAATCCGTTTCTACACATATCCCTTATACGACTATGACAAATATAAATTTAGGAGCAGCCGCTTTATTTGGAGGTTCTGGAGGATTTGGAGTGGGTCATACTAAGGATGAACGTGGGGAAAAATCATATTGTATAGCTAGCACTGTGTGTGGTACAGGCGGGGCAGAAGCTAGTGCATATGGTAGTATTGGCCAAAGTTATACAAATACGGGAACTTCAAAAGGGTTTTCTACAGGGGGTGCAGTATGTGGTAGTGCAAAAGGTGCTGCTATTATTGGTGCTTCAGTTCAAGGCTGCCAAAATACAGATGGTTCGCAAACAGGCTCTACGAATTTGGTTATTGGTGGGGCTGCTGGAGGCTCAGCAGGTGTTTGTTATACTGCTAACTATTGTAGGTAGATAATATGAAATTTATTATAATTTTATTAGTGACAGTGTCATTATTTGCGTGTGCTAATTTCAAAAAACAAGATAATAGTTTATCTATTATAGAAAATGAGTGCAATGAAGAAAAAATTCTAAGTAAGAAATGTGAAATTTTAAATTTAAAAGATTTATCAATTGATGAAAAAGAAAACCTTATTGGATGGTTGTATTTGAATGGTGGGGATGGTGTTAAACAGGATTATAATAAAGCATACTTTTGGTTTGAAAAATCAGCATTATCACAAAATGATGAAGCTTTAAATTCACTAGGCAATATTTATTATTTAGGTTTAGGGAGGGGGAAAAATTATATTAAGGCAGAGGAGTATTATAGTCAAGCGTATGCGTTAGGAAATAAAGATGCTATATTTAATTTGGCTGAATTATATAGAAATAATGGGTTTGGTAAGCTACCTGATTATAATAAAGCCGAGGAGATATATAGATCAAAAATAATAGATAATCCCTATAAGTCTTATGAAGGATTGTCGAAAATATATATAGAAAAAGGGGCTTTTAAAGAGGCATTTATATATTCAAAAAAAGCAGCTGATCTAAATAATCCTGAGGCAGAATATAATTTAGGGGTTTTTTATGAAAAAGGGATTTATGTTGAAAAAGATATAGAAAAAGCATTGTATTGGTATGAAAGAGCAGCTAAAAAAGGTCATTTAGATGCAAAAAATAATTTAGAGGTAATTGAATTTACAAAATCAAAGGAATAGAATCAATGAGTACGATAAAATAAAAAAAATAATTCTGATTCTAAATATCAATATGTGGTTGATAAAGTTGGAAGTTTAAAAAGGAATAAAATTATTGACTATGCCCGATCTTTTTTTCTCTTTTATTATATTATTTCATTGTTAGGTAACTTATTTATTCATTTATTTAATAGAAATTATTTTTTTAAATTAGATGATCGTAGTGCTCATAAGGTTGAAGGTGTCAGTTTGAATTCAAATAAATTTGGATTCACTCACTATTTAATTTGTATTTTATGTGCCTATATAGGGTTGTTGTGCTTTACTTCTTTTATTGAGTTTATCGCGCAAACGCGAGGTCACGGGTTTGATAATTACTTGAAGTTTTGGAATTTCTTTTAAAAAAAAGCCCTTTCGGGCTTTTTAAAATCATGGCAATTGCCTAATCGGACTGCCACCCAACGCCTGCATCAAAGTCACATAAGCATTGTATTGACTCTGCTTGGTTTGCACCAAAGACAAACGTGCATCACGAGCCGTCTTCTGCGCATCAATCAAGTTTTTCAGAGCAATGGCGCCATTACGGTAACGTACTTCAGTCAAACGCTCAGTCTTTTCTGCAAGCTGCACATTACGCTCTTGAAGCTGTACCTGTTTGTCCAGTTCATTGCGCGCCGACAGCGCATTTTCTACATCTGCAAAGGCTGCATATAAAGTCTGACGGTACTGAATAATCGACTTTTCATATTCCAGTTCATTGACTTTTAAATCACGTTTCATGTCATTCCATTGTAAAAATGGCAAAGACAAACCTGCACCTAAAATGGCTGCAGGATTGGATAAAACCTCAGTCAATGATGTACTGCTGCCGCCAGTTGTTAAACTGCCAGTTAAGCTGATTGAAGGGTAATAACTGGCTTTATTCGCATCCTTCGTTGCCAAAGCCTTACGTAAACGTAATTCTGACGCTTTTAGATCTGGACGGCGCGACAGCAGATCCGCAGGCAGGCCCGCTGCAATATTTGGTAGGGCTGTACGCGGTAAACGTGCAGGTTCTGCAATATTTAACTGCTGTACAGGACGCTGCAGTAAAACGGCCAATGCAGTACGCGTCTCGACCTTCTGCTGCTCAATTTGACTTAAGGTTGCTTTTTGGCTTTGTACGGCCTGTTCGGCAGATGTTAAGTCCAAACCTGATACAGCGCCTGCTTTGTATTGAACTTTAACCAAATCATAAGTCTTTTGCGTGCTGGCTAAATTTTGCTGCGCAACGGCAAAGCGTTCATTTAAATAGCCTAGTTGCCAATATAGATTGGCTGTCGTGGCAATTAAACTTTGTGCAGTTGCTTGTAAGTCTTGTTCAGAGGCTAAAGCTTCCCAGCGCGAAGCTTCAGTTTGGTTTGCCAACTTGCCGAACAAATCCAGCTCATAACTGAGCCCAGGGTAGTTCAATGAAATACCATTTGAAGAGTCACCATCGCCATCTAAGCTAAAACGGTGTCCAACGGAAGCTCCAGCGGTGCCAATGCGGATGCCTTGCTGGCTTTGGTTTTGTTTCGCCTGAATGCGCGCTTGGTGCAGGTTAATGCCTGCAACTGCCAAATCGGTATTGGCATTTAAGACTTGATCCACCAGCTGATTCAGCTGGGCATCATTAAATAATGTCCACCACTGATCTGCAGAAGCATCTGCATGTATTTGCTGACTCATGGCTTTGCTATTTTGAAAGCTGGCAGGCATATTTACCGCGGGCTGTTCGTATGGCGATTTCACCATCGCTGCGCAACCTGTGAGGCTCCCACCAAGAATCAGGGCGCCTGCAAGTTTGGTTAAATTCATTTGCATTATGTTTTCCTTATTCTCTAGACAGAGCATCTACGGGGTTGAGTCGGGCTGCATTACGTGCAGGAATGAAACCAAAGACAATCCCGATCATGCTAGAGCAGACAAATGCTGCGATGATAGATGTCGTTGAATACGCCATTTGGAAGGTGCCACCAGCAAAATGGCTGATCAGTTGCCCAATACCCAAGGAGAGCAGTACACCTAAAATGCCACCTAAAATACAGACTAAAACTGCTTCAATCAGGAACTGTTGCAATATATCGCTTTGACGCGCGCCAACCGCCATGCGCACACCAATTTCTTGGGTACGCTCAGTCACAGACACCAGCATAATGTTCATTACGCCAATCCCGCCAACCACAAGGGAAATGACCGCAATAGCAGAAACCAAAAGGGTCATGGTTTGTGTGGTTTGCTGAATGGTTTCACGAATACTGTCTGAGTTTTGGGTAAACACATCTTGCGCGCCATGACGTTGCACCAGCAGATTCAAAATCGCATTTTCCGCGGCAGCGCTTGGATATTCGTCTTTCACCCGAACAATAATGCTACGCACATTGGACTGGCCTAGCATACGGCTCATCACTGTCGAATAGGGCAAATACACATTTAAACTGTCGTTGCCACCCATCATGCCTGTTTGCGCTTCAACTACACCAATAATTCGGCTGGGTACACTGCCCAGTAAAATGACTTGGCCAACGGGATTGCTACCATCACTGAAAAAAGTCTTTTTGGTATTGTCATCAATGACCACGTCCTGAGTTTGTTCAGTCACGCTTTCTTTATCAAATGGCTGCCCAGAGGCGAACTCCATACCTTTAACATAGAAGTAGTCTTCACTTACCCCATTGACGGTAGCAGAAGCCTCCGTGTCTTTAAAACGCGCTGTAACACTGCTGCTGACTGTCGGACTGACGCCTTCAACATAAGGCTGTTCAGACAACGCCGTAGCATCTGCTGGAATCAAGGTTTTAACTTGTGAGGAGCGGGAGTTATCACCAAAACCACGACCTTGATACACCGTAATTGTGTTGGTGCCCAAACTGCTGATATTTTCCAGAATTTGCTTTTGTGAACCATTACCCAGAGCCACAACTGAAACCACAGAGGCGATACCAATGATAATGCCCAGCATGGTTAAGAAGGTACGCATACGGTGCGCATTCATGGCCAACAACGCCATACGGAAGGCTTCGGCTAAACGATCAATCCCCGAACGCCATGCTGAAGTTCTTTTTTTGATGGCCGGTTGCAATTGTTGTTGCACCAATGTTTCGCCTTCAATTTCAGGCACATTGGGCTGATCGGAAATAATATTACCGTCACTGATTTCAATAATACGAGTGGCATTCTTTGCCACATTATGATCATGGGTCACCAAAATAATTGTGTGGCCCTTGGCATTCAGTTCCCGCAAAATGCGCATGACTTCAATGCCACTGTTTTTGTCCAATGCACCTGTGGGTTCATCGGCCAAAATCACGTCGCCACCGTTCATCAGCGCACGAGCGATGGATACACGTTGTTGCTGACCACCAGACAGTTGGCTTGGACGGTTTTGGGTTTTTTCACCTAGGCCAAGTTCAGTCAGCAAATCCTTTGCACGGGTTTGTCGTTCAGACGAATCTACACCTGCATAAATGGCTGGAACTTCGACGTTGCCTGCAGCGTTTAAATCACCCAATAGATGATAGCGCTGGAAAATAAAACCAAAATATTCACGGCGTAGCTGTGCCAGTTCATCGGCTTCAAGTTCGCGAGTTTCGCGCCCTTTAACTTTATAACTACCCGCTGTAGGCTGATCGAGGCAGCCTAAAATATTCATCAGCGTTGATTTACCAGAGCCGGACTGGCCCACAATCGCCACCAATTCTCCAGGGTAAATCGAAAGATTCACCCCTTTTAAGATCTGAACAGTAGTTTCACCCGCAGGGAACTCACGTGTCAGATCTTTGACCTCTAGTAGAGGCTGTTGATTTTGACTCATGATTACATTCTCATTGGGCCAGCGCCACCACGGCTGTTGCTACGTTTAGCCGAATCATTGCTGGTATCAGTTCCATCCGCAATAATGACTTTTTCGCCTTGTTTTAGACCTTTTAGGACTTGTGCAGTGACACGGTTATTTAAACCAATTAATACAGGTTGAGGCTGCGCGCTGCCATCTGCTTGTACAACACGAACCATTGCCATAGATGCTTTGCCTTGTTTTACTAAGGCTTTTTCTTCTGCACTTAGTTCTAAGCGTTTAGGTCGTTGAGTCGCATCTGGGTTGTTACTTGCTTCTGAGGCACTGCTGTCGGCATCACTACGTGCTTTACGCGGACGGTTAGATGTTTGAATGGCAGCCGCAGGCACAGTCAGTACATTGCGCGCTTCATCTAAAATAATATAAACCTGTGCGGTCATATCAATACGTAGCTTGCCGTCTGCATTGGGTACATCAAACAAAGCATTGTAGTAAACCGCTGTACTTGATGATGAGGTAGAGCTGTTACTGGTTTCATTATTAATTGAAGAGGGCGCAGGTTCGACTTGGCGTAAAGTGGCGTAATGTTTGGTTTCGCTGTCGCCAAGTGTTGTGAAGTAAACGCGCTGGCCTTTTTCAACTTTCATCACATCTGCTTCAGAAATTTCAGCTTTGATGGTCATGTCATCCAGTTTTGCCAACTTCACAATCGTTGGCGCGCTTTGGTTGGCGTTCACCGTTTGGCCTTCTTCAGTCACGATTGCGACAATTGTGCCATCCATCGGTGCAACAATTTGTGTGTAGCCTAAATCTTCTTTGGCCGTTGCTAAGGTTAAGCGAGATTGTTCAATTTGTGCATTAATTGCCACAATATCTGCCTGAGCAGTTTTGTAGCTGGCCAGTGCCGATTCAAGTTCTGCACGTGATGTTGCATCTTGCGCATACATGGCTTGCTGACGCTGATATTCAGCTTCAACTTTAGCTAAATTTGCCTGTTTTACAGCAAGCTGTGCTTGTTGGTTTTTAATGTTGGCTTCCGCAGTTTTTAATTCATTGTGTTGGCGTACAGAATCAATTTGTGCAATCAACTGGCCTTGTTTGACTTGATCACCCAGTTGCACATACATTTTTTTTACCTGCCCCGACACCTGAGCACCGACGCTGACCATTTTGGTCGCTTCTAATACGCCTGTGGCCAATACCGAGTTCTCTAAATCACCACGAGTAACTTCAGCAGTAATAAACTGTGGCTGTTGTTGTTTAGGTTTAAAAAAGTACCATGCCGTAAGGGCTATGGCGAGAGTGCAAATGATTGCTATAAGCAGTTTCGCTGGTTTTATTTTCGGCATGATTAGTTGGAGAATTTGAATGAGAATAGATCAAGTATAGATTTTAATTACGGATAAATCGTGAATTTTTTATACAAACAGAAATGATTCTTATTATAAAAAGACAGAGTGTTTAAGAAGTCAGCAGACTCAATCTCAATGATCATTGAGTCTACACATGAGGTTGATATAAATTAAAACAGGCTTCGACCACATAGGCTGGCAATCGCCTGTTGTACAAGGTGCTCTGGGTTTTCATGGCCAAGACCTTTAATTGATGCATCAATACGTAACAAAAGTGCAGGCCATGCTAAAAAAACATTAGGATTGAGGCGACGTAAGGCTTGTTGATACAAGCTGACTTTAGTTTTCCAAATCCCCAGCTGTAAGGCGTTTTGTGGCTGCTCAAACAGCGCCATCAATAAGCGCATATCTTTACTGATGCTCCACAATATGAGACTCATCGGTTCGCCAGAGGCGATTAAATACTGAAAAATTTTAATCGACTGCGCCAAGTTGCCTTGTAGCATGGCATCGTTTAGATCGTAGGTGGTATAGCGAGATTGATCTTGTAGGCACGAATATAAATGATCAATTTGAATGATGTCGACATCAGCAAAGGTGTCGCTCACGCGCATTAAACTATTTTTGGCGGCTAATAGATTATGCTCATGGTGTTGCTCTAACCATTGCCATGCATCATTGGCTAATTTTATCCCTAGCTTTTGAGCTTCAACCGCCAAAATTTGCTGGCGATCTTTGGCATAGTTCGCGGTCAACGCGACGTTAACGCCATTGGCATCAATCGTTTGGAAGAAAGCGGTTTTTAAACTACTGGCATCTTGCTTGGGCATGACCACCAATAAGAGATTATGCTCATTATGCTGTAAATAGCTTTTGAGTTCTTTTAGCCCATTGGCATCAGGTTTAATGTTGCCATGCACTTCAATGGCCAACTGACTCGAAAACAGCGATAAGCTATTGAGTGCATTAAAGACGGTTTTCCAATCACTTACACTTGTAATATCAAAGCGTTGACGCTCGATTTCTTGCTTTTGCCAGCTGGCCCGAAAGGCATCGATTAAGTTTTGCTCAAGTAGAGGTTCTTGGCCATGTAAGACCCAAGCACCTCGAGCTTCATCAATACGTTTTAGGGCTTGTAGATAATCGAGCTTCATACGGTTTAAAGCTTATTCCGCAGCAGTTGCAGGTAGCGTAACACTCACAGGAGCATTCGTACGCTGTACAGCGGGTGGTAAACGATTCGATGAAATTTGGCGCGCAATTTGTTGTGCGACATCATCAATAATTACTTTGTTTAAATAAGTTTGTTCTTGATCATCCGTGTTTACAGTTGCTACGTCATATTGGTAGGTACGAGTTGCCATTACCGTCCGTGGTTCAGTTACGGGGTTACCTTGTGCATCTTCAATGCGGAAGGTGACATTCAGACGCAATAGGGTTTCAATCAGTTTGCCATTCAACTCAAGACGGCGCGGGGTGTATTCCAGCACACGTAACACATAGTTGTTGCTGTCATTGCTTACTTTAACGCCAGCAGCACCTAAATAAATCTGAAGTTTCTCTTCGAGGTCATCTGCATTTTTAGGAAGTGCCAAGCTCATGTTGGCATAAGTTACAGGTGCAACATTTGGGTTCGTGCCTTTCAAATGAAAGCCGCAGCCTGTAAGGCTTGCACCTAGACCCAAGGTTAATACAATTGCAGCAACACGTTGAACCAAATGCATGCGGTGTCCTCTGTCGTTATTAAACGCGATTTATATAAATTAAATTCTGTAGGGATTGTAAAGTCAAAGCCCGTTGGCTGGCAACGGGCTTTGTTTGGGAATTGTTTATTCCTTTTAGTTCCCCTCTTTCGTAAAGAGGGGTTAGGGGAGATTATTTTTGACGAAATCCCACCAAACCTCCCTTTGTAAAGGGAGGCTTAAAGGCTGTTAAACCACCAAGTTTACCAACTTATTCGGCACAACAATTTCTTTCTTAGTTGGGCTCGTTAAGTATTGTTGAACTTCTGGAAGTGCTTTTGCCATCGCCAAAATATCATCTTTAGACGCATCAACTGCAACTTCTAACTTAGCGCGAAGTTTGCCGTTAATTTGAACTACAATTGTTTGTGTGTTGCGTGTTAAAGCAGATTCGTCAACGCTAGGGAATGCAGTAGCGGTCAATTCAATGCCAAACTCAGCCAATAATGTTTGGCTTAAGTGTGGTGCAAACGGTGCAAGCAACGTTAATAACGCGATGATAGATTCACGGGCAACCGCAACATCGTTATCATCTTTTGCTTCAAACTTGTTGTTTGCATTCAGCAATTCCATCATCGCTGCAATAGCAGTGTTAAATGCATGACGGCGCTCGATGTCATCCCCCACTTTTTGGATGGTTTCATGCGTTTTTCGACGTAGGTCTTGTGCATCTTTTGATAAGTTTGCCTTATCAATTGCAGTTGTTGCATTGCCTTTTTCAAGGAAACCTGTGGTTAAACGCCAAACACGTTTCAAGAAACGGTTCGCACCTTCAACACCTGCATCTGACCATTCAAGTGATTGATCTGGTGGTGCAGCAAACATCATGAATACACGTGCAGTATCTGCGCCGTATTGGTCAATAATGGCTTGCGGGTCGATACCGTTATTTTTCGATTTCGACATTTTCTCTTGACCGCCAACGATCACGTCTTGACCATCTTCTTTGTATTTCGCAGAAGTGATACGACCTTTTTCGTCTTTTTCAAGTTCGATATCGGCAGGGTTAAACCATGTTTTCTTGCCTGACTCAGCTTCACGGTAGTAAGTGTCTGCAAGCACCATGCCTTGTGTTAATAAGTTAGTGAATGGTTCATTACCTTGTACCACGCCTTCATCACGCATCAATTTGTGGAAGAAGCGTGCATAAAGTAAATGTAGAATCGCGTGCTCAACACCACCAATATATTGGTTTACAGGAAGCCAAGTTTGTCCCGCTTCAGGTTTTACCATGCCATCAGTGAAGTCTGGAGATGCATAACGTGCGTAGTACCAAGAAGATTCTACGAATGTATCCAAGGTATCTGTTTCACGACGTGCGTCGCCACCACAGCATGGGCAAGTCGTTTCATAGAATTCAGGCATTTTGTTCAATGGGTTGCCTGAACCATCTGGAACCACGTCAGTTGGAAGTACAACAGGCAGTTGCTCTTCTGGTACTGGCACTTGACCACAGGTATTACAGTTAATCATTGGAATTGGACAACCCCAATAACGCTGACGAGAAACACCCCAGTCGCGTAAACGGAATTGAACTTTAGAGTTTGCAAGTTCAGCAGGTTCTAATTTTGCAAGGAATGCATCAAATGCACCTTGGAAATCTAAACCGTCAAATTCGCCTGAATTGACTAGTTTACCTTCTTTAGAGCCGTACCATTCTTGCCAAGTTGTTGCATCAAAGTCAGCATCATCAGCGCCTTTGGCATCAATCACTTGTTTGATGGTTAAGCCATATTTGTTAGCAAATTCGAAGTCGCGCTCATCGTGTGATGGAACCGCCATCACCGCACCTGAACCATAAGACATCAATACGTAGTTTGCGATCCAAACAGGAACTTCTTCACCAGTTACTGGGTGTTTTACAGAAAGACCTGTTGCCATGCCTTTCTTTTCAGCTTGAGCAAGGTCTGCTTCTGCAACAGAACCCATGCGACATTCTTCAATAAATGCAGCCAATTCTGGGTTTGTTTCAGCAGCTTTTAACGCCATTGGGTGTTCTGCAGCAACCGCAACATAGGTTACACCCATTAGTGTATCTGCACGTGTGGTATAAACAGTGAGGCTGTCTGCATAAACTGCTGGATTTGCAGAAGGGAAGGTAATTTCCATACCTTGCGAACGGCCAATCCAGTTACGTTGCATCGTAAGAACTTGCTGTGGCCAGCCGTCTTTTAATGTGTCTAGATCATCCAATAATTCTTGCGCATAGTCAGTAATGCGGAAGTAGTACATTGGAATATCACGTTTTTCAACCAATGCACCCGAACGCCAACCACGACCATTTTCAACTTGCTCGTTCGCTAAAACAGTTTGGTCTACTGGGTCCCAGTTTACTGTAGAAAGCTTACGGTAAATTAGGCCTTTCTTATAAAGCTGTACGAATAACCATTGTTCCCAACGGTAGTATTCAGGTGTGCAGGTTGCAAACTCGCGGTCCCAATCTACAGACAAGCCCAGTTTTTTCAGCTGGTTGCGCATATAGTCAATGTTTTCGAAAGTCCACTTTGCAGGGGCAACTTGGTGGGCAATCGCTGCGTTTTCTGCTGGCAGGCCGAAAGCATCCCAACCCATAGGCTGAAGTACAGTTTCACCTTTGAGACGGTGGAAACGGCTGATTACGTCACCAATCGTATAGTTACGCACATGACCCATGTGAAGCTTGCCACTTGGATAAGGGAACATCGAGAGGATATAACGACGTGGGCCTTCTACTTGGTCGGCAACTTTAAATGCTTTATTGGTTTCCCAAGCTTGTTGAACTTGAGGTTCAATCGCGCTCGCTTGATATTCAGGGTCGATGTGAGTAGTCATATACGTATATAGGAACAATGGTTAAAAAGTTTGTGACACAGCATAGCGCAAAACATACCTAAAAGTGAATTTGGCGATGCTTTAAAATAGGAAAAAGCCACCGATTCCTATAAACCAAAGTGAGTTGTCACTGTTTAGCTTAAAGGCTGTGGCTTTTTAATGGAGCAAGCCAAGTGGTTTAACGTGCATTTCCTGTGGCTGTAGCAGGTGGGGTTGATTGGCCTAAGTGTGGAATGGGTGTAGGTTGGTTCTGCTGATTGTTATTCGATGTATTTGTGGCAGGGGCAGTTTGAGGTGTAACAACTTGCTCATTTTCAGATGCATTGTTTGCTTTAGCTGCAGGTGTTGTTTTCCAGCCATACGTTTCTACTTTGCTTTTCTTCTTAGCGCTACTTGGTGGTGGTGTCGCTGTATAATGTGTTGAACCTTTGGCATCTACCCATTTATAAAAATTTTGAGCAAATGTGCTTGGTGCGATACTCGCTAGTGCAATTGAAAGGCCAAATAAGCCAATCGTTGTATAGGTATTTTTCATGTCGATTAGATGTCCTTTTTTATTCAATAACAAATCATGATAATGAAAATTATAAGGAAATTTTGCGCCATTTTTTATGAACACGCTATGTCTTTTTGTATGACAACAGATGAGTGGTGTTTATTAAATACAATGCTTTTAAAATAGGCTGTTATTGCTTGGAAATTCATCAAGATTTAAATAGTCATATAGATTGAATTGAGCAGAACTTAGGGCGAGGCAAATAAAAAATCATTTTTATATTTAAATTATTTATTCAATATATAAAAGTTTTTTATTTGTTTTAAGGATTTATGACGAAAAATCAGTGTAGGACGAGATTGTGCGCTATTTCGCAAAGATTAAAAAATATACGGTCTCTAAATAAACAAGAAAAAGCTAATTTTTAAACTTGACATTAAGGGTTTAAACCACAAAAATGCTGTCTTTAGTTTTATATGTCTTAGATCGATCACCCTTCGAATAAGTACATTTTAGCAATGGACTTCTTCTCTAGCCGAGAAGATGAACAAAGCCAACAAAATATGTTTATCCCAACATGTTTTAGGCCCCATATTGCTCAAACAGCAAGCAGGTCAGATTTTTTTCTTATTGCTATGAAAACTATGAAATTTGTGTGCTATAACAGTGCAGACAATCAATGAATGAGCGTCGCAAATGCCTCCCATTTGCCGACGAAAAAAGATTAGGGTGAATCACGTTGGAACTTTTATCTGGTGGTGAAATGCTTGTTCGCGCATTAGCGGACGAAGGCGTTGAACATGTTTTTGGATATCCAGGCGGCGCAGTACTGCATATTTACGATGCGCTATTTCAACAAGAAAGAATTAACCATTACCTCGTACGTCACGAACAAGCTGCTGGCCACATGGCAGATGCTTACTCACGTGTAACAGGTAAGACTGGTGTTGTTCTCGTAACATCAGGTCCGGGCGCGACCAATACAGTCACTCCAATTGCTACAGCCTACATGGACTCAATCCCAATGGTGATTTTGTCAGGCCAAGTTGCGAGTCACTTAATTGGTGAAGATGCATTCCAAGAAACTGATATGGTCGGTATTTCTCGTCCAATTGTAAAACATAGTTTCCAAGTGCGTCATGCTAGCGAAATCCCTGCAATTATCAAAAAAGCATTTTATATCGCTTCATCTGGTCGTCCAGGTCCAGTAGTAGTCGATATTCCAAAAGATGCGACCAATCCTGCAGAAAAGTTCGCTTACGAATATCCTGAAAAAGTAAAGATGCGCTCTTACCAGCCACCTCACCGTGGTCATTCAGGTCAAATCCGTAAAGCAATTGAAGAGCTTCTTAACGCTAAACGCCCAATTATTTATACGGGTGGTGGTGTTGTACAGGGCAATGCTTCAGCTTTATTGACAGAGCTTGCGCATTTATTGGGTTATCCAGTTACGAATACCTTAATGGGCTTAGGCGCATTCCCAGGTACTGATCCACAATTTGTGGGCATGCTGGGTATGCATGGTACATACGAAGCCAATATGACGATGGCGAATGCTGACGTGATTTTAGCGATTGGCGCGCGTTTTGATGACCGCGTAACAAACAATCCAGCTAAATTCTGTCCAAACGCCAAAGTCATTCATATTGATATCGACCCAGCGACGATTTCAAAAACAATTATGGCGCACATTCCAATTGTAGGTGCAGTTGAACCTGTACTTCAGGAAATGTTAGCGCAGTTGAAACAGCTGAATGTTTCTAAGCCAAACCCTGAAGCAATTGCGGACTGGTGGAAGCAAATCAATGCATGGCGCGAAGCGCATGGCTTAAAAATCGTTGCGCCGACTGACGGCACAATGAAGCCTCAACAAGTTGTTGCTGCATTGGACAAAATTACCAATAGCCAAGCGATCATTACTTCTGACGTAGGTCAGCACCAAATGTTCGGCGCGCTGTACTACAAATATACGCGTCCACGCCAATGGATTAACTCTGGTGGCTTAGGCACCATGGGTGTGGGCTTGCCGTATGCAATGGCTGCTAAGCTTGCATTCCCAGATCAACAAGTTGTTTGTATTACAGGTGAAGCATCCATTCAGATGTGTATCCAAGAACTTTCTACATGTAAGCAATATGGCTTAAATGTAAAAATTCTATGCTTGAACAACCGTGCGCTAGGTATGGTTAAACAATGGCAGGATATGAACTACGAAGGCCGTCATTCGAGCTCTTATGTAGAGTCATTGCCTGATTTCCCTAAATTGATGGAAGCATACGGTCACGTAGGCATTCAAATTGATCATGCGGATGAGCTTGAGTCTAAGCTTGCTGAAGCAATGGCAATTAATGATAAATGTGTATTCATCAACGTGATGGTTGATCGTACAGAGCACGTTTATCCAATGTTAGTTGCTGGCCAGTCAATGAAAGACATGTGGTTAGGCAAAGGGGAGCGCACATCATGAGACATATCATCTCTGTACTTGTAGAAAATGAAGCAGGCGCGCTTTCACGTTTGGTGGGTTTATTTTCTCAACGTAACTATAACATTGAGACTTTAAACGTAGCGCCAACTGAAGATTCGACACTTTCACGCCTGACTTTGACGACTTATGGTGATGACCACAAGATTGAGCAAATTACCAAGCAGTTGAACAAACTTGTTGAAGTTGTAAAGGTAGTGGATCTTTCTGAAGGTGCGCACATTGAGCGTGAATTGATGCTGATTAAAGTAAAAGCGCTAGGTTCAGCACGTGCTGAAATCAAACGCACAGCAGATATTTTCCGTGCCCAAGTAGTTGATGTAACACCAACGACGTATACGATTCAAATCGCGGGTACAACTGAAAAGATTGACGGTTTTATTGATGCTTTGGCTGAAAATACCATTCTTGAAGTTGTACGCTCAGGTGTTTCGGGCATCGCGCGCGGCGAAAAAGTTTTAACAATCTAATTTTTTAAACATACATGCCTGCCTGAAAGGGCAGGCGCTCAGCACGGCGAAGATCAAAAAACATCAATGTGTTGAGTTAAGGAAACAAAAAGCATTTTAGCGGAGACAGCAATGCAAATTTTTTACGATAAAGACTGCGACTTATCTATCATCCAATCTAAGAAAGTAGCGATCATTGGTTATGGTTCACAAGGCCATGCTCACGCGCTTAACCTTAAAGATTCTGGCGTTGACGTAACTGTAGGTTTACGTGCTGGTTCTACTTCTTGGAAAAAGGCTGAAAATTCTGGTCTTAAAGTTGCTGAAGTTCCTGCTGCTGTAGCACAAGCTGACGTAGTAATGATTTTGACTCCAGATGAGTTCCAATCTCAGCTTTACCGTGACGTAATTGAACCAAACATCAAGCAAGGTGCTACTTTAGCATTTGCTCATGGTTTCTCTGTTCTTTATAACCAAGTTGTTCCACGTGCTGACCTTGACGTAATCATGGTTGCGCCTAAAGCGCCTGGTCACACAGTACGTTCTGAATACCAACGCGGTTCAGGTGTTCCAGATCTTATCGCGATTCACCAAGATGCTTCTGGCAACGCTCGTAACCTTGCTCTTTCTTACGCTTCAGGCGTAGGTGGTGGCCGTACAGGTATCATCGAAACTTCATTCCGTGAAGAAACTGAAACTGACCTTTTCGGTGAGCAAGCAGTTCTTTGTGGCGGTGCAGTAGAATTAGTTAAAATGGGCTTCGAAACTCTAGTTGAAGCTGGTTATGCTCCAGAAATGGCTTACTTCGAATGTCTACACGAACTTAAATTGATCGTTGACTTAATGTTCGAAGGCGGTATCGCGGACATGAACTACTCAGTATCTAACAACGCTGAATACGGCGAATATGTAACTGGTACTGAAGTGATTAACGAACAGTCTCGTGAAGCTATGCGCAATGCACTTAAACGCATTCAATCTGGCGAATACGCGAAAATGTTCATCAACGAAGGTGCTTTAAACTACCCTTCAATGACTGCTCGCCGTCGTCAAAACGCTGCTCACGGTATTGAAGTAACTGGTAACAAGTTACGTGCGATGATGCCTTGGATTCAAGCGAACAAAATCGTAGACAAAGAAAAGAACTAAGTTCTAATTTCTGAGTCAAAAAAGCCCCTGTTTTAACAGGGGCTTTTTAAATGGTTGAAGGCGAAGGTTGCGTGCCTCCAAAGCAAGTAAAGCAGTGCTTTCCTTGCTTTACGTACCTTGGATTCAAGCGAACAAAATTGTAGACAAAGAAAAGAACTAAGTTCTAATTTCTAAGTCAAAAAGCCTCTGTTTTTAACAGGGGCTTTTTTTATGCCTTATTGAATATAGTATCAAAGTTACGTGCCTCAAATGATGTAAGCGATGCTTACATCATTTTCGTGCCTTGGATTCAAGCAAACAAAATCGTTGATAAAGAGAAAAACTAATTTCTCGAATCAATTGATTTGAATATAAAAACCCGCTCATTTTGAGTGGGTTTTTTAATGTCTAAAGTTACGTGCCTTAAAAATAGAAAAGCATACTTTTCTATTTTTGCGTGCCTTGGATTCAAGCGAACAAAATCGTAGACAAAGAAAAGAACTAAGTTCTAATTTCTAAGTCAGTCAAAAAGCCTCTGTTTTTAACAGGGGCTTTTTAAATGCTTGAAGGCGAAGGTTACGTGCCTCTAAAGCAAGTAAAGCAGTGCTTTCCTTGCTTTACGTACCGTGGATTCAGGCGGACAAAATTGTTGATAAAGAGAAAAACTAATTTCTTGAATCAATTGATTTGAATATAAAAACCCGCTCATTTTGAGTGGGTCTTTTAATGTGATTTGATAAAAATAGCTGCACAAAATGATGAATTTCTTTCTTACATCAGGTTTTCTTTTCTACGCGGTTGAATTTGAAACAGCGCCACTTGCTGATCTGCTGCCAGATAATGTCTATGCTGGCATAGCGCATAAAATAAATAGATGAAGCTAATGGCTATGACTGCAGTGCTGAGCAAGCCGAGCAAAATATTCAGAATAATGTCATCAATTACTTTGAACAGTGTTGAGTATAAGACCGTAATGGCCAATACACTCAGTACAGTCGCATAGAGGCTTAATTTGACGGCAAGTTTATTGTGTAAAGCTCTCTTTTCGGCATGGCTCAGCGGGTTTTTATTCTCCCAAATTAATTGAGGATGTTCGGGGTGGTTAGCTTTAATCGTCTGATACTGCACATGATTGAAAGAAGGCAAAGTTTGTGAGAGCGCAAGTTCAAAATCACCAAGATTGATAATCTGAGAATGCAGGGTGATATTTTCAAAGGCTTCACCGTGAAAGCTGTAATGCCAATGTTGATCCTGTTCTGAATAGTATAAGTAAATTTTTCTCAGATCATCAGGATGTAAACAAATTGGGCTAAGCAGTGGGCCATGATGGAAGAACCACCATCGAGCGCGATTTTGAAAAAATTTGCCTTTCTTAAAATATACAGCTGATTCTGTTGAATTGAGTAAATACAACTGAATTAATGTTTCTGATTCAGCAGATAAATACAGTGTGATAGGCTGATTGATTAAGGAAAGAATGTAACTTTCACGATTCTTAAAATCGTTTGGATTATAAATATCAGCTTGGTAGAAATGCTTAAAAACACGTGTGATAGTTTGAAATTTTGGATGGAGATATTTAATTTCAAACTCAATCAGATTGTCTTTGGGGTGATGCGAGATTATTTTTTTGATTGTGCCTGTTGTAGAAAAATAAGCAGATTGATCGATTTCGCGTTTAATTTTCCGTTTGATCTTACGATCCATCCATGCTTCATAAATTGGATGCAGCAGAGCGAGTGCAAAAAATACGTAATAGTAAGGTTGAATTAAAACTCCAAATAAGATTTGATCTTTGCCATATCCAACTAGAAAAACAAGAACTAAAATCAATATTGGATGCATATTTTTATGAAGTAAAAATCTATTGATTTTTGATAATTTATAATCGCGTTTAGCTTGATTTAATAGCTGATATTTAAGCAGCTCTTGGTCTTCTTTGTTGGTGCAAACAGTATGCCGAATTGTATGTACAGGTGTCATTATGGTTGTGACTCCTGTATCGGCCCTAGTTGTTGAAAGGTTTTTGCTTCAATCCAATAATCTTGAAACTTACCTTGATAAATGCTGACGGGATAAGATTGTCCAATTTTTAAACTATGATTAAATTCAGCCCATTTTTCATGGATGTAAATTTCATTCAATCCCGTTTTTTCTTGAAGTTCCGGAGGGAGTTGCCACGTCTGATGGTGGCTGTCTGTTTCTGTGAGCTTAAGCAGGTGTGGCTGAAAGCTTAAAATTTCACGTTCAGGGGCGGACTTAAAATTCATTCAAGTTATATTTTTTATTTGATTGGCTTTTAGATTAATTTATGTGCTGTGAGAAAACAATGGTTTGCACTTTAACCAGTATTTAGCTTATCGAATGGTTAAGCAAAGGCTATACATTTTAGTGTTTTAAAGTGTGATAAATTCCACATTATTCATTCCTTGTTTGGGTGTGGCTTCACAATGAACAATAAAATTTTGCTTTGTATCATTGCCTTATTTCTCCCTAGTCTTTCTTTTGCTGAACCTGCATCATCAGGAATAAGCAGTGAACAGCTTAAGCCTTTAAATAATGTCCGAGTGTCGATGCTTCGAATGCTACGTTCAACAGACAATCAGTATTTTTTAGATTTGTATGCGGGTATTTGGAATCCACACGGCACTTTATATGATGAGTCAGCTTCTACTGCCTACGCACTCAAAGGCACGCAAAAAGCAGATCAAATTAATTTACTCGCTGTGAGCGCGGAAGGTATGGCTACGCCCAATAATGAAACCTTAAGTGGCGAATTAAATGCAAACACGGGCATTATGCAAGCCAATTGGAATACATCGCTAGGTGCGACATCACTCAGTTTTGAACCTGCTTTTAAAGCAGCGGATAAGCCTGTGGTGGTTTTTAAATTTTATGGTGTGGATCATTCGCAATATCCGGCTGGTAAAGCCTTAACGCAAGTTGATGTGATTGATAAAAAAACGAATAAGCTATTACAAAGCCTGACGGGTTTTACAGCCTTTGCCAATAGCATTGGCTACATGGATGTGAATTTTGATGGTTATTATGATGTGGTGCTTTCAGATGTGTCCAATGGCAAAAAAATAGAAGATAAACGGTTTATCTATTGGATGTTTAACCCTAAAACACACCAATTTCAGCGTTCCGCACAGCTGGATGCATTGATTGGTTTTCCTCGGTTGCGTGGAGACCAGCAACAAATAGATTTTGGTGAGGGGCAGTTATATCAGGTAAAAGGTGGCTTGATGTATTTGGTGCAATAATTCAAGTGAAAATTGCTTAAGTTGTATAAAGGGAGGTGTTTATACTTTGCACATATAAAAATTAAAATTAGATGATAATGAATATTATTGCAATTTTATTGTATTGTTTGTGTAAATTTGAGTATGATTGAACGACTTTATAATTTTAAAAAATAAGGTGACGCTTTTGGCGTTTTGCCATAATACAGTTTGTATTTTTTGCCTAAATTTTGCTCATGTGATTGGTGTGGGAGGGCGAAGCTTACACAAAATATTACTGTGCCTTTGTGTTTTACTGTGGTCAATTTTTATGACGACAGAAGTACACGCATATCAGCAGGCCACCAAGTGTTATGCACAACTTAAGCAGATTCAAAGTACAAAAGGAATTGGTCCAAATGCTAAAGGTCGGCCACAAATATCACAGTGGCAAACAATTTCAAGTACGCCAGATTATTGGAATGACCGTTGGCCAAAATTTAGCGGTACAGTTTGGTATAAGCTGACTTGGCAATTTCATTGTGACGAAAAACAAAATCAGCCCATGATGCTGTCAGTCAGTTTTATTAATATGGCTGGGCAGGTCTACATTAATGACCACTTCCTATGGCAAAACAAATCACTTGAAGAACCTTTATCTCGTAACTTGAACATCCCTAGACGCTGGATGTTGCCCGTCGGTATTTTAAAGCCAGGTGAAAATACAGTTTATATACGTGTGGAAGGTGTTTCTGAGCTCAATCCAGGAATTGGCTTTGTTCATTTGGGGGACTATGAGTCCGTCATGGCAAAGCACGAACATTATTGGCTTGAAATGCGAGACTTGTTGACCTACACACTCTGTCTGGAGGTTGCACTTGGATTAATTGCTGCTTTTGTTTGGTTGTTTAGGCGCAAGGAAAGTGCATTTGGATACTATGCTTTAGGTGCTATATATTGGGATGAAGCTCATTACAGAGCCATTATTTGCACTGAAAACATTGGACTTTGCGCGCATTCAAAGTTTAATTTTTTTAGTATTTGTTTGCTTTACCTGTTTATATAGTTGGCGTTTTGCCAACTTCAGGGCGCCTTGTTTAGAGCGTACATTGCTTTGGTTGGTTGTAGTTTTTTTATCGCTCACTTTATTTATGCCTGTTCAATATCTCGATTTTTTATTGAAAGTGAGTTTTGTTGTGGCAGTTGGCATCTATTTGCTTAACTGTATTGTTTATCCTGTTGTTGCATATCGTTCTAAACAGCCTGAAGCTTATTGTTTAGCATTGGTGATGTTTTGTGTGTACTTGCCCTTGTCGTTGCATGATGGTTTGAGTATTTACCTACATGAGGGAAATTTATTAATTGTTTATGCATCACCTTTTACTGCAGTGATTTTAGCGTGTATTTTTGCCCTACGTTTAACCCGTAGTATGAATGGTGTAGAGCGATTTAATACACGTCTCGCCCTAAAGGTGAAGCAGGTACGCACAGAGCTAGAGGATAGTTTGAACCACAGTCACCAGCTGGAGCTGAAAAATGCTAAATTGCAGGAACGAATTCAATTAGCACATGATCTACATGATGGGTTGGGAAGTTCATTGGTGCGTTCTATGGCCTCGATTGAACATACCCGTGAAAATTTGAATAACCATCAGTTTTTATCTGTACTTAAGCATTTACGTGATGACCTTAGACTTGTGATTGATAGTGGATCAAGCCTAAATACTTCTGTTCCTGAAACACCAACGTTGTGGGTTGCGCCGACACGTCACCGTTTTAATCAGTTGTTTGATGAACTGGGTGTAATTGTCTGTTGGGAATTTCCAGATCATTGGCAAGGTGCAATTACTCCAGCAGATTGTATTGCACTACAACGGGTTTTGGAGGAGTGTCTGACGAATGTGCTGAAACATAGTTATGCAGATCGGGTGGATGTAAACATGCGCTTTCATAATCAAGAGCTGATTGCTTTTGTGCAGGATAATGGCGTTGGCTTTGATACCACAGCAGTGAAAGAATCGGGCTTGAGTGTAGGCTTAAAAAGCATGTGTGCACGATTGATCAAAATCAATGCGATGCTTGAAGTTGAATCTAGGCCTGGTTGTACACGCATTACAGTGCGTAAAAAACTCTGAGGATAAAGGTTGAGGTATTGTCAAAAAAGTGTCATTAAATCCACATTAAAATGCAAAGAAAGGGCAGTAGGCTAAAACAAAAAAGATAAATAGGTGGCCTATGTCAGATCAAACAGCGACAAGCCTGCTCAAGCAACAGCAATTTCCAGAAAACCTACGCTTTTATTTTAAAAATAAGAATTCAAATCATCTCAAAGCGGATAGACGTGAGCTGAATGATTTGGTAAGACCTCGTTTGAAAATTGCCATTGTAACTGAAACGTGGCCACCCGAAATTAATGGTGTGGCACTGTCGTTGCTTCAATTGTGTAAAGGTTTACAAGCGTTAGGCCATAAAATTTTATTAATACGCCCACAACAAAAAAGTGAATGTTTGAGCTTTAAGCCTTATCAGGAGTGTTTGGTGTTGGCGCAGTCCATCCCGCGTTATCCGGGATTAAAGTTTGGCTGGCCACAATATTTAAAAGTTTCCAGTAGTATTGAAAGTTTTGAACCTGACGTTGTACATATTGTGACAGAAGGTCCACTGGGTTTGGCGGCATTGCAAGCGGCTAAAAATAAGAAAATTCCAATCTCAAGTGGCTTTCATTCTGCATTTCAAGATTTTAGTCGGTTCTTTGATTTGGCCTTTTTGCTTAAGCCAATACAACGTTATCTCTGTTGGTTTCATAACAGTACGCAATTGACCTGTGTACCCAGTCAGGGAACGGCAAAGTCGCTACAATCCTTAGGCGTGACTTGTCCCAAGGTTGTGGTGGGAAGAGGCGTAGATGTCGATGTTTTTCACCCTAAATATGCTTCGACTGGTTTGCGTCAGCAGTGGCAAGTCAATGAGCAGACTACAGTATTGCTTTATGTCGGGCGCTTATCGCCAGAAAAAGAATTGCATGTACTGATTGAGGCTTTTATTACCCAGCAAACCAAACAAACAGCAACGCAGTGTTTGGTTATTGTGGGAGATGGTCCTGAGCGCGAAAAGCTACAACGTTTAGCACAGGGGCATCGTATTATTTTTATGGGAAGCTTGAGTGGTATTGCATTGTCAGAAGTATATGCCAGTGCTGATGTTTTTGTCTTTCCAAGTCAAGTTGAAACCTTTGGTAATGTAGTGTTAGAGGCGATGGCCAGCGGATTGCCCATCGTGGCTTATGACAATGCATGTGCGCAGCAATATGTGCGAATTGGGCATACGGGCTGGTTAGCGGGGTTGGGGCAACTTACCCAATTTAGCGAATTGATTAAGAAGCTACCTGCACGAGAAGTATTAAAAACCATGGGTATACAAGCACAAGCAGATGTGCAACATGTTGGATGGAAGCATCCTGTACAACAATTTGAGCAGGCTTTATATAGTGTTGCTAGGCGAAGTATTGCACCAAGCTAATCCTGCTTTATGAAGCGATAACAGGAAGGTTATTGACCACCTGAGGAGAGAGCCATGAAATTCAAAAATGCAAAAATAAGAATGCTTGATCTCGATTTAAAAGGCTGTATTTATCTCAATACGTTTTCTCACTCAGAGCGAATCGCGTACTTTTTTAAAATGATTAGTCGCTTGGGCGATGGAGTTTTTTGGTATCTCATGTTGATGGCTGTGTGGATGCTACAAGGACTGATGTATGCATTTCAATTGCTGTACATTGCACTGAGTGGTTTGCTGGGAACTGGTATATATAAGTTGCTCAAACAAAAAACCGTACGGCCAAGGCCTTATCAAGTGCATCAAGTGATTCGATTGGGCGAGCGCCCTTTAGACCACTTTAGCTTTCCCTCAGGGCATACCCTACATGCGGTGATGGTGACGACTGTATTGGGGTGGGTGCAGCCGATTTTACTCATCTTGATGTTGCCTTTTACCGTATTGGTGGCTTTGTCGCGTATGGTTTTAGGGCTACACTATCCTAGCGATGTGGTCATTGGGGCATTGATTGGTGCTGTGGTGGCAATAGCCATTATTTTATGTGCACCCGTTTTACATATTATGCTTTAAGCCAATGTTGTGGTGTGGGGGCATTAAAATCTGCCATGACAATAAAAAATGAGGCTTTATTGATTGAAAATTTAGGCAGCAATTTAGAAATTTGCTAAAGTACAGCATCGTTTATTGGATGTTAGGATGGCGCACATGGGCTTACGCTGGACAGATACGATTGATATCGCAATTGAGCTTTATGAAGCTCATCCAGATGTGGATCCACAATGGATTCGCTTTACTGATTTACATGCATGGGTGTGCGCTTTGCCAGACTTTGCAGATAACCCAGAAAAATCGACTGAAGGTTTACTGGAAGCGATTCAAATGGCTTGGATAGACGAAGCAAGTTAACACTGCGTCGAAAAAAGCAATTTTTTTACATCTCAAAAGCAGAAAACAGCGCATTATTCGGTATAATGCGCCAAATTTTCCTGTCAACATTATGACTTAAGGAGCCTACCATGGCTATCGAACGTACTTTATCTATCGTTAAACCAGACGCAGTTGCTAAAAACAACATCGGTGACATCTTTGCTCGTTTCGAGAAAGCTGGTCTTCAAATCGTTGCAACTAAAATGAAACACTTGACTCAAGCTGAAGCTGAAGGCTTCTACGCTGAGCACAAAGAACGTGGTTTCTTTGCTGACCTAGTTGCATTCATGACTTCTGGTCCAGTTGTTGTTTCTGTTCTTGAAGGCGAAAACGCAGTTCTTGCTCACCGCGAAATCCTTGGCGCGACTAACCCTAAAGAAGCTGCTCCAGGTACAATCCGCGCTGACTTCGCTGTAAGCATCGACGAAAACGCTGCTCACGGTTCTGACTCTGTAGCATCTGCTGATCGTGAAGTTAACTACTTCTTCGCTCAAACTGAGATTGCTCCACGTACTCGTTAATTCGAAGTATTCAAACCAGATAAGTGTTATTATACTTATCTGGTTTTTTTATTCCCTGAATAATCCTTTGCTCACTTATTGAGCTTCTCCTTTCATCTTTAGACATGGTTTAGGTAATTACACATGAGTACTGAAGTAGTCGCTACATCAGCTGTTTCTGATGCACAGCAACAATCTCCATCCGCTCCAACGCAGCAAAAGTCTGTGGAAAAAGTGAATCTACTTGGCATGTCACGTCCACAAATGGAAAAATTCTTCGAAGATATGGGGGAGAGGAAGTTCCGTGCTGGGCAGGTGATGAAGTGGATGCACCAATTTTTTGTGACTGATTTTGCTGAAATGACCAATATTTCAGGCAAATTGCGTGAAAAACTAGAAAAAATTGCTGAAATTAAAGCGCCAGAAGTGGTGCATAAAAACTATTCTAAAGATGGTACCCGTAAGTGGGTATTCCGCGTGGGTGAGGGTGCAGGTTCTTTAGTTGAAACTGTTCTCATTCCTGCTGAACACCGTAGTGGTTTACGCCGTACATTGTGTATTTCTTCACAAGTCGGCTGTGCACTAGATTGCTCATTCTGTTCTACAGGTAAACAAGGCTTCCAGCGTGATTTAAATCAGGCTGAAATCATTGGTCAGCTATGGATGGCAAACTATTCTTATATGGAAGATGTGCCTGTTCTTGAGCGTGAGCGTTCGGTAACGAACGTCGTAATGATGGGGATGGGCGAACCACTCCTTAACTACGATGCAGTGCTGAATTCTATGCGTACCATGTTGGATGACTTTGCTTATGGCATGTCAAAGCGTCGCGTGACTTTATCAACTTCGGGTGTTGTGCCTAAAATCGATCAGATGGTGAAAGATATTGATGTCGCATTGGCGATTTCATTGCATGCACCAAACGATGAGCTTCGTAACGAACTGGTGCCAATCAATAAAAAATATCCACTAGAACAATTGATTGCAGCATGTCAGCGTTATATTGCTAAAGATGGCAACGAAAGTTCACGTAAACACGTGACGATTGAATATGTCATGTTAGATGGTGTAAATGACCATCCAGAGCATGCGCAACAAATGATTAAATTACTCAAAAATCTGCCGAGTAAAATTAATTTAATTCCATTTAACCCTTTCCCGCATGCGCCGTATGGTCGCTCAAGTCGTAACCGCATTATTTCTTTCCAAAAAACTTTGTCTGATGCTGGATTTGTGTGTACGATTCGTCAGACACGTGGCGATGATATTGATGCTGCGTGTGGACAACTTGTGGGGCAAGTTGCAGACCGTACTCGTCGTGCGGAGCAATGGAAAAAGAAAGTTGCGGCAAAGAATGAGATTCTGCGCTCGCAAGGATAACAAAGAGGCAGCCAATTGAGAAAGTCGACTTATAAAATTGCTTTAATTTCATCACTATGTATTGCGTTGAGTGCAATGGTAGGGTGTCAAACTACGGGTATTCATAGTGCAAGTGGTGGGGTAGTCAAAAAGGACCCAGAAAAAGCAGCAAAAGTAAGAACTCAAATGGCTGCTGAATATATTAAAAATGGCGATCTCGACTCGGCAAAACGTGAGCTTGACCAAGCCTTAGAAGCAAATAGCCGTGATGCACAAGCAAATATGATGATGGGTGTGCTTTTACAGCAAGAAGGAAGTAAAGCCAATATTCAAAAAGCGGATGGTTATTTTAAACGCGCCATATCATCTGAGCCTAAAAATGCGCAAGTACGTAACAACTATGGTACGTATTTATATCAACTTGAACGCTATAATGATGCGCTTGAACAGTTGAATATCGCCGGTTCTACATTGGGGTATGATCAGCGTGCAAGAGCGCTGGAAAATGCAGGGCGTATTTACCTTAAATTAGGTAATGTTGCGAGTGCTGAAAAAACATTCAAGCAAGCCTTGCAAGCTAATCGTGATTCTTATGTTTCGATGTTAGAGTTGGCAGAAATTTTTTATTTGAACCAGCAGACTGCTGATGCGACACAAATGTATGAACAATTTGTGCGTACAGTAGGTCAGAACAACCAAAGTGCACGTGCGCTTTGGATTGGTATTCGTACCGCGCATGCGAATAAAGACAACATTGGTCAGCAGGTTTTAGTGAACCAGCTACGTGCTTTATTCCCGGAAAGTCCAGAATACCAACGTTATTTGCAATTACAGTACAGTACTGAGGCCGTATGGAAATAAATCCTAATTCACCGCAATCGAATAACTCGAGCGTAGCCCCAAATGCGTTAGGAAATGTTCAGCGTCCAGGTGAGTACCTACGCCAGATTCGTGTCACGCAAAAACGTGATTTAGATGAAGTTGCGCAGGAGTTAAACATTCCTGTAAAGACATTGATGGCATTGGAGCAGGATGACTATAAGTCATTACCTGAAGCAACCTTTATTAAAGGTTATTACCGTACCTACGCAAAATTTTTAAAAGTTGATGCGACCAATATCATTCAGCGTTTTGATGAAATTTATGCCAATGATACGGGCCTCTTGCCAAATCATGCTTTAAATAACTCTCCAATTAAAATTATGGGCAAATTGCCAGGTTCTAACCGCGATCGTAATCGTAAGTGGTTGAAACGTGGTGCGTTGGCTATTGTAGTATTGGTGGTGTTGGCGGCAATCGTGATGGCTGTACAAAATATGTCATCTACATCTTCTGATAATGAAGGTGCACCAGTTAAAACTTCTGACGTAGAAGTCATTAATATGGATGGTTCATCGGCTGTATCTGGCGAGCAATTAGAATTGAATTTTAGTCGTCCAACCTCAGTGAATATTGTTGATGCGACGGGTAAAGTGCTGGCGACGGGTCGCCAAGCTACGACATTAACTTTACATGGTGAATCACCATTCCAAATTCGTTTAGATGATGCAGAAGCCGTGACACTAAGCCTCAATAATGAAAATATTTCATTGTCGCCGTATACCGTAAATGGTCGAGCAGACTTCCGTTTATCTCGTTAAGGCATAACAGAGCAGATTCGAACAATGATTGAAAATCCGATTAAGCGCCGTCCAACTCGTAAAATTCGTGTCGGTTCGGTGTATGTAGGTGGTGACGCACCAATCAGTATTCAAAGCATGACCAATACTGAAACCTGTGATGTAGATGCAACAGTTGCACAAATTCAGCGCTGTGTAGATGCGGGTGCAGATATCATGCGTGTTTCTGTGCCGAGCATGGAAGCGGCAGCAGCTTTTGGTGAAATTCGTAAACAAGTGAATGTGCCATTGGTTGCCGATATTCACTTTGACTATAAAATTGCCTTGGCAGTTGCCGACTTTGGCGCAGATTGCCTCCGTATTAATCCGGGTAATATTGGCTCGGAAGCAAAAATTCGTGAAGTGGTGGCCGCAGCACGTCATCACGATATTTCTATGCGTATTGGGGTGAATGCAGGTTCACTCGAAAAAGATATTCAAAAAAAATATGGTGAGCCTACAGGCCAAGCTTTGCTTGAATCTGCAATGCGCCATATTGATATTTTAGACCGCTTAAATTTTCATGAATTTAAAGTGTCGGTCAAAGCATCGAATGTATTTTTAACTATGGATGCTTATCGTTTGTTATCACAACAAATTGATAATCCACTTCATTTGGGTGTGACTGAGGCGGGAATCTACCGCACAGGTTCAGTCAAGTCAGCGATTGCATTGGGCGGTTTACTTATGGAAGGCATCGGTGACACGATGCGTATTTCATTGGCAGCCGAGCCTGAAGAAGAAGTAAAAATTGGTTTTGATATTTTAAAATCACTGGGCTTACGTTCAAATGGCATTAATTTTATTGCGTGCCCGAGTTGTTCGCGTCAGGAGTTTAATGTCATTTCTGTGATGCAAGCTTTAGAAGAACGCCTTGAAGATGTACGTACGCCAATGGATGTCTCGGTGATTGGCTGTAAAGTTAATGGCCCTGGTGAAGCTAAAGAAGCTGATATTGGCGTGGTGGGTGCAAGTCCGCGTTCACTGGTGTATCGTAATGGCGAAAAGAGTCATTTAATCGACACCAATCAATTGGTTGACGAAATTGAAGCGATGGTTCGTCAACGTGTTTTAGCGCTTGAAGAAGCGAAATCTAAAGAAATCATTCGCACCAGTTCTGAGTAGGTCATGAGTTCAATTGTAGCAATTAAAGGTTTTAACGATATTCTCCCAACGCAAACTCCTGCGTGGAGACGTTTAGAACAGCATTTAGCATCATTAATGGATGCATACGGTTATCAACAAATTCGTTTGCCTATCGTTGAGCAAACCAATTTGTTTAAGCGTTCAATTGGCGATGCAACAGATATTGTTGAAAAAGAAATGTACACTTTTTTAGACAAAGGTCAGCCACCTGAGTCTTTAACCTTGCGCCCTGAAGGGACCGCAGGCTGTGTGCGTGCAATGCTAGAACATAACCTACTGCGTGGTGCAACGCCAAAAGTGTGGTATGTCGGCCCGATGTTTCGTTATGAAAAACCACAAAAAGGTCGCTATCGTCAATTCCACCAATTTGGTGTAGAAACTTTTGGTGTTTCAACGCCAGATCAAGATGCTGAATTGATTCTTATGACAGCGCGTCTTTGGAAGCGTATGGGTGTTGCAGATAAAGTTCAACTTGAACTCAACACTTTGGGTGAGTCTGATGAACGTGCAAACTACCGTGCAGCCTTAGTTGAATTTCTTCAAGCACACAAAGCAGATTTAGATGAAGATTCACAGCGTCGTTTGACTACCAATCCGCTTCGTATTTTAGATTCTAAAGATGCAAAAACACAAAGCATTCTTGAAAATGCACCAAAACTTCATGACTTTATGGGTGAAGAAACTTTGGCTCATTTTGCACAGTTACAGCAGTATTTAACAGATGCTGGTATAAGCTTTGTGATTAACCAAAAATTGGTGCGTGGTTTAGACTACTACAACAAAACTGTATTTGAATGGACTACAACGCATTTGGGTTCACAGGGTACAGTGTGTGCAGGCGGTCGTTATGATGGTCTAGTTGGGCAGTTGAAAGGCAAGCCAGATCAATCTGTACCAGCAGTCGGTTTTGCAATGGGTATGGAGCGCTTATTGCTTCTTCTTGAACAAGTTGAAGACAATACACCAGTCCGTGATTGTGAAGTATTTTTGGTTTCTGAACCTGCATATCAATCTAAAGCATTGGTGCTTGCAGAGCAAATTCGTGACCAATTAGATGCTGCGACATCGGCGATTCGCTTCAAAGTAGGCTCACAGGGTTCAATGAAATCACAAATGAAAAAAGCCGATCAATCGGGTGCAATTTTCGCTGTGATTCTGGGTGAACGAGAGTGGGATGCTCAGCAATTATTGGTGAAAGAGCTTGCAACAGCGACACAAACAGAAGTTGCTGTTTCAGCCATTGTGCCATTTATTATCGAACAAATTTCTTCAAAATAAGCCATAACAGATAAGGAAAAGGGAATCACATGAGCGCATTAAGTGATGATGAACAGCTTGATAACTTGAAATCATTCTCTAAGAAGTATGGTTCTGCCATTATTAGCGGGATTTTAATTGCGTTGATTGCCTTTTTCGGTTGGGAATATTGGCAGAAGAAAAATCTGGCTGAGTCCCAAGTGGAAACAGCCAGAGTGCAACAATTGATTGGTGATGCGCAGTCTGCACAGGGTGATGCATTTACTCAACTGTCGACATCTGCAGATAAAATTGTAAAAGATGCACCTGACTCAGCTCAGGCAATTCAAGCACAATTGCTGATGGCGAAATTGGCTTATGATAAGTCAGACTATGCAAGTGCTGAAAAAGCATTGAAAAAAGTTGAAAACTCAAAAGTAGATGATCAAGGCTTAGTACAAGTCGTGAAATTACGTTTGGCTTATGCACAATTGGCACAGAAGAAATATGATGAGGCCTTAAAAACCTTAGTAGCTGTGACTGATCCTGCCTTTAAAGCAACAGCTGATGAAGCGCGTGGTGATGTGTATGTTGCAAAAAATGATATTGAAAATGCTAAAAAAGTATATCAAAGTGCATGGGATGCGTTGGTAGAACGTAAAGAAGAACGCCAAATTTTACAAATTAAACTCGAAAGTGTAGGCGTTTTAGTTGATGATCCAGAAATTGAACGCCCGATATTAGATACACATGTGGAAGAAGCTGAATGAATAGAAAATACAAATTTGCGTGTGCATTGACAGTTTTAACACTTGCACTAACCGGATGTGCAAGTAAAGGTCCAAAGGTAGAAGAGCCAAAGCCAAATCCTTTACCAAAATTAGTCAATCCACAAACACTGAGCTCTGTATTTTCTACCAGTGTTGCATCGACCAGCGAAGCAGACCCATTACGTTTACGTTTGGATTCAAACAACGGTGTAGTGTATGTCATTAATCCAAAGGGCGAAGTTGAGGCTTATCAAGGTAAACAACGTCTTTGGCAGAAAAATGTCAGCAAACAAGGTTTGAGTTCTGGTGTAGAAGCAGCCGAAGGTCTTGTTGTTGTGGGTAACCAGAAAGGTCAATTGTTTGCTTTGGATCAAGCGACAGGCGAACAAAAGTGGACAGCACAATTGTCTGGTGCAATTCTTGCGCCGTCGTTGATTCATGCGGGTCGTGTAATTACCGTAGCCAACGATGGTACGGTTTATGCGCATGAGCTTGATACAGGTAAACAAGCGTGGACATACAGCTTACCAAACGTACAGTTTAGTTTGCGTGGCCAAGCAGCACCTGTCGCGCTGGATGCTCGAAATGTATTGATTGCCTCAGCAAATGCTTATATTTATGCTATTGATGCTTTAAGTGGCGCACCGCGTTTACAACGTCGTATGGCAGTAACGGAAGGCCGTTCGGATATTCAGCGTTTAGTTGATATTGATGGTGAGCCGACAGTTGCAGGTCAATTTTTGGTAACAACCAGCTATCAAGGTCAAGTGACTGTGATGGATATGGTGAGCCAACAAGTGATTTGGAGTGAAGATGCGAGCAGTACGCAGCGCCCAGAAGTTTCAGGTAACGGTGTGTTTGTGGCGCAAAATGATGGCAAAATCACGGCTTATGAAATTACCACAGGTCATAAACTTTGGGAAAACGATCAGCTGTTGAATCGTAAACTCAGTAACCCTGTAATGTTAGGTCAAAACCTTGTGGTGGGTGATTTGGATGGTGTATTACACTTGATTGATCCGAGCACAGGAAATATTATTGGCCGTGCAAAAACCAGCGGTGATGTCCGTACTTTACGCGTAATCGACAATCAATTATTTGTTGCGACGCGTAAGGGTGCAATGAGCATTTGGCAGAACCGTTAATTTTTCGTTGGCTTATGCTAAAATAAGCCAACCGTATTTTTGAACGCGGGGTGATTGTTATTCAATACCCCGTGTTTTTATTTATTTTTGGGCCTAAATCCAATTCTTATTCTTCCCAAACTTTCTGATGTTCAGACCAGACCTAGCTGGCTGATCTTGAATAAAGGTTAATCTATGAAACCCGTAATTGCGCTCATTGGTCGTCCGAACGTCGGAAAATCAACGTTGTTTAACCAGATTACTAAGAGCCGTGATGCACTTGTTGCCGATTTTGCAGGTCTTACACGTGACCGTAAATATGGCGATGCAACGTATCAAAATAAATCATTCATTGTTGTTGATACTGGTGGTATTGGCGAAAATGAAGGTGGTATTGACTCATACATGGCTGAGCAGTCAAAAACTGCAATCAACGAAGCAGATATGATCATTTTTGTGGTCGATGCTCGTGCGGGACTGTTGGCATCTGATGAACAGATTGCTCGTGAGCTACGTACATTAGGTAAAAAAGTTTATCTTGTTGCTAACAAAGTTGATGGTGTACATGCTGAAGCCGCACTTGTTGAATTTTACAAGCTAGGTATGGGTGAGCCTTTGCAGGTTGCAGCCAGCCATGGCCGTGGCGTACAACAAATGCTTGAGGAAGTCCTTACAGACGTACCTGAAGATGAAGATGCTGAAGCACACGACAAAGATACAGGCTTACGCCTTGCGATCATTGGTCGTCCAAACGTGGGTAAATCTACGCTAGTAAACCGTTTATTGGGTGAAGATCGTGTTGTTGCATTTGACCAACCAGGTACAACGCGTGACTCGATTTATATTCCTTTTGAACGTGATGGCCGTAAATACACATTAATCGATACTGCTGGTGTACGTCGTAAAGGTAAAGTGGATGAAATGATTGAGAAGTTCTCAATTGTTAAAACTTTACAAGCGATGAAAGATGCCAACGTGATTGTGGTAGTGGTCGATGCGCGTGAAGGGATTGTTGAGCAAGACTTACACTTGATTGGCTATGCCATTGAAGCGGGTCGTGCGATGGTGATTGCGATTAATAAATGGGACAATATGTCTGAATATGATCGTAAGCAATGTAAACTTGATGTTGAGCGTCGTTTTGACTTTATTCCATGGGCAAAAATTCATTTGATTTCTGCTTTGCATGGTACAGGTGTTGGCGATCTTTATCCTTCAATTCACCGTGCGTATGATTCATCACGTTTGAAGGTTTCACCAGCAAAAATCACCCAAATTTTGAATGATGCGACAGATGCGCACCATCCACCGAAAGTGCAAGGTCGTGCAATCAAAATGCGTTATGCGCATATTGGCGGTCAAAACCCACCAACGATTGTGATCCATGGTAACAAAGTGGATAAAACACCTGCGGATTACCGTCGTTACTTAGAAAACGTGTTCCGTAAAGTGTACAAGCTTGAAGGTACGCCAGTGAAGATCGAATTTAAAACCTCTGAAAACCCATTTGAAGGTCGTAAATCTCAAGTGGATGAACGTACTTTGGCACGTAAACGCCGTTATGTTCAGAAGTTTAAGAAAGCTGAAAAGAAATTTAAACGTTAATTCGTTGATCTCAAAAAGCCTGCAATTGCAGGCTTTTTGCGCTTTGGGCTAGACTAGAGATTGGTGAGTTAAATTGGTTTACACACATGAAATTGAGGTCAGCTTGATGGCGCAGATTCGGATTGATCTACAGCAGATTGTACAATTAGCAGATTTACAGCTGAACCGTCAGCAACAAGTACAACATCGCAAAGTAATGACAGCCGAAATGCGCAATCGTTATTTATCAGCAGTGCTTGAGCAACCTATTCAAAATACAGATTTTGCACGGACTGAATATGGCAAACCTTATTTGCTTGAACATCCGAAATTTTATTTTAATCATAGTCACAGTCAAAAACATTATGCCTTAGCCACGAGCCATCGTGTGGCAGATTTGGGGGTTGATGTGGAAGACCTTGATCGTGTTGTGCGCTTTGCTGCTTTGGCTCAACACGCATTTCATCCCGAAGAAATACAACATTGGCGCGATTTAGCAGAGGATACGGAATATTGGTTTAAGGTTTGGACCATTAAAGAGGCTGTATTAAAGGCATCAGGGCTCGGCATTCGCCTGAATTTACATGAGCTGAACACACAAGCTCATGCTACACAAAACAGTGGAATATGTAGTCATCCTGAACTTGGGGTGTTTGCTTATCAATGTTATGTGATTGGAAAAGCTATGCTTAGTGTGGCTTGGCGTACAGAACGTTCTTGTCAGGGTTTTCGCCTGCCCGTGATTGCAGTTCATTCGCACCTTTAGTTTGTTTAAATGAAGTCTGAATCACGTGCAAGATGCTGTGCAGTGGATTGCTTAACTATTTTTTGCTAATCCAAAGATTGCTCATTCGATTAACAAACTGTGGGCTTACATTGGAGAGTGTCATGAGGACTTTGGCCTTTAGGCCAACTGTATGATGCGTGACGGTAAAAGGCGTATCTTTTAATTGGACTGTGTGTAGTATTTGCCGTGCAACATCTGTAGCACTTAAGTGTACCCCCATATTGTGAATACTCCCTGCATTCATGTTTTTCACCATATTGGTTTGTACAAATAAAGGCATAATATCGAACACGCGAATCCCGTATTTTTGCCATTCAATATCTAGACCCTCGGTCAGGCCTCGGACTGCAAATTTAGATGCGGCATAGCTGACTAAATCGGGTTGACCATAAATGGCAGAAGCAGAAGATAGATTAATCACACGTGCAAAAGATGCTTGGCGTAAATAGGGCAATGCTAAATAGCAACCCGTCAAAACGCCCTTAATATTAATGTCGACGGTTTTAAGGTGAGCACTGAGTTCAGTCTCTTCAAAGGGGCCAGAGTAGAGAATTCCTGCATTATTGACCAAGATATTGAGCTCACCTGCCCAAGTGCTAAATTCTGCGAGCGCATTTTCCCAGTGTTGAGCATTGCTGACATCGAGTAAGCCTGCTTTGGCATGGGGGCCAAGTTGCTGAGCCAGTTGTTGAGCTTGTACGACGTTAATGTCGTAAATACCGACTTTATAGCCCTGTTGATAAAATAATTGTGCGGTTGCTGCACCAATGCCTTGTGCTGCCCCACTAATAAATATACTTTGCACTTTTATGATTCTCCTTATTTTCCCTATGCGATTTTGAGCATAACAAAATAAAATGAGGAAATCTTGAGCAACATGAAAAACACTGAGGTGAAATGTGGAACGTTTATTGAATATTATGCAAGAGCTACGGATGAAGTGCCCTTGGGATCAACAACAAACGCCACAAAGCCTCACTCAATATGCCATTGAAGAAGCATACGAAGTTGAAGCGGCAATTCGTGAAGGTCATATTGATGAGATCAAAAATGAACTTGGTGATTTGCTCTTACAGGTGGTGTTTCAATCGCAAATGTATAGTGAAATGGGGGCTTTCACCTTTGATGATGTCGTGAATGCGATTTCAGAAAAATTAATTCGTCGTCATCCGCATGTGTTTCAAGCCGAGCAATTTAGCCAGCTCAATGCGGACGATGTTGCCAAGCTTTGGCAAAAAATTAAAGCAGAGGAACGTGCTGGAAAAAGTGCATCCCGCTTAGATGCAATTAAACCTGGCCCTGCATTGAATCAAGCAGAAGAGATCCAAAAAAAAGTTGCCAAAATAGGGTTCGATTTTCCAGATGTGCAAGAGGCGTATGGCAAGGTCGAAGAAGAATTGGCAGAATTTCAAGAGGCTTTGGCTTCGCAAAATTCCGATGAAATTATAGATGAATTTGGCGATTGCTTATTTTCACTGGTGAATGTTGGTCGTAAACTAGGCATCTCTAGTGAGATTGCATTGTTGGGCACGATTCAAAAATTTCGCTCACGCTTTGCATATATAGAATCACAGGTTGCATTACACAATAACAATATAGAAGACCTGTCACTGGCTGAAATGGATCAGCTGTGGGAACAGGCAAAACAACACTTAAAACAGCAGGCACAGCATGAAACAGGGCGGATTGAATAAAGCACAGCTTCTTCTTTGGTTAATGATTTTGATGACACTGAGCATGTCTTGGGCTAAAGCTGAAACTGCAGACTATACGCAGTGGAAAGCGACGCAACAGGCACATGATCAGCGCTTGAAAACCCCAGATGCTACGGCACAGCATTATTTGGCTAAACCTACGTTACATGCGAATACTTCAGGCGCCAAAGTGAGTTTAAACACTGCGAATAGTGAGCAGTTACAACAATTACACGGTATTGGTCAGAAAAAAGCTGAGGCAATCATTGCGTATCGGAGCCAAAACGGGAAGTTCAAAAGCATTGAAGAAATCCAACAAGTCAAAGGTATAGGGCCTGCTTTGTATGCCAAAAATAGAGCGCGCTTAAGTTTGTAAATATTACAATTGTAGAAAATTCCAATCTAGGCAATACGGTTGGATTGATAGAATCAAATTGCCCTTTGATTGTGTTAGAGATATGATTACGGCATCTTAAAATTTTTACGTCCAGACGTAGGAGACAGCGTCTTTTGCAAACTTTGCGCGCGTCCAAATGCGGTTTATCTACCGCACAATTACCTTCTTCCATATTAGATGTGATTGATGCCTTAACTAAGGCAGGCTATGAAGCTTATATCGTCGGCGGTGGTGTACGTGATTTAATGCTGGGTCTGAATCCTAAGGATTTTGATGCGGTGACGAATGCCACACCATCACAAGTTAAAGAAGTCTTCGGACGACGTTGTCGGATTATCGGACGTCGCTTTGAGTTGGCACATGTCTATTCAGGTCGTGAACTCATTGAAGTTGCTACTTTTCGTGCACCTCCGAAAAAAGCAGTAACTTCTGCTGCAGGCATGATTTTACGTGACAATAACTGGGGAACCATTGAGCAAGATTTTGCACGACGTGATTTTTCAATTAATGCCATGTATTACCAGCCACGCAAAGGTATCGTGCTCGATTTTTGTAATGCCTATGAAGACATCAAAGCGAAAAAGTTAAGTTTATTGGGCGATCCGATGCTTCGTTTTGAAGAAGATCCTGTGCGTATGTTACGCACATTGCGTTTTGCAGCGAAATTAAACTTCTCTATCGATCAAAGCATTTTGGATGTCTTTACACCTGAAACTGCGCAATTACTCCGTGATGTGTCTCCACATCGTTTATACGATGAGTCCCAGAAACTCTTCACGATGGGACACTTAAACCGTGTCATGCCAATGCTGATAGAATTCGAGATCTGGCATCAGTTATTTGCGGATATCCAGCCAAATATCACGCCATTTATCGAGCGCGCAGCCAAAAACACAGACCAGCGTATCTCAATTGGTAAGACCATCAATCCTGCATTTTTCTATGCAGTGTTGCTGTGGAAGCCTTTCCTTGAGCGTTGTGAGTTTTATGCGAAAAAAGGCGTAGTTGCTGCTGAAGCTCGTGCTCAGGCTGGTTTAGATGTGCTTAAACGTCAAGCGACGCGTACTGTTATTCCACGTTTTGCAGAAACTTTTATTCGTGAAGTTTGGGAGATGCAGACGCGTTTGCTTAATCCAAAACCGCAGCAAATTGAAGCATTGTCTGGACATGCACGTTTCCGTGCGGGTTTTGACTTTTTATTGCTACGTGAAAAATCGGGTGATCAAACGACTCAAGGCATGGGTGTGTGGTGGGACACTTACCAAACACTTAGCACAGATGAAAAAGAACGTGCGATTGCGGACTACAATCGCCAACGTGCGAAAGGGCGCCGTAAAGGTGCTACTCAAGAAGACATTAAGCCATTACATCAAGTTCAACAAGCTGAGATTGAACCTTTGGTGAATGAGCCAGAACCTCGTAGTCGTCGTGCGCGTAAAGCCAAGCAACAAGCTGACTTTAAAGCACAGGCGGTGAATGGGGGGAATGATCAAATTACGGCAGATCACCCAATTCTAAAACGTAAGCGTGTAAAACGAGATTTGAGCACGGTGATTTTTGGACCAACGCAATGAGCGTGATTACCTATATTGGCTTAGGCAGTAATTTGGGGGATTCTCTGCAAATTTTGACCGAAGCTGTGCATAAATTGTCGACACTAGGTGCGGTTAACGTCTCTAAACTGTACCAAAGTCCGCCCATGGGTCCGCAGGATCAACCGAATTATTTAAATGCTGTAGTGCAATTGCAAACCGATTTAGAACCATTGGCATTACTTGATGAATTACAGCGCTTTGAACAAGAGTCTGGTCGCGTACGTCTACGCCGTTGGGGCGAGCGTACACTTGACCTAGATTTGTTGATTTATGGCCAACAAAATATTCAACATCCGCGTTTAATTGTGCCTCATGTAGGCGTGATGGAACGTGATTTTGTGCTGATTCCATTACTCGATTTAGATGAAAATCTACAGTTAAATGGACAACAATTAAATACTTTACCCATTCTGGATCAAGTCAGTCTGACTGTCTTAGATGCAGGAAATTGGGCAAAAATTTAAATTTTTATTGGCTGAAAATATGGCCATAAGAGGAAATTCTAGATGATCAGTCTAAGCCACTTAAAAAAATTTAAAGCGGAAGGCCGAAAGTTTTCTTGCTTAACTTGTTATGATGCAAGTATGGCAAAAGCAATGGAAGTTGCTGAAATTGATACAATCTTAGTAGGTGATTCACTCGGAATGACCATTCAAGGTCATGATTCGACTTTGCCTGTAACTGTTGAAGATATGGCATACCACACTGCAACAGTGCGCCGTGGTAATCAACATGCCTTTATTTTAACTGATCTGCCATTTATGAGTTATGCAACCTTAAATGATGCCTTACAAAACTCAAAAACCATTATGCAAGCCGGTGCGCACATGGTGAAACTTGAGGGTGGGGCATGGTTAGCAGAAACTGTGGCAACGCTGACACGTAACGGGATTCCTGTATGTGTGCATTTAGGTTTAACACCTCAATCTGTACACGTATTTGGTGGCTATAAAGTCCAAGCCCGTACACGTGAAACAGCAGATCAGCTTATTGCAGACTGTAAAGCTGTGGTTGATGCAGGCGCTGCGATTTTGTTGTTGGAATGCGTTCCAGCACAAGTCGGTAAAGAAATTAGTGAATTGTTCCCGCAAACACCTGTGATTGGTATTGGTGCTGGGGCAGATACGGATGGCCAAGTGTTGGTACAGCAAGATATGCTCGGGCTTACATTTAGCCATGTTGCGAAATTTGTACGTAACTTTATGAAAGAACAGTCAGGTGAGACGGCTATTTTAGATGCATTTAAGGCTTACCATGCCGCAGTGCTCGATGGATCTTTCCCTGCAAAAGAACAAACTTTCCAAATTGAGTTATAAAAGATGAAAACTGAAACCACGATTCAAGGCTTGACTGCATCGCTGAGTCCTGCAAAAGCAGCACGTAAAATTATTGGCTTTGTTCCAACTATGGGTAATTTGCACGAAGGGCATTTAAACCTTGTACGTGAAGCGCGTAAACTCTGTGATGTGGTGGTGGTGAGTATCTTTGTCAACCCAATTCAGTTTGGGCCAAATGAAGATTTTGATAATTATCCACGTACTTTAGAACGCGATCAGCAACTTTTAGCTGATGTGGGTTGTGACATCGTTTTTGCGCCAACTGTAGAGCAAATGTATGGCAATCAACCGCGTCTAACCAATATTTCAGTGAATAACATTACAGATGATTTATGTGGTGCACAGCGCCCAGGTCATTTTGATGGTGTTGCAGTAGTTGTGACCAAACTCTTTAACATGGTGCAACCCAATTTTGCATTTTTTGGTCAAAAAGACTATCAACAACTGGCTGTGATTCGTCAGTTTGTGCGTGATTTAAATATTCCTTTAGAAGTGATTGGTGTGCCGATTACACGCGCTGCAGATGGTTTGGCACTCAGCTCACGTAATGGTTACTTAAGCCCTGAGCACCGTGAAATTGCTCCAGTTATTTACCAAAGCTTACAAACGGCAGCACAACAACTCACGTCAGGCACTGCGTTGTCAGATGCTTTAAATACAATTCGAGCAACATTAACGGATGCTGGTTTTGTGGTGGATTATGTGGAAGCACGTAGCCCAGAACTTCAAAAAGTCGATAGCTTTAATCAAGACGTCGTCTTGTTTGTAGCAGCCAAAATTGGCAAAACACGCTTAATTGATAATTTACAGGTTAAGTTTACTGCATCTTAATTTGCATGAAAGGACAGCACGCGCGATGAAACGAATTTTAATCGTTACAGGCCAGTCAGGATCAGGAAAGTCATCTGCTTTGCAGGTGCTGGAAGATTTGGGGTATTACTGTATTGATAATTTGCCTCTCGCGCTGTTGCCTGAAATTGTTGAAAAATTAGATCAGGAAAATAATCTCGAGCAACTGGCCTTAGGGGTGGATGTTCGAAGTACACGCCAAGATATGCAAGAGTTTGACCATGTTTTTTCATTATTGCAAAAGCATGGTGCCGTGGATGTGATTTATTTGACTACGCGTGATCAGGAACTGATAGCACGCTTTAGTGCATCGCGTCGTCCTCATCCATTATCCAGCCGTTTTAATAGTTTGAATGAATGTATTCAACAAGAAAAAGATTTGTTGTTGCCGATTCAATTTCGTGCGACAGTACATATCGACACCACAGATAAAAGCGTACATGATTTAAAGCATGTGCTTTTATCTAAATTAGGGCAAGCTGACCAATTAATTGTTATTTTACAGTCTTTTGGTTTTAAACATGGCATCCCTTTAGATGCGGACTATGTGTTTGATGTTCGGCATTTACCTAACCCGCATTGGGATTTAGAGTTAAGAAAATTTTCTGGTTTAGATGTACCTGTACAAAAATTCTTAGAAAGCAGTGCACAAACCAATGAAATGTTTACTGATATTTATCAATTTTTAGAAAAGTGGTTGCCTGCTTTTGCAGAAGGACACCGCCATTATATGACGGTTTCTATCGGTTGTACGGGTGGACAACATCGTTCGGTTTATATTGTGGATAGACTCAAGAGAGCCCTTGAGGCAAAATGGTCTGTTCAGGTCTTACATAGAGAAATGAAGCACTGGTCATGATAGACACAACTGTTGACGTAATAAACAAACTAGGTTTACATGCGCGTGCGTCTGGAAAACTCATTGAAGTCACCACTAAATTTCGCTCATCGATTCAGATTGGCAAAGGTGATAAATTAGTAGACGCAAAAAACATTATGTCTTTGCTCATGCTCGGTGCTGGTAAAGGCACAACTTTGCGCTTAGTGATTGATGGTGCAGATGAAGAAAAAGCTTTGTCTGATATTCAAGCATTATTCGCAGCAAAATTTTATGAGGCAGATTAATCGTGGCACGTCGACCAACTCGTTTTACTGAAGATGATTTTGAATCTCTAGAAGGACGTGCAAGCAAAACCGAACAAAAGAAGGCTGTACAGCGTATGGCCGCTTTGGGTGAACAGCTTGCAGAGCTGAGTCCTAAACAAATCAAAAATCTTCCAGTGGATGAGCGCTTGATTGAAGCGCTTCTTGATATTCAAGCAATTTCATCGCATGAAGCGCGTCGCCGTCAATGCTCGCGTATTGGCAAGTTAATGCGTAATGAAGATGAAAGTGTCATTTTATCGTATTTAACACCGAAGCAAGGTTTGAAAAAAACTGCGCAGTTGAATCGTTGGGTTGATCGCATTATTAAAGATGGTGATCCAGTCATTAATGACTTTTCTAAAACTTATAATGCGACAGAGCGCCATACTCTACGTCAGCATGCTTTACGTGTTCATCGTGATATCGCAAAGAATGCAACGGAAGAAGAAATTGCAGCGTCTAGACTCAAATTATTCAACTATGTACAGCAAGTTGCATTAATTTCAGACAATTAATGTTGTAATTAAAAACGGCTCATAAGAGCTGTTTTTTTTGAATCTATGAGTAGTATGTCTATTGATTCTATCTGTGCATAAAGAAAAACGACCCATAGCGGTCGTTTTTCTGTTTTAACTGAATGCTTAGCTGAACTCACCTGTGGCACGTTCTTTTGCCCAGTCACGAAGGACAAATTTTTGTAACTTACCTGTCGAGGTTTTTGGAATTTCTGTAATCACCACATCTTTAGGGACTTTAAAGCGTGCAAGGTGTTGCTTACAGAATTCAATAATTTCCTCAGGAGTGGCTTCTTTGCCGACCTTGAGCTCAATGAAGGCACAAGGGACTTCTTGCCAACGTGGATCTGGTTTCGCAACGACAGCCGCAGTGAGTACTGCTGGGTGCTGGTACAGGACTTCTTCAACTTCAAGCGATGAAATATTCTCGCCACCTGAAATAATCACATCTTTAGAGCGATCGGTAATTTTTGCATAGCCATCGGGCTGGCAGACTGCTAAATCACCAGTATGGAACCAGCCACCAGCAAAAGCTTCAGCCGTAGCTTCGGGGTTTTTCAAATAGCCTTTCATCACAATGTTGCCACGGAACATGATTTCACCCATGGTCTGGCCATCATTTTTTACAGGGAGCATCGTTTCTGGATCAAGCACTTTCATGCCATCCTGAAGTGGATATGGTACGCCTTGACGCGAGTGTAGCTGTGCTTGTTCTTGAATTGAAAGCTCTGACCAGCCTGCTTGTGAAGCACACAGTGCAGAAGGACCATAGGTTTCTGTAAGGCCATAAACATGTGTCACATTAATGCCAATACCACGCATGCCTTCAATAATGGCTGCTGGAGGTGCTGCACCAGCCACCATCACTTCTACACGATGATCGAATGAAGTCTTTTTCTCTTCTGGGGTATTGATCAACATTGAAAGTACGATTGGCGCACCGCAGAAATAATCCACTTTATGTTCAGCGATTAATTTGAAAATCAGCTCAGGATCAACTTTACGTAAACAGATATTGGTTCCACCATTGGCTGCCATGGTCCAGCCAAAGCACCAGCCATTACAATGGAACAGCGGGAGGGTCCAAAGGTAAGTCGCACGTGGCTTCATACCACAGGCAATGATATTGCTGGCTGCATTAATATAAGCACCACGGTGATGATAAACCACGCCTTTTGGATTGCCTGTGGTGCCTGAGGTATAACTCAGACTAATCGCATCCCATTCATCGCCAGGGAGGTCCCATTCGAAATTGCTATCACCTTGTGCAATCCAGTCTTCATATTCAATTTGACCAATGCGTTGGCTGGTGCCTTCATATTCAACATCAGCGACATCAATAATGTAGATCTCTTTATTGATCAGGGCTAAGGCCTCTTGTGCTACGCTGGTAAATTCAGGATCAACCAAAAGAACTTTGCTTTCAGCATGTTCAAGCATGAAAGCAATGGTTTTTGCATCTAAGCGGGTATTAAGGGTATTTAAAACCGCACCTGCCATAGGCACTGCAAAGTGTGCTTCGATCATTGCTGGAATATTTGGAAGTAAAACCGACACAGTATCATTTTTTTGAATGCCCAATTGCTGTAATTGGTGGGCAAACTGACGACAGCGCTGATACGTTTGACGCCAGCTGATATGACGATCACCATGAATAATCGCCTCTTGGTCTGGATAAATATATGCAGCCCGTTCTAAATAGCGCAAAGGTGATAATGCAACGAAGTTTGCCGGTGTACGAGGCAATTCATCATAAGGACTGACCATGTCAAAACTCCAAATTTATTTATTCTAATTTCCTGCTTACACAATATTCAGAATTGTGGATTGTTGCATTTATTCTTTAGTCGAGTATTTACTCTATTGTATGCTTAAAGTCGAGTGCATTGATCTTTTTTTGGGTATAGATAGATGAGGTGATTTAGACAGCTTTTGGGGTCCTGAAGTATGAGAAAGAGCATACCTGTGTGTGAAATTTTTAATGAAGTATATTCAACAAGGTAGCGTTCAATAACGGCATAGCTGTGCCTTTTTAGTTTTTATAGCTAAGCAAGAACTTAAAGTAGATTGACTTTTGTTTATAAATTGAGCCATATACATATAGGAAGGGTCAATATTGCATTGCACACTTTAAAAAAATAAGAAGAGCAATTCAGCATTGTGCTTAGCGCACAGACTGAGGATATAACAATGATAAAAATGCAATCCGAGTTTTGGTCGAACTGGTCAGGTTCGCAACAAGCCTATCCAAAATTACTGCGTCCGAACAGCTTAGAGGTATTACAAAATGTGATACGTACACACCCCAAAATTCGAGTGATCGGTGCAGGGCATTCATTTAGTGGCTTGGCCCAAACCAATGACGTACTTTTGAGCCTAGATTACTTTAAAGGTGTGGTCTCACATGATGATCAGCATTGCCAAAGTGTGGTGCAGGCAGGTACGCATTTATATGATTTAGGTGAAAAACTGGCTACCTATAATCAGGCGCTCATGAATCAGGGGGATATAGATCAACAGACATTGGCGGGTGCAATTGCGACAGGAACGCATGGCACGGGGATCGATTTGCAATGCCTATCTGCCTATGTAGAAGGCTTTGAGTTGATTACGGCAGATGGCGATTTAATTTGGTGTGATGCATTGCACCATCGTGAGATATATCAAGCAGGTCGCGTTGCTTTTGGAAGCTTGGGGCTCATGACTAAAATTAAATTACAAAATCGTCCCATGTATAAGCTCAAAGAGCAGATCCGCAGTTGCCCATTTACAGAAGTGCTCCAACATATTGAGCAATGGAAATCACAACATCGGCATATCGAGTTTTGGGCATTTATTCATTCGCCGAATGTCATTTTAAAAACTTTAGACGAAACCAATGAACCCGTACAACCAAAAACAGAACAAATTTTAGATGAAGATGTATTTTTACGAATCTGTTCTGAACTCACCAAGTCATGTCCTGTTTTAAATCCAGCATTGCAGAAATTGGTGAGTCTATTGGTACGACCGAGTACCGCAATTGATTGGTCCAGTCGGATCTTTCCCGCTGTACGTGAAACACGCTTTAACGAAATGGAATATCAGTTGCCAGTTAAAGAAGGACTCGCTTGCTTAGAAGAGCTAATGTACTGTTTAAAAAAGCACAAAGTCCCGATGTTTTTTCCAATTGAATTTCGTTATGTCAAAGCCGATGACATTTGGCTGAGCCCATTTTATCAGCAGGACTCGATTTCAATTTCGATACATCAGTACTATCGGCAAGATTATGTCAGTATTTTTAAATTGGCAGAGCCAATCTTTCAAAAATATGGTGGACGACCACATTGGGGGAAATTGCACACGCTAGGAGGAGATGCGTTAAGTACCTTGTATCCGAAATGGGATGATTTTATGCATTTGCGACAACAGTTAGATCCTGAGAAAAAGTGGATCAATTCGCATCTGGAACATTTATTTTGGGGACGTAGTGATTGATATGTCTGTTGCGTACTTTGAAGCACTGAATCGTGAGTTGATACAAGCAGGAACGGGGCAAGCACAGTTGCTGTTAGATCTCGATCGTTTAGATGCTAACCTTGCTACATTACAAGCTCAATTGAATGCTCAATGTCAGATGCGCATTGTTGTTAAGTCTTTGGCAAGTCCTGAGTTGTTGCAATACATTAGCCAGCGATTGCCGAGCCAACGCTTTATGCTGTTCCATTTTCCACATTTAAAACAGATTCAAACTCTATTTCCGCAGGGTGATATTTTATTGGGCAAGCCTATGCCGATCCAAGCTTTACAAAGATCGGATCAACAGCTTTTTGAGTCGCAAAATATACAATGGCTCATCGACTCAGTTGAGCGCTTAAACCAATATTTGCAGTTTGCGCAGTCAAGACAGATTCAACTTAGGGTAAGTTTGGAAATTGATATAGGCTTGCACCGAGGTGGCTTTGCAGACGAAACCAACTTTGCACAGGCATTGGCATTGATTCAGGCGAACGCGCCGTATTTGAAGCTCAGCGGCTTAATGGGCTACGATGCGCATGTGAGCAAGTTGCCTCAGCCTTGGTTTAAGCCAGAAGATATTTTTCAACGTACACAGCAACGGTATCAGTTTTTTATACAATGCCTACGCCAGTATTTTTCTGAAGCTGAATTAAAGGACGTGTGCTTGAATGGTGCAGGCAGTGCCAGCTTTGGCTTACATCAGCAAGCTACGGTTTGTAATGATTTGGCGGTGGGATCTGCTTTAGTCAAACCGCTGGATTTTGAGTTAAGTTCATTAAAGGCATTTCGTCCCGCGCTGTGGATTGCAGCACCAGTTTTAAAAGTGATTCCTCACGTGCAATTACCTGAACTATCATTCTTGTCACGCGTATTTCGCAAACAACAGGCGGTATTTATTTACGGCGGATATTGGCGGGGGAAATGTGAGTACCCATTGGGTGCAAAACCACATAGTTTATATGGTCGAAGTAGCAATCAGGAAATGTTGCAACTACCTTCAGGCTGCCAAATACAGGTCGATGATTATGTGTTTATTCGCCCCAGTCAAAGTGAGGCGATCATTGCGCAGTTTGCGGCACTGTGTGTAATTCGAAATAGGCAACTACATGCCACGTGGTGCACATTTAGAGACTAAGTGTGCACCATCTGTTTTGGCATTTTAAGTATTGCTTTTACAGCATGTTCATCGCGATGTTTTTAATTCTGAAACCCGCCATAATGAATGCCAGTCAGTTCAGACATCTCTTTTTTCCATGTGGTGAGGTCATCTTTACAAAATTGATTTAGATGATGATGGCCACATGCCCGCGCCATGACTTGCATGAGTTCAATAGATGCATGAAAGAAATTTGCCAATTGCTGTGCAGATTTTTCAATTTCAAGTCGTGCACGTAAATGATCTTGTTGGGTGGCAATACCGACTGAGCAATCATTGGATTGACATGCGCGCATACCCAAACAGCCAATTGCTTGCATCGCTGAGTTAGACACTGCAATTGCATCTGCACCTAAAGCCAAAGCTTTAATAAAGTCGGCAGGCACACGTAAACCACCTGTAATCACTAAGCTGATATCTCGGCGACCCAAGCGATCTAGGTGTCGACGTGCACGTGCCAGTGCTGGAATGGTCGGAACGGAGATATTGTCACGGAACAGCGTGGGTGCTGCACCTGTACCCCCACCACGGCCATCTAAAATAATGTAATCAACACCAACCGCGATGGCTGCATCGATGTCTTTTTCAATATGCTGAGCAGACAGCTTAAAGCCAATTGGAATGCCACGAGTTTCTTCGCGGATATAATTTGCAAAGTCTTTATATTGAGACAGCCCCGTCCAGTCAGGGAAGGTCGCTGGAGAAATTGCGGCTTCGCCTTCAGGTAGATTACGCACTTCGGCAATTTTACCTACTACTTTATGACCAGGTAAATGTCCACCTGTGCCCGTTTTGGCGGCTTGCCCGCCTTTAAAATGAAAAGCTTGGCATTTTTTAACTTCTTAGATTCTCAAATGAAGTGCAACAGAGATTAATGTATTGGAAGAAAGCAAGATGAGTTAGCATTATGCTTCCGACCGACCAAAGTCAAAGTTGCATCATGAACTATACTCATCTTACTCAAGAAGAAAGATATCAGATTTATACCTTGTTACGTGAAGGTTTTTCCAAACGTTATATCGCTTTGCGTTTAAATCGCTCTCCCTCAACAATTTCTAGGGAAATTCTGCGTAATAAAGCGAGAAATGGCTATTTCGCTCAACATGCCCATAAATTGGCTCGACGACGGCATTGTTCAAACCCTAAAACAATTCCTAATGAGCTTTGGATGCGTGTCATCTCTTATCTTGATATTCAATGGAGTCCCGAGCAAATCGCTTCTCATGTTTCAGTTAGTCTGCATTCCATCTACCGCTTCATACAACAGGATAAAAGCAAGGGTGGGACACTCTTTCACAACCTGCGTTTCAGAAATCAAAGAAAGAGAAAATATGGCTCTCCTGAAACCCGTGGTCAGCTGATCAATCGTAAAAGCATTCATTATCGACCTATAGAGATAGAGCTTCGGACTCGCTTTGGTGATCTGGAAATAGATACGATTGTAGGCAAGAACCATCAGCAATCATTGGTCTCGATTGTAGACAGGAAGACGGGTTATCTTTGGCTGAAAAAGTGTAGTTCACGCAAGGCAGAGGAAGTTTGCCAAGCCACAATCAGCTTATTGAATCCAGTTAAAGATCAGCTAAAAACAATGACAGCAGATAATGGCAAGGAGTTCAGCTTGCATGAGCATACTGCTAGAGAATTAGGGATAGAGTGGTATTTCGCTGATCCTTACAGTGCTTGGCAACGTGGTACAAATGAAAATACCAATGGTTTAATCAGGCAATATATTAGAAAAGGCAGTGATTTAAATGACTATACGGATGAATATATTTCAGAAATCACTCAACGCTTGAATCATTGGCCAAGAAAAAGACTCGGCTTTAAAAGTCCGAGTCAGGTATTATGGCAACAACATGGTGTTGCACTTCAAATGCTAATCTAAGCTTTTTCAATGTCATAGCCAAAACGACCTGAGGCCAGTTCATAAAAATAGCGCGAGTTGGCAGCTTGCTCATCGGCGAGCATACCGCCTTCGCCCGAGCAAATCCCTGTACCTGCCAGCTCAGCGCCCATTGCAAGTGCTGTTTTTGCTTCTTGTGATAAGGCGCCAAAACTCATATCGGACACAAAGAGTGGAATATCTAAAACCAAGGGCTTTTTGGCATTTGGACCAATCACCACTTTTGTTGCAACGGGTGCATCATCAAGTAGAGGCACTTTCCACAGCTGTGCAGTCACCAGTTGAATATCTTCCCATTTGGGCAGCTTATCAAAAGGGACTCCCATCGCAGCCGTCGGGCCATGATGCCCAAAGTTTTTTAGGCCATTACGCGCAAGCTCTAAAATAAATTTATTGTGTGGCTCTTCTGGTGCAGGTGCAGAATCTGCATATAAACCTTGGTATTGATCGCGTTTATATTGTTGCGGATTGCGTTTTTCCCAAGCTGTAATTTCCTCTAAATCAACAAAAACCTGATCGTTCTCTACCCATGCTTTAAATTTTTGTAGGTTTTTATTGAGGTAACGAGGGTTGATTCCAGTTTTATAAATATAGTGCGAGCCATGTAGGCCACAGACAATTTTATCACCTTGAATATGTGCATCCGCCATCAATGCACCACGGTGCTGGCAACGACCGTACATGACGACCACATTTTCTGGGTCATCTTCGGGTAAGCGAAGAACGATTAAATCGACATTCGCCGCTAAAGCATAAGCGGGCTTTAATGGGGAAAGTTCTGTCCAAGAAATTAAAGAATGTGCTTGCATCATACCTGCCTAATTTTATTCAGTGAGTAATTTTGCTAATCAGATAAATTATTTTTGAAAACTCTAAGTGATGTCCAAGACCATCAAAATTGGATTTTCAAGCTAAGCTTAATATGGAATGATTTGATTATAGAGTGGCTAATTGTAAGAACACATGTTTTAGGAAATATAGACATCTGTGGATAAATCAGCATTAACGGTTTATTAAACGGGCCAAGACGTGTAAAATTTAGATCGAATTTTATTTATCCACCGTTTTTATCTTTTGAGGGTTTCCCTCGATCATAATCTCGCGGTGATATGCTCTATTGTACGGGGCATCACTCCTTAAGGATTTTTTATGCCAATTATCACTTTGCCAAATGGCGATCAAAAAGAATTTGATCACGCCGTATCTGTGATGGAAGTTGCTCAAAGCATCGGTCCTGGTCTTGCAAAAAATACAGTTGCTGGTCGTGTAAACGGTCAATTGGTTGACGCATCTGACTTAATTACAGCAGACGCAAGCTTGCAAATTATCACGCCTAAAGACGATGATGGTGTTCATATCATTCGTCACTCTTGCGCTCACCTTGTAGGTCATGCAGTTAAGCAATTGTTCCCACAAGCAAAAATGGTAATTGGTCCAGTCATCGAAGATGGCTTCTATTACGACATCTTCAGTGAAAAACCATTCACACCAGAAGATATGGCTGCCATCGAAGAGCGCATGAAAAAGCTCATCGATCAAGATTATGACGTTATTAAAAAAATGACACCGCGTGATGAAGTGATTAAAGAATTCACTGCACGTGGCGAAGATTATAAATTACGTCTGATTGAAGACATGCCTGACGAAACAGAAATGGGCTTGTACTACCATCAAGACTATTTGGATATGTGCCGTGGTCCGCACGTACCGAATACTAAATTCTTAAAAGCATTCAAACTGACTAAAATGTCAGGCGCTTACTGGCGTGGTGATGCGAAAAACGAACAGCTACAACGTATTTACGGTACAGCGTGGGCAGACAAAAAACAGCTTGCTGCATATATCAAACGTATTGAAGAAGCTGAAAAACGCGATCACCGTAAAATTGGTAAAGCACTTGATTTGTTCCACATGCAAGAAGAAGCACCAGGCATGGTGTTCTGGCATCCGAACGGTTGGACTATTTACCAAGTACTTGAGCAGTACATGCGTAAAGTTCAACAAGCCAATGGCTACGAAGAAATTCGTACACCACAAGTGGTGGATTTCACGCTTTGGGAAAAATCAGGCCATGCTGCAAACTATGCAGACAACATGTTTACGACGCATTCAGAGAATCGTAACTATGCTGTAAAACCGATGAACTGCCCATGTCACGTGCAAGTATTTAACCAAGGTTTAAAATCTTACCGTGATCTTCCTGTTCGTTTGGCTGAGTTTGGTTCATGTCACCGTAACGAACCATCGGGCTCATTGCACGGCATTATGCGTGTACGTGGCTTTACCCAAGATGATGCGCATATTTTCTGTACTAAAGAACAAATTGGTACTGAGGTTGCAGACTTTATTAAACTGACTTTAGATGTTTATAAAGATTTTGGCTTCGAAGAAGTGCAAATGAAATTGTCTACACGTCCAGAAAAACGTGTGGGTGATGACAAACTTTGGGACATGGCAGAAAAATCTTTGGCAGATGCTTTAGATGCTGCTGGCTTAGAGTGGGAACTTCAACCAGGTGAAGGTGCATTCTACGGTCCGAAAATTGAATTCTCATTAAAAGACTGCTTAGGCCGTGTATGGCAGTGCGGTACAATTCAATGTGACTTCAACTTGCCAGAACGTTTAGACGCTTCTTATGTAACCGAAGACAACGATCGTGATCAGCCTGTAATGTTGCACCGTGCAATTCTTGGCAGTTTCGAACGTTTTATTGGTATACTTATTGAACACTATGCTGGTTTCATGCCACCTTGGTTGTCACCAATCCAAGCATGTGTAATGAACATTACAGATTCACAAGCAGAAGCATGTGGGTCAGTCGTCGAGAAACTTAAAGAAAACGGTATTCGTGCCATTTCTGACTTGAGAAATGAGAAAATCGGCTTTAAGATTCGTGAACGTACATTAGAGCGTATTCCTTACTTACTGGTACTTGGGGACCGTGAAGTAGAAGAAGGTACAGTAAACGTACGTACCCGCTCTGGAACAAATTTGGGCACTATGTCAATCGATGCTTTCGTTGACTTAGTGAAAGCAGCCGTAGCCGAACGTGGCCGGTACATTGTGGAGTAAAAGCGATTAAACAGCCTGACCGTAATCAACAGGGTAGTAAATCAAACCGTCCTGCGTTGAATGATGAAATTCGTGCAAAAGAAGTCCGTCTTGTAGACGAAAATGGCGAGCAAAAAGGGATTGTATCTCTAAATGAAGCTTTGCGCGCAGCAGAAGCTGCTGATCTTGACCTTGTTGAGATCGTTGCAAATGCTGAGCCACCAGTCTGCAAAATCATGGACTTTAACAAGCATTTGTTTGATCTTAAGCAAAAGCAGAAAGAAGCGAAGAAAAAACAACATCAAGTACAGGTGAAAGAAATCAAGTTACGCCCAGGTACTGATGTTGGTGATTACAACGTAAAACTACGTGCAATCATCAAGTTCCTTGAGGAAGGCAACAAAGTAAAAATTACGTTGCGTTTCCGTGGTCGTGAAATGGCACACCAACAACTTGGTTTGGCTCAATTACAAAAAATTGAAGCAGACGTGGTTGATGTGGGTGTTGTTGAGCAGACCCCGAAAATGGAAGGTCGTCAAATGGGTATGTTACTTGGTCCTAAAAAACGTAAGTAATCTACATTTTGAAAAAAAGCCCTGCAATTGCAGGGCTTTTTTTATTGAAATAATAGGATTGAAGTGCTGATCTAAATAAAAGACATGAAAGCTACACTTTAAGCATGCTTAATGGTATCTACATAATCAGGGTTAAGGGCAGTATAAAAAATTGAAATAGATGTATTTGGCGAATAATCGGATTTTGAGAAAAACATTGCTTAATTTGTTATCTTTTTCGCTATATTTTTATGCTGAGTTTCAGTTTAAGTTAAGGTTTAAAAGCGTAATGCATGCTATAAACAGCACATAAATCAAGACAGTTGATATTAAAAATCAGAACATTGACAGGATAAGTATATGATTGATCTGTATTATTGGGGGACGCCCAATGGCCATAAAATCACCATTGCATTAGAAGAAATGGGCTTGGAATATCAAATTTTCCCAATTAATATTTTAGAGGATGATCAATTTCAGCCTGATTTTTTAAAAATCTCGCCAAACAACAAAATACCAGCGATTGTGGATCAAAACGGGCCACGTGGTGAAGCCATCTCCGTATTTGAGTCGGGTGCTATTTTACAGTACCTTGGCCGTAAAACTGGACTGTATTATCCTGAAGATGAATTTGAGCGTGTTGAAGTTGAGCAGTGGCTGATGTGGCAAATGGGTGGCTTTGGTCCAATGTTGGGTCAAAATCACCATTTTAGTCGTTTTGCGCCGGAGCGTATTCCGTATGCAACTGAGCGTTATGTGAATGAAACTAAGCGCTTATACAAAGTTTTAAATCATCAATTAATTGGGCAAAAATATGTAGCTGGCGGCTACTCGATTGCAGATATGGCGATACTGCCTTGGATTTTGCGTCATGAGTGGCAGGGGATTCAGTTAGAAGATTATCCACAAGTGAAAGAGTATGTCGAGCGCTTAACGGCGCGCCCTGCGGTGCAGAAAGCATTGGCTATAAAAGTCTGATGGCAATAACAAGGCATTGTTTTAAGCAGTTATGCTAAGATGATTGAAAATCATAAAACCACCACTTCTGCGGTGGTTTTTTATTGGATGAATACATGAAAGAATTTTTCTTAAATCTGACACGCATTGTGGAAGCCAATTCGCGGGTTTATTTTGCCATTATTGCAGCTATTGTGCTGTCTTTAGTCTTGTTTATTGCCGAGGCTGTGCATATTCAAACGGTCGCTAATGCATTGCAAACACATGATCAAGTCAGATTAAAAGAAGTGATTCAACCGCTAACTACACGTTATGGTTGGTCGCGCGCTTTCATTATTGGCGTTATGGTTTTGTGGTCGATTTGGGAATACCGTAAGACCAAACAGCGATTAGGTTTGTAATACAACCAGACAGAGGAATAGCACAGCATGAGTTTGTTTTTGTTATTCCTTTGCGCCTTTGGGGCAGCCACACTGTTGCCTTTGCAGTCTGAGGCGGTTTTGTTAGGCTTGTTGATACAGCACAGTTATGCAGTTGGGTGGCTCATTGCCATAGCAAGCGTGGGTAATATTTTAGGTTCCTGTGTTAATTGGTATTTGGGCCTAAAGATAGAACAATTTAAAAATAAAAAATGGTTTCCTGTATCTGCCCAGAAAATGCAACAGGCTCAGGACTTCTATCAAAAATATGGCTATTGGTCATTGTTGCTCAGTTGGACACCAATCATTGGCGATCCAATTACCTTAATTGCTGGTCTATTAAAAGAAAATTTTTGGCGGTTTTTAGTGCTGGTAAGCGTGGCAAAAATTGGGCGTTATCTTTGCGTTTATTTGATTTTTATTAATGTATTTTAACGTTGTGCATGATTGAAGTCGGCATAAAAAAAGGCCCATCAAATGAGATGAGCCTTAGTGTGGACATTATTTGCAAGCATTGAGCTTAAATTCAATTTGGTCCTTAAAGTGGGATTGCTTATACATCCATAAGGTACGCGCATTGCGTTTTACGCTAATTTTACTGTCTGATACGGCTTGTACAATATTTTGATCCAGTGCATAAATACCAGAACCTTGTTTAATTTTTACTTTTTTAACGTTGCCGTGCTTGTCTGTGGCAAAGCTAAATTTAACTTGGCGGTTATGGCCATTGAGCTGACTTGAGTTAAGACTCAGCTTTGGTTGCACTACATATTGAAAAGCAGTTTTTTTTGCTTCGCTTTGAGCAAGCCAAACTTTTGAATCGAACTGGTAGTCACACACAGTTTCTTTGTTGCTGAGCTTGAGGTTAAAGGCTTGATAACCTATTTGTGATACGGCACGACCATTTTTGATATGGGGTTTGACCTGAGCATCTTCAACGGCTTGAATTAAAAGCTGGTCGAGGGCTTTAAGGCCAGTACTTTCTTCAACCGTAGCATTGGTTACATCACCTTTGGTATTGGCCACCACACGAATGATTGCTGCACGATTTTCATTTTTTAAATCTTCAATGCTGTAATTCGGCTCTGGAAACTTAGACCACTGTAAACGTGTGGTTAAGTGCGATGTCGGTGAGACGTCAATCGTCTGTGCAGGAAGCTGATGGACTTGTTTCGTAGCTGCACTGTAAGCCGTCAGTGGGAGGCACATTAAAGTAGATAAGCACAGAATTTTTTTCATAAGTTAAAGGCTTTAATCACGCAATGTGATGATTGGTCAATATTGAAGCGCAGTATTTCCTGAATTAGAAATACTGGCAAGTCTAAATCCACTGTTTTCGCTATTTTTCTGTACCCTTGGTGATGTCTAGTCCAAATAAATCTTTGGTTTTTGACCAACTGATCACAACAACAGCGAGGGTCATACAGCCGCCAAACACAGTTGCCATAATTGTCCCCATGTATTTTGCGGCTAAACCTGATTCAAAAGCGCCTAACTCATTGCTTGAAGAGACAAACATACCGTTTACAGCGGCGACACGACCACGCATATTTTCTGGCGGATAGATTTGTAAAATGGTTTGGCGAATGACAACTGAAATACTATCGCAAGCGCCTGTCATAGCGAGTGCAAATAAAGACAGCCACAATACGTTTGAATAGGCAAATAACAAGGTGAAGAAGCCAAAGCCCGCAACTGCTAATAACATATTGCGCCATGCATTTTGTGTGGGTGGAAACTTGGTGAGTGCAATCATCGTTATTAATGCACCGATTGAAGGTGCTGCGCGCAGATAGCCAAGGCCTTCTGGACCAACTTTTAAAATATCTTCTGCAAAGATGGGCAAAAGTGCAATCACACCACCAAACAGCACTGAGACTAGATCCAGTGAAATGGCCCATAGCACAATTTTGGTTTTCCAGATAAAGCGAAATCCATCGCCTAAGCTATTCCAAAGTTTGTCAGTTTCAATTTTTGGAAACTGACGCTTTTGCAGTAAGTTAATCAGCACAAAACACAGTACTAATAGGCCTGCAACGCTAAGTAAGCTGTTTTCACGTCCCCAGAAGGCCAACATAAAACCGCCTAACATTGGCCCTAAAATAACGCCACTTTGCCAACCAATCGTGGTCCATGTTGCACCATTGGCGTACAGTTCACGTGGAATTAAAAATGGTTTTAATGACGTAGCAGAGGGATTATAAAAACCACGAATGGTGCCTAGGCCAAAAATGACGGCATAAATACCCCATGACAGCGTTTGTACGCCAATCGTTGCTTGTCCATATAAGTGAAACAACCACCATAAAATGAGCGGCATGGGGATGGCAAAAAATAAGCAAATCTTCATAATTAATTGCTTATTAAAGCGGTCAGCAAAATAACCGCCCCACAAGGAAAGGCTGATAAATGGAATCGCTTCTGCTAAACCAATTAGGCCCAAGGTGAGTGGGTCTTTGGTAATTTGATAGAGGGAATAAGCCACAATAATTTCTTGAATTAAAATGGCTAAGGTCAAGCTAAATTGGTTGAGGGTGATAATTGAGAAATCACGATAGCGTAAGGCTGCGAATGCATCATGTGCAGGTGTCATAACAGGCAACTGGAGAGAAGATGCGAAAATTATAAGTCGCAGTTTATGCTTGGTTGATATTTCATCATGTAAAGCTTATAGAAAATAAAACTAAGCTCCTCAGAGGTAGATTTTAATTTTCGATGGTGCTTTTGTTTTGAACAAAGATGCTTTAGAATACTCGCTCCCTTACCTGCAGGGCGTAATCGCAATGGTGCGAACGTGCCGAACAGGTGTTCAAAAGAGGTTGTTATGCCTAAGATGAAAACTCGCCGTGGTGCAGCTAAACGCTTTAAAGCGACTGCAAACGGTTTCAAACGCAAACAAGCGTTCAAGCGCCACATTTTGACCAAAAAATCTGCTAAGCGTATTCGTCAATTACGCGGCTGTGTAATGGTTCACGTAAGTGACGTTGCTTCAGTTCGTGCTATGTGCCCATACATCTAAGGAGATTTTAAATGGCTCGTGTAAAACGTGGTGTACAGGCTCATCGCCGTCATAAAAAAATTCTAGCTCGTGCTAAAGGTTACTACGGCGCGCGTTCACGTGTTTATCGTGTTGCGTTTCAAGCAGTAATCAAAGCGGGTCAATACGCTTACCGTGACCGCCGTCAAAAGAAACGTCAATTCCGTGCTCTATGGATTGCGCGTATCAATGCTGGTGCTCGTCAAAACGGTTTGTCGTACAGCCGTATGATCGATGGCTTGAAAAAAGCTCAAGTGATCATCGACCGTCGCGTACTTGCTGACATCGCTATGCATGATTCAGTTGCATTTGCAGCTTTAGCTGAAAAAGCTAAAGGCGCATTGGCTGCTTAATCATCTTAGATGATAAAAAAAGACCGCTTTTAGCGGTCTTTTTTTTGGGCCTAATTTTAGGATGAATGGAAAAATATCCCAAATTTAAGTGATATGACTGTTTTTTGTTTAATGTTCTAATAGCTTCATTTAGCTTTGCTATTGGGTGAAAAATGAACAAAATATATAGAATCATTTGGAATAAGAATAAATCTTGCTGGCAGGCAGTATCTGAACTTGCAAAAAATGCAGCAGGCGCATCGTGTGCTGCCGTTAAAAAAAATAAGGCATCGTCTAAAATCTATTCAAATTATCTCAGCTTGCTGGTATTGCCGGCACTTTCATTATTGTCTTTCAGTGTATCCGCAGCGATCAGTGATATTGCATTGCCAACAGGCCAGCAGGTGATTGCAGGCAGCGCAGAATTTAAACAGTCTGGCAACACGCTGAATGTACTGCAGCAAAGTCAGAATTTATCAGCAAGCTGGAATACATTCAATATCGGCAGTCAGGCAGAGGTTAACTTTGTTCAGCCAAATAATTCCTCTATTGCAGTGAACAGGGTGTTGGACAGTAATGGCAGCCAAATCATGGGCAGGCTGAATGCCAATGGCCAAGTCTTTTTGATTAATCCAAATGGCGTGCTATTTTCCAAAACAGCGCAGGTCAATGCCGGAGGGATTGTAGCTTCTACTTTAGATTTGCAAGATCAGGATTTGTTTCAGGGAAAATTCAGTTTTTCCGGCAATGGCAAAGCAGCGTCTGTTGAAAACCATGGGAAAATCACTGCTGCGCATGGAGGCACGGTTGCGCTGATTGCTTCAGCCGTTAAAAATACCGGTGAAATTACTGCACCAAATGGCCGTGTGGAACTGACCGCAGCGGAAAAAGTGCGCATTACGCTGCAAAATGGAAAACTAGCCAGCTATGACATTGATCAGGGCGCGTTGCAGGCGCTGGTCGACAATGGCGGCGCCATTATTGCAGATAATGGAACTGTGCATTTAACGGCTGCTGCAGAAAAGCAGCTGGGCCGAGCGGTTGTCAACCATAGCGGCTATATCCAAGCTAACCGTCTTGAGACAAATGCGAAGGGCGAAATTGTGCTATTAGGCGATATGTCGAATGGGCAAAGCAATATTTCTGGAACATTGGCTGCTGAAGGCAAAAATGGTCAGAATGGCGGGTTTATCGAAACTTCGGCTGCGGCGGTTCATGTTTCTGATGCGGCTAAAGTCAGCACAGAGGCGGAACATGGCGCAAAACAGGGACAGTGGCTGATTGATCCTGTGGATTTTAAAGTCGGGCAGAATGGCCATATAACCGGCGCTGCATTAAGCGCTGCGTTAAAGACGACGGATGTGATTGTGCAAACGGGCCTGACGCAGGCTTCAGCATCCGGCGCGGTAAATACGGATACGTCCGGAAAAGGCGATATTATCATTGAAGACGCTGTTGCATGGGACAGCGGAAAAGCGCTGACACTGGATGCTTATAATGATATTTACATCAATCATGTCATTGATGCCGGCAAAGGTGCAGGCGGTCAGCTGCATTTGAAATACGGTCAGCAAAGTGCTGACGGCAGCATTAGTGAGATCTTTGATGCTGATGAACAGATGATGAAGCCTATCTATGCAGATTATTATATTCAAGCGCCGGTGCATTTGCAGCAGGGCTTGAATTTCAGCATTCAGCGCGGTTCTGATGTACAGAATTTTAAGGCTTTTCATGTTTTGACGGATATCCATGCTGTGCAGAACATGCAGGATGATCTCAGCGGCAATTATGCTTTAGGCAGCAATATTGATGCGGCTGCGCTTGCCAATTTTTCGCCTGTCGGTACGCTGATTGAAGGTACTGGCCCAAACAGTGGCAACCGCTCATTCACTGGCCGTTTTGACGGTTTAGGTCATATCATTGAAAATTTGACTGTTCATGCTGTGCAGCGCGGCCAGGGTCAAGGCAGTAACTGGGGGATGTTTGGCAAGACGCTAGATGCGGATATCCGCAATATCGGTTTGATGAATGTTAATGTCTCAGGAGATGACAATATTGGCGGTTTGGCCGGCAGCATATCGAGTACTCATATCAGCAACAGTTTCGTTACTGGCAAAGTTGCAGCGCAGAACTATGCCGGCGGCTTGGTTGGCTCATCCTATTTCAGCAGCATTGAACGCGCTTATGCAGATGTCAATGTGCAGGCGGATAATATGTCAGGGGCGCTTGCTGGTGAAGTGTACAGTACCGTTATCAAAGAAGCTTATGCGTTGAATGCTGATGGTTCACAGCAGGTTTGGGACAGCTCAGGTGCAATTGCTGCATTTATGGCTGGACAGGAAAAAAATAGCGCGGCCTATTCAGTTTTGGGCTGGTCTGTTGCAGACAGGGCTGGAATGAATGGCGCTTGGCGGATTTATGAAGGGCAGACTGCACCTTTGCTCAAAGCATTTTTAACACCTCTGACAGTAAAAGCGGATGACTACAGTGGCACATATAATGGCCAGATGCAAAACAGCAGCAGCTATACGGTGTTGGATGATTGGGCAGATGCTTCAAAAATTCTCGGATCTACTGTTTATACCGGAGGCATTAAAAATGCGGGATTAGGCCATTCTCAGCTGGCTGGGCTGTATTCAGTACAAAACGGCTACGATTTGATCTTTTCTCAAGGCGATATCACGTTAAGCAAAGCGCAGATCTATCAGATCAGCAATGCGGTTGCAGATAAAATCTACGATGGGCTGCTGACTGCACAAGTGAATGCAAATGCTGTTGCGGCAGGGCTGTTTGGGGCAGATCAGGTCACAGTTTCAATTGGAAGTGCGCAGTTCTCCGACAAAAATGCAGGCAGAAGTAAAACGGTGAGCTTGTACAATGTCACATTGAATGGCGCTGATGCGCAGAATTATGAGCTTGCATCTAATCTGACGTCGTCAGCGTTTATTTTTCAAAAAGTCATCGATAGTATCAGCGGGATAGAAGTCTTGAGCAAAACCTATGACGGCACAGTGAATGCATCACTGAATGCTGCAGATGCAATGCTCTTCGGAAAGGTTGAAAATGACAGCATTTCTCTAACCGGCAGTGCAAGCTTTATCGACAAAAATGCCGGTTCGGCAAAGTCCGCGCAAGTCAGCAATTTGCAGCTGAGCGGTGCGGATGCAGGCAACTATGCGCTGTCAAGCACGCTGCTGCAAAACGGCTTAACCGCAGCAGCAGACATCCATCAGGCTGAAATCCGCATAGACAGCGGTTTAAAAGCATTGAATAAAACTTATGACGGCACGGTCAATGCGCTGCTGGATGCATCCAATGCTGTTCTTTCTGGCAAAGTTCAAGGCGATGAACTGAGTGCATCCGGTACTGCAAGCTTTGCAGATAAAAATGCAGGAGAGGGTAAAACCGTCTATATCGGCAGCCTGAATTTAACTGGTGCAGATGCGTCGAATTATAAGCTGGAAGGACATTCGTCAGTGCTGTCGGCGGATATTGAAAAAGCGGATTTGACGGTAAGCCAGCTGCTGGCAAAAGACAAAGTGTATGACGGTACAGATGCTGCAGAGGCTGAACTTTGGCGTGCGCAGCTGAATGGCAAAATTGCTTCCGATTTTGTTGCCTTGAGCGGAGGAAAAGCCATATTTTCAGATAAGAATGCGGGACAGAATAAAACAGTTTATATTTCAGATCTGGTGCTGACTGGGGCCGATGCTCAAAATTATCAGCTGCAAAATACACCGTACACAGCTTCTGCGAATATCACGCAGAAAGTTATTTCGGATAACAGCGGCTTTGGGACGATTATCAAAACCTATGATGGAAAACTGTCTGCGCCGCTCTACAGTCAATATGCAATGTCAGCAGACATGATCCAAGGCGATAATGTGATTCTTTATGCCGAGGGAGCAAGTTTTGGCAGCAAAGATGCAGGCGCCAAAATTGCCAAGTTGGAAGGCTTGCAGATCCATGGTGCCGATGCAGCCAATTATCAGCTGTCGGCAAATGCGCCCTGGCTGAATGGCGTGATTGAGAAGGCTGTTATTCAAGGCATTTCAGGACTTCAGGCGCAGGATAAAGTATATGACGGCACAGTGAATGCAGTGATCGGTCAGAACAGCGCCGTTTTAAATGGAGTGATTCTAGGAGATTCAGTTTCTTTGAATATTGGCAGCAGCGCCTTTGCTGCTAAAGATGCAGGTACAGACAGGCAAGTCATTCTTTCTGATCTTGCGCTTATTGGGGCGGATGCGAAAAATTATCAGCTCTATGATCAAAATCTTTTTTTAACAGCGAATATACAGCAGGCGGAAATCAGTAGAATCAACGGCCTGAAGGCAGCGGATAAAGTCTATGACGGGACTATCAAAGCAGAGTTTGATACCCGCGGCGTCAGTTTCGATGGACAAGTCAGCGGCGATGATTTAGGTATTTGGGTCAATGGCGTTTTTGCAGATAAAAATGCAGGTACAGGCAAAAATGTTTCACTCAACAGCTTGCTGCTCATAGGTAAAGACGCGCTGAACTACAAACTGAAAGATACGGCGCTGGCAGGCTTTGAAGGCACGGCGAATATCTCCAAAGCTTTGATTACAGAGGTTCAAGGTTTATCTGCACAAAGCAAAACCTATGACGGAATAGCTTATGCCGATATTAATACAGGGATGAGTGTGCTGAAAGGCAAAGTGGGCTTGGATGACCTGCATATTAATGCGCAGGGGCAATTTGAAGATAAAAATGCTGGTGAAAATAAAAATGTATGGCTGAGCCTGCAGCTGGCTGGCAAAGACGCTTCAAATTATGAGCTGATCAATCCGTCATTAAATTTACAGGCTGACATATACAGCAGAATCATTTCGAGCATTTCAGGCGTGATTGTGGCGGATAAAATTACAACTTCAGATGATGGCACTTTCTATGCCTCTATCAATACGCAAAATGCAGTATTGGGCGGGAAGATTGGCGGGGATCAATTGGTGCTGAATGCCAAAGGCCGGTTTGAAGACAATAAGCCAGGAAATCAAAAAACAGTACATCTTTATGATGCTGTACTGACTGGGCCGGATGCTTCCAACTACAGCTTAGGAGACCTGAAATTTACAGCGCAGGGCAATATTAAACTCCCTGCTGCAGGAGGAGGCAGTTTTGCAGGGGGAAGCAGTTCTGCCGCAGGTATCGGCGCAATTGGCAATAGTATCAGCCTTACTGGCAGCAGCTATGCTGGTATTATTCAGGGGCTTGATATTGAAACCGCGCTTTTAGAGGTGCAATCGCGAAGAGCAGAATTACTTGAAAACCAGCTTGCGGCTCAGATTAATGCTGTGCAGGCAAAAAATGATCAAATTGCTAAGCTCAATGATGTATTGGCAGCAAGCAACGGCTTATTGGCGTTATTTAAGAAGGATGAAACTCATCTGATGCTAGGGCCAAATATTGTAAATAGTCCAGAGTATAAGAAGTGGCTGGAAGCCGCGGCTAAGGCTGGTGTTTCAGTCACTGCCCTCATTGCGGATAATAAAATCAGTAAAAGCGTATTATCCGCTTCTATAAACAATACAAAATCCCAAATAGATTCGTTATCCAATAGTCAGCAGATGGATATGCTGCGCTTGCAGAGTCTGTCAAATAAGCGCAATGAAGCTTTTGAGCAAATGACAAATTTTGTTAAGAAACTGCAGGACAGCCGAAGCTCGATTATTGGCAATATGCGCTAATAAAGCAGAATAAGCTGAATAAAAATAGATGCGGCATCGTTGAAAAAACGCCGTATATGGGGGAATGTAAAAGTGAATAAAGATCTGATGAGCAGAAGTTTAAAAAAATCTGCACTATTCTTGATGCTGCAGGCAGCAGTAACCATGTGTTTTGCAGAAACGATTCCAAATGCTGGACAGCTGCTGCAGCAGCAGATGCAGCCGCAGATGAAGGAGCCTGAATCAAAGCCTTTACCTGTTCCGGTCCAGCCAAATGGCACAATTCAAGGCAGTCAGACTATATTTGTAAAGCAATTTAATATAAGCGGGAATACGCAGTTTACTGAATCCATACTGAAAAAAGAAATTGCGGATCTTGAAGGCAAAACGCAAAACTTAGCAGGTCTTCAGCAGGCGGCTGACCGAATAAGTGACTATTATGCATCTCATGGCTACAGCTTCAGTTATGCATTTTTGCCTGTGCAAAATCTTAACAATGGCGAGGTGCAGATTCAGATTATAGAAACGGCCGTGAATGGCGTAAAGGTCAGCAATCAGACCAATACGCTGCCTTGGCTAATTAGGCAAATTGAAACGCCTTTACAGTCGCGGCAGATTTTGCGCGACAGCAGTTTAGATATGCTTTCAGTCAGATTTAATCAGCTGCATGGTGTAAAAAGTGAAGCGGCCTTAACACCGGGCAACGCTCTAGGTGAAACAGAATTAAGTCTCCTGCTGACGCCGGCGCAAAAAATTCAGGCTTATGCAGGCGCAGATAATGCTGGAAGTAAATATACAGGGGAAGCTCGAGCTTCAGCAGGTGTGCGTATCAACAGCATTGCAGGATTGGGTGACCAGCTGTCGCTGGATGTGCTCAGAAGCGGCAAAGGTGTGAATTACGGCAAAGCAGGATACAGCGCATTTATTAATGGCTATGGCACACAGTTGGGCGCCAGCTATTCATATTTGAAATATGAATTGCGTGAGGAGCTTAAAAATTTAGGCTATGAGGGTTCAGCGGAAGAGGCTTCGCTTTGGCTCCAGCAAAGCATGCGCAGTCAAACCGCCTTTGGGCTGGCACTGAGCCGTAAGCAGATTGAAGATGATATCCGCTCAGCGCAGTATGAAAATCACCGCCGTGTCGATGCGCTGCAGCTGAATTTAAATCACAGCAGTACCGACAGCCTTTTCGGAGCCGGCATCAATACGCTCTATACAGCGCTGAATTTTGGCAAACTTGATCTTCAATCTGCAGATACAAAAGCAATTGATGCATTAACGCGGAAAACTGACGGCAATTTTTTATCAGCTCAAATGAACGCATCACGCCTGCAAAAATTAGGCAGCAGCAGTCAGCTCTATCTTTCGGCTGCAGGTTTCTATAGCCCGGATAATTTAGACAGTTCAGAAGCATTTTATGTCGGCGGTCCAAGTTTTATGCGAGGCTATAAAAACAGCGCAATTTCAGGATCAGAAGGACTGACTGCATCGATTGAACTGCGTCAGGATTTGTGGTCAAGCGCCAGCAATAAGCTTAACGGCAAACTTTTTTTTGATGCAGCTAAACTGAAGCTGAATGCTTCTGTATGGGACAGCCTCACTGAAAAAAATACTATTTCGCTGCGTTCTGCTGGGGCAGGCATCGCATGGAGCAATGATCTGCTGGGCACTTTACAGGCAGATGCCGGATTTGCGCTGGGGGATAAACCGGTGCAGATCTCACAGCGTGATGATCACCAAATCTGGCTCAGCTGGCAGAAAGTATTTTAATGCCGTACAAAGTGAATACTAGAATGCAAAAAAGACCGCTTTTAGCGGTCTTTTTTGCTTAAAATTCTTATGCCGGGCGGGCGGATATTACCCGGGCTTTGTTTTGGTTTTGAGCTGAACCAGGGCAAGCTCGCTATGCTGGAAATGATAGTTATGCCAATGATAATAAATGGGAAATTCATAAATTTCATGGGTTTTAAGGTTCGGGTTGTAAAAGGGTGTTTTGGGTAAAATATAAAAAGTTTGCTGATTGTCTAATAAGCGCCATTTTTGGCCGCCTGCATCCATTGAGAGCAATTGCGCACCGGTCATTTTATGAGTGCCAAAATGCAAAGCATAATAACTATGCAATACCGGCATCAGAAAAAAGCTCAGGCTCAGCGTTAAAAATGTACTGGACAGCATGCTTCCTGTAAACGCTATTTTGGGAATATCTTTTTGTATCCATAATACGCTTGGAATGAAAATCAGCAGAAAAATAATGGCCAAACACAGCAAAACCGGATAATTGGAAATATAAAAGAACTGGGCTTGCGCGTTTAAATATAAGCCCAAAATACCAATAGGAACGTTGCCGATAAGCAGGTAGGCGATCCGCGGGCTGATCTTGGTTTGAAGAATTAAATTTTGCAGATCTTCTTGCGAAAGCGTCAGCGCCGCAATATCATCCTGAAAATTATAATATTGTTTGAGTATTTGAATCAGCTGCCCTTTTTCATGTTCACTTAAGCATGCAAGGTGCAATTGAGATTGAACATTTTTAAGGGGGAAGAATAAAAGCTGTGGATTCGCTTTGTTGGCAGTCTGAAAAATGGGACGCTGCATCCATGAGATCCATTTTGGGCGGGTTATACCAAGAATGGCAAATTGACAGTATTCTACCTCCTGCCGCTGAATGAATGTGCTGAGAGGCATTTTCCACAAGCGGTAATAAATTTTATCAGGCGTAATGACTAGTTTAATCTGCGTTTTTAAGTAATCAATGACAATTACAGATACGATGTAGATCAGTATCAGCTGAGTATGATCAGCTTGTAGCTCGTAAATCGGGAAATTTTTCAGGGTGTATTGCAGGTATTCAATCACTATGCTGAGGTTAAGCGGTTGAGCCTGATCTCTAAACCATTTGAAAAAAGGTATAACAATGATCATCACAATGCCCAGTAAAATAAGCATTAAACTTGTTGGCCATGAAATCAGCGGTTTTTTAGCGTAAATGGCAAATTCTGTTTTCATAAAGCCTCATAATAATTATGTTGAAATTTTATATTTAAGTATTTGGTTATTATATTTAAATTTTGAATATTTGAGCGATGCTCAGCGCTGCATTTTATTTGAAAATGAATAGGCTGGGCTGGGCTGGGCTGGGCTGGGCTGGGCTGGGCTGGGCTGGGCTGGCGCCGCGTCCCGGACGGAAGTTTGCGCGTTATGCCGTGATTTCAATGTTTGGTTTTGGTCATGCTGCCGTGCAGCTGCTTAATGTATTTAAATGCTCAGATGAAAACCCGCGCATATACTTGCCGCTTTGCGCTCAGTGCGGGAAGGCAGTCTTATGGCGCGCGCTCATCATAACCGCGGGCAGGCCCAAATCATTCAGCTGGGCGCGGCTTGATGTTCTGTTTTTTATACGGCGTGCAGATCAGGAGGGAAGCAGGCATAAATGAATGCTAAGGGCAAAATGATGGGATCAATACCGTCTGCGCACAGTGGGGTTTGAGGCTGCAATTGAACCGGATTCTATTGATGCCGATGAAAGTGCATCTGACGGCAGCGCAGAATAAAATTTAACCATCGAATTGAATGCTGTTATCTTGATAATGATTCACCGGACTCAAGCGGATCATCATGACACTGAAAAGAATAAACGTAGTCGGTACTTCAGCCACGGGAAAATCAACCTTTTCCAGAGCTTTGGCGGAAAAATTAGCGCTGCATTATATTGAATTGGATAACCTGTTTTGGCTGGATGACTGGCAGGAGTGTCCTGACGAAATCTTTTTTGCGCGTATCGAAGCTGAAATTGCCAAAGCAAAAAATGGTTATGTCATCGATGGAAATTATACCCGGGCGATTCCGGTGAAATGGTCGGAAATAGATACAGTAATTTGGCTGGATCTGCCGTTTCCGGTCAATTTATACCGCTCTGTAACGCGCGCAATTTCTCGGGCCAAGTCCAAACAAGATCTTTGGCCGGATTCAAATAATCAGGAAAGCTTATGGCGGATGTTTGGCCGTGATTCTATCGTTTGGTGGATGATTAAGACCCATAAAAAGAATCGGGAAAAATATCAGCAGATGATGAAAGCGCCGGAATATCAGTATATTCAATGGATTCGATTAGAATCACCAACTGCAGTTGATGCGTTTTTAGAACAATTGGACGCTTATGTTTTTGATGTTTGAGTTTAGATATTTAAGTTTAGATGTTTAATCAATAAAAAGTGCAGCCCAGTTACAGAACTAATCTTTATAACGCGCTTTGCGCCATGCCTAATGTAGAGAGCAAAAAACACAAGGATAAGAATATGCTGGCTGAAATCAGAGGAATGGGGCAGGGTACGATCACGCTTGAATTGCAGATGATTCCGCGTAAAGGCGAATCTGTCAAAATTATGTATGGGCCGGATGCGCAGCTGGAAGGTGAGGTTGTATCAGTCAATCATTATATTAATCAGCATGCTGGAGAGCATAAAGTGCAGATTGAAATCAGGCCGTTTAATTATTTGATTACCGCTTAACCGGCTGAAAAAGCATCCTGACGGATGCTTTTAGCAAGCTGGCGGGGATACCGGGCTGAGTATGGCTGGGCTCAGTTTAAAGACCAAAATAATAACCACATAAACAGATGATGACTGTGACCACAATTAGCGCAAAAACCCCAGTTTTATTATTGCCGTTGTCATCTGCTGACGGCTTAGAGTAAGCATTCTTTTTCTGACTATTTGGAAGCTGTATATCATCTAAAGGTGATGGAATTTCTTTCACGGTCAAACGTGCAGTTTTATAGTGGTTGGCAACTTTGACAATAAACTTACTGCGAAGATCATCTAACTTTTGCGAAAAATGACGCATATTCAGCTGTTCTTCTGCTGGTAGTGCTTCACCTTCAGCGTTGTATGGATGCTGAATTTTGTCTTGAATAAAAGTATCCAGTGCATCTAAGCGAAGTAAGGTCTGATGTGCATAATCCGCTTGGTAATCTGTCGGCAATAAAGACAGCGCGCTTACATTATTCTGCAGTTGCTCGTGATTCAGCCCATAATAAGGGCTATCTAGCTCAGTTGGTTCAACAAAACCTTTGGCAAATTTGCTATCAAATAATTCATTGTCAGTATAAAGCTGAATATCATCCCAATTGGGTTGTTGTAAGTCGCTATCTATTCGTTTGGCTAAAGCGTTATTTAAGTCAAAGCGCCAAAATGTCTCAAGACGTAATGTAGATCGTTGAGATGTAGGTGCTTCATAATCATTGTCTGCGGTGTACCATTCTGCTAACTCTTTACCAAAGATCCAAGCCTGCTTTTTATGGGCATCATGGCTCACAATAAAGTGTGCAATAGGTAGAAGCTCAACATTGGCATTAGGATTTTGTTCGTCATTCAATAGTGCAGAGCGGTGCAGACTAATACGCTGAACACCTTGTTTTTTTAAGCCTTCTAACCAAATTTGAAAATGCTGTGCCAACAAATGTTGTGACATTAAGTCACGAAACACAAAATGGTGCTGATCGAAAATAGCATGCTGTACCCAGCGTTGAAAACTTAGATTTTGTGCTAAAAACTCATTTCCATAAGTAACCAGTGTTAGTTGCTGTTTCCAAATTTGATCGAGCGCCATAATGAAAGATCTCATTGATAATGCGCCTATCTTATACTTTTTTTAATTCTTGATGCTATTGCAATTTTTACTTATGAATGCGCTTCATCATCGCGTTCAAAAACTGTTAGAATATGGGGTTTTTATATTTTTCTAAATTGTTGCTTTGAGAGTTACTATGTCACTGGAAGCCCTGACCACTGAAGCGCTCGCTGCGATTGCAGCAGCAGATGACCTTGCTACACTTGATCAAGTTCGAGTGCAGTTTACGGGTAAAAAAAGCCAGCTCGCGGAACAATCTAAAGCACTGGGTAAAATGGACCCTGAAGAGCGTAAGGTTCACGGTGCAGCTATTCACGCTGTGCGTGAAGCGATTAACGCGGCTTTAACTGAACGCCAAACTCAATTACAAAAAGCGGCGCTAGAACAAAAACTGGCAAGCGAAACAATTGATATTACTTTACCTGGTCGCGGCCAAGCGATTGGTAGTATTCACCCGGTAACACAGGTGCAAGAGCGTATTTGTCAGTTCTTTACCAAAGCTGGTTTTACTGTTGCAACAGGCCCAGAAGTGGAAGATGACTATCACAACTTTGAAGCCCTCAATATTCCTGGTCATCACCCAGCACGTGCAATGCATGACACATTCTATTTTGATGTGAATCACTTGCTTCGTACGCATACCTCTGGTGTGCAAATTCGTACTATGGAAACACAACAGCCACCGATTCGCATTGTATGTCCGGGCCGTGTATACCGCTGTGACTCTGACCAAACGCATTCACCAATGTTCCACCAAATTGAAGGTTTATACGTTGCTGAAAACACCAGCTTTGCAGAATTAAAAGGCTTGTTGGTTAATCTTTTAAATGAATTCTTTGAAAAAGATTTAAAAGTACGTTTCCGTCCATCTTATTTCCCATTCACTGAGCCTAGTGCTGAAGTGGACATTATGGATGAGCGTGGCAAATGGTTAGAAGTATTGGGTTGCGGTATGGTGCATCCAAACGTATTACGTTCAGCAGGTATTGATCCAGACAAATACAAAGGCTTTGCATTTGGTCTAGGTGTAGAACGTTTTGCAATGTTGCGTTATGGCATCAATGACTTACGTATGTTCTACCAAAATGACGTACGTTTCTTACGCCAATTTGCTTAAACGAATTTTTTGTAAATCCTCTCCTAACCTCTCCTTTAAAAAAGGAGAGGAACTTCTCGAAACAAATTGTGGCTAGAGGAGTCTTCCCCTTGGTTAATGGGGGGAGTTAGAGGGGGATTAAAATTTAGAATTAATAGGTTTTATTGAAATGAAAATTAGCGAAAATTGGTTGCGTACATGGGTTAATCCAGCCATTGATAGCAATACTTTATCTGACCAGCTGACGATGCTTGGTTTAGAAGTCGACGATATGGATCCAGCAGCAAAGCCTTTTACAGGTGTTGTAGTGGGTGAAGTTTTGACAGTTGTACAACATCCAGATGCAGACCGTTTACGTGTAACCACAGTAAACATTGGTACAGCTGAGCCTTTACAAATTGTATGTGGCGCGCCCAACGTACGTGAAGGCATGAAAGCACCCGTTGCAACCATTGGTGCTGTACTTCCAGGTGATTTTAAAATCAAAAAAGGCAAACTTCGTGGTGTTGAATCACAAGGGATGCTGTGCGGTGCATCAGAAATTGATTTAGAAGACAAAATCGATGGTCTGTTAGAGCTTCCTGCAGATGCGCCTGTGGGCATGGATATTCGTGAATATCTAGACCTAGATGATCACGTGATTGATATTAGCATTACACCAAACCGTGGTGACTGTTTCAGTATCCGTGGTATTGCACGTGAAATTGGTGTGATTAACCAATTGGCTGTGACTGCACCTGAAATTAAAGAAGTGGCTGCAACCATTGCGGATGAGAAAAAAGTTGTAGTTACAACTGAAGGTTGTCCTCGTTATTTAGGTCGTGTCATTAAAAACGTTAATACCAAAGCACCAACACCTGAATGGATGGAGCGTGCGCTTGCTCGTTCAGGTATTCGTCAGCATAGCATTTTGGTCGACATTACCAACTATGTATTGATGGAGTTGGGCCAACCACTACATGCATTTGATGGCGGTAAAGTTCAAGGTGCTGTACACGTTCGTCAAGCAACTGTTGCTGAAAAGTTAACGCTTTTAAATGAGCAAGAAGTTGAGCTGAACGAAAAAGTGATGGTCATTGCAGATGATGAAAAAGCATTGGCAATCGCAGGCATCATGGGTGGTTTGTCTTCATCAGTAACAGATGAAACCAAAGAAATTTTCTTAGAATCAGCATTCTTTGCACCACTTGCGATTGCAGGTCGTGCGCGTAGCTTTGGTTTGCATACAGATGCATCTCAGCGCTATGAACGTGGTGTAGATTTTGAATTACCAATGATTGCCATGCACCGCGCATCTCAGCTCATTGCTGAACTTGCTGGTGGTGACTTTGGTCCAATCACTGTAGCAGAGCAAGCCAATGTATTGCCTACACGTGAAGCGATTGAATTAAAACAAGCGCAGGTTGATCAACTTCTTGGTTATAGCGTAGATGGCGAATTTATTGCAGATGCGTTAACGCGTTTAGGCTGTGATGTCACTGTACATGCTGCAGGTGAATGGACTGTTGTGCCACCATCACATCGTTATGATATGGCCATTTATCAAGACCTCATTGAAGAAGTCGCGCGTATTCATGGCTATGACAATATTCAAATCAGTCTGCCTGTTATTGATGTGAAATTGGCAAAATACCAAGACCAATTTGAGCTTGCTCAATTACGCCAAACGGTTGTGGCTTTAGGTTACCAAGAAGCAATCAGCTTTAGCTTTGCAGATTTGAAGCTTGAAAAACAGTTGAATCCAGCAGTGAATCCATTGGCATTGGCAAACCCAATTTCAAGTGATTTGGCAGTGATGCGCTCTACCTTGCTTTCAAGTCTGATTCCATGTGTGCAATACAATGTGAATCGTCAGCAAAGCCGTGTACGTTTCTATGAGCTTGGTTTGCGCTTTGACTATCAAGATGCAGCATCTATTCATGATCTAAAACAAATCCCAACATTTGCGATGATTGCGATAGGCCCACGTAATGTTGAATCTTGGCATGGTAAAGCAGCGCCAATGGATTTCTTTGACTTTAAAGGCGATGTTGAAGAAGTTTTAGCAGCAGGTCGTTTAGAGGTGGAATATGTACGTTCTGAGCGTGCATGGTTACATCCTGGTCAATCTGCAGAAATTTTGGTTAATGGAAAGTCGATTGGTTACTTAGGTCGCTTACACCCATCTTTAGAAGATGAATTGGATTTAAGTACGACTTGGGTTGCAGAACTCGATCAACAGGCTGTTTTGCAAACTTATGTATCTAATTTTACAGAATTATCACGTTTTCCGTCGGTAAGACGTGATATTGCGCTTTTAATTAGTGATAAGATTAATGTTAGCGAAATTCAGCAACTTATCGAAAAAACGGGTGGTGAGCTTTTAGACTCTACATGGTTGTTCGATGTGTACACTGGTCAAGGTGTTGAAGAAGGCAAGCGCTCATTGGCATTTGCATTACTTTGGCAGCACCCATCACGTACTCTTGAAGATGCTGAGATCAAATCCGGTATGGATAATATTCTCCAAGTGTTAGAAAACACTTACCAGGCGACATTGAGGGCTTCATGACAGCACTAACAAAAGCAGAAATGGCTGATCATTTAAGTGAGCTCACGAGTTTAAACCGTCGTGAAGCGAAACAAATGGTCGAGTTATTCTTCGATGAGATTAGCCAAGCGCTAATCTCAGGCGAGCAAGTCAAACTTTCAGGTTTCGGTAACTTTGAGCTACGTGATAAGCGTCAGCGCCCAGGCCGTAACCCGAAAACGGGTGAAGAAATTCCGATTTCTGCACGCCGTGTAGTAACCTTCCGTGCGGGACAAAAATTCCGTCAACGCGTTGGAAATGAGCAGATCGATTGATCTGCTTTTTTTATTGTCCATTCATAGCAAGATAGAGGATCTTAATCGATCTATATGGGAAGAGATGCTAGGGCAGTCGTTCTGGTGAAAGCTAATTGTGTACTGATCTTTCTGTTTATTGTGTTTTGAGATTTGTTGTTGTAATAAAAAAGAGAGCCAAATGGCTCTCTTTTTGTGCTTTATAATCGTTTAGATTATTTAGCTTCAGAAGCAGCAGCTTCAGAAGTAGCTGCAACAGCTTCAGAAGCAGCAGCAGTAGCTTCAGAAGCAGCAGCAGAAGCTTCAACAGCAGCAGCGTCAGCAGCAGCAGAAGCTTCAGAAGCAGCAACTACAGCTTCAGAAGCAGCAGCAGCAGGAGCTTCTTCAGTTTTTTTAGCACAACCAACGAAAGCTAAAGTAGTAGCAACTGCAGCAGCAACAGCGATTTTTTTGAATAACATGGCATCACTCTCTAAATATGAGATTAAAAAAAACCTTAGTTAGCACTGTTATTTGCTTTTATTATGCCTAATTTTTATTAGGTATGAACAATGCAGAGCAGTGTAACTGGTATGCGAATATGCTATCACTGAGTATTTTGAAATGCTACTGCTTCACAGGCAAAAAACTTAAAAAATTGGTTAAAAAGTGGCTTTTTTTAACAGAAAATAACAATCAAAGAAAAGAAATATATTGGATAAATGCTAAATAACCCCCTAAAAACAATAGGGTTTTTAATAAAATTATTTTTATAATCATTCACTTGAAAAAAACTTTACAAATGGCTGAGTGGATTGTGTATTTATGTAAACAAAGTCAACCAAATAAAAAGGCCATCGTTATAGATGGCCTTTTAAAATTTACATCGATTAGTTTGTCGCTTTACGCTTCATTTGGTCGAAGAAATCATCATTCGTTTTGGTTTCTTTCATACGATCAAGTAGGAATTCCATTGCAGCAAGTTCGTCTTGCGTATGCAGTAGCTTACGTAGAATCCATACTTTACGTAGGTTGTCTTCAGACATTAAACGCTCTTCACGGCGCGTACCAGATTTCTTGATGTTCATGGCAGGGAACACACGTTTTTCTGCAATACGACGATCAAGGGTAATTTCTTGGTTACCTGTACCTTTGAATTCTTCGTAGATCACTTCATCCATCTTACTGCCTGTTTCAATCAATGCAGTTGAGATAATGGTGAGTGAACCACCTTCTTCAATATTACGGGCAGCACCAAAGAAGCGTTTTGGACGTTCAAGCGCATGCGCGTCTACACCACCTGTGAGCACCTTACCAGAAGAAGGAATCACGGTGTTGTAAGCACGTGCTAAACGTGTAATCGAGTCAAGTAAGATCACAACGTCTTTCTTATGCTCAACCAAACGTTTGGCTTTCTCAATGACCATTTCAGCGACTTGTACGTGACGCGCAGGTGATTCATCAAATGTTGATGCAACCACTTCACCACGAACTGTACGTTCCATTTCTGTTACTTCTTCAGGACGTTCGTCAATCAGAAGGACAATCAAGAAGCATTCAGGATTGTTACGAACAATTGATTGCGCGATGTTTTGTAATAACATCGTTTTACCCGCTTTAGGCGGTGCAACAATAATTGAACGTTGGCCTTTACCAATTGGGGCAACCAAGTCAACTACACGTGCAGTTAAATCTTCAGTTGTACCGTTACCCAATTCCATAACCAATTGCTCAGTTGGGAATAATGGCGTTAAGTTTTCAAATAAAATCTTGTTACGAGAGTTTTCAGGCGTGTCGTAGTTAATTTGGTTTACTTTAAGAAGGGCAAAATAGCGTTCGCCTTCTTTCGGTGGTCGGATTGTGCCGGTAATGGTATCGCCAGTACGCAGGTTAAAACGACGAATTTGTGAAGGGCTGACATAAATGTCATCAGGACCCGCTAAATATGAGCCAGCCGCTGAGCGTAAAAAGCCGAAGCCATCTGACAGAATTTCCAAAACGCCATCACCAAAGATCTCTTCGCCATTCATTGCATGGCGCTTTAAGATGGCAAAAATAATGTCTTGCTTACGGTTACGCGCCATTCCTTCAAGGCCCATAAACTCGGCAATCTTGATGAGTTCGCCAATCGGTTTTTTCTTGAGTTCGGTTAAATTCATAGGTGGTCAGATAGAATCTAAAATTCTGAGATACAGGTTAGAAAGGGAGCAACATTAGGCCGCAGGGATACAATAAAACGAAAGCAATTGAATATGTACAATCACAATTCAGAGGTCTGATTCATTGTTAGAAGAGAAATGTGAATAACAAATTCTTAGCCGAGCGGCATCTTATGTGTTGAGTCTCATAAGAAACTGAGAGGATTTAAGATCCTTTATTTCTTGAGCATGCAATATAAGAGAGATTCGATTTTTTGTCAATTTATCAGCAAAAAAAATACGCCACACAAGGTCGCGTATTTTTTAATTTTTTTAACTTAATTGAAGATTAGATGTTTTCTTCAATGAATGCAGTTAATTTAGATTTTGGTGCAGCGCCAACTTGAGTCGCAACAACTTCACCATTTTTAAACATAAGCAAAGCAGGAATGTTACGGATGTTGTAGTTCACTGCAGTTGCTTCGCAAGATGTCACGTCAACTTTAACGATTTTAACTTTGCCTTCGAATTCAGTAGAAAGAACTTCTAATACTGGTGCAATTGCTTTACATGGCGCACACCAGCCAGCCCAGAAATCTACAAGTACAGGTACGTCAGATTGTAATACGTCTGCTTCAAAGTTTGCATCAGTTGTGTTTACGATATTCGCTGACATGGATTTTGCTCCAGAATAATTTTTTAAAGGTGACTCTATAATTATTAGTATTACATAGCCGCCTTTAACAATGTAGGGGGATTGCTTAATTTTCGTAGATAAATTGAATTTTGTCTAATTGATGCTGACGATAGTTGCAATCGTGTCATGCAATTGTCACATTAAGCTCTAAAATATGGCACTTTTACTTCATGCACATAAATGGCTTTTAAATTGCATGGTTGTGAATTACTCTAAGCACAATTCTGTATAGGTTTATTTGAAATCATGTCTGATTTTTTGATTGATGAAGAACTTCTCGCTGCGATCGATATGGGGTCGAATAGCTTCCATCTTGCGATTGCACGTGTTGATCATGGCGAAGTAAAAAAAGTCGCATCAATGTCAGAAAAAGTACAGCTGGCAGCAGGTTTGGATGAAAATAAAAATTTAACTGAAGCCGCTCAGCAACGTGGTCTGGCATGTTTGGCCCGTTTTGTAGGTCGTTTGGGGTCTGTACAGCCAAAACGTTTACGTATTGTGGCTACCAATGCACTCCGCCAAGCAAAAAATGGACAAGAATTTATTCAAAAAGCGGCTGAAATTTTACCTAAGCCGATAGAAATTATTGCAGGTCGTGAAGAAGCACGTCTGATTTATTTGGGTGTTTCACACACCATGGCTAATAGTGGTCGCCGTTTGGTGATTGATATTGGTGGTGGCTCTACAGAGCTTATTATTGGTGAAGAGTTTGAGCCAATTCATACAGAATCGGTACAAATGGGGTGTGTAGCATTTACCAAAGCCTATTTTAGTGATGGCGAAATTAGCCAAAAAGCCTTTGATAAAGCAGTTACCGCAGCACGCAAAGAAATTTCAGGCCTTGCGACTACTTATAAAGCTGCTGGCTGGGATACTGTAGTCGGTTCAAGCGGTACGATTAAAGCTTGCCGTCAAATTACAGTAAATATGGGCTGGAGTAATGAGCAAGAAGAGCTGACGCGTGAAGGCTTAGAAAAACTAAAAGATAAATTACTCAAATATTCTCATGTAACGGATATGGAGTTTGATGGTTTAAAAGAAGACCGTCGAGCAGTTTTGCCAGCAGGTATTGCCATTTTATTTGCAGTATTTGATGTGTTAAAACTCGAAAAATTAGTCTATTCGGATGGCGCATTACGCGAAGGGGTGATGTACGACCTCTTAGGGCGTTTCCAGCATGAAGACATTCGTGATCGTTCGGTTCATGCTTTAATGGGCCGTTATAATGCCGATGTAAAACAGGCAGAACGCGTTGTTGCAACGGCACAACAGTTGTTCGAAGGTGTGGCAGAAAAGCTTGAATTAACTAATGATGACAGTGATTTACTGCGTCGTGCGGGCTATTTGCACGAAATCGGTTTAGCGATTAGCCACAGTGGTTACCATCGTCATGGTGCATATTTATTGCAACATTCAGACATTCCAGGTTTCTCACAAATTGATCAAAATCATTTGTCACATTTGGTGGCACATCATCGTCGTAAGCTACGTAGCGATGCACGTGTAGATGTGATGAAAGTGGGCGGCACAAAACTCCTAAACTTGTGTTTGTTACTTCGACTCGCCGTTTTACTTAATCACAGTCGTAGCGATGAGATGCTTCCTGCCATTGAATTAGTCGCCCTCAATGCGCAACAATGGCAACTTAGCGTTTCTGGTGATGCCAAACAATGGCCACTGCTTGTAGCAGATTTGCATGATGAACAAGTGCAATTCAAGCATTGGGATATTGAATTGAATATTCAGTCGGAACAATTTATCGATTAACAGATCAGGTTAATTTAGGGATAATGGTCGACCTATGAAAAATAAAGCTGCTCAATCTAAAGCTTGGACAACGGTTAAAATTGCACGTCATCCAGAGCGTCCGCAATTTTTGGACTATGTAAGTGAAATTTTCACTGAGTTTGATGCGCTACATGGTGACCGTTTATTTGGTGATGATGGCGCTATGCTCGGTGGCTTGGCTCGTTTAGATGGCCAACCTGTAATGGTGGTAGGTCAACATCGCGGTCGTAGCACACGTGAAAAATTGCAACATAACTTTGGCATGAGTAACCCTGAAGGTTACCGTAAAGCACAGCGTTTGATGTCAATGGCAGAGCGTTTTGGTTTACCTGTATTTACCTTTATTGACACGATGGGTGCTTACCCAGGTGTGGGTGCAGAAGAACGTGGTCAAGCTGAGGCAATTGCAACGAGTCTTGCGCAAATGTCGAGCCTGAAAGTTCCGGTGATTGCAACAGTATTGGGTGAGGGTGGTTCAGGTGGCGCACTCGGTATTGGTGTTGCTGACCGTGTGGCGATGCTTTCACACAGTATTTATTCAGTAATTTCACCTGAAGGTTGTGCCTCAATTTTATGGAAAACTGCAGACAAGGCGGAACAAGCAAGTGAAGCACTTGCACTGACTGCAGACAAGCTCCAAAAAATGGGTATTGTGGAATATGTGGTTGACGAAGGTGAAGGTGCACATGTGCATCCTGAACAAGTCATGCAAAATTTAAAAGTAGTCTTGAAAGAGGCTTTGGCTGAACTTCAGCCAATGGATGCAACTGAACGATGCGAAGCACGTTACCAACGTTTAATGAAATTTGGCAGCAGCAATTTAGGACTGGCTTCTTAAGTCAAAGCCAAGCTTTTTCAGCACAGACTCGGTTTTTAATTGGATGCAGTGGTGGCATGGATTCCATGCTATTGCTGCATTTAATGTCTGAGCTGTGCCCAAATCACACACGTGCCATTTATATAGACCACCAGCTTCAGTCGCAAAGCGCAAGCTGGGGGGAATTTGTAGCTGAGCAATGCCAACAACGCAACATTCCATGCATTGTGCAAGCTGTTGAGGTTGCAACGGGTAATTTAGAAAACCAAGCCCGCCAAGCTCGATATGATGCCTATCTGCAACATTTAGCGCCCAATGAAGTATTGGTGCTGGCACATCACCAACAAGATCAAGCTGAAACGCTGATGCTCAGACTATTGTCAGGTGCAGGCATTCATGGTTTAGCAGCCATGCAGGCCGTTGATGTGCGCGAAGAAATGACCATTTGGCGTCCACTCTTGGATGTATCTCGTGAGCAAATTTGCCAATGGGCCCATCAATTAAATGTAAAAAACATTGAAGATCCTACCAATTTAGACACGCATTATGATCGTGCATGGTGCCGTGAAATATTGTGGCCCTTGCTTGAGTCGCGTTATCCTAAAATGCAACAAGCTTTAAGTCGTACGAGTTATTTAATGCAAGATGCGGAAGAAATTTTGGCATCGGTGTTGGAAACTGATTTAAAAGCCTGTGGTTCCGCCCAAGCATTGTGCTTAGAAACACTTTTGGCTTTATCTCAAGCTAGACAGCGTCAGCTTTTATCTGCGTGGATGAAAGGTCAGGCACAGTACCGCCCAGCATTTGAAATGGTGCAACGATTAGTTAATGAAGTCATACTGGCCAAAGCGGATGCACAGGCAGCGTTGCATTGGAATGGTTTTTATTATGTGCGTTTTGCTGGTTGGATGTATCGTTTAGCTAAGGCCGAGTATCTTGCATCTGCACAAGAGCAGACTGTGCCAAGCACCCTAAGCTTAGATTTGCATCAAGTGTTTACTGTGCTCTCGGGAAAGTTTCAAGTACAGGAAAATAGGCATGTGCAGGCCATGGGGTTGTCGCCAGCGCTATTGAATAAGCCTTTGATGCTCACACCGCGGCAAGGCGGCGAAAAAATCCATTTGCAGGGCCGTGTTGGGTCGTGGCCATTAAAAAAAGCCATTCAACAGGCACAAATATTTCCTTGGCAACGTCATACTATACAAATATTAAGCATAGATAATGTTATGCTAGGCGTCTTTACGCCCAAAGGTTTTTGGTTGGCTGTTTCATCTTATTGTGTAATAGGTGGGTGGCGGCCGAACGTAATTTCTACAGTTGAAAATATCACAAGCGGATTGGAATCATGAGCGCAGTATTAAACAGTAATATCACTTTTATTGGTGGTGGCAATATGGCACAGGCCCTAATTGGAGGCTTGATTGCACGTGGCTTACCGCCGACACGTATTACTGTTTCAGATCCTGTAGATAAAGTCCGTGAACATTTGGCAAGCAAAGAATTGCATGTAACCACGGACAATATTGCAGCCATTCGCGATGCTGACATTGTATTATTTGCAGTAAAACCACAAGTCTTGGCCAGTGTTTTACAACCTTTAAAAGGCTTGTTGGACGGTAAACTGGTGATTTCAATTGTGGCAGGTGCTGACTTGGCAACCATTGGTGCATTATTAGATACGACGCGTATTGTACGTGTCATGCCAAATACACCAGCATTGGTTCAAACAGGTGCACATGGTTTATATGCAGAAGCCAACGTATCGGCAGAAGATCGTGAATTGGCAAGCCAAGTGCTAGCTTCTACAGGTTTAACCATTTGGGTGAGCACTGAAGCGCAGATTGATGCCGTTACTGCGGTGTCGGGTTCTGGTCCAGCATATTTCTTCTATATGATGGAAAGCATGATTCGTGCAGGTAAAAATTTAGGGCTAGATGAAAAAGTAGCGACAGCCTTAACTTTACAAACAGCATTGGGTGCGGCGCAAATGGCCATTACCAGTGCAAATAGCCCAGCAGAATTGCGTAAAAATGTGACGTCGCCAAATGGCACGACGCAAGCGGCGATTGAAGTATTTGATCACGCGCATATCTCACAAAATATTCAAGCAGCCTTGGCTGCCGCGCAAAAGCGTAGCCAACAGCTGGCGCAAGAACTCAGCGACAGCATTAAGTAATTTAATTTAGGAACGTTCAAGTATGGGTGCAAGTTCTGCGCTAATTTTTGGCATTATCATTAACGTCGCAATTTTGCTCGTATTCTTCCGGTTTTTAATGCAGTTGGCGGCGGTAAGCCCTTACAACCCTGTTGTATTGTCGACTGCAAAAGCGACCAAGATTGTTGATGTGTTCAGTCGAATTTTTCCAACAGTGGCAAAAGGTCGTGTGAACACGGCGGCTTTGGTTTTGCTGATCATTTTGTATATTTTAAAAATGTTTGGTTTGATGCATTTGTCTGGGGCTTCACTGAATAGTCCTGTGCATTTGCTGATTATGACCTTTGTTACCATGATTCAGGACTTGATCCGTTTCTGTCGTTATTTGATTTTTGCGACGATTATTTTGAGTTGGGTGGTGATGTTTACGCAGTCACGTTCACCTTATATCGAAGTGATTCAAGAGTTGGCAGAGCCTTTACTTGCGCCATTTCGTAAAATTATGCCGAATATGGGCATGATTGACTTGTCTCCAATTTTAGCGATTTTAGCGCTTTTGGTTGTAGAAACCATTATGAAAGAAGTTGCGATTGCGCTATTAACAGGTCTTTAAGCTTGTTGGTATCTGTGCAATAAAAAAGGACTCCGAGGAGTCCTTTTTTTAGGTCTTTATGTTTTGTGAGGGCTTTAGCTTACGAGCATTTTTCCTTGCGAACTCAGAATGTATTCTGAGATTCTCCTCTCCTGAGAGGAGAGGGAAAATGAAGTGTGTATTAATGCGCTTCGTCCCAGTTATTGCCTTTGCCAACTTCAACCACTAAAGGTACAGAGAGTTGTAATACAGATTGCATAACTTCTGCCAGTTTTAGTGCAAGCTCATCCGCAATCGCTTCATCAACTTCAAATACCAATTCATCGTGCACTTGTAGAAGCATTTTGGCCTGATCTTTAGGGAGCATTTTTTCTACTTCAATCATCGCCATTTTAATAATGTCAGCTGCTGAGCCTTGAAGAGGGGCATTAATCGCTGCACGTTCAGCACCTTGTTTTACCATTTTATTGCTGGCATTGATGTCTGGCGTATACAAGCGACGGCCTAAAATAGTTTCGACAAAGCCTTGCTCGCGGGCAACTTGGCGTGTGCGTTCCATATAGTCTAATACGCCAGGATAACGCTGGAAGTATTTACCAATATAGTTGCGCGATTCTTCACGACTAAAGCCAAGCTGGCGAGTTAGGCCAAATTCAGACATGCCGTAGAGCAGACCAAAGTTCACCGCTTTGGCTTGGCGACGTTGATTGCTGGTCACTTCGTCTAAAGGAATACCCAAAACTTCAGCCGCTGTACGACGGTGAACGTCTTGGCCATGATTAAAAGCATCCACCAAGGCATGGTCTTGTGAGAAGTGCGCCATTAAGCGTAATTCAATTTGCGAGTAATCGGCTGCCAGTAAGATACGACCTTTCGGCGCAATAAACGCTTTACGGATTTGGCGACCAATGTTTTCACGCACTGGAATATTTTGCAGGTTAGGATCGGTTGAAGATAAGCGACCTGTAGCAGTCAGCGCCTGATGGTAGCTGGTATGCACACGATGTGTATCATCATTCACTTGTTTGAGTAAGCCGTCTGTATAAGTACTTTTTAACTTAGACAGGCCACGGTATTCCAAAATTAGGTCAGTAATTGGATGTTCGATTTTTTCCAATACACTTTCGCTGGTGCTGTACTGACCTGTAGAGGTCTTTTTACCGCCTTTAAGCCCTAATTTATCAAACAGGATTTCACCGACTTGTTTTGGTGAGCTGACATTGAAAGATTGGCCCGCCAGTTCTGTGATCTGATTTTCTAGATTCTGCATGGTGTTTGCAAATTCAACACCCAGTTGATCCAAAAACGCCATGTTGAGCTCAATGCCGTTTTCTTCCATCATGGTCAGTACACGTGCCACGGGCATTTCGACATTGTGCAGAATATTCACCAGTTCTGGATGCTGTTGTAGTTTGGCATCTAAAACTTCGTATAAACGATAAGTCACATGCGCATCTTCAGCAGCATAATGCGCAGCCGTTTCGATCTCAATTTGATTGAAGGTTTTTTGTTTTGCGCCTTTACCTGCGACTTGTTCATAAGTCGTTGTTAAGTGGCTTAAATACAAACGTGCAACATCATCCATACCGTGGCGTGTAGCCACTGAGTTGAGTACATAAGACGCCAACATGGTGTCGAAGTACCAGCCCTGTAGCACAATGCCGTGATTTTCTAAAATATGTGCATCGTATTTGAGGTGATGACCAATTTTTTGGACTGATGCATCTTCTAAAATAGGTTTGATTTGCGCAAGGACAGTATTGCGGTCTAATTGTGCTGGTGCACCTTCATAGTCATGTGCGAGTGGCACGTAATAGGCATCTTGTGCATCAAAAGCAACAGAGAAGCCGACAATTTGCGCCACACGGTAATCTAAACTTGTGGTTTCGGTGTCAAAAGCAAAACGCTTTTCTGTGCTCACACGTTTAAATAAATTGTCCCAATCGGCTTGGCTCAGCACGGTATGGTATTGGGCTTCGCCTAAAACATCATCTGTACTGGTGAGGGTGGCTTGATCTTCTGCCACGACTTTTGCTGCAGTGTGCGTATCTTGAATAATCGCCTTAGAGTTTTGTTTATAGGTAACGCTATTTGGATTATTGGGATGGTCTAAAGATTGTAACTGGTTACGGAATTCGAGTTCCGTATATAAAGTACGCAGCGCTTCAACATTTGGATCTTGTAGTTTTAGATCGTCATAACTAAAACTTAAATCTAGATCAATCACAATGCTTGCCAATTGGTGATCAAGTGCAATGCCTTCAACACTGTCTTTGATGTTTTGACCGACTTTGCCTTTAATTTTATCGACATTTTCTAAAATGCCACCAATTGAACCATATTCGGTTAAGAGCTTGGCTGCAGTTTTTGCCCCCACACCTGGTACACCCATAATGCCGTCAGAGGCATCGCCCATGAGGGTCAGGTAATCAATAATTTGATTTGGCCATACCCCAAACTTTTCAAATACGCCATCGACATCTAAAGGACGTTCTTTGAAGCTGTCTTCTAAAGTCACTTTGTCTGTGACCAACTGTGCCATATCTTTATCGCCAGTGGAGATTAGGACTTGATGGCCTAAAGCTTCAGCACGTTTTGCCAAGGTGCCAATAATGTCATCTGCTTCGGCACCCGGTAGCATGTGTAAGGGAATACCTAGTGCTTTGATGAGCGCATGTAAGTAAGGGATTTGTTGAGACAGCTCCTCAGGCATGCTTGGGCGGTCGCCTTTATAAATTGGTGACAATTCATGACGGAATGTTGGCTCAGGTGTATCGAAAATCACCGCCATGTGAGTTGGCCCAATACGACGCATGAGTTTTTGAATAGCAGAAATCGCACCACGGACTGCATTTGTATGCAGACCTGTTGACGTGGTTAACGGTGGCACTGCGTGAAAGGCACGAAATAAAAAGTAAGAGCCATCGACCAAGACAAATGGTGGCATTGAGTAATTCCTTATCCAAAAAACGCTTTTATTGTACGTGATTTTTTCAACCTGCGCTGATGCTTGATGTTTTATGTGGGTTACCGAATATCTGATAAACATCCAAAATATTGCTGTCGAGGTGCGCTATGATCATCTTAAATAAATAGAGCGAAGACCGTATGCTGAAAGGGCAGAGTGATATTCGAATGATGTGGTTGATGGTGCTCATCATCGTTGCTGTTGGGCTGTGGTTTGCTGATTTAAAGGTTGTGAGTGCACTGTGTATTTTAGCTTTTGGCGTTAGTGTCATGCACTATGTCGATGATTTACAGCAACCGACCGATCAACTTAGACAACAGACTGGATTAGCACGGCAGAGTACCTCCAAAGCACCGTTATATATTGCTTCGATTGTGGCCTTGGTGGGGGGGATTGCTGAATTTCATATTTTGACAGGGCTGGGTCTAAGCGCATGGATTTTCTTTTTTCTGCGTTGGTTAAAGCGTATAGAACGGCAACTGTTACAGACGCAGTATCAAATACAACAGCAAGCGCAAGTTTTGGTACGGTCCACAGCGACTGCTGAATTTCAGCCGCGTTCTACCCTGGAGCATAGCGCTGCACCATTGGCTGAGCGTGCCCAATCTGCTTCGACAGGAAATAATTTAGGTTTAAGCGATCAGCTACAACAGTGGTTGTTTAAGGGAAATCCCGTTCTGAAAGTTGCTATTGCGGTTTTGGTGATCGGCATTGTGCTGTTACTTCGCTTTGCGACAGAGCATTGGCAATTGAGTCTTGCCGTCAAACTGTTGCTGGTGGCAGGCGTGAGTATCGCAGTCACGGCGTTAGGCTATAGATTGCAACGTACAAATCGTAGCTTTACGCTTGCATTAGAAGGTTTAGGGCTTGCCAGTTTATCACTGACGTTGTTTTTTGCTTACTATAACCAGATCATTCCTACTTTGGCGCTGGCCAGTTGTTGCTTTGCAGGCATTCTCATGGCAACGGTATGGCTGAGTTTAAAACAACAAAGCATCGAACTTGCTTTGATGGCGATGGTCATTGCTTATATTGCACCCTTTACTTTACCAGTACGCAGTGCGAGCGCAGTCGAGTTTGTGAGCTATTACTTGGTGATTAATATTGCAGTTGCAGTGTTAAGCACACTTCGACCATGGAAGTTTCTTAATCAAATTGCTTTTTTAATGACGCTGGTAGTAGGTGGCGCTTATGCTTTTTACCGTGGTGTGGATGCCGAACGCTATAGTTTAAGCCTGCTGATTTTTGCCCATGCTTCAATTTTTATTTGGTTAGGATTTCGCTATAGCCAATTGCTGGCTAAAGAGAATTTGGGCCAATTTCAGCTTAAACCGATTTTAGATTTGGCCTTAATTTTTGGTACTCCCATTGCCAGCTATGGCTTTTTATATTTGATGTATTTTGATGAAAATGGCTGGCAGGCGACCTTCAGTTTGGTCTTTGCAGTCATTTACGCACTGCTTTATCTGCTCGCAAAACGCTATCAGGTGATTGAGCAAATCACGCAGAGCTATTTTAGCCTCATGCTGATTTTTTTGGCCTTCGTCCCACCTATTTTACTGACCGAGCATTGGAGTGTTGCAGGTTGGGCGATTGAAGGGGCACTCATCTTTATATATGCGCTGTATCGTCAGTCGCGTATTAGCCACTATGTGGGTATGGGCCTATTGGTGATGGCGGGTTGCTCAGGCGTGTATTACTTCTCTGTGCAAAATGTTTTTCCAAGTCCTGTGTACTGGATTTTGGCATTGAGTTATCTCACTACGGTTTGTATTGCCAATGCTGTGCCTAAGTTTCAACAGCAATTGAGTAGTGGCACCATCAGCTTTTTCTGTTTACAGATGCTGTTTGCGACCATTGCATTGTTTGTCCTATTGCTGGATGTCATCGACAGCAAAAACCAAGTGACATGGATACTGCTCATACTCAGTTTGGGCTATGTGCTGGTGAATGAGTTGTTGTTGAGACGTGGCGCAACGTGGTCGTGGCTCTTGCCGAAATGGGTGGGGCTGATTCCCTTGTATGCAGTCGCATTTTATATGGTGATTGATGTGAGTCATCAGGGGGTATTGTTATGGCCTTCTGTTTCCGACCGTGTATTGGTGGCGATTACAGGCTTATTTTTAACGGTATTGTGGCTCCGTCCCCTACTAGGGCTTAAGGCGGAAAAAGAGTGGGTGAGTTTAGGTGTGTTGTTGAGCTTGGCGCTGAGTAGTTTAACGCTTGTACCGAGTATGCCGTTTATTAGTGTGGTGATTTTACCGCTGTGTTTTGCCTTATGGTGTGCGTGGCGCCAGTCCGATTGGCCAATGTTCTGGCAAGCGCGTAGTAGTTTGGTGTTAATGTTGCTTTGGGTGATCTTGTCACAACTGTTTAGCCAGCAAGCTTTTCAGTTTTATCTACTGCCAATACTGAATCCATTCGATTTAGTGAGTATTGCGATGTTGGCAGGTTTCATTTGGATGTTGAACCAACAAATGAAAGCAGGGTTAGAAAAAAGCCTAGGTGCCATTGTGATGGTACTCGGGCTACTTTGGCTGAGTAGTTATGTGGTGCTACGTGCATTACATCATTACTTGGATACACCATATAACCAATGGCAAATGTGGCAAGATGGGACCATACAGCTGAGTTTTACCCTGCTCTGGGTGAGTTTGGCCTTTATTTGTATGTTGCTTGCGAGTCGACGTCAATTGCGCTCTTTGTGGCTCTTTGGTGGCAGTATTTTAGTATTGGTCACTTTAAAGTTGGTGCTGTTTGATTTGTCTCATATTGGCACCTTAACGCGAGTGATTTCCTTCTTGGGTGCGGGTTTTGTCATGTTAATCATTGCCTATATTGCACCTATGCCCGAAATATCAAATGAACCGCAATCAAGTGAGCATTCATAAATATCAATATGTAGTGTGAATGACATTCAAATTAAAAAGGGAGCAGATTGATCGGCTCCCTTTTTTTCATAGATAAACATGACTTATTTTAAGTCTGGCTCACGTTTTAATTCTTCTGCATTGGCATAGCTATCAATTTCTTCATTATGCAAAGCTTGTGCGGAAGGGCGGTCAACAAAGCCCATTTTGGGTACAGGAATTTCGATTTGATTGTCGACAAAACCATTTCGAATGCGTTCCTGCATTTCATCACGTACTTTTAAAAAGTTTTCTTGCTGGCACCATACGGCAAACAATAACTCAATAGACGACTCACGAAATGCTGTAACAGTGACTGCGGGTTTCGGATCGGCCAATACCAAAGGATATTTATTGGCAACATCCAGCAAAACTTCACGAACTTTAATAATATCTTCATGGAAGTTAATGGCTAGGGTAATTGGGATGCGCCGTATCGGAAATTTCGACAGGTTATGCACGGGTGCGCGGATAAGCTGTTCATTGGGCAGACGCACATAGACATTGTCTTGAGTCAGCAATTTTACAGAGAGTAAATCAATCGAAATGACTTCACCTTCAATGGTATGGCCACGAATTAACGTAATTTGAATGGTATCGCCAATTTCAAATGAACCTTCGCCAATTAAAAAGATACCACTGATGAGATTGGATGCAGAAGTTTGCGATGCAAAACCCAAGGCTACCGTTAAAATACCGGCCGCCCCTAAAAATACGCTCAGTTTGAAGCCGGCTTCTTTGAGACTGGCCATCACAAAGATCATAAAAATAAAATAGAAAATACCGCGTCGCCAAACTAAGCGTTGGTGTTCATTAAATCGTGTTCCAATCGTGCGAATAAACGTATTGGAAACAAAGCGTGCTATTAAAAAACCTAATAGCGCTAGGATAATGGCAACCACAATTTCTGTGAGTCGATCGGTATTAATATTTTTAACAATACTGGTCAGACTGCTGGTCACTTCTGCTGGAATATTGGTATTGGGCATCCATCACTCCTAGAACAGTGAATCGAACATATTAAATAATGCACCTGCAGGTTCGCGTGGTGGGTGCACATACATCACTTCACCTGCATGTGGTGGCGTACGGTTTTCAATGCGCACACGTGGTGGTCGATCAGGCCCTTCATGAATAACTTTGATTTGCGATGTCCATAATCGACCTGTGCTTTCGCTATAAAATAAAGGTAAGGCAGGTACAGGTACATTCATTCGATCAAAGCGCAGTTGTTCGTGGCTGGTATTGTGAAATTCAATAGGGGTGACTGCACGAAAAGCACGAATCTTTAATTGATGGAGTTCGGTACGACCATCTACAGCTGTGGCATAGCAGATTTCACCTGTGCGCTTATTGGGGCCAAACCACGTATCTTTGGGTAAAATCACGGGGATATCAAACAAAGGGTCTTTTTGCCCCTCAACAAAGCCCGCAACCCATAATGGTGTACTGATATAAAGCGTACCGCGCTGACCCGCTGGAATATAGATCGGATCGACAGGACGGATAACCACAGAGCGATTGGCCAAGCGCGGCATGATTTGAATTTTTTCATGCGTATTTTTAAACATATAACGTTCAATATGCACAGGTGCAGGAAATGCAAACTCAGGGTCATCAATACGATGCCACTGCTGCTCATAGTCAAACTGTACGCTAGGGCGGTGATATTCCATTCGCCACTCTTGTAAACCACGGGTCAAGCGAAATAATAACGAGCCAAACTGCCATGATTTCGGTCGGTTCAGCTCAAAGTGATGCTCACCCCACCATTTTACTTTGGATGTTTCTGTTTCCAGTACGTCACTGACGAAAGACAATGGTATTTTCCTTATATCATTAAAAGCTGTAAAACATACTTCACGCTGTCATGTGCTTAGAGTACACTCAAATTACTTTTATTCATCATTATAAACTGTGATGCAAGTACTTAAACAATTACAAATACCATATAGTTTTGCCAAGCGTCATGGCGTCTTGCTTCGTTATGAGGGTGACCAAGCATTTATTATTCGTCGTGACAACACACCGCTCTTGGCTTTACAAGAAGCACGTCGTTTTCTGGGGCATTCAGCCAGCTATCAACTATGCACTGAGCAAGAGTTTAATCAACTCCTCAGCTCAAGCTTTGCAGGTGATACAGGGGAATCACAACAAGTCGCTGCAGGTTTGGAGGATCATCCCGATTTGCTCAGTCTTGCGGACTCTGTACCTGAAGCAGAAGATCTGATGGATCAGGAAGATGATGCGCCAATTGTACGTTTGATTAATGCATTGTTGTCCGAGGCGATTCGCGTTGGTGCATCGGATATTCATATTGAATCTTTTGAGAAGAAACTCTCTGTACGTTTACGTGTGGATGGTCAACTGCGTGAAATTGTACAACCGCGCCGTGAACTCGCACCTTTGTTGGTATCACGTATTAAAGTCATGGCAAAGCTGGATATTGCCGAAAAACGTATTCCGCAAGATGGTCGTATTTCACTACGTTTAGCAGGTCGTGAAGTGGATGTACGTGTATCAACCTTGCCGTCGTCTTATGGTGAGCGCGTAGTGATGCGTTTGTTAGATAAGCAAGCGGGTCGTTTGAACATGACGCATTTGGGTCTCATGAACAATGACTATGAACGGCTAAAAGTTCTAGTTCACCGTCCGCATGGCATTATTTTGGTGACTGGACCGACGGGTTCAGGTAAAACCACAACCTTATATGCTGCGCTGTCCGACTTAAACGATGGCTCTAAAAATATTCTGACGGCTGAAGATCCGATTGAATATCAATTAGAAGGCATTGGTCAGACACAGGTGAATACCAAAGTTGACATGACCTTTGCTCGCGCTTTAAAAGCCATGCTCCGTCAAGATCCTGATGTGGTGATGGTGGGTGAGATCCGTGATTTGGAAACGGCAGAAATTGCGGTACAAGCATCGCTCACAGGTCACTTGGTGTTATCGACACTGCATACCAATACGGCCATTGGCGCCGTAACTCGTTTAAAAGATATGGGCATTGAGCCATTTTTATTGTCCAGCTCGCTCATTGGTGTGATTGCACAACGTTTGGTACGCACTTTATGTTCGCACTGTGCAACGTGGCATGATGCTGACGATTTTGAAACTAAATTATTTGCAAATATTCAGCATGATACTGTGCTAAAACTGCCTAAACCTAAGGGCTGTGATCATTGTTCACATACAGGTTTTAATGGCCGTACTGCAATTTATGAAATTGTGCCTGTAGATGAGCAAATGCGCCGTTTAATTCATGGTAATGCTGCTGAATATGAGTTGGAAAATTATGCGCGCCGTGATGCAAGCTCCATCCGTGATGATGGCCTGCGTAAGGTGCTGGCGGGTAAAACCACGATGGAAGAAGTGCTGCGCGTGACGAATGAAGCAGCGGAATAATAGTTGTTCATAATATTTAAAAGAAAAGATGCACATCAATGTGCATCTTTTCTTTTAAGCTCTAGTTTTTCTTTAGATAGGGAGCTAATGCAGTGCCTGCTTCTCTGACTAAATCCATCAAAACCAGATATTCCTGATAACTGTCATTGAGATATTCAAGTTCAGAATCCCGCTTTTCACTCGTTAAAATTTCCTGATGAAACTGATAGCGCTTGTCGAGATAATTTTTGTCCAGCCCTAAAGCAATAATCATAAGCTCCTGTGACCAGTGCATTTGCACGAGCACATGATCCAGTGCATCCCCATAAGCCCATGCTTGCAGACTTTGCAAATTTCCATCTGAAAAGTGTTTATTAAGGAATTTCACAAATTTATCAAATTCCTGAAAAAACTTTTTGATGCCATAAGCACTTTCCCATTTACAGCGAATAAAATCAAAATTTAGATCATATGTACCACGTGATTCTCTTGTTATATCTCTAATATCTGGTATATCAATTCTAAATTTAAGTTGCTTTCCAAACTTTTCTTTTAACTCAGGTGTTAAAAAGTGATTGGTCAAATCAAGTGTAAAATCTATATCAACCGACTGATTTAATCCCCAAAGAATAAATTGAAGTTGATAAAAAATATTCCGCGTTTCACAAATAAAATTAAAAAATCTTATTTTACTATCTACAGCTGTTTTCGCATCAGATCTGTTATATTCAGGTTTAATAAAATCATACTTATTATAAAAAGTATGCAATTCTACATTTTTTAACACTGAATGATGTGAACACCACAACTGGAATAATTCTTCTGCCTTTTTTATATTTCGCGGTGCTTCAATATTATCCAAATCAAAACTTTGCTGTTCCGAACTTAAAGGTTCTAAATAAGACTTTAAAACTTGAGCCACTGCATCAGCTGGAACTTGTAAAACACTGAAGCCCCAAACCGCAAAGCGCGGTTCATAAAACCCCACACCCGTTTCCTTAACAGCTTCATAAAATACCCGATACAGTGCATCGCCCTGAGCAATATGGTCAAAATGATCCAGCTCCAGAACCGCACGTGGTTCAGCTAAAATTTCTTGCTGTAAGTTTATGCACCATTGCTTTGTTTCTTCTGTGAAATAATCACTATAGGCATCATCCGTTACTTTGTTAAGCATAAATTCAGCCCAGTCTTTTATCTTTCTCCCCTTGGCAGGTGTATTTCGATGCTTTTGGTAAAGTTCATAAGCTGTGCGTTCAGATTCATTCAAATTTGGAATTTTAGCTGTAACTTCAGGCTCCCATAAATAGACTGCGCCTAATGACATATTTTCCCCTCAAATTAATGACAATTTTTAATGTTAAAAATACTTTTTCTATAAAATTCAATGTTGTGATTTTTGCTTAATATAATAGAATTTTTTATTTTTAAGGTTATATTTTTTATAAAATTATTAAAAAAATCCCAAAGCGATTGCTTTGGGATGTACACCGTCAATCAAACAATCACATTCAGCGTCACATCAATATTGCCGCGTGTCGCACTTGAATAAGGGCAGACAATATGCGCAGCATCAACCAATTTTTGCGCCTCAGCTTGCTCTAAACCTTCCAAATGCACATTTAAAGTCACTTCAATCCCAAAACCTGTTGGAATAGGGCCAATACCAACATCACCTTCCACATACACATCAGGCGTAATTTTTAAATGATCACGATTCGCCACAAATTTCATTGCACCTAAAAAACATGCAGAATAACCCGCAGCAAAAAGCTGTTCAGGGTTTGTCCCGCCGCCTGCACCGCCCATTTCCTTAGGCACTTTCAGTTGAATATCTAAAATACCGTCAGACGAAGTTGCTCGACCATCACGACCACCTGTAGCTTTTGCATGTGCTGTATAGACTGCTTTTTCTAAGCTCATTGTTATTCTCTAAATATTTCTAAGGGAATATTCATCCTGTCTGAAAATCGCACAGGAATAAGCAGTGATTTTGTAAATATTGAGGTAGGCTTTAGTGGAAAATAGATAGAAAAAGCAAAAGAGATGAATCAAATGAAGCTACAAATAGGGAAGCGTTGTTCATTGATAGTCTTAACTACCAATGAACATTTTTGGCATTGCTTACCAAAGGCCTGCAATCTTTTTCATTAATTGCGCACGGAAAGGGGCAGTAGGATTGCCTGCATTACGCTGAGTTTCATTTTCATAAAACTTTTGCCAAGTCTGAACCATTTCTAAAGTGACATCTTGTGTTTTTAGCTTTTCAACGTCTTCTTTACTGATGTTATTTAAGCGCTTTTCCGCACCATCTGGTCCAGTTCCCCAACCAATAATACCCTGACCAAATGCAGGCAAAGACATATTGTTAGGTGTAGGTGGAATCGCTAAACGGTCAATATTTGGGTTAACCAAAGATTTAATGGTTGGTCGTACTTTTTCTGAAATTTGAATCTCAGCAAAAGAGGCAACAGAAACGGAAAGCAGTACAGCAGAAAGGAGAACGGATTTAAACATTGGAATAAAACCAATTTTAATAAATAAGAATCATTATTATAAATAAGCTGGCAGGGATTTACAGTACAACATGATGTTAAATCGTGCTATTTGCTAAATTAAATAAGCAGATTAGTCGCTATACGAATTAGTCGGATATTGTAGTAAAACACGATGTTGCAATAGGGGCATAGATGCCCGAACTTGATTTTGCTCTTCTAAATTCGATGGAACGGTGATGATGGATGCACCTTCAGTTTGGATCATATCAAGCAATTGGCCACGACTGTCTGACGCGCCTGCATGGCCCCAAGTTTGGCGTTTTTCACCATGCCAACCTTGTTGTGCAGCACCCAAAACTAGGCATTGCGTATCCATTGCGCGTGCTTGTAATAACAATTGCCAATGCATCTCACCTGTAGTGTAGGTAAAGGCTGCGGGCGCTGTTAAAATATTTGCGCCTTGCGCACGCAGTGTGAGTGCAAGTTCTGGAAAGCGCAAGTCATAGCAGACCATCAGGCCAATATGACCAAACGGCGTTTTTGCAACCACTGGATCTGTGCCTGGTTCAAAGAACTTAGATTCTTGATAACCACCGACAGCGTCACCCACTTGTACATCAAATAAATGAATTTTGTCATAACGTGCTTCTGTACGCTCTGGGCTAATGCACAGGCTAACTGTCCGTACTCGACCATCTTTAATAATTGAGCCATCTGGACGAAATGGGCAAGGTAAAGTACCTGCGACAATCCAAATGCTATAGCGATGTGCAAGCTGTTCTAAGCGTTGTTGAAAAACTTCAAACTGCGCAGCGGTTTCACGCTGTTTACCTGCAGCAAAGCAGATAAAATTTTCAGGAAACACAATGAGACTTGCTCCCTGAGCTTTACTTTGCTGAATCAAAGATTCAATGACAGAGAAGTTTGCTTCTATATCATTTTGTGAATTCATTTGAGCAACAGAAAGAAAAGTCATGGAGTTCTCAATGTGAAAAAAAGGGGGGAGATTACGCGTTGTGTTGTACAGCAGTTTGGTCGATAGAATCTTGCTCTTTTTGCAATTGTTTCACTAAGGGCTCAAACATATTTTGATTGCTTTCATTGAGTTTCATCAATGTTTTATGCGCATCTAATACGGTGCAAAGCATATTGTTATGCGTTACATTTTCTTCCATTAATGTACGTGTACATACATTTGGATCGCCACAATAATTCAAAATCACAAATACCTGCCCAAGCCCCATACTGTTGGCGAGCGTGGTAATATCTGAATTTGTTGAAAGCATGACTGCTTGAATGTGATGGATTTGTTTGAGCTTTAAGCCCAGCTTAGCCAAAATGCCTAAAACTGTACTGTCAATAAATGTAGTTTGGGTTAAATCTACGATCGCACCAACGACATTCTCTTGTTGTTCAATTTTATTTAGCAGCTTGTCTAAACTAATGCAAGATTGGGCACGCACTTCGCCTATAAGCTTAAAAATATGCGTTCCATTCAAGCTTGCATATTCAACATGACCTGTTGACATATAAATGCCATTTGCAGAGAAGGATAGTAAATTATCCCATAGGGGCACTGCTTACTCAAGTATCCGAAAGGATGATTCTATAGTGAAAAACGATAAATATTTGATTTATAAATTAATTGATTCGACGCAAGCTTAGAATTGCAATATCATCGGCAACGTGCTCGGGTGCTTGAAATGATTGATTTTGCAAGTGATGTACCAATTGACGCAATTGTTCATTCAATCCACCATCGAAAGGTTCAAGTGCGCCATCTGAACAAATAATAAACCGAGCATTCGGTTTTAGTTGGCATTCAAACTCTTCCACTTCTAAGTCTTCTGTTAAACCTAATGGAAAACTACTGGTGGTTAAAATACGAGGTTCTTGGTCTTTTTCAAATAAAATTGCAGGGGGGTAGTGGCCTGCACTCGACCAGCGTAAATGATGTGTTTCAATATTTAAAATACCCGCAATCATCGTGATGTGCTTTTCGATATTTTCTTGCACCAGCATGCCGTTAAGCTTTTTAATCAGTTCACGAGGATTTTTAGAACGACCGTGGAAAGCAGCCATCCATGAGGTTAATAGACTACTGGTCACCCCATGGCCGGAAACATCTGCCAAATAAAACATGATTTCTTTATCGCTAATTTTCCAGTAATCATACCAATCGCCAGATAAATAAGCAGAAGGTTGAAATAAAGTCTCGATTTTATAATTGAATAATTCAATAGGATTGGGCAGTAATTTTTTTTGTAATTCAGCCGCTGAAGGTAGATCGCGACTGTCTTGATTACGCTTGTATTTGGCATCAATTTTAATAAGCGCTTTTTGTGGGTTTGAAGGGAGTTTGCTCCAAATCCAACCTGCCAGCGCACCTTGTTCCCAAGCGGCAGCCAAAGCCAAGCCTTCATCTTCTAATGCCAGCGCAATCGTCGGCAAAGTCCACTGATGTGTTAGATAATCCTGTACATCAGCAATTGCAATAATAGTCGGATCATACAAATGGAGATCTTCAATGCGAATCATTTGAACACTGGGAAGTGTGTCTAGTACCTGATCTAGATGTGGAATATCACGGGTCGGTTGAATGAAATACATAAAGAAATAAGATGATCCTGAAGTATCATGAGCAATATACTATAACAAGCATTCGCAGGGCGGAGGAGAAAATCATCATCCCCCGCAATTAAATTAAAACTATTCTGTGGCGTGATCGTCAGAAGAATCAGTGTCTACTGGATCTGAAGATTCATCCTCTGGATCGTCGCCTTCATCACTAATAAACATATTTTCATCTGCAAGGCCCTTTTTCTCAGCAACAATAAAGTTTAGGCGTTGTAGATAAATATCACGAATTTGAGCATATTTATCACCTTGTAGGACTTTTTCAAGATCGAGCAATTCCGCACGACTATCAACAGCACGTAAGGCTTGTTCAGCCCAAAAGACACCTTTATGGTCTTCTAATATATAGCGTTGTGGGCGCGCAAAACTATCAGCAGCAAAGCCTACCGTTTCACGAATTGTACTTGGGCCTAATATGGGAAGAACCAAATAAGGTCCAGTAGGCACACCATAATAACCAAGAGTTGTGCCAAAGCCTTCGGTTTCTGCTGTTAAATGTAAGCGACGTGCAGGGTCTGCAAAGCCTAAAGTGGTTAGTGTATTAATGGTAAAACGGCCTAAGCTTTTAGCAGCATGCATCGGGCGACCTTGAACCAGTTGATTCACCGCATTCCAAGGCTCATTTAAGTTTTTACGAAATTGACGATATGAGCCACGAACAGGCTCGGGTACTTTTTCTGAATACTGCACTGCAATAGGACGTGCAACATTACGATCTAATACATCGTTAAACTGATAAACCTTACGGTTCCATGCTTCAAAAGGATCTTTTTCTTCATCTGCTTGTGATGCTGAAGCATTTACAGTGAGTTTTTTTACGACTTCACTAGATTTTGTTGCAAACTTCGAATTAGACGAAGTCGTAGATGAGATAGATTCATCTGATGGCTCAGCTGCAAATGCAGGTGAAATCGCAAGGGTGAATAGCAAACTTGCAGATAAAAAAGAAAAATGATGCATATAGAATGATCCCAAAATTTATTATTGGCTTAATAAAGCTGACTCAATCATAAATAAAATCGCTTTAATAGTCTTGAATATCGAACCATTAAAGCAAATTTGCCTAAAAAATGAATCAAAAAAATGAAAAATGGCTAAAAAGCATACGTATGACTGTTATTTTTCAAAAAAAATAAAAAATAGGGTTGCAACGGATGTGAAATGCTGTAGAATGCACATCCATCGGCGGTGATGAAGATTAAAACTTCTGATAAAACAAGGACTTGATTGAAAAGATTAAGTTTGGTTTTAGAAAAAAAGTTTAAAATAATTTGAATTACTTGTTGACACTAAATAAATTTAGTGTAATATAGCCGACCTAGCTTGCTGGTGACGAACCAACAAGAAGATCATTAAGAGATTATGAAGAACAACTTGTGTGGATTTTTACTGGTTGATCAATCGAATATATTTTCATTGATAATTGGTAGAAATTTCTCGAAGTTTATTTGAGCAAATATTTGTCAGTAATTGATGAGCCAAGATTGGTACCCTTTAAAGGTACTATTGATTTTAAACTGAAGAGTTTGATCATGGCTCAGATTGAACGCTGGCGGCAGGCTTAACACATGCAAGTCGAGCGGGAATAGGTAGCTTGCTACCGATTTCTAGCGGCGGACGGGTGAGTAATGCTTAGGAATCTGCCTATTAGTGGGGGACAACATTTCGAAAGGGATGCTAATACCGCATACGCCCTACGGGGGAAAGCAGGGGATCTTCGGACCTTGCGCTAATAGATGAGCCTAAGTCAGATTAGCTAGTTGGTGGGGTAAAGGCCTACCAAGGCGACGATCTGTAGCGGGTCTGAGAGGATGATCCGCCACACTGGGACTGAGACACGGCCCAGACTCCTACGGGAGGCAGCAGTGGGGAATATTGGACAATGGGGGGAACCCTGATCCAGCCATGCCGCGTGTGTGAAGAAGGCCTTTTGGTTGTAAAGCACTTTAAGCGAGGAGGAGGCTACTCTAGTTAATACCTAGGGATAGTGGACGTTACTCGCAGAATAAGCACCGGCTAACTCTGTGCCAGCAGCCGCGGTAATACAGAGGGTGCGAGCGTTAATCGGATTTACTGGGCGTAAAGCGTACGTAGGCGGCTTTTTAAGTCGGATGTGAAATCCCTGAGCTTAACTTAGGAATTGCATTCGATACTGGGAAGCTAGAGTATGGGAGAGGATGGTAGAATTCCAGGTGTAGCGGTGAAATGCGTAGAGATCTGGAGGAATACCGATGGCGAAGGCAGCCATCTGGCCTAATACTGACGCTGAGGTACGAAAGCATGGGGAGCAAACAGGATTAGATACCCTGGTAGTCCATGCCGTAAACGATGTCTACTAGCCGTTGGGGCCTTTGAGGCTTTAGTGGCGCAGCTAACGCGATAAGTAGACCGCCTGGGGAGTACGGTCGCAAGACTAAAACTCAAATGAATTGACGGGGGCCCGCACAAGCGGTGGAGCATGTGGTTTAATTCGATGCAACGCGAAGAACCTTACCTGGTCTTGACATAGTAAGAACTTTCCAGAGATGGATTGGTGCCTTCGGGAACTTACATACAGGTGCTGCATGGCTGTCGTCAGCTCGTGTCGTGAGATGTTGGGTTAAGTCCCGCAACGAGCGCAACCCTTTTCCTTATTTGCCAGCGGTTCGGCCGGGAACTTTAAGGATACTGCCAGTGACAAACTGGAGGAAGGCGGGGACGACGTCAAGTCATCATGGCCCTTACGACCAGGGCTACACACGTGCTACAATGGTCGGTACAAAGGGTTGCTACCTCGCGAGAGGATGCTAATCTCAAAAAGCCGATCGTAGTCCGGATTGGAGTCTGCAACTCGACTCCATGAAGTCGGAATCGCTAGTAATCGCGGATCAGAATGCCGCGGTGAATACGTTCCCGGGCCTTGTACACACCGCCCGTCACACCATGGGAGTTTGTTGCACCAGAAGTAGGTAGTCTAACCGTAAGGAGGACGCTTACCACGGTGTGGCCGACGACTGGGGTGAAGTCGTAACAAGGTAGCCGTAGGGGAACCTGCGGCTGGATCACCTCCTTAACGAAAGATTGGCGACTGGTAAGAATCCACAACAAGTTGTTCTTCATGACGATGTATCTGAGGGTCTGTAGCTCAGTTGGTTAGAGCACACGCTTGATAAGCGTGGGGTCACAAGTTCAAGTCTTGTCAGACCCACCAAATCTGACTAACGAAATATTTGAATAAAATATGAGAGCAAACAGAAAACAGAGACATTGACTTAATTGATAAGCTGGGGACTTAGCTTAGTTGGTAGAGCGCCTGCTTTGCACGCAGGAGGTCAGGAGTTCGACTCTCCTAGTCTCCACCATACATCGCAAAGCGATGTATAAAAGACAAGTTAATAAATGAACAGTCAGCTGACTGTTAGTTTAGTCTTTAAGCGATCAAGTGCTTAGGTTATAGAGCTTAGCAACAAACTAGCGTAGAATGCGCTTCATTGTTATTAAGCTCTGTGATTTATCACAGCAACATGACCTGACGAAGGCATGTTAAATCATTAACAGAATATATTTGAGTTGAAATAATTTGTTCATACTCATAACTGACATTAACACTAACAGTGATTTATTACTGTGATGTGAAGATAGAAGCTATGAGTTACTAGCGAAATTAACTGAATCAAGCGTTTTGGTATATGAATCTAATTGAAGCTGTACAGTGCTTAAATGCACAAGACGCCAACTGTATGAGTAAGTCGTAAGACAAACTCTGTTGCTTATCCTACTTGTAAGGATAAACGACTGTTTGGGGTTGTATAGTCAAGTAATTAAGTGCATGTGGTGGATGCCTTGGCAGTCAGAGGCGATGAAAGACGTAATAGCCTGCGATAAGCTTCGGGGAGGCGGCAAATATCCTATGATCCGGAGATTTCTGAATGGGGAAACCCACCTATCGTAAGGTAGGTATCGCAACATGAATACATAGTGTTGCGAGGCAAACGAGGGGAAGTGAAACATCTCAGTACCCTTAGGAAAAGAAATCAATTGAGATTCCCTCAGTAGCGGCGAGCGAACGGGGAACAGCCCATTAAGTCATATAAGTTCTAGTGGAATGCTCTGGGAAGTGCAACCATAGTGGGTGATAGTCCTGTACACGAAAGGGCTTATATGATGATGTCGAGTAGGGCGAGGCACGTGAAACCTTGTCTGAATATGGGGGGACCATCCTCCAAGGCTAAATACTCCTGACTGACCGATAGTGAACCAGTACCGTGAGGGAAAGGCGAAAAGAACCCCTGTGAGGGGAGTGAAATAGATCCTGAAACCGCATGCATACAAGCAGTGGGAGCCGACTTGTTCGGTGACTGCGTACCTTTTGTATAATGGGTCAGCGACTTACATTCAGTAGCAAGGTTAACCGTATAGGGGAGCCGTAGGGAAACCGAGTCTTAATAGGGCGTTTAGTTGCTGGGTGTAGACCCGAAACCAGGTGATCTATCCATGAGCAGGTTGAAGGTTGGGTAACACTAACTGGAGGACCGAACCCACTGTCGTTGAAAAGCCAGGGGATGACTTGTGGATAGGGGTGAAAGGCTAATCAAACTTGGTGATAGCTGGTTCTCCCCGAAAGCTATTTAGGTAGCGCCTCGGACGAATACCATTGGGGGTAGAGCACTGTTTCGGCTAGGGGGTCATCCCGACTTACCAAACCGATGCAAACTCCGAATACCAATGAGTACTATCCGGGAGACAGACTGCGGGTGCTAACGTCCGTAGTCAAGAGGAAAACAATCCAGACCGCCAGCTAAGGCCCCTAAATTATAGTTAAGTGGGAAACGATGTGGGAAGGCATAGACAGCTAGGAGGTTGGCTTAGAAGCAGCCACCCTTTAAAGAAAGCGTAATAGCTCACTAGTCGAGTCGGCCTGCGCGGAAGATGTAACGGGGCTAAAACTATATGCCGAAGCTGCGGATTTGCAATTTATTGCAAGTGGTAGGGGAGCGTTCTGTAAGCCGATGAAGGTGGATTGAGAAGTCTGCTGGAGGTATCAGAAGTGCGAATGCTGACGTGAGTAACGACAAAACGGGTGAAAAACCCGTTCGCTGAAAGACCAAGGGTTCCAGTCCAACGTTAATCGGGGCTGGGTGAGTCGACCCCTAAGGCGAGGCCGAGAGGCGTAGTCGATGGGAAATTGGTTAATATTCCAATACTTCTGTGTAATGCGATGAGAGGACGGAGTAAGTTAAGTCAGCCTGGCGTTGGTTGTCCAGGTGAAAGGATGTAGGCATGTATCTTAGGCAAATCCGGGGTACTCTATGCTGAGATCTGATAGCAAGCTGTACTTGTACAGTGAAGTGGCTGATACTATGCTTCCAGGAAAAGTCTCTAAGCTTCAGTTACACAGGAATCGTACCCGAAACCGACACAGGTGGTCAGGTCGAGTAGACCAAAGCGCTTGAGAGAACTCTGCTGAAGGAACTAGGCAAAATGGTACCGTAACTTCGGGAGAAGGTACGCTGCTGACGGTGATGGAACTTGCTTCCTGAGCTATCGGCAGCCACAGAAACCAGGCCCCTGCAACTGTTTATTAAAAACATAGCACTCTGCAAACACGAAAGTGGACGTATAGGGTGTGATGCCTGCCCGGTGCTGGAAGGTTAATTGATGGGGTTAGCGTAAGCGAAGCTCTTGATCGAAGCCCCAGTAAACGGCGGCCGTAACTATAACGGTCCTAAGGTAGCGAAATTCCTTGTCGGGTAAGTTCCGACCTGCACGAATGGCATAATGATGGGGGCGCTGTCTCCAGCAGAGGCTCAGTGAAATCGAAATCGCCGTGAAGATGCGGTGTACCCGCGGCTAGACGGAAAGACCCCGTGAACCTTTACTGCAGCTTGACATTGAACTTTGATCTTACTTGTGTAGGATAGGTGGGAGGCTTTGAAGCAGCGACGCTAGTTGCTGTGGAGCCAATCTTGAAATACCACCCTGGTAATATTGAGGTTCTAACTCTGCTCCATTATCTGGAGCGAGGACCATGTCTGGTGGGTAGTTTGACTGGGGCGGTCTCCTCCTAAAGAGTAACGGAGGAGTACGAAGGTGCGCTCAGCGTGGTCGGAAATCACGCGTAGAGTATAAAGGCAAAAGCGCGCTTAACTGCGAGACCCACAAGTCGAGCAGGTACGAAAGTAGGTCTTAGTGATCCGGTGGTTCTGTATGGAAGGGCCATCGCTCAACGGATAAAAGGTACTCTGGGGATAACAGGCTGATACCGCCCAAGAGTTCATATCGACGGCGGTGTTTGGCACCTCGATGTCGGCTCATCTCATCCTGGGGCTGAAGCAGGTCCCAAGGGTATGGCTGTTCGCCATTTAAAGAGGTACGCGAGCTGGGTTTAGAACGTCGTGAGACAGTTCGGTCCCTATCTACCGTGGGCGCTGGAAATTTGAGAGGATCTGCTCCTAGTACGAGAGGACCAGAGTGGACGAACCTCTGGTGTACCGGTTGTGACGCCAGTCGCATCGCCGGGTAGCTATGTTCGGAAGGGATAACCGCTGAAAGCATCTAAGCGGGAAGCCTACCTCAAGATAAGATTTCCCTAGGAATTTATTCCTCTAAAGAGCCGTTGAAGACTACGACGTTGATAGGTTGGATGTGGAAGTGCGGTGACGCATGAAGCTGACCAATACTAATTGCTCGTGAGGCTTGACTATACAACACCCAAACAGTTGTTGTACGAACTGCGCAAGCAGTGAGCAGAGATTGATTCATTAAAGACCAAACGGTCTTGAAATACTTGATTCAGCTAACGCTAGAACATACAATTCGACTCAGATATGATCTGTTAATAACTCATTTGACGAAAGTTCGGCATCCAAGTAAGACCAAACGAGTAAGCATCCAAGTTGTGCTGGCGACAATAGCAAGAGTGAACCACCTGATCCCTTCCCGAACTCAGAAGTGAAACCTCTTAGCGCTGATGGTAGTGTGGGGTTACCCATGTGAGAGTAAGTCATCGCCAGCTCATTATTCGAAACACCCCCTGACTAGTGCAGGGGGTGTTTTTTTATGTGTGAAAATCAAAAAATTTATGGAAACAAGAAATAAAATCATAACGATTAAAAGTAAACCAGGTTCTATATAAGGTTATTCCAGTGCTTATGAAATAATAATGATTTTTTTGATTACGGTTATAGTAATAATTGGTGTCTCAAGTGGTAGGTGTTGAGCTGGTAGAATTTGGCATTATGCAGACATTATTGAGTTTTAATATTTATGTTTTATTTAAATTAATATTTAATATCATGTATTTAATTATAATTTTTCTGAATTATATAAAAGTACATCCTGTGTTATTTTTGTATGTTTTTTAATAAAAGTATGCTATAAAAAATAAAACGGCATAAAAATTGCTTATAACACGCGGTATTTATATAGGAAAAAAAAGATGAAGTTATCGGTTGGATTAAAAGTTGCAAACTCCCTGTCGCTTACGCCTCAGTTGCAGCAAGCCATTCGTTTACTTCAACTTTCAAGTCTAGAACTAGAACAAGAGATCCAAGTTCAACTCGATAGTAATCCTTTACTTGAAAAAGTAGAAGAGCAATCAACGGTTGAAAGTTTAAGCACTTTGCAGGAATTGGAACAAGATCGGAAAGATTTAACCAATGAACTCAATGCTGATCACTTACCTGATGATTTACCCGTAGATACAGATTGGGATGATGTCTATACCCATCAATCTACGAGTTTAGGCACGCCTGAGTTTGAGGAGCGTGAAGACAATCGACAAGGGCATCAGGGCTTACAAGCACACATGCTTGAACAAGTGAATTTATTACATTTCTCGGTCGTTGATCGCTTAATTGCACATTGCATTATTGATGCTTTAGATGACAAAGGTTTTTTAGATTGTGATATTGCTGAGATTACGACGTCTGTGCAACATCTACTCGATAGTATGGATTACGACGAAGAAATTGAAGATGATGAAGTTGTTGTGGTGTTAAAACATATTCAGCGCTTAGATCCGATTGGGATTGGTTCACGTAATCTTGCGGAATGTCTTACGATACAGTTAGAAAGTTTGTCAGAAACAACGCTTTATCGTAGAGAAGCTTTGCTGTTAATGAAGCATTATGAGCTGTTGATTAGTAACGAATTACCAAAACTCATTAAACAAACTGGTTTAAATCAAGAGGAATTAAAAGATGCTGTATGTTTATTAAAAACACTTAAAGCCCATCCAGGTATAGAGTTTGAAAATAAAGATTCAGACTATCAGATTCCAGATGTAGTGGTTATGAAGAAGAATGATCACTGGTTTGTGCAGTTGAACCCCGATGTTATGCCAAAGTTAAGGGTTAATTCTTTTTATGCAAATATGATTAAACGTGCTGATCAAAGCGATGATAATCAATATTTACGTAATCAAATGTTGGAAGCTAAAAACTTTATTAAGAGTGTAGATGAGCGGCATAAAACTTTGTTGAAAGTCGCTACATGTATTGTGCAGCATCAGCGGGCTTTCTTTGAAATTGGTGCAGAAGGAATGAAACCGTTGGTGCTACGTGATATTGCAGAAGAGGTTGAGTTACATGAATCGACCGTTTCACGTGTGACTACCAATAAATATATGTTAACGCCACGTGGGTTATTTGAATTGAAATACTTTTTTTCAAGCCATGTGGGAACAACGTCTGGTGGTGAGGCATCATCTACAGCAATTCGGGCTAAAATTAAAAAAATGGTTGCTGAAGAAAATATACGTAAGCCTTTGTCTGATAATGCGATTGCAATTTTATTAAAGGAAGAAGGTATTGATGTTGCACGTCGTACTGTGGCGAAATATCGCGAGTCGTTACATATTCCCTCATCTTCTGAAAGAAAAGTCTTGATCTGATTTTTAAAATCTGACTATTCTAGAGGTTCATTATGACGAAATAATGAACTTTTTTTTATTTTAGGAGCAGTGAATGTGATTTGATTAATGGATGTAGATTGATGGTATTGATCAAATGGCTTTGCTGTGACTTTCTTATCCTTTAAAGAAGGCGAGGGATAGAATTATGCAAATTACAATTCGCGGTCATCATCTCAGTATTACACCAGCCATTGAACAAGCCATTCGTTCGAAATTTGCTGAAATGACCAAACATTTAGATCAGGTCAACAGTATGCAAGTGAAGTTAACCAAAGATCATCAAGTTGATAAGCGCTCGAAAAAAGGAAGTTCAAATCATATTGCTGAAGCTATAATTCGTATACCTGGGGCTGAGTTATTTGCTCAAGCAAGTGGGGATGATATGTATTCTTCCATTAAAAAATTGACAGAAAAATTGAAAAGACAGTTACATAAGCATCGAAAAATGCAGTTAGATTACCTACCTTTGGCTATTTAGCCTATATAAACAACAAAAAGAGGTTCGAAAGAGCCTCTTTTTTTATATATATATTGTATGAGACTAATGAATTATTTTTTTTATTTATAGTAAAATGGCAAGTTTTACACCGTTAGTCCTATAAGAGGTCTTGTGATGAATAGTGAACAGCTCACTGATATTTTGAAAGCTGCGTTTCCTGAAGCTGAAGTTGCAGTAAGTGGGCAGGGCGGTAAATTTGATCTACGTGTTGTCGATGATCAATTCGAAGGTAAGCGCCCCGTTGCTCGTCAGCAATCTGTTTATGCACCATTGAACTCTTATATTGCCAGTGGTGAAGTTCATGCAGTAACAATTCGCGCAATGACCAAAGAAGAATGGCGTAAAGCAAGCTTATTCGGAGCTTAATAGATTAATGGATAAATTTTTAATTCAGGGCGGCGTTACGCTCGAAGGTGAAGTGCGAATTTCTGGTGCAAAAAATGCAGCACTTCCACTTTTGGCAGCGATGATTTTAGCTGAAACGCCAATTACGCTTAAAAATGTACCAAATTTAAAAGACGTAAACACTTTAGTGAAATTGATTGCAGGTCTAGGTATTACTATGACTTATGAAGGGGATACTGTTGTTGCAGATACCTCTACATTAAACAATCAATTTGCACCATATGAACTCGTAAAAACCATGCGTGCATCTATTTTGGTGCTTGGTCCATTATTGGCGCGCTACGGTAGTGCACAAGTATCTTTGCCTGGTGGTTGTGCAATTGGCTCCCGTCCAGTTGATCAACACTTAAAAGCCTTAGAAGCTTTAGGTGCTGAAATTGTGGTTGATGCAGGTTATGTTCATGCCAAAGTGGATGGTCGCTTAAAAGGTGGCGAAGTTATCTTTGATATGGTGACTGTGGGTGGCACTGAAAATATTTTAATGGCAGCGGTATTGGCAGATGGCGTAACAACGATTCGTAATGCAGCGCGTGAACCTGAAATTACCGACCTTGCGCAAATGTTGATTGCTATGGGTGCAAAAATTGAAGGTTTAGATACTGATACCTTAGTGGTTACTGGTGTTGAAAGCTTGCATGGTTGTGAGTACTCTGTGGTTGCAGACCGTATTGAAACTGGGTCATATTTAGCAGCTGCAGCCATTACGGGCGGTCGTGTTAAAACTACACATACCGATCCGAATCTAATGGAAGCGGTATTAGACAAGTTTGAAGAAATGGGTGCAGAAGTTACACGTGGTGACGACTGGATCGAACTTGATATGATGGGTAAGCGTCCAAAAGCTGTAAGCTTCCGTACCTTGCCTCATCCAGAATTTCCAACAGATATGCAAGCACAAATCATGGCGGTCAATGCGATCGGTCGTGGTTTTGCAACAATTTCTGAAACGATTTTTGAAAACCGTTTTATGCATGTACCTGAATTGGCACGTATGGGCGCAAATATTCAGGTCGAAGGTAATGATGCTGTCGTTACAGGTGTAGAAAAACTTTCTGCTGCACCAGTCATGGCAACAGATTTACGTGCTTCTTTCTCTTTAGTTTTAGCTGCATTAGCGGCTGATGGAGAAACCTTAATTGACCGTATTTATCATATTGATCGCGGTTATGAAGATGTAGAAGCAAAATTACAAGGTTTAGGCGCCCAAATTAAGCGAGTAAGTTAATGAGCGATATGAGAAACGATGATCCGAACTTTGACGTAATGGGCAATTTTGATCATGGTTTAACTTTAGCGTTAAGTAAGGGGCGTATCTTAAAAGAAACGTTACCTTTGCTTGAAACGGCAGGGATTAATCTTTTAGAAGATCCTGACAAGTCTCGTAAATTAATTTTCCCTACCACCCATAAGCATGTACGTATTTTAATTTTACGTGCTTCGGATGTACCTACTTATGTAGAAAATGGTGCAGCCGATATTGGTGTGGCGGGTAAAGATGTGCTCATGGAGCATGGTGCACAAAATGTCTATGAACCACTCGATTTGAAAATTGCGGTTTGTAAACTCATGACTGCAGGCAAAGTTGGCATGGAGCGTCCGCAAGGTCGTTTAAAAATTGCCACTAAGTACGTGAATTTAACACGTCAATACTATGCAAGCTTAGGTGAGCAAGTAGATGTCATCAAATTGTATGGTTCAATGGAACTTGCACCATTGGTTGGATTGGGTCATTACATTGTAGACGTTGTGGATACAGGGAATACCTTGCGTGCAAATGGTCTGGAGCCACTTGAAGAAATTTGTAAAGTGTCTTCACGTTTAATCGTGAACAAGGCAAGTTTCAAACGTAAGCAACAATTGCTTAATCCAATTCTTGCACAGCTTGAAAAAGCAGTGGAAGCACGTGAAAAAGCAAAAAATGCTTAAGTGATCTGTAGTACTAAAAAGCAAAAACCGCCTATCAGGCGGTTTTGCTTTTTAGTGGAGATGAAAGTAAAGCTGGATGCTTTGCCAATTTTGATAAAAGTTATTTTCAATTAAACCATGGGTAGCAAATTCAGTTTATTGCCGACAAAGCTCACTAAAACAGGTAAACTAAAGTTTTCCAATACATTACCTAGTGGGTAAATTGATGCGACGTTTATCGACTCTAGATCAGAACTTCAAGCAAGCATTTGCTGACTTGTTAGCTTTTGAAACTGTGAATGATCCAGAACTTTTAAAAACCGTTGACCAAATTATTGCTGATGTTCGTCAGCATGGCGACGCTCATGTACTTAAGCTCACACAGCAGTTCGATCGACATCCAGCGCATGAATTTTCAGACTTAGAGCTCAGCCAAGCACAGCTCAAAGCGGCATTTGATAGCTTAAGCACAGAGGTGCGCGACGCTTTAGAAATGGCAGCGAATCGTGTGCGTGAGTTCCATCAAGCACAAAAACAAGACGGTTGGACCTATGTAGATGCCTTGGGTAATACCTTGGGTCAAAAAGTGACACCGCTTGACCGTGTGGGTATTTATGTCCCTGGTGGTTTGGCTTCATATCCATCTTCAGTGTTAATGAATGCAGTACCCGCACACGTTGCAGGCGTGCCTGAAATTATTATGGTAGTACCAGCACCGAATGGTGAATTAAATCCATTGGTATTGGCGGCGGCTTATCTAGCAGGTGTATCTCGTGTATTTACTATTGGTGGAGCACAAGCGGTTGCTGCTTTAGCGTATGGCACAGAAACCATTCCAATGGTCGACAAAATTACAGGACCGGGCAACCGCTTCGTAGCTGCAGCTAAACGTGCAGTGTTTGGTCAAGTTGGTATTGATATGATTGCAGGCCCTTCTGAAATTTTAGTCTATGCAGAAGGTGAAAATAATGCTGAATGGTTGGCGATGGACTTATTGTCTCAAGCTGAACATGACACTGTGGCACAAGCCGTATTTATTACACCAGATGAACAGCTACTCAATGATGTTGCGCACTGGATTGAAAAGCATTTAGAAGCTTTGCCAAAAGCAGAAATTGCACGTACTTCAATTGAAAATCGTGGCGCATTGGTTTTGGTTAAAGACCGTGCTGAAGGTGCTGAACTGATTAACCAAGTTGCACCTGAACACTTAATGTTGTGTTTGGATGAAGCTGAATTAATGTCAGAAAGTATTCGCCATGCGGGTGCAATTTTTATGGGCCGTTATACACCAGAAGCGATTGGTGATTACTGTGCAGGTCCGAACCACGTTTTACCAACATCGGGTACCGCTCGTTTTTCATCACCATTGGGTGTTTATGATTTCCAAAAACGTTCAAGCTTAATCATGTGTTCTGAAACTGGCGTAAAAACCTTGGCAAAAACTGCAGACGTTTTAGCGCAACAAGAAAATTTGGATGCACATGCACGTTCTGCACGTTACCGTTATCAGTAAGCCATTCAAGTCACAAAATGATTAAGAAATAATTTCCCTCTCCCTAAATGTGCTTTAAAGCAAAATTTAAGGGAGTTGAGGAGAGAGGGTAATAGACTTCTCTACCTCGTCCCTAAAAGAGAGGGGAATCAAGAGAAAAGAAAATGTCGAATATTACAACTGAACAAATGCGTTTTTGGAGCCCTGAAGTACGTGAATTAGAACCGTATGTCCCAGGGGAACAACCAAAAATTCAAAATTTATTAAAGCTCAATACCAACGAAAACCCATATCCGCCATCACCAAAAGTGGTTGAAGCAGTTCAAGCTGTATTGGTGAATTCAGCAGATGCACTTCGTTTATATCCAGATCCCGATGCTTTGGCGTTGAAACAAGCGATTGCTAAACAGCAAAATGTTGCTGTTGAAAATGTCTTTGTTGGTAATGGTTCAGATGAAGTTTTGGCACATATTTTTAAAGCTTTTTTTGTGCAAGAACTCCCAATTCTTTATCCAGACATTACCTATAGTTTTTATCCTGTGTATAGCCAATTTTTCGGAATTGCTAGCAACACCAAAATTTTGCCGTTAAATGATCAATTTGAAATTGAGATTGATGATTATAAACAGCCGAATGGCGGGATTATCATTACCAATCCTAATGCACCAACCAGTATTGCATTGGGTTTATCCGCAATTGAAGAAGTATTGCAAGCAAATCCAAATTCGGTAGTGGTCATCGATGAGGCCTACGTGGACTTCGGCGCAGAATCTGCTGTCAGTTTGGTGGCAAAATACGACAACTTAGTGGTGTGCCAAACCACCTCTAAATCGCGTTCATTAGCAGGGCTACGTGTAGGTTTTGCGATTGCACAGCCACATTTGATTGCCGCACTTGAAGCAGTCAAAAACAGCTTTAACTCGTATCCGATTGACCGTTTTGCAATTGCTGCTGCCGTAGCTTCATTTGAAGATCAGGCTTATTTTGAAGCGCAATGTGCCAAAGTCATCGCGAGCCGTGAGAAACTAGTTGCAGATTTAACTGCTCTTGGTTTTGAGGTTTTACCTTCAAGTGCTAACTTTATTTTTGCGACATTAGCACAGAAGGATGCAGGTGAACTCGCTACTGCATTGCGTGAGCAGGGCATTATTGTGCGTTACTTTAATAAACCTCGTATCAATCAATATCTACGGATTACGATAGGTACAGATGTTGAAAACCAACGTCTAGTTGATACTTTGAAAAATCAAATTTTGGCCTAAGTGATTTTGGTTATTTAACCCTTCTGTCGTTGGTAAAGAGGGGTAGAAAAAAGCGATTCTAAATGAATCGCTTTTTTTATTTATTCAGGTTGAAACCATGTGTTGAGCAACTTGAGTATGGCATCAACTTTGTCAAAACATTCCTGATACTCTGCTTCACAGTTTGAAGCTATGGTTATGCCACCACCGGCCCATACTGAAACATCGTGTTGATGCTTTTGGATTGAACGAATTAAGATATTCCAAGAACCTGTACCATCATCATTAAAATAGCCCATCGAACCACAATAGGCACCACGCGGTGCACCTTCCAGCTCTTCAATAATTTGCATAGCGCGAATTTTGGGTGCGCCAGTGATTGAGCCACCAGGGAGGGCAGACATTAATACGCCAAATGGATTTACATCAGTTTTTAAGCGGGCTTCAATTTCACTCACCATGTGATGCACTTGATTAAAGCTTTCAATATTAAACAGCTTTGGCGTTTTTACTGTTCCTATTTCTGCATACACGCTCAGGTCATTACGTAGTAAATCTACAATCATGACGTTTTCAGCCATGTCCTTTTTAGATGCTTTGAGTGTGTTTTTAGATTCGGCATCCAGTATTGGATCTGCATAACGAGGCATAGTGCCTTTAATCGGTTTAGTTATTAATTTACGCTCCGATTCAAAATCAATAAATAATTCTGGCGAGCAACTTAAAAGCTCAAATTCACCGACTCTTAAATAGCCTGCATAAGGTGCATCAGTTAAATTCCATAACTGCGAGGCTGTATCTAAAAGTAAACCTGTCGCCTTTGCTGTAAATTCTTGAGTGAGATTAATCTGATAACAATCGCCCGCTTTAATATAATTTTGTACTTGATGAAAAGCCTGCTGGTATTGTTCAAAACTCCAGCGAGCTTGTAGTGGCTGTTGCAACTTAAAACTAGGAAGATAATTTTCTTTATTTAATAGCTCTAATAAAACTTGGTAACGTTGCTTTGCATTAGGATGATGGCTAATGAAAGTCCATCCTTCAGCGCTATATTTTAAATAGCTACTAAAGCGACCAATAAATAAGGCTGGTTGTGTTTTATAAGCAGTTTTAACTTGTTTTGAAGCCGCAAAATCATAACCAATAAAGCCTAATAGGCCACCCTGAAAACCAGAGCTTGGCTTTGTATGATGGGCTTGAAAACAGAATTCAGGCAAAGATGGAATTGACTGTGCGCTGTACGTATCTAAATTTGTTTCCTTGTAATGAAATGTTTCATTATTTTGATGAATGAAGTATTCCTCTGCGAATAGACCAATGGTCGGTTGTGCGTGATCATTCAGATAAACGACATGGGATAATTCAGCCAAAGCAGATAGTATCTGTGTAGCAGACGAGCTGTGTTTAAGAATGAGTCGTTGATAAACAATCGGATTTTGCATAAACCTAAATGTGCATGAGGCTAAACGTGGCCATAGTGTATCTCAATGTGTTTATGAAGTATGAGTAAATACCGTTTATCGGCGAACTCTAAATTGCGACCAACGACAGTTGAACAAAAATTAACACAGAGCTACTGTAGTCATGCGAGCAAGCTACTCAAGGAATGATGTTGAAGCTGCCATAAAACGAATAAGCAGCAAAAAACATTGAGTGGTTGACAATCATAAAAAATACTCTTGGGAGAGTAACAATGAAAAAATTCACTAAACTTGTTTTAGTATCTTCAATGGCAATCAGCGCAAATGCTATGGCAATGCAAGCAATGGATGATGCTGCGCTTAGCACAACTACAGGTCAAGATGGTATCAATATTGGTATTGGTATTTCAAAAATTGAAATTGGTAAAATTTACGTTCATGACAATGACGGTTTAAGCCCAACGACAACTGATGATAAGGGTGTTACATCTGACATTCCTAAAGGTGCAGCAGGCTTTGGTGGTACAAATACTGCGGGTGCGATCGGTATTGAGGGTATTACAATCACTGGTAACTTAAACTCATTGTTAGCAAGCCATAACTTGATGGATCTAAAAATTGATTCTGACGGTAGTTCAGCTGGTGCTTTCTTAAACATCGCTGCTCAAGTTTCTGGTCTTGATATTAAAATTGGTGAGATCAGTGTTGGTGCTTCTGGTGCTGCTACAACAGGTCGTCGTGGTGTAGTTGATAAATCTTCTAATGCAATCCTTTCTGGTTTAAATATTAAAACTGGTAAAATGGATGCCAATATTCAATTAGGTTCTACACCACAAGGTGCAATGATTAAATTGAATACAGTGATGCAAGGTGGTTTAGAGATTTCTGATCTTGGTATCTTAGACAAAGCTGGTGGCGGTCAAGTTACTCTAGGTAAATTAACTGTTAATGACGCTAATAATGCTAACCTTACAATTAATTCAAGTATCAGTGTGAAATCAAATGGCTTACAAATTGTAAGTTCACAAAATGCAGATGGTACTGATATTTATGTTCAAGGTATTGCTCTAGGTTCTGCGCCTACAAATTGGAAAGATGCAACTAGTGGTCAAACACTTGCTCGTGGTTCGGCATTGACTGGTTCAATCGGTGATGTAGAAGTACAAGGTCTTAAAACTTACTACGGTGCTCCTGTTGCTCTAGGCGGAACTGGTTATGTACAAGGCTCTGTAATTACGATTACAGGTCGTTAATCTGTCCTGATGTTAAAAAAGCGCGTGATATTCACGCGCTTTTTTTTACAAATAAAAGATGAAATACATCAAAAATATAAAAAAATAGCTGTTTTTTTTTGCAAAAAAAGGTATCTTGCAATTAGACATGGAAGTAGAGCGTTAGCTCTAAAATAATGATAAAAGGCACATCAACTGCCGATAACTAAAAAGTTAGAAGATATGTTAGAGATAGCACTAGGCTCGGCATTGATGTATTACTTTGCCAAAGAGTCATTTGATATAAAACAAAAGCCAGCCGGAGCAGTGTATTACACTGAAACTCTGGATTCACGAAATGATTCATTTACCCGTATGCACCGTGAAACGGTAAAAATTAAACCTGCAGTTGAAGACCAATTTCGTGGCATTGTTCGTCAAGCCTACGACTATAGCTGTGGTTCGGCTGCTTTAACGACACTGTTAAATGGCTATGTTGGTGCCAAATTAACTGAACAACAAACCATGAATGGTTTATTGAAATTTGGTGAAACAGAAAAGATTGTAGAACGTCGTAGTTTCTCATTGCTTGATATGAAGCGCTTTGTAGGAGCATTAGGCTTAGAAAGTGGTGGTTATCGCGGAGAGTTCACCGATTTGGTGAAACAAGGCGAACCTGCAATTGTGCCTATTTCTTATGCGGGATTTAAGCACTTTGTCGTGTTTAAGGGCTATAAAAACGGCCGTGTTTATGTGGCTGATCCAGCATTGGGCAACATTAGTTTTGACGAAACTCGATTTAAAGAAATTTGGGAAAACAACACACTTTTTTTAATTAATGTTGCACCTGATAAACGTCAAAGTATGTTGGCATTAAATGAAGCTGATATGCGACATGTTGATGATGCAACTGTCAATCGCTATGCATTTGTAGATTTACAATACCCTCAGTTTTATATGGATAAAATTGCAGATAAAGCATCGACAATTCGACTTGATAAAAATATGAATGAATCGTCGGAAAATTATGGGCAGTCGAACTATAACTTCTTGAGACTTTACTACAAGAATAAGTAAGGCCAGAACTTAAGTTATAAACAGATTAAAAAAATAAAAAGCGGTGGTATGGAAAATGAACAGTAAATGGATGAACAAAACCTTATTGGCAGTCAGCGTGCAAATGTTGATGGGGGTTGCTTATGCAAATGAACCCGCTTTGGGTGGGTATGATGCTGTTGAGGAGCAGGCAGTAGTAGCTGAGGATACAACACTGGGAGGGTATGATAGTGTTGATGAAACATCTACAGCATCAGCTGAGCCGGTTGAGCAAACTGAAGCACCACAAGAGCAAACACCAGCAAAAAACTCAGATGCTTCTGCAGCGCTTCAAAAGCAAGAAGGTGATGCAACGCAAGAGGCAAACCTTCAAGAAGTATTTACGTCCAATGAGCGCCAATACTCCTTAATCAAAAAAGGCGAAATTTCTTCATATTACGATATTGATTATACGTATTATCGTGATACACAGCTTGATATGGAAATGGCAGAAGGTCAACTGTATCAATTGCGCGTGCAAGAAAATGCAACGCACTCAATGACCAACACCTTTACTTTTCAATATGGTATTCGTGATAACTTAACTTTCACAGCTTCATTACCATTAGTGACCAAAACGGATCTTTTGAAAGACACGTCAACAGCTGGTTTAGGTGATATTGCCTTAGGTGCTCGTTGGGAACCATTTCCTTTAAAAGCTGGTCGTTTACCACTGATTCTATTTGGTAATTTATCGACCAAAACGGGTGATAGCCCGTACGAAGTAAATGCCACTAATGACCTAGCGACGGGTAAGGGCTATTACTCTGCTGGGGTGGGTGCAAGTACACGTAAATATATTGATCCAGTAGTGTTATTTGCGTCAGTTTCTGCGAACTATGGTTTTAAAGAAACTGGCTTAAATCAGCGTCGTGGTACACGAGTCATCACTGATTTTGAACCTGGTATTAGTGGTGGCTTTGCGTTTGGTTTTGCGTACTCATTTAACTACGATGTGTCTTTGACTATGTCGTATCAACAAAGCTTTAATACTGGATCAGAATTCACTTATAGCAGTGGAGAATCATATTCTCCAGCGGATCAAACCAGTTCAACACTGGCATTTTCTTTAGGCGTGCGTGTTTCCCCAGATACGATTGTGAATGGTACAGTTGGTTTGGGTTTAACAGAAGATGCGCCAGATGTTTCATTGGGTCTTTCATTCCCGCTTGATATTTTAGGTTTCGGCAAGAAGCTCCGCTAAGAGGGTGTCCGTATGAACTATGTTCGACTGCGTCCACTCGTTAGCGCGATAATTTTAACGGGATGTTCCAGTGCTGCATTTGCACAGCTTGGAACAAACTTATCGGTAGATGTGCGTTCACTGGCTTTGGGTAATGCTGTCACGGCAGATCCACCAGGAATTAGTGCAGTACATTTTAACCCAGCAGCACTGACTAAAATTGAAGGCCTACAGACTGACCTTCAGGGAATTGTTGCTAATTTTGATATTCAACGTGAGTTTTCAGTTCCAGCGGGTTACAACGTTTTTGGTTATTCAGATGACCCAATGGTTTGTAATGATGGACCAGAAGTAGCTGCCGATCTATGTACAGATTTTAAAGGCACAGTTAACGGGAATGTGGAATATGCAAGTTTGTATGTTCCAGGCCTTAAGAAAATGGTGGATTTGGGACCTGGAACACCTGTCGCTGCTCCAACTGCGGGTATTGCATATAACCCACCAGGTTCTAAAGCGACATTTGCTACAGCAATTTATGCACCTTTAATTGCAGGTTTTGGTGCTGAAAATGGCAACCCTGGTAATTATATGGGGCAGCAGGTTGCTCTAGAGCGTATTACCTATTTATCTCCAACGATGGCTTATCAAGTCAATGATGAATTATCGATTGGTGGTGGTATTGGAATGTCTTACCAAGCAATCGCATTGAAAACGGATTTGCGTTTTCCAAATGAATTGATTGGTATGCTTCGTATGATTGACGAAGTTGTTTGTACGCCTTTTAAAAATAATTCAGACATTATTACGGATATTTTGTTGCTCGGGATGTGTAATGCTCAAGAGGGCATGAATCCGTTTAATAAATTTGGTCAGATGCAGTTGGCTGTTGAGCAGTCATTGAGCCCAAGCTATAACTTGGGTGTACTTTGGGAACCAAGAGAAGACTTTAGTTTTGGTCTCGTGTATCAAAGTGCGGCCAAGATGCGTTTGAAAGGTAAGTATTACATTGAAAATGGTAATGCATCGCAAGAGTTAATTAAAGGTTTAATGTCTTCACCGACAGGGCAAATTTTAGCGGCGATTTTAGGCTTCCCATCGGCTGTCCCAGCTGTTGAATCTGGCTTGGTGTCTATAGATTTTGAATATCCTGCGCACATGCAAGCGGGTATTAAATACAAAATCATGCCTGATCTACAAGTCAATTTTGACGTTGGGTGGACTGATTATAGTGCTTGGGATAAGTTTGCTTTTGAGTTTGATCGTCAAATTTCAGCACTTAAAATTGCAAAATTATTGTCTTCAGATATTGGTGATACGTCCTTAGCTTTACCTCTAGTCTTTAAATCGCCTTGGAATTTTGGCATTGGACTTGAATACTCAGCAACAGATCGTTTAAAGCTTCGTGCAGGTTATGAACCACGGACCAGTTCGATTCCTGATGGGAAGCGTAATACGATGGTTCCAATTAACGGGGCACAATTATTCGGTTTAGGTGTGGGCTACCGTTTTGATGCTGATACAGACTTGGACTTGTCTATTGGTTTCTTACGCAGTCGCGATAGTATTCCTGCAAACACTAGTAGCTTGGCTAACCAAACTGGGGTAAATAATATTTTATTAAACCCTTATGCTGGTTTAAACGTGAAGACAGATACCAAAATTACTATTTTAGGATTGAACTATAGAACACGATGGTAGGACTAGTATTCAGGATGAATAAAAAGCACTTGTTGAACATGATGCTGATGTTAGGGTTAGCATCAGTATCGAATGTCTATGCAGAAGGTATATTTCATACCATTATTGGACCTGATGGGCGTCCAATTGTGGTACAGCGCCCAGATCTTCCAATAAAGAAGAAGGTAAAGGTGCAGGAGAGCACAGCTTCAGTAGATACAGCGAGTGTAAAAACTGAATCACCTTCTTATTTAGATCCTGAACGTGAAGCTCATGTTCAGGATGTTGTTCGTGGCTTAGCTGGAAAGCGACCTTCGCAGATTGTGCAAGGTGTAGCGCAAGAACAACATCAACAACAGATGAAGAGTACGCAAAAAAATGCTCAGCAGGTGGTCGTGCGTGAAGAAAAGCAGATTGATCAAGCAAATCCGGCCATTTCAACACCAAAACCACAGCACGATGTTACTGAAAAACAGGTTGAAAAAACGTTAAATAAACAGCAAAGCACAGTTGTTTATACACCGGTTAATCAAGACCTCACAGTGGCGAAGCCGAATCAGAATACTGCTGTACAAGTAGCAAAGCAAACGACTGAAGTATTGCCAAAAGTTGCTAGTGAGAAACAAAGCAAAGCGATTGTAGAGCAACCTAAAAAGGTGACAAAAACCCCGCCAATGCCTGCAATTGTACAGGATCAAAAGCGCACAGAGTTATCGACCATTGATGGTGATACGTATGTGAATAATGAGTATTTAGAAGAAAAAGAATTTAATCTTGAGGGTAAAAAACGTTTTTATGCGATGCCAGAAGGCGTAATTGATCCTAAAACTGGTGCAACACGAATGCAGATGGTTGAGCGTGAAAAAGGTGTAGGACAGTCTGTTATTGATAATTTATTTAAGAAAAATCGTCCTGCAGAAGATAAGCCAATTGTACTTTCGACCAGTTACTATCGGGTATCAAAAGCAGATACGGTTGAAGGTCTTGGGCAACAATGCTTTGACCAGAAACAATTATTAAAAGCCAAAGTGTTAAAAGCTCAGCAAGATACCAATTTATGGCCACGTGCGCCACTCAATGCACAATTTGATTTTGAACTTGTTAAGTTAGACACGACGATTAAAAATATTGAAATACATTCGTATGCATCGAAGCAAAATAAGCCTGTATTTTATTGGCCTTTTGCCGTATTTTTAGACGCTAAAGGCTGTGTAATGGAAGGCGCAGGAGGTTATAAAAATAACGATGCTAATGCAAGTCATTTATACCGAGAAAAAATTGAAGGCGTAATTCAAGTTCCTTCAGGTACGACATATTTATTACTGACACCGCTCGCAACAGCCATTGATGTCGATGAGCGTGTATTAAGTAATCAAGGACAACTTAAATTAATTGCAATCCGTTAAGGATAGAAAAAGAGAATCAGGATGAAAAAAATATATGCTTTACCATTTGCAGTCACTGCTTTGGTTGCTGCATTAAGCGGTTGTGGTGGTGAAAGTGCAAAAGTTATTCCAGAAACTTACGATAGCAGTACAGTAAATGGTGCCTGTAAGAGTGCCAGTGAAAAATGTGTAGAATTTATATTAGATTATCCTGTGGATGGCATTAATTTTACCTGTTCAAGTGATAGCAAAAATAAATTTGTGACCTTGTTTGATGCCAGTGAAGGTGTGTCTTCTGGGGCATGCCGTGTCGGTGATACGGTGAATTTTTATCTACAAGGTGAAAAAGACAAGCGTATAGAGCTGGGGAGTATACAACTTGATAATTTGTCTAAAGTGGCAAGCTCGAGCACACCTCCACGCTTAACCTTAATTGATTTAGCCTATGGTATGACCAAGCAACAAGCGCAGGCTATTAGCCCAACTGATGCAACGGTAAAAGTGGCGATGCGTTTAGCCATGATAATACAAGCCTTGGGTATGAAAAATAATCAAGTAGCATCTGCAACTGAAATTCAGCCTGTATATATCAGCGACAGTAATCGTCAAGCAATTGAAAGTTTAGATAAAACAGTCACAACAGCCACTTTGGTTGGCTTTAGTGATACTGAGTTTGCAACTTGGTTGAATCAATGGCTAGGTCAAACACCAATTAGTGCAACTGAAGCATTTTCAGTGGTTGAAAATTTAATGAATATTTCAACCGCAGCTGTATATCAACCTGAATTTGCTTTATTTTCAACAGAGCAAAGTTTGATTAGTGCGGTAAGTGGCTCAAATGGTTTGGTTGGCTGTGATAAGGATGTTTGCGCACCATCTGATATGGCGAAGAGTAATATTTTTGGTCACTTTTTATTAATGACTGACCGTCAAGGCGTGACTTTCGGTAGCGGGTTACAATGGCGTGGTACGGTTGATCAGTCATTAACAACGATTGGTGGGACGAATGCGTTGCTCATGACCAAGGTCAAGCCTAAGCAGATGACAGCCACACCACAAGAGACATGGATTGACCCTTTAACTAAGGAAATTGACCATGCACGCAAACTGGGCTTTAAGTTTGATGTAGATGAAGCAGGTGCTCAACCGTTGGTGATTACGCAAGGTACGTTGCTGGCGAATAAAATGGTGGTGGGTTCAGGCGGGACTTTATACCAAACGCTTACCAATAAAAAAGAATCAGAAATTACGAGTGCAGATGCTGCTAATTATGGTTTATGGAATCAAACTGTGAATGGTAGCTTATATAAAGGCACATTGGATTTATATAAGTTGTATCCATTGTCTTATTTAGACAAAAATGTTTTTAGTACTCAAGCCAACACACCAAAATCAACCTATGTATTCCCTTTATATGCGGACTTAACGTTTAAATTTAATAATACAACGGTTAAATCAGTCAAACTTGGCATTGTGATTGACCGTAATGGGGATATTCGTACCAACATTAAACCGAATGTACCTGCGAATATATTTGATACAGCTATTGGTACAGTAGATTTATCTACAGATGATAAGGTTGGTTGTAGTGGTCAAGATGTATTAGATAAATACACCATGCTTGATGATCAGAATACGCAGCAATATCGTATTGGTACAGTCACTCGTACGTTTACGAGAGGTTCAAAGGTTACACCTGAAACCATCTCACTGCGTATGATTTTGGCAGATAAAGCCTTGGGCACATTAAATGGCGCTTTGATTGGGATGAATACCACAATTCAAACGTCTACAGATAGCTCAACAAATATTGTGGTGGGTGGTGCATTATTGCAAATGGCGAATTTACTTTCTGCTTCTGCAGGTGTGAAACCAAGTGGTGTGGTAATGACTGACTCTGCAAATCAGAAGGTACGATGGGCCAACAGTTTTGCAAGTTTTAACGGCACCTACAGTAATAGTGTACCTGCAGACACAGAATCTAAAGAGATTGCCAAACTTGCCGGTGGTGAAATTACTTTCGATCTTGCACCGTGTTATACGGTAAAGGCTAAATAAAAAGGTCTAGACTTGAATAAAATAAAAGCCCATCTTCGGATGGGCTTTTGCATTTGGGTAACACACGTATTCATTTTTAATGAAGCTATGCAATCACACAGGGCATTAACCTGTATGGTCGAGTCGTGTACCTAAAGTTTCTAAATGGGTCTCAAATTGTCCCGTTTTACGGTCCGCAAAATAATGTCTAAGCGTGCGTTCTACACTTGGAAATGCAAGATCATTCCATGGAATTTCATCTTCACTAAATAAGCGAGATTCGATGGTTTCTTCACCTGCACCAAACTCACCATTTACAAGCTCTGCCTTAAATAAGACATAGATTTGTCCAATACGTGGAATATTGTACATGCAGTAAAGTTGCTGAATGTTGACTTCGGCCTCTGCTTCTTCACGTGTTTCACGTGCAGCGCCTTGTTCCATGGTTTCAAACAGTTCCATATAGCCTGCAGGCAGTGTCCAAAGTCCATAACGTGGCTCAATGGCACGTCGACACAATAAGACTTTATCTTCCCAAAGTGCAAGTGCACCGCAAATCACTTTAGGATTGACATAATGGATGGTATTGCATTGTGTACATACATGACGCACTTGGTGATCGCCAAGAGGAATTTTTTCTGCTGTTTTATGTCCACAGTTACTACAAAAATTCATATTCATCGTCAATGATAAAGTGAGTGATCAGCATAACTGAAAAATAAATGTTTAGCATCATTTCTAAACACAAGCACTAAAATTCGGCTATGATGAAAATATTGAAAAAATAAGGATAAAGACGAATGGATGATCGTTTATTGACGCATGTACTGCAGCAAAGTTTACGCTTTTCTCGCCGTACCCAACCTGCACAAGCGGCGGTGTTAATTGCGATTACCAATGAGTCTAGCCCCAAAGTTTTATTAACCCGCCGATCGGCCTATTTAAATAATCATGCTGGGGAAGTATCTTTCCCTGGAGGTAAGCGCGATCCAAACGATACGAGTAATATTGTGGTGGCCTTACGTGAGGCTCAAGAAGAAACCGCGCTGAATCCATTTGATGTGCAATTGTTGGGGGAGTTGCCTATGCAAAAAGCCCGTAATGGCATGTTGGTGAAGCCGGTCGTGGGCCTTATTCCGCCTCAAGTGGAGTTGATTGCACAACCCACAGAAATTGATCGTATTTTTTTTGCCTCCTTACAAAAGTTAATGGACGCACCGCCCATTCCTTATGAAGTGCGTTATGCCCATCAGTCCTTATATTTTCCAAGTATGCGAGTGGAAAATGAAATTGTTTGGGGGCTAACAGCGCGCATGTTGGTATCACTCTTTCAATATGGTCTTAATTATCAAAAAGAATGGCCATTTCTTGTCAATTCTCCTGTATTTAAAATGAAATAAAACGAGTGCACTATGTTCTATAAATTTGAAGGGCATTGCCCACAAGCGAGTATTCGTCCTTGGAATGGTTGGGCCGCAGATAATGCCACCGTCATTGGACAGGTTGAATTGGGTCAGCAAGTGAGTATTTGGTTTGGTGCAGTGATTCGTGCCGACAATGCTAAAATTAAGCTGGGCGATTTTACCAATGTGCAAGAAAATGCGGTGCTACATACCGATGCTGGTATTGAAATGCATATAGGGGAATATGTCACCATTGGACATCAAGCCATGTTGCATGGGTGTACGGTCGGTGATAACAGCTTAATTGGTATTAATGCTGTGGTGCTCAATCACGCTGTGATTGGTAAAAATTGTATTATTGGTGCTAATGCTTTAATACCTGAAGGCAAGGTGATTCCAGATAATTCTGTGGTGATGGGTTCACCTGGCAAAGTAGTAAAAACTTTAGATGATGTGACAGCTGCAAAATTAAAAATGAGTGCTTTACATTATGCATCGCACTTTTCGAAATTTAAAAATTTAGAAGTGGTGCATTTGGATTAAGGCAACCATAGGCTGCACTCAGTTTGGGTGAATGCATTATCTTTCTACGGTCAAATATCATACTCACAGAGATTTCCTCGCGCACTACGCATGAGTGGAGTATGATATTGGTCATTTTTCAGATTGACTTAAATAAGGTTGTGCATGAAAGTGCTGGCACTGGAAACTGCGAACGAGCAGTGTTCCGTATGTATTGCAGAAGATAATCAAGAACTCTACTTCCAATTAGATGCGCGTGCAAAAGCACAGACGCAAACGATTTTGCCTCTTATTGAGCAAGGTTTTAAAGAATTAGGTATTCAAGCAACTGATTTAACTGCAATTGCGTTTAGTCGTGGTCCGGGCTCTTTTAGCGGTGTTCGTATTAATGCTGCTGTAACGCAGGCCTTGGCATGGGCCAATGATTTGCCTGTCGTGCCAGTATCGACCTTACAAGCGATGGCACAAGCAGCCTATCGTATTGCGGGTTTAACCGCGGTGACAGCAGTGCTCGATGCACGTATGCAAGAAGTCTATATTGCAAGCTTTGAATTAGATGCAGATGGCATTATGCAGGCCATTGATGAAGAACAATTATTAAGCTATAGCGAAGCTGAGCAAGCTGTAAAATTTACAGTTATTGGCTCGGGTTCAGCTTTAGTTAAGCCAGAACAAGTACAGTACGTCGCAGTTACTGCAACGGCGCAAGATATTGCGACGATTGCAAATGCACAAGCACTGAAAAAAAATTGGGTAAGTGCGGAATATGCACTACCTGTATATTTACGCGATAATGCCTGGAAAAAAATTCCAGAACAAGGCAAACCATAATTAGGAATAGGTATGGATCTTTTACTGCTGCTCAAAGCGGCAATCATGGGTATTGTTGAAGGTATTACAGAATTTTTGCCTATTTCCAGTACTGGCCACTTAATTCTTGCATCTGAATTAATGGATTTTTGGACCAAAGAGAAAAGCGATGTTTTTGTCATTGCGATTCAAATGGGGGCAATTGCTGCAGTCATCTATGAATATTGGTCGCGTCTTTGGGGTGCTGCAACTGGTATGTTCACAGGTGAACCCAAAGGGCGCCATTTAGGTTTTAGTCTTATTTTAGCCTCGATTCCTATTGTGTTAGTGGGCTTAACTTTTGGACAAACCGTTAAAGATCTACTGTTTAATGATATTGCTGTGGCAATTGGCTTGATCATTGGTGGTTTTATTATTATTTGGATTGAAAAACATCCACCTAAAGTAAATGCACAAGAAGTTGAAAACATTAGTTTTAAAGAAGCCATTTATATTGGTTTAATTCAAGTGTTGTCCTTAATCCCAGGTACATCGCGTTCAGGTGCAACCATTATTGGTGCAATGTTCTTAGGTGTTTCACGTAAAGCAGCCACTGAGTTTTCTTTCTTCTTAGGTATTCCAGTGATTATTGGTGCGGGTCTTTTAGATTTGTATCAAAGCTATCATGTGTTTACTACTACAGAAGATTGGGCAGTTTTAGCTACAGGTCTATTGGTTTCATTTATTTCGGCCTTGGTTTTGATTCGCGTATTGGTGGCTTATGTTGCAAAACGTGATTTCATGGTCTTTGCATGGTACCGAATTGCCTCTGGTTTATTAATTTTATTGTTCGTAATGACAGGCTGGAAATTATGGTAAGCGTTATTCGCTTATACACAGAAGCCGAGTTTGAAGTGAAAGCACAGCAGTTCTCTGCTGTGCTTTCTTCACGTGGTGTAGATGTAAATATTGAGCTTACAGAAAAGCTCAATGCGCGATTCTTTAGACAGCATCCAGATTTAGCTTTATGTGTAGATGCTGATGGTCTTTGGTTATGCGCCAATGGCATGAAAATGCAACCTGATTGGAAAGCAGAAGCTGGACGTTTGAAACGCGCTTCACTCAAGTCTGAAATGATTGCGCGAGCATGTAATCTGTCTGAAAAACAGCGTTTGATTGATGCGACAGCAGGTTTAGGGCATGACAGTTTATTAATGGCGCACTTGGGTGCACACATCACTTTGGTTGAGCGCCATCCTATTTTATTTACCTTGTTGGAAGATTCACAGCAACGTGCGTTGTTGGATCCATTCTTAAAGACGACGGCAGAAAGAATTCGTTTGGTATTTTCTGATTCGGCTGATTTTCTGCAACAGCAAGCCTCAGCACAGCAATTGTATGATGTGGTGTATTTAGATCCGATGTTCCCACAGCGCGATCAAAACCAGCAAGCTGTTAAAAAGCAAGCGCAAGTCAAAAAGCAAATGCAATTACTGCACATGCTTTTGCCTGAAGATGGTGAGATGGATTTAGGTGATAATCTTTTGGCATTGGCACAAAAAGTTGCAAAGCGCGTGGTGGTGAAGCGTCCGCGTTTGGCTGTATTTTTGGCGAATCAAGTCCCGAATCATCAATGGCAAGGCGATGCCTGTCGTTTTGATGCCTATTTCCAGCTAGAGCATGAGACTAAAGTTTCATAATTGCTGTAAAAAACACCAAAGATTTGCTATATATTTGAAAAATAGCATTGATTAAAACCATATCAGGCATAAACTTACAAAGCAAATTAGCGAGCCACAGCTGCCTCTGAATTTCTATGATTGACTTCAAACCCTCCATTAACTTTTGGCATGATTTTAAAAGCAACCAAACTGCAGGTATGTGGCTGTTTCTCGGTTCGAGACGCTCCCTGCAGATTGTACGCCCATCAATTATGCAATTGGTGTTTTGGGGAATTTTGGGAGGCTGTGCCAACAGCTTATTTAGTTGGTTGAGCAACGGACAGGCTGGGGTATTTAACCCGCAAGGTCTGATTAGTTATGCGCTTTGGCCATTTATTGCTTTAATTGTTGGGATCTTCTTATCGCAGCGGATCAACAATCCGCGTTTAATGCTCGTGCCTGCATTATTGTGGCTGGTACTGGATACACACATTATGATGTTCCAGTGCCTGATCCAATTTCTAGGTGATCAAGACTACCTGCCTTATATTTTATATGACTACATTCCAACCTTATTTATAGGCCTGTTTGTATGGCAAAGTTTGGCTGTGGTATGGGTATTTTCACGTGAATTGAAATGGCCGTGGTGGGAGCGTGCGCTGATTATGCTCGCGACCTTATTTACCTTGGTGGTTTGGCAAATGTCGGTGAAAGACCAGCCCATTTGGAAGGTTGAAGAATTACCGCCTGCATTTGCCGAAGATGCTTTTTATGCACAAAGTCGCTTACTGAATAAATCCTTAGACGCCGTTCAATATGGTGAATTTGCACAGTCGCATTGGTACTTTTTAGGTGTGGCGGGTGCGAGTTATCAAGATGTTTTTATGTATGAAATCGAACGGATTAAAGAACAGTTTGATACACGATTTGGTACTTTTGGGCGTTCGGTTGAGTTAATTAACCATCCTGCGACCCGTACAGAAATTCCGATTGCCTCGAAAACCAGTATGGGACTTGCATTACGCCGTATTGGTCAGCAAATGAACCGTGAAAGTGATGTGTTATTTTTATATATGACTTCACATGGTTTACCCAATGTATTTGAAATGGAAAATGCACCCTTAGATTTGGCTCAAGTTGATCCAAAATGGTTGCGTGAAACTTTGGATGCATCAGGTATACGTTGGCGTGTGATTGTGATTTCATCGTGCTACTCAGGCAGTTTTGTACCAGCACTGCAAGATGAAAACACATTGATTATTACGGCTTCAGCAGCCGATCGTCAGTCGTTTGGCTGTTCGAGTGAATCTGATTATACCTATTTTGGCCGTGCTTTCTTTGATCAAGCAATGCGCGAGCAAAATTCAATTCAGGGTGCATTTAATCAAGCCAAAGAGACTGTGGCAAAATGGGAAAATGCGCAAGGTTTTGAACCTTCTGAGCCCCAATGGTCAATTGGTAAAAATATGCAATTTATGTTGCCACAATTAGAGCAACGCTTATTTCCACCCGTAACTACAGCACCTGCTCAGCAAGAACAAATCGAAGCAAAGCTTTAATCCTGCAATCTAAAGCACAAAGGACGAAACATGAACCTTATACAATCGAATCAATGTTTCCAAGGTGAGCAGCGAATTTATAGCATTGCATCCAATGCTCTAAAAACAACAAGCCGTTTTGGTATTTTTCTTCCTGCACAGGCTTTGGCGGGGCAAGCATGTCCTGCATTATTTTATTTGGCAGGTTTGACCTGCACAGAAGAAACTTTTGCAATTAAAGCACATGCACAGCGTGTGGCTGCGCAATTAGGCATGATTTTAATTAGTCCAGATACCTCACCACGTGGCGATGAGGTTGCAAAGGGTGATCATTGGGATATTGGTCAGGGCGCTGGATTTTATATTAATGCAACTCAAGCACCGTGGGCAGCACATTTTCAAATGGAAAGCTTTGTAGCAGATGAGCTTTATGCTTTGATTACGCAAGAATTTCCAGTTGAGCGCAATCAAATAGGCATCTTTGGTCACAGTATGGGCGGGCATGGTGCTTTGACTTTGGCCCTTAAATATCCTGAGAAATTTAAATCAGTCTCTGCATTTGCACCAATTTGTGCACCGAGTCAGTGTCCTTGGGGAGAAAAAGCATTTTCGGCTTACTTGGGTACAGACAAAGCGACTTGGCTTGCACATGATGCAACTGCACTGATTGAAGCTAAAGGTGCTGTATTTAATGAGATTTTAATTGACCAAGGCCTACAAGATCAGTTTTATAGTCAGTTAAATCCTGCCTTATTTAATCAGGCATGTGCAAAGGTAGGGCAAGCCTTAACTTTGCGCGAACATGCGGGCTATGATCATGGTTATTATTTTATTCAAAGTTTTATCGATGATCATTTAAGCTTTCATGCACAGCAATTGAATGCATAATTTTTAGCTTGATTGAATTCAAGAGGCTAAAGGCAAGGTTTTCGACCTTGCCTTTTTTATTTTGCGCCATTGATTGTGCTTAACAGAATGGGATTAGGGCTTAAGTAATTCCAGAGGTGTGGATGCCTTACTATGTTGCCATTCAGCATGCAGTGGTTCTTGTGCCATTCGAATGAGATGGTCTAGTACGACCTGCTCTAATCTGACCATGTCTACAGAAGTGTCTAATGCTTGAATCATGACCTGCAAATGGTTTTCTGTGCAGAGTAACTGAATACGTGCTTGAGGCATCAAAATCTCAAAGCCAGTAGGATGTTCAGTGACTTCAAACTTATGTTTCCAATGGTTAAATAAGCGTTTGCCAATGCGCTGTGCTTGCAGGGTCTCAATAGCAGTTTGCGAAATATTCGACATGATGCTTCCAATATTTATAAATAGGAATGATTATTATTTATATTAAGGTGTTTTTTGATTTTTCATGAACATATTTTGGCAACAGAACGTTTTATTTGTGCAACGATCTGTACATGGTCGTAGCCAAGCAGGCAGGTGTAGCTTTTGCTATAATAGACACAATGAGATTTATATAAGCCAGGTTCTTCCATGTCCAAGCCATTTTTAATTGCGCCTTCTATTTTATCTGCAGACTTTGCTCGCTTAGGTGAGGAAGTTGAAAATGTACTTGCTGCAGGTGCAGATGTTGTTCATTTTGATGTGATGGATAATCACTATGTACCTAACCTTACGTTTGGTGCTGGTGTATGTAAAGCACTCAAAAACTACGGCATTAAAGCACCAATCGACGTGCATTTAATGGTGTCGCCAGTAGATCGTATGATTGGTGATTTCTTAGAAGCTGGTGCGGACATTATTACTTTTCACCCAGAAGCCAGCGATCATATTGACCGTTCTTTACAGTTAATTAAGTCTGGTGGTGCAAAAGCTGGCTTAGTATTTAACCCTGCAACACCATTGCATTATCTAGATTATGTGCTGGACAAAGTTGACCAAGTTCTTTTGATGAGTGTGAACCCAGGCTTTGGTGGTCAAAAATTCATTCCAATGACTTTGGAAAAATTACGCCAAGCACGCAAAATTATTGATGCATCTGGCCGTGATATTCGTTTAGAAGTTGACGGTGGAGTTACACCAGCAAATATTCGTGACATCGCTGAAGCGGGTGCGGATATGTTTGTAGCGGGTTCTGCTATTTTTGGTAAGCCAGATTATAAAGCTGTGATTGATGAAATGCGTGCAGAGTTGGCACAAGTCGGTTCAGTACAAGTATAAGTTTTTCCACTTAATACACAGCAAGCTGTGGATAACTTTATGGATATCTGTGTAGATAACTAGGTGGATAACTGGGTGGATAAATCGTTTAATTAATAAGCATTTTAAGCTCAATAGTTTAGTAATTAGACGAAAAATGTATAAAAAGGACTCAATAGAGTCCTTTTTATATGCTTGAAGTCTTTAAGAATATGGGCTTTTATTAATCTTTTGTTTAAAAAATAGCTGTTTAAAAAATAACTTTATTGTTTTAATGCGTCTGAATTTTACGAAATTGAAATGGTTAAATTAAATTTAAAAAGCTGTGTATAACTCATAAAGAACAGATTTTGCTTTATGTGCATTATTCGGGATAGAATGATGTAAATTGAAATAAAACTTTGTATAGACATAAGCTTTATTCGTCATTGGGGATGAGCAAGGTGCTTCATTTTTTGTATCGACATCGTGTATTTGTCATGTTGATGGCTTTTGTCATCAGCTGGAGCAGTGCCGTGTCTGCAATGCAAATCCCAATGCAATATTTTATGTCGATGCAAAAACTGAGTGTTAATACCAGTACGCTTCATGCAGAAAAAACACAGGCGCATGTTGACGCTGAAACAACTTCAGTCAACGTCGATCATAGCTCTTCGCATTCTGTACATGAGGTGCAATTGGCTACGAAGCATTTGCCTGAGCATGGCGCATCGACCATGTTAATGTCGGACTGCCATCAGCAATCGAAACCGTCCTCTCATTCTGATACCACTAAAGCAATGCCATTGGCGCATTGTGATTTATCGAATACCACGCTTAAACATAAAGATGGCTGCCAAGTTTGTGCGCAGTGGCATTGCCAAATGATGTTGGTTGCAGTGGAATTAACGCCGAATGAATGGGTAGAACCACGCTCAGTGGAATTTAAATCTGCGCTCGTTAGTCCTTATGCTGCACAGCATTTACAGGGCTATTGGCAAGAAATTTTACGTCCTCCCAAAGCTTAATCTGAATTTAAAACGCATTCTCGCAATTTAAACAAAGGTTAAGTTATGTCTACAGTATTTAAATACCTTGTGCTTGGGTCTTGCCTCAGCATCTCCGCAGGGGCGTTCGCTGCGGTCAAAGAATATCAACTCAATATTGATGAACAGTTGATTAATGTGACAGGTAAGCCTGTCAAACGCATTACGGTCAATGGCCAGTTTCCTGCACCTCAACTCGAATTTGAAGAGGGTGATGAGGCGGTCATTCGGGTAAAAAATCATTTAAAAACACAGGATTCTTCAATTCATTGGCATGGGCTTTTACTGCCTGGACTGATGGATGGTGTTCCTGGGTTTAATGGCTTTGCTGGAATTCGTCCCAATCAAGAATTTGTCTACAAATTTAAAGTCCGCCAAAGTGGTACCTATTGGTATCACGCCCATTCTAAGGGGCAAGAGCAAGATGGCTTGTATGGGTCTTTGGTGATTTATCCAAAAGGCAAAAAGCCTTTGGCTAGTCATGAACAAGCAGAGCGCGATTATGTGGTCATGTTGTCTGATTTTCATGAAAAAACCAGCGCAGAATTACAAAAAAACCTAAAAATTTCAGCGGAATATTATCAAAATCAGCGTGAAACACTGCCCGATGTTTGGAAGCAAGTTAAACGAGATGGTCTAAAAGCAACATGGTCTGATCGCAAAATGTGGAATCAGATGCGTATGCTCAAAACAGATTTGTCTGATGTTACGGGCTATACCTTTTTGGTAAATGGAAAGACAGCTGAGCAAAACTGGACGGGCGTGTTTAAGCCGAATGAGAAAGTTCGGTTACGCTTTATTAATGCTTCAGCCATGTCATTTTTTGATGTACGTATACCCAATTTAAGCATGACCGTGGTGAGTGCTGATGGTCAAGCTGTGAAACCAGTAAATGTAGACGAATTCCGTATTGGGGCGGCAGAAACTTATGATGTGATTGTGCAGCCTAAGGCGGCACATTATCAAATAGAAGCAGAGTCGATTGACCGTTCAGGCTTTGCAGTAGGAACATTGCATAATGAGTTGAGCCCTCTGATGCAGGGCATACAACGACCGCGAGCGCGCCCACGTGCCTTACTCAGTATGGCCGACATGGGACATGGGTCTTCTACAGATCATAACACGATGGATCATTCCAAAATGAACCATGATGCGATGCCTGAAATGGATCATTCCAAAATGAACCATGAAGCGATGTCTGAAATGGACCATTCAAAAATGAACCATGATGCGATGTCTGCAATGGATCATTCCAAAATGAACCATGAAGCGATGTCTGCAATGGATCATTCCAAAATGAACCACGAAGCAATGTCTGAAATGGACCATTCCAAAATGAACTATGAAGCGATGTCTGAAATGGATCATTCCAAAATGAACCATGAAGCGATGTCTGAAATGGATCATTCATACATGAAGCATGCTTCGTCTGAAACAGCGTCAAGCACAGCACCTGTATATGGATGGGCAAATGCCTCTACACCAAAAGGGGACAAGGCACTACAGTACAGTGACCTCAAAGCATTAAATCCGCAGACGGATACCCGTGAAGCAAGCAGTGAATTGGTGATCCATCTTGGAGGCATGATGGAGCGCTATATTTGGACTATTAACGGTAAAAAGTTTAGTGATGCTGAACCTTTAAAAGTGAAATATGGCGAGCGTATTCGCATTAAATTTGTCAATGACAGCATGATGGCGCATCCAATGCATTTACATGGCATGTTTATGCAATTGGAAAATGGCCAATCTGCCTCAGATATGCCGAATAAGCATACGATTATTGTGCCACCTGCTCAAACAGTCACAGCATTGCTGACTGCGGATGAGTTGGGAGAGTGGGCGATTCACTGCCATCTGCTATATCACATGAGTGCAGGGATGATGAGTAAATTGATCGTTGCGAATGTCAGTGATGCAGACGTATCGACTTCACCACACGCCACTCAAACCACAACAACACCAGCTCAAGGAGATGCACATGCACACCATTAATTCGCGTTTCTTACACTTTGCTGGCGTATTACTCATGGCTTTGAGCAGTGGTGTTGCAATGGCTCAGACACAAACACAGTCCAAAAAAGAACCATCTGAAGTGGCTTCAATGTCCATGGATCATAGTCACATGATGCATCAGGACATGGCTATGCATTCAATGTCACAGGCAGACATGATGCACCCACAGATGTCACATGCACAGCACGATGTTGCTGAACATCAATCTCAGCCTAGCGAAGCTCAATTGGTACAGAAAGATCAACAACCACAATCTAAAAGTAGTTCAAAGCATCTAACAGAGGGAGAAAAAACGCATGCGCACCATTAATGATATTTCTTTCTCTGTGCTTGCACAGTCAGTACTTGCGACTACTTTAGTCCTGACCAGTGGGTTTAGTCAGGCGAAGTCGTCTGCTCAAGTAACAATGCCAATGATGTCGGATCATCCGCATTCGCATCACGAGATGATGGATATGGAGTCTCCATCTGCATCTGAACCAAACACAGCTACGAGCGCTGACATGGCAATGCCAGAACATTCTCAACAGCCTGCTCAAATGTCACATCAGCACGCTATGTTAGATTCATTGCAACATAGCGCTGAACAAGTGCCACACGAAGGCCACGATCACCGTAAAGAACATGGTGCTCAAGTCTATGCAGTAACAACCATTGATAGCCAATGGCGCATGAATAATGATGATCAGGGGATATGGAAAACAGAGCTAGAAAGCCGAATTGGGACCGATGAAAATAAGGTGTTTTTTAAACTTCATGCGGATCGACCTGAATCGGAAGAGCTAAGTTTAGAGGCAAAGCTGTTGTATAGCCGCATGATCTCAGATTTTTGGGATGCCCAAGTCGGTGTGCAGTACCGCGCTGAAAAGGTGCAACTGAATGCACAGTATGCGGACACGGAAGAACAACTAGATGCGGTTATGGGTCTACATGGGCTGGCGCCGTATTTCTTTGAAACCAATGCTTATTTATACATGGGCGCAGACCAATATGTCGCATTGAGTTTGGAAACTGAGCGTGATTTGCTTTTAAGCCAAAAGCTCATTTTAAAGCCCTATTTAGATTTAAGCATTGTCTTGAGTGATGAATCTAAATATGCGCAAAAAACGGGCTTAAGTCGTGCAACAGCAGGCTTAGAAGCACGTTATGAAATTAGTAAAAAGGTGATGCCTTATGTCGACATTGCTTATGAATATAGTAAAGGCCATACTGAAAACTTATGGCAATCGAAAGAGCCAACCGATCAAGCATGGTCGTATGGAGCAGGTATTCGCTTTAAATTTTAAGAATTTGACCGACGACTACTCGACTTAAATCTGCATAGGCCTTTGAAGAGATCAATTCAAAGGCCTACTTTTTTTAGGTTTATTTTAGGTCATAAAATGTAAATAATGCCCTAAAATGATTCAATAAAAGTTATGATTGCACTATTAGAAGGAGGAACGACCTCCCTCATTTTTGCCCCAATGTGAAAATGAGAAAAATCGTCAGGACGACCTGACTCTATAGAAGGAGCAGGCATCGTGGCTGGGATAGTTCTCGTTTTTGCAGGTGTTTTTGAAATTATTTGGGCATATACAATGAAAATGTCCGAAGGTTTTACAAAACTGAGTCCCAGCATTATTACCTTAGTTTTCATGGTTTTAAGTTTTGGCTTATTAGCCTATGCCATGCGAACTTTGCCTTTGGGAACCGCCTATACCATTTGGACTGGCATTGGTGCCATTGGCTCATTTGCCGTAGGTATTTTTGTACTAGGTGAGCCAGCAACGGCTATGCGTATGTTAGCCGCTATACTGATTATTTCTGGCTTAGTGCTGATGAAGATTTCATCCTCTTAATGTGTATTCTAAGTGTCATCTCAAATTGAGTTGGCACTTTTTTGTGTCGATTTTTTAGTTTTAATTGTTCAACAGGGCAAGGGTAGTATGGCTTGGGTTTTATTAATTGTAGCGGGTATGTTGGAAGTGGTTTGGGCTTATTGTATGAAAGTGTCCGATGGATTTACTAAGCTAACACCCAGCATATTGACCATCATTTTTATGATAGCGAGCTTTGCGCTGTTGTCTTATGCCATGAAGTCTTTGCCCTTAGGTACGGCTTATACCGTCTGGACAGGTATTGGTGCGGTGGGCTCATTTGCTGTGGGCATTCTGTTTTTAGGTGAGCCAGCCTCAGCCATGCGAATGTTGGCCGCGGTACTGATTATTTCAGGTTTGGTATTAATGAAGCTTTCGTCAGCTTAAAGCAAACAACTCACTATACGATCTTAAATTTGAATAAATAGCGTACAGATTTTTTTATTTTTTTAAAAATTAATTTATAAAATAATGCTTTAGATGGGTATGATGTCTTTAAATAAATCATACTCAATTCATCTAAATGAATATTACACAAATGCTGATGCCCCTATTCGCCCAGATGTGGTGGATGATTCTACTTATTTTTATTGCAGCTGCATTCAAAGTATTTAAGCCTATTTTAAAAGGGAAATTCGGTGAGTTTGCAGTCAGTGCGCATGTCAAACTGTATTTGGACAAAGAGCAATATACTTTATTAAATGATTGTACCTTGCCAGATGCACAAAATCAGACCACACAAATAGATCATATTTTATTAAGTCCTTATGGCATTTTTGTGGTGGAAACTAAAAACTACAAAGGCTGGATTTTTGGTAGCGAACGTCAAAAAATGTGGACACAAAAGATTTATAAAAGTAGCTACAAATTTCAAAATCCATTGCATCAGAATTATAAGCATCAAAAAGTTTTAGAACAGATTTTGGCTGATATTTTAGAGCCTCATTTGATTCATTCTATTGTGGTTTTTATGCCGGATTGTGAGTTTAAAACCAGCATGCCTGACAATGTATTTCGCGGTGCAACTTGGATAGATTATGTAAAAACCTTTAAAGAACCCTGTATATCAGCCATGAAACTTAAACGTATTCAGCGACGCTTAGAACAGGAAATTTTAGAAAAATCTTGGAAAACACAACGTCAACATGTCAAAAATTTACAACAGGCCAAAGCGGATATGGATAGAGAGAGTTCGCTCAAGTGAATGTTTATTGGGGGAATTACAGCGTATAACACGTTTTGTGATCTGAGGTTCTTTTGTTATGATACGAGGCAATAACAACACACAGAAAAATACAACAAATGACCACATCTAATTTAGCAAATTTATTTTTACAAGCATCAGAAGACCCTGAATTAACGCCACAATTTTTACAGCAATTATTAATGGCAGATATTTATGCGCTTGGTACTGAGCAAACTAATGGACGCATTCAATTTCGCATGTTGGAAACAGAGCATGGGGAACAAGCGATCCCTTTCTTTTTAGACGCAGACACCATTTATACGGATTTAGGGGATGAACCTTTTATTCATTTGCCGACACGAAAATTATTTGAAATGACACAGGGAGCAATTTTAGTTCTGAATCCGACTTCAGACGTGTCGAAAGAGTTTTCACCTCAGGAAATCGATTTTTTACTACAAACAATGCATGTGGCGCTGTAAAAGATGGGTAGCTCAACGCCAATAAAGCCCTTCATTTGAAGGGCTTTTGATTATTGGTGCTGTTGTAGCTTTTGCACAATATCGATAAGTGGTTTAACTTTTTTAACGTCATCCCAAAGCACTTTGGCTTCAGGATAATGTTTGGACATCATGCCAAGCCATTGTTTATAGCGTCCCACCATATTGATTTCTTTCTTATAGGGGCCACTCAAAAAACGGATTTGGAGCTGAATCAGTTCTTCCCATGTAATGAGTGCTTCGTCAGTGTTTTTACGGATACATTGGGTAATATCTGGTGTCGTCACGGCTGCGCGTCCAATCATCAAATCTTCACAGCCAGACTCTCGCTGACACTGTTTAGCGTCTGCATTGGTCCAAATTTCGCCATTGGCAATCACATTAATTTTTAAGCTTTCACGAATAGGTTGCAGTAAATCCCAAAATGCAGGCGGGGTATAGCCATCTGCTTTGGTACGTGCATGAACAGTGACCCATGAAGCACCTGCATCTTCAATAGCATGCGCATTTTCTAAGGTAAAGTTACGGTCGAGATAACCAAGACGCATTTTGGCAGAAACAGGAATATGGGCTGGTACAGCATCACGAACGGCTTTGACCAGTTCATGCACGACTTCTGGTTCATCCAGTAATACAGAGCCACCACGGTGTCGATTCACTGTTTTAGCAGGGCAACCAAAGTTCATGTCGATCGCTGGCGCACCAAGCTCAACTGCTCGGACAGCATTGGCTGCGAGCATGTCGGGATTGTTACCTAAAAATTGTACATGCACGGGTGTGCCAGCAGCCGTTTTACCTTCGGTTAAGAGTTCAGGGCAATAGCTGTGATAGACATGGTCAGGCAATACGGAATCCGTCACACGAATGAACTCAGTTACACACCAGTCAAAGCTTCCGACGGATGTGAGTACATCACGCATAATGGGATCTGTTAAGCCTTCCATGGGCGCAAGAACAAGTTTCAATGTGACCTGCCTATGTGTTGAAAATCGAAGGCTGTTATACGGTTTTTTAGGTCTGATGTCCAGCGGTGATAATTTTTAAAATTATAAGATACAGCTTTTTGCTTTGAGCTAAATTTTTTATCCGAAATTTTGAGTGAGGTTGTGAATTTGAAGATAAAAAAGCCAGCTCAACAATGCTGTTGAGCTGGCTGGATGTTAGTTTTATAGGTACCTAGACCACTGCACTTTTGAGCTTGATGCTTTTAAGCCATTACCTGTATTTGGCGTACCTGATCCATCACCATTTTTAGATGGGACAGTAATCTTTGTACCGCCTAATATATGGTTTGCAATAAGACCACCATCTACACCTTGGGTTCCAATATTTCCAGTAATAGCATTGGTATTATTTGTAATACCACAGGCTGCAGAAGTAGTTACACCTTTACGGCTAAGAACATCACCATAAATACGGGTACATGCGCCAATATGAATTTGATCATTTGCCATTAGTGCTACGCGGCCTAGGTCCAATTTATCAATTGACTTACCGTCGATAGTGACCTTTTTATTGGTCTGATCAGGGTTTTTGTCCATATTTAGCAAAAACTCACTGTCATTTTTACATAGATTAACCGGCACTAAATAGCGTTCAGACAATGTTGATGGTGTTGTCGCCGTAATGGAAAGATCTGTATTATTGACTGTTTTTAAACGGCGATTACAAATCAAGCCAACTTTTTCTGCACCTTCACGTATCACCTCATAAGGAGCATAGATACGCGGAGAGAAGGCGATAGACCAGATTTCACCTTCTGCTAAGAAACTGTTGGTATATGCATTACTTAAGCTGTCAGCTTGCCAGTTGGCCGCGCCAGCGAACTCTAGAGTACCTTCAAAATACATGATCCCAGGTGCGAGTGTGGCATTATCCAGTGAAGATGGGTTCATAATCGAACGTACACGCCATCTATTTAAAATTACACCATAGCCATAATCATCATCAAATCCGAGGGTTTTACCAATACTAATACGAGGTAGGTAACCAATGATTTCACTTGTACATTTTCCATTTGTTACATCAAGACAAATTGCCCCAGTATAAGTTTTTCCATCAAATGTATAATCACCAATTGAAAAGCCTTCTAAATTAATAGATTTCTTAGTTCCATCAGCATTTAAAACATATTGACTATTATTTTCATAAATATATGTTTGTGTATTAGTTTTGTTTTTTAACTGGTTAAGGTAAACACGATCGAATTTTCCATTTTTGGTGAATATATAGTTTGCATCTTGCTTATAAGCAGTCACATCAACTTTAGTTTCAAATGCTGTGCTGTCACTAATACCTTGTCGTATACCCTGTTCATTAATGGTCACCGTTGGAGCTGTCATTGCATTAAAATCTGCAGAGAGTTGGGACTGTCTCTTATAAGTAGAGTCGGATGTAGCAAACAAAGAGACATCGATATCTGTACCAACAACGTAAATATCTTTTGCACTTGCTCCAATACCAATCACTTGAACTTTTCCTGCAGATTTAATATTACCAGCTGTGCTACCAGTATGTACTTCAACATTGCCTTTTGCAGTAATGTCATCAGTTTTACCGCCAAGCCAGAGTTCTACAGCGCCTAATGTTGCTATATTTTTAGCACGAGCATTAACACCAGTTACTGTAACTTTACCACCGGCTTTAATATTACCTGCTGTAGTATCAGTATGTACTTCAACTTCACCTTTGGCAAAAATATCTTGAGATCGACTACCAGTCCATAATGAAACATCTTTGTTGGATTCAATTTTTCCAGCTGTAGCTCCTGTATTTAGGCTCACCCATCCATTAGCTTTAATATCTTTTACTGTCGATGCACTGACTGTGACATTACCCATGGTTTCAATATTATCTGCTTTAGACCAGCCACTAAGCTCTACATTGCCGATTGATTGAATATTTTTAGCTGTTGCACTTGTATATAGTGTTACAGTGCCAAGCGCTTTGATATCGCCAAAATTATCGCCTGTTAATAATGTTACTTTACCTTTAGATGTCACATTAATAATGGCATCACCGCAGTTTTGAGCGCCACAGTCAATGTAAACATCTCCAGTTGCATTGATATTTAATTCAGAGATATTTTTAGTTTTAAATAATAGATTAAGTGCAAGATTTCCTTCAACATTAAGTGTCACTTTTGCATTTGGTGATTCAGACTCTATTAATGTTGCACCTGTAAATACGGTGTTGCCACCGAAGTTAATAGCACTATTTTCGCTGGTGACAGAAACAGTACCATTGGTTAGTGTTAAGTTATAGATTACTTCAATGGTCGTTGCTGCTTGAGAACTCAGATTATTGGAGCTGATATTTGCTGTGACTATACATGTAGCGCCTTCAGTGGTACAGCCTGAAACATGAATATTCTTGGCGATAATTTCTTTTTTATTTGTATCAGATCTTAAGGTAATACTTCGCCCATTTAATGCTGGAATGTTGGTTGCGTTGATTTTGCCCTGATTTAATAAATATTCTTTAAATGCACTTACACCAGCCCAGCCCATCAATTGCGCATTGGTTTGTGCGTGAGCAGATACGCCTGCTTCGCGATTGGTTACTAGTGTTTTAGCAACAGATGCTGTAATCAGCATAACTGTGATGCCGATGAGCAATACAAGAAGTACGGTTGCCATGCCTTGCTGTTTTTTAAAAGTATGCATTGCTCATCCCTCACTTTCTAAGTTGAAGTTATATTGTTTAAACAGATTACATTTTGAATATTTTGGCCAACTCCAGTCATATACTGACGAGTTGCAGTAAGTGTAATTTGCTTAAGTCCAGAACCAGACGCTTTTTCAATACCAAATGGGGAGCATCCGCTGCCCGATGTAATTGCATATTGATATATTGGTGTAGCTGTACTATTTTTTATGGCGATAATAGGTTGGTCTTTTTCCCAAGTTCCAGCTGTAATAGCTTCTGTCGTGCCACATGCTGTTTTTTTCAAAAGGACAAGGCGGTGGATTTTTTGTCCATCTTCTGTTGTAACTACCTCGCCAATTCCTTTACATTCATAGGAAAGGGGTGTCGCATTAAGTTCTTTTACTGAACGCCAGAAAATTGCTGGATTACCTGAATATGTACCTGAAGCAATATCTGATTGTTGACCAGAGCCGAAGCCAGCATTCTGGACATATTTTTGAATAGTTAACATACCAGATTGTAACTGTGCATCGTATTCAGCATCTTGTGTTGAACTTACACTCACTTGAGTCAGTTGTTTAAATAGCATGAGCATGGTGACCATACACAGCATGGCAATTACTATTCCAACAAGTAGTTCGATAATCGTAAAACCATTTCTAAGCATGATTTATCTCCCTACCATATAGCAGTTATCACTTGCCGTTCCATTTGCACATGTTTGAGCTTCAGCAAGAGTTGTGCTTACAGCAAGTACAGGCCACTGTGTCTCTGTTGTACCCATATTTATTTTTTCAATTGCACATGCTGTATAGTAGGTTTTGCTGGCTAAAACAAAACTGTCTTTGTTTACAGCATTGCAAACGCTACCTGTGTCTGTATTGTTTAGTGCATTTTGCAATTTAGATTGCATCATATTAATAATAATAAAATTAGTATTTAGGTCTTTTTGAGTAGTGAGCATTTTGCTGATTGCAGCGCCACTACCAAGAATGACGATAGAAAAAAGCATAAGACCAACTAAGGCTTCGAGTAAGGTAAAGCCTTGCTCTTTATAAGATATAGATGTCAGCTGTTTCATCATTTTTTCCTACCTTAAATGCTGTTGCTAGGTCACTTGAGCACCCACTACCTGAAACAAGTATGAGTACACCAGCCGAATTAAAAGACATACACTGAAAGTTATATGTACCCTGTTTAATAAAAATATCTTTAGAAAGTGGAAATGTACGTAAAAGGGTATTACTGCTTGCTGATGGGCTGGAAGGAACATCACATACATCAGTCGAGTTGAACGCGGTACGTATAATATTTAATGTATTGGTTGTGCTATCTAAGCAAACACTGACGGATGAATTACTCATTAATTGATTATTGCTATTGCGTAGTGCAGAGGCTTTTGCTTGCGTCACAGCAGTTTTAAAGGTTGTGAGTGCACTATTGACTTGGCTACGGTCAACCCAAGTACGCGTAAGTGAAGAACCAAGCATTAACAAAATGGAAAAAAGTCCAATTGTGATCATCAGCTCAATGAGCGTGAAACCTGTTTGTGCAGTCGGATGTTGTATTTTCATATCATTTCATCCATTCAGTGACTGAGCCGCAACCAGAGATTGTTTTTACACTCTGGTTATTTAGAGTGAGAGTACAGCCAGAAACTTTCGTTTCATTGCCCGTTGCAGTGAGTGTGTATGTTGAACCATCTGTAGATACATATTTATATTCAAATGCATTTGAAGATGGTGCCCAACTTTTAAATACTGTGTTTGCTACTAAAGCACTGCTGGTTGTTAGTGAAGCCGTAGGATAATTAAGTGTACGTTGATAATTATTCTCTGCAGAAAGTGATAATGCGATGAGATTTGATTGCGCTTCTTTAATTTTTGAACGAGTGATGTAGTTTTGATAGCTTGGAATAGCAATGGATGCCAATATTGCAATAATTACCACCGCAATAATTAATTCTATTAAAGTAAATCCGTTCTTATTCATATTTACCTCATCACGGTAATTAATTTTTACTTGTCTATATTGAGAATGTTTTTAGTTTAATCATGAAACACTATTTGCACAATAGTGAGAAATACATCTCAAAAATGCAACGATAAAGTAAAGTAATTTAAAGTTATGTAAGTATTTGTAACTATGTTTTTGTATTTTAGTGTAATATTCAAGTTTATTTTGTTGTATTTGTATTGGTTTAAATTTTATTTGTATTTGAAATATAACAATAAATATTGTTTTTAAAATCCATAGAATGTGAATATTGTCGTTAAATATTTAGATTTATAGATTTTTTCTGTGTATTTGTGTGTGCGGGTATAAATATTTTACTTTTAATTTTAAATAGATTTTATTTTTAAATTTAATTAAACAATATAATTTACTTTTTGGTTGATTATGCCAATCAATTTGAGATTAATTTTTTCACTGAGAAATAGGCTTCGGGATTAATTTATTGTGTAAGTCTCGGTTTGTGGGTTTTTGTTGATTTATTTATCATTTTACAGGGTGTGATTATAATTTATAAACGATAAAAAAAAGAGCATATTTGCATATACTCTTTTTTAAATAGATTAAATATAGACTCAGATCAGCAATTAAAATACTGGAAAATTATCTTTTACAGTTTGTAACGCATTAACGGCCTAAAATCATTTCTAAAACGATTTTAGATCCAATGAAGCCGATAGCAAGTAGAAAAAAGCCGATGATTGTAAAGCGAATGGCTTTTTGTCCACGCCAGCCAAATTGATAATGGCCAATTAAAAGTGAACCATAGACAAACCATGAAACGATACTAAAGGCAGTTTTATGGGCAAGATGCTGGCCAAAGAAATTATCAATCGTAAAAAAGCCAAAACCAAGAGCGAGGGTTAGCAATATAAAGCCAGCAATAAGCATGTCAAAAAGCAGAGATTCCATGGCTTGAAATGACGGTAATAGACTGACCCATACACGGCGTTTTTGTTTGTTTTTGAGTTCGCGGTCTTGAAACCAAAGCAATACGGCATGAATAGTTGCCATTAATAAAATTGCATAGGCTGAAAGTGACAAAATGATATGAATGTCTAAGCCTAGGGAGTTTTGATTAATGAGCAGATCATGTTTACTAAAGGCAAAACCGAAAATAAGTCCTGTTGCTGCTACAGGTATTCCAATGAGGCTGAGCGCAAGAACTGGGCGGTAGGTACTAAATAAAAGACTCAGTAGTAACATTAACCCAGAGGTAAAAGACAAAATGTTGAAAACATTATAGTTAATACCAGCCGGGGTCAGCATGTCATTGAATAGAACACCTGCATGTAAAAGAAGACCTAAACCTAAAATAAGGCCAATAAACCAATGGTTTGGGCTACGTTTAGACATTAAGTGTATGAACAAATACCAAAAAGAGGTGGTATAGGCGATTAATGCTAAGATCGTATAAACCAAGGGGAGACTGATCATGTCAAACCTTTTTCAGGATGATTAATATTCATTTATATAAATTCTGCAAGAACTAAAGTATCCTATAGCATTCTATGCATAAATTTTCTATTTTAAGAAACAATTTTTTGCTCATGGCTATTTTAAGCGGAATTTGCAATGTTTGATACCTTAACAGAACGACTCACGCAGAGTTTAAGAAATGTTACTGGCTCTGGGCAGCTAACCGAAGACAATATTAAAGATACGTTACGTGAAGTGCGTATGGCACTTCTTGAAGCCGATGTGGCGTTACCTGTAACTCGTGAGTTTATCGCGAAAGTTAAGGAAGAAGCATTGGGCCAAGAAGTGATGACTCAGTTATCGCCAGGCCAAGCTTTCGTCAAAATCGTACATGACGAATTAACAAAAATGATGGGCGAGGCGAATGAAAGCCTTGACCTTGCAGCTAAGCCTCCAGTTGTTGTCCTGCTTGCAGGTTTACAAGGTGCGGGTAAAACTACAACGGCTGCAAAATTAGCGCGCTTTTTACAAGAACGCCAAAAGAAAAAAGTTGCGATGGTGTCTGCCGACGTTTACCGTCCAGCTGCGATTAAACAGCTTCAGACTGTTGCAGGCGAAGTTGGCGCGATTTTCTTCGAATCGAGCGCAGACGAAAAACCGATTACTATTGCCAACCGTGCCATTGAACAAGCGAAAATTCAATTTGCGGATGTATTAATTGTCGATACAGCAGGTCGTCTTCATGTAGATAACGAAATGATGGACGAAATTAAAGAGCTTCATGCGGCCATTAAGCCAACTGAAACTTTATTCGTTGTCGATGCAATGACGGGTCAAGATGCTGCCAACACGGCCAAAGCTTTTAATGATGCTTTGCCTTTAACAGGTGTGATCTTAACCAAAACTGACGGTGATGCGCGCGGTGGTGCAGCACTTTCAGTTCGTGCAATTACGGGTAAGCCAATTAAATTCTTGGGCATGGGTGAAAAACTTGATGCCTTAGAGCCATTCCATCCTGAACGTATCGCACAGCGTATTTTGGGCATGGGTGACGTACTTTCTTTGGTCGAAGAAGTTGAACGTAAAATCGACAAAGAAAAAGCCGAAAAAATGGCGAAAAAATTGCAAAAGGGCGGTAGCTTCAACTTTGAAGATATGCTGATGCAGTTTGAGCAAATGAATAAAATGGGCGGCATGATGGGCTTCTTGGATAAATTACCAGGCATGAGTAATGCTGGTATTCAAGATGCAATTGCGCAAGCAAACCCAGAAAAGCAAGTGAAAAAAATGGAATCGATTATTCAATCGATGACGATTAAAGAGCGCCGTAATCCTGACTTGATGAATCCAAGCCGTAAAAAGCGTATTGCAGCAGGTTGTGGTATGGATGTTGTTGAAGTGAATAAGCTTATTAAACAACATGCACAGATGGCGAAAATGATGAAGAAATTTGCTAATCCATCGGGTATGGCAAAAATGTTGAAATCATTGAGCGGTATGCAAAAACAATTTGGTGGCGGCGGTATGGGTCCACTCTTTGGTAATAAAGATCCAAAATAAATTTGGAATTTTAAAAAGGCGCTTTATGCGCCTTTTTTTTATGATTTTTTTAATGCTATTGATCTGAAAAATAATTGTGCTAAATGGCGTGTTTACACTTGTCAAAGTGATTGGAATCACGCCACAATGGTGTTTAAGAAATAAACAAAAGTCTGAAATATTCAGGATGATCATTCATTCAACATAAGAATTAAAAGCGATGATTAAAACAACCAAAAAAAATATTTATATTGTGCATGGCTACCAAGCCTCACCCAATGATCATTGGTTTCCTTGGTTGAGTAAGCGCTTGAATGACGCAGGTCATATCTCAAAACGTGTTGTGTTGGCAGAATCTGAACAGCCCAATTTTGAGTATTGGCAAAAATTTTTGTCCTTACAGATGTCGCGGCTAGATGAAAATACGATTATTGTGGCACATAGCCTTGGGTGCTTAACGACGTTACATTATTTAAGTACTTATTTTGAAGTGCATAAATCCAAGATTAAAGCCGGTATTTTTGTGGCAGGTTTTATGTCACCTTTAAAGGCTATTCCTGAACTAAACGATTTTATTCAAAAAGCCAAACTGAATCGGTTGGTGCTGGTTAAAGGCATGCCTTTATCGGTATGTTTACTTTCAAGTAATGATCCTTATGTGCCACCGCCTTTAACCTTACAACTGTCGAATTTAATTCAAGCTCAGAATATTGAAGTCAAAAATGCAGGACACTTTATGGCACAAGATGGCTATATCAAGTTCGAGCAATTGTGGGAAACACTGCAACCCTTATTAGCTTAAGGTTTTCCATGTTTTGCTTTGTATTTTCTTTATGGCTCTGAACATAAAAGGCGAACAGAAAACTATTTTCTGTTCGCCTTTTATTTTGATCAGTGAGTTGTTTTACGGTGTGCTGTGTTGCAAATAGTGTTGCAGGCCTTTCAGGAGCAAATCATTTTCAATACGTGGGGCATAGGGGCTTAGATATTTGGCAAATAATGCTGCATCGCCACCCGTTAAAATGAGCTGGCTTGGATATTTTTCTAAGACTTTTTCAATGGTGCTGAGTAGGCTAAGTAAAATGCCATGATGAACAGCATCAATGGTGTTTTTACCTGGGGAAAGTTCATCAAAAGAGGCATCTGGAATCTTAATCCCTTTGGTATTTTGAATCAGTGAATCACGTTGTAAATACAGATTCGGTAAAATGTAGCCACCTAAGTGTTGATAACCCTGAGATAAATCAATGGTGAGCGCAGTACCACAACTAATAACACAATACTGTTGTTCTGGGTTGTCAATCACGGCCAGCATTTGCAACCAGCGGTCGATGCCTAATTTGCTGGTGTCTTCATAAGCACAGCGTAAGCCCTGAAATTCCGCATGTACCTTGGCAAAGGTTACGGGCACATTTAAAAACTTCAGAATTTTTTGAATACGGTCATTATTTTTTTTGTCCTGTACCGAGGAAATACCGACTTGTTGCAAGTTTAAGTTTTTAAAATGTTGAATCAAGCCCAGTAAGAGCTCTGCTGGTGATTGCAGGTGGAGCTCTGCTGCATGCTCTATAATTTGATCATTCTGCGTGATCCAGTATTTTAGGCGTGTGTTACCAATGTCGAGCCATAAACTTTTCATATTTGACATCTCTTAGGCTTTAGACTTTAAGCGCAAACGGCCTTGGAAAAAGTGCTGTACTTCGCCTTGCTGTTGGATTTCGATGGCACCATCATTTCGAATACCCAAAAAAGTACCAGTAGTTAGGCCTTGTAGGTGTTCAAATTCAACCATTTGATTTTTGAAAGCCGCATAATGATTAAAGCGGGCTGCCAAATTGGTACAACCATGACTGAACCATTCACCAGCTTGCTGAATTGCCAGATATAATTCTGCTGTGAGTTGGATGCGGTTAAATTCGCTTAGGCCTAATTCGGTGAGTGAACTGGTGGCTTGATCAATGCCTTGTTTGGGTAGAGGTAGAACATTCAGGCCAACACCGACCACAGCTTGATGTGCATTGAGAGGTTCAACCAAAATGCCGCCCCATTTACCTTGCGTGCTATATAGGTCATTGGGCCATTTTATCTGTAAATTCAGATGCTCGAGGCTCGGCATTTGTAGGATATTTAAGGCAATTTCCAAAGCCAAACGTCCATCAATAGGTGTTTGCGTATTGAGCAATGTGCTTAAATAGATATTTCCTTCAGGTGAAACCCATTGGTTTTGACGTTGGCCTCGACCTTGGGTTTGCCGAATACTGGTCACCAAGACTTGCTGAATGCCTTTGAGGGCAATTTCGCGTACATCATCATTGGTTGATGTTGTCACGGGTTTGAGTAATAAGACTTCTGGCAGTTGATTGGCTTCAGTCAATATGTGTTGCAGTTGTCGCGTCTCTAAATCCATTTGAATCTGAGAAATGTGGAATAGTGTTCATGGAGTTAATCATATATTTGCTGATTGGTGCAATCGCTGGTTTTGCTGCAGGGCTTTTTGGTGTGGGTGGCGGTTTAATTATTGTGCCTATTTTGTACATAGTTTTTAGTCAAATGAACTACGATCCAGCCGTTTTAATGCACATGGCTGTCGGTACATCTTTAGCCACAATCATTGTCACCTCTATGAGCTCGGTGTCTGCACATCATAAAAAGGGTGCCGTGTTATGGAAGGTATTTGCCAATTTGGCTCCAGGTTTGGTGTTGGGCTCATTTTTGGGGGCGGGTATTGCGCATTATTTATCGGGTCAAGGCCTGCAATTGTTCATTGGTGGCTTCGCGCTTTGGGTAGCTTTTAAAATGTTTCGTGGTGCACATGCCAAAATTGACCCAGCGCAACATTTACCGTCTACGCCTATGCAAATGCTTGCAGGTGGCGGGATTGGTATTGCTTCTGCAATCTTTGGTATTGGTGGTGGTAGCTTAACGGTGCCGTATTTGAACCGTTGTGGCGTGGTGATGCAAAAAGCTGTAGCGACGTCTGCCGCTTGTGGCTTGCCGATTGCAATTGCAGGTGCGCTCGGGTTTATGTGGTTTGGTCAGCAAGCCCAAGTAGATTTACCACATACCATTGGCTATGTGCATATTTATGCCTTTATTGGCATTAGTGTGATGAGTTTTATGACCGCAAAGCTCGGGGCAAAAGTCGCACATCGCTTGTCTCCAGCCATGTTAAAAAAATGTTTTGCAAGCCTGCTCAGTACAGTAGGCATTTATTTTATTTGCCAGGGAATTTTACATTTTTAAGCTGAATCCTAAGACAAAGTGGCTTGAAAGCGCCAAGGATGGCGTTATAGACTGCAATTGACTGTATAGACAAAATATTGTCCTACAATGTTATGGTAATGTCGTGTAAAAAGCAGTTAAATCAGACCAGATTGCAATAAAAAATCGCATCTCATGCATCAATAAAAACAAGATAGGAATAGTATGCAGCAACAAGAAGCGGAGAGCTTGTCGGAGCAAATTGCCAAGCATATCAGTGAGCAGATCATTCGCGGTGAGTTGGTAGAAGGAGAGCGGATCCAAGAATTACGCATCTCTGCAGAACTTGATGTGAGCCGTGGCTCTGTACGCGAAGCTTTGCTTATTTTAGAACGTACGCAGCTGATTGAAATTTTTCCCAGACGCGGTGCGATTGTGTCAGAAATGTCGGCCTTACAGGTGCGGGCGTTATTTGATATGGCTTCACTCCTGCTCGGGCAGATTGTTCAACGTGTTTCTGAAACATGGCGGAGTTACGAAGCAGAGCGCATTCAGCTATTATTAGAGCAATTGAGCATTGAAACTCGACAAGGCAATGCAGAAAAGTTTTATGATCTGATCTTTCAGGCAATGGCACGCCAGCATGAAATGGTCGGGAATGCATATCTGATGCGTTATTATCAGGAACTGCTCCCATCATTGCGACGGAGCTATTTTTTAACCCTGAATATTTCTCGCAGAGAACTACAAGAATCTTTTGAGCTGTTTAAGATGGTTTCGGATGCAATTTTGATTCGAAAGGCACAACAAGCCACTTTATTTATGGAAGATTTTTGTCGACACTTACGGAACCTTGTGTTGGAATCACTGACACGGATGAAACAAATCGAACTCGCGTGGGCTAGACGTTCACGGCGTTAATCAGGACATTATGCGTTTAAGCAGTTTAAAACTTTCTGGCTTCAAATCTTTTGCCGATAATACGACTTTACATTTTAAAGATAGTCGCACCGCTGTAGTTGGGCCAAACGGTTGTGGTAAATCCAATGTGATTGATGCCATTCGTTGGGTGATGGGGGAGTCGAGCGCGCGCCAGTTACGTGGCGGTAGCATGCAAGATGTTATCTTTACAGGTACAGCTAAGCGCAAACCTGTAGGTGTGGCCAGTGTTGAGTTACGTTTTGAAAATACCTATGGCAAATTAGGTGGTGCGTATAATGCCTATAATGAATTGGCTGTGCGTCGTCAGGTAAACCGTGATGGTAAATCTGAATACTTCCTCAATGGAACCAAATGTCGCCGTCGAGATATTACCGATATCTTTTTGGGCACAGGTCTAGGGCCACGTTCATACGCAATTATTGAACAAGGCATGATTAACCGTATGGTCGATGCCAAGCCTGAAGAAATGCGAGTGTTTTTGGAAGAGGCAGCAGGCGTTTCGCGTTACCAAGCACGCCGTCGTGAAACCAATGTGCATTTAGAGCACACCACACAAAATTTATCGCGTTTAGAAGATATTGCGACCGAGCTCAAATCACAGCTCAAAACATTGCAACGCCAGTCCGAAACGGCAGTGCAATATAAAACCCTCGAAAAGCAAATTCGTACCATTAAAATAGAAGTACTGTCTTTTCAGTGTGAGCAAAGCAGTCGTTTACAACAAGAATATACTGTTCAAATGAATGATTTGGGCGAACACTTTAAGTTGGTACGTTCTGAATTGAACACCCTTGAGCATGATTTAAGTTCGACCAGTGAATTGTTCCAGCGATTAATTCAGCAGTCCACGCCTTTACAAACAGAGTGGCAACAGGCTGAAAAAAAATCTGCTGAATTGAAAATGACTTTGGAGCAAAAGCAAAGTTTATTCTCACAAAACTCTGCCAACTTGGTGCAACTCGAACAGCAAAAGGCACAAACTAAAGAACGTCTACAATTGTTAGAACTGCAATTGGACACTTTGCATGAGCAACAAGATGATTTAAATGCTCAGCTCGCAGTGCAAGAAAGTCAGGGGCAAGAAAGAACACAAGGCTTGAGTGATTTAAAAGCGCAGCACAGTATGGTGCAGCAGCAGTTTGAGCAAGTTAAAACGCAAGTTGAAAAGCAACAACAAAATAAGCTCCAAATGCTGGCACAGCTAGAACAACTAGGTAAAAATATCAGTCGTTTAGAGCAACAAAAAGCAACCTTGCAACATCAAGCATCGCAAATTTTAAATCAAGCACAGCAAGATGAGCTCGAACAGCTTGAGCAGAATAAGCAAGATATTCGTGAGAAATATCAACTCACCGAGCAACAGGTGATGGTGTTTAGCAACGAGTTAGAACAGCTCAATACACAGCAACAACAGCAAAAAGCACAGGTGCAACAGTTAAAGTCAGACATACAGATTTTGTTATCTGAGCAAAAAAACTTAAATCAGTTGCTCACCAAAGCTACGCCTAAACAGCAAGCGGATACGGTGCAATTGATGCAGTCACTGCAATTGTCTGCCTTAGGTAAAACACATGCAGCTTTGATTGAAAAGTTTTTGGCCAAATGGCTCCATGCGCAGGTTTTAACAGCAACTGACGCTTTTCAAGATGGCCATGCACGTCAGTTAAAAGCGACGGCTGATCTGTCGCAGATTCAATTAGACAATTTGGCTTGTTTAGCCACATGGATTGATACGCCACACTATTCACTTTGGCAACAGGTGGCGGTGGCGGATGACCTAAACACAGCACTGCGCTATCAAAGCCAATTAACGACAGGTCAGTCCATCCTAAGTTTGGATGGTTATCATGTTGGGCCCGACTGGGTGATTGGCTTGGACTATGATGAAGACAGTCAAGCAGGCCAAGGTGCGCTCAGTCATCGTATTCGTTTGGAAGAAATTGACGCGCAATTGGTACAGCAACACGCATTGTTGACACAAGCAGAAGAGGCACTTCCACAGTCTTTAGCGCAAGTTCAACACGCACAGCAACAATTACAGGCTGCGCAAACAGAGCTCAAACAACTGCAACAGGCATTGCAACAAGCCGATGTTGCCATTGTAAAAGTACAAAGTACAGCACAAGCTTTTGCAGTTCAAAAGCAGCAATTGTCTGATCAGTTGATTCAGGTTGAGGCACAGCTGGAAGAAGACGCAATGCAAAAAGATGATTTAGACATCGACTTGCATGCCTTGAATATGAAGCTAGAACAGGCTTTACCTCAATATAAAACATTGCAATACCAGCTGGACGAGTTGAACCAGAATTTAGACGCGCGTCAGCAGTCAACACAGCAAGCACAACAAGAATTAGAGCTGATTCGTCGGCAAGTATTACAGGCCACACAGCAAATTGAATTGTTGGAAAAAGACAGCGTATTTTTAAAGGCGCAACGCTTACAAATTCATACGCAGATGGAGCATGCACAACAATTTGTTGATCCAATACAGCTCGAGTTACCAACTTTGCAATCGCAATACAGTGAACAGTCTGAATTGACTGCCAAACTGCAAAAAACTTGGACGGAGTGGCAACTTGAACTGAATAATGTGCAGAATAAACAACGTGAATTGACTGAGCAACGTCATAGTCATCAACAGCAAGATGAAAAGCTCAGAACAGAGCTCGAACAAAAGCGTTTAGCATGGCAATCGGCGCAGTCAGATCTGCAACATTACACTGAACAATTAAAAGAAATGAACAGTGAGATGCTGACTGGCTTAAATATTGATATTGTCAGTCATCAACAGCAGTTGGAAAAAGCACAAAAGCAATTTGAAAAACTCGGTGCAGTGAATTTGGCTGCTTCAGAAGAATATGAAGAAGTCTCAAAACGCTATGAAGAACTGAGTCATCAAATTGAAGACTTGGAAAAAACCGTTGAGCAATTACAAGCGGCCATGAAGAGCATTGACCAAGAAACCCGCAAGCTCTTTATGAATACCTTTGATCGGGTAAATGCTGAATTACAGGAATTATTTCCAAAAGTATTTAATGGTGGTGAAGCTAGCTTAAGTTTAGAAGATGGTTGGCAATCTGGGGTGAAGCTGATGGCTCGTCCACCAGGTAAGCGCAACAGTTCATTGGCCTTGCTTTCAGGTGGTGAAAAGGCGTTAACTGCTTTGGCACTGGTCTTTGCGATCTTCCGTTTGAATCCCGCACCATTTTGCGTATTGGATGAAGTTGATGCGCCTTTGGACGATGCCAATGTAGGAAGATTTTGTAATTTAGTAAAAGAACTTTCTGAACAAGTGCAATTCATTTACATTACACATAATAAACTGGCGATGACCATGGCAACTGATTTGCTCGGTGTGACCATGCCAGAACCGGGAACGTCTAAATTGGTCACTGTCGATTTAGAACAAGCAAAAGAATACGGTTTAGTTGCGGAGTCATAGTATGGAAATTACCACAATCCTTGGGATTGTTGTTGCAGTGGTTATTATGCTACTGGGCATTCGATTATTGCTGAAAAAGCCAGCAGAAGTATCACCTTCGTTGGAAACGGATTTACATATTCATCCTGACTCGCAGCAACCTGTGATTCCACGTCATGTTCGTGAGCAATTGCAAACGGAAGCAGAAGTGCGTAAAGAGCCAGTTTTAGCTGAAGCTGAACCTACTGAAGCCAAAGAAGCACAGCCAGAACCTGTTACAGAAAGCGCTACAAATGATGCGAATGTTGAAAAAGCTGAAAATGCCGACGTTCAAACCGTACGTGAAGTGACGGTGAGTACGGCGGTAATTGCTGAAGCGGTGAAGGCCGAGGAAAAACCTTCAGAGCTGAGCTTGAATCACATTGAAAAAGCTGAAATTTCTGAATTTGAAGATGAAAGTAATATTCTTGATGCACATTTGCATGAGCAAAAGTTGGTGGATGAAGAAAGTGCTTTGGCTACAGCAGAAACGTATATTGCTTTGAATGTCTATTCAGATAGTCGTGCATTATCAGGTGAAAAAACCCTGAAAGTGCTGATGAAATATGGTTTACGTTTTGGTGAAATGGCATGTTTCCATCGTTATAGTGAAGACGATAGCAAGTTATTGTTCTCAGTATTGCAAATTGGTAATGATGGTGCGGCGGCAGGTTTTGATTTAGAAACATTATCGACTGAGCAAGTGAAAGGTTTGGCCTTCTTCTTAGCATTACCACATAGCGATGTGCAAAACGCCTTTGATACCATGGACAGTATTTCGCGTCTGATTGCACGTGAAATTGCAGGTACGGTTTATGATCAAAACAATCAGGAATTTACACCGCAGCTACGTGAACATTGGCGTCATCAAGCCATTGATTATCGCTTAGGGCAAGCGGTAGAAGCTTAGGATTGCAACGGGTCACGCTGATTTTTATAATATAGATCAGTGATAGAATTTTTTGAGGGCGGAAATTTACCGCCCTTTTTTATGGTGAAGATATGACACAACCGCAACCGGTCATCGCGCAAATGCGCCAGTTGATTCAAATTTTGGCGCAGCACAATCATGCCTATTATGTAATGGATCAGCCGACCATTGAAGACAGTGAATATGATCAGCTTTTTCACCAGTTAAAAGCATTAGAAACCCAGCACCCTGAATATATTCAAGCAGACACGCCAACCAATAAAGTCGGTGGCAAAGCGCTGTCTAAATTTGAAAGCGTGACCCATGCAGTGCCTATGCTGTCACTGGGTAACGTGTTTAATCAAGAAGACTTATTTGCTTTTGCGCGCCGTATTGAAGAGCGTCTGCCGAATCAAAAAATTGAATATGATGTCGAGCTGAAATTTGATGGCTTAGCGATTTCGCTTTGGTATGAACATGGCGTGCTGGTACGTGGTGTGACGCGCGGTGACGGTGAAACAGGCGAAGACATTACCCAAAATGTTAAAACCATTCGCAACCTGCCTAAAGTGCTGACATCAGCTTCTGCAGAAATTCCAGCTTTATTAGAAGTACGCGGTGAGGTGCTGATGCCGAAAGCCGGCTTTGAAAAGCTGAATGCGGAAAATGAAGCCAAGGGTGAAAAAACCTTTGCCAATCCGCGTAATGCAGCAGCAGGCAGTTTACGTCAGCTTGATCCAAGTATTGCAGCTTCACGTCCATTGGCGTTCTATGCTTACGGGATTGCGCAGTGCGAGCCGAATCATGGGCAAAGCACCATGTCAGCCAGTCTTGAATGGCTGACACAGTTTGGCTTTGCGGTGGGCGAGCGTCATTTTGTTTGCGACAGCATACAGGCTGTGCAGCAGGCTTATGAACAGATTAATGCAGAGCGTCCTGAGCTGACTGTTGAAATTGACGGTATGGTGATTAAAGTCAATGATCTGAAACAGCAGCAGACTTTGGGCTTCTTAAGCCGTGAACCGCGCTGGGCAACAGCCTATAAATTTCCTGCTGTTGCAGCGTTAACTACCGTGGATAATATTGACTGGCAAGTGGGGCGTACAGGTGCTTTAACGCCTGTGGCACGGTTGAACCCTGTGGCAGTTGGCGGTGTAACGGTTTCAAATGTAACCTTGCATAATATTGGTGAAATTCACCGTTTGGATGTGCGCATTGGTGATACCGTGAGTGTTTACCGCAGCGGTGACGTGATTCCAAAAGTCGAAAAGGTTTGGCCTGAGTTTCGTCCTGTGGATGCTGTTGAAGTGCATCTGCCTGAAAGCTGTCCTGTGTGTGCATCGCCAGTGGTGATGCCTGAAGGTGAAGCTTTGGCGCGCTGTTCAGGCGGTCTATATTGCGCGGCGCAGCGTATCGAAGCGATCCGTCATTTCGTTTCACGTAAAGCCATGGATATTGAAGGCCTAGGCGATCGTTGGGCGGAATCATTGCTGCATTTGGATTTACTGAAAGATGTGGCTGATATTTACAGCCTGCATGAACACCGTGACAAGCTGCTGACCATTGAAAAAATGGGTGAGAAGTCAGTACAAAACCTGATTGATTCGATTGAAAACAGCAAGAAAACTACTTTAGGTTCATTCATCTATGCCTTGGGTATCCGCGGGGTAGGTGAAACCACGGCACGCATGTTGGCGAATACTTTCCAAACTTTTGATGCGATTCGAGTTGCTGATTTAGATGCTTTGAAAAAAACACCGGATGTAGGTGATATCACTGCTGAATGGATTGTCGACTTTTTCCAAGCACCGCATAACCTTGAAGTAGTTGAGCGTTTGCTGGCTGCAGGCATTCATTGGGATGCGCCAGTTGCACCAAGTCGTCAACCTTTAAATGGCGAGAGTTGGGTAGTAACGGGTACATTGAGCACGATGGGTCGTGATGAAGCGACGCAGTTGCTGCAAACACTCGGCGCTCGTGTCAGCGGCAGTGTTTCGAGTAAAACCAAATGTGTGGTTGCTGGTGAAAAAGCTGGTTCTAAACTGGAAAAAGCTGAAAAATTAGGTATTCCAGTCATCAATGAAGCTGAATTTATTGAGTTGATGAAAAGCCATGGGCAAATAGAATAATTTGCAAAGCTGAAAAAACCGCCCTAGGGCGGTTTTTTTATGATCTGTTAAGGGATGTATTTTTTCACAACACCGTCATCCAGCAGCTGCTGGAAATGCTCAACTAAGCTGTTTTCAATATTGCGATATTGAATGCCCAATTTGGCTTGGCTCTTAGACGCATTAAAGTAGATAGGATAACCCATATTGAGTTCAACAAAAGATTTGGAAAAACCAGCCAATGGGCCAAACAATTTAAATGCAGCTTTAGGCAACTGATTGCGCGGGAAGGGGAATTTAGGGCCGAAGTTTTGGCGCAGAATTTTACCCATTTCCAGCAGGCTGAGTGAGCCACCACTGATGATATAACGGCCTTTTGCATTTGGGTTAAAAGCTGCCTGCAAGTGAGCATCGGCAACATCACGAACATCGACAATGCCATTCCACATCGGCGGTACACCGGCGAGGGTCATGCCGTTGGCAAATTGCTCTAGCACTTCAACGCTGCCAGACTTGGTCATTGCTGTCAGTGAAGGGCCGAGCACAAGCGCTGGGTTGACACAAACCAGTTCCCAGCGGTTTTGCGCTTTTTGCATATCCCACGCTTTGCGCTCCGCCATGACTTTTGAGTATGGATAGGGTTGATGGGTTTCGGAGCTGGTGGTATTCCAGTGAGACTCATCAAATTGATTATTTGCCGTTTGCTTAATGTCGATCGCATCGCCATAAGTAGAGGCAATACTGGAGGTTACCACCACACGTTTTACAGATTCTGTTTGGTTTACGCTGTTTAGGACATTTTCTGTGCCTATTACCGCAGGCTCAATAATGTCTTTTACCGCATCTTTATAATTGGTCACCACAAAAGGTGAGGCCATGTGCAACACAATTTCACAGCCTTGCATGGCTTCATCAAAGGCATGCGGTGTAAGTAAATTGGCTTGAAACAGTTTGAGTGTGCCAGCGCTTTGGTTTGCGATATTTTCTAAGTGAGCAAAGCTTTTTTTCTTATTCAGATCACGTACGGTGGCGTGAACTGTATGTCCTTGTTCAAGCAGATTTTTAATGACCCAGCTGGCAATATAGCCAGTGGCGCCTGTAACGAGTATCGATGTTGTATTGGTATTCACATTCTTCAACTTTCATGGGCTTATTTTTTTATCATATTGAGAATATTTAGTTTTGTCTTTGATTGATTTGAAAAAATATATGTTGATGATTGGGTTTAATGCGCACTAAATTCAGCGGAAAATGCATGTGTATGCTGTAAAAGTGATTATTAATCGATTTTAAAAACACGAAAATGGGGTGAGTGTTGGATAGATGCAAATTCTTAGTATCGTGGGCGCAAAATCTCATAAATAAATGGACAAAGAGTCATATCTAACTTGTGAGCTTTAACTTAAAGCCTAGATCTTAGGTCTGGGCTTCTTCTGCTATTCACCAATTAAAATGTCTATGCGATAAACCATTTAAAATGTCCTGTTTTTAACTGCAAGAGTCAAGAACAGGATTTAAATATCTTTGTTCAATAACAGCTTTCTGAGCTTTACGACTCGGCATACTTTTCTTGAGACGGGAACGTTTATTCTGTTTCTCCAACTCCTCATGTTGCTGCTGGATATGGGCCAGAACCGAGCCTAATCTTTTATTCTCAACCACTGCATTTTGCTGCAGTCCAGCCAGTTTATTGAAGACGCTATAGTTGATCTTCCGTCCTTCATGCATGATTGCCACAGTACCATCCGGGTACTCCAGAAATGAAATGTATAGCCCAACAAGCTTATGATTCAGCTCTGTCGGTTCAAGCATATAAATACACTTGTCATAGGTCAGGGTCAGATTCTTGGTGACCTTACGCGGTTCCTGCCAGGTAAAAATATCATCCAGTTCAAGATCAGATTCGCTTAATGGCCGATGCAGGTTCTTTGAGTTTCGCGCACATTTGGCGAACTTCTGATTGAACTGCTCAATAAAGCAGGGTAACCATATATTGGCCTCTGCAATCGAACCGATGCCTTCCAGGCGCATCTCCTTGATCAGACGATCCTGAAGTGTCCTGTTGGCACGTTCCACACGACCTTTGGCCTGTGGTGAGTTGGCAAAGATAATATCAATGTTTAACTCATTCAGAATCCGGCCAAATTGCGTGATCTGGCTGTCCTGACTGGATTTCTGGTTCACTCTGAATACCGAATGTTTGTCGCTGTAAAAGGCCAGCGGCTTACCGTATTGCTCAATGTAGGCTCGGGTGGAAAGCATATAGTCAAAGGTGGTTTCAGCCTCACAAAAGCGCAGATGCAACAGCTTTCCAGTGGCATCATCGATATAAACCAACAAGCAGCATTTGGCTGCTCGTCCTTCAAACCAGTCGTGATATGAGCCATCAATTTGGATCAGTTCACCGAAGCAATCCCGGTTATAACGTGGCTGATATGGACGCTTCAGGCGCTTGGATCGCGGAATCCACAGGTCATTGGCCGTCATCCAGCGCCGAAGCGTTTCTACCGGGATATTCAGGTCAAACATGCTGCTGAGCTTCTCATGCGCCAAGGTGGGTCCAAAGCCCAGCAAATGTTCAGCAATAATGGAAAGGCACTTTGATTTTAACAAGTCATCATGGCGACGATGGCCAGGTTGACCACGACTGGCATGTGCCATACCTGAGACACCATCTTGATTGAGCTTCTGCAATAACCGGGTAATTTGACGGGTGGAAAGATTTAGGATTTCAGCAGCACGGACCTGGGTAATACGATGATCTCGAACGTCTTGCAGAACTGCAAGCCGTTGAATTTCTTTGTCAGACATAGTGATCAGCATCTATATTTATATCCAGTCCATGGTGATAAAAACCATCATAAACTAGACATTTTTATTGGTGAGAATATAGACACTTTAAATGGGTTCTAACAAATGCGTTTCGTATAACAGCCATTATGTTAAATGGGGCTTTAAAATTATTCTTCAATAGAATTTCCATCAAGGTCATATAGCTTTACTTCTCTTGCACCAGTATTAAAAAATAACTCCTTAAAAGCTCGTATTTCAATCTTAGTTAAACTACCTTGTATCGGCTCCATTATTTGGACAATCGTAATAGGAGCTGTAAACTTGAAAAAAGATAAACCGTTAGAATGGTGTCTCATTAAAGCTTTTAATGTTGTTGTAGCGTTTTCAAAATCTGCCAAAATCATTCTTGGGTGATCATAAGGTGATTTAGGAATTTCAGTTGCTTTGACTATGCCATTCTCTGCCATCAAACTTATACGGTTTTTATAAAAATGTACCCATATTGCTTTAGGATATTTTTTTAAATCGTCTCTTATCATTTTAGTTCTTAACTTGGATGTTCATTTAATTATAAATATATATTTTTTTTAATTTCAATTGGATAATTCTTAATTTATTCTAAAATTAACATAATGCAAGTTATACTAAATACTATTTTTATTTAATATAAATCATTGCCTTATGTTGGTGTAAAAAGCCCTATCATCACTGATTGGGCTTTTTTGTTGATTCTTCGTATTCCATGATCACTATTTAATCAATGTTCCACGGTTTTGTTTAATGGAATTTAATGCTATAGCAACCAAAAATGTCCAGATTAAAGAAGAATAGATGTTTACGTGGTTATTGATTTGCAGATAAACAAATAAGAGGTTTGGGGCGTCATTGAGCGTTAAATTCACGTACAATATCGATTCATTTGCAGGTATAGACCCTGCCTTATCAGTTGATTCTGTTCTCCCGTTGAATATTGGCATACACATGGCGCAAGCAAAGAAATCTTTTCCGCAGCAAAAATCGGAATTACATGCACGAAATCTGCATCGCAGTCGTTACGATTTTCCTCAGCTAAACCAGAGCTGTTCGGAACTTGCACCTTTTGTCAGTCCAAATAAATATAACGATCTATCGGTAGATTTTTCTGATCCAAATGCTGTGAAAATGCTCAATAAAGCATTGCTCAAACATTTTTATGGCATTCAATATTGGGATATTCCCAAAGATTTTCTTTGCCCGCCTATTCCGGGGCGAGCAGACTATATCCACTATTTGGCTGACTTGTTGAGTGCCAACAACAAGGGGCAAATTCCAACAGGACACGCCGTTCAAGTCTTAGATATTGGCGTTGGCGCGAACTGTATTTATCCGATCATTGGTCATCGCAGCTATGGCTGGAAATTTGTCGGCTCAGATATTCACTCTGCATCAGTTAAAAGTGCTCAATTTATTGTGGAGGCCAATCCGAATCTGCGTAAAGGCATTCAGATTCGATTACAGAAAAAAGCGAGCAATATCTTCAATGGTGTGATTAAACCTTCAGATCGATTTGATTTGACCATGTGTAATCCGCCATTTCATGCCTCACAAGATGAAGCCAACGCGACCGCAACTCAAAAATTAAGAAAGCTAGGCAAGCCAGTTGATCGGACTAAGGTGGTGCTAAACTTTGGCGGTCAAAAGAACGAACTCTGGTGTGATGGCGGCGAAGAACGATTTGTCTGCCAAATGGTGCAAGAGAGCATTCAGTTTGCTGAGCAATGCCTTTGGTTTAGTACGCTGGTTTCCAAGAAAACAACATTGCCAGTGCTCTTAAAAGCTTTAGCGAAGAGTGGCGCAGTGGATGTGAAAACCATAAAAATGACGCAAGGACAAAAAGAAAGCCGTTTTGTCGCTTGGACTTTTTTAGATTCAAAACAGCAGCAAGCGTGGAAGAATGCACGCTGGACTTCAGCTTAAGCCTGTCTGTGCTGGAAATTTTCATCTTGTCTTTGATTGCCATACATTAGGCATCAGTACCGTGTTCTCTGTATATACGCGCAGTAATTCAAGTGTGATGTGTTGAATCAGTCAGCTGATGTTTGCGCTAAATAAGAAGCATTGTGAATAGTTACAAAATTAATCGGCACTTATTTTTTGAACAATCAGCTTGTACAGGCTGTTAAAATTTGCACAAGTTCTTATTTTTTATGTGAAAATTAAGCGGAATTGAACTGCAAATGCGTATGCTTATCATTTAAAATATATATAAATCATAAACTTACACATTTTAGATTTTGCAAAGATAGATAAAGTTGTCCATAATATTTGAAAAGGGTATGGAGTTTTAATATGCGTGGCAATCCAGAAGTCGTAGACTACTTAAATATGCTGATCGGCGGCGAACTGGCTGCTCGTGATCAATACCTGATTCATTCCCGTATGTATGAAGACTGGGGTTTGAGCAAAATTTTTGAACGCATTGATCATGAAATGCAGGAAGAAGCACAGCATGCTGATGCGATCATCCGCCGTGTTTTGTTCCTTGAAGGCACGCCAAACATGAAGCAAGATGATTTAGAGATCGGTACTGATGTCATTTCTTGCTTAAAAGCTGATTTAGCACTTGAATATGCAGTACGTGACAAACTCGCAAAAGGCGTGAAGCTTTGTGAAGAAAAGGGCGATTACATTACCCGTGATATGCTTCGCCAGCAAATGTCTGATACAGAAGAAGATCATACCTATTGGCTGGAAAAACAATTACGTTTAATTGAGTTGATTGGCCTACAAAACTATATTCAATCACAAATGTAAGATTGCTTCATTCCAGCATTCTCCATGAGGGAACTGTTGGGATAAGATGAAATAAAAAGCCTTTGGATGAAAATCTAAAGGCTTTTTTGTGTTCTGCTGTTTTGCAGGGACGCGGCTAATTCTTATTTTTTAGAAAATTTTTGAATATCTGCCAAGACTTGTTTGGCATGGGTTTGGGTATTTACACTGCTGTAGTGATAAACAATCATGCCATTAGGGTCGACCAAAAACGTTTCCCTTTTTGCGATTTTGATAATCCCAAGATTACGGACAATGCCAAATTGATTGGCCAGCTGATGGTTGCTGTCTGCCAAAATAGGAAAGTTAAGTCCGAGTTTTTCAGAAAACTTTTGATGCGATGCGACATCATCAAGACTCACACCTAACACCACGGCATTATTTTTTAAAAATTGTGGATATAAGGTTTTGAATTGGTTGGCTTCTTGAGTACAGCCAGGCGAATCATCCTTAGGGTAAAAATACAGCACCAGCCATTTGCCCTTGTATTGGCTAAGTTCATGCCATTTGCCGTTTTGATCTTGAAGTTTAAACGCTGGCGCGGGTTTTCCCACCCATTGCTTCTGTTCTGCTGCGCCCAAGAGTGGATTTTCAGCATGCGTACTTATATTTACTACGGTCGTGCATACGGCGACTAAGCTCAGAAAAACGGGCTGGAAAATATGCATATACAGCGTCCCTAATATGGATGTATTTTGATCTTAACAAATTTTAGATGAACTGCGTTGCGATCATTTGCAATCGCATAAGAGTTGCATAAACTGAGTACGAATTATTTAAAAATAAAAGTCATTGTATGATGGATGTGGGCGCCGTACTTATCGAATTAAAGCCAGATGCCATGGCGAACGTAGATGCATGGAAAACAGAATTAACAGCACGTAAAGCGGAGGCAATTGAAACACTTCAGGCTGAAGGCGTTTTTGTTGAATCATGGTTTCACGTAGCCTTAGAGGGTAAAGATTATTTGATTGCTTATATGCGCGCAGAAGATATTGCTAAGGCACAGCAAATTGGGCGAGAAAGCAGTTTTCCCATTGATGCCATGCATAAGCAGTTTAAAACCCATTGGGCGAAAGGCTATAAAGCTACATTGTTGGTCGATTTGGAAAATAATGAATCATCATTTTAAGTTTATACTCGCTTTATTGAATTGATATTTTCGAGTTTGCTTTGAATCAACATATTTTGCTCATCACCGGCTGGGGCGGTGGCACCAAATTGCTACAGCCTTTACAGAAAGCTTTGATACGGCAGGGTCATACGGTAGAGCTAATTAATATTTTTAATGCTTTGGATGAGGAAGTTTTACAGCAATATACCGAAAAAGCCCGTGCATTTGATGTGATTTGCGGCTGGTCATTGGGCGGACAGCTGGCCACACTTTTGGTGGATCAAATAGCAAAACGTTTTGCAGAACAAAAAATACTGATCACTCTAGGCTCAAATCCTTGTTTTGTAGCGAATGAGGCGTGGTCAACTGCAATGGATCAATCAGCGTTCCTTAGCTTTAAACAATCCTTTGCACAGGATGTGATTGCCACTTTAAAAAAATTTGGCTTTATGGTCTGTCAGGGTGTGTCCAATACCAAGCAGGATTTTTTAACCTTACAAAGTTTAATTCAGCCACAGAATTTAGAGACTTTGCGAGATGGGCTAGGGTGCTTAGAATTCTTAAATAATGTCAGTATCTTGAAGAGTTATACAGGCCATCAGCTTCATCTATTTGCAAAACAAGATTTTTTAGTTAGTTACAAAGTTGAGCGTAATTTGCATGATTTCGCTGGAGAGTTTTTTCAGACTGAGCTGGTGAGTGGCTCTCATGGCTTTCCATTATTTGAATTTGAAAGCATAAGTTGCAAAATCTGCCAATATTTAGAAAAAATTACACAAACAAACGGATAACTGGTCTATCTCGCAATTTATTTTTGCTTCATGCAGGTTTAACATGCAAAAAAATGCAATGTAGCCTTAGGCATGGAGTAATGGATGACCGAATTAACCGATCTAGAATTTGATCAGCAACACATTTGGCATCCTTATACCTCCATGACACAACCGCTGCCTACTTTTAAAGTGAAGCGAGCCTTTGGTGCCACCATAGAACTTGAAGATGGACGTCAATTGATTGATGGCATGTCTTCTTGGTGGTGTGCGATACATGGCTACAACCATCCTGAGCTGAATCAGGCAGTGACCGACCAGCTACAGAATATGTCGCACATTATGTTTGGTGGTTTCACGCATGATCCGGCCATTCAGTTAGGCAGATTGCTCCTTAATATTACCCCACCCAGTTTAGATAAAATCTTTTATGCAGATTCAGGTTCAGTTGCCGTAGAAGTCGCATTAAAAATGGCGGTGCAATATTGGTCGTCGCTCGGTCAAACCCAAAAGACCAACTTTGTGACGCCACGTTCTGGCTATCACGGTGACACATGGAATGCGATGTCGGTCTGCGATCCAGTAACGGGCATGCACCAAATCTTTGGTTCTAGTTTGCCCAATCGTCTATTCGTTCCAGCGCCACAAGTGGGCTTTTATGATGCTTGGGATCAGTCGGATATTGAAGAATTAGAACAAACTTTAGCAACGCAACATGCACAGATTGCAGGCCTGATTTTAGAGCCGATTGTGCAAGGTGCGGGCGGTATGCGCTTTTATCATCCTGAATATTTGCGCCAAGCGAAATTGCTCTGTGAAAAATATCAAGTGCTGCTGATTTTTGATGAAATTGCCACAGGTTTTGGCCGAACTGGCAAGCTGTTTGCATGGGAGTGGGCAAATGTCGAACCCGACATTATGTGCATTGGCAAAGGTTTAACAGGGGGCTATATGACGCTATCAGCAACACTGACCACAACTGTTGTCGCAGAAACCATAAGTCGGGGTGAGGCTGGTGTCTTTATGCATGGCCCAACATTTATGGCCAATCCCTTGGCTTGTGCTGTAGCGCTTAAAAGTACTGAATTGCTACTGTCACAAGATTGGTCAACTAAGATTCAAACGATTGCTGCTCAGTTAAGCACTTATTTACAGCCCTTAAGTCAGTGCGCACATGTACGTGATGTGCGTGTATTGGGTGCAATTGGCGTGGTTGAATTGACCAATAATGTAGACATGAAAAGCTTGCAGCAGGAATTTGTGCAGCGTGGCATTTGGGTGCGCCCATTTGGGAAGTTGGTCTATGTGATGCCACCCTATGTTATTTCTACGCTTGAGCTACAGACCTTATTGCAGCAAGTGGTGGCTGTTGTGGTGGGTATGCCACAGCATGTGGAGCAGAATGCGTGAATACAGATTTATTAGATCACTTTGCACTGCAACTAGATGTACTCAAACAAAACGGAAATTTGCGTCAATTTAGCGCCAATGTGCAGCAAGGTCGCTTTATTCACATTTATGAACGCCAAATGTTGAATTTGGCATCTAATGATTATTTGGGTTTGGCTTCAGATTTACAATTACGCGAACAGTTTTTTGATGAAACGCCTGTTAAGCAACGTGCTATGAGCTCATCTTCTTCACGCTTACTCACTGGAAATTTTCCTGAGTTCGAGCAATTGGAAGCCAGTTTAAGTCAGGCTTTTGCAGGACGGGCTGCATTGTTATTTAACAGTGGCTATCACATGAATATTGGTATTTTGCCAGCTTTAGCCGATGCCAAAACTTTAATTTTGGCCGATAAATTGGTACACGCCAGCATGATCGATGGCATGCGCTTATCCAGCGCTAAGTTTTTGCGCTACCGCCATAATGATTTGGCGCATTTGAATGCCTTGCTACAAAAGCATCATGCGGATGAATCGATTGAGCGAATTATCGTGGTGACAGAGTCGATTTTTAGTATGGATGGCGATGAAACTGATTTAGCCGCTTTAGTACGGCTGAAACAGCAGTTCAGTAAAGTCATGTTATATGTTGATGAGGCGCATGCGATAGGTGTGCGTGGTGAGCGAGGGCTGGGCTGTGCAGAGCAATATGCTGTGATCGAACAGATTGATCTATTGGTCGGGACTTTTGGCAAGGCCTTGGCTTCGGTAGGCGGTTATTTAATTTGCCATCCCATCATACGTGACTACTTGATTAATACCATGAGACCGTTAATCTTTAGCACAGCACAAGCACCAATTTGCATGGCATGGACAAATTTTATTTTCCAGCACACGCAGTCCTTAAAACAGTCACGTACAGATTTAATGGCGCTCAGCCAGCGTTTACAGCAAGGTGTGCGGGCCAAAGGTTTTGACTGTCCATCTAGTTCGCATATTGTGCCAGTCATTATTGGCGACTCTGCAAAAACAGTGGCGAAAGCTCAAGCTTTACAGAGTGCAGGTTTTTATATCATGCCTGTACGCCCGCCTACTGTGCCACAGCAAAGTGCACGGTTACGGGTTTCGTTAACTGCTCATATTCAAGCGACTGAAATTGATCAGTTGCTACAATGGGTTTAGCTCTATGACGCAATTTGAAGCCAATAAAGCACAAGTGGCCTTACGTTTTGCCCAAGCGGGGCAAAGCTATGCACAACATGCCGTGGTGCAAAAGCAGATTGCACAGCAACTGCTACTGTTGATACAGCAGTATGCACCTGAAATATTGAATCAGCCCATTGATCGGGTGTTTGAAATCGGCTGCGGTTCTGGCAATTTAAGCCAGCTACTGATGCAAAATTTAGATATTCAGCATTTTTTTATCAATGATTTATATGCCGAAGTACAGCAGCATTTCCGTGATCATACCAGTCTACATTGGCGTATTGGGGATATTGAGCGACTTGAATTTCCGCAAGGCTTGGATTTGGTCGCTTCAAGTTCGGCTTTGCAGTGGATACATGATTTAGACGCCGTATTGCAACAGGTCAAACACAGCTTAAATGAGCAGGGTTTGTTTTGTTTTTCCAGTTTTGGCAGTCAAAATTTAAAAGAAATTAAAGCCCTTACGGGTCAAGGTCTCAGTTATTTATCCATTGCGGCGCTACAGGATAAATTACAACAAGCGGGTTTTGAGATATTGCATCTTTCTGAGCAAACGACATCTTTATATTTTCAACATCCTAAGCAGGTGCTTCAGCATCTTAAAGCGACAGGGGTGACTGCAACAGCAGCCCAGTTTCGTTGGACAAAACAGTCTTTGGCAGATTTTTATCAAGCCTATCAACAGTTTTCACATTTAGATCAGTCGGGTCAGATTCAATATTCACTGAGTTATCACCCGATTTATTGTATTGCACGGAGAATGCCATGACGGCTTCAGTTTATTTTATCAGTGGCATTGATACGGGCATTGGTAAAACCTACACCACGGGCTACTTGGCAAAGTTATGGAATGCACAAGGACAAAAGACCATTACGCAAAAGCTGGTGCAAACAGGCAATACGGATCTATCCGAAGATATTGAGCAGCACCGTAAAATAATGGGCATGGGCTGGTTTCCTGAAGATGAAACCAAGCTCACCATGCCTGAGATTTTTACTTATCCAGCATCACCGCATTTGGCCACCAAAATTGACGGCCGGGAAATCGATTTTGATAAAATTGCCGATGCGACGCAGCAGTTGGCAGCCAAGTACGATGTTGTGCTATTGGAAGGCGCAGGCGGGTTAATGGTGCCATTGACCACGAAGTTGCTGACAATTGATTATATCGCTGCGCAAAAACTGCCAGTGATTTTAGTCACGTCTGGGCGTTTAGGGAGCATTAATCACACCATTTTGAGCTTGGAGGCGGTTAAAAGTCGAGGTTTGGAGTTATATGCTTTGGCCTACAACTTGAACGATGAATCGCAAGATGCGCTGATTTCTCAAGATACTGCTGAATATTTGAAAGCATATTTGGCAACCCATTTTCCAAATAGCCAGTGGATTGACATTCCTGTTGTGCAATCAGCATGATGTGATTGTTTTATTCCTTAAATTACGCAGAGAGTCTAATGTGTGATGCTGATTTTTTAAACCAAGCAATTCAACTTGCAAAAGAAAATGTTAAACAGGGTGGTCGCCCTTTTGGTGCTGTGATTGTGAAAGATCGCCAAGTTGTGAGTCGTGGTGTAAATCAAATTTTGACAACAGGTGATCCTACCTCTCATGCGGAACTCAATGCTTTACGTCAAGCTGCACAATATTTAAAAACTACGCAGTTAAAAGATTGCGTGGTTTATGCCAGTGGCCAGCCTTGTCCAATGTGCTTGGCGGCGATGCGAATGGCAGGTATTGAGAAAATTGTTTATGCCTATTCAAATGCAGATGCAGAACCTTATGGCTTATCTACAGCACAACTTGCGGAAAAGTTGCGATTAGATCCGCATCAGCAAAAGGGTTTAAGTTTTGTGCAGTTAAAGCCAGCTGGTGATATGGAGTTGTATGCACTTTGGCAACAAAGCCAGTCCAAAGATTTTGTCCAGTAAATAAAAAAGACAGATTAAAATCTGTCTTTTTTATTTCAAGCTTTTAAATGTATTAGAACTTTTTAAAGCCTTTGTTTAATCCGTATGGCTTGCGTGGTGCATTTTCATCACGCTCTTCACGACGACCAAATGCTTGCTCATTACGAGGCTCACGACGTTGGAATGAATTGCCATCACGGTTATCACGGCGTGCAAAATGCGAACCATTTTGGTTTTCACGACGTTGGCCTTGATCTTCACGGCGTTCACGACCATAAGATTGAGGTTGTTCTTCGTTGTCACGACGTTGTTGACGTAAGAAACCACCACGACGTGCAGCCATTGGTTTTTCTTGCATACGCTCATTACGACGTTTTGCCATACCATATAGGCCAGTGCCTTGGCGCGGCTTCAACTCAACCAATTTTGTTAAGTTGTCGATGTCGTTTTTGTCTAATTCCATCCAGCGACCTGTGCGTAGTTCGCGTGGTAGAATCACCGTACCATAACGTGTACGTAATAGACGGCTTACTTTAAGGCCTTGTGATTCAAAGATACGACGTACTTCACGGTTACGACCTTCTTTTACCACAACTTGGAACCAACGGTTAATACCTTCACCGCCAATTTCAGAGAATGATTCAAACTTCGCAGGACCATCATCTAAAGTCACGCCAGTGGTCATGTTTTTAATGAGTGCTGGAGTTACTTCACCCATTACGCGCACAGCGTATTCACGTTCAATTTCATTTGACGGATGCATTAAGCGGTTGGCCATTTCACCGTCATTTGTGAATAGCAATAAACCTGTTGAGTTGATGTCTAGACGACCCACCATCACCCAACGATCACCTTGAATTTGTGGTAATTGTTCAAATACAGTTGGACGGTTTTCAGGGTCATTGCGTGAGCAAATTTCACCTTCTGGTTTGTAGTAGATCAACACGCGACGACGAATTTCGTCTTCAATTTGGAACTGTACTTTACGACCATCGATGCGAAGCTCATCACCTGGTTCAATACGTTCACCCACTTGGGCAACTTGCCCATTTACGCTTACACGTCCAGCGGCAATGACTTCTTCCATATAACGGCGAGAACCCAAACCAACACGTGCAAGCACCTTTTGCAATTTTTCACTCATGACAGCATAACCTTAGAAATTATCATCAACAGTTCACCTATTTATGACTTCGGTGCATTTGCATCGAGGGCCATAAAAGCTTCCTTGGCATCCTGCAGGGGAGGCAATTGGCTTAAAGAAGTTAAACCAAAAGCATTTAAAAATTGAGGCGTTGTTATTAACAACGATGGTCTTCCTGGGAGTTCACGAAAACCAGATTCTTTAATCCAGTTCCAGTCAAACAACGTACGTAAAATTTGACTGTTATTGGTCACTCCACGAATTTGCTCAATGTCTGCTCGTGTTACGGGTTGATGGTAAGCAACCACAGCAAGGGTTTCGAGCAAAGATGGCGATAAGCGAGATGGTCGCTCAGGCCAAGTTTGTGCAATGATATTACGATATTTTGCACGAACTTGAAAACGGAAACCTTGAGCGGTTTCAACGAGTTCAATTGATCTACCATGTTGCAGCATTGAAAGTTGTTGCAAATATTGGCGTAATTCTGTTTTGCTAAAGCGATCTTGAAACGCTTCTTTTAAGCGCGCAATCGATACCGCTGTATCGCTGGCAAAAATAATGGCTTCTAATTGCATGAGCACTTCATGCAAATCATCTTGAGGTGTTGATAACACATTTTGATCTGTATTCATGCGCATGCTCCTTGAATTGCAAGCGGTGCTTCTACACCTGACGCGATGATGTGAACTTTTTGCTGGCGTGTCAGTTCTAATATCGCCATAAAAGTGACAACCATGCCCATACGGCCTTGGCTAGGTCTTAATAAGGCTTCAAATGGAAGAACTTCGCCATTCAGTAATTTTTGTTCGATGTAAGCAATACGCTCTTCAAGCAATACAGGTTCTTGCGTAATTTGATGGACCACAGGTTCTGGGCGGTTAAATACGCACAGCATTGCGTCGCGCAGTAAATTGGCTTGATGGCCATCATTGCTTTGTAAGGTTTGACCTAAGCTGACATTGGTTTCAAATGTATCACGTTCTAATACAGGCATTTGGCCCAAGCGTTCAGCAGCTTGTTTTATGCGTAAATAGTTTTCGAGGCGATCGATTAATTCTTGTTTAGGGTCAACTTCTGTTGCATTGACTGATTTCGGCTTTGGCAATAATAAGCGTGATTTTAGGTCGGCAAGCAGGGCTGCCATCACCATGTAATCAGCTGTCAGCTCAATATTGAGTGACTTCATTGCATCCATATAAGACAGATATTGGGCTGCAATTGGGGCAATATCAACTTGTAATAAGTCAAAGCCGTTTTTTTGAATTAGGTAGATTAGAAAGTCGAGTGGTCCTTCGAAATGCTCTAAAAGAATTTCAAATGCAGCTGGAGGAATGTATAAATCCTCTGGAATGGTCTCTTGCCACTCATCCAAAACGCGGATGTGTGTAGATGATTCCATAGGTTCATGGACAATTTCATTCATTGCAGTTATAGGCCACGCGAATTTTCAAAGGCATGTAGGATATTTTTCTTCGATCTCACATCGAAAGAAAAAAGCATATAAGTAATGCCCTAGTGTAATTGAAAATTGTACTCAAAGAAATTGCTTAGCAGACCAAATGCTAAAAAACCTGAAAATATATAGGGTTTATTTATTTGGTCGCGCATTTTGACGACAAAATGATTGTAATATCTTGGGATTGAGGGGTAAAACGGGGCTGACTAAGCCATACGGATAATAATATGAATCATGATTTACAAAATAATATGAAAAATAGAAATCAAAATCAGGGTATAGCTATTGTAGGTGCGTTGGTGAAACCACTAGATCTGATTGAGCCAAATTTTAGTTCTTTACAGGGGCGCACGGTCAAACTTCAATTGTTGTCTACCAATACGCTTAGCCCAATTCAGCACCAGCAGATATGGCAAGTAGTTCAAAGTGAATCTGATGTGGCTTGGACTTATATGGCTTACACAGGTTTTGCCCAGCAGACAGCGTTAATCAATATGTTGGATGCAAACTTTCACTTACCTGAGGCGATTCATTTTGGCATTGAAACGCGCCAAGGTGTTGTGGGTTGGGTGGGTTTACTCAATATTCGACCCGTTCACCGTGTCATTGAAATAGGCAATGTGTACTTTTCCCATCAAATGAAACAAAGCACCGCTGCTACAGAAGTCTTGTATTTGTTATTAAAACATTGTTTCGCGCAGGGCTATAGAAGAGTGGAATGGAAATGTGATGATTTAAATGTACCTTCTAAAAAAGCTGCCTTACGTTTTGGCTTCCAATATGAAGGCACATTTAGACAAGATCGAATTGTCAAAGGCCGTAATCGCGATACTGCTTGGTTTTCAATGATTGATACTGAATGGCCACTTGTGCAACAGGCGTATGAAGCATGGCTAGCAGATACAAATTTTGATGAACATGGTCGGCAAAAGTTAAGCTTGGCTCAACTCATGCCAAAGCCATAACAATCACTATCATTTCAAGTGGTCAGTGCTTATTCAAAAGCACTGACATCACCCACACCACGACGAATGACTTCTGGATATTCCCCAGCAAGATTGACAATACTGGTGGTGTTTAAGGTTCCGAGTCCACCATCAATCAATACATCAATTAATTTTCCTAACTGCATTTCAATGTCATAGGGATCATCAATGGGGGCAGATTGGCCGGGTAAAATTAAGGTTGAAGTCAGTAAAGGCTCGCCCAGTTCTTGCAGTAACATTTGGCAAATAGGATTACTTGGAATACGTAGCCCAATGGTTTTCTTTTTGGGATGCATTAAGCGCTTAGGGACTTCGCTGGTTGCTGGCAAAATAAAAGTAGTAATGGCTGGTGTATTGTTTTTGAGTAAGCGATACATCGCATTATCGACTTTGGCATACGTAGCAATGTCAGACAGATCGGCACAAATAATGGCATATTGGTGTTTGGCATCTAGCTGGCGAATTCTAGAAATACGCTCCATGGCATGCTTATTACCAATTTGACAACCAATGGCATAAGCGGCGTCTGTTGGGTAAACCACAACATCACCTGCACGAATTCGTTCGACGGCTTGGCTAATCAAGCGGGGCTGAGGATTATCTGGATGTACACGTAGATGCAACATATTGAGTCCTCCAAAGTTTAGATTAAGTTGTTATTCTTTCACTTTGTTTATTATGGCTGTGCATAGCCCAAATGCGCAATGCACAGTTGATGGAATTGTGTAATTTAATCAAGCATTTCACGTTTAAATTCATCTAAGGCAAGTGCTTTACCTTGGCGGGTGCACTGGCAAATACAATCGATAAGATGGGCTGCATCTCGAGGAAGTTTGGCTTCGCCTGAAAAATAACGTTGCAACTGGCTAAAGACATTGTCTTTAAATTGCGCACCGTCACCACCTTCACCAGTTAAGTTATCCAAAGATACACGGAACTTGCGCCCAAAGGCTTGAGCAAATAACCATTCAATCGCTTGCGGTTTAATTTCAACTTGCTCAAAGAGTGCCTGTTGTTCTGCACTACGGCCATCTGGCGCATACCAATAACCTAAATCTGGCAGTAGGCGTCGCTGTGCGCCAGCAATGGTCCAGTGGCTAATTTCATGCAAGGCACTATTGAAGTAGCCATGGGCAAACTGTATGCGTGCAGGGCTATGTTCATCCGCTGGAAAATACTCAGGTTCAAAATCACCACGGACTAATGTGACATTTAGGTGGGAAAACCAATGATTAAAGTGTAAGATGAGCCAATCAACTTGCTGGGATTCTGATACTAAATTCGCCCACGGTGAGAGTTGCACTTGCTGTAGTGAGCTGTCAGAATCAAGCGTTGAAAGTGTGCTAACGAGTGATGAAATATTCACTTCTGTTTGCGGCTGCAACAGATGCATGACTGAAATTACCCAATTGGTCTGTCTAAATAAGTACAAAATTGTATCTTAATCTTTGACAGAGTTCTGATGAATTTGTAGAATTGCCGCCTTAATTATGTCAGCAAATACCTTTCCGGCACAGATTGAGCCGTTTAAATGGGCTGAACAAGGCTTTAAATGGTCAGGTCAACTGCCTTTATCTCGCTTTGTTCGTATTGCTCGTGAAGCTGTTGGATCAATTGATGATCAATTGATTAACATAGACTGTAAGCTATCAATGGATGCCTATCATCGCATTGTATGGCTAGATGGTCATGTTGAAACGAATGTTCCAATGGAATGCCAGCGTTGTCTGGAGCCCGTTGTAATAAACCTCGTTTCAGATTTTCATCTAGCTCTTGTGGATGATGAGTCACTGATAGAGCGCTTGGATGAGGATGCTGATTTCATCGTTTTAGGTGAAAGTGAAGCAACTGTAAAAGGCACATACGATGCGCCTGCTACAGCGGATTTACTCTCACTGATAGAGGATGAATTGTTATTGTTGATGCCTTTGTCACCTAAGCATGACTCATGTGAACATAAGCATCAACCTGCCGTAGAAGAGCTAGTCGAAGAAAAACGGGATAATCCGTTTGATGTTTTGGCTGCTTTGAAGGGTAAACTTAACTAATTTTTGTGTTATACTGTTAAGTATAAGACAATCGAATTTGTTCTGATCCATTTTTTCGATCTTTGTAAGGAGCCATCATGGCCGTTCAGCAAAACCGTAAAAGTCGCTCTCGCCGTGACATGCGCCGTTCACATGACGCTTTAACCGAGAATGCATTAACAGTAGACCAAACGACTGGTGAAACTCACCGTCGTCACCACGTATCTAAAGATGGTGTCTACCGTGGTCGTCAATTATTCGCTAAAGCATCTGCTGAATAATTGGTGATGTATTAAGCGTCAAGCTTAGTAGAAAAAATGGGAGCGAAAGCTCCCTTTTTTTTTGTGCTGAATTTTGTTGTATTTGGCAATTACTAAAAGCAAAAATAAGTGGTAAATTTTCGCTCCATATATCGGCGTACATGAAGACTTGTTGGTAAATTGATCATTTGATATTACCGCTTGTCTAAAAATAAAGGATTTTTTATGTCTGCTAAACAACTCGAGCAAGCGGCTCAAGCAACTAAAACCGTGTTTGTGTTTCCTGGTCAAGGCTCACAAAAAGCTGGCATGCTCGCAGAACTTGCAGAACAGTTTAGTAGCGTGCAAGCAACATTTGCAGAAGCGTCTGAAGCTGTAGGTTTTGATTTATGGCAAATCGCCCAAAGTGGTGAAAGTTTAGACCAGACTGAATTTACACAACCTGTTTTGCTTACAGCAAGCATTGCTTTGTGGCGTGTTTGGTTGGAGCTTGGTGGTGTTGCACCAAAATACCTTGCTGGCCATTCATTGGGTGAATACAGCGCATTGGTTGCATCTGGTGCGATGAGCTTAGCGGATGCGGTAAAACTGGTGAATCTTCGTGGCAAATTGATGCAAAGTGCAGTGCCACAAGGTAAAGGTGCTATGGCGGCAATTTTGGGCTTAGAAGATGCTCAAGTGATTGCGCTGTGTGAGCAAGCGACAGCATCAGCTGAAGGTTCTGTACAGGCAGCCAACTACAATGCCAAAGGCCAAGTTGTTGTTGCGGGTGATAAAGCACAAGTTGAAGCGGTAATGGCTTTGGCAAAAGAAGCGGGTGGTAAGGCGATTGCACTTCCTGTGTCTGTACCATCGCATTGTGCTCTTATGCAACCTGCAGCAGTACAGTTTGCGCAAGCTTTGGAACAAACTGCCATTGAGCTACCTAGCATACCTGTAATACAAAATGTCAACGCGGAAATCGCAACAGATACAGCTGCTTTGCGTCAGGCTTTGACAGAGCAATTGTACCAATCTGTGCAATGGACGAAGACTATGCAGTACGTGCAGGATCAAGGCATTCAATATATCGTGGAATGTGGTCCGGGCAATGTACTTGCTAATCTGGCAAAACGTTTGCCAAATATTGAAAAAGCGTTCCCACTCGACTCAAAAAGTCGTATGGAAGATGCTTTAAATGCCATTTTAGTGGCTGAAGGGAAAATCGCATGACACAAGAACGCAAAGTCGCATTGGTGACTGGTGCGAGCCGAGGGATTGGTGCAGCCATCGCTCAACAGCTTATCCAAGACGGTTATTTTGTAGTGGGTACGGCCACTTCTGAAGCGGGTGCGGAGAAATTATCCATCGCCTTTGCTGAAAATGGCGCGGGTAAAGTATTAGATGTGCGTGATGGCGCGGCTATTGATGCACTGATTTCTGATATTGAACAAAATTATGGTCCTGTTCTTGCCTTAGTGAATAACGCAGGGGTGACTAAAGACAATTTATTGCTTCGTATGTCTGAAGATGATTGGGATGATATTCTGAACATTCATTTGAAAGCAGTATACCGTTTATCTAAACGTGTGCTAAAAGGTATGACCAAGGCACGTTTTGGACGCATTATTAACATTAGCTCTGTGGTTGCACACTTTGCAAACCCAGGACAAGCCAACTACTCTGCTGCTAAAGCGGGGATTGAGGCTTTTAGTCGTAGTCTTGCAAAAGAGATGGGTAGTCGCCAAATTACAGTAAATAGCGTGGCGCCTGGCTTTATTGCGACAGAGATGACTGAGCAGTTAAGTGAAGAAATTCGTAAGAAAATGAGTGATCAAGTGGCCTTGAATCGTTTGGGTGAGCCACAAGATATTGCGAATGCTGTAAGTTTCTTGGCTTCGGATAAGGCAAGTTACATTACTGGCACTGTTTTACATGTAAATGGTGGTTTATACATGAGCTAATTGGCTGATGTATAAACTTTCCAAATTTTTTAGATTGAATTAAACTAACGGCATTAAAAACGCCACAAGCAATGAGGAGAATTCCTGTGAGCGATATCGAACAACGCGTTAAACAAGCAGTTTCTGAGCAACTTGGTCTTAAAGTTGAAGAAATTAAAAACGAAGCATCTTTCATGGATGACTTGGGTGCAGACTCTCTTGACCTAGTTGAGCTTGTTATGTCTTTCGAAAACGACTTCGACATCACTATTCCAGATGAAGATTCTAACGAAATCACAACTGTTCAATCTGCAATTGACTATGTTTCTAAAAAACTTGGTTAATTCAGTGTTTCAGCTTGCTGAAATTAAAAGCCACCTTTGAGGTGGCTTTTTTTTATGTGTCTGGTTTAGTGAATGCTACTTACATTCACTTACGTTTCTATCACCAAAGCGCATCCTAAATTGGTTATTTTTTAGCTATAAACAAGAAGTAGAAAAATTTTTAATAACACATCAAAAACTATGGAGAATAACAATGGGTCTTTTTGATTTTGTAAAAGGCATTGGTAAAAAGAATACAGCACCTGCTGAGCCACAGGCTGCACCAGCAACGCCTGCAGAGCCGTCTGCACAAGAAATTGCAAATAAGTTGTTGGGTCATGTTAAAAGTTTAGGTTTGCCTGTTACAGGGCTGTCTGTGAGTTATAACAGCACATCAGATTTAGCAACAATAAAAGGGCAAGTTCAAAGCCAAGCAGACCGCGAAAAAATTATTTTAGCGGTAGGTAATATTGACCATGTTGCGCAAGTCGACGATCAATTGACCGTAGCTACACCTGAACCTGAAAGTAAATTTTATACTGTTAAATCGGGTGATAACTTGTCTAAAATTTCAAAAGAATTTTATGGTGATGCAAATCAATACAATAAAATTTTTGAAGCCAATCGCCCATTGTTAAAAAATGCCGATGATATTTTCCCAGGTCAGGTACTGCGTATTCCTGCTTAAGGTGTTGGTCTCTCTCAAGATTTGAAAATGTAAAACCGCTGTATGATCAGCGGTTTTTTTTGTGTTTAGTGGATGGTTGGATTAATCCCTAAGCTTTGGTTTTATCTTGCTAAAGCTTGAAAATAAAAAATTTTTGTATTGAGAATGTGGTAGAAAACACATATTGCATATTGCAAGGGTGGATAAGTATGTTGGGCGGTTGAGTTGTATGGCGTACTTGCGGATAAATAAAAAAACCTCCAAGTGGAGGTTTAATTAGGTGCACATGAGTGAATTTAGAACGTAGGTTTGACCACCACTAAAATCACGACTGCAAAGAGAATCAGTGTTGGCATCTCATTAAAAAAGCGCCAAAACTTATGCGATTTATAGTGTGCATTGTCTATGAGCTTTTTACGGTAGTAGCCACAAACAAAATGGTAGATGACTAAAAGCCCAACAAAACCAACTTTGAGATAGAACCATAAGGCTTCATGATAATGTCGGGTTGCATCGCCCCAATCGACAAGAAAATGTGCCGTGATTAGTGTTGCGATCATTGCAGGCCACATAATGCCACGGTACAGCTTGCGTTCCATGATAATAAAACGCTGATGGCTGGTAGTGTCATCGCTCATCGCATGATAGACAAAAAGGCGAGGGAGGTAGAAGAGTGCTGCAAACCAGCAAACAACGGCGATGATATGTAATGCTTTGACCCAGAGGAAAGCATCTGAAGGAGCATCCATAATGTACCCTTTAAAAGGGCGGTGGGGTGTGGTTTAGCGCCGAAGCGCCAAACCTACAGACCTTAAATTAGCCTTCCCATTTTTTGAAAACGAGACAAGCGTTTACACCGCCAAAACCGAAACTGTTACTCATCACAGTATTCAATTTTGCGTCACGTTTTTCAAGTACGATGTCAAATCCTTTCGCGCCTTCATCTAATTCTGTCACGTTGATGTTTGGTGCAATAAAGTCATTTTGCATCATAAGCACAGAGTAGATGGCTTCTTGAACGCCAGCAGCACCAAGGCTATGACCTGTCATCGATTTGGTTGAGCTAAGAGGAGGTACTTGGCCTTCGCCAAACGCACGTTCCATTGCTTTAAGCTCAGTGACGTCACCAGCAGGTGTAGATGTGCCATGTGTGTTGACATAGTCAATTTGGTCTACACCGTGTTGTTTCGCTTCTTCTAGTGCCATAAGGATACAGCGTGTTGCGCCTTCACCAGAAGGTGCAACCATGTCTGCACCGTCAGAGTTGGCAGCATAGCCAACGACTTCAGCCAAAATGTTTGCGCCACGTGCTTGAGCATGTTCTAAAGATTCGAGTACCACAAAACCGCCACCGCCAGCAATCACAAAACCATCACGGTCAGCTGAGTATGGGCGTGAAGCTGTTTCAGGAGTCTCGTTGTATTTAGAGCATAAAGCACCCATTGCATCAAACAGTAGGCTTTGAGACCAATGATCTTCTTCGCCACCACCTGCAAGCATAAGGTCTTGTTTGCCTAATTGAATCAGGTTGTATGCATAACCGATTGCATCTGCAGAGGTTGCACAAGCACTAGTAATTGAGTGCGCAATACCTTGCATTTTAAACGCTACACCTACATTGGCTGTAATGGTGTTAGACATATTGCGAGGTACAAAGAATGGACCAACTTTACGTGCGCCTTTGGTTGCTAAAAGTTCATTCATTTCTACAACAGACGCAGTTGAGTTGCCACCTGAACCACCCGCAATACCGTAGCGAGGGTTGCCACCAATTTGTTCTGCTGTTAAACCCGCATGCTCAATAGCTGCAGCTGCAGCATTGTAGGCGTACATTGCACAAACGCCCATAAAGCGTTTTAAACGACGGTCAATACCATCAAAGTTTTGTTCAGCAGCAGCACTGACATGACTTTTAAAATTTAATTCAGCATAAGTTGGATTTGCACGTGTTCCAGAAATCCCGTTCTGTAAAGAATGCGTTACATCCTCTAGGGTATTACCAATACATGAGTTAATGCCCATGCCTGTGATTACAACACGTTTCATTTGCAGATCCTTTATAGCTTGCGTACGAGTCCTGCGCACTTCATACCAGATGCATCACCTGTGAATGATCGGTGGACTCAGTTATTTCAATTGCAATCATAATAGCAGAAAGATTTTTGTTTTCTTATGGCAAATCCTATGCCTATTTTCAAGTTCCGATCTTCTGAGCAAAATGCGTCTTTGCTTTACTAAAAGATACATATTCAGGTTGAGTTAAATGCTGACTACACCTAGTATTTATCGAGAATTGTAAGAATATAGGCAATGGGGTAGGGAATGGCGAACTCGAATAATAAGCAATCAAGCGGTTTCTTTTCTAATGCAGTTGGAGTGGCTAAAAAGCTCAGTAGTACAGGCACTTCTTTGTTAAATCATGTTGCACCAGATTCAGTGGCAAAGCTGACACGGGCTTCATCTGCACAATCTGCGATTGAGGGGAAGTATCAAGTCGCAAGTGTTTTTACATCTAAAGTATATGACAATCCACAGCAAGTATTACGTGAACATCTGCCGAATGTATCGCGCCAGTTTTTAGGTCGCCATTACAGTAAAGTGAATAATGTTGCGAATTTTGTATCGCCACAATTTTCCGACAAAGTGTCAGATTATTTGTTTGATCAACTGAATCAGTTGAGCAATAACATGAGTTCAGTGGATGCGGTGCTGGATGAAGCTGGTGTGCGTGATTTGGAGGAGTTGACGCAAGATGTAGATCGTTCCAAGCGTTTGAGTCAGGCATTGGTTGAGCAAAATAAATGGCTGGCATCTTTACAAGGCGCATTGACAGGGGCGACAGGGGTCTTGGGTTCGACAATAGATATCCCAGCGTCATTGTTAATGTCTTTAAGGATTATTTACCAAGTCGGACGCTCATACGGTTTTGATTTGAGCAAAGAAAGTGATCAAGAAATTGTGCAGCATATTTTTAGACAAATTGACTTAGGTGTCATTGCTGAAAAACAAACACTTTTATTGGCGCTAAAAGCGCTGTCGAGTACCATTCAAACCCATGATTTGAGTCAGTTACAGCAAATGCTAGGTTCAAGCAATGATGTAGAAGCGCTCAAAAAATATTTTGTTGATGCACAGGGGGAGTATAAGTTGGGATGGCTTAATCAGCTGTCTAAAGTATCCTTGCTTGATAAACTTGCACGTTTAACCCCATTGGCTGGTGCAGGTATTAGTGCCGTATATAGTCTACGTTTGGTGGATGAGGTCAATCAAAAAGCACAGCAAGTCTTTTCACAGGCACGTGAATATTTAATTCAGCATAAAGACACACAGCTATCACCGTTGCTTGCCTATGAAAAATCAATGGAGTTGTTGGCGCAGGCTGCACCAAAACTTATGGAGTCGGTCAAGGCAATTGAGCAAAACCTTATCGAACCTGTGCTAAATAAAGCCATTGATATTGAAGGAAATGAAAATATTACACAGGTCAAAGTGTTAAAAAAGACACTTAAAGATAAAGAAGACGAAGCATCTGGCTTAAATACGCAAGATGAGCAGATTACAAATGATTTAGTTGCACTGGCTGAAAAAGAAGTTGCACCGAGCGATGATGTGCCACCACAGCAAGCTGCTTTAGCAAATGATCAGGATGCTGTATGGCAAGATGATGCTCCGTTGGGCGAAAAAGAAAATTTAGGCCAGACATCTGCGCTACAGAAGGATGCTCAGTTGAAAAAATAAATATGCTTATTTTCAATTTGTTAGTTTTTTAATGTGCTTTTGTTTGGCTGAAAAAGCAACAAAAGAAATTTTTGGTCAAGATTTGATGAGTAGTCGAATCTTGACCATTTTTACATCCTGAATTACAATTGCATGCCCTCAAAAAGCAGTATTTTTTTGGGGCTTTTATTTAACGGGAGAATTGCCAAATGGCAACAACAAATCAGTTGATCCGTAAGGGTCGTACGACTTTAGTTGAAAAATCTAAAGTTCCTGCGTTGAAGGCTTGTCCACAACGTCGTGGTGTTTGTACACGTGTTTACACTACTACACCTAAAAAACCTAACTCAGCAATGCGTAAAGTTTGCCGTGTTCGCTTAACTTCAGGTTTCGAAGTTTCTAGCTATATCGGTGGTGAAGGCCATAACCTACAAGAGCACAGTGTTGTTCTTATCCGTGGTGGTCGTGTTAAAGACTTACCAGGTGTACGTTACCATACCGTTCGTGGTTCTTTAGACTGCGCTGGTGTTAAAGATCGTAACCAGTCACGTTCTAAATACGGTACTAAACGTCCTAAGAAATAATCTGAAAAGATTAGCTTCTTAGTTCGTTAGAACTGCAATCCTTTATCGTCTCGCTTGTCTGATTTCTGCATTTAATTTTGTGAAATTCAAGCGACGTGTAGTAAGGCCAGCGAATAGTGCATGACACTTTGCACTCATGCTGGATAAACCTGAAGTGTCATATTTATAGGTAGTTTAAAATGCCAAGACGTCGCGTAGTCGCTGCTCGTGAAATCCTTCCGGATCCAAAATTCAGTAGCCAAACAATCGCTAAATTCATGAACCACGTAATGCAAGATGGTAAAAAATCTATTGCTGAAAGTATCGTTTACGGTGCTTTAGACCGCGTTCAAGAAAAATCAAAAGTAGACCCAGTTGAATTTTTTGAAGCTACGCTTGAAAAAGTTCGTCCTATGGTCGAAGTAAAAGCACGCCGTGTTGGTGGTGCTACATACCAAGTTCCTATGGAAGTACGCCCATCCCGTCGTACTGCTCTAGCGATGCGTTGGTTAGTAGACGCTGCTGCTAAGCGTTCTGAAAAAACTATGGCTTTACGTCTTGCTGGTGAGTTGCTTGATGCATCTGAAGGTAAAGGCGCAGCTGTTAAAAAACGTGAAGATGTGCACCGTATGGCTGAAGCCAACAAAGCATTCTCTCACTACCGTTTCTAAGCGGATAAAACAGGCCCTACTCAGAAAATTGACAGTGCTTTCATTGCGCTGTCATGAAATCGCTTTAAGCTGTTCTGCAGCTTAAAGCGTCCTGTTTTAAACAACAAAATTTAGGAATGCTAGAAATCATGGCTCGTAAAACCCCAATTTCTCAGTACCGTAACATTGGTATTTCAGCGCACATTGACGCTGGTAAAACTACAACTTCAGAACGTATTTTGTTCTACACAGGTGTATCTCACAAAATTGGTGAAGTACACGACGGTGCAGCAACAATGGACTGGATGGAGCAAGAGCAAGAACGTGGTATTACCATTACTTCTGCTGCGACAACTACATTCTGGTCTGGCATGAGCCAACAGTTTAAAGAACACCGCATCAACGTAATTGACACCCCGGGACACGTTGACTTCACAGTTGAAGTTGAACGTTCTATGCGTGTTCTTGACGGTGCGTGCATGGTTTACTGTGCTGTAGGTGGTGTACAACCTCAGTCAGAAACTGTATGGCGTCAAGCTAACAAATATAAAGTGCCTCGTTTAGCATTCGTGAACAAGATGGACCGTACTGGTGCAAACTTCTTCCGTGTTGTTGAACAAATGAAAACACGTCTTGGTGCGCACCCTGTACCAGTTGTGATTCCAGTTGGCGCTGAAGATAACTTCCAAGGTGTTGTTGACTTAATCGAAATGAAGTCAATCATCTGGGACGAAGCTTCTCAAGGTATGAAGTTCGAATACGGCGACATTCCTGCTGATCTAGTTGAAACAGCTCAAGAATGGCGTACTAACCTTGTAGAAGCTGCTGCTGAAGCTTCTGAAGAGTTAATGGACAAATACCTAGAAGAAGGTGATCTTTCTAAAGAAGACATCGTTGCTGGTATCCGTGCTCAAACTTTGGCTTGCGAAATCCAGCCAATGCTTTGTGGTTCAGCGTTCAAAAACAAAGGTGTTCAACGTATGTTGGACGCAGTTATTGAATTCTTACCTGCGCCGACTGACGTTGAAGCGATCAAGGGTATCCTTGACGACAAAGACGAAACTGAAGGCTCACGTGAATCTTCTGACGAAGCTCCGTTCTCTGCGTTAGCGTTCAAAATCATGAACGACAAATTCGTAGGTAACTTGACTTTCGTACGTGTTTACTCAGGTGTTCTTAAGCAAGGTGACTCGGTTTATAACCCAGTTAAATCTAAGCGTGAACGTATTGGCCGTATCGTGCAAATGCACGCTAACGAACGTCAAGACGTTGAAGAAATCCGTGCTGGTGACATCGCTGCATGTGTAGGTCTTAAAGACGTAACTACTGGTGATACACTTTGTGATGAGAAAAATGTCATCACTCTTGAGCGTATGGAATTCCCAGAGCCAGTAATCGCACTTGCTGTTGAACCTAAAACTAAAGCTGACCAAGAGAAAATGTCTATCGCTCTTGGCCGTTTAGCGAAGGAAGATCCATCATTCCGCGTACGTACTGACGAAGAATCTGGTCAAACGATCATTTCTGGTATGGGTGAGCTTCACCTTGACATCATCGTTGACCGTATGAAACGTGAATTCAACGTTGAAGCGAACATTGGTAAACCAATGGTTGCTTACCGTGAAACGATCAAAAAATCAGTTGAACAAGAAGGTAAATTTGTTCGTCAAACTGGTGGTAAAGGTAAATTCGGTCACGTATACGTACGTCTTGAGCCTATGGATGCGGATTCTGAGAAAGAATACGAATTCGTTGAAGAAGTTGTTGGCGGCGTAGTACCGAAAGAATTCTTCGGCGCGGTTGACAAAGGTATCCAAGAACGTATGAAGAATGGTGTCCTAGCTGGTTACCCAGTTGTTGGCATCAAAGCGACATTGTTCGACGGTTCTTACCATGATGTCGACTCTGACGAATTGTCGTTCAAAATGGCTGGTTCTTACGCATTCCGTGACGGTTTCATGAAAGCAGATCCTATCTTGCTTGAACCGATCATGAAAGTAGAAGTAGAAACTCCAGAAGACTACATGGGCGATATCATGGGTGACTTAAACCGTCGTCGTGGTATGGTTCAAGGTATGGACGATCTTCCTGGCGGTACTAAAGCAATTAAAGCTGAAGTTCCACTTGCTGAGATGTTTGGTTACGCGACTCAAATGCGTTCTATGTCTCAAGGTCGTGCGACTTATTCTATGGAATTTGCTAAATATGCTGAAACTCCACGTAACGTGGCTGAAGGCATCATTTCTAAGTTCCAATCTGGCGGTAAAAAAGGTGACGACGAGTAATCTTTCGATTACTATATTGCCTAACTAATTTATAGTTAAAATCTAATGCTCATGCAGTGTTCCTGCATGAGTAGCTTAAAAAGGAAGCTCTCATGGCTAAGGCTAAGTTTGAACGTAATAAGCCACACGTAAACGTGGGCACAATTGGTCACGTCGACCATGGTAAAACAACTTTAACAGCTGCAATTGCAACTGTATGTGCGAAGAAATTCGGTGGCGAAGCGAAAGATTACGCTGCAATCGACTCTGCACCTGAAGAAAAAGCACGTGGTATTACAATTAATACTTCACACGTAGAATACGATTCTCCAACTCGTCACTACGCTCACGTAGACTGCCCGGGCCACGCCGATTATGTTAAAAACATGATTACTGGTGCTGCTCAAATGGACGGCGCAATCCTTGTATGTGCTGCGACTGATGGTCCAATGCCACAAACTCGTGAACACATCCTTCTTTCTCGCCAAGTAGGCGTTCCATACATCGTTGTATTCTTAAACAAATGCGACCTTGTAGACGACGAAGAGCTTCTTGAATTAGTAGAAATGGAAGTTCGTGAACTTCTTTCTACTTATGACTTCCCAGGCGATGACACTCCAGTTATCCGTGGTTCTGCTCTTCTTGCGCTTAATGGCGACGCTAGCCAATACGGCGAAGACGCTGTTGTAGCTCTTGTTGAAGCGCTTGACACGTACATCCCAGAACCAGAACGTGCTATCGATCTTCCATTCCTTATGCCAATCGAAGACGTATTCTCTATCTCAGGTCGTGGTACAGTAGTAACTGGCCGTGTTGAGACTGGTATCGTTAAAGTAGGCGAAGAAGTTGAAATCGTTGGTATCAAAGATACAGTTAAAACAACTGTAACTGGCGTAGAAATGTTCCGTAAACTTCTTGACGAAGGCCGTGCGGGCGAGAACTGTGGTGTTCTTCTACGTGGTACTAAACGTGAAGACGTTCAACGTGGTCAAGTACTTGCTAAACCAGGTGCAATCAAACCGCATACTAAATTCGACGCAGAAGTATACGTACTTTCTAAAGAAGAAGGTGGTCGTCATACTCCATTCCTGAACGGTTACCGTCCACAGTTCTACTTCCGTACTACGGACGTAACTGGTGCGATCGCGCTTAAAGAAGGCGTGGAAATGGTAATGCCTGGTGACAACGTTGAAATGTCAGTAGAGCTTATCCATCCAATCGCAATGGACCCAGGTCTACGTTTTGCGATCCGTGAAGGCGGTCGTACAGTTGGTGCTGGTGTAGTTGCTAAAGTAACTGCATAATCGCTGATTGTGTAAAAAAAGCGCCTCTTTGAGGCGCTTTTTTTATGGCTAATGATTCTAAAAAAACTATCAAATCAAAACGAAAGATAAATTGTCAGACAATAATTTTGAAAGCTGTCCTTAACTGATATCTCTTGACCTTAACTGCGATTATCGAAAAATTGCAAATCTTTAATATTAAGTTATGAAAATATAAATATAAGGATGAATCAGCTGAATCAGCTGATTGGCAGGAGTTAGTTATGAACGCTAAAGTAAATATTACCAACCGTGCAGGCGCAAGTTTCCCAGTTCGTCGAATGAACTTTGATTTTGATTCAGTTCCAGAGTATTGGATGAATGGTTCTGCAGGTCTCACACATTTTATGACTGCATTATCTGCACTGTTTCCAGCAGGTGAAAAGTTCTTTATTGACAGCGTTCGTGCTGTTCGTCAGCATTCTGGCATTAAAGACAATGCAGAGTTACAAAAAGAAATTTCTGCATTTATTGGTCAAGAAGCCATGCATACACAAGAGCATGTTGGCTTTAATGCATCTGCACAAAAATTTGGCCATGATGTTGATACTTTAGATGGTTATACTGGAAAAGTATTAAAAAATTCGAGCAAGTTTTTAGCAATGATTGGTAAGCCGTTTGGCTTTAATAAGCAAATGGTGGACCTAACCATTACCACAGCGCTTGAACACTTTACTGCAACGATCGCAACTCAATTATTGGTGAATCCGCATATTCAAGAGCTGATGACTGATGAAACCATGAAAACCATGTGGTTATGGCATGCAATTGAAGAAAATGAACATAAAGCTGTCGCTTATGATGTATATGAAGGTGTATTTGGTAAAGGCGTAAAAGCTTATACGGTACGTACGACAAGTTTAGTTGCTGCTATGGTGACGTTATTTTGTGTACAAAGTTACTTCTTGTTCAGATTATTAAAAGAAGACCAGCAGTTGAACCGTGAATCTTTAGGTATTATTTACGAATATGCATACAGCCCGTCAAAAGGGGTGATTACTGGCATGGGTAAAGAGATGCTAGAATATTTCAAACCAGGTTTTCACCCAAATGACTTAGATACACACAGTCTGTTGGCAAAATGGAAAGAGAAATTAGGTTTTTAAGTGAATGCTGTAGTTTTTTGAATCTTGTAGAGCGATGAAAATCGCTCTTTTTTTTACTCGATTTTTTTGTCAATTTTTTTATAATTCGCTATTCCTATTCGCGATAAAAGATAACGAAGATGATTCGTTTGATGAATACGGCCGATGTTGCATCTGTCGTAGAAATTGAAAAATTAGTCCAAAGCCATCCGTGGACACCGAAGCAGTTTGATGAGGCGGTGACTGGCTATCAAAGTACAGTCATTGAAGTACGTGGGCAAGTTGTGGGTTTCTGTATTTTACAGCCCGTTTTAGATGAAGCGAACTTGTTGCTCATGGCGATTCATCCGAGTCAACAAGGCCAAGGTTTAGGATATCGTTTACTAGAAGAATCTATTGCGATGCTGAAAAATAATCCTGTGCAGATTTTTCTTGAAGTACGTGAATCAAATACCGCTGCGATTCGTTTATATGAGAAATCTGATTTTCATCAAATTGATTTAAGAAAAAACTATTATCCGAAGCCAGATGGTACGCGTGAGCACGCCATTATTATGGTGCGTACATGTAGTGATGATTTTTCACAGCTATTTAAATAAGAAACACAACCGCGTTGTATTGGACAATGCGATTGTTATTTAATAATGGAATTATTCCAACCTGAAGGGAGGGTCGTCATTAAAGAGTCTCCTAAATGTTGAATTTCTTCGGCACTTAAGGTGTGATTTAAACGACGCCATTGCCCATCAAGTAGCAATTCCAGAGGAATGTAATCCGACTTGTAATTCATTTTATTGGAATGAGGAACCCAATAGCCTAAGTATATATATTGTAAACCGAGCGCTTTGGCATATTCGATTTGCTTTAATACCGCGAACACGCCTAAAGAGCGTTTATGTTCATCTGGGTCAAAAAAAGTATAGACCGCAGATAAGCCGTCATCGAGCGGATCGCAGGTTGATACACTAATGAGACGATCATCTAGCCATAATTCTAAAAAGAAACTGTCCGTACAGCTATGAATTAAGAATTTTTCAAATTGATCACGACTTGGTGGAAACATGTCGCCATCAGCATGTCGCTCCGTAATGTAACGCTCATACAACGCATAATGCACATCGCTTGCATCTTTGGGTTGTGTAATTTTAAGGCTTAAATCCTGATTGCGTTTCCAAGCTTTCTTTTGTTTGCTGTTCATTGTAAATTCATGGATGGGAACACGAGATGATAAGCATTGGCGACAGAGATGACATTCTGGTCTATAAACAAAATCACCACTACGACGAAAACCCATACGGGAAAGTTCAGACAGCGTAACGACGTCAATACGATGTACTGGATCTAAAAACACCATACGTGCAGATTTATTGTCTAAGTAGCTACAGTCATGTGGTGGCGTAATATAATACTGCAACTCGTTAAGCAGGGATTTTGGTTGATATGAGTTCATGCAATATCCCTCTATTTTTGTATGATTCGACTCAATCGGGAACTAATGCGGAATTTTGCGCTATTGTTTTACTTGAAAATACACTGTCTTGATATTTTTTCCAATCAATTGCAGGGCGTTTTATCACATCTTGTAACGAATTTAAGTATATTTGGCGAGAAACTGTACAAGCACCTAAGCTGATTAAATGATCATTTTCTAATTGGCAGTCTATCCATTCAAGCTGATTTTCTTGTCCAATCAGCATCAAGCTATAGAAAGCCATTTTAGACACATCGGTGCGGGTGCTAAACATGGATTCACCAAAACAACCTTGCCCAATACTAATACCATATAAGCCTCCGACAAGTAGATCTTGTTCCCAAACCTCAATGCTATATGCATAGCCTGCATTAAACATGGCGCAATAACCTTGAATAATATCTTCAGAGATCCAAGTCTCATTGGCATAACTGCGTGGAAGTGAGCAGGAGCGGATCACTTTTTCAAAAGCATGATTGACCGTAATGCGGTAATTCATTTTCTTCATGCTACGTAGTAAGGTTTTGCTTGGACGATAATCTTGTGGGCGGATAATACAGCGCGGTTCAGGACACCACCAATAAATTGGCTCACCTTCAGAAAACCATGGAAATAATCCATGTGTGTAGGCTTCAAATATTGTAGAAGGGGAGAGGTCTGCGCCACTGCAAATCAATCCTTGTCCTTCTGGGTCAACTTCGACTGGGTCTGGAAAGGTAAATTTAGAAGCTGGCAGGCATTGCATAAGAGATTTTGACCTAGATTGATTCTGTTTATCATAACCAATATTTGATTACTGCCCAATCGGGGATGTTTTGTTATATTTTGTCTTTATGAAATGGCTCGTTATTTTTTGTTTGTTTATAGGGCGAGTTAAACAGGCTTAAAGTAAAAAACCGCCATGACGGCGGTTTTTTTATCTATAGCGCTTAGGAATTAAAGCGCATCAAGATATTTTTCTGCATCAAGGGCAGCCATACAGCCTGAACCCGCAGAAGTAATCGCTTGACGGTAAATGCTGTCTGCAATATCACCTGCAGCAAATACGCCAGCTACTGAAGTTTGCGTCGCGTTACCTGCAGTACCGCTTTGTACTTGTACATAGCCATCACGTAGCGTCAATTGACCTTCAAACATACCGCTGTTTGGCTTGTGGCCAATCGCAACGAACATGCCTGTCACATCAACATTTTGTGTTGAATCATCTTGAGTTGATTTCAAGCGTACTGAAGTTACGCCAGATTGCGCATCGCCCAATACTTCATCGACTTGATGATTCCAAATGATGCTGATTTTGCCTTCTTTTACTTTTTCAAATAAATGATCTTGAAGGATTTTTTCAGAACGTAGCGAGTCACGACGGTGTACTAAAGTCACGTGTGAAGCAATGTTTGAAAGATAAAGTGCTTCTTCAACTGCAGTATTACCACCGCCTACAACCATCACCTTTTGGTTTTTATAGAAGAAGCCATCACATGTTGCACATGCACTCACACCTTGGCCCATGTAGGCAGCTTCAGATTCTAAACCGAGGTATTGTGCTGTCGCACCTGTTGCAATAATTAAGGCATCACATGTAAATTCATCCATATCGCCTTTAAGTACAAATGGGCGTTGACTTAAATCAACTTCGTTGATGTGGTCATAAATAATTTCTGTACCAAAGCGCTCAGCGTGCTCTTGCATACGTTCCATGAGGGCAGGGCCTGTCAAACCGTGTGCATCACCTGGCCAGTTGTCTACTTCAGTTGTAGTTGTTAACTGTCCACCGAGTTGCAAACCAGCAATGAGTGTTGGTTTTAAGTTGGCACGTGCAGCGTATACAGCAGCGCTATAACCAGCAGGGCCAGAACCTAAAATAATTAAACGAGAGTGACGAGCGCTCATTCGCGACATCCTTTTTTTATAGGGAAATTTGTGGAATTATACGTGAAAGTCGGTGCTGATTGTGTGAGATTAAAGTCGATATTATTGATCATTGAAATCGATTTGGGCTATATAGAATAGAGTTAACAACTTAGCTAAATAATCATGCATCTTTTTTTGATGAAGAAGTGCATAATATGGGGCTTATTGCGCAGCTTAGATTCAAGCCAGCCAGCAAACAAAAACATTTGAAAAATTGGTTACAGGACAGTATATGACAGCGGTGTCGGGTGCCTATGCACAGCGCTTAATAATGACATTATTCTTGGTCTCATTTGGGATTTATCTGTTCCTTGCAACAGTCACTTATACACCATTTGATCCAGGCTGGATGCACATTTCTAGTGATACTATGCAAGTATCAAATGCCAGTGGCGTTGCTGGTGCATGGATTGCTGATCTTTTATTTGGTTTTCTTGGCTGGGCCAGTCTACTTATACCTGTATATTTGTTTGCAGAAGCAGTACAAGTTTGGTGGCCACATAGCTTTTTAAACCGTCCTTTTCGTGTTGCTGCACAGTTTTTTATTTTGTTGGCGACTGCGAGTTTATTGTTTTTGTTCTGGCAAGTTCCTGCAGATACTTTAGATAATGCATCTGGCGGTATTATTGGTTATGAATTGGGCCAAAGTTTATCTAATTTACTGACCATTTATGGCGCGGCTTTCTTCCTGATTGTGTTTTGGGTGCTCCTGTTTACTTTAGCCTTTGGGGTAAAGTGGAACAAAACTTGGGTCACCTTAAAAGCAGCACCTGCGTATTTACAAGATCTATTTTATCGTAATGTGCCTGAAAGTGAGTCTGCATACGACTTAACTGCACCACCAACTAAAAAAGAAGCGACACCTGTTGTTGCGAAAATGGCAACATCAGCTTCTGCAACGGCATTGGCTGTGGAGCATCAACAGCAATCGAGTATTGATCCTGCTGTGCGTGATAGTGCTGCAGAGCGTTTGTTTAGCGATATTGCAGATAAAGAATGGGAAGCAGAGCAACGTCAGCCCCAAGTTGAAGCTGATTTAACTACGCCAGAATTAGATGCAGAGTTTGAACAAACTTTGGAAAAAGCCCATCGCTTAATGGATGATCCTGAGCGTGTTGTCGCGACAGGTGAAGTGTGGCGTGCATTAAATTCAGATGAAGATCAACGCCATAAACAAGATATTGATGCCTTATTAAAAGCAGCTGAAGAAGAGCAGCAACCTAAAACAGCGGCCACTAATTTCCAGCATGTGGTGCATGCACACGACGCATCTACAGTAGACATCTCTACACAGCCAACATCCTCGGCATCAAAATCATCTGTAGATTGGGATGATGATGAAATCTTTGATGAGTTGTTGGCTGCAGTGCCAAATGCAAAAACGGCGACAGATGTACATATCCCGTTTAATAGCACATCACTGACGGATGATCGTGCTGAAACGACTACGTCGACTGTGCCAAGTGTAGAAATGCAGTTTGCACCACAGCCACATGATAAGCCAAGTTTGCATATTGTAGATGATGCTATGACGCTAGCGGCAACAGCGGCAACAGCGGCAACAGCGGCAACAGCGGCAACAGCGGCAACAGCGGCAACATTTGCAGCTACACCTATAATAACAACGGGATCTAAAGCAGCAAATTTAGACACAGAATTTGATGATCTTGATGATTTACTGGTTGATGATTTAAATGACACGCCAGCACCAAGAACCACTAGCAGTTATGCGCAATCATCTTCATTGGTAAATGCCAATATTCAAACCAGTTTTGAAGCACCTAAGCCATTAGTATCTGAAGAAGAAAAAGCGCTGATTAGCTCGAATAAAGATGCTTTCCGTGAAGTTTGGCAGGATACTGCAGGCCGTCCAGCTGAAGCTGAACCAGAGTTTGAAGAAGAAGACTTTGATTTTGATGCGCCATTAACAGATTCGGCAGGTCGTCCGCTGTCTCGCGCCATGCAGGTTGCGAAAAAGCGTTTAGATTTACCGCCATTGCCGGGTCTAGATTTGCTGGATGATGTTGATCCGAATAAAAAGGTGAATTTTACAGAAGAACAGTTAGCCCGCCTTTCTGAACTGCTGGAAATTAAACTGCAGGAATTTAACGTCAAAGCGAAAGTGATGGAGGCACAACCAGGGCCAGTTGTAACTCGCTTTGAACTGGATTTGGCGCCGGGTGTAAAAGCATCGAAAGTGACCAATATTTCGCGTGACTTAGCGCGTTCGATGTCTATGGCATCGGTGCGTGTAGTCGAAGTTATTCCGGGCAAGCCTTATATTGGTATTGAGGTGCCAAACAGCTCACGTGAAATGGTGCGTTTAATTGAATTGTTAGAAACGCCAGCTTACCGTGATCCAAATGCATTGCTCAGTATGGCGATGGGTAAAGATATTTCGGGTAATCCTGTATTGGCCGATTTGGCTAAAGCACCTCATATGCTGGTTGCAGGTACGACAGGTTCTGGTAAGTCAGTCGCTGTAAACTCAATGCTGCTTTCGATGCTGTTGAAATATACGCCTGAGCAGCTGCGTCTAATCATGATTGACCCGAAACAGCTTGAACTTGCCAACTATAACGATATTCCTCACTTGCTTACGCCAGTCGTGACTGACATGAAAGATGCAGTCAGCGCATTAAACTGGTGTGTAAATGAAATGGAACGCCGTTATAAACTGATGTCTATGATGAAAGTTCGTAAAGTCATGGACTATAATCGTAAGGTGCAAGAGGCATTGGCAAATGGCGAAGATCTATTTGACCCGACTTGGAAAGCCAGTGAGTCTGTGGCGGGCGAGCGTGCACCTCGCTTACAAGAAATGCCATTGATTGTGATTGTGGCGGATGAATTTGCTGACATGATCATGCAGGTTGGTAAAAAAGCTGAAGAAATGATTACACGTTTAGCGCAAAAGTCACGTGCAGCGGGTATTCACTTATTACTTGCAACACAGCGTCCAACTGTGGATGTTGTGACAGGTTTGATTAAAGCCAATATTCCAACCCGTGCAGCCTTGCGTGTGAACAGTAAACTTGATTCGCGTACAATTTTAGATGCAGGCGGTGCTGAAGACCTATTGGGTCATGGCGATATGTTGTTCCTTGGCCCAGGTAAAATTGAGCCAGAACGTGTGCATGGCGCTTTTATTAGCGATGATGAAGTGAACCGTATTTGTGATGCTTGGCGTGAACGCGGTGAGCCTAATTATGTGGATGAAATTTTAACACCGTATGATGAAGAGCCGACCTCTCGTGGTTTTGAAGATGGTGATGGCGGTTCAGACCGTGATGCGTTGTATGATCAGTGTGTGTCTTTCGTACTTGAAACACGTAAGGCATCTACATCGTCACTGCAACGTAAATTTAGCCTTGGCTATAACCGTGCAGCCCGTATTATCGACCAGATGGAAGAAAACGGGATTGTCAGCGCCATGGGTGCAAATGGCAAACGCGATATTTTGATTTAAATTTAAGATCATATAAAAAAGCAGCATTTATGCTGCTTTTTTTATGCTGGTCAGTTTTAGTTGCTTTCCTTTACTGTTAGTACTTGAGGCTCCAGCGACTGGCATAGTCAATTAGTTCAGCCAAAGAATGTACATGGAAGGTCAAGTAAATGGCTTTGATACAGTCTTTTAAAACGGCTGGACTGATTTCAAGCTTATGCATAATGTCTTGCTTGGAATTACCTGTGACTAAGAGATAGGCAACTTGACACTGTTGTGGTGAGAGATCAGCATTTTCTAATTTTGTCCAGATGAATAAGCTACGGGGCAATTCATGCTTCAAATGTAGCGCGATACATCGGTCTTGCTGTAGAGGTGAAAACATCCACTCGGCGCGAATATTTAAAATGCCATTTGGGATATCTATCCGCGTTTGAGGGAGTTGTACACCATATTTGAGTTCATTGATCACTTGATAACAGATTTTGGGTAAGGCTTTGTTGGGCTCCCAAAAATCATAGTGGATTGCAAGTAAGTTGAGTAGATCCTTCACTGAGTCTGTCATCATGATGACTTCACTGTTTGGATCAAGAATGAGCATTGCTTGCTCAACATCAAAGTTAAACTCGTTGCGTAAAGTTGTTTGATGTTGCAAGGCGTATTCAATATATTGGCCAACTTGGGATAGAAAGTAGCTATCTTGTTCGGAAAAACTTGAACCTACACCACGGAACAGTGAAACACCGCCACTTGGTTTATTGGACTGTTCTAAGCGTAAATCTAGGGTATGGTGCACACCACTGCCACGAACCATAATTTGATAATTATTGCTTTGAAAATACTGTTCATCGGGACGAAGTAAGTTTCCTGATTTTGGTAAGGTGGGTGTATCTAGCCACCGCATATGGCCTTCAGTTTTTGGGTCTAAAAATATTTCGACCTCATGTTGTAATAAATCAATGAAACGTTGATCTAGTCCAGAGTGATAATACATATAAGGCACAGCTGATGCTGATGTAAGTGCAAAAGCATGTAAATCATGCGGAATAAGCTGATTTAAATATTTAAAAAATAAAGGCGCTAAAGTAATTGCAGAATGGCCTGAGCAACACAAGTAACGAATCCGATTTAATGTACTTTTTTTATTGCTATCCAATTTACGCAAAGTTGCCATAAATCGCCATAAATAATAATGAATACACTTATTTTACCTAGATTTTTTTGATTAAAAAACATCCGAAAATGTGTGGATTAAATTTCAGGATAAAAAAATAAACTTTAGCCCCCCAGTCAGGGGTCATGCTTGAGCCACTTGTTATGGCTTTATTCAGTTTTTCATACGCAAGAAATGCAGTTTGTAAATTTTTTGCTTTAGCACTAGGAAAAACAGAAAGCATCAAGACGATGCTAAGCAGATTTGGGGCACAACATGAATCATATATATAAAGTCGTACGCAATAGAAAAGGCCAGCTTGTAGTTACAGGAGAAGCTGCTAAAAGTCATACAGCGACCAGTGAGAAAAATACTGGATATAGATGTGTACAAATGTTGGCTGCAGTTATCTGCGGTCTAGCTGTTACGCAAAGTGATGCTGGCGAAATTTGTGCATATCAATCTGGTACAAGTTCTACGTCAAGTGCGGTTGGTTCAGGTGCAATCGCTTGTGGCAGTAACAATGGTGCACCAGGAACAGACAGTGTTGCATTGGGGCATAAGAACCTTGCATAGTCGACTGAAGTAAGTGTGATTGGTTATGGCAACCAAGCACAATCTGAATATGCTAGCGCTATAGGTTATAAAAACATAGTTGGACAAAATGCCATGACAGCCACTGCAATTGGTTATAAAAATACGGCTTCCAATCAATATGCTATGGCATTTGGAGCAGAAAATACTGCTTCAGGCATACAGAGTAATGCCTTTGGTAATTCCAATACCGCATCAGGGCGTTTGAGCAGTGCAGTGGGTGCATATAATACTGCATCAGCGCTTAGCTCTAGTTCTGTGGGCTATTTGAATAGAGCGTTTGGTACAAACAGCAGCGCATTAGGTGCTTTAAACATTGCTTCTGGGTTTGATAATAGCGCAATTGGCTTTACAAATATTAGTTTGGGAAATTCAGGCAGTGCAATAGGAAATCGAAATACTTCGATTGGGCTGTCTTCAGCGGCGATTGGTAGCGGATTGAAAAATGATTCAACGATCAGCAGTGTAAGCAGTAGGGCGCGTCAATATGATTTGAAAGACAGCGCAGGCAAGCTGGTCAGTGTCAATGGAATTGAAGTGACTGTTTCTGCAGGCGCAGGCTTAAGCGGCCTCAATTATATTACCCATATCAATGGCGCAGCGGTCACAGCCGAGGAACGTCAGCAATTTTTAGACAATGTCCGTTATGGCAACATCGCTGCAGGTGATTACAGTACTGCCTTGGGAACATTCAACTTTGCAATTAAGGAAAACAGTACAGCTGTTGGCGTGCAAAATACTGCAAAAGGTTTAGATAGCAATGCTGTGGGTTTAAAAAATACCGCATCTGCTGATTATGCCACTGCAGTCGGCAATCGAAATTATGCTGATGCAACCAGTTCAGTTGCCATGGGCTATGGAAATCGGGCCACTGAAGTAGGTGCAACGGCAGTCGGCTACATGAACCAGGCAAGCGGTGAGTATAGTACCGCAATGGGGCATGCTTCGAGAGCAAGTGCAAAATGGAGTAGCGCTTTTGGTTCAGGCGCGAGTGCAACGGCGCAAGGCGCAACGGCAATTGGCACGAGCTCAATTGCTGATGAAGAAAATACCGTATCCATAGGCCAGTGGACGATGGAAAAACGCTTAACCAACCTTGCTAAAGCCATAAAAGATACAGATGCTGTCAATTTATCTCAATTACATCCAATGGTCACTGCACTGGGTGCCGGCGCAAACTATACGGGCGGGGTTTGGACAGCGCCAAGCTATATTATTCAAGGAGGAACGTATCGAGATGCAGGTAGTGCTTTTACTGCAGTGAATAGCAAGCTCACAAATTTGCAAACACAAGTCAGCAGTTTGGTGACAGGCGGTACAGGGACAGGCGCAAATGGCAAAAGCGCGTATGAAATTGCTGTAGCAAACGGCTTTAGCGGCAGTGAAACTGCATGGCTAGCTTCATTAAAGGGTGATACAGGGGCACAGGGTTTAAAAGGTGATAAGGGGGACAAAGGAGATCAAGGATTACAAGGCTTAAAGGGTGACAAGGGGGATAAAGGTGACCAAGGTTTGCAAGGCTTAAAAGGTGATAAGGGAGATAAAGGTGATACCGGGTTTAAATAGCGGTACAGGCACAGGCAATGGTGCGAGCGCTTATGATATTGCGGTCAATCATGGATATGCAGGAACAGAAGCCGATTGGCTGACATCACTGCAGGGGTCTCAGGGCGTCAAAGGCGACAAAGGGGATCAGGGCTTGCAGGGCCTCAAAGGCGATAAGGGCGACAAAGGTGATCAAGGCTTGCAGGGCCTAAAAGGCGATAAGGGCGATAAAGGTGATCAAGGCTTGCAGGGCCTAAAAGGCGATAAGGGGGATAAAGGTGACCAAGGATTCAGCGCATTTGATCTTGCTGTGCAGAATGGTTTTAACGGGACAGAGCAGCAGTGGCTGACGTCACTGGCCAGCGGCGGCACAGCGGCTGTATCCATTGGAACAAACCCAAATCCACAGGCGGTATTGCCTTTGGCAACAGGCATAGATGCTGTAGCCATAGGCAGTTCATCTGAAGCATCGGGGGATCAGTCTATTGCCTTGGGGACGGCGAATCAGGTGTCTGGAGAACAGTCTATAGCACTCGGAAGCAGCAATATGGTTGCAGGTGAAGGCAGTTTGGCCATCGGAAATGATAATTCAGTGAGTGGGCAAAATACCGCTGTATTGGGCAATGCAATAAATGCATCGGCAAATAATGCTGTGGCTTTAGGTCATGGCTCTACAGCGCTGCGTGACAATACGATCTCTGTCGGTTCGGATACGCAGCAGCGGCAAATTGTAAATGTTGCAGCGGGAACACAAGATACCGATGCAGTAAACCTGGGGCAAATGCGGGAATCTGAACTGCAAACCTTAAATAAAGCGAATGGTTATACTGATACCCAAGTGACTGAATCGCTCAGTCAATCACGCCAGTATACAGACCAGCGTGTGAATGCATTGGAAAATGAATTCCGTAATGAGCGTCGGGATACACGGGCAGCGATTGCTTCAGCTATCGCCGTGGCGAATTTGCCTCAACCAACCTATGCAGGTGCAAATATGCTTAGTGTTGCAGGGGGTACGTGGCGAGGACAGCAAGGCTTTGCAGTCGGATTTAGTGGTGTAACGGAGGATAATCGTTTTATTTATAAAGCCTCTGGTACAGCCAGTTCTCAAGGTGATGTTGGTGGTGGTGTTGCAATTGGCTGGCAATGGAAATAAGGACCATTTAACAGATAAATCTGCACAGTATTATTTATAATTTTTTGAAAAGCCCAACTATTTTGAGTTGGGCTTTTTGTATTGTTTAGGCTCTAAATTTGGCTTGATATGTATATTGGATGGAGTAGTATGATGGTATAAATACGTGATAAATATCGTTAATATGTGAAAGGTTGCCATGCATAGATGTTCATTCTATGATTCACGACAACGCTTCAATTTTAAGTAATGATCAGATTACTGTAGAGACTTAGCAGGTAGCCAAGGAATGCAAATACAACGTCAGATGCGGATGAGCAGAGGAGCGTCTGCATGAATATTGTCATGGCGTTATTTCCACTGATCGTGCTCATTAGCATGGGCTATGGGTTTAAGCGTAAAAAATTTTTGCAAACAGAATTTTGGGCCAATTCGGAAAAACTCAATTATTTCTTTCTTTTTCCTGTATTGCTTTTTAATAACTTAGCAGGCGTACAATTAAATCTAGGTGCGATCTTCCAATTATTGCAGGCATTTTTTGCCGTTGTATTGGGTGTGGTTAGCATACTTTGGTTGTTGAAGCGAGTATATGCCATCCCTGTAGCGCGTTTTGGGGTATATGTACAGAGTCAAATTCGCTTCAATACCTATATTGGTCTGGCATTGATGGGGACGCTTTACGGCACAGAAGGCATGCAGATGTTTGCCATGTTGATTGCTGTTGCTATCCCTGTGGTCAACATCTTTTCGGTCATGGCCTTTTCTGAGGGGCAACGTGGACGATGGTATGACACGCTCTTTGCCATAGCTAAAAATCCGCTTATTTTGGGTTGTGTAGTTGGTGTGCTTTTTAACCTTTCAGGTCTGCATTTATTTTCTGGGATGCAGTCTTTATGCAACATCTTGGCAGCCACAAGTTTGCCCTTAGGCTTACTTTCTGTGGGTGCAGCGCTACAACTCGATCAGTTAAGTAAAGGCCTCTCACGGCTCACAGCAAATACTTTTGCGCGCTTGTTGATTATGCCGTGCTTGGCATTTTTCGCGAGCGGGAGTTTGGGGCTAACTGAGTTGCAAAGTATTATTTTGGTCACTTTTTTTGCTTTACCGACTGCATCTGCTTCCTATATTTTAACGCGGTACTTTCAAGGGGATAGCCAGTTGATGGCTGGCGTGATTAGCCTACAGACCCTATGCTTTATCGGAAGTTTTCCTTTACTGATGTGGTTGTTATATTAATTTTAAAATGTTGCTATAAAAAAAGCCTGCATGTGCAGGCTTTTTGATGCGAAAAAATGCTTATGCAAATTTTGCCAATACTGCTAAAAAGCCTTCGCTTTGGCGCGGGAATTGGGCAATCACATCATGAATACGCTGACCTTCAGGGTTGGTTGCATTAACATCACGGCCGTCTGCTGTGAATTGAGTAAGTAGGCGCTCATAGTCAGTAGGACGCATGTGTTTGAATGCATGGTATAGCACATGAAAATCGCCGTTTACGCCTTCAGGAGGTAACTGAGTTAAGTAGGCAAATACTCGTTCATCTGACCATTCTTCATTAAACGTCGCTGGTTGAGATAATGCCATTGCAATCCCCTTGGTGTTCTTTTGAAAATAAATAAGCAAAATATGAGTACGCAAGTGACAAAGTTTTGTTATTTACTTTGTCTTGAAGTTAATGCTTGTTGAGTCGTCAGTGCAAGAATTGCAATCTAACCCACTCGAAGCAAAGCTTCTCGTCTTGCTCCTGAACATGGCAGAGCCTTAAGGTTCAGTCGCTTCGAAGCAAAGCTTCTTGTCTTGCGCCTGAACATGGCAGAGCCTAAAGGTTCAGGCACTTCGAAGCAAAGCTTCTTGTCTTGCGCCTGAACAAAGCAGTGCTTTGTTCAGGCTCATATTTTGCCTTGATTCAATTTGATTGACTAATCAGAAATCAAATTAACGCTCTTCAGGCAAATTGATATTCATTTCAAGCATCTCGATGTTCGCTTCAGAACGTACAGACATTTGAATATGTTGCTCATCGACACCACGAACATAGCGGTTAACGACTTGCATGATTTCTTTTTTCATTTGGTCAATTTTGTCTTGGCTCAAACGTTTGCCTAAGCCATTTTCGGACGCAACAATGACTTTTAAGCGGTCTTTTGCAGTTTGAGCGCTTGTAGGTTTGTCATCACCGCTGAATAATTTACTCCAAAAACCAGCCATCTTATCCTCCAAATAATCGTGCTAACCAGCCTTTCGGCTTCGCAGTAATATGACGGTAAGGACGCTCTTCACCTAAGAAACGTGCAACTAAGTCATCATAAGCTTCGCCCGCTTGGGTTTCTGTATATAAGATGACAGGTTTACCTTCGTTCGAAGCTTGCAGCACGCTTTTGCACTCAGGAATAACACCCAGTGTAGGTACACGTAAAATGTCTTTTGAAATGTCATCAATGGTTAACATTTCTTGTTTGTCTGCACGTTCTGGGTTGTAACGTGTAATACATAAATGCTTACGGATACGACCTTCGTTGTTTTCTACTTTTTTGGTTTTGCTATCGAGCATACCAATAATACGGTCAGAGTCACGTACCGAAGAAATTTCAGGATTGGTCACAATAATTGCTTCATCAGCATGGTACATTGCAAGGATTGCACCGCGCTCGATACCTGCAGGTGAGTCACAAATAATATAATCAAATTCTTGTGAAAGTTCATCCATTACACGTGCAACACCATCATCAGATAAGGCATCTTTGTCACGTGTTTGTGATGCAGGCAAAATGTAAAGGTTTTCAATGTCTTTATCGCGAATTAACGCTTGTTGTAATCGTGCTTCGTTATTAATGACATTTACAAAATCGTATACTACACGGCGTTCACAGCCCATGATCAAATCGAGGTTACGTAAACCTACGTCAAAATCGATCACAACAGTTTTGTGACCACGTAGGGCTAAACCTGTTGCAAAAGATGCGCTTGTTGTAGTTTTACCTACGCCACCTTTGCCTGATGTTACGACAACAATTTTCGCCACCGAATCCACTCCTGTTATGGTTTAAATCCCCTGATCAATACAGGGGTTTATTGGTGTTTATTTATACATTAAAATTGCAAAGCTTCAAATACAAGCTCATGCTGGTCATTTAAATAAATGTGTACGGGTTTTTTCGTAACATGCGGTGGAATGTCATCGGCTACGCAATATGTCCCAGCAATAGACACGAGTTCTGCTTCAAGTGAATGACAGAAGATTCGTGCAGCACTATTGCCCCCAGCACCGGCAATGACTCTACCACGGACACTGCCATAAATATGTATATTTCCTGAAGCAATGACTTCGGAACCGCTGTTAATCCCAGCACTTAAAATAATGTCACCGTGATCTTGCACAATACATTGGCCAGTACGCAGAATTTCATCATGGTAAGACGTAATATGGCGGACTTCTGGTACCGCCACTACGACTGTATCTTCTGCTTGTGGCTGGGGTTTTTCAGCGACAGCAGGCGTTTCAATTGCTTGCTCTTTGGTTGGTTTGACCTGTTCCATCTTACGGTCAGGTGGAATGACTGGAAATTGAATAGCGCGAGCTTGGTCTGCCAAGACACCGTCTGTTACAGCAATCGGCTGTAACTCAAGGCTAATCAGCAATTGAATCAGTTCAATAAGCTCTTGTTCAACACTGCTTTCAATGACCGCAAGCGTTCCGATTGGGAAGGCTTTTTGAAGCATTGGGCTAAGTTGCTGGCGGATCGCATCATGATCATTTGTGTCAAGGTTAATGCGGATTGCATTGACCATTCTGCCTTTTATCCGTATATCAGCCATAATTATTCCTTCAAACTTCTCACTGTTGATTTTATGTGGAAGTGATATTTTAAGTAGAGCAAATGCTAGAACAAAATGAGGCATTTCTCTAGCAGAAACAGCAATTATTTTTGAACTATAGATTAATCTTTAGCTTGATCTTGTGCTTGGAGTTCTTGTTGCCATTGTTTTACTTTTACTTGCTTACGAATGGCCTCTAAACTTTCAAAAACAGCCGAGCGAACCAACGCATCAAGTTTGTCATTTTTTTCAATTTCAATGGCACTAATCCGTGTTGCAATATCTGTATATAAATTAGGATGCCGTGCTGTAGACGCATTTGGTGATGCTAAAGGATCAATTAAGCCTTGGGTAATATTTTCACCTAATCGCTGTCCGATGCTTTGAATTTGTTGTTCTATACGGCCACCGACAATCGGGATAAGGCGCAGTAATTGCGTCAGCTCAGGCGTATCTTCAATTGCTTGATTGACAATTTGTCCCACGCTTTTTGCAATACGTTCACGATCGGCTTGTAGCTCACGACTTAAATTTTCTTGCAGAATTTCAGCCAGCGCTTGGGAGAATAAATCCCGATGATGCTGAATGACATTGCTGATTAAATCTTTATGTGTTGTGCTGGTTTGAAGCTCATGTTTGAGACCATCTAAAACCGTTACCACTACACGATCGGATAATTCCTCCATCACGACGCGATAGTAAAATAAGCCTTTTTCCTGCCAAGAGGTTGGAAAAATTTGATAACCCATTTCATAGAGGCGGTAGGCCACAACCCCTGCACGAAATAATCGTAAAAAGCGGAAATAGGGCACAATGGCAACAATTTCATACCAATGGATAAACGGAAAGAAAAACCAACGTTGGTGATGTTTCTGTACGATTGCAATTGCCCAGCGCGTGAGTAATTCCACAATCAAGAAAATTATGAACCACGCTTCTGTAGTAATTACCCACGGGTGCAAGTATTCACGATAAAATTCAAGTACACTCGGTAAATGGATGGCATTAAAGAACCAGCCCCCAATATTACTCATGAGGAAGAAGTTCATGCCTAAGCAGAACAAGTTAAAAATAATAATAAATACCATGAAAATGTCATAGGCCAAAAAAGCTTTGAAATAGAAGCTTTTGGGGTCTAAATGCTGGTATTTAGATTTTTTAACAGGGATGTTCTGCGACATAGAAGCGGGCTCCGTGTATTTAGACGACAGGTGAATATTTAGATTTCATTTCTGAAATCAATTGATCTTTCTCAGTCCAAATTTGATCTACCCATTGCTGGAATTTCTCACGGAATTCGGCATCTTCTTCATAATTACCACCTGCAACCCATGCAGGGATATCAATTTTACGTAAATTTACAGCAATTCTAGGCACCTCGCCCAGCCAAAACTCACCATAACCTGGTACACCATCAGGATAAACAATGGTCATGTCGACCAAAGCATCAATTTGATCACCTAAAATATTCAATGCGAGTGCTAAACCACCTGCTTTAGGCTTAAGTAAATTTGTAAATGTTGATTTTTGTTGCGCGTGTTTTTCCGCCGTAAAGCGTGTTCCTTCGAGGTAATTGAGCAAGGTAAATGGCTGGCTTAAAAGCTGTTCACAAGACTTGCGCGCTTCTTCCATATCACGATGCTTGAGCTCAGGATTTTTAGCAATTTGTTCTTTGCTATGGCGTTTCATCATTGGGAAACCCAAGATTTTAAATGCTTGACCCACGAAAGGAATAAAGATCAGTTCCCATTTGGTAAAGAAACGGGTGAGTGGCATACGTGTTAAGCCAAAATACTGATTTACTGTGGTATCTACCCAGCTTTGATGATTACACATCATCAAATAACGGCCTTGCATATTCAGATCAAGATCATCATCAATCGAGATATCCCATTGAGTGTTAACCAACACATGATCAATGAGCCAGTTATTTACACTCAGCCAACTGTTGGTGATTTTTATATTGGTTTCATCAACCTTTTTTGATTGTTTAAAGAGCTTGGTCAGTCCTAGAGCCAATACAGGTGGCCCGTGGAAAAAAGTACTTCCTGTGATAACCGAACCGACAGTCAGCCCGCGTGTGACTTTTTTTAATGCTGGTTGCTTCTTGCTGTGCGATGACATATAAAAGTCCTAATGGGGAATAGTCTAACGTTTGCCAATTCACACAAATATAGAGCGTGTTTTGAAAATAAAAAAGCACTTCAGAACAACTGTGGAGAAAATTTGACGAAGTTGGCATTATTTTCTTATTTAAATATTACAAATTGTAACTAAACGATTTATTATTAACAAAAAATCAATGGTTACTCGATTTTTTTTACTTCATCATTCCATCCATACAACAAAACACAATCAAGGAGGCATGCGATGCGTGCACTAGCAATTTCAGCAGCAGTAGCAGGGGCTTTGGTACTATCTGGCTGTCAAACAACAGGTAATAATATTGGCGGTATGGAATACGACAAAACTGCTTTGGGTACTTTAATTGGTGCTGCAGCGGGTTACGGTATTTCTAAAGGCAATGCAAACTCTAGTTCTCAAAACAACCGTGCAGCAGCAATTGGTGCGGTACTTGGTGGTGCGACTGGTGTTTATCTTGATAACAAAGAGAAAAAACTACGTCAACAAATGGCGGGTACTGGTGTAGAAGTTAACCGTAATCCAGATGGTTCTGTTGGTTTAGTTATGCCAGGTAGCATTACATTTGATACAAACAAATCAAATATCAAACCTAACTTCTATTCTACTTTGAACAAAGTTGCGCAAACTTTAACTGAAGATAACAAGAGCGGTATCTTAGTTACAGGTTATACAGACAACACAGGTAATGATTCAATCAACATTCCATTGTCTCAAGCACGTGCGCAATCAGTTGCTAGCTACTTAGCGTCTCAAGGTGTTTCTACTTCACGTATTAATACTCAAGGTCAAGGTGCAGCAAACCCAATCGCATCTAACGCTACAGCGGCTGGTCGTGAACAAAACCGTCGTGTAGAAATCAGCATTTATGCAGTTCAATAATTCAGTAAACTCTGAATCTTGAATTAAAAAACCGCCTTCGGGCGGTTTTTTAATTTATACATACATGTTTATACAATTAGATGTTGAAGTGACAGACCATAAAAAAGCACCCTTGGGTGCTTTTAAAATGAATTGAAACTTATTTTTCGCAGAACTTCATAAATGCCTTTAAGCCGGGGCCTTGGTATTTCTGACGATGCACCAGCATAAACAGTGGACGAGTTAAAGACCAAAATGGGGTATCTAAAACGACCAATTGACCTTTTTCACGTAAAGGTTCAATGGCAAGTTTAGAAATACACGACATACCCAAACCGCCAGCGACAATTTTTAAAATCGCTTCATTATGACCTAGGGTAAGGCGAATATTGGCATTCGGTAAGTCTTTTAAAATCGCATTGTCAAAAACTTCCCGTGTGCCTGAACCCTCTTCACGCAATATCCATTCAACAGAATTGAAATCATCTGCGGTTAATGCACGGTTGAGTTGTGCCAAAGGGTGGTTGGGCGCACAGCACACTGCCAATTCGTCATCACGCCAATGGATGCATTGAAGCTGTGGCAAATGACAAGAACCCTCAATTAAAGCCAAATCCAATTGGAATTGATTTACTGCTTCAATCATTTGGCGGGTATTACCCACTTGTAATTGTAAATGCGCTTGTGGCTGAATTTTTAAGAAATCAGCCATTAAATCAGGCATTAAGTAATCACTAATGGTTAAGGTTGCACCCAAGCGCAAATCAATACTTTGTAGTTCACCTTTGGCTGCTTGTTCAAAGGCATCACAGCGACCTAAAATTTCAAGAGCTTGAGGCAGTAAGAAACGCCCTAAATCATTGAGTTGCAGTCGTTTACCCAGACGGTCAAATAAAGGTGCGCCTAGCCCATCTTCCAAATCTGCAAGCGCCATGCTGGCAGCACTTTGTGTTAGCTTGACAGCATCACTGGCTTTGGTCACAGTGCCTTCTTGAGCGACTGCTACAAAAACAGCCAACTGGCGTAATGTCATGCGCATGAATATAGCCTTAACATTTAAAAAATATTAATAAAATATGCTGTCATGCTAACATGAGCACAGTCTTTCACGCCACGTCGAAATCATGTCAATTGAAAAATTTAGCTTAGAAAAGGTTTTATCTGTACATCGTTGGACCAGTACCTTGTTTAGTTTTACCATGACGCGACCAGCTCATTTTAAATTTACAGCAGGGCAGTTTGCGCGTATTGGCTTAAAAGTGGGTGACGAGCTGGTAGTACGTGCTTATTCAGTGGTGTCTTCACCATTTGATGAAACATTAGAATTTTTCTCAATTGTTGTACCAGATGGTGCATTTACTTCAAATTTACAGCATCTTCAAATCGGCGATGAGCTGTATTTAGAAAAAGTCCCTTATGGCTTTTTAACCTTAGCACGCTATCAGTTGCCTGCACCGAAAGACTTATGGTTACTGGGTACAGGGACGGGCTTGGCTCCATTTATCTCCATGCTTCAAGATTTTGAAACATGGTCAAAATACGAAAAAATCAATCTAGTTTATAGTGTACGTACACAGGCTGAATTGGCTTATGCAACGCGTATTGCAGAAATTGCTGAAACGTTTGGTGAAGGCCACACGGGCTTTAAATTTATTCCTATTATCACTCGTGACCCAAATGCACGATTGCATGACCGTTTACCAGTATTGATTGCCAATGGCAGCTTAGAGCAAGCAGCCGAGCTCAATTTCGATCCAAATACCACACATGTCATGTTATGCGGTAATCCGCAAATGGTCGAAGATACGAAAGAGGCCCTAAAAGCCCGCGGACTCACTATGAACCGTCGCGGCGAAGGCAATATTGCTGTAGAAAATTATTGGTAATGGCAACTCCCATGCGGGAATGTCTTTTTAATGAGCTTATTTTTAGATGTTCGATTTGCTGGATAGCAAGAGCATTTATACACAGAGTATTAGATGATGATTGATGACGATGATTTTGATTACGATGCACCAGTCACACGTATAGCTGCCCATAAAAATGAAGCGCAACAAGCTGGAAAAATCATCTTAGAAGATGCACAGCAGTATTTGGATACAATGACCGCAGGTGAGCATAGCTTTTTACAGAAACATTTGGCCAAACTTGCACATGAAGAAGGCTATTTTCAAGTGTTGGCGGAAGCTTTAGATCAGCCTGAGGGAAGTAAAATTGCCAATGACGCATTGAATGTTCTTTATTTCTGGCAACTGGTCAATGATGCCGATGACATTGCGCAATTTGATTTATTGGCTGTTCCAACAGGTGAATTTTTTCAAACTGAACTTTTTAAAGCCCTTGATGATATGCAAGTCGACGTACATCAAGTGCAGCGCCGTAATATTATAGAACAAGCTTTAAAATTGTATGCGCAAGGCATATATGCAGGGTGTATTCCTATACTTTATGCACAATTAGAAGGTTTGCTCACAGATGTTTTAGTTGCTAAAGGTTTTCTTGAGCAGAAGGACACCAAGTTTCTAGATGTTCATAAAATAGTACCTGGCTTAAAAGGTAATGAAATTAAGAGCCTATGGCATAAGTCAAAAATTGCCTTTGAAATGAATCCATACTTTGCTGAACTAGCAGCCTACAAGATGGACAGTAGCTCAACAGTCACATCAACGCGACACAATATGCTACATGGCACAGAATTAGCACATTTCACACAAGGCCGTAGCTTTGTGCTGTTTCTATGGTTATTTAGTGTGATAAGTTTTATGCGTGGCATAAAGCCTTAAATGCTGTGGAGCACAAATAAAGAAGGTAGCAGATATGCTACCTTTTTAATTATTGAGTTTTGAGTCAATTATTTATCCATATTTTCTACATCAATTTTAAATACATGCCCATCCACAATGGTAATGTTATAGCGAAAATTCTCAATTTCATAAGTATAATCAACCGCCAACGTATTAGGCTTTGTGGCATCTACTAAGGTGTATGACGTCACTTTAATCGGTGATGCTTTCATGCGATTTTGCATGTCCTCAAACTTATCGCCCAGAGTTAAATTTTGATGTTCAGGTGTTTGAATACTATTTGTGGTTTCAGCCCAAGACATGGTTGGAACTGTTAAAAATATACATGTAATTAATGCCCATGTTTTATGCATATTGAGGCTTCCCTAGAAAAAAATTAAAGCAATAAATAAAAAATAAACGTCAAGAAATATACCCAAACTTTTGTTATAAAACACAGTGGTCTTAGGCTTTAACGTATAAGTTTTGTTGTGTAGCTGATCTAAAAGATCATATAAAGATAAGCAAAATGTGCGCCATGCATAATTTTAGCCATTGGAATGTTTAAACGATTGCAATCTTCTGTATTTAAAATAAATACAAGGATGCTTTAACTCGACTGAATACATAATTTGAGTGTCCCAAATCAAAAAGGACAGAGGATAAATAGCGACACTTGGCAGAAAAAAGACCAAATAACCAACTAAAATGCTCGGTTTTATCTAATCTCAAGAATAATCTTATGATTGCAATGCTTAACCTTCGCTCTAATTGTCGTTACACTATGTAGAATTCGCAAATATTTGCTTTGGAGTAATGTTATATGTCGTGGCTTTCTTCGCTTAAATCTGTTTTTTCACCCTCTAAAGAGGTGAACGAAGAAGCTGTGCAAAATGTACTGCAAACCTATATGTTGCCTCATTCTCATCATGCACTGAAAGATCGTATTACCCAAGTGAATGTGGAAGGTGAAATCTTACAAATCACCATTAATACCTTTCCAGAAGAAAAAGAACAACTGCAACAAATTCATGATGAATTGGCGGATGCATTGGAACAATGCGGTATTAAAGAATTGAACATGCATGTGATTCAGCAAAAAACTGGACATAAAAAAGAAAGTGGTTGTGGCCATCATCATGCTGAAGGTGAAAGTTGCTCAAGCCAGCCCGAAGCTCAAAATACTGCACCAAAGTCAACTTTGCCTCCTGTGGTAGATGCTTCTGCGAGTACGTCTCAGTCTGCACCTGAAGCGGATCCAAATAATCCACCTATCCAAAAAGCAGCACCACAGCAACGTGATGTGCCTAAGCATCCACGTATTCAAAATGTGATTTTGGTGTCCTCTGGTAAGGGAGGGGTTGGTAAATCCACCACAACGGTTAACCTTGCCTTAGCATTGCAAAAATTAGGCCTAAAGGTTGGGGTTTTGGATGCTGATATTTATGGCCCTAGTATTCCAACGATGCTGGGTAATGCAGGCCGTACTCCAATGATTGAGTCGGAAAACTTTGTACCGCTAGATGCTTATGGTATGGCTGTACTGTCAATTGGTCACTTAACAGGTGATCATAATACGCCCGTGGCTTGGCGTGGGCCAAAAGCGACGGGTGCATTAATGCAGTTATTTAACCAAACTTTATGGCCAGATTTAGATGTACTGATGATTGATATGCCACCGGGCACTGGGGATATTCAATTGACTTTGGCACAGCGTATTCCTGTAACTGGCGCTGTTATTGTGACGACACCACAAAATGTAGCATTGATGGACGCAACCAAAGGGATTGAATTGTTTAACCGTGTTCATATCCCGGTCATGGGAGTGGTTGAAAATATGTCGACGCATATTTGTTCTAACTGTGGTCATGAAGAGCAAATCTTTGGTACAGGTGGAGGAGATAAGCTTTCAGAGCAATACAACATTCCATTGTTAGGCCGTTTACCACTGAATGTACAGATTCGTGAAAATGCAGATGCGGGCAAACCTTCGGTTATTGCTCAAGATGATGCTGCCGAAAGCTATATGGCTATTGCGGAAAAAATTGCAGCAAAATTGCCTCAAGCTTCGAAAGATAAAAGTCGCATTTTTTAAGCAAAATATCGCAACTCTATTTAAGTGAGTTCTGTTTTAAAAATGATCTAAAGCCTAGTAATTTCTAGGCTTTTTTTATGGGGCTTAATTGTGTGAAGATGCTTTTGACTGAGTAGTTTAATAAAATAGAGTGAGTTAATGTTTTGAAATATATTGATTAATGTCTCATTATTGCTGTGTTGCATGATCTTTTACAATATTTTTTTTGCTATCCTCAAAAAACTGATTTAATCTGCGCGCATATAGGCCTGAGCGTACGCTATGATTTCATGGTTTTTTATGGGTTGGGTCATCACCATTTTATTGACACCAGGTCCCACCAATACCTTGTTGGCATCATCAGGTTTACACGTCGGTGTTAAAAAGTCTTTCCGCTTGATTCCTGCTGAAGCCTTTGGCTATTTGCTGTCTATTAGCTTTTGGGGCTTATTGATTGGGAAAGTGACCGCTTATATTCCCGCACTGCCTCCTATACTGAAGCTGTTTAGTGCAGCATATATGTTGTATTTGGCTATTCGCTTATGGAAAACCGCGAACGCCGTACAAGATCTAGATCAGCCCTGCATTCGCGCTTGGGAGCTTTTTCTCGCAACCTTGTTAAATCCGAAAGCTTTATTGTTTGCATCGGCTATTTTTCCTGCGATTGCTTGGAAAAACTCGATGTATTACACAGCGCACATGCTGGCCTTTTTATTACTTCTGATTCCGATTGCATTTTTTTGGACATTTATTGGTTCGATGCTGGCATCCAATAAATTCCGTTGGCTGAATCAATATACGATGCAACGAACGGCATCGGTGGTACTGATGGGCTTTACGTGTCAGTTGAGTTATCTGACTCTTGCTAGTTTATAAAGGCAACTTAAATTTGCTGAGCATCAGTCAATTGGTATTCAGCAAAATTGATATATTTTCATTGTAAGGGTTTTCAGTTAAAGTACCATGCAATAATTGATGTACAGTATTTTGGATAGTAACAATGGCAATTAAGTCTGATCGTTGGATTCGCGAAATGAGCGAAAAACACGGCATGATTGAACCGTATGCAGAAAATCAGGTCCGTTTAGATGAAAATGGTGAAAAACTGATTTCTTACGGCGTTTCAAGCTATGGTTATGACGTGCGTTGCGCGCGTGAATTTAAAGTTTTCACCAATGTTCATTCTGCAATTGTCGATCCTAAGAATTTTGATGACAAAAGCTTTATCGATATTGAATCGGATGTCTGCATTATTCCTCCGAACTCATTTGCACTTGCACGTACAGTAGAATATTTCCGTATTCCACGTAATGTATTGACTGTATGCTTAGGTAAATCGACCTATGCACGTTGCGGTATTATTGTGAACGTGACACCACTTGAGCCTGAGTGGGAAGGTCATGTGACTTTAGAATTCTCAAATACAACAAATTTACCAGCACGCATTTATGCAGGTGAAGGCGTTGCGCAAATGCTGTTCTTTGAATCTGATGAAGTATGTGAAACATCATATAAAGATCGTGGGGGTAAATACCAAGGTCAAACAGGTGTAACATTACCTAAGGCTTAAATGAAATTTAAAGCATTAAAAAAGCAGGCAACAAAGCCTGCTTTTTTTGTGATTCATTCATCGGAAATTGAGGTGATTTAGCGAGTTTGTTTTGCATTTGTATAATAATTACGCATAATAAAAAGTTAATATAGCTTGGTATAGAACCCATCACAGGATGAGATGGACAAAAAAAATTGGTGCCAAGTAAAGCAAAAAATATAAGAAAGATGCGGTGCATCTGATAAGAAAGGAAGGTCACGATGACTCAATTAAATCAAGCATTCCGGTTCCGCCAGAGCTGTTTAGTTGCAGCAGTTAGTATGTTGCTTGCACCGTCTGTTTATGCACTTCAAGATTTGCCAGATGAAGCATTGTCAAATACGACAGGTGAGGGCGTTGCGTTGCTCCCTGAAAACTTCAAGTTTGTTTTTCAGGGGCCAAATGATCTTTCTACAGCTTCAAGTTATAACAAGACACCGGCTGTCACCAATCCAGAAAAATATGATACAGGTTTTATTCGGATTATCCCGCGTGGGGGTAATTATGAACAGTTATTCGAACAAAGCCGCCAAGCAGTCTATGATAATGCCTACTTTCAAAACTATACGGCAAAAGTGACAGGTTATTATCAGACCTATTACACTGATGTTTATAATGCTGAATACAAAAATGTATATAACAATACAGCCACAAGAGCCGCTGTCCTTCAGAATTTCACTACGACCTATAAAGCAACTTTTGAAAGCCAAAAAGTAGAAGAATTTGCTGCACAGCAGTATTATATTGATAGATATAATACGTTATATCAAGATAAGTACGACAGTTATAATTGGTGTTTTCATACCAGTAGTTTAGTTTGTAAGAATAAAGAAGAAACACAAGCTTGGGCTTATGACGAAGTCCGTAAGGAAATTCGCAACGATAAAGCAGCTGATATTCAAACTTATGCAAATGCACAGCTTGCACAAAAAACTGATCAGGAAATGGATTTACGTGCAATCCGTTCTGCAAAAGCCAAAGCACAGGAAAGTTACACTTCTAAAGAGTTAACCTTAAGAACCTCTGCTGTTGCGGCAGCAAATACTGCTTTAAACACGACCGATCATGTGGCGGCACTCAAAGCATCTAGAAGTAAAGCCGATATCTTTATTTATGGTTTAGCCTTGTCTAAAAGTAATGGCAATATGAACCAGCGTTTTAGTAATCAAGGTATTAATTGGGGCACTGCTGAAAATCCTTGGTTATTCCGTTCAGGTACAGCCAAAGACATACAACAATATAATGCACAAAATAAAGCCGATATTGCTTATATTGCATTAGAAGCACCATTAGCACAGGTGGGCGGAAATGCTACAGAAGATAAGATAAAATTGGGTTTCTGGACGGATATTTTCTCACGTACATTAGATTCAAGCAATAAAGTCAATCAATTGACTGGTGCACCAGCTGATGGTTTGGATAAAGACTATCGATTACGTGCACAGTTTGTTGCCAATGGCCTGAGCATTGATGGTTCACAAGTACGTTTGTTCCAAACTCAGCCGTCTACAATTACGCAGCAAAGTCAAACACTTGGTATGGCAAGTATATTACGTTTAAATACCAATGATGACCCATCAAAATTAACCATTAACGATACCAATCTAGATGCAAAAGGCATTCGTATTAGTACGGCGGCGAAGTCTGATACAGACGATGGCACAGCAAGTACACCTGCTTTAGATGGAAGTTTTGCACCTTTATTTAATGATAAAGAAGGTTTGTATTTATATAGTACAAACATTAACTTGGTACTAGGTAATATGTATCAGCCATTTATTATTGGTTCGGAAGGCAATAACATTATTTTGGAATTAACAAGAATTCCAAATGTACCCGAGATATATACCAAAATTTATAGCTATTATGCTGATACAGACGCGAATAATACACTTATTAAAAAAGATACGAACGGTGCACCACAGTTAAAAGGTGTGGATGGAGTGTATCGTACGCTCATGGGCTCTACATGTAATGTTGCAAGTTGTGGTACCAATACCTCGCAAATTACTGCGAATGGTACAACCAAAGACTATCAAGGGACGAATGCGACACACAGTAGTATTGCAATTGGTAGTGTTACACGTGATACCAGCACCAATATGTTAAAGGCGAATCGTGATCAAGCATCGACAGGTATTGTATTTAAAAATGCAGCAGGTACTGCGATCAATTTAGGTTCAGCAGCCATTGATGGCGTGCTCATTCAGCATTTAAAAATCAAAACAACTGGGCTATAAGGATGCAAGCTATGTTGAAGAAATCTTATCTCGCAGTTGTATTACTTGTGTCAGCAACTGCGCATGCAGGACTTACAGGCTTAGATGCCCAAGAGTTACAAGAGGTACGCGGTCAAGGCGGCGCTGATTTTAATTGGACATTGTCTTTAAACCATCGATATGCCAATGATTTAAGCAAAAAAGATATTTCATTGCATGACTTACAAACAGGTCAGGTTGCTAGTATTGATGATGCATACTATACCTATAGTTGCCAAAATAATGTGCAATGCCGTTTAGCGATTTCTCCAAATAACCATACAGAGAAAGGCAATCAGAAGTGGTTGGTTTTTAAACAAATCCAAGGCACCATTCAGGTTGAGAAATTCTCTTTAGAGGGCACCACGATTATTAATAAAAATGGTGACCCGCAAACAGCCATGAAATTGTCTTTTTTTGATGATAAGCCTTTAAAAATTCGTAACTTAGGATTTAATAATCTCTCAATTGAAGCAGATGAAGGTGATCAAAAGGGTTATTTAAAAACAACAACTTATGGTCAATATCAAGCATATACAATCGATAGTACAGGAAAGAAAACCACTTTTGCTACGGATATTCCTGCTTTTGATAAGGATACAGAAACAGGATTTATGGGTCTAAATATGCATGGCAATTTGCACATGACTGGAGACCTAAAAATATTCAGCTATAACTGTACAGGAGCTACGGGCGCACGCTGTTAAAGTATTAATTGAATAAGGACGTTGAGATGAACAAAATAATAAAATTAAATCTCCTCACAGCTTGTATATGTATTGCCAACCAAAGCTATGCGCTTGAGGCACTAAGTGACCAGACACTTAGCCATGTTACAGGACAGGATGGGATCTCGATTACACAAGAGGTTTCTCGTGTAGAGGTCAAACAAGCAAACTGGATTGACTATTCAGAAGCTGGAACCAAGCCTATTAAATTAGGCTTGCATGATGTGGTGATTACGCCAACTCAAGGCAATACCAATATTGTGAGTAAAGTAAACCTCGATGTAGGTACGACTCAATTGGCTTCCAATGCTAAAGGTACAGGTATCCAGTTAAGAGCAAGTGTTTCACCATTTACGGCAGTTGCATCTAAAATTATGCTGGTGTGTGCGCCCAACTGTGCCACAAATGAAAGTGATCAAAACTTAGGAAGTTTGACCTTTTCAACCATTTCACCACTTGAAGTTTATTTGGCAACAACCAATGGCTTATTTAATCGTAATGATAAAGCTCACTTAGAGTTGAGGTTGCAAAATGCCAGTATCTCTTATGGTCAAAATGGACAAAACCTCACACTCAAAGATTTCAACTTCAATCTGACCGCTGATGGTTATATGTACATTGATCCCAAAGATGGCATTGTACTTACCACAAAATCTGCTGATGGAAAGTCGGATAATTTTGTCCAACTTGTACGTGCTGAAGATAAAAGCAAAAATGTAGATGCGAGCCGTACGGGCACAGCAACCAAGCCGGGCGTAAATATTGATGTACGTTATGGTAAAGATGGCGAACAGGGTAATGTTATTCGTTTAGGTGCTTCGGGTGCCTTAACCAATGGCCGTATTATGCTGAATGCAAATCAGAGTGGTGTTGCAAACTTTAATACTGTAAATAAGGGATTAGAAAAATCTAATACTGCAGCGACAGGATATGGTTTTGCACAAGCAGGTGGTTTGCATATGGCCATGTCTGCTGATTTTACGCGAGCAGATAGTGGTCAGACTACAGTTTCTGGTCGAACGCCAACAACATTTGAGCTCGGCCATACAGGTACGGGTAGTTATGCGATTGAGTTTTCGAACTTAACACGCCTTAATGTGCGTAATTCAAGTGTAGTAGGAACACCAGTTAGCACGCAAAATGCGTATATTGATTTTGGCGATATTTACATTAATACCATAAGAACCAATTCTTTGGGCTTTATGATTAATGATCAAATTAAATCTATACTCAGTGCCAGTAGTAATGAGCTGATATATAACCCTTCGCCAAGTGCAAATCCACAAACGATGGCATTGATTGCTGTTCGTGGTATGGATTTTCAAGCGATTGCTCGTACAGCGCGATTTATTTCTGACAATAGTTTGCCAGTCAATAATGCAAATTCTGGAACTTGGGGCTTAGGTTTACCAATTTATAACCTGAATGCCAACTTAGGAATTTTTGCAAAACAATATGTGAACAAAGCAGGGGCGACAAAATCTGGTTTGGGTTATGACCTTGCTATGTCTACAGATGGTTATCGTTATGACAGCGTAACTGGAAATGCATATACCACTTCCATTTTGGTTTTAGATGGTGAAAAGCGAACCTTAAAAGACAGTAATGGCGTAATTTTGAAGGATGCGAGTGGTAATGCGCTTAAAGGAGAAGAGGTCAATTATTATGCGGGGTTGCGTAATATTGATTCTTACATCAAAGCCAATGGCGTGATTGGCTTTGAAGATAAAGAGATTTACGTTAAAGCCGATAGTTTATTAATTGCAGCCAAAGCCGAGATTGCAATTGGTCAGTTACCAGGATCGCTATATAACTGTTCTGGGACCTGTGGTACTAAAATTGTCCCAATTGATAATTTTGGTCGCAAAGATGATGTACTTGCATCGATTGCTTTTAAACTGGATGGGAAAGGTGAGTTATTTATTATTCCAGGTTTAGAAACAACAGACGGGACACCAGATACAAACTTCTTATCTTTACAAGCAAATTTTCAATTTAAACCATTAACAGATAAGAATGACCGCGGTAGTTACATCAGTTTAATTAATGAAGATGTAAAAGCTGATGGTACTGTGGCAAATGAATCGAGTATTAACCTAAATCGCCTACAAGGGGATCTTGGTTTAGAAACACGTATTCATATGCAAAAAGACAGCGTGGTTTTGGATAACCAAGTTAAATTTAATCGCTTGTCTACAAAGACAGACACCATTACAAATGGTGCTAAAGTGTTTATAGCTGAACTGGCAATTGCACCTGCAGGGGCAATGCAAAAAATCGCAGATATAGCAATTCCAGGTGGGGTAATGCGCAGTTCAATGGGTATTACACCACGATAATTATAGTTTTACAGGGAATGACAATAATGAAAAAAATATTAGTGGCGACGATCGTCAGTAGTTTGTGGGTTTCAGGGAATGCAACTTCATTTCAGGCGCTATCGGATTCAGAATTATCTTCGGTTGACGGTCAAGCTTTACTGAATTTTTCGAAAGATAATTATACTTATACCAATGCCAATAGTGAAAAAGTTGAATTCTTCAAACTTGGCTTGGGCGCAGAGATGGAGCTAAACACCAATATTAAATCGCTACAATTAGGCTGTGGTGGTGATAAGGGTGCTGGTAAATGTGATATTGATATTTCAAACCTTTCTATTAGTGGTATGCCTTCAAGTTTTGATGCCAATGGTGTGCCAGTTTATGATTCCAATGGTCGTGCGAGCACCAGTGCAAAAATCACCAACCCATTTATTGAATTTGCAATTAAAAATGGGGGGAAAGCATCCACACGTGAAGTCGTTGGCTTTCGTTTAGGTGCTGATGCCATTAGTGGGCTGTTGACGGCAGGTACTGACAATACAGTAAACCCCTCAGATGGTATTCAGTCTTTTTCAGGTTATATGAAAATGGCAGCCACCACAGGTGATGTAAATACCAAGCAGAGTACCTTTGGTGATTCAAAAACTGAAGAAATTAAAGGGAACCTTACAGCCAGTATCTTAGGTTTGGAATTTCCTCGTGAATTTAAAAGTGATTCAACAGCTGCAGACAACAAGGGTGTAACAGTTCCAAGTATTAATGTGAAATTTAATATGCCAGAAACCGTCGTTTCAGGTTCGCGTTTATCTGTTGCGAATGTATCAGGTATTACAGCAAGCATTAAATCTATTCCTTTAGCAGCCAATTCAAGCATGACGCAAGCGCAAAAAGATTTGTTTGCTAATGATCAGTTGTTGGTAACTTTTGATCCGATTCTAGGTTTGGCTAAAAAAGCAATTTTCAAAATGGGGGAAGGCTCAGATATTCAAAACCTCAATATGGAAATTGCATTTAATCAGTCTTTAAGTATGGTACATAATATTCCATTATCTGGTACAGGAGGGTATTTGTCCTTACAAAGTGAGACTTTGAAGTGGGCAGGTACTGAGGTGCAAGATACAGCCCAAAAAGGCTGGTGGATGTCCTTTAAAGACCCAATTCAGTTGGGCTATTTACAAGCTAAAGATCAAGTGGATATCTCGGCAGTACTACCTCAGGTGGCTAATTTAGTTTCGGACTTTTTATTAGATGAAAATAACCGAATTACAACAGGTACAGGAGAATCATTGGGTACCCTATTTAATACTCCTGTAGTGAAACTTTTAAATATTGATTTGGGTAATTATACGCAAGCGAAGCCAGCAACTATTGCTTTAAACTCGCAAATATTGCAAAACCAAACGGTTGTGTCGAACTGCTTTGGTGGTCTGAAGTTCTGTTAATCGGTGATCATAAAAAACCCGCATTAAGCGGGTTTTTTATTTAGAAAAAATTATTTAGCAATCTTAGCTAATAATTCTTCTTTAGTGATATTTACAGATTCAGCATCACGGCGACCTTTATATTCAAAAGTACCCGCATCCAAACCTTTTTCACCAATCACAATACGGTGTGGAATACCTGTGATTTCTAAGTCAGAGAATTTCACACCTGGACGTTCGTCACGGTCGTCTAGAATCACGTCATAACCTGCAGCTTGAAGTTCTGCATAAAGCGCTTCAGCAGCTTCAACAGTACGAGGTGATTTATGTGCATTCATTGGTACGATCGCAACTTCAAATGGCGCAATCGCTGCAGGCCAAATAATGCCTTTGTCATCAAAGTTTTGTTCAATGGCAGATGCAACAACACGGGTAACACCAATACCATAACAACCCATTGTTACAACTAATGGCTTACCATCTTTACCTAATACTTTACAGCCAAGTGCTTCAGAGTATTTTTGGCCCAATTGGAAGATGTGACCAACTTCAATACCACGTTTAATTTGCAGTGTACCTTTGCCATCTGGAGATGGATCACCTTCAACCACATTACGTAAATCATAAACTTCAGTGAATTGGGCATCACGCTCCCAGTTCACTCCAACTGCGTGTTGATCAACAATGTTTGCACCTGCCACAAAGTCAGATAATACAGAGGCTGCGCGGTCTACAATTACAGTAAGGCCTTTTTCAACCAAACCTTGTGGACCACAGAAGCCAGCTGTTAAACCGTATTGCGCCAGCTGTTCTTCAGTTGCAAATGTTAATGGTGATGCAATTAAAGGATGTTTTTCAGCTTTAATTTCATTCAGCTCGTGGTCGCCACGCAAGAATAATGCAACAACAGGAACTGCTTTGCCTTCTTCTGCTACGCCCTGAACAAGTAAAGCTTTAACTGATTGAGCTGGATCTGATTTTAAGAAAGCAGATACATCTTCAATGGTTTTTTGATCTGGCGTTGCGACCAATTCAAATGCTTTGTTTGGTGCAGCACGCTCACCAACCAATACAGCTTCAGCCATTTCTACGTTGGCTGCATAGTCTGATTCAGTCGAGAATGCGATATCGTCTTCACCGCTAGATGCAAGCACATGGAATTCGTGTGAACCTGAACCACCGATTGAACCCGTATCTGCTTGTACTGGGCGGAAGTTTAAGCCCAGACGTGTAAAGATACGGCAATATGCGTTATACATATTGTCATAGGTTTCTTGCAGTGACTCTTGGTCAACGTGGAAAGAGTAAGCATCTTTCATAACGAATTCACGTGAGCGCATTACACCAAAACGTGGACGAATTTCATCACGGAATTTAGTTTGAACTTGGTAGAAGTTTGCAGGCAATTGCTTGTAGCTTTTGAGTTCATTACGCGCAAGGTCTGTAATCACTTCTTCGTGTGTAGGCCCAAGTACGAAATCATTGGTATGGCGGTCTTTAAAGCGAAGTAGTTCAGGACCATATTGTACATAACGACCAGATTCTTCCCAAAGTGAAGCGGGTTGTGTGACTGGCATTAAGACTTGAAGAGAGCCTGCACGATCCATTTCTTCACGAACAATCGCTTCTACTTTATTTAATACGCGAACGCCTGTAGGCAACCAAGTGTATAAACCAGAAGCTAACTTACGGATCATCCCCGCACGAAGCATCAATTGATGAGAAATAACTTCCGCATCGTTTGGAGTTTCTCTTAACGTTGCAAATAAAAAGCGGCTTGCGCGCATGAACGGTGTCCTAAAAAGATTAAGCGTTAAAGCTGAGATTATACAATAAAAAATGAGGTGTACATTTTTCAAGTCACCTCATTGTGTTGGGTAAAATTATGACATGATTTTTTTAAATTGGCGCATCATAAAGATTTTAAAGTCATCTAAATAGGTGAAGATAACGGGAACCACGACCAATGTTAGGAGGGTAGAGGTAATTACACCACCAATCACGGCATGTGCCATAGGTGCACTTTGTTCGCCACCTTCACCTAAGCCGAGGGCTAAAGGGACCATACCCATGACCATTGCACTGGTCGTCATTAAAATTGGGCGCAGTCGAGTTTTACCTGCAGCAATAATTGCATCATAACGTGAAGTGCCTTCATCCATAGCTTTCTTAATGAAGTCGATTAGTAGAATCGCATTTTTGGTGACCAGCCCCATCAACATAATAATGCCAATGATGGAGAATAAGTTCATGGTCGATTTAAATAAAAATAATGCTAAAAATACACCAATTAACGATAGCGGTAGTGAAGCCATAATCGCTGCTGGATGAATAAAACTATTAAATTGTGAGCCCAGCACAATGTAGATAAAGACAATCGATAAAGTAATAGCTGTAATGGCATAACCTGCTGATTCAGCCATATCTTTATTGGCACCTTGGGTTGCAAAGCGATAGCCCGGTGGCAAGTCAAATTGATCTTCTACTTTTTTAATGTCTGCACCAATGTCACCCGCAGGTCGGCCCGCTGTATTGGCTTGTACCAAGACCTCACGTGCTAAATCACGGCGGTTAATTTGTGAGGCCCCTAAGGTTTCTTCAAAACTAGCCACTGAAGAAAGTGGTACAAGTACGGGTAAACCAGTGGCATCGGTTTTTTGCGAAGTGATATACATATTTTGTAAGTCAGTTGGCAAGCGACGAGTATTTTCGGCTAAGCGCACATTGACATCGTAGGTTTCGCCTTTCGGATCTTTCCAAGTGGTGATGTTGTCACCTGCAATCAATGGACGGACCACATTAGCGATTTGATTCACTGATAAGCCTAAGTCACTGGCCACTACACGATTAATATGTACACCTAAAGTTGGTTTTGGTTCTTTTAATGAGCTTTCTAAATCGACAATGCCATCAATTTTTGCCACTTCATGCATAAAGCGATCGGAAATTTTTTGAAGTTCATCAAGGTCGGGCCCTTTGATGGAAATCATCACAGGTTTTTGCCCGCCAGACACGGTTTCATCCGCGGAAGCCACAGAAGTAATGGTAATGCCTGCAACACTTTGCAATCGTTGGCGGAATTCATTGTTGAGCTGGGTGAGCGTTTGTTTGCGTTCAGTGCGTGGTGTAACACCTACACGAATACTAATATGGTTTTTACCACGATCTGTAACGCTATTGATTGATCCATACGTTGAACGAACTTCTGGATGTTCACGAATAATGGCATCGACCTGTTTTAATTTGGCTTGTGAATATTGCAAGCTGGCATCTACAGGCGTTTCAAATTTAATGCGAATTTCGCCTTTATCAGGTACAGGTACAAATTCTGTCCCAATCATTTTAGATAATGCCAAGGCACCAAATAGTGACGCAACAGCAACTAAAATGGTTACAAAACGGAATCTCAAGGCAAGTTTGAGGAGCTTTTCATAATGATGGCTCAAGTTATCTAATTTGCTTGAAATCCAGTTGAAAAAGCGCTGTAGGGCATTGGGCTTTTGATTTGGATTATGCTTTTCGGCCCAATGCGCGGAAAGCATCGGGTCTAATGTGAAGCTGACAAACATTGAAATCAGTACAGCTGTACTTACAGTCACACCAAATTGATAAAAGAAGCGACCAATAATCCCGCCCATGAAAGCCACTGGTAAAAACACAGCGACAATCGTCAGTGTGGTCGCTAATACGGCCAAACCAATTTCTTTGGTACCATCTAATGCAGCAGTCACATGGTCTTTGCCCATATCAGCATGACGCACAATATTTTCCCGAACCACAATCGCATCATCAATCAATAGACCAATACTGAGTGATAAAGCCAGTAAGGTCATCATGTTGATGGTGAAGCCGAAGGCCCAAATAAAGGTTAAGGTGCCAAGTAATGCAATAGGTAAAGTCAGACCTGTAATGGCTGTAGAGCGGAATGAGCCTAAAAACAGTAAGACAATAAAGATGGCTAAAATAGCACCTTCTACAATTGTGCGCGCGACATCTTTAATACTGCCACGAATCCCTTTGGAAGAATCAACAACAATCTCAGCTGTTGTGCCTTCTGGCAATTGGGTTTTAATACGTTCTAATGTTTTACGAGTATTATCCACGACCTGAATAACATTCGAGTCAGAGCTTCTTAAAATATCAATAGCCACGGCAGCTTTACCATTTAGGAAAGCGCTGGATTCCATTTCCGCTTGGCTATCTTCAATTTTGGCGACTTGCTTTAAAAAAATGGGCGCGCCATTTTTATTGGCAATCACCAAGTCACCAAAAGACTGCGGGTGGATCACACGCGATTTAATTTCGACGACAAGTTCAGAGGTGGCTTGATCGAGCGTACCGCCAGGTACTTCAATGTTTTCATTTTTTAAGGTATTCAAAACCTTATCAATACCAATACCAAAACTTTGCAGTTTTTGAGGCTCAATTTGAATACGGATTTGGCGTTGTGAGTCACCCAACAGGTTAACAGTCCCCACACCACTGACTGTTCTGAGCTGCGGTACGATACGTTGATCTAAATACGAGCTTAGATCACGCAGAGACATATTTTTAGATTCAAATACAATCGACATGACCGCACTAGCCGTCGGGTCATAGCGTTCTACAATGGGGTCATCAATTTCATCACGAAATTGAGCACTGACGGGTGCAATTTTGTCGCGAATATCTTGCGCTGCAACAGAGGAGGGCACATCTAAATTAAATTCAACGATAATTGTTGATAACCCTTCACTAGATTTAGAAATAACCTGTTTTAAACCAGAGATGGTGTTGATCTGATCTTCCATTTTCTTGGTAATTTCAGATTCGACCGACTCTGGAGATGCGCCAGGATAGTTGGTATAGACCACCACGAAAGGAAAGTCGACATCTGGAAACTCTTCGACGCCCATGCGTTGCCATGATGCGAGCCCTAAGACCATCAGACAGAACATCATCATAATGGTGAATACAGGGTATTTGACACTAATTCGGGTGAACCACATAACCGCTATCCTGCTTTGTTATTTTAGTTTTTGCTGATACTGACATCTTGTCGGATTTGATTGTCGCTAAACTTGACGCGACTTACGAGATCGCTATCTTCTAAGCCTGTTACCACAGCAATATTGGTGCTGTAGCGCTGTTCTAAAACTTTTATGCTGGCCTTAGCAATTTTATTTTGACGCACGACCCAAACATAAGGGTTATTATCGAGGTCTTGTACAGTATTCAGTGGAATTAATTGCCCCGAAACTTGATCTGAACCTAAAATTTGGCCTTCAACAAATGCACCAATACTCAAAGAAGTAATGGCTTCTTTGGGTTGGGCAAAAAATTCAATTTGACGGCTGGCAGGATCGGCAATCGGTGAAATTCGACTTAAGGTTGCATTCAATAGGTTATTGTTGCCTTGAATACGATATTCAATGGCTTGGCCAAGTTTTAATGCTGACTGCGAATCGCTTGGTAGTAGTGCCTGAATTTCTAAGTGTGCTGGATCGATAATTTCAAATAAAGTTGCGCCCGCAGCGACTGTTTGACCAGGCTCAACTTGACGCTTGGTAATTACACCACTGATTGGACTGGTAATTGTGCCGTCCTGATCTGCTTTACGCGCAATGTTGACATTGGCTTGTTGCGCATTGGTATTTTCTAATTGCGCTTGGTAATCCACTTTGCTTTGTTCGTATTCTACTTTTGATACAAAGCCCTGTTGTAATAAGCGTTCTTTACGTTGCACCATAAGGCGGGCTTGATTGGCCTGTGCTTGAGCTGAAGCTAAATTGGCCTGTGCTTGGGCAAGACGTGCTGCATTGTCTTGATTGTTAAGGCGGACCAGCACTTGACCTTTTTGCACAGTTTGACCCACTTGGGCATTCACTGCAGTAGCTGTTGCCGTAACTTGAGCTTGAATCGTACTTTGATTTACAGCACGAATAGTGCCTGTAAAAGTGGTCTTGCTGACAGAACTGCCATGTTGAATGCGCACTAAATCCTGCTGAATAAGTTCAACTTTAGTGATTGGTTTTTCAGTGGCAACGGGTTCACTTTTTTGACATCCGACGAGAGCAAGGCTTAAGCAAATTAAGCCAATTGAAGCTAAGCGCGCTTGTAATGTAAGTGGGGTATACGTTGAATGCTGTGCTGATTGCATAATCGTCCTTTATATTCAGCTGTCAACAGAAGCAATTGAAACTGCAAAATTATTCCATTGCTTTTAAGCGGGTGATAATTTTGTCGTATTCGGCTACTGTATTTCGATAGCGCGTTTGTAAAGATTGAATATCTTGTTTTTTCGCTACGATATTTTTTTGGTTATTATTTAAAATACTTTGTAATTGTGCAGGTACAGGTTGCCCTTTACGTGAGTATTCACGTTCTTGACGAACAAACATAATACGGTCTTCCTGTAATTGCTTTAATTGTTGTTGTTGGAAAACAAGTTGTTTCGAAATTCCAGTAAGTATTTCTTTCTTTTTTTGACTTGCTACACTGCTGTTATTATAAGCACTTTTTAGTTGTGTGTCTGCGGCTAATTTTTGGGCAGCCACGGCGCGCTGTGGCGCTTGCTTAATATCTGCTTCTGCATTATAAGGTCTATTACGTTTAATCACTTGCATATTCTGATCAAGTGCTTCGTAGCCATAGCGAATATGGTTAGGTGTAACATTGGTGCTTACATTTGCAACACCTTTACTATCATAATAACGAAACCAAGTTGCTTTTTGAGGGGGATTAGTCGCAAAAGTAAACGGAGTTAGTGATACCAATACTAAGACTAAAATGAGTTTCTGGGTCATTTTTTTATAAGCAATATAAGAGTGATTTACGCTAAACTGACTTCGCATTGGGCTCCCCAATATAAAGTTGACTAAATTACTTATTTTTAAGTAATAATAGTGCTATATTAGACTTAAAATAGAGAATTAAAAACTATTCCAAGTTAAAAATAAATTCTTGGTCATCGGAAAGTGTGAAGCTGTTAATAGTATTGAAAAATACTGTGTGCTTGAGCAGAAAATGTTCATTGAAAATGAAAGTAAATATATGTTAAAAATGTTAACAACTGTTAACTAAAAGTAACTGCGAATAAAATTCCAGCATTCTATATATCCATATTTTGGGAAGGGTCTTTAAATGGACGATAAATTTCAAAATCTAAAAGTCATGGTAATTGACGACTCAAAAACTATTCGCCGTACAGCAGAAACTCTTCTTCAACGTGAAGGTTGTGAAGTTGTGACTGCAGTAGATGGCTTTGAAGCCTTGTCAAAAATTGCTGAAGCAAATCCAGACATTGTGTTTGTTGATATTATGATGCCTCGCTTAGATGGCTACCAAACATGCGCATTAATTAAAAATTCGCAAAATTATCAAAATATTCCAGTCGTAATGCTGTCAAGTAAAGACGGTTTATTTGATCAGGCGAAAGGCCGTGTCGTGGGTTCAGACGAATACCTAACAAAACCATTCAGTAAAGATGAATTATTGAATGCGATTCGTAACCACGTAACTGCTTAATTAGTTTTATTTTTTATTGGGGAAAGGCATGACACGTATTTTGATTGTAGATGATTCACCGACAGAAACATTTCGATTCAAAGAAATTTTAGGCAAACATGGCTTTGAAGTTCTTGAGGCGTCAAATGGTGCAGACGGTGTAACAGTCGCACAAGCAGAACTTCCGGACCTCGTCCTCATGGATGTGGTCATGCCAGGTGTAAACGGTTTTCAGGCAACTCGTCAAATTGCACGTGGTTCAACAACGAAGCACATTCCAATTGTGATTGTAAGCACAAAGGACCAAGCAACAGACCGTGTTTGGGGTAAGCGTCAAGGCGCATGTGATTATTTAACAAAGCCTGTAGACGAAAAACAATTAATTGATGTGATAAAACAGCACCTCAATGCAGGATAAAGCTCTATGGCAGCAAATGGATTTATCGAATTGCTTCGAATTGCGAAACGTGGAAATAAAAACTACGTTTCAACTGAGAATGAAGTCAACCGATGGTCAGGCATTGCTTTTGAGATGATGGGGCAATATTTTGTTGCTCCTTTAGGTGAAGTATCCGAAGTGATCTATCCGCCTAAGTGTACGCCAGTTCCAAACACTCAATCATGGGTGCAAGGTTTGGCGAATATTCGGGGACGTCTACTTTCAGTTTCAGATTTGGCTCAATATATTACGGGTCATAGAAGTAGCTATACTCCGACTCAAAAAGTTTTATGCATTAGTCATAATGATCATTATGTTGGTTTGGTCGTTGATCAAGTTTTGGGTATACAGCATTTTAATAAGAAGAGTTATTTTTCTAAAGACGCTGAATTAGGCAGTAATTTACAAGAATATTGTCAGGGATATTTTCACCAGCATAACCAGCAGTGGCATGTCTTTTTATTCAGTCGTTTATTGCAAAATCCAAAATATATGAACGCATCTATAAAATTTATAAATTAACTGTCACGCATTTAACGAATGAAGACGTAAATCGGGGAGAAGCTGAATGGGCTTTAAACTTAAAAAGAAAAATACAGGTGAAAGCGCAGGCCGTCCAAGTGGCAATGCTTTATTAGCTAAGATTCAATCACAAATAGATCAGTTATCGCGTGTATTTGGTGATAGTGAAAAGTCAAAGCCATTGATTTACGGTGCTGTTGGTTCACTGGTACTGGCAACTCTGATTTTATTTTACCTTTTCTATAGCGTTCCTCGTAATAACGAACTTACGCGTAGCCTAGGTGAATTACGTCTTCTTTCACAAACCATTTCGCGTCAAGCAACCGAAGCAACCGCTTCTGGTACGCCTGAAGCAATGAAAAAATTAACTGAATCTCAAGAAAGTTTTGCTAAAAACTTGGAGACAGTTACTGATATTCATGCGAATACTGATTCACTCAAATCTGTAGAATCACAATGGAAAACAGTATCTTCAAATATTGATTTGATTTCTTCGCAACAAAAAATCATTAATCAACTTTATGATACGAACATTGCAATCGGTGAAACGATTCCGGGTATTCAGGCTGAATACAACTTGATGGTTGACCAAATGGCGCGTCAAGACATGCCATCTAACCAGGTTGTAATTGCAAAAAACCAAGTATTCATTGCGGAACGTATTTTACGTTCGATCAGTTCTGTACTTACAGGTTCAGACAGTTCACGTGAGTCTGCAGATGACTTTAGTGCCGATACAGAAACATTCGGTTCATACTTAAATGCACAGCTTAATGGTAGTGCAGAATTAGGTGTGCAACGTATTGAAAATGCTGAATTACGTGAATCACTAAAAGGCATTAAGTCTGAATATGATGATGTACTAAAATCAGCTGCAGCGACGATCTTGCAGAACTCACAACAAATTGTGAAAGTACGTCAAGCATCTTCATCAATTTTTGCTGAATCAGATAAACTATTAGATAGCTTAAATGGTTTGAAATCAGGTTCAGGTTGGGCAACAGTTTTACCCGCATTGCTCTTAATTTTAACGTTAATTGCCTTCTTGATTTGTGTATTCAAATTACTTTCTTTACGTGGTCAGTCGGATAAACAACGTGTAGGTCGCTTACAAGAAGAATATGACCGTAACCAAAACGCGATTTTACGTTTACTGGACGAGATTGCCGACTTAGCAGACGGTGACTTACGTTCATACGCGACAGTATCTGAAGACTTTACGGGTGCAATTGCCGACTCGATTAACTTCGCGATCGATCAGTTACGTGATTTGGTATCGCGTATTACAGAAACATCAGAAGAGGTTGCACAATATACGGCAAATACGCAGGGTATTACCAACCAGTTAGCAGAAGCTTCTGAGCATCAGGCACAAGAGATTGCAGGTGCCTCTGCCGCAATTAACGAAATGGCACTGTCAATTGACCAAGTATCTGCCAACGCTGAAGAATCAGCAGTCGTTGCGGAACGTTCGGTACAAATTGCTGCCAATGGTGCAGACGTTGTAAACCGCTCGATCGAGGGTATGGACACGATTCGTGAACAGATTCAAGAAACATCAAAACGTATTAAACGTTTGGGTGAATCTTCTCAAGAGATTGGTAACATTGTTGCCTTGATTAACGATATTGCCGACCAAACGAACATCTTGGCATTGAACGCAGCAATTCAGGCGTCGATGGCGGGTGAAGCTGGTCGTGGTTTCGCCGTGGTTGCCGACGAAGTACAGCGTCTAGCTGAACGTTCAGCATCTGCAACAAAACAGATTGAAGGCCTTGTAAAAACCATTCAAACGGATACAAACGAAGCCGTAATCTCAATGGAGCAAACAACTGCCGAGGTTGTACGTGGTGCGAACTTGTCTAAGGATGCGGGTGTAGCCCTAGACGAAATTCAAACGGTATCGAACAGCTTGGCAAAACTGATTGCAAACATTTCGGATGCTGCAAAACTTCAGGCTGCTTCAGCGGGTCATATTGCTACAACGATGAACGTTGTACAGGAAATTACGTCGCAAACAACGAGTGCAACATTCGATACTGCGCGTTCGGTTTCTGAATTGGCAAATATGGCCGAAACATTACGTGACTCTGTATCTGACTTTAAACTTCCAGACTAAAGTTAGCGCGCTTTGGGGAAAGGCATACCGTGCAATTGAGCAGGGTATGCCAATAAGAAACAGACTAAGCATCGGCAAGATGAACTTAACTTTTTCTAAAGTTAAGTCTCGCGTGATGGTCACAATTAAGTTTGAGCACCCTTCTTGGTGGCAAAACGTAAGAAGCCTTAGCTATGAAAGAAATATTAAAAAATTTAGTCGAAACGACAACGCTTCCTGAGGATAGCTATCTCGATCAAGATGCAGAAATTTTAGAAATTTTTGTTGAAGAGATCGAGGAGATTTTTGGCGAGCTTGATAATTTATTATCTGATTGGCTGGACAAACCGCAAGATAAAGACTTGCTCACGACAATTCGTCGCCATTTCCATACCTTAAAGGGTTCTGGTCGTATGGTGGGCGCAAAGACGGCGGGTGAGGCGGCATGGACAGTTGAAGATACTTTGAACCGCGTTATTGGTGGTTCGCTTACGCTTAGCCCAACGATTCAACAGTATGCTCAAACGGTTTTAAATGTTTATCAATATAAGCTGTATCCAAGCTTTAAAAATGTCACCGAGCTGACGGTTGATTTGCGTCCGATTGTCCTTTTAGGACAACAATTACAACAAGGTCTAAGCCCAGAGCCAGCATTACAAGAGCTCTTAGGTTTGGCAACTCGCTTAAAGTCCTCTTCGGATGTCACAGGTCTAGAGCTTGATACAGTTGAGGCAGTTGAAACAACAGAATTTGTAACACCTGATTTGGCAGCGATTGAACTTCCTGCTGAAGATAATTTAATTGCAGAAACAGTTGCGATCTTCATTGAAGAAGCAGAAGAGCATCTGCAGACAATTGAAAACTTCTTGAAACAAGAAGATACCAAACATCAAGATTATAATGCCTTAATCCGTGCGCTACACACTTTGCGTGGTAGTTCATCAATGGCACAAATCGATCAAATTTTTGAAGCAAGCTCTAAAGTTGAAAATTTATTCAAAACACAGCTTCAAGAAGAAATCGGTTCGACTTCAAAAGAAACTGCATTGCTGATTCAGTACTCTGAGTTTGTACGCGACTTTTTACATACCTTACGTAAGGGTGAAACAAGCCAGTTAAATGCAATTTACAATACCTTCAATGATGCATGGAATGATTATGGTTTTGCATCTGAAAGTATGGAGTCAGATATTCAACCACAAGGTTTAGTATCGAAACTCATTGAATTAAATATTGATTTGTTATTGGATGCTGAGTTTGAGTTTGATACGCGAGCTAAAGCTGAATTCCCAGAATACTTAGAAACACTGAGCACGCAAGCAGATGAACTACTTGCACATACTGATAATCGTGCCTCTGTGGGAATTCATCAGTTTACCACTGAGCTAAAATCAGGCTATGACAATCTACGTCAAAAACCGCAGCTGTTAAATCTGGATTATGCTTATGAGTTATTTGCTCAAGCACATCAAGAATTTATTCATTTATTTGATACCTTGGCTGCAGGTCAGCGTGTAGTATTATCAGATGAAGCACAAAAGTTGCTGAGTGATTTAACTGCATTTGTACAACAAGATATTGAAGATACAGCTGAAAGTAGCAATGTATTGTCTACATTAAGTGCGAAAGTTGAAATTGCACCAAGTAGTGCCTCAACAGCTGTAGAGTCAAGCAGTCTCCATGTTCCTGCGCCTGCTGAAACCAGCACTGCAGGTATCGATTTTGCGACCTTAAGTCAAAAATTAGCTAAAGATCAAGCCAAGCATCAATCTACAGACTCAAATACTGACTTTGATCCAGATTTGCTTGAAATCTTCCTTGAAGAAGCTGATGAGTTATTGTCGGGTATTGATAGCGACTTAAATACTTGGAATAAAGATCTAACAAATACAGGATCTTTAAATAATTTAATGCGCTATTTGCATACGCTGAAAGGCGGTGCAAACATGATTTCAGCGACCAATATTGGCTTAATTGCACATGAACTAGAGTCTATCTACGAACGTGTAATTCGTGGTCAGATGCAAGCTACTGTGCCATTGGTACAAGTCATTCGTTTGGTGCAAGATGATCTTTCAGATCGTATTCAAACGATTCGTGATGTGGGCGTAGACTACGCTGCGACTGAAGCTGTTGATATCCTTACCCATATCCAAAGCATTGTTGAAGGTCAGGTCGAATCAAGTGCGACTGTGGCAAGTACTCCTGAAGTTGTGGACATTGAGGTGCACCCTGCACCAGTCGAAGACAGTCCAGTCATTGAATTTGAAGTACCAACTGTTTCAATTGAAGCGATTGAATTTGAAACACCTGCTGTGATTGAACCAGTTGCTCAAGTCATCGAGCCAAGTTCTTCAGTAGCAAGTGCTTCTACATCGGTGGACGATGAACTTCTTTCAGTGGTGGAAGAAACCTTTCTGGAAGAAGCTGAAGAGATTCTGGAACAAGCTGCTGAGTTATTAATTCAATGGTTTGATCAGCGTAGTGACCGTAGTATTTTGCTTCAATTACAACGTGCAGCCCACAGTATTAAAGGTGGCGCGCGCATGGTTGAAAATGAGCCAGTCGCGGCTGTTGCTTATCAGTTGGAAACAACGTTTGAGCAATTCGCGGTTCATCATTTTAACTCAAACGCTTACGACGACTTACTACAAACAACACTCAGCTGGTTGAAGCAAGGAATCTTCGAAAAAGATTACAGCAACTTCGATAGTATTAAACGTAGCTTAGAGTCGATTGAATACGTTGATGTAACGGCACAGTTGCCAAGCCGCCGCAGTGTGGATGGTCAAGGTTCAGCAACACGTAACTTTGAATTTATTCAGGGTGATGGTGTAGAGCCACCTTCTATGCAAGGTGAATGGACAGATACATTAGCCACTGATAATAGCAATGAAATGATTCGTATCTCAGCTGATTTGGTTGAGAAGATGATTGACTTGTCAGGCGAAAACTCAATTAACCGTTCGCGTATTGAGATGGATTTGGGGCAATTGGGTAATACGCTCAATGAGATGGAATTGGCAATTAAGCGTTTAGCTGACCAGCTACGTCGAATGGACGGTGAGCTTGAATCACAAATTCTTGCTAAGCATGGTACAGAAAATTCGCGCTATGCGGATTTTGACCCATTGGAAATGGACCAATATTCGTCCTTAAACCAATTGTCAAAATCATTGGCCGAGTCTGCATCGGATTTGGTCGACTTTAAGAGTACGTTGTCCGAAAAAATCCGTGATACAGAAGGTTTGTTATTACAACAGTCACGTATTCAGGCAGAAATTCAAGAAAGTTTAATGCGTACTCGCTTGGTTCCGTTCTCACGGATGTTACCTCGTTTACAACGTATTGTGCGTCAAACCTCAACCACCTTAAACCGCCCAGCGGAGTTGGTGGTGCAAAACACCGAAGGTGAATTAGACCGTACGATCTTAGAGCGTCTGGTTACGCCTTTCGAGCACATGCTTCGAAACGCGATTGACCATGGTCTAGAGGAAACGACAGATCGTATTGCGTTGAATAAGCCTGAGGTGGGTCATATTGTTCTGAACATTAGTCGCCAAGGTACAGACGTTCTTGTGTCATTTAGCGATGATGGTAAAGGGATTGATGAGAGCAAAATTAAAGAAAAAGCGCTCAGCCAAGGTTTAATTAAGGCCGATCAAGTACTCGACAAGCAAGAAATTTTGCAGTTAATTTTCCATCCTGGTTTTAGTACCGCGAAGGAAGTAACCCAAATTTCTGGTCGTGGTGTAGGTCTGGACGTAGTACAAAGTGAAATCAAAGCTTTGGGTGGTCATGTGAGTGTTGAGTCTGAATTGGGCAAAGGCACGACCTTTACGATTCGTGTACCAACCACAGTGGCTGTAAGTGATGCCTTGATGGTGAAAGTGGGTGATCAACAATTTGCGATTTCGTTGGCACAAATTGACCGTATTGTACGTATTGGGCCATCTGCTTTAGAAAGCTATTTCAATAGCAAGGCAGATACATTCAAAATTGATAATGAAAATTACAAGTTACGTTATCTATCTGAATTTGTGTCAAACCAGCCAGTACCACGTTTAAGCAGTGTTTCTCATTCATTGCCTGTACTTTTAATTAAAGGAAACAGTGGTCAAACGATTGCATTATTGGTTGATCAATTAATTGGTTCGCGTGCTCAAATTGTGGTGAAACCAATTGGTCAGCAGTTCTCTAATATTGGAGCAATTGCAGGTGCAACGATCTTAGGTGATGGTCAGGTGTGTTTGATTTTAGATGGTCAAAATATTGCCCGTCAGATTCAAACGACGCAGCGTCTTAAACATGTGTCTGATTCGCGTGATCTGAGCCGTCATGGTAATGCACGTCGTCTTGTGATGATTGTCGATGACTCCGTAACGGTACGTAAAGTAACGTCGCGTCTGCTTGAGCGTCAAGGCTATGACATCATTACTGCTAAAGATGGTGTGGATGCGATTGAACAGCTTGAAAATGTAAGACCAGACTTGATGTTACTGGATATCGAAATGCCACGTATGGATGGTTTCGAAGTAACCAACTTGGTTCGACATCACGACATCCACAAAGAATTGCCAATTATTATGATCACATCGCGTACGGGTGAAAAACACCGTGAGCGTGCGTTCAGTTTGGGCGTCAGCCACTATATGGGTAAACCATTCCAAGAAGCGGAATTGCTTGCTAACATTGAAGCGTTGATTGCCGAAAAACAGGAGTTGATCTATGACTGAACAAACTTCGGTGAATACAGTAACTGATAAAATTAATCAGCAAGAATTACAGCATTTAATTACTGTTTCTACAGGGTTTATTGATGCTTATATTATTGAATGTCATGGTAAAGAGCCGATGCTTTTACCACAAAACATCATTTTATCTGCACTAGACAGCGAAACCAAAGTGCAATTCGTGCAATGGCATGAATTGAAACTCCCTGTATATGCGGTCAACCAACCAGAGCGCAAATCTGGTGTAGCATTGGTGATTGAAGGTGAAGACGTACAGCAACGTTTTGCATTGATGTGCGATGAAATGCCAAAAACGATTCGTTTACGTATTTCTGAAATTGTAGATGAAGATAAGACTTTAACCGATCCTGCAATTTTCCAATATGTGCGTATGGGGGAGAAAGTTTTTCATATCCCAAATATGAACTACATACAAACGCAGCTTCAATCCTAATGTCATGAGGCATAAAAAAAGGAATTCTACGGAATTCCTTTTTTGTTTTATGTAAAAATTAAACAGCCAATAAGCCTTCTAAAATTTGTTCATAAATTTCAGCTAGAGGCTCGAGATCGGCCACATTTACATGTTCATTGATCTGATGGATTGTGGCATTTAATACGCCTAATTCGAGCACCTGAGCGCCAGTAGGAGCAATGAAGCGACCATCAGATGTTCCACCACTGGTTGAAAGCTCAGTCTCAACACCTGTCACATTTAAAATGGCAGTTTTGGCAGCATTGACCAACTCGCCCACAGGAGTGAGGAAAGGTAAGCCAGACAGTGTCCATTCAATGTCATATTCTACATTGTGACGGTCTAAAATTTCTAAAGTACGTGCCTTTAACTCTTCTGCAGTGACTTCTGTTGAGTAGCGGAAGTTAAATAATGACGTCATAGTCCCAGGTACAACATTGGTTGCGCCTGTGCCAGAGTTAATATTTGAAATTTGGAATGTGGTGGCAGGGAAGTATTCATTGCCATTGTCCCAAACAGTTTCACACAGTTCTGCAATCGCTTTAGATGCCGTATGAATTGGGTTCACTGCAAGGTGTGGGTAAGCCACATGGCCCTGTTTGCCTTTAACTGTTAATTTGGCATTGAGTGAACCACGACGGCCATTTTTAACAATGTCACCAAGAGTATTTGTGCTCGATGGTTCACCCACCAAACACCATGTCATTTTTTCTTGGCGTGCTTCAAGTGTTTCAATGACTTTGACCGTACCATTAATAGATGGGCCTTCTTCATCCGAAGTAATTAAAAAAGCAATAGAGCCTTTATGGTTAGGGTGCTTTGCAACAAAGCGCTCAGAAGCAACGACCATTGCTGCCAAGGCAGTTTTCATGTCAGCACTACCACGGCCATACAGTTTACCGTCGCGAATTTCGGGTTGGAATGGATCTGAACCCCAAGCATCTAAATTACCCGTAGGTACAACATCGGTATGTCCTGCAAAACAAAACACAGGAGATTCAGTGCCTTTACGTGCCCAAAGATTATCTACGTCGTCAAAACGCATATTTTCAATCTTAAAGCCAATATTTTCCAAACGTTCAGCCATAATGTTTTGGCAGCTGTGGTCTACTGGCGTTACTGAGGGTTGACGTAAAAGCTGTAGGCTTAGATCGAGTGTCGCTGATGAAGTCATGCTGAATCTTTAAGTCAAAAATGTCGCAATATAATAGGCGAATCATGACGATAAGGAAAATTTAAACATAAAAAAACCCTATTTAAATAGGGTTTTCAATAATCAGCCGATTAAGCCGATTTTATTCGCATTAATTGCGACGAATTTCATCAGAAGTGCGCTCTGCTGTGCCTGTTACAGCTTGCCCAGCCTTAGATACGTCTTGACCCACACCCTTTACAGTATTACAGCCAGCTAAAGCAAAGGCTACAAGAAGTGAAGCAGCAATAATTTTCTTCATGTGTTTCTCCAGTTTTACGAATAATAAATTTTCTCCGTAAAATTAGATTAAAAAATACACTGCGTGAAAAGTATGCAATTTTTATAGGTGTTCGGTAATTAAATGTAATAAAAACAAATCTCGAACTGTTTAAAATTCAACCTTAATGGGTTTGTAATAAATTTGGTTGACGATACATATAGTAATTTTCTTGATGTGATTGCTTATAAAGACCATCCGTCCACCAGTATGCAGGGATACTGCTAAGTGCAGCGTGTGCACAGATCCATTCATGACGTTGCAATCGATAATACTGCTCACTTGGATGAGGGATGTGATGGCCCCAGTGACCAATTCTACGCGCTGGATTGACCCAATCGGGTAATTCATGTGATTTATCTACGGGTAGATAAAGCTGTCCTTTGAGCATGCAGTATTTACGTTGTATGCGGTGTTCTAAAGCGTCGTTAAATTGAAACTGCTTTTGTGTGAAATGATGGAGCTTTCTACTGAGTGTGTCACTGCGGTTGAGACCATACCAAGAGGGCAGTGAACAATCACCTTCAGCAAGATAGTATTTGAGCGCAATTTCCCAATGTTCAATTTCTTGGGTTTCTAAGTTGCGAAGGACAAAATCAAGTTCGCCTAGCGTTTTAGGGCCATCAATTTTTTGAATGCTGTGTCCAATTAGTTCGTAATGATGGTAATCACGATCAAGTAGCCAAAACCAAATCAACATTTCAAAGCGCAGGCCAAGACGGGTACTTTTGAGTTGGTGTATAAAATCTAATAATTCAGTTGGGTCTTTATCTAAAGCCTCTAAGCGCGGTATATAGCGCGTATAGTGCTGTTGCCAGATAAGATCATCATGCAATTCAAATTGGTGTGTAAGTGCGAGCTCTGGTGGAAGTTGAGTTAAAATATTTGGACTAGCAATGCTAAAAGCCAGTTGTCTGACACAGGGCTGCTGATAGCTTAACCATGGCTCAAAATAGCAAGACGGCAATGAGATGTGAGTCATGGTGGTCTAGGCCTCAATATAAGAATAGCATCAGTATGCTATGACAATAATGCAGAATTGCAACGGTGTAGCTTAAAAAACGCTTTATACTAAGCGTATTGTACGAATTGGGTCTGGGTATGAAAACGTTGTTTTGGCGAAGCTTAGTGTTGATCTTTGTTCTATTGGGCTTCATCGGGGCACTTTTACCTGGAATGCCAACAACAGTATTTTTGATATTAGCGGCATGGGCGGCCTCAAAAGGTTGGCCACAGATGGATGCATGGCTGTTAAATCATCCTAAATATGGCGCAACGCTTCGTGCATGGCGAGAAAATGGCACAGTGCCACGTAAAGCAAAGTGGTTCGCATCGATCATGATGTTTATAAGTGCAGTGGTCATGCTGTTTACCAATGCACCTTTGGCCGTCAAAATATTTACCGATGTAACCATGCTGGCGGTTGCCATTTGGCTATGGCTACGTCCAGAACCTGAATCACGTGCTAAAACCACAAAAATTGAAACAGAGAAAGCGCCATGATGGAATTTAGTCCAGATCAAGTTGACGTTGTGATTGATTTAGATCAGCAACGTTTAAGCCTACCCAAATTCAATAAAAGCTATCTTATTTCGAGTGGTAAAAATGGCATAGGTGAAACTGAAAATAGTGGTAAGACACCAAGAGGTTGGCACCGTATTGCGGAGAAATTTGGTGCAGACATGCCACAAAATACAGTTTTTAAAGCACGCCAAGCCACGGGTGAAATCTATAGTCCTGCTTTAGCTACGCAATATCCTGAACGTGATTGGATTTTATCCCGCATTTTATGGTTGGCGGGTTTAGAGGCTGGTTTTAATCAAGGCGAGGGATGTGATACCTATCAGCGCTATATTTACATTCATGGTACGCCGGACACAGAACCGATGGGAGTTCCTATTTCACATGGCTGTATTCGTATGCGCAATACAGATGTGATGGAATTATTTGAATTGATCCCAGTTGATGCGACCGTATATTTAAAATCAGCACAAATCTGATGGTATATGCACGACTCATCTATTTATGATATAAGCGAAATGCTTAAGACAAGCGTTATAGTTTTCATTAATAGCAATTCAATTGATGGCCTAAATTTAAATAGCAAGTCCAAAAATGCTTTTTAAAAACAACGCTGCTTAAAAATGATGCGATTTTACAGTGAAAATTGAATATCACGCTAAATAAATATACCGTGAAGGCTAGTCGATATAAAATAAAAAGCATTTTTATGTGCATTCATTACATGAAATGAATGCATTGAATTAAAAAATAAGCAGAAAATGTTGATTTTTATAGCAGATTACTTATTTTTTAATCAGTCAAACATAAAAAGTGGAAAACTGGCATAAAAGCGTTTGACACTGGGTGAGGATTCTCTATAATGCACCTCATCAAGCGATGAAGTGCTTTGAAAGGGCGCTTAGCTCAGTTGGTAGAGCGTCTGCCTTACAAGCAGAATGTCGGCGGTTCGATCCCGTCAGCGCCCACCAAACTCTTTCATTGTTAGATTTATAGTGCAGCGGTAGTTCAGTTGGTTAGAATACCGGCCTGTCACGCCGGGGGTCGCGGGTTCAAGTCCCGTCCGCTGCGCCACTTTAAATCTAAAAACATCGTTTGATCCGCAATAGCGATATTGTGTAAGTGCAGCGGTAGTTCAGTTGGTTAGAATACCGGCCTGTCACGCCGGGGGTCGCGGGTTCAAGTCCCGTCCGCTGCGCCATTTACACAGTTTAGCATATTGAGGGCGCTTAGCTCAGTTGGTAGAGCGTCTGCCTTACAAGCAGAATGTCGGCGGTTCGATCCCGTCAGCGCCCACCAGATTCTTGTGATGCAGCGGTAGTTCAGTTGGTTAGAATACCGGCCTGTCACGCCGGGGGTCGCGGGTTCAAGTCCCGTCCGCTGCGCCATTCCTAGAATCAAAACCCTTAAAGGGCGCTTAGCTCAGTTGGTAGAGCGTCTGCCTTACAAGCAGAATGTCGGCGGTTCGATCCCGTCAGCGCCCACCATATATCTTTAAGATATAATGTGCTTCCTCGGAAGTAACGTGATGCAGCGGTAGTTCAGTTGGTTAGAATACCGGCCTGTCACGCCGGGGGTCGCGGGTTCAAGTCCCGTCCGCTGCGCCATTTATCTTAAGAAGTCTTAAATTCCTGAGATTTAAGATGTTTCAAATACCAAGACTACAAATTTCGTTTGTCTTGCGTCGTAAAAACAACAGCGTTGTTTTTATTCCTCAGGGCGCTTAGCTCAGTTGGTAGAGCGTCTGCCTTACAAGCAGAATGTCGGCGGTTCGATCCCGTCAGCGCCCACCATATTTTCTATATATCTCAATTTAAATAGTATTAAGCGCACTGCTTTGATATTGCCTATTGCATAATTTTTCCATAAAATCCGTAATGTATAATAATTTTAATTTGTATGGACAATAATGAGAAATCCTTATCAGCGCAAGGCCGCGTCTAAAACACAAAATACAACTTTTAATCCTCAAGATATTTATAAACAATTTATTGAACACCTTGTTGGTCAGGGCAATTTAATCGCACTGTATCAAGATGGCTGGGCTTTGTGTGCAACACCAACAGGCCAAAAAGCATTTGCTGTGTGGCGTAATAAAAGTTTGGCTAAACTGCTGATTAAAGACAATTGGGCAAAATACGAAATTCAAGAAATTTCACTTAAAGATTTTATTGAAAAAGTCATTCCTTTTTTACGTCAAGAAAATACTGCTTTGTCGCTGGATTTAACACCAGAAGGGCAGAATATTTTGGTTGCCCCTGAAAAAATGTTACTAGATTTAAAAAATTATTTATATCAGGTATATACGCAGCGACCAGAAGTCTTTAAAGAAATGGACTTTCCTTTACCGCGCAATATCCGTTTAAATTAATTTTATAGCAAGCCAATGGTGCTGATTAATATTCACCTAATGCATATCCACTGATATAGGCAAAATATTCTCTTAGCCAAGCGTTATAGCGTAAGTATAGCGGTGTTGGAGCGGATACTGCATATACCTGACGATATGCTTGGTGGTGGGCAATTGCGATAGCACGGGGCAGGTGAAAGTCATTGCTGACTACTGCAATAGGTTGATTTAAATCAAGATCTAGTTTTGCTAACACTGTTTTACTATAGGCAAAATTGAGTTCAGTACTGGTACTTTTTTCTTCTAAATAAATACGTGAAGCTGGAATGTGCTGCTGTTGTATCAGATAACGTTGCATAACCGAAGCTTCAGATACTGTTTTATTGAGTCCAATTCCACCAGTCATTATCAGTGGGATATTCGGATGATCAGTTGCTAATCGAGCTGCGGTGTTTAAGCGTTCAATGACAGCAGGAGCTGGTTGGTTATTTTGAATACCGCCGCCCAGCACAATAATTGCTTTTACATTTGGAATGTACTGCGTTTGATTACTGTAGTGTTGCATATAAGCAAAAAATCCCAGCAAACTAATAAGCCACAGCCAAAATATTCCCCATAAACACATCCAACTACGTTTAAACCAGATTTTTTGCTGATATAAGATCTTAATCTGAGGGCTTAAAATAGTAATTAGGATTAACGTAGCTCCAAGCAAGAGTGGAAACAGCACCCCAAAATGGTCTTCGCCTAAACAAAGTAGCCAAATGCTGTCGATGCAAAGCAGTAGACCAACGATTAATACAACTATTCTTTTCATAATGGATTAGGAGTTAGGTGCTCAAGATATCTGTGGCAAGTGTACTGGGTTTGGCGTGCATAAAAAACCGAGCAATGATGCTCGGTTTCTTATTCAACAAGTTATGCCTTCCGAGTGCATTAATAGACATCTCGACGATAACGGCCTTCTTGTTTTAATTGATCAATGCTTGCTTCGCCCAAGATATCTTGTAGCGCTTGATCTACATCGGTTGCCATTCCTTGAATGCTACCGCATACGTAGATTACAGCACCTTGTTCAACCCAAGTGCGAAGTTCATTGGCTTGCTCACGAAGTTTATGATGAACATAAACTTTTTCTGCTTGGTCGCGTGAAAAAGCAAGGTCAAGGCGTTTCAGCATGCCAGTATTTTGCCATGCTTCTACTGTACTTTGATAGAAGAAGTCATGTTCACGTTGACGTTCGCCAAAGATCAGCCAGTTTTGGGTAAAGTCTGAGCGAATACGTGCACTGAGTAGACTCATAAGCCCAGCAATCCCTGTACCATTACCAATTAAAATTACGGGACGATTGTCGGAAATTAAATGGAAAGATTCGTTGGTACGAATACGCATAGCGATTTGCTCACCTACCTGCGCATGTGCTGTTAACCAACCCGAACCTAGACCTAATTGACCTTGGGCATCAGATTGTTGGCGTATCACCAAACGCAGTACATGCTGTTCTGGAATACTGGCAATCGAGTATTCACGTGATGGTAGGCGCGGGAGCTGTTCAAGCAAATGATCTAAGTTGGCAAAGGGCTCAACTTCAATTGTTAAATCACGATCCCATAGCATCTGTTCAATACATTGCTGTGTAGTATCCACGATGGCATGCGGCGCAATATGATGTTGTTGCATGAAGGCGTGAATGCGTTCCTGGCTATTGGCTGGTTGTATCTCGGCAATATCACCTGCTTGCCATTGCACATCATGCGTGGCTTGCAACTCAATATTAAATGCAGGCGCGCCCAAGCTATTTGGGTTAAGTAATGTGCGTTGTTTTAGTTGCCATTGATCAAAGGTTTTTTCAATGGTCATGGCTTGCAATTCAAGTTTTGTACTTTTAGCTAAGGCCTGATTCCACTGCTGAATCGCTTGTGCATTGGCATTGTCCACTTCAATGAGTGGGAACAAAGCTTGAGCAGTATTTTGCTTCAACCATGTATCAAGACGATGACCAAAGCTACAGAAAGTCTCAGGATATTCTTGTGAGCCCAAAGCCAAAACGGCATAACGAACATGGCTTAAATCCAGTGTTTGCGTCATGATTTTTTTCTCAAAACTTGCCGCTAAATCAGGTGCTTCGCCTGTACCATAGGTGCTGGCAACCAATAAGATTTGGCCATTGGATTTGAGATCATCTACGGTGACGTGCTGTAGTGCTTTAACGGACGCAGGTTGGCGAGCTTCTTGTAGACTTGTTGCAGTACGCCAAGCCAATTGCTCAGACACGCCTGTTTGCGAAGCATAGATTACCAGCCAAGGGCTTGCATTCGGATCAAGACTGACTGCTGTTAAGCTCTGACGTGCCTCTTGTGTTAAGCGCTTTTGCTTACGGCGTTTGAGGTACAGCATCCAACCCGTTACAAAGAACAATGGCATGATCAAAGATGACAGCATGGCAAAGAACTGATAAACAGGCCCGAAGAAACTACCACGATGCACAGGAAGCATGCTCGTCATAATTTTTTCATTCAGCTTTTTATCTTCATACAGTTCTAATTTTTCAATAGATGTCGTTTGATAGTTATAGCTGGCTTTGTTGCGTGCACGTTCGTGCTGTGGCACAGCGTCTACAAAGGTGAGTTCGACCGTACCATTTGATTTTTTAGGAATATTCAGCGTTAAACTCGAGTATTCACGTCCAACCTTTTGGTTAAAGCCAGTCCAGGTTTGTGTAAGCGCATAGCTGATTTGTTCTGGTGCTAAGCCTTTTTTCTCAGATGGATTCTTTTTACCCTCGGAAGTAGGGCCTGTGCTTTCAGCCCGCTGCACATTTGTAGGCGATCCTTTAGCTTCTGAACCTTGTGCTCTCGGACCTGCATTGGCTTGCATTTCAGGTTGTGGACGCTCTACACCTAAAACTTTAAACATGCCATCACGCCACCAGCCATAAGACCAATACAAGCCTGTACATGCCAAAACTAAATAAAAAATAACCACCCATGTGCCAATCACTGCATGTAAATCCCAAATAAAGTTACGGCCTTTTAATTGAGGTTTAACTGCAAACCATTGCTTTATAGAATGCTTTTTTGGCCAGCGTAAGTATAAGCCACTGAGTAAAAAATAAATCAGAATGAGCGTACAAGCACCTGTAATTTGTTTACCCACAGGGCCAACGGTTAAATTACGATGCAATTGCTGAACAAATTGGAAGAATTCTCGGCCTTTAACTTCTGGAAGTACGGTCGCGTCATAAGGATTAATCATCATGTTATAACCACGACGTGCACCTTCTTTGACGATATTCACAGTAGAGGATGCTGAAGCTTCTGATTCAATCGTGATGCTATTAATTTTGATTGAAGCATCTGTACGCTGAAAATGTTGATAAATTTCAGCAGGTGTCATTTTGGGTGTATTGGGCACCTGAACCGTATAACTGTCCGCATTGAGCCACTTTTGGATGGGCTGTTCATAAGAATACAAAGCGCCAGTAATACCCATGAGGGAAAGAATCAGGCCGGCACTAATACCGAAAAACCAGTGGAGTTGGAAGAGGATCTTTTTAAACATGCGAGGGGTGGCGTGAGAGTTCGAAATGAGAACTATTATAATCTGAGAAAGTGTAAAAATAATGTGGATTACAAATAATATTTATTCTCATTTACATTTTAATGCATTGATTCAAATTTTTAAGAGAAGGATCAAGCATAAAAAAGCCCCCAAAGAGGAGGCTTTTTTAATTCAACAGCAAGAATTAAACAGCTTTTGCTTCGCCTACAGTTTCTTTTAAGTGTTTGCGAATCGTGTTGAATGAGAAGTTTTTACTGTCTAGACGGTTAGGTAAAATATATGCACCTTGTTGGCCTTTAATTTTAAAGTTCACCAAGATGAATTCAGGTGTGTTGTACCATTCATAAATGTCTTTCCAGCCCACAGTCATATTGCCCATTTGTAGGCCAACTTGTTGCTGCATCGATAGACCATGTGGTTGTACACCTAAGCGTAAACCTTTGATTTCTTGAACAGGTGTTTCTTTCAGTTTACGTTTAACATACCACTCGATACCAAATTTGCGTACCAAGAAGTAAATCACAACACAGACGATAGCAACCCAACAGAAAATAGTTGAATAGTTTTTTAATAAAATGATGCCAGCCATCGCAAGCACTAAAATAGCGCCCATGATGATCCATGCTTTGGTGCCAATTTTGAAGTTGCTACGTGAAAGAACCAATTGCGCGTTGCGTTGTTCTTCTTCAGAAACTTCATAAGGTATAGGCTGTAAAGTGTAGGCGTATAAGTTTTTCGCGGTCATAGTGAAACTAACAGATTTTTAACTCCCAAAAGTTTAGCATTATTTATGCCGATTCAGGGAGCATATTGTGTCAAAAATACTCAAATTATAATGAGGCCAATTCAGTCGACTTTTGATCATGGTCATGACTTAAATTTTGCTTTAACTGACTGAGTTGTTTCAAAATACTAAACATTAAAGACAGTTGTTGCAAAATAATCAGTGACTTTTGGTCTTCGTCATTTTGTAGTGCTAAACGCTGACGAATCTGACTAATCATATTCTGTGCGCTTAAGTCTGGGACTTCATCTTTTAAGAGTGCGCCTTGAATATCATCCAGTGCTTGTGCCATCAGTTGTAAAATTTCAGGGTCTTCAATTTTTGCACGATGTGCACCTAAGGCTGCAATATAGCTAATGAAAGTGTGGTTAAGACATAAAAACTCAAAAGCGAGCGCTTTTTGATGGCTGTCAAAATCTGGTTCTGTGGCAAGCGTTGAAATTAAAGAGGCGACATCTGCATCGGTATTATGCGCAGCACGACGCACAATGCGATAATTTAAACCATTGTTGCGGCCATGTTTATATTGTTCTACCACCTCGGTTAAATAATCACACTGTGCTTGTAATGAACGATTGATGGTGCGCCCCAGACGGCGGAATTTCCAATCGGGGAAAATAAAACTCACACCAAACCAGGCCAAGGCACAGCCAATTAAAGTATCAATCATACGGGGCATGGCTGCTTCAAAGCCTAGACCATCTAGATTAAAGTTTATCAGCGCTAAAATGGTGATAAATGCAGTGGCTTGTGCATATTGCTTACTGCGAAGCTCAAAAAATAAAATACCACTCAAAATCAGTAGGAGCAGTTGACCTTCGACTGAGGGAATAAAATACAAAATTGCATAACCCAAGATAATCCCAATCAGCGTCCCGACAATACGTAAATACAGGCGACGTTTAGTGGCGTTAAAGTTAGGTTGGCTGACAAACAGCGCAGTAAGCAAAATCCAATAGCCATATTCAATATTGGTTAATTGCACAAAGACATAGCCAATAAACAGCACAACGGATAATCGGATGGCGTGACGGAACAGCACAGATTCAGGTGTAAGATGTTGTTTTACTCGTACGACGACGTCATCCCAGCCTTTGAGATCATCATCTTTGAGTTGGTTTTCGACATGTTTCACTTTATCAAATTTAATATGGCGCTCTGTTTCAACGTTTTGTAATTGCGAGTCGATGGCTTTTAAATTTTGGTACAGCGAAAACAGCGCATTGACCCAAACTTGGTCATAGTGTTGTTCTGCGCGTAGTTTATCCAAAGAATGGCGTAAATTACGAAATGCATGTTTGAAGCGGGTATTATGATGATAGGGTTGACGATGTAAAATACTGATACTTAAATCTTTACAGGCTTTGGCTTGAATGGAAAGCACACGCTGAAAACGAAATAAAATGTCGCTATGTTCAAAAATCTTGGCCAGCTTTTGGTAGTCAATATGTGCAGAATCGGCACGCTCATGAATATCTTGTGCGACAAAATAATATTGCAAACTACGACGCGTATCTTTTTGACCACGGTCGCCTTTAAGTCGGGTCAGGAGCGCTGTTTTCATGTCATTAAAAATGGCAATCAATTTACCGTTTTCTAAGGACAGCTCAATCATACTTTGCTGATAACTTGTGGGCGTCATATCGACATCAAACAAGTTGGATTTGGCAAAGAGGAAATCGCCTAAAGATGAATAGCTTTGAGCTAACTTATCTTGTGCTTGGCGTACAGGAAAGAGTAAAAAACTAATGGTCGAGATTAAGCCATACCACATGGCTCCAATAACCAGCAGGCCTGCTTGGGTGTACCAATGCTCAAATAAATGCACACCTAACATAGAATAAACAGAAATCACTAAGCAACCATAAGAAATGGTGGCATAACGTCTACCCAAAGAACCCAATAAAATCCACCCAATACAGGACACAATCAGCCCAATCGCAAAGAGGATGGGATAAGGAAACAACACATAAATGGAAACAGCGGTAATGAAAAAGCCTATATAGGTATAAAGCTGATTCATAATGCGGACAGAGAAGCGATCGTCAATATCACTGAGGCCTGCTGCCACCACACCTAAGGTTAAGGGAATGGTATACAGTTGGTTACCATAGAAATAAGGGACGAACGCAGTCCCTGCAAATGCAATCAGCATCCGCAGTGTGTACATAAAGGTGGTGTTATAGGTTGCCTGCTGAATGCGGCTAAGCCAAGAGTTCAATGTCGATCCTTTACGTAGCGATAGACTGAGTTACAGTGCTGAGAATGTGTGAAATTTCACGATGGTCTTAGTCAAATCATACTATGAGCAGTGTAAACTTGTCTTCATAGTGCCTATTTAAAAATGAAATACCAATATCAATATGCAGAAGAATATCACGACACCCACAAGTTACTCTAAGCCTTGGATTTTACTCTTAGCGCTCCTTACGTCTTTAGGGCCACTTTCCATTGATATGTACTTACCCGCATTGCCCGAAATGGCGATGGACTTGGGGGTAAGTACGCAAATGATTTCCAATACTTTACCTGCATATTTTTTAGGTTTGGCTTTAGGGCAGTTAATTTATGGACCAGTGAGTGATCGTATTGGGCGTAAAAAACCACTGTATTTTGGCTTGAGTTTGTATGTTGTTGCTAGTTTGATGTGCTACTTCACGCAAAATGAATGGAGTTTAATTGCCGCACGTACTTTACAAGCTTTGGGTGGTTGTGTAGGTGTGGTCATTGCCCGAGCAACGATTCGTGATCGTTTGGATGTACAAAGCTCAGCGCAAGCCTTTTCGAGCATGATGATTGTGATGGGGATTGCCCCAATCTTAGCACCAACGATAGGGGCTTGGATTTTAGGATTTTTTAGTTGGCATTCGGTCTTTGGCTTCTTGGCTTTTATGGGATGTGTATGTTTATTCTGTGTGCATTTTTTCTTTAAAGAAAGTTTGCCCACCAGTCGACGTTTGGAACTGAGCTTTAAGCAAGTGCTACAGCTGTATGCCACAATTTACCAAGACAAACGCTTTTTATACCCAATGCTGATTGGTTGCTTCTCAGGTGGGATCTTGTTTTGTTATATCAGTGCATCCGCGAGCATTTTGATGGTTGACTTTGCCATGTCGCAACAGCATTTTGCTTATGCCTTTGGCTTTAATGCCTTTGGGATCATGTTGCTATCGACATTGAATAATGTATTGGCAAATAAAACCACGGTATATGGGCGCTTAAAACTAGGATTGAGCATTCAAAGTTTTGGGGTGCTAGTTTTATTACTCAGTGCAGTGTTTGTGCAGAGCTTGCCTTTGGTGATGTTGGGTATGTTCTGTGCGGTATCTGGCATTGGCCTTACAGGTCCGAATGCAATGGCTTTCGCTATGTCACATCAAGGTGCACGTGCAGGAACAGCCAGCGCCATTATGGGCAGTATGCAATTTGCCTGTGGCTTGTTGGGTGGTGTCATTCTCAATTTCTTAATGTGGAGTGCACAGCTCAATATGGCTGTGCTGATGCTTGGTTTTGTTGCTGTCGCATTTATGGCTTATCGATATATGCGCATCGACCAGCAACAAACTGCAAGCTAAATTGTCGCTGGGTGGCTGTACGGAAGTACGATGACATGCCCAGCACGGGCTTATTCATCTACAAATACGGCAAACTCATCGACTGCAACGCGTGGCGTTAAAAACTGATTCACAATCGCGTCAGGATCTGCGTAGCCCAAGGCCATGCCACAGACCAATTCTTCATCTGCGGGTGCGCCAATCGTATCTAAAACTAGCTGATGGAAATGATTCCAAGCGGCTTGCGGGCAGGTATCAAGGCCACGTGCTTTGGCAGCCAGCATGACATTTTGAATCATCATGGCGATATCCATTTTAGAACCAACTGCTAAAGACTCATGCGCCGTAAAAAATAGCCCGACAGGCGCATCGAACAATTTATAGTTACGCAGTTGCTGCGCCGCCATTTTTTCTTTTTCGCCTTTTTGGATGTTGAGTAAGCCATACAAGCCCCAGCCATTTTCACGGCGACGTTCAATAAATGGCGAAAGCCACTGCTGTGGATAATAGGCAAAAGTTTCTTGGTATTGCGCTGACAAAGCAGGGTTTACAAATAACTCATTTTGGGCTGTACATACACGTTCAACTAAAAGGTCGCGTGTTTGACCACGCACCACATAGACTTTCCAAGGCTGGGTATTGGTTCCTGATGGTGCACGACTGGCAACATGCAAAATCTCTTTCAACATTTCGGTAGAAATAGGGGTATCTAAAAAAGCACGTACAGAATGGCGTGACCTGATTACGTGGTCGACAGCTTGGGTGAGAGACGAATTCATGGGCATCCTTTTATTTTAAAATTGTGATTTTTTATGGCTGTCTTGGACTGAGCAGTGCGTAAGTTAGCTCGTTTATTTACTGCGCTGTGTTGAAATGTGCAAGATTGTGCGCTGTGTGGAATAAAACTAAAACAGAGTTGATGAATGGTTAAATACCTTTTTGATATAAAAATATACCTAAAAGGTTGGTGGTGGGTCGAAATGTGCAAGCATTAACGTATGGACATGACAAAGAGATGACAGGGCATCAAGTGTTTAAGCTGTGATGCGACATAATCAAAGCATACGATTGAGGGTTTATGCCAAGCTTGGCAGAAATATTGCGTATAGCTAAGACTAAAGCAGTGATGGTCAGGCTGGGTAAATTTAGCTCAAATATCCAACATCTTTGATGCAATGCAGTTGTATCGATAGAAGGGAGTAGGTTGTTTGTATGGATATTAACCTATTAAACATAAAAATGGACGAGCTTCACGCATAATGCGAAAGCTAATTTTTCTAAGAACTCTTCCTAATTTGCTCGATTAGTTTATATGATTAAATTATAAAGCAATGGGTTAATGCTTAGAAAAATTAATATAGAATCTGCACATCAACTGTGGGGGAAAGGGATTTTACTTAAAATGTAAAATTTCAAAAAATAATCGTCTTTCAGCATAATTTTTGCATGCGATGTATGCAATTTAAAATTTAAAACAAAGATTTCTTTGGAGGAAATATGAAACTTGTACAGCTTAAAGCGCCAGTACTTAAAGTGAGTTTAGCAGCGGCCGTTACTGCAATTATGTTGAGCTCAGCGCAAGCCGCAACAACTGAACAAAAAGAAATTGCACAACTACGTGCAGAAGTTGCCGAGCTTAAGGCATTAATCCAACAACAACAGCAAGTACAAGTTCAGCAACAAGCTGACATTCAACAAGTAAAAGCACGTCCAGCACCAGTGGCTGCATCAACTGCATCACCATTGTCTGGTTTTAAATCTAAAGCGGGTGCAGAAGTTAACCTATATGGTTTTGTACGTGGCGATGCAAACTATATTATTGAAGGTGCAGACAACGACTTTGGTGGCGTAAACTCATCTAAAAATGACGTGAGCGACAAACTCCGTTCAACTGCAAAAACAACACGTCTAGGTTTAGACTTTAATACTCCAGTGGGCGATGGCAATAAAGTCGGCGGTAAATTGGAAGTTGACTTTGCTGGTACAAACGATGCACTACGTATTCGTCATGCTTACTTAACGTATAACAGCTGGTTATTTGGTCAAACAACATCAAACTTCTTGTCTAGCCATGCGCCTGAAATGATCGATTTCAGTACCAATATTGGTGGTGGTACAACGCGTGTACCTCAAGTACGTTATAACGTAAAACTTGCACCACAAACGCAATTGTTTGTTGCTGCTGAAAAAGGCGATAGCAAATATCCATCTTATGATAAAGATGGAAAACTTGTTGATACAGCGACTAAATATAGTGCACCAAACTTAACTGCAAAAATTACACAAGGCTTTGCAGAAGGTAAAGGCACAGCTTCTGCACGAGCATTGGTTGAAAACTACAAATCTGCAGATGATAGTGCTGTGGCTTGGGGTGTAGCAGCAGGTGCGAGCTATGCGGTGAATGAACAGCTTAAATTGACTGGCGACGTATCTTATTCACAAGGCAACAGCAACTACTTATATGGCGCAAATTCAGCATATATTGTTGATGGTAAAAACATTGAACAAAATGAATTTACTGCTGTACAAGTGGGCGCAACCTATAAATTTAACGAAAAACTTCGTTCAACTTTAGGTTATGGCATTATTTTAGCGGATGACGATACTAAATATGCAAAAACACTTAAAGCTGCTTCAGATGTCAGTGCAAATGCCAACAAAGAACTACAACAGGCTTGGTTAAACATTATTTATTCACCAGTTAAACCGATTGAGCTTGGCTTGGAATATGTAGACGGCAAACGTGAAACATTTGCAGGTAAAACATTTAACGATGACCGTGTTGGTTTAATGGCAAAATATAGCTTCTAATACTGAAGTATTAGATGGTTAATTAAAGCCAATATAAAACAGGAGCTTAATGCTCCTGTTTTTTGTTTTTGAAGTAAATAAAACTTAAAATTGAGTAAAAAAACAGCGTAATTTAAACACTTTATTGTAAATAAAGAAGCAATTGTTTCAAAAAACTGCATAATGTCCAACTTTTCTTCATATTGAACTTTTGGCAGTGATATTTCTGCATCAATATGAAATGGAATCTGTGCTTTAAATAAGCCAACTCCATAATTTGTGCCCTAATTTCATTTTGTGGGCATTGCGATCATTCCAGCGGGCTTTAAATCAGTGGCTGTGAATGGGAAGTCTAACTCAAGAATGCACGAAGTTTGTATGACTCAAGCTTTTGGATACGCTGTACTTTAAGTTACTAAAATGAGCTTGAAGTCTAGTCTAATTCAATGGCTTATTAATCATATAACAACAACTAAGTGCACCTTAAGGATAATGATGATGGAATTAACATTTAACGCATTTTATACCTTGATTGCGGCTGTGATTGTGCTATTGCTCGGTCGCTTTTTAGTGAATAAAATCGATTTTCTTAAGCGCTATAATATTCCAGAACCTGTTGCAGGTGGTTTAGTCGCTGCCATTCTCTCTCTTGTTGTGCACAGTCTATGGGGATTTAGTATTTCCACAAGTGCACAACTACAAACCAGTTTCATGCTGATCTTCTTTGCTTCTATTGGCTTAAGTGCGAACTTTGCAAAATTAAGAGAAGGTGGTATTGGTCTGGTGATCTTCTTGATTGCTATATCTACTTTTATTGTCGTGCAAAACGCAGTAGGGATGAGTTTAGCAACTCTCCTAGGTCTAGATCCTTTAATTGGTTTAATTGCGGGTTCAATTACCTTAACGGGCGGACATGGTACAGCAGGTGCTTGGGGCGAAATCCTTGAAACCCAACATGGTATTCAAGGTGCATTGGCCTTAGGTATGGCGAGTGCGACCTTTGGTTTGATTATTGGTGGTATTATTGGTGGTCCTTTAGCCAAGTTACTGATTAACCGTCACAATATTTCAGCACCGCGTACTCAAGAGCAAATTGCGCAAAGCGATGAAACACCACTGACTGATATAAATTCGACAGAATATGTTCCATTTGAATATCCACATCGTGTTCGTTTAATTACTGCAGATAATGCGATTACAACGTTAGGGCTTTTTGCTGCATGTTTGGCCTTTGCTGAATTTATGACGACTTATAGCAAGGGTACATTCTTTGAATTACCGACCTTTGTTTGGGCACTAGCAGGTGGTGTTATTCTGCGTAATGTGCTCGAAGGTATTTTTAAAATTCAGATCTTCGACCGTGCTATTGATGTTTTTGGAAATGCTTCATTGTCTTTGTATTTGGCGATGGCGCTTTTATCTTTAAAACTTTGGCAATTGGCCGACCTTGCAGGTCCACTTGTTGTAATTTTGGGCGCGCAAACTTTAACAATGGCCTTGTATGCAGCCTTCATTACTTTCCGTGTGATGGGCAAAAACTATGATGCTGCTGTATTGGCTGCGGGTCATTGTGGATTTGGTATGGGTGCAACACCAACTGCTGTTGCCAACATGCAAGCCATTACCAATATGTATGGACCTTCGCATAAAGCCTTTTTAATTGTTCCACTGTGTGGTGCATTTTTCGTAGACTTGATTAATGCGACAGTCATTCAGTTGATTCTTAAATTCTTTGTCTAAGAGATAGGAAAAAAGCCTCTATGTAGGCTTTTTTCTTTATAGAGTCGCTTAAAATTTGGGATATTCAGAATGAACGATCAACTTAACGATAGCTTGTTGAAGTGGATTAATACCTTAAACACCCCATTGTGGGATTTTTTGGTGGTGTTTTTAGTTGCAGTAGGTATTTTTTATACTGTGGCAACAGGTGCAGTACAAGTTCGATTATTTGTACATAGTATTAAAGTCATGAAGGGCAGCCGTAAGGCAGGTGATGACCAACATGGCATTACCCCCTTTCAGGCATTTGTAACTGGCCTTGCTAGCCGTGTGGGTGTGGGTAATGTTGCAGGTGTTGCCATTGCCATTGCAATTGGTGGTCCTGGCGCCGTATTTTGGATGTGGTTAACCGCATTTTTAGGCATGAGTTCTGCTTTTGTAGAGTCCTCACTTGCGCAACTTTTTAAGGTACGTGATAGCCAAAATAAACAGTTTCGCGGTGGGCCAGCATATTACATTAGCCAAGGCTTAAAACAAAAATGGTTAGGGATTGTGTTTGCCATAACCCTTATTTCGACCTATGGCTTTGTATTTAATGCGGTGCAAGCCAATGCTATTACGGGTGCAACTGCACATGCTTGGGGATGGGACAAAGCTAACCTTGTTTTAAACCTCGGTGGCTTTGATTTTGTAGTTTCATGGGTGGGAATTTGTCTAGTTGTACTCACGGGTGTGCTTATTTTTGGTGGTATTAAGCGTATTGCCAAAGTTGCTGAAACCTTTGTACCTGTAATGGCGATACTGTATTTAATCGTGGCCCTATATATTGCCGTGATTAACTACGATATTTTACCGTCAATCTTCCAGCTCGTTTTTAGTAAAGCTTTTGAGTTTGATGCCGCTGCGGGTGGTTTCTTTGGTGCTATGGTCTCTATGGCCATGATGATGGGTATCAAGCGCGGTTTGTTTTCAAATGAAGCAGGCATGGGGTCTGCACCCAATGCAGCAGCAGCCTCTGATGTGAAACATCCTGTGAATCAGGGTTTGATCCAAATGTTAGGCGTATTTGTTGATACCTTTGTGGTGTGTACCTGTACGGCGATTATTATTTTAGCATCAGGCTTATATGAAAACGCTGGCTTTGAAGGGGTGACATTGACGCAAATGGCCTTAGAAAGCCAAATTGGTTCATGGGGCGATGACTTCCTAGCGATTATTTTGTTTATGTTTGCGTTCTCATCTGTGATTGGTAACTATGCTTATGCAGAAGGTAATGTACAGTTTATTAACAATAACCGCCGTGTGATGTTTAGTTTCCGTGTGATTGTGCTGGTGATGGTCTATATCGGTTCAATTATGAGTGTACCTGTGATTTGGAACCTTGCAGATTTGTTTATGGGTGTGATGGCAAGTATTAACTTATTTGCAATTCTATTGTTAACACCATTCTTATTGATGCTGATGAAAGACTATTCATCACAACTCAAGAAAGGAGTAAAAGAGCCAGTGTTTAAATTAGATGATCATCCAAAATTTAAAGACAAAGTAGACTCTGATATCTGGTAAATTGCATCTCTGCGGAAGCAATTTCAGCATGTAAAAAGCCCTAATTCAATTGGGGGCTTTTTATATGGGAGCTACATCATGCAGAACATGTATACATAGCGATGCCGATGATTAAAATTTTATCATGATGCAAGATGGTCAAGACATTAAAATAACTGACCCACTTGTCATCATTCTCTATGGTTTCTCCATGATTTAAAGCACAGAGTGACTTATACTTTTTGTAATAGAGTCTTAACGTTTCATAACAGTGCAAATTTAGGGATCGTTCTAGACTAGGCGTCTTTATAAAACGAATAATATGTTGGATCAAGTGTCGTGAATATAAACACAGTTTTAATAACGTGTCTGATGACTGGCGTTGTGGGTTGTCAGAGTATTGGTGCACAAGCCACAAAAGCAACAGATCAGGCCTTAATATCGAGCTCAAAGAGCACACAGGGTTCAGGTGAAATTGCGGAAGCCCATGTGGTACCGAATCAGGTCGATTTTAAAAAATTAAAACAGCAAAACAAGCGTCCAATCGTCGCATTGGTCTTGGGTAGTGGTGGTGCACGTGGCTACGCCCATATTGGTGTTATTCAAGTGTTAGAACAACACGGCATACGTCCAGATTTTATTGTTGGTACCAGTGCAGGCAGTATTGTGGGTTCAATCTATGCCTCTGGGAAGTCTGCAGATGAACTACGTGACATTGCATTGAATATGAAGCCTGCAGATGTTCGCGAGATTCGTTTAGATAAAAAAGGCGTATTGGATGGCAAAAAAGTAGAAGACTATGTCAATACGCAAGTCGATCATGTCCCTTTAGAAAAGCTCAAAATCCCAATGTATGTGGTGGCAACCGAACTGCAAGAAGGACATAAAGTGGTGTTTAATGCAGGAAATACAGGACAAGCTGTACGCGCATCCGTATCAATACCGAGTATGTTCATTCCTGCAGTAATTCAAAAGCAAGAATACGTTGATGGCGGTTTGGTGAGTCCAGTGCCTGTGGACACTGCACGCGAACTAGGCGCTGATATTATTATTGCTGTCGATATTTTGGCGAAGCCTATTCATACTGAAACCAGTAATGTATGGGGCTTGTTTAACCAAAACATTAACATCATGCAGTTTTATTTAGCCAAAGAAGAAATGAAACGCGCAGATGTTGTGATTCAGCCAGACTTACGTGAAAAGGCACATATTTTTGATGTGAAAGGCCGTGAAGCGACTATGCAGGCTGGGGTGGAAGCAGCAGACGAAAAGCTTAATGAGATTTCATTGGCTTATGCTAAACACCACTATCCGCTGAATCAAAATATTCAATATACAGTTCAGCAGTAAGGCCTAATCTATATAAGTCAACTGGGTTAATTTATTAAAAAAGAGTAGGTATATACCTGCTCTTTTTTTATAGTGCAAAAAATCATATTCAACTGAAGTTTATAGTCTGCAACTTTTTTAGTTCAAAATATTTAATAAAAGCAGAATATATTTGATTAAAGCATTGAATTGTATTTATTATTTTTGATTAATCTGTAAAAGATTATGAATAAGACAATTTATATATTTAACCTATATATTCACATATTTAAGTTTACCAGTGTATTGAAATTCTCTAGACTAAAATCCAAAGTTTAATACTTTAAATCAATAAAACTGAGTCCAGAAAAAAGAGTGCTGTATGCAAAAATTTCAAATTGGTGACCGCGTAACTTTGGCCTCTATGCCAAATTATATTTTCGTGGTGGTTCAGCTCAAGATTGATGGCTCTTATGTGATTGAGTCACCTGAAGGAAACGGATCTACATTAACCTATGACAACGTTTCAGCGGAAATGTTAAAAAGTACTTTAACGACAGGCACACAGTCATAAAACCATTTTATGGGGTCCGCATAACACCTTAGGGGCAGTAATATATACAGATTGAAACTTTAAATAGATGGCTTTAAGTCATGGTAGATGTGCCTCAACCGAATCATAAATTTCCCTGCACCCTGCATATTATTGATCTATAGTGATTTATACCTCTTGATATATATTTTCTTGAATGATGGTTGAATCACTATAAATAATAATGATGGTTTTTTGCCGATTTGAACATTTTATTTGGCTTAAAAAAGTTATAATAATCTCAATAATCTTTGTTCTATCACGAGTCTAGAGAAACGCGATGTCCCCATTAGATCAAATTGCTCCAGCATCAGATGACCAATCCGAATTAACAATGTCGGTACTAATGACGCCAGATATGGCGAATTTTTCCGGTAATGTTCATGGCGGTACAATTCTGAAGTTACTGGATCAAGTTGCATACGCTTGTGCGAGCCGTTTTTCAGGTAGTTATGTAGTGACTTTATCCGTAGATAAAGTGAATTTTAAAGAGCCGATCCATGTGGGTGAATTGGTGACTTTCTTGGCTTGCGTGAATCATGTGGGACGTACTTCCATGGAAATTGGTATCCGTGTTGAAGCTCAAAATATTCAAAAACGTACTGTGCGCCATACCAATAGTTGCTATTTCACCATGGTTGCTGTGGATGAAAATGGTAAACCTAAGCCAATTCCACAATTAAACTTAGACAATGACTGGAAACGTTGTCGTTTTGAAGCGGCTGAGCAACGTAAAATTGCACGTTTACAAGAAAACCATCATCCATCTTGTAGTATTTACAAAAAATCGATGCACAACTAAATGCAAGGTTTTTAAAAATAAAAGGTCGCTTCGGTGGCCTTTTTTATGCGCTGATGATTGTGCTGTGCGGGATTCAACAGGCATTGAAAGCGAATACAGGCCAAGAATTTTCGTACTTGGCTATGGTGTTTACTGAATCTCAATATAATCCGAGTATTCCACTAAAGTTTAAGCCAGATTGGTCGATTAGCAGTAGTACATGCAGTCAATTAAGCTTAAAATAAAACGATACGTATCGTTTCGATATTCTGAAAATATATTGTAGAAATTAGCTTGATTGCATAGCACTCATACATTGAAAGTGCGATGTGATGCATACCGGATAAGCGTGTTATGAATGATGCAGAAAAAACATCAAGACGTAAGCAATGCATACTTAAAGCAGTGAATGAAGCTTTACTCGATGTCGACTACAGTAAGCTCAGTATTGAAGATATTGCAGCACGTGCGGGTGTAGGGAAGTCGACGATTTACCGCTGGTGGAATCATAAGTCTGATTTGGTTTTTGATGCTTTCAAAGAAAATACTGAGTCAGTCTTTGATTTGGACTTTAGCCAAACAGTGCAATACAACTTAACACAACAGCTTTTGAAATTATCTATTGCACTGAATCATCAGGTCGGTCGTGCATTGTTGGTGGTGATGGCTGAGCATCGCGAAGCTGCGGGTGACTTTTTTAAGCAGTATTTATTACCCCGTCGTGAGCAAACACGAAAATTGATTCAGTTGGCTATAGCACGTCAAGAGATTTGTGCTGATTATGATTTCGAGTCGATGCTCGATATGTTGTACGGTGCAATTCATTATCAAATTATTTTTTTCAATGCCGTACCTGATCAGCCTTATATTGAAAAGATTATTCAGGTTGCACTGGCACCAATGTTATTGGCTGAGCAGGGTGGCGCATAAATGGCTCAAGATATACAGGTGACACCAGAGCATTTATGGAATCGCTCTTTTATTTTGTGCCTATGCAATAACTTATTTCTGTTTATTTATTATTTCGCCACGCTCACGGTTTTGCCTATTTACATCATGCAAGATTTGGGAGGCAGTGTAAAAGAGGCGGGTTTAGCCCTCACGCTATTTTTGCTTTCTTCCATTGCGATTCGGCCATTTTCAGGCTTAATTGTGCAAAAGTGGGGGAAAAAACCATCACTGCGTTATGCAGGCTTATTGTTTGTTCTTTTTACCTTTAGTTATTTGCTCATTGATAGTTTATGGAGCTTATTGCTGGTTCGTTTTTTACATGGTTTTTGGTTCAGTATTTTGACCACGGTCAATGTCCCTGTAGTGAATGACTTTATACCCGATCGCCGTAAAGGTGAGGGTATGGGCTATTTTGTGATGTCGACCAATTTAGGTGCGGTATTTGGCCCTTTACTCGCGCTCAGTATTATTCAGTTTTCTAGTTTTACGGTGTTATTTGCATTACTTACAGGCGTCACTTTTATTGGTTATGCATTTTGCTTAACGCTTAAAGTAGAAGAAAACCCGACAGTAAAAACGGTGAATAGCAGTTCAGCTGAAGTAGCTGCGCAACAGCCACGCAAAGGCATTGCTTTACACGATATTGTGGAAACCAAAGTTTTACCAATTAGCTTGGTGGCCATGCTGGTGGCATTTTCATATTCCAGCATTACCAGCTTTATTACAGCATTTGCAGACAGCAAAAAACTGTTGGCCTATGCCAGTTTATTTTTCATTGTTTTTGCCGTCTCTATGATTACTGTGCGCCCTTGGGTGGGCAAGCGCTATGATCAGAAAGGACCAAGCTCAGTTATTTATCCATCGTTTATTGCCTTTTTTATTGGTCTGGTCATTGTGAGCTTTATGCAAAACCAGTGGATTTTATGGCTATCTGCGGTATTTATTGGTGTGGGATATGGATCATTGTTTCCATGCATGCAAACGATGGCTATTCAGGCTGTGTCAAAGCAACGAATGGGGCATGCAATTTCAACATTTTTTGCTTTATTCGACATTGGATTGGCAGTAGGCTCGGTGATTATGGGCTTCCTGATTGCCAAATTTGATTATCAATTTACCTATTTATTTTGTGCTTTGATGGTGCTGTTTACCTTACTGATTTATCGTGTATCGGCAGTTCCAGCAAGTGTACAAGCTCAAACATCCAACAAGGGGTAAAATGTGGAATTGCGTCATTTACGTTATTTTGTAGCTGTGGCTGAAGAGCTCAATTTTACCAAAGCAGCACAGCGCATGTGTACAGTGCAACCTTCGTTAAGCCAGCAAATTAAAGACTTAGAGCATGAAGTGGGTGTGCAGTTATTAATACGCTCAAACCGTAAAGTGGAGCTGACGGAAGAAGGTAAGGCTTTTTTAAAAGAGGCACGTTTAAGTTTAGAACATGCAGAAAAAGCGGTGATTGATGCTCGTCAAATTGCACAGTTAAACAAAGAACAGTTAAATATTGGTTTTGTACCTGTGGCGGAAATGAAAGTTTTTCCGTATATCATGCCAAATATTCGTGCGAAGTTTCCTGAGCTTAAAATCCACTTTCATAGCTTAACCGACAGTGATCAGCTCAAGGCCTTACAGCGTGGCGAAATTGATATTGCTTTTACGCGATACCCTGCAGACTTGGCAGATATAGAAACCATTCAAGTTTTTACTGAACCGTTGGCACTTATTATGCCCAAAGACTGTAGCGCTGCGCAGCAACGACACATCAGTATTAAAACGTTTAATCAGCAAGATTTTATTGTGAGTGATGAGCACTCATCTCCTGAGTTATATCGCATTATTCAAGGTTTCTTTAAGCAATCGAAATTGGATGTCAATGTGGTTCAATATTCGACCAATATTTTGCTCAATGTCAATTTAGTCGGCATGGGGGTGGGTTGGAGTTTAGTCCCTTCTTATGTGATCCCTTTATTGGGCGATAAAATTGTGGTGAAAAGTACGATAGAACCTTTGCCCATGATTGGGCTTTATGCGAGTTATCATAAAGAGAAACGCAATGAGGCGATTGAACTGATTTTGAAGGTGTTAAGAGAACAGTTCTATATGGATTTCTCACCGCTTTAAGCATGCAGTGATGTTTATTTTAAAGCCAGTCTCTAGACTGGCTTTTTTGTACAACGATTCTCTTAATTCAATTTATGGCGAGGCGAGAAAATTACTGTGATAGCAAAACATGGCCAGAGAACAAGTTTAGAAAATGGTTTTTCGTTCTATCCTAATGGCTAATTTTTAGGCGAAACGCACTGTATAATTTTAATTGTGCGATTCAGCAAAATTTGCAGATAACTTTGCTGTGGCTGATATGCATATCTATAAAAATATAGAAGTATTCACGTCTTGAATTACTGTTATGAATTAAAAAGACTCACGAGCAGAACTCGAGCTACCTGAGATTGCTAAGAGCAATTTTTGCGAATGCATAAAAAAGGCCACGCATTAGCGTGGCCTTTTTATCTGTGATCCCCTAAAAAAGGGGATCAGCAATGTCGTGCATTATTTTGCATGCAACTTAGCGAATAATTGTTCGCTCACGGCATTCATGCTTTGTGGAATAGCCAAGGCAGCCACAAAACGGTCAGGACGTAAAATCACGATAGAGTCTGAAGTTTTACCGAACCATGTGCGAATATCTGTACCGATATCACCGATCGTAATCACACCTTCAAATTTCTTACGGTTTTCATTGCCCAATTGAACCGCTGGAATCACTTGGATAAATTTAACACCCAGTTTTTGCCATTGTTTCATATTTGCTTCTGACAGACCCCATTGAGGATCAACACCCCAAGCAATCACCGCGAAATCATTACCAATCACTTCATCTAGTAAAATGGTTTCACCATTTTCAAGTTTTACGTGTGGTTGAATAAACATTTTGCCTACAGGGCTGTCTTTACTGTTATTGGTTACCAAAGCACCGTCATTGTATTTAGGCATTGGTTTGAAACGCATTTCGAGTAAGTACTGTTTGATTGGCTTGATGTAATTTAATGCATAAGCAATACCATCACGTACAAAACCTTGCCATTTTTTAGGTGGCGCAAGTACATGACCCGCCATAACAGATAGGTCGATCATCGCTTTTGCATGGTCTTTACGTTCTACTTGGTAGGTGTCTAGTAATTCAGGACCTGCATTACCTTTCACAACCAATGCGACTTTCCAAGCCAAGTTGAAGGCATCACGCATACCGCTGTTATAACCTTGACCTTGCCATACTGGCATGATGTGCGCAGCATCACCCGCAAGTAAAATACGGTCTACACGGAATTTATCCGCAATACGTGCATTGTGTGTATAAACACGTTGACGAATGACTTCAATACCATCTGTATTTGGCAATACTTTAGACAATAATTTTGCAATATTTTCTGGTTTGCTTAATTCTTCTTGAGTTTCACCTGGCATCACCATGAACTCGAAACGACGGATACCGTGTGGTAATGCAGCCGATACGTATGGACGAACAGGGTCACAGCATAGATAAATATGTGGTGTTGCTAATGGGTCGTTTTCAATATCAATAACGATCCATTGGTTTGGTGCAGTTTCACCTTCAAAAGGAACACCTAAAGTACGACGTACAATGGAGTTACCGCCATCACATGCAATAAGATATTTTGCAGTGATCACTTCTTCAGCGCCGTCTTTATTCTTCACATTTAAAGTCACACCATCAGCATTTTGGCTAAAGTGTGTTAAATGACGGGCAAAGCGAACTTCAGTGGTTTTGTATTGTTTTAAACCTTGTAGTAAAACATTATCCACTTGTGGCTGAATGAATGCGTTACGACGAGAGAAACCAAATTCACGTGTTAATGGCTGAATATCAGCAAAGCAACGACCTTTAGGCGTTAAGAAGCGCATTGCGTGATTTGGTGTGGTATGAGGCAGTACTTGGTCAACTAAGCCCAATGACTGAATGGTACGTAAAGATTCATCATCAATACCAATTGCACGTGGGTAATCAATTAGACTGTCGAGTTGCTCAACTACAGTGACTTGAACACCTTGTTTGCTCAAGTAGTTTGCAATCGTTAAGCCGACTGGGCCTGCACCCAAAACAGCGACTTCAGTAGTGTAATTTGCTTTATTGCTCATGTGCAAAGATCCAATCATTTGACATCCGTTGAGCTCTATTAAGGTCTAAGTGTTTGGTCTAAACAAGCTATGCATAAGTAGAGACTATGTATGCTATTCATGCCTTATTCAATTGGGTCTTTTTTTTAAGTATTTGATATAAAATAATATAATTAAATTTATGGTATAGATTTAGCTAATTTATCTATTCATTTTTTCTATGGTTGATAGGCATTTTTGATCAAAAAAAGCGGAATAACTGTAAAGGTTATTCCGCTTTTAAAGTTGAATAGAGTTGATGATTCAGCAGTCCCTCAACCCAATCAACTTTATGGCAATAAAACTTCTTCTGGAGTAAAAAGAATTATTGTGCTGCTGGAGCTGTTTCTGCAGAAGCTTCAGATGCTGGTGCAGATGCATCTGCTGCAGTCGTTGTTGTGTCAGTTGTTGCAGGCTGTTCTTGTGTGCTTACAACGACTTTGTCAGTTTGAGGTTGAGTTGCTTGTTCTTCTGTTGCAGCAAAAGTTGTTAATGCTGTTGCAGATAAAAGCGAAGCTAATAATACTTGAGATAATTTCATGATAGGGCATCCTTAAATTTAATTTGATCTTTCTCAAACCAATGCATCACCATCCGTTTGGATGTAGGACATGCTAAAAGTTGAATTAAGGATGATCAATGCAACTCACAAAAGTTACGTTTAGAGATTACTTTTTGTCACATATCCATACGCTTTGTAGGGGAATTGTTGGTATGGCGCCTAGAAAATAATCAAATGTAAATTATTCATGTTCTGATGTGCCATGAAATGACGATTTATCTTCACAGTTGGGTTACATCAAACAGTCAAAGTGCTTGTTTTATGAGAATATTCACATAATCAAGTGTAAGATGATGTTTCGAAAAAACAGAATTTCGGCACATAATGATAAGTACTTCACATTTATTTTTTTCTTGTGTGGTGTGGCATTGAGCTGTCTCATGGTTTATTCGTTTTAGTATTCACCTTCGGTTCTGGTTGATGAGATAGGCGAGATCAAAGCTTTTCACTTGCAAGCTCAAGTCTAAGCCGTTATAAGCAGTAGGTCTTGATGCAAACCTGACTTGGGTGAAGTTTTGAAAATTATCGCAACGCCAAAAGTGATTCCTGTCCATATTATTTCTGGTTTTTTGGGCGCAGGAAAAACCACTTTACTTAAGCATGTATTGAGCCAAAAGCCCGATGGTGAAGTGTGGGCAGTGCTCATGAATGAATTTGGCCAAATTGGGGTAGATCAGGCCTTGCTTCCACAAGATCAGGGCTATGCAGTCAAAGAGCTATTAGGGGGCTGTTTGTGTTGTAGTAGCCAAATGCCTATGCAAATTGCTTTATCGCGCTTATTAAGCGAAAACAAACCAGACCGTTTATTTATAGAACCCACAGGTTTAGGCCATCCTGCACAGCTTTTGGAGCAATTGACTGAACCGCATTGGCAAAGTCATCTCAATATGCGTGCTTTGGTAACAGTGGTAGATGCCTCTCGGTTGCATGATCGTGAGTGGAGCACGCAAAATTTATATGCAGATCAATTAAAAGCAGCGCAAATCGTTGCTTTATCTCATGTTGACCAGATGACGGATGCTGACCAGCAAGCTTTGGATCTTTTAAAACAGGAATATCAACCTTACCAACAACTATGGTTGGATGCACCGCAGGGTCAAGTAGCACTTGCACAGATCGATTTAGCTTACACCGCCAGTACACGAAAAATGCAGCCTTTATTGCAACGCATACAACAGCAACCTGAATTGGCTCAACAAGTGATTAAACAATTGCCTTATCACTATGTAGAAACGAGAGCTGACTATAGTGTGGCAGGTTGGAAGCTTCCTAAAGGTTGGCATTTTCATTTTATGGACTTGCTGGACCTTTTGTGTGAACAACAAGATTGGCTGCGGATTAAAGGAATATTTGCTACGGATGAAGGCTGGAAAAGCTTTAACTTCAATCCTGCACAATTTAATTATCAGTCGGTTGAAGAAGGCATTGATAATCGAATTGAGATTATTTACCCCACCACCGAAGCGCGTGATTGGTTAGCTTTTGAAAATGCTTTAATGCAATGTCGTATTGTAGAGGCAGAGTAGTCAGCTCGTGAGTAATCGCGTGCTAAACCTGTGCCGAATCAGGGGCAATCATGAGCCTTAAGCGATGTTTAATCATCAGCAAAGCCACATTCGATGGGTGAAATCGAGTATGCTAAGCGCCAAATTTGAGGACTTAATGTATGGCGCTTAAAGCTACGATTTATAAGGCAGACTTGAACATAGCCAATATGGATGTACACCAATATGGTGACTTTCAATTGACCATGGCACTGCATCCGTCTGAAACCATTGAACGTCTTATGGTTCGTATTTTGGCCTATGCACGTTATGCCGATGAAGCTTTAGAGTTTACCAAAGATCTCTTTGAAACGGATGAACCTGCGCTATGGGAAAAAGATCTCACGGGTCAGCTGATCAAGTGGATTGAAGTCGGCTTGCCAGACGAAGACAAAGTGAAAAAAGCTTGTGCACGTTGCCAACAAGTCGCGGTTGTGGCTTATGGTAATTCGGTGGATGAGTGGTTTAAGCGTAATAGCAAGCTAAAAACACTTAAAAACCTTGAAGTATGGCAACTTTCAACGGCAACCACAGACGCAATTCAAGCGCTTTGTGAACGTACAATGCAGTTACAGCTGAACGTGATGGATGGTGAATGGACTTTAATTGGCGATTCAGCACAAGCTGTAATTGAGTGGGAACAATTAAAATAAGCTGGGTTTTGACCCTATTGATACGGCCAACTTGTTTCCAAATAGGGCCAATCACATGAAGAAAGATGCGGTTTAGGCTTGCATCTTTCTTTTGTTTTTGGGTATACCAAAGAGAGTTAAAACAACAATAGGCCACAGCATGCCAAATGAGATTTATCATTTGCTGATTGCACTTGCTATTGGTGCAGTCATTGGCGCAGAACGCGAATATCGAAGTAAATCCGCAGGCTTAAGAACCATGATTATGGTGAGCCTCAGTGCATGCTTATTAACTATGCTGTCGCTGAAAATTGGGGTAGAAAATCCAGATCGTTTAGCCGCTAATATTTTAACGGGCTTAGGTTTTTTGGGCGCAGGGGTGATTTTTAAAGATGACAACCGAATTTCAGGGATTACAACAGCCACCACCATTTGGATGACCGCAGCGCTCGGAATGGCCGTTGGTGCAGGTTATGTGGTGCTGAGTTTATTTGCCACTTTTGTGGTATTGGTGGTGCTGGTGTTACTCATGTATGTACAAGAGTGGATAGAGCAGCGCCATCAGGCACGTAAATACCGCATTGTATGCATGTATCAGCAAGAAACCTTAGATAAATATGAAGAGCTATTTAAGCACTATGGCATGCAAGTGATTCGTAACGAACAATATAAAAGTGAACAGAAAATTGTGGGCAGATGGGTGCTCATTGGTTCTGCACAGCACCATCGGCAGTTAACCGATTATTTGTTAGATGATCGCGATATTTTAGAGTTAAGTTTTTAAAGATAGTGACGCAACATGAGGACATATTCGCGCTTTGACAATATCGCGTTGATGAGCTGTTATAATGTCCTTATCTTGTTATATCTGTAATTAGGCAAAATCATGTCAAACGAACTTGAAATTATTGATTTAAAAATTGGTGAAGGTAAAGAGGCTGTAAAAGGTGCGTTAATTACTACGCATTATACAGGCTGGTTAGAAGATGGTACTAAGTTTGACTCTTCAATTGACCGCGGTAATTATTTTGAAACTGTCATTGGGACTGGCCGTGTGATTAAAGGTTGGGATCAAGGGATTATGGGTATGAAAGTGGGCGGTAAACGTAAACTTTTGGTACCTGCGCATTTGGCTTATGGTGAGCGCAAAATGGGCAAAATTATTCCTGCGAATTCAAACTTAATTTTTGAAATTGAATTGTTTGACGTGAAAACACGTGATTAATAGCGAAAAGTGAACATCGTGATAAACAGCAATTGCTGTTTATCACTAAAATTAAAAAATATTTGTCGATTCAGTAATTTAAACGTACATTAAGTTTGATGTGCAAAATATCTAAATAAATTGGATGCTCAAACTAGTGTCGATAGCTGTAAAGTTTCTGTGCAAATTAAAAACCTGGTTATTTTTAGGTTGGTTGCTGGCGTGTCTATCGACTGTGGCGTTTGCACAGTATGAACCAGAGCCTGAGTCTTATTATTCAAAGCACCAGGTCCACACGCTTAATTTTAATACTGACAATACCATTGCCTTAGGTGGTGACTGGTTATTTTATCCAAATCATTTATTACGTGACCCCAATACCGTACTGAGGGCAGAACCTATAACGCTTCCTAGTGCCTTGGAAAAAGGCTTAGGTTCTAACCGTGGTTATGGCACTTATATTGCGCATTTTCGCTTACCTCAACATGCTGTAGGGCGCCGTGTTGCGATTAAAATTCCTCATCAATATGGCGCTTATAAGGTTTTTTTAAATGGCGACTTGCTGGTTCGTGCAGGTGAAGTGAATGCAGATTTGGCTAAAATTGAAGTTGAAAAAGCGCCTAAAATTGCATATTTCGTAGCGAATGATGCGTATTTTACGCTCAGTATTCAGGTCGCTAATACATCTGAATTACATGGGGGCTTAGAAAATCCACTGCGAATTGGCTTAGCCCGCAATATTAATCGGCAGTTTCAACAACAACAAATGAGTATAGCGGCTGTATGTGGTGCAGTGCTCGGTGTGAGTTTATTTACATTATTATTTTCATTGTTTCGTGGCCCAATGGTACGTGAAAGCCAAAAAGAGTTTGTTTTCGGTCTGTTTATTTTATTTTTGGCCTTACATAATCTTTTTACAGCGCCCTATGCTTATACCGCTTTTACCACAATAGATTGGAAACTAGGGGCACGCCTAGAATATTTATTTAGCTACATCGCGATTTTATTTTTTCTCAGCTATATCTATATGCTGAAGCGTAAATATTTACACCGTTATATTTATGGAATGTCAGTTGTTCTTCTCAGTATAAATATGGGCGCGGTATGTGTACTTGAGCCAGAGCAATTTAGTCAGCTTGGTATGTATTGTGCGATTTTTTGTTTGCCGGTAATTATTAATCTTATCTATGGATTTTCACAGACGCTGAAGTTTAAAGAGAGCTATTCTGTGTGGAATCTGTGGGCTGTTATTTTCTTATGTAGTGCATTTTTAAATGACTTCTTGCTCATGGCCAATGTGATTGATTCGGTGTACTTATCTTTTGTGGCGACCAGTTTGTATGCTTTATTAATTATGTTTCAGCAATCGAGAAATTATGCGTTTTATACTTATCATACAGAGCAATTAAATACCCGCTTACGTGAGTTAAACAGTTCACTCGATCAAAAAGTGAAAAGTCGTACTGAAGAGTTGCATAACTTAAATGCAAAGCTAGAATTACAAGTGAAAACTGATGCATTAACAGGTGCTTTTAACCGCTATGCGTTAAATCATGAGATACAACAGCTATTTGATCAAACGCCAACTTATTCAGACAAAACCCTGATTTTTGCCATGTTAGATGTCGATTATTTCAAAAATTATAATGACTATTATGGGCATCTTAAGGGTGATGTGATTTTACAGAGCCTTGTGAAAGTTCTGAAGCAAAGTTTGCCTGAAACAGCATTTTTGGCACGTTACGGTGGTGAAGAGTTTGCAATTGTGATGCATAACGTGCCAATTCCCGTGGCAGAGCAATATTTACTCCAAGTTTTGGATGCAGTCCGTCAGCAACAATTTGAACACCTTAACCGTAGTGATGGCAAAGACTATGTCACATTAAGCATAGGGGTGGCGTATAAAAACCGTGAGCACCCTTATGCAAATATTCATGAGTTAATGAAAGCCGCCGATGTTCAATTGTATGCTGCAAAACAAGCAGGGCGAGACCAACTGAAGGTGAGTCCACATCAAGCTTGAGTCTAATGTTAAAAGATTTATAGTGGGCTTACTTGTTTGACCAATAACATAGAATCACTATTGGAAGGCTGAGTGCGTTCGAAGCCATATTTTTGGTAAAACGGCAATGCGGTCTGTGTACTTTCTAAGGTCAATTGAGGAATATTTTTAGTGTGGCAAGTTTCAAATAATTTGAGTAACAGGGCTTCGCCAAAGCCACGAAGTTGCATCTCAGGGGCAACATAATTCAGTAGAATGTTTCCTTGATCATTCACCATAATAACGCCCGCAATGCGGTACTCATCTACATAGACCCAGCTGTCGTTATAGAGCATCCATAAGGTTAAATTTGCTTGATTCATTTCTTCAAGTAGAATCTGAATGCTACTTTCATCACGTTGATGATCGTCTATACAGGTGCGAATACTTTCGTGAATAATTTTTAATATATGCGGTATATCTTCAATCCTTGCTTCGCGTATCATATTTTTTTCTAATTGATCAATCTGAAAATATTTTTAATTTCACAAGAAAAGGGTTAAACATAAAAGCCAAGAACTGTTGCATTGTGATGCGTTTCTGAAGCATTTGTGCCTGAGTTTTATGTTTTATGACAGTTGTGTTGCGCTTTTAAGGTGACTTTGTTTTGAATATGTGACTTCACAGCGTGTGAATATGGCTGGATGGTTGGTATTTGCGTGCGCCATCTAGAAGAATAATAATGAGATGAGTGCGTAGCTCTACAGGTGAAAAATAATGCTCAATTTTTTATTGTGGATTTGTGTTCTTATTGTCCTGAGTGTGCTTTGGATGGTGATAAAGAAAATTGTGAAAAAGCAACGCTATGTCGAGCGTTTAAAGCGCTATCAAGCACCAGAAAAACTAGCCAATATTAGCGCACAAAGCGCGGGACAAAACGACAGCATTACGCATGTGGTGGATGAATATGAGCAACAATTGTTTGATGATGTTGCCAGCATGTTTTGTGAACAGCACTATGAAGTGAGCACTCTAGATGAAGCTAAAGCATTACAGGCCGAGATTCTGCGCAAAATGCCTGTGACCTGTAAAACCCAAATTCGTGCCTTAGATCTAGATGAATACTCGATTTACTGGAATTTTTACGAGCAGTCCTTGGAATATTATATGGGGCGCTATGGTGTGTTTTATGCGCATGTAGACCGTTTGGGAACAGAGCACAAAAGAGAAATTACCAAAGCTCCCATAGAATGATCTCAAGTTCGGCTAAAGATCATCTTTCATGTCATGTACTCAGTGCTACGTACAAAGGCCTTTGAAACGAGTTCGGCATGCTCACGTCATTAAGCTGATTTTTGCACAGATAGATCTTGAGTAAATGTATTGAGCATATCGTCCCATAGCTTTTCTGCACCTTGGCGGAAATAGCCCATGTGACCAATGGCTTTTAAGCCTAAATCTTTGGCTTGCACATCGATATAATGTAATGGTGCCTGACGATAGTGTTGCATAAAGGCTTGTCGTGATGCTGGTAAGGCCCAGTCATCATCTAAGGCTGCCACTGCATAAATTGGGGTTTTCACTTGAGCATATTGTGCATGCAAATGTTGTTGCTGTGGATCTGCAAAAAAGTAATTCGGGTGTTTGCACCACTGACGCCATTGACGATAAACATCCAATGGTAAATCAGCGCCCATATTAAATTTACTCCATGGCAAATAACCATGTGTAGCTACAAAGGGTGGGAAAATAATATTCCAAATTACTTGCACCTGTACTTTGGTTTTGAAAGGCATATAACCATGCCAGCCGGCGCCTGTGCCAAAGCAGTACATCATTCTTACTAGATCATGATTGCGGGTGAGTCCAAGTGCTTGTCCACCATAAGAGTGTCCAACCATATAAATGGGTAAGTCCGACTGTGCCAAATAATCGATTGCAGCAGTTAAGTCATGTTGGCCCCAATCTAAATAAGACATACGAAAGTTTTGTAATTGTGCAGGTGCGGATTGCGCAATCCCACGGTAATCAAAGGTGAGTACTTGAAAGCCCTGTGTTGTGGCATGGGTTGCAAAGCGTCGATAAAAACCTTGAGGTACACCTGTCGCACTCGCCACGACAATACTGGCCTTGGGCTGTTTACATGTATATAAATGTGCAGCAATACTGTAGCCATCTGCTGTACTGATATAAATAGGTTTTACCGCTTCATTGGTCTGAGTGTGCTGGGTCATAAAAGGCTCTTATCGTTTTATGTTTTTAAATGGTCATATAGGCTTTTCAAGTTCTATTTTTGTACTCGTGTGCTCGAATTGTCAAATGATGGTTGTATACGTACGCGTTCAGAAAGCACATGAGCAGAAAGAGGCGTGCATAACAGAAAGAGGATTGCAGTTATTGTATTTTTTTCCATAATAGCGCTTTTAAAATAAAGTAGGCGACAGGCATGTCGGAGCTCGAAATTATTGCGGTACTGGTGAGTTGTATTGCGGTTGCACTTACGGTATGTCGCCACATGTTGTGCTGGCCGTTTAATTTATTGGCTTATGTGCTTTATGCTTTTATTTTCTTTGATTATAAATTGTATGGTGAAACCATTCTGCAAATCTTATTTATGGGATTGGCAGTGTATGGCTTTTTACAGTGGAAGCAAGGTCAAGCCACAGATCATGAAATTCGTATTGAGCCTTTGCCACAGGGTCAGCTCTGGTTACAAGTTGCAGTGACTGCATTGTTTGGGGTGCTGTTTGGGGCTGGCTTAAAATTCCTCACCGATGCGGCCGTGCCGTGGCTGGATGCGCAATTGGCAGCCTTTAGTTTGTTGGCAACTTATTGGACCAGTCGAAAATATATTGCCACTTGGGTACTTTGGGTAGTGGTAGACATTATTTATGTCGGCATGTTTATTTATAAAGATTTACTGTTAACAGCGGGTTTATATGCCGTTTTTGTGCTGTTGGCGGCCTATGGTTGGTATACATGGTTGCAGGCGAAACACAAACAACAGAGCATGCCGAGTGGATAAAATGACATGGTAGAGAAAGAACATGTTAATTGATTTCAAGCTTGAGCAACAAAAGCAGTTTGATGCCGTGGCCGAGCAAATTTATCAAACACCTGAGCAATTTCTAAATTTTGCGCAGCTTAGCGACGCTTATGCAATACCGTGGTTGCAGGACTTTCCTAAAGCCACACAAATGATTGTATCTGGTTTAGATGATGGTGCAGAGCATTACTGTATGAAGCTTCAATATTTAGCACAATATATGCAGATTGATTATGCCACCCAGATCAGTGTGTTGTGGTGTGGTCGATTTGGGCATAAGCATGCGCTAAAGTTGGTATGAACTAGGCTCTAGGCGATTTAGCGGTATCAACTTTTATTGTATGTTGCAGTATTGGCATATTTAGGTGGTTGGCTCAAATGATGGTTAAGTTTGCAACGATAGGCCAGTTTGCCGATAAAATGTAGATCTATAGTCAATGTAAAGACTCGATTTAAATTATTTAATAGTATGAGTTATTCAATAGCATAAGCTATAAATCAAACTGTAATGCTACAGTGATGAATACAACAATAAAACGAAATATAAAAAGGGTATAACATGGCGCATCAATTTACTGTGCAAGCTTCAATTCAAGGCATTTCATTACAAGATTTTAAACGTTTAGCTGCTCGAACAGAACTACACGAAGCTGTGTGTAAGCGCATTCCAGGGGAGCAACTTGAAATTATTGAATCAGAAAAAATGGGCGATATTTATACGCTGAAGCGTGCTTATAACTTAGATGTAAAAATTCCTGACACTGCGAAAAAATTTTTGAAAGATGCATTTCGTTTACATCGCACGGATGTGAGTAATTTAGAGGCCATGACCTCAGAAGTGATTTTAAAGCCAAATCTTCCACTTAAGGCCAACTGCCAACGCCGTGTGACTGGCGATGACACTCATGTGGTATTTCATTTAGATTGGAATGTGAATATTAAAGTACCACTCATTGGTGGGATGTTAGAACGTCATGCTGAAAGCGAAATCCGTCGTTTTAGCCAAGTCGAAATTGAAATTATTGAAGACGAATTACGCAAGCATTTATAAATAAAGCTTAAGCGCTAGACCTGATTAATCGTGCATGTCTTATAATGTAAAAGCTTGGTCAGAATGCACGTGTTAAGCATCATGCATATATAAAAAAGAGCAGTTTAACTGCTCTTTTTGAGTTTCAAGGATGAGGTGTTTTAAGTGTTGCCCAGCCTTTTTTTAGCACATACTTTGTTAATAATCATTGTTTAACGATTTAATTTAATTCGCGCCATTAGCTCGGCCGAAAGTTGGCTTTCTCAAATTTTGCGCGATACAGCATGGCTGTGAAGAATGCCACCATGCATACCACCCAAACATAGTACAAAGCACCAATTGGGCTAAACGCGCTTAACCACTGTACCAATGGCAAAGTAATGCCTCCAGCAATGGCATAGGCCAAGTTGTATGAAAATGAAATGCCTGTAAAACGAATTTGTGCAGGGAACATTTTCACCATGCTATAAGACACCATTCCGACAGTACCTGAGCTAAAGCCCAAAAGCATATACAACACAAACACAGTCGATGGAGCAACATGACCTAAGCTGTTGTAAAACACAGTAGCCAGTACAGTGACGAGTAAAGAACCAAATAGCATGACTTTGCCCGCACCTAAGCGATCTGCCAATAAGCCTGCAACAATACAACCTGCCATTTGCATAATAATGGCCGCACTTTGCATTTTAAACGCATCGGCACGTTCAAAGCCAAAGCCTGTGCTGAGTAAGTTGGGCATGGCCAAAATCAGGACCACGACACAGCCTGTTAAGAACCATGTAAACAACATACCAATTACGACAGCTGTTTTATGCTTTGCCAGCACCTGTTTAACAGGCAGTTCTTTTGCCAGTGCTTTTTTCTCTTGCATGGCTTTAAATACAGGAGTTTCTTTGAGGTAACTACGTAAATACAGCGCTACAAAACCAAAAATACCGCCAACAATAAAGGGAATACGCCATGCCCAGTCGTGAATTTCAGCTTCAGAAAATTTGAGCGAAATAAACAGTGACATTAAAGCACCTAACAAAATGCCTAAGGATAAACCCGCAGTCAGCAGGCCATTGGCAATCCCAATTTTCTTTTCAGGTACATGTTCAGAAACAAAGGTCCAAGCTGCTGGAATTTCACCGCCAATTGCAATGCCTTGAACCATACGCATAAGTAAGAGTAATAAGGGCGCTGCATAACCAATGCTTTCGAAGGTTGGCATGACACCAATGAGTAAGGTAGGCAAAGCCATGAGTAAAATAGACAAGCTAAATAGGCGTTTGCGGCCCACTAAGTCACCAAAATGCGCCATGACCACGCCACCCAATGGGCGGAAGAAGTAACCTGCTGCAAAAATGCCATAAGTATTGAGCATGGCCCAAAATGGACTGAGTGTACTTGGGAAAAATAATTCAGAAATAATTTTGGCGTAAAAAACATAAATCACGAAGTCATAGAACTCAAGCGCGCCACCTAATGAGGAGAGATGGATCCGTAAATTTGAACAACTCCTATAAGTGATATTCTGCTCCTCAAATGATGTTATAAACATCAATATATGGAGTATTTTATGGCACGTAGACCAAGAAGAAATCATTCAAATGATTTTAAAGCTAAGGTAGCACTTGCTGCGATTAAAGCAGAAAAAACACTTGCTGAATTGAGTGCTGAGTTTGATGTTCATCAAAACCAAATTATTGACTGGAAAAATCAATTGATCTCAGCTTCCTCGCAAGCTTTCGATCAATCAAAAGCTCCAACAGAACCACCCATCGATCTAAAAAAACTACATGCAAAAATCGGTGAGCAGGCATTAGAAATTGATTTTTTAGAAGGTGTGTTGAAGAAACTGGGCCGCTTCAACCACAAAAGTTAATCGACGACTCACTTCAGATTTCAGTATCTAAGCAAGCTAAGCTGCTGAAAGTCTCCCGTGGTTGTTATTACTATCGCCCAAAACCTGTGAGTGCATCAGATCTGAAGCTGATGCGATGTATTGATGAATTACATATGCAATATCCTTTTGCAGGCAGTCGTATGATGCGTGATTTGTTGAATCGTCAAGGACATCATATAGGACGACGTCATACACGTACTTTAATGAAGAAAATGGGTATTCAGGCGTTATATTGCAAACCAAATTTAAGCCAGGCTAATCAAGCTCACCGTAAATATCCATATCTGCTCAAAGGATTGGCTATTCAGCGCAGTAATCAAGTGTGGTCTACGGATATAACGTATATCCCTATGGCAAAAGGCTTTGTTTATTTATGTGCTGTGATTGATTGGCATAGCCGCAAGGTACTTGCGCATAGAGTATCGATTAGTATGGAGGTGGATTTTTGTATTTCGGCTTTAAATGAAGCGATTGAAAAATATGGTCGACCTGAAATATTTAATACAGACCAAGGCAGCCAGTTTACCAGTGATGCATTTATTGATGTATTGAAATCAAATGGCATTCAAATCAGTATGGATGGTAAAGGTCGATGGGTAGATAATGTGATGGTTGAACGATTATGGCGGAGCGTTAAATATGAAGAGGTGTATCTCAAAGCTTATAGCAGTGTCACAGATGCGAAAAAGCAATTAAGTGCATATTTTGAGTTTTATAATTTGAAACGACCTCATTCGAGTCTAGACAAAATGACACCAAATGAGTTTTACTATGATCAGCTACCCCAACAAAACAAGGTGGCTTAACTAGAGCGGAATATCACTTATAAATACGCTTTTAGTTGTTCAAACAAGTGGGACCACCTCTGAGGAGAGGCCAAGTGTTCGTTTGTCTTCACGAGTTAAGCGTGGATGAGCTTCCATGCGAAAATCCAAGGTAAAACAAGTCAGTATCCTTGGATTGTAGATAAGGGATATCTGCTTGAATAATCAAACTTTATTGGTGGTTTAATAACTTTTAATTATATAATTTTGTATTACTTATCATGTAAATATTTAAAAAATAATATGCTTTAGATGAAGTTTATAGACGAATAAATTTAGGAATCACACAAAGAATAAGGCCAAGCGCCAACATGATGCTGATGTTTTCAATAAAATAAGGGTAAATAATTAAAGCAATACCGCAGATCAAGGGCACCGATTTTTGTTGTTTTTTACCATATAAAAAATAGCCGAAGCCGATGGAGCTAAACAGCACACCCAATAAAAGTATAGTCGCGTTCACGCTAACTTCCTCCCTGTAAAATTACATATATAGCAACAGGAACTGAAAATTAACTTAAGTGCATGTGTATCAGTATTTTATATCTCGGTGACTCAATTGCGAGATTAAATTGCGAGATTAAATTGATTAAGATGAGCGCGTCTCTGAGGACTCAGTGCTTTTGGCGAAACGGCCATACACAATACGCACCAACAAAATACAGAAGATGACTGCGCCAATAATGACAATTTTATGTTGATGGGGCAGAAGCATGTGCCAAAAAATATGAAGCCAATGACTGACCTGTAAACCGACACTCACGACCACAAAGGCCCAGATAAAACTGGCAATCAAATTGATCACTAAATAGCGCAGTGCTGGATAATGCATAATGCCAAAGCTCATGGGGATGATGGTTCTTAAGCCCCATAAAAAACGCATGATTAAAATGGCAACTGTGGGATAACGCGCAATAATTTGGCTGGCACGTTCAAATTTTTGATTGAGCCGTGGGCGAGTTTGAATAAAGCCGTAGCCATATTTTGCACCAATGAAATAATACAGTTGATCGCCTAAAAAGCCACCAACCATGGCAATTCCCACCAGAGGCCAAAAAGATAAAATGTGTTGATGTACTGCATAAGCACCGAGCATTAATACGGTTTCGCCTTCAAAAAATGCACCGACAAATACAGCTAAATAGCCGTAATGTTGCAATAAGGCAGACCAGTCAAACATAATAATTTACTTAATCTCAATCCAAAGCAGGTTTATTCTCTCTTACGAGGCTTAAGCCATAATGAAAAAGCATCAAATAATTTATATTAAATAAAATACCTGACAAATAGACCTTTAATATTTGGAGTAACTTGTATGAATACGGTATTAACTGTCGCACAACAAGGTGAGGCTATTCTGAATTTAGTGGCTGTTGCAGTGAGTGAAGCTGAGTTTAATTGTCCGTGGTTAACTGAGCTAACGCAGGCGATGCATGCAACCATGCTGGACCGCAATGGTGTCGGTATTGCGGCACCACAAGTGTATATTTCTAAGCGAATTATTATCGTGGCTTCACGTCCTAATGTGCGTTATCCCGATGCACCTGAAATGGATGCAACTGTGATGATTAACCCTGAAATTGTGTTTCAGTCTGAACAGACCTTAGATGGTGAAGAAGGCTGTCTGAGTGTGCCAGACAGGCGTGGTCAAGTTGCACGAGCTGCCCAAATTCGTGTGCGTTATCGAAGCGTACAAGGCGAGCAGATCGAAACAGAGTTTTCAGGCTTTCCTGCACGTATAGTACAACACGAGGTAGATCATCTAAATGGCGTGCTCTTTGTTGAACGTTTAACAGATTAAAATAATGTTCGGCATTATTTAGCCCCTTGCCTAAACTGCTGTGGTGTTTGTCCCAAATGCCGTTTAAACATGGCACTAAAAGCACTGGGGTTACTGTAGCCAAGTGTCCTAGAGATTTGTGCCACAGATTCGCCAATTGAAATTTTACTTAGCGCATGCGCGATATGCATTTGCTGAATCCAAGCCCGATAAGAAAGCCCCGTTTCTTTTTGGAACATACGCATGAGGGTACGCGCACTTGTGCCAATATCATCGGCCCATGTGCTTAAATCCTTCAGTTGGTCGGGTGTATCTAACATGGTTTTACATATTTGTAGCAGGCGTTTGTCTTGTGGCCAAGGAATCTGAATAGGCAACAGATTTGCTTTATGAATTTCATCGAAGATTAAAATTTGCAACGAGCGTGATAACTCATCTGCGCTCAGCACTTCAGATGGTGGCATACTTTCGAGCGCATTTAAGCGAATCAGTAGTTCATGCAGTAGTTTGCTTACACGAATAATAAAACAATTTTGGCCCATCAGGTCCGCGGCTGCTGTATCGACCAGCGCCGTATTCATTTTGACATGACTAAGTGAAATGACACTGTGCTCGATCCCAGCAGGAATCCACAGCGCACACATAGGCGGTACAATCCAAACATGGTTGGGCGTATACACTTGAATCATGCCACTAGATGCATAGAGAAATTGTGCCCGCGAATGATGATGTGGTGGCGTAATCTCCCGATAGCTATGCTCAGAAGATAAGCCAATGACCAGTTCCGACATTTCAGTTTCAATCAGCAAGCTATGCATGCAGGCCTCATTTTTGTCACTTATACAATGATTATTGGAAGATAATGCTATGAGTGACAATTTACAATCAAAAATCGATCAATACAGACATGGAGTGAACGGGCAATGAACGCTTCAATACCCGTGAAGAATGATGCTGACGTAGCAAGTACGCAGCCACAAGGTATGGTGATTAAAATTGTGGGTGCAGTTGCGGTAGCGCATCTGCTAAATGATTTAATACAAGCGGTTTTACCTGCTATTTACCCGATGCTGAAAGTCAACTTTTCACTGAGTTTTGCAGAAGTCGGTCTGATTTCACTGGTCTATCAACTGACAGCTTCATTATTGCAACCATGGATTGGCCTCTATACCGATAAGCATCCTAAGCCTTATTTGCTCCCAATGGGCATGGTTGTTACGTTCAGTGGTATTGTGCTATTGGCTTTTTCCCCAAGTTTTACCGTACTGCTGATCGCTTCTGCCCTCATTGGGGTAGGGTCATCGACTTTTCATCCTGAAGCATCGCGGGTGGCGCGTATGGCATCAGGTGGTCGTTTTGGCACAGCCCAATCTACATTTCAGGTTGGTGGGAACACAGGTTCTGCTATTGGCCCACTATTGGCCGCGTTGATTATCGTCCCTTTTGGACAGCATGCAGTCGCATGGCTGGTGGTCTTTGCTTTGTTGGCCATTTGGGTACTGTTTGCTGTGAGTCGCTGGAATATTAAACATAGCCTTAGCCAAGCCACATCAAAAGCACAGCAGGTACAAAGCAAGCTACAAGGCAGACAGCTGTTTATTGCATTAGCAACTATTTGCGTGCTGATGTTTGCCAAATTTACCTATATCGCCAGCATCAGCAACTATTTCACCTTTTATCTAATGCATAAATTTGGCTTAAGTTTGCAAAATGCCCAGCTACATTTATTTGCTTTTTTGGCAGCCGTTGCCTTGGGCACATTTGCTGGCGGGCCGATTGGCGATAAAATTGGCCGTAAAGCCGTAATTTGGGTGTCTTTTATTGGCATGGCGCCTTTTGCACTCATCATGCCCTATGCAAATTTATTTTGGACGACCGTGCTGTCTATTATCGTGGGTTTAGTGATGTCATCGGCTTTCGCTGCTATGGTGGTCTATGCGCAAGAAGCCGTACCTGGTCGCGTAGGCATGATTGCAGGATTAATGTTTGGCTTAATGTTTGGTGTAAGTGGTATTGCTGCTGCGGGTTTGGGTTATTTGGCAGATATGAATGGCATTGAATGGGTGTTTGGTGTTTGTTCATTGTTGCCTTTACTGGGTTTAGCAACATTCTTTTTGCCAAAGACGCAGATTAAGCCTGTAGGCTAATCATCGCGCTGTCTGATAGGATCAATCAGGTGGCGCTTTTTATTAGGTCAATGCTGGGTTTGAATTGAAGATTGCTAGGAGAATATGCTCATGAGCGATTCGCAAGCAGAGATTGCATTTTCACTGGCTGATGAACAGCTGAAATTTGAAGTAGACGGGCAAATAATTGAAATTTCAAAAGGTCTGAATTTTATCATTGCGCAAAGTGTGCGTTTTGGCGGTATCGATGCTTTGGCGATTGAAAATATGATCTATGTGATTGAAGAACTACTGGAACAGCTGAAGCTGGATTTTCGCAAACAGCGGAAGTCACAAACTGCTGATGAATCTATGCGACAAATCAGCACGCTGTTTTTTAATGATGCAAAGCACATAGACCGAAATATGCTGGAACATGCATTTAATGAGTGGGTGGAGCGACTAGAATATTATACGAACAAAGTAGGGCATGATTTTAAGCTATGGGCTTACTTTGTAATGATTCGAGAAATGATGCATCATTTGAATGTATTCACAATAAATTTGAATAATTAATTGATATTCAAAGTAAAAGTGGTGGACTATTTAACATTTTTGATTATAATTTTTCTAATTAATCAACTAATTACGATTTAGAGAATAATCACTGTGGCTGAACTGATTCCCCCAAGTATTCAACAATTAAGATCAGCCAGTAGCGGTGAAAGAAAAGTCTATCAGTTATTGGAGCATGTTTTTAAGGATGAAAATGCCATTATTTGGCATGAACCGAAAGCACTCAACCGTTATACGGATTTTATTGTTTGGTTACCAAAGCACGGCTTATTGGTGATAGAAGTTAAAGACTGGTCTAAAGACAGATTTGAAACCTTAAACCCAGAAACATTTACGGGACGTTTTTATAATAAGAATAATGCCAAAAGTGTTTCCGTACAAAACCCAGAAATGCAGGTGCGTAAATGCATGCTGAATATTCTGAATCAATTTAAAAAGACCGCAATATTTTTACAGCAAAATGGGCCTTATCAAGGCAATGTTAAATTTCCAATCACAAGCTGTGTTATTTACACCGAGCTGAAACAGCAAGAAGCCAATGAAATTGGCTTGAGTTTGCCTGCAATTAGCTCCGAACATAAAACCATTTATAAAGATGATTTACGCTTAGTTGCAGAGAATAAAACTTTCAAACAAAAACTGATTCATGCTTTTAAAGAAGTTGCCTTCCCATTTGAAGCCCTAGCTTATGCTGAGGAAAAATTTTTACGCTATATGATTTTCCCTGAAATTCGTGTCAATGAATTTAAGCAAGATGAATTATTTGCCGTAGAGCCACAAGACGTAAAAGCACTCGATTTATCACAAGAATCTATTGCCAAAAATATTGGCGATGGTCATCGCATTTTAAAAGGTGTGGCAGGTAGCGGTAAAACACTGGTTTTAGCTTGTCGCGCAAAATATTTAAAGACGATTTATCCAGACTATAAAATTTTAGTGGTGTGTTATAACAATTCACTTTGCAATCATCTCAGCCAAATGTTTGGTGATGATTTTAATGACAAAATCGAAGTACTGAACTTCCATAGTGTGGTAAAGAAAATTACCAGTGCAAATCTGTCGATGCTGAAAAATGAGAAACAGACTGACTATAACAGTCGTGTCGGTCAAATTTTATTGGATTATCTTGAGGAAAGCGGGTTATCTGAAACCGAACAATATGATGCCATTTTGATTGATGAAGGGCAGGACTTTGCACAAGAGTGGATTATTGGCCTGTCAAAATTAGTCAAAGCAGAAAGCAATAACATTTTGTTTTGTTATGACCCTGCGCAAAATATTTTTAACCGTAAAAAGCCCAGCTGGCGTTCAGTGGGCTTACAGGTACAAGGCAAAAAACCTGTTGAACTGTATAAATGCTACCGTAATACCAAAGAAATTTTAGATATTGCCAAAGCATTTTTAAATCCAAAGCAGTTCGAGAGCTTACAGAATAGTGATGAATATGACCGTGTTTTAGACCCCGATACAGGGGAGTGTAAAACGGGTGAATATCCAAGTATTTATCATGAAAATGATGTGCGCCATTTGGCTGATTTAATTGCCCGTAAAATTCGACAATTGCTGAAGTCGGATATCGCGCCGAGAGATATTGCAGTGTTACAGGCGAAATCGACTGCATACGATATTTTTGTGCATGAGCTGAAAACCAAACTGGAAAGTTATGTTCCAGATGCTGAGGCTGAATTGATTTTCAACAGTGCAGAAAAGAAAGCACTCGATTTGAATAAAAATACCATCAAAATTATGAATGTAGAATCTTCTAAGGGTTTAGAGTTTCCGCATGTATTTTTTGTTGGGTTGGACCACATGCCACGACTGGGAGAGAATCGAGATTTAGATTCTGAGCGTAAGCTGGCGTATGTGGGCATGACTCGTGCGCAGAATAAGTTATTTATTTTAGGATGTGAAAATAAAGGCTTTCTTGCTGATATAAAAGCAATTTATGAGCAAACAGCAGTACCCCAAGAACCAGAAGAAAGTTCCGTGCAGGTCAGCATTGAAAAAGCGGTAGATGAAGCAGAAAGTGCTGAGCCAGAAACCGAAACAGACTCAATGATTGGCCAAAAATGGACAGAAGATGAAGAAGTTCGCCTGATTGATGCTTTTATGGATGAAAAGCTACCAATTAAGGAGATTGCACTGCGCCATAACCGTAAAATTGGCGGGATTCGTGCAAGACTGCGTAAACTACGTTTGATTGATTAAGCGGTTGAAGATCATGACTCGCATTGCTGAAATATAATGATATTTCAAACCATAAAAAGCCCTAAAAACTGCAAAGTAATTAGGGCTTTTTTAGATTCAAACCATTATTTCAAATGTTCAGCAATATCTGTAAAGATTACACCTAAACCATGTGCGCCAGCATCTGGATAGCCAAGACTGCGATCGCCCACAGTTCCTGCACGTCCCATACGCGCTACAATTTCTTTAGTCTTTTCGGCGCCTTGAACAGCCGCTTTTGCACCTAATGTAAAGTTTTCTTTAAACGATTTATCGGTATGGGCAGACCATGAATCTGCACATGGCACTAAGGCGTCAATGAGGGTTTTATCACCGACCACTGCGCCACGCCCAAATGAACGTTCGCCAGTTACTTGAATGCCTTTAACCGCAGCTTGTAGCATGTCTGCAAAATCTGCGGTACTTAACGTGGTTTTACCTTTAATAGCTTTGCTTGCAGCACGGAATGCTGAACCCCAAATTGGGCCAGACGCGCCACCACAATGTTCCATAATAATCATTGAGCAGTTGAGTAGGAATTCATCCATGCGGTCGGCTTGTACCAGCTGATGCCATTCACGTTTTAGCTGTTTAAAGCCTTTAGCTACGCTCATGCCGAAATCGCCGTCACCTGCATGTGCGTCTAATTCACAAAATGGCACTTCATTTTTAATGATACATGCACTCATAACATCCACTACATAGCGCATATTTTCAATAGTGAACTGCTCATTAGAAATTTTGGCATGCTCTGGATGCGTTTCTACATCTGTATTGATACTGCGTTCAGCAGTTTCATTTTGGTTAGAAAACTCAAGCGGAAGCGCAGGAGAGCCATCCATTTTAAATGCAGGTGTGCTGGCTTCGGCATCTAAATAGGTTTTTAGCTCATCATCTAGTGCAAGAAGCGATACAGACGCACCGTTCATGTCGATGCTGGTCATGTAGTTACCAACGAAAGTGCGGTAAATTTTAATGCCTTTATTGGCAAGATGTTGGCAGACATCATGGTTAAATACATACAGCTCTTGTAATGGTGTAGTGCCAAAACCATTTACCAGTACCGCTACCTCTTTTAGGTCTGGGCGGTCAAGGAACAGGTCATCCACAATACGCTGTGCTAATTTTTTAGATGGCAGGATTTTTTCGCGGCGAATACCTGGTTCACCGTGAATGCCAACGCCGTATTCCATTTCGTCATCGGCCAATGTAAATGTTGGTGTACCTTTGGCTGGAACGGTGCAAGAGGTATATGCAAAGCCAAGACTGGTCACGCTGTCGGCAGCTTTTTGTGCTAATTCTTTTACACGTGAAAGTTCATAACCTTGAGCTGCTGCAGCGCCCGCAATTTTATGCACAAATACTGTGCCAGCCACACCACGACGACCCACAGTATATAGGCTGTCTTTGACGGCAATGTCATCTGCCACTTTCACATAATCAACTTTAATACCATCATCAGTTGCCAGTGCTGCACCATTTTGGAAATTCATCATATCGCCAGAATAGTTTTTGATGATCATCAACACGCCTTTGTCTGTTGCGACGTGCTGCAGTGCTTTGTAGATTTGAATTTGTGAAGGTGATGCAAATACGTCACCACATACGGCAGCATCGAGCATACCTGTACCAACAAAGCCTGCATGTGCAGGTTCGTGACCGCTACCACCGCCACTGATCAATGCCACGTTGTGGTGTTTTTCTTTACGTGAAATGATTTTGTGTGACTCAGTAAATGCAAGTTCAGGATGCGCAAGAACAAAGCCTTTGCACATTTCAACAACCAGATTTTCAGGGTTGTTTATGAGTTTTTTCATGGATGTACCAATCTATATTTATAGGGGAGAATGTAAAAAGTTTATTATTATCGAAAAACATCATGTTTGCTGACATAAAAGTGTAAAAACGCAATTTTTTGATTAAAGGTTGTGTTCTTTAATTGAATGGCCTTCTAAAAATGAAGATTACTCATTTGCGATAGGGAAAAATTGCAACGTTAAAAGGGGCTTAAATAATTTGTTAAAAAGAGGCCTAAAGTTTTGCAGATCAACATGGCTAATGGTGCTATAAAGAAAAGCAATCCTTAAATTTAAACAAAAGGATATCAGTTGGAACAGCCATTAAATTTTTTGATTTATAAATATATATGGGCACAATGCTAAGAATAAAAAATAAAATAATTGAATATTTTAAGTCTTTGAAATTTCATTTATTTGAGACAGAAGATGTATTCATTTACTGGCCAGACTTTAATAAGGGCATACTTTTACTTGTATTTGCGCTGCTGATCTTGCTTGGGCATTTGAGTTGGTATGTGGTGAATTACGAGTCTGCAAACCAAATTTGGTTTAGTCAGAGCTATCATGATGAGCGTATTTTTACCACGTGGTGTCAGATATTTTTAACCGCCTTTGTACTTTTGCTTGCTTTAGCATTTAAGCAAAATGCGAAGTTCCGTCATGTTATGGGCTGGCTTATTCCGCTATTTTTTGGGCTACTGCTGCTGTATTCAGCCAAAAGCGTTGGCCTTTATAGCCCTGCATCTATGGGCGGAATTTTGAATATTTTGCTGATAGGCTTTGTATTTTATAAACCCAAAGTTATTTATAGCATTATGCTGATTGTGACCTTGGTTTTTGGGGCGATGTGTTATTTCACGGCCATTGGTACATTGGCTTATGCGCCTTTATTTAGTGATCAGCTAAATCAAAGTGATTTGTACAGCAATACTTTTTGGCTTAAAAGTATGTTGATTCTTTATTCTCCCATATTAATAACTTCAGCATTATTTTTTGAGATATTGCTGCGTCAGTGGCGTAATCGTGATCAGAAAATTGAAATTTTGAGCCAAATTGATGGTTTAACTGGGGTATACAACCGTCGTTATTTATCTGAATTTGTGAATAAAAGACATCAAAAGAATTTCCAAAAATATTCGATGATTCTTTTGGATTTAGATCATTTTAAAAAAATTAATGATAGTTATGGGCATGAAGCCGGCGACTTAGTATTGCGCCAAGTTGCCCATGTGCTCAGACATGCAGTTCGTGAGCAAGATAAGGTTGGTCGTTTTGGTGGAGAAGAGTTTTCTCTAGTTCTAGCCGATCAGGACTTGGCAAAGGCTTTAGAAATTGCGGAACGCTGTCGTCAGGCTATTGAAGCATTGGAGATCACTCTGCCAGATCAAAGTGTTTTGAAAGTAACTGCGAGTTTTGGTATTGCGACTGCACAAGACGGTATGAGCATGGATGAAGTGACGCGTTTGGCGGATCAGGCTCTATATAAATCGAAAGAAAATGGGCGGAATCAGGTGCAGTTTGCTGTATTAGCATGATTGATTTATCTCCTCCTTATGGGAGGAGAAACACTGCCTCGCAAGGGGGTGAGGGGTTTGATATTTGATAATGGGCTGATGATGAATGAGATTGATAGAGTAGTGGAAGCTATTTATCATTACTGTCTTAAAGAATCTCCCTCTTGCGAAACGTAGTTTCTCATCTTTGTTAAAGAGGGACTTCTCGCGAATTTGATGGTAGTTGTGGATTCACGGTGTTCCTCCTTTTTTCAAAGGTGAGCCATGTATGGCGCAAGAGAAGGGATTAAAATATTAAAAAAGTAGAATAAAATGAAACCTTACAATAAAAATTTAAAACAAGTTTCGCGCGACCTGCGTAACAATATGACTGATGCTGAAAAGTTGTTGTGGTCACGGCTTCGCAATAAGCAAATACTAGGTTTGCAATTTTATAGGCAAAAGCCAATTTTGAATTACATCGTCGACTTTTACTGTCCTGCTGCCAATTTAGTCGTTGAGTGTGATGGTAGTCAGCACTATATGGATGAAGGATTGGAAGCAGATCGAGTTCGAGATGAGGCTTTGGCTCAGCTTGGGTTGAAGGTGCTGAGATTTGATAATGGGCAGGTGTTGGGGGAGATTGCTGGGGTTGAGGAGGCTATTTATCATTACTGTTTTAAAGAATCCCCCTAAATCCCCCTTTGCTAAAGGGGGACTTCACGCGAATTAGAAGAAGATTTTGGATTCGCGTTGTTCCTCCCTTTTTCAAAGGGAGGTTAGGAGGGATTATTTAAATATTGCATCACCAAAAATATTATAATCATGCATAATAGCTTCAAAAGATTTTGAGTCGGCAGTTTTATCGAGATTATCTAAAGCCATTTTCTCTACTTTTTCTTGTTGATCATTAGACATACTTCTTCTTTTTTCTTGGATTTCTAAAGCTTTATTCTTCATATATCCAAGCAGATATTCTGGCATTACAAGATTTGATGGTTTACATATTCCTTGTTTTAAAGAAACCCGGCTTGCCCTCATTTTTGATGAAAAATTGGAATTCACAATTCCTAAGATAAGAAAGGTAGGAAGTTTGGTGAATGTGTAAATATCATTATCTCCTTGTAAGACATCTACACCAATACTTCTAAGAAAATATCTATTTATGTTACTTGGTAAGTTTAGTGATTTAGGTGGAGTGTCTATTTCAGATAAAGGAAAGATATGTTGTTCATATTTATATAAATTATCTTGTTTACCTAAAATGAAATTTCTTAAGTTTAATTCAGCAAGATCGATCTGATTTATGAAGTATTCACTTTCATTTTCAAAATTAGAATTCTTATTTCTTATGTAGATTAATGTTCTCCATGAAAGCGAAGCACAGAATTTTGCTAACCAATCTTTATACTCAATAACATAGTTTTTTTGATCTAAAAAAGGTATAAACATTTTTTCAGAGAATTGTTTTTCCCAACTTGAAAATAGAAGCTCACAATCGCTACACAAGAGGTATTCCTTAATAACATTTTGTTGCCTTTTATTGATGTTATCTACATTTCTAAGATATCCTGTAGCGCTAGTCTTTTTAAGCCATTTACCAACAAATTTGGGTATAAAGTGGCTTTCTTTTAACTCTTTTGATTCATGGCAAAGCGCGCATATATGATTCATTTTAAAAATATATATGTTTTTAAGATTTAGATAATATCACCTAACTTTTAATATTAATCAATTAATCTTCCCAACCTCCCTTTAATAAAGGGAGGAGCAGTCACGTAACTCATTAGATACGCAAAAGTCCCCCTTTGTAAAAGGGGGATTTAGGGGGATTACCTAAAAATTAAAGTAAATCTTTTAGTTCTTTAATTCGTTGATCAATAAGATCGGCATTGCATGATAGATTGATTAACTTAGAGCCTGCACCTTGTACGCCACTAGAAAGATAAGAAACTAATTCATCACAATGACTATTTTTATATAACAACCAATTCTTTTGAGAGGTTTCTAAAATTTTCTTACCTTCCTCATTCATAGTGTTATAGAGCTTTTGATAAGTTTGGTTGAGCTTGGTTTTATTAGATTTTAATTCTTTTTCATAACAGGCAATTTCATCATAAACATTACTTGTTTTACACTCTGCAAAAGCAAAAGATGAAATAAAAGGTAAAACTAAAAGTAAGAATATTTTTTTCATTTTATAAAATTCGTTTATGTGTTTTTAAGATTTTTGATTATAAATAAAAAATCCCCTCATTCGAGGGGATTTTTTTCAAACTAATTACTGAACTGAATCATCCAAATTCGGCGCTAACCAACGCTTCGCTTCATCTAAAGTCCAACCTTTACGCTTCGCATAATCCTCAAGCTGATCGCCTGCGATTTTACCCACGTTAAAGTATTGGCTTTCAGGGTTTGCATAATAGAAACCGCTGACAGATGAAGGTGGCCACATTGCAAAGCTAGTCGTCAATTGCGTGCCAATCTTGTCGGTAGAACCTAACCAGTCAAACAACGGCGCTTTTTCAGAATGCTCAGGACAAGCAGGGTAGCCCGGTGCAGGACGGATGCCCACATACTTCTCTTTAATCAATTCTTCATTGCTTAAGGTTTCAGACGCTTGGTTGCCCCAGAACTCTTTACGAATGCGCTCATGCAAATGTTCCGCAAACGCTTCTGCAAAACGGTCACCTAAAGATTGCGCAAGAATTGCAGAGTAGTCATCGCCTTTGGCCTTGTACTCATTTGCCATTTCTTCTGCACCAAAGATCGATACAGTGAAGCCACCCAAGTAGTCATCAACATTTGCATCCGCAGGCGCAATAAAGTCCGCCAATGACAAGTTTGGTTTACCCGTTACTTTGTCAGACTGCTGACGGATATGCTCAAAAGTATGCGTCACTGTTTTCGCAGTTTCATCAAACACTTGAACCGTGTCCGCAGCTGAACGGGCAGCAGGGTAAATACCAAAGACAGCACGTGCATCAAAACGTTTGTTGTCGATAATATCTTTCAGCATGGTCTGCGCTTGTTCATACAAGTCAGTTGCTGCTTCACCCACCACTTCATCAGTCAGAATCGCAGGGAATTTACCCGCCAAGCTCCACGAAATAAAGAACGGTGTCCAGTCGAAGTATTCAACCAAAGTTTCCAATGGATAATTGGTCAGCGTTTGCGTACCAATAAAGTTTGGCTTCACAGGCGCATTGGCTGCAAAGTCAATTTTCAAACCATTTTCAACCGATTCAGCATACGTCAGTTTTGCTGCTTTAGGCTGTTTGTTAGCAATACGCTCACGCACTTTTTCATATTCTGCACGGGTTTCCTCAACAAACTTCGGTTTCATTTCTTTAGAAAGTAAAGTTGTTGCAACACCTACCGCACGTGAAGCATCGGCTACATAAATGACTGCATCATTTGAATATTGCGGATCAATTTTCACTGCCGTATGCGCTTTAGACGTCGTTGCACCGCCAATCATCAATGGAACATTAAAGCCTTTGCGCTGCATTTCTTTGGCAACAAACACCATTTCATCCAAAGACGGAGTGATTAGGCCAGACAAGCCGATGATGTCAACTTTTTCATCAATTGCCGTTTGCAGAATCTTCTCGCAAGGTACCATCACGCCTAGGTCGATAATGTCATAACCGTTACAGCCAAGTACCACGCCTACGATGTTTTTACCAATGTCGTGCACGTCGCCTTTTACAGTCGCCATCAGGACTTTGCCCTTAGACTGACCGCCAGACTTTTCAGCTTCAATGAACGGGTTTAGCCAAGCTACCGCTTGTTTCATTACACGTGCAGATTTCACCACTTGCGGTAAGAACATTTTGCCCGAACCGAACAAGTCACCTACGACGTTCATGCCGTCCATTAATGGACCTTCAATTACATCCAGCGGACGTTTGGCTTTAAGACGCGCTTCTTCAGTGTCTTCATCAATAAAAGTCGTGATGCCTTTCACCAAAGCATGCTCAAGACGTTTTTCAACTGGAAGCTCACGCCATTCCAAGTTTTCAACTTGTTTTTGCGCTGCGCCTTGACCGCGGTATTTCTCAGCCACTTCAAGCAGCTTCTCAGTCGCATCGTGCTGACTTTCACCTTGGTTTTGGTTCAAAATCACATCTTCAACTGCAGCTTTCAGTTCAGCGTCAATATCATCATAAATCGCCATTTGACCTGCGTTTACGATACCCATAGTCATGCCTTGCTGAATAGCATGGTACAAGAACACTGAGTGAATCGCTTCACGAACGGGTTCGTTACCGCGGAATGAGAACGATACGTTAGACACACCGCCTGAAATCATCGCGTGTGGCAAGTTTTGCTTAATCCAGCCTGTCGCTTCAATAAAGTCCACAGCATAGTTGTTGTGTTCTTCGATACCTGTAGCGACTGCAAACACGTTCGGGTCAAAAATGATGTCTTCAGCAGGGAAGCCCACTTCATTCACCAATACATCATAAGAACGCTTGCAAATTTCTTTTTTACGTGCAGCAGTGTCGGCCTGACCATTTTCATCAAAGGCCATCACAATCACGGCAGCGCCATACTGACGGCACAAACGCGCTTTATGCACAAACTCGTCATAGCCTTCTTTGAGGGAGATCGAGTTAACAACTGCTTTACCTTGTACGCATTTTAAGCCTGCTTCAATGATTTCCCATTTAGATGAGTCAATCATGATTGGCACACGTGAAATTTCAGGCTCAGATGCGACTAGATTCAGGAAGTGCACCATTGCGCCTTCTGAATCCAGCATGCCTTCATCCATGTTGATGTCGATAATCTGAGCGCCAGCTTCAACTTGCTGCTGTGCAACTTCTAACGCTTCGGCAAAATTTTCTTCACGGATTAAACGCAAGAATTTTTTAGAACCTGTCACGTTGGTACGTTCACCGACGTTCACAAACAGCGAATCTTCTGTAATGTTGAACGGCTCTAAACCGCTTAAACGGCAAGCGGGTTTGGTTTCTGGCACTTGGCGTGGGGCAATGTCTTTTACGGCATTGGCAATGGCGCGGATGTGATCCGGCGTTGTGCCGCAGCAGCCACCAGTAATGTTAATCAAGCCACTTTCTGCAAATTCTTTAATGAAGGCTGCAGTTTGTTCAGGGGTTTCATCATAACCGCCGAAGGCATTTGGCAAGCCTGCGTTCGGATGCGCTGAAACAAAAGTATCGGCAACGTCTGCAATGGTTTTGACGTGTGGACGCATGGCATCTGCACCCAGAGCACAGTTAAAGCCAATCGACAATAAGTCGCCATGACGCACGGAGTTCCAGAATGCTTCAGCGGTTTGACCGGTTAAGGTACGGCCAGAGGCATCTGTAATGGTGCCTGAAATCATCAATGGCAATTCATAGCCAAGCTGATTAAACACTTCTTTCACTGCAAAAATGGCAGCTTTACAGTTTAAGGTATCGAATACAGTTTCAATGAGCAGAATGTCCGCACCGCCTTCAATCAGGGCATGCGCAGCTTCAATATAGTTTTCTTTTAACTCATCAAAAGTAATGTTACGGAATGCAGGGTCATTTACATTTGGCGAGATTGAGCAAGTGCGCGAAGTCGGTCCAAGCACACCCGCAACAAAACGCGGCTTTTCAGGCGTTGAGTATTTTTCACAAGCGGCTTTGGCAATACGCGCTGCTTCACGGTTGATTTCAGTGACTAAATCTTCCATGTGGTAATCAGACATCGAAACTTTTGTGCCGTTAAAGCTATTGGTTTCAATGATGTCTGCACCAGCATCTAAGTAGGCTTCATGAATGCCTTGAATGATTTGAGGCTGAGTCAGCACCAAAAGGTCGTTGTTGCCTTTCAGGTCAGATGCCCAGTCAGCAAAACGCTCACCACGGTAGTCAGCTTCTTCGAGTTTATGACGCTGAATCATAGTGCCCATAGCACCGTCGATAATCAGAATCCGTTGAGCGAGCAGCTCTTTTAGGGTGGTAAGCGTGGACATAAATAACCCCAATCCGATGGAATATAAAATCGGCAAATATATTAACAGAATTCAGTTCATTATTTCTGATATTGAGTTTAATTATTAAGCGCAAAGTTGAGCTTGTTGAATATTTCGCCGTGCCTCAAAGTGGTTGCTGTAGCAAGATTGGATTGTCATAAATACTTCATCAAGTTGTCATATCTCTCTAGCATGCTATGTCTTGGTCTGTAGAACCCTTAAGTACAGCTTATATTTCATGTTTTGTAACATGATCTTTTGCGGTGCAAAAACAGCGTGTTTTAATAATGATAAATGAACAGAAATGGTTGTAACACTATGAATATTAATGATTGATTTGAATGCAAATAAGCATAATTGATGGCAAGCTGTAAAAAATAAAGTATGAAATATTGCTTTATATGACACCGCTTTGTCATATAATTGTCACAATTTAATTGAACAATATGGGGATTCTTAAATCCTCCATTCTTGCTTGCATGAATTCTAATCAAACTCCCGTAGATTCAGCACACCAGTCGACAAACAATAAGTCGACGAATGTTCATGTGCCTACACCGAAATTTTTTATGCCGGTGTTTCTAACGTTAATTATTTCAACGTTAATTTATATTGGTTTTCAACTTACAGCTGATCTTGCGCATGTTCCTGCACTTAGCCTCTACTCCATGATTTTATTGGGTACGGCTTTGTTTATTGCGCTCGGTTTTGAGTTTGTAAATGGTTTTCACGATACAGCGAATGCTGTCGCAACGGTGATTTATACCAACGCATTATCTGCACCAGTGGCGGTGATGTGGGCTGGTTTTTGTAATTTCTTAGGCGTAATGGTTGCCAGTGGTGCAGTTGCCTACGGCATTATTGCATTACTTCCTGTTGAACTGATTATGAACGTCGGTTCAAGTGCTGGTTTTGCAATGGTCTTTGCCATGCTCATCGCCGCCATTCTTTGGAACCTTGGTACTTGGTTCTTGGGGATTCCTGCTTCTAGTTCGCATACTTTAATTGGTTCGATTCTAGGCGTAGGTATCATGAACTACATTCTGCACGCAGGTAGCGGTGCATCGGGTGTAGACATGGACCAAGTGATTAAAGTGGGTAAAGCTTTACTGTTTTCTCCTTTAATTGGTTTTGCATTTGCTGCGGTATTGTTCTTATTGGTTAAAAAAATCTTTAAGAAACAAATGGAATTATTCCAGCCACCTGAAGGCAATAAACCACCACCACCGCTTATTCGTGCAATTTTGATCTTTACTTGTACAGGCGTAAGTTTTGCGCATGGTTCAAATGACGGTCAAAAAGGCATGGGCTTAATCATGTTGATTTTGATTGGTTGTGTGCCTTTGGCCTATTCTTTAAACAAGAATTTAGACCAAGCGCATATTCAATCATTTGAACAATTGTCTGCACAAACAGCGACTGCAATTTATGCACAGCATGATGATATTGCAGATGACAAAGCGCGTGATGTGATTACCAAATACATTCAGACCAAAGAAATTACCCCTGAAGTTGTGCCTGCTTTAGCAAGCTTAACTGATCACTTAGGTGAGCGTGTGGGTCAGTATGGCGATCTAAAAGATATTCCAGAAACTGAAGTTTCTACAATTCGTAACGACATGTACTTAAGTACTACGGCATTTAAGCGTTTAGATAAAGCAGAACAGCTTCCAGCAATGACGGCTGATCAAGCGAAAAACGTCAAAGAATACCGTAATAACTTAGACTCGTTCCTTCAATACATTCCTACATGGGTGAAAGTCGCTGTTGCATTGGCACTTGGTCTAGGCACTATGGTGGGTTGGAAACGTATTGTAGTGACTGTGGGTGAGCGTATTGGTAAGCATCACATGACTTATGGTCAAGGGATGTCAGCAGAGCTTGTTGCAATGACCACAATTGCTGCTGCAGATGGTTTTGGTATGCCAGTTTCAACCACTCACGTATTGAACTCTGCGGTTGCAGGTACAATGGTTGCCAACAAATCAGGCCTGAACTTTGCCACAGTGAAAACCATTCTTTCAGCATGGATCTTCACATTACCAGCGACAATCTGTTTGTCTGGTGGTTTATATTGGTTGTTCTTACAAGTGTTCTAAGCACTTTTAAGGCATAAAAAAACGCTACTTCGGTAGCGTTTTTTTATGCTGTTATTTTATGTTTAGGTGCTCTGTTTAAGTTCTGGCTCGGCTTTATGAGCTAGGCCATGTACGTGCACAGAACCCATTTGAATATGTAGCTAATCAAGCCTTCTTATTGACTGTGTAAGTCGTAGAAAATGAGAAGAACTGATTCATTGCATTATGCTTTTTTCAACATGCGGAGCATGGATTTGATAGGCAGTTTATCTGTTGCAAAGCCATAGACTGCAGCAAATGGCAATGCAGTTCGCGCTAAATATGCAACACGCCATAAACCACCGTGGTTTGCGCCTTTCATCATCAGTTCAAGTGGATGATCTAACTTAAGTTCTGGGTTAGCCACCGATTCAGGATTGCGAAGATCGTGTATCCATAAAGCTGCCATAATGGCATTGGTGGTTTCAGGGGTAAAGGCTTCTACATCAAATAGCTCAGCACCATTAAAGGCTGCTTTTAGCAAAGGATTTTTGGTCACTGAATGCGTGGTTGTAGAGGGCGCAATATTGATACTCACACGTTGACCATTATGTCGGGCTAATGTGGCACGCCACTGTTGAATACGTTTTGCCAGCGCATAGTTTGGTCCTTGTTCCACCACCAAGCAATCAGCAATACCATAGGATTGACCATTGCTGGAAAGAATTAAGTCATGTGAATTCTTTTGGAAAAAGTGCTGAGCACTGAGCGTAGAAATCCCTTGGCTCAGCAATTGCTGCGCTTTAGAGCGATGCGTGAATTTGTTTTGTGATGCTTCAACCACTTCTTTAGGTACAGCATAGACATCGGTTGGTGTGCACATGTATATAAGGCTGGTATCGGGCTTTTGTACACTGACATATTGCATAATGGCATCCATCGCCATAGATACGCGAACGTGTTTTTCACCATCTAAATACGCAATGGCCGCCAAGTCTAATTGATGTTGGCTTTGTGCCAGCCAATGGGCAATTTCAGGTGTTTGCGTCAATAGATTGGCACCAAGCTTTTCTCTAAGCTCTGCTTCGGTTGCTTCGTCTGACAGTGCTTCTATACATGGCGCATATAGTGTGGCATTACCGTGCTTTACGGTGTCTAATATTTTGCCCCAAATACGTGGGTGAGGTAAATCAACAGCGGCAATATTGGCTTTCCATTTAGAGAGCCAGGTAAGTGGGCCAGCCTCAGAAGCTGCACCAAACAGTACAACCGTACGGTCAGATAGATCGAACCATTCTGGGTGCGCTACACAAGCTCTTAAAGCATCAGCATGACTCGGTTCAACAATACCTGCATCTTGCCAATTTTGAAGCTGTGCTAAAAGTGCATCACCTTGCAAGTTTTGCCCTTTATAAGGTACATACCATTCAGGTGCAGCATCACTTTCACCTTTTAATTGAATGGTATGTAAAGGCTTTGCTGGCAAAGACATCACATCAACTAATAAGTGCTTTTCACCATCTCGATAAAACTCAAAACTATGATGCGCTTTATTTAAACCTGAAGTCGCAATATGAAGCGGAGCTTGGTCATTGAGAATGCCATGTTGGACCAAAGCTTTGAAATATTTTGGATATTGTTTACGCCAGTTTTTTTCTTGCGTAGCTTTGAGTGACAGGTTGTGATCGACCGAGGCCAATGCTTCCGCAATAATTTCACGCCCGACTTTGGATGTGCTGGGCTTTTGCTGTGTAGCAGAAATTGGAAACTGGAGGCCTTCTAAAGAACTAGACATGCAAAATATCTCACCTGACATTGTCGTTAATATACATTTGTATACATTATCTATGCCAAATTCGATTCGGTCTTGGCAGAAACTACCAATGTTTTGTAGAAAAATATTTCGAGATATTTCATGAAAAAAAGGAAGTATAAACTTCCCTTTTGATTTCAAGCGGTTTGACTACGTTTAAGGTTGAATGGCTCGTTTCAGCTCTTTGAGCATTGCAATCGTATTATCTAAGCCTGCACCAGTTAAATACCATGAATCAGCATTTACATTAATGACCTGATTGTTTTTCACCGCATCGGATTGGCTTAAAACGGGGTGCGTTTTAATACTATCTTTTGCTGTGTACTGTTGTGTATTGACTGCACCACGGTCTAATAAAATGATGTAATCAGGTTGTGCTTCCACAGCTTTTTTAAGCAATTGAGCATTCTTTTCTGCCAAGGCAAGGGCAGTAGCAGAACCCGCTTCTGGGCGTGGTGCATCAGACTTTTCACTTAGCGGGAGTACAGATTTAAATCCTGTTAAATCATAGACAAAACCAAAACGATCATTGGCTGCATGTAGCATGTAGTTGTCTTTATTTACAAATAGCATGAGCGCAGATTTATTCTGTGTTAAAGATTTAAGTTCAGCCTGTAGCTTTTTAACTTCTGCTAATTTTTCATTGGCAATTTTTTCACGTTTAAATGCTTTTGCCAGTAACTGAGTACGCTGTTCTAAGTCGGCGACATAATGCTCAGTTTGAGCCGATAAGCTTACAGTAGGCGCCAGTTGTTGGAGTTGGCTCTGCGCTTTTGCTGAACGTCCACCTACAAAAATAAGATCAGGCTTGGCTGCTTTTAACTTTTCTAGATCAGGTTCAAATAGAGAACCAGCTTTAATGAATTGATTATTTTGATATTTGGCTAAATCACCATTGAAACTGGTTTCAGGAACAATTTTTGCGTCTATACCTAAAGCATTTAGGGTATCGAGTATAGTAAGATCATAGACAGCAATATTTTGTGGCGCATTTTTAAGTTCAATCGTATTTTGTTCTGTGGCTTTTAACGTAAATGGTGCAGCAAGAGCTAAGCTGGATACAGGAGAAGTTAGCGCTAAAATCACAGTATACAATAATGATTTTTTAATCATCTTCTTGAATATTTCCAAAAAATTTCAATGAATGTATCAGAATAATTATTAAATGAAAATAATTAGCATTATTATTCAGTTTTAATGCTAATCAATACTATTTTCTATTGATGTCATATTGGTTACGAAAGTTGGCTAAAATGACAGCAAAAAAACAATAAAGTGTGATATGCATCACAAAATAAAAGATGTAGATTAAATCATCAAAAGAAGAATTCGTTCTTAGGGGAAAAATTATGAGTGATTTAACGAGCGTCTATTTATTTAGTGCACAAAAATCCAATTTCTCTTCTGCAGTATTTTCTAACTATCTGCAAGCCAAAGACTGGATTGAAAATAATTATTTAAGTGGTGTTTTAATCGAATATCCATTGGATCAGAGTTGTTATGACTGGGCGATTAATGCAGGTCATTTTAAAGAAAAAACTCCGATTGATCGTGCGCCTGTATTTATTGCCAAGTTTGTGTCTGCTTATCAGCGCAATTGGCATTTTGAACATGGTGAGCTTTTGGTCCACACAGATGTTTAATCCTTCTTAAGCAGAAGTGATTAATACCAATCACTAGCCAGTGAACTAAAAAGGGATTCTGCATAAGAATCCCTTTTTTTATGTTGCCAATATCGGTTTTTTACTCAATCTATGCAGTAGGCTCAGTGGTTAAAATGGCAATTGCATCAGCTGATTAAAGAAGTGAGGAAGGACCCTTGGCTCAATAATAATGGTCATGAGGACCCCGTAGGCAGCTCCCCACAAATGTGCACTGTGGTTAATGTTGCTGTTGCCACGCTTGCCAGACCAAATGCTATAAGCCACATACAGCACGGCAAAAATAATGGCTGGAACAGGAATAAAAAATACAAAAATCAGCTTCCACGGCTGAAATAAAATATAAGCAAACAATACAGCTGAAACAGCGCCAGATGCACCTAAGCTGGCCCAGCGATGATCATTTTTATGCTTGAGATAACTGGGAATAATTGCTGCAATCAAACCACCGATATAGAACAGCACAAAGCCCATTTCAAATAAGTAATGGCGATAGAACTGCTCAATAATGCTACCAAAGAAAAATAAGGTGATAATGTTAAATAACAGATGTGCACCATCGGCATGTATGAAGCCATGCGTCACAAAGCGGTCATATTGGCTTTGCTTAATAGCAGGGGGCCAAAAAATCAGACGGTTCATGATTTTTTCGTTTTGAAAGGCAAGAAATGAAACAACCACGGTAATTAAAATAATGGTGACCGTGTGATTAAAGGGTAAGTCCAGCATAGGATTCTGTTCTATATTTTGACTATTTAAGATGCATCATGCCATTAAAAAGGGCTTTAAAGTGAACTTTCAAGATAATTCCGACAATTTTGGTTGATTTTTTTCTACTGAACCGCATCTTCAGGTAAAATAGATAATTCAGCATGAGGAAATATTGTTATGTCGACTGAGAACACCAGCACTGTAGTTGCAGAAGAGATTCCAAATTTATTAATTACACCCAATGCACAAGAGTATTTAAAAGACTTATTGGCTAAACAAAATACGCCAGGTATTGCGGTACGTGTTTTTGTGGAAAATCCTGGAACACCGCGTGCTGAGTGCTGTATGGCGTACAGTGCACCAGAAGAAATTGTGCCTACAGATTACAAGCAAGACTACCCAGATTTTGCAGCTTATGTTGATACCCCATCTATTCCATATTTGTTAGATGCTGTTATTGATTACAACAAAGACCGTTTTGGTGGTCAGCTGACGTTCCGTGCGCCAAACTCTAAAGTGCCACGTGTAGGTCCAGATGCTTCTGTAGAAGAACGTATTACTTATGTTTTACAGTCAGAAATTAACCCAGGTCTTGCAGGCCATGGTGGTAACTGTGCTTTGGTTGAAGTGGTTGAAGACGCAGAACATGGCTTAACTGCGGTGCTTAAATTTGGTGGTGGTTGCCAAGGTTGTTCATCAATTGATTTAACCTTAAAACAAGGCGTGGAAACGACTTTAAGACAACATGTCCCAGAATTGATGCGTGTAGTGGACCAAACAGACCACAGTAATACTGAAGGCGCTTATTTTAAATAAGCACTTAGAAATTAAAAAAATAGCCTCAATTTGAGGCTATTTTTTTTGTGCCACATTTTATGACAGCTACATTTTTGGTGTTATAAAAATGGCGTGTAGATACTTGCTTGACCATTGGACAGTCCACATTCTATCCATTGAGGGGGGAGTACTGTTGCTAAGCTTAAAGTAATAAAAATAATAAACTTGTTTTTATTTAGTGCACTGCTTTCGTAGGTTAAATAAAATGCACGTGAAATTTGGTTATTTATTCACCTTAAAATATGGCCAAATGAGTCTACAAATAGAAGTGACCCTAGTAACTTGGAAAAATCACCATCTCACTTAGCGTGTCGAAAAACCTCACTTTAATGGGATAATGAGTTTCATTTTTTATTGTTGAGGATATGAATTATTAATCAATAATGAGAATAATTATTAATTATAATTGCATTACGTTTGTATTTTGTTACACTGAGCCCCGAAAATCAAAGACCATCCATAGATAGTAAGTAAGGGCATACGAGTATGAATAAGCCATTGATTCGTTCAACTTTAGCATTTGCAGTTGCATCAGCATTCACTGCGCAATTACAAGCAAATGAGCAAAATTCTGCTGTTCAAGAGAATCTGACAAAACTTGAAACCATTGTTGTAACAACCGCTGGCGGTTTCGAGCAAAACATTGCCGATGCACCTGCTTCAATTTCAGTGATTACGGGTGAGGAATTACAAAAAAAATCATATACCGATGTTATTGATGCCGTGAAAAATATGCCGGGTGTTTCGGTACAAGGGGGCGGTAACAATAAGGAAATTACCATTCGTGGGATGGGGGCAAGTTATACCAAGTATTTGGTGAATGGACGTCCTGTCAGTGCTGGCCGAACAGTCAATGGTAATGGTACAGACGGCGGTAAGATTGGCGCTTATTTACCACCTATTGATATGATTGAGCGTATTGAAGTGGTACGCGGCCCAATGTCTTCATTGTATGGTTCAGATGCAATGGGCGGTGTAATTAATATTATTACTAAAAAAGCCTCATCAAGCGATTGGCACGGTAGCATCTCTCCCGAATATACAAAATCAGATAACGACTATGCCAATGACAGCTACGGTGTTGGTTTTTATGCGACAGGCCCGCTGATTAAAGACAAACTCTCTTTGAGCTTGGATGGTAATTTCCAAGGCAATGATGAAAGTGATTATATTGGTGGCGAAGGACAAAAATCAGGTTCAAGTGAATCTGAGAAAAAAGTCAAAAAACTGGGCACTGAATTGGTGTGGAGTGTCGATGAAAACAACGACATTGGCTTACGCTATGATTTTAGTGGACAGCAATACACCACAACTTTAGGTAAGAGTGTTGGTACGGCAGCAGAAGCGTCTATCAACGAAAATGAAAAAGAAATGTACACCTTAACCCACAAGGCGCATTATGATACATTTATTCTTGATTCATATTTCCAAGACGAAAAAACCAAGAAAGTGTATAGTGGCGCAGTTGCGGATCGTAAACAAGAAGACTTAAAAGTATTCAATACACAAGGGACATTCTTCTTGGGCGATCATACTTTAACAGTTGGTGGTCAGTATCAAACAGAAGAAATTACCGATACGACCAATGGTTTAGCGAGTGTTACCGGTGTAACTTCGCTTGAACGTTGGTTATTTGCATTGTATGCAGAAAATGAGTGGAACATTACTGATAATTTTGCATTAACAGTTGGTGCTCGATTCAATAAAGATCAATATTTCGGTGGCGAAATTACCCCGCGAATTTACGGTGTTTATCACTTAACGGATGCTTTGACTTTAAAAGGTGGTGTAAGCACAGGTTATAAACAACCAACCATCAGCCAAATTTCTGAAGGTTTTGGTAGCCGTACTGGTAAAGGTAGTGGTGTGATTATTGGTAATCCAAACCTTTCTCCAGAAAAGAGCACAAGCTATGAGTTGGGCTTTAATTTTTCAGATCCTAGTTTGGGCCTCAATACCAGCTTAATGGTCTTTAAGTCAGACTTTAAAGATAAAATTGTTGAAGACCGCTTATGTGAAACACCAGGAACCACAAACAGTTCACCTGTAGAAGATTGGAAATGTGAGGCGAATGGTAAACCTTACCGTTTTGTTAGCCAAATGATGAACGTGTCTGATGCTGAAATGAAAGGTGTTGAATTCACATTAGATTATGACTTACTGGATAATTTAAGTGCGAGCACAAGCTATACTTATACAGAATCTGAGCAAAAAAGCGGTGAGTTTAAAGGTCAGCCTTTAAATAAAATGCCAAAGCACATGCTTAACATTGGTTTAGATTATGATGTTTCAGATCGTTGGAATACATGGATGGATTATAACTACCGTGGTAAAACCAGTGATTACTTAAGCCGTACGTCTATGGCGAGTGGTACACCAGCTTATGGTACATTTGATGCTGGTGCAGTATTTAAAGCCAGCGAAAAGTTAAGCTTAACAGCTGGGGTTTATAACTTGGCCAATAAAGAAATTACCAATGGAGAATACGATATTGTGTTGGATGGTCGTAGATATACTGTTGGTATGAATATCAAATTCTAATTTGCCAATAAAAAAAGCCGCCTAAAGCGGCTTTTTTTATTTGATCTGTTTGCTTATTCAGATATGGCTAAAATTTTTAAAGTTTCAGCTGCGTAATAGAACTGCTCTAAATAATGGCGTGAACGTTCCCGTAACCAACCTGAAGCGATCATTTGCTGTATGACAGGTTGTAGCAGTGCACTTAATTCATGTTGAATTAGCGCTTCATCAATATTTAAATCGCGCAGTAATAAGTCAAAAGGGCGCTCCGCATTACGCACATACCATGCATACACACCATCATGCACTTGTTGTTTTAAATATTCACTTTGACGAATAAAATCCCAAATTTCTGCACCCATGCCTACAGTGGCTGGGAGGTCTTGAACTTCAATATAATTTTTAAGTACAGACACAGGCATTGCTTTGATTTTATGCCAAAGATTGGCTTGGAAATGATACAGCTTATGGTCATCAAAGTGCTGATTTAATACAGTTTCACTCATTTGGCTGAGCTTTAGAATATTTTTTTGTAAGTACTTGGCAACTGCATCATCTAAGTTTGTATCGGTGACATTTTCTAGTACAGATTTACCCATTTTCATAAAGCGCGATACGCCAGGTACGCTTTTGGCCAGTACTGAGTTATCAAGATAGTCTTGAATGGAATGCTGTATGAGCTGGCTAATCATGGCTGAAAAAGCAGGATTATTCACCATGGTTTTAATAAGGCGTTGACGATGTCCACTTTTACTTGCGACATATTGCGCAATTTTATCTACGGTGAGCACAGGGATAATATCGGCAATTGTTGTGCTGTCATTGATGGGATGCACCAAGGCAAATTTGATATGTTCTGCAATTTGTTCGATTAAAAAACCAGAGGCCGGTGTTTGTAATATTTGCTTTTCAATCAGGCCATGAATCTGTTCAAAAGACCAGAGCTGTTGCAGCGGTTGCTTTCGGAACCATTGATAAAAATGAACAAACTCAGTGTCGACAGTAGGGCTTTGGCTAAAAGTGTGATCTAAAAAATTAAGTTGAGCTTCAATGAGCTGCTCAATCATAGGGTGCTTTTGCATACTGTCTGGGTGTACCTAATTTAAAGGAATGAGTTTATCCGTAAGCGGATTGATAAATTTTTGGCTTTTGGCCAGAAAGGGTAAATAGTGATTCGCCACTTCTTGATCGGCCTCAATAATCGGCATGTGACCGACATTATTAAGAATGACAGGAGCTTCAGCACGTTTCAATAAGGATTTTAATTCATTTGCCGCTTCGACATTAATAATCTTGTCCTGCTTACCCCATAAAATTAAGGTGGGTGCTTCTACATTTCGCGCTAAGCGTGCAAAACTATCAGGTGTGTAAATTCGATTAAGTGTAATGATTTGCTCAATCATTTTTTGTGTTTGAGGCGACTGAGCAATAAGGACTTTTTCTTGGGCTTGTTTGAGTTTAAACGGTACATTTGGTGGCTGTTGCATCAGCTGATGGCTAACTTCATCTAAATCACCGGGTTTGCTCACAATGAGGTTTTTTAAAAAATACGGGTCTTTGCTATAAATAGTATTGGCTTTTTTATAAATGCCTGCACTGTTGATCAAAAATAAACTTTGAGTATCGAAGGGGAATTGTGAAGCATATAAAGTCGCAATAGAACCACCTAATGAATGTCCTGCGATATTCAGCTTATCTTCAACATCAATTTTAATCACAAATTGACGCAGTTGCTCGGTCACATTGGGGACAGAAATATCAAAATCGGAGGGAACTTGAGTATCACCATTGGTTGGTAAGTCTGGAATAATCACATGATAGTAAGGCGTAAGATAATGTGCCACACGATTCCAATTGTCGCGGTTACCTGCAAGACCATGAATCAATAGGATTGAAGGTGAACTTCGAGAACCTCCCTCGTTATAAGTCCACTTTACATTGCCTACTTGTATGCTCTTCGATACTAAGCCAGCGGCTTTTCGTTCTTGGCTTAAATAGTCTTGTAAAATATAAGGCGTGGTAAATGTTGACGTTGGTTGCGTCGTTTGAGCAGCTAAACTTGAGATACTTGTTATACACGCCAAACACAGTCCAGCGAGTTGAAGGATCCTTTGTGCTGTCAAATGCAATCCTTTCATTGACATTCACCCCTTAGAAATGTGCTAAAAATTATTATCGTGATTCGTAGATCAATTTATTGATTGCAAAAAATGCTTTAATTGAAATGACTTATGCTTTTATTTTAATGAAATCGCGTTATAAGTCACGATTTTGTTGTGAACGTGGCGTGAAAAACACAGCTTAAAATGTGATGGAGTTAAATAAAATATGTGTTTTAGGTGTGCATACAACATTGTTGCATTGAGCGAGTTTTCATTCACTTTGATTGTGCTCAGAATGTATGAAGATGTTCAGTCCAGATCGATGCTATTCATTTGAATCGGCATAGCTCTTGCATGGTGGATTGCAAGTAGAATGTGCTTGTGCGAAGTGGTGTGAGATTGAAATAAGTGATAAATGTAACAAAATATTATAAAAAAATTACGCACTATTGCTTTTTGCAAGTGACATTCAAAATAGGCAAGCATAAAATATGTTAACTTCAAATCAGGGTAGAAGAACATGCTAACAGCAGAAGAAGCTTTAGAACGTTTAAAAAAGGGTAATGAACGTTTTGTCAGTGGTCAAACACAACACCTTAAGCTTTTGACGCATCAAGAGCGTGCAGCGATGGCAGAAAGCCAAGAGCCGTTTGCAATTATTTTGGGCTGTTCAGATTCACGTGTACCTGCCGAAATGGTTTTTGACCAAGGTCTGGGCGATTTGTTTGTTATTCGTGTTGCAGGGAATATTGTTGCACCATCTCAGGTGGGCAGTGTGGAATTTGCAGCCGATAGCTTTGGCTGTCCATTGGTCATTGTATTAGGTCATACCCACTGTGGCGCAATTCATTCCACTATCGAAGCATTGATGAATCCAGCAACACCACCATCAGCGAATTTAATGTCGATCGTGAATCGTGTACGTCCATCTGTAGAAATTCTGCTACAAACTGAGCTAAAAGATGATTTAGATAAATTGTCAGTGCATGCAGTACGTTCAAACGTATTTGCTTCGGTAAATCAGTTACGTCATGGTTCTGCAGTGCTTGAAAACCTAATTGCGCAAGGCAAATTAAAAGTAGTGGGCGCGGAGTATTCACTCGAAACAGGTAAAGTAAGTTTCTACGACTTTTAACTGTTGATAGATTCTGCATAAAAAAGGCGCTATGTTTAGCGCCTTTTTTATGCCTCAGTTTTGCTATAAATGACGCTTAATATAGGGATAGGCATTATTCAACAGCATAGGCTGTGCTTTAGCATTTGGATGAATTTGGTCGCTTTGGATCAAGTTTTTATGACCCGCAACGCCTTCTAAAAAGAAGGGCAATAGTTGAACCTTGTATTGCTGACTCACAGTTTTGTAATTATTTTCGAAAGCCTTGCTATAGGCTGTGCCATAGTTTGGTGGAATCTTCATACCAAACAGCACCACCTTGGCTTTAGCTTGCTGACTCTTTTGTACCAATTGTGCTAAATTTTTTTCAATCATTTTTGGTGGTTGCCCACGCAGGCCATCATTGCCACCTAATTCAATCACCACAAGGTCTGGGCGGTGTGTTTGCAATAATTTGGGTAAACGCGCTAATGCGCCACTGGTGGTTTCACCACTTACACTTGCATTGACCACTTTATGTTGTTTCGGATACTGTTGGTCTAAGCGCTTTTGTAGCAAATTTACCCAGCCTTGCTGTGCGGGTATGCCATAGCCTGCACTTAAACTATCGCCCACAATCATAATGGTTTTAGCCTGTACGTACACAGGGAGCATACTCAAACTGAAAAGTAGTGCGCATGGCACAATAGCGATTTTAACTTTAAATTTTTGCACACGTTTTAGCATATAAGCCCGCATATTAGGAAAATTATGAGCCAATCTTCGACTGATAAATCCATCATGCCACAGGCAATTATTTCTGCCCAGCAACTGACACAAAAGATAAAACTTGCAGATAAAGAATTATGTATTTTTGAAAATTTAAATTTAGCCATTCATGCAGGTGAGCAAGTTGCGATTACAGGGCGTTCTGGCTCGGGGAAGTCTACATTATTAGGGATTTTAGCCACCTTAGATCAGGCCAGTTCTGGGCACTTACAGGTTTGTGGAGAAGTAGTTGAAACACTCAATGAAGAACAACGTGCTGTGATTCGCCTTAAACATATTGGTTTTGTCTTTCAGTCCTTTCAGCTTTTACCCCACTTAACAGCACTTGAAAATGTGATGTTGCCTTTACGTTTAGATGCTAAATTTCATTATGCAACAGCAGAGCAAAAGGCACTCGCTTTATTAGAGCGTGTAGGTTTGACGCGACAAGCGGCTCAAACACCCAAGGTTTTATCTGGCGGTGAGCAACAGCGTGTAGCGATTGCACGCGCATTGATTCGGCAGCCTAAAATTATATTTGCTGATGAACCGACAGGTAATTTAGATGGAGCAACAGCCAAAGAGATTGAACAATTGCTGTTTAATCTAAATCGTGAGTTGGGGACTACCTTGGTGCTGGTGACCCACGATCAGCAGTTAGCCCAGCAATGCCAACGCCATTTTGAATTGCATGATGGCCAGCTCATTGAGCATATAAAGGGGAGCTAAGCATGAATGCATTATTTAGCCCTTTACTGCGTCAGAGCTTTCAAACCACTGGGGTTTATTTACTGATTATTGCCTTAACTTTGGCCATCAGTGCCACTACGGCACTCAAGTTTAGCAATGAGCAAATACAACATGCGGTTGCTTTACAAGCGGCTGAAATGTTGGCTGCTGATTTGGTGCTGAACGATACGCAGCCTATTGCTCCAAAATGGCGGGAGCAAGCGCAGGCGCTAGGTTTAAAGCAATCTGAAGTGACGGTATTTAGCTCAATGGCTCATACAGATGAGCAGTTTGTGATGGTCAATGTAAAAGCCATACAAACCAACTTTCCATTGCGGGGTGAACTGACGATTGAGCCCAAAGCTCAACAATTACAGTCAGGTGAAGTCTGGTTGAGCCAACGTGCGATGGATTTGCTCAAGGTCAAATTGGGCGATCGTATTGCAATTGCAGATGGCCAATTTCGAGTGAGTGGCAAAATTTTACATGATTCGAATCAGGAATTAGGCTTTAGTGGTTTTTCCCCAACAGTCATGATTGCACAGCAAGATGTAGCAAAAACCAATGCGATTCAACTGGGCAGCCGTATTGATTACCGCGTGTTATTGGCGGGGGAGCCGAAGGCCATACAACAGTATGAGCAAGACTTTAAGCAGTTTAAAAACCAACAAAAGACTCAATCTACACAGGTCGCACAAGCTGAAGATGAACAGCAGGCAGGACTTCGCTTAAGAAATGCCAGCGAAGGTAATACACGCTTAATGAAGCCGATTACGAATTTGGATACTTTTTTACAACTGGCCAATATTTTAACCATTTTGCTTTGTGGTATTGCCATCGCACTGAGTAGCCAACGCTATATTTTGCAAAATCAAGATCATATTGCGTTACTGCGTTGTATGGGGGCTTCTAAGGTTCAGATTTTTAAGGCCTACCTATTTTTGTTATTGGTGGTTTTTGCTGTAGCAATGTGCTTTGGTACGATTGCTGGCGTGGTGCTTGGCTATGGCTTATTACAGTTGATGATGCAGTTGATTCCACAGCTGAATGTTCCTTTTTCTGCATTTGCCATGTTGTGGGGACCATTACCGATTGCTTTATTGACCAGTGCCACGTTGTTACTAGGTTTTGTGTTGCCTCAGCTTTGGCAACTCCTCAACACGCCACCTATACGTGTGATTCGACAACAAGAAAAGTCTGTGCAGTCTATGTTATTGGTTCTGTTTTCAGGCATGCTTAGCCTCATCATTTTTAGTGTGGTATTGACGGAAAATCTTGTACTCACAGCATGGGTGATGGGGGCTATTTTAGTACTTTGTGCTGTGCTGTATGGCTTGATTTGGGGTTTACTGAAATTTATTCGCCGTTTGAAACTAGGCATTTCTGCTTATGTACGAACGCCGTATCAGACTGCATTTCAAATTACTGCATTGGCTTTGGGGCTGAGTTTAATCACGGTATTGGCCGTGCTCCGCACAGATTTATTGGAGCGCTGGCAACAACAATTACCCGTAGGTACGCCAAACCAATTTGTATATGGTCTACCGCCGTTTGAGAAAGATGCATTTCAGCAACAACTGAACCAACATGGCTGGAAAGGGACACCGCTATATCCAAATGTACGTGGGCGTTTGGTGGCCAAAAATGATCAACCTTTTGCCACGCAATTGGTACAACACAATAATTCATTACGCCGTGAGTTGAATTTGACCCAAGCCAGCACATTTCCAAGTGATAATGTCATTGTGAGTGGGGCCAAACAATTTAGCCAGTCGCATCAGGTTTCTGTAGAAGCAAAAACAGCAACAGAGCTTGGCATTCAAATTGGTGATCGACTGACCTTTAGTTTACCTGAGGGCGTATTACAGGCCACGGTGATTAACTTGCGCAGTGTAGAGTGGGAAAGCTTTAGTCCGAATTTCTTTTTTATCTTTTCACCACAAACGATGGATGCAAACGCGGGTAGCTATTTGGCCAGCTTTTATGTACCACCAGCGCAGAAGCCTTTGTTAATTGACATGATTCAGCAATTTTCCAATACGGTGTTTATTGATGTGAGTTTGGTGCTGGATGAAGTAAAACGTATTGTCGGTTTATTGGTTCAAATTATCAGTATTTTGGCATTATTGGTGGCACTTTCAGGCATCTTGGTGCTTATTGCATGTTTAAACTTGTTAATGGATGAACGTAAGCGTGAAGTCGCTTTGTTGCGTTCATTTGGAAGCTCTAAGCAAAAGCTGAAACGCATGCTTAGTTTAGAAATTGGCTTCATGGGTTTTATTGCGGGTGTCGTTTCCTGCTTTTTTGCAGAAGTCATTAGTGCAATCGCCAGTTATAAAATGGAATTGGTGCTACAGCCTCATTGGGAAATTTGGTGGATCTTACCGCTGTGTATGACGCTAGTGTGTATGCTGATCGGGCGTTATCGACTTAGTTATTTAAGTGACATTCCACCACTTCAAAGTTTAAGAGAACTGAATTAGGTGTATTAGCATCTATTTGAGTTTAGTACATAAAAATGCAGCCCAAGTGAATGATCATTTGGGCTGCATTTGTTGTAACAAGCGTAATTTTAGGCATGTGGTTGTTGTATAGATTGCGTCATCCATTGCAGTAGTTCATGCCAAAATGGTGCAATGGTCGCAACTTTAATTAGGCAATATTGATAGACTACCCAGCAGATCATGCCCCCTGCAATGAGCGCGATCAATTGAATGAGGCGCGGGCGTTGAATTTTTTCACCCCAATACCATGCCAATGCCAAAAAACCACCCATGAGCATGCCACCAATATGGGCGGCATTATTAATCCCACTGATGGTAAAGCCCATGGCTAAGTTAATCCCCATGACCATTAATAAGGTTTTTTTATCCAGTAAAAAACGCTGGTTAGGTAAGTTTGGGAATAATGAAATAACAGTCAATGCAGCACCTAGCCCCATTACCGCACCTGATGCACCTGCACCGACACTGGGGAGTAAACTTGGATTGGCTGTGCCAATTTGCAACAACTCATAAGAATCCTGAATTGCCACATAGCCACTGAGCAATGAACCACTTAGGCCAGCCAGCATATATAGGCCAATATAGTAATAACGTCCTAACATTTGTTCTGCAATATTGCCAAAGATATACAATGCCCACATATTGAGTGCGAGATGAATCAGGCCAAAATGAAAAAACATGCTGGTAAATAAGCGGATGGGTTCCGCTAAATAACTTAAAGGTGCATAATCAGCACCCCAACGAATAGCATCCGCTGTACTTGGGCTCGTAATATCTATGCCATGTAAAACTTGCCAAGCAAATAAACCGACATTAATGGCAATCAGCAGTGCAGTAAACCACCACAGTTGAAGGTTGGTTTTGTTGCGGTGGATTTTAGGGGGTGCGTATTCAGGCATGCTATTCTTTTGCTGTGATTATTCGTTTAAAAATAAGCTTAACACGAAAATAGTGAGATTCAGGAGCAACAAACTGACATGAAAGCCTTTATTGTCCGATCTTTGTTAATTCTAGTCAGTGTGGTGCTATTGATTCAGCTTTGGATCTTTTCAAGTTTAGTCTGGTGGCGTACAAATCCAGTCGACACCACCATGATGATGCGTTTGGATTATTGGTCAACTCAGTCTAAACCCATTCAGCACGAATGGCGTGATTACGATCAAATTAGTGATTATATGAAACACGCAGTTGTGGCTGCCGAAGATGGTAAATTTTTACAGCATAATGGTTTTGACTGGGCGGGTATGCAGTTTGCCATGGAGCGTAATAAAGACAAAGGCAAGGTGGTTGCTGGCGGTTCAACCATTTCACAGCAATTAGCGAAAAACCTATTTTTATATAATAAGCGTTCTTTTATGCGTAAGGGCCAAGAAGCGGTTGCAACGTGGATGATGGAACGTATGTGGTCTAAAGAACGGATTTTAGAGGTTTATCTGAACTCGGTAGAGTTTGGCGATCATATTTATGGGGTGGAAGCGGCAACGCAACATTACTTTGGTAAAAGCTCAAGAAGCTTGAGCCGTGAACAAGCTGCATTTTTAGCAGCGATCTTGCCCAATCCTAAATATTATCAAGATCACCGCGATGACCGTAAATTAAGATATCGCAAAGGCCTTATTTTAAAATATATGCGTTATAGCCATATTCCTTAATGGTTTAAAAATATAAAAAAAGCCGAGTAAAATCGGCTTTTTTTATGAAATTGTCACAAATTTGAAGCATACTAAATATAGCCAGTGAATTAAGCATTTTAGTAGGGCAGATATGAATACGGCAGCGGATACAGCACTTGTAAAACCTGAATATACTTATAACGATCGCTACATTAACCGTGAGCTATCCATTTTAGATTTTCATTTGCGTGTATTGGAGCAAGCTGTTGATCCATTGCATCCTTTATTGGAGCGCATGAACTTTCTATTGATCTTCTCACGTAATCTCGATGAATTTTTTGAAATTCGTGTCGCGGGTATGATGGAGCAAATTGCTTTAGGTTTAGAGAGCCATACACCTGATGGTCTCACACCAAAGCAAGTTCTAGATCAAATTTCAAAAACAGCGCATGCAGCCATTGAGCGTCAATATCGTATTTTAAACGAAGAAATTTTGCCTAAACTACGCGAAGAAGACATTTGCTTCTTGCGTCGTGGAGAATTAACACCTGCACAATCTGCGTGGGTAAAAAAATATTTCCAAGAGCAAGTTGCACCTGTACTTACACCCATTAGCCTTGACCCAGCGCATCCATTTCCACGCTTAGTCAACAAAAGTTTAAACTTTATTGTGACCTTGGAAGGCAAAGATGCTTTTGGTCGTCAAATTGATTTGGCAGTTGTTCCTGCGCCACGTTCATTGCCACGCGTAGTCCGTTTACCTGATGAGCTTACTGGTGGGAAAGAACATCATGTGATGCTGTCAGCAATTATTCATGAGCATGTTTCGGATTTATTCCCAGGCATGACGGCAACAGGTTGTTATCAATTCCGTGTAACACGTAATGCCGACTTAGCATTAAATGAAGATGTAGAAGATTTGGCGAAAGCTTTAAAAGGTGAACTTTCTTCGCGTCGCTTTGGTCGTGCTGTGCGTTTGGAAGTAACTGAAAACTGCCCAGAACACATTTACCAATATTTACTAGAAGAATTCGATTTAGAAGATGAACAACTTTACAAGGTCGATGGTCCAGTCAACCTCGCACGCTTACTTTCAAATTTTAAGCGCCCACATTTGCGTTATGAGTCACATACACCAGTAATTCCAAAGGTGCTGAAAAAGTCTGAAAATATTTTCAGTGCGATGCAGAAGCAAGACATTTTGCTTCATCATCCGTTTGAATCTTTTGCACCCGTAATTAACCTACTACGTGAGGCAGCACGCGATCCACAAGTGCTTGCAATCAAACAAACTTTATACCGTAGCGGTGCAGATTCTGAAATTGTACAAGTACTGGCAGAAGCAGCACGTAATGGTAAAGAAGTCACCGCAGTGATTGAGTTACGAGCACGCTTTGATGAAGAGTCAAATATTGCTGTGGCAAATGTTTTGCAAGAAGCAGGCGCGGTAGTCGTATATGGCATAGTGGGCTATAAAACCCATGCTAAAATGATTTTAGTGGTACGCCGTGAAAATAATAAATTAGTGCGCTATGTCCATTTGGGTACGGGTAACTACCATGCGGGGAATGCGCGTATTTATACCGACTATGGCTTACTCACCACCGACAAAGAATTGTGTGAAGATGTGCATCGTATCTTCCAAGAATTGACGGGCATGGGCAAGATGGCGAAGCTGAAAAAGCTTTTACATGCACCATTTACATTGCACGCACAATTGGTCAATTTTATTGATGATGAAATTGCCAATGCAAAAGCTGGTAAAGCTGCACAAATTATTGTGAAAGTGAATGCGCTGACCGAAGTACAGTTAATTAATAAATTATATGAGGCATCTCAAGCTGGAGTGCAAATTGATTTAATTATTCGTTCGATCTGTTGCTTACGCCCAGGCTTACCAGGCTTGTCTGAAAACATTCGTGTACGTTCAATTGTGGGGCGTTTCTTAGAACATACGCGTGTGTATTATTTTAGCAATAATGGCGATGCACGCATTTATGCATCGAGCGCAGATTGGATGGACCGTAACTTATTTAATCGTGTAGAAGCTTGTTTCCCAATTGAAGATGTAGCCTTAAAAAAACGTATCTATCAGCAAGGTTTGGTGAACTATTTAAAGGACAATCAACAAGCATGGTTATTGCAAGGTAATGGTGAGTGGGTACGTGTACAAGCCAATGAAACGGAAACGTTGCATAATGCACAGCGCGAGCTTTTAAATGCGATTAAATAAACGTGATTAAATCATTGTTGAGTGGTTTGAATAGATTAGCCTGATGCTTTGCATCAGGCTTTTTTATGCCATCGTTTTTCGTCTTATATAAAAAGGCAACAGGACAGACGATGTTTACGGTATGGCTATTGCCTTTTAGTGATAATACAAACTAACCTTCCGCAGGATTTGTTTAATCAGACTACTGACTTGAGCAGGAGAAAGTTGAAGTAGTGATGCGGTTTGTTCCAGCGTTTGTGTGTGTGCAAACTGCTGCAAAATTTGAATTTCAATTGGCGAATACGCTATAGCTGAAGTAGCAAGCGCAGTTGCATGTGTCTGCGCGATTTGAGTAGATGGGGTTAAGTGTGTATTAAGCAGATAACTTGCCAACTCAGGATGTAAAATAGCACCCCCACGTAAAATAATACGAATATGCTCAGCAAGTTGTTCAGATTCACTGGTATTGAGTAAATAAGCATTTGCCCCAAATTTGAGTGCCTGTAAGATTTCTTCACCCTGAATGGATGAATGTAAGCTGATCAAATGAGCTTCAGGATGGATTTTGCGTGTAGTTTGTAAAAAGACTAAATCTTCAAAATTTTCAACAGAGCATAAAATTAAATTTGGAAGATGTTGTTCAATCAGTTGCGTTGCAATGCTTAAATCTGCGCTATGCAAAATAAGATCTTCGGGATAGCCCAAGTTCACAAGTATTGTATGTATGTGTGTGTGCGGCATATTTGGATGTTGATGAATAATCAACACGGGTACCGGTAAACTTAGAATTGAAATCATTATATAGCTCTAAATATTTAAATAAAAATAACCGTAAATTAAAATCAGTATTTCAATGTTTTTATATTGAGTTACTGTGCCTTAAAAAAATGCAGTCGCATATACCTAGAAATGGTGATTTTAAGGGGAAGTTATAATTAAGTATTTGTAGAGCAATTGATATTTTCATTTTTTTAACGCTATGTTGGTTTTGGGTGTAAATGTTTTTGTTTATGTTACAAATATCTATTGCGGTTATTTTTATGTTATTTTTCATTGTAAAATAATAAAATTTACTACATTGGGTTAAAATAAAAAGAATATATACATTAAATGTGTGAGCGGTATATAAATGAGTTTTTTCTAAGTTTTTTTGAGCAGCGTGGGGCTGATCGGGTGGACTTAATGGTTCACTAAAATTTATCATTTGGCAAATTTTTAAAAACTCAGAAAGTATGATTAATGTCACGTAAATTAATCAACTTTATGATATTAGACGATTATTTGTTATAAAAAATAATATTTCTTTGCAAAAATACCCAAAAATAGGGATAGGCAATTACAAACGCTAATCTTAATATAAACACATCTTCAAACTGATCTGGCTAGTGAGAAGATTTCTAAAGGAAGTAGATGATATTTCATTTATGTATTACCTTATTTAGGGCAACCATTTTGGATTGCCCTTTTCTTTTTTTTAATATTAAAAAATAAAATAGCGTTGCTTTAGGGGGAGTTTTAACCATTCTCAGCTAAGTGTTTTGCAGAAGAAAATGAAGTCTTTATCTTGCGATTATCAATGAAATATTTGCTTTAACATAACTGAATTGAAGTATATGTCCGTATATAACTAATTTGGTTTCATACTTCTCACGATGTTAATTCCCTGCGATGCTATTGAGCGAGTCGCGACTGAATACCAAGACAAAACTAAAAAAAACTGTATCTAGCTTATTCTTGCAATAGTTAGCAAAGGAGCTCAGTAGCGCCTAAGGTGGTGATCGTCTGCTTTGCATGGGTGGGGACAGGGCAATAAAAAAACCTGAGCTTATTACACTTTCCCATATAGGACGGATAATAAAACTCAGGCGATGCGCGAATACTTAGCTAAGTTTCAACTTAGTGTAAGTTCTGCGTAATTTTTTGCAAAATTTGAAGTAAAACGTCAAATTCACTTTGTAGCGGTGTACTTTTACGTGTAACCAATGCCAACGTACGGCTAGGACCAGCTTCAATTGGTTTTACAACCAAATCTGGGTTCGCTTTAATCATATTGGTATGCAGTGCAATTTCTGGCAACAAGGTGAAACCAAGATTAGCAGAGACCATTTCAACCAAAGTTGGTAATGAACTTGCTTTTAAGCGATGGTCATTTTTACGTTCACCAATTGGGCATGCGCTGAGTGCATGATCACGTAAGCAATGGCCTTCTTCTAAAAGCATTAAGCGAGAAAGGTCTAAATTATCTAAAGAGCTTGCATGCGCAGCATTTTGGTCGGCTTTGTGGTAAACCAAATATAGATTTTCTTTCGCAATTTCTGCAACTTTTAAGCTACGTGTATCGAAAGGCAGGGCAAGAACAACCATATCGAGGTTGCCATGCTCTAAACGTTCAACAATTTTTTCACTTTGCGCTTCATGCAAATGCAATTGAATTTTAGGCAATTGTTTATGCACTTCATCTAGCAATTGAGCAAGAATGAAAGGTGCAATGGTTGGAATAACCCCAAGGTGCAGATCACCAGTGAGCGGTTCGCTCATTTCACGGCTTAATCGCATTAAGTCTTGTGCATCGGCCAATAAAACACGAGCTCGACCAACAACTTGTTCACCAAGTGGTGTTAAACGTACATTTTGGCGGTCACGTTCTACCAGAACACCACCAAGAAGGCGCTCTAGTTCCATGATACCCCCAGAAAGGGTAGACTGAGTGACGAACGAACGGCGCGCAGCTTCTGTAAAATGCAGCGTTTCTGACAGCGTTACAAGATATGACAGCTGTCTTAGAGATGGTAATGCAGCCATAGTGTCCTAATGTTTATGATTTAAAGTGATCAGCAAATAACCCGCTAAGATATGGAATAAAATGCGGTGGGATATCATGCCCCATTCCATCAATTAATTCAAATTTTGCGCCAGAAATTGCTTTAGCAACTGCCTTACCATGGCTAGGGGGTAACAAGCGATCTTTAGAGCCATGAACCACCAGCGTCTTGTGATCGATTTGTTGATCTAGTTTAAGCAAGGAGCCTGTACATAATATTGCTAAAAACTGTTGAAGTACACCCGCTGGATAATAACTTCGTTGATATAACTTACGAGCGGTCTGAATTGCTTCTAAATGATTGACATATCCAGGGGAGCCAATAATTTTAAAAACTTTCAGACTATGATTCACAATGCCTTCTTCATCTGAAGATTCAGGCTTACCAATTAAGCTAAAAAGTTGCTTTGGAAAGGGTGGGGGTAATAAAGGCTGGTTGTTACTGGTAAACATCAAGCCCAGTTTTTGTACTTTATCAGGGTGCTGTGCTGCTAATATTTGTGCAATCATGCCCCCCATAGATGCACCAATCACATGAACTTTGTCTAAGCCTAAACGTTCAATGAGCAGAGCTGCATCATTGGCCATATCATATAAATTATAGGGTGAGCCTTGATTGTCTAAACCCAGTGCGAATCGACCCATCAGTTTGAGTGTATTTAAGCGTGGGCCTTTGTTTCGAATTTTTGAGGATAAGCCGATATCGCGATTATCGTAACGGATAATGCGATAACCTTGATCAATCAAAGATTTGCAGAAAAAATCGGGCCAATACAACATTTGTGCGCCCAAACCCATAATCAATAATAGAGTGGGGTGTTCAGGATTGCCTCCAACTTCGACATGTAATTCAATGCCATTACCTAAATCCACTTTTGTTTCATGCATAAATGGTGTGTAAGGCGAAGGTTGGTATTGCAGGGCACTATTCATTTTTATTTTCCTGAAAAACTGAACGCTTCAATGCGTGAAGCGTTCATGTATTTAAACCTTAAACTGAAGCAGGAATCAAGTCAGGAACTAACTTGGTCAGACTAAGTCGTTGCTTGGCAGCCGTTGCGCCCAGCAATACAAAACCACGCAGTGTGCCCTCATTATCCAGTGCTTTAGATAGCATGCCATCTTCAAATTCTTCGGTTTCCCACTGAACTTCTACATTTAAAGGTGCAGGTAAAACAGTTAATGGCGCAGCTGGCGTTTTTACAGCAACAGGCATAGCAGGATAGTGCACAGCTGTTGTTTCACCATTTAAGGTTTTTGCTAATGCGCGAGCTTGTTGCATGATTGGCATGACATAAGGCAACAGCAAACCATTAACTTCTGCGCAGTCGCCTAAAGCATAAATGTTGGCTTGATTGGTTTCTAAGTGGCCATTGGTCACAATGCCACGGCTGGTCTGAATGTTCGCTTCTGCAGTCAATGCAAGATTCGGTTGTAAGCCAATTGCAGACAAGACCGCATCCGCTGTAAAGCTTTGACCATTTGCCAAAGCGACGCTATATGATCCATCGGCATTTTTGGCAACTTTTTCAACTGTAGTGCCTAAGACAAATTGAATCCCTGTAGATGACAGCTTGTCTTTAAAAGATTCCGCAACGTGTGTCGGCAACAAACGACCTAAAGGCAGTGGTGCTAAGTCTACAACCGTAACGTCATAGCCTGTATTTTGTAAATCGTTGGCAAATTCACAGCCAATTAAACCTGCGCCTAGAATCACTACACGTTTGTCTTGACGTTGATCTAAGCAGGCACGGAATGATTTGTACTCGCTTAAGCTGTTTACGGTATGAATGTCATCGCTACCATCACCAGCAATGGCTAAGCGAATGGCATGTGCCCCCACGGCAAGCACGAGCTGAGAATAGGCTTGAGTTGAAGCTTCACCTTGAGTATTTTCAAGTTGAATTTCCTGAACTGCCGTATCAATGTTTTTAACCCAAGTATGATTCACAATGCGCATATTGAGCTGTGTTGCCATTTTTTCAGCATCGCCAAGTGCAATTTGTTCGGGTGCTTTTTTGAGTGCAAATGCATTGGATAGGGTCGGTTTTGCATAATTGGCTGCATCGTCAGCACAAATCATAACCAGTTCTTGTTCTGTATTTAGCTTGCGAAATTCACGTGCAGCAGCATAACCAGCCATACCTGAACCAATAATGACAATTGGGTGCATACTCGACTCCAAAGAGATTTTATTTTATTAAAGACGTAAAAAAAGACCATAAGCTTATGGTCTTTTTAAAGATGTATCAGATCTCAACCATTTCAAAATCGGCTTTTGACACGCCACAGTCAGGGCAAGTCCAATCGTCTGGAATATCTTCCCATTTTGTACCTGCGACGATACCGTCTTGAGGCCAACCTTCTGCTTCGTCATAAATCCATCCACAAACGATGCATTGATACTTTTTCATTTGATTCTCCAAAAACCGACCGTATGTATAAACAGTCAGAAATACTCAATCTACTGCAAGACTCTAATAATTTGACTTTAAACAGCATAAACTTCGGTTAAATTTTTACGCAGTTCCGAGCATAAAGTAAAGTGCATAAGAGTTTAAACAGTGAAATTAAAAGCAGAATGTCAGCCGAGGACAGAAATTGTCATTAAACCCATCAGTCATCGTTTCAAGTTTTGTGTTTTTCTAACTTAGCAAGTCGTATAAATCATGCGATTGATCGCACTTTTATCGATCACCATCTTATATAGGATGTACTGGATTAAAACTTTGGCTTTTTAGACTAAAGCCGTGTATGAAAAAAGCTGATTGTTCGTTAAATTATAATTAGAAGAATATATACTGAATATTTTTTAAATAAATGTTTTATTATAAAACAATAAGTTAGTTTGTTTTTGGGTGTTTTTGACTTGAGTTGAAATTGTATATTGACTATTCATTTTGTTGAATAAGCGTTAAAATTCACGCATTCCTTATTTATTTTTTAAATTTCTCCTATGAGCAACTCGTCTACTGCATTGTGGTCACACATTCGTTCGGTCCAAGATTTTCCAAAACCTGGTATTTGCTTCTTCGATTTAACACCGTTGTTCTTAACACAAGTGGGTCCGTTGACGGATGCGCTCATCGCGAGTATTCCTGCAGAACAATTGGCAGCAGTAGATAGCTTTATTGCAGTAGAAGCACGTGGTTTTGTTTTAGCAAGCTTGTTGGCACAGCGTACTGGCAAGGGCCTTATCTTAGTACGTAAAGCTGGCAAGTTACCACCGCCAGTTGTTGGTGTGGGTTATAGCTTAGAATATGGTATGGACCGTTTAGAAATGTCTGCTGAAATTCAAGCGCAAAAAGTGATTATTGTGGATGATGTTTTGGCTACTGGTGGCACTTTAAAAGCGGTTAAACAGTTGGCTGAAAAATGTAATCACGAAATTTTAGGTGCGAGCATTTTCTTAGATCTTCCTGATTTACACCAAGATTTGGGTATGAAAATCTGGACAGTATTAGATGATAAATCTAAGCCTGAAGCAGATGCTGCTTAATGAAGGATTGATTTGAATCAGTCAATCAAAGCCTTGCTGATGCAAGGCTTTTTTTTGCCCAGCACAGAGTTTTGATGTATATGCCCAATTGTGTTGCGCTATGCTTTTTTTGCATAGTATGAAAAGGCATTTTTATATCGCCTGAGCCAACAAGATTATTTTTGGCGCTGTGTCGTTTCAATTTGTTGAATGAGTGCATTAATACATTCAGGATGTGCTAGGCGATGGTGCCCACCTGTATATGTTTCAACTTGCATAAAATCTTCTAATTGGTGTTTGACTTCGTACATATCTAGAATTTCATCGCCCAGCTCCAAATAAGCGAGTTGTGGAATATCATGGTCTAAATCGTAATCGCTAATCGCATGGTAGTCATCACGGAAATTTGGCTTGAGACTTGGATTGGCGATAACACAGGGAATGTGATGAGCATGTGACATTTTTAAAGCCCAATAGCCCCCTAAACTATGTCCCACAATAATCTCAGGTTGAATTTTTTGAATAATATCGTGATAAAAGTCAGCCACTGTCCGAAAATTTAGGTTTCGGTAGTCGATATTGATGCAGTACTTTTGTTCGGCATCAATTGCATGGAATTTTGTAGATTCTTTTGAGGAATCAAGTCCATGCAAAAACAGAATTTTAGATACACAAGAAGTCATTTTTTTTGTTCGCACTGAATTTTTTTAAAATGTCTGGCAATTGAAAATAATGTAATTTTCAATCAATACGATTGACTTATTGTAGGGCTTAATCACAAAAAGATAATTTAGCTATTGGTCTAATCTACTAAGGGATAAGTCATAAGTAGATCATCTTTATCAATATTTTAGGTTGGCTTAACACTGAGTGAAATAGTGATGTACGCCAACAACTTGCTGAGCTAGTGAGATGTATGATGAAGAATTGATAAAAGGTTTATGGTTGCATTAGAGCGTTGTTTTAATGCGTAGGTGAAGAGGGTAAGTCAGCCTTTGGACTGTGCAATTACCGATAGTTGTAAAAGTTGGCTCAGGACTAAAAAAATGGCCATAGTAGCTTAAAAGTGCGGAGCAGAGTGAAAGCACATTGAAATTCACAGAGATTCTTCGAATTTTTCTCTATTTCTGCTATGCTATGCAACTTCTTATTTATTTGATCATATTCGAGGCAGAGATGACGCAAAATAACGCTCAATCGACTTCTGAACAACACATTTCCGAAAACGATTTAATTGCACAGCGTCATGCCAAGTTAAAGCAAATTGAAGAACAGGCAAAGGAAAAGGGTACAAGCCCTTGGCCAAATACGTTTAAACGTGAGCACTACGCACAAGACTTACAAGACCAATTTGCAGACGTATCGAAAGAAGATATCGAAGCGGGTGAAAAGGTGTATGTATCTGTAGCGGGTCGTGTAATGTTGAACCGTGGTTCATTCATTGTGATTCAAGATATGACAGGTCGTATCCAGTTATATGTTGCACGTAAAGAGCTTGCACCTGAAGTATTGGAAACAATCAAAGGTTTAGATCTTGGCGATATCATCGCAATTAAAGGTTATGTGGGTCGCTCTGGTAAAGGTGATCTTTATGTACATATCGAACATTTCGAATTATTAACAAAATCATTACGCCCACTTCCTGATAAGTTCCATGGTCTAACTGACACGGAAGTAAAGTATCGTAAGCGCTACTTAGACTTAATCGTAAACGAAGAAACACGTAAAACTTTTGAAATTCGTGCAAAAGTAGTGTCAGGTATTCGTGCATATTTAACCAATGAACGCTTCATGGAAGTTGAAACTCCAATGATGCATGTGATTCCAGGTGGTGCATCTGCACGTCCATTTGAAACACATCATAATGCATTGGATATGCCGCTATTCTTACGTATTGCACCTGAGCTTTATTTAAAGCGTTTGGTTGTTGGTGGTTTTGAACGTGTATTCGAAATTAACCGTAACTTCCGTAACGAAGGTGTTTCTACACGTCATAACCCTGAATTCACTATGATTGAATTCTATCAAGCTTATGCAGATTATAAAGACTTGATGGAACTCACTGAAAAAATGCTTGAGAAACTGGCAATCGACATTTTAGGTTCTACAGATGTTCCTTATGGCGAAGAAGTGTATAGCTTCAAAGGTCCATACAAAAAAATCTCGATGTTTGATGCGATTCTTGAACACAACCCAAGCTTTACTGCTGAAAATGTCGCTGACCGTCAATTCCTTGCAAACTTTGTTCGTGAAGAACTTAAAGAACAAGTAAAACCTGGTTTTGGTTTAGGCAAACTTCAAACGATTGTATTTGAAGAAACTGTTGAAACTCAATTACGTCAACCGACTTTCATTACTGAATATCCTGCGGAAACTTCTCCATTGGCTCGTCGTAACGATGACAACCCGCATATCACAGACCGTTTTGAATTCTTCATTGGTGGTCGTGAACTTGCAAATGGTTTCTCAGAGTTAAATGACCCAATTGACCAAGCAGAACGCTTCCAAGCACAAGTTGCTGAAAAAGATGCAGGTGATGATGAAGCGATGCATTACGATGCAGATTTCGTTGAAGCATTAGAATATGGTTTGCCTCCTACAGCTGGCCAAGGTATTGGTATTGACCGTTTAGTCATGCTGTTTGCGAATGCACCAAGTATTCGTGATGTGATTTTGTTCCCACACATGCGTCATAAAAATGCTTAAGTGATAAAAACTGAGTGTTAAAAAAACCCGCTTTATAGCGGGTTTTTTATGCAAGCAGTTTTAAAAAAAATTGTGTTGTTTTTTATTGGTGATTAAACAAAATTGAAAAAATCATAAAAAGAATAGTTTAATCATGTTTTTAAATATATCTGTTGGTTATTTTATTGTAAATATTCTTTAAGAAATGATTATTTTTCACGAGAATAATTTAAGAATTAAGGTTGAATTAAGTATTAGAATTTAAGAGAGAAGGTTTGAAAATTGTAAATAAGCGCTGTTTGTCATTTTGGCTGTTGAGTATGTGTGTAGCACCTGTTTGGGCGCAAGGCTTGGTTTTAAATGATGAATCAGTACATCGACTTGGCCCTTAAGTGGAGATGAGGTGCAGCGTGCTTTAGCGTCTGCCAAAGTGAGTACTGTTGCACAGCAAAAAGTGATTCAATCGATCAAAAGTCAATTGACTGCAAACAATACATTATTAAAAGCGGAAGTGTTTGCTGAGTCAGATCAAAAAAATATCCCACAAAACTTTGATGATCATCAAAAAGCTCAGTTTCAAGCGGCTGTAGAATTGAACGCAGGTAGTCAAAATTGGGATGCACGTTTACGTGTAAATGCTGAAACAAACCGTCAATGTTGAAGGTTCATATCTTGCAGGCAAACTTTGGAATCAATGGTTGATTGCAGGTCAGATCCTAACTTACTGGGGGCCAGGGCATGACGGTAGTTTGATCCGTGGTGATGCAAGTCGGCCTGTTTATGGTTTTACTGCGCAGCGTGCCACACAAAGTGCTTTTGACAGCAAGTGGTTGTCATGGGTTGGGCCTTGGCAATATCAAGTTTTTGCTGGACGTTTAGATGATTATCGCGCTATTCCAGATACTAATTTAATTGGTATGCGTTTAACAGCACAACCATTGCCTTATCTAGAGTTTGGTGCATCTAGAACGCTTCAGATTGGGGGTAAAGGTCAGCCTAAGTCATTTAATGCGTACTGGAATGCAATTATTGGTAAAGATAATGACTGTACTGATGGTAATTGTGTAAATGATAAAAATGCATCTAATCAGATTGCTGGTTTTGATGGTCGTTTAAATTTACAGAAGCTGATGAATGTGCCGATGAGTCTGTATAGTCAATATGTTGGTGAAGATGAGTCTGGCTTACTGCCAGCGAAAAAAATGTATCTTGCAGGTGCTGATTATTCTTCATCAATGAAGGATATGCCTTATCAGCTTTATGCAGAGTGGGCTGATACGCGTACTAATGGTGATGCTCGAGGTATTTCATATAATCATCATAATTATAAGGATGGCTACTACCAACATGGTTTCCCATTGGGTCATGCCATGGGTGGTGATGGTCAAATGGTATCTACTGGTGGTAGTGTGACGATTAATTCAGCCAATCGTGTGAATGGACGTGTGTTATTTGCCAAACTTACTGGCAGTGAACGAGGTGCAAAAAATAATTTAGCTTTCCCAGAAAAGGATGAAGTTAATGCACTTGATTTAACTTGGACGCATCAGCTACGTACTGATATTCCTGTCAAATTGAATGGTTGGCTCAGTGATTCTGATCGTCGTGGTACAGATGCTGGGGTGTCTTTGGGGATAGAGTTTCCATTAAATTAATATCTGATTCAGTTATGAATTGAAGAAAGCCCACTTAATTGTGGGTTTTTTAATATGGCTTAATGTGAAATATTTGGTTGAATACATGATTTTTGGACAAAAAAATACGCAATGATTGGGGTTGTCATTGCGTATAACAACGAAACTACTCGCGTAGTCTCGGTAAAGGAGAAATGTATGACTTAGGGTTTCCTAAAACATGGGTAGATCATAAAACGAAAGTGTGGATCATTCATGAGTATTCGAGTTACGCGATGTTACGAAGCGTTAAGAATGCGCACTTTGTGTGACTGATGTCAAAGAATTTGTATAAAAAAAGCCCTTCATCAAAGAAAGGCTTTTAATTTGCGATGAAAATTCTTAGAAATGGAATACACCAAGACCTGCTTTAACTTCATCTAGCGTTTGCTGTGTGATATCGCGACATTTGTCTGTACCATGCTTCAAAATATCCATGATGTAATCTGGATCTTTTGCAAGTTCGATACGACGCTCACGGATAGGCGTGATTAATTCTTTAAGTACACCTTCAAGACGTTTCTTCACTGTACCATCGCCTAAACCGCCTCGACGGTAATGTTCTTTTAGTTCTTCAACTTCTTCTTTGTTTGGATCAAAGGCATCTAAATAAGTAAAGACAACGTTACCTTCCACTTGGCCTGGATCTTCAATACGAAGGTGATTTGGATCTGTATACATCGCATTAACAGCTTTTTTAATGTCTTTGTCAGATGCATCAAGCACAATAGTGTTGCCCAAAGATTTAGACATTTTAGCCTTACCATCGAAGCCAGGTAAACGACCAACATTTGATAAGAGTGCTTTACATTCTGGCAGTAAGTCATGACCAATTTGACGGTTCAAACGACGAACAATTTCATTGGTTTGTTCAATCATTGGAATTTGGTCTTCACCTACAGGCACAATGCTGGCTTTAAACGCAGTAATGTCGGCAGCTTGAGCAACTGGATAGCATAAGAAGCCTGCTGGAATATCACGCTCAAATCCACGCATTTGAATTTCAGATTTAATGGTCGGGTTACGCTCTAAACGTGAAACCGTTACAAAGTTTAAGTAAAGCATGGTGAGTTCATTTAATGCTGGTAAGCATGATTGAACACAAATTGTTGTTTTAGTAGGGTCAATGCCGACTGCCAAATAATCGGTTGCAACTTCAATAATATTGCGACGTACTTTTTCGAAATTATCGGCATTATCAGTCAGCGCTTGAGCATCAGCCAATAACAGGTGTTGGTGATGTGAATCTTGTAAGCCTACACGTGAACGTAAAGAACCTACAAAGTGACCGAGGTGAAGTTGTCCTGTTGGGCGGTCGCCAGTCAAAATCACTGGACGATTATCTTGATTACTCATTATCTATTCCATCTTTGCAGCCAGTGCTGCGATACATTTTTAACGAATGGCAACATTGTACGGGATAATTTTTCAATATGTCAGTCACATTAGAAAACTGCAAAAAAATATCTAAAAAATCATCATGCAGATACATTATTTTGCGTTGAAAGAGATTAAACTCATGCAAAAAATGAGGAAGAATAAAAATGGCCAGTAGTTTGTTGTTATTGCTAGATGATATTGCCACGGTTTTAGATGATGTTGCGGTCATGAGTAAAATGGCAGCCAAAAAAACGGCTGGCGTATTAGGGGATGATCTCGCCTTAAATGCCCAGCAAGTCAGTGGTGTGCGTTCAGAGCGTGAATTACCTGTGGTCTGGGGTGTTGCAAAAGGTTCATTTGTTAATAAATTAATCTTGGTGCCCTTGGCGCTTTTAATCAGTGTGATTGCACCGTGGCTGATCAATCCTTTGCTGATGATCGGTGGTTTATTTTTATGCTATGAAGGTGTAGAGAAGGTTATTCATAGTTTATTTCATAAAAAAGCAAAAACTGCAGAAGATGCACAGCAGGAACTGGAAAATACTGAAATTGATTTGGCTACATTTGAAAAAGACAAAATAAAAGGAGCGATTCGTACCGACTTTATTCTGTCAGCTGAAATTGTGGTGATTTCCTTGGGTACTGTTGCGACCGCAACATTTTTGACCAAGCTAAGTGTGCTCAGTGTGATTGCAGTCATTATGACTGTGGGTGTTTATGGTTTTGTGGCAATGATTGTAAAAATTGATGATTTAGGGCTTTATCTGACTCAGAAACCTTCAGCATTTAAAAATACAATTGGTCGAGGCTTACTGGCATTTGCGCCAAAGTTAATGAAGACGCTTACGATTGTGGGAACCATCGCGATGTTTTTAGTGGGTGGTGGTATTATTAATCATGCTGTGCCTTGGATGCATCATTTTACAGAGGATGCAGTACAATTTGCGCAGGAGCTCCCAACTATGTCGAGTATTATTGGTGCAATAACACCCACGGCAATTAACTTGGTGACAGGTATTGTGGCTGGCCTCTTGGTCTTGTTGGTTGTTCATCTGATTGGGAAAGTTCGACATAAAAGCACCTCGACCCAAATGAAAGAATAGGCTTAACATAACCAAAATAGCTGAATAGGGAGATTGAGATGCGTTGGAAAGGTCGCCGAGTCAGTGCAAATGTAGAAGACCGTCGTGGTGGCGGTGGTGCGAAAGCGGGTGGGATTAGTATCCTCGGTTTAGTCGTGGCTTTTGTTGCGTGGAAGTTTTTTGGTGTTGATCCTCAGCAGGCTTATCAAGCGACTAAACAAGTCACACAGCAGGCGTCGTCTGCGGAAACTAAAGGTTTGGATAATCCTACACCTGATCAGCAAGAGTCCATGCAATTTGTAGGTACTGTGCTTGCAGATACTGAAGATACATGGAATGAAATATTTAAACAGCAGTTGAATGCACAATATACGCCACCTAAATTGGTGATGTTTAATGGTGTAGTGAACTCAGGCTGTGGTACTGCACAAGCTGCAATGGGGCCATTTTATTGTCCAGCAGATCAAAAAGTTTATATAGATACAGCATTCTTTAAAGATATGCGCACGCAAATGGGTATTTCGGGTGAGCAAAATAACACTGAACTGAGTCGTGATGATCAGGCTGGAGATTTTGCACAAGCATACGTGGTTGCTCATGAAGTTGGTCATCATATACAAACACTTTTAGGTGTTTCTCAGCAGGTGCAGCAAGCACGTGCCAAAGCAACGAAAGTACAAGGTAATCAGTTGTCCGTTCGTCAAGAATTACAAGCAGATTGTTTCGCAGGAATTTGGGCAAATCACAACAATGCGCGTACGCAATTTTTAGAATCAGGTGATGTCGAAGAAGCGATGGATGCTGCACATAAAATTGGTGATGATTATTTGCAAAAAAGCGCAACGGGCCAAGTGGTACCAGACAGTTTTACCCATGGTACTAGTCAACAGCGGATGAAATGGTTTGACATTGGTTTAAAGTTAGGTCGAATTGACAGTTGCGATACGTTTAATCAAGCAATTTAAACAAGTTTTATTGCATCAAAAAAAGACTTTCCTCTTTTCTTTTTTTGATGCTGATCTAGATTTTGATTTTAAAGACATGTTTATTTATTTAAGAATTTCTTGAAATTAACTAAAATTCGGAAGCTAACAAATAGGGCTGCGCACGAAAATAATCCAATCCCAAACACTGTAAATTTTAAATTATTTATGTCTTGTTGATATGCTTGTTGTATTTGGGCTTGATCGTATTTGAATTCCTGAGAGTGTTGTGTGCGACTATCCGTATATTTAACTTGATGAATATAGAAGTTGTAGCCTACTTTTAGTAAATCGACTTGATGAATCTGTCGGGTTTGTTGCTGGTTGTATTGATCTGTACAAATATTTGCATAGTGCTCGCAACTAATTTTGGCAATATAACCATTTTGCGCAATCGCAATATATATAGCTGGGTCTGGTTTTTGATTGTTAGAAATTAACACCAATTGCTCTTTCTTTGTGGAAACCAAATGAATCGTTTGAGCATTTTGAAATGTTTGATCAGCTAAACGTATTTCATTTAATTTTGAGATACACGTCCAGACCAAAGAGATGGTGATGAAAAAAATAACAGCCGCGAAACACATGCGGAAAACGGTTTTTACAGTAAGGTGCATAAGATCATCACAACAAGCAGTTTAAACCATAAGACACTAAACCTATGGCAGTTACTTTATGGTAAAACATTCTGTATGAAATAGTGAAATAAACTGAATTGCTACACGAAAATAGTCGCGATTTGAGTACAATATTTACAATCTAAATGAGTTGCTGTTAGGTATTTTTTATTTAAATATATAATTTGAATTTGCTCATTAGCACTCAGGCTCAAAGAATTGGATGAGGAATGGGAAACTTTTTTTTCTTACAGGTATTTACTGTAATTTTTGCACTCTCAATTGCAACTACAATTTTTAATAAGCGGATCTTGGGCTTTCCACAAGCCATTGGTGTGCCTATTGTTTCAGCAATTTTTGTCTTTATTTTACAGTGGGGCGCAAGCCTGCTGAATGGTAATCAATTTGTGGTCATCAATATTCATAATATTGAGGAAGCAGTTCGACATATTGATTTTTATGACTTTTTAATTAATGGTGTGATCTGTTTTATTTTGACGTCTTCCGCGTTGAAATTTAAGGTCTCAGATTTACGTAGCCATTGGAAACCTATTAGTATTTTGGCCAGTATTGCGCTGGTTTTGTGTGCCACGTTCTTTGGGATGGCGCTGTATGGTTACCAATTTTTAATTGGACAGCATGTTGATTTACTGGTGCTGTTATTGCTTGGTGCTGCTTTGGGGGCGACGGATCCAATCGGGATTAAAGGCGTATTAAGTTCTGTACGTGCTCCCCATCATTTAATTGTTAAGTTGGAAGGTGAGTCACTATTTAACGATGCAATGTGTATTGCCTTATTTATGACCTTGTTAAATGTACTGCAGGGTGCGCACGTCACATTGTATGGCATTTTAAAAACCTTACTCTATGAAATTGTGGTAGCTATTATTATTGGTTGGGCTTTTGGTCAGGCCATATTGCGTATTTTACGTGGTAAGCATGAGATGGAGTCACTGATTCTGACTACAGCATTGTTAGCATGTGGGTCTTACTTGGTTGCATTGTTTGCCCATGCTTCTGCACCTATTGCATGTGTGATTGGTGGCTTAATTGTGGGTAACCGCTGGAAAGAGATTTTAGAAGCACGTGAAATCCGTGAAGTGAATCATTTTTGGCATACAGTTGAAGGGATTATTAACTCCTTTTTATTTACGCTTATCGGTTTAGAGCTTTTTATTTTAGATCTCAGTATTAGCTTAATTTTGGGCGGGATTGTTGCCTTCTTAATTTTGCATGCTTCACGCTTTGCTGCCAATTATCTTTCCTTTGCCTTTTTCCCAAGTTTTCGCAAAAAGAGTTACAACGGTAGTTTGGCCATACTGTCTTGGGGTGGGGTGCGTGGTGGGATTTCGCTTGCCTTAATTTTGGCGGTCGCGAACGTGCCTCAGTTAAGTGAATATAGCAGTATTTTAATTGGCTATACCTTTATTGTGGTGCTGTTATCTGGTTTGGTCTGCGGTTTAGGCCTGCCTGCGGTCATGAATGCTTTTTATCATAATCCCAATGAAGAAACCCAAGGCTTTAAAGGTTGGTATCAACGGATGTGCCATAAAATGAACCGTAAAGGTTTTCAATATGTGGTGGGTGAGGATGCATTAGGTAATGAAACGATTACCGTGTATAAGCCAGAAGCATTGATTGATGAAAAGGCTGAGGATGGTGTAGCTGCGGTACATAACCCTGAGCGTGTACAAGAAGTAAAACGCTTAGAAAACCCAGATAACTTCTAAGGATTAGTACAAATTTTATTCTGATATTTATCTTATACATTTAACCTGTATAAGAATTGCGAAAGCCAAATAAAGTATAACTTTATTTGGCTTTTTTATTATTTATGTAAAGTATTAATTTATAACCATTTGACGGAAACTTGGTATATGGCTTTCTATTTTTAAGTAAAAAGCTGGAAATTCGGTTACAAAAAATGTGACTCATGTCACAAAAAATAAGTTGTTGTTATTTAATGGTTATATTACAGTTTTAGGAGTGTAGACATGGCAATTAAACAATATTTTTCAAGCAATTGTGCAAAAAAAAAGCAAAATGTGATATAAAACACATTATTAAAAATAGAGTTTCTAATGGGTTGTATTTTAATGAAAAAGTTAAAAAAACAACACATTGCAAAACTAATCTAAAACAGAAACATACATAACACATATTGAGGGTCACGCTATGACGCAAATTTCTGTTATTTCGAAGGAAAGTCATCAGGTTCTAGAACAAGTCGATTCGAACCGTGTTGGACTTACACAAAACTCAGTTGTTGTAGTTAAGGTCCCGAAAGAGGATGTGGCTTCAATTACGCGAGATGGCAACAATGCAGTAATCACGCTAAAAAGCGGTGAAACTATTGTTATTGAAAATTATTTTGCTGGTGACAAACCAGATAACAGTCTGGTTTTTGAAAGCGATGATGGCGGTTTGTTTTGGGCTAAATTTACGGATGCAAATGGCGCGATTGCAGACGTGATCCAATATCAACCTTTAGCAGAAATTGAGCCTTTACTGTATAAAGATTCTTTGGTTGGTGCAATTTTACCTTGGGCATTGGGTGCTGCTGGTGTTGGTGCAGTAGGTGCTGCAGTTAATAATGGTTCATCAAATAACAATGATGGTACGCCAAGCCCTGTTAAAAAATTAAGTACATTGGTTGTGACTGATAACGTTGAGCCTAAAACTGGCCAACTTACAGCGGGTAGCGCAACAAATGACAAAACACCTGTTGTCTCAGGTACAGGTGCTGAACCAGGCGCGACAATTAAAGTTTATGACGGTAACCAGCTAGTTGCAGAAACTGTCGCAAAAGCAGATGGTAGCTGGAGCGTTAAACTTCCTAAAGAATTGACAGATGGCGACCATTCAATTTCTGCAACACAGACAGTGGATGGCGTTGAAGGTCCTAAATCGGATGCTTTAAATTTCACAGTTGATACTCAAGATCCGACTGTTAGCATTAATGATTTGGGCGATACCAACGATACGACCCCTACGATTAGCGGTAAAACCAACGAGCCAAAAGCTGAAATTGACGTTGTAATTAAAGATAAAAATGGCAATGTGGTTGACAGTGGTAAAGCAAATGTAGATGACCAAGGCAACTGGAATTACACTCCATCAAAACCTTTGCCAGAAGGCGAATACAAAGTTGAAGTGACTGCGAAAGACCCTGCAGGCAATGAAAGCACACAAGATAAAGGTGGTTTGGTTGTAGATACGACTGATCCTACAATTACGATTGATCCGTTAAAACCAACGGGTGACTCAACACCAACGATCACTGGTAAAACAGATCCTGATGCTTCTGTTGATGTAGTCATTAAAGACAAAGATGGCAACATTGTTGATTCAGGTAAAGGCACTGTAGATGGTAATGGTGATTGGACTTATACACCATCTAAACCGCTTCCAGAAGGTCCGTATGAGGTTGAAGTTACTGCAAAAGATCCAGCTGGTAATGATAAAACTGTAACTGATAAAGGCTTAGATGTAGATTCATCTTTACCTGTAATTAGCATTGATCCGCTTAAACCAACCAATGACACGACACCAACGGTGACAGGTAAAACTGAGCCAGGCGCAACAGTTACTGTTGAAGTTAAAGACTCGACAGGTAAAGTTGTAGATTCTGGCCCAGCAACTGTAGATAGCAATGGCAACTGGTCATACACACCATCTACAACACTACCAGATGGCGCATATACTGTTGATGCGACTGCAAAAGATGCTGCAGGTAATCCATCGACTGCGACAGACAAAGGCTTATCTGTAGATACGCAAGCACCAACAATTAGCATTAACCCACTTGCACCAACCAACGACACGACACCGACTGTTTCAGGTAAAACTGAAGCGGGCGCAACTGTTAATGTAGAAATTAAAGATGCAACAGGTAAAGTTGTAGAGTCTGGTCCTGCAACTGTAGATAGCAATGGCAACTGGTCGTACACACCATCTACAACACTACCAGATGGCGCGTATACTGTTGATGCAACTGCAAAAGATGCTGCAGGCAATCCAGCAACTGCAACAGACAAAGGCTTAGCTGTTGATACGCAAGCACCAACAATTAGCATTAATCCACTTGCTCCAACCAATGACAATACACCAACGATTTCAGGTAAAACTGAGCCTGGTGCAACTGTTAATGTTGAAATTAAAGACCCAACTGGCAAAGTTGTAGAGTCTGGTCCAGCAACTGTAGATGGCAATGGTAACTGGTCATATACACCAGCAAACCCACTTCCAGAAGGTCCATATACGGTTGATGCAACTGCAAAAGATCCTGCGGGCAATCCTTCAACAGCAACAGAGCAAGGCTTAGATGTTAATACATCTGCACTTACTGTATCGATTGATCCATTAAAACCAACGCAAGACACAACACCAGATATTTCTGGTAAAACAGCTGTTGGTGCAACAGTAACAGTTGAAGTGAAGGACTCGACTGGTAAAGTTGTGGCTACAGGCCCAGCGACAGTGGATTCAAATGGTAATTGGACATTTACACCATCTACTGCACTTGCTGAAGGAAACTATACAGTTGCAGTTGAAGCCGTAAATGTTGCCAACACGAAAGCAAATGCGACTGCGACGGGTTTAATTGTAGACACTACTTTACCAGCAGTGACTATTGATCATTTGGTTTTAACCAATGATGCAACTCCAACAGTAAAAGGCACAACAGAAAAAGGTGCAACGGTCACTGTTGAAGTTAAAGATTCGACAGGTAAGGTTGTAGATTCTGGTCCAGCAACTGTAGATGCGAACGGCAACTGGACTTATACGCCATCTAAAACACTTCCAGATGGTGCATACACTGTTGATGCAACTGCAAAAGATGCTGCAGGCAACCCAGCTACTGCAACAGACAAAGGTTTGGTTGTAGATACAACTCCACCAACAGTGACGATTGATGTATTAGGTTTGACGAATGCTACGTCACCAATCATTAAAGGTACAGCTGAAGCGGGTGCAACAGTTACTGTAGAAGTAAAAGATGCAGCAGGTAATGTCATTGACTCTGGTAATGCGCAAGTTGATGGCAGTGGCAATTGGACATTTACACCAAATAAACCGCTAGCAGATGGTTCTTATAAAGTTGAAGCGACTGCTAAAGATGCTGCAGGTAACCCTGATATTGCAATTGATACAGGTTTGAAAATTGATACTGTTCCACCAACAGTAGACATTGATAATCTATTTGGTGCTGCTTCAGCACGTATGCTAATGAGTGTTGCAAGTACAACATCAGCATCGTTACCACAAACCAATCAAGTAAAACCAACATTCTCTGGTAATTCGACGAAGAGTGTTGAAGTCATGATTTATCTACAAGATGAATCAGGTAAAAATATTGATTCGGGCTTAGCAAAATTAGACACAGCTACAGGTAAGTGGACTTACACACCATCTCATGATTTGGCTGAAGGCTATTACATGCTTCAAGCAATTTCTAAAGATGCTGCAGGTAACCAAAGTGCGCCAGCTGCGAAAGCATTTATTGTTGATATTCAAGCACCTGTGGTTGAGGTGGATGATGTTGGCTTAACCAATGACGCAACACCTGATGTGAAAGGTAAAGTAAATGAACCTACATCTACAGTGACTGTAAAAGTTGCTGATGCGACTGGCAAAGTTATTGAGACAGGTATCGCAACAGTTGCTTCTGATGGTAAATGGTCATATACCGTTAAAACATCGCTTACAGATGGTGACTATGTTGTATCTGCAACAGCAAAAGACAAAGCAGGCAACATTAGTGCAGAAGATAGTGCAACAGCTAAGATTGATACAGCAGCACCAACATCTACACTTACAGTCAGCCCTACAGGCGAAGTTGTTATCACCTTCAGCGAAGCTGTAAAAGGTTTTGATAAGTCAGATGTGACAGTGAATGGCGGTACACTGCTTAACTTAACACAACAAGCGGATGGTTCTTGGAAAGGCCAAGTTGTTGCGAATGGAACCACAGGCGCGAGTGGCAAAATAGATGTAATTATTGCTGATAGCTCATATACAGATACAGCGGGTAACGCAGGTAAAGGTTCGAGCGTTCTTGGTATGGATGTAGTTAGCGTTGATACCACACCGCCTGCAGCGACGATTGTGATTTCACCTGCTGGTGATGTGACAATTAGTTTTAGCGAGCCAGTAAAAGGCTTTGATGCATCTGATGTCAAAGTGACTGGTGGTACATTGCAAGGCTTAACACAACAAGCAGATGGTACTTGGACGGGTCACGTTGTTGCAAATGGCAACACGGGTGCGTCAGCAAACGTAGATTTAACCATCCCAGCTGGCTCATATACAGACTTGGCTAATAATCCTGGTGCTGCTGCAACTCAATCACAATCTGTACCAAGCATCGATACTACAGCGCCAACGCCAACAATTACGTTGACTCCAGCAGGCGAAGTAACAATCAGCTTCAGCGAGCCAGTAAAAGGCTTTGATGCGACTGATGTGAAAGTGACTGGCGGTAAATTGGTGAATTTAACTGAACAACCAGATGGCACGTGGACGGGTCAAGTCGCAGCAAATGGTGCGACAGGTGCTCCAGGAAATGTAGTTGTTTCGATTGGTGCAGGCTCTTATACAGACGTGGCAAATAACCCAGGTAATGGTGGATTTGCAATTGAAAATGTACCAAGTATTGATACCACAGCGCCGACTTCAACAGTGACACTCGATGCAAACGGCAACTTAAAAATCACATTCAGCGAAGCGGTTAAAGGTTTCGATGCATCTGATGTGAAAGTAGCTGGCGGCACAGTAAGTGGCTTAACACAACAGCCTGATGGCTCTTGGACTGGTAAAGTTGTTGCAGATGGCAACACAGGTGCATTGGGTAAAGTGACCGTGAGTGTTGCAGACAATTCTTATACCGACCTTGCGGGTAATAATGGTAAAGGCAATAGCGCAACAAATGATATTGCGAGTGTTGATACGACAGCGCCGACAGCAACGATTGTGATTACGCCAGCGGGCGAAGTAACGATCAGCTTCAGCGAGCCAGTAAAAGACTTCACTCCATCTGACTTGGTTGTAGCGGGTGGTGCTGTCACTGGTTTGGTTCAACAGCCAGATGGTACTTGGAAAGGTCAAGTCGTGTCGAATGATCCAACAGGCGCACCAGGTCAAGTAGATATTACGATTCCAGCGGGTTCATACACAGACAATGCAGGTAATCCAGGTCAACCAGCAACAGCTAGTCAATCTGTTCCAGGTTTCGATACTACGGCACCAACGTCTACGATGACTCTAGATGCGAATGGCAACTTGAAGATCACGTTCAGCGAAGCAATCAAAGGCTTCGATGCATCTGATGTGAAAGTGACAGGTGGTACAGTGAGTGGCTTAACTCAACAGGCTGACGGTTCTTGGACAGCTAAAGTTGCAGCAGATGGCAACACAGGTGCACCAGGTCTAGTCACAGTTACTGTTGCAGACAACTCATATACAGACCTTGCAGGTAATAACGGTAAAGGTTCAAAAGTTGAAAATATCAGTGTGCCAAGTATCGATACAACTGCGCCAACATCTACGACAACCCTAGATGCAAATGGCAACTTGAAAATCAGCTTCAGCGAAACGGTTAAAGGTTTCGATGCATCTGATGTGAAAGTAACTGGCGGTACAGTGAGTGGCTTAACTCAACAAGCAGACGGTTCTTGGACAGGCAAAGTGGTTGCTGATGGCAACACAGGTGCATCTGGTCTAGTTACAGTTACTGTTGCAGACAACTCATTCACAGACCTTGCAGGTAACAACGGTATTGGTTCGAAAGCTGAAAATATCAGCGTACCAAGTCTAGATACAACTGCACCGACAGCAACGATTGTGATTACGCCAGCGGGTGAGGTAACAATTACATTTAGCGAGCCAGTAAAAGGCTTCGATCCAACTGATGTGAAAGTGACTGGCGGTACGGTGAGTGGTTTAACTCAACAGCCAGACGGTTCATGGACAGGTAAAGTGGTTGCTGATGGCAATACAGGTGCCGCGGGTAAAGTGGATTTAACCATCCCAGCTGGTTCATATACTGACAATGCAGGTAACCCTGGTACTGTTGCGAACCAATCACAATCTGTACCAAGTATCGATACTACTGCGCCAACATCTACGACAACCCTAGATGCAAATGGCAACTTGAAGATCACATTCAGCGAAACGGTTAAAGGTTTCGATGCATCTGATGTGAAAGTGACTGGCGGTACAGTAAGTGGCTTAACTCAACAAGCAGACGGTTCTTGGACAGGCAAAGTGGTTGCTGATGGCAACACAGGTGCACCTGGTCTAGTTACAGTTACTGTTGCAGACAACTCATTCACAGACCTTGCAGGTAACAACGGTATTGGTTCGAAAGCTGAAAATATCAGCGTACCAAGTGTCGATACAACTGCACCGACAGCAACGATTGTGATTACGCCAGCGGGTGAAGTAACAATTACATTTAGCGAGCCAGTAAAAGGCTTCGATCCAACTGATGTGAAAGTGACTGGCGGTACGGTGAGTGGCTTAACTCAACAGCCAGACGGTTCATGGACAGGTAAAGTGGTTGCTGATGGCAATACAGGTGCCGTGGGTAAAGTAGATTTAACCATCCCAGCTGGTTCATATACTGACAATGCAGGTAACCCTGGTACTGTTGCGAACCAATCACAATCTGTACCAAGTATTGATACCACAGCGCCGACTTCAACAGTGACACTAGATGCAAATGGCAACTTGAAGATCACATTCAGCGAAACGGTTAAAGGTTTCGATGCATCTGATGTGAAAGTGACTGGCGGTACAGTGAGTGGCTTAACTCAACAAGCAGACGGTTCTTGGACAGGCAAAGTGGTTGCTGATGGCAACACAGGTGCATCTGGTCTAGTTACAGTTACTGTTGCAGACAACTCATTCACAGACCTTGCAGGTAACAACGGTATTGGTTCGAAAGCTGAAAATATCAGCGTACCAAGTGTCGATACAACTGCACCGACAGCAACGATTGTGATTACGCCAGCGGGTGAAGTAACAATTACATTTAGCGAGCCAGTAAAAGGCTTCGATCCAACTGATGTGAAAGTGACTGGCGGTACGGTGAGTGGTTTAACTCAACAGCCAGACGGTTCATGGACAGGTAAAGTGGTTGCTGATGGCAATACAGGTGCCGTGGGTAAAGTAGATTTAACCATCCCAGCTGGTTCATATACTGACAATGCAGGTAACCCTGGTACTGTTGCGAACCAATCACAATCTGTACCAAGTATTGATACCACAGCGCCGACTTCAACAGTGACACTAGATGCAAATGGCAACTTGAAGATCACATTCAGCGAAACGGTTAAAGGTTTCGATGCATCTGATGTGAAAGTGACTGGCGGTACAGTGAGTGGCTTAACTCAACAAGCAGACGGTTCTTGGACAGGCAAAGTGGTTGCTGATGGCAACACAGGTGCATCTGGTCTAGTTACAGTTACTGTTGCAGACAACTCATTCACAGACCTTGCAGGTAACAACGGTATTGGTTCGAAAGCTGAAAATATCAGCGTACCAAGTGTCGATACAACTGCACCGACAGCAACGATTGTGATTACGCCAGCGGGTGAAGTAACAATTACATTTAGCGAGCCAGTAAAAGGCTTCGATCCAACTGATGTGAAAGTGACTGGCGGTACGGTGAGTGGCTTAACTCAACAGCCAGACGGTTCATGGATAGGTAAAGTGGTTGCTGATGGCAATACAGGTGCCGTGGGTAAAGTAGATTTAACCATCCCAGCTGGTTCATATACTGACAATGCAGGTAACCCTGGTACTGTTGCGAACCAATCACAATCTGTACCAAGTATTGATACCACAGCACCAACTTCAACAGTGACACTAGATGCCAACGGCAACTTGAAGATCACATTCAGCGAAACGGTTAAAGGTTTTGATGCATCTGATGTGAAAGTAACTGGCGGTACAGTGAGTGGCTTAACTCAACAGGCAGACGGTTCTTGGACAGGCAAAGTGGTTGCTGATGGCAACACAGGTGCGCTAGGTGCTGTTACTGTGAGTGTTGCAGATAACTCTTATACAGACCTTGCTGGCAATAATGGTAAAGGCAATAGCGCATCTAACAATATTGCAAGTGTTGATACAACTGCACCAACAGCAGCGATTGTGATTACGCCAGCAGGCGAAGTGACAATTACATTTAGCGAGCCAGTAAAAGACTTCACTCCATCTGACTTGGTTGTAGCAGGCGGTACAGTGAGTGGCTTGACTCAACAGCCAGATGGTACTTGGAAAGGTCAAGTTGTATCGAATGATCCAGTGGGTGCACCAGGTAAGGTCGATATCTCGATACCAGCGGGTTCATACTCAGATGTCGCAGGTAACCCAGGCCAATTGGCAACAGGTAGTCAAACTGTTCCAGGTTTTGATACCACTGCGCCAACATCTACGACAACCCTAGATGCAAATGGCAACTTGAAAATCAGCTTCAGCGAAACGGTTAAAGGTTTCGATGCATCTGATGTGAAAGTAACTGGCGGTACAGTAAGTGGCTTAACTCAACAAGCAGACGGTTCTTGGACAGGCAAAGTGGTTGCTGATGGCAACACAGGTGCACCTGGTCTAGTTACAGTTACTGTTGCAGACAACTCATTCACAGACCTTGCAGGTAACAACGGTATTGGTTCAAAAGCAGACAATATCAGCGTACCAAGTATTGATACCACAGCACCAAGTGTGACAGTTTCATTTGATGTGAATGGTGTGACGGTAATTAACTTCAGCGAGGCTGTAACTGGCTTCGATGCATCTGATATCACTGTAGCAGGCGGTACATTAAACAACCTTGTGCAGGTTTCTGAAACACAGTGGACTGCACAAATTAAGGTGAGTGGTTCGGCAGCAGTTCAAACAGTTGAAGTGTCAATTGGCAATGGTACGTATACAGATAAAGCTGGCAACGCTGGTACTGGTACGACTGTGAAAGGTGATATTACACTGCCAACAGTAGAAATTGATCCATTCGATTTCTTCGCAGCACCAGTTGCTGCACCGGTAATGAAATTTGCAGCGCGTGCATTGCTCGCAGCAGAGCCATTACCTCCTGCAACCAATAACCCTAAACAAACTTTCAACGGTTCATCTGTGAACAGTGTGGAAGTGAAAATCAACATTTATGACAGCTCGGATAAAATTGTTGAGTCAGGTTTAGCGACATTAAATACATCAACAGGCCGTTGGTCATTTACACCGTCTAAACCTCTTGCAGATGGTCAATTCCGCTTAGAAGCAATTTCAAAAAATGCTTATGGTGTGACAAGTGCGCCTGCAAACATCAAGTTTATTGTTGATACAGTTAAACCAACAATTGACATTGATGATTCAGGTGTCGTGAGTGATGCAACACCAAGCTTCTCAGGTAAAACTGAAGCGAATGCGACTGTAACTGTAACGGTTAAAGATGCAGCTGGTAAAGTTCTTGCATCTGGTGCTGCAGTCGTTGCGGCAGATGGTAGCTGGACATATACAGCACCAAATCTTGCAGATGGTACTTATAAAGTTGAAGCAGTTGCGAAAGATCGCGCAGGTAACTTGAGTGATCCAGATTCAACAAATGTAACTGTGGATACCGTTGCACAACTTGACGCATTGACTGTGACAGCAAATCCAGATGGTACAGCAACCATTACTGGTAAGTCTGAGCCTGGCGCGACAGTGACTGTGAAAGATCCAAATGGTAATGATCTGAAAGTAACTGTTAATCCAGACGGTACATTTAGCGCGGTTGCAGCTGCACCAGCAGCGGAAGGTACATATACAGCAACTGCAAAAGATGCGGCGGGCAATACTGCAACATCTACCGCTGTACTTGACGACAACGTAGCTCCAGTTGTGACTGTAGACGTAACGCCAAATGCAGATGGTACTGCGAGCATTACAGGTAAAACTGAACCAGGCGCAACAGTGACTGTGAAAGACCCTGCAGGTAACAATGTTCCTGTAACGGTTAATCCAGATGGTACTTACACAGCAACAGTTCCAGCACCAGCAGCAGAAGGTACATACACTGCAACTGCAACGGATAAAGCTGGCAATGTTGGTACAGGTACAGATGTACTTGTAGATAATGTTGCACCAACGATTGTGAGCTTGGATGTAACACCAAATGCAGACGGTACTGCGAGCATTACAGGTAAAACAGAACCAGGTGCAACGGTAACTGTGAAAGATCCAGCAGGTAACAACGTTCCTGTAACAGTTAATCCAGATGGTACGTTCACTGCGACAGTTCCAGCACCAGCTGCAGAAGGTACATATACTGCAACGGCAACGGATAAAGCAGGTAATACTGGTACTGCAACCGATGTACTTGATGACAATATTGGTCCACAAGTAACGGTAGACATCACACCAAATGCAGACGGTACTGCGAGCATTACAGGTAAAACAGAACCAGGTGCAACAGTGACTGTGAAGGACCCAGCAGGCAATAATGTTCCTGTAACAGTTAACCCAGACGGTACGTACACAGCAACAGTTCCAGCACCAGCAGCAGAAGGTACATATACTGTCACTGCAACAGATAAAGCAGGTAATCCAAGCACAGCAACTGATGTGTTGGATGATAATGTTGCTCCAGTTGTAAGCATCGATGTGGTTTCGAACTCAGATGGTACGGCAACAGTGACAGGTAAAACTGAAGCAGGTGCCACAGTGACTGTGAAAGACCCAGCAGGCAATAATGTTCCTGTAACGGTTAATCCAGATGGTACATATACAGCGACTGTTCCAGCGACAGCAGCAGAAGGTACATACACTGCAACTGCAACGGATAAAGCAGGTAATGTAGGTTCTGCAACAGATGCATTGGTAGATTCTTCTGTACCAAGCATTTTGACTGCACAAGTTGATAGTCAAACGGGTGCATTTGTGACTGGTAAAGCACAGCCAGGTTCATCGATTACGGTATATACAGAAGACGGAAAAACTGTCTTGGGTACAGGTACTGTAGATGCTTCTGGTCAGTACTCAGTTACATTGAATCCAGCTCAGGTAGATGGCGAAACAGTTAAAGTGACCGCCAAAGATCCAGGTGGTGAATCTGCACCAGTAACAGCAGCTGCACCAGACTTATATGCACCAGATGCACCAACTGCACAAGTTGCTACAGATGGTAAATCAGTAACAGGTGTAACTGAGCCAAATGCAATCGTACAAGTGTATGGTGGTAGTAAAGGCACAACTGTGATTGGTACTGCAGTAGCAGGCGCAGATGGCAAATATACAGTGCCGCTCAACCCAGCATTGGTGGATGGTGAAGCTGTGAAAGTTACAGCGAAAGATCCAGGTGGTGAATCGCTTGCGACTCCTGCAACTGCACCAGACTTGTATGCACCAGCTGCACCTACTGCAACGATTAATGCAAAAGGCGATACTGTAACAGGTACAGCAGAAGCGAACTCTGTGATTAAAGTCTATGCACCAGATGGTAAGACTGTAATTGCACAAGGTAATTCAGATGCAAATGGTAACTACAGCATTAAATTGCCAACATCATATACAGATGGTCAAACACTTCTAGTCAGTGCGAGTGATGCAGGTGGTGAATCTGGTAAAACAGGTTCTAAAGCACCAAACATTACTGTGGATGCGGTAGATAACCTAGTCGATGCAGGCATTAACTTTGAATATCCTGTACTGGCAACACGTACTTCTGAGCTATTTAATAAATTTGTTGGTTTCAATATTGGTGAAAAAACATTTAATGGTGTGTTTGTTGTTGGTGAAAACGAAGTTGCAAACGCAACCATTACCGTAACAACGAAATCACTCATTAACTTGTTCGACCAAGCTGAAATGAAGCTTTATAAAGTTGTGAATGGTGTAGATGTACTTGTAGGTACAAATAAGGATGCAGGTTTATTTGACTTACTAGGTATTTTTGGTGAAAGCACACAAATACAAGTGAAAAACCTACTTCCAGGTGAATACAAATTTGCATTCTCAGGTGGATCATTAATTGGTGTTGGTACTTCAATTAGCGCTGGCTTATCACTTCAAGTATTTGATACAGCGAAAGACCCAGTGGTTTCAGGTGTAACCAATAAGTCTGGTAACGTGATTACAGATGCTGATGGTATTTACGGTAAAGACAATGTTCCAGCAGGTACAACTGTAACGACCGTAAATGGCAAAGCTGTAAATGCTTCAGGTACTACAGTGATTACAGGTGACCACGGTACACTGATCATTGCTAAAGATGGCTCGTACACCTATAAACCGACTGAAAATGTAACGAATATTGGTAAGTCTGAAGTATTTAGCTATACAGTAACTGATCCAGTTACAGGTAAATCAGATACTGCGAGCCTCATTATTCACATTGGTACAGCGGGTGATCTTGCTGTGAAATGGGATGCAGCAAATCCGAAAAATGATGCAACAACAGTTGTTGCAACAGACAATACGGATACCATTGGGGTACAAGCTACAAATGCGGTGAGTGTAGGTGCTGCTAAATCAATTAGCTATAGTTGGCTTATCGGTCTCTTTGGTGTTGCAATTGGTAAAACGAGTGGCAGTACTGACATTACTGTAGCGAAAGGCACAATTGAAAATGTAAATATCAATTTTGGTTCTGCACAGCTGGTATCACTACTTGGTAGTACAAGTGTGAATGTGAAAGATACTACTGGTAAAATCGTTGCATCAACAAATGCAGGTACATTGGTTGACGTGATTGGTATCTTACCAAATGGTAATTCACTCAGCATTCCAGGTCTGAAAGCAGGTACGTACACTATTGAGATTGTGACTAACTCTGGTTTAGTCAGTGTTGGCGGTAGTGTAAATGCTTCAATTACACGTAGTGTGATTGATCTTGATGACTTCACTGCGAAATCACTTGCAACGAAAACCACTGGTAATCTACTTACAGATAATGATGGCCATGGTGTAGATGTACTTGCTTCGAAATATACAGACCTGTATATCTCGCAAGATGGTGGTCAAACCTATACTGCTGTGACCACTACGGGTGTTACGGTTAAAGGTGCACACGGCGACTTGAACATTAAAGCTGACGGTAGCTACACATACAGCGTGACAGACTCAGCATTCAAGGTGGGTACTGGTGATCAATTTACATATAAATTGGTTGCACCAAATGGTGATGTTTCAGTGGCTCACCTCAACGTTGAAACAGGTTTTGAGTACAACACAAGTATTGGTAATGATGTGATTACAAGCTCTGTAGGTAATGACGTTTATACAACCAATGCAGGTGCAGATACCGTAATCTTCAAGTTGTTGAATACTGCTGAAGCAACAGGTGGTAATGGTCATGACACTTGGACAGACTTCAAGAAAGCAGATGGCGATAAGATCGATATCAGCGCATTGTTACAAGGTCAAAATGTAACTGCTTCTAATATTGGTAACTACGTATCTGTAGCGAAAGACGGTCATGGTAATACGATTATTAGTATCGATCGTGATGGTCAAGGCAGTACATTCAACGGTAAGACAGAATTGCTTACTTTGAAAAATACAGATGTTACATTACAAGAACTTTTAGACAACAATCACTTGATCTACCATTGATCTAGCAATTGTCTAAATAGTTTAAATAATTAACAATAAAAGAGGGCCCTCGGGCTCTCTTTTTTTATGCTTGAGTCATTCAAAATGCCAAATCCAAACGCTGAGCTAGCCATACAAATTTTAAATGTGGTGAAACTGATTCCGTATGGCAAAGTTGCAACTTATGGTCAGGTTGCGAAGCTTGCAGGCTTACCTAAACATGCACGGATGGTAGGGCGGGTTTTAAAATACCTAGACAATGAACAAGCTATTCCATGGCATCGGGTAATTAATGCACAAGGGCGTTTTAGTGTTGTTGAGCTAAATGCACAGGGTATGAATAAACAACAGCAATTGTTATTGCAAGAAGGTGTAACTGTTATTGAGGGGCGGGTGAATTTAAAACAATACCAATGGCAACCATAAAAAAACCTCTTCAAAAAATTGAAGAGGTTTTAGTGTCATTAAAGCGTTCTTGAAAGCAAAAAAAATCGTGAAAATCTAAGCTAAGCTTTCAAGTGCGACAGATTACTTACGTACAATTAGTACAGGTGCTTGAGCAGAACCCAACACACTTTGTGCAACACTGCCTAAGAAGAATTTTTTCAGACCAGTACGCCCATGTGAGCCAATAATAATCAGATCCGCCTGGATTTCATCTGCAGCTTTCGCAATTTCACTATGCACAACTTGCCCTTCAAGAAGTTTTGATTCAACGTTCAGGCCTGTGCCTTCAAATTTAGCCAAGGCTTCATTGAGTGTGGCTTGAATTGAAACACGTGCGCGCTCAATTAATTCATTTGTTTGCGATGCGCTAATATATTCTGCTGCAATATATGGGTCTAAAGTGAGGACTTGAACCACCGTAATTTTACTTTTAAATGCTTGTGCAATTTCGATGGCTTTATCTACTGCGGCATAAGAAGTTTCTGAACCGTCTACAGGAACTAAGATATTCTGAAAAGTCATGTGAATACTCCTGATCTAAATATAAATTTATAGAGAAATTAAAATGGTTTTAAAGCTTATTAATTGAGCATACCTAAGTTTTAAATAAAATAAAACCTAGTAAATACATAGGGATAATTATTATTGATGAGTTAAAAAATGATGTGTAAACAGATGCTTGTGGATGATTTTGGGTTGAATTAGAAATATCTTGTTATTTAAAAAAATTAAAATAAAAACTTAGCGCTGGAAGATATAGAGAATAAAAAATTTAGCCTCAAACTTAAGCTTGAGGCTGAAAATGTAACGGACGATTAGTCACACTGAATTTGTGTGGCATCGAGTTTAATTTTGGGTGCCAATTGCGCATAGCTGAGAAGTACTTTTGCGGTTTTTTCACCAAAAATTTGTTGCTGAAGCTGTTGAATTTGCTTTTGGCTTAATCTTTGCGAAGCACAGCTTAATGCAATTTGATTTTCACGTGCCAATTCTAATTGTTGCTCTGTATTTAAATCAGCAAAGCGCACGATTTTTTGTTGTGCACGACTCAATTGCGCCATACTGCGTTTTTGTTGCATGCTGAGGAAGCTGTGATGGTTGATCCACTGTGCAACATCACGGCGTACACCGTTGTAATCGACAAAAATAGGCGAGATGATTTGACAGCCTGTAAATAAGCACATGCTCAAGAGCAGGATGAAAATTTTTTGCTGCATACTGTGGCCCTCAGCGGATTTAAAAGGAATTAAGGATAAAAATACGTGAAAAAAATACTAAATACTGTTGAATTTGTTTGTTTTTTGGCTGAAACAATCACATTTGATTAAACACTAAACATTTGCGAATAAAAATGCTTGACGCTGGGGGGCTAAATTTAGATAATGCCCACACAGTTTACGGCTATGTAGCTCAGTTGGTTAGAGCACCGCACTCATAATGCGGGGGTCACAAGTTCAAGTCTCGTCATAGCCACCATTTTTATAGACCAAGCTCTCAGCTTGGTCTCTTTTTTTGTGCTTTAAAAAAGTATAAATAATTCAGCACAAATAAAATGAAAATTCTGTATTTATCTAAATAGATGATGCTGTTGTACTTCGGTTTAAATTTAACTGAGTTCAGATCTAAAAAAAGCCCAAACACTAAGTTTGGGCTTTTTTATATTGCGCATCTGCTGTATTTAATTAGATGCCTGGTTTCCAGCCATTAACGATTGGGTAACGGCGTTCACGGCTAAATGCGCGTGAGCTAATACGTGGGCCAATCGCACCTTGACGGCGTTTGTATTCATTGAAATCTACTAAGCGAATGATTTTTGCAACCACTTCAGCATCAAAGCCTTTGGCAACAATATCATCTTGGCTCATGTCTTCTTCAATGTAAGCATACAAAATCGCATCCAATACATCATAAGCAGGTAAAGAGTCTTGATCGGTTTGATCTGGACGTAATTCTGCTGAAGGTGGGCGCGTAATTACACGTTCAGGAATAACAGGGGATTCTGCAATGCTGTTACGGTATTTAGCCAATTCAAACACGATGGTTTTGTATACGTCTTTTAATACCGCAAAGCCACCGACCATATCGCCATAAAGCGTGCAATAACCCACGGACAATTCAGATTTGTTACCTGTAGACAGTACCAAGTTGCCAAATTTGTTTGAAAGCGCCATTAATAGCGTACCGCGTGAACGCGCTTGCAAGTTTTCCTCTGTAGCATCTGCTGGTGCATTGCCAAAGAAAGGATAGAGCGTTTGCATAAAGCTGTTCACAATTGGATTGATTTCGGCAATACCAAAGGTCACACCCATATTTTTCGCTTGTTCAGCAGCATCTTCCACACTGATTTGTGCAGTATAGGTATACGGCATCATTACGGCTTGTACTTTGTCTGCGCCAATGGCATCAGCAGCAATCGCCAACGTTAAAGCTGAGTCAATACCGCCTGATAGGCCAAGAATTACACCTTTAAAACCAGAGCGTTGTACATAGTCGCGTGTTGCAAGTACAAGGCTTTGGTAAATTTCAGCCATGGTTTCAAGTACAGGAGCAATTGAACCAGCTTTAAAGGTTTTTTGTGCGCCATCGTATTCTGCAATGTACAGCTCTTCTTTAAAGCTTGGTGCTTGTAGTGCAACTTGACCATCTTTGTTCATCACAAAGCTTGTACCGTCGAAGACGAGGTCATCTTGTCCACCGACTTGGTTACAGTACACCAAGTTAATGTGCAATTGTTTAGCCAAAGCACTCATGGTTTCAACGCGATGCTGTGGTTTACCTACTTCATACGGTGAGGCATTTAATACCAGTACAGTTTCTACGTTGAGTTGAGCCAGCTGCTGGACTGTTGGTAAAGACCATACGTCTTCACAAATTAAAATACCAAATTTATGGCCAAAGTATTCAAACACAAGGTGTTGATGTCCTTCGCTGAAATAACGTTTTTCATCAAATACGCTATAGTTTGGTAAATTTTGTTTGTTATATACACCCAAAACTTGACCGTCTTTCATAACGGCAGCTGAGTTATAGCGGTGGCCATCTTCAGTCGTGTTGACGAAGCCAAAAACCAAAACGATATCTTTAATTTCTGCTAATTGATCAAAAGCGAGTTTAGTGCGTTTATTTAAGCTAGGGCGTAGCAATAAATCTTCAGCAGGATAACCTAGCGTTGAAAGTTCTGGGAAAACAATAATATCGGCATTTTGTTTTTTAGCTTCATTTGCTTGCTCGAGCATTTTTGCAGTATTAGCTTCTATATTTCCAATATGTGGAGAGAATTGAGCAAGTGCAATTTTAAAACTATTCATTCCAACTAAATCCTATTCCTATAGGTGAATACACTTAAATTACTGATATTTTTATTATAATAATCCAGTGGAGTGTATTTGCGGATTAATAAACAACGAACTTAAATGCGAAAATTGACATATAAAATGTGTGCTTGAAAATTACTGGCGACGCATAAATTAAGTCTCAGCTATTCTAGCTGAATTTAACATAGATACTAGGGGCTATTTATATCATTTCAAGCTCAAAGCTTGGAGCTTGTCCTAAAAATGTGAGTTTTTGGAGATTTTAAAGGTTAATTTTTGCTAAATATGCGGAGGGTATTTGTGTATTTATGGGGTCTAATAATAGTATATTTTTTAAATCACTTTATATTTCATTATTATAAATAAAATTAATGATATAAAACCGTTCATTATGGTTGAAGAATAATATTTGGAATTTTCTTTAAGAAAATATCACGCGCGATATCACCTTGTTGTTCAATATTATAGCAAGCAAAGGCTTTGTGGGCTTTAAAGCGGTAAGCATAGGGATTGTATTTTCGTGCAGAGAGAAAATAAGCCGTTTGCAACAAGGCACCGCGGAGTAAAACATTGATGCCTTGCTGGTATTGATAAATATGCGTCATTTCATGAATAAACAGTGCTTGGTACGCTAGGCTGGCTTGGCTATAGTCAGCTTTATAATGCCGATTATGTGCATGAATATCACCACAAGGTGCCATCACGACCCAAGGGCTTTGCCAAGGGACAAACAACTGATTCATGATGCGCACTTGGCTGTAATCAATTAAGTCACCAAATACGCTTTGGCACAGTTGAACTTCTGCTGGCGTTAACTGTCGGCACTTAAATTGATCGAGTTTTAAAAAGGGCAGGAGCACAGACAGTATAGGCAACATAGTTAAATCGAGTAATACACTGTGGTTATTAATAGCAGTCTGTGGTGTGGCTTTTCAAGTGTAGACCGCAGAAGGTTTCATCTCTAGAACATGAAAGTTACAATAGTGCGGTCTCACTCAGGTTTTAAGCACTATGAAAAAACGTATTCACACTCTCATTTCTGCCATGAGTGAGCACATGTATGAGCGTGAACAGATTATTGCCCTGAGTTTGCTTGCAGGTGTGGCGGGTTTAAATACCTTTTTATATGGTCCACCCGGTACAGCTAAAAGCTTGATTTCGCGCCGTGTGTCGAGCGCATTTGAAATTACAGAATATTTTGAATATTTAATGAATCGCTTTAGCACGCCTGAAGAAATTTTTGGTCCTGTGTCAATTAAGGCGCTGAAAGAAGATCAATATATTCGTAAAACTGAGCATTATTTGCCGCGTGCTGAATTTGCATTTTTAGATGAAATTTGGAAAGCCAGCCCTGCGATTTTGAATACCTTACTGACTTTGGTGAACGAACATAGTTTTAAAAATGGTGACATGATTCAACACGTACCACTAAAAGTCCTTATGAGCGCTTCAAATGAAATACCAGAAAGCGATCAGGGACTTGATGCACTTTATGATCGTTTTATCTTACGCTTGGTAGTGCCTCCCATACAGCAGGTCAATCATTTTCATGCCTTGTTGCAAGCCAAGCCTGTAATGGCAAAGCCTGAAGTCGACAGCGCACTTAAGATTAAAAAGCACGAGCTTGATGAGTGGCGTATACAGATCTATGCAGTGCAGTTACCTGATGCTGTTTTAGCTGTGTTTGATGAAATTAAACAACGTTTAGCGCTGAATCTGGATGAACTTGATATTTATGTGTCCGATCGACGTTGGCAACGTGTGGCTTATTTGGTTAAGGCTGCTGCTTTTTTAGACCAACGCAGTCAAGTTGCGCTAAATGATTTGTTTATCTTGCAGCATTGTTTATGGACTCAACCCGAGGAAATTGAACTTATTGCTCAAATTGTCGAGGAATCAATTTTAGAGTTTGGCCTAAAGCATGCCTCAGCATTAGATGAATTAATTGTAGAAAAAGAACAGTTAGAACAAGACATTTTAAATGCCTTTTACTATACCGACGACGTGTATGAAAGTTATCTCATAGCTGATACTGAATATTTGCGTGTCACGATGAATTTAGATGAACATTATAAAGATCGAACTTTGTATTTGGCACTGGATAAAATGGGCACCAATAAAGACTTTTTTGCTGTAGATGTTACTGGTGAAGAAGTGCGCGGTATTGTGTGCAATTATAACGGTGGTCGTCGTTGTACCTTAAAGGGTGGCTACTATGGTTTGGAAGAAGTGGTGACGCCTTATATTAAATATCCAAAAGGCAGTCTGCGCAATGTGGTAGATGATGCACAAGTGGTGCAATTGAAAGCACAGATTAAACAGCTCACAGCGAAACTACAACAAGATGCTATGCAACAAGCGCAGGCTTTTGCACATGAGCAACAAGCCTTGCAATCAATATTTGTGTTGCCTGCGCAGGCAGAAAAATTGGCTCAAGGCATGCAAGCAAGAGAAGCGCTGTATCAAATCCAACAACAGGATTGTGTACGTTTGGAACAGTTATGCCAGCGCTAAAAACAGCATCGGCACGGCAAACGCATGCTTCTATTCAGCGTTTAACGGATCAGCTCTATAGTGAGCTTGGGCAATCGAGTGTTAAGCATTGGCTAGATGATCGTAAAGTGGTACAAAAGTTAGATGAGCGTGTGCATGAATGGGCTTATCAGGCTAAAAATAATTTAGACACGCAACATCCTTATTTGGCTGAAGTACAACAGTTTGAGTTTTGGATGGCACAGCCAGAAGTGAGTGCCACGCAATTCAAGCAGATGCAACAACAGTATCAGGCCATGACGGAACGTTTGCAGGACACACCGCTTTTAGATGCATGGCACTATGCAGATGAACCACTGAATGACAATCGTAGGCAACTGCATTTTCAAATATTGAAAGATAAGTGGCAACGTAAGTTAACTGAGGCGATTGCACATTGGGAATTTGAACAATTGGCGCTGATGCGTGATGCATTTTTACAAGATATTCAGGACTTTTTGTTGTCCTTACAAAAAATGTCGAAACATCAAGATAGCTTAGGTGCAGATACGGGTATTTTTATTGATTATTCCAGTGGGAAACTGAGCCCACAAGCGGTTGAAAAATTTGCAGAATGGAGTGAATACTTAGCCAGTGATGTTGCTTTGCAACGTTTGTGTAAGCTGATTGGTTCAGCACAGCCGACACACTTTGCACGTAAGCGTATTGCGACACAGTGGCATAACCAGCCTGATAGTGCTGTTGTTCAGCAGGCTTCAGATGAAATTGCAGGTATACAATTAGGTCGAGAGCTGTCGTGGGCACTGCCGAATGAACTGGCTTTGTTGGCAGATCCTGATTTGCAGATTCTATTTGATTTAAAATATCTTGAATCCAATATCAGTAGTTTTCATTTGCAAGGACAGCAAGCCAGTCGAATTTTTCATGATGCAAAACCGAAGCAAAAGCCCGTGGGTAAAAAAGGTCCGATGATTGTCTGTCTAGACACCAGTGGGTCTATGCATGGTCAGCCTGAACTGATTTCGAAAGCGATGTGTTTGTATTTATCTATACAAGCACTGCGTGAAAAACGTCCCATGTATTTAATTAACTTCTCGACCCATTTGACGGCTATTCAGTTAAAAAAAGGGCAGGCGCTTGATGATGTGATTGAGTTTTTAAGCCAATCTTTTCACGGGGGCACCGACATTATTCCAGCCATGCAACATGCAGTAGATATGCTAGAACAGCCCACCTTCCGCCAAGCGGATATTGTAGTGATTTCAGACTTTATTATGGGTCAGTTGGGTGTAGAGCTGATGCAAAGCATTGAACAACATAAACAGCAAGGTACAGGCTTTTATGCTGTGGCTATTGGTAATTTTAGATTTGATCATTTAGATCAGGGTTTATTTGATCATCAATGGATTTATCAGTCGGCAACTGGCAAGGTGATTGAGCTTCCTAACAAGTCAGTACGAGAGATACCTTTAAAATAGGGCGTGACCTGAACTGATAAGAAAATGGTTTTTAAAGAAAAATAATTGAAAAAATTGTTAGACATGCGTCGAGATAGGTAAAAAATGCCAATCTAAAGACGATTTTTGCAAATGGATTGCATAGCCAGTTGGCTTACTTTTTTTACATCGGTTGGTGTATTGCGTACACCACATTGGCGTATTTCGCAGATCGGATGCGAATAAAAAAGAGTAAGCATTATGCAAATGATTAGCCCAATTAAAAAAGCACTGTCTAAGGTATTTACCACTCCTATATTTGATGAAAATAGCCAATCGAATGTTGTGCCAATTCGTCACATGAAATTTGATTTTGAGCCTCAAAAAATCGATGAAAAATTTTATATGAATGCAGAATTGGCCAGCGCTTATTTTGCCTCATTATCAATTTTTTTGACTCGCGGTGAAGACCTTGTAATTGATACCGCGCGATTTCACCGTGATTTCATTCAAGACCCTGTGCTCAAGCAACGCGTGACCTCACTCATTGGTCAAGAAGCTATACATTCAAAAATGCATGAAGAGCTGAACGAAGCTTATTTACAACGTGGCTTACCTGTGACGATTTTTCGTAAATTAGAACATTATGTCTTTGCTTATGGTTTTGAACGCTTACCACAACCAATGAAGCTGTCATTGATGGCTGCAATTGAGCATTTTACAGCGGTATTGGCTGAGTACATGATGAATCATGAAGAGCTATTTTTTAAATCGAGTGATGAGAAGCAACGTGCCATTTGGATGTGGCACATGCTAGAAGAATCAGAGCATAAAGATATTGCCTTTGATGTATTTCAGGTTTTATCCAGCAATTATGCATTGCGTGTGGCAGGCTTTTTTCCAGCCCTGATCACGATTCTCGGCTTAATCTCAGTTGGTGCTTTCTTTGTGCCGTTTTACCGCAAGCCATCAAACTTAATCAGTCTGAGTTATTGGAAAGATGTACCGCGTAGTTTCCAGTTGATCTTTGGCTTAAAAGACGGGGTTTATGGTAGCAGTATTGGACATATTTTTGACTATTTGCGTCCGAGCTTTCACCCGAATGATCACGATACCTCGGTGTTTTTAGAATATTACAAAGATCGTTTATTAAACCCAGAAACAGGGGTGTTAACGCCGTATTTTACCAAAGAATTTACGCCAGCGTTGCGTGTGTAAGTGCAGATTGAGATAAGGACATATCGATGGGATTATTTAGTCAAAAGAAAAAGCCAAGTCACCAAGCATACGCAGTTGTAACAGGTGCAGGAAGTGGTATTGGACGTAGTTTTGCACTTGAGCTGGCACAGCGCGGTGGTCAAATTGTATGTGCAGATATTAACTTAGAGGCAGCGCAAGAAACAGTAGAGCAGATCCGTAGCAAAACCGGTCAACAAGCTTATGCCGTACAGTGCGATGTGGGAAATAAAGAGTCGGTGCAGGCTTTGGCATCAGAAGCTGAAGCTTTGCTTGGACATCCTGTAAGTTTGTTAATTAACAATGCAGGCGTGGGCTTGGGCGGTAAGTTTGAAGAGGTTTCTCTAGAGGATTGGCAGTGGTGTATGCATGTCAACTTATGGGGGGTGATTCATGGTTGCCACTATTTTGTGCCGAAGTTTAAGCAACAAGGTTTTGGTGCCATTATTAATGTGGCATCTGCTGCAGGTTATACCGCAGCGCCCGAAATGACTGCATATAACGTGACCAAATCGAGTGTGTTGGCATTGTCTGAAACCCTAGCTTCTGAGTTACACGCATCTAATATTCGCGTGAATGTGCTTTGTCCTACCTTGGTTCCAACCAATATTATGAAAAATGGCCGTTTACCGAGTCGTTATTCGGGTATGGCCGATAAATTATTGATGCAACATGCTTTTACCACCAGTGATGCGGTTGCAGCGAAAACACTGAATCAATTGGATGCAGGCAAGCTGTATACCATTCCGCAACCCGATGCGAAGTTATTTTGGTGGTTAAAACGTGCTTCACCAAGTTTGTACGTCAAGCTTTTAGGTTTGGGTTATCCCATTTTTAGTAATTTGACCAAATAAAAAAGTGAATAAAATGAATATGGAAACACAATTAGATCTAGCAGATGAATCTCAGGCCGTATCTGAGCAAGGCGATTCAACACAAGTGAAAACAAAGACAGTGGCGAAGACTGATAGCGCTAAAGCTACAAAAAAAGCAGTTGAAAAAGTACTGCATACTTACGACACAATTGTGATTGGCGCGGGAATTTCAGGAATTGCCGCTGCACATAAAATGCAACAAGCAGGCTATGACAATTATCTTGTGCTCGAAAAAGCAGACCGTGTGGGTGGAACATGGCGTGATAATAATTATCCAGGCTGTGGCTGTGATGTACCTTCAGCACTGTATTCGTTTTCATTTGCACCGAGTCATCAATGGAGTCATTTGTTTGCCAAGCAACCTGAAATTTTAAGCTACTTAGAAGGCGTGGTAACTAAATTTAAGCTACAAGATAAAATTCAGTTTAAGCACGAACTGCTGGAAGCAAAATGGGATGCAAAAGCGCATGTGTGGAATTTGGAAACCTCACAAGGTGCATATCGAGCAAAAACTGTGATTTTTAGCACTGGCCCGATTACAGAGCCATCTTTACCAAAAATTAAAGGTATTGAAAGCTTTAAGGGTGAAATGTTTCATTCTGCGCGCTGGAATCATGATTATGACCTAAAAGGTAAGCGTATTGCGGTGATTGGCACTGGTGCTTCTGCAATCCAATTTATTCCACAAGTACAGCCTTTGGCTAAAGCGTTGGTGGTATTTCAGCGCACAGCTCCTTGGGTATTGCCAAAAGCAGACATGCCACTGGGCAATAAAACCAAAGCATTGGTCGAGCGATTCCCTGCCATTCAGCAAATCTGGCGTGGTAGTGTGGCGCAGATTTTAAATGGCATTAACTTTGGTTTACGTCATCCTAATTTTTTAGAGCCTGCGAATTACCTCAGTCGCCAATTGTTAAAATTGCAAATTAAAGATGACACACTCAGAGAAGCCGTAACCCCCAATTTCTCGATTGGCTGTAAGCGACTTTTATTTGCCAATAACTATTATCCTGCATTGCAACAAGACAATGTTAAATTGGTGCCGCATGGTTTAGTTGAAATAGACGGAAATACCGTCATTGCAGCCAACGGTGAGCGCTTTGAAGTGGATGTAATCTTACTGGGTACGGGCTTTGAAGTGGCTCATCCGCCTATTGGTCAGCGAGTTTGGGATACGGACGGTATTCGACTGTCGGATCGTTGGAAAGACAGTTCTCCTGAGGCGTATTTGGGGGCGAGCATTGAAAAAGTACCGAATGCATTTTTGGTGCTAGGGCCAAATATTTTGGTTTACGATTCATTTATTGGTATTGCAGAAGCACAGATTCAATACATTGTGGATGGGCTACTTCAAATGAAACAGCAGGGCTTAAATCAAATCTCAATTAAGCCAGATGTATTGCGTTACCATAATGTGAAGTTACAAGCCAATCTGCATAAAACCGTATTTAATGCAGGCGGATGCTCAAGTTATTATTTAGATCAAAATGGCCGAAATTTTGCTGCATGGCCGTGGTCCTTAACTGAGTTAAAAACACGCCTACAGAAGCTCGATTTATCGCGTTATGATGTTACTTAAAGCTAAAAAACAGATTTCATTAAAAGCCTGAGTATATCTCAGGCTTTTTTATTTATCGTTTGAATGGGTGCTTCGATAGAATTTAGCTCTTTTTGATTCCGCTTGAATATGCCGAGTACTTAAAACGTCTTAAACGCCTGCCTAAGCTAGCTAATGAGGATTGTGCGTGGGAATCTTAAAATGTTTGTGGTTGCGCTGATATGAGCGCGTAGGCACATCATTGGAGTGACTTAAAAAGCAATATACAGATTTAATTGTTCAGATATAAAAAAACCGCCACAAAGGGCGGTTTTTTTATATCGAAGAATTCTTGCGAATTAACGACCTTGGATGTCGCGTTCAACTTCACCAGTGTAAAGCTGACGTGGACGACCAATTTTGTAAGGTGCGCTGTGCATTTCTAACCAGTGGCTGATCCAACCAACAGTACGTGCAAGAGCGAAGATTACAGTAAACATTTCTGTTGGGATACCAATCGCTTTAAGGATGATACCTGAGTAGAAGTCTACGTTAGGGTAAAGGTTACGTTTGATGAAGTATTCGTCAGAAAGCGCAATACGTTCAAGTTCCATAGCCAAAGCAAGTTGTGGATCGTTGATACCAAGTGCAGTTAACACTTCGTCACAAGTCTCTTTCATTACTTTCGCACGTGGATCGAAGTTTTTGTAAACTCGGTGACCGAAGCCCATAAGTTTAACTTCTTTAGTTTTCACTTTTTCCATGAACGGAGCAACGTTCTCTACAGTGCCGATTTCATCAAGCATCTTAAGAACAGCTTCGTTTGCGCCGCCGTGAGCAGGGCCCCAAAGTGCAGCGATACCAGCAGCGATACATGCGTACGGGTTAGCACCAGTAGAACCAGCTAAACGTACTGTAGACGTAGAAGCGTTTTGTTCGTGGTCAGCATGAAGCGTGAAGATACGGTCCATTGCTTTCGCAAGAATAGGGTCAACTTTGTAGTCACGATCTGCTGGAGTAGCAAACATCATGTACAAGAAGTTTTCTGCATAGCTTAAATCGTTACGTGGGTAAACGAATGGTTGACCTACTGTGTATTTGTAAGTCCAAGCAGCCAAAGTAGGTACTTTAGCGATTAAGCGGATTGCAGTGATTTCACGGTGGTCAATGTTTTCAACATCGAAGCCGTTGTGATAGAACGCAGAAAGCGCGCCAACAACACCACACATGATCGCCATAGGGTGCGCATCACGGCGGAAGCCATTGAAGAAACGGCTAACTTGGTCGTGAACCATAGTGTGGTTACGAACTTTAGCATCAAATACTTCTTTTTGTTCAGCTGTTGGAAGCTCACCATTCAAAAGAAGGTAACAAGTTTCTAAGTAGTCTGCTTTAGTTGCAAGCTGAGCGATTGGGTAACCACGGTGTAAAAGAACGCCTTTACCGCCATCGATGAATGTGATTTTAGATTCACATGCAGCTGTAGATACAAAACCAGGATCAAAAGTAAAGTGACCTGCGGCCAATACATCTTTAACGTCGATTACATCTGGGCCCAATGTGCCGCTGTAAATTGGTAATTCAATTTCTTTGCCATCAAGCTGTAAAATAGCTTTCTTGCCAGTTGCTTCAGACATTCAATAGATCTCCTGTCCCGGTGAGTGTTTATCTGACTCTTAATGCTAATATTTTAATGCGAGAATCAGACGGATCAAAATTTGCTATAAGATTAGTGAGTACTGAAATTTTGTCAATTATACTTATGGATAAAAGTGCCACCTTCACACAGGTTTGGTCATCTCTTTATCCAACTTGAAATGAGTCAATTACAGCATCGACGCAGTATGATAAGTCAAATTAGAGCAGAGTTGCAGACTTAAATGATGTTGCTGCTTTATTTGTAAACAAATTTTAATTGCTAAAAACTCTGAATGTTTCTTATTAATCAAGTCATATTATGACTTAAATTATTATAATTCTCGTAACTTACAGGTTTGTGATTCATGAAAGTGTCGTTTTATTACTCATAATTAAAAGCGCTAAATAGAAGTTGTAAAAAAGTTTGTTTGCTCAAAAAATGACTTATTAAAAGTATAAAATTGGGTGTTTAGTATTCGATTTTTAATTTTTTTGCCAGTTAAATGGCAGTTTTTAGCGTTAAAATTGTGCAAAACATAGAGTTATTCACAGACTAAGTTGTTATTAAGTCACGTGATATTTCACAAATGTTTTTGAAAATAAATAATAAGTATTTAGTTGCTAAATAATGGTGTTGGATAAACTTATGTTTTTGATTAAAATAAAGAGGGGACAGACATAAACTTTTTTTGTGCTTTAGTCTAAAGTAAAAAACAACTATTACAACGCCAAAAACTATTAATGAAAATAACATTTAATATTTGAAAACCAATAACATAGTGTTTAAATCTGATCTTTTTACATTGTTTTTATGTTTAAATTAATTGTTAATGATTCTTATTTAAGGATTTTTTTGATTATTTCCTAAATGGCATTGTTTGTATTTTGATAGTTCACGTTTTATAATTCAGTGTCGTTAAAAGTTTAGGTCTTATTTATCTAGCTTTAATATATAAATAAGTCCGAACAATGCCAGCTTTCCTTCGAATTAATTCCAACAAACTCCGGATGGAGTTTTTACTTACAGGATGCCCGCTGTGAAAAGCAACAGACCTGTCAATTTGTCCATGGGTCAAGTTTTATCAGTAAACTTAAAATCCCCTGTGGCTATTGCATCAATTTTACACCGTCTTTCAGGTGTTATCGTATTTTTACTTGTACCGGTACTGCTTTGGTTATTAGACAAATCATTGTCTTCACCAGAAGGCTTTGCAGCGGTTCAAGAAATCTTTAATGGTTTCATTGTTCGCTTCATCGTATGGGTATTTGTAGCCGGTTTAATCTATCACTTTATTGCTGGTGTTAAGCATTTGCTTGCTGACGTTGGCGTAGCGGAAGAGCTACAAAGTGGTCGTACAGCAGCTACTATCGCATTAATCTTGTCTGCAATCGGTATTATTGCGGCATTTGTATGGATCGTACTCTAATGAAAAGTGCTTCAGGTTTTTCGGGTTCAGGTTCTCGTGATTGGTTTGTCCAACGCTTAAGTGCTGTGGTACTGGCTGTATATACTGTTGTTGTCTTTGGTTGGATCCTTTGCAACAGTGGTTTTACATTTGAACAGTGGTACGGCTTTATGATGACATTACCAATGAAGATTATGTCTTTATTGGCTGTCTTATCTCTTGTTGCGCATGCGTGGATCGGTATGTGGCAAGTATTCACAGACTATGTGACTACTCGTCAAATGGGTCCTTCAGCAAATGGTCTGCGTTTAGTGCTGACTTCTGCAGTTATTATTGCTGTATTTGCATACGCAATCTGGGCGATCCAGATTTTTTGGGCGAATTGATAGGAAACAATCATGGGCGCTATAACCCCTAAAGAAGATTACACAAATATTCCACACGAAACTTTCGATGCAGTCATCGTTGGTGGTGGTGGTTCAGGTATGCGTGCTTCTTACCAACTTGCTCAAGCTGGTTTGAAAGTTGCTGTATTGACTAAAGTATTCCCAACTCGTTCACATACTGTAGCGGCGCAGGGTGGTATCGGTGCATCTCTTGGTAACATGCAAGAAGATAACTGGCACTATCACTTCTACGACACTGTTAAGGGTTCTGACTGGTTAGGCGACCAAGACGCAATCGAGTTCATGACTCGTGAAGCGCCTCAAGTTGTATACGAGCTTGAACACCTTGGTATGCCATTTGACCGTAACGCTGACGGTACAATTTACCAACGTCCATTTGGTGGCCATGCTGCGAACTATGGTGAAAAACCAGTTCCACGTGCATGTGCAGCTGCCGACCGTACAGGTCACGCGCTTCTTCACACGCTTTATCAAAGCAACGTGAAAATGGGTACTCAATTCTTCGTAGAATGGATCGCGCTTGATCTTATTCGTAACGAAGCTGGTGATGTACTTGGTGTTACAGCAATTGACCAAGAAACTGGTAAAATTGCAGTATTCCAAGGTAAAGCAACATTGTTCGCTACTGGTGGTGCTGGTCGTGTTTACCGTGCATCTACTAACGCTTATATCAACACTGGTGACGGTCTTGGTATGGCGGCTCGTGCAGGTATTCCATTACAAGATATGGAATTCTGGCAATTCCACCCAACAGGTGTTGCGGGCGCAGGCGTATTGTTGACAGAAGGTTGTCGTGGTGAAGGTGCAATCCTTCGTAACGATGCTGGTGAGCCGTTCATGGAACGTTATGCTCCGACACTTAAAGACTTGGCACCTCGTGACTTCGTATCACGTTCTATGGACCAAGAAATTAAAGAAGGTCGTGGCTGTGGTCCTAAGAAAGACTACATCTTGCTTGATATGACGCATCTTGGTGCTGATACAATCATGAAACGTCTTCCATCTGTATTCGAGATTGGTAAGAAATTCGCGAACGTTGACATTACTAAAGAGCCAATTCCTGTAGTACCTACAATCCATTACCAAATGGGTGGTATTCCTACAAACATTCATGGTCAAGTAGTTGTTCCTGTAGCTCGTGAAACTGAAGCTTTGGTTGCGAACTACAACAAAGAAACTGATGTGTACTCACACAACGCGGGCGACCGTGATTTCACTAAACCAGTGAAAGGTTTCTATGCAATCGGTGAATGTTCATGTGTATCTGTACACGGTGCAAACCGTCTAGGTACAAACTCATTGCTTGACTTGGTTGTATTTGGTAAAGCTGCTGGTGAACATATTGTTGACTATGTAACTAAACACCATGGTGATGAATACGCTCCATTACCTACAACTGTTCTTGAAAACACTTTGAATCGTGTTCGTCATCTTGATGAATCTACTTCTGGTGAAAATGCTCAAGAAGTTGCAGATGCAATCCGTGACATCGTTCAAGACCACGCTGGTGTATTCCGTACATCTGCACTTCTTGAAGAAGGTGTGAAACAGATTCTTGCGATCGAACCACGTGTACGTAACATTCACTTGAAAGACAAATCTAAAGTATTTAACACAGCGCGTGTTGAAGCTCTAGAAGTTGAAAACTTGTATGAAGTTGCGAAAGCTACATTAATTTCTGCAGCTGCACGTAAAGAATGTCGTGGTGCGCATACAGTGGTAGATTTCGAATTACCACCTGATCATGCTGACTACCCATACGGCCGTCGTGATGATGAGTGGATGAAACACACTTTATGGTTCTCTGTAGATAACCGTCTAGAGTACAAACCAGTACGTTACCGTCCATTGTCGGTAGATGCTATTCCACCTAAACCACGTACATTCTAATTGGGAGAAGTAAGATGAGTAGAGGTACTCGTACATTTAATATCTACCGCTACGATCCTGATAAGGATGCAGCTCCGTACATGCAAACTTTTAAACTAGAGTTGACAGACAAGCACCGTATGTTGCTTGATGCGCTTCTAGCATTAAAAGTGCAAGACGAATCTTTAACGTTCCGTCGTTCATGCCGTGAAGGTATTTGTGGTTCTGATGGTGTAAACATCAATGGTAAAAATGGTTTAGCGTGTCTTTGGAACCTAAACGACTTGCCAGACGTGATTACGATTCGTCCATTACCAGGTCTTCCAGTAGTGAAAGACTTGGTTGTAGATATGAATCAGTTCTACGATCAGTACAACAAAATCCATCCGTTCCTAATCAACAATCAGCCTGCGCCTCCTAAAGAGCGTTTGCAGTCTCCTGAAGATCGTGAACACTTAGATGGTTTGTATGAATGTATTCTTTGTGCATGTTGTTCAACTTCATGCCCATCATTCTGGTGGAACCCAGACAAGTTCTTGGGTCCTTCAGCATTGTTAAATGCATACCGTTTCATCATTGACTCACGTGATACATCTACACAAGAGCGTTTGGAGCGTCTTGACGACCCATTCTCGCTTTTCCGTTGTAAAGGTATCATGAACTGTGTGTCAGTATGTCCTAAAGGCTTGAACCCTACTAAAGCAATCGGTCACATCCGTAACATGCTTTTAGATATGGCTGGCTAATGCGGTACTGACGTAAGTCAAAAAAAACGCACCTTTGGGTGCGTTTTTTTTATGCTGATCATTTATGTCATGGGAATGTCATGAAAACTTATGCAAAATAGCGATGTTTAAAATAGCTTTAAAATATAACGCTACAGTATTGAGTTGCTAGATGTCAGCAAAAATTGATGAAATTTGCAAAATTATTGTGGTTAATAAATGACGGGTTGCTCAGCTGGGCATGTAAATGTGAATGGAAAATGTTATCATATAACGCATAAGAGGGTGTCGGTAGAAATATTGAACACTCTTTTGTTTTATTTGGCACTATTTGTTAAGACTTTAGTATCGATTGCAAGATTTTTGAACTTAAAGCACCATATCTTAGCTGGAAAATATTGAACTGTATTTAGCCAATTTATGGGAGGTATGTGTCAAAAAAATCAATTGAAAACAGGTTACGTGTTAGCATTTAACATACGACTATATGCGAAAAATGTGAATGAAATTGGTACATTTTTTCTACATTTTAAAGCATTAAAGCAGTATATAAATGTCAGATGACATGTTTTGAAGTCGGTTTAGACAAAGTAAATAGTCGAATTTATTTTATCTAAGACGATTTGCAAAAAATTGCCCGGTTTTGCTGGGTATTACAATGAGTGATGATGCCGCTGAGGGGTGTTATTGTTCGTTAATCACATTGGGAAATCCTAATGTAGTGATAACGCCTCATGGCTTAAGCCTAATGGGGACTAATGTCTTTTTACCAATAAGACATTATTAATCATGGGTTCGCTTAAAAAGCATCCTGAAATGTTTTTGCAATAGGAAATGGGTCCACAAATGCAAGAAGTTGCTGACGCACTGCGTCTTGACACTGAACTTTCCGCTGACAGTGCAGCGTATATTGAAGAACTTTATGAGCAGTATTTAACGGCTCCAGACTCAGTGGAAGCTGACTGGCGCGAATACTTCGATAAATTCCCTAAAGGTGATCAACCGCACAGCAATGTACGTGAGCAATTCCTATTATTAGGACGTAATTCAAGTCGTGTTCAACCTGTCGTTCAAAGCGCAGTAAGCACTGATCACGAACGCCGTCAAATTGGTGTATTACAACTCATCGCTGCATACCGTAACCGCGGTCATCAAAAAGCAAAATTAGATCCACTTGGTTTGGCTAAGCGCGAAATCGTGCCTGATCTAGACCTTGCTGCACATGGTTTAACTCAATCAGATATTGATACACCGTTCAACACGGGTAATCTTGCGATTGGTAAAACTGAAGCAACTCTAGGTGAAATGGTTCAAGCGATGGAAGCAACTTATGCTGCTTCAATTGGTGCTGAATACATGCACATTGTTGATACCAAAGAAAAACGTTGGATTCAACAACGCCTTGAAGGTGCTAAAGGTCAATTTGGCTTTAGCGCTGAACAGAAAAAGCATGTACTTGAACGCTTAACAGCTGCTGAAGGCCTTGAAAAATACCTAGGTAACAAGTTCGTTGGTGCGAAGCGTTTTGGTGTAGAGGGTGGTGAATCATTCATCCCTATGGTTGACTCTTTGATTCAACGTGCAGGTTCTGTAGGTTGTAAAGAAGTGGTTATCGGTATGCCTCACCGTGGCCGTTTAAACCTTCTTGTAAACATCATGGGTAAAAACCCAGCTGACCTATTTGGTGAGTTCGAAGGTAAAGCACTTCATAAAAAAGGCTCTGGTGACGTTAAATACCACCAAGGTTTCTCTTCAAACGTTATGACTCCGGGTGGCGAAGTTCACTTGGCACTAGCGTTTAACCCATCACATTTAGAAATCGTTGGACCTGTAGTTGAAGGTTCTGTACGCGCACGTCAAGTACGTCGTAAAGATATCGGTGGTGATGATGTATTACCAATCATCGTTCACGGTGATGCTGCATTTGCAGGTCAAGGTGTAAACCAAGAAACCTTCCAAATGTCACAAACTCGTGGTTACACAGTGGGTGGTACAGTTCATATCGTCGTGAACAACCAAGTTGGTTTCACAACGTCTGATCCACGTGATGCACGTTCTACAGAATACTGTACTGACATCGCGAAAATGATCCAAGCACCGATCTTCCATGTGAACGGTGATGATCCTGAAGCTGTATTGTTTGTTTCTCAATTGGCACACGATTTCCGTCATACATTCCGTAAAGACGTCGTAATCGACATGTTCTGCTACCGTCGTCGTGGTCATAACGAAGCCGACGAGCCAGCTGCAACTCAGCCAATGATGTATCAAATCATCAATAAAAAAGCGACTACTCGTACGCTTTATGCTGACAAACTTGTACAAGAAGGCGTTCTTGATCGTGCTTCTGCTGATGCAATGGTTGAACAGTATCGTTCTGACCTTGAAGCAGGTAAACACGTTGCAAATGCGTTGGTACTTGAGCCAAATACAAAAATGTTTGTGGACTGGAAACCTTACCTAGGCCATGAATATACAGACAAATGGGATACCACTTTCCCAATCGAACGTCTAAAAGAGCTTGGTGCGAAAATGCGCGAGCTTCCTGAAGGCTTCGTGATGCAACGTCAGGTTGCTAAAGTAATTGACGACCGTCTGAAAATGCAGACTGGTGAAATGCCATTGAACTGGGGTGCAGCTGAAACTTTAGCTTATGCATCTATTCTAGATGAAGGCTTCCTTGTTCGTTTAACAGGTGAAGACGTTGGCCGTGGTACATTCTCACACCGTCATGCAAAACTTCATAACCAAGTAGATGGTTCAACTTACATTCCATTATGTAACTTGAAAGAAAACCAACCACGTACTGCAATTTATGACTCATTATTGTCAGAAATGGCGGTTCTTGCATTCGAATACGGTTATGCAACGACTCTTCCGAAGAGCCTTGTAATTTGGGAAGCGCAATTTGGTGACTTCGCAAACTGTGCACAAGTTGTAATCGATCAGTTCATCGCGTCTGGCGAAACGAAGTGGGAACGCGTTTGCGGTCTGACTATGCTTCTTCCACACGGCTTTGAAGGTCAAGGTCCTGAGCATTCATCAGCTCGTTTAGAGCGTTTCTTACAGCTATGTGCTGAAGAAAACATGCAAGTGATCACACCGACTACACCAGCGCAGATTTACCATGCGATGCGTCGTCAAGCACTTCGTCCAATCCGTAAACCAATGATCGTGACTTCACCGAAGTCTCTTCTTCGTCACAAACTTGCAACATCTACATTAGAAGAGCTTGCAAATGGTACATTCCAAACTGTGATCGACGAAATCGACAACATCAACAAGTCAGACGTAACTCGTCTCGTACTTTGTGGTGGTAAGGTTTACTACGACTTACTTGAAAAACGTCGTGAAAAAGAATTGAACAACACAGCAATCGTTCGTATCGAACAATTGTATCCGTACCCAGAAGCGCGTCTTGCTGAGGTTCTTGCACAATATCCAAACGCTACTGAATTGGTTTGGGCTCAAGAAGAACCGAAAAACCAAGGTGCTTGGTTGTTCATTGCACCACGTCTATACGAAGGTGTAATGAAGTCTGGCAAACAACTTCAAATTAGTTACGCAGGCCGTGAAGCTTCAGCTGCACCGGCATGTGGTTCACCATATTTGCATGCAAAACAACAAGCTCAGCTCGTAAATGATGCTTTAGCGATCGTAGCTGAATAACAGGAGATTCTTAATAATGGCAACCGAAATTAAAGCACCGGTATTCCCAGAGTCAGTTGCTGACGGTACAGTTGCAACTTGGCACAAACAACCTGGTGAAGCAGTATCACGTGATGAAGTGATTTGTGATATTGAAACAGACAAAGTTGTTTTAGAAGTTGTAGCTCCTGCTGATGGTACGCTTGTTACAATCATCAAAAACGAAGGTGATACTGTTCTTTCTGCTGAAGTGATTGCTGAATTTGCTGAAGGTGCTGTTTCTGGCGCTGCAGCAACTCAAGCAGTTCAATCTGAAGAGAAAGTAGAACAAGCTGCTGCACAAACTCAAGCGGGCAATGCACCGATTGTTGAACGTGCTCAAGTTGCTGACCAAGCACCTGCAGTGCGTAAAGCATTAACTGAGTCTGGTATTGCTGCAACTGATGTTGCGGGTACTGGTCGCGGTGGTCGTATTACTAAAGAAGATGTTGCAAATCATCAAACTAAACCAGCTGCTGCTCCTGTTGCACCGCTAAGTGTTGCTGTAGGCGAACGCATCGAAAAACGTGTTCCAATGACTCGTCTTCGTAAGCGTGTTGCTGAACGTCTACTTGCTGCTACTCAAGAAACAGCAATGTTGACTACGTTTAACGAAGTGAACATGAAACCAATCATGGAAATGCGTGCGCAATACAAAGATGCTTTTGAAAAGCGTCATGGTGCACGTCTTGGCTTTATGTCATTCTTCGTTAAAGCGGCAACTGAAGCACTTAAACGCTACCCAGCTGTAAATGCTTCAATTGATGGCGATGACATTGTTTACCACGGTTTCTACGACATCGGTGTAGCGGTTTCTTCTGATCGTGGTCTAGTGGTTCCAGTGCTTCGTGATACTGACCGCATGAACTATGCTGAAGTTGAAAACGGTATCCGTGCATACGCTGGTAAAGCGCGTGATGGTAAATTGGGCATCGAAGATATGACTGGTGGTACGTTCACTATTACTAATGGTGGTACTTTTGGTTCATTGCTTTCTACACCTATCTTAAATACGCCACAAACTGCGATTTTGGGTATGCATAAAATCCAAGAACGTCCTATGGCTGTAAATGGTCAAGTAGAAATCTTGCCTATGATGTACTTAGCGCTTTCTTATGACCACCGTCTAATCGATGGTAAAGAAGCAGTAGGCTTCCTTGTAACAATCAAAGAATTGTTAGAAGAACCAGCTAAGCTAATCCTTGATCTTTAATACTTCAGAATAATGCAATGGGCTTAGAGTGATCCTCTAGGCCCATTTTTGGAGATACACATGTCTCAATTTGATTTAGTTGTTATTGGTGGCGGTCCTGGTGGTTATGAAGCTGCTATCCGCGCTGCTCAATTAGGCTTTAAAGTAGCTTGTATTGAAAAACGTATTCATAAAGGTAAACCATCTTTAGGTGGTACTTGCTTAAACGTGGGTTGTATCCCATCTAAAGCATTACTTGATTCATCTCACCGTTATGAAGATACAGTTCATCACTTAGATGACCACGGTATTACAACAGGTGAAGTGAAGTTTGACCTTGCAAAATTACTTGCACGTAAAGACAAAATCGTTGACCAATTAACTGGCGGTATTGACCAGTTATTAAAAGGTAACGGTATTGAATGGTTAAAAGGTACTGGTAAATTACTTGCTGGTAAAAAAGTTGAGTTCGTATCTCACGAAGGCGAAACTCAAATTTTAGAACCTAAATACGTGATTCTTGCGACTGGTTCTGTACCTGTAAATATTCCTGTAGCTCCTGTAGATCAAGACATCATTGTTGACTCTACTGGCGCATTAGAATTCCAAGAAGTGCCTAAGCGTCTTGGTGTGATTGGTGCAGGTGTAATCGGTCTAGAACTTGGTTCAGTTTGGCGTCGTCTAGGTGCAGAAGTTGTTGTATTTGAAGCAATGGATGCATTCTTACCAATGGCTGACAAAGCTTTGGCAAAAGACTACCAAAAACTATTAACTAAACAAGGTCTTGATATCCGTGTTGGCGCTAAAGTTGCTGGTACTGAAATCAACGGTTCTGAAGTTACAGTTAAATACACTCAAGGCGGCGAAGAAAAAACTCAAGCATTCGATAAATTAATCGTTTGTGTGGGTCGTCGTGCTTATGCAGAAGGTCTATTGGCTGATGACTGCGGTATTAAATTGACTGAACGTGGTTTAGTTGAAGTGAACGATTGGTGTGCAACTTCAGTTGAAGGCGTATACGCAATTGGTGACTTGGTACGCGGTCCAATGCTTGCACATAAAGCAATGGAAGAAGGCGTAATGGCTGTTGAACGTATTCACGGTCATGCAGCACAAGTGAACTATGACACGATCATTTCTGTAATCTACACACACCCAGAAGCGGCGTGGGTAGGCTTAACAGAACAACAAGCGACTGAAAAAGGTCACGAAGTTAAAACTGGTCAATTCGGTTTTGCTGTGAACGGTCGTGCGTTGGCTGCTGGCGAAGGTGCTGGTTTTGTTAAGTTTGTTGCAGATGCAAAAACGGATCGTTTACTTGGTATGCACGTGATTGGACCTGCAGCATCTGATATCGTACACCAAGGTATGATCGCGCTTGAGTTTGTATCAAGTGTTGAAGATCTTCAGTTAATGACTTTCGGTCACCCGACATTCTCTGAAGTGGTTCATGAAGCTGCGCTTGCAGTCGATGGACGTGCGATTCACGCGATTCAGCGTAAACGTAAATAAGATGTTAAAAAGAGTGGCTTTGGCCGCTCTTTTTTGTTTTGATGGTTGTTTTTGTATGAACAATCATCTATTAATAAAGAATAAAGAAATTGAATAACAAGCCAATATTGTGTTGATGGATGTCTAAATATTGGTCGGTAATAACAAAGTAAAAGCAGTAAAAAGGTAATTGAATGAATTTACATGAGTACCAATCCAAAGCGTTATTAAAAAAATATGGCATGCCAGTCCAAGAAGGCGTATTTGTTACGACTGCAGAAGAAGCGGTAAAAGCTTTTGAGCAATTGGGTGGTAAATTTGCAGTACTCAAAGCCCAAGTTCACGCAGGTGGCCGTGGTAAAGCAGGTGGTGTTAAGGTTGTAAAATCTGTACAAGAAGCGACAGACTACGTTAACCAAATGGTTGGTTCACGCTTAGTGACCTATCAAACAGATGCATTGGGTCAACCTGTAAGCGGTATTTTGGTTTCTGAAGATGTATATCCTGTAGAGCGCGAATTGTACCTAGGTGCAGTTGTAGATCGTTCAAGTCGTCGTGTGACGTTTATGGCATCCACTGAAGGTGGTGTCGAAATTGAAAAAGTCGCAGAAGAAACACCTGAAAAAATTATTAAAGTTGAAGTTGATCCATTGGTGGGTTTAATGCCATTCCAAGCCCGCGAAGTGGCATTTGCTTTAAATCTTAAAGATGGTCAAATCAACCAATTTGTCAAAATTATGACGGCAGCTTACCAAGCTTTCATTGAAAATGACTTTGCTTTATTTGAAATTAACCCACTTTCTGTACGTGAAAATGGCGAAATTTTATGTGTTGATGCAAAAATTGGTATCGACTCAAATGCCTTGTATCGTTTACCTGAAATTGCAGCGCTACGCGATAAATCGCAAGAAAATGAGCGTGAACTTAAAGCCTCTGAGTTTGACCTCAACTATGTGGCTTTAGAAGGGAATATTGGCTGTATGGTCAATGGTGCAGGCCTCGCAATGGCGACCATGGACATCATTAAATTGTATGGTGGACAACCTGCAAACTTCCTTGATGTTGGTGGTGGTGCAACCAAAGAACGTGTAATTGAAGCTTTTAAAATTATTTTGGCAGATACATCTGTACAAGGGGTTTTAATCAATATTTTTGGTGGAATTGTACGTTGTGACATGATTGCTGAAGCAATTATTGCGGCGGTTCAAGAAGTCAATGTGACTGTGCCTGTAGTGGTGCGTTTGGAAGGAAATAACGCAGAACTCGGAGCAAAACTACTAGACGAATCTGGACTGAAATTGATTTCTGCAAACGGCCTAGCCGATGCTGCAGAAAAAATAGTTGCTGCAGTAAAAGGCTAAGGGGAATCAAGCATGAGCGTATTAGTAAATAAAGACACAAAAGTATTGGTACAAGGCTTTACTGGTAAAAACGGGACATTCCATTCTGCGCAATCAATTGCTTATGGTACAAAAGTTGTGGGTGGTGTAACGCCGGGTAAAGGTGGTCAAAAACATTTAGACCTACCCGTGTTCAATACTATGAAAGAAGCAGTGCGTGAAACAGGTGCGACGGCAACTTCTATCTATGTACCTGCACCTTTTGTTTTAGATTCAATTATCGAATCCATTGATTCGGGTATTGAGCTGATTGTTGTAATTACAGAAGGTGTGCCAACCTTAGACATGCTCAAAGCCAAGCGTTACTTAGAAACATACGGTAATAATGCACGCTTAATTGGGCCAAACTGTCCAGGTATTATTACCCCAGGTGAATGCAAAATTGGCATTATGCCAGGTCATATTCACCAAGCAGGCAAAATTGGTATTATTTCGCGTTCAGGCACATTAACTTACGAAGCTGTAGCGCAAACTACCAAGCTTGGTCTTGGTCAGTCGACTTGTATTGGTATTGGCGGTGACCCAATTCCGGGTATGAACCAAATTGATTGCTTGAAACTGTTCCAAGAAGACCCACAAACCGAAGCCATCATTATGATTGGTGAAATTGGCGGTACAGCGGAAGAGGAGGCAGCTGAATATATCCAGTCGAATGTAACTAAGCCTGTGGTTGGTTATATTGCTGGGGTAACTGCGCCAAAAGGTAAACGTATGGGTCACGCTGGGGCGATTATTTCGGGTGGTAAAGGCACAGCAGAAGAAAAATTTGCTGCCTTTGAAAAAGCGGGTATGGCGTATACACGCAGTCCTGCTGAATTAGGCTCGACCATGTACGAAGTGCTAAAAGGCAAAGGTCTGGTTTAAATACTTGATCTAAACATAAAAAAGAGAGTCTTAGGATTCTCTTTTTTTTTGTGCGCTAAAAGGCGTTTTTAAGCTTGTATATAAGAGCAATAATGGCTTGGGTATTTGTTCGGTTTTAGGGTTAAGTGAAACTGCATGAGAAGATTGAGCCTACTCTTAAATAAGAGTGAAGTTTGAAGGCTCTGAAAAAAACGAAGCCATAAAAAAGCAGTGCGAACACTGCTTTTTTAATTCATCCAGAATGTATAACTCACTCAAAACTTAGTTTTTGCTGGTTTTTAAGCTTTGAGTTAAGCCATTAATATCGCCACCTTGAATGCCAAGTTCACTCATTAAGCTGTCAATTAGCGGGGCTTGAGAGCGATAGCGTAGGGCACTATTCACGACTTGATCAGACAATGCAACTTGACCTTGTTCGCCTTCAACACCAGCTGTTGAGCCAGTTACACCACCAAGACCATTGACTTGCAAAATCTTAATGTCGTCAATGTTTTCCATTGGTTTTACGCTTTCACGGATAATTTCAGGCAAGTACTTCAGCATCGCTAAACGAATCTGCATTTCAACCTGTTCAGATGACAATACGTTATTTGCTTCGTTTACAGCGCGTGTACCTTCAGCATCCACTTGATATTGTTTTTCCATCGCCTGTGCGAGCAAAACTTTCGCATCTGCTTCACCTTTGGCTTTTAAGCGAACTTTTTCGGCTTCTGCTTCAGCTGCAATACGTATCGCTTCAGCATCATCAGCAGCAGCTTGTTTGCCTGCTTCGGCAGCCACAGTAATTGCAATCGCTTCTTTCTCTGCTTTTTCTTTTGCAGATACCAATTCAACAGCCTTTTGACGCTCTGCTTGTTGAATTTGGCGGACGGTAATCACTTCTTCTTCAGCTTTTACCGCTTGAGCGCGAGCTTGATCGGCATGTGCTTTGGCTTCAGATTCTGCACGAGATTTTTCCGCAATCGCAATTGCGCGGTCTTGCTCAGCCAGTTCAATGGTTTTCTTTTGCTCTACTTGTGCTTGCTGAATGATCTGTGACTTTTGAATATTTTGATTTTCAACGTCACGGGCAGCAGTAATACGCTTTAAGTCGACTTCACGTTCAGCTGCAATACGCGCTTCTTCAGCTTCACGTTTTTTAGCTGCTTCTTGCGATGCAATTTCTGCAAGCTGTTCTGCGCGACGTACAGAAATTTCACGTTCTTGTTGTAACTTGGCATATTCTTCTTCACGTAGAATCTGCAAGCGAGCTTGTTCTGCTTCTAAGTTTTTGGTTTTGATCGCTAAGTCAGCATCTTGTTCAATCGCATTACGCTTACGACGGCGGTCTTCAATGGTTTCTGTGAGTTTAGTTAAACCTTCGGCATCGAAGGCATTTTGTGGGTTAAAGTACTTAAAGCCAGTTTGGTCTAAGCCCGTTAATGAAACAGTCTCAAGCTCTAAACCGTTTTTATGCAAATCTTCAGATACGACCTGCTGTACTTTTTGCACAAAGTCGACACGTTTTTCATGTAATTCTTCCATCGCCATTTCAGCGGCAACGGCACGAAGCGAGTCAACAAATTTACCCTCAACTAAATTTTTCAGCTCATTGGGTGACATGGTTTTTTGACCCAAAGTTTGTGCTGCTGTTGCAATGGAGTCAGCAGTTGGTTTTACACGTACATAAAACTCTGCCATCACGTCCACACGCATACGGTCGCGGGTAATCAGCGCTTGGTCATCCGCACGGCGTACTTCTAGGCGTAGGGTATTCATATTGACTGGAATAATTTCATGTAACACAGGGAGCACAATTGCACCGCCACCTAAAATTACTTTTTCACCGCCAAAGCCAGTACGCACAAAAGAAATTTCTTTGCTTGAGCGACGGTAAAGTCGAGCCAAGATAAAACCAATAAAAATAAATGCTGCAAAGATAATGCCTACGCTAATGAGTAGGCTACTTGGAATCATGTCTAACATTGTTGTAAATAACTCAAGATTGTTGTAATTGAATAAAAAATAAAATTAAAGAGAATAAATTAAAGTACTTATACAGATACAGCCTGAAAAACGGTTTTGATTTTATGCGTTAAAATAACAGACTGACCTTGACCAAATGTCGCTTCGGTTTCAGGTTCGACCAAAATGTAATGCGTTGTGCCATGGTGGTCGATCACTTTGGCCTGAGCAGGGTAGTTTTGTCGTGCTTCACCCAAAATAATGGTTGCTGTACGGCCAATTAACTCATCACTATAAATGGCCATCGTTTCATCTTGAGGTAAGATTTTTGCCACTAACTTCGCTACAGTGCGAACCACAGGCATACATAAAAACAGGCAAGCAAATGAAATAAGCCAAACATTAAACAACATGTCGGTCATTTGAAGGGTGATGCCTTGAATGATAAAACCTGTGAGCGCATAGGCTGTTAAAAAGATAATTAACCAAACAAACAAAGGAACACGTCCTAAGTAAAGCCAATCTAAAGCCTTACCCATTAAGCCGTGATCGGCATCAATGTGTGTTTCTGCATTGGGAGTTGCGCTATCTGTTAAAAATTGGTCAAGCAGTGTTTGTGAACCGCCTCCAATGATTGTTAGCAGAATTTCAAAAATCCCAAACAAAAACATTAAGCACAAACTGGTGCTAAATGCGATGTTCGCTGGATGTGTGAATAATTCCCACATATAGGTTGTTCTCTTTTATATTTGGAGTTTTGTTTCAAACATTTAAGCTTAAATATTTGCTGGCTACTCATATTTATTCAATTAAAGATACCATTGAATGATGGAGTTGTGTAAAAAATAGCTGACAAAAATTGTCAAAATGTATAAGAAATTTTCATCTCAATTACATATTTTTTGCATAAAACGTGCTTTAAATCTTGGAAGATTGGCATTTTGTTTGATTGAGTCACGCTTTAAGTGTGGTAAAAATACAGCATGCGTTTACTCAAATTACATGTTTTAAATTGACTCAGCTTTATTATTTTTGTATTTGAGCCTTCAGAATAGAACTTAGCCAGTCCTTATTTAACTGGCTAAACCACAGAGTAGGTGCATGATTTCAATACCTGCGCATCTTAATTTCATACAGTGCTTTAACTTTTGTTATTTCAAACGATGTGTTTGGTGTACATAGGCTCGTATTTAGAGTAAAGAGGTTTGAATACGGACTTTCATATCTAAGGCATTTTGTTCAATAAATGCTTTCATCCATTGCACTTGTTCACCCATAGGATTGGTTTTTACAGCGCTGTCTAAAAATGCCATTTCAGGCAGTGCATATAGTTGCTCTTCAATGGCATTTTTTAATTGGGTAGCATTGCAGGCCAAGGGCATACTAATGGTATAAAAACCTTTCGGATAATTATAAAACGCATACAGTAAATTAAAGGCCCGTTGATCGCCTTTTAAATTACCCGCACCAATTTCATAGCGACGGTCTTGGTTGCTGTGGGTAATCCCAATCACAAATTCCCACTTTTGCTCCGAAAGTCGTAGACCAAATTGCAGACCTAATTGATCAGAGCTCAGTTCATGTTGTACAAAATTATTTAGTGCTGAACCGTCTTCGCTCAAGGCTTCTTGTAAAATAAGCATGTGTTGCTGATGCTGATAGATAAAGCCAGCAAGTTTCGCCTGTGCTAAGCGGGCATTAAGTGCTTCAAGGTCAAAATGGCTATAAGGCATAGTCTATGGGTGAGATTGGCTAGATTCACTTTAATCTAAAGTGAAAAATGAAACTTGCAAATACATGCTTAAGAGTTATTAACTATGGCGTTATTGTTACCTAAACTTAATATTTTGGCGCTAAAGCGCTAGAATCAGCTGGTTTGATATAGTGTGCTTTATTGATTAATTAAAATTGATATGTACTATCAGCAAAGTTTTATATGACGAATTTGCATATCAATATAATAAAACAAGCAATAGTCTAGATAACTAAATCACTATAATGAATATAAATTTTCAAAAGTGTCATAAGTACACGTTTTTCTAAGCTGGTGTTGTCCATGTCGTTAAATGAGGAAAGACTTACTCATCTTAAACAGCTAGAAGCTGAGAGTATTCATATTATCCGTGAAGTAGCAGCTGAGTTTGAAAACCCAGTCATGCTCTACTCGATTGGTAAAGATTCAGCAGTCATGCTGCATTTAGCATTGAAAGCATTCTATCCTGCCAAACTACCATTCCCACTACTGCATGTAGATACGGGTTGGAAGTTTAAAGACATGATTACTTTCCGTGACAACATGGCGAAAGAGCATGGCTTTGATTTGATCGTGCATCAAAACAAAGAAGGTAAGGATGCAGGTGTAAACCCATTCGATTACGGTAGCTCTAAATATACTGACATCATGAAAACTCAAGGCTTAAAACAAGCACTTGATAAATATCAGTTTGATGCTGCCTTTGGTGGCGCGCGCCGTGACGAAGAGAAATCTCGTGCTAAGGAACGTGTTTACTCATTCCGTGATACTAAACACCGTTGGGACCCTAAAAACCAACGTCCTGAGCTTTGGAACCTTTACAACGGTAAAGTGAACAAAGGCGAAAGTATTCGTGTGTTCCCATTGTCTAACTGGACTGAGTTGGATATTTGGCAATACATCTACCTCGAAAACATTAAATTGGTTCCTTTGTACTTGGCTGCTGAACGTCCAGTGGTTGAGCGTAGCGGTACACTGATCATGGTTGATGATGAGCGTATGCGTTTGAACGAAGGTGAAGTGCCACAAATGAAATCGGTGCGTTTCCGTACTTTAGGTTGTTACCCGCTTACAGGTGCGGTTGAATCAACTGCAACAACTTTACCGGAAATTATCCAAGAGATGCTTTTAGCTACCACATCTGAACGTCAAGGCCGTATGATCGACCATGACGAAGCAGGTTCGATGGAAAAGAAAAAGCAGGAAGGTTACTTCTAAGAATCTCTCCCCTTGCGCAGCAGTGCCGCTCATCTTTGAAAAAGAGAGGAGAAAGTCCCCCTTTTATAAAGGGGGAAACAGGGGGATTAAAAGAAACCGATTTCAAAAGAATATGTGGAGCTTTGAGCAATGTCTCATCAATCAGATTTAATTAGCCAAGACATCTTGGCGTATTTAAAACAACACGAAAATAAAGACCTTCTACGTTTCCTGACTTGCGGTAACGTGGATGATGGTAAATCGACTCTAATTGGTCGTTTGCTTTACGATTCAAAATTGATTTATGAAGATCAATTGCAAGCCGTAACACGTGACTCTAAAAAAGTGGGTACTACGGGTGATGCACCTGACTTGGCTTTACTTGTCGATGGTCTGCAAGCGGAACGTGAGCAGGGTATTACCATTGACGTGGCTTATCGTTATTTCTCTACTGAAAAACGTAAGTTCATTATTGCCGACACCCCAGGGCATGAGCAATACACACGTAACATGGCAACTGGTGCGTCGACTGCCGATTTAGCGATCATCTTGATTGATGCGCGTTATGGCGTTCAAACGCAAACTCGTCGTCACTCATTCATTGCGAGTCTTTTGGGTATTCGTAATATTGTGGTTGCAGTGAACAAAATGGACTTGGTTGAATTCTCTGAAGCGCGCTTCAATGAAATTCAAGCAGAGTACAACGAGTTCGTAAACCAATTGGGCGACCGTAAACCTGCGAACATTATCTTCACGCCAATTTCTGCGTTGAATGGTGATAACGTTGTAAACAAATCTCCATCTACACCTTGGTACCAAGGTCAGACTTTAATGGAGACTTTGGAAACTGTTGAAATTTCGCATGATACGAGCAAGCACGAATTCCGTTTCCCAGTTCAGTATGTCAACCGTCCGAACCTCGACTTCCGTGGCTTCTGCGGTACGATTGCACTTGGTGAAGTGAAAGTTGGCGATACCATTACTGCATTGCCATCTGGTAAGTCGTCTACTGTTAAAGAAATCGTGACTTTTGACGGTAACTTAGACTATGCTGTTGCAGGTCAAGCGGTAACACTTACGCTAAATGATGAAATTGATATTTCACGCGGTAACGTGTTGGTAAAAGCGGGCGAACAACCGTTAATTTCACGTTCTGCACGTGCCTCTGTGGTATGGATGACAGATGCGCCTTTAGTGGTTGGCAAACTGTATAACGTGAAGTTTGGTACACAAACTATTCCTGCGAAAGTTGCGAAAATCAACTATCGTACCAATGTAAACACATTGGAAAAAATGGAAGTGTCTGAGCTTGAGTTAAACTCAATTGCGGATGTAACCATCGAGTTTGATGCGCCAGTGGTATTTGACCGCTATCAAGACAGCCGTTACACAGGTTCATTTATCTTTATTGACCGTTTAAATAACGTAACTGTTGGTGCGGGTATGGTTGAGTCTGCAATTGAATGGACTGCACACAACGAGCCTGTGACTGCTGAAGTGCGTGCTGCACGTTTAGGTCAAAAACCTGCTGCGGTAACTGTGACTGCGAAAGCCCTTGAAAATGCGCAAGCGATTGAAAGTTTGTTGATTCAGCAAGGTGTAGTTGCGATTGCGAAAGCTGGTTTAACTGTAGAGCAAATTGCACTAGTTCGTGAAACTGGTGTGGTTGTGATTACAGATACTGCTGAAGGTACTGATGTGACTTATACAGTTGAGTCTGCTGAAGAAGTTGCTGAGAAAATTGTTGAGTTAGTTCGTCTGTAATTGGTTGAATTGATTTAAAAAAAGACCCGCCGAAAGGCGGGTTTTTATAAAAAATATATAAATTTAACGATTTAAGTTGATTTTGTTTTAAGCATCCCAATAAAAAGAAATAGAAAAATTTCATGGATGATTCGATGACAGTACCACGTAACCCTGAATTATATCATATAGCACACATTGATAAACTTTCTTCGATAATATCCCATGGATTATTGTCAGATAGTCTTGTGTCTCAAAATCAGTTTGGTGGTACGGTAATTGGTCTAAGTCATATAAAGCAAAGGCGTTTAACGGAGCTGACTTTAAGTTGTTATCCTAATTTATATGTAGGGCAATGTGTTCCATTCTATTTCTGTCCTAGATCAGTAATGTTATATATGATTAATCAGGGTAATTCGGATTTAACCTACGATGGAGGGCAGTCTAATATCATTCATTTACGTTTTGATATGCATGAATGTGTTCAATGGGCAATAGCTAATAGTAGACGTTGGGTCTTTACCTCTACTAATGCTGGATCTAGATTTTTTGAAGATTACAATAATTTAAGTGATCTAATTTTATTAGACTGGAATGCTATTTTCAGTCGATATTGGAGTAGTTGCCGAGATCAAAAACAAGCAGAATTTTTGATTGAGAATTCAATTCCATGGAGCTTAGTTAAAGAAATAGGTGTTTGTAATCAAGCTATGTTGACTAGAGTTAACACTGTATTGGTTGGTCAAAGCTATAGGCCTCATGTTAGAATTATGCCAGAATGGTATTATTGAGATTTCGTTATGATTAGATTTACTCATGGCGACATATTAAAAGCAGATGTCGAAGCTATTGTAAACACAGTTAATTGTGTAGGAGTAATGGGGAGAGGTATTGCTCTTCAATTTAAAAAAGCATGGCCAGAAAACTTTAAACAATATGCTTTAGCTTGTAAACATAACGAAGTAGTACCTGGAAAAATGTTTGTTTATGAAACACTAGAATTAACAAATCCTAGATATATCGTTAATTTCCCAACAAAAAGACATTGGAAAGGTGCTAGTCGTATCGAAGATATAGATTCAGGTTTAAATAGTTTGGCTTTAGAAATTAAGAATAAAAAAATAAGCTCAATTGCAATACCTCCATTAGGTGCAGGTTTAGGTGGTTTAGATTGGCATAATGTAAAAGATAAAATAGTTCAACATTTAAGTGATCTATCTGATGTTGATATTCTTGTTTTCGAACCACTAAGTTTAGATACAAAAATTGAGAAAGTTATCAATAAGAAAGTTCCCAAAATGACGCCTGGGCGTGCAATTTTAATTGAGCTAATGCAAAGATATTTAAAGGGTTTATTGGATCCTTTTGTATCATTATTGGAGGTTCAGAAACTTTTATATTTTATGCAAGAAGTTGGCGAGCCATTACGTTTGAATTATACAAAGGCGCATTATGGTCCTTATGCAGATAATCTAAGACATGTATTGAATGTGATGGAAGGTCATTATATTCATGGTTATGATGATGGTGGAGATGATCCATCGAAAGCTTTAAGCTTGGTGCCGGGAGCAATTGAAGAAGCTAGAGAGTTTCTTAAAAGCTATCCTGAGACATTAGAGCGCTTCGAAAAGGTTACAGATATAGTAGATGGTTTTGAAAGTAGGTATGGTTTAGAGTTACTAGCATCTGTTCATTGGGTAGCTAAATATGAAGGATCTAATAATAGGGAAGATTTAGTAAATAAAATTCACAATTGGAATTTAAACAAAAAAAATTTTACTCCACGTCAAATTGATATCGCATATAAAAACTTACAAAACAATTATGTATTGTTGTAATTAAAAACCACCATCAAGGTGGTTTTGTTTAATTTAATATGAAGAATTAAAAAATGCATTAAGATGCATCTTAATTAATCTTAAGGTGTATCTTTACAATGTCAAATTCAGATCTTTTCGCAGCTAATAGTAGCCCTGTTAAAACACGCAGATGTCTTTTAGTAGCAGGGCTTTTTTCACTCAAATCGAATCTTTGCCAAAACGCTTCTTCAACTTGTTTACATAACGCTTAAACGGCCAAGTGAACTGCTTTACAAAGCTATTGGGAATCTTATAGCCAACTGTCCCATATACACTCGCCAAATGATTCGGCATATACACCGACTTAAACACCACATCATAAAGCGGAATAAAAGCAGCATAATTTTTATCAATCGCAGGCTTTTCCGAAGAATGATGCCAATGATGAAACTCAGGTGTAGCAATAATCCAGCGCAAATACGGAAAGCGAAAACGCACATTCGAATGAATAAAAATCGCGTGAAAAGAAATAAACACCAAATACGCAAATACCGCAGAAGTATGAAAACCTAAAAGAAAAATAGGCAAAGTAGCAATAAAGCGCGTCATTAAAACTTCAACAATGTGCAAACGAGAAGACGCCAGCCAATCCATTTGCTCCGTAGAATGGTGAATAGCATGAAAACGCCATAAAAAATTCACCTCATGCATAGCACGGTGCAACCAATAGGTTGTGAAATCTACCACAATTAATAGCTCAATAAACTGCAGCCACATCGGCTGCGCTTGCACCCAAGGAACAATCGGGTTAGAAGGCAGGTGCGTAATCCAATATTGAATTGGCATTACGGTTAAAAACGAAAACAGCTGAATCCCCACATGGCTAAACATAAAATACTTCATGTCTGTCACCCAGCCTACACGCAATAACTTTTGTTCCTTATTTTTGGCAAAAAAACCTTCAAGCGGAATAAACACAGCCGCCAAAATAATCAGCGTAATCACAAAGTAATCAAAACCTGCATAAAATGGCAAAGCAGGAAGCGTAGGCGCTTTAATTAAGCCACAGCCCAAAACCACAGCCAGCAAACTAAAACACAGCCCATAAAAACCATATCTATTTTGCTTAATAATGGCGCTATAAGCCCCAAAACCCGCAGCCAAAACAATTCCCGCCAAAAGCGTGTAATAAAACACATCATAATGCTTGCTATACAGTGGGCGTAATTCGGGGGTGGTTAGTACACTAGGAAACAAAAAGCACAAAGCAGAAAATATGCCTAAAAGCCCTAAGGACATGGACATAAACGCACTGATTTTGCCTTGGCCAGCTTGAAGTTCAAGATTCTCAAATTTATGTCGCAGATGATCGGTCATTGTTATTCTTTATATCGTGATTGTTATTGGTTTTAGGCGGTATGCTTAATTTAAACACAGTCGAATTATATACGAAATTGTGCGATGAAATCGAATGCTGAAAAATTTTAGGCTGTACACATCACCAAGATGTACTGCCAAAACAGAGTTGAATTTCAACACATTGCCCAGCAAATCAAACGCTAAAGCTCACGTTAGGGCAGAAAATAAATCATTTGTGCTGATTGTGTATACAGAGTTGAAAATTTTTTAATTTAATATAAGATATATCTTAATAAATCTTAAGGTGTATCTTTGCGATGTCAAATTCTGACCTTCTTGCTGTTAACGATAGTCCTGCTAAAACCCGCAAACGCTTGTTTGAAGCAGGGCACATGAAACTATTGGTGCTACATTTGATCTCTCAAGCGCCTAAGTTCAGCTACGATATTATCAAAGATGTCGGTGCAATCGTCGGCGGTGGCTACAGCCCAAGCACAGGGACAATTTACCCAACGCTGAATTACCTCGAAGAACAGCAATACATACACGCAGAACTGAATGCAGAAGACCGTAAACAATACAGCGTTACGCAGTCAGGCATACAGCACCTAGATGCAGAAAAAGCCACAGTAGAGAAAATTCTGTGCCGTTTTGATACCCGCAAGCAAATTCATAACAATGAACAATACGTTGACATCAAGCGTGCGATGGAAAACCTAAAAGCATCACTACGCATCAAAATTCAGCACTGTGAACTGACATCTGAACAGGTGTATGCCATTGCAGAAAAAATCGATCAGGCGGCCGTCGAAATCAGCCGTATGGAGGTGTCTTAGTGAAACAGCATCAATATGAAATTACACTCAAACACATTGCCGATGCACAGGGCAATCCATCGACCTATACAGAAGCTTTGCAGTTTAATGCCTACAACCATGATGATATGTTTAAGGTGCTGGAGCATTTGAGCAAAGCGCAATTGTTAGATGATGAAAAGACCAAAGCCTTTGCTGTGGGTTTAAAACTGTTTGGTGAAACCTTGCTGGAAAATAAAGACCATCCTTTATTTAAAGATTTCATGCCGCATTTCGGTCAGTTTATGAAAACACTGAAACAAACCGTGAAAACTCAAAATGCACAATCAGCGACGATAGAACAAGGTGAAAGCCATGAATAATCTCCCAAAATTTCATCCTAAGCATCTCACGTGGTTAATGCCTTTGATCCTATCTGGCATTATGAGTGGTGCAATTTCTTGCTTTAATATTTATTTAAAAGTCGGTGCGGTTGAGGGCTTTTTAGGAATTTGGCTACATGCTTGGAGTCTATCGTGGATGATGGCATTTCCATTAATTTTGGTGGTCTTGCCTTTGGTGCGTAATACGTTAATGAAGTTTGTACGTTTACCGAATGAACCGAATTCCAAATAAGGGCTGGGGAATTTGCTTAGTCATTATCTGAGTGTGACTGCATAGCGCTTTGAATGATGGTTGTTAATTCAGAGAGTGATTTGGCACCTGCAATACGTTGAATGACTTGCCCACGATAAAACAGCAAAGTTGAGGGTAGACCATAAACGTTATAACGCAAGGTCAGTATAGGCGAAGAGTTAACATTGACCTTGCCAAATTTGAGCTGTGCATGCTCTGCTGACATTTGGCTTGCACATTGTTCAAATACAGGGAAGTTCTGCACACAGGGCGCGCACCAGTCTGAATAGAAACGAATCACGGCAAAACCATCAAACCATTCATAGTCACTGGCGTTATCTTCATTGTATTCAACAATCTGAGACATGCTCGGCCTATTATTCATTTACGAAATACAGTACAGATTATACATAAGTCCATGATTATTCATTCTAAGGTATTTCTATGTTCAAATAGCGCTTAGATAGATGAATAGTCAATAATTGAAAAGGAAAAACAATGTCACAGCAAAGCATGCAACAGGTCATTATTACTGAGCCAGGCGGTGTTGATAAACTGGCTTATGAAAGCGTTGCCATCCCAGAAGCTAAAGCCGATGAGGTTTTGGTCAAAGTGCATGCCTTTGGTATTAACCGCCCAGATATTTTGCAACGCCAAGGCTTATACCCAATGCCGAAAGGGGTGACGCCAGTACCTGGTTTAGAGGTTGCAGGCGAAGTAGTTGCTGTAGGTACTGATGTCACTTTGTTTAAGGTGGGCGATAAAGTCTGCGGTCTGACCAATGGTGGCGGTTATGCGGAATATTGCGTGGTGCCTGAAAGCCAAACCATTCGTATTCCTGAAGGTGTTAGCTTTACTCAAGCGGCGGCCATTCCTGAAACATTCTTTACAGTTTGGGCTAATGTATTCCAAATGGCGCATGCCAAAGCTGGTGAAACCGTACTGGTGCATGGTGGCGCAAGCGGTATTGGCACCACAGCGCTAATGTTATGTAAATCTTTGGGGCTAAAGTCATTTGCAACCGTGGGTTCAGATGAAAAAGTAGCAGCTATTTCAAATTTAACCACAGCCATTAACTATAAAACTCAAGATTTTGAGCAAGTGATTAATGACGCAACCGAGAATGGCGGTGTGGATGTGGTTTTAGATATGGTGGGCGCGCCGTATTTAGAAAAGAACTTGAATCTGCTACGCCGTGACGGGCGTTTGGTGTATATCGCTTTCTTAGGTGGTGCAAAAGCCAAAGACGTGAAATTGGGGCAAATCATGATGAAGCGTTTGACTATTACAGGTTCTACGATGCGTGCGCGTAATACCGCAGAAAAGGCCGAAATTGCACAAGGCTTGCAACAGCATGTGGCACCGCTATGGGCAAAAGGCGAGTGCCTACCAATGATCTATAAGACATTTACTTTTGATCAAATTCAAGAAGCACATGCGTGTATGGATACGGGTGAGCATATTGGAAAAGTTGTGGTAAATGTGACTGCATAAATGAGCAAAAACTGAATAAAAGCCAGCTCTTTGAGCTGGCTTTTGTTTTTTATAAGAAAGTGTGAGGTGCGTCAAATTATGTGCTTAAAATAAATCATAAAATTTGCCAAAAAGTAAAAAAAATGCAAATTATTCGACACAACCTGTCCAAAGTTTTGTATAAATTAGGTAATTAATAAATCACACTATTTTTTGAAATTTTGTGTTAAATCACATTCAGGGAGGGATTATGAAAATTATTCCAAATGCTTACACGGATTTGCATAGTGGTCGAGCTTTAAAGCGTCTACATAAAGGAATTATACGCAATAAAGTGGTTGTGCGAGATTTGCATAAACTCTATAAAGCTATGTTGCATCTAGAGCGATATATTGACCGTTTAGCACAAAATTAAAGCCCAGCTTCATGTGAGTTTAGGTGTCTTGGGATTAAATCGGGTAGGTTGTCGCTAAAAATAACGCTATTTAAAAAGCGTATTAAAAAGAGATTGTATGAAAGAAAATCCTTCGACGCATGAACGTCTTGCTGAGCGTTTGGCCAGTATACTGACCAAGCTAAATGCAGGAGCACGTTTGTCGATAAAAGAGTTGGCGCTTGAATATTCAGTCAGCACAAGAACGATTAGCCGTGACTTTGATCGTATGAGTAGTAATTTGCCACTTTTACAAGATGAGCAAAGCAAAAAATTCTATTTAGACCCTGCCTATTTAACCAAAGTTAAGCCTCATGATTTTAAGCACTTTGCTCAAATTTCAGGGGTAGAGCAACTGTATCCCTCATTAGATTTGCCTTTTTTAAAGGAACTGTTAAATCAGCAGGCATCAGAGGTGTATAGCGCTAAAGGTTACGAATATGAAGATGCCTCACTATATATTGAATTATTTCAAAGCTTAAGTAGTGCTATACAGCAGCATCGTCAAATTGGTTTTTTATATAAAAATGAACCTAAATTGGTACAGCCTTATCGTTTAATTCATCATCATGGTAGTTGGTACTTGGCGGCTGTCCGTAAAGGACAATTAAGAACTTATCGTTTAAGCCACATGCAGCTACAAGCAACCAAGCATGAATATGAGACATTTCTTCCAGATCATACTGTGTTAAGCAGTTTGCAAGATGAAGACAGTATTTGGTTTGGTCAAGATAAGTTTGAGGTGCAGATTAAAGTCGCTTCGAATATTGCAAGTTATTTTAAGTAACGACGCTTGTTGCCAGAGCAACAGACCTTACAAGAGCTGGAAGATGGGGCATTAATTTTAAGTTGTCAGATTGCACATACCATGCAACTGTTGCCTTTAATACGTTTTTGGATACCAGGCTTATCCATTTTACAGCCAGAAAGTTTAAGGCAAGAACTTAAACAGAGCTTGGCGATGTATTTGCAAGATCAATGTGCTTAGCTATAAATATTGAAATTATTTCAAAATAAATAAAATTTTAACTGTTTTTCCACAGCATCCGTAAGGGTGCTTTTTTTTATGCGTTCAAAACGAAGAAGGGGGATTGACCAATAAAATGATGCGAAAGCCAAATTTTAGGCATAAAAAAACCAGCTTAACGCTGGGTTCTTTATATGCACCAATCAATCTGTAGTAGAAAGATGGTGCCCGAGGCCAGACTCGAACTGGCACGACTTGAAGGTCGGGGGATTTTAAATCCCCTGTGTCTACCGATTTCACCACTCGGGCTTAACAAGATGGAGGCGGAGGTCGGAATCGAACCGGCGTACACGGAGTTGCAGTCCGCTGCATGACCACTCTGCCACCCCGCCATGTCTTGTTGATGCGTATATTAGCAAGCTCAGAAAAAAAAACAATAGCTTGTTCATTCGGATGCGCATAAAAACAGCATATAGCGGAAAATAATTAAAATTATCATGTATTATGTGCAAAATTGATTCATATCATCACTTGGAGATGTGCCGTGGCATTAGTTTTAGATGGTCGTGCATTGGCGAAGCAAATTGAAGCTGACTTGTTAACACGCGTAGAAGCGTTAAAAGAGAAGTCAGGTCGTACCCCAATTCTTGCGACTATTTTGGTAGGTGACGATGGTGCATCTGCAACTTATGTGCGTATGAAAGGAAATGCTTGCCGCCGTGTCGGTATGGATTCATTAAAAGTTGAACTTCCTAAAGAAACCACAACTGAACAATTGCTTGCTGAAATTGAAAAATTAAATGCAAACCCAGATGTTCACGGTATTTTGTTACAACACCCAGTCCCTGCTCAAATTGATGAACGTGCTTGCTTCGATGCAATCTCGCTTGCAAAAGACGTAGATGGCGTGACTTGCCTAGGTTTTGGCCGTATGGCAATGGGTGAAGCAGCTTACGGTTCAGCTACACCTGCTGGCATCATGACGATTTTGAAAGAAAACAACATCGAAATCGCGGGTAAACATGCGGTTGTTGTGGGTCGTTCTGCTATTTTGGGTAAACCAATGGCTGCAATGCTACTTGAAGCGAATGCAACAGTAACGATTTGCCACTCACGTACACAAGATTTAGCAAGCTTTGTTAAGCAAGCAGACATTATTGTGGGTGCTGTTGGTAAAGCTGAATTGATTCAAAAAGATTGGATTAAATCGGGCGCAGTGGTTGTAGATGCTGGCTTCCATCCACGTGATGGCGGTGGTGTTGGCGATATTCAATTGGTAGGTATTGAAGAAATTGCTTCTGCTTATACGCCAGTTCCAGGCGGTGTAGGCCCTATGACGATTACAACTTTGATTCGTCAAACTGTTGAAGCTGCTGAAAAAGCTTTAGGTTAATACAGTTGCCATTGTTGCGGCGGAGTCTTTCCGTTGTGACTTATAAATGTAAGAAGCTCGTATGCTACTTTTGTTTCGGCAAAATGAGAAGCGAGCTTCGCAAGAAAACCATTTGTCATCTGCTGAACTCGACATATTTTGTCTTTTGATTAATGTTGTCGCAGAAACAGTGTTAATTTGAATGAGGTCTGCCTCAAACAGCAGCAGATGACGATGTCGTGTATCCAATACGTTTATAAATTCAAATAAAATTATCCCCAAGGCTTAATATGAGCTGTACTTTCCAATTCCCCCAAGCCCCTGAGCACCTCCTTAAAGCACTGCATAATGTGATTCCACACTGTGAATTGCATGCACAGCAATTGCCTGAAACCCTAATTTCTTTGTGGCTGATTCCTCCTGTATTTCCAACGGATAAAATGGATGACGAAGTCATTCGCCGTATTTGGAATGACACGCCGTATTGGATTTTTTGTTGGGCTTCAGGGCTTGCGATGGCGCAGTGGTTGCTGGCAGAACCTCATCATGTTAAAGACAAAGTGGTGTTGGATTTTGGTGCGGGTTCAGGTGTAGTTGCAATTGCTGCCAAAATGGCAGGGGCAAAGCGTGTGATTTGCTGTGATATTGATCAAGTGAGCTTGGATGCTTGTCGTGCAAATGCCGAGTTGAATAATGTTGAGCTTGAATATTTAGATGATCTGTATAAGGCAGAGCAAGTCGATATTCTGTTGGCGGCGGATGTGTTGTATGACCAGTGTAACCGTTTTTTCTTAGATGAGTTTTTAAAGTTTGCGCCAGAGGTTTGGGTAGCAGACAGTCGTGTCAAAAATTTTAGTCATCTAAAGTATGAAAAACTCGATGAGCGTAGTGCAACCACTTGGCCAGATTTGGATGAATCACCTGAGTTTCGCAATGTCAGCTTTTATAAGACGCTCTAAAAAGTGACTGCTGTAAAAAAATAAGACGCCAATGCGTCTTATTTTTTGTGCATTTACTGCATTATGAGCAAGTGTAACGCACCACACGTAAGGTTGCAGGGCGTGCATCTAGTGCATTTTGTGCACCGAGGTTGTCTGTATTACGTAGGTCTGGTGTATTGCTCAGCCCAAAGCTTGCACGAGAGTTGCCAATTTGACGACCATATTGTTGCGCTGTGGTTGCTGGGTTGGCAATTTCATTAATACTTAAAATATTCAGCTTAAATGTGCGATGTTGGCCAAGTACTTTTTGGCAGGCGCGCTGTAATTTATTTTCGTCTAATTGTTGATTTTGTCGTCCAGCCAAGGTGTAAGCCAGCGTCGCACTTGTGGCATTTTGTGCTTCAATTTGATACCCAGCATGGCCATTATAAGTTTGGGGAGTGCTTTGGCAAGCTGCTAAAAATGTGGTGCAACATCCTAAAGTAAACAATTTAAGTGCTATTTTCATGAAGGTCATTTCCAGTCTTGTTATTTCTATGGCTGAGTATGACATAAACAGACCTTAGACTCGATGGCGAAAATGCAGGTGACCTTATAAAAACATGATGCAGTGTGGAAATATGCCACTGCAGTTGAGCAGTGGCAGGGCGCTTAGTGTTCTTTAATTTGAGAATGGTGTTTAGTGTCTTTCATAAAGATATATACCAGCAGTGAAATAAAGATCATCACGGTGACATAAACAAAGAACCACGATTCATGACCTGCTTCTTTAAAGCTGAGCGCAAAGAATTCTGCAGTACCCCCAAAAATTGTATTGGCTAGCGCATAAGGAAGTGCAACACCTAAAGCACGAATATGCGCAGGGAACATCTCTGCTTTTACTACAGCATTAATAGAAGTATAGCCTGTAACAATGATGAGACCTGCTAAACATAACCAAAATGCAGTCCAATAGTCCTGTGTTTGTCCCAAGGCATCAAACAGCACGTATGTAAATAGAACGCCCAATACACCAAAGGCGATCATAATAGGTTTACGACCAATTCTATCAGACAATGCACCTGCAACAGGCTGTAAGCACATGAAAATAAACAGAGCTAAGGTGGTAATTTGCGTTGCGGCGGGTTTGCTAAAGCCTGAAGTATTGACCAAATATTTTTGTAAATAGGTGGTATAGGTATAAAAAGCCAAAGTACCCCCTGCGGTAAGAAAGAGCACCGTAAAAGCTTCTTTAGGATAGTGTTTAAATAAGGAAAGTAAGCCAGATTCAGGTTGGTCTTTTTCTTTTTGTGCATTTTGAAATGATTGTGTTTCGAGTAAGCCACGACGGATACGGAACACCACAACAGCCAAACAAGCACCAATGAAAAATGGGATACGCCATCCCCAATCATGTAGCTGTTGCTCTGTCAGTAGCCATTGCAGTATCAGTAAAACGCAGAGCGCAGTGAGCTGCCCAGCAATTAAGGTCACATACTGGAAACTCGAAAAAAAGCCTCGGTGGTTTTTCTCAGCCATTTCACTTAAATAAGTCGCACTGGCACCATATTCACCGCCAACACTTAGGCCTTGAATTAGCCGTGCGACCACTAAAATAATGGGCGCGAAGATGCCGATTTGGTCATGTGTAGGTGAGATGGCAATCATTAATGAGCCAATACACATGAGCGTAACAGACAGGGTTAAACCCGATTTACGGCCTTTTTTGTCAGAGTAAACTCCCATAATCCATGCACCAATTGGTCGCATGAGGAAACCGACAGCAAAAATGGCTGCTGCTTGGAGGAGTTGGGCAGTTTGGCTACCTTGTGGGAAAAAGGCATGGGCAAAATAGAGTGTGAAGGCAGCATAGACATACCAGTCATACCATTCAACTAAGTTGCCAGCAGAACCACCCAAGATGGATTTAACCCGCGTTTTGGTGTCCAGCGGCGCAGGCTGCATTGCGGTATTCGTCATTGTTATATCCATTTATTTTTGTTTGAAGTTTTATCTTAAGTCTGCTGCTTTACTGGAAAGGTAACGAAATTAAACAAATTGTATATAAAATGTTCATTATGCCGAAGAGGTGTTACATTGAATTGAGCACTTATTCATGCTGAGTGGTGGTAAATATAAGTTGAGTGAATTTTTTCTTAGTGATGGAATGGTGACTTGGGATTGGAAGAATTAAAAAATGCACTGAAAATAACAATAAGAGGAGACGCTTATGCATGATTTATATGACTTGGCGATCATTGGTGGAGGAATCAATGGTGCGGGTATTGCTGCAGATGCGGCAGGACGCGGTTTAAGTGTCTTCTTATGTGAAAAAGATGATTTGGCTTCGCATACTTCTTCTGCGAGTTCTAAATTGATACATGGTGGTTTGCGTTATTTAGAGCATAAAGAATTTCGCTTGGTGCGTGAGGCATTGGCAGAACGTGAAGTGCTGTTAAAGAAAGCCCCACATTTGGTACATCCTATGCGTTTTATTATGCCTCATCAGCCTCATTTAAGGCCTGCATGGCTAATTCGAGCAGGTCTATTTATCTATGATTATTTAGGTAAGCGTGAACAGTTACTCGGGTCAGAACAAGTATTTTTTGAAAGCCCTGACAGCCCGTTAAAAGCGAATTTTAGCCGAGGCTTTGAATATTCCGATTGTACGGTTGATGATGCGCGTCTGGTGGTGGTGAATGCAATGCTGGCACATGAGCATGGCGCTAAAATTATGACGCGAACGATTTGTTTGTCCGCACAGCGTATGGCGGGTGTTTGGGTGCTGGAATTAGAAAAAGATGGACAACGGTTGTGGATTAAAGCCAAGGCATTGGTTAATGCTGCCGGCCCTTGGGTTGCTCAATTTATTCAGCAAAGTCTGGCGCTAAAACCTGCTTATGGTATACGGTTGGTACAAGGTAGTCATATCATTGTGCCTAAGCTGTATGCTCAAAATAAAGCCTTTATTTTGCAAAATCATGATCAACGCATTGTTTTTGCCATTCCGTACTTAAATCAATATACCTTAATAGGTACGACGGATCGTGAGTATACCGGCGACCCTAATACAGTCGAAATCAGCCCTGAAGAAATCAATTATTTATTGGATGTGTCCAATGCACATTTTAAAACACCGCTGACAGCGCTAGATATTATTGCAACTTATTCTGGTGTGCGACCGCTGTGTGATGATGAGTCGGATAACCCAGCTGCGGTTACTCGTGATTATACTTTGGCTCTAGATGTAACTCTTGATGAAGCACCGCTACTTTCGGTATTTGGTGGGAAGTTGACGACATATCGCAAATTAGCAGAAGCAGCATTAGAACAGTTAAAGCCATTTTTTGGTGATTTGGCACCTCACTGGACGGAAAGTGCGTTATTGCCAGGTGCAGAGCAGTTTTCATCTATAGACCAACTTGCGACTGAGATCGGGTATAAAATAAAAGGGCTAGACGAATATACAATACAGCGCTGGGTTTATGCCTACGGCACACGGGTGTGGAGTTTGATCAAGCAAGCTGGATCAGTGCATGAATTGGGGCTGAACTTTGGTCATGGTTTGTATGCGCTAGAAGTCGATTATTTGGTTGAGCATGAGTGGGCAGTGAGTAGTGAAGATATATTAAAACGTAGGACGAAACTGTATTTGCAATTTAGTGTGGATGATGCGCAGCAATTGGATGATTATTTAACGGCGCTACATGAGCACCGTATGAAAAAGAATGTTGCGTAGTAGATATCTTTATTTACTATTGCGAATTTATTTCTGAAGTCATCCATTTGTTAATCATTGATTGAATTTGTGGAATGGCATCAATTGGATTGAAGTTGTTGGTTTTATTGATGAAATCTGAGCCTATTAACATAGGCTTATATTTGGATTTCCATCTTTCAGCCATTATATATGCGCGTGTAACAAAAATATTGGGTAACTGTGGCACTTTATAATATTTAAAAATTCTATCAGGGAGGCAGGCATCAATTATAATATCATCACCAATCGTAACCCACGCATGAACATTTTGGACGCCAGATCTAATATTGTTTTTGTATTCGTGCGTTAAGTTTTCTAAAGTGACATCAAATTCATCTGTGTGGAAAATTTCAACTTCTCCAAAAACTATTTCAGCATCACAGTTTAGTGCGTTTAACCATGCATATAAAGCTGCAGAAAAATTAATACAAGAGGCTCCTCTATAATTATTTCCAAATTGACTGATAAGAATAGGTAAAATTCTTTCATTTAATAAGAATGATAGTTCTTCAAGTTTTTTATTAGATATTTTTGAATATGGTTTTATGGGAATAATATTTTCAAAATCTAATTTTTTAGATTGTTCCAAAGCTTCGATAGTCTTTATTCTATAGGTGGTAGAATATTTTTTATTCATGAAATTGAGAGATAATCTATTGATTTTATTAATTGTATCACTAAATTGGGTTTATAAGAGTTAATGGTAAAAGATTTAATAAAAATAAAAAAGACCGCATATAGCGGTCTTTTTTTTAATCGCTTAAATGATTAAGCAGATTTAACAGCAGCTAAAAGCTCGTCTTGGCGAGTTTTAAGCGCAGCTGGTAAACGGTCACCTAACTTGTTGAACAATTCAGTGTGGCTTTCAAGTTCTTTGATCCATTGATCTTTGTCTTGAGAAGTAACAAGGTCAAATTGTTCTTTAGTGAAGTCTGAACCAGTCCAGTTCAATTGTTCATAAGTTGGTACACGGCCGATTGGTGTATCAATTGCAGTAGCACGACCTTCACAGCGGTCAATGATCCACTCAAGAACACGCATGTTTTGACCGAAACCAGGCCATACGAAGTTGCCTTCAGCATCACGACGGAACCAGTTCACGTTGTAGATACCAGGAAGCTTGTTGCCAGCAGCAGCAGCTTTCTCGCCTACTTGTTCGCCCATTTCTAACCAATGAGTGAAGTAGTCAGCCATGTTGTAGCCAGCAAATGGAAGCATCGCAAATGGGTCACGACGAACAATACCTTGTTGACCAACAGCAGCAGCAGTTGTTTCAGAGCCCATAGTTGCAGCTTTATAAACACCGTCAACCCAGTCAAATGCTTCTGAAATTAGAGGCACTGTGTCTGCACGACGACCACCGAAGATGAACGCAGAGATTGGAACACCAGCTGGATTTTCCCAGTCAGCATCGATAGAAGGGCATTGACCAGCAGCAACAGTGAAGCGAGCATTTGGATGCGCAGCTTTTTCAGCGCCAGTATGCGGTTGGCCTTTCCAGTTTGTAAGATTAGCAGGCGCTTCTTTAGAAAGACCTTCCCACCATACTTCGCCATTGTCTGTCACAGCAACGTTTGTATAAATAACGTCTTTGTGAAGAGTAGCCATACAGTTCGGGTTAGTCTTAGTATTTGTACCAGGCGCTACACCGAAGAAACCAGCTTCAGGGTTGATTGCATATAAGCGACCGTCTTCACCTGGTTTGATCCAAGCAATATCGTCACCTACAGTTTCAATTTTCCAACCTTCATAACCAGCTGGTGGAATCAACATTGCAAAGTTTGTTTTACCACAAGCAGATGGGAATGCAGCTGCGATGTAGTGTTTTTCGCCTTGTGGATTAGTCACACCAAGGATCAGCATGTGTTCAGCTAACCAACCTTGTTGACGACCCATTGAAGAAGCAATACGTAAAGCTAGGCATTTTTTACCCAACAATGCGTTACCGCCGTAACCAGAACCGTAAGACCAGATTTCACGAGTTTCTGGGTAATGAACGATGTATTTTTCAGGGTTGCAAGGCCAAGCAACGTCTTTTTCGCCCTCTGCAAGTGGCGCACCAACAGTGTGTACGCAAGGTACGTATTCGCCATCAGTACCAAGAACGTCATAAACAGCTTTACCCATACGAGCCATTTTAGACATGCTTACAGCAACGTAAGGAGAGTCAGTAAGTTCGATACCGATGTGAGCAATATGAGAACCTAAAGGACCCATAGAGAAAGGTACTACGTACAAAGTACGACCTTTCATTGAACCGTCGAATAAACCGTTAAGACGAGCACGCATTTCAGCTGGAGCTTCCCAGTTGTTTGTTGCGCCAGCATCTTCTTGCTTTTCAGAGCAGATGTAAGTACGACCTTCAACACGAGCAACGTCAGAAGGATCAGAATTAGCAAGGTAAGAACCAGGATGTTTTTCTTGGTTAAGTTCTTGCATTGTGCCGTTAGCGATCATCAAGTCGATATAACGTTGATATTCTTCTGCGCTACCGTCACACCATTCGATTTTTGCTGGTTTGGTTAATTTTGCAATTTCTTCCACCCAAGCAATAAGCTTAGGGTGACGAACGAATTCTGGTGCGTTCACTTGGGTCATGGTGAGGCCTATCTAAAGTGTGTACAAACTGTACAAAGTCTAATCTGTGCAAAGGGTTACAATGCGCAGATGAAATATTAAAAAAAGTGGCGCTATTAAAGCATAATTTCATAAAAAAAATAAGACTAAAGAAGTGGTAGATTTTATTTGGTAGATAATGCTATTTATGATTTATTTTGTTAAATAACAACAACTTGTGTTATTTTAATTATTTTTTAATCATATTTTTTGTTTTAATGGGTATTATTTATTTTATATATAATTATATAAAACAATGGCTTGTACTTGCTTTGTAATTGGGAAATATTATTGATTAAATAAATGGTGGTAATTCGAATTTTACATAAAGGTGCTATTAATTGTTGATAAATTCTACAAAATAATAATATTCAGGGTTGAGACGTATAAAAAATGTCTAAACAAACGAAACCTTTATCCATTATATATAATCAAAATTCAGGTTTTCATGCCAATCAAAAAGAAGATGGATATGAGGAAATATTGCATATTTTCTCGGCGCATGATTTTGAAATACAGTCATTTGAAATTAGTGAATTTGGAAACTTTGCAAATTTCATGTCGCATGTGTTAGCGCGTCATCAACAACTTGATAATCATGGAGTTGTGGTGGTTGCGGGTGGAGATGGCACCTTAAATGCTGTTGCGCAATACTTAATGGGTACGTCAATTCCAATGGGAATATTGCCTTTAGGTACATTTAATTATGTTGCACGTGTGTTGGATATACCACTGCAATTAAAACAGGCTGCAGAAGTTATTGTGCAGGGGCTAATTCGTGAAACGCATGTTGCCAGCATTAATAACCATATTTATTTAAATAATGCGAGTTTGGGGTTATATCCTTTATTTATAAAAAAACGTGAAATTTATAATCAACGTTTTGGGCGCTTTCCAGTACATGCATACACTTCGGGCTTAGATGTATTAATTCGTGATCGCAAGGAATTAAAACTACAGATTGAAGTGGATACTATTTATTATCCTGTTAAAACACCGCTGATTTTCTTTGGTAATAATCAGCTACAGTTGGCAGATCTAAATTTAAAAATTGCAAAACAGGCTGCTTTAGGCAAAGTCGCAGGCGTAGTGGTTGCTAAGAGCGATAAACTCAGCTTGTTTAAAATGCTGTGGCAACTGATTCGTGGCAACCTAGAACATACTCCAGATGTTTATAGCTTTGCTGCAGATGAAGTCAAAATACATGCAAATAGTAAAAAACTAACCGTGGCTGTCGATGGGGAACTTAAAGAGTTATATCCACCTTTATGTATAAAGGTACATAAACATGCCTTAAAGATTATGGTGCCTAATGTTAGTTCATCTTTCTGATTTACATTTTGGGACAGAGCAACCCGAATGTATACGTGCCTTAGGTGATTTTTGTGCCCTGCATCAACCTGAGCTTATTGTTGTGAGTGGGGATTTAACTCAGCGCGCACGTTTTCAGCAATTTTATGCGTGTAAGCAATTTTTAGAGAGTTTAAAGCGTCCATATTTGGTGGTGCCTGGAAACCACGATATACCGCTATTTCATTTGTGGAATCGATTTATTAGTCCATTTGCGCGTTATCAACTTTTTTTTGGCAATATGGAAACAACGCTAGAAACAGAACATTTCATGATTGTTGGGGTAAATAGCATCCGTCGACGTTACCATACACGTGGACATATTTCTTTGGCGCAAATTGCAGAAGTGGATCAATTGCTTAAGCAAGCGCCACAGCAAAAGCTTAAATACGTGGTTGCACATCAGCCATTTTATATACCGCCACAAGAGAAAGAAGCGTTGAAAGATTGTCCTGTGCTCGGGCGAATGGCTTTACAGACTTGGGCTAAAAATGGATTAAATGGGCTATTGCATGGGCATTTACATCAAGTAGCGCGCTATGATTTAAATCAAATTTATCAGCTGGGTTGTGATCATCCCATTTGGGAGATTCATGCAGGAACGGCGACATCACATCGATTACATCATGGTTTAGCCAATAGTTTTAATACTCTTGATATGCACGGAAATATGCAAGCTTATGTCTTTGATATGGCCAGCCAACAGTTTTGTTTGGCGCAACAATTAGAAGCTTTAATTTAGAAAAGATTGAAACTGCATAAAAAATCTACAAAAAAAGCACTTTTTTTAATTTTAGCCCTTGAAGCAGATTTTTCCATCCCCACAAAAGTGTCATATCAAAATTTTGTCGATGACCTAGGAATAAGAAGTCATCTTCACATCGTAATCAATGACATTTTTAAATGTCTATGGAGCTAGAAATGAGCAAGATTCGTCCTTTACATGACAACGTTGTTATCCGCCGTGTTGAGAAAGAAACTAAAACTGCTGGCGGTTTAATCTTGAGTACTTCTGCTGCTGAACAGCCAGCTCAAGGTGAAATCATTGCAGTGGGTAATGGCAAAGTAACTGACAACGGTGTACGCGCACTCGACGTTAAAGTAGGCGACAACGTACTTTTTGGTGCTTATGCAGGCACTAAAGTAAAAGTTGAAGGTGAAGAACTTCTTGTGATGAAAGAATCTGACATCTTAGCTGTACTTGAAGGCTAAGTTTAGATCTCTCAAACCGAATTCGATTTGAAAAATATATTAAAAATTTTGGAGTAAACCATGTCAGCTAAAGACGTAAAATTTGGTGATTCAGCGCGTTCAAAAATGATCGCGGGCGTAAACGTACTTGCAGACGCAGTAAAAGTAACTTTAGGTCCTAAAGGCCGTAACGTTGTCATCGACCGTTCTTTCGGTGCGCCACACATCACTAAAGATGGTGTTTCTGTAGCAAAAGAAATTACGCTAAAAGACAAGTTTGAAAACATGGGTGCTCAGCTTGTACGTGAAGTATCTTCAAAAACCAATGACATCGCGGGTGACGGTACAACAACTGCAACTGTACTTGCTCAAGCAATCCTAAACGAAGGTATCAAATCAGTAACTGCTGGTATGAACCCAATGGATCTTAAACGCGGTATCGACATCGCAGTTAAAGCGGTTGTTGCTGAAATTAAAGCGACAGCTAAACCAGCTTCTGACTCTAAAGCGATTGAGCAAGTTGGTTCGATCTCTGCGAACTCTGATACAACTGTGGGTTCTTTAATTGCGCAAGCAATGGAAAAAGTAGGCAAAGAAGGCGTAATTACAGTTGAAGAAGGTTCAGGCTTCGAAGACTCGCTTGACGTTGTAGAAGGTATGCAGTTTGACCGTGGTTATATCAGCCCGTACTTTGCAAACAAACAAGATACGTTAACTGCAGAACTTGAAAACCCATTCATCCTTCTTGTAGACAAAAAAATCAGCAACATCCGTGAATTGATTGCTGTACTTGAAGCTGTTGCTAAAACAGGTAAACCACTTCTTATCATCGCTGAAGATGTTGAAGGCGAAGCGTTGGCTACACTTGTAGTGAACAACATGCGCGGTATTATCAAAGTATGTGCGGTTAAAGCACCAGGTTTTGGTGATCGTCGTAAAGCTATGCTTCAAGATATCGCGATTTTAACTGGCGCGACTGTGATTTCTGAAGAAGTTGGCATGTCACTTGAACAAGCTTCTCTTCAAGATTTAGGTACAGCGCATAAAGTTACTGTTTCTAAAGAAAACACAGTAATTGTTGATGGTGCAGGTGTTGCAGAGCAAATTGCTGAACGGGTAACTCAAATTCGTGCGCAAATTGAAGAATCAACTTCAGAATACGACAAAGAAAAACTTCAAGAACGCGTTGCTAAATTGGCAGGCGGTGTTGCTGTAATCAAAATCGGTGCTGCAACTGAAGTTGAAATGAAAGAGAAGAAAGATCGCGTTGACGATGCACTTCATGCAACTCGTGCTGCAGTTGAAGAAGGTGTTGTAGCAGGTGGTGGTGTTGCACTTGTACGTGCTGCAAAAGCACTTGAAGGTGTGTCTGGTGCTAACGATGACCAAAATGTAGGTATTAACATTTTACGTCGTGCAATTGAAGCGCCACTTCGTCAAATCGTTGCAAACTCTGGTGATGAGCCATCAGTTGTAATCAATGCTGTGAAAAACGGTGAAGGTAACTTCGGTTATAACGCTGCAACTTCAGAGTATGGCGATATGCTTGAAATGGGTATTCTTGACCCAGCTAAAGTAACGCGTTCTGCGCTTGAGCATGCTGCATCTGTTGCAGGTCTTATGCTTACAACTGAATGTATGATTACTGAAATCCCAGAAGACAAGCCAGCAATGCCAGATATGGGTGGCATGGGTGGTATGGGCGGTATGATGTAAACCTCAGCGTACCCAAACTTCAAAAACCTCGTATCGTCAGATACGGGGTTTTTTTATGGCGCAGTTTTTGTAATGTAGAGATTGCACACGTGAAAAGACAAAATCACCTAGCTATTTTTTATTTACGTATTAAATGTGTGATATGTATCTAAACTACTTTTTTTTGTGAATAAAACTTATTATTCTTGTTTAGAACAATAATAAAAACAAATGATTAAATAAATGTAATGCAGGCTGGAGTAGGCATAAAGGGGATAAAAATGGATAACCGAGAACACGAAATTATAGGCAGTATTTATGATGCCGCTGTAGATGTGAATTTATGGCCGCAAGTAATTGAAAAAATTGTTCAATATACAGACAGTAAAACCGCCATTTTTACTGCCTTAGATCAATTTAGTCCAAGTTACGATTTTTTATTTAGTCACAATATTCCAGATGAAGCTTTGCATGCCTATCGTGATGAGCGGATTCGCGTGATTGACATGCAGTTACACCGAGTATTGTGGGAAAATTTAGGTGTGGGGCAAGTAGCGAGCTCGGATTTATCGCATTATGGGGAAAACCCTGAAAGTGATGAATATATCTTTTATGAACGGTGTTTGAATCCGACGGGAATTAGTTATATCTCGGCTGTTTTGCTCGATCAGGGTTCACATCGTTGGGCAGTTTTAGGATTACATCGTGCGCCAGATGTAGCGCCGTATCAACAAAAAGAGTTGGATTTTTTAAAGCATTTGGGTGTGCATTTGCGCCGTGCCTTACAAATCCATCGTCAATTTAGTTTGGTTAAACAAGAAAATTTAAGTTTGTATAGTGTGCTCGATCATTTAAAAACAGGTGTAATTTTGCTTGATCATCAGCTGAGTTTGATTTATTCAAACCCTTTAGCTCAAAGCATGCTGGAACACGATTCATGTTTAGATTTGGACTTGTATAATCGTTTAAAAACCCATGCTTATGATCAAAGTCGTTTAGATCAATTATTACATTCAGCGTTGTTGGGACAGTCGGCATTAAACGCAGATGTAGGCGGTGTATTGTCTTTGTCAGATGCGAAAGGAAAACAATTAATGCTGACTATCGTACCTTGTTCTAAATTAAAAAATATGCAGCATCAAAATGCAGGACAACATCAAATTGCGGTATTTCTGACCGATAAGCATCAGCACTATGCCTTGTCAAAAGCCTATTTGCAGCAAGCTTATCAATTGTCTAAACGTGAGTTTGAGCTGTGTGAGTTGTTGTTGAATGGTTGTAAGTTAGAAGAAATCGCGGAACATTGTGGAGTTACGCTCAGTTCGGTGCGCACTTATTTTAAAAATATTTATGAAAAAACCCAATGCAAATCGCAAATTGAACTCATGCATTTATTAATGGGTTGTACCATTCATTTTGAGCATATTGGTTAAAGCTGCCTAAATTTTGCTTAGGCAGCTTTAAAATATGTTTAGTTACTACGTTGTAGGGTAATAGTGTCTTCGCCTTGTGGATGCAAGGTTAGACTTGTTCCGGAGATGCTATAAGTTGCATTAACTTTAGCGCTATCCGAAGTGTCATGTAATCCACCGCAACCGTTGGTGTCATATAACACTTCTGTTACGGCAAGTGTATTGGATGTTATTGAATATTTACCATATTCAATTCCTGGGTTATCGCAATCACCTTCGGTGTCTAACAAGAAATAGAATCCTGTGTCAAAGAAAGCAAACAAGTGAGTTTGATTAAATTGCCAAGTGCCAACTAGACCTGATGATTGTTTTACTTTAGTTAAAATATAGGTGCTATTACTTCCTACATCAGTCAGCACTAGATCTGTGCCATTATAACTTAGGCGGTGGTGACCATCATTGTCAGGATGTGAAAGCCCGTAGTCACCGTTTGTATCTATGGAAATTACAGGGTTCAGCGCTGAGGTTAAAGCATTCCAATTTAATTGTCCGATTTCAATACCAGGCTTCCCTGTTTCATCAGCTACATCTGCTTCACCCAGAGCATAACGTCCATCGGGTAAAATATGTAATAAAACAGCAGATGCATTGGTACGTCCAATTTCCCAAGTTCCAGCAATATCTTTATAGAATTGGCTTGCGCTACTTGTGGTAGCACCTTCTGTATTGGGTCTTGTGAGTATAAATGTACCTTCATTTGGTTCGTGGAGTGTAAGTGATGTCGAATTAACCGTGACTGGTAGACCTGAGCTTGAGTTTGCACTATTGTCAGATAAGCCTGCACAGCCATTTGTATCGATCAGGATATTATCTACGAATAACTTTCCATCTTGAACACGATATTTACCATATTCGATACCTGGTCCACCACAAGGCATTTCTCCAACTTCCACTTGATCGTCCCCAACAGCATCAACCATGATATAGGTATTATTATCTGGATTGAAAACAAATAGTTGCTTGCCTGAACTTGAGTTCCAAGCACCGGCAATGCTCGAATTGTTTTGAGGGACTTTAGTAAATGTTGCACTTTCATTAGGGTTTTGAGCTTCAGAAATTTTTAACTGCGTACCATCAAATGATATTTTCATATCACGTGTTTTTCCAGAATCAGTTAAGCCCCAATCTTCATTTGTATCAATTGAAGATTGCGCCCATAAATCTCCAGCAACAGCATTTACCGATAATTCACCATACTCCATGCCATTTGCACTATCAGATGGTGAGCTAACAATAGGTTCGCCAATCAGGTATTTCCCGTCTGAGGTTACTTGAAGTACGATTTCTGAGTCAGCATTTTTCGCATACCAAACCCCAACGATATCTTTGAGTAGTGTTTGGTTAAAGTTAGCTTGTGCTTCTGTTGCGCTAACTACGACTTTATCTTTAAAATCTTCTATTGTTTGTAGAACAGGTTGAAAGCTTGTAATAAATTCAGTTGTTGGTTTAGAGAGGTCAATTGAGTTTGCAGGGAGTTGACTCACTGAGTCAGGGATTTGAATACCATCGTCATGCCCCCCCTGAGAATCTAAAGATTGTAAAAAAATAAGTAAATTTGTTCGTGTTGTTACATCATCAGCTAACTCCACAGGGGTAATACGATCAGCACCAATCACTGTGCCAATTTCAATATTTCCGATGGAGAAAGTGATTTCATCACCCTCTTGATATTCAAACTCCCCTTGAGCATTTGTACGTTTAGAGACACCATTAATTGTATAAGTTGCACCACTCACAGGCCCATCGGTCAGTACGCCAGTTTTTGTGGTGTTTGATGGTGGGGGAGCAGAACTACCAGAATCATTGTCTGACCCGCCACATGCACTGAGTAAGCCTGCTAAAGTTAAGCATAATAAGGTTTTTTTCATCATGAATTCCTTGTCATCCAAATTGTTATGTCAGAAGTATAGAAATAAGATGAATCTAGGAGCTATCCCAAAATTGGGAGGTCAAATACAAAATCTGTGAGAAAAAATGAAGAAAAAACAATATTTTTGTGAAAAAGTATAATTTTTTGATTTTCAGTCACGGAAGATCCACTCGCCTATGTTAATTTGAAGAAAAATATTGCGTGTTTAAGCCCAATCGCCACCAGAAAGTGATCTTGTTCTATGCTGTCAAAATTTTTTATTGAACGTCCAATTTTTGCAGGTGTGCTCGCTATTATAGTGATGGCCGTACTTCACTTAGCGCTGCAATTGGTGTTGTTGGTGGTCGTGTAGGTCTTTCTTATGTATTTGGCGGTAAATAATTACCCGTAAATACATTTGGATTAAACAAAAAAATCCCCGCAAATGCGGGGATTTTTTATATTTAAAATTTATTTATGTTATGAAAATACGTTACAAGTTAGTAAAAAGAAATTTTAAAAAATATACTTATTTTTTAAAATTTTGTTTTGTTGATAGGGGTTATAAATTTTTTTTTACTAATGGTTATGAAATTGTATTGAAAAAAAAGCTTTAAAAAGATTATTTAAAATAAAAATATCCTTAAATGGGGATGTATTACGGAACATTGTTGAGTATAGGATTTTTTCTTGAATAAAAACTAAATGTCAAGAAAGGTGAACCTTATGAAATATAAATATACAGCCCTAACAGCTTCTATTTTCTATATTATCTATGGCTATGCAGGTATAGCAAATGCTACTGTGCAAGATGATGTAATAGCTCCTAACTATATTCAGACACCAGAGCTGACTGTAAATAACATAAACTCATCAGGATTAATAGCAGCGAATTTAATTAATGCTAATGACCTTACAGCTAATACTATTAATGTTAATGGAGGTGTATCTAGCACATCGCAAAACACGGTGACCCAAACTGTTCAAAATGTGTATTTTACCGATGATTATGGGAATTATGCGGGAAGTGCGATCCAATATTATAATGGTCTAACAAATTTATATTTATCTGGAGATAATACTGTATCTGGGACTTCTAATTTAAATGATACAAATATTAATGGGACATTAATAACAAATAATTTACAAATTAATGGCACACTTTCTGGTGTAAGCCAAATGAATATTAACGATTTGCGTGCAACTGGCCTATCTTTTGTGGATCAAAATGGTCAATCGGATGGTAGTTATATTTATAGTCAAAATGGCCATACTGATTTGCAACTTAATGGCAATGCAAATATAACTACAGCCAATATTAATGAATTGACAGCAAGTAAATTGACCACTGGTGATTTACAGATAAATGGAGCTTTAACGGGAATCAATCAGATGGATTTAAGAAGTTTAAATACATCTATGGTGCAATTTGTGGATCAAAATGGTCAATCTACAGGTTTTATTGATAGTTATAATGGCACGTCAAATTTATATTTGAATGGCAATGCAACTATAAATACCGCTAATATTAATGAATTAACAGCAAGTAAACTGACCACAGGTGATTTACAAGTAAATGGTACCTTAACAGGAATTAACCAGATGGACTTGAGGGGTTTAAATACATCTACGGTTCAATTTGTGGATCAGAATGGTCAATCTACAGGTTTTATTGATAGTTATAATGGCACGTCAAATTTATATTTGAATGGCAATGCAATTATAAATACCGCTAATATTAATGAATTAACAGCAAGTAAACTGACCACAGGTGATTTACAAGTAAATGGTACCTTAACAGGAATTAACCAGATGGACTTGAGGGGTTTAAATACATCTACGGTTCAATTTGTGGATCAGAATGGTCAATCTACAGGTTTTATTGATAGTTATAATGGCACGTCAAATTTATATTTGAATGGCAATGCAATTATAAATACCGCTAATATTAATGAATTAACAGCAAGTAAACTGACCACAGGTGATTTACAAGTAAATGGTACCTTAACAGGAATTAACCAGATGGACTTGAGGGGTTTAAATACATCTACGGTTCAATTTGTGGATCAGAATGGTCAATCTACAGGATTGATTGATAGCTATAATGGCACAGCCAATTTGTACTTGAATGGCAATGCATCTATAAATACCGCTAATATTAATGAGCTGATTGCTGGTGATTTGCAAGTAAAAGGGGCATTAAAAACAAATACTATTGATGTTCAAAATAATTATATCAATCATTTGGCTAATGCTGTTGATGATCATCAAGCAGTTAATTTAGGTCAAGTAAATGGTTTGTTGCGTGATTCTCTTATTGGTGTAAATACATATACAGATAATCAGGTTGCAATTTTACGTCAAGAAGCCTTAGTAGAAACAGGACGTGTAAATCAAGCCGTTACCGATGGAGATAAAGCAACTTTAGCTTCTGCCAATAAAGCCATAGCGGATACGGCAACTGCATTACGTCAAGAAGCTTCCGTTGAAACAGCGCGTGTCAATCAAGCCATTACAGATGGAGACAAAGCAACTTTGGCCTCTGCAAACAAAAATACAGCGGATACGGCAGTAGATTTACGTCAAGAAGCTTCCGTTGAAACAGCACGTGTCAATCAAGCAATTTCTGATGGAGATAAAGCAACATTAGCTTCTGCAAATAAAACCATAGCAGATACAGCAGCGGTATTACGTCAAGAAGCCTCAGCAGAAACTGCACGTGTCAATCAAGCCATTACAGATGGAGACAAAGCAACTTTGGCTTCTGCAAATAAAACTACAGCAGATACAGCAGCGGTATTACGTCAAGAAGCTTCCGTTGAAACAGCACGTGTCAATCAAGCCATTACAGATGGAGACAAAGCAACTTTGGCTTCTGCAAATAAAACTACAGCAGATACAGCAGCGGTATTACGTCAAGAAGCCTCAGCAGAAACAGCACGTGTCAATCAAGCCATTACAGATGGAGACAAAGCAACTTTAGCCTCTGCAAATAAAACTACAGCAGATACGGCTACAGCCTTGCGTCAAGAAGCTTCTGTGGAAACAGCTCGCGTTAATCAAGCAATTTCTGATGGTGATAAGGCAACTTTGGCTTCTGCAAATAAAACCACAGCGGATACGGCAACTGCTTTACGTCAAGAGGTATCAGCTCAAGTTATTCAGGTAAATAAAACCATCACCGATGGAGACAAGGCAACTTTAGCTTCTGCCAATAAAACGACTGCGGATACAGCTACAGTATTGCGTCAAGAAGCTTCAATAGAATCAGCACGTGTAAATCAAGTAATCACCGATGGTGATAAAGCAACTTTGGCCTCAGCAAACAAAAATACAGCAGATACGGTAGCAATTTTACGTAAAGAGACATTAGCTGAAACTGGTAGGTTGAATACGGTAATTTCAGAAGCAGATGCTAATACCCTTGCGCAAGCGAAAGCATATACTGATGCAAATTTGAATGGTTCCCCAAATGTTGCGGTGAGCTCATCACAAGGTTTACAGCAAGCTACTGCATCTGGACAAGATTCAATAGCAATTGGGCAGAATGCAAGTACGGGTACTGGTGGTGCTTCTGCTTTGGCTATGGGACATAGTGCAACAGCTAACGGAGCTTCATCAATAGCGTTAGGATCTGGTGCACAGGCTTTGGGTGTACAAACTGTTAGTATTGGTACAGGAAATATTGTTAGCGGAGATCGTTCTGGCGCGTTGGGTGATCCAAATATAGTTTCAGGTAGTGCCAGTTATGCTTTTGGTAATGATAACACCATTTCAGGTGATAACACTTTTGTATTGGGTAACAACGTAAACACCTCAGCACAAAATACAGTTGTTCTTGGAAATAACTCAAGCTCAACAAGGAATAATACTGTATCCGTTGGTTCAACAGGGAGTGAGCGTCAAATAACTAATGTTAAGGCAGGGACTATAGATACTGATGCAGTAAATTTAAAGCAAATGAAAGATGCTGATCAAACAATTTTAGCATCAGCCAATGCATTTACAAATGAGACTGCAAAAACGATTAGAAGTGAGGCAACAGCAGAATCTGCACGAATTAATTCTGTAATTGCTAAAACAGGTGTTGATACATTAGCGTCAGCAAAGTCTTATACAGATACGCAAGTAAGCGTATTGGATTCACGTGTTAGTCAATTAAATAGTCGAGTGGGTGATGTAGAGCAAACATCGTATCGGGGGGTTGCAATTGCACTTGCTGCTCAACAGCAAATTCCAAACATTGGTGCAGGTCAAGTTGCAGTATTTGGTGGTGTTGGTCACTATGAAGGCGAATCTGCTGCTGCTTTAGGTCTTGCAAGCGTGCTAAATGATGGCCGTACTGCATTCAGTGCTGCACTAGGTTTTGCTGGTGGTAATGAAGTGGGTGGTCGTGTAGGCGTATCTTATGTGTTTGGCGGTAAATAATTACCCGTAAATACATTTGGATTAAACAAAGAATCCCCGCAAATGCGGGGATTTTTTATATCTCGATTTAAAGCTTAATTAAGTGATAAATATGATATTTTTGACAGAATACTAAAAAAATGAATATTTAGGAAAAGTAAACAATAAAAAGGCAACCTTATGGATATTGAAATTGAAAATCATATCATTGGGGAAATATACGATGCCGCGGTCAATCTTTCTTTATGGCCTGAAATACTCAAAAAAATTGTGGATTATACAGCCAGTAAAACCGCAATATTGACAGTATTAGATTTATTAAACCCTAAATATAATATTGTTTTTACATACAATATTCCTCAAGCAAGCATAGACGCTTACCAAGATGAAAATGTGAAAGCAATCGATATGAAGCTTCATGTTCCACTATGGGATAGCATTGGTGTTGGTGGTGTCATGCATTTTGATTTAAGTCACTATGCAAGCAGTACAAATGCAGACAAACAAGAATTTTATGAGAAATGCTTAAAAATTACTGGCATTAGTTATATTGCTGCCGTATTACTCGATAAAGGGGAATATCGCTGGTCAGTTTTAGGTATTCACCGTGAAGCAGTCAATCAAGAGTTTAGTCACGACGAAATGATGTTCTTTCAGCGACTGGGTGTGCATATCCGTCGTAGTTTACAAATCTATAAGCAATTAAGCTTTGCGCAGACAATGGGGCAAAATTTATTTCAAATATTAGACTTAATCAAAATTGGCATTATTTTAATTGATGAAGATAAAGTTTTAAAATACAGCAATAAAGCCGCACAGGCCTTATTAGAGCAATCTAAATTATTCGAATTTGATCAAAAAAATCGTTTGCTGGTCAGGCGGGATCAACAAGCTAAATTTGAAAAAACTGTACAGAGTGCGCTCTATAAGCGCCAAGACACACATCATGATATAGGTGGTGTACTTGAGTTGAAAGCCAAAAATGGACAAGACTATATGCTAAGTATTACACCTTTAAGTAGTATTCAGCATTTAATCCAGATTGAGCAAGGTGCATTTGCTGTGTTGTTCTTATCTGAAAAGCAACAACAATATTCACTTTCGAATGATTACTTAAAGGAAACTTTTGCATTAACTACACGTGAATGTGAAATGTGTGTGCGCTTCGTCAATGGCGCGAATATGGAAGATATTGCGACGCAATGTAGCTTAACAATTAGTTCGGTACGAACGTATTTTAAAAATATTTTTGCCAAAACCCAAAGTACCACTCAGGTTGAATTGATGCGTAAGCTGATGAGTTTGTCGATGGGTTTTGAGCATATTGTGTAATGGAACATGAGCTTCATTCATTAGATCATGTTCCATTCAGTTTATAAGTGACTCAGTGTGCTTACAGGTTCATCTTCATATTGGATATTGATGGTTTTATCGTTGAGGCTATATTTAAAGGTATCTAAGTCATATTTATGCTGACTTAAATCTCCCCATGTGTCGACTAGACCTAGGCAACCTGTGGTGTCGTATTGAACAGATTCGGCTTTTAAAATGCCATTGCTTGCAGAATAAGTTCCATACTCAATACCTGGGCCACCACAGTCTTCATTACTTAGTCCTACGTACAAATATGTTTTGTCGTTATACATGGCGACGAGTGCATCAGCATTTTTCCAAGCACCGACGATGCTGTTGCTTTCACTCGGGAGTTTGGTTAATACAACAGGTGTAGGGTCTTCAGTGAGTAACTGTAACGTTCCTTCTGTTTTGCCATACAGTAAGCTAAATGGTTGACTCGAATCAGAAAGTCCCCAGCCACCATTGGTGTCTTGAGTTAATGGGCTAACCACTGTTAATTTGCCTGTGAGTGGATCCCATTTAAATTTGCCTTGTTCAAATCCAGATTGTCCATCATTGTCGGCAGGTCCTACTTGTGCAAAGATAAAGTGTAGGTATTTATCTTTGTTAACAGTTTCAACTGCACCTTTAATATAGAGCAAAACTCTGGTGCCGTTATTGCTATAACTCCAAACACCTTCATTGTCTTTGGCAAAGCTATCAATGAAGTTTGCTAAGGCCGTTTCTGAAGGGACCACAGCAGTTCCAGATGCTTTTACAGCTTGAAGGAAAGTGGCATCGGCTATAAATGACGCGGTAGGTGTATTCAATACAATTGTTTTGTCTTTTAAAGCCTCTACGGTCTTGGTGGAAATTTCAATACTATTGCTATGATTTTGGTCGGCATCTAAAGATTGAAGCAAAATGATTAAATTGTTGTGGATAACTGGATCTGTAGCGAGTTCAAGTGGAGAGATTTTTGCTTGCGCTGTGACCGAGCCAAGCACTATATCACCGATAGAAAAGGTCACTTTGTCGCCTTCATTATACTTAAATGAACCTTTACCATTTGTTGATGATGCATCACCGGTTGTACCCTCATAGCTGACAACACCTTGGCTATTTTTAGATACATAGTGCACACCACTGATTACAGCATCAGTCAAAATACCAATTTTATTCGTCGTGCTTGGTGTTGTGGGGGTATTTGGATTGCCATTATTATTTGTGGATTGACCATCAGATGAACTGCCACCACCACAGGCTGTGAGGAGTGTAACTATAGCAAGGCTAAGTAGGGTATGTTTCATGGATTGATCCTTTTTGATGCTTCTTGTTATGTTTCGATCTTAAAAATCTTTATTACAATCGACTATCTTCAAATAGGGATGATTTGAAGCTTTTTTTAAGATAAATTTAAGTTTTTGATTTGTTGCATCCACTAAATAAAAATAAAAAATGGCTGTTTGAGTTTTTTGTAGGTTATTATTTTATAAGGTTAATTTTGTTATAATCTAAAAATCCTGCATTGGGGTATAAATGGATTAATTTATACAATGCACATATTTTTATAAATTTTATTTCATATTCAAATGTTTATTTTTTTCTAAAAATAATGCTGAATTAATAGCCATATTTTATAAGTTTAAATGATTATAATTCGCATTAATTTTTTTGGATTGGTTTTTCGAAGTGCAATATCCACGTTCGACCTTGTCATTTTCAATTCTGGTGGCTTTAAGTTCTATAACTCATGCAGAAGTCTCTCCAGAACCACTCAATACAGAGGCACAACAGCTACAAACAATTACCGTGAAGGCACCCAAGCAAGAAGCCAAATATGTGGCAACTAAAGCACAAGCTGTGCTTCGAACGGATGCTCCATTGTTTGAAACTGCACAAGCCATAAGTGTGTTAACTCAGCAACAACTAGAACAAAAGCAAGTGCAAACAGTTGCGGAAGCATTGGATGGTGTAGCTGGCGTGACTTCCGGCCAATATGGTCGTAGAGGGTGGGATGACTTTGTTATCCGTGGGCAAATTTCAAGCTCGCAAACATATATAGATGGCTTGCGTATTCAAACCTCAGACAATGTTTTACGTTCGGAGGATATTTCTGGGCTTGAATCGATTGAGGTTGTGAAAGGGCCGACTTCAGTTGGATTTGGTTTAAGCTTACCTGGTGGTATGGTCAATCTTACCACCAAACGCCCACATGCAAGCACAGAGGCTAAAGGAACGCTCAGTGTGGGGAGCTATGGATTAAAAGAGGGGACATTCGATCTCAATTATGCACCGAATGACACAGAAAAAGGTGCATTTCGACTGGTTGGTCGGGTATCAGATCAAGATGATCCAACCGATCAAGTTTTTTTCAAAAATTATTATATTGCAACATCTTATAATTTTGATTTAGGTGAAAAAGATGAGCTTTCGGTTATCGCCAGTTATCAGCATAGAAATTATTTACGCCAGCAAGGTATACCTTTTAGTAATGGAGAATATATAAATTATTCGCATAACTTATTTTTTGGTGATCCAGATTATGGTTATGACGTGGATGTGTACCGCTTAGGGGCGAACTATGCACATTATTTTGATAATGATTGGATTTTTAAACAAAATTTTGCTGTGACACAAACCAATACTGTTGGTAATTCTATCTTAGCGTCAGGGCGTAGTAGCTTGCCCATTATTAAGCGTGCAATTAATAATCAAGATAAACAAGATGTCAATTATGCATTGGACACCAATGTGCAGCGTAAGTTTGACTTTGGCGCAGTGCAATATGATTTGATGGCGGGTTTAGATTTAATGCACGAGCGCAGTGATTATTATCGCCGTACAGATACCATTAATGACTTTAATGTGAATGCACCCAATTATGGTGATGTTGTTATTAAAAAGCCGGGTACACCTAGCCATGAAATGACGTATAGCCAGTATGCTGGAGCATATATACGTAATACGCTAAGCATTGATGATACCTGGATCATTGGTTTATCTGGGCGTCATGATTGGACACAGGTAGAAATTAATAATTTACTCAATGGCTCAAATCAGAAAAACTCCGATAATGCATTTACGGGTAGTGCTTCTGTCATGTATCGCATCAATGACATGTTTGCGCCCTATATGAGTTATTCGACCTCGTTTATGCCTGTCACCGATTCAGGCGAAGATGGTCGCTTATTAAATCCAGAAAAAGGTCAGCAGACTGAAATTGGGGTCAAGCTCCAAGCTTTGGATCAACGCTTACAAGGCTACGTGGCTTATTATGATTTGACCCGTAAAAATGTAACAGAAACAGATAGCTCTGGAAATTTTTCAATCCAAACAGGTGAGCAAAAAACCAAAGGTTATGAAGCAGAGCTGGCGGCAACGTTGAATCCACAGTGGAAAGTATTGGCTAGCTATAGTTATATTCCGACAGCAGAAGTCACTGAGAGCTTGACTGCAAGCGAGATTGGCAAGCGTACGAATCATGTGGCGAAAAACGCAGCATCATTGTCAACGCAGTATTATTTTAGTCCAGATCAATTGGGTTGGCGTGTAGGTGCGGCTATGCGTTACCAAGGAGCGCGTACTGCACAGCGTGGCACAGATTATGTAGACCTTCCAACTTATGTGCTTTTTGATGTAAATGCAGGTTATGAAGCCAAAGACTGGAGTGCAGGGTTAAGCCTGAAAAATCTATTTGACCGTGAGTATTTGGCAGGTACAACGCCGAATGCACAGTTGGTGAATTGGGGAGACCCGCGTATGCTACGTTTTAACCTAAGTTTTAAATATTAATTCATTATTTAATAATTGTAGAACTGATAAAAAATCCCTGCTCAAGAGCAGGGATTTTTGTTTGCGAATACCAAATGGGAGAAACTAAGCGCTGAGCAAAAACTTAGGATTTAGTGCTGTTCTTTAATTAGTTTGTAATTCAACTTTGTATCAAGTGCTTGACCTGTTTCCTTATCGCGAGCTTCAGCAAAATTTTCACCAATAAAGAATTTACGTTGATCGGCATTCTGATCGAGGGTAATCACTGAAGGTTGATTGGCATCAAAACTAAATGTTCCTTTGACTTTAGACTCGTGTTCTTTGCCTTTACCTTGATATTCCTCTGTCAATTCATAGGTTTTATCTGATTTTAACTCAAGCTCAGTTTTAATGCCTTCGCAGTCTGCGCAAGGGAATACCCCTTTATATTCGCCTGCCCAATCTAAGGCATTTTCAGCGCTATCACTGGTAGATACAGAGGGAGTTGTGGTGTTAGTAGATGTTGCTTGTTCAGTTTTTTCAGGTGTTTGTGGTGCTGTCGTTGTATCATTTTTACTACAAGCACTTAATGCAACTAGAGATAGTACGCTAATGAAGATAATTTTTTTCACGTGATTTGACTACCGTATGAGGATGAGTAAAAAATAATCTATTTTAAAATAAGCTTGTACAGTGATCTTGTAAACGTATAAAAGTCTAGATGAAATTTTGACGCTAGCGCCTGAACAGATGTATTTTATTTGGTTGTTTATTAAGCGAATCTGTGTGTTAATTTGCAATAACATCAGTACAATCAGAGCACTTTAAATGGGGTGTGAGTGGTTGCTGTGTTAGAAAAATTGGCAGAAAAAAGTCTCAATGCAATGGGTTGGGAAATTGATAATCATTGGCCACTTGATTTGGATCAATGCGTAATGATTGCTGCACCACATACCAGCAATTGGGATGCACTTTATGCACGCTTAGCATTAAAGGCAATGGGTGTAAATGTCCGCATTACGATTAAAGACAGCTATATGAAATTTCCATTTGGACCTTTTGTTTGCGCAATGGGTGGCATTGGAATTGACCGTCGACCAAAAGTTGAGGGTGAGCAACGTTTAAGTATGGTTGAAGTCATGAGCAACTTATTTAAAGATCATCCCAAGTTGGTCATGTTAGTTACACCTGAAGGTACTCGCGCGAAACAAGAACAGTGGAAAACTGGCTTTTACCATGTTGCAACCAATGCAGGTGTGCCAATTGCATTGGCTTATATGGACTATGCCAAGAAAAAAACGGGTGTAGGCAAGATTGTTTATCCGACTGGGGATTATGAAAAAGATATGGCGGAAATTATGGATTTTTACGCACAAATCCATGCCAAATTCCCAGAAAGCTTTAGTGTAGATCAGCGCTATTATGTTGAATAAAAAATAGGGCATAAGCCCTATTTTTTATGGTGGTTGCAGGTTTATGGCAACGCTTTACAAGGTATATTTTATTTAAGGCTGTATGCCACCTAAATTTTGACAGGCTGCTTTATAAATAAAGAATTGTTGCTCAATCACTTGATCTAAAGGTAAATCAAACAAGTGTTCTCCTTGTTTGTAGCTTTGAATATAGGATTGCGCTTTTTGTTTGCTCGATGCCAATTTGTGCTCATGAAAACTGGTAATCGAGCTGCCCCCCATTTGGGATGTTTCAATGTTATTGCAATGAAACTGAGCATATAATTTTTCGGCTTTACGGATTTCGCTAGATGTGCCAAACATACAACCTGTAAGCAACAGCAGTAGTACAGGCATGAAAATATATTTCATGAGAGATCAATAGGAGGTGTGGGCGTATAAATGACTATTGTATAAATATCTAAAATTAAAACTGTATAGATTTTTTGAACAATTGATCAAAAAATAAAAAAATAGATCTGACATATACATGGGTAAATTGATTTTAGCTGAAAATAACTAAATTCAACCGAGATTAAAATATTCGTCAGAGGAAAAAGTTTTGAATTTAACCCAGCAAAAAATGCATTTTGATGACTTAAATATACGGACGTTTACATCTTCTTCAAGGTCTCTTCAGAATATATCTGAATAATCAGCTTCATGTATGGTGGGATGTCAAAGGTTGCACTGATGTTATTAACACGTTGTAAAAAGTCTTTCGCAATTTTATGTTTAGTTTTGGCCAGTTCAAGTTATGCTGCTGATGTTCCAACAGATATACATGCGATGACAACACCACAAACCATAGCTGTGACACATCTCATTCCAATGACCAGTGCAGTATTGAGCTCAGTTGGTCATTCTGATGATCCAGATATTAAAGAGGCAAGGGAAGAAGAGTCTCCCGTACGTGATTCGAGACCTTTACGTACAACACGGCCCAAGTAGCGAAGTCTTTTGCTTTAAGTCGCTTGTACGATACTACTGAAAACAAGAAAGCAACCTGAAGAGAATAACAAGGTCAAAACACTGTGTTTAAATTGACGCTCTGAAATTTTATAAAATAGTTTTGCACCCAGCATTGCGGGAACACTTACTGCAATGAGTAATAGCAAGGCATAGGGTAATAGTTTGGTCTGTAACGTACCTTGGGCTAAATAAGCTACGAGGGTAAACAGTTGAATGGCAAAATTAAAATGGCGCAATATATAGCGCTGTTCTTGCTTTGGGCGTTGTTTGAGCATGAGCCATGCGGAAGGCAGTGAGCCACAGAACCCGCCCAAGCCACCTAAAATACCGCCCAAAAAACCTATACTGGCATCTGCATAATGACCAGACTGTTGAATCTTTTTAATTTGTGGATTAAACAGCATGATGGGGCACCACAGAATTAAAAATACACCAAGCAATAGCTTGAAAGTATCTGCCTGAATTAAATCTAAAAAATAGCTACCCAAGGGCACGCCAATTAAGCCTGCAATAATATAGGGAAGAACTAATTGTCGCGACGAAGTATGTTGTCCGCGTTCTTGTCTGAGGGAAATCACATGACTCCACACGGAAGCAAGTACCACTAAAGGTGCGGCTAATTGTGGTGGAAGTACCCAAACCCAAAAAGACATGGCCACGAGTGCAAAGGCAAAACCTGTTAAGCCTTGTACAAAGCCTGCAAGCATTGCACCAATGATAAAAATCAGCCAAGTCATGACAATCATATACGTTAATTGAGGCGCTTATCTTAGCGAATTAAAAGTACTTTATTTAAATGCAATTGGCCTAAGCTTAGCTGAAATTACGATATGTCTTGGATATATAAATACAAAAAGGATCTTTTGTGATTACGACTAAAAAAGACGCATATTGCGTCTTTTTGGGGAGAAAGCTATTGAACGGGCAAATGCACAAAGTTCTAAAGTAGCGCTAAAGCTAAAATTTAAGCGGGTACAGTTTTTTGAAATAAGCCTGCACGTACGGTTCCTGCTTTGGTTTCTTTAACTTTATGCCACGTATGAGGGAGTGTCAGTTGGCTTAAATCACGATCGGCTTCAACATAAATAAAGCCTTGGTCTTTAATGAGTGGGTCCGCTAAAGTAGCTAATTCTTGCCATAAATCTAAGCCATACGGCGGATCTAAAAACACCAAATCAAATTGTTGTTTTAAGCTGGGTAAGGCTTGTTGTGCAGTGCTCACTTTGAGTTGAGCTTGTGCCTTGGTCACACGTAGTAACTCAAGGTTTTGGGTTAAAAATTGAGCCTGATTGCGGTCAGGTTCAATCATCACAACTTGGCTTGCACCCCGAGACAGCGCTTCAAAAGCCAAAGCCCCTGAGCCTGCGCAAATATCTAAAACTTGTGCATTTTGCACATCCCACATCAGCCAGTTAAATAGTGTTTCACGTACTCGGTCAGGCGTTGGTCGAAGACCATCAATCGATGCGAATGGGAGTTGGCGACGTTTCCACTCTCCGCCAATAATACGTAATTGATTTTTCATAATTCAACTCATTCTACATCGTTTGATGGTGTAACTGGTGCAGTAATAGGTGCAGATGCTACTGGGCTTGATGCAGGTGCTGCATTGTGGCTATTTGCGTTACTATTGCTTTGAGTCGTTGCATTCGGGTCCGCAGATAATATAGTGCTACCACTAGGCAGTTCACCTGGTTTAATACCAGCAGTCATTAGGCCACCGCTAATTTGATGGTTAGCAGGACGAATAGGGTTTTTCTTACGTTGCAATAACCAATAATCAAAAATTGGACGCGCTAACTGGGCCGCCGAGCCACCATGACGACCATTTTCCCATACTACGGCAATCGCAATTTCAGGATTTTCTGCAGGTGCAAAGCCCACAAACAAACCGTGGTCCAGCTGACGTTCTGTTAATAGTGCTTCGTTGTAACGTTTACCCTGCGCAATACTTTTAACCTGAGCTGTCCCTGTTTTACCTGCAATATGATACATCGGTGTACGAATACCACGGCCTGTACCGCTTTCCACTACATCAACCATCGCATCACGCATTTTGATCCAATCTTCAGGCTTACCATTAAATTCGATATGGCCATCAGGTGCATTGTGTGCTTTATAGGCTTTAAAGCCTTTACTGTCACGGAGTACATGGGGAGTCACATGCGCGCCCTGATTGGCTGTGATTGCGGTTGCCATGGCTAGTTGTAGTGGTGTAGCTGTAAAAGCACCTTGGCCAATACTGACTGAAATGGTTTCACCTTTGAGCCATTTTGACTTACGGGTACGCATTTTCCATTCAGGGCTTGGGTATAGACCTTCACTTTCACTTGGTAAATCTACGCCAGTTTTCGAACCAAAACCAAATTGGCGCATCCAAGTGTTCATTTTTTCAATACCCATACGATACGACAGGATATAGAAATAAGTATCACAGGAAACGTTTTGAGCTTTATGCATATTCACAGAACCGTGACCTGTTTTTTTATGGTCACGGAAGCGGTGGCTATCACCTGGTAAAGTGAAATAACCCGGATCGGCAATCGCCGTATTCCAATCCACTAAATTATAGTGCAACCCACCCATACCAAACATTGGTTTAATGGTCGAACCTGGTGGGTACGCGCCTTGTACAGCACGGTTATATAGTGGCTGATCTAAATTATCACGTAGTGCGCTATAGTCCTTGCTGCTAATCCCTGTCACAAAAAGGTTGGGGTTAAAGCTTGGGCTAGACACGAGCGCTAAAATTTCACCTGTACGTGGGTCCATGGCAATAATTGCACCACGGCGCCCCGCCAGTTGTTCTGAGGCAATGGTTTGCAAGCCATAATCTAAAGATAAAAACAGATCATTACCGCGAACAGGATCTTTACGGCCTAAATGACGTAACACATTTCCGTGCGCATCTGCTTCAACAGATTCATTGCCAGGTAAACCATGTAATAACTCTTCATAAGACTTTTCTACCCCAATTTTACCAATCAGGTTTGTCCCCGCGTAGAGGTCTTTATCAATACTTTTTAGTTCTTTGTCATTAATACGCCCGACATAACCAATCACATGGGCAAACAGTTCGCCATGTGGATAATAGCGCGTCATTTGGGTCTCTATATTGACCCCAGGGAACTGATATTTAACTTCACTAAATTTGGCAATCTCAATTTCATTTAAATTGAGTTTAAGTGCCACACGTTCGGTTTTTTTAGAGGTTTTAATACGACTTTTGAAGCGATCAATATCCTCTTCAGTCAAATTTAAAATTGGAATTAAACGTGCAACAGTGTCATCAATATCAGGAATATCTGCACGGCTCATGGTGGCAGAAAATACTGGATAATTATCTGCCAGCAATACGCCATTGCGGTCATAAATATAACCACGAGCAGGTGCTAAAGGCTGTAGGCGAATACGGTTTTGATCTGATGCCGTTGAAAACTCTTGATAACTGCTGATTTGGAGATAGGCATAACGCACCACCAACAACAGCATAAAGAAAATAACGATACCCGCTGAAATCAGTACCCGATTGCGATAAATGCGCTTTTCTTGCTGTACATTTTTTAAAGGAAAGTGCTGCTTCATACGCGATCGGCTTGACTCAGAAACTGGAGGGAAATTTGAAGATCAATATTCTAACGCAAATGCAGTTTTTTTGATAAATAAAAAAAGTCCGTTTCGTATGTTCTGTTTAAACTTTGACTTTGCAGACATGAAAAAGGTAAATTCCAGTATATAAGGATGCGAATAATTCTGATAAAGTCAAATCGCATAAAAATAGGAAATCTATTACAAATATAATTAAGGAAGATGGTGGAAATAATGAACAAAGTTTATTCTTTGTTAGCTTTCATATTGGTGACCAATGCTGCCTATGCCCAAGACAATAGCTTTCTGCCAGAAGCAAAGCTAAAGCAGGGCGATGCGCAGACATTGAACCTCGGGGTCGGTTTTACGCAAAAAATGATCCATTTAAATACCGAATGGGTGAATCCATACGGCATTGCTTATGTGAAAGGCGGTGTATATTTAAATGATGATCATACTGCAGGTGGGCAAGTTGGTTTTCGCTACCCAGTGCAATTTACAGGTAAAGATAAAAACGGTTATTACCTAGGTGTATACGCAGGCCATATTGACAGTAAAAAAGTCGATAATAGCTATGAAAGTCGCTTAGGCGGTGGTGTGGATTTAGCCTATGTCATGATGAGCCGTGAACGTATCAGCACATTTAGTGTGGGTATTGGTGCGGGTGAAAAACTCACGAATCAGGATGGCACTGTTGCTGCAGAAACAAAACCGCAGCTACAATTCTCCTATACTATAAGTATAGGATTATAGTAACAATATTCTCTGTGATCTCTTTAGAATTGACTTAATAAAATTAAATATGGAAATGATACATGCTTGAGTACGTCAGTGAATTATGGCAAACCTTTACGCAACGTCCAGATTTTTGGGCCGTGCTCAGCATTATCCCTGTTACTGCATTTGTTACATGGGCACATGTATGGATGGCGCTAAAAATGGTGTTTTACCCAATTAATTTTTGGGGTTTCCATGTAGGTCCATTGCCTGTGGGTTGGCAGGGGATTGTGCCACGTAAAGCGGGTCGTATCTCTGGGATTATTACCGATAATACGCTATCAAAATTAGGCTCTCTACAAGAGTTTTTAAATGCGATGGACCCTGAAGACATGGCGCGTATTATTGGTGAGCAAGTGGGCTTTGAGCTCGAACATCTCATTGATGAAGTCATGATTGATCGTAATGCCGTGCTGTGGGAAAACCTTCCATATTCGATCAAACGTCGAATTTATGCGCAAGCGCAAAAACAATTGCCGGGTACCTTAAAAGAACTTGTGACTGAACTGACCATGAACGTTGAGTCACTGGTCAACATGCGCGACATGGTGGTCAGTCAAATGGAAGGCGATCGTAAGCTTATGGTACGCATGTTCTTAAAGGTAGGCCAAAAAGAGATCAACTTTATTTGGCATATTAGTGCACTTATTGGGATGTTCTTTGGTATTTTCCAAATGATCGTTTGGTTTGTGGTGCCTTGGCATTGGACAGTTCCATTTTGGGCAGCCATTTGGGGCTTCTTGACCAACTGGATTGCTATTTGGATGGTGTTTAACCCTGTAGAGCCACACTACGTACGCTATCCACAGTTTTTTGAGTTGACCAAGGGGCGCAAATTCCCATGGATTAAACCTGTAATTCCACGTATGGGAACTTACAATATTCAAGGTGCATTTATGAAGCGCCAAGAAGAAGTGTCTGATGTCTTTGCCAGTGTAGTCACTGAAGAATTAATCACCTTAAAGTCGATTATGACGGAAATGATGTATGGTTCTAAAAAAGACAAAACGCGCCGTATTGTGAAGCGCCATATTAATGAAATTATGGAAACACCATTGGTAAGAACGTCTTTACAGCTGTCTTTAGGACCAAAAGAATACGCAAAACTCAAGACAGACTTGATTGACCGCTCAATAGAAATTACGATGGTGCCTGTATGCGACCCTGCGTTTAATGCGAGCCGTGCACAGAAAATCTTTCAAATGTTTAAAGAACGTATCCGTGAGTTAACGCCAAAAGAATTTCAAAACCTATTACGACCTGCTTTTCAGGAAGATGAATGGATTTTGATTGTACTTGGGGGTGTAACTGGTTTTATCGCTGGTACAATACATTTGTTCGTGGCTTTCTTATAATTAGATGCTGGCCAGCAAGATCGAATTTGATTGATCATCGCTGAGCAGTGTCATACATATTGTTTTAAATGAGGATGTTTATTTATGCGCATTATTTTACTCGGACCACCTGGAGCAGGTAAAGGTACACAAGCTCAGCTGATCTGTAAGCGCTACAATGTCCCACAAATTTCAACCGGTGATATGCTCCGTGCTGCAATTCGTGAAGGAACTGAACTAGGCCTTAAAGCTAAAAGCGTGATGGACAACGGTGGCTTGGTTTCAGATGAGCTGATTATTGGTCTTGTAAAAGAACGTATTGCTCAACCTGACTGTGTAAACGGCTGCATCTTCGACGGTTTCCCTCGTACAATTCCACAAGCGGAAGCGTTGGAAAATGAAGGCATCAATATCGATCACGTGATTGAAATTGATGTACCAGACGAAGAAATCGTTCAACGTCTTTCTGGTCGTCGTCAGCACCCTGCATCTGGTCGTGTTTACCATATCGTCTACAACCCACCAAAAGTGGAAGGTAAAGATGACGAAACTGGTGAAGATCTTGTACAACGTCCAGATGACCAAGAAGAAACGATCCGTAAACGTTTAGCTTCATATCATACTGAAACAGAACAATTGGTTGGTTTCTACCAAGGCCGTGCGGCTTCTGGTGAAAATGCACCTACGTATGACAAATTGAATGGTCTTCGTCCAATCGAGAACGTTCAAACTGATTTGTTTGCGATTTTAGATCAGTCAAAATAATTCGATTTTTCGAATTTTGACTTTCAAAGAGCCCTAAGTCATATTAGGGCTCTTTTTGTTGGTTTTGATAAATAGGTTAAATCATGGAAATAGGTGTTGTTTTAATGATGCTGGTGACGGTTGCTGTCGTTATTGGTGTTTCTGTGATGAGTTATAAAATGCTGGTAAATGTACGTAAGCAAGAAGCTTTAGAACGAAAACAAGCAGGTGCTCCAGAGCGCCAATTGCATCCTAAAATTAAACAACAACAAGATCAAAATAATAAATAAGCCATTGATTTTGGATCATTCATAAAAAAGCTGAACTTAAAGTTCAGCTTTGCTGTTTTTGATTTGTATGGGGCGGGTTGCGCCAAATTCAAAGCGGTCTGGCCAGTTGCAAACATCGGACACAATGCATTCATTACATTTGGGTTTACGTGCAATACAGCAATAACGACCATGTAAAATGAGCCAATGATGAGAGTCTACAATAAATTCTTTGGGGATGACTTTTACTAAGCGGTGTTCGACTTCGAGCACATTTTTGCCTACCGCTAATCCAGTACGATTACCTAAACGAAAAATATGTGTATCTACCGCCATTGTAGGTTGGCCAAATGCAGTATTCAGCACCACATTGGCCGTTTTACGTCCTACACCGGGTAAGGCTTCAAGGTCGGCACGGTTATTTGGCACAATACTGTTATGCTTTTCAATGAGCATTTTGCAGGCTTTAATCACATTTTCGGCTTTTGAATTATATAAACCAATGGTCTTGATATATTCTTTGAGTCCTTCTACACCTAGGGCATAAATGGCTTCAGGAGTATTGGCAACGGGGAATAATTTATCTGTGGCTTTATTTACGCTTACATCGGTCGCTTGTGCGGACAGCGTGACGGCAACCAATAATTCAAAAGGATTAGAATAATTGAGTTCTGTTTCTGGGTGCGGACGCTGCGCTCTTAAGCGTTCAAAAAAAGTCTGAATTTGCTTTTTAGTCATGTTTTTTACAGTCATGCAGATGCTCCTTGCAATGCATTGAGTTGTGCAGTTAGTTGCTCAAGCATTTGGCGTTTATTGGCATCCTCACGCACACTAAGCTGTTTTTCTAACTTCTTAATTTGTGTGCGAATTTTAGCTAATTCAATCGTGGTTTTTGCATCCAGTTTAACCGCAACTGGTTCAGGTTTTTCAGCCACTTGTATGTCAGGCATAGCGGTAGATTGCGCAGAAAATTGAGCAAAAAGAGCAGTATCAATTTCAGCACGAACAACAGGCCCTTTACGATCTACACGACGCTTTTCTTCACGTTGAATGTGTGAGTAATAACGATCACGTAAATCATTTTGCTCAGCAATACGAATAAGGTCTGTCGGAACATTTTGTAAATCTTCGACCAAATCAATGCAGTCTACAGGGCAGGGTGGAATACATAGTTCACAACCTGTGCATAAATCGGTCAAAATGGTATGCATCAGTTTGCCAGAGCCAATGATGGCATCTACTGGGCAGGCACTAATACATTTGGTGCAACCAATACATTCATCTTCACGAATAACGGCTTTCATTCGTTGTGGGCGACCATCGCTCTGTGTTGGCCAAACACTTTCTTCAGCGGTCAGTTTGTCACGACCTAACAAACTGGCGAGTGCATCAGCAACAGGCTGACCACCTGGAACACATTTGTTGGCATCTTCACCTTCCGCAATCGATTTGGCATAAGGTAAGCAACCATCGCGGTGACCACATAAGCCACACTGGGTTTGTGGTAACAAGGCATCGATACTTTGGATAAGGGAAAATTGAGTGTTCATGTGAAACCAAAACTGCGGGGCAGACAAAATGTTAAAAAATGGCTGAAAAGCAATACTAGCATGTTTTTGAACATAATTCTTCTGCACGAAAATAGCACTATAAATGCATTAAAATCGCGCAAAAAAGTAATCTAATATATGCATAAAAGTTATTAAATGTATAACTAAAAGTGTTGTTAGTTTTAATTAAATTGCTGTTGTTAAACAAAAAATAAAGTTTTTTTAAAAAACTGTTGCTGAATGTAAACAAAAGATATTTAATGTTTTGCGCCAAAATAAATCATTGATTGAAATTTTGACCAATTTTGATCCATTTCTGCTGAGGATTAAGCGTTGAAATACAACAGCCTTAACGACTTCCTAGATTACGTAAAATCACGTGATGCTCATCAACCAGAATTTCTTCAAGCTGTTGAAGAAGTAATGACCAGTCTTTGGCCATTCATTGAAAAGAATCCACAATATGCTGATTATGGTCTACTTGAACGCCTAGTAGAACCTGAACGTGCGATTCAATTCCGTGTATCTTGGGTTGATGACAAAGGTCAAACGCATGTAAACCGTGCTTTCCGTGTTCAATATAACTCGGCAATTGGTCCATTCAAGGGTGGTATGCGTTTCCACCCATCTGTAAACCTTTCAATTCTTAAATTCTTAGGTTTCGAACAAACATTTAAAAACGCATTGACTACTTTGCCTATGGGCGGTGGTAAAGGCGGTTCAGATTTTGACCCTAAAGGTAAATCTGAAGGCGAAATTATGCGTTTCTGCCAAGCGCTTATGATCGAGCTTTACCGTCACCTTGGTTCTAACACGGACATCCCTGCGGGCGATATCGGTGTTGGTGGCCGTGAAGTTGGCTACATGGCGGGTATGATGAAGAAGCTCAGCAATGACACTTCAAGCGTATTCACTGGTAAAGGTTTGACTTTCGGTGGCTCATTGGCTCGTCCAGAAGCAACAGGTTACGGTACTGTGTATTTCGCTGAGGAAATGCTTAAGACTCGTGGCGATAGCTTTAAAGACAAAGTGGTAACGATTTCAGGTTCTGGTAACGTTGCTCAATTCGCTGCTGATAAAGCAATGTACCTAGGTGCGAAAGTGGTTTCACTTTCTGACTCTGCTGGTACTGTATACGTAAAAGACGGTTTCACAACTGAACTTCTTGCTGAAGTGATGGAACTTAAAAACGTTAAACGTGGCCGTATTTCTGAGTTTGCGTCTAAACACGGTTTTGAATACCTTGAAGGCAAACGTCCTTGGGGTATTAAGTGCGACATCGCGCTTCCATGTGCAACTCAAAATGAATTAGATGAAGCTGATGCTGAAGCTCTTCTTGCAAATGGCGCAATCTGTGTTGCTGAAGGCGCGAACATGCCTTCAACTTTGGCTGCAGTAGAGAAATTTGTAGAAGCGAAAATTCTTTATGCACCAGGTAAAGCATCAAATGCGGGCGGTGTTGCAACTTCTGGTCTTGAAATGTCACAAAACGCAATCCGTTTGGGTTGGACATTTGAAGAAGTTGATGAGCGTCTACACGCGATCATGAAAGAAATTCACCGTAACTGCGTGAAATTCGGTACTGAAGAAGACGGTACTGTGAACTATGTAAATGGCGCGAACATCGCTGGCTTCGTAAAAGTTGCTGATGCAATGCTTGCTCAAGGCGTTTACTAAGTTCTACGCAAGTTCGAATTAAAAAAACCGAGGCTAATGCCTCGGTTTTTTTATGCGCTTTAAAAGCCAAAGCTTGATATGCGCGAAGTAGGGTGAATCCTATATTCGTTACTGCTTCAGCGATGCTTAAAGCTTATAGCGTGCCTTTTACCGCTTCACGCTCTACAGCCATATCATAGATATAGGCATATTTAGATTGATCCGCAGCTGGGTTTTTCAGCTCATAACGTTTAATACGGATGATCTGACGCTCATTTGGGCTGTGTTGAAAGCCTTCAATTTGGTCGTAGAACAATGTCCAGTCTTTATCAACTTGGGTTTTTATCCCATTTTCTGCATATTTAATTTCACGCACTTGTAAACAAGTTTGTCGTGCAACGCCTGTGCATTGTTTGGTTTCAGGGCTGATTTCTAAAAAGATGGTTTCAGCTTGAGTTTGGTATTTCGTTTCAGGTGTCATTTTTCCAGTAAAAACATACTGCTTACCATTTTTTGCTGTCAGCGTTAGGGTCGGCGCATTGATGTCATTTAAATTGAATAAAAATGCGGTTTTACCGCCATCAAAAATTTGACTTGCAATGCCTTCTTGTTGCATACGGTCTTGTGGGCAAGCCATCATTGTAGCGGCCATATTCCCTGTAACAATCGTATTATTTTCAGCTTTCCAGCTTGTACTTAAGTTATTACAGCTGGTTGAAATACCAAGCGTACCATTATTCAGGAAATTTAAAACCAAAGGCTTTTCTGAACCTGTATTGGTGCTCCATTGGTATGAACTTAAAGTCTTACTTGCATTTTGCTGTTGTAATACAGACACGGCTAGATCTCCTGCTTTTTGTAGATCAGCGGTTTGGCAGGCAGCCAGTGTGAGTGGAAAAAGAGCAATGGCTAAAAATTTTAATTTCATATTTTAGTCTACAAATAATTGATTTAAATAACAGAATTTAGAATACATAAATTAAATCATAAACTAATGGATACATTTTGGGCATTTAAGTATCAAAATGTATCCATAAATAAATATTTGTTAATATATAAAAATAAATTATTAAATGCTTTTAAATTAGTCAAAGCGATAAATGTCACGTCCTAAAGCGCCCATAGAATAGCTATGATGCACAATGTTAAAACGGTTGCCAGTGCCCATGGCAAAGAACAGTGGTGCAAAGTGTTCTAGGGTTGGATGATTACGCATGACATAGGGGATCTCTTGCCAATCAAGCACTGCATCAAAATCATGGTGTTGTAATTTAGCCACGACATAATTACGAAATACTGAGCACCATTCAGGAGTGGTTGGCTTAGGATTTTGCCATTCGATTTCACGTAAATTGTGGGTAATACTGCCAGAACCAATCAGTAAAATTTGCTGTTCACGCAGCACCGCTAAAGCGCGTCCAATCTTATAAATTCGTTCAGCGGATAAGTTCATTGGCAATGAAATAGAAATGAGTGGAATATCTGCTTCTGGGTACATGTGTAGCAAAGGCATCCACACGCCGTGATCACGTGGACGTGTGTTATTGGCATGCGCTTCAAATCCTGCTTGAGCCAGTAGTTCTAAAATATGCTCAGCAAGCTCAGGCTGACCGGGCGCTGGATAGCGTATCTCATAGAGTTCGCTCGGAAAGCCACGGAAGTCATGCCATGTTTCAGGACGTGAAGCTGTACTGACTTCTATATCTTTACTCTCCCAATGGGCCGACATCACAATAATGGCTTTGGGCTTTGGTAGGTTAAGACTCAGGCGTTCGAGTGCAGGCCCAATTTGCTCGGGATTGATGGCTAACATTGGAGAGCCATGAGAAATGAATAAGCCAGGCAAAGTCTGTAGCTTCATAGGAGAGATATGCCCTAAATAAATTTAGGCATGTACATTTACATGCCCAAAATGAAAAAGTGAATCTTTATAACATGATTCTACACAGGAATAAGTGTGTAAAAATGACAGTTGAATTTAAGTGAAATTAACCTGCACGATGGTAAGGGTGGTTATTATTAATACTCATGGCTCTGTAAAGTTGTTCAATCAGCATCACGCGTACCATTGGGTGAGGCAGGGTGAGCTTTGAAAGCGACCAATGCCATGCAGCAGCCTTACGCACGGCCTCAGAGTGTCCATCTGGCCCACCAATCGCCAACACAATATCATTGCCTTCAAGCATCCATCCTTTCATGGTTTCTGCCAGCTTTTCTGTACTGAACTCACGGCCACCGACTTCTAAAGCAATGAGTACTTCATTGTGCTTCATTGCATTTAAAATACTGTCACCTTCAATTTGGCGGTATTTTAAAATGTCAGCTTCAGAATCGTTTTTGCCTCGTTTTGCCATAGGCAATTCAATAATCTGCGTTTGTACAAAAGGCTGAATACGTTTGAAATAATCTTCAAATCCAGTAAGTACCCAAGCAGGCATTTTTTGGCCAATGGTCAAAATACGAATTTTCATAGTGAGCAGGGTAACAACAAGAAACGCCTATTATAACGATGTAATACGCTATTGCGAATTTCAGACACAAAATGCAATTGAATTAGGTCGAATATTGTTGCTTTAATATCCGAATAGCGTCTGTGGTCTACGCCATAACTGGTCAAAATAATGATATAAAACCATCAGTAGTGAGAATAATAATAATGCCTCAACCCTGCAAAAACTCTGTTCAATCCCTTGGTTTAATCCTTAGCCTTTTATCGTTATTCAGTTTGAGTTCTATAAGCTTTGCTGCTGTACCTGCAGATGCTAAAAATTTGCGTGTATATATGGAGCAAGTGATTGGTGCTCAAGCAGGTCGTCATGCCAAAAACATTCAAGAGTTAAATCGAGTATCGGCATGGATACGCGAGCAAATGCGCTTGTTTGGTGTGCCGTGTCAGTATCAAAACTATACGGCAAATAGTTTGCCTTATCGTAATGTGGTGTGCTCTTTAAATGCGGGTAAAAAACAAAAGGTGATTGTGGGAGCACATTATGATGTGTTGGAAGACACCACGGGTGCTGATGATAATGCCTCTGGTGTGGCAGGCGTGATAGAGGTTGCACGTATTTTGGCCACAGAAAAAACCAGTTTAAAACATAATGTCGATTTTGTTTTTTATACTTTGGCTGAGCCACCATATTTTGGAACAGAAAATATGGGAAGTTTTATTCATGCTAAGTCTGTAGCCAAGCAAAAACAAAATATTGCTGGGGTATATATTTTAGAGATGATTGGCTATTTTGATGAAAATGAGGTGCAACAATATCCAGCAGGATTAAAGTGGATTTACCCAGCACATGGTAATTTTATTGCTGCAGTGGGTAATTTAATGTCACGTGATTTGACTTATGACTATTGCGCAGCCATGAGAAAACTCAATCAACTGCAATGTGAGCGTTTGATTGCACCAAGTTTTATGCAAGATTTAGATTTTTCAGATCATTTGAATTATTGGAAATTTGATTTCCCTGCGATAACCATTACAGATACCGCGATGTACCGCAATAAATACTATCACACTCGTCAAGATACTTTGGATCGTTTAGATACCGAAAAAATGGGGCAAGTGGTGAATGGCGTTGTCAAAATGCTACTTAACTGAGAAGCATAAAAAACGCAGTCCAGAAAGCCATCGGACTGCGAAAGGTGGTTACCAACCTGGAGATGTTGGTAGCCATTCTAGATGTAATCATCTAAGAGCAAAAAAGAAACATACAGCGCGTATGATCTTATTAAAAATATGGGGGAGTGTGGTTTATATTTCAAGCGAAAAAATTAAATCAGTATAAAAATATAAAGTTTTAGTTTTGAATTTTATTGTTAATTTAAACTTTATCAGTAATTTAGCTTATTTAAATAAAATTCATTTTTTTATGTTTTTTAATCAAGTGTTGCTTGCTAGGAAGCAATGAACAGAGTCGTCATATTCAATGTGAAGTGCTTGACGTACCTTAATTACACCTTTAACCCTTTTAACTGAGTCTAAGTTGAGGACAGTAAAAAGCCCTGTCGAAACAGGGCTTTTTACATTGCTATAATTTAATTAATGACGGGCAACTTTCGCTTCATCATTGGCTTTTACAATCGGTGCTTTTACCAAAGGTTTTGGCATGTCTACTAAAGCTAAAGGTAAAATCTCATCAATCGATTTCACGGCTTTAATTTCTAAACCAGCTTTAACGTTCTCTGGAATTTCAGCCAAATCACGAACGTTTTCCTGAGGAATAAACACTAATTTAATTCCACCACGGTGTGCAGCTAAAAGTTTCTCTTTTAGACCACCAATTCGCATTGCACGGCCACCTAGGCTTGTTTCACCCGTCATTGCAATATCTGGGCGAATCGCAATACCTGTGAATGCCGAAACTAAAGCAGTCGTGAGCGCTAAACCAGCAGATGGGCCATCTTTTGGTGTTGCACCTTCAGGTAAGTGTACGTGTACATCTGTTTCTTCAAAACGTGAAGACTCAATACCTAATTCATCTGCACGTGTACGTACAACGGTCATGGCTGCGGTAATGGATTCTTTCATTACATCGCCAAGTGAACCTGTGGTAATAAACTTACCTTTACCTTTCACTGCAGCAACTTCAATGGTAAGTAATTCACCACCAACAGAAGTCCACGCTAAACCATTCACACGACCCACTTGAGCTTCATCTTCAGCTATGCCAAAGTCGAATTTGTGTGGACCTAAGTAGTCTGGTAAGTTGCCTGAATTCACTTCAATTTGAAGATTTTTGGCTTTTTTGCTGACCGCTTCTTTCACCACTTTACGCGCAATTTTAGACACTTCACGCTCAAGGCTACGCACACCAGCTTCACGTGTATAACGCTGTACGATGTCGCGAATGGCTTCTTCATGAACTGTTAATTCTTTTGCACGTAGACCATTATTTTTAATGGCTTTAGGCACAAGGTAACGCTCAGCAATATTCACTTTTTCATCTTCGGTATAACCCGGTAGACGAATCACTTCCATACGGTCAAGCAATGCTTCAGGAATATTCATGCTGTTTGCAGTACAAATGAACATCACTTCAGATAAGTCCAAATCAAGATCTAGGTAATGATCGTTGAACTTATTGTTCTGTGACGGATCGAGTACTTCAAGTAGCGCAGAAGCAGGATCACCACGGTAGTCTTGTGCCATCTTGTCGATTTCGTCGAGTAAGAACAGTGGGTTCTTTACGCCAACTTTTGTTAAAGACTGCACAATTTTACCCGGCATCGCACCGATATAAGTACGACGGTGACCACGAATTTCTGCTTCATCACGTACGCCACCAAGCGCCATACGGACGAACTCACGGCCTGTTGCTTTTGCTACAGACTCACCTAATGAAGTTTTACCTACACCAGGAGGACCCACTAAGCATAGAATCGGCCCGCGTAATTTTTTCACGCGTGACTGTACTGCAAGGTATTCCACAATGCGGTCTTTAACGTCATCTAAGCCGTAGTGGTCTGCATCTAAAATTTCTTGCGCTTTGGCCAAGTTAATGCTGACTTTGCTGGCTTTATTCCAAGGTGTATCTAAGATCACCTCTAAATAGTTGCGAACAACAGCAGCTTCGCTTGACGCAGGTTGCATCGCTTTTAATTTACGGAATTCATTTTCTGCTTTCTTACGCACATGCTCAGGCAAATCTGCTTCAGCAAGACGTTTTTCAATTTCTGCAACGTCATCTTCTGCACCGCCATTCATGTCAGAAAGTTCACGCTGAATCACCTTCATCTTTTCATTGAGGAAGTATTCGCGCTGATTTTTCTCCATTTGACGTTTTACAGAATCATGCAGTGTTTGTTCAATCTGCTGTTCTTCAGACTGTTGCAACAAATAAGTCATTAATTCTTGCAAATGCGCTTCAAAAGCATCGTGCTCTAAGAATTTTTGTTTCACATCAATGTTTAGCGGTACACGTGTTGCAACAAAGAACAATAATTGCAGTAAGTCATCAATTTTATTGGCAGCCGCAATCAGTTCACGTGCATTACGTAGCTTAGCCTCAGCGTACTGAGCAAACAGCGTGCGTAGTTCTTCAACACGATTTTGCTGTGCATCAGCATCAGTATCAATGGTCATTGGACTTAAGCTATGCTCAGCAGTCAAATAATCATTGTCATCAATGATTTTTTCGAGTTTAGAGCGATGCAAGCCTTCAATTAAGACCTTAATGCAGTTCTCGTCATTTTCGTGATTTACAACCTGCACAATCTTCGCGACAGTACCGTATTGATATAAGTTTTCGTGATCAATTTCTTCTGTAAGCGAATCTTTTTGTGCAACTACAAATACTAGATTGTCACTGTTACGAGCCACATTCACTGCGTTAATCGATTTTTCACGACCAACAAACAGTGCAATTTGCATATGCGGGTAAACCACCACGTCACGCAACGCTAAAAGCGGTAAAACGCTAGGAACTTCGAGTTCTAAGCTTTCTTCATTCATAATAAGTTCAGACATGGGCACTCCTAATGAGTGACAACGGTGTTGCCATATTTTTTATAGTGATGGGTATTTTAAAAATTACAAGGGCGACGTGATATAAATTGTGCAAAAAATAAGTAAATATATGTTTTTTAACCATTGTTAATGGTCAAAATGATCAATTTAACGTTTGAAACGTAGAATGCGTTGCGGCGTTAACAGTGCATCGAGGGGTTGATCCCATTTTTCACGCTTTAAACATGATTTATAAAGTTGAAACTCATGTGCAAGCCCTAAGCGAAAAGGTCGCTGAATAGCGCTGGCAAGGGTTTTATCATAAAAGCCACCGCCCATGCCAATTCGAGTACCTGCTGTGTCACAGGCCAATAACGGCATAAGCACTAAATCTAAATGGCCAATATGTAACCCTCTTGCACGTATAGGCTCTCGCATCCCTAGACGATGGGGTACAAAGCGCTGTGTACGGAATTGATGCTGTGAAATTCGCACCCATTGTAAGCGTTGGTTCATATTACAAATGAGAGGTAAATACACTGCTTTACCGTGTGCAAAGCAATATTCAATGATTTTTTGGGTATGGATCTCACCAAAGGCATGTAAATAGATACCAATGTGCTGGGCATGTTGAAATTCTGCGAGGCGAATTAAACGGTTGAGAGAGGCTTGTTCAGCTTGTTTTTGTTGGAATTTATTGAGGCCACGGCGTTGCTGTCTTAATTGTTTGCGGAGCTGTTTTAAATCGACACAAAATTCAGGCATACGAGAAGCAGAAGTAACAGAGCGTATGGATAGTCTAATCTTTTTATAGAACAACTGCATAGCGTTTGTATTGCGAAATGGGCGCTTGTGTGTAGTGACCATGAGTTTACGGTTCATCGGATTGGGTTTTTTTGGTCGGATAAGCTTATTTATTGTTGAACTACATTTGTATATTAATTTGTCTTGATCTGGCCTTAGAAAGGAAAAGCCAGCAAGTTTAATCCGCAAGAAAATAAAAATATGGAAATACAGGAAGGACAAAAATGACAAAGCGTACACCATTATTTAAATACGGTTTAGGGACAGTTTTGGCACTTGCAAGCTGTTGTGGCCTGAGTCATGCAGCCCCATTAAATAGCCAGCAAGTTTTTTTGTGGGCAATAACTGGGATGGCACGGTAACAGTGATTCGGCCTTCGGGTGACTTTGCTAAAATTGGCGTGATTAATATGGTGCCAGATCGTAAAGAGCGCCTGAAAGAAATCTATTTAAACCCCATCAAGCTGGTGGCGTATAGCTATATTCGAAATACCGCTGGCGAGGGCAATGACCAATTGGTTGACGACATGTATTCCACGCCAGATGGTAAGTCTGTGGTGGCATCGCGTCCAAGCTATGCAGATGTGGTGTCTATTGATATTGCAAGTGGAAAAATTAATTGGCGAACTTCTGTAGAAGGCTTCCGTGCAGATCACATGGCAGTTTCACCTGATGGTTTACGTGTGGCGGTATCGGCTTCTTCTGGTAACGTGGTGCAGGTATTAGATATTCAAACGGGTAAAGAATTAGGTCGCTTTGATACTGGTGATAAACCTCATGAAAATATCTATTTTGCGGGTGGCACTAAAATTATCAACTCAGCCATTGGTAATGTTGAAACGCCAATGGATGCAAGCTGGCAAGATTTTACCAAAGGAAAGCGTTATCTCACGATTGCAGATGCCAATAACTATAAGATATTGAAAAAAATTGACTTCAGGCCAGCGCTGGATGCCTTTGGACGTAAAGATTTATCCAATGCTGTTCGACCGATGGTGTTAAGTAAAGATGAGTCAAAAATTTATGCCCAAGTATCATTTTTTAATGGTTTGATTGAATACGATTTGAATCAAGACAAAATCACACGCATTGGTCAACTACCAGGTAGCTCAACGATTCCTGCTGACCGTACCAAGTGGGTGAATGACTCACGCCATCATGGTTTATCGATGAGTGCAGATGGTGAGAAACTGTGTGTCGCAGGCACGATGGATGATTATGCAACTATCGTTGACCGTAAAACTTTAACCGCAGCCAAGTTAATTCCAGCAGGTAAACCGTATTGGGCAACCCGTAGCCCGAATGGCAAAAGTTGCGTGATTTCTGAAAGTGCCAATGATGTAGTGACCGTAATTGATTTTGAGACAGGCGAGAAAGTGCTGAGTGTACCCGTTGGCAATCATCCTCAGCGTGTGCGTATAGGATATGCACCTGCAGGATGGAGCAACTAAGGTGATGGACTGCATAAAGCGAGTACATTCCACTCGCTTTATGCATGAAGTTTTAAGCAATTTCGCGTAGATACAAGGATGAGCAAAAGGAGTGCTTATGCGTCATTCATTACAATATGCAAGTTTGGCCCTCGTGGTTGTGTTGGGTGGATTTGGGCTGAGTAAAATATTACAGCCAGCAGAAGCTATGCAAACGCAACAACAGAAGAGCGGCGAGGTAGAGCGACCATTACAAAACACTGTGTCACAGCCTCAGTCTAAAGAGACACAGCAGACGACGACGCTTATTTCGCAAGTACCACAGCAGGTGAGTCCTGAACTTATTCAGCAACGCGACGAGCTATATCAAGCTTTTGAGCAACTAAGTTATCGTTTAAGTCATGGGCAACAGGTTGATCCTCGTGAAGTCGATCGATTGCTCAAAACGCAAGTGAATTTGGTTCGTGTAGGTGCATTAACAGCGGCTGATGCGATTCACTATAGTCAGTTTTTAAAAAAGATCATGCCTGATATGGAACGCAGTTTGGATGGATATATTCAACAGCTTGAGCAATTGAAATCTTAATTGAAAAGTATTGGGTATAGCCGATTCGATTGAGTCTTAAGATAAAAAATTGGCGATAAAAAAACTTCCCGAAGGAAGTTTTTTTATGTTTTTACAGCATACTCAGTTTGATACACACCGTGTCATGCTTAAGCTTGAGCATTAAAGCCCTGCAATTTTAGCGCGAGCAGCATGTAATTTTTTATAGCTTTCAATCAGACGTAAATGACGGTCTAGACCTTCAAGTTGCATATTAGTTTCAGTTAAACCATAGAAACGAACCTCGCCTTCAACTGTGCCCATTACTGCATCCATACGTTCATCACCAAACATGCGACGGAAATTGTAGGCATAGTCTTCGAGTTCCATTTCATCATCCAGCATGACTTCAAGAACTACATTCATACACTGATAGAATAAACCACGTTCAACAGTATTGGTGTTGAACTGAAGGAATTGGCCTACCAAATCATGTGCTTCTTCAAATTGCTCTAGTGCAAGATAGATGAGAATTTTCAGCTCTAAAATGGTTAATTGCCCCCAAACGGTATTGTCATCAAACTCAATACCAATCAAGGTTTTAATTTCAGTGTAGTCATCTTCATCCGCTTCTTCTAAGCGTTCAACTAAAGCCTCAAGTTGTTCGTCATCTAAACGGTGCAGATTTAAAATGTCTTCACGGTAAAGCAGTGCTTTATTGGTATTGTCCCATACAAGGTCTTCAACCAAATAAATTTCAGAATAATCAGGGACTAAAATACGGCAGGCTGTTGCACCAAGGTGTTCATAGACCGCCATATAAACTTCTTTGCCCATCTCTTCTAAAATAGCAAACAAAGCGTCCGCAGATTCTTGGTTGGCATTTTCACCTTCACCAGCAAAATCCCATTCTACAAATTCGTAGTCAGACTTTGCGCTAAAGAAGCGCCAAGACACCACACCGCTTGAGTCAATAAAGTGCTCTACAAAGTTATTAGGTTCTGTGACTGCATTTGAACTAAAGGTTGGTTTTGGTAGGTCATTTAAACCTTCAAAACTACGGCCTTGTAATAGCTCAGTTAAGCTACGTTCAATCGCGACTTCCATATTTGGATGTGCACCAAAGGATGCAAACACACCGCCAGTACGTGGATTCATTAAAGTCACACACATGACAGGGAATTCACCGCCCAATGACGCATCTTTAACCAATACAGGGAAGCCTTGTTCTTCAAGGCCTTGGATGCCTGCAACAATACTTGGGTACTGAGCCAAAAACTCAGCAGGTACGTCAGGCAAAGTTAATTCACCTTCTAAAATTTCACGCTTAACTGCACGTTCAAAAATTTCAGATAGGCATTGTACTTGTGCTTCCGCTAAGGTGTTACCCGCGCTCATACCATTTGAAAGATATAAATTTTCAATCAAATTTGATGGGAAATATACAGTTTCTTTATCAGATTGGCGTACAAAAGGGAGTGAGCAAATGCCACGTTTTGTATTGCCTGAGTTGGTGTCGTAAAGATGCGTACCCAATAACTCTTCATCAGGATTGTAAATTTCCAGCGTATATTCATCTAAAATTTCGCTTGGTAATTCACCATTTGGACCCGGTTGGAACCATTGTTCTTCTGGATAATGCACAAAAGGCGCATTGGCGATTTCTTCACCCCAGAATTGGTCGTTATAGAAGAAGTTACAGTTTAGACGTTCAATAAACTCACCGAGTGCAGATGCTAAAGCACTTTCTTTCGTTGCACCTTTACCATTGGTAAAGCACATTGGCGATTGAGCATCACGAATATGTAAAGACCAAACATTTGGCACAATATTACGCCAAGATGCGATCTCAATTTTCATGCCTAAGTCCGCCAAAATACCCGACATTTTGGCAATAGTTTCTTCTAAAGGACGGTCTTTACCTAAAATATAAGTATTATTTTCAGCAGTCAGGCTTGGAATCAGCAAGGCTTGAGCATCAGCATCAATGCTTTCAACTTCTTCAATAATAAATTCTGGACCCGTTTGAATAACTTTTTTAACAGTGCAACGGTCAATTGAACGCAAAATCCCTTGGCGGTCTTTTTCAGAAATATCTGCAGGCAACTCCACCTGAATTTTGAAAATTTGCTTGTAGCGGTTTTCAGGGTCAACAATATTGTTTTGAGAAAGACGGATATTGTCTGTCGGAATGTCACGGGCTAAGCAATAAACTTTGACAAAATAAGCCGCGCAAAGTGCAGAAGACGCTAAAAAATAATCAAAAGGGCCTGGTGCCGAACCATCACCTTTATAACGGATTGGCTGATCGGCAATCACCGTGAAGTCATCGAACTTAGCTTCTTGTCGAAGATTGTCGAGATAATTAACTTTGATTTCCATGTAGGCACCTAAATTCTTAGTTGTCATCACGGACAAATAAGCAGTAAAAATGAATCAAGCCGAACGCTAGGATAAACATTGACTTAAAAAATATGAGCGGACACTGACATACAAAACTTTGGTGTTATGTAAGGCATAGTCCTGAATGCAGCATATTATAGAGGGAATTTGCAGTGATGATAACTTTAAGTCGCTTATTCATACGCTTTATGTTTGCTTTGACGATTTATGTCCCTTCAGCACAATAAAAGTAGGACATTTGCTTGTGCTTTAAAAGGTTGATACTAGGCAGTATTGTGGACAACTGATCCCTCTAAATTCTTAAAATATTTCTGTTCAAAAGCTTCTGGGCTTAACCAACCATTTGCAGAATGCCTTCTGACCCGATTGTAATAAATCTCAATATAGTCAAACAAGACAGCATTCGCCTCTTTTCGAGTGGCAAACACACTGTCATGTACCACATGACCTTTCAATGTATGAAAAAAGCTTTCGGTCACTGTATTATCCCAACAGTTCCCTCTGCGTGACATGCTTTGAATACAGTTATTCGTTAATAATAGCGTTCTAAAATCACAACTACAGTACTGTGAGCCTGAGAAGCATTGCTTCGCAAGTGAATGTACCATGACACCCGTTGGATACCCTTGACGAGCCATTGCATAATGAAACGCATCACACACCAATTGACGGTCTATTCGATGGCTGGTTTGCCACCCCACAATACGACGACTAAATAGATCCAGCATCACACATAAATACAGCCAACCTTGCTTGGTACAGATATAGGTAATATCCGTTGTCCAAACCTTGTTAGGCTGAATGACTGTAAATTGACGCTCTAACAGATTGGGTGCTGCAGGAAAACGATGGTTTGAATCAGTCGTATGCTTGTATTTACGCGAAATCCTGCTGCGTAAACCCAGCTTTTTCAGCATTTAACCATTTCTTGTATCTCCAAAGTTAACGTTACGTTATCTTTAGAGGGAAGTGCTGTCCATTATTTTGGCTAGGACAGAAAAGCGGCTACTAATTTAATAGTAGTCATTTTGTTCTTTCTGTAGGTTTCGACTTTAGTTAAACGTCTTTGAAAGTCTTTTAATACCTTCGCCATTTATGGCTTAAAGTTGTGCTAAATACGAGTGAGGGAAATGACAAAGAATTTATTGTATATTTGGCAGGATATTAGAAAAATAAATAAAAACAGAATTTTATAATAATTATAAGAGAGAAAATAAATAGCTCCGAAGATGCCGCTGCATGTCGTTACCCTGAACCCGAAGAAGTTCAAGGTGGACGCGACGCATACTTGCTGGGTTTCCTACACGAAGGTAGGCATACACTCTAAATATGCAGAACACAATCCGGAGATTTAAGTATCGGCAGGGATATAGACGCGCTGGCGAACACCTCAGAGTTATGCCAAGTATAGCGAATAACGAGGCTTTGGCAAATCTTTTGGCATGTATAACTGTAAAGCGATGTTTAATTGGCTAGGCTTTAGGCAAAAAAAATCTTGCTTATTCAGCAAGATCTTCTACTTCTTCAAGAATAGCTTGGAGCAAGCGCTCACAATGTTCGTACTCTTGTAAACTTTTATTCATACTGAGCACTTCTTGCATCAACTCTAGCGCTACCATAATGATCAGTTTGCTAGGTTCCATACGCGGTGCTTTACGACGGAACTCATCATATTTGTCATTGAGGAGTTGAGCTGCGCGTTCGAGTTCTGGCTGTTTTTCTTGCGTTGTGGCTAAACGAAAGTTATGCCCTAAAACTTTTAAATCTACTGGAATTGCTTCGCTCATGCTTAAACTTCCTCATTAACATCGGCAGGGTGGGCCAATTGTTGAATTTCTTGCGCATGATGATCTTGTGCGGTACCCAAGACAGATAAACGCTGAATAATCGCTTCAACTTTTGCTTTGGCATGCTCATTTTTTTGTAATAAGCGTTCGCGTTCTTTTTCTAAGTTTTGAATTTCTTGCTGCGCATGGCGCTGCTCATTCTGAATTTTCTCTTTGACAATGCGTAACTCATTACGCTCAGACAAAATTTCTTGAAAGCGATTTTTTAAATCGGTGCAACTTTTTTCTAAACGACTATAGCGATCCGCTAAGGCCGAGGCATCTGTATTGAGCTTTTGAAATTGACTTCGAGATTCAGCGAGTTGCTCAGTCAGGTTATCAATTTCTTCTTGTTTCTTGGTGATGATGCCATTTTTTTGCACAATTTGACTATGGTGCTGTTCATTCGCTGAGTTCTTATCTTCAGCTAAAGCATCATTTTCCGATTCATAATGCGCGAGGCGTGTTTTTAAAACACCTATATGCGCTTGCAGACGCTGTAATTCTTCTAACATATCGTGGTCGCACAGTATTGCAAACAAAGGTAATATATAAGAAGTATAGAGATTGGATAAACGAATGCAAGACGATATTTCAGGTTGGTCGGAATGGGACCAAAATTTTAAGGCAATTGAAGAGATTTCAAGCCCAAGTGAGTTACACGGCCTGCTTACAGGTATAGTTTGTGTGTCTCAAGCACCTACGCGTGATGAGTGGGAACAAATTTTATCTACACTTGAAGTGCTCGAAATTCATCCTGAAGCTTTAGCAATACTGACTGACGAATCAGAAGATATTGCAAATGCATTGTCTGATGACGAATTAGACTATTTACCCCTACTTCCAGATGACACACATTCATTGGCTGAGCGTGTACAAGCCTTGGCAGATTGGTGTGCAGGTGTGGTGCTTGGTTTTGGTTTGGCAGCAGGTCACTTACGTGCTGAAGAACATGAACTGATTGAGCATTTACAAGATGTCGCTGCTGTAGAGTTTGATGAATCTGACGATGATGAAGAAGGCGAAGAAAGCTACCAAGAATTATACGAATTTGTGCGTTTAATTCCTGTAAGTTTGTCGATGGGGCGTAAGAAAGTAGAAGTGTCTGAGACGCCTTTATTGCAACTACACCTTGGTAAATCAAATTCCCAAGCAAATGCTGACAGTACTAATGTTGTAGAAATGTTTACACCGCACCGTCCGAGTTAATCGGGCGTTGTGTTTCCAAATTTCATTTTCAATTCGAGCTTTTAAAAACCAATGAAAAAACTGACTCAAGAAGACTTTCAAGAACGTCGTGATCATCTCGCAGCTGAAATGGGTTTACGCAGTATTGCTATTATTTCGACGCGTGCAGAAATGTTACGTAACCGAGATGCTGATTATAAGTATCGTAGCGATAGCAGTTTTTTCTATTTGACAGGTTTTGCAGAGCCTGAAGCGGTTGCGGTGATTGAAACCTTTGATTCGGAAGAAGACGGCTATAGTTATAGCTTATTTTGCCGTGAACGTGACCGCGAAATGGAAATTTGGAACGGTTACCGCGCTGGTGTAGATGGCGCGGTAGACGATTATGAAGCAGATGAAGCTTATGCGATTGATTTGCTTGATGAGGAAATTTTAAGCAAGCTTCAAAATAAAGATAAGTTATTTTACCGTATTGGACAAAATGCCGAATTTGATGCACGAGTTACAAAATGGTTAGCAACAGCGGGGGGCGAAAGCCGTCGCGGTCATGCGATACCGGGTCAAGTGATTCAGCTTGACCGTATTGTAGATGAAATGCGTTTGCAGAAATCTGCAGATGAAATTGAACTGATGCAAATTGCTTCTAATATTTCAGCACAAGCACATACACGCGCTATGCAAACGGTTAAACCGGGCATGATGGAATATGCGCTAGAAGCTGAACTGAATTATGTTTTTGGTAAAAATGGCTGTGTGCCGTCATATAACAGTATTGTTGGTGGCGGTGAAAATGGCTGTATTTTGCACTATGTAGAAAATGATAAAGAATTAAAAGACGGCGATTTGGTACTGATTGATGCTGCTTGTGAATATCAGCAATATGCATCAGATATTACCCGTACTTTCCCAGTCAACGGCAAATTTAGCCCAGAACAAAAAGCGCTTTATAATGTCGTGCTAGATGCGCAAATTGCTGCGATTGATGCGGTACGCATTGGCAACTCTTATAAAGAACCGCATAACGTTGCAGTACGTATTTTAGTTCAAGGCTTACTGGATCTTGGCATCATGCAGGGTGATCTTGAGGAAATTATTCAGAAAGAAGCCTACCGTCAGTTTTATATGCATGGCACAGGGCATTGGTTAGGTATGGATGTGCATGATGTGGGTTCATATAAACTAGATGGCGAATGGCGTGCTTATGAAGCAGGGATGGTCGTGACTGTAGAGCCAGGATTGTATATTGCACCAGATGATGAAACAGTGGATGCAAAATGGCGTGGTATTGGTATCCGTATTGAAGATGATGTGGTGGCAATGCCAAATGGCCCACATGTTTTAACAGCAGCAGTTGTGAAATCTGTAGAAGATATTGAAGCGCTGATGGCGAAAGCGAAAGTTGCTTAAGTTAAGACAGTAGTAAAAAAGCCGATCAGATGATCGGCTTTTTTACTTCATTTAAAGATTAAGATTTTTGCAAAAATTCAGTCGCTAATTTTAAAAATTCTTCCGGTTTTTCATATACAGCCATATGTCCAGCTGCCAGTTCAGCATATTCAGCGTGTGAAATCAGCGCTACAGCGTCTTTGGCCAGTACACTTGGCACCATGTAGTCATAAGTACAGCCAATCACCAAGGTCGGTTTGTTGATTTTCTTCGCTTGAGCAGTCACATCGGTATGAATCAGCAACTCAGCTTGGCGGATAAATCCTTCCCAATTATTGGTTTGCAGCGTGTTTTCTAAGGTTTGCGCCATGGTATTTTCATCCCATGCCGAGGTGAAGTTTGCGCTAAAACCTGTTTGAATAATAATACTCGACATCGCTTTACGGTTGTTTTGACCTAAATCTTTCCATAGCTCAAATTGGAGCTTAGTGCGTGCATTGCCTTTAAGATAAGGGGCCAATAACACCACAGATTTTACATATTCTGGGTATTCTGCTGCGATATAAGTCGAAACACTGGTGCCTAATGAAAAGCCAATTAAATCAAATGGCACAGCATCGGCAGCTTTTGCCGCTGCAATCACTTGTTCTGCCAATTGAGCAGTGCTTAAAGGCTGGCCCTCATCGGTTGTTTCACCTGAACCCGAATAGTTTGGACGAACCACTTTATAGTGCGGGGCAAGAAATTCAACAAAATGCCCCCAGTTCGACTCGGAGTTTGCGCCTGCGCCATGCACCAGCACGATGTTTAATGGGCCGTCGCCATCAACGCTATAGGAGATTTTTGCATTTTCGATTGTTGTAAATAAGTTCATTCGTTGTACATTCTCATGTGTTTGGAATGAAATCACTATAAACTCTGACAGCACTGTGAGAGTCAAGGGGGTAAAAATGCAAATTGGTCAATTAGCTAAAAAATCAGGCATCAGTATCCGCATGCTTCGTTATTATGAACATCAAGGATTAATCGTTCCGATGCGCAGTGAGTCAGGCTATCGCATTTATAATGCCAAGGATGAAGAGCGACTTCGCCGTATCCGCATCTTGACCAAGGCAGGGCTGACTTTACAAGCCATCAGCCTGTTACTGCCGTGTATTTCGGTTGAACAACTAGATGTCGATCCTTGTGAACAAGTCATCGATTCGCTGAAAAATGAATTAGACAATATCAATAAAAAAATTGAAAATCTTCAAATCAGTCAGCAGTATTTGTCTGATTATTTAAACATTTTACAGCAAAAAAAGAGCATGTTGACTTAAGTGCATAAAGCGTCATGTTTTGGATAAAACACGATTTTCTCAATCATTCTAAAAGCTTGAGCAACTTACTGATACCATACTCAATATCGGTTTTTTTGACATGATCGCGGGCCAAACTTGAAATGCCAATCAGGAAACTATCAAAGATAGTGGCTAATCCAATGCTGTCTATATCCGTTGATATCTCACCAGATTCGATGCCACGCTGTAGGGTTTGAATAAAGCCTTGGCGGGTTTTATGCCGAGATTGTTGCAATATTTCCGTTACATGCTGGTTCTCTGCAGAAGGCGCCAACACGGTGCTTAAAGCCACCATACAACCCAAAGGATGACTTGGATCATATTGCATATCTAAAGATTGCTGTAAGGCTAAGGCGATCGCGTCTTTCGCAGATAGCGTGTTATCCCACAGCGCCTCAGTTACCGTTGCATAGGTATCGATGTAGTATTGGCTTACTTCTTGAAACAAATTTTCTTTAGAGCCAAAGGCTGCATAAAAACTCGGGGAAGAAATATTGCCCATAGCCACTTTTAGTTGGCTTAAAGACGTTGATTCATAACCATAATTCCAAAATAAATACATAGCCTGCTTCAATGCCTCATTGCGATCAAACTCTCTAGGGCGTCCAGTCTTCGCCATCTCAATTCTCCTGTCACAGAATATTAATATACTAATCGATATAGAAGTCGTTGACAAAAGTCTATTCGTTGTTTTTAATTATGTACTGATCGATATATAAGTGTAAGCGCAATTGAAATGGCGCAAAACAATCAGTCAATTAAAAGTGAATAACATGATGAAACAGTTAGAAAATGTATCGCTGGATTCTAAAAATAATGCGCCGATGCCAGTTTTTGCTTTATTGGCACTGGCCATGACTGGCTTTATTTGTATTTTTACCGAAACCATTCCAGCAGGTTTATTACCGCAAATCTCAGCAGGGCTGAATGTTTCTGAAGCCCTAGCGGGACAGTTGATTACGATTTATGCCCTTGGTTCTTTACTGATGGTAATTCCACTCACCATTTGGACACGTGCATGGCCAAGACGCCGTACTTTACTCCTGACGGTATTTGGTTTTTTGCTTTTTAATTCAATTACAGCGCTGTCTGATCATTATATTTTGACTTGTATTTCTCGCTTTGGCGCAGGTGCCGCAGCAGGCTTGGCATGGAGCCTATTGGCAGGTTATGCAAGACGCATGGTCAGTCCAGCTCAGCAAGGCAAAGCTTTAGCGATTGCCATGGTCGGGACACCCATTGCGTTGTCACTGGGCATACCTTTAGGCACTTGGCTGGGGCAGATGATTGGTTGGCAAATGACATTTTTCTTGATGTCTGCTTTGGCGATTGCCTTGGTGATTTGGATCTTTATTGCAGTTCCAGACTTTCCCGGTGAAACAACCCGATCAGAAAATTTAATTTTCAGCGTATTAAAAATACCCGGTGTATTTTCAGTACTGGCAGTGATTGTGACGTGGATGCTGGCGCATAACATTTTATATACCTACATTACGCCATTTTTGTCTTTGTCCCATTTGGATGCACATGTAGACCAGATTTTATTTTTATTCGGTGCGATGGCTTTACTCAGCATTTGGTTTACAGGTCATTTAATTGATCAGCATTTAAGACATTTGGTCATTGCCAGTTTATCGATCTTTTCAGTGATTTCATTGCTCTTAGGACTGTTTTTATTTTCAGCGCCAGTGGTGATTTTTAGTATTGCCATTTGGGGACTGACCTTTGGTGGCGCTGCAACACTTTTACAAACGGCATTAGCACAAGCAGCAGGACAGCATGCCGATGTTGCCTTATCCATTAATGTGGTGGTTTGGAATGGCGCAATTGCACTGGGCGGTATTTTGGGTGGCTTATTGCTCAATCAATTTGGCGCACAAGTTTTGCCTTGGGTCATGCTGTTGATTTTAGTCGTGGCGTTCATCATTGCGCTTTGTGCCAAGTCGAATGGCTTTAAAACTCAGTATCTCTAAACCCATATTTCTAAAGATGAAACAAACAAAAAACGATTCTAAGCAAACACGAAATGAAGATTTAAACGTTGTTCAGTTTGAGTCAAACGCAACAATCAACAAAGCAGTAAATACGCAATCAAAGAGGTTTAATTTTATGAAAAAACTACTACTCGCAACATTTACGTCACTGACTTTAGCTCAATCCGTGATGGCTACACCGCAACTGAATACCACACATGAATTTCCTGTGATGAAGGGATATAGCAGTTATTATGATGATATTGATGGCGTGAAACTGCACTATGTGAAAGGCGGAAAAGGGCCTTTGGTATTTTTAGTTCATGGTTTTGGGCAGTCTTGGTATGAATGGCACCAGCTTATGCCGACTTTAGAAAAAAATTACACAGTTGTTGCGGTCGACTTGCCGGGTCTTGGGCTTTCTCAGCCGCCAAAATCTTTTAAAGGTTCAGATGTATCTGAAATCTTATATAAGTTGGCAACAAAATTAAGCAATGATCAGCCGTTTTATTTGGTTGCACATGATATTGGCATTTGGAATAGCTATCCAATGGCAGTGAAGCATCAAGATAAAATTAAAAAATTGGTGTTTATGGAAGCGCCGATTCCAGACAAAAGCATGTATGAATTCCCTGCATTCTCAGAACAAGGCGAATCATTGGTTTGGCATTTCAGTTTCTTCGCAGCCAAACAAAACCTAGCTGAAACCTTAATTAAAGGACATGAAAAATTCTTTTTAACCCACTTTATTCATGAGCATGCCACCAATAAAACAGTATTTACACCACAAGTGTTAGACATGTATGCCAAGTCGTATTCGAAACCGCATACGCTCAATGCATCATTTGAATATTACCGTTCTCTGAATGATTCAATTAAAGAGAATGAAAGCATTTCCAAAACCAAATTGAATATGCCAGTGCTTGCGATTGGCGGAGGCGGTCATGGTGGTATGGGGCAATTCCAAGTAGATCAAATGAAGCAATATGCGACCAATGTGACGGGTAAAGTGATTCCAAATTGTGGTCATTGGTTACCTGAAGAGTGTGCGCCTGAACTGAATAAAACTGTGGGTGACTTTTTAAATGCCAAGTAAACACTAAGGATAAAACAACAAGGCTTAACATCAAGGCATCAGGTTTTTAGCTTGATGTGTCCATTTGAATGCATCAAAACATGACCAGTTCAAATGAAGTCGATTTAAATAAGCTGTGGCTGAGTCTGATGAACTCAGCCATTGTTATGATGATCTTGATTGATTTGCTATTTTTTAAGTGGAATATTTACGTCAAGCTAGGCTTTATTTTGTATTTATTCAGTGCAAATACCCGCAACAAATTTGTATTTCATTATAAAAAATCATGCCCTTGATGTAAGATAAAATCCATTACAGAGTATATGTATTTCGAGTGAATTTCCTAAATTCGAATACTTGATAAAAAAGGAAGCAAGCATGCAGCAAGAAGTCATCATTGTCGGTGGTGGTATGGTCGGTTTAAGTCTGGCACTCATGTTGGCCAAAGCCAAAATTGGCGTAAAACTTTTAGAAGCCATCAAATACCCAAATTATGATGATGCAAACCTTGCGCCTTATCACTCGAGTTTTGATGCACGAAACAGCGCTTTATCACGCCGTAGTGTACAAATTTATCAAGAATTGGGCTTGTGGGATGCATTACAAGAACATGCAGTTCCGATCTTAGAAGTGAATATTACAGAACAAGGTAGTTTTGGTAAGGCACGATTACTTGCAGATCAAGAGAAAGTCGAAAGCTTTGGACAAGTCATTGAAAATGCATGGTTAGGCCGTGTACTCCTTACGGAAGTTAAACAAGAACCATTGATTGAACTGATTGATGGTGTGCAAGTGACTTCACTCACGCAAGATGCAGACTTTGCTTATATTGAAGCTAAGCGTGGCGATTATACCCATAAATTACAAGCAAAAATCGTGATTGCAGCAGATGGTCGTGACTCATTTTGCCGTAAAGCCCTAGGCGTTGGCGCATCAGAACATGACTATGACCAAGTTGCGATTGTAACGACGGTACAAACTTCTAAACCGCATGGTCATGTAGGCTTTGAGCGCTTTAGTCCATTGGGGCCATTGGCATTATTGCCATTGCCAGGTGAATACCGCCGTTCAGTGGTATGGCCTGTTCCGAAAGGCACAGAACATGAATGGATTGGCGAAGACAAAGACCAACATTTCCTAGATGCTTTACAAGAAACCTACGGCGATCGTGCAGGAAAATTCCAAAAAACCGGTAAACGCTTTAGCTTTCCTTTGTCACAAGTGCTTGCAGAAAAACAAGCAGTGGGCCGTGTGGTATTAATGGGCAATGCTGCACATACCATTCACCCAGTTGCAGGTCAGGGCTTTAACCTGTGCATGCGAGATGCGCATGTCTTGGTGCGTTATTTAACTGAGCAAGTGGAAAAAAATGCCGATTTAGGCGAAGCAAATATGCTACAAGACTACGAAAAATCACGTCTCAAAGATCAGCAACGTGTCATTAAGTTCTGTGATTCTGTGGTACGTGGCTTTAGTAATCAAAATCCTATGCTGAAATTGATTCGCAACACAGGTTTAATGTGCTTTGAAAATATTCCGGGCATGAAGCAACTCGTAGCCAATTATGCGATGGGATTAAAATCATGAGTACATCAACACATGTTCTTGATGCTGTAATTGTCGGTGGCGGTTTAGTCGGCGGCTTAACGGCATTACTGTTGGCGCAAGGTGGTGTACAAGCAACTGTACTCGATGCTGCACCTATTTTAGATGCAGAAAAAACTTTAGCTGTAACCAATCCACGTGTATTGGCACTGAGCCAAGCGACTATTCATTTGCTTAAAACTGTAGGGGTATGGGACATATTGGCCCGTCAGCAACCTTATACAGGCATGCAAGTGTGGAATAAAAACGGCTATGGTGAAATTAACTTTGGTACATCGTCAGAGCAAACACCAAAAGTTGAATATGCCCTCGGTTCAATGGTGGAGCCGAGTATTTTGAATCTGGCTATTCAGCAAAAAATGTTAGCTACGCTTCACGATTACCGAACTCAAGTGAAAGTAAAACGCATTGAGCGCGGTGTAGGTGTTTGGTTAGTACACTTGGCAGATGGCACAACGCTACAGACCAAACTGCTGATTGGTGCAGATGGTGCAAACTCATTTGTTCGTGAGCAAGCTTTTATTGAGCTGGATGTACTTGACTATAAACAAGCAGGTTTAAGCTGTGGTATTCGTACGGCACAAAAAAATGCGCATGTTGCCCGTCAAATTTTCTTAGAAACTGGGCCTTTGGCGTTTTTACCCATGACCAGTTTAAAAGCTGAAGAAAATGGCCATTGGCAATCTATTGTGTGGACCTTGCCAGATGATTATGCAGAAGAATATGCCAAGCTATCCGATGCTGAATTTACAGCATTGCTCACTCGTGAAAGCCATCACATGCTGGGTGAAGTTTTAGAGGCAACAGCGCGGGCAACTTTTCCATTGAAAGCTCGTGCCGCACAGCAATATGTGCAAGATGGCTTGGCCCTCATTGGTGATGCTGCCCATGTGATACATCCATTGGCAGGTCAGGGTGTGAATATTGGTTGCTTAGATGCGGCCGTGTTATGTGATGTACTATTACATGACAAAGCGCGTGGCGTGTGGGCACATGAGCAAAGCCTCAAGCGTTATGAGCACCGCCGTAAAGGACAAAACGATGCCATGATGCATAGTATGTCTGCGATTGGTTGGATGGAAACCACACAACTTTTCCCTGTGGTCTGGGCGCGCAATTTTGGATTAAAGCAGGTTGAAAAATTACCAATGCTCAAAGATGCTTTTATGTCTCAAGCTAATGGCTTAGGGCTTTTAAAAGATACGCGTTATTCGGCTTAGCCTAAATTTGATATTTTTTAATCAATTGTTCATACAAGATTACGATTTTGGTTAAAAAAAATACAATTTTTAGATATTAGCCTCTAGGCGAAAAGCTCAGAGATTGCTAAATTCCTTCTAAATTGAGATTTAAATTTTACTTAAACATACAAGTCATTGGTGGGGAGATTTAAGATGACGGATATGAATGATTATGATGATGCAGAAGATTCTGCAGTTGATGATGATGAAGCGAAAGCCGCTGAAAAAGGCGCGTCAGATAGCGAAGATAGTGCATTAGACACAGATGTTGCCGAAGCGGAAACACTCACTGTAACGGCGAAGCAAAAGCAACGCGATGCTTTAGAAGATGAAGTCGCTGCGTTCTTAGCGCGTGGTGGTCGTATTACTGAAGTGCCACCAGACGAATCTGCGTCACGCGATTAAGTGCCAAAAAAGCCAAAAAACACCGCATTATGCGGTGTTTTTTTTCCTCATATTTTATCTGTTGTAGTGTTACGGTCGGACGAGTATGAGTGTTTTTTTGAATATTTGCGCCAAAGTGCAAATAAGGGATACAAGACCAAATGTGCGAATAAAAGAAACATACAATTGATAATAAAAGCTGCCCAATAGGGCGGTGCATGCATTGCACCCATACATGCAATAAAGCTTTGAAAGATAAGTACAGTACTTAAAAAAAGATAAGCATTATAGCGATGATGTGCCCAAAAAGGAGTGAATTTGAGCACATTGCCGATCAGAAAATAAATGGAATACAGTATACAAACCATAAAAACGGCATCAGGTGACGGGTCGACCAAATCCTCAAAGCGGTAATGTCGATACGGTCGTGTGCTATAAAAACCGATATGTAATAAACCTAAAATCCAAAATAGATTGAATGTGCAAATCGGGAGTACGCTTTTTATCATGATTTTCATGCGTAAAATAATTCTCAGTTTTTGTTTTTAGATAGCGTAAAACAAAATGCAGTAAGGTGACAGTGTAGCAGAATGAAATATTTAGCTTGCACTAGATCAAAACAAGAGAATATCTAAAATTAAAAAAAGCGTATGACTTTATAGGAAATACGCTTTTCATTTCGTTTGGATGTGCTGATGGCATCAGCTCTGCGCATGAAGAATGTTAATCTTCTTGCTGAGTGAGTTCTAAAGCACGTTGATAGGCCACTTTTTTCTTGATACCAGTTAAGTCTGCAGCCAATTGAGAAGCCGCTTTAACTGAAAGGTCTTGGAGCAAGCGTGTTAAAAGCTGATCTAGCTTTTCTTGTTCCAAGTCTTTTTCTTCAGTTGCACCGCCAATCACAAGTACAATTTCACCTTTTTGTTGGTGATGATCAGATTCAACAAAACCAACCAACTCACCCAAAGTCATTTTTTTAATGGTTTCAAATGTTTTGGTAATTTCGCGTGCAAAACCGACTGGACGATCAGCACCAAAGACTTCGGCCATATCTTTTACACAATCTAAAATACGGTGTGGTGCTTCATAAATAATCATGGTTTGTGTTTCGTCTTTCAGCTTATTTAAGGCATTTAGACGTTGTGACTGTTTAGAAGGTAAAAATCCTTCAAAACTAAAGCGGTCACTAGGTAGGCCTACAGCACTGAGGGCTGCAATGGCTGCACAGGCACCCGGCACAGGAATGACTTGGATGCCTTGTTCCTGAGCTGCACGAACTAGCTTAAAGCCAGGGTCACTAATCAGCGGTGTACCTGCATCACTAATCAGCGCCATGTTTTCACCATTCAACAAACGCTGAATAAGCTGTTCAATTTTATTGCTTTCATTGTGCTCATGACATGCAGTCAAAGGTGTTGGAATATTAAAGTGTTTGAGCAATTGTGCAGAAGTTCGTGTATCCTCAGCGGCAATAATATGAACAGACTTCAAAACGTTAATTGCACGATAACTAATATCATCTAAGTGCCCGATTGGAGTCGCAACAACAAATAACTGAGCACTCATAGGTTTCTCCATGTGGAATATAAGACCAAATAATAAAAATAAAATACTTGTGACCACCATTTTGGTGGGGGCAGTATCTTATGCCCAAGCAGAGGTATTGGTTATTTTACCTGAATCTGGCCCTATGGCGCGAGCTGCAAACAGTATTAAGCAAGGTTTCATGAGTGCTTATCAGGCATCAGGCTCAAAAGTGCCTGTAAAATTCGTAAATACTGATCAGACAAGTATGCCTGCACTATTGAAAAAAAATGTGAACGCCAAAACGCAAATGATTGTTGGGCCGTTGGCGAGATCAGAAGTGGATGCGCTTATTAAAGCAAAGCCGAAATTAAAAGTCTTGGCCTTAAATGAAGGGACATTGCAGGCAAGCAATGTGCTACAATTTAGCCTTGCAAAAAAAGATGATGCCAGCGCATTAGCCCGCGTGATGAAACAAGATCAGATCGAAGATATTTTAGTGCTGCGTCAGTCTGGAACAGAGTCTGAAAATGAACTATTTTTAATGGCCTTAATGACGAAAACTGAATTACCCATCCATGTGCTCGAACAGCAGCCGAAAACATTAAAAAAAGGCCAAGCCCTCGTATTACTTGGTAATAATGAATGGTTACTTAGTTTGAAGTCATTGCCGAAAAAAAATATTTACACTTTATCGAATGCCTTAGAGCAGCATAAACCTTTACCACTCGGGATAAAGTTTTGCGATGCACCAGCCTTGTTTGAACCCGATTGGGAAGATATGAAGCACGCATACGCACAACAAGCTGTAGGCTTGCCATACCAGCGCTTATTGGCCTTTGGCGGCGATGCATGGCAAATCAGTGCACTGTATTTAAAAACACCCAAAATGAAAACGGCCAATTTTGAAGGACGAACTGGGCAACTTAGTCTGAATGGGAACCAAATTCAGCGGATACCACATTGTTATGCCTATCAGGCCAAAGGGTTAAAGCAGGTTTAATGACTTTTTGATAACTGAAAAAACAAGATTTAATACATCGAGACTAAGTAGAAAAATGTGAGCTGAGCACCTTAAATGACACAGGCAAGGAAGTTAGGCCAATGGGCTGAAACTGAAGCAGTTAAAATTGCACACGAAGCGGGTTATACCTTAGTCCAAGCAAATTATCATAGTCGTTATGGTGAAATAGATTTAATTGTGCAAAAGGACCAAGACTTGGTATTTATTGAAGTCAAAGCACGATCACAAACCCATTATGCACAGGCAAGTGAAACCGTATCACTTAGCAAACAGCGCAAACTCATGCAAACGGCCTTAATATTTTTACAGCAATCACCACAATACAACGCATGTTATTGCCGTTTTGACGTGATTTGTTTTGATTTTTATCAACACTTTGCAAAATCCATACAGTATGACTTTTCAAAATGCCCTTATGATCAGCAGTGGATAGAAAATGCTTTTACTTTTGAGCAAGAGTTTATTACTCTTTGAACAAAATATACTGTGTAAATGCATAGATAGAATACGATCAAAAAATAGTGAAGGAGTCTTGCTGAGTGCTTAAACGTATTGCAATGACAATGTTTTGTGTAGCAAGTTTATCTGGCTGTGCAAGTTTTATTTCTGGTGGTACAGGGAGTGCACCTGTAGGGACGGAAAATGGCGCACGTTCTTTGGGTCAGGTCTTTATAGACTCATCTATTGTGCGCACTGCAAAAATTAACTTATATAAGCTCGACACACGCTTTAAGCAATCACGTGTCAATATTGAAAGTTTTCATGGCAATGTTTTGCTCACTGGCCAAGTACCAGACCAAGCTTTAAAGCAACTGGCTGAAGACAATGTCAGAGCCATGAGCGATGTAAAAACCATTCATAATTATATTACTGTAGGCAATCAAATTAGCTACGGCACCATTATGCAAGATACAGCAGTGACTGCGAATACACGTGCATTATTGATGAAAGCGCCAGTGGTTGCTGAAAGCAAAGTCCATGTGCATACCGAAGATGCAGTATTGTACGTAATGGGACGTTTAAACACGGCTGAGCTGAATGATTTGAATCAAGTGCTCCAGCAAGTGGGGAATGTCACTAAAATTGTGACCCTAATTGATAATGTTGACCAAGTTTCTTCGAGCTCACCTGCGGTTGCATCAAGTTTTGCACCGATGGTGAATGCCGTACCTGATACGCAAACTCCTGTTGCAATAGACCCTGATGCAGTAGAACCCAATGCCCCTTAAACAATTTTCGTCACATTTACAGCGTCTTAAAAGCCAGCTTGATCAAAAAACAGCGTTGGCTAAAGCTATATATCGAGATTTTCGTATTTATGACTTGGGGAGTTTTGCGCTCAACCGAATGACACCTAAATCGGGCTATACGGTACAACGCAACATTCCCTATGGTTTAAAAACTCGTCACCGTTTAGATTTGTACAAAGCCAAGCAATTGCGTGATTCACAGCCACTATTGGTTTTTGTACATGGTGGGGCTTGGATGCATGGTGATAAAAAAGAATATCACTTTGTGGGTGAGGCCTTTGCTAAAGAAGGCTTTAATGTGGCGGTAATAAATTACCATTTGGCACCTGAGCATATATTTCCAAGTTCAATTGATGATTTAACATTGGCATTGAATTTTTTAAATCAATCGAATCTGAAATTGAATATTGCAGTGGAAAATATAGTGCTTATGGGGCATTCAGCAGGGGCATTTAATGTGATGTCCGCGCTGTACCATCCTACGCCGTATCGTTTGCAAAATTTGCAGGCTATTCGAGCGATTATTGGCTTGGCTGGGCCTTATCACTTTGATTATAAAGGCGACCCGCTATGTGCGGATGCTTTTGATCAGAACATCCCGTATCAACAAGTGATGCCTTATTACTTTATTGAACAAAACCACGTGAAGCATTATCTGTTTACTGCGGAAAAAGACAATGTAGTCGGCCTAAGTAATAGTACAGATTTAAATGAAAAGCTTTTGGCTTTAGGTAATCACAGTCAATTGATACCTGTGCCTCGTGTAGGGCATATCACGATGATTGGCTCGGTTTCGAGTTTGTTTAGCCGATTCTTTAGTACTAAGCGTCAAATTTTGCAGGCTTTGGACGATGTTTTTAAATAGAGCATCCTAAACTCAGTTTTATTGTGACTTAGATTAGCATTTGAAGTGCAACACCATGTTGTTGCCATAATACCTGACTCGGACTTTTAAAGCCGAGTCTTTTTCTTGGCCGATGATTCAAGCGTTGAGTGATTTCTGAAATATATTCATCCGTATAGTCATTTAAATCACTGCCTTTTCTAATATATTGCCTGATTAAACCATTGGTATTTTCATTTGTACCACGTTGCCAAGCACTGTAAGGATCAGCGAAATACCACTCTATCCCTAATTCTCTAGCAGTATGCTCATGCAAGCTGAACTCCTTGCCATTATCTGCTGTCATTGTTTTTAGCTGATCTTTAACTGGATTCAATAAGCTGATTGTGGCTTGGCAAACTTCCTCTGCCTTGCGTGAACTACACTTTTTCAGCCAAAGATAACCCGTCTTCCTGTCTACAATCGAGACCAATGATTGCTGATGGTTCTTGCCTACAATCGTATCTATTTCCAGATCACCAAAGCGAGTCCGAAGCTCTATCTCTATAGGTCGATAATGAATGCTTTTACGATTGATCAGCTGACCACGGGTTTCAGGAGAGCCATATTTTCTCTTTCTTTGATTTCTGAAACGCAGGTTGTGAAAGAGTGTCCCACCCTTGCTTTTATCCTGTTGTATGAAGCGGTAGATGGAATGCAGACTAACTGAAACATGAGAAGCGATTTGCTCGGGACTCCATTGAATATCAAGATAAGAGATGACACGCATCCAAAGCTCATTAGGAATTGTTTTAGGGTTTGAACAATGCCGTCGTCGAGCCAATTTATGGGCATGTTGAGCGAAATAGCCATTTCTCGCTTTATTACGCAGAATTTCCCTAGAAATTGTTGAGGGAGAGCGATTTAAACGCAAAGCGATATAACGTTTGGAAAAACCTTCACGTAACAAGGTATAAATCTGATATCTTTCTTCTTGAGTAAGATGAGTATAGTTCATGATGCAACTTTGACTTTGGTCGGTCGGAAGCATAATGCTAACTCATCTTGCTTTCTTCCAATACATTAATCTCTGTTGCACTTCATTTGAGAATCTAAGTGATTAAAAAAACCGCTTCTGATGAGCGGTTTTTTTTCGATACCAGATCAATGATCTACAGGCTTTATAGCCATTCTTTGGTATCGTCAGCCGTGGTTGTGCCATGAATGACATGCATAATCATGGCATGTGCGATACTGCCTTTAAATGGAATTTCGGGTAATTGATCAAATTTAAAGAAGGCTGCATCGCTAATTTCTTCTTCTTGTAAGCATAGCTCACCAGATTCATATTCAGCTTTAAATGCAATCATCAGGTTACTGGGGAAGGGCCACGGTTGGCTGGCCAAGTATTGAATATTTTTGATTTTTAAACCGACTTCTTCTTCGGTTTCACGGCGTACTGCATCTTCGAGTGTTTCACCCACTTCTACAAAACCTGCAATTAAGCCGTACATTGGGCGGTATGCTCGTGCATTTTGAGCCAGTAGAATTTCATCTTTACCACGGGTAATAACCGTAATGACACATGGATTAACACGAGGATATTGATGATATTGGCATGCAGGGCAGACCATGGCATATTCAGTGGCATGAACTTCTGTTTTATGGCCACAATGGCTACAAAACTTATGATTACGACGCCATTCTAAAAGTTGAATTGCACGGCTGGCTTGTTCAAACTCTTTGACATTCCACAGCTGTAATAATTGGCGAATGGGAACGAGTTGATAGCCTGCGGGAATTTCATCTTGCTCTGTAAGATCACGGGCAATCACTTGATCACCCGTTTGAAGCCTCAGATCACTTGCTATACTTTCGACACGAGGAAGTTGAAATTGGTCATCAACCAATAATTGCTGTTGTTTAAAAATATAGGCAAGCGATAGATTTGACATTAGGCCACGGCTTTAAGTTTCTCACTACTGTCCAATGCTACCTGAAACATACTATGTAGAACAGGCTGTTTGTTTTTTAAATTTTCAATCAGCATGTCTGCACTTGCAAGGCCATCAAGTAGATGGTTAATTTCAGCTGCTTCAATTGCAGTAGAAGCCTCAACACGCGAAGAAACGAACTGTGCATTGGTATTTAGCGCAACTTGTCCTGTTTCGGCATTCAGGAACAGCATTGAACCACCAATTTCACGTAATTGAACTGCGACAGGCGCGAGACTCTGTAGGTCATTATTCTGTAAATATTGAACCAGTGTTTCGCTTGCTTGATCAATCAGTGCTTTGGTTTCGTTCAAGAGTACTTCATGTGCTTCATCTAAACGGTCGAGTGAAATATTCATGTTATTTACACGAAGTTGTAGACGGCTAGATGTGTGATGACGCTCTAAAACGCCAATTGAGTTCATGGCAGACAGAATGCAATTCATTAATTGCTGTGCAAAAGTCTCTTCTTTTAAGATTTCGCTTTGGCTTAATGAATTGGCCTGACGTTCTAAATCTTTATGCGCTTCATTTAAATTAAGTACTTTAAAGATATTTGCCAGTTCTAACAGCTTTGCTTGAAGTTCCTGAGTTTTTTCAGGTGACATATTTTGGTAGTTGAACTCGATATCGTTACGAATTTGCGCCATTTCAGTGGTCACAAGTTCGCTAATCGTGTGCATCGTACCAAAGTCAGGACCATATAAATGACGGCTAAACACTTGCAATTGCATGTCAGTTAACAGGTCTTCACCAATATTTAACTTGCCACGAATGTGCTGAGAAACTTCATCTTCTTGGCTAATACATAGACTTAAGATATTAGATAAATCAACTAGGCTCGCTTTAAAGCGCTCTGGCGAACTGAAGTACTGTGCAATATTGCGCTCAATAGACACCAGTGTGCGTAAACGTGGCTCATTAATCAGCAATTGATCAATTTGATTTAATGCCACAAACACCAAATTCCAATACTGTTTACTTGGGTGTTTTTCTGAAAGGCTGGCTAAATATGTCCCTACAATTTTTAATGCTTGTAAGTCGAGTTCGCTTTCTTCTTGCTTAATTAACTTGTTGAGTGACAATTTGTATAAGCGGTGCACGTATTTAGATTTTTCTAAAGTCGGTGCTTGAGGAAGATCAAAATCTGGTGTGATGCAATCGAGTAGTGATTCAATGTGCTGACCTTCAGTGGTCATTGGTTTACCCAAGCATGCTTCTAAGCGGTTGAGTGTATCCAACAAAAACTGCGGAATTTTTACTTCGCGTAAGCAAATAAACTCGATGTAGCGTTTTAACATGGTGGTGCCTTCGCTGAGTGCGATGACATCTTTGGTTTGAATTGTGGCAGGATTCCCCATGATCTTGCGCATCAATTCTGCTGAGTATTGAGCGATCTTTGCTAAACTTGCCATATCAATCAGTGCAAGTACTTGCGCACATTGTTCAAATTGATTAAGAGCGTCGTCAATACCGAAAGGAAGGGTTTGATCTTCGACTAAAGTGCTGACTGCTGATTCGACCAATTTGATCGAGTTATCAACCTCATTTTTTATTATCAGCAATGCTGTTGGATCAAAATGTATAGAGGTTTGGTAAGACATGGATCTGCACCTTTCCTAGTGTTTTCTCTTGTTTGTGAACCGCCATAAAAGGCGGACCATCTTTTATCTTTAACTATAACGTAAGTGTTAATGTTTTAAATACAAAAATATACTAGGAAATTTAGTTTTTATTTTGCAAAAAGGCAAGGCGTTCCATGTTTTTCTTCAAATTGTTTGATCCAATTCTCATGCGCTTCGAGTTCTTCAGCACTTGGAAGGATCACGGGTAAATCAATTTGAATCGATTGGCGACTGTTTTCACTCTGCGCATTTTCTGTGTGGGTGAGGGCATCAATATCAAAAGAGACCTGACCACCCGTCATGGCTAAGTATACGTCTGCTAGAATTTCAGCATCGAGCAAGGCACCGTGGAAGGTACGGTCACGTTGTACAATTTCGTAGCGTCGGCTCAGCGCATCCAACGAGTTTTTTTGCCCTGGATGTTTGGCTTTTGCCATTGCCAAGGTATCGGTTACGGCACAGACTTCTGAAAGCGCAGGGAAGCCCGCACGTTTAAACTCCATGTCTAAGAAGTTCATATCGAAGCTGGCGTTATGCGCAATAATTTCTGCACCTTTGAGATATTCAAACAGTGCAGGGGCAATTTCTTCGTATAGTGGTTTGTCTTTTAAGAAATCATCACTAATACCGTGGACATTTTCTGAGTCGCCGACGGGTTTAAGTGGCTTGATATAAATATGAATAGAACTACCGGTCAGTTTACGGTTGATCATTTCAATCGCGCCGACTTCAATAATACGGTCGCCATCTTGATAGTAAAAACCTGTGGTTTCGGTATCGAGAATCAGTTGGCGTGGGCCATGCGCTTCAATGCTAGGTGGGGTAACCATAATCATTGGATGCAGACCTTCAGCAGGTAAAATCACTGAACTTGAGTTTGCACTGAATGTGGTTGCAAGTGTGTTATTAGGCTGTGTGTTTTGAATGGACACAGGTGCTTCAGTTGTGTTTAAAGCAGGATCATTTTGCACGGCTTCAGGTGCAGTTTCTGTAACAGCTACAACTTCTGATGGTGGCTCAATTTCCGCTTCCCATTCTGACTCGTCTTCAGGTTCTTCTTCATCACTGCCAAGATCTAAACCAAAGGGATCATTTAAGAGCCAGTCGGGTTCAATTTTTTTTTTCGTTTCAGTTGCAGGAGCTTGTTTGAGCGCTAAAGCAGTGTTTTCTGCACCTAGATTCGCCAGTTGATCCGCCATTTCATTGCCTGGATGTCCTGCATGACCTTTGATCCAGTTCCATTCAATATCACGCCCTTGGCAAGTTGCGTCTAATTTTTTCCATAGATCTGGGTTTTTGACATCTTTCCAGTTTTTCTTTTTCCAGCCATGAATCCACTCTGTAATGCCTTGTTTGACATAGTTAGAGTCGGTCCAAATCACTAATTTAGCATCTGTTGGGCAGTGCAAAATACCTTCAATGGCTGCCGTAAGTTCCATGCGGTTATTGGTGGTTTCTGCTTCACCACCACAGATTTTTTCCTCAGCATTTTCGCCAATAATATATGCGCCCCAGCCACCCAATCCTGGGTTACCTTTGCAAGCGCCATCGACATAAAGCGTAATTGACTGAGCCATAAAAACTGAATCCGAATAAAAACATCAAAACTGAATGGCATATTGTATAACGCAAATCCATTCGATAGGTCTATATCAGGCTTATTTTTTAATTTCTTGTAACATTTATACTGAAATAGCGTTAAATTAACGCCTTGTGTCTGCGCCATGCTTCACTACAATGGCATATCAAAAAAAAATTTATACGAGATGTTCGGATTCTTTTATGTATAAACCAAGCAAGAACTGGTACGAGTTGACTTTGCCTGCATTATTCAAAATAACCGTTTTAGGATCGGCACTAGCAACCCTGGGTTTAGTGGGCTGTGCATCCTCGACCACAGCGACAAGTGCGCATAAGTCAAAAGTGGCAGGTTCGTCAGGTTTCTTAGATGCCAATAGCTTGGATGGCTTAGAAGATTTGTTATCTGCAACGGATATGCGTGCAGTGGAAGGTGATCGCCTATTGGTGCTCAAACATGGTGATGTTTGGAAGCGAATGACGGTCGGTTTCAAAATGGATTTAAACCATTGGGATTCGCGTATTGAAGCGCAGCGTGGTTGGTTCGCATCGCGTCAGCCCTATATTGACCGTTTAAGTGCGCGTGCGTCGCGTTATTTGTACCACACTGTAAAAGAAGCTGAACGCCGTGGTATGCCAACCGAGTTGGCGTTATTGCCAGTGATTGAAAGCTCGTATGACCCAGCAGCTACATCGAGTGCAGCAGCTGCGGGCTTATGGCAGTTTATTCCAAGTACAGGCCGTATTTATGGCTTAAAACAAACTACACAGTATGATGGCCGTCGTGATGTGGTGGAATCAACACGTGCAGCCTATGAGTTTTTAGGTAGCTTATATAATCAGTTTGGTTCTTGGGAATTGGCTTTGGCTGCTTACAACGCAGGCCCAGGTCGTATTCAGCAGGCGATTAACCGTAACCAAGCAGCAGGCTTACCAACGGATTATTGGTCATTAAAATTACCACAAGAAACCATGAACTATGTGCCACGCTTTTTGGCCGTTGCACAAATTATTAAAAATCCAAATGCGTATGGTGTGAGTCTTCCGCCGATTGCAAACCGTCCACACTTTAGAGAAGTGAGTGTTGGCGCGGCTAATTTAAATGAAATTTCTTCTGTAACAGGACTCAGCCGTGCGGAACTCTATGCATTGAACCCAGGTCATCGTGGGGATCAAATTGATGCAGCAAGTCCAATGAAGATTTTAATTCCTGCAGATATTAGCCCGTCAGTGGATGCAAAACTGAAAAAGTTATCTTCAGCATCGACAGGTTATTGGGCAGGTGGTGCAGCTTCAAGCCTGCCAAAGAACAACGTGACCATCACACCGTCTAAAGTGACACCGCCTGAGATGAACACGACAGTCATCACACCGTCTAAAGTAGCACCACCGGTGATTACGTCAACTCAAGCAAGCAAAACTACGCCACCAGCGCTAACTGCAAGTACAGTAACTAAGGGCAAACCGTTGTCGGTAACGCCACAAGGTTCATCTGCTTTGGCAGCCTTTGCAGCAAATACAGATATTCCAAGTGCACCGCGTATTCCTGTTGCGGTTAGCCCAAGTAAAGCCACGACAGTTAAAGTGACTGCTGAGCCTCCTGTAAGCACCAAAGAGCGTGAACAGATTATGGCGGCCATTAAGGCCGAAGGTGAAAATAAAACGGTTGATGAAGTTTTAAAACCTGTTGCGACTCAAGCAGAGCAAGCTGAGGTGGTTAAAGAGTTAAAAGCTTTGGCGCCACAAGGAACAGAAATTGTTGATCCCTATGATGGCAAAATTAAGCTGACAGCGATTCAAACCAGCCAATCGATTGCAGATCAACAAGGCAAAGAGCTGACCAAAGGCTTCGCTTATCCGAAGAGTGTTGCAGAGCAAACTGGCACTGACTCGGATGAAGCAAAACGCAACCAAGGCAAAAATGTCATTAAAACTGATTCTGAAATTGTTGTCGTAGCACCTAAGGGCAAACGCAGTACATATACCGTGCAGGCGGGTGATACCTTAGCGGTCATTGCCATGAAAAATGGTGTGAACTGGCGTGATGTCGCGAAGTGGAACCAAATGGATGCTGATGCCAAATTGTATGTTGGTACAAGTATTTATTTATATGACGCAAAACCGATTGTTGCTGAAGAGCCGAAAGCAAAAGTACAACCTGAGCATTATGTGGTGAAAGCCAATGATACGTTGACAGGTGTTGCAAGCCAATTTGGCTTGTCGGTAAAACAGCTGGCAGATTTCAATGGTTTAAATACGACTAGCGGTCTATTTGTAGGTCAAAAGTTGGCACTGAAAGAAACACCAGCATCAAAAGCAAAATTAGCTGCTGAAGCTAAAAAAGCTGAAACCGAAAGCAAAGTACAAAAAGTACAAACCAAAGTCTATACGGTGAAGCGTGGTGAATATTTAAAACTAATTGCTGACCGCTATGCTTTATCAAATCAGGAATTAGCAGACCTAACCTCGGGCCTCACAGCAGGCAGTAGTTTAATGGTTGGACAGAAAATTAATGTTCCATTAAACGAAGTTGAAAGTGCTTCAAGCAATTCAAATAAAGTTGAGTCGAAGCCAGAAACAAAGTCTGAACCAAGCTTTAAAACTGAAAGTTATAACGTCCAACGTGGCGATACCCTGTATAGCTTAGCCAACCAAAGCAAGATGACTGTTTCAGATTTTGCCAATTTAAATAATATTGCTGCAACAACCTCTTTACGTATTGGTCAGACGCTTAAAATCCCTGCATTAAATAAAGCACCAGAGCAATATACGGTGCAATCAGGTGATACGCTCAGCGCGATTGCAAATCGCTTTGAACTCAACATGGATGATATTGCGAGTTTAAATGGCTTTAGCCGTAATGCATCTTTGCGAGTAGGTCAGCGTTTAAAACTCACTGGTGAAGTGCCAGTGGCAGTAGTGAAAGCAGATCCACGTAAAGACAGCAAATCGGATACACGTGTAAGTAGTGGCGAAGCCAAAGATACGCATGTAGTGAAAGCGGGTGAAACATTGTCTGCGATTGCGCAAAAGTACCAGCTACAGTTGAGCTATTTAGCGGATTTAAACGGATTGTCACGTAATAGCACAGTACGTGTTGGGCAACGCTTGAAGATTGATGGTGATGTGCCTAAAGTAGAAGTCGATACACCCAAAACGAGTAAAGTAACGACACAGGCGAGCTCATCGTATAGCGGAAGCACTGAAAGCTATACAGTGAAGTCAGGCGAATCACTGAATGCGATTGCAAATCGTACGGGTGTGAGTGTTGCAGACTTGGCTGCGTTGAATAACCTAAATGCGCGTGCAGGTTTACGTGTCGGACAAAAAATTAATGTACCAAAGTTAGTCACGGAATACCGTATTAAACGCGGTGATACCTTGATTGGCTTGGCGAATCGCTATGGTTTGGATACTGCTGCTTTGGCTGATATGAATAATATGCAACCGAGCGCATCATTACGCATTGGTGATGTGATTAAAGTACCTAACTAAGCCAATACCGTGCAGGAAGCAACGTGAATAATTTATTTGCCAAGGGGCATCCTTATGTAATGGCACTTGGATGTGTCATGGCAATACAAGGGGCATGGGCTGCAACGCAGACCACGCCCTATATTGCAATTCATAGTCAGCCTTTATATGCCAACTTAGCGGCCATGCCGTATGCAAATGCTAAAGCGCCTAAAGGCGGTTATTTAAGTACAGCCAGCAATGGCACATTTGATAATCTTAATAGCATGAATGGTAAAGGGAGCTCTGCAGATGGCGTGAATTATCTATTTGATTCACTCATGAGCAGCTCTTTAGATGAGCCAGGGGTGATGTATCCCTTGCTTGCCACTAGTGCAACCTTTGACCCAAAAAAGACTTCGTATGTCATTTTTAATCTGAATCCTAAGGCTAGGTTTAGTGACGGTTCGACCGTTACTGCTGAGGACGTTAAATTCAGTTTTGATGCTTATCAAACCAAGTCAAATCCAGGTTTACAAATGTACTTGGCAGATTTAGCAAAAACAGAAGTGTTGTCTAAGCATCAAGTCAAAATGAGTTTTAAGTCGGACAACAATGCAGAAATGCCACTGATTTTGTCGCAGTTGCCGATTTACTCCAAAAAAGACTGGGCCAAAAAAGATTTTACCCGCATCAGCATGCAGCCGATTTTAGGCTCAGGGCCTTATGTGTTGGATAAAATTGATGCAGGACGTAGCTTGAGCTATAAGCGCAATCCAAACTATTGGGCTAAAGATTTGCCAGTCAACAAAGGCCGTTATAATTTTGATCGTTTAAAGTATGTGTATTACCGTAATTTAGACATTGCCTTTGAAGGGTTTAAGTCGGGTCAATACACCTTGCATGAAGAGTTCACCGCACGAAAATGGGTGACGGCTTATAATTTTCCAGCAGTTAAAGATGGCATGGTGGTGAAATACCGCTTTAAGCACAATAACCCGATTGCGACACAAAGTTTTGTATTTAATACCCGCCGTAGCCCTTTTCAGGATATTCGCCTGCGGCAGGCTTTAACGTATGCCTATGATTTTGAATGGCAAAATAAGGCGCTGTTTTATGGACAATATACACGTCTGCAAAGTTATTTTAGCAATAGTGAATTAGAAGCCAAAGGTGTGCCGTCAGCAGCTGAAATGGCGGTGCTCAAACCCTTGCTGGCAAAACTTGATCCGATTCAACGTGCTGGCGTATTAAAAAATTGGAAGTATCCAGTTTCGGATGCCAGTGGCTTTAACCGCAATAATTTATTGATTGCGCGTCAGTTGTTACTCAATGCAGGCTATAAATATAAAAATGGCTATCTGCTGGATAAAAAAGGCCAGACCATTCAGATTGAGTTTTTAATTCATCAAGATGGCTTGCAGCGTACGCTGATGCCATTTGTACGCAATATGAAGCGTTTGGGTATACAGGTGAATATCCGTCAAGTAGATGTACCTCAATATATCGAACGTATGCGTAGCAAAGATTTTGATATGACTACGACGGTAATGCCTCAATCTTTAAGCCCAGGCAATGAACAGGCGCAGTTCTGGGGAAGTGCATCGGCGGATCAGCCTGGGAACTACAATTATGCCGGGATTAAAAATCCAGTCATTGATGCTATGGTCGAACAGGTGATTCGAGCGCCAGATCGGTCAGCCTTGGTGACGCGTACGCGGGTTTTAGATCGTTTGCTACGAGCAGGTTATTATCAAATTCCAACTTATGGCAAAGGAGAAAACTGGCTCGCGTATTGGAATATGTATCAGCAGCCTACAGTCAAGCCAAAGTTATCGACAGGTATAGATTACTGGTGGAGTGACGCAGTGCAAGCGCAAAAGGTTGCTAGCTATTTGCGTAAGCAATAAGCCCAAAGTAAAAGGAATAACATCATGGGCACTTATATTTTAAAACGGCTGTTGCTGATTATCCCAACGCTGTTGGCGATTTTACTGATTAACTTTGTGGTGATTCAGATTGCACCCGGTGGACCAGTAGAACAAGCGATTCAACAGGCTGAGTCTTTTCAGGGGATGGGCACGGGCGGTGGTGGAGAAACTGCACAAGACACCAGCAAATACCAAGGTGCTAAAGGCTTAAGTGAAGAGATGGTGCAAAAGATCGAAGCGCAATATGGTTTCGATCAGCCTGCACATATTCGTTTTTGGAATATGCTCAAAGGTTATGCCACTTTAGATTTTGGCACCAGCTTTTTTAAAGATAAGCCTGTGACCCAATTGTTGTGGGAAAAGCTTCCAGTGTCTTTATCTTTGGGGCTGTGGAGCACGTTGTTGATTTATTTGGTGTCTATTCCATTAGGTATTAAAAAAGCGCGTCAGCATGGCTTAGTTTTTGATAAAGCAACATCGCTTTTGTTAGCTGTGGGCTATGCAATTCCTGCTTTTGCTTTCGCAATTCTGCTGATTGTGTTTTTTGCAGGTGGCTCTTATTTTCAATGGTTCCCATTACAGGGCTTGGTTTCGGAAAACTTTGCTGAATTGAGTCTGTTTGGAAAAATTGCAGACTATTTCTGGCACATGACCTTGCCTTTGCTGGCGATGGTGATTGGCGGTTTTGCAGGGCTGACCTATTTGACCAAATATTCATTTATGGAAGAGCTGAATAAACAATATGTGCTGGCAGCGCGCTCTAAAGGCTTAACTGAGTCTCGTGTGCTGTATGGGCATGTGTTCCGTAATGCCATGTTAATTGTGATTGCGGGCTTACCAGAAGCACTCATTGGCATCTTCTTTGTGGGTAATTTATTTATTGAAATTATTTTCAATTTAGATGGACTCGGCTTGCTTGGCTTTGAAGCCATTGTGCAACGAGATTATCCAGTGATTTTTGGTACCTTATTTATTTTCACCTTGTTGGGCTTAATCCTGCGTTTGATTAGTGATGTGCTGTATCAGGTGATTGATCCGCGGATTAACTTTGAATCACGGGGGGCAAAATAATGTCTCCGATTATGCAGGCACGTTTAAAGCGATTTAAAGCAAATAAATTAGGTTTTGGCTGTTTTATTCTTTTTGCGATTATTTTTGTGCTGTCATTGGGTGCAGAGCTGATTGCCAATGATAAGCCACTGCTGGTGAAATACGGCAGCAGTTTGTATTTGCCAGCTTTTAAAAGCTATCCAGAAACTGAATTTGGCGGTGTATTTGAAACCGAAGCAGATTATAAAGACCCAGCAGTGCAGCAGCTGATTGAAGAAAAAGGCTGGGCTGTGTGGCCCATCAATCATTTTTCTTATCAAACACCCAACTTAGAACTGGCTGTACCTGTGCCGTCAGCACCGACGTCACAAAATTGGCTTGGTACAGATGACCAAGGCCGTGATGTGCTGGCGCGTATTTTATACGGCCTGCGAGTGTCACTGCTGTTCGGTTTTGCTTTAACGTTGGCTTCTGCAGTGCTGGGCATTATTGTTGGTGCGGTGCAGGGCTATTACGGTGGCTGGATTGATTTGATTGGACAGCGGATATTAGAAGTGTGGGGTGGTTTGCCAATGCTGTTCATGGTGATGATTTTGGTCAGCATGTTTACCCCAAGCGTGTACTGGTTGTTTGTCATTATGCTGCTATTTGGCTGGACGGCATTGGTCGGATTGGTACGGGCTGAATTTTTACGCGCGCGTAATTTTGATTATGTACGGGCTGCGCGCAGTTTGGGGGTGTCGGACCGAACCATTATTTTTCGGCATATTTTACCTAATGCCATGAGTTCGAGCTTGTCGCAGCTGCCGTTTATGCTCACGGCAAATATTACCGCTTTAACTGCCTTAGATTTTTTGGGTTATGGTTTGCCACCCGATGCAGCTTCTTTAGGTGAGCTACTGTTACAAGGCAAAAATAATTTAAATGCGCCGTGGCTGGCTCTTTCAGGCTTTTTCACCTTGGCGATTGTATTGTCATTATTGATTTATATTGGGGAGGCGGCGCGAGATGCATTCGATCCAAGACGTCAATAAAACACAACAGAACAGCATACTTTCAGTTCAACAGCTGAGCATTCATAACGAAGCACAGCCTTTGGTGCAAAAGCTAAGTTTTGAGCTGGCAGCGGGCGAAACACTGGCCATAGTGGGCGAAAGTGGGTCTGGAAAATCCATTAGCAGTTTGGCTGTATTGGGTTTATTACCGAAAAATTTACAGCTGAGTGGGCAGGCGCTACTGAATGGTCAAAATCTGCTGACTATGCCTCAGCCTCAGTTGCGGTGTATACGTGGTGATAAAATCGCGATGATTTTTCAAGAGCCAATGACTGCCCTGAATCCGCTGCACCGAGTAGAAAAAATTATTGGTGAAAGTCTATTGCTACGTGGTTGGTCGAAAGCCAAAACCCGTGAGCGGGTGATTGAACTGCTACATGATGTAGGCATACCAGAACCTGAAGAAAAACTAAAGCGCTATCCACACGAGTTATCTGGTGGTCAGCGTCAACGCGTTATGATTGCCATGGCATTGGCGCTCGATCCGGATATTTTAATTGCCGATGAACCGACGACTGCTTTGGATGTGACACTGCAGGCGCAAATATTAAAGCTACTCAAATCACTGCAGCAAAGTCGTAAAATGGCGATGATTTTAATCAGCCATGATTTAAATTTGGTGCGTCAATATGCGGATCAAGTGATCGTGATGTATCAAGGCCAAGTTGTGGAACAAGGTGCGGTTGAGCAGATTTTTAATGCACCTGCGCAGAATTACACCAAAGATTTGCTGAATCATGATTTTGGTGAGGCCTTAAGGCTAGATCCACAGCCTGCGGTGCTGGAGTTGTCTGATGTTGGGGTGAAATTTCCCATCAAGCAAGGTCTGCTCAATCGGGTAAAAGATTATTTTGTTGCGGTAGAACCATTAAGCATGGCGCTACAACAGGGGCAGTCGATTGGCATTGTGGGGGAAAGTGGTTCGGGTAAAAGCTCGCTGGCTTTGGCAGTTGCACGTTTAATAGATGCAGATGGGCAAATACTGCTACAAGGCCAAGATCTGAATCGGCTGTCGGAAAAGCAACTGCGTCCGTTGCGTAGTGATTTTCAAATTGTATTTCAAGATCCGTTCAGCAGTTTAAATCCACGTTTAAATGTCGAGCAAACCATTGGTGAAGGTTTGTCGCTCAAGCGGATGTCCAAAGTAGAAATACAGCAGCGTATAGATGAAGCTTTGCAAAAAGTAGAGCTACCCGTGTCGTTTAAATTGCGTTATCCGCATGAGCTATCTGGCGGGCAACGACAACGGATTGCCTTGGCACGGGCGTTGGTGTTGCAGCCGAAAGTGTTAATTTTGGATGAGCCGACTTCTGCGCTTGACCGTACTACACAGCGTGCGATTGTGCGATTACTCCGTCGTTTGCAACAGGAATATCAAATGAGCTATTTGTTTATTAGCCATGACTTGCAAGTGGTGAAAGCACTGTGCCAAAAAGTACTGGTACTGCATCATGCCAAAGTGATGGAGTTTCAAGAAACAGCACAGCTCTTTGCACAGCCACAGACGGATTACACCCGTAAATTGATAGAAGCCAGTCAGTATTAATTGAATTAAGCTAATTTGACAATATAAATTGTCTATCTGCTATTGACGCTGAGTAGAATACGTTTAGAGTAAAAGCACTATTTAAAGAATAATGGAATTTCAAATGAGCCATCTTGCAGAATCGATTCAGATCCGTGGCACGCAATTCAAGAACCGCATTATTAAGGGGGCGATGAGTGAAGCATTGGCAAATACTCAAGGACAGCCGAATCATTTGCATTTTGGTTTGTATGAAGCTTGGGCCAAAGGCGGATTAGGTTGTGCGATTACCGGTAACGTCATGGTCGATTTACGTGCTAAAAATGAGCCAGGCGTAGTCGGGGTTGAGTCTGAACGTGATTTGGCTTTATTAACCCAATGGGCTGAAGTCGGCAAAAAGCATGGCATGGTGCAATTGGTACAGCTATCACATCCTGGTCGCCAATGCCCTAAGGGTTTAAATAAAGAAACTGTGGCACCTTCGGCAGTGCCATTTAGCCCCATGTTAGCCACAACTTTTGGTACGCCACGTGCTCTACGTGAAGATGAAATTTTAGATATCATCCAGCGCTTTGCTACAGCGGCGGCAGTATGTGAAAAAGCGGGTTTTGAAGGTGTACAGTTGCATGGTGCGCATGGTTATCTGATTAGCCAGTTTTTATCGCCTTTAACCAATCAGCGTAATGATCAATGGGGTGGCTCAGTAGAAAACCGCATGCGTTTTTTATTGGAAATTTATAAAGCCGTTCGTGCAGCAACATCGGATCAGTTTATTATTGTAGTCAAGCTGAACTCAGCAGATTTCCAGCGTGGCGGTATTACTGAAGAAGACGTGATTACCGTGTTTAAAGCGATTGATGCTGCGGGCATTGATTTGATTGAAGTATCGGGTGGTACTTATGAAGCGCCTGCGATGGCGGGTGCGAAAGAGGATAAACGTAAAGCATCGACGATTGCCCGTGAAGCTTATTTCCTAGACTTTGCCGATAAAATCCGTAAAGAAGTGAAATGCCATTTAATGGTAACAGGCGGTTTCCGTACCGTTGAAGGCATGAATGCGGCGCTGGACAGTGGTGCATGTGAGTTTGTAGGTATTGCGCGTCCATTTGCAGTAGAAACGGCATTGGCAGATCGACTGATTGCTGGGCAAGATGTGCGTTATGGCGTAGACAAAATTAAAACAGGTATTCCAATGGTCGACAAAATGGCTATTATGGAAATTATTTGGTATGCCGCGCAATTTAAAGCCATTGGAGAAGGCAAGCAGCCAAATCCAAAACTCTCACCGTTAAAAGTCTTTTTTAAATATTTAAAAGGTAATTTAACTGCGGTGATTAAAGGTCGTGTGAATTCACGTAAATCGGCTTAATCTTAAATTTATTTTTTTTAAAATTGAAAATCAGCGTGTCAGTGGAATGACATGAACGGTGTAAGGCTTACTGTGTGATTTGCCAATAGCGCTGAAATTCTTCAGCAGACCAGTGTCCTTTCTGTAAAGCAGTTTGGAATGCGGGTCTGCTTTTTATTTGTTTTAAATATTGGGCGAGTGCTGGATAGTCGCTAAATTTTGCATGGGCAAATTCACAGGCTAGTAATGGAAACCATAGTAAAATATCAGCACTGCTGAATTTATCTCCAGCCAGCCATGTGTGCTGCATGAAATGGCGATTCAGCATTTGTAGTTGTTGATCCAGCTCAGGGTTTAAATAAGCACGATTAAAGGCAACTTTAAAGGCAAGGCTAATAAAGCGAACTGGCCAAGGCGTTTGTTGTGCGATTTGCGTAAAGACCTGTTTTAACGCCAAGTTAGGCATGAAGCTGGCATCGGCAAAGTTTTTATAAAAGCAATAATGCCAATAATCTGGATCTGATGGCAAAACCACAAGTTTTTGTTCGAGCTGGCAGAGGTATTCAGCAATGGCGCTACTTTCGCTTAGCGACTGTATTTTTCCTTGTTTTTTGATCTGCAGAGTTGGGAATTTCATCTCTGCTTGAGGCGCATTTTGATCACAAATAATCAGTTCATAATTTGGGTTTAATTCTTCTAATAGCCAAACAATGCGTTGAGAGCGGGAATTAGGTAAATGAAATAATGTGATCTGCATAATTCTTATATTGGTGTGGAGTTTTATGTGGGTATGGAATGAAGCACTTTGAGTATCTTTATCTTATGCTGTATGGCCAGTGGATGGCAATTTTTTATAAATGCATTGGCAATAAAAAAGCCCAAGTCGTAATGCTTGAGCTTTTTCATAAGATGTTGCCATCTTGAATATGGCGTCCCTACGGGGATTCGAACCCCGGTTACCGCCGTGAAAGGGCGATGTCCTAGGCCTCTAGACGATAGGGACAGTACAGAAAGCAAATTTTAAAACCGTTAATTAAAGTCTAAGTTTTTAGACTAAATAATGGCGTCCCTACGGGGATTCGAACCCCGGTTACCGCCGTGAAAGGGCGATGTCCTAGGCCTCTAGACGATAGGGACTTAATAAAATGTACTTCTGAAAATTGGCGTCCCTACGGGGATTCGAACCCCGGTTACCGCCGTGAAAGGGCGATGTCCTAGGCCTCTAGACGATAGGGACGTTTCAGAGGTGGGCGTATAATAGGGTGAAAACAGGGGGGTGTCAAACGCATTTGAAGAAATAATTTCAGTTTTATGTGCTGAGTGCATAAATTTAAAACAATCTTGTAAGAATATGGGAAAAATACATTGTTTTGGGTTAATTTGTGAGCGAATTTAGGATGGCATGAATTACTTCTGGATGCTGTAAATAGCCAGCAATATCGTGTGGGTGTTCAATAGATGTACGAATCTCACGATTTAAAATAGAGGGGCTGAAATCAAAAGGTGATTTTTGTAGTGCTAAAGCTGCTAAAAAATCATCATGCGAATAAAAGTTAATCCAATCTCCTTTGAGTGAAGTAGGTCGCTGAATGGGTTGAGGTAAACGCTTTTGAATGGTTTGAAATGCAAGCGGGCAGCCTAAAGTAATCAAACTGCGGATGTTCATTTCTGGGTGTTCGAGCAGGTAGTGATAGGCAATAACCGAACCCAATGAATGCGCGACAATAATATTCGGTTTGCTGTCATGCAGTTGCTGATGAATGCGTAAATGTACAGCGTGCATAAAATGACTATTGGATAAGTATAAATCTGTTTCAACTAAAAACTTATGCAAGAGTGTGGTGTGTAGTTTAGGAAAATCATTCATCCATAATGCAAAGTGATGTAAGGCATAATCTTTGCGGAGCGCACTAAATTGATGAAATTTTGTGTGAAAATTTGGCTGTGGCTGTTTGGGTTGAATAATTGGTTGTAATGGTGTTTTGATTGTAGACGTTGCTGTGTTTGGTTTCTTTTGTCCATAGGTATTGAGATGTAAAAAGGGAAGATGTGGCCAGGTTTGAGGCAGAAGTGTGCTGGCACTAAGTACATTACTGAGATGATAACGTGAGAGTAAATCACCATAAAATGGCATGCGAAAATGTCGTTTTAAGTAGGTGAATGCAACCTGTTGCGGTGTTTGATTGAGTGCTTGTTTAAGCAAGCTGAGCCAGCGCTTTTCAATCGATTACGCTGTTTCATGCTGCTGGTTCATCCCGTGAATAAAAATAATATTCATCAGTCATTCTCAAGGATATGAGTGCTATTTTAGTTTTAGTATAGATAAAAAAAGAGCAGCCTAGGCTGCTCTAATTTGCTGCTGAATTGTCAGCAAGAATGATACTTACGATGCATTTTTATTGTGATAAAACGCATAGTAGCTTGCATAACATGCAGCAATAAATGCCAAACAGCCAAAGAAGCTGATGCGCATTGTTGGATCAAACACCATACTGATACAAGTAATGAAGCAGAAAATAAAACCTAGAATCGGCACGATTGGGAACAACGGTGCAGCAAAACCAAGTTCTGATTTTGTATGACCATCTTTATACCACTGACGACGAAAGTTGAACTGACTTAAGCAGATACTCATCCATACAACCACCATGGTAAACGCAGCAATACCCAGTAAATTGGTGAAAATGGCTTCAGGTGCAAATTGCTCAGAGAGCAAGCCTGGCATACCACCAATCATGGTCACAATAACCGCGACGTAAGGAATACCATGTGAATTCACTTTCGAAAATACAGCGGGCAATTGCTTGCTATAAGACAGTGACCACATCATACGAGATGCTGCAAATAAGCCAGAATTGGCTGCTGACAATAGCGCAGTGATAATCACAAAGCGGATAACGTCTTCAGCGTATGGAATACCGATATGCTGGAATACGGTTACGAATGGTGAGCTACTCACTCCATTATTGCCTAGACCGGCTTCTTGGTGTGGCAATAGGCAGGTAACGACTACAATGGTACCCACAAAGAAAATTAACAAGCGGAAAATTGCTGTGTTAATGGCTTTAGGTACGTTTTTAGCAGGGTCTTTGGTTTCACCAGCAGCAACACCAATCAATTCCGTACCAGAGAATGCGAAGTTCACAATTAACATGGTGGTAAAGATTGGGAAGAGGCCTTCTGGGAACCAGCCTTGAGCAGTTAGGTTATTAAACAGTGGTGCTGTTTCTTGACCTTGGTAGCCAAGCACACCAAAAATAGCCAATAAACCAAGCAAAATAAACGCCACAACCGTAACGACTTTAATTAAAGCGAGCCAGAATTCAGATTCTGCAAACCATTTGGTCGAAATCATATTTAAGGTAAATACAAAAGCGCCAAAGATCAGTGTCCACATCCACATGGAACTGTCTGGGAACCATTCTTGCATGAGCAATGCCGCTGCAGTAAATTCTGTTCCAAGCGTGACTGACCACGTGAGCCAGTATAACCATGTGATAGTATAACCCGTGCCTGGTCCAATATAGCGTTTGGCATAAGCACCAAATGAGCCAGACTCAGGCATGTGTACAGCCAGCTCGCCTAAGCAGAGCATGACCATATAGGCGATAATACCGCCTAAAAAGTAAGAGATGATGGCACCTACAGGCCCCGTTTGTGCAATGACTTCACCCGACCCTAAAAATAGGCCTGTTCCGATTGCGCCACCAAGCGAAATCATGACCAGATGTCGAGTACTCATAGCGCGTTTTAAAGGCGCAGAATTGCCCTGATGTGAAGCATCATTCGGAGATGAGTGCATAGGAAAAGATTAAAATATCAAGAGAATGAAGCGAGCTATTGTAGTGAAAAATTGTAAATCTGCAACGAAATAATAGTAATTTTGAATAAGTGCTGATCAGGTGCGATCAAGATATGGCGTCCCTACGGGGATTCGAACCCCGGTTACCGCCGTGAAAGGGCGATGTCCTAGGCCTCTAGACGATAGGGACGTTGCGAGGTGATGCGTATATTAGGGAGTTTTTAAAAAGCTGTCAAACTGGAATTGCGGTAATTTTTAAAATATTGAATTGTTTGATTAAAAAATGAAGGGTATTGAAAAGAATAAGAAAATATTGGCGATAAAAAACGCAGTGAGAACACTGCGTTTAAGTCAAAACCAATCCATTGAGGTATTAATGCTTAATTTTTGTTGTGATATAACCAATAATAACTTGCATAACAGGCAGCCATAAACAGTAGACAGCCAATAAAGCCTGAAAGCATTTCAGGGTCGGCAGCCATACTTAAACCTGTTGCGGTACAGCACACAAAACCAAGGATGGGTACTAAAGGGAACCAAGGCGTTTGAAATTTAAGCTCAGCAACGCTATGACCTTGCTTTAACCACTGGCGGCGGAAGTTAAATTGACTCCAGCAAATACTCATCCACACAATCACCATTGTAAAGGCTGCAACACCCATCAAGTTTTTAAAGATGACATCGGCACCAAATTGCTCGGAAAGTAAACCCGGTAAGCCACCAATCATCGTTACCCAAATGGCAACAACCGGCACACCAGCTTTATTCACTTTGGCAAATACACGAGGCAGTTGCTTTTGAGCGGAAAGTGCCCACATCATACGTGAAGCCGCGTATAAACCTGAGTTAGCCGTAGAAAGCAGTGCGGTAATAATCACGAAGCGAATAATGTCTTCAGCATAAGGAATGCCCATGTGCTGGAACACAGATACAAAAGGACTGCTACTTAAGCCACCATGACCGCCAACGTTTAAGCCTGCATCGGTATAGGTAAGTAATGAGCTAATAACGATAATGGTACCCACAAAGAAAATAATCAAACGCCATACTGCAGCATGAATCGCCTTGGGTACGTTCTTTTCAGGGTTCTCGGTTTCGCCTGCAGCAATACCAATCATTTCTGTACCATTAAAGGCAAAGTTCACAATCAGTAATGTGGCAAAGAGTGGAAATAAACCATTCGGTAGCCAGCCATGCTCCGTTAAGTTGTTAAACATAGGAGCTGAGCTATAACCATCAAATGGAATAAAGCCAAAAATACATGAAAAGCCCAGTAAGATGAACACCAGTACAGTGGCAACTTTGACCATTGAAAGCCAAAATTCAGACTCTGCAAAAGCACGTGTTGAGCTTAGATTAGAAATGAGCACGCCCGCTGCGAAGATGAGCGTCCAAAGCCAAATGGAGGTTTGTGGAAACCATTCCTGTACCAATATCGCGGCTGCGGTAAATTCTGTACCTAAGGTTGCTGACCAGCCCAGCCAGTACATCCATGAGACCATGTAACCTGTACCTGGGCCAATATAGTTTGTTGCAAATGCACCAAATGAACCTGATACAGGAAGGTGTACGGCCAATTCACCTAAGCACAGCATTACCATGTAGGCAATCAGACCACCAATAATGTAGGCCAATACAGCGCCTAAAGGACCAGCTTGTGAAATTACTTCACCAGAACCCATAAACAAGCCAGTACCAATAGCGCCACCAAGTGAAAGCATAATGAGATGGCGAGTGGTCATCGCGCGTTTTAAGGAGGGTGAATCCCCACTTGCAGGAGTCTGCGAAGAATCAGAAGGAGTTGTCATACAATAACTTAGATTTGAAAAATATATTTTATATTTTCATTGTGTGAAAAATCACATATATCGTTATTTTCAAATAAAAGCCGTAAATAGATTTATAAAATAGATACATTTGCAGCCGTTGATTTGGCTGCAAGAAAGACAATCAGAATTAAATTTAGTGCTGATCTTGAGGATGAGAAACTTGCTGTTCGGACGAATTTGTTGCAGGTTGTTGGCTGTTGTTGGAAACAACAAACAAATACAAAGCCGCTGGAAATAAAATAAGCAGAACCAATAAAATTTTCTTAAGCATGTTGAGTACAATTAAATATCTTAGTGAAATTATAAATCAAAATGCGATGACTGTAAGTGTGAAAGTCGCTTTCATACTTACAGTGTTATGGCAGGCTTAATTTTGCTTCTTTTCTTGTAGAAACTGGTAGAGTTCAGGGTGTTTACTTGCAAAATTACGTTCTTCTATCAGGGTATATGTCTTTGCATTAGGGTGAATACCCGCTTGCATTAATTTTTTTACGAGGCTGATTGATGGATTGCGACCTTGAATATTACTGTTAATTAAATTGTCGCTATTGCCTGCATAACCAATGCCAATACTGAGCAGGTAGTCTGAAACTTCTTCAAGTCCCCATGCAATGGCATTGGACTGTAAATTAAATTTTTCTTCATAGGGGCCGAATTTATACATGCCTTCGCTTTGAAAAAAGTCTTCAGCTTGTAAAAACTTGAGCTTATGAATCATTTCAGTTTGATCAATTTTTCCTTCGGCATCTTTTAATTGGCCGTTAATAATCCTAAAAGATATTTTGCCATTTAAAGGTTTACAGTTGGCTGTAAATAAGCGTTTGGTTTGTTCAACAGTTGTACCCGTTAAGGCCAATTCACAGAGTTTCTTTTTTTCATCATCAGGCATTTTACTTTTGGCAATGGTGCCATTTTCAAAGTCACGAACAATGGCCTCCCAGCCGTAGGTATAAGCTACCTTGTAGTAACGTGTCGCTTCTTCGCTTAGTTTTTTTGCTTTTCCAGATGGGGCTACTGACTGATGCGCTAAATCATTTGAGTGATTTTCAGTTTGATCTGAAGTATTTGCTGTTATGGATTCTCGTTGTGTCGTGCCAACTTTAGAAATTTGTTCTGGGGCAGTGTGTGTATTTGAATTTGGTCGAAAGAAGTAAACGATCAGGCTGATACCCAATATACAAATTCCGAGCAGCAGAATAATTTTTTTCATTGTTGGTCTATTTATAAATGAATCAAGCGCATTTTGAGGCGCGCTTGATGGGGGGATTAGAATTTATAGCTAAGGTCAGCAATAAAACGACGTCCTTCTTCAGAATAAAGCTTACCAGCATCGGTCACGTTCTTATTTTGTTTGTTTAAAACGTTTGAAACGGTTAAGCCGAAGGTCATGCTTTGCTGTGGTGTGATTTTCCAGTCATAGGTTGCGCGGGCATCCCAAGTAAATTTGCTGGCAAAATCTTCTTCTTCCATAACTGAGATATCTGAACCATCCCACGATACTTTATCACCCGTTGCGACGTAGTTTGTTGAAGCAGAACGAAAGTTTAAAAAGTTATGCAGGGTAAACGGTAGCGCTGTCCCTTTCATTTCCCAGTTTAAACGCGCTGTAAATGGGGCATCTTTCACTGGAAGCTGACTTTTTGGAATAATTAAGCCGTTTAAAGACACATAGGCATTACGCGAGTCAGTATCCATATCTTTATATGAACCGCGTGTGGTTTCATTTTCAATATAGCTTAAGCCGAGCGCAAGTTTGTGCTGTGTCTGGCCAATGTCCCACGGATTAGTGTTGCTGATTGTAAATGTATAGGTATCGGCTTGACCGCCGTCAACATTGGCATAAGTGCGGTAGTCTAAGGCTTGCGTGCCCGCCGCTGTGGTTTTGTAAATACGGGTTTCTTCAATTCGGTCTTCAAATTGACGATTTACCCATTTTAAATTCAAATCTAAATTTTTGATTTGGCTGCTTACTGCAAACACTTTTTCATCGCTATACGGTGTTTTGACATCCGTTGCGCGAACTGCTGCAGCTTGTGAGCTTGGATAAGTGGTCACCCAGCCGTAATTATTGCTTTCATCCCAATTTGAGTCATAACTTGCAGAACGCGATAAATTCGCATAAGTCGTGTAGGTTTTTTCATCGAGCTCAGTCATGAGGAAGACATTGCCGTAGTAACGGTTAAAGCCCGCTGTAAATTTAAGCGTATCGTTTGAAAATGGTAGGTATTCGAAAGTCGAGCGTGGTGCAATGTTGAGATTTGATCCCAAAGAATCATAATCTGCACGTAAACCTAGGCGCGCACGGAAGTTCTGCCAGCTCATGTCGTCTTCAGCAAAAACATGCCACTGGTCTTGGCGGGCAGTAAATTTACCTGCATTGTAAAATGTACCTGAGCGTGAGTACTGACCTGTCCAAGATTCCCAAGGCTTGGTTGAGCTTGGGCGGTACTGTAAATCGGCTTCATCACATTGAGCATCGCCAACTGCACAAGATGCCGTACCTAAATTTGCACGTGTGGTGTATAAAGCCATCGCGTCAGGGCGTTCCCATGAGCCTTCATTATGCTGATAGCCTGCACCCGTTTTAAAACGATGCGTGGTATTGGCCAATTTAATCGGATCGAAAATGGCTTTTAAGTCATAAGACAGGGTTGATTGCTGGTTAATAATATTGCCACCAAAACCGCCTTCAGTCAGAGTGTCACCATCTTTTGATCCTGGTACCCAATCTTTTGAACCCGCTGCATAGTTCCACGAGGTCGAACTATTGCTTTTTAAGCGTCGGTCTAGCTCAGTCGTGCGATAGTTTAGGTTTTGTTCGAGCTGTAAAGCATTGAATTTATTCTTGGTATTAAAAAATAAAGTGTCGGTAATGGTATCAATTGTATAGTCGGAGTTGATCTTATTTTTATAATAGCCTTCTTTGTCGTATTCGTAGTGTTCAACACCAAATTGATAAGCTTGCTGATCATCAGGATTAAAATAAGCTGTGAATCCAGCATTGTTATTCACTTCTTGGGTTTTAATCTTGTCGTTTTCACCCAAACCACTCATGACAGGAATACGTGAACCACGTGTTGCACCAAAGGCGTTAAATCCCCAAGCTTCATTGAAGCGTCCGTAGACATTGGCGCTGATACCTTGTGTGGTGTATTCCTTATGATGTTCCGTATCTTGATCTTCAAAAGCTGCTTCTTCTGCATCATTGACATAATTAAAGCGGGACCAAGCAGAATTAGTGTAGTCATAGCTGATAGAGCCATGCAATTTGCCAATTTCAGATTTAGGCGCACAGGTTTTGGCAGAAATTACACCACCCTGAAAATCGCCATGCTCAGCGCTGGCATTACTATCAATGACCTCAAGTTCACAAATTAAGTCTGTATTGATGTTGGCGGTTTGAGCATTGCTCGGAGCGCCATAATAATTTGAATCTGCGCTTTCACCAACGGGGTCAAAGGTGTTTGATGTATTGACGCCGTTTACCGTAAATTTATTGGCAAAGTTTGGTGCACCATTAATTGAGATTTTTTCTGGTGCAAGAGAGGCTTGATTACCACTACTATAAGCTTCGCGGTCAAACTGAACATTGGTGTGAGTCTTTAAAAAGTCACTGATACTTTTTTTGCCATTCGGCATCTCTTTAAGCTGTTCTTGATTGTATTTTGCTGTACCGACTTCTTTATGTTGATCTGCTTCAACTACAATCGTATTCATTTGAATTTCGATTGGAGAGGGACTAGTTTCCGCCGAAAATACCTGTGCAGATGGAAGTGCAATAAACATAGCAACATAGAGGGAAGAGTGACAAAAGCGCATAGAGAGTGACGGTGTGAAACGTAATGCAAGCGATTATCATTAACTTAATGAAATTAATCAATAAGAATGAGAATTATTTTCAATTCAAGAAAGCGATTTTATTAAAATAAAAAACCAATCAATAGATTGATCGGTGTGAATTTAATTAGAGATTTTACAGAGAATAGATATGGCGTCCCTACGGGGATTCGAACCCCGGTTACCGCCGTGAAAGGGCGATGTCCTAGGCCTCTAGACGATAGGGACGTTGCGAGGTAGAGCGAATATTAGAGATGTTTCCGATGAAAGTCAAAATAATTTCTTTATTATTCAATGCAATTGCTTTTTTCTTGAACATTTCTAAGTTGATGATTCAATAAATACTGTAGGCCTCTTTCATTAATAATTTAAGTACCACTAAATGATCATTTTTTGATTTTTAAAAGAACGCTCGTATTACATGGTTTGGAATTGGCTAAAGGTAGATATTTACCTAAATATGAAAAGAGATGAAGAATATGGAGTGATTCTTCATCTTAAGGATTTTAGAATTTAAAGGTTACGTCTGCGACCACTTGGCGTCCAATTTCTGAATACAATTTAGAGCCTGCAACATATAAATTATTTCGGTTGGTCAAGTTGTTTATGGTCAGACCGAAAATAGCTGAGTGGTCTTTATTAATCTTGTGCTCATAGGTGGTACGCATATCCCAACTAAAACGAGGTTTCACATCTTGAAGCACATACGTATCCAGTTTAACGCCTTCATGAATCACTTTGTCATTTGAGCTGAGCACTTGCTCAAAGCTGTCTTTATAACTGAAGAAGTTAGAAATCGTGAGCGGGAGATGGTCAAAATGCATATCCCATTTTATACGTGCAGTAATGGGCTGATTAAAGTTTGATGCTGGACGGTCGGCATAATGAATAATTTTTCCATTATAAGAAACCAATTCTTCCATGTCTGCTTCGTTATAGTCTTCCGTATAATCCGGTGTACCGCGGAAAGTTTGGCTGTAATTTATGGCTAAGCCTAAGTTATGATGAGTTCCTTTAAATTGAAGTTGTTCAAGAGTATCTATGCCCAAAGTTACGGTATTGTTCTTTCCGTAGCTATTGTTACCAAATTCAAATGATCGATTGAATCCACCACCCACTGAAATGCTACTTCGGTTACGCGAGATTTCGTCTTTATACTGGCGATTCACCCATTTTAACGCGATATTGGTGTTTTTATATTGGCTAGCGATACCTAAAATAAATTCATCTGCATAAGGTGTTTTTAAGTCAGATTTGCGGGTAGCACTCACATTATAGTTTTGCTGTTCAGTCCACGCGGCATTTTGATCCTCACGTGAGATTTTAAAGTCTAAGCCCATTAATGCTTGACGTAAATCGGTGATATAGGTGGGTGCACTATAGTAACGATTCCAACCAGTAGTCAGCTCTAGGGTTGGATTGTAAAAGGGTTGATAACTAAATCGAGTTCGTGGCGCAATATTTAAATTATTATTTGACTGGTCATAATCGGCGCGGACACCAAAGCGCGCTTTAAGCTTATTCCAGTGAATATCATCTTCAGCAAATAAGTAGGCTTGCTGGTATGTACCTTGGAATGTACCTGCTTTATAAAGCGATCCACTACCAAAATATTGGCCATTATAAATTGTAGGGACTTTAGCATTGATAAATGTGCCTGTTGTTGCCTCATCACAAAATAAATCATCAGCTTGGCATTGGCCACCATCGAGATCATATAGGTTTTTAGCCACGCCTGAGGTCACGCCGTAAAAGGTCATGTAGTCTTTGGTTCGTTCCCATTTAACGTCATTGCGGTTGTAGCCTAAACCGGCACTGATGTGATGCGCAGTTGAAGCAAAATTGATGACATTAAAGATACTTTCTAATTCATAGTTGAAGCTATGTTGGGCTAAATCAATACTTGCATTCGATGAACCTTCCATAGCTTTTGAGCTCGGATCAGACCAATTTTTGGAGTCAGGCGCGTATAGCCAATTGATACCGTAGTTTTTGTCAGCCAGTCTCGAATTATCAATTTGCTGATAATTAATTTTTTGAGTGACCTTGGCCAGATCATATATTTTACTGTGCTGCGCGAAAATTAAAGCAGATTCGTTATGGGTATTATGGTGAGAATTGATGCGTTTTTCTGCGTAGCCATTACTTTCTGAATTACCCAAAGTCAGACCAAATTTCATTGAAGTGAAAGGGTCAGGATCATAGAAAAAAGTCCCGCCTAAATTTTGATTTATCTTCTTTTGATCAATCATTTTCGGGCTGTCTAAACCACTGAGCACATTAATATTTGATTGTCGGTGCGAGGCAAATAAATTAATGCCACTATGTTCTGAGAGCTTGCTGTAAATATTGGTACTTAAACCTTGGCGGGTATATTGTTTTTGGTTTTCTTGTGAAGACTCGCCATCAAACAGGCCTTTATCTGCATCTGTTTTTAGGTGATAGGAAACCCAGTCACTACTGGTATAGTCATAAGAAATACTGCCATGAATTTTGCCAATTTCAGAGGTTGGTGCACAGGTGTCTGCTGAAATGACGCCACCCGTAAATCCACCATGCTTGGCGCTGATATTGCTGTCGAGTAACTCCAAATTACACAGTAAGTCCGTATTAAGTGCAACGCCTTGAGAGCCTGCGTCAATACCGCCATAGATACTTGTCCCTGCACCGACTGGATCTAAAATATTGGTATTGCTCACCCCATTAATCATAAATTTATTTTGAAATGATTGTGCGCCGTGAATTGAAATTTCGCTGGGTTTTAAATTGGCTTGTGTGCCTGCAGCTAAATGATTATTACTAAATTGAACATTTGGATTCACTTTTAAAAAATCTGTAATGCTTTTTGAGCTGTTGGCTGTGCGTTGAAGATCTTGCTGGTTATACGTGCTTCTTCCAATCTCGGGTGCCGCTTTGGCCTTTACCACGATGGTGGTGAATTTTAAATATTCATCATCTGAAGGAATTGGACTTTCTAGATTTGTTTCAGCCCAAAGATTTGAGCTGAGGATGCTACATACAGCGAGCGTTAAAGTAGAAGGAGCAAATCGCATAATAAAATTTAGTAATTGAAAACAAAAATGATTATCATTACATGTTGGTGTAATATCAATGCAATTGAGAATTATTTGCATCAATAAAGGTGTATTTAAGTCAAAAAATAAACAAATAAATTAGAGGAAGCAGAAAATAGCGTCCCTGCGCGGGAGGGGCTTAAAACATATTAGATAATTTTAAGTCGGGCAGGGACGTATAGCGTGGCGCGGAAGCTTATTGTTCCGATACCAATGTGTCGAGCAAATGTGGTCCGAGTTTATTTAAAATAAAGCAGAACAATTCAGCCGTTTTTTGCGTGTCATACAGTGCAGAATGTGCTTCTTTACCATCGAATTCGATACCCGCTTGAATGCATGATTTAGCCAAAACAGTTTGACCAAACATAACAGCGCTTAACGTAACGGTGTCGAACACAGAAAAGCTATGAAATGGATTTTGATTTTTAGTGCCTGTACGAGCAATGGCAGCTTGTACAAAACCTAAGTCAAAATGTGCATTGTGTCCTACCAATACAGCGTGGGTGCAGTTTTGCTTGCGGCGCACTTCATTGACAGCTTTAAATATACGCTTAAGCGCAGATTTTTCGTCTTCAGCCATGGCCATACGCATGGGATTGAAAGGATCAATACCAATAAAGTCCAATGATCTGCGGTCTAGGTTTGCACCTTCAAACGGATTGATATGCGCGTGGTGCGCTTCGCCCGGTACAAATTTGCCCTCTGCATCATACACAATAGGTATGGTTGCAATTTCCAGTAAGGCATCAGTCTGTGCATTAAATCCTGCGGTTTCGACATCGACAACAACAGGCAAGAATCCACGGAAACGCTGACCAATTACTGGTAGAGTTTCATCAGTCACACTTTTCTCCATTGGATGGTTTTACCCGCATACAACGGAATAATTTTTTCACCATCCAAATAGTCAAAACTTTCAGGGATCACTTGATCTTCTTTTACCAATGTAATGGTATTGGTATTACGTGGCAGGCCATAGAAGTCCGCGCCGAAGTGGCTTGCAAAACCTTCTAAACGGTCAATTTTGCCGACTTGATCAAATGCTTGAGCGTATAGCTCAATTGCGGTAGGTGCACTATAACATCCTGCACAGCCACATGCATTTTCTTTAGCATTTTTTGAGTGTGGCGCGCTGTCTGTACCCAAGAAGAATTTAGGATTACCACTTGTAGCCACTTCAAGGAGTGTTTGCTGGTGCGTTTGGCGTTTTAAAATAGGCAAGCAGTAGAAATGAGGCTTAATCCCACCCACAAGCATGTCATTACGGTTAAATAATAAATGTTGTGGTGTGATGGTCGCTGCTACATTACGGTCTTGTTCCAATACAAAATTGGCTGCTTCGCTAGTCGTGATGTGTTCTAGTACTAATTTTAGTTTCGGGAACTGTTTTAATAGCGGAGAAAGGACTTCATCTAAGAAGCGCTTTTCGCGGTCAAAAATATCAACGTGGTTATGGGTCACTTCACCGTGTAGGAGTAATGGAACTTGATGTTCTTCCATTTGCTCAATTACACCGTAGACTTTAGAAATGTCGCTTACGCCACTATCAGAGTTTGTGGTAGCGCCAGCAGGGTAGAGCTTAATCGCGTTAACAAATTCTGAATCTTTAATTTTTTTGACTTCAGCAGGTGAAGTGTTGTTGGTGAAGTACAACACCATACGAGGGTCAAAGTGAACACCTTCAGGAACATGCGCCATGATACGTTCGCGGTATGCATTGGCTTCTTCTACAGTCTTAACGGGTGGAACAAGGTTTGGCATACAAATCGCGCGAGAAAACTGCTGCGCTAAATCTGGAACTGTTCGTTTTAATGCTAAACCATCACGTAAATGCGCGTGCCAATCATCTGGCTGCAGAAGAGTAATCGTATTCAAGGCAAATTCAAACTTGGAAATAAAACAGATGATAATGCAAAAAGTGTGAAAATGGTAACGGGAATTAAAGACAAATGGTGTGATTTTTATAAATAAAATGACAATTATGTGTTATTTTGACATGAATAAAAAAACAACATGTATGCTTGGAAATGGAATACAAGTATCACCTTGCAAAGCTGCAATACGACAAAGAAAAAGTTGAAGAGTTGATTGCTCAGCAAAGCAGCAGCATTGGACGCGTGTTTCCACAAAAAATGGAGCATGAGTTCTGGCAAAAAAACCTAGAGCGGGCCCGTAAGCATATTGAAAGAAACTTATGGTCTGGGGTTTTGGTTTATTTTTTATTTGTTGTGGTCATGGTGCCCACAGATTATTGGATTGTAGATCCGAATTATTTTAAGCATGATTTTTCTCAATGTTTGTTGGGTTTATTAAATGGTGCGATGAGTCTTCTCGGCCTTTATTTTTTTTCTACACAGAAGAAATTAAAGCCCTATTTTAAAATTGCATCGATGGTTGTGTTTTTTTGGACTATTGTCTCAATGTCTTGGCTCACGTTTACGGTACAAACGGAAGACTTGAAGCATCAGGCTTTAGTTATTATCTGCGTTATTTATATTTTGGCTTATATACTAACGGGTATACGTCCCTTGCACATGCTGGCGATTGGGGTACTGGCCGCCATTTGTTCTGTGGTGATTTTGGTATTATCCATTGAAATTAACATCTTATTATTGGCACGTGTGCTTATTGGTGCGAGCTTTTTAGGCTTTGTCATTAGTCACATGATCTTTGCACGTGAGCGAATGATTTATTTATATACTGCGCGCGCTAAAATTAGTGAACAAATCCATCGTATACATAACACAGAGCTTTTACATTTAAGTCAGCACGATGAGCTCACACAGATCTCTAATCGTCGTACTTTTGATGAAATGCTGCATAATTTCTATACGCAATCTCGTGCGGATGAATCACCCCTTGCAGTGCTATTTATTGATGTTGATCATTTTAAAAACTATAACGACTTCTACGGCCACCAAAAAGGCGATGATGTTATTTCGGCAATTGCGCTGAATATTAAAAACGCCATTCGTCACATGGACTTTGTTGCACGTTATGGAGGCGAAGAGTTTGTCGTGCTTTTACCTGAAACAGATGCACATGGTGCTTATGCAGTGGCATCTAATATTTATAAAGCAATTGATCGTTTAGAAATTCCACATGAAAAATCATTGGTCTCTAATCGAATTACCATTAGTTTAGGTATTACGGTATATCGCGGAGAAGAGATGAGCCAAGACGATCTTTTGAGTATTGCTGATCAGGCACTTTACCGTGCGAAGCAACTGGGGCGTAATCAAATTTATTATCAATCTATCCGTTCAGTCACGTTAACTTCTTAGATATAGTCGGGCTGTAAATGCCATTCAAGCGAATCACGCTAAATTGAATCATCTCTTTAAAATAAAAAACCGCGCTCAAGGCGCGGTTTTTTTAGACTGAACTAAAACTTAGTTTTTGTCTTTAAGTTGTGGAACAGCAGAAGCTGTACCCACTGCAAGTAAACCTGCACCAGTGTAGATACCCAATTTTGCACGAGTATCAGTGATGTCGAGGTTACGCATAGTCAATTGACCAATACGGTCTGCAGGAGAGAACATAGAATCGCCTTTTTCCATCGTTAAGCGTTCAGCTTCGTAGGTAAGGTTTTCAGATTCAGTGTTCATGATGGTGTAATCATTACCACGACGAAGTTCTAAAGTCACTGTGCCAGTTACAGCTTTAGCAACCCAACGCTGTGCAGTTTCACGAAGCATAAGCGCTTGAGAATCGAACCAACGGCCTTGGTAAAGAAGACGGCCTAAACGTAAACCATTGATACGGTATTGTTCGATTGTGTCTTCGTTATGAATACCTGTCACAAGACGCTCGTAAGCGATGTGAAGAAGCGCCATGCCCGGAGCTTCGTAGATACCACGAGATTTAGCTTCGATGATACGGTTTTCGATTTGGTCAGACATACCTAGACCGTGACGGCCGCCGATACGGTTTGCTTCAAGAATGAATTCAACTGGATCTTCGATACGTTGACCGTTGATTGCAACTGGGAAGCCTTCTTCGAAAGTGATAGACACTTCTTCAGGAGCGATTTCAACGTCTTCTTTCCAGAACGCAACGCCCATGATTGGGTCAACAATTTTGATGCCAGCGTTAAGGTATTCAAGATCTTTCGCTTCGTGCGTAGCACCAAGCATGTTTGAGTCAGTTGAATACGCTTTTTCTTTTGACATTTTGTAGTCAAAGCCATTGTCGATCAGGAACTGTGACATTTCTGCACGGCCGCCTAATTCGTCAATGAAAGTTTGGTCTAACCAAGGCTTATAGATTTTAAGTGCAGGGTTAGTCAACAAACCATAACGGTAGAAACGTTCAATGTCGTTGCCTTTGTAAGTAGAGCCGTCACCCCAAATGTTAACGTCATCTTCTTTCATTGCTGTAACAAGCATAGTACCTGTTACTGCACGGCCTAGCGGCGTAGTGTTGAAGTATGGAACACCGCCAGTCGAGATGTGGAACGCGCCACATTGAATCGCTGCAATACCTTCTAATGCAAGCTGCAAACGGCAGTCGATTAGACGAGCTTTTACTGCGCCGTAAGCTTCAGCTTTACGCGGAATCGCATCATAGTCATCTTCATCAGGCTGACCTAGGTTTGCTGTGTAAGCATACGGTTCAGCGCCTTTTTGTTTCATCCACAATAAAGCAGCTGAAGTATCTAGACCACCAGAAAAGGCAATACCAACTTTTTTGCCTACTGGGACATTCTGCAAGATAGTTGCATTATCAGACATTGTTAATCCTAACGATATTAATATAGGCACCTAGAGTGGGTGGCCCGAGAGAATATAGATTTCTTTAATTGTAGCACTTTTAGCGCTAAATTTTTTCAAAAAAAATTGCACTGAAAAAAATTAATAGATTAAAAAGCTAAATTTAATCGGTTCTGATTATGGTTGTGCTTTGGATTGTTATTGCTTTAGTGAGATTAAGTGACCTAAAAGATAGGACTGAGAGCGTCAAAAAATGAGGTATTTTCATTGAGGTGTTGCTATTTTTCCAATGTATTGCCTCATACAGATCATGTTAAATGAACAGGTGCCACATTTAGCTATATGGGGCAAGTTTTGGTTGTGGCTCATGATGTGCTTTAGCCAACAGATGCATTTTGTAGTAGGAGATGTTTTTTTTGCTGGTTGTTGATTAGTCTTCATCGGCTTAAAACCGCGATCGAAGTGTTGAGAAACAGATTACTTTTATTAATATTTAATAAAGATTTATAGAATGTTATGCTCGGTGCAGTTCACTAATTTATATGTATGTATCCAATAGGGCCATTGCATAAAACATTTGTCGGAGAGAATTGATGCTCAACAATAAATTGCCACCACTTTATTCGCATTTAAAAAGTAAAAACGAGACATTAAGTTTAATTCATGGCATTTATGCAGGAATATTGAGCTGTGCATTGGCAGTTGTATTGTATTTGGAGTATCAGCAACATACGATGAACGTGGTGGAGCTAAGTGTATTGTGTGCTGGCATTGGGCTGTTAATTGCACTCAATATTGTGGCTTGTCTCAAAGTGAAGAAAGGTGCCAATCAGGGACTGATTTTGTCGCGGATTTTAGCTGTATTGATGCTTTTGAGCTTTCCGATCGGCACGCTACTGGGTGCTTTTGCATTATGGAAAAGTTTAAAGTCTCAGTGGGAAGTTTAAACTTCAGGTGTGGGGGGCGGCTGAAATTATTTTTAAATGAAGCTTGCTTAGAGTAGAAAGGTCGTTTGAAATAAAGTCGTGATAGCTGGTGCTTTGCCTGCATAGCTGTTTAAGCACATTTTTTTGATAAGCAATTGAAAATAAATATGACAAAACATGTATTTTTTGTTTTAAAAAATATCTTAATTATTCAATTATCTATAAGATTTATTGTAGGAAGTGATCTGAATAATTGACGTTATTGACAGTTTCTACAGATAAAAAAATAAAATTGCCATAAACAAAAAATAAAAACGATTTAAAGTAGTATGCAACAAGTTGCAAAGCCCATTATAAGGATTCGCCATGACAACTAGCTATGCAAATATATTAAAGCCCCTGCATTTAGGATTTACCACCATTAAAAACCGTGTGGTCATGGGTTCTATGCATACCGGGCTAGAAGACCGTTTTTATAATTATCCTAAATTGGCTGCCTATTTTGGTGAGCGTGCCAAAGGGGGAGTTGGTCTGATTATTACGGGCGGTATTTCGCCTAACCGCTCGGGATGGCTATTACCTGCTGGCGGTACAATGAATACCTTGGGTGATATTGCACCGCATCGTTTAGTCACACATGCTGTACATAAGTATGGCGCAAAAATATTGATGCAAATCTTGCATGCAGGACGTTATGGTTATCAGCCGTTTGTTGTATCTGCGAGTCCAATCAAATCGCCTATTTCGCCATTTAAACCACGTCAAATGAGCGAAAAGCAAATTTTAGATACCATTCAGGACTATGCACATACCGCAGGCCTTGCACAAAAAGCTGGTTATGATGGTGTGGAAATTATGGGGTCTGAAGGTTATTTACTGAATCAGTTTTTAAGTCGTCATGTGAATCAGCGTCAGGACCAATGGGGTGGTGACATTGAAAACCGTATGCGCTTTGCAGTGCAGATTGTGAAAGCCATTCGTGCACAAGCGGGTGAAAAATTTATTATTTGTTTCCGTTTATCACTATTGGATTTAGTGCACGATGGCAACACTATGCAAGAAGTCATTACCGTGGCGAAGGCCTTAGAAGAAGCGGGCATAACCCTATTAAATACAGGCATAGGTTGGCATGAAGCACGTATTCCAACCATTGTGACGTCAGTACCACGCGCGGCATTTGTGGACTATACCGCAGAAGTGAAAAAGCATGTATCTGTGCCAGTGATTGCATCTAACCGTATTAACATGCCTGAAACAGCAGAAGAAATATTGGCTGAAGGAAAAGCCGATATGGTGCAAATGGCACGTCCTTTATTGGCCGATCCATTTTGGGTAAATAAAACGGCGACCAACCGTGTTGATGAAATTAATACTTGTATTGCCTGTAACCAAGCGTGTTTAGATCATACTTTTAAAAATCAACGCGCAACGTGTTTGGTCAACCCTCGCGCAGCTTATGAAACTGAATTGATATATGTAAAAGCCAAAAAAGCTAAACGGATTGCCGTAGTGGGTGGTGGTGTGGCAGGTATGTCTGCAGCGACTGTGGCAGCCAGCCGAGGCCATCATGTGACTTTATTTGAAGCGACTAATGAAGTTGGCGGTCAGTTTAACTTGGCTAAAGTTGTGCCAGGCAAAGAAGAATTTCACGAGACTATTCGTTATTTCAAAGTGCAGCTTGAAAAAACGGGTGTCGATTTGCGTTTAAATACCAAAGTAAACCGTGAGCAATTAGAGCGTGAAGGTTTTGAAGAAGTGATTGTGGCAACAGGTGTTGTGCCACGTGCTTTAAAAATTGAAGGCAGTGATGCACCTCAAGTCTTATCTTATGCTGAAGTTTTACGTGGTGCGCCTGTGGGTGAGCGCGTTGCCGTGATTGGTGCGGGTGGTATTGGTTTTGATGTGTCAGAGTTTTTACTCAAGCCACCACATCAAAAACAGCCACAGCCTTTAAATGAATGGCAACGTGAATGGGGCGTAGATCCAAATGTAAATTATGTGTCTGAAGGTGGTATGCAACCTGCTGAAATTCATCCACCAGTACGTGAAATTTATTTGTTACAACGTAAAACTACAGCTTTGGGTGCGGGTTTGGGCAAAACCTCTGGCTGGGTTCATCGTGCACAATTAAAGAAACATGCGGTGCGTATGCTACGCGGTGTGCAGTATAAAGCTGTGACCACTGAGGGATTGTGGATTGAAACAGCTGGGCATGATCAGTTGTTGCGTGTAGATACCGTTGTGGTGTGTGCAGGGCAAGAGTCTGTGAAAGATGTGATGCCTCAATCTACTGAACATACACTTGCAAATTACCATATTATTGGTGGCGCAAAATTGGCAGCAGAATTAGATGCGAAGCGTGCAATTCGAGAAGGTGCTGAATTGGCAGCCAGCTTATAATGGTTTTGGTGAAACAATATTCATTTGAATGGTTTAACTGAATTTTTTGCTTGTCATCCTAGGGAAAGCACCGTATGATGGCGCACATGGAAGCGTGGCAGAGTGGTTTAATGCACCGGTCTTGAAAACCGACGAGGGCTTATACCCCTCCGTGAGTTCGAATCTCACCGCTTCCGCCAAATATCTAAATAAGCCCTTGTTTTTACAAGGGCTTATTTTTTGTCTGTAGTTTTACCCCACAACCTACCCCTCATCAAATTTTGGATTGGATTGGCTACTTTTAGCTGTATTTAGAAGACTAAGGAATGCAGTTTAAAAAACTGTATTTAAATCTAACTATATTCTTATTCAAACGATTCTTAATTCTAAATATTTTCACTATCCATTTGCTTAGCTTGCTTGACGCTCTATAACGTGCAGATTATCCTTAGCCTGCTGACCTACATCGTCAGCGGGTTTTGACAGACCCATTAACAAAGACAATATGCGAAATCTCATTTTGCATGTTGTGGACCCGTTCGTCCCCCTTTCTTTGCGGTAGGGCGGAGGGGGGACGCGCTTGCGCGTGCTGGTTTCTTTGTTACCAGTCTGTCAACCCTCCTTCGTTCTGCCACCATCAATTGACAGTGATTTGGCAGGATTCTTTTAAAACAAAGGAGTACGCCATGCGCTTACATCAATACCGTCTTTCACATTTCTCTTTTTTCATGTTTGTGCGATTGGGTGATTAGACCTGATGTCGTGCAGTCAATGCATAGCTGTGTCGATGACTTTCTAAGAATAAAACTTTTTCAAGTACATATTACCGATATGAAGATGAATCTCTCATGCTGTTTTGAGGGTCATAGATCCGTGTGCTTTATCGTCTATAACACTTCAAAAAAACATAGATATTCATTCCAACATTCATGCATGGGGAGCACTGCGTCTGATTAAGACCAAGACGAGTGATGCCTATAAAAAGAGAAAATGATTATGTTTAAAACCTTCCTAAAAACTGCCCTTATTTCATCACTACTTGCAGGTGCATCATTGGCGCAGGCAGGCTGGTTTGCGCAAGCCAGTGAAGCTTATTTTGTTAAGGCCCGCAATTTGGGTGGTGGGGTGTATCAATGCATGTATAAAACCAATCCGGGCAACCGTGGTTGGCGTAATTTTACGGTGAACTTTCAGGGTGGTTGTCCGCGCTTTGTTCACTTTAATGCTCAGAATGTTCAAGTCACTGTACCCAACTAAAGACGGGGGAGCATTTGAGATGAACCAAAAAACCATATTGGGCTTGGCGGCAATCTTAGCCCTGACCTTGATCAGCATTGCAGGTTTCTATTTCTTTAGCCCCAAACATGCAACTGAAAAAACTGTTCAAGCAGCTAGTACTTTGGAGGCCAGCTCTGCACAGCCTCTAGAATCTGCCAGTTCAGAGCCAGCTTCAACCGAGATTGCAGCGGCAGAAGTGGATGGGATTGATGTCAAAGAATTGACCACGGGAAGCAAAAGTCTGAGTCCATCAGGTCATGAACCTGAATTACTCAGCTTTGAGTTTGATAAAAACCTAAAGTCTGTCGATACCTTACTGTCGATGCTGCCTTATGACGAACTGCCTCAGTTTGAGCAGGACAACATAGACAAGTATCAACGCTATGTCTTTGCTAAAGCCGCAAAAGACACAGGCAAATCAGTGAAAGACTTCAGCTTGCAGGAACACGGAGCACTGGAATCGGAGCAGGCGGGTAATCGTTACTACGTTTATAAATTTGATAATGGCACAGACTGTGAAATTCATCTGGTCAGTATTGATTTAAATACGGGCGATTATGGCGTGAGCTATAACTACTGCTAAGGATGAAATGTATGAAGCAATTTTTAAAACCCTTTCTGCTAGTAGTGACTGCAACGACAGGAATGTTGTTGAGTGGCTGTAACTCTGGCCTTGATCCAAACACGTTTACGGTCGAACTCGATGTAATTGATACCAGTAACTGGTATGCCCAAAATCAATCCGCTACGGTATTAACGATCCGTTCTAACAGTGCAGATCCGATTGATGTGACCAATGTGCTGATCAACAACGGTGAATGCAGTTATGAAGGTTATCGCCGATCATTGGAATATCCGCAGCATTTTAAAATGGGTTTGCGTTTAAGGCTGAAATTAACCGGTTGTGGCTATGACAATGTGGTGCAGGTTGATGTCGAGACAGATAAAGGCACTGCAAGCTATAGCTTTCAATAGCGACTCTCCTCGACAAAGTAAAATTTAAATCAAACCGTGTCCTCAATGGGCACGGTTTTTTTATGCCCTCAATTCAGCTTTTCGTACCCAATTCATTTAACAAGGAATATTCAATGTCCTTAATTCAATGCCCCTATTGTCAGTCCACCCATGTCAGACAGACTGATTCAAGTCATGCAAACGCCAACTATTTCGAACAACTGCAACGCTGTATTTCACCGACACAGATGGCGCTGTTTGGCATGCAGCTTGCCAAAAAGGCAGGATTCCCGCCTTTTACAGGCGCAGCCATCGGTGTTGTGGTGGGTGGTGTATTGGTTATTGTCAGTCAGTACTGCTATGAAAAATATTACAGCAATGCCGAGCAGTATGTCTGCTTGGATTGCCAACAACAGTTTGCATGGGCGAGGTAATCACTTCTCAGCCATTGCACTGGTACATCGTTGAATAAATCGATTCTTTAAAACATCACATTACACATTCTTTTTAGGAATAATCAAAATGGCACATCAAATTGAACAAATGGCGTATGTCGGACAAACCCCGTGGCATGGTCTAGGCAATCAACTTAGCCCAAACCAACCGATTGAAGTCTGGGCCAAGCAAGCAGGTATGGATTGGCGCATTGAATCATCCAATGTCAGTTACATGGCTCAAAACTCACGTGGACAAAGCATCATCATGCCGTATGAAGAACAACGGGTACTGTACCGTTCAGATACTCATGCCCCTTTATCGGTGGTGAGTCAGCGTTATCAGGAAGTCCAACCGATGGAAATTCTGGAGTTCTACCGTGATCTAACCGAGCAATCTGGCTTTGAACTGGAAACCGCAGGTGTACTTAAAGGTGGGAAAAAGTTCTGGGCCTTGGCACGCACAGGCCAAACAGCAGAATTGAAAGGTGGGGATGTCAGCAATGGCTATATCCTGCTGGCAACAGCATGTGATGGCACCTTAGCCACAACCGCACAATTCACCAATATCCGTGTGGTGTGTAACAACACTTTAGCCATTGCCTTGCGTGGACAAAGTTCCAATGCGGGCGTGGTCAAAGTACCCCACAGTACTAAGTTTGATGCCGACAAAGTCAAAGATCAACTCGGTATTTCAGTGAAAACATGGTACGACCACATGTATGAAATGAAACAACTCACCCAGCGTAAAGTCACTCAGAAAGAAGCAGCAGCTTATTTTGATGCGGTATTTAACAACAATAGCCTAAGTGCGATGGAACAGGACGATAACATTATTCAGTACTACCGTAATGTTGCATCTCAAGCCAATCAACAGCCCAATAAAATGGAGCCCAATGGACGTGCCATGACCAAAGTCATGAATATGTTTAATGGGCAGGGACGTGGAGCAGACTTATCTTCAGCCAAAGACACCGCCTATGGACTACTTTGTGCAATCACAGAATTTGTCGACCACGAACGTCGTGCGATGAGTACCGATCACCGCCTTGATTCTGCTTGGTTTGGTGCAGGGGCAGCATTGAAACAACGGGGATTAGAGCAGGCTTTACATTTAGCCGCTTAAGCTTGATTTAATCTTTAGACTTTATCATTAGAGCATCTGATCAGCACGATCATGTGTCCTCCTGATTAACGATCCCTCTTTGCCACATCTTCGGATGTGGCTTTTTTATGCCGTTTTTTAGAACGTATTGAGATGAGGAACATCACATGAACCCAAACATGACCACAACACCAACAGTGCAGCACAGCACTTTAACTACAACCAATTCAATTGCTGTCGTTGATTCAGGACGGCTACATCCACAACCAAGCCCTTCAAAACGTAGTTTAAATGCCAAACGTCTGATCAACACCAAACAACTGGACTATCAGGCATGGCTGGAAGTGCGTAAGCAGGGAATAGGCAGCAGTGATGCCGCAGCCGCCTGTGGCTTGAATCCTTATATGTCGATGCTGGAACTGTGGCTGATTAAAACAGGACGGGTACAGCAGAATATTGATGATGAAAGCTCAGGATATGCACCTTTATATTGGGGTAAGCAATTGGAACCCTTGGTCGCAGAATACTACAGCATGCACACCAACAATAAAGTCCGTCGGGTCAATGCTGTACTGCAGCATCCTGATCCTGACAAAGCCTTTATGTTGGCGAATCTGGATTATGCCGTGGTGGGCAATGAAGACGTGCAAATACTGGAATGTAAAACCGCAGGGGAATATGGTGCCAAACTGTGGCGAGATGGTGTGCCGTTATACGTGTTGTGTCAGGTACAACATCAACTGGCGGTGACAGGCAAGCAAGCGGCACATATTTGTGTGTTGCTGTGTGGACAGGAAACCAAAATCTACAAAGTCAGTCGTAACGAAGCCCTGATTGAACAAATCATTCAGGCGGAACGGCTGTTTTGGGAATGTGTTGAAAATGATGTTCCGCCAGCAGTGGATGCCAGTGAATCGGCAGCCAAAGCTTTACAACAGCTCTATCCTGAACATACTCCACTGAGCTGTGTTGATCTAACGGAGGTCCAACTTGCCAATGAACTGTTTGATCAACTGATTAAAGAAAAGAAGCAGATTGAACAACACCAAACTCAGTTTGACCTACTTAAACACCGTGTTCAGGCACTGATGCAGGAACATGAACGTGCTGTATTTCAGCAGGGTTCGGTGACATGGAAAAAGAGTAAGGACAGTATTAGCCTAGACACCAAGTCCTTACTTCAGCACCAACCTGAACTCATCCAACAATACCCATTGCAGAAAGCAGGCAGCCGTCGTTTCAACATTTATCAAGATTAGCTCAAAGCTCAGAGTTAGTCACTCAGCAAGAAACAACCTGAAATCCCGTGCAGCCCTGCATGGGATTTTTTTTATGCCGATTTTAATTTAAGCAAATAGTGCAACACATCTAAACATATCAACGACAGAGGAATTTCAACATGATTAAAGGTCTAGCAATCACACCACCCATCTTGGGACGGATCAGTATTGGTCGTGTAATAGAAAAGAATGGCAAGCGTCTACCTGAGAAAGACGATCAGTTCACCATCACTAGTCAAATACAGGGTAAGGACGGTTGGATTAAACACCCCTTGGATGAGAAATTGCGTAGTCAAGCACCGAATCAAAAGCTGCGTAGTATTCCTGTACGTATGATCTTTAATGATCCTGAACTCAATCTTCGAGCTGAATATAGTTTATTTGACCGACAGACAGGTCGTCCGATTTGTGTGGGGAATGGTCAGACTTGCCAACGCATGACATCACAAGGTGTAGAGCAACATCCTTGTCCATCCCCCGACTTATGCCCACTTGGACAAGGCGGGCACTGTAAGCCTTATGGACGCCTGCATGTCAATTTAGGTGAAGCCGATGAGTTTGGGACTTTTATTTTCAGAACTACAGGCTTTAACAGTATTCGCACTTTGGCAGCACGTTTGAATTACTACCATGCGGCATCAGGTGGTTTGTTGTCGTGTTTACCATTGCAGCTCACCTTGCGTGGGAAAAGCACCACCCAAAGCTATCGTCAGCCTGTGTATTACGTGGATTTAACGTTACGGGAAGGTGTGGATTTGCAATCCGCGATACAGACAGCCAAGGAGATTGACCAACAAGGTAAGCAGGCAGGGTTTGATCAGGCGGCATTAGATCAGATTGCGCGGCAGGGTTTTGCCAATGCCAAGTTTGAGGTGCATGCAGAGGAGGGGATGGAATTGCTAGAGGAATTTTATCCAAACAATGACAGTGCTGCAGATACAGAGCATTCAGCGCAATTGGGCTATGTGCAGGAGATTCAGCAAGGTTTAAAGCAGAGTGTGCAAGCAGTGAATTAGATCTGTTTGGACGCCCTCGAATTATTTTTTTCGGAGCGTCCTGATTATTTGAGCGGAAGACAGCTCGCTTAAATAATTTGAAGAGAACATGTCATGAATGCATTTGTTGGACAAACCTTTCAAGTGAATCAATTGATTAACTTAAAACAAGTTGTGGAGTTAATTGATGTGTGTCGATCAACCATCTATGAAATGATCAATGAGAAATAAAAATACTATGATCATACATTTCCTCGACCTATGCGCTTAAGTGAATCTCGTATTGGCTGGTCAGCTTGGGAAATCAATCAGCGGATTGAAGCCAAGTTGGAAAGCCAGTAATGGATGGGAGCTTCGGCTCCCTTAATTTTTTTGTTATTCAGGAGTGATAATGCAGGCTTCAAAAATAGCGATCAGTCCATCTAGCCGGCAGTTGAATCCATCAATATTGGCCTGAATCCAAACTTCTTTATTGTCAATTTTATCCCATTGTACGCCATAGCCGCAGTGGGCGAGTAAATGCTCAAAGAAAATACGCTGAGTGCGTCCATTGCCTTCTCTGAAAGGGTGAATGACATTAAGTTCACAATAAAAATCAGCGATTTTTTGGATAAGTGCTGGTTTTGCTAAACCTTGAAAATAGTGCTGCTGCTCAAGTTGCTTGAAGAGCTTATTGGCTTCAATTTCAATACGCGAGAAGGTACAAAAGCGGGTATCGCCTTTGGCAATATCCACTTGTCTTAGTTCACCTGCCCAGGCATACAGGTCTGAAAAGAGCTGAAAGTGAATGGATTGCAGGTATTTGAGATCGTAAGGTGGCTCCGCATACTCAATTCGTGTGCTGGCATACTCAGTCAACTCCAGTTCTGCCTGTTGCAGAATTTTAGCATCCTGAATGTTCAGTTTGTTTTTGAGGATGTCCGAGTCGGGGTAACAGTAAATGCTGTCACCCATTTCACCATATTTATCCATAAGGAAGCCTGATCACGATTCCGAGGTCTGTGAGAATTTCTTATATTTCTGTAGAATCTGAGCTTTACTTAATGCCGGTGCGGTTGAGGACGGGTTAATGCCTTCCAGCTTTAAACTGGCTTGATAATTCTGCAAGCGCGTAGCTTGGATATATTTTTTTTTCTGTTCGTGAGTGTTTAGCATTTCGGAATTTCCTTGAACAAAGGTAATGTAAGCCTAGTTTAGCAGATGGGCTTATAAATAGGCACGACTTTCAAAAGCAGGGTTGTAGCGTTATGGTGGATGAACCTTCTATGAGAAAAATCTGAAACCAGACGACAAAATTTGTCGCTTAACTGTCATGCAATAAATGAATAATCAACAATCTGCTTTTTAAATAATATAATATTATCCAACAGTTAAAAAATTATCAGTATTATCTCTAGCAACCGAAGTGTCGCCTGATACTGATCACAGATAAGAATTCAGGAATTGATTCACCACTATGACCAACAATAACTTTTCTCAAATCGCTTCTTTCATCTGGTCGGTTGCCGACCTACTGCGTGGTGACTTCAAACAATCGCAATATGGTCGCATCATTCTGCCATTTACCTTGTTGCGTCGTCTGGAATGTGTACTGGAAGAAAGCAAGGCTGCGGTACTGGCAGAACATGAAAAAGTCTCCAAGCTGAATCTGCCAGAAGAAGCTCAAGAAAAGTTATTGCTGCGTGCCACCAATGGTTTGGCCTTCTTTAACACCTCCCCAATGGATCTCAGCAAAATGGGACAGAGTGACATCAAGGCCAACTTGAGCACCTATGTGCAAAGTTTCTCTAAAGATGCCCGTGAGATTTTTGAATACTTTAACTTCATCGAATTTGTGGGCCTCCTCGATGATGCCAACCTTTTGTATAAAGTCGTGCAAAAGTTTGCCACCACGGATCTGAGTCCAAAGAGCGTATCCAACCATGACATGGGTTTGGTGTTTGAAGAACTGATCCGTCGTTTTGCCGAAGGTTCTAATGAAACAGCAGGGGAACACTTTACCCCGCGTGACATTGTACGTCTGACCACTGCACTGGTGTTTATGGAAGATGATGACGTGCTGACCAAAGACGGCATTATCCGTACCATTTATGACCCGACTTGTGGGACGGGTGGCTTCCTGTCTTCTGGTATGGAATATCTGCATGAGCTGAACCCGAATGCCGTGATGCGTGCCTTTGGTCAGGAACTCAATCCGGAATCCTACGCCATCTGTAAAGCCGACATGCTGATTAAAGGCCAGGACGTGAGCCGGGTTAAACTGGGTAACACGCTGTCGAATGATCAACTCTCTGTCGATCAGTTTGACTACATGCTGTCTAACCCACCTTTTGGCGTGGACTGGAAAAAGATCGAACAGGACATCAAGGACGAACATGAACACAAGGGCTTTGATGGCCGTTTCGGTGCCGGCTTGCCACGGGTATCGGATGGTTCACTATTATTCCTGATGCACCTGATTAGCAAGATGCGTGATGCCAGTAGTAGTGAGAGCGGCAGTCGCATCGGGATTATCCTGAATGGTTCACCATTGTTTACCGGTAGTGCAGGCAGTGGCGAAAGTGAGATCCGTCGCTATATTTTAGAAGCCGACTTGCTTGAAGCAATCATTGCCCTACCCAACGACATGTTCTACAACACCGGGATTGCCACCTATATCTGGGTACTCAGCAATAAAAAAGCCGCTGAACGCAAAGGCAAGGTACAGCTGATCAATGCCTCAAACCTCAGTACCAAAATGCGTAAGTCGCTGGGTTCAAAACGTAACTATCTGACTGAAGCTGAAATTGCCACCATTACCCAAAATTACGGTGACTTTGTCGCGGTAGACACCTTGGCGCAGGATGGCGAAACCGAACAGCAAAAACCATTCGCCAGCAAAATCTTTGACAGTCATGAATTTGGTTACCGTCGCGTGACCATTGAACGTCCATTGCGTTTATCGGCACAGATCACGGATAGCGCGATTGCTGCATTACGCTTTGCCCCGAAACCGTTTAATGCCGTGATGCAAAGTATCGATGCGCAATTGGGCACAGCCTTTGGTACAGCGTGGACAGCAGAAACTTATGGTCAGTTGCAGGACGTGGCGCTTGAGGTGCGTGCCCTGATTAAAGCCGAGTTTCCTGAGCTAAAAGAAAAAGACATTAAAGAGGTACTGGACAGCAAAATCTGGCTATTCCAGAAAGCCCTGATGGAAAAAGCCGAGGCGTTACAAGAGGTGATTGGTACTGAGCAGTTTGATGATTTTAACCAGTTTGATGAAGTGCTGAAAAAAGCCCTGAAACAAACCGACATCAAGCTGGATGCCAAAGAGAAGAAACAACTGTTAGACGCCATTACCTGGAAGAATCCTGAAGCGGAACCGGTGATTAATAAAGTCGTGAAACAGGCAGAAAACCCACTGTATGGCCAGTTCAGCTACCAAGGTAAAGTGGTGGAGTTTGTACAGGATGGGGATTTGCGTGATGCGGAGAACATCGCACTGAATCCAAAGGTCAGTACCACAGAGCTTATTGAAGACTACTTTAAACGTGAAGTACAGCCACACGTGCCCGATGCCTGGATTAATGCCGACAAGCGCGATGAGAAAGATGGCGAGATTGGCATTGTCGGTTATGAAATTCCGTTTAACCGTCATTTCTACGTGTACCAACCACCACGTGATTTAAGCGAGATTGATGCCGATCTGGATGCGGTGAGTGCCGAGATTATGCAGCTGCTACAAGAGGTGCATTCATAATGGCAAAGTATCAGTCTTATGAGGAATATAAGGACTCAGGAGTTGAGTGGTTGGGCGCGCTTCCGAGTCATTGGACTATGAATAAATTACGGTACTTATTTTCTTTTGGTAAAGGCCTGACCATCACTAAAGAAAATCTCGTGGATGAAGGGACTCCATGTGTGAGCTACGGAGAAGTGCATTCTAAATATAGTTTTGCAGTAGATCCTTTAAAACATCATTTAAAATGCGTAGAAGAAAGCTATTTAAAAACATCACCTAACGCTCTACTGCAAAAAGGTGATTTTGTCTTTGCTGATACTTCTGAAGATTTAAAGGGTTCAGGGAATTTTACTCATTTGGTGAATGATGAAAAAGTATTTGCCGGTTACCACACGATTATTGCAAGACCTCAAGACCAATCGGTTAGCCGTTTTTATGCTTACTTATTTGATTCTCAGGAATTTCGATCACAAATTCAACTTGCTGTAAAAGGGGTTAAAGTTTTTAGCATCACTCAAGCTATGTTAAGAGCTGCCAATATTTGGCTACCATCAAAAGCAGAAAAACAAAATATAGCCAAATTCCTCGACCATGAAACCACCAAAATCGACCACCTGATTGAAAAACAACATCAACTGATCGAACTGCTCAAAGAAAAACGTCAGGCGGTAATTAGCCATGCCGTGACCAAAGGACTCAATCCGAATGTCCCGATGAAAGATTCAGGTGTGGAATGGTTAGGGCAAGTGCCTGAGCATTGGGGAATTACTCCTCTAAAGCATCAAGTAGAGACCATTAATGGTTTTGGTTTTAGCTCGAATGATTTTTGTGATGAAGGTGTACCATTTATCCGTGCGGGAAATATTAAGCAAAAAAGTATTAATAACGTTGAAATTTTCCTACCTCAAGAAATTGTTAATAAATATAAACGGGTGATTTTATCTGCAGGTGATGTAGTAATAAGTATGGTAGGGAGTGATCCAACTGTTAAAGAATCTGCTGTAGGGCAAATAGGTATTATTCCGACTCATTTTGAAGGTGCTGTACCAAATCAAAATGTTGTTATTTTAAGAGAGAAAAAATGTAATTTACTGAAAAAATATCTCTTTTATAGTTTGTGTAGTACAGCATATCGAACTCATTTAGATATTTTTAGTCATAAATTAGCAAATCAGGCAATTATCAGCTCTTCATTAATTATTAGTGCGAAATTTACGATGCCTAGAGTAGATGAACAGTTAGAAATTATAAATTATTTGGATAATCAATTATTGAAGTTTGACCAAATGATGTTAAAGGCCGAATCAGCCATTCAACTGATGCAAGAACGCCGAACCGCCTTAATCTCAGCCGCAGTCACTGGAAAAATTGACGTGCGCCACTGGCAATCGCCAACGGTTGCTGAGGCACACACGGAGTTAAGCGCATGAGGGCATCACGTTTCTTAAACAACTGCTATACACAAGGCTATTGCATAATGGCCCACTATCATGCACTATACGCTCAACAACACCCGACAAGGCTAGGCAAGCAATTGCATCCTCAAACTGTCGGGTTACTTGTTTCTAGCGCCCTAAAAAATATAACAATCAGGGCAAGCCACCCATGAAGCCTTTCAATAAGCCTGCCAAAACCTTTGCTGAACAAATCGAGCTATTAAAAGCGCGTGGCATGCAGTTTGTTAACGAGCAAGATGCACAATTTTACCTAGAGCAAATCAATTATTATCGCTTAGGTGCCTATTGGCTTCCTTTTGAAAACACCCATTCACCGCATTGTTTTAAACCTCATACCAGTTTTGAGCAGGTGCTTGAACTGTACATCTTTGACCGTGAATTAAGGCTACTTATCCTAGATGCCATAGAACGTGTAGAAGTGGCGATCCGTACCCGTTTTGCGTATGAACTGGCACATCGGCATGGCTGTCATGCCTATCTGCAAAGTCAGTACTTTAAACCTACCTTTAGATGGTACAGCTTACTCGAATCACTGAAAACTGAAGTTTCCCGGGCAGATGAGGTCTTTATAGAACATTATAAACGTACCTATGATGATCCTGAATTACCACCGATTTGGGCGGTGTGTGAAGTCATGAGTTTTGGTCAACTGTCTAAGTGGTATCAGCTCTTGGCACCGATTCAGACACGTAAAGCCATTTCCAGTCATTTTGATTGCGATGAAAAACAGTTTGAAGGGCTATTACAGCATTTTGTTTATTTAAGAAATATTTGTGCGCATCATGCCAGATTATGGAATCGTAAATTGACGAAAACGATTGCACAACCTCGCAGCAAGCCAGCAGGTTTAAAGCCGCAATGCAATTTTGATCAAAGTATTTCAGCAGACAGAAAACTTTATAACAGCCTAGTTTTTTTATTGCATTTCATGGATAAGATTGCACCAAAGCATACATGGCGTAATCGCTTACTCCATCTGTTACGCACGCACCGCAACATTTCTAAGACATGGATGGGATTTCCTGGACAGTGGGAAAGATATCCCATTTGGCAAACAGATCAAATCTAATGAATGACGGAGCCATACTGGCACACAATATTGACCAACCCATGCCGACCGTCAGTGTGGCAGGTGTGATTTGAAAAATTCATTTTATTTATAAAGATTATGCAGACACTGTCTGCAAAATGCAGTTTTTTGGGGGAGGCATCATGGACGCAACTTTAGAAAGCATTTTTCAACAAGATATCGTGGCGCAAATGCAAAGTCACGGTTGGATTATCGGCCCAGCACAAGGCTACAACCGTGAAACTGCCTTGTATGAGCAGGACGTACTGGATTTTGTGCAACAAACCCAAGCACAAGACTGGCAAAAGTTTCAGCGCATCTTTCCGCAAGATACCGAACGGCATTTTCTAGAAGCCGTGGTTGCCCAGCTGAAAAAAGCCGACATCAATGCCACTGATGAACAGTCACGTAGCTATGGCACTTTAGGTGTGCTGCGTCACGGAGTGAAAACCCGCAGCGCACGTTTTTTCCTGTGTCAGTTTAAACCAGAACATGCGCTGAATCCCGATACCTTAGCCAATTACAAAAAGAACATCTGCCGCATTGTGCCAGAGCTGGTCTATAGCCCGTATGCTACGGCTGCCGAGTTACAGGACATGGGCAAACAGGCCAAGAAATGGCGCATTGACCTGGTGCTGTTTATAAACGGCTTTCCTGTGGCAACACTGGAACTCAAGTCCGAGTTTAAACAGGCGGTGCAGAATGCCATGTTGCAGTACAAACGTACCCGCTTGCCGAAAGATCCAGAAACCAACAAGCCTGAACCCTTGCTGATGTTTAAGCGTGGCGCATTGGTACACTTTGCCGTGAGTCAATACGAAGTCTATATGGCGACCCAACTGGCCGGAGAAGATACTTTCTTCCTGCCATTCAATAAAGGCACGCATGACGGTGGCGCAGGCAATGATGTGCCAGAAGACCAGAATCAGTACGCCACCGCCTATCTGTGGAATGAAGTCCTCACACCGGACAATTTGCTGAATATCATTGGACGTTTTGTCCATCTGCAAATTGAAGAAAAAGAAGACTGGGAAGGACGCAAGTACAAAAAAGAACTGCTGATCTTCCCACGTTACCACCAGTGGAATGTGGTCACCAAACTGATCAATGCCACCTTAGAGGAGGGCACTGGACAGAAATATCTGATTCAGCACAGTGCAGGTTCAGGTAAGTCCAACTCGATTGCCTGGACAGCACATCAGCTGTCGACCCTGTACGATCAACACAATCAGAAACTGTTTGATTCGGTGATTGTGGTCACGGATCGTACCATTCTGGATGCCCAGCTACAGGACACCATCTACCAGTTTGAACATGCCGATGGCGTTGTCGGACGCATCAACAACAAAGAAGGCGATGGCTCCAAATCGGAAAAACTGGCCAAGGCACTGGAAACCTCACAGCCGATTATCATTGTGACCATCCAGACTTTCCCCTTTGTGCTGCGTGCGATTGAAAACAGTACCAATCTGAAACAGCGACGTTATGCGGTGATTGCCGATGAAGCACATTCTTCACAAAGCGGCTCTACGGCACGACAACTCAAAGAAGTGTTGATGCTGGAAGAGCGCGAAGAGGATGCTGAACTGTCTTCGGAAGATATTCTGGATGCGGTGGTGGCTGCACGTAAGGGCAGTAATAACCTCAGCTACTATGCCTTTACCGCGACACCGAAAGACAAAACCCTGCAACTGTTTGGCCGTGTACCCAATCCTGAGCTACCCCCATCCAAGCAAAACAAGCCGGAAGCCTTCCATGTTTACTCCATGCGCCAAGCCATTGAAGAAGGCTTTATTCTGGATGTGCTGAAAAACTATACCAACTATAAAGTGGTGTATAAGCTAAAACAGAAAATTGAAGAAGCCGACAAACAGGTCGATGCCAAAAAAGCTAAGATCCGACTGAATCAGTGGGTGCGCCTGCATGACCACAACATTTCTCAGAAAGTGAAAGTCATTGTCGAACATTTTAAAAATAACGTGATGGGCTTATTGGGTGGACAGGCCAAAGCCATGGTGGTGACCAGTTCACGTAAAGAAGCGGTGCGTTACAAGCTGGCCTTTGACAAATACGTGACGGATCAGGGCTATAAGTCCATTCAGGCTATGGTCGCATTCTCGGGTGAGGTTGAGTTTAATGACAAGGATACCGACAGCAGTGGTTTAGTCGGGCAGACCTTTAATGAACGCAACATGAACCCGGGACTGAAAGGGCGGGAAATGCGTAAGGCCTTTGATAGTGATGACTATCAGGTGATGCTGGTGGCCAACAAGTTCCAGACTGGCTTTGACCAACCGAAACTGTGTGCCATGTACGTGGACAAGAAACTTGGCGGTGTTGAGTGCGTACAAACTTTGTCACGCTTGAACCGTACCTATCCGGGCAAAGCGGAATCTGGCACCTTTGTCTTGGACTTCTTTAACGATCCTGAAGACATTCTTGGGGCCTTCCAGCCTTACTATCAAACCGCAGAATTAGCCGATGTTTCCAATCCGGATCAGATCTTTGACCTGTTTGAAAAGCTCAAAGCCACCAAGATCTTCCTCTGGACGGAAGTCGAGCAGTTTGTAGAAGCCTTCTTTACCAAGAACAAATCCAATGCTGCGATCAGTAATATCTGCAAACCGGCGGTTGAACGCTGGCAGAAACGTTATAGTCAGGCCATCGAAGCCTATAACACCACCCGAGACATGCTGGAACGCTGCAAGAAAACCAATGATGCGGTGCTGATTGCCAATGCCGACAATGCCTTTAAAGAGGCCAAGCTTGAAAAAGACAAGCTGGAAATCTTTAAAAAAGACTTGGGAAGCTTTACTCGTTTTTACGAGTTTATGTCGCAGATCGTGGACTACGATGACAAAGAACTGGAAAAACTTAGTCTGTATGCGCGTAACCTGCGTCCATTGCTGCGTGAAACCGCAACGAAAGATGATGAGGTGGACTTAAGTAATGTCAGCATGAGCCATTACCGCTTGTCCAAGATCCGTCAGCAGGACATCAAGCTGAAAGAAGATGCCGAAGATTTTAAGCTGGAACCGGGCAATGACCTCGGTGCAGCCAAGCCACGCGATAAGAAAGAAGAGTTCCTGTCACAGATTATAGAGCGTCTGAATGATGTCTTTATCACTGATAACCTAACCGATAAAGACATGCTGAACTATGCCTATACGGTACGTGACAAGCTGGCGGAAAATGAGATTGTGATGAAGCAGATCGCCAACAATACCCGTGAACAAGCCATGCTGGGTGATTTCCCGAAAGCGATGGATGATGCCATTCTTGGTAGCAGTGCCGCACATCAGGAACAGATGATGCAGTTACTTTCTGATCCGGCGAAGGCCAGCATCTTTGCTAGAGTGATCTTTGATATGTTGAGCAGTCCAAAATGACCGCTATATTAACCAAGGGGGGTCAGTTTTTAAATGCCGTTAGGGGGGCATTTTTACACTGCCGATAACATGCTCAGCTGAAGATATTAGTCGTCCTACTTTGCAGCGCTGGAAGTATCCACCTGATAAATCAGCCGAAGCAATTGAGTTGGTGATGAAGCAGGCTGAGACCTTGTCAAATGCTTGGACGAGTGCTTAACTAATAATTCGATATTAAAACCACTTAGTAATAAATTATATTGAAAAACATTAATGGATTAGCTAGTAAACATAAGTCCAACGAGCTGTCTGCTCGTTGGATTTATTTAGCTTATATCAACCGTATTGGTGTTCAATTCGCACAGTAGCTCTATCCCCATCTACACGCATCCAATAGTCAGTACCGTAAAGATGTGCCTTTAAACGATTTAACCTTGGAGCAATGCCAGACTGATTGATGTCGTAAAAGTTTGAATGCTGCCCTTGGAACATTGGAGCTATACCAGCATTCATTGATGGCACGTCACCATAAGAAATACTGTGAGTAATTGTATTTTCTAAAAAGGGATGAACAGTTTGGAATAACTCTGTATCAGTCCAATTATCCATATCTGTGTATTCTTTTTTTACAAAGAAAATCAGTCTTTTACTTATATCACCGATAATATCGATCTCATTTTTAGACAGGATGCCAATCACATCATTTGAATCTTTGTTCAGCCAGACCGCTTTTATGATTGGCTCTACAAGATCAGCCAACATTTCATTTTCCGTTTGACCTTTGAATTGTTCATCACCGAATTGAGGCATTTTCCCTGAAGCTGTTTTCAATTGGACAACAATGGAGTGAACTTCGAACCTTGGAGATTCATCAATCATTATATCGATAAAGCGATTGATATCACCTTGAGATTTTACATACATGGCTCGCCAAGAGTTAAATATGGTGGTGCTGTTTCGCGTACCACATCGAACCTTGAAGTCTGAAAAACAAGTATCTACAGCTTTTTCATAGTATTCACGATTTAAAAACTGACCACTGGAAAGTCGGTGTGCAGTCAAGGTTTCAGCCATGAGTTTTAATCAAAGGATTGACCGTCATATTCCTAAAGCGTCCATTTACAAAGGGATTAAAGGTGTAATCGTGTATAACTGGTATCACCAATTGCCCTAACTTGGTGAGGTATAAATCAGGAAACCCAGTTGGCATCCCAGTGGGTTGATGCGTAAAAATTTTTAGGTTTTTTGCTGAACGTATTTTTTTGCCATGGTGTTATACATTGAAAGTGCAACTGGCTGTATATGCGGTGGATAATTGGTAAAGCTTCGATTTCCAGCTTTGGTCACATGATTCAGCATTTCCAGAGAATCAAATTGTTCTTGGGCAGTTAAAATATCACGGGCATGGATTGGCATGAGTGTCTCCCATATCATAAGCATGATTTAAAAATTTAAATTGAGTTGCTGAGCATATTTACGTGGACGACCAGCATTTGATGTGTTTTCTGGAACTTCGCCGAGTTGGAAGCCTCGTGCACCTTTCATATTGCTAAAATCAAACAGCTGTGAGGTTTTGCAAATGTAATCAAAGGTTTTATACAGATACCCCAGTTTTTCAGTATCTGCATAATGAACCATGCCAATTGCACAGTGACGATAAGATTCCTTTCTCATATTGCAGATATAGCTAGTGCCTTGGCCCTGTGTAACTTTGTTCCACAATTTGCCCATGCCTTGAGCGAGGGTAATATCTTCTAAATTTTTATTCCCGTTGAACAGAAAGTAGCAGTGCACATGAAACCCAGTACGGACGGTGTATTCGAAGCGAAAGATATAACCCACAAGCATTTTCATGACTGGATTATTCCGTTTGTTATTCAGCAGCTTTTGAGTACATGCTTTGATATAAGCCAGATCATGCTTGGAGCGAATTTCTTTCAGGCTATAAGCATTTTTCAGTAAAGTCTGTTGATCTCGCATAAGGGATAAATCCATTCGAACGACCAATAACCTATAGTAGACTTCCAGCAATTGTTGAATGTATCCAACGCAAACCATTTTCATATTTTTGCAATGGTTATTTTGGTCACGGACTTTTTTTTTGACTTTAGGATCGTTCATATACGACATAATCAATTCTACTAAGTGTAGTAAGGCATCAACAAACAGCTGAATAATTTCAAGATGACGTGAAGATCCAACGCCTTGAGTTGCCAGTTCATTGAATTCATCTTGAGTAAGTTGAGACCGAGCATGATCAAATGCAAGACAGGCCACACCAGGCTCTATCTCTGGAGGTGTGTATGCATGAAGCAGTTCAAAAAAACGTTGCATTAAAGGTTCAATCGGTTTTGCAAATTTACGAAAAAAACGATCAGTTAAACCGTGCTGTTTTACAGTTAATATCTTAACAATAGGGGTTTTACACTTCAGAACAGCTTGCACAAACTCAATTTTCTGCAATATCGGCATAACGATATTGTCTAGATGATGGATGACAACTCTCTGGTTTTCACCGTGATTCAGTACTGTGTGTTGATGATCAAATTTCGCTTGCTCTAGAAGCTCATGATCAAACATCGTAAACAGTCCAGCTGTATTGGATAATTTGGGTTTAGTCATGTCTAAGCCTTGAATTAAATGGAATTGACTTAAAAACACAACGATTAAGTAAAGCTTTCCCTTGGACACTGTGCTAAGGCAGTGTCCATGCGGGAATATCATTCGGTTAAGTGATAGATGTTTTCAGTACTTGTATTTATATGAACATTGATCCAATTATTCAAACTGTATTAAATACATTTAAATAATTGAATAGTATATAAATGATATAAATACCGTAATTCAAACCCTAAGCTAATCCGAAGAGCTAAACTCAAAAGTTGCGTGAATCGTGCATGTTATTGAGAAACTGTTTGTACAGAATTAGCTCACCGAATCGGCTCGATCTCGGCAGGACATTTTATTTCTAATCCACTCTTCAACTTCGCTGACTAACCAGCGTGAAGCTCGGTTTAACTTTACTGGTTTGGGGAAGTCAGGGTCGTAACGTTTCGAGCGTGGGTTTAGTCGGTCATAAATGGATGACCGAGATAAACCAATCAGTTTGATAAGCTCACGAAGCCTAAGCATTTGAACTGCATCGTAGGTGGTATTCAATTTCATCTCCTTGTGTCGTGTTGGTTTGATTTGGAATACTTCAAACCAGTTAACACAAGATACTCGGATGAAAATGCAGTTTTAATAGGAAGTGCGTGGCCAATTTTTCATTCATTCAGAGGAATGACTGCTTTTCAGTAAATTTTTTAAACCCTGATATAGTTCTTTGTTTTCTCTTAGGATTCTTTCAGTATCGCCGACATAACTATATTCATTGATTTTTTTTGATTCTATTTGAGAGCCTTTAATTTTATTGACGTACTTGTTGTTAGCAGTATCGAGAAGCTTTTTTAATTCTGCTAATGCTTTACGATCATGAATTGAAATTTTAGGATCTAATAAGCTTGATAATCGGTTTATCTGTTTTATGGGGGATAATTTTTTTGATGAGGAGGTTTTATAGATCTTTTGTTTAATTAAACTTGTTTGTTTTAAAAATCTTTGGCTTAAAAGGCTATTAACTCTATTGATCTGTTCTTTTAACTTACTTTCCTTATATTTATAATTTTGAATTGTTAATTCTCGAATTTCTGATTCGGCTAAATTATTTACATGATCAATAATTTGCTCTAATAAGAATTTTATTCGAGGGGTATACTTTTTTATCTCTGATTTATATTTTCTTAATTTAAAATTATTTGTTAATTCATCTATATTTTTCTTCTGTAGACTACTTAATTCTTTAAGTAGTCTTTTATCATCAAAAGAAAAATTTAAATCATCCCAAAGTTTTTCATGCTTATTTTCATATTTCTTAATAAAGTTACTTACGAAATGAATATATGCTTCCTCTTTCATTTGCCTAGGTATTTGGGAAAGATAATTTTTTTTCCGGGCATTGATCGTTTTTTGAAGTGGCTCAGGTAAGGTTTCAGGAATATAACTATCAAAATGTTGAGCATAGTTTCTCAGCAATTTATTATAAATGACTTCTGCTGCATCATGTTTATTATCTTTAATAAAAGAACGATAGTTTCGTATTTTTTGAATAATTTCATCATAATGTTTTGGCAAATACTCAAAATCGAGCTTTTCAACTTCATCATTCCCATTTTTATCTGAAAAATAAGCCTTAACAGGTTTGTTACAAAGCCTTTTAATTTTATTTTCTTTTGATTCTTGAAATAAGCCTTTATCATGTAAGGCATATATTGCCTTTCTTAAATCTTCTTCATTAGATGCCATGAGGATAGATTTATGGGAACCTAAAAATGGAGTCGAGCGGATTTTTTCAAAAATAAATAGCTCTAGCATGTTGATTATTTTAATTTGATTATCTAGTTGATAGTTTGGCATGATCACTCCTGTTCATACAGAGCTTATTATTTTATTACAGTATTACCATTAAAAAAGCTGAACCGTACCGGGTTTGTCGGAGACATTTTTATTTAAGTTAGGCCACGTGACCTAACGGGTTAATCTTATCATAGTACATTGCTTCAAACTCAAAAGGCGATACATAACCCAATGCGCTGTGTACACGCTTTTTGTTGAACCAATCTACCCAATTTAATGTCGCAAGTTGTACATCCGCTAAACCTTGCCAATCTGCTTTTAAATATTCAATCACCTCTGTTTTGTATAACCCATTCACTGTTTCAGCCAAAGCATTATCGTATGAATCACCGGTCGTACCGACTGATGCTCGTAAATTTGCTGCTTCTAAACGATTGGTATAACGAATGGAAAGATATTGCACACCTCTGTCACTATGATGAATCACGTTCTTTGGCATGCCTCGATCATGCAATGCTTGCTCCAGTGCATCGAGCACCATGTCTGTATTCATCCGTGTTGATACTTTCCATCCAACAATTGCTCGCGAGAACACATCAATAATAAAGGCGGTATAGACCCAGCCTGAATGAGTTTGAATATACGTGAAGTCACCGACCTGAGAAGCATTGCTTCGCAAGGGTCAGGATAATCAGCAGTAAAATTACGTTTCACTAAATCATCCGCTCTTTTTTGATCATCTCGGCTACGGGTGGTGTATTTATTCTTCCCACGCCAAACACCCTGTATACCTAGCTTCTTCATCAAGCGAACCACTGTACAGCGTGCAATAACATAACCTTCACGTTTCAGTTGTTGCCAAACTTTACGTACACCATATCGACCTGAACTTTCTTTCCAAATTCGTTTAATTTGTTCAGCATGATGCAAATCATGTAGATCTCGCTTTGCTCGATGTTCTGGGTTTTCAGCAATATCTAGTGTTCGATAATAGGTAGAAGCTGAGATCGGTAAAATCCTACAAATCGCCTCAACACCATATAACGCCTTATTGTTATGGATGAAATCCACCATTATTTGTGTGGGCGGTCGAGCTCCGCCTGGGCGAAAAAAGCGGCTGCTTTACGCAGAATTTCATTGGCACGCTTTAATTCTTTGATTTCACGTTCCATTTGCTTCATTTTTTCTTGATCAGAGATCTGTTGTACTTTGATAGGATTTTGCTCATCTAAATGCTTTTGATGCCAAGCACGAAGTGTTTCAGGAGTACAACCAATCTTAGGCGCAATAGCTGTGATCGCAGCCCAATTAGATGGATAGTCTTTTTCAGATTCAATCAATAATTGAACCGCTCTTTCTCTGATTTCAGGGGTATATTTTAATTTGGTCATCGGAACATTCTCTCAGAATACTGAGTCTCCGACAAACCCGGTACGGTTCATTACGTGAAGCAGGATTGGACATTGATGCATTTAAAGATGTAATTCAAAAAAGATATATAAAACATCTTCCAAAGGAAATAGTTCCTATTCTAATAAAAGAATTATGGAAATTTTGCTTTATTAAAAGCGATCCTAAAATTGATGAAAATCGACATTTTAATGCAGAATTTTTATTCCAAATAATCACACATTATCCTGAACAGTGTAAGGAGATCTTTCAAAAGGAAGATTACATAAATAAGGTAACTACAGATGATAATATTTTATATGTTTATATAGCCTTACTCTCAAGATTTGAGTTTATTTATGATCTACTTGATTCGAGTGGTAGAGCAATACTTTCTAGCTATTTAACTAAACATGAAAAAATGAAAATTTATTGTCCATTTTTATCTAAAAATATTTCTGAACATTTAAAAGAGTTTTTACCGAAAGCAAATCATGAAACATTTAAATATCTATTAAAACTTTCAGAGAAATTTTCAATTAAAAATGAAGTTATGATGCTAGGGCTAGAGGAATACGGTAATTCTACAAGTTATGATGAGGCTGATGCTAATTTCAATATTTACATTGAGGATTATTTAATTGATTATAATTTTGCAATGTTCCAAAAGTATTTAGAAGTAAGTGAGAATAACTCACAAATTTATGATAGACGAAAATTCTATGGAAGTAATAATTTAGTTTACAAAATTTTATTTAAAAAATTTGCAATACTAATGGGATATCACGAAATAGATTCTAAGAAATTTCCTAAATTTTTTAGTAATGTTGATAAAATTAATATTGAAAAACAAGTCAAAGAAGAGGAAAAGCCTGAAAAAGATTTTTTAAGTGCATTATTATCAACTGATGATGATTTACCATTTTAATTATGTCTTGTATCATCAACTAATTGTTGTTGATGTAGTACAGCAATAGCTTCCCACTCATCATAAGTCAAAATAGGTGCAAAAGTGGTTACTAATTTAATAGTAGTCGCTTTGTTCTTTCTGAGAGTCTCGACTTTAGCTAAACGCCTTTGAAAGTCTTTTAATACCTTAGCCATACAATAGCTTTTTTTATTTAAAGAATATGTCAGAATATTTTTAATCTAAAAAACAGATTGTAAATATTAAAATAAACAGTTTTAACGATTTAAATTCATTCTTTATAGTGTGCGCATTAAACAAGCAAATCCAATACAAGCATTTACCAGTGGGCTTGGGTGGATCTTTTGTAGAATGCTGGCAATGAGGATGTACGAAATGTTAAAACTAATGACGGCTGTAATCGTAGCGACTGTACTGAGCGCTTGTGCTTTCGATCCTGTGGCTTATGAGCAATTGCGCCAAACAGAAAATTTGCAACACAACCGTACAATGGGCTAAGCACAGTTATCATCGGTTGTTTGTGTAAAGTAAAAGCAATTAAAAAAAGCCCTGAAGAATCAGGGCTTTTTAAGTGTTTATTTTTTAAAGTGAAGCCTAAATATAGTTAAGCCACTTTTTCTGGTAAATCAAACCAAATCACTTGTGTGTCTTCTAAGGCTTCAATTTCACTATGCTCTAGAAAGGCAATTGCACCGCCAGTTTCAATGGTATGTTCTGCAATTTTGATTTTGCCTTCTACCACATGCACATAGTTTAAATGCTGGGTTTGCTCAACAGGTAGTTTTTGACCTTTGCTGAGTACCGCAGTTTTAACTTCCGCATTTTGACGGATATGCATCGGTGCATTTTCATTTGGTCCACAGATCAAATGCCATTGATTTGGCGCTTCATGTGGGTCAAGGCGAATCTGTTGATAATTCGGTTTTGCATCACGCTCATTTGGAATAATCCAAATTTGCAGTAAATGTACCTGTTCATCGCCTTGATTCATTTCGCTATGACGGATACCTGTACCAGCACTCATCAATTGCCATTCACCAGTAGCAATACCGCCGTGGTTGCCCATACTGTCTTTATGTGTAATGGTGCCTTTTAACACACAGGTTAAAATTTCCATATTGTCATGTGGATGTTGCCCAAAGCCTTGATGACCATCAATGAGGTCATCATTGATTACACGAAGTGCACTCACGCCCATATAGTCGGGGTTATACCAATTACCAAAAGAGAAGCTGTGTTTAGATTCAAGCCAGCCCATTTTCACATGGCCACGGTTTTCACTTGGATGTAAGAACGCATTCATGATGGTCTTCCTGTATTATTTTTAACTTGAAGTTATTTTAGTGTTTTATATCTGTTTTAAATACAGCGAAAAAGCAATATTATGTTGCAAAAATGAGATGATAAAATTAGCTTTAATCAGCATAGTTTGACTAAAAGGTGCTGAGTTACAACATTGGCAATGGATATTCTGTGCATATTATTTGGGTTATAGTGGTCAAATATTAGTAATCTAAAATAGAAAAAGGCGTTTCTCTTTGTAAAAAAACGCCTTGTTTAAGCATAAGCAGGCCTTCGATTATTCTAAGAATTTAACCGTTACGCCTAATTTTACTTTCTTACCAAGATCGTTAGCATCCCAGTTGGTTAAACGGATACAGCCGTGTGAAGCAGTTTTAGAAATTGCAGACGGATTAGGTGTACCGTGAATACCGAATGATTTTTTGCTTAAACCAATCCAGATATTGCCGACAGGACCATTTGGACCAGGTGGTAATGACAGTGGCTTTTTGTTGTTGCCCTGAACAAAGTTAGATGGCGAGTAGCTGTACCAAGGGTTTGGTGCAACGCCTGTCACTTTGTATGTACCTGTTGGTGATGGTGTGTCTGAGCTACCAATGGTTGCAGGGAATGAACCGATCATTTGGTTACGACTGTTAAATAAATACAGTTGTTTTGCACCTTTATGGGCAACAATCAAATGAATGTCTTCTGGTACTTCGTTACGAATGTTCGCAACAATGATCTTTTCACCAGCTTTTGCAAAAGTTGCTTTAGGATTTAATTTCTTTAAGAAATCTTCGTCCATGTGGAACTTTTCACCTAACATTTCAGTCACACGTGTGTAGTACAAGCCTGGCATTTTGGCTTGAAGTGCGTAGTCATGTGGAATTGACTTTGCATACGGGCCTTTAATATCTGCATCGGTAATGGTGTATTCAATAAATGCAGCTTTGCCAGCTTGGTTAGCAACAAGCTTATCCCAAGTTTCTTTGGTCAGTGTACCTGTAGGTTTAATGCCATTCATCTGTTGGAAAGAGGCAATCGCTTTTAAGGTGTTTTTACCGCTAGAGCCATCAATTGCACCAGGTGACGCATGCGCATTGTTTAGCATCACGTGTGCACGTGCATAAACAGGGAATTGGCCTTTACCAATATTTTCAAACCACTGCGCATTATTCATGCCATCTAAAGTCCAAGAGGCTTTAGCCGCAGGTGAGGTTGTCGCTGGCGTTGTTGTGGTTGTAGCATTACCAATATCAGCTGTCTGATCTTCAGTATTTTGTAATGTATTGAGCGTATCAGAAGCGCTATTTAAATCTTTTTGTTCTTGAGCAGTAATTTTTGCAGAAGTATTCGCGACAGGCGAAGAAGCAGCGTCAGAAGCTAGAGGATCAATTGGGTCTTGAACAGCAACATCTGTGAGAACTTTTGGATTTAATGGTTGTTCAGCAGTAGATGCGGCTAAAGCTGTACCAGCAAATATGCAACTTAAACTCAAAGTGAGTATTGTGCGAACGAACATATAATTCAACCTTAAGAATTATTCATTTACTATGTGAAAAACGGCTACAAGTATTGCAGAAAAAAATGGGCGGTGCAGTAATTGTTTTGTGTAATTATCATTTTTAGCATTGAACTTGATCGGTTTTTAAAACGCTGAGAAGTTATTAAATTATGAGCCTTTTTGTTATTATGGGCGAAATGTCGAGAAATGATAGGAAAGTACATGACGACCTTAAAAAATGATCGTTTTTTGCGTGCTTTATTGCGTGAACCAGTTGATACAACACCTGTTTGGATGATGCGTCAAGCTGGACGTTATTTACCAGAATACCGTGCCACGCGTGCGACAGCGGGTGACTTCCTATCGCTATGTAAAAACCAAGATTTTGCTTGTGAAGTCACTTTACAGCCTTTACGTCGCTATGAGCTTGATGCTGCGATTTTATTTTCAGATATTTTGACCGTGCCTGATGCCTTAGGCTTAGGTCTGTACTTTGAAACAGGTGAAGGTCCAAAATTTCATAAAACAGTACGTACCGAGCAAGATGTTGCGAATTTACCTAAGTTAAATGTCAAATCTGACTTAGATTATGTCATGAATGCAGTGTCAACCATTCGTTCAGCTTTGGGTGGTCAAGTTCCACTGATTGGTTTTTCGGGTAGCCCTTGGACGCTAGCAACTTATATGGTTGAAGGTGGTTCAAGTAAGGATTTTCGTTTTACCAAGCAAATGATGTATGCACAACCTGAAGTTTTGCATGCGTTGTTGTCGCACTTAGCCGATGCTGTAACCGATTATTTAAATGCACAAATTGATGCAGGCGCACAAGCGGTGCAGATTTTTGATAGCTGGGGTGGTGCTTTGGCACATCGCGAATACATTGAATTTTCGTTGAATTATATGCAACGCATTGTGAATGGTTTACAGCGTGAAAAAGATGGTCGTAAAGTCCCAGTCATTTTATTTACCAAAGGCGGTGGTCAGTGGTTAGAGCCAATGATCGCAACGGGTGCAGATGCTTTTGGCCTAGATTGGACAACCAACTTGCACACTGCACGTCAAACAGTAGCAGGCCGTGCAGCATTGCAAGGTAATCTAGACCCAGCAACTTTATATGGCACGCCAGCTTCAATTGCCAAAGCCACCAAAGCGATGTTGGATGATGCTTATGCCAATGGTGAAAAAACGGGCTATGTTGCAAACTTAGGTCATGGAATTACACAATGGGTCGATCCTGAAAACCCACGTGCATTCATTGATACTGTGCATGAATACAGCGCTAAGTATTTGTAAAACATACTTGGAAATACTTAGGATTCAACAGTGATTGCCATTTTAAAATCATGTTTTGAGTTCTCATATAAGGCAGCTTCGGCTGCCTTATTTGGGATACTGCTGTTAATTGCCTTTGTGGTGACGGCTTCGATGGGAAGCACAGAACATTGGGGCTTTTTCCGTTACGACTATTTATTATTTTATGCCCTAATTATTCAGATCTGTTTGCTGTATTTAAAATTAGAATCTTGGGCTGAAGCTAAAGTCATTGCGCTATTTCATGTGGTTGCAATGGTCATGGAAATATTTTTAACTCATCCGCAAATTGCATCGTGGCAATACCCACAGCCTGCGGTATTTAAAATACTCACTGTACCTTTATTTGCTGGGTTTATGTATTCGGCAGTGGGAAGCTTTTTTGCGCGTTCCTTGCGTTTATATCAGGTTTCATTTGAGAAACTTCCTAGCATTGCCAATATGCTCAGCCTTGCTGTGCTGTCTTATATTAACTTTATGAGCAAGTTTTTTATTCCGGATTACCGTGCGGTTTTGTTTGCATGGAGTGTGTTTATTTTCTGGAAAACTAAAATCACATTTAGATTGAATTCTCATCAATTCCAATTGCCAATGTTACCTGTATTGGTTGTTTTGGCCTTTATTATTTGGATTGCAGAAAATATTAGTACTTTTTATCAAATTTGGTTGTATCCGAGTCAGGTCGATGCATGGCACATGGTGGGGTGGGCGAAGTTAGGTTCTTGGTATTTATTGCTTTTATTGAGTTTGGTTCTGGTGCTAAACATACTGGGTGAACGTAGCCAATTAGGCCAATGGCGCTTAAAAGCTGAGCCAAATCAGTAGTTGGTCGAATATTACAATTTGACTTCAAAATAGCTTTGCTTTTGGGTAAAGCTTTCGTCTAATCTACAGTTGCGTAAAGTAATACGCTAATTAAAAAATGACACTCATAAAGTGATTTCTGGAGAAACATCATGTTAAAAAAAATAGCTTTAGCTGCCGTTTTAGCAGTAGGTTCAACAGCTGCATTTGCTGATCGTGATGCGGGTTGTGGTATCGGTTCACAAGTATGGGCTGGTCAGTCTGGTAAGCTTCCAAAATTACTAGCAGCAACAACAAATGGCATTTTCTTTAACCAACTTTTTGGTATTACATTTGGTACGATTGGTTGTAATGGTTCAGGTACAGTAACTGCACAAGCAGTGACATTTACCAATGAAAATTCTGAAGCTTTGGCGCGTGATATGGCAGTAGGTCAAGGTGAGAGCCTGAACGTATTGGCTGAATTACTTCATATTAAAGCAGAAGATAAAGCACGTTTCTTTGCGGTATCTAAAGCTAATTTTGCAGAAATTTACGCATCTGAAAATTCAAATTCACTTCAAGTATTGTCTTCTTTACAGTCAGTAATGGCGAAAGACGAAGTGCTCAAAGCATACGTATAATCATGCAGTACAAAGCCCTGTCTATATGACGGGGTTTTTTATGCCTTTTTGATTCATTATTGCTTAGATTTTAAATTATGAAATTACTGTGTTGGTTGGTGGTGCTGTGTATTCCAAGTGTCGGACTTGCAGCGATAGAGCGTGCTCAAGCGAGTCCGATAAATTCCGCTAATCCGCCTATGCCGATTCAGAACTCATCTAGTCAATATGTAATTCATGCGGAGAAAATTCAGCACTATATACAGCAAGCACATACGCTTCAATTGGCACAACGGCCAACATGGCAAGCTTTAATGTATCGTAATGCGAAAGGGCAAAGTGATGTTCAGTATGCAAAGTATTTTGTCAGTGCGAAGGGTGCACAAGATTTACAAGCCGAACTCGATGCCAATGTAGAGGCATTATTTAAAGCCAGTGAGGATAATGCATCAGTACGTTGCCAATTTCCTGCACGTAGCCAATGGCTTATTCAGGTACTAGAGATTCCTGCAACCGAGTTGCCTGTAGTTCATTGCCCTGATTTAGATGATTGGTACAGTAAAATTAAGCCTTATAAAGCCACAGTGATTTATGCCACTGACTTTATGGGCAATCCTAGCTCGATGTTTGGTCATACCTTATTAAGGATAGATCCTGCCAATCAAAAACAGCTGAACTTAGTATCCTATGCAATCAACTATGCGGCAACGGTACAAAGCGCAGAGAGCTGGTCTTATGCATGGAAGGGTTTAACAGGACAATATCCTGGTGAATATTCACTGATGCCATATTATCGCAAAGTGAAGGAATATGGCGATTTTGAAAGTCGTGATTTGTGGGAATATGAGCTGAATTTAACAGAGCAGGAAACGCAGTTTCTGGTGCTTCATATTTGGGAAATGCAGCATGTCAGTTTTCCTTATTATTTTGTGAGTGATAACTGTGCATATCGTATTTTAGGCCTACTTGATTTGGTCCGTCCTGAGTTGCATTTAGCAGAAAATTTTAAACACACTGCAATCCCTATTGAAACCATAAAAATTTTAGAGCAAAAGGGTTTGGTCAGCCAAAAAACATATCGACCAGCTCTAGAAACACAATTGCTCGCACAAGCCAAACAGCATGGGGCACCGCTAGCTGGTCAGGCACATCAAGTGGCATGGTCTGAGCCTACACAGATGGCTTCTGCACTTGCGCCGTATACGCAAAGTGATCAAGCTAAAATTTTAGAAATGGGCTATGACGATTTATATTTGGCCTTTACCTCATCTAAAGTGCCTGCAATATTTGCACAACCACGCTTACGCCAACTGTTAATTTTGCGTAGCCAAATTCAGCTAGATAAACAGCGCGAAGAGGTCTCTACGCCTGAGCATGATCCATCACAAGGGCATTATGCTAAAAATGTAATGTTGGCGACGGGCGAATCGCAAGGCAAGGGATTTGTCGAAATATCACATCGGCAGGCCTATCATGATTTAATTGATCCGCCTTGGGGGTATCGCTTAGGAACACAGCTTAAGTTTTTAGAAGGTGCACTGCGTTATCAAGATGATCAGTTAAAACTGAAGCAGTTAGAGCTTCTCTCAGTCAATTCCTATAATCCAATTTCACCCTTTAAAAACCCACTGTCTTGGGGATTTAACTTAGGTTGGCAGCAGGAAGCTTTAGATGAACGAGGTCAGTTTAGTCAAAACACACAACATGGCGTCGCACGTTTAACGACACAAGCAGGTTATAGCTGGGCCAATGCAGCGCATAACTGGTTATGTTATGGACAATTGCAAAGTAATGTTCAAGCCTCATCTGCTTTGGATGATGGCTGGCGCATAGGTGTAGGACCGACAGTGGGCTGTCAGACGGTATGGAATTCACATATCAATAGCCTGACTCAGTTGGAAATGCCCTATTGGTCGGACAGTCATCAATGGAATCTTCGATTGAGCCAGCAAATTCAATATCTGATTCGGCCACAACATAGCTTAAATTTGAGTTATGAATATCAGTTGCAAAATCGGTCAGATTGGAATGAAGTCAAATTAGGCTATCGTTATTTCTTTCAATAGTGGCATTCGTTTAACTGGGTAACTAGTCGTGTGAAAAAAATAATATGATGCAATCCAGCGCCGAGGTAATGAGTGATGAATATGTGGGGCACTTTTCAACTGGTGGCGCTGTGAAGGATGGCTACTTTGCTTAAGTTTTCATAAAAGGTTTTGAATAATTATTAAGTTTATATTAATCATAGTTCTAATTTTGAAAATGAAAGAAAAATCAATGTATTTATAACCTATTTTTTGTGTAGTAACAGCTGTATTATGCCAACTTCTGTAAACCTTAGCATAATATATCATGCCCCAAAATGTTTCTATTCAACTTTCTGAGACTTGGAAAAGTATTTGTGATCAATACTCTGCGCTAGATCACCATTTAACAGTGGAGTTAATTACAAAAAATCTTGATGCATTTGTTGCTGCATTTTATAAGCAAATGCTACTTGAGCCTGAATCTGCCGAATATTTTTCAGATAATATTATTCAGAAACGCTTAATAGATACATTAAAAGCATGGTTATTAGAAACTTTTAATGTGGCATTAAATGGTCAATATGAAAGTGCTGTATTAAGACAACAAAAGGTGGGTAATGTACATGCACGTGTGGGCATTCCATCATGGCTCATTATGCGTGGTGTACGTGAAATAGAACGTACAATGTTTGAATATATTGCTTCAGACAACAGTACCAACTACATGAATGTGGTGAGTTATGTGGTGCAACTGCTCGGGTTTTCGACCGAGATTATGTGCCGTACTTATGAGGATAAAACGGCTAAAAACCATGAAGTTAAACATAGTTATCGACTCTTTTCTGCTATGCAGGATGTGGCAGTACACAAAGACCGTCAGCGTGGTTCATTACTCGACTGGGAAAATGATTTGATGTTTAAGATTTTCTCGGGCCAAGGTAAGTTTTATCAACAGCTATTTTCAAAATCTGAATTTGGTTTATGGTTTATACATAAGGCTTCTTATGCTTTTACGGGTTCAGAACAAGTTGGATTAATTACAAAACGAATATATGAAATAGATACATTGACAGAAGAATGTATGCTGTTAGAAGGTCGTGAACAATTAATGCTGATGGTGCAGAAAATCCGAAGTATTAACCGTGAAATTCAGCATTTGGTTGATCAGCTATTTCAAGTGACCGAATACATCGAATCTGGTAATGATGCCTTAACCCAGTTATTAAATCGCCGTTATTTAAATACCATTGTAGGGCGTGAAATTAGCTATGCACGTAAACATAGATCGGCGCTTTCTTTGCTTGCTTTGGATGCAGATTATTTTAAAACCGTGAACGACCGTTATGGCCATGCGGCAGGCAATATGGCACTAAAGTTTATTGCTGAAACCTTACAAAAATTCAGCAAGGGCAGTGACTATGCTTTCCGTATAGGTGGCGAAGAATTTTTACTTTTACTGGTCGATAGCGACTTGAGCCGCGCCAAAATGGTCGCAGAAAATATTCGAATGTGTATTGAAGATACGACATTGCAAACATCTGTGGGGGAAGACTTTAATTTTACCGTGAGTATTGGTTGTACACAGTACGATGGTCATCCAGATTACCAGCGCTTTTTAGATGCGACTGATTTAGCGTTATATAGTGCGAAAAACCGTGGCCGTAACTGTGTATATGTGACAGAAGTACAGAAAATGGCTTAACCGTAAAATACATCAGTGCGCTTGTAGATGAAGCGCACTGTTTAACTTGCTTGAGTTGATTTAAGCTTCGACCACCACATAATATTTTTTAACTTTTTCAACCACTTCAAATGCCCCTTCAAACGCTGGAGGGATAATTCCAGCTTCGCCAGCACTGACTTCAATCACAATGTCTGAATGCTTATGATGCAGGCGGACACGACCTTCAATCACTGTAAAAAATTCTTGTTTGTTGGCTGCAAAGACAATATTCCATGCACCGACTTCGCACTGCCAAATCCCACAGTCCATGTTAGGGTGCGCATAAGCACTGTAGGTATGACGCTCTGGGTTACCTTTAACCAGACGATCAGGTCGCGGATAATCAACTGCGCACGTACTATCGGTGAGTCCTTCACCTGCAAGCCAAATCTGTGACATAGTCTTTTCCTCAAACAAAAACTAAATAATTAATAATGGCTGATAAAAAAGCCCCAACAAAAGTTGAGGCTTGATATACAACAGGAATTAGTAACTTTCAGGCACAGCACTTAAGAATTCGCGACGTTCTTCTTTGTTGGTTTTAAAGTCACCTACAAAAGAAACGGTACGTGTTGTTGATTCTTGCTTGCCTACACCTCGCATCATCATACACATGTGTGCAGAGTCAATCACGACCGCAACCCCGCGAGCGCCAGTTACTTCCGCAACCGCTTCAGCAATTTGCTGCGTGAGATTTTCTTGAATTTGTAAACGACGAGCAAACATTTCTGTAATACGGGCAAATTTAGATAAACCCAAAACATTGCCTTCAGGGAGATAGGCAATATGTACACGGCCATAAAATGGCAAAAGATGGTGTTCGCACAATGAATAGAATTCAATGTTTTTAACTAAAACCATTTCACGGTTATCTGAAGGAAAAACCGCATTGTTGGTCACTTCCTCTAAAGTTTGGTTATAACCAGACGTTAGATAAGAAAAAGCTTTAGCAGCACGCATCGGCGTATCTTTAAGACCTGGGCGATTCAGATCTTCACCAACGGCAGTAAGAATGTTAGCGTAGGATTGCTGCATAGACATAGATGTGTTCACTTACACAGAGAGATTGAACAAGGAGCGCATTGTAGCAGAAAACCATTACAATGCCCGCTTTTAAGGAGAAATCCGATTACTGTTTAAACTTTGGGTTCTTTTCTGCACGTTTTAATAAGACTAATACCGCACCAGTCCCACCTTGTTTTTCAGGTGCACTGACAAATGCCAAAACATCGCGGTGCTGACGTAGCCAACTATTGACGTGGGTTTTCAAGATAGCTTCAGGGCCTTTGCCATGCACAATTTTGAGTACATTTTCATTGTTGTCTTTGGCCATTTGAATAATCTGCAAAACGGCACTTCGCGCTTCTTCAATGGTACAGCCGTGCAAATCTACCGCTTCAAACCAGCGTAAATTACCTGCTTTTAAATCTTCAAATACACGATGTTGCAAAGTTGCAATGCGGTAGCTTAAGTTGGCTTGGCTTGCAACTGGATTTAACATGGCCTGTGTATCGGAAAGCAATGTTTCATCCGTTTCTAGGGGGCCAGTCGCAGAGGCACGTTTAGCAAGAATTTGTGCATCTGGTTTTTTCTTCGTGCTCTTTGTTGTTTTTGCAACATTGCTAGCGGCCATTTTTTGCACGCCTTGCATTTGCTTGCGAAAAAAATCTAAGTCTTCTTGCTGTTCCTGTTCTGGCGTTTTTTCAATAGGTGCAATGGGTTCGGGCGCAGGCGCCGGCTTATTGATTTGCTTTTTAAAAGCATTCAGTAAGTTATATTGTTCTTTAGACAGCGAAGAATCGTGTTTGCTCATAATGGAAAAAACAAGGGAGGAGGCTAAGACAGAGCTAAATTATAGTCCCAATTGTGAAAAATGAGAAATATATTACATTTGCGCTTTATATTTTAAATCTGAGTCAGAAGAGTAGTTTACGACCATTTATAGCCAAAGCATGTAAAGCTATGCCGTGATACTTGATGTATTTAATATTCAATCTAAGTAAACACACCAACATCTTATTTCCAAACTACAGATTTAATATTCGTTGTGCTGTTTCATAGCCATTGATATAGGCACCATGGACTGTGCCTGCATATTTGAGACTACAGTGTTCCCCAGCAAAAAACACTTTTCCATCAATGTGATTTTCAAATACTTGCGTTAATTTTTGGTTGTAATGAAGTGCAGGGAAACTAAAAGAGCCATAGCTGTTCGGATCAGATCCCCAGCGTGTGATAATCAAGTCTTTAGGTTGGCCAATCGTGGTCTTAAATGTGTTCTGCAAACTTTGCTTAATCATATCCCAGACCGCATTATCATTCGCACGATCCATAAAAACAGATGCTGACCCGCCAAATAACATGAGATAGGTTGGCTTTTGATAGATGTGTGTCAAATCTAAAAGATTAAATAATTTATTATTGCTCCAATACAGCGTACTGGAATTCATCTCTAATGAAGAAGAATGAAGTGGAAGAACAGTGTCTAATTGAAAAAATACTTTATTAAATGAACCAAATCCCATGTTATTGATGGCATGACGATAGGGATCTGCTAAGGGTGGGCTAAATTGAAGATGTCCATGTTTTAATACACCTAAAGGTACGGCCACCACAATTTGTGAAGCTTGAAAGATTTGATGGTGTTGATCTTCTATTTCGACATAACCAGATTTAAGCGAAATTTTTTGAACCTTAACGTTGAGCTTAATATCAAGATCTTGTGCAAGATGATGAATCACTTGTGTATAGCCTTCAGGAAAAATGACTTCATCTCCCTCAAAATAGCCTTCATAATTTTGATATTGGCTAGAGAGTTGTTCTAAATCTGTGGCATAAGGATCATTCGCGACAAATTGAAAAAAACTAAGCAAAAGCATTTTTAAGTCTTGTGCTGAAAATGCATGATTCTGATCATCAAGTGAATTTAAGATGTTTTGCACAGCAAGCAAAGCTGATTCATGCTCACTTTCTAATAATAAAGATTGTATTTTTTCAATATAATTCTCAAAAACTTGAACTTCATATTTAGTAAATAATTGACCGTTAGCGTGAAAATATTGTGGTTGGCCGTAGTTGAATACTTGAGTTTTAATCTTAAATTTTTGGCTCAATGTCCAGATGGGGTTGTTTTGAATACCATGAATCCATGAAGCGCCTAAATCAAAAATATCATCATTCATTTTGTTAGAGTCGATTCGCCCACCAATTCGATCGCGCGATTCCAAAATAATGACGCTTTTGCCAGCATCTTGCAGTTGTTTAGCACAACTAATTCCTGCAATACCTGCACCGATAATATAAATGGGCAGACCACAGTTATTATTTTTTTTCATATATAGTTTGAATCGAAAATTGAGTTTATAAATTGATTTTATAAAAAGAATGAAAAAGGTCGATCTTTGGCAACATCACTACTATGTAATTTTACCTAAATTTACAAGGGTTTATTGCGTTAACGTAGGGATCTTTTTTTAATTATATGCACTGCGCAGAGGGCACAGAAAGAAGTATCGCATCGAGCGAAATCGTTTAGGGGTGAATGTGTTCACCCCTAAACCAAAGAATTTATTGTGACTGTGGTACGCCAAATAATTCAGCAAAAGCCTGATCAGGACGAGGCTGTTTCATAAAGCTTTCACCCACTAAGAATGCGTGAATATCATTTTCTTGCATCATTGCTACATCGGCAGGTGTAGCGATACCGCTTTCAGTCACTAACAGGCGAGAAGGTTCAAGCAATTTTTTCAAACGTAGTGATGTATTTAAATCTACATCAAAGGTTTTTAAGTTGCGGTTATTCACACCTAATAGGCAACGATCATCTAAACGGAGCGCACGTTCGAGTTCGTCTTCATCATGCACTTCAACCAGCACATCTAAATTATGCTCAAACGCAGTTTTAGACATTTCTTCCAGTTGTTGATTAGACAAGCATGCCACAATCAGCAAAATACAGTCTGCATGCAAAGCACGAGCTTCAATAACGCCGTATGGATCAATCAAAAAATCTTTGCGTAGCGCAGGTAAGTCACAATGTGTGCGGGCAATCTGAATATTTTCGTCTGCACCTTGGAAAAAATCCACATCGGTTAAAACAGATAAACAGGCAGCGCCTGCTTCTTGATATTGCTGTGCAATTTCTGCAGGGTTGAAGTTTTCACGAATTACGCCCTTAGAAGGAGACGCCTTTTTAATTTCAGCAATTACGCCTGGACGCTTACTTAACAAAGACTGCGCAAAACCGCGAACAGGGGTCGCAGCTTTAGCTAATTCTTCTACATCATAATAACTTTTCTGTTTTAAGCGGACTGCAAACTCTTCCTGCTTACGGTCAACAATTTTACCTAAGATGGTATTTGCGATATCAACCATGATGTTTTTCCTTAATCCTTAGGCTTCGTATTGTTTCAGTGTTTTTGTAAATTCAGACAGCACGTCCATTTTTTCGAGAGCTTGACCGCCATAGATAATGTCATGTGCCAGTGCAACACCCAATTTATAAGTTGGTGTAAGGCCTGATACATAGATACCTGCACCAGCATTGAGTGCAATCATGTTGGCTGCTTTATCACCTTTGGCGCTTTTTTTCTTGCCTAAAGCGTCTTTAATCAGCGCTAAGCTTTCTGCTGAACTTTCTACAGATAAACCTGTTAATGTTTGCGATTCAATATCTACATCTTCAGGTTGAATTTGCCATTCAGTCACTTCACCATTTTTTAATTCTGCAACATAAGTGCTTGATGCGAGGCTAATTTCATCTAGGCCGTCTTTTGAATGCACCACCATCACGTGTTCAGCACCAAGTTGCTTCAATACCTCTGCAATTGGGCGACAAAGTTCAGGTGAAAATACTCCAATGACAAAGCGTTTTACGCCAGCCGGATTCGTAAGCGGGCCGAGTAAATTAAATATGCTACGGAAGCCCAATTCTTTACGTGGACCTGCCGCATATTTCATTGCTTTGTGATGGTTTGGTGCAAATAAGAAGCCAACCCCAAGTTCACGGATGCAACGTTCTGTCTGTTGCATACTAAGATCTAAATTAATCCCTGCTTTTTCAAGTAGATCTGAAGATCCCGAAGACGATGACACACCGCGACCGCCATGCTTAGCAATTGTCGCACCTGAAGCAGCGATAACAAATGAAGACGCAGTAGACACGTTAAACAAGTTTTGACCATCACCACCTGTGCCGACAATATCGACTAAATTAGGCAAGTCGCTAACATCAATTTTAATGGCAAGTTCACGCATCACACGTGCAGCTGCTGTAATTTCATCGATACTTTCACCCTTTAAGCGTAAGCCCATCATAAACGCGCCAATTTGTGCATCAGAGGCTTCGCCATTCATAATGGTACGCATGACTGCTTCCATTTGTGGCTGAGTGAGTTCGATGTTTTTTGTAATATTATTTAAAGCTTGTTGAATATTCATTTGGATATCACTTATGCGTAAATTTCTAAAAAGTTTTTGAAAATTTGGTGGCCGTGTTCACTCAGAATGGACTCAGGGTGGAATTGCACGCCTTCAACGGGCAATGTCTTATGTTTTACACCCATGATTTCTTCCATAGAACCATCAATTTCATTGGTCCAGCAGGTCACTTCTAAACACTCCGGTAGCGTTGCTTGGTCAATCACTAATGAGTGATAGCGCGTTGCTGAAAAGGGAGACGGAAGATTGCTGAAAATACCTTTGTCACTGTGATACATATCTGACAAGCGACCATGCATGACTTTTTTTGCACGAATAATATCGCCGCCAAAAGCTTGCCCTATGGCTTGGTGGCCTAAGCACACACCGAGCAATGGAATTTTGCCTGCAAAATGTTGAATAGCAGGAATGGAGATGCCTGCTTCACTTGGTGAACAAGGGCCAGGGCCAATGACCAAATACTTCGGTTGCCATCGTTCAATATCTTCCAAAGTCACGGCATCATTACGGACTACTTTTACTTCCTGATTTAACTCGCCAAAATATTGCACGATGTTATAGGTAAAAGAGTCATAGTTGTCGATCATGAGAAGCATTTTAGATGTAACCTTTTGAAATTTATCTAAGTTATTCCTTTACATGCCTGAGTAATCATCGTAATGACTGACTCAGTATATAAGCCCACTGAATAATAAACATTACAAACAGAGGCTATTGGCTAATATAGCATTTATTGCACGCTTTTTTTGGTTTTTATCAAGGTTTTGAATACGCTATTTTTACAGGTTGAAATTGGTTTTAAATGAAGAATAGATATTTGATTTATATATTCATTGTAGATTCATAAAAAAGAGAGGGATCATTTAGTTGATATTTAGAGTGATTAAATTCGCCTCATAAAATCTGATATTTGATTCAAAGAATCAATCATCAAAATTAAATAAGTTTAAACCAATGAAATGATTAAAAAAGTTTTAAAAAATAATGATTTAGAAATTAGATGTTTAAAAATGTAGTAATAATGTCTATCAAATTGATTTCATAGGTAAATTTTATCATTTTTTGTGTATTTTTTTTAGCCATAGTGCTGTGCTATTTTAAGGGCGTAAGAATAATTTAAAGATGAACACAATGATAATAGATGAATTATCAAATAAAAAAATACTATTACTTCAGGGGCCTATAGGTTACTTTTTTCGTAATTTAGCTAGGGATTTAAAAGACGTTAATGCAAGTGTTTATAAAGTAAATTTTAACGGTGGGGATGAATTTTTCTTTAAAAATGGATGGAATTTTAATGGGGAAATGTATGAATTTTCATCATATATTCAGCAGTTAGTAAAGCAGTATGACATCGACAGCATTATGTTGTTTGGGGATTGTCGGCCTATACATCGTTTGGCACGTGCGGCGTTGTCAGAATTTGAGTTGGAATGGTATGTATTTGAAGAGGGCTATTTGAGGCCGAATCACATCACCTGTGAAAAAGGTGGGGTGAATGGTTTTTCAAGTGTACCTAAGCGATTTCAACAATATCTCCAGCATCATCAAGAAGATCACATTATTGCAGATGATGTTGTGGAATTAGGGCGTACATTTTGGTATGCCGCATTTTGGGCAGCCATTTATTACATTATGGCGAGTTTAAAGTCCAAGCAATATCCGTTTTACCAGCACCATCGGCCACTGACAATTGCCGAATTTTGGCCTTGGTTAAAAGGTGGGATTCGTAAATATCAATTTAAATTAAAAGAAAGGCGTATTGAGAAATATTTATTAAATTTCAAAAAGAAAGATTATTTTTTAGTGCCTTTGCAAACCCATAACGATGCACAAATTGAATTTCATTCTAATTACAGTGGAATTGAAGAATTTATTGAAGAAGTGATGTATTCATTTGCCCATCATGCACCTCAAGATACGCTTTTAGTGCTAAAGCAGCATCCATTTGATCGTGGATACCGTGAATATACGCAACTTATACAGCAACTGGCATTGCAGTTAAACATCAGTTCTCGGGTTTTATATATTCATGATCAGTATTTGCCTGATTTACTTGAAAATGCACGTGGCGTGGTCGTGATTAACAGTACTGTAGGAATGTCTGCAGTAGAATCTTTGGTTCCTGTGAAAGTCTGTGGGCGTGCGGTATACGACATCGAGCCCATGACCATGCAATGCCATATAGATAGGTTTTGGCAACAAGCTTTGGCATGGAATGTGGATGAAAAAGTTGTACAGAAATATCTGTATTTTTTACAACACACCACGCAGTTTAACGGTAGTTTTTACAAAAAAATGAGTGGATGTCAAAACCAAACAGGCGTGGTTTGGTCAAAAGTTAAAGTAGAAATATACAAGAAAAATCGTTCAACAAATCCATTGTTGAATGTGAAATAATTGAATTAATAGGAAAATAAAAATGTTATTAAAACCCGTCATACTCTCAGGAGGTTCAGGCAGCCGTTTATGGCCTTTATCTAGAGAAAAAAACCCTAAACAATTACTGAAGTTATTTAACGAAAAGACCTTATTACAAAATACCGTGGGCCGTATTTCGGGTTTGGAACAATATTTTGCGCAAATCTCCACACCACTCATTGTAGGGAATGTGGACTATCGTTTTATTGTAGAAAATCAATTAAAAAGTATGCAATCTATTGCACATTGTATTTTAGAGCCTGTTTCGAGGAATACAGCGCCAGCGCTTACCGTCGCGGCGTTTAAGTCAATTGAAAATGGCCTAGATCCTGTGCTGTTAGTGATGCCAGCAGATCACGCAATTTCCAATATTGAGGCATTTGAAAAGGCTGTGCATATTGCAGCAAAAAAAGCTGATGAAGGTGCAGTTGTTTGTTTTGGTATAACACCACATGCAGCAGATATTGGTTTTGGTTATATTAAAACACAAAAAAATGATCAAACTGGTATTCACCAACTTGAGAGGTTTGTAGAAAAACCATCTTTAGAAATTGCCAAACAATATGTGGCTTCTGGCGAATATTATTGGAACAGTGGTTTATTTGTATTAAAAGCAAGTGTATGGCTTTCACTTATCAAACAAGCCAATCTTGCAATTTACACCGCCTGCGAAGAAGCATTCCAACTCTCTACAAAAGTAGATGCATTTACGATTTTAGATAAACCAAGTTTTGAAAAATCAGAAGATGATTCGATTGACTATGCCGTGATGGAAAAATTAGGGCAAGGGGCTTTTTCACATGTACCAAGTTATGTTGTGCCATTTGATGTAGATTGGTCGGATGTGGGGGGGTGGGCTGCGGTATGGGAAATTAGCCAGCAGAATGAACAAGGAAATGTGCTCAAAGGTGTCGACCCAACGCTTGTGCATGCGTCCAAAAATAATTTGGTCTACTCTTCGAATAAGCGTGTGGTTTCTCTTTTAGGTGTAGAAAATTTAATTGTGGTAGACACAGATGATGCGCTATTTATTGCTGACCGTGAGAACCTAAATGAAATGCGCGCACTGGTGAAAAAAATAAAAGATCACTATCCAGCGCTCATGGAAAATGGTCGCAAAGTTGATCGCCCATGGGGAACCTATGATTCAATTGATAAAGAACAAAACTTTCAAGTGAAACGAATCGTGGTTAATCCTGGTGAAAAACTCAGTCTACAAATGCATTATCACCGTGCGGAACATTGGATTGTGGTACGTGGAACTGGACGAGTCACTTGCGGTGAAAATGTATTTTTATTAACGGAAAATGAGTCGACTTATATTCCAATGGGAGAGGTTCATCGTCTTGAAAACCCAGGAAAGGTTCCATTAGAAATAATTGAAGTGCAATCAGGACATTATCTTGGTGAAGATGATATTGTGCGCATAGAAGATAATTATGGTCGTTGTGGTTAAGCACAGCTAAAACAATAGATTTGCGGCGAGAGGACCTTACCGCAAATGGTGATAAAAATTTAAATTTTTAAAATTAGAGTAATGCTAGCGCATGTTGAAACAGAAACGTTTATCGTGGTCATTTGTACTGATTGTGATTATTCCCTCAGTATTTTCAATTATATATTTTGGTCTTATCGCATCAGACCGCTACGTATCTTCTTCAAGTTATGTCATACGCAGTCCACAAAAAACCGCCTCCGCAGGAGGCTTATCCGCTTTTTTACAAAGCTCAGGCTTTGCCCGTTCTACGGACGATGCCTATGTAGTCAATGATTTTATGATGTCGCGTGATGCGGTTACCAAACTGCAGAAAGAGCTTGATCTTAAAAAAATCTATACCCATGCTCATATCGATTTTTTAAGCAAATTTGATGGTATGGGTTTAGATAATACGATGGAAAATCTTTATAAGTATTATCAAGATCGTGTGAAAGTCACGATGGAGTCCACGTCTTCGATTTCTACACTTGAAGTCCGCGCATATTCAGCAGAAGAGGCATATAAGATAAACAATAAGCTGCTCAATATGGCGGAAGATCTGGTTAATGGCTTAAATGCGCGTGGCCGTCAGGATTTAATCCGTACATCGGCTACAGAGGTGGTGGTTGCTCAAAAACGTGTAGAAGCTATTTCAGCAGAGCTGGTGAAATTTAGAAGCAAAAATCAAATTTTTGATTTGGAGAAACAAGCTACTATTGATTTGCAGCTGGTTTCTAAATTGCAGGATCAGCTGATTTTGGTGCAAACCCAAATTGCGCAAGTGCAGCTGGTGACACCAGAAAACCCGCAAATTTCAATTTTAAAAGAACGTGAAAAAAATCTGGAAAATCAGATTTCCAAAATCAAGGGTCAAATGCTCGGCAATGGCAACAGTTCATATAACAATAAATCGATTGAATATGAGCGCCTCATGGTGGCCAAAGAAGTGGCGGTGAAACAGCTTGCTGGTGCTATGGCGACATTGGAGCAAAATAAAAATGAAGCTGAGCGCAAACAGCTGTACTTGGAACGGATCGCACAGCCTAATATGGCGGATGCAGCCATTGAGCCAAAGCGCTTTAAAAATATTATTTCCACGATTTTGATCTCATTAATTTTATGGGGAATCTATAGTTTACTGGCAGCAGGTGTAAGAGAGCATCAAGGTTAAAATGAATAGTTCTTTTGTCAAAAGCTTAAAAATACAGATTCGGGTGATAGGCGCATTGCTACTTCGAGAGGTGCTGACCCGCTATGGACGTCATAATCTTGGCTTTTTATGGCTGTTTATTGAACCGTTACTATTTACGATCGGCATTGTGATTTTATGGTCTTATACAAAGTTGCATACTGGAAGCATTTCGATAATAGCTTTTTCCATTATTGGCTATTCTTACATTCTCATGTGGCGAAATATCAGCAATCGTTTAGCAGGATCTGTTGAGCCAAACTTATCGCTTATGTATCACCGTAATGTTCGTATTGTTGACGTGTATTGGTCTAGGTTGATATTGGAAATTGCGGGTATTACGATTTCATTTATTCTGCTGATGACAATATTTATCGTGCTGGGCTTTATAGATATGCCAGACAATATTTTTCTGATGCTTTGCGCGTGGCTTCTTTTGGCATTATTTACAGCGGGCCTAGGGTTTGTGGTGGGTGTGATGTCTGAAATATCGGAAGTTTTTGATCGGATTTGGCATACATTCACTTATCTGTTTTTACCCTTTTCAGGTGCATTTTATTTTGTAGATACCTTGCCGACGTATTTGCAGAAATACATCCTATATGTGCCCCCAGTTCATGCGATTGAAATGTTGCGTCATGGTTATTATGGACATCTTGTACAGACCCATGAAGAACCGCTGTATTTATTTGTTGTTTCTATAAGCATGATTCTTGTTGGATTGATGGGGATATCTTGGCTGAATAAAAAGGTGATTCCTGAATGATAAAACTGGAAAATGTATCGAAGCAATACCATATTCATTCTGGCTGGAGAACAGTGCTGGATGATATTAATTTTGAAATGAAAGGAAATGATAAAGTTGGTTTTCTTGGGCGTAATGGTGCAGGTAAATCGACTTTAATACGTTTGATCAGCGGTGTAGAACAACCTTCGAAAGGTACAGTTTCGCGTGGTGTTTCTGTCTCATGGCCGTTGGCTTTTGGCGGTGCTTTTCAAGGTTCGCTGACAGGTATGGATAACCTGAGATTTATTGCCCGCATTTATGATGTGGATATTCAGTATGTACGTGACTTTGTCCAAGATTTCGCTGAATTAGGAAGCTATTTATACGAGCCAGTTAAAAGCTATTCACAGGGTATGCGGGCACGTTTTGCATTCGCGCTGTCTATGGCAATTGAGTTTGACTGTTTTTTGATAGATGAAGTGATCTCAGTTGGCGATGCGCGTTTTCACCGCAAATGTGAAGAGGAGCTTTTTGAAAGAAGAAAAGATAGGGGTATTATTCTTGTTTCACATGAAGTTCATAATATTCGTGAACGTTGCAATTCAGTTTGCGTACTTCATCAAGGAAAAATGAAGCACTTTGATAATATTGATGAAGGGTATGATTTTTATAATTCCTTGATTTAGGGATACAATTTTTATAATTCGTTAATGTTAGCTGAAATTTAGGTTTCATTAGAGTTTGATATTAAAAAAGCCAGATCATAATCTGGCTTTTTTTAATTCTAGATTCTTTGCAGTCTGATTTCACTGATTTTCAGTTTATTGTCCTCATTTACATCTATGAAAAATTCAGCATTTTGAATGTCATTTTCTAGATTAAATATTTTTTTTGAGATGATTGAATTAGTGGATTTTTGAATTGGTAAGTCATTAAAGTTTACTGCAATTTGTTTTGAATTAAATTCATCATAATAGCCAATTGAAAAATTTATCATTTGATTTTGAGGTGAAGTGCCTAAAATCTCAATTGTGTATTTTCCTAAGTCTAAATTGACTAGACCGCCAGTCAAAAGATTGCCTTTTTTATTCTGAGTATAAATTCCGCTCTCATTTTTTAGACCAATTTCAGATTTGAAATAATTGTGAGCAGTGTTTAGAAGTATAAAAGGAAGATCACTAGTTTTCTTGATTTCGAAGCAACTTACATATAAGTCATTTTTTTCAGATGATTCTATATAGATTTCAGCTCTATCAATTGATTCATTTAAGCTCACTGGTATATTGCAGATAATTTCAGGAATATCATAAATTCCTTTGCTTAAAGAAAGGGTTAAGGATCTTTTCTCGAATAGTACTTTGATTTCACCATGTAAATGAGTAACAATTTTAAGATTAATTTCTTGTTCAATATAGGATTTACCATATATTTTAAGATCATAGCTACCACTTTCTAAAGGGAAATAGCCCCCCCAAACAAGTAAACCTTTTTCAAATTTAGATTTAATTCGATCACTTGAGTAAATACCGCTGGTACTATTAAATTTATTTGAACAAACTGGTAATAGCCAAAGTTTATCGTCACGATGCCATGTTTCGGAATTGTGGCCTTTTGTTATGGCATTCATCAGTTGTTTAGCCGATTCTCCCCAGTTTTGTGATGTAAAATTATTGCCTAATTGCTGTTTATGATATTTCAAAATAATATTTTTCAAATCTTCTGCATCATTAAAATATAAGCAGGAATTTTTAGTTACTTCTCGAAACACAGGGATGTTTCTAGCGATAACGGGTGTATTGTACTGTAATGATTCAATCAGGGGTAGTCCAAAGCCTTCACCTAATGAAGCAGCAATGAGTGCAGTTGAATTTTTATATAAATATGCTAAATCGGCATCTGATATTTTTGAAGGCCAGAATAAAAGTTTATCTTTATATTGACTTGAATTAATTACTTCAATGACTAAATCATTGTTCCAGCCACGAGCACCAACGATGACTAAAGAACCTTGGTAACCGGAATCCCAGAGATCAGACATTGCTTCAATAACTTCTAAGTGTCCTTTACGGGGTTCGACGCTGCCGACCATTAAAAAAACAGGATTTGAAAAATTTATTTTTTGGAGTTCGATATTTAAATTTTTATCTAAATTTATGTGTTTTTCATTTTTAAAATTACCGCCAAGATGAAACCATCCTATTTTTAAATTCGTATTAATGTTTTCTACGGCATTAAGATAATATTTTGAATGTTCCATTACAGATTGTGAAACACATACTAAATGGTCGGCTTTAGCGATCGCCTTAAACCAGCCAAAATGTGCAACTGCTGAATTTGGGCTAAAAAAGCTATCACCAAAATCAAAAGGCAATAGATCATGAATAATAAAAACTGTTTTACATCCTTGTGATCTGAGTTTTTCGTATGCATCTTCTTTTGTATGTGCACTATGGTCAAGATCGATACTAATAAAAATATCACCAATTCTAATATCATTAATATCAATTGATGAGTATTTTTTATTAATTTTAATGGTTTTTGGCGGATTTTCTATGGCTTCAAGAACGTCGCTATGATGAGAAATTTTAATTGGTATAATTTCAAATTGATCGCTGTAGCTTTCGATTAAAGAATTGTAGATTTCATTTGTTACTCTTTGAATTCCTGTAATAAAATCTACAGTTATTAATTGTGAAATATCATATAGAATTCTAGGTTTTCTATTTTCTCGAAAATTTTTAATTATTTTTAAAGCTATTTGTTCTTTTTTCGTATTATTCAGGTCGTCATTAATAGTAATTTTTTTAATAGCGTTGACACTTGAATTTATTAAATAAGAAGTATCAGCAGTAACCCTCTCGTTAGTAATACCAAAAGATTCCATGAAATCTAAAATCAATTTTGCACTTTTTTCCCATGTAAAAGTTTTTGAATGACTTTCACAATATTCCGAAATTTCATTCCTTAACTGTGGATTTTCTATTAAATTTTCTAATAATTTCTTTATTTCTAAAGCATTGTAGGGGTCGAAAGTTAAATCTTTTCTTCCAATTACCTCAGGGAGGCTGGTTGTGTTCGATGTAATAACAGCTGCACCACATGCCATTGCCTCAAGAGCGGGAAGCCCAAAGCCTTCATGAAATGATGGGAAAACAAATAAGTAGCAGACGCTGTATAAATCAATAAGCTGTTTGTCTGTAATATATTTTAGAAAAATATAATCCTCATTGTTTAATCCGCATCTGTATGCATAGTTCTTAAACTTATTCAAATGTTCATCATTTAATATCCCAGCAATGATTAATTTACTATTCTGTTTTGCTGTTTTAGATAAAAGTGAGTAAGCTTTAATTAATTTTAAATGGTTTTTTCTTTCGTCACTTGCGCCAAAATAGAAAATAAGTTTTTTATCTTTTAGTTTACAATCCAGCATCTTTTCTATTTTTTCAAAAGATGGCATGCTATTTTTGAAATTGTTTTCAATACCCTCAGATGTTATTATAATTTTTTCTTTAGAAATGCCTAAATAAGTTTTGAGTTCATTTGAACATGAATTTGATACTGCAGCATATAAATCTGCTTCTTTAAACTCTGATATTTGCTCTAAATAATATTTTTTAAAATCAGGATTCGGATCGAGATATATTTTTGGCTGTATTAATGGGATTAAATCATGAGATGTCGCGATTACTTTATATCTTCGAGTCTTTGGAATTGATAAAACGGTATCATCATGATAGCCTTCGAAATAAGTTGTTAAGAAAACAAAGTCAGGATCAATTTTTTCAATAAATTTTTCGCGTAAGATGACTGAGATATTTTTATTAATTTTATTATTTGCATTGCTGCCTGAACAGGGCCCTATACCATACCATATATGAATGTTTGAAATTGGTACAAAGTCAGAATAATGGTTTATTAGTTGCCCTAAATTGTCATTAAATTGGCCATTGAATAATAAATGGCAGTCGTGCTGGGTTACAGCTTCTTTTAAAAATCCAGTAACCATTCCTGTAGTATAGCGACCTATTCCACGGTTACGACTTAGGTTTTGACACCCTTGCATGTCTATAACAATACGCATATTTAAAACTCAAAATTATAATTGTTTGATGATTTCATTGAATAACTTTTGTTCTTTATCATTCAATGTTGCAGTAGCGAGTGGTAATGATTTGATATTCTTATTTCTCACAAGTTTTAATTTTTCAAAACTTATACTGTGAGTTGATAAAAAATGTTCTCGCTTAGGAATATCGTTTGATTCGAGTTTAAATTGCAGCTCGGTTAAACGATTCATCAAGATCCGCTGATTTTTTGGCATAGAAGTTGAAAACAAGCGGACGACGGGCAAATAACCAGAAATGCTCAAAGCTTTGAAACGCTGAACATCGAGGCGAATGAGCGTGAGATCTTTTTGATTAAAATGTAATTTAGTTTCAGCTGATTTCAGCATCTGCTCAATGATTGTTAGACGGTCAATACCTTGTTCTAAACGACCCAAATAATATTTTAATCCTTCAGGGTCAGGCTCACGGTTGAGGAAGCATCTATACAATATTGTGATAAAGGGAGTACCCCAATATTGAAGCATTTTCGGTATATTTATCAGAGTTGTCATTGTTGTTTGGCTTTATATTTGGGCTAATTGAGTTTTTTTTATTCTATATTTGGCACTTTAGTTTGTATATAGAATATAGGCTTTTGCTCGACAGTAGTTGTGTAATTATTTCGATGAATAACAGTAATTTAATCAAAAAAATTAAAATAAGCCTTAGTGTTAAAAGTTGTGTAATTGTGTATATTAAATCACTTGTTATTAACAATAAGTGAATAATAAAGAAAATATTCAATAAATTTAAAAGGTGTCAATTGGATACATACATTCGGGTTCTAAAAAACTATGCTAAGAATAGGCCTCTAATCTTTTTACGCGATATAGTTGGGCTCGTTGTTGGTGAAAAATCATTTGAAAAAAATTATTTGCTTAGCGATATAGAGCTGAACAAATGGGGACTACATAAAAAACGGGTCGCGCTGGTTCATCGCTTGGCACATCTCAGACGGAAGAAACTTGAAAAACACATTAATGCCGAAGATGCAGCGTTTTTTTATACACATGGATATATTGTTAAAGAAAATTTTTTAACTGAGGCTGAGTTTAAAGCACTTCAATCAGAAATAGCGGCGCACAGTTTTGATACTCGTGAAATGCTTCAAGGCAATACGGTCACGCGACGGATGTCACTTGATGCACAGCAACTCCAGCAAACACAAAAAATAGCAGGATTTTTACAAAAAACAGAGTGGAATAACCTCATTAATTTTGTGGCCAGTTTTAAAGTACAACCAATGAATTATATCCAAGTGATATTTTCTAAAATTAATCAAGAACAGCCAGATCCACAGACCAATTTTCACAGTGATACTTTTTATTCGAGTGCTAAAGCATGGCTATTTTTAACGGATGTAGATGAAAGCACTGGCCCGTTTATGTATGTGCCTGGCTCGCACTGCGCAGATGAAAAAAGGTTAGCTTGGGAGCAACATAAAGCGACTCAAATATGTACACAACAACATACTGATGTTTTGTCACAACGAGGCTCATTTCGAATTAGTCCACAAGAATTGCAAGATTTTGGCTTTGCTACACCCATTAAATTTAATGTAAAAGCCAATACGCTTTTAATTGCTGATACTTTTGGTTTTCATGCGCGTGGTGAAAGTGAACAGTCTGCCATACGGGCCGAAATTTGGGCTTATGCAAGGCGTAATCCTATGATCCCTTTTACATTTGGGCATTATTTAGCTTTACCTTGGATAAAGGACAGAGCTGTCGGTTTGTACTGGCATGCACTTGATATTTTAGAAGCTCAAAAAATTAAGCGTAGTCCGTGGCGTAAAGTAGGCAAATTAAAGGTGTTGGATCCCGCTCAAATCACCACTGTAGAAAAGCAAAACAAAACTCACGATTAGGTACGCATAAATGCTAAAAATTACATTGCGAGCGTCTTAAAATTATTGCTAATATTTTTAGGCTGAACAAAAAAAGAATAGATTTTCATCAAACCCAGTCATCCAATGAAAATGTGTTCGAATAAGATGATAGGTAAAGGATAAGAAAAGTAATATGTTGAAAATAAAAGCGGTTTTTCTTGGATTAAGTGCATCGGTTATATTGTCTGCCTGCTCAAATTCAACAAGTTTTATCCCGTCTTCTGGACCATCTAGTTCCAAGTTAATGTCGAATGAGACGCTAAATAACAGTGTTCATGTGATTGATATTAACTCAGAGAACTACCTATTTTATTCGCAGGCTACACCAAGCTCGATGACTCAGGCTTTTGTACAACGTGCTAAACCTCAACTTCGATTAGGTGCTGGGGATATTGTTCAAATTTCAATTTGGGAAGCACCGCCTGCAGTTTTATTTGGTACAACATCAGCCGATAGTTTAGGTATTTCAGGTGGTGTGCTAAATATGCCTGAGCAAATGATTACAGATCAGGGTTATATCACAGTACCTTTTGTGGGAAATATCAAAGCATCAGGCCGGACTTTAGATCAAATTCAACAGACTATTCGCCAAGGCCTATCGAAAATTGCCAACAAGCCCCAGGTCATGGCACGCTTAAGCCAAAACAACACGAATACTGTAACCTTAATCGCAGATCGTAAATCGGTAAGTATTCCTTTAACTGCGAAGGGGGAGCGTTTAATTGATGTCATTCCAAGTGTGACGGACATTCGCCTATTGAAATCTACAAGTTTTGTCATCGAGCGCGCTCAGCAACATTTTAGTATTCGAGCGGATGATTTAACTCGTAATAGCGTGGAAAATATTTATCTGTATCCTGGCGATACAGTTCGTGTGATGCAAGATCAGTATGAAGTGACGGTATTGGGTGCAACCAATAGTAATACCATACTCAATTATGGAGACAATGGGCTCAGTATTTCCGATGTAATTGCTAAAACTTCAGGTTTGAATGATTTTAGAGCCAATCCTAAAGGTGTATTTGTATTTCGAAAGGCAGAATTTAGTCAATCGAAATTGCCTACAGGTGAAGCAGCACCCGAAGTACTACGCTTTGACTTAACCTCGGCGGAAGGTTTGTTACTTGCACAAAAATTCCAGCTAAAAAATAAAGATATGTTGTACGTGTCTAATGCAAGTGGTTCTGAGCTACAAAAGTTCTTAAGTATTATTGGTTCGATTTTATCGCCAGTCTCAACTACGACATCGATGACCAAATAATATGACGACTCAAAACCCCATTTTGATTGAAATTAGCCGCTTAATCTTTCGCTTAATTAAAGGCAAAACGATTACAGGGATTGATCGTGTGACCTTGGCATATATCAAACATTATGCAAAGCACGCGCAAGCAGTGTTGTCATACAAAGGCAGTGTTCATATTTTAACTCAGGTGCAATCTGAAAAGCTGTTTCAAATTCTGTGTCAAAATCAGCCGAAATTACTGCATTCGTCATTTTTTAATGTTTTGACTGAATATGTATTTAAAAATGAGTCAGATTATTCACAGTATGCAGGATGCGTCTATCTAAATTTGAATCATAAAGGTATTGAGTCGAAGTCCTATATTCGAAAAATTCAACAACTTCAGCTCAAAACTGTTTTTTTTGTACATGATCTTATCCCAGTAAATTATCCAGAATATTGTCGTGCACAAGAACAAGCAAAGCATGCACTACGTATACGCCACATGTTGCAAGTTGGGCATGCCATAATTGTTAACTCGGCGTTTACCAAAGCCGAGTTATTACAATTTGCTCAGACGCAAAAGCTAACAGCTCCACCAATTACAGTAGCTTTACTCAGCAGTGATTTACATCATCTGCTTGCACCACCTAAACTTTTGCCTGTATTACAGCATAAAAAGTATTTTGTGGTGCTGGCGACCATAGAAGCACGTAAAAATCATTTGTTGTTATTGCAGATTTGGCAACGCCTGATTCAGCAACTTGGCGAAGATGCACCATACTTAGTTTTGGTCGGGCAACGAGGTTGGGAGGCCGATCAAGTCTTTAATTTATTGGATCGCTGTGAGCTTGTTAAGCGCCGTGTGATTGAATGTTCATCTTCTTGTGATGTTGAATTAAAAGCGACGCTGTTGAATGCACAAGCTTTGTTGTTTCCAAGTTTCGTAGAAGGCTTTGGCTTGCCTTTGGTTGAAGCACTCTCTTTAGGAGTGCCTGTTATTGCTAGTGATATTGAAGTCTTTCGGGAAATCGGACAGGGTGTACCTGAATTTATTGACACCTTAGATACAAAGCTTTGGTATGACATGATTTTGGAATACAACAAAAATGCCTCCTTATTAAGGCAAGATCAGCTGTTACGCATGAAGCACTATCAGCATTGGGAGTGGCAGGATCATTTTAATGCTATTCAGCATGTGATTGAGCCCGAAGAGCTAGTAGAAGCGGAATGTCATTGATGGAGCTTCATGCTCTGAAACATGTGAAAGAGGCATGGGTCTATGGATTTTCTTATCGAAAATTTTTAATCCTAAAGACTTTTTTGCCTCATTTACAACTCAAGCGCTTTAAGCTGGATCAGCCTATTTCTGCCGAAGCCGTGTTGATTGTATGGGGTATGCAACCAGTACCTTTAGCATTGCAACATGTAAAAACCTTAATCCGAGTAGAGGATGGCTTTATTCGCTCTATTGGATTAGGTGCTGCATTTAATTCGCCTATTTCTTGGGTTTTTGATGATTTGGGGATGTATTTCAATACACAAGTGGAATCACGTTTAGAGCGTCTGTTAAATCAACATGATTTTTCGGCTAAAGAATGTGCTGAAGCCAAGATGTTGCAACAGCATTTAATCAGTCAAAAGTTGAGTAAATATAATCTAAAAACGAAGCAGTTTACTGATTTTCCAACTATTTCGGCACAGCAAAAAATTTTAGTAGTTGGGCAGGTTGAAGGGGATGCATCCATACAATATGGATCACCGCATATCAAACGCAATTTAGACCTTCTTGCGCAAGTTCGCCAATTATGCCCAGGCGCCTACTTAGTATATCGGCCACATCCCGATGTATCTGCAGGTTGGCGTAAGGACAGTTTGGATCTGGCACAAGCACAGCACTATGCCAATGTAATTAGAACAGAAGGTGATATTACGGACTGGCTGGATTGGGCAGATGAAGTACATGTGATGACGTCTTTAACTGGATTTGAAGCCCTTTTAAGAGGGAAATCCGTGGTCTGTCACGGTTTGCCATTTTATTCAGGTTGGGGCCTTACTCATGATATATACGCTATAGCGCGTACTAAAAGACCATTGCGGTTAGAGGAATTAATCGCGGGTGCTTTAATTCTCTATCCACAATATCGCTCTTTATTAAATCAACGTCATCCACAGATCACTGCGACTCAAGCTATAGAAGAACTTGTGATTTTAAAAAATAAAAACAAAATTAATTGGCTGGGTTGGTTACAGCCTTTCATGAAATATTAATTTTGCCAATGAATCACAGCTTATGTTGTTATCTGCAAGCCATGTTTTTGTAAAAATTGCATTATTTTTTCGACACTTACATCCCATGAGGTGAGTGGAATAATGTGTGTAGAGCTTGAGTTTAGATCTTTACTCCAGATATACAAAGTTTCTGCCAAAGCATCGGGTTTATCCTGCTGAAAATAGTTTGCTTGGTTGCTACTGACTTCACGAAAAACAGGCAGATCACGAACTAAAAGCGGTTTTTGATAATAGATCGCTTCCATTAGGGGTAAACCGAAACCCTCTCCATAAGAGCAATTTACTGCGCCAACCGTATGTTGATAGAGTAGATTTAACTCAGCATCATTCATATCGTCCCACCAAAATATACGTGTTCCAAAATACGGGGATGCTTTCAAATATTGCAGGGTATGTTCAGATTTCCAACCATAACGCCCAACCAAATATAAATGATGTGGATAGTCTGGATAGCGTTTGAGTAATGCTTCAAAAGCTTGGATTAAACACAAATGGCCTTTACGAGGTTCGATCGTCGATACTTTGAGAATATAGCTTGAGGCTAAGAATTTTTGTTCAAATTCAGGGCGAATTTGCGCCGTATATGTGCTTGGGCTAATTTCACCACCCAGTTTAATGGCTGAGCAAGGCAGATCATCAATCTGATGTTCATGCAGGTATTGAAGCACTTGTTTTTTTACGGTTTCGGACACACAAATAATCTCATCGGCACATACCGCAATGACATTCAGCCAAGCTTGGAGTTTTTGTCTATTTTTGGCGGTGAACCACTCTGGATGCTGTAATGCCAAGATGTCGTTTAAGATAAAAACCTGTTTTGACCCTTTGATTTTCCAGGTCATTAAACGTACTTGATGTTTAATAATTTGATCTGCCGACCAATCTAAACCAAAAAATAAATCACCACTTTTGAGGTTTACATATTGGCGTTTTTTAATATTTTTTTGTGGGTATTGGGAGAGGGCATACTTTTTTTTGCGAGTTGCATAAATCGGATAGAAATTGAGGTTTGGTGCATGCTTTGGCAGACGAGACCATACCGATTTTACAAGGCGTTGAATGCCAGTACCTGCGTCATTCATAGAAATGACAGAGAGATCGGTATAAATGTTTTTGATTGGTTGAGATTGGGTCTTGGGAGTCTGTTGTTTTAAGAGTTGTCGTGCGTAGCTAATATTTCCTAGACGAATATTTATTTTTAAAAAGTGTAGTTTTAGCTTATGCAGCATGTTGCTCGCCCTTAGATTGATCATGCATATTATTTTGTATGGAAAATATACGGCAAAATCTGTTCAAAAACATGAAGAAAAATGATTAATTTTGCAGAAAATTCTTGAATAGATCGAAGCACATGGTTCGAGATAAGAAAAAATCTGAGGCCTATCGACTATTTGCTGATTGAAGTGTTCGTTTGACTTTCTTGGTTTAATAGGATTTACAATTAAAACTTGTGTGATACGTTAAAAATTAATTTTTATTTTTCTATTAAAGTAAGTTATGAATTAAATTGGTGCATATTATTTCGCATAGAAAAATTTAAAATTAAGCTAGAGTGATTGATTTTTAAGTGTTTTAGGCATTTGTTTACAAATGGCAGCAGTAAAATAAATCATTACAAAATAAATATGCACTAAATTTGTGCGTTAACTCAATTTTTATTCAGAATTAAATATCTCTAGAATGAATATGGTGCATTTCACTTGGCAAACAGTATAATAAGGTGAAAGCAAAGGTGCATAATCTTTAATTCTGATAAGGAATTCAATATTTTAACTTTGCTTTTATAAAGTTGGTACGGTATTTGCTTTATAACAACCAACTACTAACACGCACATCAGCAGTGCAACAAAAAATCATCGGAGCAAAATGAGCATGGCGAACAAGGTCCTTCAACTCATCCAAGAAAGTGGCGCAAAATGGGTCGATTTTCGCTTTACTGATACTAAGGGTAAAGAGCAACACGTAACTTACCCAGCAGATTCAATCGACGAAGATACGTTTGAAGATGGCAAAATGTTTGATGGTTCTTCAATTGCTGGCTGGAAAGGCATTGAAGCATCTGACATGATCTTACGCCCAGATGCGGCTACAGGTTTCATCGACCCGTTCTTTGCAGAGCCTACAGTTGTTGTAACTTGCGACGTAATTGAACCTTCAACAGGTCAAGGTTATGAACGTGACCCACGCTCTATTGCTCGCCGTGCAGAAGAATATCTAAAATCTACAGGTATTGGTGATACTGCATTCTTCGGTCCAGAACCAGAATTCTTCGTATTTGACGAAGTTAAATGGGACATCGATATGTCTGGCGCGCGCCATACATTAATCGCTGAAGAAGCTGCTTGGTCTACAGGTAAAGACTACGAAGCGGGTAACTCTGGCCACCGTCCACGCGTTAAAGGTGGTTACTTCCCAGTTCCACCAGTAGATTCTTCACAAGACATGCGTGCGGATATGTGTGCACGTATCGAAGACATCATGGGCCCAGGCCGTGTAGAAGTACACCACCACGAAGTTGCATCTTGCCAGCTTGAAATTGGTGTGAGCTTCAACACAATGGTTCGTAAAGCTGACGAAGTTCAACAGTTCAAATATGCTGTTTGGAACGTTGCTCACCAATATGCAAAAACAGCTACGTTTATGCCTAAACCAATGGTTGGCGATAACGGTTCTGGTATGCACGTTCACATGTCTATCTCTAAAGATGGCAAGAACTTGTTCGCTGGTGACGAATACGCAGGCCTTTCTGAAATGGCGCTTTACTTCATTGGCGGTGTGATTAAACACGCTCGTTCATTGAATGCGATTACTAACCCTTCTACAAACTCGTACAAGCGTTTAGTTCCGCACTTTGAAGCTCCAATTATGCTTGCTTACTCAGCGCGTAACCGTTCTGCTTCTATCCGTATTCCTTATGTTTCTAGCCCTAAAGGCAAACGTATTGAAGCACGTTTCCCAGATCCAATGATGAACCCGTACTTAGGTTTCGCAGCGCTTCTTATGGCTGGTCTTGACGGTATCCAAAACAAGATCCACCCAGGTGAAGCTGCAGATAAAAACTTGTACGACCTTCCTCCTGAAGAAGAAGCTAAAATCCCTACAGTGGCTCATAGCTTAGATATGGCTCTTGAAGCGCTTGCTGCGGATCATGATTACCTTCTTAAAGGTGGCGTGTTCACTAAAGAAATGCTTGATGCCTACATCGAGCTTAAAACTGAAGAAGTTCGTCGTCTTAACACGACTACTCACCCAGTTGAATTTGATATGTACTACAGCCTGTAATTCTGTAAAGAATTTAAGCTTAAAAAAACCCGCGTTTATCGCGGGTTTTTTTTGTGTCTTACGTTATGATGAATCAATCTGGAAATATATAGAATCGTTATGGCAAAACCACGCAAAAAACATACGGGCTTTTTCCCCTGGATTGATCCAGCGGATCAGGCAAAGGGCTTTAAACTCAACTTCTCAGAAGTGACATATTTAGAAGTGGGGCGGACCGTTGAAGGTTATAAGCAGGCTGAATTTGTCGAACTGAAAAACCCCGACTTAGCTTTAGAATTTGATTACCCTGAAAGTTTTTATATCACAACTGAAGGGTTGGTTTTAATTAAAACACCACAAGGAAAGTTTGAAGCCATTGCCAAGACAGATAACTTTTAATTCAACACGATAAAATTGATCTGAAAAATGACCTGTTAGATAGCGGGTCATTTTTATTGAGCAAAAAGTAATTTGCTAACTGTCAGTGCAAACCATGTTGTTTTAAGTTATCAATTTCATAAGGTGCATCTTCGGCAGGATAGCGCAGTTGAGTAATGCCTTGAGTTTTAGCAATGGACCAAATCACACTTTCACCCGCAGGAATGTTTTGACTGTGTAGCGCATATAGTGGGTCTTGCAGGGCGCGCTCTGGTGAGATAAATGTCCAGCCATGCTGTTGAAATGCTGTAATAACATCCTTTAAAAACGCGGCATTAATGACATTTACATGTAAAAGCAAAACATGCTGCGGTGAACGTTGTAACGTGAGCTGTGCGAGCTGGTCATAATATTCGGCGCGATTAAGCAGGTGAGCAATATACGCTTGTTTTAACTGCTGTAATTTGTCTAAATCTTGCTGTTTAGCATAGCCGATATATTTTTGGTTATAAAACCAGTCACTGGCATCTATACTCACACCGCCAATGTTATAGTGGTTTTGCGCTAGCCATTGATAGACGGTATCACGCTTTTCCGTATTATTGCCTTCTTTTAAAAATGGATAACGGTAAATTCGCGTGTAATTAGGTAATGTTTTTAATACTGTATCTGCATGCTCAATGCTTTTTATATAATCCTTTTGCGGATACATTTTCTTTATTCAGGTTTTGATGTAGGGCGCTATGGTTGCCAATCAGATGGCCTGAAATACCCCAATCGCGAATCAATTGTTTGCCTTGATAATCACCAATTTTAATTAGGCTAGGGAAGACAATACTTTTGATGTGTTGGTCTTTTAATTGTCGCAATATGCTTGCATTGATTGTACTGGCTTGAGCATTGAATGCTGGGTTAAGGCCATCATCAAAACTAAGTGCTAATGATTTGGCATGTAAGTGAGCGTTAAAACATAGCAAGCAAATCAGCATGGTATATAGGGCAGTGTGATGTTTTTTCATTTAGGCGTAGTGTTTATTTTTTCTGGCTTATCATACCCATCAGTTACACTAAAGTGTGTTAAAAATGTCATGTAATAAAAACAGAGAAAGAGAAGAGTTTGGCAAAATCTGAACAGCTGTGATGAAAACAATTATCGAGCCATGAAAAATACAGTTCAGTCCGCTACACTAGAGGCAATGATTGAAGGGATATGGAATATGCGGCAGCAGCAAAGCCAATTGCGGGATTGTAAAATCCCCACTGAATTAAGAACGTGGCTGTATGCATCTGGTTCCTTAACGCAACAATTAACAGATTTGGCGCAAGGTATCTTTAAAGTAAAACCCAATGCAGAACATTTTCAGCGTTTGAGCTTGAAAGATGCACAGTGGCTTAAAATGCCAGCGCATCATACAGCGTGGGTACGTGAAAGTTATTTATATGGCTGTGAAGCACAGCCTTGGGTGAAAGCTAAAAGTATTTTTCCGATACTGAGTTTGCAAGGCCGTGCACGGATATTTCAGCATATTGGCAATAAACCAATCGGCTACTTTTTATTTCAACGTACTACACCCGTATGTGAGCGTCGTGTGTTATGGCTAGAAGATGGCTGGACCCGCCAGAGCTGTTATACTTGGCATGGCTGTAAATTTATTGTACAGGAAACTTTTTTACCTGCATTTGAACAGTATCTTCAGCAACATTCTCTAAGAACATCAAGTTAAGGACAGTCATGACAGCAACGCATCCCATTACTTGGCGTCAGCGTTTAGAAGCTTATTATTATTTGTGTCGCTTTGATAAACCGATCGGCACAGAATTGGTATTTTGGCCGACCATGTGGGCACTTTGGATTGCAAATCAAGGTACGCCTCAGCTCGCTATTCTTATACCAATGATTTTGGGCACAATATTTATGCGTGCTGCGGGCTGTGCAATTAATGATTTTGCCGACCGTAAAGTTGATGGTGCTGTTGAAAGAACCAAAAGCCGTCCGCTGGCAACAGGTGTGATCAGTGCGAAAGAAGCGATTTATGTGTTTCTTTTTTTGGTGCTTGCAAGCGCATGTACCTTATTTTTCTTGCCGATTGAAACTTTTTATTGGTCCTTTGGTGCATTGGCATTGGCGTTCATTTATCCATTTATGAAGCGCTATACGCATCTGCCACAAGTATTTTTGGGTGCTGCCTTTTCATGGTCGATTCCAATGGCATATACCGCGGTTGGGCAAACGCCTGATTTAACTTGCTGGTTGCTCTATTTTGGCAATTTGGCATGGACGGTTGCTTATGACACACAATATGCCATTACTGACCGTGAATATGACTTAAAAATTGGTGTGAAATCGACAGCAATATTATTTGGTAAATACGATATTGAGATCATCTCTTTATTGCAGGTGTTAAGTATATTGCTCATTGGTTCTGCACTCTATTTAGAAAATTTATTGATGCCATTTGGTTTAATTGCATTGCTGGCGGTGGTGATTGACTTTATTTATCAGTGGAGCAAAACGCGTCATCGAGATCCTCAATGGTGTTTTTGGGCATTTCGTCACAATCGTTGGGTGGGTTTGTTAATTTTTTGCGGTATTTTCATGGCTTTGACCTTTTAAGATTGTTGGTATTAAAAGCATAAGTTGGCATAAAGCATCCTATTCGGGTGCTTTTTTTTATGTATTAATAAAATGGCGTGTAGATTCATGTTTAAAAAATAATGATTAAAAAAGGATATTTTATGAAACATTCAAAAATAGTATTGGCTTTAACTGCAACGGTTTCACTGCTGTCCTTAACCGCATGTAATGATAATAATGACACGTCTGACTCCAATTTAACTCAACCGCCAACTTATGTATCTGAGGCAAATTATGATTCAGGTACAGTAGACAATAGCTCATCGATTAAAGTCATGACTTATAATATGACTAACTTGCAAGGGAAATCGGCAGAAGCAACCGCTTTGGTGTTGTTTCCAAAAGCGACACAACCTAAAGATGGTTATCGTGTCGTAGTTTGGGAGCATGGAACGGTTGGTGCTGGTGATGAGTGTGCACCGAGTAAAAACCCAATTCATCCACGTTTTAAAATTCTTGCCGACACATTATTGGCAGCTGGCTATGTCATTGTTGCACCTGATTATGAGGGCTTAGGTACAACAGGAGTTCATCCATATCTTAATTTATCCAGTGCTGCAAATTCTGCGCTGGCGGCAGTGAAAGCAGCCAAAGAGCATTATGGAACACAGTTGAACGGACAGTGGATGTCGATTGGTCAATCACAAGGTGGGCATGCATCTTTAGGTACAGCAGAATTTGCCAATACAGATAGCAGTTTTAAGGGCGCAGTTGCAGCGGCACCTGCATCTAGTTTAGGGGAAATTATTAAAGTCTATCTTGATCCTGCTTTAAATACATCTGGCGTATTTAAAACATATAATATGTTGGATGATCAATTAATGCAGATCCGTTTTGCGTTATCAAAACAACAGATTAGTGTGGCGCAAAGCGAAGTGATGATTGCACAAATTGCAGATGGCTATGCCGAGCTTTTAGCTTATGCGGCATTAACGACAGCTGGGATTAAAGCTTATGACCCAAGCTATGATTTAAAAAATATCTTTACCGGAGAAGCAGCTTCAATTGCAGAAAATGCCTATGGTCGCACAGGGGATGACGGTGCATGTTTAAGTTATGCCGATCCGAATAGTGCCAAAGGACTACAAGATCAATTTAAAGTGAGTTTACTGGCGTTTTTAAAAGATCCAACACATACGATTGCTCAGTATGGTATTGATTTAAGCAAAATTGATTCGGATCCAGTGGTACAGAAATTTTTAAAAGACAATCAGCCAGCGACAAATGCAACAGCAGCGAAGGTGATTAAAGCCCCTGTGTATATTATTCAGGGTGGTGCTGATCAGGCGGTGTTACCACAAATGACGCAGAAATTATTTGCGAATATGAAGGCAAAAGCTATTGAGTACTTCCCGCAAGCCAAATATGAAGATGGCTACAAAATGGAGATCGTGCCAAATGCGAGCCATACTCAGGCCATTATTTGTAGAAATGCTGAAGCGGTAGACTTTATTGAGGAAAATATGTCTGCGGGTACGGGTATTACATTAACCAGTGCGCAGAAAGATGCAAGAACGAGTCCGCATTGTACGGGTGTAGCGGCCTCTAATTAATTGGCGAAATAAAAAAGGAGCTTTGGCTCCTTTTTTTATATTTATAGCTTGTGCTGAGAAGCAGCTTTAAGCTCAGTGCAAATCAATTGTAAGGCTTGATGTTGAGATTTTTTCTTATAATTGGCATACAGCTTAAGTGGTTCGATTGAAAAATCAGTTTCTATTCTCTGTATATCATTGTTTAAAAATTTCAGTAGATATTCGGGTGCAAAGCTATAACCCATCCCCATGTTAATTAAGTTGATATGCTGCAGTACATTGGTTACCCAATGCATTTGCTGATGTGGCAAATGTTCTAAGCTAAGAATTCGATTGATATTGTCATAAAATACAGGGGAAGCGCTTTGCTCACACATAATGATATTTTGCTTGCTTAAATAAGCTTTGCTAACGATATGGCCACTGCTGTGCAGTTTTTTTGAAGCCACCAAATAAATTTTTTCGGTCATTAACGCTAAATTTTCATAATCATCGTGCTGAATGGCATAGCGGGTAAAGTTGATATCGAGCTCTGACTTTTTTAATTTTCGAATTTGCTCTAAACAGGTCAGGCTTTGAATGTGAATGGCAATGTTGGGGATTTGGCGTTTTAGTTTATCCAAAATCAGCGGCATGATTTTAAGTTCAGCCACATTTAAAAAACCAATATGAATTTGATTGTTTTTCAGGTGTGCGACTTGTTGCGCGGCCGCGGTCGCTAAATGAGCGCTTTCAATAGTATTTAATGCATGCACTAAAAAAGCATGTCCTTCATCTGTCAATTTGATCTGTTTACTAGAGCGGTCAATCAGTTGAACACCAACTTCTGCTTCTAAATCTTTAATTTGCTGACTCAGTGAGGGTTGTGCAGTAAATAGCTGTTCGGTTGCTTTGGTAAAGCTCCCGTATTGGGCTATGGCAGCGAAGTATTTGAGATGGCGCAATTCCATAGCACGAGCCTCTGCGGGAGAAAATTAAAAAAGCAGATCAGGGTGAAAATATACAGCATGGAAATTATGGCGCAATGTAGATGAAAAGCCTATGCAACTATCGTTTAAATGTCTGGATGTTTGGTGTGCTTAAAATCTTTTTTACACTTTGGTGATCAAGACAGGTGCTGGCACCTGATTATAGATGCGAAGTGGCGGAGTTAAAGATGTCAAAGCAATACGATACGGATGTTTTAGTGGTAGGCACAGGGCCTGCGGGTTCTACTTTGGGTTTGGCCTTAGCAAGCTATGGTTTAAAAGTGCAATTGTTTACGCAATTTAACTGGTTGGCAAACAGCCCGCGTGCTCATATTACTAATCAACGTGCGATGGAAGTATTGCGTGATTTAGGCATTGAAGAGCAAGTGAAAGAAATTGCGACGCCTTGGGAAGAAATGGGTGAAAGTTTAATTACTACCAGCTTAGTGGGTGAGGAAATTGCACGCATGAGTGCGTGGGGCACAGGAGATGAGCGCCATGGTGATTATGTTCAAGGTAGCCCATGTCCATTGGTGGATTTAATACAACCAAAAATGGAAGCACTCCTGGTGAAAAATGCAGGTGAGCGGGGTGCAATTTATCATTTCAATACAGAATATATGTCTCATATCCAAGATGAAGATGGTGTAACGGCAGTATTTTTTAATCATGCAACCCAACAAGAATTTAGTTTACGTGCAAAATATTTGGTAGGAATGGATGGTGCGCGCTCTAAAATTGTTGAACAGCTGAATCTGCCTTTGGAAGGCGTGATGTCACGTGCAGGCACTGTTTATGTGACGTTTAAAGCCGATCTATCGCAGTATGTACAGCACCGCCCAGCGATTTTACAGTGGATTGTGAACCCAGAAGCGGGCTTTGGCGATATTGGTATGGGGCTACTACGTGCCATCACGCCTTGGAATCAGTGGATTATGGGCTGGGGCTTTGATATTGATCAAGGCGAACCGCAAGTGACAGAGGCACAGGTGTGCGCTCGCTTAAATGCCTTTGTTGGTGCAGAAGTGGATGATGTTGAAATTGAAAAAGTGTCATATTGGTATGTGAATCAAACATGGGCAACCGAATATTCTGTAGGTCGTGTGTTCTGTGGTGGCGACGCCGTACACCGTCATCCGCCTTCAAGTGGTTTGGGTTCAAATACCTGTATGCAAGATGCATTTAACTTGGCTTGGAAGCTGGCTTATACAGTGAAAGGCTGGGCAAAACAAAGCTTGCTAGAGACTTATACGGCAGAACGTGCACCTGTAGGCAAGCAGATTGTTGCACGTGCCAATCAATCTCGCTTTGATTATAAACACTTAAAAGATGTGTTTGGTTTTGATCAGGGCATAACGACACAAGCGCAGATGCTGGAGCGTATTTTTGCGGAAACAGAAGAGGCTGCCCATATCCGTGAACAGTTATTTAAAGCGCTAGAGATTAAACATTATGAATTTAATGCACAAGGCACAGAGCTGAACCAGCGCTATGTGTCGGGTGCTGTTGTGCCAGAAGGTGCTGAAGAAATCTTTAAGCGAGACCCACAATTATATTTACAGGCAACAACGCGTCCCGGTGCAAAAGTACCGCATACATGGTTAATTAATGCAAAAGGTCAAAAACGTTCAACATTAGATATTACTGGGCACGGACGTTTTACCTTATTGACGGGTTTGTCTGGTACAGGCTGGAAGAAGGCTGCAGAGGCGCTTGAGCTCCCTTATTTAGATGTGGTTCAGATCGGCTCACGTGAATATCGTGATGTGTATGGCACATGGAATACGAAGTCTGAAGTACATGAAGCAGGTGCAGTGTTAGTGCGTCCAGATGGCTACGTGGCATGGCGTATGGCTGATAAACCTGCAACTGACTTTGACTATGTGGCGACATTAGAACAAGTATTAAATCAAGTGCAATTAAGCACCTAATATGGTGGCTATGCGAACACGATTTGCAATGCAAACGTGTCTCGCATAGGTGCTAGAGATGCGTATATTGGTTGTGGCTTTTCTAATTTTTGCTATATTGGACGGCCACCGAATAGCGCAACAATCTGTAGGGGTTTAGATGTCTACATCCGAAACAAAACCAAATCAAAAGAAAATGATTATTTTGATGTCATTGGGTTTGCTTATCCCTGTCTTTTTGATGAGTATGGCGTATTTAGCAGTAACCAGTGATGAGAAGAATCAGGCTGAATATGCTCGAATTAAAGCGGAAAATTTAGCACGTATACAAGCACGTGAGGCTACAAAAGCAACGCAAGCCAGCTCTGAAGCAGATACGACAACCACTGCAAAGTAGATGTAGAGATCTGCTAAAAAGTTGATTCAAAAGCCAATCAGATGATTGGCTTTTTTGACTTCAATTTTTAATTCATTGCACATCTGAGTAATGTGTATGAGGTTTATTACACATCATTCTTGTGATATCGATTTTGCTAACGAAGAATATCGTTTTTGAGGGTGATTGCACTGGGAATATTGGTATAGCGGAGTACCCGATACCCAGCTTCTTCTAACATTGCATCACGTTCTGCATCGGCCTTTTCTTTGCCTAAATGCGATCGATCGTCCAATTCTATAATCACGACTACATTAAAGTCATGATCTAAAATCACAAAATCAGTGACTTTGCGGTTAAAGAGATTACGGATTTTATATTGGTGGTTGGTGATAAGTGCACTAAAAGCAACTTGAGCCAGCACATGATGCTGTGGGAGGGCTTCTAACAGGCGCGCATACATTTTACTTTCAAAATGTGTAATGACACGACGTGGATAGAACTTTTGCTTACGATAAAAGAATTTTGGAAATAGCATACATAGCAAAGTGAAACTTGCTAAACAGCCGATAATAAAAAATATAAGTTGATTTAAGTCGAGCACGCTAAAACTTACACATAAGAAAAAGCCCAAGGCTTAAATGCTTGGGCTTTTAGAATCTTGGCTCTCCCACCTGGGCTCGAACCAGGGACCTGCGGATTAACAGTCCGTCGCTCTACCGACTGAGCTATGGGAGAATCTGAAAGGAATTCTATGTGGCAAACGTGCTTTGGTCAAGTCATTGATTAGGAAAAACAGTCAAAATTGAATTAAGTGTCTTAAAAGTAGTCAAAATGCTCAATTTAATATTTTTAAGAAAGATTTTTAATGGCATTCACATAAGCATCAGCACTTTGTGAAGGTGTAACTTTACGACAGCTTGCAATTAGTGTCATTAATTCTTGTTGCTTCATTTGAGGGTGAATTTGGCTTTGAATGGTTCTAAGTGTTGTTTTTTGCGTGATTGGTAGCTCTTTTGTGCATTGATATAAGCGCTCATACATTTGGTTAGAGGCTTGTTTATTATTTTCAGAGCGTTGCGTGCATTGAAAAATCCCTAACACCGCAATAATTAAGATGGTCCAAAAAATCATAGATTTCAGCCATGGAAGTTCCATTTTTATTCTCCTTATAAAGTCTGTATGGCTTTAAGGTATAGCGAATAGCGTGTAGATGAAAGCAGAAAATACAGCGTTTGGGTTGTATGGATGGCTTTGGAGGGAGTAGTGATCTATAAAATAATAGGCTGCATTTTATAAGAAACGGAAGTATTTAAAGTAGGGGGAAAGTGCTAGGCAATAAAAAAGCCCAAGGCTTAAATGCTTGGGCTTTTTTGAATTTGGCTCTCCCACCTGGGCTCGAACCAGGGACCTGCGGATTAACAGTCCGTCGCTCTACCGACTGAGCTATGGGAGAATCTGAGACGCATTCTATGTGGCAAAGCTGAATGGGTCAAGGGTGTAAATAAAAAAAAGCAATATTTTAAGATTAAATGATTTAAAAACAGGCAAGAAGGTAAAATCTGAGCATTAATATTGATGTTTTTATATTGGATTAAGCTTTAATTATGAAATTTATTTTTTAGTTAGCTACTTACCAATTGTAAGTTATGTGTGTTGTATGGAAATCTAAGTCATAATTTATGCATAAGCAGATTGAACTAATCCATGAGTGCCATAATTGAGTGTAAATATTATTGTTATAAGGGCAATAAATTTTAGGTATAAAAAAGCCCACTTCGTAATGAGTGGGCTTTTTAGAATCTGGCTCTTCCACCTGGGCTCGAACCAGGGACCTGCGGATTAACAGTCCGTCGCTCTACCGACTGAGCTATGGAAGAATAGATGGCTCTCCAACCTGGGCTCGAACCAGGGACCTGCGGATTAACAGTCCGTCGCTCTACCGACTGAGCTATTGGAGAATCTGATGCGCATTTTAGGGATGAAAGCTAAAGCGGTCAAGTAAAAATGGAAGATTAAGTACTTAAATGTTTTTTTATTATCCAAAGATTTGATAATTGCTTATTTATTGATTCTTTTAAGCTTTTGAACCGTACCGGGTTTGTCGGAGACATTTTTATTTAAGTTAGGCCACGTGACCTAACGGGTTAATCTTATCATAGTACATTGCTTCAAACTCAAAAGGCGATACATAACCCAATGCGCTGTGTACACGCTTTTTGTTGAACCAATCTACCCAATTTAATGTCGCAAGTTGTACATCCGCTAAACCTTGCCAGTCTGCTTTTAAATATTCAATCACCTCTGTTTTGTATAACCCATTCACTGTTTCAGCCAAAGCATTATCGTATGAATCACCGGTCGTACCGACTGATGCTCGTAAATTTGCTGCTTCTAAACGATTGGTATAACGAATGGAAAGATATTGCACACCTCTGTCACTATGATGAATCACGTTCTTTGGCATGCCTCGATCATGCAATGCTTGCTCCAGTGCATCGAGCACCATGTCTGTATTCATCCGTGTTGATACTTTCCATCCAACAATTGCTCGCGAGAACACATCAATAATAAAGGCGGTATAGACCCAGCCTGAATTTGTTTGAATATACGTAAAGTCAGCGACCCACAGCTGGTCAGGGTGATCAGCACTAAAATTGCGTTTCACCAAGTCATCTGCTCGTTTTTGATCATCTCGGCTATGGGTAGTTTGTTTATTCTTACCTCGCCAAACACCTTGTATACCTAGCTTTTGCATCAATCGAGCAACTGTACAGCGTGCAATAATATAGCCTTCACGTTTCAGTTTTTGCCAAACTTTACGTACACCATATCGACCTGAACTTTCCTTCCAAATTCGTTTAATTTGTTCAGCATGATGCAAGTCATGTAGATCTCGCTTTGCTCGATGTTCTGGGTTTTCGCAGAGATCTAGAGTCCGGTAATAGGTTGAGGGTGCGATCGGTAAAATTCTACAAATCGCCTCGACTCCGTACAGCTCTTTATTATTATGGATAAAATCCACCATTATTTGTGTGGGCGGTCGAGTTCCGCCTGGGCGAAAAAAGCGGCTGCTTTACGTAGAATCTCATTGGCGCGTTGCAGTTCTTTATTTTCGCGTTCGAGTTGTTTGATACGTTCTTGGTCTGAAAGCTGCTGTACTTTAACTGGATTTAGTTTATCTAAATATTTTTGATACCAAACACGTAGTGTTTCAGGAGTACAACCTATCTTGGGAGCAATAGCGGTGATCGCAGCCCAATTCGATGGATAATCTTTTTCAGATTCAATCAATAATTGAACCGCTCTTTCTCTGATTTCAGGGGCATATTTTAATTTTGTCATCGGGATAGTCTCTCAGAATATTGACTCTCCGACAAACCCGGTACGGTTCAGTTTGCCACGTTCCATGATCAATAAATAGACCATGTTTCACAATTTTTTTAGATTTACTTAACCCATAAAAAAATCACCCATTCAGGGTGATTTTTTTATGCTGAAATAAAATCAAAAGATCTTATTTTTCAACACCAGCAGCTTGGCCAGCGTATTTAGCATTTGCATAGTCCCAGTTCACTAGGCTTTCAAGGAAAGTAGAGATGTACTTAGGACGAGCGTTACGGAAATCGATGTAGTAAGCGTGTTCCCAAACGTCAATCGTCAACACAGCAACTTTACCGTGAGCAAGTGGCGTGTCAGCATTTGAAGTTTTAAGGATAGAAAGGTTGCCGTTTACTTCATCAGCAACTAACCAAGCCCAGCCTGAACCGAATTGAGTTGTAGCTGCCGCTGCAAACTCTTCAGCGAATTTTTCGTAAGAACCGAAAGCTTCGTCAATTTTAGTAGCCAAAGCGCCAGTAGCTTTACCGCCGCCGTTTTTAGCCATACAGTTCCAGTAGAAAGTGTGGTTCCAAACTTGCGCAGCATTGTTGAATACGCCAGCTTTAGAAGCATCGCCAGCTACAGCTGTGATGATTTCTTCTAAAGATTTGCCTTCAAGGTCTGTACCAGCAATTAGGTTGTTCAAGTTAACAACATAAGTGTTGTGATGCTTGTCGTGGTGGAATTCTAAAGTTTCTTTGCTGATGTGTGGAGCAAGATCTTCGTAACCGTATGGTAACGCTGGTAAAGTAATCGTTGTCATGTTTTCAATTCCTTGCATTTTGCTGGGTTTTGACATTAAGTGCACTTATTGTAATAGATAATCGAGTCAAATTGCGCATTGCTTATAAATAAGAATACAGAATAAAGCTCGAAATTAAACGTATAAGGCCAAATGTCAAAAACAGGCTTATTTGAAAAATTAAATCGGATTGTTTAATTCGAAATAACTATACTCAATATTGAATTGTTCTGAAATAGCTTTTCCAAGGCGCTGCACACCATAACGCTCAGTCGCATGGTGGCCACAAGCATAGTAGTGGACGCCTAACTCTTTCGCTTCATAAAAAGTACGTTCACTGACTTCACCTGAAATATACGCATCACAGCCTTGCTCAAAGGCTTTAGAAATATAATCTTGCGCGCCACCTGTACAGAAGCCGACTTTTTGAATGCTGGTTTTATCCGCAGGCAAGTGTATTGCGTCAAAACCTAAACGTTCCGACAGCAACTGCTTAAATGCTTCAGGCGACATTGCTTTTGCAAGATAGCCAATATTGCCAATCGGGTTGCGCTCAGTTGGGTCAAGCGCTTCAATATTTTGCAGTTCTAAAATGTCTGCAATGGCCGTATTATTACCAAGTGTCGGGTGACTATCTAAAGGTAAGTGATAACCCACCAATGAGATGTCATTTTGAATTAAGCTCTTAATGCGTTTTCCACGCATGCCTGTAATTGGGTAGGCTTCACCTTTCCAAAAATAGCCATGATGGACTAAAAGCATATCTGCACCAGCAGCAATAGCAGCATCAATGGCATCTTGAGATGCAGTCACTGCACACAGAATTTTATGTACTTCAGCTTTACCTTCAATTTGTAGGCCGTTGGGTGCGTAATCTTTAAATTCACGAGATTTTAAAGTTTGATCACACCATTGAATAATTTCGTTTAATTGCGCCATAAACATCTCTTTAAAATTCGCAGTATTTCAGCGGTCACTATATGCGTTTAATTGTAACTAAAGCATGACAAAACTCTGTGTTTATTTTAATAAGAACAGCATTTTTTGCATTACAATATGAGCTAAATGACTGAGTCATCAAATAAATTAAAAATATTTTAGAGGATATAAGCGTGCGCCGGACCTTTACGTGGTTACCTTGGGTGTTACTCATAATTGTGATTATAGGTTTTTTCGGTTGGCATCAATTACAAAAACCTAAAGCGCCTGTGGCGGCTGATGGGATAAAAATGCCTGCAGAAAAGCTAGAACCACTTATTGATACAACGCGTACAGGTGGTGTGGTGTCTTATAGTGCAGCTGTTAAAGTAGCCGCGCCAGCAGTGGTGAATATTTTTACCACTCAAAAAGTGAAACAATTAGATCATCCTTTGCTGAATGATCCTGCTTTTCGAGAATTTTTTGGTAATCAATTGCCAGATGGCCAAAGCCAAGACCCAAATGAAAATAGCTTAGGTTCTGGTGTGATTGTACGCCCAGATGGTTATATTTTGACGAATAACCATGTCATTGCTCAGGCGGATCAAATCGTGGTGGCTTTACGTGACGGCCGACGCGCATCTGCTAAAGTCATTGGTACAGATCCAGACACAGATTTGGCTGTGATTAAAATTGAATTAAATAATTTGCCTGTATTGCCATTTAAATTAAGTGGTAATGAAGTAGGCGATGTTGTACTTGCTATTGGTAATCCATTCGGTGTGGGCCAAACCGTAACACAGGGGATTATTTCTGCCACTGGTCGTTCTGATCTAGGGATTAATACCTATGAAGATTTTATTCAAACCGATGCTGCAATTAATCCCGGCAACTCAGGCGGTGCTTTAATTGATGTGGCAGGTAATTTGATTGGTGTAAATACGGCGATCTTCTCGCAATCGGGCGGATCACTTGGAATTGGTTTTGCGATTCCAGCAAAAATTTGCCAACAAATTATGAATGCGATTTTAAAAGATGGTCGCGTGGTACGTGGCTATATGGGCATTAGCTTACAAGCGGTTTCTCAGGATAATGTTTTTGAGACCAAGGCACCTGGTGTGGTTGTAGCGAATGTACAGAAAAATGGTCCAGCGGATAAGGCTGGCTTCCAAAAAGGCGATAAAATATTGAAAGTCAATGATGAGCAGATTGGCTCAGCTTCTTACTTAATTAATTATGTCGCGATGCAAGCACCGAACAGCACAATACAAGTGTCAATTGAGCGCGATGGCAAGCCAATGACTTTAAATGTTGTGGTGACAGAGCGCCAAGTACAAAACCAGAATTCTGATGCGCAGTATATTCCATTACCGCGTTAAAGTGATTCACACTAAAAGCACCTGAAAAGGTGCTTTTTTGCTTAATGGTTAAAAATAGCCCTATAAACTCAGTAATAAAAATAACAGCTTATGTAAGTTTTGGTTGCAAAATAAGCGATGAAAATAAAATCGAGCTACGCTATGTTTAAGTCAAAATAACAACAGCAGAGAATAAAATGAGTTTTATTAGTGCAAAAGAAGCGAAAGAGTTTTCTATACATGCCAATTTAAATATTGAGCAGTACAAAATACGATTAGCACAGCAAATAGAAAGTAATGCGAAGCAGGGCAATACTGCGGTGTTTACGGTATTGCCAAAGCACTTACCTTTAGACCAAATTCGTGCGCTGTCTGCGGAATTAACTCAAATGGGGTATCAAGTACGCTTTGAGGTAAATGAGTTCTTTTATAGCTTAAATGTGTACTGGATTTAAAACGATCGCTAAGTTGCAAATTGAAATAGTATTGAATAGGCACATATTTTGCTGAATGGTAAAATATTTATGAAAGCACAGGCCGTTCAATGCATTATCAGATTCATCCTTGTATACATAATCCAAATGCAGATTATGTGGTTTTTTCTTCAGGCTTAGGTGGTCATGGCGCTTTTTGGCAGCCACAGCTGCACGCATTTCAACAGCACTTTCATGTGGTTTTATATGACCAAGAAGGCTGTCATGCAGGTGCAGCGCATTTGCCACAACCATACAGCATGCAGCATCTGGCGCAGCAGCTGCTGAATATTCTATTCGACGCAAAAATTCAGACCTTTCATGTGGTCGGACATGCGCTAGGCGGGCATATCGGCATAGAGCTGGCGCGGTTAATTGCACAGCAAAATCTGCCCTTAATAATGAAAAGCTTAACGCCGATTAATGCATGGAATGAATTAGACCCGCATACGCAAAAATGCTTCCAAGCTCGAATCAGTCTATTGTTAAATAGCGGTGCAGAAGCCTATGTACGGGCTCAGGCGCTGTTTCTGTACCCACCGCAGTGGATTTCGGAGCATATCGAACAACTGTCACAGGCCGAAAATGCACAGCTGGCTAATTTCCCGCTCAAGGAGAACGTTCTCGCACGTTTAAACGCGCTACAGCAGTTTAAAGTCACACAGGCGCATGTTGATGCCTTGGAACAGACCCGCATGCATTATGTGGCCAATCAAGATGATTTTTTAGTACCTGTACAAAAATCAACGGATTTAAAACAGCACATTGGGCATGGTGAACTGAGTATTTTTGCAGAAGGGGCGCATGCATCTACACATACTCAGACAGAAATTATTAATCAGGCTGTGCTGGATTTTTTACTGTAGCCTAGCAATTAAAAAACTGAGTTAACACCAAAAAAACTCGAATAATTATTCGGGTTTTTTAATGGTTAGTAAAAATATATATTGAGTGAAAAATATCCAATAATATTTTTAAGCTGGTAATTTCTTAGTTCGAAACACGCACCGTTTTAAAACAGCACTACCTAAAATAGATCACATGGTTTATTTTATTTTTTACTAAAAAGTAAAATAAAAAAATAATAAGTACTTGATATTAAATATAATAATAAATTTGGCACAGCATTTGCTAAATATCCATTAAGAATCTATTTAAGTTTTAGGCTGACGAAAAACAGCTATTTTTTATCAAAATGTAAAAAGAGGCGGTGTCTATGAAAATCGGTGTCTTCTGTCCAATTGGCAATAATGGCTGGCTACTTTCTGAAAATGCGCCACAGTACAAACCTAGTTTTGAGATGAATAAACAAATCGTGCAGCGTGCAGAACATTATGGTTTTGACTTCGCATTATCCATGATTAAGCTGCGCGGTTTTGGCGGTAAAACAGAATTTTGGGATCATAACTTAGAAACATTTACTTTAATGGCGGGTTTGGCTGCAGTAACCAGCAAAATTAAAATTTATGCGACTGCTGCCACATTGGTTATGCCGCCTGCAATTGTGGCACGTATGGCATCGACCATTGATTCTATTTCCAATGGTCGTTTTGGCTTAAACGTAGTGACAGGCTGGCAAGCGCCTGAATATACGCAAATGGGTATGTGGCCGGGCGATGAATACTTTGGCAAACGTTATGAATATTTGTCTGAATATGTACAAGTCCTGCGTGAACTTTGGGCGACAGGCAAATCGGACTTTAAGGGTGAGCATTTCCAAATGGAAGATTGCCGTGTAAGCCCAACACCGCAAGCAGATATGAAAATTATCTGTGCGGGTCAGTCTGATGCGGGCTTAGCATTTTCAGCACAATACGCAGATTACAATTTTGTATTCGGCAAGGGTTTAAATACACCTACAGCATACGCAGACATTAATGACCGTTTAAAAACCCATACAGATGCAACAGGCCGTGATGTACAGACCTATGTGTTGTTTATGGTGATTGCAGCTGAAACAGATGAAGAAGCTTTTGCAAAATGGCAAAGCTATAACGACGGCGCAGATATGGAAGCCATTAATTGGCTGATGAATCAAGGCGGTAAAGATACGACGTCTGGTGCAGATACCAATATCCGTCAAATGGCATCCAGTGTTTCACCAGTGAATATCAATATGGGCACGCTCGTGGGTTCATTTGAAAATATTGCAAAAATGCTGGATGAGATTGGTGAAATTAAGGGTACAGAAGGCATTTTGCTGACCTTTGATGATTTTATTCAAGGTGTTGAAGATTTTGGTCAAAAAGTACAGCCCTTAATGAAATGCCGCCAAGACATTGTGGTTGATGCAGATCCAGCACCACTTGCTGTTTTGGAGAAATCAGCATGATTGAGCTTAAATCTAAAGAGACAGTCTGCAGCAATTTCACTGCAAAAGCAGGCACAGGAAAATGCCTTATGGCTGAGCCAGAGTCCATCATGCTTGCACCTGAGCAAACGGCGCTGATTGTGATTGATATGCAAAATGCCTATACATCACAGGGTGGCTATTTGGACTTAGCAGGCTTTGATGTCTCTAAAACAAAACCTGTGGTTGAAAACATTCAAAAAGCAGTTGATGCAGCGCATGTTGCCGGCATTCAAGTGATTTATTTTAAAAATGGCTGGGATGAGCAATACCGTGAAGCAGGTGGGGCCGATTCGCCTAATTTTCACAAATCCAATGCCTTAAAAACCATGCGTAAAAAACCTGAATTGCAAGGTACTTTACTGGCCAAAGGTCATTGGGATTTTGAACTGATTGATGAGCTACAGCCATTGCCTCAAGACCTTGTGATTGAAAAGCCACGCTACAGCGGATTTTTCAATACAGCATTGGACAGCATGCTGCGTTGCCGAGGGATTCGTAACCTTGTGTTCGTCGGCATAGCGACCAATGTCTGTGTGGAGTCGACACTGCGTGACGGTTTCTTCCTTGAGTATTTTGGCGTGGCTTTAAACGATGCTTGTTATCAAGCAGGGCCGAAAGAAGCCCATGAAGCAAGTCTGTTCAACATTAAAACATTCTTTGGCTGGGTATCGGACACAGCGAACTTTGTTGAAACATTTCAGCCTAAAGCACAACTAGACAAAACAGCATAAATAATAGGAATTGGAGAACGAAACATGCCTAAAGAAATTATTGTGCCAGCAGGAACAGCTAAACCGCTTGCGCCATTTGTACCTGCAACTAAAGCAGACAATATTGTTTATGTATCAGGCACTTTAGCATTTGATGAACATAATAATGTGGTGCATGTCGGAGATTGTGCAGGCCAAGCGCGGCATATTTTAGAAACCATTAAAAAAGTGCTGGAAACCGCAGGCGGCACAATGGATGACGTGACCTTTAACCATATTTTCCTTAAAGACTGGGCGGATTATGCCGCTTTCAATACGGTCTATGCTGAATATTTCCCAGGGGATAAGCCGGCGCGCTACTGCGTACAGACTGGGTTGGTAAAGCCAGAAGCTTTGGTCGAAATAGCATCGATTGCGCATGTATAAAAATGAATTGAATGAAGGCTGAGGTGCCTAAGCCAGAACTGCTTAGCATCCGAGCCTGTGGAGAAGGCGATGAATAGCAAGATCAATGCAACAGAAATGATGAGCGCATTTTCAAAACAGCATGTACCTGCCTTAGCAGAAGATGCGGTCAATACAGCTATGGTGATTGAACAAGTGGATCAGGCAAGATTTAGACAGGGCATGTCGAATTTAGGTGCGGCAGTCAATGTGATTACCACTCAAGGCGACGCTGGCCAAGCAGGCTTTACAGCATCTGCGGTGTGCAGTGTGACGGATACGCCTCCGACATTGCTAGTGTGTTTAAACCGCTCGGCGTCCGTCTTTGAAACCTTTAAAGCCAATAAGGTGCTATGTGTAAATACACTGAATGCGCAGCAAAGTCATCTTTCAAATATTTTTGGCGGTAAAACCCCAATGCTGGAACGTTTCTCGCATGGTGTTTGGCGCACATTAACAACGCAAGCGCCTGTTTTAGAAGACGCTTTGGTGTCTTTTGATTGCGAGGTGGTACAGAGCATGTCTGTGGGGAGCCATGATGTACTGATTTGCGAAGTAAAAGCCATGCAGTGTCAAGAAGGCGCGAATGCCTTGATGTATTTCAACCGTAGCTATTGTGAACCTCAACCTATGAACTCATAAATATCCGTCCCATCTGAAGGAGGGGAGCCGAATGAATACAAAAGAACCGTGGTTTCCGAAATTTAAGCCTTACACAGGCAATCTAGATACAACGCCAGTACAAACTGACGAATACTTACCCCCTTCAAAGAGCATGGTCTTGGGCCTGCAGCATGCGTTCGCCATGTTTGGCGCGACTGTGCTGGCTCCCTTGCTGATGGGTTTTGATCCAAACCTCACGATTTTTATTACGGGCATCGGCACAATTTTATTTTTCCTTATGACTGGCGGACGCATGCCAAGCTATTTGGGATCAAGCTTTGCTTTTATTGGTGCCGTGGCTGCAGCAACTGGTTATAGCGGGGTAGGTTCAAACCCGAATATTGCATTGGCTTTGGGGGGCACGATTGCCTGCGGTTTAATTTATGCAGCTATTGGCCTTGTGGTGATGAAAACAGGGACAGCATGGATTGAAAAGCTGATGCCGCCGATTGTCACGGGCGCGATTGTGATGATCATCGGTTTGAATTTGGCACCCGTAACGATTAAAAGCGTGTCTGCAAATAATTTTGATATGTGGATGGCGGTGGTCACCATTTTATGTATCAGCGCGGTCGCGGTATTTACCCGCGGTATGGTGCGCCGTTTATTGCTCTTGTTAGGCCTTGTGGCTGCTTATACGGTGTATTTCTTGCTGACCAATGTGATGGGTTTTGGCAAGCCTATTGATTTTGCAGCGATTTCAAATGCGGCGTGGTTCGGTTTACCAACATTCCATGCGCCAGTATTTGAAGCCAATGCCATGCTGCTGATTGCACCTGTTGCTTTGATTTTAGTGGCAGAAAATTTAGGCCATTTCAAAGCAGTTTCTGCCATGACTGGCAAGAACCTTGACCCATACATGGGCCGTGCATTTTTAGCGGATGGTGTATGTACCACTATGTCGGCTTCTGTCGGCGGTACAGGCATGACGACCTATGCTGAAAACATTGGTGTAATGGCCGTTACCAAAGTGTATTCAACTACAGTGTTTGTCGTCGCTGGTGTATTTGCTGTATTGCTTGGATTGTCACCAAAGTTTGGCGCCGTGATCAGCACAATTCCAGTAGCTTTACTGGGCGGGGCATCCATTGTGGTCTTCGGCTTAATCACCATTGCTGGTGCAAAAATTTGGATTGATCATAAAGTTGATTTTAGTAAAAACAGCACTTTGATTATTGCTGCAGTCAGTTTGATTATGGGAGCAGGTAACTTCAGCTTGCATATTGGCAGTTTTGATTTAGGCGGTATTGGTACAGCGACATTGGCTGCCATTTTCTTGAACTTTATGCTGAACCGCGGTGAAGAAAAAGATGTACCTGCTGTGTCTGCAGAATCTAAAGATGATTCAGCGCCAGCAGCAGCGCATCACTAGGAGATGACTTTGAAACGAACTGTGGCATTTATTGGTTTAGGCGCAATGGGCTGGCACATGGCTTCCCATCTGCCTAAAACAGGTTTAGAGGTGTTGGTCTGGAACCGTACAGAAGAAAAAGCGAAGCAACATGCAACCACTTTTTTAACTCAGGCAGTCAGTATTGAACAAGCGGTTCAGGCAGATTTTATTATTTCTTGCCTGCCAACCAGTGCAGATGTGGAACAGCTCATTGCATCGCATCCGCCAAAGTCGGGCAGTTTCTGGATTGACTGTACCAGTGGCGTGCCTGAGTCAGCGCAAAAGTTAAGTGATGTTTTGGCTCAGTTAGGCTCTGCTTATTTAGATGCACCAGTTTCGGGTCAGACCATTGGCGCAGAAAAAGGTACGCTAACAGTGATGGTGGGCGGTGATGTACTCGCTTTTGAGCAAGCGAAACCTGTCATTCAAGCTTTTGCAGGCTTGATAGAACACGTTGGTGGCAGTGGCGCAGGCTTTGCTGTAAAGGCGGTCAACAATACGCTGATGGCGACGCATCTATGGGCATTGGCAGAAGGCTTAACGGTATTGAAATCGAAAGGCGTCGATTTAGCTTCTGCACTGAGCTGCATTAACCATTCCAGCGGCAAAAGCAGCATGTCGGAAAATATTATGGCGCAGCGTGTGTTAAACCGTAGCTTCAATAAAACTTTCGCATTGGATTTACTGCAAAAAGATATTGGCATCGCTATTGATTTAATTCAGCAGGAACAGCTTCAGCTGCCAGCCATGCGTATGATGCAAGAGCAGTTTGCCTTAATTGAAAAATCACAAGCGCAGTCTTTAGATTTTTCAGCTGCTGTGCAGAGCTTAGAGAAAATCAATCAAATTGAATTATCTTAAAGAATTTGAAAATCAGAAATTAAAAAACCGCAGTCAGCTGCGGTTTTTTATAATTTTTAGCAGCGCTTTATTCCGCTTTTTGGTATTCGTTAATCACTTCTAAAGCCGCACGAAAAGCTTCTTGAGTTGCTGGTGCACCGCAGTATGGCAGGCTATGCAGTAGCACTTCCTGAATTTCTTCTACTGTTGCGCCGTTATTGAGTGCGCCACGGACATGGCCTTTTAGTTCAGTTGGGCTTTTTTGTGCAGTTAAAAATGCAATGGTAATTAGCGAGCGGTATTTACGCGGTAAAACGCCTTCACGTTGCCATGTTGAGCCCCAAGCATGTTCATTAATCCAGTCCTGCAAAGGTTGAGTAAACGGCACAGTATTGTCTTGTGCGCGTTTGACAAAGCTGTCACCCATGACTTCGATACGTACTTTTAAACCATTTTCATAATCTTGCTGAGACATTTTTACCCTCTATATTTTATTTTACATCTATAGCCTATACCTATCTTTGGGCGAAACCATTGGCTGATGGTCTTAGACCTAAAAATTCAGCAGCGGATGGCTGCTGAATTTTAGACCTTTAAACAACACTTAAAAGATGCAATTTAGAACCTTAAAAACGCTTCAGGTTCATCTTCTGCCTGTTTTTTATTTACGTGATCAGCTTGAGCATGCGGGTTATCCAGTTCCAACTCATGCTTAAGCTCAGTATCAAAAATATCAGTCAGCATGCTGTCATAACGCTGAATGTTATAGGCTTTCAGCTTTTGCGCTTCTTCTGCGCTGATAAACCCAGTGGCTTCAGCATCTGCAAGGTGTTCTTCAAAACTTAGACCTTTAAATTGACCTTTCGATTCTGCTTTTTTAAATTTATCCCATAGCGGTTCAATGCTGAGCAATTGTAAAAATGCAGCCTCCATCCGTCCATTCACATCATGTGCTTCTACAGAATAGTGCACATGCTGTTTTAGTTGCTGACGGAATGCATTGTCTTGCATAAATGCTTCGGCCACCTTTCTTTTTAACTCGTCGCTTGGTTTGTTGAGTGGACGACCAAATGGGAAGCAGATGAATTTCACTAACATTGCTGCTGGGCGGATTGGGAAATTTTCAAACAGGCCATAAAAAGCTTCTTGGGCCTGATACAGCGCTTTATCTAATGCCAATTGTGCATGCAGCTGTTCATCTTCAGTTTTTGAACCATGTTCGTAAAATTTTAAAATTGAGGTGGCTATAAACATATATGAATGCATATCTGCTAAACGTCCTGAGAGCATTTCTTTACGTTTAATATCGCCTGCCAGTAAGCCGAGGCACATGTCTGCAGTAAGTGCAAAGTCCGCACTCAAGCGATTAATGGTTTTGTAATAAGGTGCTGTAAATTCATCAACATGTTCAGAGGCTTGGCTCGAGCCGCCAGTAAAGCCATAAGCAAAGGCGCGTGCGGTACGGTTAAAGGTATAAGCCAAATGCTTAAACAATAATGTGTCAAACTCAGCTAAAGCCGACGAACTGTCTTCTGCTTGCAGTAGTTGCAGTTCTTCATATAAATAGGGATGACAACGCATGGAACCTTGTCCAAAGATCATGAGTGAGCGACTCAGAATATTGGCGCCTTCTACAGTGATTGAGACAGGAATGGCTTGATAGTTTAGTGCTAGAAAGTTGCGTGGACCATGCTGTACGGCACGACCGCCAACAATATCCATGCCGTGATTGACTACACGGCGCATGGTTTCAGTGGCATAGTATTTGGCCATGGCAGTCATGACAGCAGGTTTGCCACCTTGGTTTAAGCCACACGTCACCATATAGCGGAAAGCTTCCAACATATAAGCATCGCTGGCAATATCACTGGATGCTTCTTGTACGCCTTCAAACTTGCCCACAGAGATTTTGAACTGCTGGCGAACTTTGGCAAATGCCCCAACATTTAAATAACTCATTTCACTAGCCGCCGTAGACAAAGCGGGTAGAGAAATACCACGACCTACTGCAAGGCATTCCATCAGCATACGCCAGCCTTTGCCTGCATTTTTGACCCCGCCGATAATCCAGTCTAATGGTATAAATACATCTTTACCCTCAACGGTACTATTCATAAACGGTGAGCCTGGATTGTGGCGTGCACCAGTTTTTACACCATCATGGTTTGCAGGTAAAAGTGCACAGGTTATGCCGTAATCTATTTTTGCTGTATCTCCAAGCAGATGCTCTGGGTCGTATAGCTTAAATGCTAAGCCAATTACGGTGGCTACTGGGGCTAAGGTAATCCAACGTTTGGAGAAATTCATTTTTAAGCCCAGCACTTGCTGGCCTTCATATTCGCCATAACACACCACGCCAGTATCAGGTATTGCACCTGCATCTGAACCAGCTTCTGGGCTAGTTAGACCAAAACAAGGTATTTCTGTTCCTTTGGCTAAGCCGGGTAAATAGCGATCTTTTTGTTCATCTGTACCGTAGTGCAACAATAATTCACCTGGGCCAAGCGAGTTTGGCACCATGCAGCTGACAGCTGTTGTTAATGAGCGTGAAGCGATTTTGCTCATAATACGGCTTTGCGCAAAAGAGCTGAACTCACGGCCACCGTATTCTTTGGGAATAATCAGTCCTAAAAATCCGTTATCTTTAATAAACTGCCATGCTTCAGGGGCAAATCTTTATATTGATGATGAATGTCCCATTCATTGACCATCTTACAAAGTTGCTCGACTTCATTGTCTAAAAAACTTTGTTCTTCTGCGCTGAGCTCTGGATAGGGATAAGCATCAAATTTTTTCCAATCTGGCGCTTCCATAAACAATTCTTTTTCCCACCAACTGGTACCCGCATCCAAAGCTTCACGTTCTGTGCTACTCATGCTAGGCATGGCATTGGCTAGGGTTTTATAAGCTGGTTGGCTAATAAAGCGCATACGTAATGGCTCAATAAGTACCAGCAAGCTAATGAGGATTAGCGCTAAACCCAACAAAAGTGACCAAGGGCTGACCCACGCTACAATTAAAGACAGTATGATTAGCGTGGCACTGCCAGCAATACGAGAGAGCTCAAAAAAGAAAATAGCCCATAAGGCTGCAATCAGTAAAATAATGCAAAGCAGAAATAGCATAGAACTGTGCTCCTTTGGCTTACGCCTGATAGTGCATCAGCACGGTCACATTTAAGGACTAAAAAACAATGTGCTGTTGTTTTAAATATATTATGTCGTGCAGTTATAAAGACTTAATGCTCAAAATCTGGCAGAGCAAAAATGTATGTTTTAAGGCTGAATAAAAAATGAGCGTTACACAATATTTTTATGTTTTAGAAATGTATTTTTAGGTAATTAGGCTGTGTTGGCCTTGCAGTAAGTAATTCATGCGCAATATAAAAGCCCTCTATATCAGAGGGCTTTTATATTTAGTGTGCTTTAAAGAAACTTAAAACATTAAGCTTCAATCGTTTGCACAGCAATTTTTTTAGCAGGATCAGTTTTACGACGTACAGCTGGTACAGGCTCGCCGTAATATTGACGGTCTGCAAAGTAGCTTGAACGAACCATTGGCGCTGCCCAAATATTTTTGAAGCCAAGTTTTTGGCCATGCGCTGTGTAGCGTTCAAATTCTTCAGGTGTTACAAAGCGGTCAATAGGGGCATGTTCTTTAGACGGCTGTAGATATTGACCAATTGTTACGTAGTCGACATCGTGTGCACGAAGATCATCTAAAAGTGCAATCACTTCTTCTTCAGTTTCGCCAATACCCACCATCAAACCACATTTTGTTGGCACATCAGGGCAGTATTCTTTAAACATTTTGAGCAAGTCTAAAGAGTGCTGGTAGTCAGAACCTGGACGCATTGCTTTGTATAGACGAGGCACCGTTTCGATGTTGTGGTTAAACACATCTGGCGGGCACTCAGTCATAATGCGAAGCGCAATATCCATACGGCCACGGAAATCTGGCACCAAAATTTCTAAAAGTGTTTTGGGGCTAAGTTCACGTGTTTCTTTAATACAATCTACAAAGTGCTGTGCACCACCATCGAGTAAATCGTCACGGTCTACAGAGGTGATTACGGCATATTTCAAACCTAAATTTGAAATTGTTTCTGCCATGTGGCGCGGTTCATCAGGATCAAGCGCATTTGGACGGCCATGGGCCACGTCACAGAATGGGCAACGACGCGTACAAATATCGCCCATGATCATAAATGTTGCAGTACCACCACCAAAACATTCAGGTAAATTCGGGCAAGCTGCTTCTTCACATACGGTATGTAATTTTTGGGCACGTAATGTGGTTTTAATGCGCTGCACTTCTTCTGGTGCAGACATTTTTACACGGATCCAGTCTGGCTTACGTGGCGTTTCAACCGTAGGAATAACTTTTACAGGTATACGAGCGACTTTTTCTGCGCCACGAAGTTTGACACCCTGTTCAGGTTTACGGTTTTCAGACATATTCAACTTTTCCACTGTTTCAGACGGGGAGAGATACGAAAATAAGTCACAATATTATAGCCGAGTTAAGCTTAAATGGGGGAAAAACGATATTCATTTAAAAAATGTTGTTATCATCTAATATGTGTGAGCTAAATACAGCAAAAGCACAATATTTGCGTCATAATATAGGCCAGAAAGAAGCATTTTTGAATTTTTTGATTTTTTAAGGAGCGTTGAATGCCACGTAAAAAAGAGGTCGTTAGTGGGAATTTCGTGAAGTACGATGCGGTAGTTCTCGGCTCGGGCCCTGCGGGTGAAGGCGCTGCAATGAAACTTGCGAAATCTGGTAAGCGCGTCGCGATTGTGGATATGCGTGAGCAACTTGGCGGTAACTGTACACATGTAGGTACGATTCCAAGTAAAGCTTTACGTCAAACCGTATCGAGCATTATTCGCTACCAGCGTGATCCAATGTTCCAAAAAGTGGGTGAATGGAAACAGTTCACTATGAAGCAAGTGCTTCGTAATGCACACAAAGTGATTCAACTTCAAGTTGATACGCACTCACGTTTTTATGATCGCAATAAAATTGATATCTATCATGGTCGTGCATACGTACAAGACAAAAATACCGTGATGGTATTTAGTGCTGACGGCATGACAGAAACGCTTGTTTTCCAACAATTAGTGATTGCAACAGGTTCGCGTCCATACCGTCCAGATATTTTAGATTTTAACCATCCACGTGTATTTGATTCAGACAAAATTTTGGATCTAGATTTCTCAATTAAGAAAATCATTATTTACGGCGCAGGGGTGATTGGCTGTGAATATGCATCAATCTTTATTGGTCTAGACCATAAAGTTGATTTGATCAACACGCAGCACAAGCTTCTGAGCTATTTGGATGACGAAATTTCAGATGCATTGTCTTATCACTTGCGTGAACAAGGTGTATTAATCCGTCATAACGAGCAAATCGAATTCTTAGAAACCTTTGATGATCATGTTGTGATGCATACACAAAGTGGTAAGAAAATTAAAGCTGATGCGATTTTGTGGTGTAACGGTCGTTCAGGTAATACTGATGGTTTAGGTCTAGAAAACGTGGGCTTAAAACCAAATAGCCGTGGTCAATTGACGGTGAATGAGCAATACCAAACCGAAGTTGAAAATATCTATGCTGCAGGTGACGTGATTGGCTGGCCATCACTGGCTTCTGCTGCTTATGACCAAGGTCGTAATGCAGGCGGAAACATGAGCGGCGAAGAAGGCTTAAAACCTGTAACGTCTATCCCGACAGGTATTTATACTATTCCGGAAATTTCTTCAATTGGTAAAACTGAACAACAGTTAACTGAAGAAAAAATTCCTTACGAAGTGGGTCAGGCGTCTTTCCGTCATTTGGCACGTGCGCAAATTACGGGCGATACAGTGGGCGAATTAAAGATTCTGTTCCACCGTGATACTTTGGAAATTTTGGGCGTACATTGCTTTGGTAATAACGCAGCCGAAATTATCCATATTGGTCAGGCTGTGATGAACAGTCCGAACAATACCATTAAGTATTTTGTAGAAACAACATTTAACTACCCAACGATGGCGGAAGCTTACCGTGTGGCAACCTTAAATGGTATGAACCGTTTGTTCTAAGTCTAGCTTATCTAAAAGAATCCGCTACGGCGGGTTTTTTTTATGCCTTTTATTTAGATGTTTAAGCCAAGAAAAATTGACTTAGCTTCACTAAAAAAACACGAAAAGTGCATAAAAATTACATCGTACAAATGCGATGGAAAAAATAGTATGGATAGATCGATCGGTATAAATAGAATTGGATAGGTCATAGATGACGGATAAAATACGTTTAGCATCATGGGGTGTGCTGTGTCTAATGTTATTAGAGTTGATCTGTGCAAATACAGCCATGGCTAAAACGAAAGTCAAAGACCCAATGCAAATGACTTATAGTCAGCAACATGCATGGCAAGAGATAGAACAGTTCTTACCCAAAGAATTTCAATTAAGCCCCAATCATTTACCCACAGAGGAATGGTGGGCATGGCAAGGTCATAATATTCATTTAGATACGTTTCGTAATCCTAAAGCTAAAATCAAAGTCATTTTATTTCATGGGGTGGGAACCAATGGGCGCCAACTTAATTTGGTTTTAGGTGGACAGCTCGCTAAGCGTGGTTATGAGGTCATTGCGATTGATTTGCCAGGCTATGGTATGACACAGGTTGGCGCTGGTATTAATATTTTATATGACGATTGGGTGCAGGTAGGTCATGAACTGATTGTAAATGAGCAAGCTCAAGACAGCCGTCCCATTGTTCTTTATGGATTAAGTGCAGGTGGGAAGCTGGCCTACGATGTAGCAGCAGAAAATAAACATATTAAAGCCATTGCGGGGATGACGTTTTTAGACCCACAAAACCTTGAAGTGAGAGATCAAATTTCCATAAATAAATGGATGAGCCGTGTCGGTTCGACGACCGCAAGTTGGACGTCTAAATCAGCTTTTAAAAATACAAAAATTCCCATTCGTTGGGTGAGTAAAATGTCAGCTTTGGTGAATAACCCGCAAGCATTAGATGTATTTTTGGCCGATAAAAGCTCTGCAGGTAATACGGTTTCGGTGGCTTTTTTAGATTCGTATTTAAATTATACGCCCGCCATTGCACCTGAAGACTTTAAGGTCGCGCCAATCTTATTAACACAGCCAGAGAAGGACCGTTGGACGCCACTTGCCCTGAGTGAGCTATTTTTGCAGCGGATTCAGCATGTACCTGTAAAAACAGTCATTTTAAAAAATGCAGGGCATTATCCTTTAGAGCAACCAGGATTAAATCAAATGGTAAATGCTATTGACGCATTTTATAAAGCCAATGCGAAATAAAATGCAGATTTAAAAAATAAAGAATTAAAAAATTAAGCACCATACAGGATGGTTATTGTTTTACTGTATGGTGCGCGCGGATTGAAATATTTCTTATTGTTTTAGCTTGTTTTTATTGCACATGAGATTGAATGCTAAAGCATTAAAACGGACGACCTCCAGCTAAGCTAATACGTTTAAGCAAACGGCGTTGCTCCGATGGAAATGGACGGCGTGAATGCAAAGTGACTTGATTGTCCCAAAATACAATATCTCCCGTTGACCATTGATGCTCATAACGAAACTCAGGTTTTAATAGATGCTCACGTAATTGTGCAATCAGCTCACTTCCTGCTTGATCATCATAATTGACCAGCTCAACTTCATTATGCGTGCTGAGCCAAAGTGCTTTACGGCCTGATTCTGGATGGACTCTCACCAGTGGGTGGGCATAGGCATCGCCAACAATTGGTTGGTCTTTAAAACGATAGCGTGGAAATACGCCATAACCTGCACTTGGATCTTGTACTTTGTTTTGTGCAATACGGACAAAAGGGTTATAGGTAATGAGCTGTAGCTGATCAATATGCTGTTTAGTTGCGTCATCTAAGGCATCATAGGCTTTAATGGTGTTATACCAAGAGGTTTGGCCACCATCTTGTGGCAGTTCAATGGCATAAAGTAAAGAGCCAAAGGAAGGCAGAGGTGTCCATTGATGATCAGCATGTGGCGTTAGTTCACCGTGGCCAGTATAGTCACCTTGACCGACTGCGTTGGACACAGGGACGACATCTGGTGGAGTGCCTGTTTCTTTTTGCGTCGCCAAGACTGGTGTGTCGGCACTTGGGCGAAAGATTGAACCAAAGTAACTGGCAAAAGCAAGGTACTGAAGATCATCTAAACTTTGCTGTTTAAAAATTAAAATCAGATGCTCAGCCAAGGCTTGCTTTAGGCGATAAATTGTTTCGCCTGCTTGTGCTTTTTTTGCATCTAGGCCATAGACTTCGGCACCGAGTGCCTCACCTGTTAAGGGTACAATTTGGATGTCTGCTGGGTTTTGAAATTGATCTGCTTGGTGCCAACGAGGGGCATCGTGTATTGCTTGAGAAAGTTGGGTTAACGCTGTCATTTTTATTTCACAGATGTTGTATTTGGATAAACAAAATCTATGAAATATCATGGAGGTTGAGAAATTAAAAAATAAGATAAGTTTATGAAAAATGAAAAAAAATATCTTAAGTTAATGATTTATTTTCTTTTAGTCTTTCTTGCAAAAATATCCTTAAAAACAGCTAAAAAATGTCAAGTTTTTGACATCTTTTAGCTAGGTTTTTTTTTGCTAAATTGAATTAATGCGCACAAAAAGCTTGTTGGAAGTCATTAAACAAGGCAGGGGTTTGCATCCATAAAATAATGGAAAGACCAAATAGCACTGCAATACCTGCTGAAATTGAAAGTTTGAGCCAAAACATTGAATTATTCATGAACGACAGTGTCCTCAGTAACCCAGAAATGCACCAATACACCAAACACACTCAGTAGAATGGAAAAAGCCCACACCATATTGTAGTTGCCTGTCATGTCATGGTTCAGGCCACCCAGCCAACCGCCAAAAAATGAGCCAACTTGATGGGTGAAAAATACAATACCGCTGAGCATGGTTAAATATTTAACTCCGAACATATTGGCCACAATACCATTGGTTAAAGGGACTGTAGATAACCACAATAAGCCCATCGTGACACCAAAGGCATAAATTGTCCATGTGCTTAAAGGCAACAATAAAAACCCGATAATTGCGATACCCCGTAAACCATATAACAACATCAGCAAATGAGGCTTAGAATATTTGCCACCTAACCAGCCTGCGCCGTATGTGCCTACAATATTAAATAGCCCAACCAAGGCCAGAAAGATTGTACCTGTGGTGGCATTGTAGCCGTGATCGCTTAAATAGCCGGGTAAATGGATCCCAATAAACACCACTTGGAAACCACAGACAAAGAAACCCAAAGAGAGAAACCAAAAAGGCTTGTGCTGTTTTGCAATGACTAAAATTTGTTTAAAGCTTAAGCTCAGATGCGGACTTTGCGCAGAAGCATTTGGGTCGACATAAATAGGTGCTTTAAGCATCCAAGCCAAAGGAACAATGAGTGCAACCAAAATGGCACTGACCACCAGAGCCACTGACCAACCGATATGCTGCAATAGCAATAGGGTTGATGGAAGCATAATAAATTGCCCAAATGAACCCGCTGCACTGGCAATCCCCATGGCAAGACTACGCTTTTCAGGCGGGGCTGCACGCCCTACAGCAGACAATAAAACAGGAAAAGAGGTTGCTGAGAGTGCTAAACCTAAAATTAAGCCAACGCTCAGATTTAACAAAAGCCCAGTGGAGCTAATCGCCATAAGGAGTAAGCCAATGACATACAGTACGCCACCAATAGCTACTACAACCTTGCTACCATATTTGTCGGCAAATGCACCTGTAATGGGCTGAACTGCACCCCAAATGAGGTTTTGCATGGCAATCGCAAGGCTAAAAACATTGTGCCCCCAGCCAAATTCATGGCTCATTGGGACCAAATATAATCCAAAGCCATGGCGAATCCCTAAGGACAAAGCCAAAATAAATGCACTACCAATTAACATATAAATCAGAGGCTTGGAAAATCGAGTATCTGTCATTGGCATGGTCATTATGAAAATAATATCGTTATTTTAAGCCAATACAGTGTGTGAAGGGATTAATTAAATTTCACCTGATGATAAAATTTTGTTATGCGAGTTTGTCATAAAAATCAAACAAGACAGCAGGTGCTGTCTTGTTGATGAGCTAACTTAGATTAGAGCAGAAGGGCATTTAGCTTAGAAGCGTATGCCTACACCTGCGTATGCCAAAATAGGGTTAATGTCGATATCTGCTGTAGAGCGAATAAGTTCGCCTTTGGTTGCATCACTGACCGTAATTGTTGTATCACCTTTTAGATGAGCATAAGACACAGAGCCTACAGCAAACCATTTGTCATTAAAGTCATAAGTAAAACCAACAGTTGCAACAGGTGCGAAAGCACTAGAGGCTTCTAAATCGACTTGAGGATTCGCACTACTTGGTTTGCCATCAAGCGCGGCACCTGCTTTTCCATCTTTAATATTGGCAATCATGTGGCCAGCGTTAACCAAATCTTGCTTAATTTGTGGGTTCATTTCTAGCTCATTAAAATAAGCATACATGACACCGACGCCTACATAAGGGCGGAATTTGTTTACGCCCGTTTTACCAAAGTGATATTGCAACTCAGCAGCAGGTGTCCATGCACGTGCAGAAGCGGCAGCACCATGTGCAGCTAAATCTGTAATTTCAATGTCTTTTTTCAGTGGTAAATCACCTAAAATTGAACCTACACTACTTGGTGTAGCAACCCCGCTGAGCGGTGCATAAATTTTACCTGTACCATTTAAATCGACCTTAGGCGGAATCCCAGCTTTCATTTCTAAGGAAAGATTATCGGTAAAAAAGTAGTTGGTCATAATGCCGAGTGTAGTTACGCTATCGGCTTCTAAACCTGTCCCAGGGTTACTCCAAGCAGATAAGCCATCAATTTCAGCTTCGCCTGCTACGCTACCTTTGAGGTACTGTTTGCCATCAGTGCCTTTAAATGACACTAAACCTTGTTGAGTAATTCCTGTGTTTAGAATGGCTTCTTCACTTTTGAGCAGTGTAGAAAGCAAAGTTTTTTTGGTTGAGGCGCCACTGACCGATGTATCAATGGCATCAACCACGGAACTACCCAATACGTCGCCAACTTTCGCCTTTGTACCTTCATCAACAATGGTATTGACCTGAAATGGCTGTGCTTTACCTTGTGGCATCACATGCAATGCGCCGACTGAAACAGAAAAACGCTTAAATCCATTGCCATCTTTGAAGCTAAAGTAAGGGGATTCTGCATGTGCAAGCATAGGCAAAGTCATGCAAGATGTGGCGATACATAATAATGTTTTATTCATTGTCAGGACTCCGTGTCCGTATATTGCTAATAATTTTTCTAAGTTTGCATTATGCAAATAACGTGATTAATTTATTGTTTCTTAAAGCGAATGATTAAGTAGTTCTCCTGTTAAAACAACGCATTTATGTGGTATTTTTTGCGGTTTATATGTTTAGTTATGTAAATGTAAAAATAGCATCATTTTAATTTTATAATGTACTGACGCTTAATATGCGTCATTATAATCCTCGTTTGAGGACTCGAAAAGCGCAACAACTCAGATAGGTTGATTTTCTTTTTTGAGTTTCAAGTGCAAAGGATAGCGCATGAAAGCTATTTTTTTTGTACAATATGTGCAGTATTGATTGAGTAAATCACATGAGCACCCAAAATCCTCCCAAGAAAAAAGCTATAGCGAAACTTCCGTTTCCTATGGTTGTTGATGACCAAGTACAACAAGATTCAGCGCATAATCAAGTCCGTCCAAAGCCAGAAAACTATGCCGACCGTACTTGGATGCCTCCTCGTGGTACGCGTCGTTCAATGGGCAAGCGTTAATAAAAAACCTGCATTTATGCAGGTTTTTTTACATTGATCATTTCATAGCGTTTAATTTTTTTAGCATTTAGCATTTAGCATTTAGCATTTAGCATTGCATAGTAGGCGTTCTTTTTCTGATACATCACTGCATCTGCTCGTTTCATTGTGTCTTCAACACGTTCATCTTTTAGTGAGCATGCATGCCCAATCGAAAGACTGATAGGATGGCTCGAGTGGAATTGATTGTCGACATGCATCAGTTCTTGCAAGCTGTTGAGGCAACTGTGCAACGAAGTTTCATCTGCATTTGGCAGTAGCAATACAAACTCATCTCCTCCAATTCTTGAAGCACTATATTGGGTATTGAGTATTAATTGATTTAATACATGCCCCATACGGCGTAGTTGTTCATCACCTGCATCATGCCCAAATTGATCATTGATATTTTTTAAACCATTTAAGTCGATAAAAATACATGAGACAGGCCGTTGCTGGCTGCGCTCTAAGCGGTTGATCTCATCAATATAAAAACTGCGGTTATAGAGCTTGGTTAGGGCATCATGTTTGCCCAGATATTCTAAATAATTTTCGGCTTTTTTACGCGCGGTAATATCAACCAAAGCGACTTGCACGGTACTCCAGCAATCTTCAAAGCCCGGAAAAACGGTAAATTGTAAGAGCACATGCCGAATGCTTCCATCTAGGGCATAGTTGATGGCTTCATGTTGATGGTGAATTTTACCTGCCCATAAATCTAACAGCTGGGCACGAAATGTTTGAGTCATTTCTTTGGCAAAAATTTTATGAGTATTTTGTAAAATACTGGATTTGTCAGGTGCACCAAACAAATCGAGCGTCGCCTGATTCACATCCAAAATGATAATGTCTTTGATGCATTGCTGAATAAAATCAGGGTGTACATCTAAAAATGTGGTGAAGTCTTCGATACCAATATGACGTAATTGGTCTAAGCGTTTTTTGATTTGGCTAAAGTCTTCAACCCAAAGTGAGGTTGGGGAGTAAATAAAGCGAGCTTCTGCCAATTGGCGGTTTTTTTCTTCTAAGCGACGTGCATTTTGGTAAGGCGTAATATTTTCTGTGCTAATTAATACTTGTGACCAATCATCTGCATAATCGGGCAGGATTGTACAACGGAGTTGAATATCTAAACGTGTGCCATGAATCGTGTAATTGACTGCGGTATTGATATAGTGCGTTTTGCCTTCCCACAGTTGTACCAGTTCATCAATATGTGTGTGTAACATTTCTTGTTGAAAAATCTGATCCAAATGCGCACATAAATGACCAAAATCAGTAGCTTCGTAAAGGGCTAATGTTTGTGAATTGACGTGTAATATTTTAATTTTTTTAACACTTTCTCGAACTAAATCTAAGTTTTGTGACAAATGTTCGGCCAAGTTTTCAATACCATCTTCACGCCACTGCTGTAGCTGTTTTTTGACTGCGCTAAAGTCTTCCAACCAAAGTGGAATGGGTGACATATTAAAAATAGCATTGTCTTGATGAATCATGATGAACTCGAGAGCAGATGGACTTCAGGCTTTGGCTTGAAATGTATTATTTTAAAGTGTGCTTCAAGTCACAAAAATAACTGAAAATTACGAAAAAGCCAATCGGTGAGATTGGCTTTTTTTGATCTATTTTTTTGCTTTATGGGCGGGCTTTGGCGGCATGATTTCACGCTCTCCTAACCAAATATCGGCAAAATCTTTTTCGTTAATATTGTACAGCTCCAATAACGACAAAATGACGCCACCAAAAATCATTGGGCCTTCGGAATTACTTTGAAATTCGAAAATTTTGCCGTTTAAGTTATGCAAAATATCTGCGATTTCAAATACACGATCACGACCATTACTGTCAGTAGGATACATTTGCGTATTGAGCAAAATTCTGGCCAAGCTTTTTTCATTGTCTGTCAGTGCTAAGACATCAATTAGTTCGTCACTTACAGGAGCGAAAATCACGGAATCACGGAAGATTGTATGCAGGAGTTTTTTGCTAAGTTTAGGGAGTGGGCGCTCAACAAAAGCACGAAAAGACGCAGGGAAAATCACATTATGTGAAATACCTTTAAACATCGGTGCGATTTCTTCAACCGTATAACCCGCAACACCGCAGCCGATAGAGGTTAAAAAGTATTTTTGTTTTGGGTGATTTTTAGTGTAAATCTTAAAGTCATCAACATAGTGCTGAATTTGTGAGAGTGGCATTTGTTGTAGATGTTCATTCATGGTTGGAATAGCAAAGCTTTGTCCTGACCAACCACGGCCCACGCCCTTCAGTGCGCCAAAATGCTGTTGAGCTGTTCGTGCAGCACCACCAGCATGTTGACCTGCTAAATTGCTGCCGAATACGAAGATGGTATCTTCTGGTAAAGATTTCACAATACTTTCGTCATGGTAATGGTAAGTCATTCGTATTCACTTATGCTGTGGTTTCATCTCATGGTGCAATTGCTTGATGACTTGGTCAAGTCATGAACAGATTATTTTTCTGATTTATAGGCATTTAGGTCTATAAATTTGCTGAAAATGGGGTGTCATTTGATCCGCTAAATAAAATAGGCATGCATGCGCCACATATCAAAGCGTTGTGATATTGAATGGACTGCTGTGATGGTTCAATACAAGGCTGAACTTTTTACACATGAATGTTACAAGGCAACGTTGTATCGCTTAAACTAGCCCTCATAATTGATATTGATGTTTAGTCCGAGAATAAGCCGAATCCTATGAGTGATCCCCAGCCATTTGAATTAGTCACAAATTTTGAACCTGCCGGTGACCAGCCACAAGCCATTGAAAAATTGGTGCAAGGGGTGGAGCAAGGTATGCATGATCAGTTGCTATTGGGGGTAACAGGCTCAGGTAAGACCTATACCATGGCCAATGTGATTGCACGCACACAGCGACCAACCATTATTATGGCGCATAATAAAACGTTGGCTGCGCAGTTATATGGTGAGTTCAAGTCGTTCTTTCCGCATAATGCCGTGGAATATTTTGTCAGTTATTATGACTACTATCAGCCAGAAGCTTATGTGCCTTCATCGGACACATTTATCGAAAAAGATTCTTCAATTAATGATCATATTGATCAAATGCGTTTATCGGCAACGCGAGCGCTCTTAGAGCGTAAAGATGCGATTATTGTTGCATCAGTATCGGCAATTTATGGTTTGGGTGACCCAAATGCTTATATGAGCATGTTATTGCATATTGTGCAGGGCGATCGATTGAATCGAGATGATCTCATTCGTCGTTTAGTTGAAATGCAATATACCCGCAATGAGCTAGAGTTTTTACGTGGTACTTATCGTATCCGCGGTGAAATTTTAGATATTTTCCCTGCAGAATCGGATCAGTATGCAATTCGGGTTGAGTTGTTTGATGATGAAGTCGATTCGATCCGTTGGTTCGACCCGATCACAGGCAAAATGGTACGCAAAGTTCCACGCATCACAATTTATCCAAAAAGCCATTATGTGACGCCAAAAGATAATTTACGCCGTGCCATAGATACTATTCGCGAAGAACTCACCGAACGTTTGGGCTTTTTTAGAGCCAACGATAAATTGCTCGAGGCCCAGCGGATTGAACAACGCACCCGTTATGATTTAGAAATGATGCAACAATTGGGTTATACCAATGGCATTGAAAACTATTCACGTCATTTATCAGGCCGTCCTGCCGGAGAAGCTCCACCGACCTTGTTTGATTATATTCCAGAGGATGCTTTATTAATCATTGATGAATCGCATGTGACGGTGCCACAGATTGGTGCAATGTATAAAGGGGACCGCTCACGTAAAGAAAACCTAGTGAACTATGGTTTCCGTTTACCGAGTGCTTTGGACAATCGTCCAATGAAATTTGAAGAATGGGAACGAATAGTACCTGCAACGATCTATGTGAGTGCCACACCTGCACGCTATGAATTAGAAAAATCTGAACAAATTGTCGAGCAAGTGGTACGACCAACAGGCTTAGTCGATCCAACCATTGAAATCCGACCTGTGCTGACACAGGTAGATGATGTGTTATCTGAAATTAACAATCGTCGAGAATTAAATGAACGCGTGTTAGTGACTACACTGACCAAACGCATGGCAGAAGACTTAACGTCCTATTTAAAAGAATATGGCGTGAAAGTTGCCTATTTACATTCAGATATCGATACCGTTGAACGGACAAAAATTATTCATGAACTACGTTCTGGCATCTACGATGCCATTGTAGGGATTAACTTACTGCGTGAAGGTTTGGACATGCCAGAAGTCTCGCTGGTGGCCATTTTAGATGCCGATAAAGAAGGCTTCTTGCGTTCAGAGCGATCACTGATTCAAACCATTGGCCGTGCAGCACGTAATTTAAATGGTAAAGCAATTTTATATGCAGACCGAATCACGGATTCAATGCAAAAAGCAATAGACGAAACAGACCGACGTCGTGCTAAGCAAATCGAATTTAACCAAATTCATGGCATTGTGCCACGTAGTGCAGTACGTAAAGTGACGCAAGAAATTGATACAGGTGAAGTGCTTACAGATGATCAAGTCGATGCGAAAATTGATGAGCAAGCGAAAGCTTTAAGTGCAGATGAACAACATTTGCTGTCAGATCCAAAGCTCTTGGCTAAACACATGGCTAAGTTGGAAAAGGAAATGCTGAAAGCCTCGAAAGAGCTTCAGTTTGAGCAAGCCGCACGACTTAGAGACGAGATTTTGCGCCTAAAATCACAGTTGTTACAATGATTTTTAGTTCTTAGGGAGATGTAGATCATTACATAATTTAGACACATGGTCGATTTTCACGCGTTATTGTAAGTAGGAAAATTTGAGCTTAAATATGTTTTTTGAATCAAACTTAATCTATTTATATAAAAACGTAGGACTTTATTTATGATAAATCATCTCCCAAAAGCTGGCTTTAGATTGGCAAAAATTGTTGTAGGTGGTGCGGTAGTGGTGGGCTTAGGGGCTGCCACTATGGCTTATGCTCAAACCAAACCTTTGGCTGTGGTGGAGCGTGTTGAGCTTGATCGTTATTTGGGCACTTGGTATGAAGTGGCCCGTAAACCACTGGTCTTTCAAAATAAGTGCGATCGTGATGTGACTGCGGTATATACTTTAAATGTAAATGGCAATATCAAAGTAGATAATCGCTGTGTGATGAAAGATGGCAAAGTGACCTCATCGCTTGGTGAGGCATTTGTACAAAACGCACCGTTTAACAGTAAATTAAAAGTAAGCTTCTTGCCTGATGCCGTTCGTTGGTTACCTGTAGGTCGTGGCGATTATTGGGTATTAAAGATTGACGAAGACTATCAGACCGTTTTAGTGGGCGAGCCACGCCGTAAGTATTTATGGGTGTTATCACGTGTGCCACATCCTGATCAACACGTGATTAATGAATATTTAGACTATGCCAAAGGTCTTGGCTATGACTTAAGTGATGTTATTCATACCAAACAAAGTAAAAAAGCACCGCACTAATTTTAACTTATAGAACAAATGATAAAAAAACCATGCTTAAGCATGGTTTTTTTATTTGCTAGAATCATCCACTATATAGATACTGTCTGCTGTTCATTTGAATATGCATAATCCAGAGGTTGTTTGAGGTGAATGATGTATAAAGGCGTTGCATTGTCTGTTTTGGCATCTGTCACTTTTGGTGTGTTGTATTTCTATACTCAGTTTTTACAGCCCTTGGATAGTGAGCAAACTTTTGCTTGGCGTATGTTGGCCACATCGCCATTTTTAACGCTGTTTATGTGGTATTCAGGTGATTTAAAACACGTTACAGCAATCTTTAAACGAATCGTGCAACAGCCTGCGCTGTTGATTTGGCTCATTGTGAGTTCTTTATTGTGTACCACTCAATTGTGGTTGTTTTTGTGGGGTCCTATTAATGGGCGAGGCCTGCAAGTATCCTTGGGCTATTTTTTATTGCCTTTGGTTATGGTGCTAGTAGGCTGTATTTTATGTAAAGAAAAGCTGACAAATTGGCAGTGGGCCGCAGTGTTTTTAGCTGTATTAGGTGTAGGGCACGAAATATGGCGAATTGGTAGTATTGCTTGGGAAACTATTTATGTTGCTTTGGCTTATCCTTTATATTTCTTTTTGCGCCGTGTTTATAAAACAGATCACTTAGGTGGTTTTTGGTGGGACTTACTGCTGATTATTCCTGTGGCCATTTATCTAGGCTTTTTCTATAGCGATAGTGTTCCTTTAATTGCACAGTTTCCACATTTAATTTTTGCAGTTATTGGTCTGGGCTTATTAAGTGCCTTTGGTTTAGGGAGTTATATTTTAGCCAGTCGCATGTTGCCATTTGTCATCTTTGGTTTACTTAGTTATTTAGAGCCAATTTTATTGGCTTTTGCCTCTTTAGTTTTGGGTGAGCGTATTGAAGCCAATGAATGGCTCACTTATATTCCAATTTGGTGCGCGGTATTGTTATTAATGGTGGAAGGTACAGTGCATGTATTTAAGCAAAAGCAAAAAGAAAAAATGTTGCAAAAAAATGTCGCTGCTTTGCAAAAGCGTTTAGATCCATAAATATCAATTCTGATTTAAAGCTAGCGATATTGATCAAAAATGATCAAGACAGATTAATATATCATTTTGATTGATATCGCGATAAGAAAGAATGTTCAATTAAAAAATAAAAAAAACTTAGAGCCGATACGTCTTCGAAAATATAGCAATTTTTTAAAAATCAGATAAACCGTTTATCTTTTCGCTCAAAGACAGAATCACGCTATTGATTAAAAAATGATAACTGTTTAACATTTATGCTTATAAAAAGACGAATGCTTTAAACTTAAATAAATTTCACAAAACTTGAGGGCTAGGACATGCAAAATAGCAGTATTCCATATCAAATACGCGCCGCATTATTGCAGCTAGAACCTAGCCTTGATGTGGATTGGGAAGCGCGCTTAACTAAGATTCTTGAAGAATCTGACATGGCTTTGCGCGAAGAGATTGATCATCAAATTTTAAAAAGCAAAGAAATCTATTGGAACCGCATGACAGGTGGTTTTGAGTACAAAGCGTCATCCAGTTTGGCTATTTTAAAACACAGCCTTAGCAATGATCGCATGCAACATATTGCCAAAACGCTGAGTGAATCTTTAGAAGACCTTAAATCTATTCAAGACAGCACACAAATTGCGGATTATTTGGAAAATGCGATAGAGCAAATTGACCAGATTTCTGTAGATGAAAACTTTATGTTGCAACGCGAAAAATTAATGATTCGCCGTACTTTTTTACTCAATGCAGCCAAAGTCATTCGCCGTATGGTGATCACACCGCCAGAAGGGATCCGTAAGCTCACAGAGTCGCAGATTAAATGCTTTATTATTGAAGTATTTATTAAGCAACAATTATTAGGTTATTGGTTTAAACCTTTGTTGAAACGCCATTCGGACATTATGAAGCATCCGATTTTCCGATATTATTTGAGCAAACAACAAAAAATCCGTCATTTTGAATTGGTAAAAACCTCACAATATATTTTTTTGACCGCGCCTGTAATGCAGGTAGAGCAAAATCCCTATTCAATTCGACGCTTTTTAACCGAAGAGAAAGGGGCAATCGAAGCGCAAACATTTTTAAATGTGATTGTGTTGGATATGCAGGCCACTGAAGAAAATGAATATATTGATCACTTTAAATCTTTAATTGAATGCATGGTGACTGTACAAAGCCAAATTCATGTTGATGTGATGGATACTGTGTTGCAATTGGAAGAGGTCTGCGAAAAATCTTTAATTCCATTACTCATTGAACCGATTCAATTTGTAGCTAAAAATGCAGATGTTGTGGCACAAATGCATTTGAAAAAATTTGAAAATATATTAACTGCTGATTTTTTTAAACCTGTCTATGAGGCGATTAAATCGCATTTGTCACATATTGAAGAATTCGATTATTTATATTTAAGTGTACATCGTCTATATTCAGAATTACTCGCGTATTATCGTGAGTTTAAACAACAACCTGCATTGGTATTTAATCAGCATGTGCAGTTGTTTGAATATAAAATGGTCGGCTATTTGAAATTATTAGAAAAACGTCGACAAGATACTTTTGTGCCTCTGAATCAACATGAGTGGGAAGTCATGCATCAACGCTCACTGAAACCATTGCAAGATATTCGTTTTGCAATGACAGAGCATTTGCTGGATTACCGTGAACTGACAATCTATATCAATAAATTGAAACGCCAAAGTGCTGAAAAAGGCTCATTCTTTAAGCGCATGACCAAGAGTAATCAAGCAGAGCGTGATTTGGCTGAAGCGTATAAGCTCGGGCAACAAATGAAGCACAAAATGTTTATGAGTGTTTTGCAAGCACCACGCCAGAATCCGAAATGTTCAGTCTTTTTAGAGTTTGAGACTTTACATAATTTTAGTGAACATGAGCGCCACTATGCATTTCCTTGTGGTGACAATGGCATTACACGCTTACCAATTTTGCTTCGCTTACCCGAAACCTATTCAGATTTTGATGTAGAAGACTTTAATGCCTCTATTAATTTTGACCTTAACTTTTCTGTGGCGTCAAAAGCTGAAAAAACCAGTTATGAGTTAAATTACTCACATTGATAAGGACTTTAATTGTAAACAGCTTAATTCACTGATTGATAAAGAAACGATTAAATAAAAATGTATTTTAGGGGCGCTAAAATGCATTTTAAAAATCTTTTAAAACAAAATCATAAAAATAATTACAACTATTTTTATAATTTATAGTGAATATATAAGAAAATAAGCCTCCAATATCAGCTTTTGGATTCTATCTTTTAGATAATTCCATTACAATTGTCGGGTTTTGAAATTTAAGCTTCGATTTACAATTAATTAGAGGACGTATCTGTGAGCAAAGACACTATCGTTGCCCTACATGCAGAGCACCAAGGTCGCTGGAAAAACCGTGAAGAACTTGCGGAACGTATGATTGCCCTAGTGGGTCAGTTATACCGTGAAAAAAACATCGTAGCTACAGTATACGGTCGTTCTTTAATTAACCGTTCAGTGATTCAAATTCTTAAAGCTCACCGTCGTACTCGCGTATTAGACGTTGAACTTTCAGTAGTAAACACATTCCCAATTCTTGAAGCTTTGGCGAAAGTTGAAAATATCGGTACTGCTGAAATCGACTTGGGCAAACTTGCTGTTGAATTTAAAGAAAAAGGCGGCGACATCGACGCATTTGTTGCTGATGCTGTTAAATCATTACAAGGTAATGCTGCATCTGTAGAAAACAAAGATGTAGTTCTTTACGGTTTCGGTCGTATCGGTCGTATTCTTGCGCGTTTAATGATTGGTCAATCTGGTTTAGGCCGTGGTCTTAACCTAAAAGCAATCGTTGTTCGTAAATCATCTGACGGTGACCTAGAAAAACGTGCTTCTTTACTTCGTCGTGACTCTATTCACGGTCCATTTGCAGGCACAATTTCTGTAGATGAAGAAAACGAAGCAATCATTGCAAATGGTCAATTCATTAAAGTGATCTATGCATCTAATCCAACTGAAGTTGATTACACTGCATACGGCATTAACAATGCACTTGTGATTGATAACACAGGTAAATGGCGTGATGCTGAAGGTCTTGCACAACACCTTCAATGCCCAGGCGCTGCGCGCGTAATTCTAACTGCACCTGGTAAAGGTGACATGAAGAACGTTGTATTTGGTGTGAACCAAGCAGACATCCTTGATGAAGATACAATCATCTCTGCTGCAAGCTGCACAACAAACGCAATCACACCAACACTTAAAGTGTTACATGACAAATATACAGTTCTTGGCGGTCACGTTGAAACAGTTCACTCGTTCACAAACGACCAGAACTTAATCGACAACTACCATAAAGCTGACCGTCGTGGCCGTGCTGCAACATTGAACATGGTAATCACTGAAACTGGTGCTGCGAAAGCAGTTGCTAAAGCGCTTCCTGCACTTAAAGGCAAATTGACTGGTAACTCTGTACGTGTACCTACACCAAACGTTTCTCTTGCAATCTTGAACTTAACTTTGGATAAAGAAGTTGAACGTGACGAAGTAAATGAATACCTTCGCCAAGTTTCAATCAACTCTAACCTTCAAGGTCAAATCGGTTATACAAACTCTACTGAAGTTGTATCTTCTGACTTTATTGGTTCACGTACTGCAGGTGTATTTGATGCGCAAGCAACAATTACTGCTGGTAACCGCTTAACTGCATACGTATGGTATGACAACGAAGTTGGTTATAGCTGCCAAGTACTTCGTATTGCAGAACAAATGGGCGGCGTAAGCTATCCAAAAGTTCCTGCTGAAACTAATGCATAATTAGTTCAGTGCGGTACAAAAAGAGCCTCTTATGAGGCTCTTTTTTATTGCAGACAATTTAGCTTTAAGCATGGCTTGGTGATTGTTTTTGAATGGATTGATGCACATAAAGTCTAAATAAAGAACAATTGATAGGATCAACTTTTCGCTTCTTGTGGGTGTTTATGCGTATTGTGCACGTATTTTACTTACAGTACTGAAGTATAGGCTTTTTAGAATTTGAACAACTAATCTATGCTAAGTTAAACGCGGTTAAACTATTTTGAATAGAAGAATATGCTAAACATTGAGATTAAAACTTTAGAGATGAATGATGTTCAAGATTTTAGAACAATCAGACTTTCAGCTTTAGAAAAATCGCCAAAAATGTTTGGATCTACGTATTTGGCTGAGCTAGATAAATCATTAATATTTTTTGAAGCCTGCTTATCAAATTCGACTGTATTTGGTGTATATCAAAAAAATAAAATCATAGGCTTAGCCACATTAACACAAGAAGTTGGAGCAAAATTTGCTCATAAAGCACATTTATCGAGTGTTTTTATTGAGCCTGAATTTCAACAAAAAGGCATTGCAACGATGCTACTCAATACAATTATAAAATATAGCAAAAATAATGTAGAACAAATTCTACTCACTGTTGCAGATGACAACAAACCCGCCATTCAGCTTTATGAAAAATGTGGTTTTCAAACCTATGGCATTGAACAGAAAGCTTTAAAAGACAATGATGAATATATTGATGAACGACTAATGAAGCTTTTTATGAACTAGTATTGAATTTTTTAGAGTCAAACGGTTACTGATTTTGCAAATTAACATACAAAAAATTGCACACCTTGCGGTATTTATTTAGCACACTCAAAGATTGAAAAATAAAAATACAAGGATTGGTTTTGCAGGCAAAACACGTGCTAAGTGGATTAGCATTGATTGTGTTGGCTTCCATTTGCGGTGTGCTCATCGCGATTTGGGTGTTTAAACACTTTAATATCTATATTCCACTCGAAAATCAAAGCGTTAGTATTGATTTACAAGAACCTTTACAAGCAGAAGTGAAAATACACGATGCACTCAATGTCGATGTTTCTGGGCGAGTGAATGCATCAATTCCCATACAAGAACAGTTGCAAATTCCACTCACGCAAACACTTACACCGCGAGTGTATTTTGATAATCAGGTGCCTATTCAAACGACGATACCTGTTCGTGAAGTACTCAAAATTAATCAAAACATGCCCATCAATACCAAAGTTCAAATTCGGGTTTTGGGAAAGGATATCACTTTACCTTTAAAGGGAAATATTCCGATTCAACTCGATGTACCTATTAATATGGACGTTCCTTTGGCGCAAAAAGTTCATTTAAAATTTGATGCTCCAGTCAAAACACAGCTGAAAGAAAATTTAAATATTCCTTTAAATACGAAAATACAAGCCAATATCCCCATTGATGGCCATTTGAATGTACCCATTTCAACGGCACTTAAAGCCACGGTCGATGTGCAAAATACTTTAGCTGTCAAAATTAAGCAGGGTGAACTGGTTATTCCGCTCAAAGATATGAAATTGGCACGCCAAGCTCCTCAGTCAACAGGAGAATAGTGCATGGATCGACGCTATTCCGTGAAGTATTGGCTATATGGTTTTATTGCGATTACCAGTTTGGTGGCACTGCTGTTTTGGATTTATTTAAATGTACAGGCATCTTTACAGGTAAAAGCAAAGCAAGCGAATATTCAATTATCACATTCATTGCCTACAATCATACATGTGGGTAATTATTTACAGGCGCATGCGCGTGGCACTTTAGATACTCAAATAGATTTAAAGCGACAAATGGATTTGCCATTGAAAGGTAAATATTTGGCAGATTTACAATTTACAGTAGAAGTGCCAATTCAAGTTGATTTGGACTATCAAACACAATTGAAAATTCGGCAAAATATGCCTTTGGAAACCACAACAGACTTAATTTATCAAAATAGATTATTGCCGAAATTTCCTTTAAAACTAGACATTCCTATTCATTTAGATGTGCCATTTCATTTGCAACGTCAGTATAAGATTCCCGTTAAAATTATGTTTAATGGTCCTGTGTATTTTGATTTTAATGAGTCTGTTCGTTTGAATGTAGATCATCAATTTAAACCAAAGCTACAATTAAATGATCCAATTACACTACAAAATATTGCGGCCTTTCGTGCGACGATGTACAACACTGAACGCGATACTCAGGCTAATTTAGATATGCAAATGAACTTAGCATTGAAAAATATTCACCCATAATAAAATAAAAAGCCTAACCTCATTGATTGCTCAATGGGGTAGGCTATGTGTGATTTACACAGTGTAGTTATGCTTCAAGTCATTTATTTTATTTAAATAAGGCCTCTACTTGGGATTGTATGGTTGTGGTTTTGCGACCAATCAATTGTTCCAAATCAGTACGGTCACTAAACATTGCACCATGTGCAGTTTCAACATCAGCTTCAGTAATTAAATTGACCACAGGCTCGGGCAAGCCAGCTTGTGTAAGGCCTTGTGCAAAGCTTTCTGCATCAATTTCTAAATATTGCACAGGTTTAGATGCGGCATGTGCAATATAAGTTGCTAAGTCGGTTTTAGTGAAGCTTTGTGAGCCAGCTAATTCATAGGTTTTTTGCTCATGCCCGCTAGTTGTTAAAACTTCAGCTGCAGCTTCGGCATAATCTGCACGTGATGCTGAGCTAATCGGACCATTTTGTGTGGCGCTAAAGAGTTTGCCAGATGCTACATTGTGCTCAACGCCAGCAAGATAGTTTTCGTTATACCAATTATTGCGTAACAAGGTATAGCGCAGACCACTGGCTTGAATCAGTGCTTCAGTCTCACGGTGTTCTTGTGCTAAGCCCAAAGGTGAAGTGTCAGCACGTAATAGACTGGTATAAGCAATATAAGGAACCTGTGCCAATTGAGCTGCTTCAATCACTGCTTTATGCTGTGGTGTGCGACGGCCAACTTCATTGGCAGAAATGAGTAATAATTTGTCGATCCCTTGTAGCGCTGGCGCTAAGCTTTCAGGGGCATCATAATCAAAATGACGTAGTTCAACACCTTGCTCAGCTAAAGCAGTTGCTTTTTTTGGGTCACGCACTAAAGCCACAATTTGATCCGCGCTGACGCGTTTTAATAAAGCTTGAATAACCAATTGACCGAGTTGACCTGTTGCACCTGTGATTGCAATTTTCATCTATAAACCCTCATGTTTTTGTATGAAAAATAAACTTGATGCATAAATAGTAATCTGTTAACTTACTAAATGTAAGTACGTACCAAAAAGTAAGTTTATTACCAGCAGGAGAGATTTGATGGCTAACTACGCTTCAAGTAAATTATTAGGTCAAGTTTTATCCACAGATTGTCCATCACGTGACATTTTGGAGCACTTAACCAATAAATGGTCGGTGTTAGTCTTGCGTTGTTTAAATGATGGCGTGCATCGCTTTAGTGAACTTAAACAACGGATAGAAGGCATTAGCGAAAAGATGCTGGCACAGACGCTGAAAATGCTCGAAAATGATGGCTTTATTCTACGGACTGTTTATCCAGTTGTGCCACCGAAGGTCGAATACCAACTGACCATTACAGGTTCACAAGCAGCTGAAAAATTACTGTATTTGATTGGTTGGATTGAAACAAAATTACCCGATATTTTGGACCATAAAGCGACCGTTTCTAAAGTGTCTTAGTTTGTATAGTAAGCATGCTGTGTTGGGTGAAAACAGCTAAGTTTAAATTAAAAAACTGATAAATTCAGGGCTTCAAGAACATAGAAGCATGTAGTCATGGTTGCGATTGAGCAGCCATAGAATATGTGTTTTGAGTATACGACGCTAATTTAATACCGCTGTGTTTACATGTATCCGCTTTACTAGGCATCCGTGGTTGAGGTGCGTTGCATCGTTTTAAAATCAAGGCGATCGATGATTAAAATCCCAAGAGCAAAGAGGAATGCGCAGCTTACACAGCCGAACCAGCCCCAATGTTGCCATGCATATACGGCAGTTAGAGAACCTAAGGTAGCACCCGAAAAGTAAATGGTCATATACACAGCATTAATACGTGAACGTGCAGTTGGATTAATACGATAGACTAAATTTTGGTTCAGGACATGAAATGCGGTTAGACCAAAGTAGCTCATCAGTACACCCAAGGCGTATGCCACAATATTCAATTGGGCAAAGGCCAATGGCAGGCAAGACAGTAGCATGAGACTGATGCAGATCAGTGCGACTTTATTTTCTTTACCTAAGCCAACCGTACGCCCAGACCAGCTGGATGAATAAATACCGATGATGCCTAGTAAGCCAAACAAACCAATTTGAAAATCTGAAAATTCATAAGGCGGGTTGGCCAGTACAAAGGTCATTGATGTAAAAACCATGGATAAAATGGCAAAACCTAAAGCTCCCGCACAGGCACGTCGAATTAAATGCGGTTCCGACTTCGCAAGCTCAAATAAGGATTGATAAATTTTTGCAATGTTTAATTGCGTGTTGGCTTGGGTGTTAGGCAACTTATGCCACATGAGCATGGCAAATAAAAGCGTGACGATACCACTACTTAAATACACCATATTCCATGACCAAAAGGTCGAAACAAAACCTGCAAATGTGCGCGATAAAATAATTCCCATGACCAAGCCACTCATGAGTTTGCCGACTGTAGCAGCACTTTGAGCGGGTGAGCTAATACTCGATGCAAAAGGAATTAAAATTTGTGCTGAGATTGCGCCAAAAGTAGCGCAAAGGGTAAAGCTATACAGCCAAATCAGCGTTGTACTCAACGATAAAAGTACTTGTGAAAGGCCCGCAAACACCATTAGGCAAACAATGAGTTTTCTTTTGTTGAGCAAATCACCCAAAGGTACAAGGAGCATCAGTCCTAAGCCATAGCCAACTTGAGCCAGTACCACAGACAAGCCCGCTTGGTCCGTACTGATTTTGAGGGTGTACTGAATAGAATAAATAAGAGGCTGATTAAAATAAGCTGATCCCGCACAAAGACCACAGGCTAAAGCCATGAGTAGTACGAATTGAGAAGACAGCTCAGTTTGAGCAAAATTGTTTGATTGATGATGCATCACTCATCCCTATGACAGCATCACGGCACTATATCGGGCGCAATCTTTGAACACAAATAAGTAAAAGCTATAGCATGATTTGTAAAATGAATAAATCCGAAAATATAAGCAAAATAGACATTCAAAATGGCAAAACAACCAGCGATTTTGGGGTCAAATTGAGTGCTTCATTAAAAATACTCCGCGAATGCTGAATAATACTATTCGAGAAATTCATTAAAATATGGCAGAATAGGCGGTTTTAAAGTTTTTAGAGGATTGGCAAGATGCGCTTTGTTGATGAAGCAGTCATTACCGTAGAGGCTGGCGACGGTGGCAATGGCGTAGCCAGTTTTCGCCGTGAAAAATTCGTACCATTTGGTGGTCCAGATGGTGGTGATGGTGGTCGAGGCGGTAGCATTTATATTCAAGCTGACGACGACACAAGCACACTCGTAGATTATCGTTATACCCGTAAATACCAAGCTGAGCGTGGTAAAAATGGTTCAGGCGCAAACTGTGCTGGCCGCGGCGGTGAATCCGTCGTACTAACAGTTCCAGTAGGAACAACAATTGTAGATACAGATTCTGGTGACATCATTGCTGACTTAGTTGAAGACGGCCAAAAAGTGATTGTTGCTCGCGGTGGTGATGGTGGTTTAGGTAATACCCACTTCAAATCATCAACTAACCGTACACCACGTCAATGCACACATGGTAATAAAGGCGAATTCCGTGAAGTTCGTCTTGAGTTAAAAGTGTTGGCAGACGTTGGTTTGTTGGGTATGCCGAATGCAGGTAAATCTACATTTATTCGTGCAGTATCAGCGGCGAAGCCAAAAGTTGCAGACTATCCGTTTACAACAATGATTCCAAACCTAGGTGTGGTCGATGCAGATAGCCACCGTTCATTTGTAATGGCCGATATTCCAGGTCTGATTGAAGGTGCAGCAGAAGGTGCAGGCTTAGGTATTCGCTTCTTGAAGCATTTGGCTCGTACACGTATTTTATTGCACATTGTCGATGTTCAGCCTATTGATGGTTCTGATCCTGTACATAATGCAAAAGCAATTTTGGGTGAACTATTAAAGTTCTCTCCAACACTGTCGAAACTTCCAGTGGTATTGGTACTCAATAAATTAGACCAACTCCCAGAAGAAAGCCGTGAAGAGTGGTGTAACCACATTCTTGAAGAATTGCAATGGACAGGCCCAGTATTTAAAACTTCAGGTTTGACCCGTGAAGGGACAAAAGATGTTGTGTATTACTTAATGGATCAAATCGAGCAGCAACAAGAACGCGAGCTTGAAGACCCTGAATATGCAGCAGAAATGAAAGCATTCCGTGATCAGCTTGAAGCTGAAACACGTGAACAAACCATCGCTGCCAAAGAAGCGTATCGTGAGATGCGTCGTCAGCAACGTCTTGCCGGTATTTTGGGTGAAGATGATGACGAAGAAGATGATGGCGAAGATCAAGCAGAGTCGTATTACGTACGTTAAGCTCTATAATTAAGAGTAACTGAGGACAAGATGATAGAAGTGGTAGATGGACAGCGTCAGCTTAAGGATTGCAAAAGAATCGTTGTTAAAATCGGATCTTCTTTACTCACAGCAAACGGAAAAGGTTTAGATCTAGAGGCAATCTCGCATTGGGCGGGGCAAATTGCAGATCTACACAATGCAGGGCACGAGATTATTCTGGTGTCTTCTGGTGCTGTGGCTGAAGGCATGGTTCGAATGAATCTAGACAGCCGACCCACAGATCTACCCAGTCTTCAGGCGTGTGCAGCCATTGGTCAAATGGGTTTAATTCATACGTGGTCTAGTGTATTAGAACAACGTTCTATTCGAACTGCGCAAGTGCTTTTAACCCATGATGACCTTGCAGATCGTCGTCGTTATTTAAACTCTTGTGATGCTTTGCAAAACTTGATCGACTGGCGTGTGATTCCAGTGATCAATGAAAATGACACAGTATCTACAGACGAAATCCGTTTTGGTGATAACGATACCTTGGCAGCTATGGTTGCGGGTCAGGTTCATGCAGACCTTTTGGTGATCCTAACGGACCAAGAAGGCATGTTTGATTCAGACCCACGTTCAAATCCTCATGCAAAACTGTTCCATACTGTACGTGCTATGGATGAGACCCTGTTTGATATGGCTGGTGGCGGTGGTAAGTTTGGTCGTGGCGGTATGCTAACCAAAGTTCGTGCTGCGCGTTTGGCTGCTAAATCAGGTTGTCCGACTGTTATTGCAAGTGGCGATAGCGATCATGTACTTTCACGCGTAATGTCGGGTGAGTTATTGGGCACGTTATTTATTACCGATAATGACCGTGTAACAGCACACCAGCAATGGTTGGCAGCACATTTGCAAACTGCAGGCCGTTTGGTGATTGATGATGGTGCTGTAAAAGCTATTCGTGATAATCACCGTAGTTTATTGCCAGTCGGGGTAAAAGCCGTTGAGGGGCATTTTGAGCGCGGTGATGTGGTGGAATGTGTGGATACACATGGCCATCGTATTGCAGTAGGGCGTGTGAATTTTAGTTCGCGTTCTGCAGAAATCGTAAAGGGCTTAGCTTCCGATAAAGTGCATCAAGTCCTTGGCGAAGCACGCTCACTGGAAATGATTCATCGCAATCATATGGCAATTTACTAATTGGCATAAAAAAACAGCTCTTAGGAGCTGTTTTTTTATGCATTCAAAATCATGATTTACGGCAGTAATATTAAATATATTTAGCACGATTTTAAAAAAAATTTATTTAATAAGGCCTTTTTCAATCAAAGGGCGAAATAATTTTTGATAGATATTCATCACCCACATCATGATTTGATCTTTATATTTATTCCATACTTTTAGGCCAGAATAGTTCACCAGCCAAGCAATAAAGAAACCGCCTAACATATCAATTGGGAAATGTACGCCTACATAAACCCGTGACCAAGCCACGAGCCATGCCACAGCAATTAAAAAGCGCCCAATGTCTCGACGCTCAGAGAAGTAATAAGAAAAGGCAATGGCACTAAAAATACTCATGTGATTGCTTGGGAAAGAGCCAGTAGGTGAGTGTTCAATTAGAGTTTGGCCAACGTCCATGACAAAGGGACGAGGAGTATTGAAAACTAAGGAGAGCGTTTCACCTAGTGCTAGGGTAATTGCGGTAAAAATAAATGCTTTTAAAATAGATTTTTTAGTTTCGAAGCTACCGCGTAGCCAACAAAAAATAAAAATGAAAAGCATGAGGTAAATAAGATCATGTGCAACAAAAATAGCATAGTTCATCATGCCATTAGAGGCTTGATCAGGCACATTAAGTATCTGATACAGCCATAAATTTAAGTGTTCGATTGAAATTGGCATATTAAAAAAATAAAGAAAAAAATATGCGACAAAATTTAGCAAATTTATGCAAAAACTATGTAATAAAAATGCAAAAAATGAAGAGACTATTTCAAATGAAATTTAGCCCGCAGTTTTAAGCTACGGGCTAAAAAATTTCTCTCATATTCAAGTTTTTGAATGCAGGAGATGTATATAAAGGACGAGGCTATTTCAATTGAATGCTACCTGATGCATTGACGCTAATTTTAGATTCGCCTCCAGCCATTTGCTGATCTGCAATTTCGAGCGGGGCAGACGCGGCTTTCATCATGGCCATACGTGGTACAGGTTGATTCGAGTAATTGCTGGTATTTAAGTTAAGGTTAACTAGGTTGTAGCCACCTTTATTCCAAGCCTGAGCTAAAGTTTGAGCACGTTGCTGAAAGTTTTTAGAGGCTTCTACCACCAGTTCATTTTCAACTTTTTTACGCTGTGCATCGGAGACTGTAAAGTTGATGGATTGGGTTTGGAAGTTTTGTTGTAATTCACTAATTAACTGACTTGCACTTTTGAAGTCTGTACTTTCAATACGGATTTCGGCACGGCCACGCCATTCTTTTAATTTCTGATTGTCATTGTCATAAATTGGGTATGTGCTTTGTGAGCCTGTTTCAATTTTGACACTTGGATATTTTTTAGCAGTTTGTACTGCTTGGGACATAAGTTGGTTAATTTGATTGGCCAATTCAGTCGGTTGTTTGTTGGATTTTTCAATATACAACACAGCATTCATTTCATCATTTGTGACTTGACGCGTCGCTTCGGCCTGAATATTAATCACATTGTAATTCATGCTTTCGCTCGTTTGAGCAAAGGCTGTAGTGCTTAATGCTAAACCCAGTAGAAGGGCGCTATAAGAAAAGGTACGCATAATTTAACCTTTTGTATAAAATTCAATCTTTAAGAGTTATTTCAGATACTAAGCCCGAATCATGGTTTATTTTAGAAAATATTGTGATGACTTTGTAAAAATATATATCTATTTTAAATGGTTTGATATTTGAAAAATATATTGAAAACAAAGTGTTGTTTGGATTGAAATGGCAAAGGTTGCTCTTGTTGATGGTGGCTTTAAAAAACAACGAAAACATACTATTTTCTTTCGTCTGTCACAATGTAAGATGATAATTCATTCTAACGGTCGGATTGATCCCTTTTTTCAATTAGGAAACTAGATATTTGGTTCGAAAAGTTATTTATTTTCTTGAAAAAGTCTGTATCATCCGCCTCCTAGTTAGCCCATACTCAAAGAGTTTTTTTAAGCTAACTAGAAACTCATAAAGCACCGAGTCAAAGGACCGCAAGTCACCCGACTTATTTCTTTCAACCCATATCAGAGATGGTAATTCGATATGAGCGTTTCTTCTGTAAACCCTGCCGCTAATTCTACTAACGAATACTATTTGACTCGCCAAAGCCAGATGGAATCCAATGTTCGTAGCTATCCGCGTAAACTTCCACTTGCGATAGCAAAAGCTTTAGGCTGTTGGGTTACTGATGTTGAAGGTACAGAGTACCTCGATTGTTTAGCTGGGGCAGGAACATTGGCACTAGGCCATAACCATCCTGCGGTAATTCAAAGTATCCACGATACACTTGCAAGTGGTCTCCCATTGCATACTTTGGATTTAACAACGCCTTTAAAAGATGCATTTACTGAAGCATTACTTGAGCAATTACCTGGTGGTAAAGAAGAGTACTGCTTACAGTTCTGTGGCCCATCTGGTGCAGATGGTACAGAAGCAGCAATTAAATTAGCAAAAACTTACACTGGTCGTAGTTCAGTAATCAGCTTCTCAGGTGGTTACCATGGTATGACTCACGGTTCTTTAGCAATGACAGGTAACTTGTCTGCGAAGAATGCTGTGAATGGCTTAATGCCAGGTGTTCAATTTATGCCGTATCCGCATGAATACCGTTGCCCATTAGGCATTGGTGGTGAAGCGGGTGTAGACGCATTAACGTATTATTTCGAAAACTTCATTGAAGACGTAGAAAGTGGTGTAACGAAACCTGCAGCTGTAATCTTGGAAGCAATCCAAGGCGAAGGCGGTGTAGTGACTGCACCTGTAAAATGGTTAAAGAAAATCCGCGAAGTGACTGAAAAGCACAACATCGTGTTGATTCTTGATGAAGTACAAGCGGGCTTTGCACGTTCAGGTAAAATGTTTGCCTTTGAACATGCAGGTATTGAGCCAGACGTCATTGTAATGTCTAAAGCGGTAGGTGGTAGCTTACCACTTGCAGTATTGGGCATTAAACGTAAGTTTGACGCATGGCAACCAGCGGGTCACACGGGTACATTCCGTGGCAACCAACTTGCTATGGGTACTGGTCTTGCAACAATCAAAACCATCAAAGAGCAAAATCTTGCGCAAAATGCACAAGAGCGTGGTGACTTCTTACAAGCTGAAATTAAAAAATTAGCGGTAGAATTCCCATGTATCGGTAACGTACGTGGCCGTGGTTTGATGATTGGTGTTGAAATTGTTGATGAACGTCAAAAAGCAGATCACATGGGTTCTTTACCAGGTGATTCTCAATTGGCAGCAGCAATTCAAGCAGCATGTTTCAACAACAAATTGTTGTTAGAAAAAGGTGGTCGTAACGGTACTGTCATTCGTTTACTTTGCCCATTGATCATCAATCAAGCTGAATGTATTGAGGTGATCGTTCGCTTCAAGAAAGCACTTGCTGAAGCACTAGTTGCAACTCGAGGCGCATAAGTCATGGTAGATTTTGCAGAACATCGTAAAGCGTTATTCTGCAATGATGCACAATCCATTGCTGACTATCAGTCAGTAATGGGCGAAGCGGTTAAAGCCGTTTCTGCATGGTTGCAAAATGACAAAATGTACACCGGCGGTAGCATTAAAGAGCTTCGTAGTGCAATTGCGTTCAACCCTTCAAAAGAAGGTATGGGTGTACAAAAATCACTAGACCGTATGGTTGAGCTTTTCTTAAATAAAAGCTTAAAAGTACATCACCCGCATTCTTTAGCGCATTTGCATTGCCCAACAATGGTAACAAGCCAAATCGCTGAAGTGTTAATTAACGCGACTAACCAATCTATGGACTCTTGGGATCAAAGCCCTGCTGGTTCATTGATGGAAGTTCAGTTAATTGACTGGCTTCGCCAAAAAGTTGGCTATGGTGCAGGTCAAGCAGGTGTATTCACCTCTGGCGGTACGCAGTCTAACTTGATGGGCGTTTTGCTTGCACGTGATGCATGTATTGCTAAAAACTGGAAAGACGAAAACGGTAACCCGTGGTCTGTTCAGCGTGATGGCGTACCTGCGGAAGCAATGCGTAACGTAAAAGTGATCTGTTCTGAAAATGCACATTTCTCTGTGCAAAAGAACATGGCCATGATGGGTATGGGTTTCCAATCTGTTGTCACTGTTCCTGTAGATGCAAATGCACGCATGGACATGGACGCGCTTGAGAAAACCATGGCGCACCTTCGCGCGACGGGCAAAATCGTAGCATGTGTAGTTGCAACTGCGGGTACAACCGATGCAGGCGCAATTGACCCATTGAAAGAAGTGCGTGCGATCACCAACAAATATGGCGCGTGGATGCATATCGACGCAGCATGGGGCGGTGCACTGATTCTTTCAAATGACTATCGTTCAATGTTAGATGGTATTGAACTGTCTGACTCGGTAACGCTTGATTTCCATAAGCATTACTTCCAAACGATTTCATGTGGCGCATTCTTGCTTAAAGATGAAGCGAACTATCGTTTCATGCATTATGAAGCTGAGTACTTAAACTCTGCTTATGATGAAGAGCATGGCGTTCCGAACTTAGTATCTAAGTCACTTCAAACAACTCGCCGTTTCGATGCGTTGAAGTTGTGGATGACAGTTGAAGCGCTAGGTGAAGAGCTTTACGGTTCGATGATCGATCACGGTGTAGGGCTTACACGTGATGTTGCAGATTATATTACTGCAACTGACGGTCTAGAAATGCTGGTTGATCCTCAATTTGCATCGGTATTGTTCCGTGTAGTGCCAGCAGGCTACCCTGTTGAATTGTTAGATACATTGAACCAAAACGTAGCAGACGAATTGTTTGCGCGTGGTGAAGCGAATATTGGTGTAACTAAAGTAGGTCAAGTTCAATCATTGAAAATGACGACTTTAAGCCCAGTAGCGACGTTAGACAACGTGAAGAATTTGCTTGCTCTTGTGCTTGCAGAAGCGGATCGTATCAAAGGCCCAATCGCTGATGGTACATATACACCTGCAATTGACTAATTGTCGTTTTGCAGTTGTAGAAGAAGGAGCTCATTTGAGCTCCTTTTTTTTGTCTAAATGAAAAAACAGTTAATGATTTTACAGCCACAATTTTTCATTGAGTGATGATATTTTACTGTGTAGGCAGATTGTTACTTTGAAGGATCAAAGTAACCAAAATCCTTGTAAGGCAAAAGGTACATCCATGTGACCTTTACCTTACGGCGACATCCATGTCGCCAGTCACGATAGTCATGTATGGGTGAGAGTTTCACGGGCGAGGTGGTACTATGCGTAGCGTAGGTTACTTCTCCTTTTGGAAAGAGCGTAGTAAGGGAAGATCATGAATTTCATCGATGATTCACGGCTATACATGCTTAAAAATAGATGATATTGCTTATGCCGCAAACAATGGACTAAACCCCTTCTTACGCAATAACTTGCGGTACATGCTCGAACTGCGGTCTGCTGGGAAGTGCGCTTCAATGCTTAAATCCAAAGGCAAATATTCCGGCTTTTGTGATTCCGAGACTAATCGGTCTTCCTCAAATATTTTTAGGTTAAAGTCGTAAGCATCTTCAATAGGCAAGTCTTTGTCATAATTACGGCAGATAGGCGCAAATAAGCGTGTCGAGCGGGCAGTCATCGGCGATGCTGCATTCATAATCACTTGCTTACTATCGTTTGGAAAATGAATCGTTAAGGTTGCAGTAAACGGCAGATGAATTTCAAAATGACGCAACCATTGAAAGCCATCTTTGCCACGCTGCTCTAAACCAATGGGATAGCGTCCAACACTGCTCCAGTAATCTGCATTAAATCCTGTTTCTGTCTCAATAGTTTTATAGTCGGGCACTTCTACATTTTCAGGGTCGCCAAACGTATCGGGATGCACCCATGCAAAATGCGCAACATCAATGAAGCCTTCGAGCTGTCGGCCTGCAAAACACTGAAAATCTACAGCTGGGCACACCAGTTGTTGAAAGTCTGCATCCTCCCAATGAGGCATGACTGGAATGTTTGGCTCAGCTTCAGGATTGGCCGTTAAATTACACCAGACCAAACCATAGCGTTCGACTGCGGCATAAGTCCGTAAGTTAAAGCGCGGAGAAATTTTATGATCAGGATGGGCTGGAATGCGATTACAATGGCCATGTTCACCAAAACGTAAACCATGATAGCGACAAACCACACCTTGCCCATCATTTTTACCTAAGCTGAGCGGAACACCGCGGTGCGGGCAAGCATCTTTAGCGACAATGAGCTGATCGTTCATTTTATAAATCACCAAAGGCATGTCCAATAGCATCGTGCCATAAGGTTGCTCTGTAATGTCTCGCGCAAGTGCGATTGGATACCAATATTCAGCGAGTAAATGCCAGTCATGTTCTTCAAATGTCATGTGTACTGGCAAATCAGGATTAAAGGTCGCAATGGTTTTGCTGTTCATTTTTCTGTCATCAAGCTGGCTTTTTTAGAATATAGGTCAAGCTTGTGTTTAGATAAATTTCAATTATTGGAATGAAGTATGTGGTAAATCAGAACACTGCACTTTGACGATGAGTATAGTGACTGATGTAGCGTTGAGATTTAGGGAGGCAAAGTAGCTTGCTGTGTCATTAAAAGATGACATCCTGCTGAAGTGTTACCAAAATATATAAAAAACTGTGCTAAGAATATATTTGGTAAAATTAACTTACATATTGAATTTTAAAGAAAATTATTTAAATCAAAGCCTAGTGGTCAATTATCATCAAAGCGTCATAAAGTTGTAACTTAGTTGTCATATTCTAAAATCAAAATGCAGTTATCCAAATAAGTACAAAACTTAATAACAAAGTGGCGTACTCCAAAAATGCATCAACTGAGAGAGATGAGAATGCGCTTCAATAATATCGCACTTGCATTGGCACTAACTGGCGCGGCTGTAGCAACAACTGCAAACGCTGCGCGTGACACGATTCAAATCGCTGGTTCTTCTACAGTTTTACCGTATGCAAGTATTGCAGCGGAAGAATTTGGCAACACATTCCCACAATTTAAAACACCAGTTGTTGGTTCTGGCGGTACTTCAGGTGGTTTGAAACAATTCTGTAATGGTGTGGGTGATAATACAATTGATATCGCAAACGCATCACGCAAAATTAAAGATACTGAATTAGCTGCTTGTAAAAAAGCTGGTGTAAATCAAGTATTAGAAATCAAAATTGGTTATGACGGCATTGTATTCGCATCTAACTCACATAAAGCTGCCTATAAATTACGTCCACAGCATGTATTTGCAGCTTTAGCCGCAGAGCTTCCTGCTAATGGCAAAATGATTCCTAACCCGTACACACGTTGGAATCAAATTGATAAATCTTTACCAAATGAACCGATCACTTTAGTGATTCCTGCATCTAACCACGGTACACGTGAAGTGTTCCAAGAGAAAATGGTTGATGCTGGCTGTGAAACTTATGAAGCTTTCGCAAAATTAGATAAAGACGCGCAGAAAAAAGCATGTTCTAACTTCCGTAAAGACGGCAAGGTCATTGAAATTGCTGGCGATTACACAGAAACATTAGCACGTTTGAAAACCTCTCCAAGTGCAGTGGGTGTATTTGGTTTAGGTTTCTATGACCAAAACCGTGACAAGCTACGTGTTGCGACAGTAAACAATGTTGTACCTTCTGAGAAAACGATTCTAAACGGTTCTTACCCAGTATCTCGTCCATTGTTCTTCTACGTGAAAGGCGAGCACTTAAAAGCAATTAAAGGCTTAAAAGAATACACAGAATTCTTTATTAGCAAAAAAGTGACAGGCAAAGGCTCTAAGTTAGAAAAAGCTGGCTTAATTTCTATGTCTGACAAAGAACGTGCAAAAGTACTTGCTGACTTTAAAGCAGGTAAAGCGGTTAAGTAATAGAAAGACCATTGGCTGATGGCAGGGAAACCTGTCATTGGCTTTTTGCAAATACATTTTTTTCAAATAATGAAAATTGAAAAAATGGTGGAGAGTACATGAATCTACTGCTTATAGGGGTGCTACTGGCAATTGTAGCAATAGCCTATCAGGTTGGTTTAACCAAAAGCCGTAACTTGGCTGGCAAGGGAAATAATTCGGCAATGCTGCATTCGCGTCCAGGCTATTATGGCGCGTTGGTTGCACTTTGGTGTGGTATCCCAGCTTTTTTAATTTTGATTGTTTGGAATATTGTTGAACCTAGCATTTTTAAGCATGTAGTGCTAAGCAATGTGCCTGAGCAAATTAAAGCCACTATGGATCCAGCAAGTATTAGTGTGCTGATTGATCGTGTACAAGCGATTGCTTCGGGCTTTGGTGTGAGTGATACGCCTGCTCAATATGAAATAGCAGCTGCAGAACATTTAAAACACGTGGAGTCGATCGGCTCTTTTGCAAAATTGGCCGTGGTCCTGTGTAGTGCGCTATTAGGATTGGTCTGGGCGAAGCGTCGTGTTGCATCGCAATTTCGTGCACGTAACCAAGTCGAAAAAGTACTGAATATTGGCTTAGCACTATGTTCGGGCGTGGCAATTTTAACAACGGTCGGCATTGTAATGTCGATGTTTAGCGAAGCAATGCGCTTTTTTAGTTTTGTGAGCCCAATGGATTTCTTCTTTGGTACGGTATGGAATCCAGGCTTTAGTACCTCGGGTAATGCCGAAGGCAGTTATGGTTTATTGCCATTGCTGTGGGGTACGTTGATGGTCAGTGGTATTGCATTACTTGTTGCAGTACCAGTTGGTTTGATGATTGCTATTTACTTAGCCGAATATGCTAAACCGAGTTTTAGAGCTTGGGCAAAACCAGCAATTGAAGTATTAGCGGGTATTCCAACCATCGTCTACGGTGTGTTTGCACTAATGATTATTGGCCCATTTATTAAACAAATGGGGGCTTATATCGGCTTAGACATTAATGCTACGAGTGCGCTTACCGCGGGTTTCGTCATGGGCATTATGATTATTCCTTTTGTGTCTTCACTTTCAGACGACATTATTACTCAAGTACCTCGTGCACTGCGTGATGGTTCATTGGGTTTAGGGGCAACCAAATCTGAAACCATCCGCCAAGTGGTACTTCCAGCAGCATTGCCGGGCATCATTGGGGCATTCTTATTGGCCGCTTCACGTGCGATTGGTGAAACCATGATTGTGGTATTGGCTGCAGGTAATAGCCCACTTCTCCATGTGAACCCTTTAGAAGCAGTATCAACAGTGACGATTACCATTGTGAATCAGTTAACGGGCGATACAGATTTTGCTAGTCCGCAGGCGTTGGTGGCATTCGCATTGGGTTTAACCTTATTTGTGATTACCTTGGGTCTCAACATTGTTGCACTGTATATCGTGCGCAAATACCGTGAGCAATACGAATAATGAGTACTTCAAATACATCTTCTATGGATCAGGCATTGGATCCACGTGTTGCAGCAGAGCAACGAGAAAAGCGTAAAAAAATTATCGAAAGTTCTTTGTCAAAGCGTCATCGTAAAGAAAAAGCATTTCGTATCTTTGGCTTTTCAGCGGTCATTACGGGCTTGTGTTTTGTTGTCTTGTTATTTGGAAGTATCTTAATTAAAGGTCTTCCAGCATTTTGGCAAAGCTCGATGAATGTGCCTGTCTATTTTGATCCAACGATTATTACAGCAGGACCTAAGCCAGTTCAAAAAACGGGAGAAGCACCAGCACATTATCAAGAACGCTATATTGCATGGCAAACTGAAATGGGCATGGTAGATTGGGATGCGCTGATCGTTAACGGCCTTATTTCAAAAGACAAAGCGCTTGAAGCAAAACGTGACGATTTAACGAGTTTATATACCAGTTCAGAAGCTTATCGTTTACGCGATATGGTCTTTGCGGATCCATCTTTGGTGGGTAAAAAAGAAGACCTGAAAATTTTAGCTGATGCGAATGTGGATGTATGGTTGGCGGGGAATATCAATCGTTCATTGCCAGATGATCAACAACAGTTGAGCCCAGAAGTACGTCAATTGGCAGACCAGTTAAAAGCGCAAGGCATTATTAGCAATACGTTTAACACCAATATTTTCACCAGCCCAGACTCACGTAGTTCACCTGCAACTTCAGGCTTAGCAGGTGCATTTATGGGCTCGTTATTCATGATGCTCATTGTAATTGTGATCTCAATTCCAATTGGTGTTGCTTCGGCAATTTACCTCGAAGAGTTTGCACCTAAAAACTGGATCACAGACGTGATTGAAGTGAATATTAATAACTTGGCTGCAGTTCCATCGATTGTATTTGGTTTGCTGGGCGCTTCAATTTTTATCGGCTGGTTACATTTACCTCTATCTGCACCGTTGGTAGGTGGTTTGGTTTTAAGCTTAATGACACTTCCGACAGTCATTATTACCACACGTGCATCACTTAAAGCTGTGCCACCTTCAATTCGTCAAGCTGCTTTAGGCTTGGGTGCATCACGTTTACAAACCGTATTCCACCATGTATTGCCTTTGGCCTTACCCGGGATTTTAACAGGTGCAATTATTGGTGTGGCGCAAGCACTGGGTGAGACCGCACCGCTGCTATTAATTGGTATGAGTGCATTTGTTGCCAGTGTACCTGCAACACCATTGGATCAATCTTCAGCATTACCTGTGCAAATCTTTTTATGGCAGGGTAATGAAATGCGTAACTTCTTTGAGGGCAGAACAGCAGCAGCCATTATTGTACTGTTGGCACTCATGATTGGCTTAAATAGCTTGGCTATTTGGTTACGAAAGAAATTTGAAGTTCGTTGGTAATAGGATTAAAACATGAATACAGCAACGGCAACATCTACAACGAATTCCTCAAATCAGGATAAGTCAGTGAATCAAAACGAAACGCAATTTACGTCTGATGACGCAGTCGCTCAAGCTCCTGCAACGTCTTTTGTCTCTCAATTTGATACGCAAGCTTCTGCAAAAAAAGATGCAAAGAGTGCAAATGTAAAATTGAGCACAACAGATGTGCATGTTTATTATGATGAAGCTGAAGCAATTAAAGGCATTGATCTCAATATTTATGAAAATGAAGTGATTGCTTTTATTGGTCCATCAGGCTGTGGTAAGTCTACATTTTTACGTACCTTAAACCGTATGAATGACACGATTGATAGCTGTCGTGTAACGGGTAAGGTGATGCTGGACAACCAAGACATTTATGATCCGAATTTGGACGTGGTATTACTACGTGCTCAAGTCGGTATGGTTTTCCAAAAGCCAAATCCATTTCCAAAGTCAATTTTTGATAACGTGGCATACGGTCCAAAATTACATGGCCTAGCACGTGATAAATACGACATGGAAGAAATTGTAGAAAATAGTTTACGTAAAGCTGGCTTATGGGACGAAGTAAAAGATCGTCTTAGCCAGCCTGGTACAGGCTTATCTGGCGGTCAGCAACAACGTTTATGTATTGCGCGTACGATTGCGGTTTCACCTGAAGTGATTTTAATGGATGAGCCATGTTCTGCACTCGACCCAATTGCAACGGCTAAAGTCGAAGAGTTAATTTCAGAGCTTTCTACACAATACACCATTGCGATTGTGACACACTCAATGCAACAGGCAGCACGCGTATCAGACCGTACTGCATACTTCCATTTGGGTGACTTGATTGAAGTAAACTCAACCGAAAAAGTATTTACGCAACCGGACCATCAGTTAACTGAAGCTTATATTACCGGCCGTTTCGGTTAATTTGGATTATTTAAAATTTTTTAAAAACAGAGTCTTAGGGCTCTGTTTTTTTTGTTATGCTGATTGCTTAATATTTAAGATATGAACATGAATATAAAGCAATATGAAATATTCCAACCAACAAGCATTGGCTGAAGAGATTCAAGCTTCAGTGAATAAAGCTTTATTTGGTACAGTACATTTTGGCAAACTCTATGCTTCCCTGATGGTCATGATGAGCTTGATCGTAGCGATGTTTATACCGCATGAAGGTTTATTTGCCACATCCCAAAGTACGGGTATGACCAATTATCACCGCTGGTTATATGATGTTTATGTGATTAGCTCATGTATTACAGGCGTGGTGATTTTTTTGCGTTTACAGCACAAAAAACATGATGTGAAATTTCGTCGTCTATGGCACTGCGCCACTAAAATCAGTGCAGAAGAGCGGTTTAGAGAATATCAATATGCACAATCGCAGTCGAAAGTGACGATCCTATATTCAAGTAAAATCTTATTTTACGCAGTGTTATTAGGGTTTACGGTTGGCGTGATTGCAATGTATGTATGGATGACACCATTTGCAGGAGCCTACAAATCATCATTTTGGATTTTGGCATGGTGGCCTATTAACGCTCTAATTATATGGGCATTATATTGTTGTCAAAGTTATCTTTTCTTAAAGCTTTTTTCTACGGAAGATATGCATAAGCATTTTCTAAAATTAAAACGCGAAGCACAAAGACAGGCCAAGAAAAGCATGCTCCAAAAGGATAGCTCCGAAGAACAGGTCTAGCACTGACTGTGTAAGTTCAATATATCTAAAAGATATTTTTAATTGGGTCGGTTGGGGGCTAAATAATGCAGTGGAACATTTTGAACACGATGATTTAGGCTTATGTTGTGATTGGAATAATTTAATACTTAAAAAATTTGAAATTTTTTTAATAAAATTATTATATACAAATATTTATTTATACCATTTGTTGTATTGTGACGTTTTTAAACATGGCATAAGAAGCGCATGACTCCAGATAAACAGCAAGCTGAATTATTAAAACAGACGCAAAAGAAATATTTCAGAGCTGTTTTTGGGACAGCTTATATTGCACATGCTGTTGCGATATTTATGGTTGCAGTCAGCCTGATTTTAGCTGTTTTTGTGCCTCATGATGGATTATTTGCAACGGCATCCAGTGCGGGTATGAGTAATTATCACCGCTGGTTGTACGATGTATTTGTGATCGCCATTATTATCATGGGGCCCGTACTTTATATTTTAATTCATCGTCAGTTCGAGCAAGGCGAAGGGCGACAAGCATGGCGTGAATATACGCGGGCACATGCGCAGTTTAAAATGAACAGATTTCTAAAAGCAGAAGCGCAGGGTAAAAAGGCATTGCTAGACAGTTGGCTTTCGGAAGGACTGGTTTGCATGATGATTATTGTAGTTTTAATCCTGATGTATTCAGTTTTGACCCCGAACTAGTCGAGTCATCGCGGTTATTTTTGGATTCAAACATGGTGGCCGATCAATGCCGCACTCATTGGGGTATTTTACTATATGATCTTTTGCTTATATGTTCGGTTATTTGCTGTGACAGAGGTTGACCGTCAAGATATGTTGTTGCATGTTCAGGCAGAGCGAGCATTACGTAAAGCACTCGAAAAAGATGAACAACAAGTTGCGGAAGATGTCTAAGTTTGAGCCAGCAAGTGTGCTTTAAAATAGCAAGTATCGAGAAAAAGGTGTAATTCGCAAAAATGCTATTGAAAAAACATACAATTGGCCTAATCTAAAAATATAAGCCTCGTGCCGATTTGAGAAAAGAAAATATTATGTTATTTCATACATCTAAACTGCCTGCAGAAATTCGCATCAGTCATTTGAATGCGCGTATTAATGAACAAAGAAAAAAAATTGCGCAAACTACTGCTTCAAAATTTGAGCTCTTGCAATTGACACAGCAACTGTCAAAAGAAGCGCGTGCACGTAAAAAGACCAATGAAAAAATTTATGTCTTAGATTTTAATGGCGATACAGCTGCATCTGCTGTTGCGAGTTTACGTGAAGAAATTACTTTAATTTTAGCCACTGCAAAAGCAGGGCGTGACCGTGTCGTGCTTCGTTTAGAAAGCCCTGGAGGCATGGTTCATGGCTATGGTTTGGCTGCTGCGCAACTTGTTCGCCTACGTGACGCAGGTTTCCATTTAACTATTTGTGTAGATAAAGTGGCTGCCAGCGGTGGCTATATGATGGCATGTATTGCATCTGAAATTGTATCTGCGCCGTTTGCAGTTGTCGGTTCAATTGGTGTGGTTGCACAAGTGCCGAACTTCAACCGCTTGCTAAAAGAAAAGCATATCGACTTTGAGTTATATACAGCTGGCCAATTCAAACGTACTGTCACCATGTTTGGTGAAAATACCGCTGAAGGCAAAGCCAAGTTTGAAGAAGAATTGCAACAAACGCATAACTTATTCAAACACTTTGTGGAAAAATACCGTCCGCAATTGAATGTAGAAAAAGTGGCAACTGGCGAGCATTGGTATGGCCAAGATGCAATTGATCTGAATTTGGTGGATCAACTTAAAACATCAGATGAATACTTATTAGGCTTATTACCACAGCATGATGTGTACCTGATCCAGACACGTAAAAAACCGACTTTGGGTGAAAAACTAGGCTTGCAGGCAGCGCAAATGGCAGATTCATTGGTGCCTGCGGTAATGTCTAAAGTGATGGAGTCATTGAGTAAAGCCAATTCGAGTCTGGTGCAGTTGCGTGATCCAAAACTCTAAAATTGTTTTGGTTATGATGTATTTAAAGCTCACTTTGGTGGGCTTTTTTTATGGAAAGATAAACGAATGTGGTAGATTGCTCTTTAAGTGAAATATCGACTGGAATCATGTCTAATTTTTTGATTATTTTAGGGTTAATTTTATTTTTCTTTTGTTTCTTTGGATTTATTGCAAGCTTAGTGGTGTATTTGCCCAAAGCCGAAAAAGAAGGGGAAAAATGGGCAGTCTTTCCCTTTGTGGTGATGGGCTTAATGTTGGTGTTTGGGGGAGTGTCTTATCATGTTGGCATGTCGATGAAAAAAGAAAAGCCCATGGTACTTTCAAAAGCATGTGCTGTCGTAGTGGGCTATAAGCATTATGAGAACTGTAGTGGTAGAGCTCAGACGCGTTGCAATCCCTATGAAAAAATTTTATTAAAATTTGAAGGTTCAGCCTATACCCGCGATATGCGCTTTGATGCGGGTTTGGCGCGTAAGCAAGTGAATGAAAGAGTATGTTTCCGCTTTTATGACCGCTTTAAATATTCACATTTAAAAAGTTCAAACATTGTTGAGTGGCTCGCGCCTTAGCAGCTCATTTAGAGGGGAATCATGTTTGGCATGATGGTTTTTATTGGTTTGCTGACTTTGGTGATCGTCCCATTTATGACGGTTATTTTTATTGTGCCCAAATTAAAGGATAAAAATCATCGCGATACTTATCCATATTATGCTGTGTTGCCGGGTTGTTTAATTTTAGCTTTAGCTACGTATTTAAAAGAAGAAAAAGTAATTTTACCGTCACAGGCATGCGGTGTTGTGCAGTTTTATAAGACCTATTCAACTAAGCATGATCATTTTGAGCGAATTACGATTCTATTTGACGACCGAAAATATAATCGACACTTACACTTTGATGACAATATGAGTCGTAAAGATAAAGGTGCTTATGTCTGTTTTGAATATTTGGATAAATTTGCATACCCAGATTTGGCTGAATCTAAAATTTTAAAATGGGTTGATCGTTAGTTTGGTCTATCACAACAGCTTAAGGAAATTAAATACATGATGACACTGCTGTTTATTTTAGCTGACGTCATTTGCCTTGTAGTTTGGCCTTGGTTGTATCTGCTACATTTTCGTAGCGTGGAAACTCAGACCTTAAAACAGTATGTGTTGTTGTTTGGCCCAGCAGTAGCGTTGCTGGCAGGCTATATTTATTATTCATCACAGCAGACCGATATTCGCTCTGAAGCTTGTGGCACAGTTGTGGCTTATCAGCGTTATATGAGCAGTGGCAATAAAAACAAAAGACAGCCTTTTGAGCGGGTTGAAATTTTAGTGAATCATGCAAAATTTACACGGCATTTACGCATAGATGATGAGCTGCAAAAAATGCCAGTGGGCGCAAAAGTTTGCTTTAAATATTATGACCGAAAATTGAATCCGCACATGTCAGATTCAATTTTAATTGATTGGACTACATAAATGTTTAGCTTAAATGCCTGAGGACATCTGTTTAACTTTCTTCAATAGATTTTGATTTGATTAAACACATAGCGCCAGTGATCATTGCTCCCAGTGTTGCCAGCAGCATATCTTTATGCGCATCCCACATGTCGCCTTGTTGGCCGTTATAGTTTTCTGCTTCTTCAGGAGAGAGTCCGATTGCAATCAGCCACTCAATCCATTCATAAAACAGGCTGGTAGCCATTACAAATTGAATGACCAATACATACAGCGTAAATGGTTTGAGTGAAGGCAACCAAACCTGAAATAAGCGAAGAAACAGCGGATAGAGCAATAAGCCGTATGCCAAATGCACCAAGCGATCATACATATTACGTGACCAACCCATAGTTTGATCGAGCTTGAAGCCAAAGAGTGTTTGCGTCCAATCACTATAAGGCACATAAGAATACAGATAATGTGCGCCAAGAATGTGAATGAGTAAAAAGCCGATGTAGAGTGCGAAGCTATAAAAGCTTAGGCCAACTTTGTAGAAGCATAAAAACAGTAAGCCAAGCATGAGTACTGTGCCGACCTGATGCAGTAAGTAAGGTGCAAACTCTAAGGGATCAATGCTCGCCAACACGATAGCGATCAGCAAAATGCTCAGCATGATCCAATGTTTAAGCTGTAGTTTTGTTTCAATCATTTTTGTTATTCGTGAAAAGTTAAAAGAGAAGCTAAATTTTACGGTTTGAGTTTAATGTGAAACTGAGTTTTTAGCATTGAATTTTGTTAAACAGGTTTTAGTCTTTTCTCTTGTGAAAGGGGCGACGTACTTTATGCTTATGAGAAGAAACTGCGATGATGACATCCTGAGTGAGTATGTCGAATTGGCAATTTAGCGCTTGAATCCGTTACACTTAGCGACTGTATTTTAAATTGATTCGAGACAGCGCATGGCGGTTGTAGAAGCATTTGTTGCACAACAAAATTGCTATTTTAACTATGAATTTGAAGAACTAAACCAGTTAAATGGTGATTTCCCAGAAGAGTTGTCTGTCTCTTTGCGTGGTATGTTGTATCGCCATGAAATTCAGTATCCAAATGCAACGTATTATATTTACTTTAGCGACTTACTTACTGGCTGTGAATTACAATGTATGAAGGATGATTGGGCGAAGTATTGTCCTGTGGAATAAAAATTCTCTCTCCTTGTAGGAGATGAGAAACACTGTTTCGCAAGGGAGGGGTTAAAGTCCTCATCCACCTGCAGCGCAATACTCTTCATTCTAAGGGCAGAAGAAGCTTTTAGTGGTGATTTCGACAAGCCTATGTTGAATAAAAAAAGCGAAGCCTGAGCTTCGCTTTTTTTACTTTAAGCTAAATTAGATTTTAGCAATCAAGTCTTTGATTTGTTTTGCTTGTTCTGCTGCATTACCTGTGTAAGTTGCAGGAGTCATTTCTGCAAGGCGCGCACGATCTTCAGCAGGAACTGCAGAAAGTTCGTTACCGTTGACGAAATCAACCATCATGTCACGTGTCATTGCTTGACCGCGAGTAAGAGCTTTTAGTTTTTCGTATGGTTTTTCAACGTTGTAACGGCGCATAACAGTTTGAATTGGTTCAGCAAGAACTTCCTGAGCGTGGTCAAGATCTTCAAGAATACGCGCAGCATTCAATTCAAGTTTACCAATACCTTTTAAGCAAGCTTCAAAAGCGATTAAGCTTTGCGCTAAACCAACACCCATGTTACGAAGAACTGTAGAGTCAGTTAAGTCACGTTGCCAGCGAGAAATAGGAAGTTTTTCGCCAAGGTGGGCCAATACTGCATTTGCAATACCCAAGTTACCTTCAGAGTTTTCGAAGTCAATTGGGTTAACTTTATGCGGCATAGTTGAAGAACCCACTTCACCTTCTTTCAAACGTTGTTTGAAGAAACCAAGTGAGATGTAGCCCCAAACGTCACGGTTAAAGTCAATTAACACAGTGTTGAAACGACGAAGTGCATCAAACATTTCTGCGATGTAGTCGTGTGGTTCAATTTGAGTTGTGTACGGGTTGAATGTTAAACCTAGTGATTCAACAAATGCTTGCGAGTGAGCAGGCCAGTTAATTTCTGGGTAAGCAGAGTAGTGCGCATTGTAGTTACCTACAGCACCGTTAATTTTACCTAGAAGTTCAACATTGTTGAATTGTTTGATTTGGCGAGCAAGGCGGTAAGCCACGTTTGCCATTTCTTTACCCAAAGTTGTCGGGCTTGCAGTTTGACCGTGTGTACGAGACAACATTGGTTGTTCAGCGTGAGTTTCAGCCAAAGCAGCAATCGCATCTACGATTTGTTGCATAGATTCAACCAGTACTGCACGACCGTTTTTCAGCATTAAAGCATGAGACAAGTTGTTGATGTCTTCAGAAGTACATGCAAAGTGAATGAATTCACCCGCATTTTTAAGTTCTGCGATGTCAGCAATTTGTTCTTTTAGGAAGTACTCAACGGCTTTAACGTCGTGGTTGGTTGTACGTTCGATTTCTTTAATGCGGTTTGCATTGTCTTCAGAGAAGTTTGCAACAATTGCGTCAAGCGCTGCATTTGTTTCAGCTGAGAAAGCTGGCACTTCTGTGATTTCAGGACGGTTTGCAAGCGCTTGTAACCAACGCACTTCAACAGTCACACGAGCGTGGATTAAACCAAACTCAGAGAGGAAGGGACGGAGTGCATCACATTTGCTTGCGTAGCGTCCATCTAATGGAGAAAGTGCGGTTAAAGCGTTCATAGCGATTCCTTAAACTTTGGAATTAAACGTAAAACAAAAAAGCCCGAGTACAGCATCATTCAAACAGTCTGATACTGTAAACGGGCAAGATCCTGAATATCCTGCAGTAGCTTGCGCTTACTAAAAATCATGCCCCAAGAGCTACCACCCAGTTGGCGCCATAAATGCGCCATTTGCAGGCCTGTAAATAACGAGGCACGAATGCGATTGGTGTGGTTTGAGTCTTTAAAGGCTTCAGCATTGCCACGAACCATAATGCGTGGATTAATTGATCCAGCGGTTTCGACATAGGTTTGTGCGAGGTTGGCAATGATGCTGGGGTGTAAATAGTTATTATCAAAAAATGAAAGTTGCTTTAATATTTTTTGTTGGGACTGTTCAATAATTTCGACAAATTTGGGATTGCTATAAACTTTCTTTTCTAGTTGTAACAGTGCCATTGCGTAGTTCATTGGCAGTTTAGTATTGGCAAGTTTTGGCAATCTGGATTTAGGTGACGTATTAAATGGGTGGTTAATGCTGTTTTCTAAGGTTTTTAAACCGAGGGAGATGTCGGCCAATTGATTAAAGAAAGCTAACGTTTGACACTGGCATGGGCCACTTGGTCGAATATTTAAGCTGGCTTTAATCAATTGTTCAAAATAGAAGTTACCGCTTTCACCAATACTCTGGCGACCCGTTAGCGCAGTCATGTGCGTTAACTGGGTGGCTTGAAAAACACCTGCCAACGCTAATGCGCGATTTTGACGGGTGTTCAGAGTCTGGGGCTGTTGAAACGGTAACTCTGTCATGCCGAGACAATCCTTATTGAATAAAATCCGGTTTAGGTGCATTGGTATGATGAATCACACCACCGCCTAAACAAACTTCACCTGCATAGAATACAACGCTTTGACCTGGCGTCACGGCGCGCTGTGCTTCATCAAATTCTACACGTACGCCATTTGGTGCGTCTGGGTCTTTGTACAAGGTACATGCCTGATCACCTTGGCGGTAGCGTGTTTTTGCAGTACAGCGGAAACCTGTTTCAGGAATCTCTTGCTCACCTGCAACCCAATCAATGGCTTCAGACCATAAGATGGTGCTTTGCATGAGTGGGTGTTCATGGCCTTGGCCGACCACTAAACGGTTACCTTCGATATCTTTATGCAGTACAAACCAAGCGCCTTCTGCAACGCCTTTCATACCACCAATACCAATGCCACCGCGCTGGCCGAGCGTATAGTACATTAAGCCGTGATGATCACCAACCTCTTTGCCATCTTCAAGCACAATTTTTCCAGGCTGCGCTGGTAAATATTGTTTTAAGAAGTCATTAAAACGTCGTTCGCCAATAAAGCAGATGCCGGTTGAGTCTTTTTTCTTCGCAGTGGCTAGGCCTAATTCTTCCGCAATTTTACGAACTTGCGGTTTTTCAATCTCGCCGACAGGGAACAAAGTTTTATTAATTTCACGGCCATGAACGGCATGTAAAAAGTAAGTTTGGTCTTTGTTGTTGTCTACACCGCGAAGTAAAGATGCATATTCTTCACCACGTGAGTTTTTAAGTGTTTCCCCTCTACGGCAGTAATGGCCAGTGGCAATAAAGTCTGCACCAAGGTTCACAGCATGGTCTAAAAACGCACGGAATTTAATTTCTTTGTTGCACAGAATATCTGGGTTAGGGGTACGGCCAGCGGCATATTCTGCAAGGAAATGTTCGAACACGCGGTCCCAATATTCCATTGCAAAGTTTGCTGTGTGTAATTTAATACCAATTTTATCGCAAACAGCCTGTGCATCAGCAAGGTCGTCCATTGCTGTGCAGTATTCCGTGCCGTCATCTTCTTCCCAGTTTTTCATGAATAGGCCTTCAACTTGATAGCCTTGCTGAAGAAGAAGCGCTGCAGACACAGATGAGTCTACACCACCAGACATACCGACGATGACACGTTGTTGCATAGGATTAGGCATCCAAATTTGAAATGAGGGGAGAATTTTGGTGCTCATAAACGAGCGATAAAGGATATTTTTGACCAGACAAAGCATCTTGAACTGCTTTAATAACTAGCGGGCTACGCGCACGAGCTGTTTCTAGCAGTTCTTCTAATGTCATCCATTTTGGACCAACAATGCCTGTGTCCAATTCTGCTTCTGGAAAATATTCCAGCACATGCGCTAAAAAGCAGAAACGGAAATAGGTACGGTCTGGATACATTGGAGGCGTATAAGTATAAATGCCTAAAAGCGCATCTACGTCTACCGCATGGCCAGTTTCTTCCATGGTTTCGCGTATGGCTGCTTGAATGATGGTTTCACCGCATTCGACATGACCTGCAGGCTGATTAAACACAGTATGCGTTACGCCTTGGGTATGTTCTTCAACAAACAGGAATTTTCCGTCTTTTTCAACAACAGTTGCAACGGTAACGTGCGCAGTCCAAGCGGTCATATAACAGCACCATGGTAAGGGATGCGCTATTGTATAAAATTTTGGGGTGTGTGGCTATGTCGAACTGAACATTAAAGCTTACAGGGTGATAAAGATGCCGAGTTTCACTGGAAATTTTGCCTGAACCGATCAGCATTTTAACAGACTGATCAAACACTCACATTTATTTTGCATAATGAATAATATTATAAAAAATTACGTCGTGATTACTGTGATTAAGGTAGCGATGTACCTGATCTGCATGAAAACGAATACTTTCTCCAGTATTGGCCACATAGTGCTGATCTTCAGTCTGAATAGTGATACTGCCATTCAAAGGCAAAATATCTTCAATCACACCTTTTTCATGGATAGATGAATCATGCGATGAGTTAGCTTTTAAAGTAATGTGTAAAATTTCATATCCAAGTGTGGCATCAAATGCTTGTAAGACTTTAACAGAGAGCGCTTCGTCTTGATGCTTAAGCACGGCTGGATTTTGCTGTTCTGCAGGTAAGAAGGCACTTAAAGAGCTGTGAAACCCTAGGGCAATCTTCCAAAGCGTTTGCACAGTCGGATTAGATTCTTCACGCTCAATTTGACCCAGCATAGCCTTACTAATACCCGTCTCTTTTGCGGTTTGATCCAAACTCCAACCTTTTTCTGTACGAAGTTTTTTGAGTTGACTAGCAATATGCTTTAGCAATATGGACATTTCATCACCTATTTATATTGTGCGTTATAACGTACAATGAAATTCTTGTGCATTATAACGCACAAGCTTTTTATTGCTGAAGATTGATTTAAAAATTTTAAATAGCAGGTGGTAATGTGCGCGCGATTATTTATGGATTATTAGCATCCTGTTTTTTTTCTACGGCCTTTATTTTTAATCGGGCGATGGAAATAGAGGGCGGAAGCTGGATGTGGAGCTCTTCGTTGCGCTTCTTTTGGATGGTGCCAATGCTACTTTTGATTGTTGCTGTTCGTGGCAAGTTAGCGTCCAGCTTGCAACATTTAAAAGAGAATTTTAAACAATATTTACTCTGGAGCACGGTTGGCTTTGGACTGTTTTACGCGCCATTAACCTTTGCAAGTATTTATTCTCCAGGTTGGTTGGTCGCTGGAAGTTGGCAAACGACAATTATTGCGGGATCTTTACTGGTGCCGTTTTTAGGCGCAGGTACGCCTCAGGCTCAGGGCAGTGTATGGTCGAAACTGCCTTGGAAAGAGCTAAAGTGGTCGAGTGTGATTATTTTAGGGGTGATTCTGATTTTGTGGGATCAAATGAGCAGTATCAGTTGGACATTGGCTTTAGCAGGCTTTATTCCAGTGGTATTTGCAGCCTTTATGTACCCACTAGGCAATCGAAAAATGATGCAAGTGTGTCAGGGCAAAGTAGAAACACCTGAGCGGGTACTCAATATGACGTTGGCAAGTTTACCGTTTTGGGCGGTGATTGCCGTGTTTGGCTTGCTCGATCATGGATTGCCTTCAAGTAGTCAGGTTTCATACGCATTTTTAGTGGCTTTATTTTCTGGGGTAATTGCGACTTTATTGTTTTTCTCAGCAACCAATTTGGTGCATACCCAGCCAAATCAATTGGCGATGGTTGAAGCCACTCAAGCTGGTGAGTTGCTATTTACCTTATTGGGCGAAATGATTTTTTTAAATATGGGTTTACCATCGAAGCTTGCACTATTCGGCGTATTTTTAATTGGCTTAGGTATGGTGGTACATAGTATGGCTTCTATACGCATACAGCGAGGCCAGTCTGTAACGTAGCACAATTAGGCGCACTCTCGTTGAATGCAAATTCACTAAATTATCCGTGCTTTTGTATTTTTGCTGATGCATGACTGTACTGCAGTCATGCGCTTATGCATTGTCTTCACATATTTTAGATTGAGTGATCATTCATGAATACTGCAGAGCATCATGTGTATTGATGAGTAAGCTTAAACTAGCCTAGTGCTGGGGAAAGTTAATTTCCTTTCTCTTTAAGCCTTGTAACTTGAGTTCAGCAAACCTTTATTATGACTTCATTGAATAGCGCAATTAAATAGCAAGGCAGTTTTTGCTTGCATTATCTACACTTTAAGTTAGATAGTTAAATCATTACGGCGGTAAGTTTTTAAGATTAATAAGCGCTGTTTTTTCTCCTTGCGCAATGGCTTGCATATACAATTGTCTGGCAGCAGGGAGATCCTGAGTAACCCCCAAGCCATTGGCATATGAATAGCCTAAGTTATTTTGAGCTTCAGCATTACCTTGAGTGGCTGCTTTTAACCACCATTGATTAGCGAGATTATAATCTTGATGGACACCTTTAGCTTCAGCATATAGCAGGCCGAATTGGGTTTGCGCTGGCGCGAATCCTTGCTTGGCCGCTCTGCCATACCAGCTTTTCGCTATGCCGTAGTGAGGTTGAACGCCTTCCCCGAAATGGTACATTTGACCTAAGGCATATTGTGCTAAATCTAGCCGAGTTGCGGCTTTTCTATATAATTTTTCGGCGCGTTTATAATCTTGCGGAACGCCTAAACCGGTAGCATACATCGTGCCTAAGGCAAATTGCGCTTTTTTGTAGCCCTGATAGGCAGATTTTTTATACCATTCCACTGCGAGAGTATAGTCCGGAGTCACTCCTAGGCCATTTACGTATATAACGCCTAAATTGTACTGCGCTTCAGCGAGTCCTAAATTCGCGGACTGTAGAAATAGTTCAATAGCGCGGGCATAGTCTTGAGATACCTTTTGACCAAGTAAATAAGTTACGCCCAAATCAAAATCTTGTAATGCTAATGCTCTAATCTCTTTAGCATTCGCTGCGAAAAGATTAGGTGCGGAAAATAGGATTATGCCCATGCATAAAGCAGGGATAATTTTTGTAGAGCTTTTCATGCTGTAAATTTCTAATGGTTGGAAAATAGGTTTAACAGCCTGTTTCATTCATATAATTATTCGCAACCTTTACATAATGCCGTGCTGAATAGGGTAAAAACTCTTTTTCTTTATCCGTGAGAGGACGGACTTTTTGTACAGGACTTCCTACATATAAATAGCCACTTTCTAAGCGTTTACGCGGTGGAACTAGCGAGCCTGCACCAATCATCACATCATCTTCAATAATGGCATCATCTAAAATAATACTACTGATGCCAACCAATACCCGGTTGCCAATGGTACAGCCATGTAATTTAACATGATGACCAATCGTGACATCTTCACCAATAATAAGTGGAGAGCCTTCAGGCTTATCGGCTTTTTTATGGCTAACATGGAGCATGGCATGATCTTGCACATTGGAATTTTTGCCAATATGAATGTGATTGACATCGCCACGGATCACGGCAAAAGGCCAAACTGAGACATTTTCCGCCAGTTGAACTTCACCAATCACCACTGACATTTCATCAATATAGCAAGTGGCTTCAATTTTGGGATGATGGTGTAAATAGGGGCGGATATTTTTGTTCATCACGGTCCGTCGCAAATAATAAATATTCCTTAGAGTATAAAATAAAAAAGCACCCAAACCGAGGTGTGGATGCTTTGGTCTAAGCTGAAAAAATCAGCTTTCGAAAATTTTAGAATAAGTTAGCAAAGAATTGTTTGATGTGATCAATCATTTTTGCAAAGAAGCCTGCTTCTTCTACGGCATTTAATGCCACCAATGGTTTTTCAGCAATTACTTTACCATTTAAAGTCGCAACGTATTTACCTACAACTTGACCTTGTTTTAAAGGTGCAGTCAATTTAGGTTGTACCACCAATTGCGTTTTGATCGCGTTTGCTTCGCCTTTAGGCATCGTTACATTAAAGTTTTCTGGTAAGCCAATTTGTACTTCGCTGTCTTTACCATACCAAACCTTCGCTTTTGCTAAGACTTGTTTTGCAGGCTGAACTTTAACCGTTTCAAAGTTTGCATAACCCCAAGCTAAAATTTCACGTGTTTGTGACGCACGTTCGTTCATGCTTGGTGCACCAAAAATCACTGAAATTAAACGTAAAGGACCACGTTTTGCAGACGTTGTTAGGCAGTAACCTGCTTCATCTGTATGACCTGTTTTTAAACCATCCACACTTGGGTCAGTATAAAGTAAGGCATTACGGTTACCTTGCTTAATACCGTTGAAAGTAAATTCTTTTTCAGAATAGATTGGATAGTACTTAGAGCTGTCATGAATAATGTGTTGTGCAAGCGTAGCCATGTCTTTTGCAGTTGAATAGTGACCTTCTGCTGGCATACCTGTGGCATTAATGAAGTGCGTATTGCTCATGCCAATACGTTTAGACTCTTGGTTCATCATGTGAACGAAAGTGCCTTCATTGCCGGCAATGTGTTCAGCCATTGCTTTAGATGCATCATTACCCGATTGGATAATAATACCGCGAAGCATTTCAAGTGCTGTTGCTGTTCCATTTAATGGCACATACATACAAGATTCTGCGCTAGTACCACGGCACCATGCAGATTCATTCATGCGCACTTTTTCATTTTCAGTTAGCTCGCCACTCAATAACTTTTGTTCAATGATGTAACTGGTCATCATTTTTGTCATTGAAGCAGGTGCTAATTTTTCGTTTTCATTTTTTGCAGCAAGGATTTGCCCAGTCTCATAGTCCATCAGCACATAAGATTTATTATTCAATTCTGGGGGTGCAGATAGGACGGTTGCCGCAAATGAAAAAGAAGGTGCAAGAACTAATGCGGCAAGGGCGGTTTTTCGGGTCATTCTAAGTGGTTCCAATAACTTGTTATAAGCGCAAGAGCCTAGCATTTTAGGACAAAGCTAGGCTGACTTCTACGGGTGAGAAAGGCTTATTTTAAAAGTATTGTAACGAAGTGAGCTTAATTTGCGTATGTCGTCAATTCTTGGCAAATTTCTAAGTTTTTCGCATCACCTGCTTTTTTTGCATCTGCTTGGGCTTCTTGCAAAATTGGTGCAAATTTTGGCTCTTGTGATAGGGCTTTTAAGCTTTGAACTGGATTTTTGACCTGTGGCATATTCTCTTTTAAAAGTTTGGCATAACCTTGTTCAAATTTGCCTTGTGCTTTTGCTTCAATCAGTGAAGGGCAAATATCAGATAGGACATACATTGCTGCTAATTCTTGCTGAGTTACTTGAGTGTCGCTTGGTGTGACATCGACATTTTCAGCATAAACATGAAGGGTAAATGCAGAGAGTGTAAGAGCAGTCAAAGTTTTTAGCAGAGGATATTTCATTTAAAAAACCTAATTTTAAAAGTTGTATAACTAGAATGAATTGTAGCTTAAAACGAATTTAGGTAAATATCAGCTAGCTTTTGTATTGAAGGTGTTGAAAGCATGAAGGAATAATGAATGACTGTATAATAAAAACCGCCTAAGTTTTAGACGGTTTATATCTTCAAACCTACTGATCTGATGAGGTGATTGGAATGAGAATATTTAACGCATTATTCTTCTTCGTAATTTAAAACGTCATCACATACAGATTTTTGCTCTTCTTTAGAAGATTCTTTCGCTGCAGTACGAGACTCTGCTAAGAAAGATTTATATTCAGCATCTGCTTGTAGCTTTTCATAAGTCATCGACTTTTCTGAGTAGTCTGCTAAATAGCTTTTGATTAAGCTTTGAATGTTGCTGTCAAATTTGGCATTTTTACCAATAATTGCAGGGCAAACTTCCACCATTACTTGAGTTGATGCGATATCTTCCTTAATAATTGTGTTGGCTTCAGCAGGCGTTAGTCCTTCATCAGCAATAACTGCTTGAGACAATACAGCAGCCAAGCTTAACCCCAGTAAGCGACGAAATGATAAAGTTGTAATCATTTTTTAATTCACACATTTTTGATGGATGTCGGAATTTTAATATATATAATTCTCTATATATATCAATTAAATGTTCTGAACGGTCATTTTTAAACAGTAACAGGTTTTTTCAGTGAATATTTTAATCGCCAATGATGATGGTGTATTTGCACCAGGGATCCAAGCTTTAGCTCATGCCTTAAGACCTTTAGGTCGTGTGGTGATTGTTGCTCCCGAAGCAGAACGTAGTGGTTTTTCTAGTGCCTTAACTTTAGATCGCCCATTACGTCCAATTCAAATTGCACCAGATATGTGGGCTGTAAATGGTACACCTGCAGATTGTGTGTATTTGTCTATGAATGGACTATTCGATTTTGAATTTGACTTGGTGGTCAGTGGTATTAACTGCGGGGCAAATTTAGGGGACGATGTGCTGTATTCAGGTACAGTAGGGGCGGCATTTGAAGGACGCTTAATGGCACAACCTGCAATTGCCGTGTCATTGGCAGGGCCAAATGTACGCGGTTATAACGATCCACAAGATTTCGCACAAGCAGCGCAGTGGGTACATGACTTTATTGCAGGCGGTTTACCAGCATTGCCATCACGACACATCTTTAATATTAATATTCCAGATGTGGCTGAATTAAAAGGTGCACAAGTCACTTATCAAGGTCGTCGTCGCCAATCTAAGCCAATTACCACACAAGTCGACCCACGTGGCCGTCAAGTATTTTGGATCGGTTTATCAGGCGAAGCTGTTGCAGAGCCTAAAAAAGGGGTATTTGGTATTGAATCGGACTTCTTTGCCGTTGCCAATGGCTTTGTCAGTATTACGCCAATTCAAATGGATGCGACAAATTACGATATTTTGATGGACTTACACACACAATTTAGCCAAAAACAGTAACAAGTGTTATAACTTTGTGAAAAACACAACTGTGAAGCTTATTTGCAGTTGTTTTTTGCTAATCTTAGCGCATTCACACCATTCGCTTCATTTTTGTTAGAGAGGAAAATAATGTCCCTGGTGTTTTCAAAAGTTGCCTCTACAGCCCCAGCTACTATATTCAAAACTTTTGTACTTGCTGCGGCCACTGCTTCTGCCTTGGTATTGAGTGGTTGTGCGTCAAAACCTCAGGTGAATAATTCAGCTCGTTATGTTGCTGCTCCAGATTTTTATACAGTGCGTTCAGGTGACACTTTAAGTGGAATTGCTGCCCGTTATGGTTTGAGTTATATCAGTGTTGCAGAGATGAATGATATTGCAGCGCCGTATCGTATTTATGTGGGCCAATCACTACGCCTAAAAAATTCGTCATCTCGTCGTGCGGCTTCTACGCAAGCAGTAACGCAGGCTGCACCAATTCAGCGTCAATCGATTGCATTGCCACAAAATACACCAACGACACCATCACAGACTGTGCGTACACCTGTAGCACCCGTGACTGCTCCAAGTACACCAGTCACGTCAAGTTCATTGCGTTGGGTACGTCCTGCAACAGGCCCTGTACTTGAAAGCTTTAATTTAGCCAATAATGTCAAAGGCACACGTTATTCAGGGAATGTTGGTGATCCAATTGTGGCTGCTGCTGATGGCCAAGTGGTTTATGCTGCTGATGGTTTAAAAGAATATGGTAATTTGGTCTTGATCAAGCATGTAAGTGGTTATATCACTGCATACGCCCACAACAGTAAAATTTTAGTGAAAAGTGGACAAAATGTAACAGCTGGTCAAAAAATTGCGGAGATGGGTTCTTCTGGTACATCTCGAACAATGTTGGAGTTTCAGGTTCGTTTAGACGGGAAACCTATCAATCCAATTTCAATTTTACCAAATAATTAAATAGATAATGCAAATCATAAATTTCTTCGTATAATACAATGAGTTGTTTTTAATATTGCAAAAACAGCTCAAAGTTTTATGAGGGAACTTCATGTTAGATCAACTTCGGGGTATGGGTGTTTTTGCTTGTGTAGTAGAAAAAAACTCATTTAGCGGCGCGGCACGAGAACTGGGTATTACCACCAGTGCTGTCAGTCAACAAATCCGTTCTTTAGAACAGGATATGGAAGTTGTATTGTTGCATCGTTCTACACGAAAATTAAGCCTCACAGAAGCTGGACAGGCTTTTTTTCATAGTTGCCAAGACATGTTGTCGGCAGCTGAGCGTGGCAAAATTAGAATTAATGAATTACGCGATGATTTGGTTGGTGATTTACGCATTGTTTCGACACCTGAAATGTGTGCCAATCATATTATTCCAGCATTGTCACAATGGATGTCTACGCATAATGGTTTAAATATTCATATTGATGCCGATTATCAATTTGCCGATCTAAAAGAAAGTCGCATTGATATTGCGCTACGAATAGGCCATAGAATAGAAGATCCAAATGTACAATCTGTAGCGCTTGCGCGTGTAGATCAAATTTTGGTGGCCTCACCAAGTTATATTCATCAGCATTCATTTATTTCACGCCCTGAAGATTTAACTCGACATGATGTGATTATGACGAATCTGGCAAAACACAATCATAGTTTTGCATTTCAGCATGCAGTGAGTGCCGAAACTATCGTATTAGATATTGCATCGCGTTATTCAACCAATAACACGCTTATTGCAAAAAATATGTGCATGCAGGGCCATGGAATAGCACGTATGTTGTATTTAGATGTGCAAAAAGATTTAATGAATGGCAATTTAGTTGAAGTTTTACCAGAGTGGAAATTACCAACATTCACTCTATATGCGGTCATGCCAAAATCTGAACAACAATCCACTAAAGTGCAACGAAGCCTTGAAATTTTGAAGCAATATTTCTCTCTACTTTCAGGTGGTCGAGTCTATAAAGAAGTTTCATGAGACTTTTAAACTATTATCTTAGACTTTTTAAGTATAAAAAAGCCGCAATAAGCGGCTTTTTATATTGCATTAAGTTTAAGCTAAATATGCTTTTACCATACGAACAATACGATCAACTAAAAGATCAGCTTGTTCTTGTGTGATGTTTAATGCAGGGAGCAAACGAATTACAGAGCCTGCAGTGACATTTAAAATCAAATGGTATTCATCACGGGCGATATCCACTAAATCAGCGCAAGCTTTAGGTAATTCAATACCAATCATTAAGCCAAAGCCGCGTACTGTGACTTGCTGATCTTGAAGCTTTTCAGTCAATTGTTGAACGATGTAAGCACCTTTTTCAGCAGCATTAGCAACCAAGTTTTCTTTTTGAATGGTTTCAATAACAGTGTAAACCACACGTGAGCCCAAAAGTGTACCACTGTAAGTTGAACCGTGGTTACCTGCAGTTAATACGCCTACACCACGACCTTGAGTCATTACTGCACCAATAGGGAAGCCATTGCCTAAACCTTTGGCAGTGGTCAATACGTCAGGCACAATATTGGTGTGTTGGTAAGCAAAGTATTTGCCTGTACGGCCATTACCAGTTTGTACTTCGTCTAACATCATCAACCAGTTGTGTTGGTTACAAATGCGACGGATGTCTTCTAAATAGCTAAAACCTTGAGGTGCAGTATTTACACCACCTTCACCTTGAATTGGTTCAACTAAAATTGCCACGATATCTGGGTGATTAATGGCTGCTTCTTCAATCGCTTCAATATCACCAAAAGGTACACGAATAAAGCCTTCTACCAGTGGTGCAAAACCATCTTGTACTTTTTTGTTGCCTGTTGCAGACAGTGTTGCAAGTGTACGACCATGGAAAGAATGATCTGCAACAATAATTTTTGGTGTGCTAATCCCTTGTAAGTGTGCAAATTTACGTGCAATTTTAATTGCACCTTCGTTTGATTCTGCACCACTATTTGAGAAGAAAACTTCTTCCATGCCTGCAACTTCAGCAAGCTTTTGCGCTGCTGCTGTTTGCCAAGGCACTTCAAAAATATTGCTGGTATGAATTAGAGTTGCAGCTTGCTCTGCAATAGCTTCTGTTACTGCTGGGTGTGAATGACCTAAACCACACACGGCAATACCTGTGAGTGCGTCGAAGTATTCTGTACTATCTTCAGTATAAAGATAAGAACCTCGGCCTCGGACAAAGCTGATCTTTTGACGGCCAAATACAGGCATCAAGTGAGAGGGTTGATCAGTTTGCACAGGCGCAAGGGTAATGTTGTTCATGACTAACTCTTATCTGTTCGGAGGATTGAAAATTTACTTTTGCTACTTTATAAATGAAAGTATCAAGGTGTTCTATATAAGCAAAATATACCCATGATTTAAAGCCCGATTGTAAATAAAATTGGAAATATTGCTTTAGTCATACTGTTTTGTTGAGTTTTGGGTATAATGCGATGCAGATTTATTGAGGATATATCAATGACTGAACAAGCTCGTGATACAGAAGCGTTAATTCGCGACCAAATTGCTAAACATGCTGTTTTACTTTACATGAAAGGCACACCACAATTCCCACAGTGTGGTTTTTCTGCACGTGCTGTTGAAGCGCTCAGTCAAATTGGCCGTCCATTTGCTTATGTAAATATCTTGGAAAACCCAGATATTCGTGCAACTTTGCCAATCATTGCAAACTGGCCAACTTTCCCGCAATTATGGATCAACGGTGAGTTGATCGGTGGTAGCGACATTATGTTGGACATGTTCCAAAAAGGCGAATTAAAAACTTTAGTTGAAGAATTCAGCCCAGCTCCTGAAGCTTAATTCAGAGTAAGTAAAAAAGCGCCGATAAACGGCGCTTTTTTTGTGTCTATCAGATGATTATTTTTCTTCAGTAGATGCATTTGCATCCGTCGAAGAAGTCACTTCAGCATCTGCTTGTTGTTGCGCTTTGAGTTCAGCCTTTTTCTTTTTTTTGTCTTTCTTCTTTTTTTTCTTTTTTTTGCTGTCTTCTTCTTCCTCAAAAGCTGCGCCATCTTCTATTGCTTGCCAGTATTCAAGTTGTTCCATAACAGCAGCAAAAATCGAATTTTTGCTATAACGGCCTTTTTTATCGAGCGTACCGACAGGACGCGCCATGAGGATTTCTAAGGCTTGTGCAATATTGTCGATGGCATGAATATGGAATTGACCTTGTTGTACAGCTTCGATCACATCTTTACGGAGCATTAAGTGTTGCATATTTTGACGTGGAATAATGACGCCTTGCTGTCCTGTTAAACCTTGTAATTTACATGCATCATAGAAACCTTCAATTTTTGCATTTACACCACCAATGGGTTGTACTTGACCCAATTGGTTCATAGAGCCTGTAATTGCCCAAGATTGATCAATTGGGAGCTGGCTAATCGCAGAAATTAAGGCAGAGAGTTCCGCTACGGTAGCGCTGTCTCCATCAACTTGACCATAGCTTTGCTCAAAAGCTAAGGCAGCTGAGAAGTGGAGTGTTTGTTCGCGACCAAAGTGAGCTTTGAGGAAGCTCGACATGAGCAAAACACCTTTGGCATGCAATGAGCCACCCAGTTCAACACTGCGTTCAATATCTAGGATATCGCCACCACCTTGATAAACTGAAGCGGTTAAGCGTGAGGGTAGACCAAATTCGACATCGGCATATTGAATGACCGAAAGAGCATTAATTTGTCCTAAACGGTGGCCACGCGTTTCAATCAATTGCGTACCACGGGTTAAGTCTTGCCAATACAACTCGCGTAAATAGCCAAGTCGATATTTACGATGGTCGAGCGCCGTATTAATGTGCTGTTCTGTGACCATGCTGTCATTGGCTTGTACTGCATGGTGGTGTGCTTCGCGAATTAAGTCACCCAAAGTCAGTGCATGTAAAGACAGTGAACTTTGGTCTTCGGCTTGGCGACTTGAATCTGTTAAGAGTGCAGATAGTGCGGAACGATCAAATGGAAGTAGTTTGTCCGACTGTACATAGTCTGCAATTAACTGCATATAAGCATGTTCATTGTCATCATTACGCTGTAGCGTGTCGGTAAAGTCCGCACGAATTTTAAATACGCTACCAAGCTCTGGTTCAAGCTCTAAAATTTCATAATAAATTTCAGGCTCAGCCAGTAAAATGACTTTAATGTTGAGCGGAATGGCAGCGGGCTCAATCGAAATGCTACCTGTGAGGGTGAGCATGTGCTCCAGAGAAGACAGCTTGAGTTGACCCGATTTAAGCGCGCGTTTTAATCCTTGCCATGCATAAGGCTGTTCAAGTAATTGCTCAGCTTCAAGCATTAAAAAACCACCATTGGCTTTATGTAAAGCACCTGGTCGAATTAAGGTAAAGTCTGTTGTGATGGTGCCATTTTGAGTCAGTTGCTCGACATGACCCAATAAATTGTAATGGGTTGGGAAATCTTCAAAAATGACAGGAGCACCTGCATTGGCTTTGTGAGTTACCACAATATTGGCTTGGTAGCGCGCTGGCACACGGTTAAAAATTCCTGGTCGAAAATCGTCTTCTTCTTGTTCTAAAACGATTTCTACATTTTCGATAATGTCTTCTGCATACATTTTTAGATATTGGGCAAGGCCTTCAACTTCTTTAAATTTATTGAGCATTGATTCAATACGAGGCATGACCACTTGCTTGGCAATATCACGATTTAAATGCTGAACTTTATCGCGAGCATCATCTTCTAGATCGCCTAAATGTAGGCCAAGGCGATCCAGCTTTTTGTCCATGTAGCGAATATTGGCAGAGATTTCCGCACGTTGTTGGCTACTGAGTGCATGAATTTCTTCTTTAGACATTTCTTGCATTTTATTGTCTTTAAAATGCATTGGGACAAAGTGATGTTCATCATTTTGAGTGATGAGTTTAAGGTCGAGATCTTCACCTTCTTTGGTTAGCTCAAATAAGGCTAAATTCTGTTCATCACCTGTCCGTTGACGAATCAGTTCGATATTGTTGTGATAAGTTTCAGCGGTAAAGCGACGTTCAAGTTGCTTTAAAATGGTCTGCCACGTTTGATGTAATTGTGTTTGAAACTTAGGTGCTTGACCTGCAGGTAGTTTTAATGCCAAAGGTTGGCGTTGTACCTGAAAGTTATTGACATAGACCCAGTCATTTGGCGTAGGCATCGTTTTAGCGTGCTGTTGGAGCAAGCGCTTAATCATGGTGCGTTTGCCTAGACCAGCCGTACCTACAGCAAAAATATTATAGCCAGAATAAGGCAATGCAATTCCTGCTTCTACTGAAGCACGGGCACGATCTTGACCTAAAAAATTATTTAAGGGTTTTAAGCGTTTGGTCGATGTTGGAATTTTTTTCAGGTCAGTTAAATAAGTCAGTTGTTCAAATTGAAGCTGAGTTTTGCTCAAGGTAGTTTGAATCTCTGGTTGATCAAAAACACTGATTATTTTTTTAGCTTCTGGCACTTCGTTTTGGTTAGCAGTGGGTGTGGAAAGAGAAGATTGAAGAGTTTCGAGTTTTTTGGTCACTGTTGAATCCAAAACATATTAATAACGGCAGAATTTAAAGGTATACAGAAATGCCTGAAAAGATCAAGCAACATGGCTGATTTTCTCGACAAAATTACGTACAGATTTTATAAATTTGGTTGAAACCAAGCGGATTAAGCGCTTGAATAGCATCATTCATTTTCAGACAAAAATAATGTAATGACAACACAAGCTTCAGGATGGAAAGCGGCATTTACCGCATTTCTAGATAAACGTGCGCTGATCATGCTGTTTTTAGGCTTTTCGGCAGGTATTCCAATTCTGCTGATATTTTCTAGCTTGTCACTGTGGTTAGGTGAGGCGGGCATTGATAAGAGCGCCGTAACATTTTTTAGTTGGGCCGCTTTAGGTTATTCCTTTAAATTTGTCTGGGCACCTTTAATTGATGAGCTCCCAGTGCCTGTATTGACCAAATTAATGGGGCGTCGCCGTGCTTGGTTGCTGATTGCTCAGTGTCTGATTATCTGTGCTATTGCCATTATGGCGTTGTCGGATCCTGCACTTGGACAGAGTTATATTTACCAAATGGCAGCAGGCGCAGTACTTTTGGGCTTTTCGGCAGCCACACAAGACATTGTGATTGATGCGTACCGTATTGAATTGGCAGAAACTGAAATGCAGACCGTATTAGCTTCTACCTATAATGCGGGTTATCGCATTGGTATGATTGTTGCTGGTGCTGGTGCGTTATTTTTAGCAGCTTATTTGGGCACGGCTAAAGGTAATTATATATATGAGGCTTGGCGCACGACCTATTTTGCTATGGCCGCTGTCATGCTTGTGGGGATTATTACGACCTTAGTGATTCGTGAGCCACAAGTAGAACGTATCCATAAAAATTATCAGCGCTTTGATTACTACCGTTTGGTTGCTGTATTTTTTGTGGCTGTGGTCAGTTTTGTACTTAGCTATATTTTTTCAGGGAATGCAGTTGAAGCACTGAAAACACAGTTTGAGATACAGGATTCATTGTTACTCTTTGGCTTGGAATCTATACGTTTTATTGGTTCTGGGGCAATGGCTTTATTGGTGGGTGGAGGTTTAGTCAAAGCTGGTGCAGTAAACAAGCAAATGGCTTATGAAACTTGGGTCAATCCTGTTGCGGACTTTTTTAAACGCTATGGTGTGAAACTGGCTTTGGTATTATTACTTTTGATTGGTTTCTACCGTATTTCAGACATTATTGCCGGTGTTATTTCCAATGTCTTTTACCAAGACTTAAATTTCAGTAAAGAGCAAATTGCTGAAGCGGTAAAAGTCTATGGTGTTATTTTTAGCTTGGTCGGTGGCTTTTTAGGAGGCTTACTGGCACAGCGTATGAACATTATGAAATTAATGTTTGTAGGGGCGATTTTAGCCAGTTCGACCAATTTAATTTTTATTGGTTTGGTGAAATCGGGTCAGCCACTCGGTGAAGTTACTGTACAGGCTGGTGGTAAAAGCTATCAAGTGCAGGCAGATGAAACGGGTGCATGGACGCAAAAAGTTCCTGTTGCTGATTTGCGCTCTGGTGAGGCGATACACGTGAGTGCAACTTATGTACAAGATAAAAGTGGCGCTGTAACAGTAGAGATGCCATATCTTAATGATCAAGCAAACAAGGCATTACTCGTATTTCCGATTACGGCAGACAATGTGGTTAATGCGCAAGAAAGCCAAAATAGCATTGTGGTGCGTGGTCAAACAGCGCATGCTCTAAATGAGCAACAAAAACTGCAGGTGCAACTCGATGGCCAAACCTTTGAAGCTAAATTAGACAAAGCAGGTATTTTTACCGCGACGATTCCAGGAAAAGCCTTGGCTGAATCGGCTAGCCACAAAGTTGAAGTACAGCTGTTGGATGCTGAGCGTATTATTGCTACACAAACACATGCTTATGAAGTTAATACTGTTGCCAATATGGCAGGGGTGCTTAGTGTAGATGTACAACCAATACAGCTGGCGCAAGCAGAAAATGGCTGGGTTGAGCTGAAAGGTAAAGTGATTAAGTCATATAGTTCAATGTGGCTATACTTTGCGATCATTGTGGATAATTTAGCCTCTGGCTTGGCTGGGGCAGCATTTATTGCATTTTTATCCAGCTTAACCAGTGTATCGTTTACGGCAGTGCAGTATGCAATTTTCAGTTCTTTAATGACCTTAACACCTAAAATTTTAGGCGGTTATTCGGGTACGATCGTGACCAATATTGGCTATCCAAAATTTTTCTTAATGACTGCATTAATTGGTATTCCAATTTTGTTTTTAGTGGTTTGGGTTGCAAAATTGCTCAAAGAACATGAACAAAAAACCACGCAATAGACTTTGAGTATAGTTTGATTAAAAAAAACCGCGATAATTTCGCGGGTTTTTTAAGATTGAATGAGCATGATTTTTTACAAAAAAATAGCATATTGAGTGAGTTAATGAACTGTATAAGCTTTGCGACTAAAATTGAACTTTGGGGATTAAATCCCTATAGTATTCAACAATAATTTAAGATTTAGGAAAATGATGATGCGTATGTTGCATACCATGTTGCGAGTAGGCAATTTAGAACGTTCGTTAGCGTTCTATACTGAAGTGCTGGGTATGACTTTACTTCGTAAACGTGACTATGAAGAAGGGCGTTTTACCTTGGCATTTGTAGGCTATGGTGGTGAAGAAAACCATACAGTACTTGAGTTAACGCATAATTGGGATACAGCGAGCTATGAATTGGGCAATGCCTATGGTCATATTGCAATTGCAGTAGATGATGCGTATAAAGCCTGTGAAGAAATTAAAGCGCGTGGTGGTAATGTCGTTCGTGAAGCGGGTCCAATGAAAGGTGGCGTGACAGTCATTGCATTTGTAGAAGACCCAGATGGTTACAAAATTGAACTGATTCAGCAAGACAACAATGCGCGTAATAACTAATCAGAAAGATGCTTGAAATACAGTCAAAATATTGAACATCACGCATGAAAATGCAGTTTCAATAGAAAAGCCCAGTAAGATGGTTTTTACCCAGAGGTAAATTCTAGGCTTACTGGGCTTTTTAACAGCTGATCTCAGCTAAATAAAATAGATAAATCATTGAAAGGATGCGGACATGCTGAAGATGCTGGCGTTGGACCGATTTACAGTACTGTTATTTATCATGGTGGTTTTGGCCACTTTTTTGCCCGTTTCAGGACAAGCTGCTGAAATTTTTGGCACGATCACGACAGTTGCAATTGCGGTTTTATTTTTCTTACATGGCGCCAAACTATCGCGTGAAGCTGTGGTAGAAGGATTAATGCATTGGAAGTTGCATGGTGTTGTTTTTGCATTTACTTTTGCGTTGTTTCCAATCATTGGTTTGCTGTGTAAACCGTTATTGGTACCAATGTTAGGGCAGGAGCTGTATTGGGGCTTCTTATTTATGTGCTTTTTACCTTCTACAGTGCAATCTTCGATTGCATTTACATCTGTAGCACAGGGTAATGTCGCAGGTGCCGTATGTAGTGCTTCATTTTCCAATATTGTAGGGATGTTTATTACCCCGCTATTAGTAAGTTTTTTTATTTTAGGTGAAACCACACATAATTTTGATCCGACTGCATCTATAGTGCAAATTACCTTATTGCTTTTGGTTCCATTTGTATTGGGGCAATTACTAAGACCTTATGTATTCCCTTATATGAAAAAAATGCCGAAGATTGTAAAAGTGTTTGATCAAGGCTCAATTTTAATGGTGGTTTATGGTGCATTTAGTAGTGCTGTTGTAGCAGGCTTGTGGCAACAGGTGAGTGCTCAGACCTTAATCCTACTGATTCTGGCCTGTTCTGTGCTACTCACGCTCATTATGCTATTGGCACTGTATGTACCACGCTGGATGGGCTTTAATCGTGCAGATCAAAAAACTATTTTCTTTTGCGGTTCTAAAAAAACCTTGGCCAGTGGTGTGCCAATGGCGCAGATTTTATTTATTGGTCAGCCATTAGGAATGATCGTATTGCCAATTATGATATTCCATCAAATCCAGCTAATGGTCTGCGGTGTAATTGCCAATTTATGGTCAAAGCAGAGTCGTGGTGTTGAATAAATTGCATTGAATCTTAATAGTTTAAGTGATTAAAAGACTCGGAAGGTATCGAGTCTTTTAATGGATCATGTAAACTGAGTGTGTTGTCTATGACTAAAATTTAAGAACAGAATGGATAAAATGAAAACAAGAATAGCTGGACTGTTTTTAATTCTCAGCTACAGTACAGTGTGTATAGCTGATGATTTAACACTAAGAGTGAATCGAGATCTTATCGTAAAGATGCCTTTGTTGACGCTGCAGCCGATGCTGGACTTTTGCCGTGATCAACAGCCACAGCTCAATTCTGAACTTGAACAAGCCTATACGGGCGCTAAAGTAAAAGTGCTCAAGGCCGCCAAAGAGGGTGCAATCTCTGTGCTTAATTTGAATCATGATGAAGAATTATTTAAAGAAGAGGAACTTAATTCACCTGTAGATGCAGACGTTAAGCAGCAGTTTCAAGAAGCACTGGAAATGATGAGCAGATCTCTACAGCAAGTGGATTCAGCGACTTATTGTCCTGTATTAATTCAGCGCTTGAATCATTTTGACCAGCACACTTTTCAGCAAAGTGTAGAGATGAAATTTAAACAAATTTCAGAGCAAGCAAAAGCACAGAAGAAAGTCATTCAGTCAGAATGAGCTATTTATTAACAGTAAAAAATCAGCTATAATTTGTCCCAACTTGTTGTGCTTAGCTCTGACGGTATCCGTCTCGGTGGGCCAAAAGAATGGTCTGTTATGGTGTTGATCTGCCTTTTAGGCACTTCCTCCTCCTTGTAGGAGAGTGGTCAATTGCGATGACAGCAAAACCTTCTTAAACTTTATGGAGTAATCGACGATGCGCGCCGATATTCACCCTAAATACGAAAAATTAGTTGCTACTTGCTCTTGCGGTAACGTAATCGAAACTCGTTCAGCTTTAGGTAAAGAATCTATCTACCTAGACGTATGTTCAGCTTGCCACCCTTTCTACACTGGTAAGCAAAAGAACGTTGACACTGGCGGTCGTATCGACAAGTTCAAGCAACGTTTTGCTGGTATGTCACGTTCTATCAAACGTTAATACCCAAAACCAAAAAAAAGCAGGCATTTTGCCTGCTTTTTTTTATGTCCAGTATTTTGCATTTGACGTATGGTGCTTTATATAATAAAGCCACATTCAATTGAATGTGGCTTTATTGGTTTTAACTTAAATGTAGAGGATGATTATTGATCTTGTACATCAATCAAGTGATCCAATTTTTTCTGGAAGTAATCACCTTGAATAAAGCGTGCATCCACATTCCAAGCATTGGCAAACAGTGTCATGTCATTAAGACCACGTAACATAATTTGTACGGGCTTAATATCTCTGAAGGCAACAATTTTGAGTTGGAGTTCTTCGCATAATTTATCTGAATTTAACATGTGCGTTAATTCAGGGTGCAATGTTAAGCAATTCGCTTCAACTTGAGTTAATAGGCTTTCACTAAACATTGATTGACCAAAATCACGAATGGCGATTTCAGCGCCATGACGACGAAGTTCAATAATTGCTTTTTGAGCATCTGCAAGAGATTGATAAATATCATCTTCTGAAAACTGTAAAATCAGAGGATGTTGTTGCTTACTACGAATAATCGTCAACAGTTTGGCAACAAACTCAGGGAAGCTACGGTCTTTGAGTAAGATTTCTTTATTCAAGTTAATAATTAATTTTGCTTCAGGATATTGGGTGATGAAATTATGTAATTGCTTGCATGATTCCACCATAATCCAACGATCGAGCTTAATGGATAATTCTGAGTCTTCAGCCAGTTCTTTGAGTTGTGAAATATCGCGCCATTTATTGTCGTAGATAAAACCACTGGTCACCTCATAGGTGTACATGTTCTGGTCATCTTTATCGTATAGCTGCTGATATTTAAGATGAATTTCACCACGTTCTAAACAAGTGCGAAGTGCCTTAATGATAGGCGACTCATTCAATGCTGAAATTGGCGCAAGTTCTTCAATACTTGTGTTGAATTGTACGCTTGGTATTTGTGTTTCTGTTGCTTGAGCTTCGAGAGTTACCGCTGGAGATTGTGGTGCAAACTCTAGACTTGGAATTGAAAGTTCCAGTTCTGGTGCAGGTTGATTTTGAGGTAACTCAGTCAAGAATGCTTTTTCAACACATTGTTCCAAGACAGTTTCATCTCGTAACTCTTGCTCTAAAACGCTATAACCTAAACGTAAATTGAGTGGGTAGCTATTGTTATTCACGGTTAATAACTGCGGTTTACGAAGTGCATTTAAACCAATGAGTTTAGATTCAAGTATCGCTTGAGATTCTGCTTGGAATAAACCAACATAAACACCACCATCAATTTTAAACAATGGTGCATTGGTTTGTTCTTTTAAGAAATTTTTAACTTGTTCAAAATAACTTTTTAGCGTGTTCCAGTCAGACTGGAAAATTTGTTCTGGTGCAGAGGCCAAAGCAAATAAAACCAACGCATTAATATTTGATGGCTGTTGTGTAATAGCACGCTTTATTTGCTGATAGGTATTTGGCTTACTTTGCGAACCATCATTCGAAGTTTTTGTACCACTTGTACTTTCGATATCAATTGCAATTTGTAGTGCATCATCTTCAGCAGCAGGAATGAATTCTATTTTTAAAGGATTCTTGGTGCTGAGTTTGCTGTTTTGCGAGTCAAGCTCAAAACGACCAAAGTCAAACTGACCTTGGCTGATTTTTTTGAAGCGTGTTTTGAAATCAGGTAAATCTTTAGGTTGTAAGACATCGAGTAAAGGTAAGCCGATGATTTCATCTTCAGACTTTAAACCAAACAGTGATAAATACTCTGCATTCGCTTGAATATGAATGCCTTCTTGAATTACAGCTAATGCTTTATGGCTATCTACAACCAGCGATTGTGCTTGGCTTTGTGCTGTTTCTAGTTCATTTAACAGTTGTTGCTGTGTTTGCATTAAACGACTGAACGAAAGGGCACGAATTAAACCCAAATAAAAACGATCTGGGTAGTCTAGATTTAAGATGTCATAAATGCCTTTATGCACATAAGCAGGGTATTGGTCTGCTTGGTAGTCATCCGGCTTTAACAATAAAATCGGTAGATTAGGTTGCTTTGACAGTCGAATTAAGCTTAAAGCTTGTTCATATTTTAAGTCATAAGCACGACCGAAAATAATCAAATCCCAATTGAGGTTGAGCTGTTTTTCGAAACCTTGTAAGTCATCGAGTAGCACGGCTTCAACTTGATGTTCGCTTTGAGTTAGAAGATCACGTATTTGGTTAAAACGTATTTGGTTGTCATCAATGATGAGCAGACGTGTTTCTGTACGCTTTAATTTTTTAGACAATAATGGATTTCTCACTTCAACGCTTCCCATAAATCGTGATTTTTCGTGTCATTCACTTGTTTATTAATAAATTCGGTCACTAGATTCTCTTGCTGATCATTCAGTAATTCGTATTCAAAGCGAATGAAACTTTGTGTGATCAATTGAGCCTTGGTGAGATAAACTTTAAGTTCCTCTTTACCTAAACGTAAATGAATCGTTTGTTTTTCGCGGAATAGATTCGAACCAGGTAAAATGAGTGTTGTACTGTTTTGGTCGAGTTGTGCAGTTTGAACCAAAAGTGCAGGCTGATAATTATGAGTATTTCGATCTGTGCGGATATGACCAGAGCATGGATACATATCTTGCGTTAAAATTTCTAAACCCAGTTCGAGGCTCTTTTCTGCTGATTGCTTAATCCAGCGGATAACGCCACCACGCCATTGGCTTTGTGCATTTTCTTGAACCAAGATAAATTCACCCGTTTTTAAGTTGGCTGGTGTCGCACCCGTCCACTTAATACGGTAACCGTTCACACTAATGTCGAGTACTTCAGCAGAGTGAATTTGTTTAGCTTCACGATCAAGGGCTTTGGCATTCGAAACTGAAGTTTGAATGTTGGTATCCATTGAATTGATAAAACTTGATTCATTTTGCAGGTTATAGTTTGACTCAAGCTCAAGGGTTTCTTGCAATGTTTTGCCTTTAGAAAGGTAAAAATGAGCAACCGATAAGCCAAAGCAAATGTTGATTTCTGCAGAGTAATCATAACGCTCATGTTTACGTTCCACATTATTCATTAATAGATTGTGAATGTGGAAATGTAAGGCAGGCGTGAGGAATAGCTTTTCATTTTTTGATAAATACTGACCACTTTTAGTTTGTGTTTCTGTGAGATGGTCGAGTAAGTTTTGTGTCGAAATAAAAATGTCAGGTGTGTAATGTGATGCCTGATGTGAATTAAATACAGGTGGATGGTCTTTATTAGAGTCCACAACATAACGCGATAAAGTGGTTTCTTTCGGTAGAATCTGAATGAGTTTAGCCCAATCATAACTACATAAATATAGCCCCTGAATTTCTGCTGGTCGTATTTGGTTGGTATTAAATATATCCAATAAAATCAGCTGTGAGTACACTTGCGCAATGGTGGTGATTTCGTGTTGCGTACCTAGAAGCTGATTAATATTGGTTTGATCAAAATTGTTTTGAATCGCATATTCAACCAATTGATGTGTTGCATGCCATTGACCAGGAATAGGTGTGCTATAAAGCATTTGTTGTTGATATAACAACATCGCCAATTGTTGCAAAGCATAAAAAATAGATGCTGTACGTGCTGTTTGCAGACTCTTTTTATGACCAAACGAAAAAATAGAAAATTTTTGTTGATTGAGCTGCGTATTGCAACGCATCGCGATATCAATATAGATTTTGGCAAAATGGCTACGCAACAACATCGCCAATTCAATAATCTGGTCATTACGATCAGTGGTAATTAAACTGTGATTGGCAAAATGCTTTTCTAAGCTAGTGAGTACATTTTCTAAGGTTGGATGTAGGATTTGCACCAAGTCAAATCGCAACATTTCTTGGCATTTCAATTCAGAAATTTCAAGCAAAGCATTAAATAATGATTTAGATGAAGTCCCCAATTGTAAAATGGAGACGCTATTTAGCCATTCCTGCAAACCTTTGGCAGTGGTAGGACAAAAACTGAGTTGATCCAGCTTAAGTTCAGTCGATTTCTGAAATATGTCTGAAGTACGCTTAGTCATCTTTATTATTTAACTCAAAAAGTTGAAACCCCAAAAAGCGGTGTTTTATTTTTCTCGCCCGCAATTTCCCGAACTAGTTTAGGAACCAAATACCCCGGTAGGTTCGCTAAAACCGCTTTATAAATGTCATCTATGTCCTGCGGTGATCGATCAAAATGATGAGCACCTTTAACTTTGTCTAGGACATGTAAATAGTATGGCATAACGCCTGCATCAAATAAGCGATAGCTTAAATCGACTAAAACGTCGGCAGAATCATTGACCCCTTTGAGTAAAACAGCCTGATTGAGGACTGTAATTTGTTCCTTGACCAGCTTAGAAAGTTGGCTACAAGTGAAATCATCTAATTCTGATGCGTGGTTTGAGTGTACCACTAGAATAATCCGCAGCCTACTGTTTTTTAAAATAGAAATAAACGCATCATTGATCCGATTGGGGATAACAATAGGAACGCGTGAATGAATTCTCAAAAATTTAATTTGTGGAAGTGATTCTAAGCGTTCAATCCAAAGCTGAAGTTTGCGATCAGATAAAGTTAATGGATCGCCACCACTTAAAATCACTTCATTAATATCAGGCTGACTTACTAAATAGTCACGAATATTTGGCCAATCATCTTGTTTAGGTAGGTTTTCTTGATAGGGGAAATGCCTACGGAAGCAATAACGACAGTGAACGGCACATGCGCCTGTGAGCGTTAAAAGAAAGCGTGACTTATATTTGTGTAATACGCCTGGCTGTTGATTGGCTTGCTCTTCACCCAGTGGATCAGTGACAAATCCTTCGTGTTCTTCAAGCTCTAAATGATGCGGGAGAACTTGTAAAAGGAGGGGGTCGAATGCATTACCCAATTGCATTTTTCCGACGAATGCACGAGGTACGCGCAGTTTGAACTGTTTACTGGCCAATAGAGCGCCAGACAAGAGTTGCTCTGGAGAAAGTTGTAATAGCTCAAGCAGTTCTGCTGGATCAGTCACTAAATTGCTCAGTTGGGTTTGCCAGTTTTGCTCTTGGTATAAATAGTTTATCATGCCACGTGCTTGAAATTGTGCTAGATGAATGATCTGATTCTGCTTATATAGGGCTTCAAAAGAAGATCTTTGAGGGTATAGAAGATAAATCTAGATTAAGAATTGTTCGGATTAGAAGCTGTTAGGTTCTCGTCCGAAGTATGGCACAATTCTAATGCGAAGCCTCATGTAGGGGAAGCTTTTCGGGTTTTTTCGAGTATGCGCTAAGCAGCAAACGAATAGTTACGGATTTTTTATGCTGATTTTATTCGTTTTGCGGGCATAGAATGGTAAAATAATAGATACGTGTCTTTTGTATAGGTCACAATAACAACATTTTAAATGGTTTGCATTGTCGTTCTTGTACGTTAATAGATTAAAGTTAGTAAGTTTGGAGTGCGCCAGTCATGGCCTATTTTTCTACGAATGATTTCAAGTCAGGCCTTAAGGTCATGCTTGATGGTAACCCATGTTCAATCATGGAAAACGAATACGTTAAACCAGGTAAGGGCCAAGCCTTCAACCGCGTAAAATTACGTAACCTTAAAACTGGTAAAGTTTTAGAAAAAACATTTAAATCTGGTGAAAGTTTAGAAGCAGCTGACATTGTAGAAGTAGAAATGGAATACTTGTACAACGATGGCGAAATGTGGAACTTCATGGATCCAGTATCATTTGAGCAAATCGCAGCTGACAAAACAGCAATGAGCGATGCTGCTAAATGGTTAAAAGACGATTCTAACGAAAAATGTACAATTATGTTATTCAACGGCGTGCCATTGAACGTAACTGCACCTAACTTCGTTGTACTTCAAATCGTTGAGACTGATCCAGGTGTACGTGGTGATACTTCTGGCGGTGGCGGTAAGCCTGCAAAACTTGAAACAGGTGCAGTAGTACGTGTTCCATTGTTTGTACAACAAGAAGATAAAGTTCGTGTAGACACTCGTACTGGTGACTATTTAGAACGTGCATAATAGCTAATTTTTAGACTATTATCAGAAGGGATGATGAAAAATCATCCCTTTTTTATGGGCGTTTATGCCAAAGTCGTAGAGGAAATCAACAGTCACAGGAGTACAGTTTCACAGGATGAAACAGCAGTACCTCGAACTAGAAAAAATAAGCTGATTTATTTCAACAGAAATGAGGGATTGACATGGAAAATATACAATCGAAGCCAGGCTTGGTTTCGAAAATTGTGTGGCTCTTAGTGGCCATTGTAGGTGCAGTATCTTTTGGGATACTGGCCGTTAGCCGTGGAGAGCATGTAAATGCCGTCTGGCTAATTTTAGCAGCAATCTGTGTTTATAGTATTGCATACCGTTTTTATAGTTTATTTATTGCCAACAAAGTATTTGAACTCAATGAGCGCCGTTTAACACCTGCACATCGCTTAAATGATGGTTTAGACTACGTACCAACTAACAAAGGCGTATTGTTTGGGCATCATTTTGCAGCCATTGCCGGTGCGGGTCCTTTAGTCGGTCCGATCTTAGCAGCACAAATGGGTTATTTACCCGGCACAATTTGGCTTTTGGTTGGTGTGGTCTTGGCGGGTGCAGTTCAAGACTTTTTAGTCTTATTTATATCTACACGTCGCGATGGTCGCTCACTAGGTGAAATGGCCAAACAAGAGCTGGGTTCATTTGCCGGCATCATTGTGATGTTGGGCGCTTTGGGTGTGATGATCATCATTCTTGCCGTCTTGGCATTGGTCGTTGTCAAAGCCCTTACGAATAGCCCGTGGGGTGTGTTTAGTATTGCAGCCACTATTCCAATTGCAATTTTTATGGGCATTTATATGCGCTATATCCGCCCAGGGAAAATTGCAGAAGTGTCGATTATTGGTTTTGTACTGATGATGGCAGGCATTATCTATGGTGGTGATGTTGCACAGCATCCGTATTGGGGGCCATTCTTTACGCTAACAGGTACTGAGTTGACTTGGTGGCTGATTGGCTATGGTTTTGTGGCTTCTGTATTGCCTGTATGGTTGTTATTGGCACCACGTGACTATTTATCTACGTTCTTAAAAATTGGCGTCATTGCTGGTTTGGCCGTGGGGATTATGGTGGCAATGCCAATGCTGAAAATGCCTTCTGTGACGCATTTTGTCGATGGTACAGGGCCAGTATTCGCAGGCTCGATGTTCCCATTCTTATTTATTACCATTGCCTGCGGTGCAATTTCTGGTTTCCATGCTTTAGTTTCTTCGGGCACCACACCAAAATTGGTTAATAATGAAAAAGATATTCGTGTGATCGGCTATGGCGGCATGCTAATGGAGTCTTTTGTTGCGATTATGGCTATGGTCTGCGCAACGATTCTTGAACCTGGCGTGTATTTTGCCATTAACTCACCAGCTGCTGTACTTGGAACAACTGTTGAAAGCGCGGCTGAAGCAGTACGTACACTTGGTTTTGTGGTAACGCCTGAAGCATTGACGCTACTTGCACAAGAAGTGGGTGAAAACTCAATTCTGTCACGTACAGGTGGTGCACCAACCTTTGCGATTGGTATGGCACACATTATTACGGAAATTTTTAATAACCGTTCAATGATGGCATTCTGGTATCACTTTGCAATTCTGTTTGAAGCATTATTCATTTTAACGGCTGTGGATGCGGGTACGCGTGCATGTCGTTTTATGGTGCAAGACACAGTTGGTATTGTGATTCCTGCAGTGAAAAACTCGCACAATTTCTTTGGTAACTTATTAGGCACAGCTGTCGCAGTTGCTGGCTGGGGCTTCTTTGTTTATCAAGGTGTGGTCGATCCGCTCGGGGGCATTAATAGCTTATGGCCACTGTTTGGTATTGGTAACCAAATTTTGGCAGCCATGGCGCTTATTTTGGGTACGGTTATTCTGTTCAAAATGAAAAAAGAAAAATACGTTTGGGTGACAATCATTCCAACAGTATTCTTATTCGTTACCTCAATGACCGCTGGCTGGCAAAAAATCTTCCACGAAAACCCGAAAATTGGTTTCTTGGCGCAGGCTGATCGTTTTAATGCGGCAATAGCAAAAAATGAATTGTTGGCGCCAGCAAAAACTATGGCTGAAATGCATACTGTGGCTTTATCAAATCAAATTAATGCTGCATTGTGCGCATTCTTTATGATTGTGGCGTTCGTGATGTTATTTGCAGCCATTGGTGTGGTACGTCGCGCACTCGCAAATCCACAACCATCTGTGGTTGAGGGGGAAGCTGTGTACCGTGATCCTAAAGACATTGTGGCATCTAATCACCATTAATGAGGAGACAGAGATGAATCTGAAATTTGCAAAAAGTGGCAAAACAGTGATTTATAAAATCATTAAAATGACCATCATGTCGCAAAAGGATTTGATTCTGAATCCAAAAAACTGGTCAAGAATTGCGACTTTGTGGCAACGCTTGCAGCAGAGTTTTCGCTTGATGGTAGGTGTGCCAGATTATCAAAATTATTTGGAACACATGAAGAAGCACCATCCTGATTTGGAAGCCATGGATGCCAAAACTTTTTATCGCTACTGTGTGGATGCACGCTATCCGACAGCAGGTGGAAATATGAAGAAGTGTCCTTGTTAAGACCACGTTAAATGATAAAAAAGCGCCTTTCGAGGCGCTTTTTTTTGTTCTGCTAAAATACTGTTATATGAATAGGAAAAACACAGAGGCTGTATTGGCGCACGTTATTGATGGGTATTTTTTATATATTTGGCATTAGACAGATAGCTATTGATGTCATTAGATATTAGAAAAATCATTGAGTTATAAGTTTTGCATATTGATGAAAACACGGTATGTTAAAGCCATACCGTTTTTTATTGGGGAATGAAGCGTGTTTTGGGGAAAAGAAAAGACTATTACAGTGCCAAATGAAATGCTGGATGAACAGCAACTTGCGCTGTATTACCCGAAAATTGAAGAATTTCTAACCCAAATTAATCAAATTATTTTAGATAAAAACCAACAAACTAAATTGGCATTGTGTAGCTTACTTGCAGGTGGTCATGTCTTATTTGAAGACTTACCAGGTTTGGGGAAAACCACACTATCAAGCAGTTTGGCGCATTTGGCTGGCTTACAATTTCAGCGCATTCAATTTACCAATGACATGCTCGCGAGTGATGTGATTGGCGTGAATATGTTTAACCAAAAAGAACACCAGTTTGAGTTTAAACAAGGGCCAGTTTTTACCCAAATACTATTGGCGGATGAAATTAACCGTTGTAGTCCAAAAACACAAAGTGCACTTCTTGAAGCGATGGAAGAAGGATTCGTGACAGTCGATGGTGCACGTTATGCTTTGCCTAAGCCATTTTGGGTCATTGCAACACAAAACCCGCTCTTTCAAAGTGGTACTTATGCATTGCCAGAATCACAATTAGACCGTTTTCTCATGCGCTTATCTTTAGGTTATCCATCGCGCCATGCTGAAAAACTACTATTACAACAAAATACGCGCCAACAATTGATTGCAACTTTGGCTCATGTCTTTGAAGAACAGGACATCTTAATGCTTCAGTCCTTAGTCCATCAGATTTATGTGGGCGATCAAGTTTTGGATTATATTTTGGACTTGGCGGAAGAAAGCCGTAAAGGCCGACATGGATTATCAACTCGAGGGGTATTGGCCTTAAAACGTTCGGCTCAATCGTATGCGCTCATTGAAAAACGATCTTTTGTGATTCCAGATGATGTGCAGGCAGTTTTTACAGCGGTTGCATCGCACCGTATCGGGCTAAATCCGCATGAGGCAGAATTGCTGTTGCAACGTGTGAAGTTAATCTAAGGAGGCAATATTTTGGCGTCCTTATGGCAGAAGTGGCTGACGAAACGCTTTGCATATACAGGTGAGAAAACTCTGACCCAAAAAGATGTCTTGGTGTTTATGTATCAGCAGGGTTATTTATTTTTAGTCCTCATTTTGATTACTTTTGTAGCTGGGGTGAACTATGCCAACAATCTAATTTTAGGCTTTTGCTTTTTAATTAGCGCTGTGCTGTGCATGAGTTTTTATCTCACTTTTAAGCAATTACATGGCATGCGTTTGGAAATCAATGTCGCGGAATTGGGCCAAGTTGGGCAAGTTCTTCATTTAGATGTATACATACGCCAAAACCAAGTACTCACGCGCTATCTGTGGATTCGTTGCGAAGATCAACTGTATAAACTGTGTGTAACGGAGCAGAAGCAACAGTTACGCATACCATTGCATGCACCGCAAAGAGGACAATTTCATTATCCGAATATACAGATTTATTCGATTTATCCCTTCGGTTTAGTGCGTGCATGGACCTATTTATATTTAAATAAATCCAGCTGGATTGCACCACAGGCGCTGCCTCCTGAGTTGGAAAATAAACACCATCCACAGCAGTTTGATAAAGAAATGGATGAGTTTCGTGAACTACGGGCATTTCGGGAAGGAGATTCCTTACAGGCCGTATCGTGGAAGCAAGTTGCACGTGGGCAGGGGCTATATATCAAAGTGTTTGAGCAGTATTCGGATCAGCATCGTATTGATATTGACTACAATCACATGCCAAGTGCCTCACATGAAGAGAAGCTGAGCATGATGATGGGGTTGGTGGAACAGTGTGAGCAACAGCAATTGAATTATGCCATGTATTTGCCCCATGCTGAATTAAGCAACGGTTTGGGGCATGCACAGTTGTACCAAGCTCAACTTTTATTGGCACAGGCTTAAATTATGGTTGCGTATTCTGTTCGTGTTTCAATGCTCTTGAGTTTGGTTCTGCTACTCATTGCTCAGGCTATGTTTTTACCTGTTGCATTGAGTATTAGCTTTTTTGTGATGTGGCTGTGCTTATTTTTACGACGACATCATGTAGATGGTTCTTTAAAAAGGCATTGGACTTTTTTACTCACTTTTATTGCTTTATTGAGTATCTATTTTAGTTATCGAAGCTTTATTGGGGTAGAAGCAGGCGTTGCAGTGCTGAGTACATTTTTATTTGCCAAAGCTTTGGAAAGTAAAAATAAGCGCGATCTGATCATTTTATTTAATTTTGCCTTATTTGTATCTGCAAGTTCATTTCTGTTCAGTCAATCCTTTGCGATGGCTATGATCGTCATTTTAAGTTTGCTGAGCTGTTTTACGGGCTTGTACCGTATACAAACCAGTGAATTTGAGCATCAAAAAACTATAGCTTTAAAACAAGACTTGGCGCATGTGGCTAAGTTTTTATTGTATGCGGTGCCATTTTTTGTGTTGCTCTTTTTGTTTTTCCCACGCTTGCCACCGCTATGGCATATACCCATTCCCGATGATTCTAGCGTGACGGGTATTAGCGATAGCATGTCGCCGGGAGATATTGCCAAACTATCGCAGTCTAGTGAGTTGGCCTTTCGGGTTATTGGCGATATGAGTCAGCTACCGGCACGTCATGAATTATATTGGCGGGCAATGGTACTGGATCTCTATGATGGACAGCGATGGACCAGTAGCCATTTTAACCAACGTGAAGTTGTACCTAGCCGTTTGCAGGAACTGAATACAGATGTGCGCTGGCAATATCAATATTTAGCGGCAGATCCACGGGTGCAGTGGATTACGGGCTTAGAGCAGTCGATTCCCAATACGACATCCTATGTATTGGCCATTGATGGACGGATTACGCCACGCCGTATGCTGTTAAAGCCTGAGCCTATATCGCTGAGTTTAATTCAGACTCAAGAGTTAATGCCAATTAGACAAGATGAAGCATTTACTTTATACCAGCATTTTACGGCAACACAAAAATCAAAAGATCCTAAAGCACAGCAATTGGCACAGAAAATTTATAGTCAGAGTCATCAACAGCCTGCTGTGTATATTCAACATGTATTGCAATGGTATAAACAACAAGGCTTTGCTTACACACTATCACCTGGTGTGCTAGGACAAGATCGTGTAGATGACTTTTTATTTAAGAGCAAACAAGGCTTTTGTGAGCATTATGCTTCGAGCTTTGTGATGCTCATGCGTTATGTAGGTATTCCTGCACGCGTAGTTGTCGGGTATCAGGGTGGGCAGGCTGCACCAGATGGCAAAAGCTGGGAGGTGCGCCAGCTCGACGCACATGCATGGACCGAAGTTTGGTTAAATGGAAAATGGCATCGGTATGACCCAACCGCAATGATTGTACCACAGCGAATAGACAATGGAATGCAAAATTATATGGGTTCCGATACGCGTGTATTGGGAGATTCTAGTTCTGCTTTAAGTCAACGAAGTTTCGCTATGCTGACGCAATTAAGGATTTGGAGTGATTATGCAAGTTACCAATGGCAAAGTAAGGTCGTTGGTTATAATGCTGAAACCCAAAAAAACTGGTTTGGTCGTATAGGTTTAAGTTCAAGTTATGCAGGCGCTATTGCACTAATCATTGGACTACTCGTAATAGCTGGCGTGTATTTTATATGGATTTATTGGCGAGCACGTCAACAAGTCAATGCTTGGCAACGTGTAATTTTTAAGTTTAATGCGGATGTTGCACCGCGTTTTAAGAGGCTTCCTGCAGAAACCTTTAGTGCGTGGATGTTACGGTTACAAAATCATGTAGATAAAGCCAAGCAAGATGACTTTAAGGCATTGGCTGACTTATATATTCAGCAGATGTATGCACCCAATGATTTAGAGAAACAAGATGCGCTCGAACAGTTTAAATGCTTGCTTAAAAGATGTTCAAGCATGCTTAAAAAGTTATGAAAAAACTTGTCTAGCCAAATAAAAATGAATATGATGCTTGGACTTCAGGTGTATAGCTCAGTTGGTTAGAGCGCTACGTTGACATCGTAGAGGTCTCCAGTTCGAGTCTGGATATACCTACCAAGATATTAAATTTATATGTCTGTGTATCACGATATACAAGTAAAAAAGCCCTGAATTATAAAGATTTAGGGCTTTTTTATTGCTTTATATAACTTTTTATAAAATTGCTTATTGCTCTTAAATCTGTACACAATCATGTACACTAGGTTGAAAATCTAACTCGTGTGTACAAGCAATGAAAAGAAGCGAAATAAAAAAACGCCCTTTATCTCCAGCCGTATTGGATGGTTTAGAACCTGAATTAAAAGAATATCGAGAGCTAGACAGCGAAGGTTTATATTTCCGTGTCCAGCCAAGTGGGAAAAAGTCTTGGTTATTTCGCTATAAAAAAGAAAATGGCAAGTGGTCATGGTTGAATGTTGGCTCATATCCAGCGACTAAAGCAGTGACAGCAAGAAAGAAAGCAGCAGAGTTTTTAGAAAATATTTATTCTGGTGTGCAACTTGAGACCAAGCAAAAAACGAAACAGAAAAAAATAGAGCTGGGAAATTTACTATTCAGTGTTTTGATGGATGACTGGCTAGCAACGAAAAAAGGAAATTGGGATGATGTGACTTATGACAAGGCTGTCAAGTCGATCCATAGGCATATCATCCCAGCATTTGGTCATAGAAGCTATTTGGAAATTGCACCACATGAATGGCTGGAGTTCTTTAGACACTTACAAGAAGATTTAGGAATTTATACACAGGTTGAAAAACTACGGTCTTATTGTCGGAGTGCTTACAATCTTGCAAAGTTTAAAAATAAGGTAGAAGCAAACCCACTTGAGGGCATGACTGAGTTTTTAAATAAAACTGAAAAAGGGAATATGAAATATGTTGAGCTGGATCAGCTAGGGGAATTAATCAAAGCCATTAGACAGCACCCGACAAGGCCAGTTGCAATAGGTTTAGAGTTGTTGGCGTTATTATTCCCTAGACCCTCAGAACTTCGGGAAGCCGTTTGGGATGATTTTAATTTAGATCAAGCCGAGTGGATTAAACCAGCAGAGAAAACAAAAACAGGAATTATTCATGCAGTTCCTTTGCCTAAACAGGCGGTTATATTGCTGAGAGAATTGCACGAATACAAAACAGAGTCAGAATATTTATTCCCAAGCCGAGATAGTTACGAGAGACCTATTAGTAATATGACTTTTAATGTTGCTTTGAATCGGCTGGGATATAAGGGCAAACAAAACCCACATGGTTTTAGGCATATTGCCAGCACAGCCTTAAATAATAAATATAGTGATAGGGCGCAAGTTGTAGAAGCCTGTTTAGGGCATATCAAAAAAGGTGTAAAGGGAAAATATGATAAAGCACAGCACTTTGAAGAAAGAATTACCATGATGCAATGGTGGGCTGATGAATTGGATCGGATGGTGGATAAATATCATGTCTAAAAACTGGATGTTTGAGGGGTTTTATTGTAATGAGAATACAGAGGATGACTATATTCGAATTTCAAAAAATCAAGGGGAGGCAATGCTAATTGTTGCAGATAGAATTAGAAAAAACTTACCGTTGAATGAGCATGAAATAGATTTAGCTTGCTTAGTGTTAGAAGCAAGAGCAAAAGATCAAATTAATAATGCAAGGAAATATATACCTAAAAATGATAATGGTACGCCAGCAGACCCAAGAAGATATGAAATTGTTTTAGCGTATTATAGCCAACTAAGAGTTCTAAAAGTCCCCAAGAGGGCTAGGGATTTGGTTTGTTATGAATATGATTTATCTGATGATAATTTAAAAAAATGGATCAAGCAGGAAAAAGATGCGGGAAGTCCAATAAAAAGGCAATCTGAACAACACACAATTAGAAATCCTGAAACAATATTAGAAAATTATGAAAAAATAAAAAGGAAAAAGTAAAAAAAGTTTTTCCCTATTTTTCATTAACTCTATGTGAATAATAGATAAGTACCACGTTATATGCAGGTACTTAGAAATGCTTAAAAAGTTTAATGAAATTTGCGAATACTTCAGCGTTACCCGTGATGGGCTTCGTAAAATCCAATTGAAAAATCCAGACTTTCCAAAACCAATCAAATTGGGAGACACCAAACAAGCCCCAGTCTATTTTGACATGAAAGAAATTGAAGCATGGATTGAATCTAAAAAAGCTGCACGTGACGAGGTGACAGCATGAAAAAAATTAGTTATAGTTCTCTTGCTTTGAGCAAAATCTCAAAGTTAGCTTTGGTCGGCTATTACTATGAAGGCGCATACAGTCCGCTTCGGGCTTTTTTTATGCGTTATATCTCTATGCGTTCGCATGTTATGGCGGAGCTGGAGGGGGACACTTTCGAGTGTGCTGGGTTCCTTTGTAGCCAGTCGACCAACCCCTTTCAGCTTTGCCACCCTCACTTGGTCGTGAATGGCAAGGCTCCAATTTACAAAGGAGCGCATTCTCATGCCTAATCAAATCAATTCTACAAATACACCTAAAAAATACGATGCTGGCGACATGCACGACTTAGCTTCATTATCCGAATCAGATATGAACTGGATGTGTACAGCAATCAGTCATATTAGAAAAGAAGTAATGAAGTTAAACAAGCTGGCAGAGAGTGGAAAAGAAGTCAGCCAGTATCATTTTTCTGAATTAGTCACTCATTTAGATATGTATGAATATTTAGCAGATGACCGCCACCGCAACCATGCTAAAGGGGCAGAAGCATACAAGACTGAATGGGAGAAAATGAAAGGGGGTGCAGAATGAATACAAAAGCATCCTGGGATACTACAGGCGATCTATTGGAATCCATTGACCCAAAGCCACAAAATGCAATTTTTTCCCATACTCATAACTACACTAAAAATGTAGTAGAAAGTTATTCACTGCATGATTTTGATTTAAATGTGTTGGTGCAAAATGAGGAAAAAGGAAATATCAGAACCGTGGCGGATGAAACGATCTATAAAGGTCGTGACATTTCTGGGTATAAAGCTATCCCTTTATATGATTTTGAAAGCTGGCAATTAACAGGCTATCAATTATTAGATATCAAAAAGAAATCCCAGTCGATTAAAGTCGGTGCTGGGATTCCAGTATCCAATATTAGCAATTCAAATCCATCAAATTTTATTGCTACCGATAATTTAAATCTATTTTTTCGGTTATCGCAACTTAATTATGTTTCTGTCTTTCATAGAGAGATTCGCACGGCTTTTGAATTGGTCAATAATTATTTTGATGAATGTAAGCCGAGGGTTATTGCTACTGATAAAAAGTTAGAATTTGATGCTGATTTAAAGATTCATTTTGATGCAGATGTATCCAGATTAACAAATCAGGAAATTAAAATAGCCTTACAAAGCAAAACTGATGAAATTAAACCAACAAGCCCTATTTCATCGCTCCAAATTGTAAATATGGCAAACATACAGGCTCAAGCTATTAATTGGCTTTGGGCTGGATGGCTACCACTTGGGAAACTCACTATTCTGGCTGGTGCTGGAGGATGTGGAAAAACAAACTTGCTTTTAGCTTTGATTGCCACTATCACAACAAATGGTATTTTTCCTGATGGCTCAAAATGCACAGACACAGGTAGAGTTTTAATCTACTCCACAGAGGATGACCCTAACGATACTTTGCTACCGAGATTAATTGCGAATGGTGCAGACCTAAGCAAAATCGACTTTATTGCAGGGCGCATCAATGACAAAGGGGAGCGAGAACCATTTGATCCAACCAAAGACCTACCGCTATTGAATGCTTATGCAAAACAAAACCCAGATATAAAGCTACTGATGATTGACCCTATTATTTCAGCCGTTGGTGGTGATTCTAACAAGGCTACAGATGTTCGCAGGTCGTTGCAGGTGGTGGTGGATTTTGCCCAAGAGTTTAATTGCGCCGTTGTAGGAATTACTCATTTTGCTAAAGGCACTTCGGGAAGCAGCCCAGCAGATCGAATTATAGGTTCGCAAGCGTTCACAGCTTTAGCACGCATGGTATGGAGTGCTGCAAAGCGTGAAGATGAAAATGATTGCATTTTAGTACGTGCAAAAAGCAATATTTCAACTTTAGATGGTGGTATTAGATACCAGATCGAATCTGAAACTGTTTTAGAGAATATTGAAACTACAAAAACAGCTTGGCTTGGTACAATCGAAGGTACTGCAAAAGAATTATTGAACGAAGCAGAATCGACAGAGGGCAGCGGTTCGACAGTAGATTTAGCCAAAGAGTTTTTGATTGATCTTTTAAGCCCAGTCGAAAAAATGCCAGCTTCGGAGGTGCAAGAAGAAGCTAAAAATGCTGGTTATAGTGTGGCATCTATCAGACGAGCAAAAGACAATTTAAATATAAAACCATTCAAAGAGGGTTCGGCTTGGTACTGGAAATTGCCATCAATTTTTAAAGACGTTCCAGAAGTATTGCCTGAACATAAACAACGCTACTAACCTATGAGCATCTTGAACACCTTGAGCATCTTGAAGATAACTTATTGAATTATATCAATAATGAAGATGCTCAAAGGGTAAATGCTTGAGCATCTTAATGAGCACCTTCATTTCTAATGAAAATCATGTACTTACATGGAAGATGCTCAACATGCTCAACATGCTCAAGATGTTCAATGTATATAGACAATAAATTAGAGGAAATTGTAATGACAAAAAAAGTAATTGAATTATCGACTGATGAACTAAAAAATCTCGATTTCATTTTAGAAAATTATGCCAGCCAACAAAGACAGCAAAGGGAAAAATTTGGCGAATGTGATGAGGATAAATCAGACGATCAGTATTTTTTTGAATTAAGGAAAAAAGTGAAAGTTGCATTAAGAACTGACGACCCAGAATATAATGTATTTTTTGTATAAACACTTTAAGCCCACTTAATTGAGTGGGTTTTTTATATGTATCTATAAGAATTTAAGACTATGATTTTTATATCTATATTGTGATATTTAGACTGTATCTTGATCAGGATATAGAGAAATGAACTTAACTGAATTACTTGAAAAACGATCTAGCACAGTTAGCCAGATGAAAGCCCTAGCAGATGCAGCAGCTAAAGCAAACCGTGATTTAACAGACGAAGAAAATACACAGTTTGAAAAATTAAAAACAGAAGAACGAAGCATCCAAGCCCAAATTGACCGTGTGGAATACCTGCGAAGCCTGGAGCGTTCGGCTCCTGCGGATCATGTAGGCGATAGCCACAATAAAGACTTTGAAAAATTAAAACGCTCAGTGTCAGTTCAGAACATTATCCAAGCACAGATTACAGGCCGTAGCCTTTCAGGTGCAGAACTTGAGTACAACAAAGAAGCGGAAAAGCGATCAGGTAAGAAAGCACAAGGCGCATTCATTCCATTCGATGCACTGGAAACACGTGCAACAAACAACACAACTACAGCAGCCGAACTCGTAGCAGCGAACCACCGCCCACAGGACTATATCGGGGCCTTACGTTCTTCAAACATTGTTCGCCAGATGGGTGTACGAACATTAACTGGATTGTCTGGTGATGTAGTCATTCCAAAATTCGGCACAGGTTTATCACTTGGCTGGGTCGGTGAAGAAGAAGCAGTACCAGAATCAAATATGTCATTCGATGCAATCACATTGACACCGAAGCACACAGGCGGAAAAACTGAAATGTCGCGTCAGTTGATCCAGCAGTCCAGCCCAGACATTGAAAGTCTTATCCGTGAAGATTTGTCATTCTTAGTGGCAAAAAACATTGATGAAGCAATTTTGGCAGGCACAGGCGTTAAAGACCCTTTAGGCATCCTAAATACTATTGGGGTGCTAACTGGCACCACACCAGCAACATGGGCCGAAGTGCTGCAACTAATCCAGCAAATTGAAGATGAAAACATCACTAACCTGCAATGGTTGGCGACAAGTGCATTAAAAACAACTCTGGCAGGAATTGAGAAATCCACAGGCACAGGGCAGTACCTATATCAGAACGGCCAAGTTGGTGAACTACCTTTCAAAGTGTCAGCGAACATGCCAGCGAAAACCGCCATCTTAGGTGACTTTAGCCAGGTGCTTTTAGGTGTATGGTCAGAAATCGACATTCTAGTGAACCCATACGCAGAACCAGCTTACAGTCGTGGCGGTGTGCAAGTTCGAGCAATGGCGACTTGTGATGTAGCAGTTCGACACCCTAAAGCCTTTCTTGTGTTGACCGATGCGGTTACAGGTGGCTGATATGGAAAAAAGAGCCTTTAGCGTAGAAAGCAAAGGGCGCACCTTGTCAGGGTATGCGGCTGTTTTCGACAGCCCGACCATGATAGGGACATTCCAAGAAGTCATCAAAAAGGGAGCGTTCACACGTTCCCTTGCTTCTTTGGATGCGTCAAAAATCAAAGCAATTTATGAACATGACACCAGCCAACTTTTAGGGCGTATTGGTTCAAATACACTCCGACTTGCAGAAGATGAAAAAGGTTTAAAGTTCGAACTTGATCTACCTAACACCACACTGGGGAATGATGTAGCCGAGTTGGTGAAGCGTGGCGACCTTGCAGGATGTTCATTCGGTTTTATTGTCCGATCCGAGAATTGGACAGATACAGCCAGAGAGATTTTAGACGTTGATTTGTTTGAAATCACTTTAACCAGTGACCCAGCCTATGAAGCGACCAGCGTAGATTTACGATCAAGTCGTAAAACCACAAAACTAAGCCATGCTAAAAAATATCTGGAGTGCTTTAAATGAGCCGTAGAAATCAAAGACGACATGAAAAAAGAAATAACACTCCAGCGTATGACACCTATTTCGCCAATGTGCTGAACACTCCAGTAGTAAACGCCAAAACAGCAGAATCTATTTCCACTGTTTACGCTTGCATTTCTGCAATCAGTGAAACTATTGCGAGCCTACCATTTGAAGTGTTTAAGCGAACAGCGACAGGTCGGGAAAAAGCAAAGGCGCATCCGTTATATAAATTGATCCACGACAAGCCGAACCACTGGCAAACAGCACTTGAATTTCGAGAAATGCTGCAACGTCATGTTCTCTTGCGTGGTAATGCTTATGCAGAAATTAAGCAGGATCGTAAAGGCATCACAGCCTTAATTCCATTGCACCCCGATAGCGTTACAGTCTTATTAAATCAAAGTGGAAATTTGGTATATGACATTGTTCAGTATGATGGCAGCAGCAAGCGCCTATTATCAGATGAGGTTCTACATTTACGCTACCACCCAAGCGACAGTACGCCGTATCTAGGGCGTTCACCGATCCAAGTAGCACAGGACACAATAGCTCTTTCATTGTCTGAACAGCAGCACGGTACAAATACTTTTAATAATGGCACCTCATTAAATGGTGTGATTGAAACCCTACCGACTACCACTAAAGACCAAGCGAAACAGATCAGTGATAGTTGGAAGGCTAATTATTCAGGTGTAAGGAATGCAGGCACTACCCCAGTGCTACCAAGTGGAGCACAGTTCAAACCAGTATCCATGAGCTTGATAGATAGCCAATGGCTGGAATCCAGACAGTTCAGCGTATTGGAAGTATGTCGTTTATTCAGGATACAGCCGACTATTGTTGGAGTGCTGGACAATGCTAACTATTCAAACAGTGTGGAGCTGGCTAGACAGTTCGTAACACTCACATTAAAGCGTCATTTATTGATGTGGGAACAGGCAATTAATAACACATGCCTAACATCATCATTCTACTGTGAACACAATTTGGATGGATTACTGCGTGGTGATAATGCAAACCGTGCAGCGTTCTACCAGTCGGCACTACAAAACAAGTGGATGACTATTGATGAAGTAAGAGAACTGGAGAATCTACCGATAGGCATCATTCAGCAACAGGATCAGGCAGGACAGACCAACAATGAAGAACCATAGCCTATACAAGCCCAAACAACGTGCTATCCCATTGAATAGCAGACTATGGCAGAAGATCAGACAGGCTGTTATTGCTCGTGATAGTGGACTATGCCAGATATGTGTTAAGCGTGGCCAAACTGTACCAGGTACAGACGTTGACCATATCAACAATGATGGTGATGACAATGACCTGGATAACCTGATGCTGTTATGCCATGAGTGCCACTCACTCAAGACAGCACAAGACATGGGTAAGCAGGTGAATTGGGGGTGTGACTTACAAGGCAGACCACTTGACCCGAACCACCACTGGAATAAGCCAAAAAATCACGAAAAACTTTTTGATGAAGCACCGCCCACCCAGTCACATTTTTATGACCGCAGTTGAGGGATTTTGAAATATGGGAAATCCAAGAAAACCAACGGCATTGAAAGAGCTTGCAGGCAATCCAGGTAAACGTCCTTTGAATGAAGCCGAACCTGAATTTTTACCAGCCGAAACCATTGCCCCAGATTGGCTACAAGGTGAGGGCCTACACCAGTGGAACAAACTAGCCCCACAGATGGCCCTTAATAATTTGCTGAATGTTGCAACCGTTGAACCACTGGCGACCTACTGCGATTTATTGGGCGCATACATTGACAGCCGAAGAAATGGCGAAGTCCCAGACATGCGGATTTTTAACAGCTTGCGTTTGATGGCTAAGGAGTTCGGATTCACGCCAAGCAGTAAAGGCGGGATAGTTGCACCTGAAAAAGGAAAGAAAAATGACAAGTCCCGATTCTTTAGCTAACTATTATTTTGATGAAGAAGAAGCAGACAAAGTTATTGGATTCTTTGCTGAGTGCTTAACTCACTCTACAGGTCAGTGGCGTGGCAAACCTTTCGAGCTTTTAGACTGGCAGATTGATTATCTGCGAGAATTGTTCGGCTGGCGTAGAAAGGATAATCACAAAAGACGATACCGCCAAAGTGCTTTATTTATCAGCCGTAAACAAGGAAAAACCGAGCTGGCAGCAGCCATAGCACTGTATTGTTTACACTGTGAAAATGAACCGGCAGCACAGTGTTTTAATGTGGCAGCAGATACGGATCAGGCAGCACTTTGTTTTAATGCTGCAAAGGCCATGACTGAAAATGAACATGAGTTGGATAGCAGATCAGAGATTTATAAGCGATCAATTTTAGTTCCCAACAGTGGCAGCGTTTACCGTGTGCTATCGAGTTCAGCCAGTACCAAGCACGGTTTAAATGTGCATTATTGCGGTATTGATGAGCTGCACTGTATTGATGATCGGGAGCTGGTCGATGTGTTCACTACAGGCACACTGGCCCGAAACAATAGTTTGATTCTCTACACCAGCACAGCCGGATTTAATAAAAATTCGATTTGCTATGAAATCTGGGATTATGCACAAAAGGTACGTGATGGAATCATAGATGACCCAACATTTTTACCGTGCATTTATGAAGCCCCAGCAGATGCAGACTGGAAAGACCCTGCAACATGGCAGGCAGCTTGTCCAAGTATGGGCCACACTGTAGACCTGAGTTTTTATGAGCAAGAATGTTTAAAGGCCCAGCAAGTGCCAGCTTATGAAAACGTATTTCGTAGACTGTACTTGAACCAGTGGACTGAATCCGATAGCCGTTGGTTAAGTTCAACAGTCTGGGACCAGTGCAGCAGCGATTACTTCCCAGACCTTACAGGACAGCCATGCTATGCAGGTTTAGACCTTTCAAGCGTCCAGGACATTACGGCACTCGTTTTGACCTTTCCAAACATTGCAGGTAAGACCTACACAATGCCTTTCTTTTTTGTGCCAAAAGAACAAATTTGGGAACGATCCAGAAAAGACAAAGTTCCATATCCGCAATGGGTGGAGCAGGGCCATTTGATTGCAACAGATTCAAAAGCTGTAGATCAGCAAGCGATCCGGTTAAAGATTCATGAGCTGGGGGAAATCTACCAGATTAAAGAGATTGCTATCGACAGATGGAATGCCAGCCAATTGATGACAGACCTCGAAGCAGATGGCTTTGAAGTGGTCGGATTTGGTCAGGGATATGGCAGCATGAGCGCCCCAGCAAAACAGCTTGAAACGATGCTGATTAATGGCGACCTACAGCACCCGAATAACCCAGTTTTAAACTGGATGTGTGCCAATACCGTTGTCGAACAAGATGCAGCCGGAAACGTGAAGCCAAGTAAGAAAAAGAGTTCTGAAAAGATAGATGGGATTGTAGCCCTTTGCATGTCACTGGGGCGAGCAATGGCAAATATTGAATTAGACGTAAACGATTGCGAGGTAATTTTCTAATGAGTGAATTAGTTACTTTAGCTGAGATGAAACAGCATTTAAGAATCCTACATGATTTTGATGACACAACGATTCAAATTTATTTAGACAGTGCAGAGCAGCATATTAAAAACTTTCTTGGTGATGATTACGATAAAGTCGTAGTTACACCAGCTCCGATAAAATCAGCAATTCTACTACTAGGTGCAGACCTTTACCAAAATCGGACAATGCAAGCAGATCAGGCACTAAACAACAATCGAGCCTTTGATCTTCTTTTAAGTCCCTACATTACTAAAGAGGTGTTGTAATGAATATTGGTGCAATGAATAAACTTTGCATAGTTGAACATTTTAGTGGTGGAGGTCGTGACGAGGACGGCTACCCACTTCCAGAACAATGGACAGAGTTCACCAGATTGTACGGTGACTTCCAACCTTTAAGCAGTAGGGATTTAATCGCAGCACAAGCAGTACAGGTCAAAACTACAGCTAGACTGGTTACTCATTTCATTGATGGCATTAACTCAACTATGCGAGTCGTGATTCATGGATTAAGTTCTTCGCCAGTCACCTTCTCATTAGATGGAAACCCGCAGCAAGATTTAAAATCTAATCGGGAGTATTTAACTTTTAATTTAGTTGAAATGTGACTTTCTTGTACACTGGAGTGTACACAGAGTACATTTTTTTAATAATAACTTCAATTTATCAGCTATTTATATTTCTTTTAGGTATTGGATATACCTACCAAGATTTTAAAAAAGCAGAATCATTTCGATTCTGCTTTTTTTATGCATTGGATTATATAAAACTAAACGACACGATTCGTCGTGGTGGTAATTTAGTCGAATTGTATTCGTTATTAAAATTTTTATAATAAAATAAATAACTTCTGAAAAATAAATAAAATGGAACAGCTGAATCCATCCGATTTAAAAGCGATATTGCATTCAAAGCGGGCTAATCTTTACTACATTGAATATGCACGAGTGATGCAAAAAGATGGGCGCGTTTTATATTTAACTGAAGCTAAAAACGAAAATCAGTATTGGAATATTCCAATCGCGAATACTACCGTTCTTATGCTCGGCACAGGAACATCAATTACACAAGCTGCGATGCGCATGCTTGCGAGTGCAGGAGTATTAGTTGGCTTCTGTGGCGGTGGTGGCACACCACTCTTTATGGGCTGTGAAATTGAATGGATGACGCCACAAAGTGAGTATCGCCCGACTGAATATATGCAAGGTTGGATGCAATTTTGGTTTGATGATGCCAAACGCTTAGAGGTGGCAAAACAATTTCAATTGGCTCGAATTGAGTTTATTCAAAAAATTTGGTCTAAAGATCGAGACTTAAAAGAATATGGTTTTCATGTTGATGATCTGGACATTCAACAAGCGCTGAATAATTATACCGCAAAAATTTCACAGCAAAGCAAGGTTGGGGATTTACTTCTTGCTGAAGCAGCAACGACAAAGCAATTGTATAAAATTGCTGCCACACGTACAGGGCTGAAGGATTTTAGCCGTAATCCTGAGCAAGGGGATTTGGCGAATGACTTTTTGAATCATGGAAATTATCTTGCTTATGGCCTCGCTGCAACTACGCTTTGGGTACTAGGAATTCCACATGGCTTTGCGGTGATGCATGGTAAGACTCGACGTGGGGCTTTAGTTTTTGATATTGCAGATTTAATTAAAGATGCTGTGGTACTTCCATACGCATTTATCTGTGCCAAAGAAAAAATGACTGAGCAAGAATTCAGACAACAAATATTGCAGAAATTCACAGAGCATAAATGTTTGGACTTCATGTTTGATCAAGTGAAAGCGCAAGCTTGTAAGGATCATGGTGTGGATGGGGAAGCATTATGATTGTGACCTTCATTAGTCAATGTGAAAAGAAAGCCATTCCTAGAACCCGACGAGTATTGGATGCTTTTGCAGATCGAATTGGCGATAACACATGGCAAACCGTGATTACAGAAGATGGTCTAATCGCCGTAAAAAAGTTATTGCGTAAAACTGTGACTAAAAGTACTGCTGTGAGTTGTCATTGGATTCGGGGCAGACGACGTAGTGAGCTTTTGTGGATTGTAGGGAATAGGAATAAGTTTAATAACGAGGGAGTTGTGCCTGTAAATACAACACAGAAAAGTTTACAACAGTGGAAGTCTTCTCATTTGTGGCAAAATTTAGAGCTAGTCGCGATTGCTTCGGGGATCGCAGGATTATTTCATGATTTTGGCAAAGCAAATGCTCTGTTTCAGGCAAAATTAGATCCAAATATTAAAACAGACAAAGGATATGAGCCTTATCGACATGAATGGATATCATTAAAGATATTTGAATTATTTGTAAAAAATAAGGCTGATGATACATGGATGAATGAGTTATCTAACTTATCGAGTGAATCAGAAAAGCATTGGCTTAGTCATCTTGATGAAGTTAGAAATGTAACAACATTATCCGAAACTTTTAAGAACCTATCATCATTTGCTCAATTAATAGCGTGGTTGATAGTGACACATCATCGTTTACCACTATATCCATTTTTTCAAAATCAGCCACCTGTATTAAGCCATGAAAATTTAAGTCAATATTGGTTAAATGAATGTGATATCAAGTGGAATTCACCAAATATTGTGAAATTTGATTGGACAGAAGATGAAATTTCAAAAAATTGGAATTTTCCCTCAGGTTTACCAGTTCGTAGTCAAGAATGGTGTAATAAAGCACAATTATTATCAAAACGAGCCTTAAATCAGGCAATTAAGATTAAACAACTAGATTGGTTAAATGATCCTTTAACAATGCATCTATCGCGTTTGATTTTGATGCTGACAGATCATTGGTATTCTGCCCAAGATGCAAAAAAAGAATGGCAGGATCCTCAATATGTAGCATATGCAAATACAGATAAAGAGAGAAAATTTAAGCAAAAATTAGATGAACACAATTTAGCTGTTGGATTGTACTCCTATATTCATAGTCGAAAGCTTCCACAATTTATTTCTGAATTACCTGAATTAGGGATGAATCGAATTTTGGAACGCGGATTTGAAAATGCAGATCCTTTATTAAGTAAATGGCAAGATGAAGCTGTAAAATTGAGCAAAAAAATAAATTTACGCAGTAATGAGTGTGGTTTTTTTGGCATCAATATGGCATCTACAGGGAAAGGTAAAACAATAGCCAACGCCAGAATGATGTATGCGTTGGCGGATGTTGAAAAAGGTGCACGATTTAGTATTGCACTAGGGTTAAGAACGCTCACAACCCAAACAGGTGATGCTTTAAAACAAAACTTAAATTTAGATGACAGTGATATTGCCACCATTATTGGATCAAGTGCAGTACAAAGACTACAACGAGCCATGTAAGGAGATAAAAATATACAAGAACAGCAACAACTTCTAGAAGATTTAGAAAAAACAGAATTTGCAATGCGAGGTAGTGAGAGCCTTGAAGATACGGACGATCATTTTGACGTTGAATATCCTGAGATTGATCCAGAAAGCTTATTAAAAACGTGGTTTGAAAAAGATCCAAAGATTCAAAAACTGCTACATGCACCAATATTGGTGAGTACAATTGATTATTTAATCCCAGCCACTGAGAGTTTAAGAGGTGGTCGGCAAATTGCACCGATTTTAAGATTATTGAGTTCTGATCTAATTTTAGATCAACCTGATGAGTTTGGATTAGCTGATTTACCTGCACTTGCAAGGTTGGTCAATTGGGCGGGTTTATTAGGTGCAAAAGTATTACTATCAAGTGCTACTATTCCGCCTGCTATGGCTTTTGCACTGTATGAATCCTATTTGGAAGGAAGACAAAAGTATCAACAATCAATGCTTGGGCATCAAAGTCCTAAACCAATTGTGTGTGCATGGGTCGATGAATTTTCAGTAAAAACGATAGAAACGAATCATGTACCTGATTTTTGTAAAACACATACTACCTATGTAGATAAGAGGATTCAGCAGTTAGAAGCTGAAAAAAATACTTTAAGAAAAGCTAAAATTTTAGATATTGAAGCAGGGCAAAATATTCAAGAACGATTAGTAAATACTTTGTTAAAAGGAATTCAAGAAGCACATGTAAATCATCATCAAAAAAATCAGCAGGGTATTGAAATTTCTTTAGGTGTGATCCGTTTTGCAAACATTAATCCACTTGTTCATATTGCACAAGGCTTGTTAATCGAAGCTTTAGATGATGATACCTTACTTCATTTTTGTGTTTATCATAGCCAATTTACTCTCGCACAACGGTCAGCGATAGAGGAAAAACTAGATCGAATACTCAATCGGAAAGATGACAATAAAGTTTGGATTCAGCCAGAGATTCATCAAGCAATCAAAAACAATCCTTCTATTAAAAAACATATTTTTATTGTTCTTGCTACTTCAGTGTGCGAAGTCGGGCGTGATCATGATTATGATTGGGCGATCGCAGAACCAAGCTCGATGCGCTCTTTGGTTCAATTAGCAGGGCGAATTCAACGCCATCGTAAAAAAACTGTAAATCATGAAAATTTATTTATTTTAAATCAAAATATAAAGGCTTTACAGAGTCAAGAGATTGCATTTACGAAACCAGGATTTGAGGGGAATAAAGCAAGTCATCGAGCTTTACCACAAAATAAGGAAATCAAAAATTTACTTGTTTTAAAACAATATCAATATATTAATGCTGTGCCTAGCATTCAATTTGTCAAACCCCCAGCTGTACAAGACGTTCCGATATTTACAGACTTGATTAGCTTAGAACAAACAGCATACGCAATGACCTTGCTTGGGGTGCGAGAAGAAAAAAATAATGCACGTTTATGGTGGCGAAATTCACTGTCATGGAGTGGTGAATTACAACGAAGGCAGCCTTTTAGGCAATCAACTGCTGAAGATCGTTATTATCTCGTTCCGAACAGTATGGGGAAACTTTATTGGAATATGTATGATGACAAAGCGAAGACATTCATATGGGTTGATTATATTAGAAAGTATAAGGATTTAAATATTCACCCCAATAATCGAATTTGGTTTAGTTGTGATGAAAATGAGCGCTATGAAGAAATTCAGGATGTATTAGGTAGTTCAAATAAAAGTGTGATTTTAAATTATGGTGAAGTTTCTTTGCCAAGCAAAAAAGATATTCAATATTTTTACCACCCAGCTTTAGGTATTTTTTTAAATAAAAAATTATAGGAGATTGTCATGAATGTAGATATTGTACATGCAAGTATAGAGCTTTTTTTACGGCAGCGAATTGATAAAAAAGTAGAGGCGGAAAAGAAAAAACTAAAAGATGCTTTTACAGCAGATCATCTGTCAAAGATTCATAGTGATCATGAAATTGTTTCATGGATGAATTATATTGCCGATAATGCAAGTAAGGTAAGTTTAAATGTCAGCCATGTTGCGAAATTAACCCATTCTAGTAATAAAGCGATTATGAACCGTACCGGGTTTGTCGGAGACTCAGTATTCTGAGAGAATGTTCCGATGACCAAATTAAAATATACCCCTGAAATCAGAGAAAGAGCGGTTCAATTATTGATTGAATCTGAAAAAGACTATCCATCTAATTGGGCTGCGATCACAGCTATTGCGCCTAAGATTGGTTGTACTCCTGAAACACTTCGTGCTTGGCATCAAAAGCATTTAGATGAGCAAAATCCTATCAAAGTACAACAGATCTCTGATCAAGAAAAAATGAAGCAAATGGAACGTGAAATCAAAGAATTAAAGCGTGCCAATGAAATTCTGCGTAAAGCAGCCGCTTTTTTCGCCCAGGCGGAGCTCGACCGCCCACACAAATAATGGTGGATTTCATCCATAACAATAAGGCGTTATATGGTGTTGAGGCGATTTGTAGGATTTTACCGATCTCAGCCTCAACCTATTACCGGACTCTAGATCTCTGCGAAAACCCAGAACATCGAGCAAAGCGAGATCTACATGACTTGCATCATGCTGAACAAATTAAACGAATTTGGAAAGAAAGTTCAGGTCGATATGGTGTACGTAAAGTTTGGCAACAACTGAAACGTGAAGGTTATGTTATTGCACGCTGTACAGTGGTTCGCTTGATGAAGAAGCTAGGTATACAGGGTGTTTGGCGTGGGAAGAATAAATACACCACCCGTAGCCGAGATGATCAAAAAAGAGCGGATGATTTAGTGAAACGTAATTTTACTGCTGATTATCCTGACCCTTGCGAAGCAATGCTTCTCAGGTCGGTGACTTCACGTATATTCAAACTCATTCAGGCTGGGTCTATACCGCCTTTATTATTGATGTGTTCTCACGAGCGATTGTTGGATGGAAAGTATCAACACGTATGAATACAGACATGGTGCTCGATGCACTAGAGCAAGCATTGCATGACCGAGGTATGCCTAAGAATGTGATTCATCATAGTGACAGAGGTGTGCAATATCTTTCAATTCGCTATACCAATCGTTTAGAAGCAGCAAATTTACGAGCATCAGTCGGTACGACCGGTGATTCATACGATAATGCTTTGGCTGAAACAGTGAATGGGTTATACAAAACAGAGGTGATTGAATATTTAAAAGCAGACTGGCAAGGTTTAGCGGATGTACAACTTGCGACATTAAATTGGGTAGATTGGTTCAACAAAAAGCGTGTACACAGCGCATTGGGTTATGTATCGCCTTTTGAGTTTGAAGCAATGTACTATGATAAGATTAACCCGTTAGGTCACGTGGCCTAACTTAAATAAAAATGTCTCCGACAAACCCGGTACGGTTCAGTGCTGAAGATGATCAGCATTTTATCGTTGCAAATTTAATTCGGGGTGGCGTATTTGGTGGGAATGATTAATGGCTAAGTACTTTCAAGAACTTACCCTAATTGATCAAGTGGAAATTTCACCTTATCACATTTGGTCAAAGCTTTATACACAGTTACATATTGCTTTGGCTGAAATAAAAGATGTTAATGACAAGGTCAGTATTGGTGTATCTTTTCCTCAATATATTTTTGAAGAAAAGACCGATCAACAAAAAGCCAAAGTCAACTTAGGTAAAAAATTACGCTTATTTGCTCAATCTGAATCCGATTTAGCAAAATTGGATATCCGAAAATGGCTAGAACGTTTAGAAGATTATGTACATATTACTTCTATCCGTGAAGTACCTAGCGAAATCAAAGGCTACGCAGTTTATAAACGTAAACAAGTTAAAACCAATGTACAGCGTTTGGCTCGTCACCGTGTAAAACGTGGTGATATTGGCTTTGATGAAGCACTTGCTCGATATAGCAATGTGGTGACAACAACCAACTTGCCGTATATCGAAATGAAAAGTTTAAGTACGTCTGATCAGCAAAGTGAAAAACGTTTTAAATTATTTATCGAAAAGCAATCTGCTGATAAATCTGAAAATCAGGTTTTTAGCACTTATGGATTAAGTTCCGAATCATCGGTACCCGAATTTTAACCCAATATTTTTTTACTCTTTAACAGCTTAATAAAATCAATAAGTTATGATAGTGGTTTAAACCTTGGGTCTTTTTATAGATTTAAGGGTTAAACTGCTGTTATAGCTTTATTTTTTGCTATAAAATTACTGTTCACTGCCATGTAGGCAGCTTAGAAAAATCAAGAATGCCATCCATGGCAATCTCAGAAGTTCACTGCCATGTAGGCAGCTTAGAAATTCGGGTGGTTTTTTATTAGCTCTAACTTTACGTTCACTGCCATGTAGGCAGCTTAGAAATTTCCGACTTTTAAGAATAAATTTAAATATGTGTTCACTGCCATGTAGGCAGCTTAGAAAAAGTGGCAGACCGTTTACCTTTGCATCGGTTAGTTCACTGCCATGTAGGCAGCTTAGAAAATGCTTTAAACATAAATTTCTTAGCCCAAACCGTTCACTGCCATGTAGGCAGCTTAGAAACCAAGTTTCAGCCAGTTCTTCCTGGTCAATCCAGTTCACTGCCATGTAGGCAGCTTAGAAACTCAAAGGTAAACGGCTAACAGGTTCATTTGGTGTTCACTGCCATGTAGGCAGCTTAGAAAATAAAAATGCATCACGTGCATTCGGTACAGCTGTTCACTGCCATGTAGGCAGCTTAGAAATAAACCAATCGGCATGATCGATATACCTATTTGTTCACTGCCATGTAGGCAGCTTAGAAATCATTAAATCCGGACCACTCCCATTGATTGTTGTTCACTGCCATGTAGGCAGCTTAGAAAATTAGGGGTGGCGGCATTTTAATTTCAGCTTCGTTCACTGCCATGTAGGCAGCTTAGAAAAATGATTCACGTCATTAATTCGCGCTGTATTTGTTCACTGCCATGTAGGCAGCTTAGAAAATTCAGTGTGTCATTGGCAGAACCACCTAATAGTTCACTGCCATGTAGGCAGCTTAGAAATGGAGTAGCTGAAATTAAAGTAATCATGTTGTGTTCACTGCCATGTAGGCAGCTTAGAAAAGCACTCACTTAAACAGCTTTTGAGCTACGTTGTTCACTGCCATGTAGGCAGCTTAGAAATATCACAAAGGTACTACCTACAACTCCTAACCTAATTATTTACAGATAACTAAATTTTCAAACATAAAAAAGCCCTAACACGAATTAGGGCCAATTTATGCAAGCTTTGGGTTTAAGTTTTAAACCGCTTCAGCTTCTAAAATTTCAAAATCATGGGTAATTTCTACGCCACCGTCCATGAGCATTTTGCTCGCAGAACAATATTTTTCAGCAGAAAGCTCAACCGCTTTCGCCACTTGCTTTTCTTTTACACCTTTACCTGTAACTACAAAGTGCAAATGAATTTTGGTAAATACAGCAGGAATTGTGTCTGCACGTTCAGCGCTTAAGTCACAACGAACGGCTGTAATATCTTGGCGTGCTTTCTTTAAAATGGTCACAATATCAAAAGAAGCGCAACCACCAAGGCCATTCAAAATCAATTCCATTGGACGCGGACCGCGATTTTCACCGCCGTATTCTGCCGAACCATCCATGATTATGCTATGACCGCTCTGAGTTTTTGCCTCAAATGCAACATTCTCTAGCCAATGAACACTTGTTTGCATTGCAAGTCCCTAAAAAAAGCTATAAATTTACGAAGTACCTGTACACTAACATAAATTGAGCTGATAAGGAATTTCATCTCTTGCGTGTGACACGTTCATTTTAGGTCTTGTGCGATCTATAAATTATCCATATTCGGAACTGTTAGCATGACTTCAAACTTTTCACAACTTAGCACAGATGCACTGTCACCTGGCCAACTACCAGACTCAGTGAAAGCATTATTAAAACGTGCATATATCAACCGTTACCCAAAACGTACAACGATCGTTGATGCAGGGTCAGAATCTAAATCTTTGTATTTAATTCTGAAGGGGTCTGTATCCATCATTCTTCGTGAAGACGATGAGCGTGAAATTGTCGTAGCATATTTAAATGCGGGTGACTTTTTTGGGGAAATGGGTCTATTCGAAACGAATGCACAACGTACTGCGGAAGTCCGTACGCGCGATGTGTGTGAAATTGCCGAAGTGACTTATGAAAACTTCCACGAACTCAGCAAGCAATATCCAGACTTGAGCTATGCTGTATTTGCACAGTTGGTCCGTCGTTTGAAAAATACGACACGTAAAGTGACTGACTTAGCATTTATTGACGTATCAGGCCGTATCGCGCGCTGTTTGATCGATCTATCTTCGCAGCCAGAAGCGATGATTCTTCCAAATGGCCGTCAAATCCGTATTACACGTCAAGAAATTGGCCGTATTGTGGGTTGTTCGCGTGAAATGGTTGGCCGTGTTCTAAAAACGCTTGAAGAACAAGGCATGATCGAAACAGATGGTAAAGCAATTCTTATTTTTGATGCTTCATTAGAACAAAATAATGACTTCACATCTGAAGAATTTGATGACGAAGAATAAGCTCTTCTGAATCACTAAAAAAGCAAATCTTCGGATTTGCTTTTTTTATATCTTGAATTTTTAAATGCTGAAAAATTCAACGACATCACATGTGCAGTTTTCTGCAAAACTTGGATAAAAATATGATTTTTGCCAAGGGAATAATTAGAGTAGTCTTAAATTGGATTGAACAAGACCTTATTTAAAGTTCAGGCTCATTGAATTGAGTACGAACATGGAAGTAAACAATATGCAATATAAAGCACTGGGCCAATCTGGCATTCTGGTTCCTGAAATTTGTCTAGGCACAATGACCTTTGGTGAACAAAACACTCAAGCCGAAGGTTTTGCACAATTAGACTATGCCTTAGCGCATGGTATAAATTTTTGGGATACGGCTGAAATGTATCCAGTACCACCCAAGCCTGAAACGCAAGGTTCAACCGAACAAGTCATAGGCAATTGGTTGGCACAGCATGGTGGCCGAGACAAAATTATTTTAGCCAGCAAAATTGCAGGACCTTCACAGGGCGGTAGTCAAATTCGAAATGGTCAAACCCGCTTTATTGCCAGTGAAATTGAATCTGCGCTTGATGGTTCTTTAAAACGCTTACAAACAGACTATATCGATTTATACCAATTGCACTGGCCACAGCGCCCAGCCAATTTCTTTGGCACATTGGGTTATGGCAATGCAGAAGCCAATGATCCACGAGAAGTCACAGCACTTGAAGAAACCCTAGTTGCATTGAGTGACGAAGTTAAAAAAGGCCGTATCCGTCATATAGGCTTATCTAATGAAACGCCGTGGGGCACTTTAAAGTTTTTACATCTGGCAGAAAAGCTTGGCCTTGAAAAAATAGTCAGTGTACAAAATCCATATAGCTTGCTTAATCGTAGTTATGAAATTGGTATGTCTGAAATTGCTAAGTATGAGGGCGTAGGCTTATTGGCTTATTCACCCTTGGCATTTGGTTATTTAACGGGTAAATTCCGCCATGGCGCGCGTCCAGCCAATGCACGTGTGACTTTGTACTCACGCTTTAGTCGTTATAGCAACCCAGAGAGTGAATGGGCGACCGAGCAGTATGCGCAACTTGCTGAACAACATTGTCTCAGCCTGACTCAATTGGCATTGGCTTTTATTAAACAGCAGTTCTTTGTCAGCAGTACCATTATTGGCGCAACCAATTTAGATCAACTCAAAGAAAATATTGATGCCTTCAACATAGATCTTTCGGCAGAGCAATTACAAGGGATTGAAGCAATTCATCGCCAACAGCCAAACCCAGCACCTTAATTATAGGTAGATGTCTACCGCTAAAATGCCTTCCAATTGAGAAGGCATTTTAAATTTTGATTTTCATTTTTATCAATGAAGCATAAGTGAGTGCCATGTTCATTACAGTGCAATAAAAAAATGCCATAAGATTGTACTGAAATGCCAATGTCGTCTAGCGGATATAAGCGCATATTAAGCGAATACGATCTCGTCTTTTATACAGTGCGATACAGATTTTGATGTGCCAATCTAAGGTTTAGGGCTGAGCTAAGATTTTTTTAAATCCACTGCTTGAAATTATGATCAATTGTACCAATATTAATATTGAGTTATATCTAAAATATAAATTAAGTTTTTAAAAAATATAATAAAAATAATCTTGAAATACCCAATTTCACACCCATATATGTATCAAGTTAAAAATTTGTTGTGAGGAATAACAAGAATGCGTTTTGAAAAATTCACAAACCGCCTACAGCAAGCATTATCTGATGCACAATCATTGGCTGCGGGCAAAGATCATACGGCAATTGAAGGCATTCATATTTTATCGGTACTACTTGAAGAGCCGTCAAATCAAAGCCTACTTCAGCAAGCAGGTGCGAATTTAATTGAGCTTAAAGCCAAGCTACAGCAAGCGATGAAAGATGCAGCTACGCTGGCAAATCCAACAGGGGATATTAATCTAAACCCAGATGCAGTAAAGGCACTCAACCTCGCGGATAGTTTTGCCCAAAAAGCGGGTGATGAGTTTCTTTCTACGGATTGGGTGCTATTGGCCTTAGTAGAAACAGGTAAAACAAAAAGTATTTTAAATAGTGTGGGCGTAACAGCAGACAAGTTACGTACATCAATCGAACACATTCGAGGTGGCGAAGCAGTGATGAGTAATAACCACGAAGATCAACGTGATTCACTCAATAAATATACCCTAGACTTAAATGCACGCGCATTAGAAGGGAAACTCGATCCAGTTATCGGGCGTGACGAAGAAATTCGCCGTACCATTCAGGTGTTATCACGTCGTAGCAAAAATAACCCTGTGCTGATTGGTGAGCCAGGTGTGGGTAAAACCGCAATTGTTGAGGGGTTAGCGCAGCGTATTGTGAATGGTGAAGTGCCTGAAAGCCTCAAAGGTAAGCGTGTCTTATCTCTTGACCTTGGTGCGTTGTTAGCAGGTGCAAAATACCGTGGTGAGTTTGAAGAACGTCTTAAAGCCGTTCTGAAAGATCTAGCTAAATACGATGGTGAAATCATTTTGTTCATCGACGAATTACACACGCTGGTAGGCGCAGGCAAGGGCGATGGCGCAATGGATGCAGGCAACATGCTTAAACCTGCTCTTGCGCGCGGTGAGCTCCGTTGTGTCGGTGCTACGACTCTAGATGAATACCGTCAATTTATCGAAAAAGATGCAGCTTTAGAACGTCGTTTCCAAAAGGTGTTGGTCGATGAGCCAAGCGTAGAAGATACGATTGCCATTTTACGTGGCTTGAAAGATAAATACGCGACGCATCATGGTGTGCAAATTCTAGACTCAGCAATTATCGCTGCGGCAAAAATGTCACACCGTTATATTACAGATCGTCAATTGCCAGACAAAGCTATTGATTTGATTGATGAAGCGGCATCGCGGATTAAAATGGAAATTGACTCAAAACCTGAGCCATTGGACCGTTTAGACCGTCGTTTAATTCAGTTAAAAATGCAACTTGAAGCGGTGAAAAAAGATGCAGACTCTGTATCTAAAGTAGAAGTTGAACACCTTGAAAAGCAAATTGCTGAAGTTCAAAAAGAATATAGCGATTTAGAAGAGGTTTGGATTGCTGAAAAACGCTTAGTTGATGGGACCAATCAAGCTCAAATTGAGTTAGATAAAGCCCGTACAGCATTTGAAAAAGCACAACGTGAAGGTGATTTAGCCGAAGCAAGTCGTTTGCAATATGGTGTGATTCCAGAGTTACAAAAACGCCTGAATGAAGAGGAAGTCGCAGAAGTGAATGAGGAACCTAAACTCATTCGTACCAAAGTGACTGAAAATGAAATTGCCGAAGTCGTCAGTGCTGCTACAGGTATACCCGTGGCAAAAATGCTTCAGGGTGAACGTGAGAAGTTACTCCAAATGGAAACATTCTTGCATAACCGTGTGGTAGGTCAGGACGAAGCTGTGGTTGCTGTGTCTAATGCAGTACGACGTTCACGTGCAGGTTTATCCGATCCAAACCGTCCAAGCGGTTCATTTTTATTCCTTGGGCCAACGGGTGTAGGTAAAACTGAATTAACCAAAGCTTTGGGTAATTTCCTATTTGACAGTGACGATTCGATTATTCGAATTGATATGTCAGAATTTATGGAAAAACATTCGGTGAGTCGTCTCGTTGGTGCACCTCCGGGCTATGTTGGTTATGAAGAAGGCGGTGTGTTGACTGAAGCTGTGCGCCGTAAACCATATAGTATTGTGTTGTTTGATGAAGTTGAAAAAGCGCATCCAGATGTATTTAACATCTTATTGCAAGTCTTGGATGATGGTCGTTTGACTGACTCACAAGGGCGCTTAATCGACTTTAAAAATACGGTGATTGTCATGACTTCGAACCTAGGTTCAAGTGATGTACGAGAACTGGGCGACAATGCAAGCGATGACGAAGTCAGAGCTGTGGTGATGGCTGCAGTGAGTGAACATTTCCGTCCGGAGTTTATTAACCGTATTGATGAGTTGGTGGTGTTCCACTCACTGAAAAAAGCACAAATCCGTGGTATTGCCGACATTCAATTGAATCGTTTACGTGCTCGATTAAGTGATAAAGATATGAGTTTATCCGTAGATGACAGTGCATTTGATCAATTGATTGAGGCAGGTTTTGATCCATTATATGGTGCTCGACCATTGAAACGTGCGATTCAACAACAAGTGGAAAATAGCTTGGCGCAAAAAATATTATCGGGTGAATTTGTTCCTGGTGATACGATTTTGATCCAAGGTATAGATGGTGAACTTCAATTTTCAAAAATGAAATTAAGTTAAATAAATCACACTTTTAATAATAATCATGAAACCAATCTATTTTAACTAGGTTGGTTTTTTTACATTCATCGCATTTATTGTTGAAATACGTAAAGCAGATTGCATTTCAATATTTGAACGCTCTAATATGATTCGCGGTCGTCGAGACCACATGAGCCAAAGATAAAAAACAAAAAATAAAACCTGCTGGATAGCAGATAAAAAGGAAGTTGAAAAATGATGGAATTTAAACTCTGGCGTCAGCTGAAACGCGAGCCATATAGTGAATACCGCAATTCAGATTCAATTACAGTGAAAGAGCTCAAACGAATGTATGGCATATATAAAAAATATTATGCCAATACACGCTACGAAATTTTTGAAAAGGACTTTCTCGAAAAAACTGGTGTATTTTTAATTATTGAGCCTGTTAATAAGCAAATTGTGGGCTTTTCTACAGTAACCGAGCGTGATTTTGTTGTGAATGGTAAAGCGCGACATGCCTTTTTTAGTGGTGATACCATTATTGAAAAAGAGTATTGGGGCAATCGTGCGCTGACACGTGCAATGTATCGCTATATTGTGAGCTTTAAATTACGTTATCCATTGGTACCTGTGTACTGGATTCTCATTTCCAAAGGCTTTAAAACCTATCTGCTGTTGGCCAATAACTATTACAGCTACTATCCACACTATGGTGCTAAAAATAGTCATCTTAAAGATTTTGTAGAGTCTTATTGCAAAGAATATTTTGCAGAATACTATAATGGTGAAACAGGGCTACTGAATTTTGGTGAAGATTACCAACCCCTAAAAGCCGATGTCGCACCAATTTCCAATGAGATGCGTCAAAACAACACAAAAATTGCTTTCTTTGAAGAGAAAAATCCAACATGGGTTCAAGGTACGGAATTACCATGTGTTGGGGAGTTACGCTGGAGTGACTTGTATCGCTACGTCAGTCGATTTATGACCAAAACAGTGAGCGCGAGTAAGCATGACAGTAAATTTATACCTAAGCGAATGCTACGAGTTGAAACCATGAGTTCAGATTCGAAGGTGGCATAAGTTATGGGAATGATACTTGCGGCCTCGCATCGGGTTTTGGAGCTTGCCTGTCGTAAAGCGTATTTACGTTACCGCTTACAGGCTGATCAATTAGAAAAAGTACAGCGCAAAAAGCTCAAACAGTTTCTAAAAGAAAATTATTCGCAAAATTTAAGTTATGAAGATTTTGCGAAAAAGTTTCCATTAACGCGATATACAGATTGGAAAGATAAAATTGAACAGTCGCGCCAAAGTGGAAAAAACCATTTGGCAGCCAGTAAGGTGATTCGTTTTCAGCCTACAAGTGGTTCTAGCGAGGCACTCAAGTTCATTCCTTATACGCAAAATTTTTTAAATGAACTCGATGAAGCCATAGGTCTATGGCTCACTAGTTTATATCGACAACATCCACAACTCAAAAATTCGACACATTATTGGTCGGTGTCTTGGTTGCCAGAAAGTCAGCGCCAGTTACTCGAAAATAGTAACTTAAATGATGATAGTGCATTGCTGAATGTGACAAAGCGTTTTTTAAGTAAAGTAACTCAAGCTGTGCCTGTAGAAATTGCGATGGCGGAAACAGCAGAGGATGCCATGTTTGCAACGGTGACCTATTTGGTTGCTGATAAAAACTTGGGCATGATTTCGGTATGGAGTCCAACCTTTGCCTTGCAATTACTTGATATGGTACAGGAGCACCAAGAGGAAATATCTGCTGTGCTTCGAAGTGGGCAATGGCAACGCAAAGATTTAAATTTTTTACAGGCACCAAAATCATGTGAGCAAAGTTATAAGCTCAACTTGATGGATTTTTCCAACCCCAAGTGCTGGAAAAAGTTATGGCCAAAGCTTAGTTTGATTTCTAGCTGGGATACTGCGAGTGCACAGCAATGGGCATTACAACTGCAACAACGCATTGCAGATGTTGCTTTTGAAGGCAAAGGCCTATGGGCAACTGAAGGCGTGGTGACAATTCCATTTGCAGACAAATTTCCACTCAGTTATCAGTCGCATTTTTATGAGTTTTTATTACAAGATACGGTGCAAGCCATTCCTGCATGGCGCTTAAAAAAAGGCGATATTGTAAGTCCAGTGATTACGACGGGTTCTGGCCTGACCCGCTATGTGATTGACGATGAATTAGAGGTGATCGACTTTTATCATGATGTACCATGCTTCCGTTTTTTAGGGCGCAAAATGACCGTCGATTTGGTTGGTGAAAAGCTTGATCATAGTGCTGCAATCAAAGTACTGGCCGAATTTAAACAAGATGACTATTTGCCAATTAGTATTTTAGGTATTGAAAACTGTACACAAAAAAAACCGCACTACGTCATGCTCAGTGAGGGTGATCAGGCTAAAGTGCCGAGTGTGCAGGCGCTAGACCAGCTGTTAAAACAAAATTTTCATTATGAATTGGCGCGTGATTTGGGCCAATTAGATGAGCCTGAAATTAAACATGTAGCAGATGCTTGGGATTATTACAAAACCCTAGCCATGAAAAATGGCATGATTGAAGGCAATATTAAGCCTGAGCCGTTAAAGAAAATGAAAACAAAAATAATTTGAGAATACCGATGAGTATAGATGTATTAGAAGATCCAGTAGAAGAACGCTTATTTTACCGCTCGAACAATGAACCTAACTTCATGGTTCGCTCTGCAACACCAGCAGATGATCAACAGTTGATGCGTTTGATTGCTGAAACAGTTCCTAGCAATGGGATTACATTGTCTTATGAACGGGCACCAAGCTATATCAATGCAAGTCAGGCGCAGTACAATCGACCTGATATTAAACTTGTGGTTCCTGTTGATGATCCTGATTTGGTGATTGGGATGATGAACTTAGGTTGGCGTTACTGTTATATCAATGGCCAACCTGATTTAATGCGCTATGTGGCAGACCTGCGTATGCACCAAGAGTATCGAGGGGCGAAGGTCATGCGTTTATTGATGGATTATGTCTATGATGAAATCCCATTAGATACGATTTTCCAAAGTGTGGTTTTAGAAGACAATAAATTGGCATCGGGTATTTTGCATAACGAACGTAAAGGTTTTCCTTTACCCTATTATTATGATGATATTCGGACCTTTACGGTGTCACAGGCACAAAAACCAGAGCAATATCACCAGTTTCAATTTCGTGTATTAACCCGTGACCAAATTGATCATGCAAATGCATTTATGATTGAAATGAAAGAGCATTTTAATTTTCTTCCAAATTATGATTTTAATGCTTTGGCCGAAGGCCATCATCCTTATTGGAAAGGTATGCAATTAGATGATTTTTATTTGATGCGTGATCAAAACAATAAATTGGTAGGTATTTATGGTTTGTGGGATCAGAAAAGTTTTAAGCAAACTCGTGTGTTAGATTATTCACGCCCGCTTAAAATGATGAAGCCTTTTTATAATGCCTATGCAAAATTTCGTGGCGTGCTTTCTTTGCCTAAAATTAACGGCACCTTTGACTATTTAATGTTGCACAGTCCTTTATGCCATCCAGAGCATACGGACGTGTTTGCAAGCTTAGTATTTCATGCCAAAGAGCAGACTAAACGCCGTGGTAAAGAAACCTATTGTATTACTTTGGCACAAAATGACCCGCGTATTGCATGGATGAAAAATACCACATCACATATTTTAAAAGCTAAGCATTATTTACATAGCTTTAAAGCGAAACCCTATGACAAATTAGATCGTAGTCGAATCACATATTTTGATGTAGGCCGTATTTAAACGAACTTATGTAAAATTCAGTTTGAGCAAAAACTACCGTTAGGTGGGGTAATCCCCCCTAAAAATAATAGGATCTAAAAGTAGAATTTTCTCTTAAGATACGAGCAGGAGATTCTGCATGAAAACATCTAAATTTACTGATAGTCAGATCATGTCCATCTTGAAACAGGCAGAATCTGGCACACCTGTAGCGACCCTTTGCCGTGAACACGGCATGAGTAATGCTACCTTTTATAAATGGCGTGCCAAATATGGTGGTATGGATACATCATTAATGGCTCGACTGAAAGAGCTAGAAGCCGAAAATACCAGACTTAAAAAGATGTATGCGGAAGAGCGATTAAAGGCCGAAATCATCCAGGAAGCGATGGCAAAAAAGTGGTAAAGCCATCTTGCCGGCGTAAGATGGCACAACAGGCAGTTGCCCAGCATGCCATTAGTATTCGTTTGGCTTGTAAAGCATTTGGCATTAGTGAAACCTGCTACCGCTATCAAGCCAAACTCAGTGATGACAATGCACTCATTGCTGAACAGCTCATTGAACTCACTGAGGAAAATTCCGATTGGGGCTTTGGTTTGTGCTTCTCGTATTTACGGCATGTTGAGAGTTGCTGCTGGAATCACAAGCGGGTTTACCGCATTTACTGTGAGTTGGCACTGAATCTGCGTATTAAACCGAGAAGAAGACTAAAACGGCATGCGCCTGAACCATTGAAAGAACCAATCCGAGAAAATCAGGTTTGGTCATTAGATTTTATGCATGATCAGCTTTCCGATGGTCGCAAGTTTCGATTATTGAATGTGATTGATGATTACCGCCGCGAAGGCCTAGCCATTGAAGCAGGGTTCTCATTGCCCACAATCAGGGTTATTCGTACGTTGAATCAATTGCTGGAGTGGAGAGAAAAACCGTTAGTGATCCGATGCGATAATGGTCCCGAATTTATCAGTCACGAATTTGTGCGCTGGGCTACTGAGCACGGTATTCGTATTGAATATATTCAACCGGGTAAGCCACAGCAGAATGCGTATATTGAACGCTATAATCGGACCATACGTTATAGTTGGCTGAGCAAGCATTTATTTGATACTTTGGATGAAGTACAAGATTATGCAACAAACTGGTTGTGGCATTACAACCATGAAAGACCACATCAAGCTAACAAAGGAAAGCCACCTCTAATGGCTGCTTAACCTCTACTTTTAACTTCGGTTATTTATGGGAGGATTACCGTGGTTTTTGTATTTATGCTGGATCAATGTTTTTGATTTATTTACATATAATTAATAAGAAAATAGAATTAAAAACAGGGATTAAAAAAGTGTAATTAGAATGAAAGTTGTATTAATTATGGTGTTGTATAGCCTTTTGCTGACTTGGGGTACAGGAAAGGTATTGGATGCGATGTCTCCTGCATTGGATACTTTTGGACTAATCTTTGGGTTTATTGTTATTTATTTCATTTTAAATTTTTACTATTCGCAGTTAAAACAAAACTATGATCAAAAAGTACAACAACATTATCTTAAGCTTCAAAACTTTGATTGGTACTGCCAAAAATTCCCAGACTCGCATAATGGTAAAGGTGGAAATATTTGTTGCAATCGTTGTAAGAGCCGATCGATTCAAACAGAAAGTATTTATAACGACGGATCATACTTGATGTTTAATTGTCGAAATTGTGGCAATACCTTGTTTTACACAAAACAGGGAATCACATCATGAGTATACATTGCTACTTTGGAGATTTCAGTTCACATACGCAAGAGCTGCGAATGTTAGATTCATTTTTGAATCAATTACAACTCGATTGGGCGACCGAAAATAAATGGATATATATCATTTATAATGCCATTTGGGATGGTCAAGAAATTGACATGGTTTGTTTTACTGAACATGCAATTGTGGTTGCCGATTTCAAAAATTACACAGGCAAGTTGGGTGGCAAAGAAAATGGCCCTTGGACAATGCTTACACCCAGTGATGAAATGATAGAAGTAAAAGGAGGGAATCAACTCAATCCTTTTGTGCAAATCCGAAAAAATAAATACGTGGTCATGGAGTGGTTAAATGCACAGCAGTTTTTTAGCCAAGATAATTTAGGCTTTATTTCTGGCGCGATTTTTTTTTACCGAACTTATAGAGGTTAATCTCGCGCTTTCTAATTCGGTACAGAAGTGGTTGCATGTATCGGACATTCCGCATGCTAGCGAGTTGTTCTCTCATATTCATTCTCCGCAAATCGTATTGACTGAAGTTGAAGTGTTGGCGCTGATTGAGCGTTTAAATGTGACACCACATGAGTGGAAACATCAAGCACCGCAAGAGATTCGTTACCAACCGTTTAAACACCCTGTACAGGAAGATCCACTTAACACTTTGACCTATGTCACTGCAACACACGACCTCACTCAAGAAATTGAAGCAACAAAGCCCGTGTTTGTTACTCAAGTGATTTTGCCTTTGGTGATGGCACTTGTTTTATCTTTTGTGATTAGTGGTTTATATCGTCAAGGTGCGTTTAATGGTGTACAGGACTTTATGTTGCAATCAGTATGGCAAGCTTTTTCTAAGCCAAAAAGTCACACGACAGATGTAGAGGATGCAGAGCCAGAAACGACACAATTAGTGACTCAAGCTACGCAGTCCAAATTAAAGCAGGCAAAGCTTGATCAACAAACAGTTTCAGAGAGTCCAGCATCGAATAAGGTTCAGTCTATTGAGAGTGATCAAGCAGCGCATAAGGCTTTGCCAATCTCTGAATTATCCCAATTTATAAACGCAGACTCTAAGCAAAATACAATATTTGGCTTTGTACTCGGTCAGAGTCGTTATGCAGAGGTCAGTCAGCAATTAACTGAGTTAAAAAATGTGCAAGCCAATAGTTTTGAGGGGACTGTGATTGCCAGTGCTATTAACCCGAAGCAAATTTTGATCAATGGCCCAGCCATAGAATTTGAGCGCTTAAAGCAAGTACATTTCTATTTTGATCAACAACAGGTATTAAGTGCAGTACGCTTTAGTCTAAATAGTGCATTTGAAGACCAATATAAAGATACGTTTTATGCGCAAACTCAGACCTTGAAGCGGCTCAAGTTTGAAAAACTCAAAGGCGAAGTTCCACACGTGGGGGACATGTATGCAACGTTCAAGCGTAAGCAAGATTATGTCCACGTGGTGCAATATCACATGGGCGGTTTTCAAGTGCATGTGACATTTATGACGCCATCGGTATATCAGAAACATATTGTTGGGCAAGAGCTTCAAGCATCTGCGCTGTTTTAATTAGGTTTTAAAGAATGATGTAAAAAGCCTTTTAAAAGATGTGTTCACTCATATTTTGAATGGTATTTGCAAATCGTTTTAAGCAATTGCATTCCATTCCATAAAAAAAGAGGCCTTTATAGGCCTCTTTTTTAGATCTAAAGACGATCTAAATTACACTGGCGGATGAGTAATTTTCCATGCGCGGTGAATTTTGGTATTACGTTTGAAGTCAAGACCAATAGTTTCGTTGCTGATTTCTTTCACATCAAACATCGCTTCGATTTCTTCGTTCATCTCAAAACCACGGTAGTTATTTGAGAAGTATAAAGTACCTTCAGTGGTTAAGCGGTTCATGGCACGTTTAATCAATGAAATGTGGTCACGTTGTACGTCAAAGGTACCGTAGAATTTCTTTGAGTTTGAGAATGTTGGTGGATCAATAAAGATCAAGTCATATTGTTCATGACCTTCTTTTAACCATTCAAAACAATCGCTAGCAAAGAATTGATGTTGTTCATCTGCATGGTCAACAGTTAAACCATTGAGCACGAAGTTTTCTTTAGACCAGTTTAGGTAGGTATTTGAAAGATCGACACTTGTTGTGCTGGCAGCACCACCTAAGGCAGCATGTAAACTCGCTGTAGATGTGTAGCTATACAAGTTTAAGAAATGCTTACCGCGTGCTTCTGCAGCAATACGTAAACGCATTTGACGGTGGTCAAGGAACAAACCTGTATCTAAATAGTCGGTGAGGTTAACTAAAATTTTAGCTTTACCTTCTTGAACGATAAAACGTTTCGATGCAGTACTTTGTTTTGTATACTGAGTTTTACCTTCTTGGCGTGCACGGGTCTTAATAAAGATCGCATCGCGTGGTAAACCTGTAACAGCACGAATAGATGCCAATGCCAAGTTAAAGCGTTTTTTTGCTTTTTCAGGGTCGATTGTTTTTGGTGGCGCATATTCTTGTACATGCAGGCGATCACCGTATAAATCGACAGCGACATTAAAGTCTGGTAAGTCAGCATCATAAAGGCGTAAGCAGAAGACATTTTCTTTCACAGCCCATTTTTTCAGGTTCTGCATGTTCTTTTGCAAGCGGTTGGTAAAATCTTGCGCACCTTCAATGGCTTCAAACTGTTGCGGTTGCCAAGTTGCCAAGAAAGGCTGTGCAACTGCAGTAGGTTTGATTACACCAAAGCGGATATAAATAGGTAATTTACCATTCATTAAGCGCAAAATTTGTGGCTCATCAAAAGCCAGAACATCGGCCTGTTCAACGGCAGCTGCAATAACTGCTGCATATTGATTTGGGAAATTCTTTTGCAAGAGTGCAGAAAGGCCCAAATACAATGCACGGTTAGATGCTTTGTCACCTAAACGTTCGCCGTATGGCGGGTTCGTTACGACGAATGAACGCTTACCAACAGCTTGGAAGTCTGGCCAGTCAGCCAAAGTACGTTCTTCAATTTTGATTTGATCGAGTACAGATTCAAAACCAGCAGCAATAATGTTTTGTTTGGTGGCTTTTACGGCTTCCCAATCTGCATCATAAGCATAAAACTGAGGTAATGGTTGTGCTAAAGCTTGAGCATGACGCTCAGCAGCTTCCGCTTTAATGCTCATCCAAAGTTCATGGTCATGACCGTTCCAACCATTAAAACCAAAACGACGCACTAAACCAGGCGCACGATCAGTCAAAATCATCAGTGATTCAATAATAAACGTACCAGAACCACACATTGGATCTAGGATAATTTCAGGATTACGTTCTTTTAGTTTTGCTTTTTGCAGAATAGCGGCTGCTAAGTTTTCTTTGATTGGCGCATCCGTCATATAACGACGGTAACCGCGTTTATGTAATGAGTCACCTGATAAGTCTAGGCAGTAGGTGTGTTCTTTTTTGCCCGCCAATACATAAAGTGTGATTTCAGGTTGCTTAATATCGATGCTTGGACGTTTGCCAACCGCTTCCATGAATGAGTCAACAACACCATCTTTCACACGTAAAGTTGCAAATTGGCTGTTAACTTTAATATCACGCTCAATATGTAGGCGTACAGCAAAGGTACTTTGTGGTGCAAAAATAAGCGACCAGTCAAAGTTAATTGCACCCTCATAGAGCTCTTCGGCAACATCACGCGCATCGTGAGTGAAATCAAGTTCATGTGTATGGATTGGTGTTAATACACGTGATGCAAGACGTGACCACATACAAATGCGGTAAGCATCTTCAAGTGTGCCTTTGAAAACCAAACGACCCGGGAATTGTTCAATATTTTGAACACCTAAACCTTCAATTTCCTCGCGGAGTAAGGTTTCAAGTCCATCTGCACAGGTGACCCAATATGTAGAAAGACGCGGTTTCGAATTCATGTAAATTTCCAAAAGCAAAAAAAGCAATCGACTATTTTAACGTATTTTCGACTATTTGGGCGCTTCATCTGCATAGGATCATTAAGAAATATTCAACTTTTAGCACAATCGCTGAAATTAGATATTGGTATTAATCAAGTGAGAATTTATGTGATTGGTATGTGTTTTGCTTAGTTACTGCTCGCGCCTGAGTATCTTCAGATATTCAGAGTTTTGCGCTTTTGAGATCATTTATTAAAAGGGGAATATGATGCAACATGTCGAACAAGCCAGTAGTTCAGAAATATTTTCAGTTGCAACACTTTTATATGCACGAATGCGCCGTTTAGGTGTTCGTGTCATTGATGTGATGTATATGGTCGAGAATAAACAATATGCATATCACGTGATTAAGTTGGCTTTACAAGCACATGATACAGAACTTGATCGTTTAAGTGTTCGTTTACAGTTGATGATGGAGTTGGATGTAGAAGATGAAACACAAGTTGAATTGCCTGTCGCTGATACGCTTGTGGCTGAAATGAAAGAGGATCAAGAAGATCCATACTGCGAAGCAACAGAGGATGAGATTTATAAGGCGCAAGTTTCACACCATTATATTGGCGCTTTACGCTAGAGCATGATGCAGATATAAAGGCTGTTTTGCTCGCTGATGCGTATAATTTTAATACGTTTAGCTCTTACTTTAGAGAGTGAGGGCTAGATCGTTAAGTCGCGATCAGACAATACAGCAAAGGACTCATTATAATGATTTTGTTTAAATTATCTAATTGAATTTATACATAGGAATATAGAATTCTATTTTTTATTTCGGCTGAGCTTTGGTGCGATTGCTGAAAACTTCAACTGCCAATTTGCTAGATTCTCTGTATAATGCGTTAACTTAACGATAAGGAATCTCTCATGCACTTGGCGGCATTGCATACACCGAGCCAGATTCAACTCAACCAAGATGGTCACTTAAAACATTTCCTTACCATCGAAGGTCTTTCTAAAGAAACTCTCACAAAAATATTGGACACTGCACAGTCCTTTTTTAATGACCAAAATCAGCTTATTACCAATAATCTTCTTGAAGGCCGTACGGTAATGAACCTGTTTTTTGAAAATTCAACACGTACGCGTACCACATTTGAAGCTGCTGCAAAGCGCTTATCTGCCAATGTACTCAACATTGATATTGCACGTTCAAGTACATCAAAAGGCGAAACACTGCGTGATACGCTGTGGAATTTAGAAGCAATGGCGACGGATATTTTCGTAGTTCGTCATTCCTCTTCAGGTGCTGCTCACTTTATTGCAAAAGACGTTTGTCCAAACATTGCCATTATTAATGCAGGTGATGGTCGACATGCACATCCAACCCAAGCCATGTTGGATATGCTGACGATTCGCCGTGAAACTAAAAAGAATTTTGAAGATATTAGCATTGCCATTATTGGTGATATTAAACACTCGCGTGTTGCGCGTTCAGATGTTGCTGCACTGCAAACCTTAGGTTGTAAAGATATTCGTGTGATTGCACCAAATACACTTCTTCCTTATGGATTTGATGAATATGGCGAAGGTATTCGTCTATTTAATAATATGGAAGATGGCATTAAAGATTGTGACGTGATTATTACTTTACGCATTCAAAATGAACGTATTGATTCACCAGCACTTTCTTCACAAGCTGAATTTTACAAAATGTATGGCTTGAACAAAGAACGTCTTGCGATGGCAAAACCAGATTGTATCGTGATGCATCCTGGGCCAATGAACCGCGGTGTTGAAATTGACTCAAGTATTGCTGATGGCCCACAGTCTGTGATTTTAAATCAGGTAACGAACGGTATTGCAGTGCGTATGGCAGTTTTGGCTTTAGCAATGCAAGGTCAATTAGAAGAGAAAGGTTTGTTAGAAGCGGTTGCGGGATAAGGTAGAAGTCATGACTATTGTAAAAATTGAAAATGTACGTGTCTTAGACCCGATTCAAAATACTGACAGCGTGCAAACGGTTTATGTTGAAAATGGTCAATTGGTTGGCGCGACAGACAATGTTGCTGAAACAATAAACGGCCAAGGTAAATGGTTAATGCCAACCATGGTTGACTTATGTGCACGCTTACGTGAACCAGGTCAGCAGCAACACGGTACGCTTAAATCAGAAGGTAAAGCTGCCGTTGCAAATGGTATTTTGCATGTATTTACACCACCAGATTCAAAGCCAATTGTGCAAGACAATGGCGCCCTTATTCATGGTTTAGTTGAAAAAGCCATGTTGGATGGTGGTATTTATTTACAAGTGATTGGTGCACAAACCCAAGGTTTGAAAGGACAACAACCTGCCAATATGGCGGGCTTGAAAAAAGGTGGTTGTACCGCAGTTTCAAATGCCAATGCGCCATTTGCCAATGATGATGTGGTGATTCGTACTTTAGAATATGCAGCTGGCGTCAATATGACGGTAGTATTCTATGCTGAAGAGCACCAAATTGCGAAAGATGGCTGTGTGCATGAAGGCTTTATTGCATCTCGTCAAGGGTTGCCAATGATTCCAGCTTTAGCTGAAACAGTTGCGATTGCAAAATATCTATTAATGATTGAAGCAACAGGTGTACGTGCTCACTTTGGTTTATTGTCTTGTGGCGCGTCAGTTGAACTTATTAAAAATGCAAAAGCAAAAGGTTTACCAGTAACTTGTGATGTGGCTATGCATCAATTGCATTTAACGGATCAATTGATTGATGGCTTTAATTCATTGGCGCATGTGCGTCCGCCACTTCGTGATGAACAAGACAAAGCATTATTACGTCAAGGTGTAAAAGAAGGGGTGATTGATGCGATTTGTACGCATCATGAACCGCTTAGCAGTTCTGCCAAAATGGCGCCATTTGCTGAAACACAACCAGGCTTTACAGCATTTGATACGTTCATTCCATTTGGCGTACAACTGGTTAATGATGGTTTGCTTGAGCCACTAGAATGGGTGAAAAAAGTTACACTACAGCCTGCAATTGTTGCTCAAATGCAAACGCGTTGGGAACAAGAAGCAGGTTGGGTATTGGTTGATCCAGAGCTTGAATGGACAATTACAAAAGACAGTATTGTGTCGAACGGTAAAAATACTCCACTGATTGGCGCAACAGTAAAAGGTAAAGCACTGGTGACTTTTAAGGCTTAATTAAACGCTTTATGGTGTGCTCAGTTTGTATTTAAAAAGTCAGCTTCGGCTGGCTTTTTTTATGGTGTAAATACCACTTATCAAAGAAATACAATTATTCACAATGATTTAAATATTCAGGCATACACTTTAAAAGATTAGAAAGAAAAGAAATGAAAAAAGAACAAGGCTAAACAAGGAATATACTTATGACTGATTTATTAGAGCTGTTAAAACAACAGGTTTCAGCCATTGTATTAGATGGTGAAAGTGAGCATTTATTTGAAAAAAATAATGCATTAAACCAGTTTTATCCTATTTTACTCAGTGTTTTTAAAGCAAAGCCTGGCTTAATTGCCAGTTTGGCAGATCAGCTCAATCCACGTTTAATTGACATCTTTCAGTCTAATATTGGATTGAAAGAAAAGTTTTTGGACACTGTTTCAGGTGCTGCACCTGCACCAGAAATTGAACACACTTTAAATAAATCCATTATGCCAGTAATGGGTTTTTTACAATCTGAAGCAGGCTCATCTGACCCTGATGCGATTGTACATTTGATTGAAACCCATTTTGATGGAATCAAAAGGGCCTTACCACAGTGGGCAGCTGGAATGTTGGCCGCTTTAGGTATTAATACGGCTATAGGTGAAACAGTACATCAGGCAGAAGTAAGACATGTAACAGAGCCTGTGGAAGAAAAAAAATCAGGTTCTTGGATCGCATTGATTGCCTTGGTTATTTTGGCTTTGCTGGCAGGCTTTTGGTTTAAATCTTGCTCTGAACGTAAGCAAGCGGAGACGGTTACTCCTGTACAAAGTAGCAGTAATCAACCTGCCAAATTCCAATTGAGTACCAATGCCCAAGGTGAACTATCGACTTGTCAGATTTATGTTAATAATGCCTCATATATGAATATTTTACAAAATGAGGTTAAACAAATTTTTACCCATCCAACAGGTTGTGGTGCCGAAACTGATGCGGCATACCATACGCAATTTATCGATCAGGAATCGATTCCATCGGTATTAAAATTGTTCAAAGGGGTGCCAAATGCCTCTTTAACATGGATGGGCGATCAACTCTCTATACAAACAGCAAATAATGCAGATGCAAATCGGTTGATATCACAAGTACAAGGTCTCGTGCCAAATATGAAGGTGGTTGGGCAACAACCCGTCGATATTAACAGTACAGTAGATAACAGTATTAGCAATGCACAAAAAGCCTTGGCAAGCATTAATCCAGATAAAATCCGTGCTTTGGATGTAGCAACTGCATTAAATATGCAAATTATTAATTTTGCTTCAGGTTCAAGTGAAATTCCAAAAGCAAATCAATCGATTTTGGATCAGGCAGCTGCACTCATGCAACGTGCATCGCAAGTACAACTGACTATCAAAGGGTTTACAGATTCTGTTGGTAATGCTGAAGCCAACAAAGCTTTGTCTTTAAAACGTGCCGAAGCAATTAAAAATTATTTAGTTGCAAAAGGAGTCGACCCAGCACAATTGAAAGCCGAAGGTTATGGCCAAGAGCAACCAAAAGCAGACAATTCAACACCAGAAGGTCAATTCCAAAACCGTCGGATTGAATTTGAAGTGTTAAATACAGAGACGGGTAAAGTACGTGAAGTCACTAATCAAGGTGTCACTGAAGTGAAATAGTGTGTGTGAAATAAGATCGCTCTCAATGTTACGAGGGCGATCTTGTTTTTTTATGAAAATTTGCTTAAATTGGCCGCGAATAATAACAATTTTTGGTTTAAAACAATGAAATCTGTATTGATAACAGGTGTGGTGTGTAGTGGTTTGCTTCTGACTGCATGTGATCTACGCAAAAAAGACACCACAGCCACTGAAAACGCAAAGTTGCAAGATTGGAGCTGTAGTGCGCCAGCCAATGTGGAACAAATTCAAAACCATTTAAAAGAAGATTATTTATCTCAATTAGATCAACGGCTACGCCAATCGGGCTATGAGTCTGATCAGGTTTTATTAGAAAAAATCCGTAAAAATATTAAATTTGAAATTAGCCATATTGCGACGCATACAGAACAACCTGAGCAAGCAAAACAACTTGAATGTAGTAGCTTGCTGGTGGCGATCTTGCCGAAAGGCCTACAAAAGCGTGCAGAAAATGCGTATTTAGAAGAACCATGTGACGAGTGTGATGGCGAAGACACTGAATCTCCAAGTTCTTATACATTACAAGATTCAATTAAGAATGAGTGGAGTTCTTTAAAACTTCAAGACGATAAGATTAGTGGTTCAGACTTTAAATATAGCTTGGAACGCTCAGACAATGATGAAATTAGTTTGTCGGTAGAAAGTGCGAGTTTAGTGGGTTTGTCTGCTAAAATTTCAGAGTTAGCGGTAAATTTTGAGGCATATCAAAAACGTAATAAGGCCGATATTGAGGCCAACCAGCAAAGTGTAGAGGAATACAATAAAGAGAATGCTGCACAAACGGCCTTGGCGCAGAAAGCCCTCGATATTCGTCAAAAAGAAGTCGATGCAGAACAAAAAGCTGTGGTGGAACGTTTGAACAGTACATGGGATCGTTTTAGTCCAGAGCAAAAAACGGCACAACAACAAGACCAGTCTGATTGGTTCGAAAAACGTGATGTGGACTGTAAAGTAATTTCGCAAAAACGTGTATATGACTTAAAAGATAGCGAGCTTGAAACCTATCAACAGCAACATCGCTATTGGAACGATGTAATGGAAAAACAAAACCAAGCGATCCAATATAGTCAGTGTTTTGTGCAAAAAACCAAAGAGCGTACAGTATATTTGAATAACCTATTTAATTAAGCATTAGCGCTCTTTCAAAAATTAAAAAATGAACATTAATTGGTACTTAAATTATCAATGAAAGTCCCTTCTCCCTTTGGGATGAGGAATACATTCCGCAAGAGGATGAGGGGTTTAAAGTTTAAAAAACCTCTCCCTTGTGAATCAGTGCTTCTCATCTCCTCAAAGAGAGGGAATTTACATCATGAATTTTAATAGTTCAAAAAATGATTTATGAAAGAGATTTATTGAATATTCAAGCTTGAATATATAAGAAAAGTGACCACACGTTACTTTTAAAATCTGTATAAATAAAAAGGGATGAATTGAAGCATCCCTTTTTTCTTGGCATGCTTAGCTTTCAAGATGAATGAGAAGCATAAAATGCGAATTAGTTTTATTGGGGCTGGGCGGGTAGCACATCATTTTGCGCATGTATTGCAGCAACATCATCAGATTATCAATATTTATAGCCGTAGCTCTGAGGGCGCAAAGCAACTTGCGCAAGCGGTTGGCGCCGATGCCGTGGAGGACATCTCTCAATTAAACCCAAACGTAGATTTATTGATTATTGCGGTGAGCGATAGTGCAATTCGAACGGTGATTGAAGCAGTACATCCATATTTACCGCAGACGCTCATTGTGCATACTTCAGGAAGTACCGACATCCAGCAGTTAACCACCGTGCATGCTCGCTCTGGTGTGTTGTATCCGCTACAAACATTTAGCATGCAACGTGAAGTCGATTGGTCGAGTACGCCTTTGTTTGTAGAAGCTGTTGAGCCGGCAGACTTAGAGACTTTAACGATGCTGGTACAGCAATTGAGTCAGCGTGTTTATCAATACGACTCTGCACAGCGCTTGAGTCTGCATTTGGCAGCGGTGTATGCCTGTAATTTTAGCAATTATTGCTTTGACATGGCCAAGCAAGTAGTGGATGCCAAACAGGTCGATTTTAGTTTGCTATATCCCTTAATATTGGAGACCGCGCAAAAAGCCACTCAGTCAGATCCCCGAATGATGCAAACCGGCCCTGCGATGCGCGGTGATCAAAACATTATTGCCATGCATAGTGACATGTTACTACACGCAGGACATGATGATTTAAAGGCAGTGTATACATTGATGAGTGAACAAATTTTAAAACGTCATTATTCTATTTAAGTTGTAATGGACTAAATATCTAAAAGGAAAGCATTGTGGCAAAGGATTTTTGCAACCCGCAGGTAGTAGAGGGCTATGACCTGCATATCCGTAAATTGATTCCCGGTTATCAATTGGTTCATCAGCAGATTTTGGCAATACTGCAGGCGCATTTATCTCAAGATGCGCATGTGTTGATTGTTGGTGTTGGGACGGGCTACGAACTGGGCTATCTGCTACAAGCTTTTCCGCGATGCAGATTTACGGTTACAGAGCTTTCTCAGCCAATGCTGGACAAAGCCAAAGATTATGTGGCGTTGTGGAATAATGATAATCGGGTCAATTTTATCTTGGGTAGTCATATAGATTTTGAACATTCCCCTCAGTTTGATGCAGTTTTATCGATTTTGGTCACGCACTTTATTCCTTTTGAACACAAGCTGGAGTTTATGCAGGCTGCAAGACGCTGTATGAAAATGAATGGCATCTTTTTAACATTTGATTTAACTCAATTTTCTTTTAAGCAAGAAGCTGAAGCTTTACAGCAAATGTGTTTGATGAATGGGCTTTTAGAGAAGCAAGTGCAGGCGATGCAGAGCAGAATGCAGGATGATTTTTATGCATTAAGCACGCATGAAACTTTTAATCTATTACGTGAAGCTGGCTTTGTACAGGTGCACTCGTTTACTCAGGTTTTATCCTATCAAGGCTTTATTGCAGAGTATTAAACAGCTTGTTGAATTTTTTTATTGGTGACTTTTAAAAAAAGAGAGATTTATATAAAAACATAGATGTAGTGTTTGAGCATTCTGTGCTATTAAATAATTAGACACAAAAAATAAAAAGTCCAAAGGAAGAATAAAATGCAGCAGGAATTCGATTACATCATTATCGGCGGTGGTAGTGCGGGTTGTGTATTGGCCAGTCGTTTAAGCGAAGATCCCAATATTTCAGTATGTCTGCTAGAAGCTGGTGGCCAAGGAGATAGTTGGACGGTTAATGTACCTGCTGCATGTGTAATGAGTTTACCCACAAAAATTAATAATTGGGCTTTTGAAACTGTACCGCAAAAAGGACTTAATGGGCGCAAAGGCTACCAACCCCGAGGAAAATGCTTAGGTGGTTCTTCTGCTATTAATGCCATGATTTATATCCGCGGGCATCGCGCAGACTACGATGCATGGGCAGCGCAAGGCAATACTGGCTGGTCTTATGAAGAGGTATTGCCTTATTTCATTTGTTCCGAAAATAATGAACGCATTAAAAATGAATATCATGGCAATTCTGGCCCATTATCTGTGATTGATCTACGTACAGATAACCCAATTCATGCACGGTATATTGCGGCAGCCAAAAGTCAGGGTTATCGCATTTTAGATGATTTTAATGGTGCAGAGCAGGAAGGCTTGGGGGTATATCAAGTTACCCATATCAATGGTGAGCGTTGTAGTGCTGCACGTGCTTATTTATTTCCACATTTGCAACGCTCTAATTTGACGGTGTGGACCAAGGCCATGACGCACAAAATTATCATTGAGCATAAAACAGCAGTGGGAGTAGAGGTCGAGCATGCGGGGCAAGTCAAAACCATTAAAGCACGCAAAGAAGTCTTACTCAGTGCGGGTGCTATGCAATCGCCACAGATTTTAATGCTCTCTGGAATTGGGGACCAAACAGAGCTACAACAGCATGGCATTGAAGTGAAGCAACATTTACCCGGCGTGGGCAAAAACTTCCATGATCACCCTGATTTTATTTTTGGTTATAGTGTTCATGATACGCAAAATACCTTTGGTATTTCGATACTCGGTTCAATGTCGATGTTTAAGCAGATTCAGCGTTATCGTAAAGAACGTCGAGGCATGATTAGCTCGAACTTTGCTGAATGTGGTGGTTTCTTAAAAAGTGATCCAGCGTTAGAGATTCCTAACTTACAGCTACACTTTGTGGTCGCTTTAGTTGATGACCATGCTCGTAAGTTTCATGCCAGTCATGGTGTGTCGTGTCATGTATGTTTGTTAAATCCACGCAGTCGTGGCAGTGTGAAACTCAGTGGCAATAAAATCTCAGATCCATTATTGCTTGATCCAAATTTTTTAGGTGATGATCGAGATTTGGAAGATTTGGTTAAGGGCTTTAAATTAACTCGGCGATTGATGCAAGATCCAGCCCTAGCAGAAATGTACAAAGAAGATTTATTTACTTCAAATGTTAAAACGGATGAGGACATTCGAGAAATATTGCGTAATCGAGTAGATACGGTCTATCACCCTGTGGGCAGTTGTAAAATGGGGATTGATGAAATGGCTGTAGTGGACCCAGAGTTAAGGGTTTATGGCATACAAAATTTACGTGTGATTGATGCTTCAATTATGCCTTCAGTGGTCAATGGTAACACCAATGCACCTGTGATTATGATTGCAGAAAAGGCAGTTGATTTACTTCGCGAAGCAAATAAACGTCAACAAGTGGCTTAAAGAGATATGTTGTGGTACTGATATCACATTCGGTTTTATCGGACACTGACTATGTTAGAAAGCACAGCTAAAACAAAAAGAAAAGGATACTTGTCATGACTCTAGCACACAGCTTAGATCAACATACTGAAGTGATCAATAAAGTAGAACACACATTGTTAAACGATGAAAAACTACAGGGTATTTTTGAGTTACAACAGCAGGCTTTCGCACAGCAGCCATATGCCAGTTATGAACAGCGTAAGCAACATTTACTGACACTGCAGCAGATGTTGGTCGAACATCAGGATGATATTGCACAGGCGATTAGTCGTGATTTTTCCAACCGTAGTGTAGATGAAACGCGTTTGTTTGAAATTATGACCAGTCTAAATGGCATTAAGCATAGTTTGAAGCATTTGAAACAATGGATGAAGCCTAGCAAGCGTGATATCGGTATCTTGTTTCAGCCAGCATCTGGTTATGTGATGTATCAGCCTGTTGGGGTAGTGGGAATTGTTGTACCTTGGAATTATCCGCTATTTTTAGCTTTGGGGCCTTTGGCACAGGCTTTGGCAGCAGGTAATCATGTCATGCTTAAAATGAGTGAGTACACACCTGAATTTTCAGCCTTGTTTAAGAAGCTTATTGCCGAAAAGTACCCACAAAGCCATGTCAATGTCATTACGGGTGATGCACAAATAGCACAACAATTCACGAAATTGCCCTTTGATCATTTGTTATTTACTGGGGCGACAGCGATTGCACCTCATGTACTACACGCTGCTGCAGACAATTTAACACCTGTCACCTTGGAACTTGGTGGTAAATCACCTGTGATTGTTGCTGTGGATGCAGATTTAAAAGAAAGCGCACGACGTTTGGCATTTGGTAAAACCATGAATGCAGGTCAAACCTGTGTTGCGCCTGATTATGCTTTTGTGCATGAAAGCCAACAAGAGACATTTATTCAAGCCTATTTTGAGGCTTTAAGAGGTTTTTATCCAAATAGCATTCAGCAAAATGCTGATTACACGGCTATCGTGAATGAACGCCAATTTGAACGGCTAAAACATTATTTAAGTGATGCGAAAGTGAAAGGTGCTAGCATATTTAATGATGACATCTTAAATGATGAACGCCGTATGGCGCATTCAATCGTCACAGATGTAAGCGATGATATGTTATTGATGCAAAATGAAATTTTTGGACCGATTTTGCCACTCAAAACGTATACGCATATTGATGAAGCGATTGCCTATATTAATGCGCATGAGCGACCTTTGGCATTGTATTACTTTGGCTATAACAAAACAGAGCAACAAAAAGTATTACATGCCACGCATAGTGGTGGCGTGTGTTTAAATGAAACGCTGATGACTGCAGGCATGGAAGATATGCCTTTTGGTGGGATTGGCGCATCGGGGATGGGGCATTATCATGGGCATGAGGGATTTAAAACTTTTAGTCATGCTAAATCTGTCTTTGTAAGGCCGAAGTTTAGTTTAATGAAGCTGATTTACCCGCCTTATGGTACTTGGATTCAGCAGTTTATTTATCGCATGTTTATTCGTTAAACGAACAAGTAAAAAATAAAAAAGCGCTCTATTGAGCGCTTTTTTAAACGTTTGGATTAAGAAATTTTCTTAAAGATAAAGTCATTAATTTTATGACCAGCTTCTAAACCACGACGTTCAAATTTAGTTTGTGGACGCCAATCTGGACGTGGGTAGCTGTTGCCTTTACCTGCAAGATTTTCTAAGCGTGGACGTTCTTCAAGAACTTCAATCATCCACTCTGCGTACGGTTCCCAATCAGTTGCAGCATGGAATGTACCACCTAGCTCAAGCTTTTGCTCAACCAGTGGCATACGATCATGCGATACAAAACGGCGCTTGAAGTGACGTTTCTTCTGCCATGGATCTGGGAAATAAAGCTGTACAGCATTAATGCTATTGTCTGGCATTTCACGAAGGACTTGAATTGCGTCAGCATCTAAAACACGTAAGTTTTTAAGTTCTGCCATACCTGCTTCAAATACACACTGTGCAATACCCGGTACATGAACTTCAATACCGACATAGTTACGTTCAGGATTGGCTTTGGCCATAAGCACCAATGAACGACCCATACCAAAACCGATTTCGACAGTTAAAGGGCGCTCTGGGTGTTCGAAGTGTTGACGTAAGTCACCCACAGGGTATTCCAAAATTAGGTGACCATATTGTTCAAGCGCAGTACGTTGAGAGGTGTTCAGCGGTGCTGAGCGACGCATAAACGTAACAATTTCACGCTGTTCGTTTAAGTTGTCCAGCTCCACGACTTGCTGGTCTAATTGATCGTTCGACATAACTTTGGCAAATCTAAAAAATTCAGAATGCGGTATTTTAAGTCCTGAGCGAAACAAGTCAAATTTTTTAGCCGAAAATGAGCAGATTAGCGCCTGAATTTGTTGTAAGGCCGAAGCTAAATTGTCATTTAGTTTTCATGGGCGTGTCATTTCGCCTGATTAGGCTGTAGATCTTTTGAACAACTTTTCAAATATTCATGAAAATACGAACATCTAAAAATTGCCATAGCCATAATTTAAATCCAAAATTATTAACGCTGTGTATATTGCTGAGTGGCTATAACATGTCTGCACATGCAGAGATTATGTTTAGTCAATATATTGATGGGGTATCGAACCAAAAAGGTGTCGAAATATATAACCCAGACCAAAAAACAGTGGATTTGTCCAATTATAATATTTTGCAATATAGCAATGGTGCGAGTATAGCGACAAATACGTTTGCCTTGTCTGGAAGCTTAGGGCCACAGCAGAAAATTATTGTGGGTCGCTCAGAATTACAGACGGCTTTAGCATCTATTACTACACCGTTTCAGTTTTTGACCAAAGCATTGTCATTTAATGGCGATGATGCATTGGTTTTGATGAATGGAAATACGGCAGTGGATCGTTTTGGGCGCGTTGGTGAAGATCCAGGAACAGGTTGGGGAACTGCGCTCTCCAGCTATCAAAATAGTTTAACGCGTATTCAGAAGAGCAATAATATAACATCGGTAAATCCAAACGCTGTATTTGATTTAGACAGCGAATGGACAAAATGGTCAGACCGTAGCGCATATAGTCGCCATTTATTTGCCAACACCACTGTACCACCGGACTTAGAAACTTTGAGCTGTAGCGCGACGACGACCCCCATTGCCGACCTACAAACGGCACCCTTAAATCAGTCATATACCGTACGTGGTGTAATGACCGCAGATTTTAGATATAGCAATGGCTTTAACGGTTTTTATGTACAAACCGTGGACAGTAAGGCCAAAGCGGGTCAAAACAATGCCATATTTGTGTATATACCCGCAAGTAGTGCGATTCAGGGTGCAAAAGTGGGGGATGAAGTGATTTTAAAAGGCAAGCTCACCAATTACCAAAATCAATTACAGCTTCAAGATTTAAGTAGCAATATTGTGGCTTGTCAGGAAAATGTCGCTTCTTTGGTACAGCCTCTAAGTATCAATTTACCTTTTGATAGCTTAGATGCGAGTACAGGAAATGTGCCTAAACGCTATCAAGGGATGTTGGTTAAACTGCCACAGAAGTTAACGGTCAGTGAAAATTATGAATATGGTCGCTATGGTTCTGTTGTGTTAAGCACAGCACGTCAATTTATTCCAACGAATTTATATCCAGCCAAGTCGCCAGAGGCAATCGCGTTGGCAAAACAAAATAAACTATCAAAAATTGTGCTTGATGATGGCTATAATAACCAAAATAGAACACCGTGGTTACCCGCGAATTTTAGTGCAAAAAATACCCTGCGCTCAGGCAATGAAATTCAAAATGCACAGGGCATATTAGAATATCGTTATGATCAATGGCGCATTCAGCCACGTCCAGATCTTGATGTACCTGTGCTCACGACCAGCTTAAATCCACGTACAGTGCCTATAGCCAAAGAGACTAAGCAAATACGTGTTGCATCTTTTAATGTGCTGAACTATGACAATGGTTTGCAAAAGGGCTTTCCTACCGAGCGTGGCGCAACAACACAAGCCGAGTTTGATAAACAACATCAAAAAATTGTCAGTGCGATGAAGCAAATTGATGCCGATGTATTTGCTTTAATGGAAATAGCAAACAATGGCTATAGCGATAAAAGTGCAATTGCATATTTAACCAAGGCTTTAGGCGCAGATTGGAAATATGTCGTTCCAGCGAAAGATAAACTCGGAAGCGATGCAATTGCTGTGGCGGTGATTTATAACAGCAAGCGTGTAATGCCTGTTGCTGAGCCTGTTGTTTATGATGATGCGACAAATTTGAACCGTGTGACATTTTTACAAAGCTTTAAGCCTGTAGCAGGGGGCAAACTGTTTACGGTGATTCCGAACCATTTAAAGTCGAAGGGAAGTTGTCCCACAGATGCGACCTCTTTAGATGCAGATCAAGGTGATGGACAAGGGTGTTGGAATGATTTGCGAACCAAGTCCGTTGCTAAGTTGATGCAATGGGTGGCAAAAGCACAAGTGAGTTTGACGCAAAAATCTAACGTGTTGCTATTGGGTGATATGAATAGCTATGCCAAAGAAGATCCAATTTTAGCCTTTGAAAAATCAAACTATAAAATTTTGCTCAATGATGAAAAAATTGGCCAAGGCCAGTCAGCCTATAGTTATGTCTTTGGGGTGGCGAGTAATAGCGAGGGTTATGGGGGTGCAGGTAATTTAGATCACGCAATTGCGGATGAAAATTTATATCCAATGGTGAAGCGAACTTTTGCTTGGCATATTAATGCCGATGAACCTACCGCATTAGATTATAACGATGAGTTTAAATCTGAAGAACAAAAGCAATTATTCTTTAATGCTGATGCATTTCGCTCATCCGATCATGATCCTGTAATTGTGGATTTAGATTTAAATGAAGTTACACCCCCCGCAGAAGATCATAAGACCAGTGGCGGTAGCATAGGTGTATTGGGCTTGCTGAGCATGCTTGGCTTAGCCTTATATGCGCAATTGAGTCGACGTAAGTCATAAGTGGGTAATATACTGTAGCTCAATTTAGAATGGTTTTATTGATTTTAAAATAAATAAAACAACTAATGCATCGCCAATGTGAATGACATTGGTGATGTTTTTTTATGGGTCTATTTTGGGTGTTATCATATTGTTTTGCAAAGGTAAAATCGCTTGGATTTGCGTATGTCCTGGCTGAGATTCAATACTAAAAGTACCACCAATACGCTGAATACGGGTTTGCATGCTTTGTAAACCGACATGTAAGCCAAACTGATCCGCTTGCGGGGTGAAGCCACAACCATTATCAATAATACTTAAAACCAGCTGTTGTACGTCATTTTCATGTAAACGAATCGTCACTTGGGTCGCCTGACTGTGTTTCATAATATTGGTTAGAGCTTCTTCGACTAAACGGGTCAGCGTTAAGCATTGTAATGCGGTTGGTGAAGTACCCCAATGTTGAGGAAGTTCCCACGTTGAACGGATATCCAGTTCTTCAAATAATTGTACAAAACGATGTCGAATTGTGGCTGCCCAATCAATGGGTGTTGCTGGAATCTCTGCACCTAAGCTCGCACCCGAATCAATCACTTGTCTTAAATCACTGCGTAACAGTTTTAAAATCGATAAGACCTGATTTTTTTCAATTTTTTCATTTTGTTCGAGCAATACCATTGAACGGAAAATCGATCCACCTAAACCATCATGCAGATCATGCGATAAGTTAATTCGTTCTTGCAAACGTGCATTTTGTACCGCAAGTTTTTGCTGCAAACCTAAAGACTCGGTCAGTTCTTGCTTAGTTTGCTTAATATTTTGTGTGAGTGTTTGATTAAATCGTTCAATTTCACGGGCGTTTCGTGCCAAACGAAATGCCAAGACAAATCCAATCACAGCCGATGAAAATGGTGCTGTATAAGGCGAAAGTGGTTTACCTTGTAGCGTGGACATGAAAATAGCGTCATGTATGGCAATAGGTACAAAAACCACATAGGTCACGGCTAAAAAATAGGTTTCAGGCAGGCGCGATTTATAGGCGAAGTATGGATAGCTAATGCATTTAGCAATAAAAATCAGTACAGTAATACCAAAAAATACTTGGATGACTTGGGCTGCATATTCAATCGGACTAACGGCAATACACGTTGATGCAATAATAGCAAAACCGAAAAGTGCTTTTTCAATTCTAGGAAAGCTAAAGCCCGCGAAGCGCCATGCACCTAAGCAACTAATAGCAACATAAAAGCAGAAAATAATGTTCTGAATGCGCTCTAGCTGCACACTTGTTAAAAATGAAATTGGGTCTGCATATATCACCAGTGTGCTATAACTTACCCATAAAAAAGATACCATTGCAAACCAGAAAAAAGCAGATTCTTTACGGCTGATCATCCAAACCAGTAAGCAAAATAAGCCAATAACCATATTAATCATGCTATTAAAATAAGGCAGAGTTTGCTTTTCTAATAACCAAGAATTATACAGTTTGTACATTTGCGTATAGTCACCTAAAGCGACATGCCCAATACCTGATTTTTGAATTTGATTGCCTTGTACTTGTATCCAAATAATATTTTTACCCTGATGCAAATTTGCAATTGGAATATTCCATAAATGCGGTTTTACCTGATTCCGCGAGATTGGCTCTGTAGTGGCAATATCACGCCATAACAAATTGTCATTAATAAAGACTTGGCCTGTTTGAGTAATACTTTCAATGCTCAGGCTAATTGGCGTAACAACAGTTGGGTTTGGGCACTGGTAATTCCATTCAATTTTGTACCATGCATTGCCATGATAGTTGGGCCAGCGATCATGCCAACGGTCAGGAAGTTGTTGAAGCTTTTGCCAACCTTGCTGAGGGATATTTTCAGGATAGTGGGCTGAGCCTTTTGCACTATAAATATTTTGGATGTGGGCTGTGCATTCTTGTTTTAGTATTGCTTGTTCAAAATTTGCATGCGCACTTGCACTGAATCCAAATAGACCAAAACAGAGCACAAACAGGCAAAATAAAGAAACCCATGCTGTTAAATGTAAAAAAATGGGGTGCTGTTTCAGCATGAGTACAAGAATAGCCTTAGCAAGATGAATTGTTATTGTATGTAAGTGTACATTAAAGCATCAAGTAAATCTGTGAAATTTAACTAAAACATTAAAAAAGCAGAATAAATGATTCTGCTTTTTTAATATCAAATTTGAGTTGCAGGGATAGATGTTTAGTTATTTACACGATCAATTAAGGTTGCACTGGCTTCATTTAAACCAATAAGTTTGACATTTATTCCTTGTTGCTCAAATTTTTCTACAACGGTATTGAGCATATTGACTGAGGTGATATCCCAAATATGTGCATGGGTGAGGTCAATGGTCACCTGCTGTACTGGGCTATTGAAATCAAAAAATTGATAAAATTTATCTGCGCTGCTAAAAAAGATTTGCCCTGAAATCGTGTAATTGCTGTGAGTACTTGTATGGTCGACACGAACTTTCACTGAACTCTCTAATTGATTAATAATAAATAAAGCTGAGAGTAAAACACCAACAAATACGCCAAGCGCCAAGTTATGTGTTGCTAAGACCACGAGTACGACTGCAAGCATCACGATGTTAAATGCAGGTGTATGCTTATTAAATTGCTTAATGGCACCCCATTGGAAGGTGGTGAAGGAAACCATCACCATAATGGCAACCAGTGCTGCCATTGGTACATAAGCTAGCCAATCTTTAAAAAACACCACAAGGCAAAGCAGGAATACGCCTGCAACCAAAGTGGAGAGGCGAGTACGTGCACCTGAGCTCACATTGATAATCGATTGGCCAATCATGGCACAACCTGCCATACCGCCCATAAAGCCACTGATAATATTGGCATAACCTTGTCCACGGCATTCCTGATGGCGATCAGCTTCAGTACCAGTCACTTCATTAATGACAGTAGTGGTCATCATAGTTTCAAGCAAGCCTACGGTGGCTAAAGTGATGGCATAAGGGAAAATAATCTGTAAGGTTTCAAAATTTAATGGAATGTCTGGAATTAAAAAAATTGGTAAGGTGTCTGGGAAGTGGCCTAGGTCGCTGACGGTACGCATATCGGCACCTAAGCCTATTGCCAACAGGCTCAGCACAATAATACAAATCAGCGGAGAGGGAATTGCTTTACCAATTTTAGGAATAAAGGGAAATAAGTAAATGATGGCTAAACCTAGAGCCATAAATAAATAGCCTAAGCTATCCATTTTTGCCATTTCAGGCACTTGAGCAACAAAGATTAAAATCGCTAAAGCATTTAGGAAGCCATAGACCACCGCTTGTGAGACAAAGCGCATGAGTTTGGCCACTTGAAAATAGCCTGCAATCACTTGAATAATGCCGGTGAGAACCGTAGCTGCCAATAAGTATTGTAAGCCATGTGTTTTCACTAGGGTGATCATGAGTAAGGCCATGGCACCAGTGGCTGCTGAAATCATGGCAGGTCTACCACCAAAAAAAGCAATACTCACCGCAATACAAAATGATGCATATAGACCAACTTGTGGATCTACACCAGCAATGGCAGAAAAAGCGATTGATTCAGGGATTAAGGCTAAACCGACCACCAAGCCAGCCAATACATCGGTACGAATGTTGGAAAACCATTCATCTTTTTTAAGCTTTAGCACAGTCTTTTTCATCAAATTGAAAACCTGCGTATGTTAAATCATCTTCAATACAAAAAGCATGACGGTTTAACTTGAAAAAAATCCATTTATGCACAATATTCAAAGCATAGGTGAAATTTAGTCATTTATGCTTTTTGCAATTTACAGGTTCGATCACTTGAAAGTTTGTTAGAAGAGATTTAAAACAGTTAATAGTTAAATAACAAGGATCAAATATGAAGCTCTACTATGCGCCAGGTGCATGCTCATTGGCAGCCCATATCATTTTAAATGAAATTAATGTCGATTTTGATTTAGTACGCGTAGACCTAAAAACACATAAAACAGAAAAGGGCACCGATTACTACGACGTAAACCCAAAAGGCTATGTGCCAGCACTTGAAATTAACCCAGGCTTGATCCTTACTGAGAACGTCGCTATTTTGCCATTTTTGGCTCAGCATGATCCAAAACAAGATTTGATCCCACCTTCAGGCTTAGGCCGTGCCAAAGTACTTGAGTGGTTAGGTTACTTAAACTCAGAATTACACGATGCCTATGCTGTATTTTTTGGTGGCGCACTTGATGAAGCTGGCAAAGAAAAGGGCTATAAAGAGATTGATCGTTTATTAACATACATCGATAAAGCAATTGGTGAGTCAGATAACGATTACTTGGTTGATGATAACTTTGGCCCAGCGGATGCTTATTTATTCGTTTTAACAAACTGGTCGAATGTTATTCATCACGACTTAACGCCGTATAAAAACATTATTGCTATCCGAAATAACGTGGCAGCACGCCAATCCGTGCAAATCGCTATGCGTGATGAAGGCCTCATTCCTTAATCATGACAGCATAAAAAAGCCGCCAAATGTGGCGGCTTTTTTCATTTCTTAGATTAGAGGTGTTCAAAACTAGAAATTCGCATATAAAATTTAATATTCAAATTGGCTGTAAAAGTCAGCAAAATTGATATTGGCTAAAGTGAATTTTTGATGGCTTTTAAAATTGCTCCATTTTGTTTGGGATTTTCGGATGTCAAACATATTGCCCCCCACAATTTCTTTACGTTTCATGGTTGAAAAGTTATAGCTCTTATTGGTTTCATCACCACTGGCTCTATGAAAGCTGTAGTAATCAAAACCAATTGATTCAAATCCATTATTTTGCCATCTAAAAGCATAATTGTGTCTTGGCCATTCCCAGCCCCCACAAGACATAAAATAACTGAACTCAATTGAAAGTACGCCTTTATTGATACTGATACCCTCTGATTCTGCAAGCGGGTCAAGTAAACACGAGTTAGGCTGTTCTGCTACAGGAAGGCTTTGGTTTTCTGCGACTAATTTATAACCTTGAGGTGTATTAAAAAATACTACGAGTTTTCGGGCATTGTTGTGGAGTGCTTCGCCATTGTCCTTTGTTAATGGAAGGTCAGTTTGTTTTTTTTCAAGTACGAGAGCAATATCACTACGTCCATCTTTATTTAAATCGCCTGAAGCGCCAGATAAAACAGACCAGCCTATTGGTGCTAGCTGGCTATATTTCTGTGGTACTTGTGCAAAAGCAAAAATAGGCAAACTACTCAATAAGATTGGAAATATGCGTGGTGTTATTTTTTTCATTATTAGCATCCAAAGTATCACCCAAAATAAAAGAGGACTATTGCAGTCCTCTTTTATAACCAAAATTTGCTTTTCAGGAAATATCTATTTGAAGAAGTAGCCTGTTTCAGGTGAGCTGGCATTGGCCATTCGTTTACGTGGCATACGACCCGCAAGGAAAGCTTCACGCCCAGCTTCAACTGCTTTACGCATTGCAGATGCCATTAACACTGGGTTTTGTGCAGCAGCAATTGCAGTATTCATGAGTACACCGTCGCAACCTAATTCCATTGCAATGGCAGCATCACTGGCTGTGCCTACACCTGCATCCACCAATACAGGCACTTTGGCATTTTCTTTAATAATTGAAAGTGTATGTGGGTTTAAGATCCCTAAACCAGAACCAATCAAGCTTCCCAAAGGCATAATGGCAACACAGCCCATACTTTCAAGTTCTTGCGCCACGATTGGGTCATCTGAGGTATAGACCATAATCTCAAAGCCATCGTCAATGAGAGTGCGCGCCGCTTTTAAAGTTTCGGTTACATTTGGATAGAGTGTCTTTTCATCACCCAAAACTTCAAGCTTCACTAAGTTGTGACCATCCAAAAGTTCACGTGCCAGCATACAGGTACGAACTGCGCTTTTGGCATCGAAGCAACCCGCCGTATTGGGTAAAATCGTATATTTCTCTGGTGGAACAACCGAAAGCAGATTTGGTTGATCTGGGTGCTGTCCAATGTTCACGCGACGAATGGCCACGGTCACAATTTCTGCGCCACTGGCTTGAATTGCTAAGTCAGTTTCATGTAGGTCCTTATATTTACCTGTACCCACTAACAGGCGTGAGTTAAAGGTACGTGAACCAATTTTAAATGTATCTTCCATGGGAGCTCCGATTAACCGCCACCGACGGCTTGAATAATCTCAATACGATCTGCATCACAAATAGGGCTTTGTGCTAATTTGCTTTTGGGAATAATCATTTCATTTTGTTCAACGGCAAAACGTTTGCCATCTAGAGCGAGTTCTTGAATCAATTCTAGAAGTGTGGTGCAAGTCGTTTGCTGTACTTCACCATTTAAGTAAATCTGCATGGCTTCATTTCCTAAGCAGTTGCTATATTATTTTGCGTATTTAAAAGCATTCCAAGCCAAAATTAGCCAGCCTAAAATCATCAGTGCGCCACCAATTGGCGTAATTGCACCCAGCATACGCGGTAAGCCCAAAGCCATGATGTAAAGTGAGCCACAAAAGAACACAATGCCGACTTGAATGAGCCAGAAACTGACTTTAATGGGGAGTTGAGGGATGACTTTGCTCAGGATTGCAAGGGCTAATAACCCTAGTGCGTGATAGAAGAAATAGTCTGTTGCGGTTTGCCACCATGCGAGTTGCTCGATTGAGGCTATTTTTTTTAAACCATGTGCGCCAAATGCGCCAAGCATGACAGCGAGGGCGAGGTTAATCGCAGAGATTCCAATCCACATGCGCAAGTTACCCTGATAAGATTTGCGCATTACCTTAGCATATTAGGCTTAGCTGGTTAAGTCGATTTAAAGAGTTTCTCTAATCCTTATTTTATAAACTATTAATTTTGAGTTTATAAAAAGGCTAAGTGCTTTGTACCTAGCCTTTTTGTATTATTTATCAGAAATTAAAACTTTGACTATAGTTCCATCATGTTCCATACCATTTTGTGTGAAAGTGAGTACAGTTTTAAGATCACTCACTTGTGACCAAGACTCTCCTAATGATTTTCCATTAATTCCTCGAAATTTAGTTCCGCCGACAGCAATAGCACTGTGCGTAATTTTCATTGGAATCCATGTGTGAGTATCTTTAAAAAAACCAATAACCTTTCCAGCTGGAATATCAGAAATACCATCCCATTCAGTGTGAAAAGTATAAAAATAATGAATCCATTCTTTTGTGTTGTAATGTTTTAAACAATATAAATCATGGGCAGATAAATGCGGTTTTTTTAGAAAATGAATTAACGCAGCTGCATCATGGCAAACGGCACCGTTATTTAATAGGTCAGATAGACTGTTAAAGGTATCTATGTTTTTCATGAGAAGGTTTGCTTGATTTATTCGAATAGCACTATTTAACCCGTCAATTAAAACAGAGTTGTTATTGTTATATACAGTCATAAGAAGCTCTTGTTAGTAATAATTAAGTTAATATTTATAATTTTCATAGATATTATAGTTAAACTTATAAATAGCAATAATAAAAAAAGCGCCGAAGCGCTTTTTCTGACGAAAGGGAATAAATTAATTCGACGACATCGCCACTTTAATTTTTTCCATCGCATTTTTTTCTAACTGACGAATACGTTCTGCAGACACATTATATTCAGCTGCCAGTTCATGCAAAGTCGATTTTTCATCATCTAACCATCGACGCTGTAAAATGTTGCGAGAACGATCATCTAACTGTTCCATTGCTTCATGAAGCGCAGATGTACTTTGTTCTTCATAGTCTTCATTTTCAATCAGACGAGCAGGGTCATAGCGGTTATCTTCTAGGTATAACGCTGGTGCAACGTGGCTTGAACCTTCATCGTCGTCATCGCCAGTGGCTTCAAAAGCAGCATCGTATGCAGTTAAACGACCTTCCATTTCTAAAACTTGTTCAGCGGTAACGTTTAAGTCTTTAGCAATAGATTGCGCTTCTTCTAGCGTCAATTTTTTAGACGATTTTTTAAGGCTACGTAAGTTAAAAAATAATTTACGCTGTGCTTTGGTTGTTGCAATTTTTACAATACGCCAGTTACGAATAACATATTCGTGAATTTCGGCTTTAATCCAGTGCACAGCAAAAGAAACTAAACGAACGCCCATATTAGGGTCGAAGCGTTTAACAGCTTTCATTAAGCCAAGGTTGCCTTCTTGGATTAAATCTCCTTGAGGTAATCCATAGCCAGCATAGCTACGAGCAATATGCACAACAAAACGTAAATGCGACATGACCAGCATTTTTGCTGCGTCTAAATCTTGGTCGTAGTAATAACGTTCCGCCAAGGCTTTTTCTTGTTCGGCTGTCAAAATTGGAATCTGGTTTACAGTACTGATATAAGCACCAAGATTCACCCCAGGCGCCGATAATGACAGGGGCATCAATTGATTGCTGCTGTCACTCATGTATTCTCCTTAAGGGTATGATGGAATTACCCAGTAATTGATTTCAATATTAATCCAATATTTCCGTAAATTATGGAAAATTGGGTATAGAAATGTAAAGTTTTATTCAAATTTGAAGCAAATTATTTTAACTGAAAATATTTAAGATTCAATTAAGTAATGAAACTCAGAATCTGAAACTTTATTCAGTTGGAAATTTAAATTGTGTATTTCGCAATAGCGACTCACATCTTGTTGGCTATGCGGGTCAGACGACTTGAGCAACAACAATTTTCCAGTTTGGCTTTTAAGGGCTTTTTTTAACATGAGCAATGGCATTGGGCAAGGTTTTCCCATCGCATCTACTATATAAGCTTCAGTGTTCTGAAAATCACTCATAAAACAGTTGTTCAATCATCAATATAATAGCAATAAAGATATTAGCAAATTGAATGCCAAAACCAAACAAAAATGCCAAATTTAGCCAAAAATCTAACTCAAAATTTGTGCAAAGTATGTGTTAAAAAATGCGCAGTTAAAATGCAAATAAGTCGAAAAAAAATCTATTATTTGAAATTTAGCCGTGTTAAGCTCGACGGCGTACTAGGAGTTATAACAACTATAAATTGTTTCAACACCTGCTATATAAATGGATATAACCGGGATTTTGTTAATAGTTTTACAGAATGATTACAAGTTTTAAAAAAATAAAGAGTTTTAAACCTTGTTTGTCTGCTGTTTGCAACACCGGGTGGTCCTTCTTATACATCTATGAGGATTAACTAATGACAGCTCGTGAACAAGGCGTAGTTAAATGGTTTAACGATACTAAAGGCTTCGGCTTTATCCAACGCAATGGCGGTGACGATGTATTCGTTCACTTCCGTGCTATTCAAGGCGAAGGTCACCGTTCACTACGTGACGGTCAACGCGTTGAATTCAGCGTTGTAAAAGGCCAAAAAGGCTTCCAAGCTGAAGAAGTTCAGCCTTTAGACTAATCGAAAGATTAATCTAAAAACGCCCCAATGTATATTGGGGCGTTTTTTGTTTATAATGCATCATATTTTGCGATTACCAAGTTAGAGCACAGCTTTATGTCATCTGGTTTTGATACCTTAAATTTACACCCTAAACTGAAACAAGCGATTGATGCTTTAGGCTTTACAAAAATGACGCCTATTCAGCAAAAGGTTTTGAAATTTACGCTGGCGGGACATGATGCCATTGGTCGCGCACAAACAGGTACGGGTAAAACTGCAGCCTTTTTGGTGAGTGTTATTAATGATTTATTAAATAACCCCATTAAAGAGCAACGTTTCCGTGGTGAGCCTCGCGCATTAATTTTAGCGCCAACGCGTGAATTGGCTTTGCAAATTGAAAGTGATGCCAAAGAATTAACTAAATTTACAGATTTACATTTAGTCACAATGCTTGGTGGTGTTGACTTTGATAAGCAACGTGCTGAATTGAATAAAAACTTTGTCGATATCATGGTGGCAACACCAGGTCGTTTAATCGATTTTGTTGAGCAAAAAGAAATTTGGCTAGATCAAATTGAATTTTTAGTGATTGATGAAGCTGATCGTTTACTTGATATGGGCTTTATTCCATCGGTAAAACGTATCGTGCGTTATTCACCACGTAAAGAACAACGTCAAACCTTGATGTTCTCAGCAACCTTTAGCTATGACGTATTAAACTTAGCACAACAGTGGTTGTTTGAGCCTGTTACAGTTGAAATCGAACCAGAAAAGAAAACCAATGCAGATGTTGAGCAACGTGTGTATATGGTTGCTAAATCAGATAAATATAAGTTGTTGCAAGAAATTTTACGTGACGAACCGATTGAGAAAGTGATGATTTTTGCCAATCGTCGTGATCAAGTGCGTAAACTTTATGATCATCTGAAAAAAGATGATTATAAAGTGGTGATGTTGTCAGGTGAAATTGCTCAAGACAAACGCTTAAAAATGTTAGATCAATTTAAAAATGGCAAGCACAATATTATGATTGCAACCGATGTTGCTGGTCGTGGTATTCATGTGGATGGCGTATCGCATGTGATTAATTTTACCTTGCCAGAACAGTCAGATGACTATGTGCATCGTATTGGTCGTACAGGTCGTGCGGGTTCACGTGGTGTAAGTATTAGCTTCTTATCTGAAGATGACGCGTTCTATTTGCCGGAAATTGAAAAAGCTATTGGTCAAAAATTACCATTAACCCGTTTGGATGGTTATTGTTAATTAATTGCATAGTTTTTAAGGCAAAAAACCGCTCTATGAGCGGTTTTTTTATGGTTGGCTTAATTTAGTTTGCTCTACAGCTAAATGTTAAAACGGTTTGGTAATCGTCATCTTTATTTAAACCAGTGTTGGTGCCCGAAATACTACCTAAAATGCCCGCAGCAGCTTGTACCATTTGCCCTGTTTTTTCATCAAGCACGCCTTTGAGTGCACCGTTGTATTCGGTTTTTTCATCTACAACTACAGGGGATGCACTTTTACCACAGGTGCTATTGGCTGCTGAAATGGCATTATTTTTAGCAATAAGTTGCGTTTTATCTACGGCAGTGACTTCGTATTGATTATTTGGTTTTTGGATGGCCAATGATTGTGTTGGGGTTGATGCACATGCACTAAGTAGTAATACAGATGCGAGAGAAGATGTAACCCATAAGTCTTGTTGATTAAATTTCATTTGAATGCCTTTCAATGAGTTTTTTATATTTGAACACAACTTTTAGGTCAATTAAGGAGCTTGCTGTATGACTTCTGCAACATTGAGCGCTCAATGTGCGTCTCAAAAGATTGGAAATATCGTGGTTTTCATTCTGTAAAGCTTCTAGAGTAAGTCATTGAGAATATGCTAATCTTGGAGCACAGTTTTTAAAGTGATATCGATGTCAATGTCAGAATCAGCGGTTGAAATAGTTCATCAAAACATTCATCAGCGTCAATCAATTGGGCACTTGGTGGAGCCTGCACCAAATGCAGCACAACTTGAGCAAGCCTTTCAAGCTGCAATGACTGCGCCAGATCATCATCGTTTAAAACCAACCCGTTTTGTGGTTATTCCTGCAACTGAGCGCGAAGCATTTGGTGACTTGTTGTCACAGGCTCTGGCAGATACAGGGCAAACTGAGGAAGCACAATTAGAGCGTGTTAAAAACCATCCTTTTCGTGCCCCATTGTTGGTACTGGCATTAACCAAATTACAAGATCACCCTAAGGTGCCACATTTTGAACAAATTTTAAGTTCAGGTGCTGCGGTGCAAAACTTTTTACTTTCTTTACAAAGTCATGGTTATTCAACCATGTGGCGTAGTGGTGCGGTGGTTGAATCTAAATTGTTTAAGCAAGCGTTGGGTTTAACATCAGCAGATTTAATTTCAGGCATTATTTATATTGGTACTGCAGTGAAGGCAATTCCACCACGTGCAGAAATTCACACTACTGAATTTGTCAGTGAATGGCATAAATAATATAGACAAAAGAAGATTAGGAAATAATAAAAATGTCAGATTTGAAATTTTCAGACTTGGTGGAACCTGTTGTCGTTAATCAAAAGACAGCTTTACGTGTGACTGTATTGGGTGGTGGTAGTTTTGGTACGGCTATGGCCAATACAGCGGTACGTAATGGTTGCGAAACCATGATTTGGATTCGTGACGAAGCAATTGCTGCTGATATTAATGCTACACATATTAATAAACGCTATTTGCCTGATTTTATGTTAGAGGCTGGATTACAAGCGACTTCTGATTTAGAAAAAGCAGTGCGTGATCGTGACATTATTTTTGTTGCAATTCCAAGCCATTCTTTTCGAAGTGTTTTAGAGCAAATTAAGCCATTTATTAGTGCGCAAGCTGTGGTGTCCTTAACGAAAGGAATTGAGGCTAAAACGTTTAGCTTTATGAGTGACATTATTCGTGAAGTCTTGCCAGAAGTGCCTTATGGAGTTTTGTCTGGGCCAAATTTAGCCAAAGAAATTGTCGCGGGTCAGCCTGCGGGTACAGTGATTGCAAGTGAATCTGAGTTAGTTCGTTATGCAGTACAGCAAGCCTTACACAGCGCGTTATTTCGTGTTTTTGCTAGTGATGATGTGCATGGTGTAGAGCTTGGCGGCGCATTAAAAAATATTTATGCAGTTGCAATGGGTATGGCGGCTGCTTATAAAGTAGGTGAAAATACGAAAAGTATGATCCTTACGCGTGCTTTAGCAGAGATGAGTCGTTTTGCAGTTAAATTAGGCGCAAACCCGCTTACTTTCTTGGGGCTTTCAGGTGTGGGTGATTTATTTGCCACTTGTAACAGCCCGCTCAGTCGTAATTATCAAGTGGGTTTTGCTTTGGGCTCAGGTAAAAGCTTAGAACAGGCAACCACAGAATTAGGGCAAACAGCGGAAGGTATTAATACCATTGTGCAAGTTAAAGCTCGTTCTGAAGAACTAGACGTTTATATGCCGATTACCAGTGCTTTATATGATGTTATTTTTGAAGGCGCACCACCTTTAAGTATTGCACTGTCATTAATGAAAAATGGTCATCGTAGCGATGTAGAGTTTGTGTTACCGCACCAACACGTTTAAATTAAGTCGCTCATGGCACATCATTTTGTCATGAGCGATAGATATAATGATGCATAAAAATAGGGAAATCGTATGCAACTGACTTTAATTCGACATGGTGAAGCAGCGCCACCTGTAATGGGGAATGATACGCAACGTCCTTTGACTGAGCGAGGGCACTTGCAAGCACAGCAAACAGCAGAAGCAGTCAGCGCATTAACCCAACCAGATGTATTTGTGGTAAGCCCATTACTACGCGCACAACAAACTTTGGCACATTTACAACGTTATTTTCCGAATGTACCTGTAGTGGTGTGTGATGCAATCAAGCCAGATGATGATGCAAAAGTCGCAGTGGAATGGCTGTCTTATTTGCCTTATGATTCGATTACTGTGGTGTGTCACATGAATGTGGTTGCACATATTGCATCTATTTTAACTACAGAATCATTTCAACCATTTGCATTGGCTGAAGCGCGAATTTATGATCAGGCTGTGATTGCGGCAGGTTTATCAACACAAAAAAAAGCAATTGTACCAAACGCATAATAAATTAATTAAAACGGCAGTAAATAATCGATGTTGTATATATGGATGCCTGAAGCCAATGGGGTTTGGCAATGGTCTAAAGGGGAGTTTTGGCAACAAGCTTCTAGCCTAGAGCAGTTAATACAAGATATTCGTGACTATCATGGCAAGGACGCGACCGTGTTTTTCCCAAGCTGTGATATTCAGCTCATCCAGCAGCAATTTTCCAAAGCACAATACAAAAAATTAGGCCCAGAGGGTGTGAAATATCTATTGGAAGAATATGTGATTCTGCCATTAGATTATATGAAGGTCTTTCATCATTTTGAAAACCCAGAACAGCTTTCTGTGATGGGTGTTGCACAAAGCACAGCTGAAACGATGCAACATGCTTTAGCATTAATTCCAGTCAAGGTGCAGGCTTTATTGCCAGATTTCTTAGTGCTACCAGAACCAGAACCAAATCAACTGATCATTGCTGATATTGCAGGGCATTTGTTGGTGCGTGAAAATAAATATGCGGGCCAATCCATTGATGATTTGTCTTTATATTTGGACTATCAAACACTTGCTGAAGATACAAAAGTCAAAGTCAGTCATTTAAATAATGCTCAATTGCAAAGTTTAAATGCAGTGGCAACACAGGATCACGTGGAGTCATTTCAATATGTGATTCCCGCATTTAAAAAGCCACAAACGCATCCTTGGAATATTTTACCTAAAGCAAAAAATCAATCTGGTGTTTCGGGTTATTGGAAAGCTTGTGCGACCGTACTTTGTGCCTTTATATTTGTGCAATTTGGTTATGATGCAATTCGTTGGTATCAAAATAAAAAAGTTGCCGATTTAACTGCAGTACAAGCTGTAGATCAGTTTAAGTCTTGGTTTGGTCAGAGCTATCCTGTTACAGAGCAAACCCTAAAAAGCCAATTTGAAGCGCAATTACGTCTTAATCAAACGGGAAATACGCAAGCATTGCAATTGTTGAGTCGTGTAGGGCCTGTGCTCATGCAGCATCAAGTGGTGGCAAATCGAGTGAGCTATGAAGCCTCTGTATTAAATATGGAACTCAAGGCCAGCTCTGCACAAGTATTGCAACAATTAACAGAGCAATTGAATCAGCAAGGCTTTAAAGTTGAATTGGGAAATATTCAGCCTAAAGATAACGGCGCTGTTGGACAGGTGAAAATACAATAATGAAAGCACTTGAAAATATGCAAAATGGCTTAGACCGTCAAATTGAACGGATTTCTGACTATTTAGAACATTTGTCTGCACGTGAACGCGTAATGGTGATTTTTACCACAATTTTTGTGCTGGTATCTGCTGTAGGGGCATCGCTGTTTTACATGCATAAAGCCGCAGAGTTTCAACAAAATCGTTTAAATGGTTTAAAAGACACGATAGTTTGGATGCAAAGTAATGCAGTCACCATGAAAGCCTCAACAGAAAATGGTTTGTCGGTTGCAGATAAAGTGCAACGTGTTGCACAGCAGCAAGGTTTGTCTGTAGCCTCTCAAGCAATCGGGGAGCAAATCAACATTGCTGTGAGCCATGAAAACTATGCAGTTTTAGCTAATTTTTTAACTCAGTTAGTTCAAATGGGCTTAAGTATTGAAAAAATGGAACTTAGTTCTGAAAGTGGGCAGATTAAATTAACAGCGGCTGTACGATAATCGGTAAAAATAAAGAACTGCTAAGCATGGTGTTTTTGTGATGCTATGCCTATAATATGCCGACTTAGCAAGCAGTGACTTTTTCAGATATGTTGTATTCTCTTGCCCGCCCTTTGTTGTTTTCACTAGCACCAGAGCGTGCACATGAGCTGACACTATCGATGTTGAAATCTTCCCATAAAATGGGCCTGATGCATCAATCTGTAGCGTCTAAACCTGTGACCTGCATGGGAATTGAATTTCCAAATCCTGTCGGTTTAGCAGCGGGTTTAGATAAAAACGGTGCGTATATTGATGCATTGGCGAGCCAAGGTTTTGGTTTTATCGAAATTGGCACCATTACACCTTTGCCTCAAGCTGGAAATCCTGAGCCACGTTTGTTCAGATTACCAAAAGCCAAAGCAATTATTAACCGTATGGGCTTTAATAACGACGGTGTAGATCAGCTAATTGAAAATGTAAAAGCCTCTAAATTTAAAGGTGTACTTGCCATTAATATTGGCAAGAATGCAGTCACTCCTGTAGAAAAAGCAGTTGATGATTATTTAATTTGCCTTGAAAAAGTTTATAACTACGCCTCATACATTACAGTCAATATTTCCTCTCCTAACACAAAAAACCTTCGAAGCCTGCAAAGTGGCGATGCTTTAACGGAGTTACTTGAAACCCTCAAGAAACGCCAATTAGAACTCGCAGACCAATATCAACATTATGTACCTTTAGTACTTAAAGTTGCACCGGACTTAACAGACGAAGATATCCAATTTATTGCTCAACAATTACTTGAAATTAAAATTGATGGTTTAATTGTGACCAATACCACGCTGTCTCGTGAAGGTGTTGAAGGTTTGCAACATGGTGATGAAGCGGGTGGCTTGTCTGGTGCGCCTGTTTTTGAAAAGAGCACAGCATGTCTTGCAGCATTTGCAAAGGTATTAAAAGGTCAAATCCCACTCATTGGTGTGGGTGGAATTTTGTCAGGCGAAGATGCTTTGGCGAAAAAAAATGCAGGCGCAACCCTTGTACAAGTTTATAGTGGCCTCATTTATACAGGACCTAAACTCGTAAAAGATTGTGTAGACGCACTTTAAGCCTATGACCACCATTGATATCTTTATTCTGATTGTCTTGCTCATTGGAGGGCTCAACGGTTTGCGTCAAGGATTAATTAAAGCCTTTGCGAACTTGGTAGGATGGATTTTTGCACTGATTGTTGCCGCAAAATATGCGTCCGTCTTAGCACCTTCGATGATCTCACTCAGTACAGATCCAGTGGTTCAGAAAATTGCGGCCTTTGCATTTATTGTATTGATCATCGTGGTTTTGACTTGGGTTGCAACTTATATACTGAATAGCGTTTTAAAGCGCCTTAAACTTGGACCGCTAAATCGTTTAGCTGGTGGTGTGTTTGGGGGCTTAAAAGGGCTGTTGGTGGTATTAATCACTATTCAGGGTGTAGGCCCGTGGGTTGAAAGCTCGCCGCATTGGAAACAATCGAAATTTATTCAGGTTTTGATGCCGTATGCACCGTGGGCAACACAATTGTCCAAGGATGCTGCAAATCAAGCCATGCATCATATTCAGTCTGAAGATGGCGCAAAGCCGGTGTCTTCAGAGCACGCCCCAGAAGCAACTCAAAAGAGTGGACGTGCTTCGGGTGAATCTACGAATAATCCTTTTTATTAATCCTAGCGGGTCTGCGAGGTTGCTATGTGTGGAGTTGTTGGTATAGCGGGTAAATCACCAGTTAACCAAATGTTGTTTGATGCATTAACGATGTTACAGCATCGTGGACAGGATGCAGCTGGGATCGTAACTTGCCATCAGGGCCGTTTATTCCTTCGTAAAGACACAGGTATGGTACGTGATGTTTTTCACACACGTCACATGCGTGCTTTACAAGGTAACTATGGTATTGGTCATGTGCGTTACCCAACAGCAGGTTCTTCGAGCAGTGCAGAAGCACAACCGTTTTATGTAAACTCACCTTATGGGATTACATTGGCGCATAACGGTAACTTGACCAATGCAGAAGAAATTCATGATGATTTGTTTACTACAGATCTACGCCACATGAATACTGATTCTGACTCAGAAGTGCTCCTCAACGTATTTGCACATGAATTGCAAAAGCGTGCCAAACTTTCACCTTCAGCTGAAGATATTTTCCATGTTGTATCGCGTGTACATGAGCGCTGCAAAGGTGGTTATGCTGTTGTAGCAATGATTACAGGCCAAGGCTTAGTGGGTTTCCGTGATCCAAATGGTATTCGTCCATTGATTTATGGTTCACGCGAAACAGAGCAAGGTGTGGAATATATTATTGCTTCTGAATCTGTGGCAATTACAGCTTTAGGCTTCAAAGTTGAACGTGATATTGCACCAGGTGAAGCGATTTACATCACTGCTGATGGTGTAATGTCGATTAAGCAATGTGCTGCAGACCCAGAATATCGTCCTTGTATTTTTGAATATGTTTATTTTGCTCGCCCAGATGCAACAATTGATGGGATTTCGGTCTATAAAGCACGTTTGAAAATGGGTGAGAAACTTGCGCAAAAAATCTTGCGTGAATGGGGAGAAGAGCACGATATTGATGTTGTGATTCCAATTCCAGATACTTCACGTACTTCAGCGCTTGAACTTGCCAATGTGCTTGGCGTGAAATTCCGCGAAGGCTTTATGAAGAACCGCTATATCGGTCGTACCTTCATTATGCCTGGTCAGCAATTGCGTAAAAAATCAGTACGTCAAAAGCTAAACCCAGTAGAGCTTGAGTTCCAAGACAAAAATGTTCTGTTGGTGGATGACTCGATTGTACGCGGTACAACGTGTAATGAAATTATTCAGATGGCGCGTGATGCGGGTGCGAAAAAAGTATTTTTTGCTTCAGCTGCACCAATGGTGAAATATCCAAACGTGTATGGTATTGATATGCCAGCAAAATCTGAACTTATTGCTTCAGAGCGTAGCGTCGAAGAAATTCGTGAAATTATCGAAGCTGACCGCTTAATTTTCCAAGATTTGGAAGATTTAAAGGCAGCAGTACGCACAACCAAAGTGCCAGAATTACAAGACTTTGATTGCTCAGTATTTGACGGTGTGTATGTTGCGGGTGGTATTAATTCCCAATACTTAGAGGCTTTAGAGAAAAAGCGTAATGACTCTGCTAAGGCTGATAAGAAAGATGCATATATCGATGTAAATATCGATGCAGCATCTGTCGATTTGACAGGCGTTCGTGAAGAATAATGGTTTGTAAAGCCTAAGAAAAAAGCGGGAATTTCCCGCTTTTTTCATTTATGATGAGCACAGAAAAGGCAATGTAATGATAGGAACTTGCATTGAGAAAAGTGGGCTATGCATTTATAAAAAATAAAAATATGTTTTGGCCAGCAACGTTTTGCTTGGTTGCTGTATTGCTGACCGTGGTGATCATTAATACCATTGTTGGTCTTTTAATGTTTTATATCGATTATAGACAGCCCATCTATTGGCATGTGTTAAGTCCTTATCTTATTACGCTGGTAGTGACCATTATGGCGCTTTCAGTGATCTATGAGTTTTATATATTTAGAACGGGTGGCTATTCGCTGGCCAAACAATTGGGTGCTCGGCGCTTAAGTTTGGTTGAGAGTGTGCCTGAAGAAAGTATAGCGCTTAAAATTACCGAGCAACTTTCGGATATTTTTCTTATTGATACACCAGCTTTATATGTCTTGCCAAGTGAAGAGGGTGTAAATGCCTTAACGGCAGGTTTTTATCCTAAAGATACCGCCATTATTTTAACTTGGGGTGCGCTACAAAATTTAGATGAAGTTGAGCTTTATGGCTTATTAAGTCATGAGTTTAATAAAATTTTGTCTGGTGAAGCTGCAGAAAATACCCGCTTAAAAATTTTGTACAGTAGTCTGACAACTTTTAGTCAGTGGGGTAGTAAATTAGCCAAACGTGGTTTTTATCGTAATGGCTATATCCATGAAAATAAATTTGAAACGCTGTTTGTTTCTTTGGGTGCCATTATTTGGTTAATTGGTAGTTTAGGTGTACTCATTACGCGTTTAATTAAGTTTATGACTTTAGGTGGTCGTACTTATAAAAATGACCAAAAAACCAAACGCTTAATTCAAAATGATGCCAATATTCAAACCTTAATGCGTATTTATGTACATCATTCGGGTTCACAAATTCATAGTGAGTATGCTGAATCTATTTCTCACATGTGTTTTGCTAATGCTTTAAGTCCACAAAACTGGATGAATATTCATCCTAGTGTAGGGCAACGAATTTTTGAATTAAACCCAGGCATTATTCATGAGTTACAGTTGGAAAACCTGAAAAAACTGAAAAATCAGCCTTTATTTAATTTGTTCCGATCTTTAGAAGAATCTATGGTGGATTTTTCAATCCCTTGGAGTTCGCCACAGCCTTTGCCTTTATTAAGGCTTTCACCAATCAGTTTTGCTATTAAAGACGCAATTAAGCCTTTAAACCCTGAAATTCGTGATAACTGGAAGCGCCCAGAACTGATAGATCGTGCTTTACAAACCTCGACAGGCTCACGTGAAGTGATGGTGGCGATTTTAATGATTCGTCAATATCGTGAATTCATACCAGCAGAAGCAGAAGTGAGTCGTGCCATTGTCGATGCTTTATTAAACTTGGATGGTCGAGTGCATATCGCGATATTCCATGAAGCTTGTAAGAATATAGGGGGGATGCCAGCCACAGTATCACGTCAATTTTTAATGAAATTGGCACGAATTATTCAAGAAGATGGTGAAATTGGATTACTCGATGCATTGTTGATTGAGCGGGTTAAATTTGAGTTAAATTTGATGCCTGTACATACACCTACGGCTTTGGAAGAGGTCAAGCCGTCCATTGTGCGTTTAATTGATGCATTATTGCACGTACAGCAAATTAATAGTGATAGTCAGCTTGAAGTTCGAGAGAAAATTTTAAAACGCATATTGAGCCAAACGGAGCTAGAGTTATATAGTGAAATTTCAGATGAGCCGATTGATTTGGCGGAAATTTTAAATGATATTTCGGGTCTGCAATTACGTGAACGCATCAGTATATTGGGGGTTGCTGAAGTTTGTTTATGGAATGATCGAATTATTACCCAAGATGAATTGGATGTTTTGGCGCTACTCTATTGGCGTTTAGGTTTTGAGTCAGCTGATGTGGTGGAGTTGATGCAGAAGAAAAATAGTTTAATGATTATTTAAAAAATAAAAATTTAGCCATGATGTTGAATTGAATACCCTAATAGAGGGCTGAGCATCCGAATCTGATTGTTATCAAAGTGCTTGCGCAATCATTAGGCCGAATACTTTAAAAAGTTCAGCAAAGCGAGCTTATTCTCGTTAGAATATCCAACCTGAAATAGGTGATGATGAAAAGATGATAGGGCATCAGCGTGACGTACTGGCTGCATTGGGAATAGATATTTGGATTCCCAAGGCTGAAGTGTGTCAGCCACATCAGTCAACACTTTGGCGTGATCAAGCACCAGCAGAAATCATCTCGGACACCGTATCCGAAATCATTGTACCTCATTTAGTTGCACGCTCTTCAGTTGTTATATCACCTAGTCCAGTATTGGTTCCTGCTCAGCAGGAAGCTGTAGTTGTCGCTGAGCCTGTCAAGCAGGCACCTGAACCAGAGATTGATGTTCGCCCGAGCTTAAATATAGATGCTTTTGTGGTTGAGGCATTAAATATGGCACATTGTGTGGTGCTTACAGATGCTGCCAATTTAACAGCAGAACAGCAATTGCTCTGGTCGAATATTCAACGTGCATTAGCGTCTGAGTTTTTAATATTGCAATGGCCCTTTGCATGGCTTAAATTTCAAGATGGTCGTGGTGCGAGCTCATACGTGCAAGGTTTTATCGATGGCATGCGTGAAGGCCATAAAAGCATCCTGTGCTTGGGTAAAATTCCTTATTTGGAATCTTCTGAGTGTATTGAGCTGGCATCATTACAAGAAATGTTAGATGAACCCAAATTAAAAAAACGCTTATGGCAGTTTATGCAAAGTAAGCCCAAGGACTTAGAATCATCATGAAGCAAAAAGTTGTTGTTTTTAGTCAAATCGATCAAAGCATTCTTTATCAACTAGAACAACAATTTCAAGTGGTTCAAATATCACCCAAGCTAGGCGATGTTCAACAGCAAATTATAGAAGCAACGCGAGATGCGGATGGCATGATCGGGGCGGGAAGAATATTAAATGCCACGAATTTAAGCCAAGCGAAACAGCTAAAAGTAATTTCGAGTGTCAGCGTGGGCTATGATAATTATGACTTGGCATATTTAAATCAACAGCAAATTTGGTTGGCACATACCCCACATGTTTTAACAGAAACCACAGCAGATTTGGCTTTTACTTTATTGATGAGTGCTGCGCGTAAAGTAGCTTCTTTAGATGCATGGACCAAGCAGGGTTTATGGCAACGGACGGTGTCTGAAGCGCAATTTGGTGTTGATATCTACGGGAAAACATTAGGTATTATTGGTTTAGGGCATATTGGTGAGGCAATTGCACGTCGTGGCTTTCATGGTTTTAATATGAACGTGTTGTACCATAATCGCAGTGAAAATCCGTCACGTGCGAGTGCACTCAATGCTACATACTGTGATTTAAACAGCTTATTAAAACGTTCAGATTTTGTGGTGGTGGCGGTAGATTTGAATTCTGACTCGCAGGCTTTAATTGGTGAGGCGGAGCTTAAGTTAATGCAGTCACATGCTGTGCTGGTGAATATTGCACGGGGTTCAGTGGTGGATGAGCAAGCCTTGATTCATGCACTTAAAAATCGTCAAATATTTGCAGCAGGTTTGGATGTATATGCCAAAGAACCTTTGCAGCACTCTGAGTTATTTGAGCTGGATAATGTGGTGACTTTACCGCATGTGGGGTCAGCAACGGCTGCCACCCGTAAGCGAATGGCTGATTTAGCCTATCAGAATTTGCTTGAAGCATTGGCAGGTCGACAGCCGACTTATGTTGTAAACCCGTTATACCAATAATAATTTTATAACACTTACTCAGAAAAATAGTCTATTTTCAATGTTATAGTCTTTTGCTTTCTGGGCTTTTGAGGGGGTCAATTTTGAAACGTTTTTTGTTGGCGTGCGGTTTAATGACCCTTCCATGGGCAGTACAAGCACAGACTGTTGAATTTAATACAGCACCTGCGATGTCTGTACCTGATATTGGTGGCGGTATTGGCTTACTCGACCAACAAAAAGAAACTGAAATTGGCGAAAAAGTTTATCGTGAAGTGAATAAGCAAATGCCAGTTATGCATAATCCTTGGCTGGAAGATCGTTTATTAAGTACTTTTACCCACTTATTGAGTCAGACTAAACTCAACCAGCCTATTGGTTTGTTGGTTATTAATGATCCGCAAATCAATGCTTTTGCAGTGCCTGGTGGATTATTTGCAATGAATGCGGGTCTGATTAATGCAGCTAAAAATATGGATGAAGTTGCTGGTGTAATGGCACATGAGATTGCTCATGTGAGCCAGCGCCATTATAGTCGCTCGCAAGAAGCATTTAAGGGACAAGGCTTCTTAACTTTGGCGGGTTTGCTGGTGGGTGCATTGGTTGCGTCTAAAGCAGATAGTGATGTCGGGACGGCAGTTATGCTGGGTTCGCAGGCGGCCATTATGGATAAGCAACTCAGCTATAGCCGTAATCAGGAGCGCGAAGCTGATCGAATTGGCATGCAATATATGTATGCTGCTGGTTATAATCCGCAAAGCATGGCGGATTTTTTTGAAGTGATGAACCGCGCGTCTTCGCGGGTCAGTTTTTTACCAGATTTTTGGTTTACCCATCCTTTAACTTCTGAGCGAATGAGCGAGGCACGCCTTCGTGCAAATCAATTGCCTGCGGTTAAACCGAATTTGCTGGATGAAGAATTCGACATTATTAAGTGGTACACGCGTGTATTGTCTCATCAAGTGACAGAACAACAGTTGCAAACTGCGGTTAACCAAAATAAATTCGCGGGTCAGTTGGCAATGGTGGCTTATCAAATTCAACAAGGGGATTATAAGCTTGCACAGCAGGCCTTAGATGCAGCCAAAAAGCAGAAAAAATCGCATGTATTAATGACTTTGCTGCAAACGGATGTGTATTTGGGGCGAGATAAATTAGACGATGCACAGCGGATGATTCAAAGTGCCGCCGTGATCATGCCAGAGAATCGGGCTTTAAATTATAAATATGCAGAAGTATTGATTAGACAAAATATGATATCGGAAGCACAAGCAATTGTGATGCGGTTTCTACGTGCCAATACGCGTGATCTGAGTGGTTGGCGTTTAATGCAAAACTCTGCCAATGTGAATAATGAGGATCGATATAAAGCGGTAAATGTTTTACGTTATCGTGCAGAAGTTGAGTTTTGGTCTGGTTATGAAGAAAATGCAATTAAGTCACTCATTCATGCGCATCGCTTAGCCAAAGACAATAAATCTTTAGCGGCAACGGTCAAAGTTCGTTTAACTGAAATGCAAAAAGCCAGAATGCTTAAAATTTAACAATTAGAAGGCTAATTATAATTAAAAAAGAGGTCGATATGATCCGTGGGCAATGTTTATGTGGTGCGGTGCAGTATCAGGTTCATCGAGAAATTGAGATGAGTATTTTGTGTTTCTGTCAGGATTGTTGGCAGGCACAGGGTTCGGTGTTTGCGTGGAATAGCCCGATCCCAAAACAGAATTTCCAGTTGCTTCAAGGTGCAGATTTTCTGAAAGAATATTTTCATACGCGCCAAAAAGCACGGGTATTTTGTATGAATTGTGCAAGTCCAATTTATTCTTATCGTTTGGATTTACCTGACATTTTGCGCTTAAGATTGGGCATAGTGATCGAGGGTGATATTCCTGCACCTATAGAGTTTGCATATACGGAAAATCAACCGCATTTCTTATGTGTTGCTGCTGAATAAATGAATATCCTTTGCTTTGATGCTACAATATTTTTTTAATATTATTTTGATAAAGATTCTACTTCATGAAAAAAATTGTAGCTTTTGCCTGTGTGGTGCTTGGTAGTTTTTCTGTAGTTCAGGCTGCCAGTGTTGAGCAATATGTCATGGCGGTAGAAAAAATTAATGAGAATTATAAAAAGGATACGCGCAATTTTTTTGTGACTTTAGATTCAATGCAACGTGGCTTTAGTGCAGCACAGCAAGAGAAATTTTGTGGCATTGTTGCGCAATATGCTCAGGACTTATATGTGGCTGCCGATAAAAACCGTTCAGCTTTAGATCTAAAGTATGCAAATTTGACCAAGCAAGATGTAAATCAACAGGTATTAAGCGCGAAAGAAATGCAGATGTTGAAGCAATATAATGTGCAGTGTACTTTAAATTAAATGTTGTGGTGAATGTGAAGGGGCTGTGCTTGTTTTATTTAGGCATGTTGTATGTCATAGATGTGAAGAATTATTTTAGAGTTATTTTATTACAGAATATTAATATAGACGTATTTTAAGATAATTACTTATGAACTGGCTTTTAATTAAAAGACAGTTCAACAGTAAAGAAATAGAATTAGATTGGGAAATTACGCAAGTTTTGCTTTAATTTTTGCAGAAACTTGAGAAGGATCGGCGCGTCCGGCTATGAGCGGACGCAGAGAGTTCATCACCTTACCCATATCTTTCATGCTAGTAGCTTCTTGCGCAGCTATTGTTTGCGCAATAATGGAATCAAGTTCTTCCTCAGTCATAGCTTCTGGTAGAAATTGAGATAAAACCTCAAGTTCGGCTTGTTCCTTACTAGCTAAATCTTCTCGACCAGCGCCACTAAAGGCTTTGATCGATTCTTTACGTTGTTTTATTTGCTTTTCAATGACCGCAAGAACTTGAGTATCGTCAAGCTCTTTGCGCTCATCGACTTCAATTTGCTTGATTGCTGCCTGTAGACTACGTATTACCGTTAACTTATCCATTTCTTTAGCACGCATAGTTGCTTTTAAAACTTCAGTTATTTGGTTTTTTAAAGTAGTCATTTATCTTGTCCAGGTTAGTCAATCAATCACAAATTAATCTTAGTAAAGGCGAGTCGTACGTACTGATTCACGCGCCAATTTCTTTTGGTAGCGTTTAACAGCAGCAGCTTTTTTACGTTTACGTTCTTGAGTAGGTTTTTCGTAGAATTCGCGTTTACGAACGTCAGCAAGAACACCTGCTTTTTCGCATGAACGTTTGAAACGACGGATAGCTACGTCTACTGGTTCGCCTTCTTTCAATTTAACTTGTGGCATGAAGAATCCTCATTAAGTTATGGATAAGATCTAGGCAGAATTGCCTTCGATCACAAGTGAAGGTCAGTATTTTACTCATTTACATCTCATACCACAAGTCTATAATAGGTTTCGCAATAGAATTGATACAGGTTATAGGCAGTTTAATGATCGTTTTAGGCTTAGAAACATCTTGTGATGAAACAGGACTCGCATTGTATGACAGCGAGTTGGGTTTACGCGGGCAAGTCTTATATAGCCAAATTAAACTGCATGCAGAATACGGTGGCGTGGTACCAGAGCTGGCTTCGCGTGACCATGTGCGTAAGTTAATTCCACTTTTAACGCAGTTGCTTGCAGACAGCGATATTAAAAAATCTGAAATTGATGCCATCGCATATACCCGTGGTCCGGGTTTAATGGGTGCATTAATGACAGGCGCACTATTTGGTCGTACTTTAGCCTTCGCTTTAAATAAACCTGCTATTGGTGTGCATCACATGGAAGGTCACATGTTGGCGCCATTGTTGTCAGAAACACCTCCAGAGTTTCCATTTGTAGCGTTATTGGTTTCGGGTGGTCATTCACAGCTGATGGCTGCATACGGCATTGGTCAGTATGAGTTACTCGGTGAATCCATTGATGACGCTGCAGGCGAAGCGTTTGACAAAGTCGCGAAAATGATGGGCTTGCCGTACCCAGGTGGGCCAAATATTTCTAGATTGGCAGAGCAAGGCGATCCAAATGCGTTTGCATTTCCACGTCCAATGTTGCATCAAGGTTTGGAATTTTCATTTAGTGGCTTAAAAACAGCCGTATCGGTACAAATGAAAAAATTAGGCGACGAAAACCGCGATGCAGATATTGCAGCGAGTTTCCAAGAAGCGATTGTTGATACGCTTGTGAAAAAGTCAGTTAAAGCATTAAAGCAAACAGGTTTAAAACGTTTGGTAATTGCGGGTGGTGTAAGTGCCAATAAACGCTTACGTGAACGTTTAGAAGCAGATTTAGCCAAAATTCGTGCATCGGTTTATTATGCAGAACCTGCATTGTGTACAGATAATGGCGCAATGATTGCTTTTGCGGGTTATCAGCGTTTAAAAGCTGGTCAACACGATGGTTTGTCTGTTACGACGACACCACGTTGGCCGATGACTGAGTTAACTAATCCTGCTGAACTTTAATAGACAGTTCAAATGTTCAAAAAGAGGCCAAGTGCCTCTTTTTTTGTGCTTGGAAATAACAAAATACATCTATTTATTCATATCACTTAAGGCAATATGAATAAAGCTAGTCCTTAAAATATTCAAAATAAATATAAAAATGTATGCGTGCTATATAAGCAATGCCTGCAAATAATGAAAAGTAGAGAGCAAAAAATGATAAATCAGCATAATCCTGCATGGTCATTGGCCATACCTGTTGCCAGCTTGGTTGTACTTGGCTTGTATAAGCTGGTGCCAAACTTTCCATTAATTATTTTACTATTGAGTGTTGGTTTAATTGCCAGTGTGGTCAGTGCGGTACACCATGCTGAAGTAATTGCACATAAGGTGAGTGAGCCTTTTGGTACGCTGGTTTTGGCCTTATCTGTGACTATTATCGAAGTTGCTTTGATTGTATCCATGATGTTGTCGGGTGGTGATGATGTGATGGGCTTACCCCGAGATACGATATTTGCTGCAGTCATGATCATATTAAATGCCATTATTGGCTTAAGTTTGTTGGTCGGTGGGCGTAAACACTTTGTACAAGGCTTTAATTTAGAAGGTGCGACAGCAGCATTAGGCACGATGACGGTTATTATTGTGTTTTCAATGATCTTACCAAACTTTGTAAGCAGTTCTAATGTAGTCGGTGTTTATTCTGCGCAGCAATTGATGTTTATTGCGCTCATTACTTTGGCAATGTTTGTTGCATTTACGCTGTTTCAAACCATTGGGCACCGTGAGTATTTTTTACCTGTGCAGGTTGATGAGGAGCATCCTGAACAAGTCGCAGATTTGCCAAGTATTAAAACTGTCATGGTGAGTTTGGTGGCTTTACTGGCCTCGTTGGTGGCGGTGGTGTTAAGTGCAAAAGGAATTTCTCCATCTTTAGAAGCATTTTTAGGACGTGCAGGTGCGCCGGCAGCGACTTTAGGTATTTTTATTGCGGCTATAGTACTGCTCCCTGAGTTTGGCGCGGCAATGCGTGCAGCCAAAGCCAATCGCTTACAATCAAGTTTGAATTTAGCCATAGGCTCTGCAATTGCTAGTATTGGTTTAACCATACCTGTAGTGGCTATTTTGGCCATTATTTTTGATTGGCCATTGGTATTAGGTTTAGATGCGAAGTCGACAGTTTTACTGATACTGAGTTTATTTATTGTGGCCAATACACTCAGAACAGGAAATACCACCATGTTGCCAGGCTTTGTGCATTTGGCTATTTTTGCAACCTATTTATTTTTTAGTTTCGTGCCTTAAATAGGTGTTTTGTCCGCGATAATAATTTCAGTTGAGTTGGCACACAATGACCACGCATTGTGCAAGCGAATTTATTTTTAAGGTTATTTTTTGGATATTCGATCTTAAATATTCAAAAAAGTTTCATCAGGTTGTCATGAATTCTACATTTACCATGCTTATTCTTTGCACCTAATGTATTGAATGTAGAATAAAAAATGAAACAGACAAGTTTGAGCTTAACGATATGCGGGGCACTTTTTTTAACGGCATGTGGTAGTTCTAAAGATGAAAATGTGCCAAGCACTGTTGTGCAGTCTGAGCAGACATTAACTTTTGGAAATGCTACTTGTTGGTTGGGTGGAACTGAAAAACGTAGCGGTATAGATAAAAATAATAATGCTGTACTCGATGACAATGAAGTTGAAAAAACTGAAACGATTTGTTTGAGCAAGAATGTCTTTGCCAATGGTATTCGTCTTGATTATGAAGTCATGGACAATTTAAAAGGAATTGCCGATGGTGCCAAAGCAGGCAATAACTTAGAAGTGCGACGTGGTGGTTTTGGTTCAGATATGGTGGCACATCCAAGCAATAAAAATCAGTTTTATGCTTTGACCGACCGTGGCCCAAATGCCGATTACAACCTAAATAAAGACAATGGAAAAATGTTTCCAGACCCTACTTATGTGCCTCGTATTGGGTTATTTGAAGTACAAGGAAATGGCAAAGTCACTAAGCTTAAGGAAATTTTGTTGAAAGACCGTAACGGGAGCAATATTTCAGGTTTACCCAATGCAAATTTTGGTTCAACTAAAGAAGCTGCTTACGATATTTATGGCAAATTATTGGCCAAACAAAGCGATGAATATGGCTTAGACCCTGAAGGCTTAGTCGCACTCAAAGATGGTACTTTTTGGGTCAGTGATGAATATGGCCCACATATTATTCACTATAGTGCGGAAGGGGTTGAACTCGATCGAATTAACGCCTTTGAGCAAGATAGTCGACGTACGGGAGGGTATTTGTTGCCTGCAGAGTTTGCGAATCGTCGACCAAACCGTGGCATGGAAGGGCTAACCATCACCCCAGATGGTAAAACCTTGGTTGGAATTATGCAGTCAACGATGGATAACCCCACTTCTGCCGTCAATAAATCAGATCTGACACGTATTGTGACCATTGATTTGGCCACAAAGAAAGTGAAACAGTATCTGTATAAACAAGAAGGTGGGGCATTGGCGTATTCCAACTCTGCCATTACAGCCTTAAGTAATACTTCATTCTTGGTTTTAGAACGAGATGGTGATTTTTATAAAGATAATACTCAGGCTTTTAAACGGGTATATAAAATCGATTTACGCAGTGCAACTGAATTAGAAAGTGTTACTGAAACAGCTCAATTCAAACAGGATGCAAAACTTGGGTTGAGTATTGATGGTTTGACCCTCGAGCAATATGTATTGGCCAAAGGTTGGGATGGATTAAAAGGTTTGGGAATATTGCCAGCCAGTAAAACACTGGTGCTCGATATGATTGAGAAAGTGAAATTTCCACATGATAAAATGGAAGGCTTATGGTTGATTGATCAGCAACGTTTGGGGTTAATCAATGATGATGATTTTTCGCTGTGGGTGACAAATGGTGTGTTGGAGCAAAAATATTTAGATAAAAATAAAAGTGTGATTGATGGCAATACCTTGTACATCATTGACGGTTTAGACCTAAAGCCAGTCCCATAAGTAGTTTGAGTAAGGTCACAGGCTTTTTTTAATAGTATTTTATATATTGCTCCAGTGCATGTACCTTTAAATATGTTTTAACAGCTATTTTACTGTCGTTATCACTGAAGAATAGAATAAAGCCATCAAAGATTGATGGCTTTATGCTTTAGATTTGCTTTGGCGGTGTAATTAAAGTGCTTTGAGTTGCTGAGAACCAATCCAATGTTTCGAAAATTGATAAGCTGAACGTCCAGAGCGTTGCCCACGGCTTTGGCACCAACGTAAAGATTCAGCACGTGCCAGCTCGGTCATTGGCATATTGGCTTTTGCTAAGTAATGTTCCACAATTTCTAAATAGAGATTTTGATCCATTGGGTAAAATGACAACCACATGCCAAAACGGTCAGACAACGAGATTTTTTCTTCTACAGCTTCTTGTGGATGTAATTCATGATGCTGAGGGACATCTGCTTTCATAACAGGTGTATTTTCATGCATAAATTCAGGCAATAAATGACGGCGATTACTGGTAGCATAAATAATAAAATTGTTTGAGCCAGATTGAAGCGAACCATCTAACACACTTTTTAAGCTGCGGTAATTTTCATCTTCAGCGTTAAACGCCAAATCATCACAATACACAATAAATTTTTCAGGACGGCCTGCGATAATTTTTTGAATTTCGGGTAGTTCAGATAAATCATCACGTTCAATTTCAATTAAACGTAACCCGTCCGCTTCATAGGCGGTTAAAAGTGCACGAACAATAGAGGATTTTCCTGTACCACGTGAGCCCGTGAGCAAAACATCATTGGCAGGGAGACCATTTAAAAACTGTAAGGTATTTTGAATGACTTTTTCTTTTTGACGTTCAATGCCTTTTAAATCGTCTAAATAGATTTTTTTCGCTTGTTGAATAGGCTTGAGCTGGTGGTTTTGCCATTTGTAGGCTGCCGTAGAAAAGTCAGGGGCTTGTTTAAGTTCTGGTAAGCTTTGTTGTAGTTGCAAAAGAACTGTAGAGAGGGAAGCGAGGATATTGTCAGGTAAATCAAGAGTTGCCATGAATATTCAACTAGTTAATAAGTGATGAATAGAAGTCGGTATAGTTTAACAATGTATAGGAATTCGACAATAAATGCCAAACAAAGCAAAGCTTTGACCATTGAAATCATGTGAAAAGTTTGTAACAGTGAGCTATAGGTCAACCTATAGTTAGAATAATTCAAGTAATGAGGGTGCGATATGCTGTTTAAAGACTTTACCAGTGAGATTAATCCGCATCAGGCATACCGTATTAAGAAGTTAAAACGTCAGCTAGAAACAGCTGAAAGCTATGAAGCATGGAAAAGTATAGCGCTCAAAATAGATGAAGAATCGGGCGCCCAAGAATGGAAGTTAGACAATTGCTCACCGTACTTTGATGCAGAAATTATTACACATCGTTTGGCGATGTTAAGACGTTATCGTCAGCAAAAACGTACGCAAGATTTGATGTATATTTTGCGTGAAGGCTTAAGTTATGACATAGCCAATATTGCGCATCCTTTATTATTTACTGTGGCTTATGTTGGCACCAAAAAAATTATTGAAGACTATATTGAAGAAGTGAGCCAAGGTTTAGCGTTTATTGCCTCTGAGTCTTGTAGTTGTTTAAGCAATGCGGAAAAATTAGCTTTCTTTAAGCATTGCCAAGTTGCTTATGGTCAACCTGCCATGATGTTTTCAGGTGGGGCAACATTAGGTTTATTTCACACAGGCGTATGTAAGGCACTCATGGCGCAAGATTTGATGCCAAAAGTGTTGTCTGGTTCGAGTGCTGGCGCAATTATGACGGCCATGTTGGGTGTGTCAAAACCAGCTGAATTTACTGAAATTCTGAAAGGGCAAAATTTTTATAGCGAAGCTTTTCACTTTCGCAAAATTTCAGACTTGCTGAAGGGCAATGGAGGCTTGGCTGATGTGAAATATCTCAAGAATTTCTTAATTGAAAACTTGGGAAATTTAACCTTTGCTGAAGCCAAAGAACGTTCAGGCTTAGACATTAATATTGCTGTGGCGCCCTATGATGCTTCGCAAGATGCACGGATTATGAATGCCTATACCTCACCTGATCTTTTGGTGTGGAGTGCAGTGTTGGCTTCTTGTGCTGTGCCTGTGCTGTTTCCACCTGTACGTTTAACCAGTAAGCGTTACGATGGTGAATATACGCCGTATATGGCCTCTACACGGTGGGTGGATGGCAGTGTGCGCAGTGATTTTCCACAAGAGAAAATGGCGCGCCTATATAATATTAACTACAGTATTGCCAGTCAGGTTAATCCACATATTGTGCCGTTTATGCAGGATGATATTGCACGCTTTCGTAAAGATATTATTAGCTGGCCAGAACGGATTGTACGCCGTCAAGGGAAGGTGATTGCAAAAGGGGTAATGGACTTTGCCCGTGAACGTGTAGATAAAGTACCGCCTGTACGACGTTTGCTTGATCATGGTTATGGGGTAGTCGATCAGCGCTATTATGGCGATGTTAATATTGTGGGGAAATACAGCTTGCGTCACTATAGCTACATGCTACAAAACCCACGTCCATATTTATTTAAAACCTTACAACAAGAAGGTGAACGGGCGACATGGCCTAAAATTTCCTTAATTGAAACACATGCAAGGGTAGGTAAAACCATTCAGCATTGCTTGGAGCTTTTAAATTATCAACATGCCGTCACAGATGCGACCAAATCTACAGATCTTGAAAAGATTCAATAGCCTTGCGCTGGAGCAATATCATTTTGAATCTAAAGCGAAGCCACGTAGCCAGTCTTATGGACGGCATGTGTATCGCTTAAATACACAAGATATTGCTCATGATGATGTCTTTTGGTTAAAGGCACAGCAAAAAACAGGAGCTACATTTGCCTTTCAAGGCTTTGAACAAGAATTAAACTGTTATCGCTCTTTGCAAGAACAGCAAGCTGATTTTATTTTGCCTGTACAGATTTTATCGAATATTACCATTCCGAAGACAGATTTATATTTTGATACTGCACTGATTTTGCCAGAAGCCAGTGCATTTTTTGAGGTAGAGCCTCATTTATTGCATCCAGAGCAAGTGAAACATCATTTGTGGCAGGCTATTAGTGTAATGGAACAGTTGAATCAATGTGGTTGGATTCATGGTGATTTAAAATCTACGCATTTTATGCAGTATCAACAGCGTGTGTGTTTAATTGATCTTGAGCAGGCACAGCCTTTACAGCAACAAAGCCATACACTCAATGCCACGCCACGCTATATGGCACCCGAATTATTTCATGCAGAAGCGAAAAGTATTCAAACTGATCTATATGCATTGGGCATTATTTTTTATGAATGGCTAACAGGCCAACGGTTAGTGGCAACAGACTATGAAGATTGGGCTTATTTGCACTGCCAACGATTAAAAATTGATTTACCTGTGAATTTTTTAAGATATTTACCACTGCTTGAAGCTATGTTGGCGAAGCATAAGTCGCAAAGAATGCATGATTTTTCACAATTAAAAAGGTGCTTAATGACTGAGATTGCATAATAAAAACACATCTTACTATTTTTTGTTTTTTATTTAAGCAAATGAGCGAGTTTTTTATAAAAAGCGCTTGTCATGCACAGATGATCGCTATAGTATACAAACCCATTGGGGACGTGGCGAAATTGGTAGACGCACTGGATTTAGGTTCCAGCGCCGCAAGGTGTGAGAGTTCGAGTCTCTCCGTCCCCACCACTTAATTGATTAATGATAGATTAGTCATTAGGTTACAGAGGATTGGTGTAATGGTAGCATGACGGTCTCCAAAACCGTTCGTCAAGGTTCGAATCCTTGATCCTCTGCCAAGTTTCAAAAAAGTCTAACTGCGAGTTAGCACCCTTGATGGGGACGTGGCGAAATTGGTAGACGCACTGGATTTAGGTTCCAGCGCCGCAAGGTGTGAGAGTTCGAGTCTCTCCGTCCCCACCATCAAATTTAAGAGCAAGGCATAGACCTTGCTTTTTTATTGCCTGAAATTTGGGGTTTGAGATAAAAGATTTTCGGTTGGGTAGGGTAGAAAAAATAAAATGAGTTAATTGCTGTTTTTATGACAAAAAAGCGATTGATTGATTAGAAAATGGCTTGTCATCAACGGTCTATCTCTATAATATACCCAGCCATTGGGGACGTGGCGAAATTGGTAGACGCACTGGATTTAGGTTCCAGCGCCGCAAGGTGTGAGAGTTCGAGTCTCTCCGTCCCCACCACTTAATTGATTAATGATAGATTAGTCATTAGGTTACAGAGGATTGGTGTAATGGTAGCATGACGGTCTCCAAAACCGTTCGTCAAGGTTCGAATCCTTGATCCTCTGCCAAGTTTTAAAAAAGTCTAACTGCGAGTTAGCACCCTTGATGGGGACGTGGCGAAATTGGTAGACGCACTGGATTTAGGTTCCAGCGCCGCAAGGTGTGAGAGTTCGAGTCTCTCCGTCCCCACCATCAAATTTAAGAGCAAGGCATAGACCTTGCTTTTTTATTGCCTGAAATTTGGGGTTTGAGATAAAAGATTTTCGGTTGGGTAGGGTAGAAAAAATAAAATGAGTTAATTGCTGTTTTTATGACAAAAAAGCGATTGATTGATTAGAAAATGGCTTGTCATCAACGGTCTATCTCTATAATATACCCAGTCATTGGGGACGTGGCGAAATTGGTAGACGCACTGGATTTAGGTTCCAGCGCCGCAAGGTGTGAGAGTTCGAGTCTCTCCGTCCCCACCAAGATACAAAAGGCAAGATGAGATAATCATCTTGCCTTTTTTAATGCCGATTTTTTGTAGTTGTGCATTTTAAAAGCTGACATCTATGTGTGGCTTATAAAAGAATTTTGTATAACAGCCATGACGTTAAACGACACTATATTTAAAAGCGTTTGCGGACTTAACAAACTTCGGCAATAGAAAAATATCTATGATTAGCCAAATAGCAACGAATACGATTGCAGGTGAAAAGGCTAAACATGAATAAGAAAGAATAATAAATAGAATACCGCTTATATTTTTTAAGTAAAAAACAGCTTTTAACTACATTTATATCCGTTGATTATTTTATTTAAATCGTTTAATTGAGAATTATTATCAATATTTCGTTTTTTAACGAATTAAAGTTTACAACCTAGGTATGAGTCTAAGCTTTTTAATTTCGCATAACAGCTATTATGTTTAATAAAGAAGTAAAATAGGTATAACTTCTACTATGTCATGATCATTTTATTAATAATAGAAATTGAGTAGCATGAAAAATTTATATGAATTAAAGAATAAAATTCAAGAAAAGACATTAAATTTGGTTACGCAGAGAAATGGATCTTCCGTGTATCAAGGGCAATTTTTTCAAGAAAAAGTTTTTATCAAAATAGCAAAAAACCGAGAGGCCAACGATCGTTACTGTGAAATTTTAGAAGCTCTCAAAAATTTCGCATTAACGCCAAAGGTATTAAATAAATTTGAATGGGATGGTTCTTCTGTCCTTGTCATGAGTGCTATAGAGGGAACTCAATTCGATCAAATATTTAAGAATTGTACGCGGGACCAGAAAATATATTTTTTTAAAGCCGCGGGCAGATCTTTAGGGGAACTTCATCGGGAAATTCCAGAGACTTTCTTATTTAATATGAGATTCTGGCAAGATAGAGATGGCTTATCAACACAGCGGATATTATGGAGTCAACAGTTAGAATTAATGATCTCTAAATGGATGTCACGCGTGAATCCATTATCATTAGATTATCATGAGTTTAGCTATCAATTAAATGAGTTACTCAAATACAGTAAAGCCTTATCCGAACCTTCACAGCTTACTTTATTACACTGTGACTATATTGGCCGAAATATCCTAGTAGACAGTAAAAATCAGATCTCGGGTGTTATAGACTTTGATGCTGCTCGTATTGGGGATGCTGTCTATGATTTAGCGAAGATTGTATGGGTAGAAATAGATTTCTCTGATCTTGAATTACGGAATGCTTTTTTAGATGGCTGGGGATGTACGTATAAGCAGAGAGTGCCTAAAGTGAATTTTCTATTCTATGTGGGCATACAATGCCTTGCGGCGATTGCTTGGACAGATAGAAATCCGTCCTCTGATGGGACTAATACTATTTTTCGCGCTTCCGCAATTCGGACGCTGAGCGTTGTGTTAAAGGAGCTAGCAGCACTTTGACTGAATTTACACGGTCATTTCGTATAATCGCCATTACTTTAAATGGGAATAAAATTTAATTTAAGAACTGTATATAATTTATGAATTAATATTTATAAAGAATTTAATTTAATACGCGTTAGAAAATCTTCAAGATTATTAATAATAAATGAAAATTTAGAAGTTTTACTTTTTCAATTTTTTCATGAAAATGATGCTTTAGCTGGGCAGAAATACTGGGCTACTGTTGGTGGGGGAGTTGAAAATTGAGAAACTTTTGAGCAAGCTGCTTGTAGAGAATTATATGAAGAAACAGGTATAGTTCGAGATGATGTAGGAATATGTGTTGATACACGAAATTTTGAAATGCTATTACCTAGTTCTGAAATAGTAATTTCTAATGAAAGATTTTTTGTGATTTTCGTTAAAGATGATGAGATTAAGACTAATAACTGGAGTGATCACGAAAAAAAAGTTATTAGTAAAAGTAATTGGTGGAAATTAGAAGACTTAAGAGAAACCAGTGAAACTGTTTTTCCAAATGATATTCCAAATATTCTTTTTAGAAGTTTTCCACAAATATTCAAAAATTAAGATTTTCTAAAATTAACATAATACACGTTATACGCAATTCTTGAATTTTATTAATAGGTATCAGTATCTTAGTTAAATTTGTTTCTGTAAACAGCTTACGGGAAAGGATTTTTTATGATGATTCATGGATGGCACCTGTTTTTTGATCTACGTTCCATAGTTTTATTTCAGCCTAAGGCAGAAAAATGTCTAAGTATTTATTTTTAAGCTTAGGTTTAGATTTAAGCTTGTTTGATTTAGCATCTAATGAAAAGGGTAGCATATACCATGTACGCCTGCTAAATAGAAAAAAGCTTGGAATAATCCAAGCTTAATAAAGAATAAAAAAAATTGGGCTGATCAAACTTTCCTTATTTGATTGAGCTGTTGATGCAACTTAAAAATGGTTGAGCGAGCTTTAAGTGCGATTTAGGCCTTAAGATGATCCTCAAATTCTTCACCTAATTGCATTGCTAAAGCATTTCCTGCAAGTTCATAAGTCACTAAACCATATTCTTTTTTGAAACTGAAAGTAAAACCACGACCATCGGCCAAGTTACGTACGTTGTAGCCGAGTTTTTCTAACCATAGACGGAAGGCGATTAGATTTTTTGCTTTAACCACTTTTTTCACAAGCGAACTCCATATTCATCTTAAAAATATTAATAGGGACATCCAAATCATTTTTAAAGGTCTGTTGACTTAGTTTTATATAAAATATTTTATTTTGAATATTTTTTCATCGAATAATGTGTTTTTGGCATTAGAGGAATTAAACAAATCCTTCATATTTTTAGATATTTTAATCATGTAACTAAATATATTAAGTTTAACTAAAAAGTTTAAGTGCGCAGAATTTCTATGGTCTAGTGTGCTGTCTTGGGTCTGCAAACATAAATGTAATTATGAATCCTTTGTAGCGTAGAAGAGTCTAACTTAGCAGGATAAATGCGCCTTACTAATTGCTTGGAACGGATATGTCAATTTAGGTGGAACCAAGTAGGCCAGTATAGTTGTATAGGCAATGATACTTTATTCAGCATTGAGCCATACAAAACTGTATGGATTGAGTGGGAAGCCATTATACTTCACTACTATTTAGATCCATGTGTATATGAGAGCAGAAATGAGTACAGCCACAATTGAAAGTCAGGTAAAAGCACAGATTGAAGCGATGCAACAGCAAGGCCTTCAAGCTGTAGCGGTTATGTTAGGACATGAAGATTGGCTGGTATTTTCAACTGAATCAACTGTTGCTTATACGCCATTTGGCAGTGCACGTCGTTACCAGCCTGCATTAAGCGGTTTATTGTTAGTACGTGTAGATGAAATGCATGCCATGCGCGTAGTGACACAAGCAGACTTAGACTTGTACACACAAAACAATCAGATTTTATAAGTACTTACCAAGCACAGCGTGCTCTGAATTTTTTTCAAATTACGCTGTGTCGATGGGCTTGACCCAACTGAAGTAAAGTTAAAGCTGGTGAAGATGATTGCTCACAATCATTATTTAAAAGTTATCTTTTAATTCCCTTAAACGCTGAAATTCTTCAATACTCTCTGCTCTTAAAAATGGATTAGTTTCTAACTCTATGTCAATACGGCTAGGCAGTGTGCATTCACCAAGCATCCGTTTGCGTTGTACATCTTCGGCACGCTGTTGAATGGCTATATTGTTTGGCTCGACATGCAAAGCAAATTGCGCATTTGAAAGGGTATATTCATGTGTGCAATAGACTTCTGTTCGGGGTGGTAGGGCGGCCAAACGTGATAATGAGTGAAACATTTGCTGATGCGTGCCTTCAAATACGCGACCACACCCCATGGCAAATAAAGTGTCACCACAAAATACCGCATCAAGTGCATCGATAAAATAGACAATATGACCTAAGGTATGCCCTGGAACAGCAATAATTTCAATCTTCAAATCATGAAATTCAATAACTTGTTCATGCATGAGCGCATTAGAAATAAATGAAATTTTGGACAATTCTTCGCGTGGGCCAAATACTGGAATCGAACGCGTTGCAACCAGTTCAGGCACACCGCCAATATGGTCTTTATGCCAATGCGTTAACCAAATTTGTGCCAACTTAAGTTGGTGTAATTGACAGTATTCTTCAACCAAATGAGCTTCTGTTGGGTCTATAGCCACAACTTCTGCACTGTCTTGATGCTCAAGCAACCATATATAGTTTTGTAATTGATTTTTAACGTCGATACAGTGAATTTTATAAGTCATTTATCGGGTCGAAGAATAAAAGAGATGCTTTAACATAGCATGTTTTTAGCAACGACTTGTGTGCGGATTTGCGCTAAAAATACATAATTTTTTTTGCAATACACATTGAATGTAGAGGCGATAGTTCTAAAATAGCGAGTCATTTATAACCAGTAAAATTACATGAGTATTTCCTACCGTGAAGACATTGACGGACTACGCGCATTAGCCGTGAGTTTAGTGATTTTTAATCATATTGGTCTGTCTTTATTTTCGGGGGGATATATTGGGGTTGATGTCTTTTTTGTGATTTCTGGGTATTTAATTACGGCTATTTTGCTCAAAGATAGTCTACAGCATCAGTTTAGTATCAGCAGTTTTTATAAAAAACGTATTATACGGTTAGCACCTGCGTTGCTCAGTATGTTGCTGGTAGTGACGTTGATCAGTTGTATGCTGATGTTACCGCATGAACTGGAAAAATATTTTAAAAGTCTGAATTACGCCATTTTCTTTATGGCCAATGTGTTTATGCGTGAAGAAGTGGGGGATTATTTTAGTCAGAACACCGATCAAATTCCGCTTTTACACTTATGGTCCTTAGGCGTAGAAGAGCAGTTTTATATTTTTTGGCCTTTGTGTTTATTGTTTTTACTCAAACATGTTCCTATAAAATGGATGTCAGTGCTTGTCCTGAGTCTGATTGTATTACTGATTATAAATGCTGAAATGGCAATGCAACAGAATATCGCCAAAGCCTATTTTGCGATGCCAGTTCGAGCGTTTGAGCTGTTGGTTGGCGCATTGGTTTGTTTTTCACCCAAACATGTATTGCAAGACAAATGGGCAAGCTATTTAGTTTGGTTAGGTTTGATCACCATTTTAGTGTCGGCAGTTTGCATGGGGCATAGCACCCATTTTCCTGGTTTAATGGCCCTTATTCCATGCATGGCAACAGCACTGATTGTTTATGCAGGCGGACAGACAGCGCATGCAAATCCTTTGCTAGTACATAAATGGAGTACATGGATCGGCAAAATTTCTTATCCGATGTATTTATGGCATTGGCCACTCATCGTATTTTTAAATATTTATTTATTAAGTTTAAATGTACTCAATCAAGTGCTGATTGTATTGAGTACCGTGCTGTTGGCCTATGCGAGCTATCGTTGGATTGAGCTGCCTTGTCGTCGTTTTAGTCGGACATCAAGTACAAAAGTTATCCTGATTGGCTTTTTAATTCCAGCGCTAACCATTACCGCAAGTGCTCATTTAGTTGAGATAGAAAATGGCTTTCCAAACCGATTTGAAGCCAGTGTTCAACAACATTCGGATGGCTTGATTAGCTATGCGCATGAGATCCGTGGTATCTGCCACAATGGCCTAGCACCAAACCAATTAGCGCCTACACAAAAGTGTATATTGGGTGTAGATAAGCCACAGATTGATTTTATGTTGATTGGTGACTCACATGCCAATCATTTTACAGGCATGTTAGATGTATGGGCTAAAGATGCGGGCTTACGAGGTTATGATGCAACACAGGACACCACAATCTTTTTGCCTCACGTGGATTTATATATTCCAACTAAAGCTGGATTCACTCTAGACACGAAATTTAGAGCACGTAATGATGCACTCATTGATTATTTGCAGACACATCACTTTAATCAAATTGTTTTAGCCGGCTATTTTGAAAATTACTTACGTACCTATCGACTGAATAATTTGCCACAAGCCAGCTCAGCGCAACTGATGTTTAATAGTTTGAATGAAGCTATGCCTATTTTATTCAAATCGGCCAATGAGGTGATGATTATTTTGGATACACCGACGCTTACAGGGCGAATGCATGCAAATTGCCCTGTGCGTGCAGAAGCTTTGGGTCGTCATGTAAGCTGTGATTTTGCTTTGCAACAGGATCCTGCAATGCAGCAATTTGCTCAGATATTGCAACAGTTACAACAGCGCTACCCACAGCTCAAAGTGATTGATCCAAAAGTGGCACTATGTAAAAGCGGTCATTGTTCGGCTTCGATTCAGGGCGTTGCGTTATACCGTGATCAAGACAACAACCATTTAAACTACCGTGGCTCAGAAGCATTGGGTCGGGCGTATTTACAACAACACCCGAATCCTTTGGGGCGCTAAATTTTAAACTTAAAAGATTATGGTTGAGCTTTCGCGTTGATTCCAACGTGAAAGCATTGCATATGAACAAATCACTAGCATAGATATGCGCTGTATTTGTAGAAGTGTTGCGAAACTATGTTATTCAACTGACACGGCTTGACCAATGGTGTAAAAATGACCGCCAGCGACATGATGTAAGCTTTTCCAATCATCTGAAGCTTGATCAAATAACCAATGGCCATCCCTAAAAATGCGTTCATCTGCATAGGCATGAATCACTTCACCTATAAACAAATCATGTTGTTGCTGATGGTGCGGTTCATGGATGAGTTTGCATAATAACCATGCCGAGCAACCGTCAACAGCGGGCAGGGTTGAATGTGGAAAATGAAATAAATTGACGCCACATTGGCGTAGTTTTTCAGGCGCATCGTGTTGGCTCATCATACCCAGCGCATAAACCATTTTAAGCTGTTTTAAATTGGGAACTTGCAACACAAAGTGGCCAGAATTTTCAATGATGCTTCGGGTCATGGTGCTTTTATCGAGCACTACACTAACTTTGGCAGGCTTAAACTCGACTGGACAGGCCGCTGTCATGACTCCTGTATGCGTTTGATCTTGCGCAGAAACCAAAACTGTTGGGCCGTGATTGAGTAAGCGATAGGCCTTTTCTAAAGGGACAGGGAGTAAATGTGGGTGTAAATTAAGCTCATTCATAATTTATAGAAATAGATGACGAAAATTTAGCGGGTTGTTACATAACATATAGCATATTAGGCAATATGAATGCATAAAAGCTCATAAAATACAGACAGTTTATTTGGAATTTAAACCATGAAAATGTATCAAGTGGACGCGTTTACAGATGCGTTATTTAAAGGAAATCCAGCTGCGGTATTGGTATTGGATGAATGGCTCGGCGATGAGCTTATGCAAAATATTGCATTGGAAAATAACTTATCTGAAACGGCATTTGTTAAGTCGATAGATGCAGAAAACTTTGAAATTCGGTGGTTTACACCCACAACAGAAGTTGATTTTTGTGGCCATGCAACTTTAGCCAGTAGTTTTGTCTTGTTTAAAGACTATACATCAGCCAAAAAGATTTATTTTCACGTTAAAAATTTGGGTATTTTTATTGTGGAACAAGAAGCAGATGGCAAAATTAAAATGAATTTTCCACAGCGCAAAGCCAGTCTGGTGACTGAATACCCAGATGAATTACGCCAAGCGCTCACTAAGCCTTTTAAAAATGTGTATTTAAATGCCCAAGCTTATATTGTGGAGTATGAAAGTGTACAAGATGTGCTCGATGAACAGCCCAACTTAGAATTGCTTAAAACCTTAGGGAAGATACGCACGGCGATTACGGCATCTGAATTACAATCGCCAACTGATGTTGCGATTACCTCATTGGGTGAACAATATGACTGCGTATCACGTTATTTTGCTCCAGCCAATGGCATTAATGAAGACCCTGTGACGGGTTCAATTCATACTGCAATTGCGCCTCTGTGGGCAGAGAAACTGTTGAAAAATTCGTTACTTGCATATCAAGCTTCTGCACGTGGTGGGGCATTATATTGCACCTTGTTGGACAATGATCGGATTGAAATTGCGGGTTATGCAAAGTTATATATGCAAGCTGAGATTAATGTAGATCAAGTTTAATTGTTATATACATTTTAGTGTGGGTCTTTTAAGTGCTGTATTTATTTCTGAATGGTTGATATGTGTCCAAACTAATGATGCTACTGCATACAAACAGGAAGATAAGTGCTTAAAAGACAAAATAATTTAATAAATAACATAAAATTCACTATAAAATGAGAATCATTCTCTTATAATTGCAACATAGAATAATTGAATGTTACATGAAGGTTTATAAATAAATATGCGTTTAAAACAACTCACGCTGTCGCTTTTTTTGTTGGCTTCAACTAGCGCAGTGCTCGCACAACCTGTTTTAATCAAAACAGACAATAACATTCAAGAATATACATTAGACAACGGTTTTCGAATTATTCTTGCCCCGAATGATAAAGAAAATAAAGTATTTATGAATACCATTTACCGTACGGGCTCATTGAATGATCCGCAAGGTAAAGGTGGTTTGGCGCATCTATTAGAACATTTGGCATTTAAGGGTACGCAAAATATTAAAGGTGAAGAGTTTCATCGCCGTTTAGATCAGTACACTCTAGGTACCAATGCCAGTACAGATTACTATTCAACAAAATATACCAATATAATTCGTCCTGAGCAGAGCGTACTCAATGAAGTTATTCATTTAGAAGCTGAGCGCATGGATAAGCTGGTCTTACAAGAAAAATATGTCCCTTCAGAAATTGCCATTGTGAAGCGTGAACGTGAAATTCGTCTAGATCAGCCTTTTTCTGTGCTGATGGATCAAATTTTTAAATCAGCTTATGGCAATCAATATTTAGGACGCTTGCCGATTGGTGATTTAAACGAACTGCAATCGATCAAGATGCAAGAGTTAAATTCATTTTATCGTACTTGGTATGCGCCTAATAACGCGGTGATGGTGCTGTCTGGTAAATTTGATGCACAAGCAGTATTGAAGCAAATTGATGCACAATTTAGCCCAATTGCATCTCGAGCTGTACCTGCACAACCTAAAGTGCCAACCATTCGTGGTAAAGATATTAAACAACGTGAATTTAGCGTACAAAAGGGTAGTGATTTAGCCAAATTCAATATTTATTTGAATGGCGCGGATGATGCGATTACAACAGCTTTATCTGTATCTCCTGTGCTTTATTCATTACAACCTAGTGGCCATTTGTATAAAGATGTTGTAGAAACTGGAATTGCGAACGCCGTACAGTCAAGTACATGGTTAGACCGAGATTTTAACTTGGTGTTCATGGGTGCAGTGTATGCGCCAAACCAAAATGCACAACAGGTTCAAACCACTTTAAATAAAGGGGTTGAACAGACTCAAGCATTTAATGATGCTGAGCTAAATCGGGTAAAAGCGATGACGCGTAATCAGGCCGATTCCATTAAAAATAATGCATCGGCAATAGGTACACGTATTAGTGATTATTATGTGGCTTATGATGGTAATTGGGCTAAATATTTTAAAGATTTAGACGATTTGCAAAAAATGACCGTCGACGAAGTCAATCGTACCTATAAGGCATTTTTAGTGCCTGAAAATCGTATTGTAGGTAATATTTTACCAACGCCTGAAGATCAGAAAAAAGCACAAACACAAAAAGTGGCAGAGCATGCTCAAACCTTAGATGCAACTATAGCTAAGGAAGAGCCTTTAAAAGATGTTGCTTCCTATCAGGCTGAGGTAAAACAATATGTTGAACAATCGAAAGGTTATTTGACTTCGAAAGAACAACAAATCCAACGTGGCAAACTCAAAAATGGCATTCAATACGCACTGTTCCCAACACAGACACGTGATGATAAGACCTATGCCACGATTGCCTTGGACTTTGGTACAGCGCAATCTCTGATGAATAAAGGTGAGGTATTAGACCTGACTGCATACTTGCTATTTAGAGCATCGGCTGAGCAAAGCCTGCAAGACATCACGGATAAAATTATTGAAAGTGGTGGTGGTGCTTCAGTGAGTGCAAGTTCGAATGGACTAAGCTTGCAACTTTCGGCCAAAAAAGAAAAATTTGACGAATTTTTTAAATACTTTATGGCGGTGGTGAAAGCGCCAACATTTGAACAAAGCCAGTTTGATTTAATTAAATCACAAAGTATTTCAAGTTTAGATCGTCCATATACAGAGCCGGATACTGTGGTAGGTATGACCTTGTCACGAATGTTAGAAAAGTATCAACCGGGTGATTTACGCTATCACTTTGAACCTGATTTGGTTAAAAAGCAGTATGAGTCAGCCACTCGCGAGCAGGTAATGCAACTGTATCAACAGTTCTTTAAAACACAGCGCGTTAATATTGCAGTCACTGGTGATTTTGATGCTAAAAATATGCAAAAATTGCTGAAAAAAGAATTCTCGCAATGGTCAACCAAAGAACCTTTTGAGCGTTTGGAGTCGGACTATACTGCATTAAATGCAACAAAAGTTCATGTGCTTTCGGAGCAACGTGAATTTGGTAGTTATCAGGCAGTATTGACTTTTCCAGTAGGTTCATATCATGTAGATATGCCAGCATTACAAGTCTTCCGTCATATTTTAGGCGATTCGCAGTTGTCGTCTCGTTTAGCGCAAGAGCTACGTGAAAAGAATGCATTGGTATATGGCTTTAACAGCTCTTTAAACTTCAGTAGTTGGAAAGACTCAGGTGCTTTGGGCATTGGGGCAAACTATACTGCGGGCAAGTCGGCACAAGTGTCTCAAGCAGTACATAAAGTATTGAATGAAATGCTGTCAAAAGGTGTGACCGAACAAGAAGTTGAAGCGGCCAAAGCCAGTATGCTGAAAAAGCGTGTCACTGCTTTAGAAGATGAGCGCCGTATTCATTCAATGCTTATTCCACAGATGGAACATGGTCGTACTTTGGCTGAACGTGAAGAGCGTGATCAGGCGATTGCAAAATTAACCAAAGCAGATATTGATGCAGTGATTCAAAAATATATTCATTTAGATGGCTTGGTCGAGGTAATGGCAGACCAATATGGTAAAACCATTAATCAACCACCTTCAGCGTTGAAGAAAGATTAATTTTCTAAAAAGTAACAATAAAAAAGCGCCTCAGGGCACTTTTTTATTGTTACTGCTAATGTGCTTTATGTGTGATTGGGAGTCTGAATGACTACAGCACAAACTAAACTTCAATTATGGTTTTACAGGCGATAGAACTGTTTGGCATTATCACGAAATATGAGGCTTAAAGCCTCTGGATGTGATACGGCTATAGCATCGCTAAAAGCATCAATAATATTGACCAAACTGGTACTGACGCTATCCATTGGGAAGTTTGAGGCAAACATGATCCGATAAGGGCCAAAGCATTGTAAAACATGACTAATTAAAGGATAAGCCAAATCAAATACTTCAGTTTTGCTGGCCAGCCGTTTTTCTTTATGAAATTGATGACCCAAAATTGGCATAAATAGCCCAGACATTTTGGTGTAAACATTGGGCAAACTTGCTAATTCAGCCATGTCTTCTTGCCAATGGAACAGAATATTTTCACGCGCTGTTTTGGTTAATCCCGTATGTGAACCCACAGAGCCAAAAAGGCCTGCTGGTGTACCAAAGTGATCGAGTACAATAGATGTTTCTGGAAAGCTTTTGGCCAATTGGACAATGTCAGGTAGTTGGCTGGAATATGCCCATGCATCAAAGCTTAAATTCATTGAAGCTAAGGCTTCAAAACCCTTCATAAATTTTGTATTGGTATATAAATGCGGATCATCTGTCCATGCATGAATTTTAGGGTCTTCATGGTAGGCCGCCATTTTACGAATACCACGAAATAGCGGTGATGCTGCTTGGTGTAGTTTTAAAATTTTTTTAAAGTTAGCATCATGTGGATCTGCAGTACCTACAATGCCAGCCAAGGTCAAATGCTGGGCTTGAAAATCCAATGCTGAAACAAATTCCGTTTCAGCCACCACCGCTTTGCCTTTTTGATGATGCCAATTGGCTTCAACATGCACAACTTTATCTACATCATAGTGGCCAAGATCAGCTTTATAGTTTTTGGGTAAATAAGGTGCTGTCACGTGTTGAGTTAGGCCAACAGTTTCAATCAGGTCATCGGGTTGTACAAGACGGATCATTTTGTCGAGTAAATAGGGATGCTTACCCAAAAGCTTAACAGCCATTTTGGCTGCATGGGGCGTGTGATACGGGTCCCATTGATGAATGTGGGCATCAATTATTGAAAAACCGAGCTGATGCATGACTGTCCTTTGTTTGCAGCAATCTATTTTTAATATAAAAGGTCTGGGCCGATAAAACAGCAAAACATCATAAAAAAGTGACAAATGGGTGTTTTTACAGCTTTGAGGCGGTGACAAAAACAATAAAGCTCCCAAGGGGGAGCTTTATTCGATCACTTAGTGATTATGATCGTGGTTATGCTTATTGGCATGGAATTCTTCGTTATGGCGGAAGCGTAGGTAGTTTTCAAACTGGTCGCAATATTCGTCGTAGTTGTCTTCAAGCATCATTTGGAATTGCTGTAATACATAAGACATCACTTGCTCTTTGGCATCACGCATTTCATTGCCATCTTTGAAGTTGTTGGCAGCCACCCACGTATTAAAACGCGCTGTACCAAACAGCATAGCAGCACTAATTTGGCCACGTTTTTCAGCAGGTTTTTCTTCACTGCCTTTTTCTACACGGCTAAATTCATTTGCGAGTTTAATAAATTCATCTGCACGTTCAAAGAATGCCGCATTTAACGCTTCTTCTTCGGTTACATCGGTTGCATCAATCTTTTGAACCATGAATTTTTCCTGACATCTAAAATCTTAAAGCTTAATTATAGGCAAAGCCTTGCAGAAACTAAACCTTTGACTTAATCTAAAAATAGCCTAAGCAATAAAATGGATGCTTTATGCAAGATGCCATAGCGGTACAAAGTCTAAAAAGTGATATTGCCTTATTACGTCAAAACATTTGGCCACCTGCAAATTTAGCCAATGTAGAAGGCTTGCCAATTTATTATGGAACTCAGGCAGAGGTGGATGAATACTATCAACAATGGACAGGTCTCATTGAAAGAGCACAAGACCTGTTTCAACCTTTTATGGAGGATGAGTTGATTGATGCCATTCATTTACCCAGTCATTTAAATCTACCGCTGTTTTATTTTCATGTAGATCGTATACGAATTAATAAAACCAGAGCCAAAGAATCTAAAAGCTTTCGTGGTATTGCGAGTTTGATTGAAAAATGTGGCCAATATGAGGCAGAGCAGGTCTTGGCTATGCGTCGTTGGTTAGACAGTGATGATACGGCAGTACTGGTTGCGCATCGCGAATTTATTGATTTAAGAACGTATGTTTTTCAGCATGGGCAAAGTGATTACACACGAACACGTTTCTATGTGAATGGTATTGTGTTGAGTGTAGAGCCTGATTTTAAGTTGGTGGATGCACGCGATAAACCCCGTAAGCAGCGTAGTGATAGTTATGCAGATGCATTGGCAGATAACAACACATGGAAGGTATTTGGGAAAAATCGTTAAGCAGATCAATGCAGTTTCAATACGCCGTATCTAGCGGACTACATGACAATCCATTTAGTGCATAAAAAAGCAGACATCAGTCTGCTTTTTATTAAAGGGCAAAGTTATTTTGCTCAATTATTTAATCAATTTACGACTTACTAAAAATTGTTCAGTCGCTTCCAGTAGGCGCTGTGCGTACACTTCTTGTTTCGCCGTTAACCAGCCGAGTACAAACCAATCACTGGCTTCTAGCTCAGTTTGTTGAATGTATTGAGCAGATGTAGATAAAACCTGATATTCATGGGCTGCTAATTGTGCATCATTCAGTGCTTTACCATACTTCTGTAGATTTTTTACATCGTAAATAGAGGTTAAAATTGGGAAGCTAAATTTGAGCTCTTGAATATGTCGAGCCAGCACATCTAAGCTTTCAAAATCAGTGATGTCGGCAAGGTTTAAACTGTCTTGTAGTAACTTGTATTGCTGTTGCAATGTGTTGTGTGCAAACCATTTTAAGTCATGGCTTTGTACATGCTGGGTTTCATTGAGGCTGAACATCATCAGTTCTAAATAATGATGCACATTGAGGGTCGATTTAACCAAATTTCCGAGTTTTTCTTTGGCATATAATATGTCTTTGGCCAAATTCTCTGCAGTCGTTGGATTTTGTAAAAAAGCACCCAGCGTATCGCGCATGTGTTCGAAGTGTTGTAATTGGTCAAACTGTTGCTTAAAAGCCTCTAATTGATAGCCCCATTTGTCAGAAACATCTGGGTTCCAATCTTTAAATAAGCTAATGGTTAATTGTAAATGTTTGAGGGCAGTGCGAGCTTCTTGCATGTGCTCAGGGGTGGCAACAGATGCAGAAATGGCCGCAATATTCGGCAGTAAATGTTGCATTTGCTGTGCAACTAAAGTCTTTAAATTTTGGCTTGCAGGTTCTTTTTTACTTAGTACAAAGTCTTTGGCAACGACCGCAGGGCTAACCACTTGCGAGGCAACCAATAAATTTCCAATTTCAGCTTTACTGCGAACATCTAGCCAAAGTTGATATTTTTTAACCCATTCAAAGCAAAATGCCAGTAAAGACTGAATTGAACCCTGTTTTAACTCAAACTCGACTTCATGCACAATTTCTTCTGCATGTTGAGTACGAATACAGCCCACATCTAGACTAACTTCAATTTCAGCATCTTCGTATTGAATCACACGGCATGTACGCAGAATATCAGTTTCAAACTGTAGTTGTAGTTGATCAACTTGATCGCCTAGCGCATTTTTTAGTACCTGTAAGGCATCGGTATGTTGCTGATAAACAGACAAGTCAAGCTCAGGTGCATTTTCGTGTATACCTAAATCAAGATTATGTTCAAAGCGCTCAATATGGGTTTTGCCAGCTGCTTTAAGCGTTTGTATCCAACGATCTCCTTCTAAGCGTTGGCGAATCGCTGCGTGTTGTTGTGCCATTAATTTATCGGCAGTATCAAAATATTTGGCTTTAAGTTGAATCTGTTCTGATTTTTTTGGGTCGATTGCTTTAAGTAATGCTGTGCGTCGTGCTTCTGGAATCTGAAATTTTAATTCAACTTCAACCATGATTATGTCCTAAATAAAAACAACCGATTTGGAAAGGGCTGTTTACAATGTCAGATTGCCTAAAAAAGCACCTGAAATTGAATGTGTTTTCAATTTTTCAGGCTCGATTGTAACTAAAAATCAGTGCAAAGTAAGACTTGATCTTTTTGTTTGATCACGAAATCACTTCGTATTTGTTTTGAATTTGTATGGACAAAACTTCATGTCCTGTATCAAAACTAAAGGCAATATTTCAGAGTGAAAGCCGAGCATGAAATGGCTTTTCATTGATTGAAATTTAAGCTAAGGTGGAAGAAAACAATCAGGACGTTGCAATGAATGCGCAGGTACAACCCAAGTTTGAGCAAGAGCCCGAATTTCAATTACCCATTCGAAAATATTCAGATTTTTATCGTTTTTATTTGACTGAGCATCGTAATATTACCAGTCGTCGTTTACATGCCACTGGCAGTACAATAGGACTGTATTTTTTCTCCAAAGCGATTCTTAAAAGACGTCCAAAGTATGTACTTTATGGGCTGGTTTCTGGTTATGCATGTGCATGGGTAGGGCATTTTGTATTTGAGCGCAACAAGCCTGCCAGTTTCAAGCAACCTATGTACAGCTTTATTTCGGATTGGCGCATGCTAAGCGATATTATTCGAGGTAATTTAAGCTTGATCGATCGTCGCCATGACCGTATTGAAAGCTAAAATGACACAAGTGAAGAAAGTTATTTGAGCTTGTGTTGTCAAATTTGGTGAGGAATAAATATAAATTAGATAAAAAGCTCTAATAAAAGGTAACAATACCCAAATGCGTTATACACATAATGCATTTTTACTGTTATTCTTCTACTAATTGCCAGTCATTAAATCTATGACAAGTTTTCCAAGCCTAGAGTGACCTTCTCTAGGCTTTTTTTATGCACAAAAATATTTTAACAAAAGATAAAATATAACCGAATTGATTAACTAGATTTGGACTATAAAACTGCAGTATGAGATGAAAATAGGTTGGATCTATAAGTGTTTCAACGCTCCCCAAAACGTTTTTTGGTGAAACACTTATAGATCCAATTTGCGCTGTATGTTTCTCTTTTAAAGTGTACTGATTTTTTTATATTATTGCTGTTGTTGTGTAAGCTATTAAAGCGTGAATATTGGCATGGCGCTATCCCTATAATTGGGTATTTTTTGTACCTAAAAGCACTTGTTTGTAAAAAACAGATCTTTTTTTTAATTTCTCAGTCAATCTTGCTGTGCACAAGCAAATATCTATGCGCTTAGAGCCGTAGTTCAGCCTATAATACTGCTAAGTTTTGATAAGTGATTGTATTATGCGCGGTTTATATTTAATTACCAATGATGACCCGATTGAGCTACTTTTAGCTAAGCTTGAAGGCGCAATGGCAACGTATGAAGTGGCTGTTTTGCAATATCGCCGTAAGCATGTTGCAAAAGAGAATCAGGACTATGAAATTGGTTATATGAAGCATTTATGCGAACAGTATAAAGTGCCTTTTGTCATTAATGATGACTTAGACGCAGCTGTACAGTACGGTGTAGGTGTGCATTTGGGACAAGATGATGGTTCTATTCAAGAAGCAGTAGAACGTTTGCCTAAAGGTGTGTTGATTGGACGCAGTTGCAATAACTCTTTAGAACTGGCTGAACAAGCGATTGCGGATGGCGCAAACTATGTTGCTTTTGGCGCTATTTTTGCGACTGAAACCAAGCCTGAAGCAGGTAACATTGGTTTAGAAACTTTAAAACAAGCCAAAGCTAAATTGAACGTGCCAATTTGCGCAATTGGCGGTTTAACTGTAGAGAATTCCGCTGAAGTCATTGAAGCGGGTGCAGATCTTTGTGCTGTGATCAGTGATGTGTTAGGCCGTTCAATGTCGGTGGTTGGACAGCGTGTATATGACTGGTCTGAACTTTTTGCTGAAAAAGCTTAAGTATTGAATCGCATTTTAAATTTTTTGAGTTGAGTATTTTCATGACTTTATCTGCTAAGCAAGAACAATTATTTAAACAAGCCAGCAAGCATATTCCTGGTGGCGTAAATTCTCCTGTACGTGCATTCAATGGTGTAGGCGGTACACCGGTATTTATCGAAAAAGCGCAAGGCGCATATTTGTATGACGTCGACGGTAAGCGCTATGTAGACTATGTCGGCTCTTGGGGGCCAATGATTTTAGGTCATGCACAGCCAGACATTATTAAAGCAGTGCAAGAAGCTGCAGTTGATGGTTTGAGTTTTGGTGCGCCAACAGTTCATGAAACCACTTTGGCTGATATTATTTGCGAAATTATGCCGTCTATTGAGCTGGTTCGTATGACCAACTCGGGGACTGAAGCAACCATGACAGCCATCCGTCTAGCTCGTGGCTATACTGGCCGTGACAAGATTGTAAAATTTGAAGGCTGTTACCATGGCCATTCAGATTCGCTTTTAGTGAAAGCGGGTTCTGGCCTACTGACTAAAGGTGAGGGCGAGGCGACTTCTGCTGGTGTACCTGCTGATTTTGCCAAACACACTTTAACACTGCCGTACAACGATATTGCTATGCTGAAAGAATGCTTTGCAAAATTCGGTTCAGAAATTGCAGGTGTGATTGTTGAGCCAGTTGCAGGCAACATGAACTTGGTGAAACCTATTGACGGTTTCTTACAAGCGATCCGTGATGTATGTGACGAGCACGGTTCTGTGTTTATCATTGATGAAGTGATGACAGGTTTCCGTGTCGGTCTTGGCGGTGCGCAAGCGCATTATGGCGTAACGCCTGACTTAACCACTTTAGGCAAGATTATTGGCGCTGGCCTGCCAGTTGGTGCATTTGGCGGTAAACGTGAAGTGATGGAATGCATCGCGCCACTAGGCAAGGTGTATCAAGCAGGCACATTATCAGGCAATCCACTTGCAATGCGTGCAGGTATTGAGATGTTTAAGCATCTTCGTGCAGAAGGTTTCTATGAAACATTAACTGAAAAATTGGCAGGTTTGCTTGCAGGTCTACAGGCAGCTGCCGATGAAGCAGGCATTCCGTTCTTTACGCAGCAAGTGGGTGGCATGTTTGGTATTTACTTTACAGATCAAACTGAAATCACTGGTTTTGATTCAATTTTGAAATGTGATGTAGATGCTTTCCGTACATTCTTCCACGGCATGTTACAGCGCGGTGTAAACTTAGCGCCTTCAGCTTTTGAAGCAGGCTTCTTCTCAAGCGCGCATAGTGATGAAGATATTGCATTTACCATTGAAATGGCAAAAGAAGTTTTTGCTGAAATGAAGTAATTTTCATTTAAATAGGTAAATTCTGCTTTAGAATAAAGCCCGCAGCCTGCTGTGGGCTTTTTTGTTGTTATAAGTTCAGCCTTTTAAGAAAAGGATTTTAAATGAAAACCAAGCACTATTTAACTTTGGCGGATGCAGAATTTTTACTAAATACAGCGCATGCTTATGCTGCCGAACAAGGTTTCAATGTCAGTATTGCGGTAACGGATGAAACCGGCAATTTGCTCGCGATGAAACGTATGGATGGTGCATCGCCCATGACAGCAAATTTATGTTTAGAAAAAGCAAAATGTTCTGCGATTAGTCGACGTCCTTCAAAGTTATTTGAAGACATTATTAAGGGTGGTCAAATGGGTTTTCTGACCATGGATACCTTTTCTGGCATGTTGGAAGGTGGTGAACCGATTTTGTATGAAGGGCAGTTGGTGGGTGCAATGGGCGTGTCTGGCCTGAAGTCTTTTCAGGATGCAGAAATTGTACAGCAGGCGATTGAGAAGTTTTTCGCTCAGGTCGGCTTTGTTGCACAAAGATGTAAAAATTAAGATTACCCATATCTACTCAAATTTAAGGCATAACTTGGGTATGTGGTTGACCTAACTCGGTAAATTTATTTAACACTGCTACACGTGCATGGATCTCATTGGTTTGGCTATTAAAGTTCCTTGCACTGAGTTTATCGCCTAATAATTTGATGCAGTGCATCTTGGTTTCCACCAAACTTCGGCGATGATAGCCTGACCATTTTTTCCATAGTATTCTGCCAAACCGTTTAACAGTACGAAGTAATTCATTTCGTTCTAGCGAGCTGACCTTTGTATCTTTCCAAGGTTTCGCATTTTTTCTTGGAGGAATCACCGCATGCGCTTGCCGATCTGCAATGACCTGACGACATTGTTTGGTGTCATAAGCGCCATCCGTATAAACAGAGTCAATCTGCTCATCTAAGGAAATTTGATCGAGTAAATCACCAAGTACCTGTGAATCACTTACATTGTTAGTTGTAAGCTGAACTGCACGTATTTGGAGAGTTTTAGCATCTATACCAATATGTAATTTACGCCATTGACGACGATATTCAGGCTGATGTTTCTTCCTTTTCCATTCACCTTCACCTAAAAACTTTAGACCGGTAGAGTCTACCAGCAAGTTAAGCCCACCACTGCTTTTTTGATAACTAATCGCAATATCAATATGTTTTTGTCTTCTGCAAAGCGTACTGTAATCTGGTGCTGTCCAATTTAATCCACAGAGTTTAATCAGACTTTGAACAAAACCTGTGACCATACGTAAAGAAAGGCGAAATAAAGATTTAATCATTAGACAGCATTGGATGGCGGTGTTGGAATAAGTTTGATTTCGTCCATGCTTGCCTTTTGGCTGCGCATACCATTGAGTCTTAGTGTCAAACCAAATTGAAATATTTCCTCGATTTATTAATGCTCGATTATAAGAAGACCAATTGGTGGTACGATAAATTTTAGGTGCAGGCTTGTTCATTTGGAAATTATATTGTGGAATAAGCCCTTAACGATAGGTTTGTGCAACAAAGCCATCCGCAACTGATTTTTGCTGGCGAAATAACGCCTATGCTGAAACAGATTTTACCGCATCTATATAGCGTAACAGAGCAAATCTGTGTAGTGGATGATGCGCTGATGCTCAATAGTCAAGAACAGCATATTCAATGGGTAGATTCTATGTCAGAGCAAGGTATTCACCACATGAATAGCTACAGCTTAATGCGACTTTGGAATTTATCTGCACCAGCAGAATGGGTTTTATCGGCAAAAGGCATATTACTGGCAATTGCAGAACAGCTGGATATGGATGCGTTGGAGATAGATCCATTAACCGATTTACGTAGCTATGGCCTAGACTCTGTTGCGATGGTTAGCCTAGTGGGCTTATGGCGTGCTAATGGTGCAAATATTAGCTATGAAAGTTTTTGGCAGCATGCAACTGTGGTTGAATTACTCAAAATTTTGCAAGCTAAAATTTAATTTTTGATGAATTGAAATTTATTTTTTATAAAATCGGAAAAATCATCGGGAAATAAGACTTTTCGCATTGTATTTCTTGGCTAAGCTTTTTATTATTGCGCCCTTGTTTTCACGATTGGCCTGGATTGAACATTGAATAATTTTCTAACAGAACATTTAATTCATCGTGATGAAGATTTTATGGTGATTCATAAGCCAGCAGGCTTGCTCACCGTACCAGGAAAAACCGCAGATCTACAGGACTGCTTAATCAATCGCTTAGTTCAAGCAGAACCCAAAACATTACTGATTCATCGCTTAGACCGCGATACCTCAGGTATTTTGGTTTTTGCGCTCTCTAAGTTGGGTCAAAACCGCATCTCCCGTCAGTTTCAAGAACGTCAAACCTCCAAAACCTATCAAGCGATTGTGGCAGGCCATTTGCATGGTGAAGGTACTGTCGATGTCCCTGTGATTTATGATCCAGAACATCCACCTTTACATATTGCTGCGCCAGAACACAATAAGCCAGCTTTAACGTATTGGAAGGTTGCTGAACAGTTTGAAATTAACGGCTCTCCTGTGACGCGGGTAATTTTGACGCCAATTACAGGGCGTTCGCATCAATTACGTGTACACATGCAGTATTTGGGTCATCCAATTATTGGGGATACCTTATATGCAAGCCCAGAACAACAGGCGCTGTCATCACGTTTATGTCTGCATGCGGCGCAATTAAGCTTTAAGCATCCTAAAACTGAACAAGACGTAGAATTTATTTGTCCTATGCCGTTTTAAGGTTTAAACAACTTCGGTTATTAGGCTCACATTTTGGTGAGCTTTATGTCAAAATATATTGCTAAAAGGTGCTATTTTTTGCTCAAATATCAAACAGTGTTTGAGTTTTAAAATATATAGCCTCAATTCAAGATAAAGGTGGAAAAATTGCAGCAGTTTGCTATTGGTCAGCGTTGGTTGTCGGACACAGAAACAGAACTTGGTTTAGGAGTTCTCATTGATGTAGATGAGCGATCTATCAGCATTTTATTCCCCAAAAGCGACGAGACTCGCGTCTATGCACGCCACAATGCGCCTTTATCTCGTATTGTTTTTAACTCAGGCGATGAATTACAAGATCAAGAAGGCTCGACTTGGACCGTTGAATCTGTAGAAGACCGTCATGGGGTGCTCCGTTATAACGTAATTCGCCAGCTTCAGGATGGTACAGAAGAACGTAAAGCACTGAATGAAACGCGTATTGGTGCGAATATTCAGCTGTCTAAACCGCTTGATCGTTTATTGGCCAGCCAAGTCGATTATAAAGAATGGTATGACTTACGTATTGAAGCATTGCTTATGCAAGCCAATATGAAAGCGAGTCCATTACGTGGTTTGGTGGGTTCACGTGTCGGTTTAATTCCGCATCAGCTGTACATTGCGCATGAAGTGGGTAAGCGTTTTGCACCGCGTGTACTTTTGGCAGATGAAGTCGGTTTAGGTAAAACCATTGAAGCCGGTTTAATCATTCACCAGCAGCTGAAAACGGGCCGTTCTGAACGTATTTTGGTGTTGGTGCCAGATTCACTACAGTACCAGTGGATGATTGAAATGCGTCGCCGTTTTAATCTCGAGTTCTCATTGTTTGATTTGACTCGCACGGCATCTATTAAAGAACACGATCCAGACTTAAATCCATTCTTAACAGAACAACGCATTATTGCTTCTGTTGACTTGATGATTGACCACGATGACCTACGTGAACAAGCACTTGAAGCAGGTTTTGATTTGTTGGTGGTCGATGAAGCACATCATTTGATGTGGAATGAAGAAGATGGCGGTAACGACCGTTACGACTTAATTGAAGAATTGGCACAGCAGACGGCGGGTGTATTGCTATTAACAGCAACACCAGAGCAATTAGGTGTAGAAAGCCATTTTGCACGTCTGCGTTTGCTTGATCCATCACGTTTTAATTCGCTTGATCGTTTCTTAGATGAAGAAGAGCAATATCAACAAACTGCAAAAATTGCAGAAGTGTTGATGTCAGATTTTCCATTAGAAGCGGTACATTTAGACGCGGTTGAAGTTTTACTTGGCCAACGTATTGATGATACGCCAGAGCAACGTTTCCGTGCAATTCACGAAATTTTAGATCGCCACGGTACAGGTCGTATTTTATTCCGTAATACACGTGAAGCGATTCAAGGTTTCCCAGGCCGTGATTGTCAGCCAGCGCCATTAACAGCACCAGAAAACTGGTCTAAAGATGGTAAATTGCGTGAGCAAATGTGGCCTGAAGAAGCACAGCTTGATGGTGCTTGGATGGAACATGACCCACGTGTGATGTGGTTAATGGAAAAACTGCGCACAGATTTAAAACACAATAAAGTGTTATTAATCGCACGTAGTGGTCCAGTGGTTGAAGCGCTAGAGAATGTACTTCGTCTACACGCGGGTGTACGTACAGCCATGTTCCATGAAGGCATGAGCTTGCTTGAGCGTGACCAAGCGGCGGCTTACTTTGCAGAAGAGTCATACGGTGCACAAATTTTACTGTGTTCAGAAATTGGTTCAGAAGGTCGTAACTTCCAGTTTGCCTCTGATTTAGTGTTATTCGATTTACCAGCTAACCCAGACGTATTAGAACAGCGTATCGGTCGTTTAGATCGTATCGGTCAAGAAAACCGTATTCAGATTCATGTGCCATACTTGATTGGCACAGCGCAAGAACGTATGTTCCGTTGGTATAACGAAGGCTTGAATATTTTCAGCAATATCTCGCCAACCGCACAAACTTTACAAGAAAACTTTATTGTGCAACTTAAAGATTGCCTATTGGCAGATTTAGGTCAGCAATTTGAAGATTTACTTGAAGAAGTATCTGTACAGCGTGAAGCATTAGAAGCAGAGCTTCAGGCAGGTCGTGACCGTTTGCTAGAGTACAACTCTTGCCGTCCGATTGTGGCACAAGAAATTGTGACTGCGCTTGAAGACTATGATGACAACACTACTTTGCCAATGTTTATGAAGCGTTTTATGGCGTCTACAAACATCGATTTTGATGAGCAAAGCAATGGCACAGTCATTATTAAGCCGACTGATCAAATGCAAGTTCAAGGTCTGACTTTAGATGAAGAAGGCATGACTGCAACGTTCTATCGTGATCAAGCACAATTGCGTGAAGATGCACAGTATTTAACCCTAGAGCATCCATTTACTGAAAGCGTAATGGAGATGATTAATACTCAAGGCTTTGGTAGCACCAATGTCGCGGTATTAAAGTCAGCTGCTTTACCGCAAGGTTCAGTATTGATTGAAGTTTGGTTTAAGGTTGATGTGATTGCACCTAAAGCATTGAATTTACCATCAAGCTTGCCACAACAGCTAGTGCGTGTATTGCTGAGTGAAAAAGGTCAAGACCTATCGCAGAAAATTGCGCCTGAAATCTTGAAGCCATATTTACATCATTTGGATGGCAACAGCTGTCGCCAAGTTGTTAAAGCACGTCGCGATGTGATTGAAGCGCGTTATAACCAAGCTTTGGATATTGCCAAAGCAGCATTACCAAACTTCAAGCAACAAGCCAAAGAAGTGTATGGTAATAAATGGCAGTATGAAATTGATCGTTTGACTTACTTAAAGCAATTTAACCCAAGCATCCGTGAAGATGAAATTGCACGTTTGCAAAAATTGCAGAAAGAAGGTTTAACGTTATTAGATGGTTTATCTGTAACGCCAGAAGCGATTCAAGTGATGGTCGTGGTTAAACCATAAGAAGCAATAATGCAAAAAAATTAAAAGCACCTTCGGGTGCTTTTTTTTAATCAATAAAGTCTTTAGGATCAATAGGAGAGAGCATGTAGGTATTTTTAAGAAACTGAACTGCTTGCTCAAAGTCCTCAACCGGAGGAATAATGGTAAAGCGCTGATTTAACGACTCATAATGTGGATGCTCAGGATCTAATTGAATGATCACGCCATACTGTGAGTTAAGCTGCTCTATATTCACGTGCTTAAAAGTTGGATGTTGCAGTGCAATAGCGCCACAATGAATGCTGAGGGGGGCTAATAAACGAAGAACATGATCGGCTTCTATACCATGAGCAACAAGGACTTCAGGTTGTCGCTCAACACAATCATTGAATAAGGTTTTGTGTAGATCTGTGTCTGACAAACTTAGGTCTAAGTGAATTTGGTGATCTTTTTGTTCAGTGTTGAAATCATCTAAAAAGCGCATGGCTAAACCCTAAAATTGTAAAATATTAAGAGAAATGAAGCATAACCTAGTCACTACGCGTGTTACATATTGCTGTATTAAACGCCCCTTAAATGAGTTAAGAGGCGGGTGTTTAGGTGTTATGCAATAAAACTTTCAAAATGTTGCCAGAGTTTTTCAGCTACTTTTTGTGCCTTATTTGAATCAGGTTTTAATCCCATTTGTTCATTTTCTATCAGTATAAGGTAATCTTTTAAGGCATCTACAGATGCATGTTCATCATCTAAAATATCAAGAAGTCCATCGATATAGCTGTCATATTCATCTTGTAATTCAGGTGAATCTCCAACACCAATAGGGTTCCAATCGTAATTGAGAGTTTGGCGAATATTGAGAATAAATTGCTCTGCTGGATCTGGTTGTGTCATGGTTTATTCCCTTGCGGTGTTATGTTTTTATTTATCACTGTATTATAAAGTGTGTTCACAATTTAGCGACTATTTAGCGTCGTATATTGACGCTTGAATCACATCATAAAGAATTTATGCTGCAATCATTGAATTGTCAAAATAGATATCTTCTACCGTAAGATACTGACTAAAAGCCTGTGCAACTCGAATGACATATTCGGGTGCTAAAGCATTGGATTTTCCTGTAAGTTGATGGAATTCATATTTAAAATATTCCTTGTTATAACGTAAACCTAAAGTGCCTCTGAAATCATGCCAGCGCACTCGAAAGCAATAATATTTTTCATCATGTATGGCTTGTACAAAGCTGAGTATGCAATGCTCCATTTCAGCAGCTTCAGCCATTAATTCTTTGCTATTACAAATTAACTCAAAGGTACATTCATGCAGTACAAATGTGCTGGCTTTAAAGTCAAAAGGGGTATTGGATACGTGTATGTGTTGGCTTTTTTTGTGCCAAATTGCACTATGACGAATCAAGCTTTGTGCAGTTGTTGCAGGGTGAATCAAAGCAATATTTGGCAATTGTGTATATTCCGTTCCCTGAATCTGCTTGCCATAAATAAAATCATTCAGGGATAAATCAACTTCATGAAAAAAGAGATGGCTATTGTTTAGAATGTATAAGTTCAAAGCCAGTGCATGACTATATTGTGCGATATATTGCTCGTACAGCGGTTCATCACTATTGAGTAATATTACGCTCAGATTCAACAGTTGCTCTGGAGTATCTAAGTGTGGAATCAAGTTAAAAATAATCTGCGAGGCATACGCTTTTTTTGTGTGTGTAGAAAAGACCAGTTTTAAGATGGCTATAAATTGTTCAGAAGGTTGGGCAAATAGCTGCTTAATTTGACCTTTATGGCGAAATAAAGGGGCATTTAAATAACAGAGCTGAATTAAATGTGTATAACTAAAATAACTTGGGTCATCGACATGGTTAAAGTCTTGCCGTAAAAGAAACCAATAGAGTCGGTTCGGATTCTCTTGTTCCCAGCGTTTTAAGTGATCTAAATGAGGGCTGAGCTTATGATTAAAATGACCATAGGCCTGCAAATTAAAATGGCTCTCAACGTGTTGAAACCATGTAGCAGTGGTTGGATCTAAGAGTTTATCTAGGATCATCACTTTTAATTGTGCCGCCAGCGTCTGTAGTTGCTGTTTACAACTCTCAATCTGTGTTTGTTCAATTGCAACTACTGGCTGTTTTGGGGATGGGCTTATGGCGGTGGCATCAAAAAAATATGAATACACTTGACGGTAGAGCGCAAACAGTTTCTTTTGTGGCTGATCTTTATATTGTGCTTGGCAATAGTGTGCGATCAGTGCAAATAAGTCATGAATGTTCTGTTGCATAATATGTCTAGCTGAGAGTAGACGATTTAAAAAATATTCAATTTCAGTAAGCGGGTTGGTTGCGGATATTGATTGATAAAAAGCGCAAATTTGCCAAGAGTGCTGTTCATTGCATTGCGGTTGCAAGGCAAAAATAGGACCGAAATGTAGGCTAGCTATTGTTTCGTTATGATGAATTTGAATGTCGTTTAAAGTGTTTTGAAATAATTGAAAAAACTCTTGTATTTCTTGTGTGTTACATTCATTCATCAGTCAATACTCATATTTTGAGATACTGCATTTAATGTAATCGATTTGAGGCTATAAGGTAAACTTATCTCTGTGCAAGACATGAAATTTTGCAGATGTACCCAGTTTTTGGACAATATTCATGTCGAAAGGAAGCAGTGGCGATTTTTATAATCTTGCGCTAAAATTAGCCTACCGAAAATAACATGAAAAATAATAACAATGTCTAAAGCACTCATTACTCTTGGCGCCAAAACTTCACATGGTGGTGTAGTCACTGAAGTTGAAAGCTCTTTTACCATCAATGGCATTGCTGTACATCTTGCAGGGATGAAGCATTTTTGTCCGAAATGTAAATCTGTAGTGGCAGCGACCGCAGCAGATCAATCTACCACAGTGAAAGGTCGAGCAGTTGTTGTTGCAGGAGATAAAACCACATGTGGAGCAAGCTTTTTACCACAACAAGCGATGGTGGTATCCGCTAAATAAAAAGCTCAAAATACATTACAGCTCATCTTTCTTAGATATTGGTCATGATTGGTTTTTAGTTTGAAAATATTCATTGTGAAGATATATTTGAGTTAATACGACAAGTTTATCTAAGTAAGATACCACAGCATTTTTATACTAAGATTGAATGAATACAAGCATGCGTTTATTAGTTCAAATAGAGTGGATTGATCGCTCTTTTTGACTTTTAAATTCAGGCTTGGGAATTTTTAATCTATATAGAACATCTTTGAAATTTTATTGATATTTTAAGTGTCAATTAATGACCATTTTTTTGATTTTTAGAAAGAACGTTATAGATGGTAATTTTGTATAGTAGCTAAATGTTTTATTTCATCTGCTGTGATCAAATTAATTATAATGAAGTTGTTTATTTTAATTTGTGATGATTTTTTGGTTTATGGTTAATTTCTTGTATTATTTATCATTTTATGAATCTTAATTTTTTATTAATATAAATATAATACCAATTTTTAAGTATTGTGCTCTTTTAGGCTAAGTCATATTTTTAAACATGAGATTATTTAAGAGAGTTTCATGTTATGAAAAATATCAACAGTATTTCAATTCTATTGGGTTGTACCTTATTTTCATTATCTGCACACATCTATGCAAAGCCAGATTGGTCAACAAAAAAATGTAAAAATGATGATCGCGCTTGTTATAGTCTTCCTGAAGTATTAAAAGCGCCTGAAAATATTGATCAGGGGCGCGTTGCATTTTCATTTAGTGATTCTGGTTGTTTAGCGTCATCGCCATTTTATCAAAATAAAACGGATCAATATATTCAAAAAAATTCGGGTATTAGTGGTACAACAAATTTTTTTAAAGGCTATAAGGATGTATGTCAATTTAATAATCAATTAGATTATTCATATATTCTTTATAATGAAGTGCAATCTACGAATAATCCCAAATATAAAGCACGTGTATTTGGTTTATATACTGTACATGATGTGGGTGCATTTGGTCATATTCATGATTGGGAACATGCTGTATTATGGATGGAAAATGATAAGCCTATTTATTTAAGTATTAGCCGTCATGATGAGACGCGCTATAAAAAGATTGAGAAAGCACCACACTTAAAAGATCAATCCAATGTTTTTGCTGTGAAATATATCTCTAATCTTGGTACACATAGTATGGGCTTTGCTGGTGCAGATAAAAATCATGTGGTGAATAATGCCCATCCAACACCTAATAATGAATGGTTTGGTCTCAAAGCTTCTCAACTGGTCGATATTCGAGAGTTAAATAAAAAATATACGCCAAGTGCTCAAAATTTAGATCCAAAGTATTCAAGTTTTGATGATTTTTTTGCACATCAAAAATTTGAAACAGCTGTACCTCGTGTCAATGATTTACAGTGGATTCAGTGTGCGCGACCTAAAGCTATTGTGAATAGTGGCGTAGATTTTATTGGAAGTTCTAAAAAATGTAGCATAAAAAATATAGAAGAATAATTTTAAATTGAGATTTTATAATCAATTTATCATCAAGTATAACTGGCTTAAATCATGCCAGTTATACGGGGTCTTGCTTCATCTTATTCAGTTTAAATGTATCTTATTATTAAAAAACATGAATTTTATCACAATATACAGCTGATATGATGAGTGATTTGTAGAATATATTGTTTAAAAATAACTATTTATAGGGATGGTGTTTGATCTAAAAATAATAAAAAATTAAAAAAAATGATTGAATGTTAACAATGATTGATTTGAATTTTAGCTTATTAAAACCGTTGCTGGTTTTAGAGGATGACCCAGTCCATCAATTGAGAGTTTCTAAAATATTAAAAACTTTTGGTTATAGAGATGATGATGTTTTTTATGCTCAGACCATTGATTTTGCAAAACAAATTTGTCGTGCAAATGCGATAAAATTTATGTTGGTAGATTTAAAACTGCCCGATGGCAATGGCATAGATTTTATAAAAAGTATACGAGGGAAAATAGCCAGTAGTGTTCCAATTATGGTGCTCTCTTCATGGAATACGTTTGAGGTGATTTATAAAGCTTTACGCGTAGGAGCCTCAGGCTATGTATTAAAAGAAAAAGATGACTTTGAACTCATGTTTTCTATAAGAACCATGCTCAAAGGTGGCGCAATTATTGATCCTGTGATTGCAAAGAAAATTTTAAACCATTTAACTCAAAGTTTAGTGCCTGAATTAGAACACGATGAGCACAATGATATAAATTTATCAGCAAGAGAAAAAGAAATACTAGACTGTGTTGCTACAGGACTAAGCAATCGTGAAATTGGCGTGGAACTAAATATTTCAAAATATACGGTGGATGTACATGTGAGAAATATTTATCAAAAATTAGCGGTAAATTCTCGAACAAAAGCAATTCATGCAGCCAAACAGATTGGGTTAATCCATTAGGCTACATGATCGATCTTTTAACGTATTTTTGCCTCATCTAATTGACGAGCACCTTCTAAGATCATTCGAATCATAATCATTGTTTGCTCGGCCACTTCAGTTCGTTCATTTGTAGGCATATCAATAACTTTAGCCCCCATATTAAACACCAGCTGTGTAATGGCTTTGGCTGCAATATCTGGGTGGGACAGCTTGCTGTTATTTAGTTTTTCCAACACGATTAAATCTTCTCTCAACTCTTGTTGAAAAAAGTTCAATTGACGTTCAACTGCTTTTTTATATGAAAATGAACCTGTATAACCTTCACGCAGGAGCAAACTTAAATTGCCTGTGTCTGCATCAAGCTGCTGTATAAACACTTCAACAGAACTGCGAATAATACTGTTTTGCTTAGAGGCTTTTAGGCGTGCTTCATGCAAAATTTGACGAAGTACCACACCCGCGCGATCAATCAATTCAATTGCCAGTTCATCAATATCTTTAAAATGACGATAAAAACTATTTGGGGCAATACCTGCCTCACGTGCGACTTCACGCAAACTTAAAGAGGCGATACTTTTCTGAGGCCCAATTAAATTAAGTGCCGCTTGAAAGAGTTCGTCTTTTGTAATGGTCGCTTTGCGTCCTACATTGCGAACGGTATGGGTAATTTCAGGTTGCGTTTGTTCTTGGAGCATAGTGTCTATATTCGTATTCAAGGCAGACAGATGCCATGTCTTTCAAAGGATAAGAAACCTTAACATAGATTGACTTGAGCTTAATAGTATTTTGGATGTGAATAATTTATGCGCAAATATATATACAGATATATATACATGTGTATAATAATTACAAAATCCATGAGATGTAGATGACTATGCATGTTCTTGCTAAAGCAAAATCTCCTTTAAGCTTCATTACAGACAGTGTGTTAGATCTAAATGCCATTAATTTTTGGCTTCAAAAAGTGAACCCACTTTGGTCGAGCAACAAAGCTTTAGGTAAAGTTGTGCAGAAGGATACTGCCGCTGAAGGAATGGTTAGTCTAACTATTCAGGTGAATCGTCATTTTAAGTTTGGGCAGGCTGGACAGCATCATCCAGTTTTTGCTGTGGTTGATGGTATTCGCTATGAACGTACATATAGTTTAACCAAGCTCGATGCGCAACATGTATTGCTCACGGTAAAAACCCTACAAGGTGGTAAAGTCAGCACATGGTTGGCTGAGCGCGCTCAGACTGGTGACTTGGTTGAGTTTGGAGCACCTTTTGGTGACATGGTTATTCATGCGATGAACCAACCTTTAGTATTACTGGCAGCAGGAAGTGGTATAACACCTATGCTGAGTCTGCTTAAAGATATGGCCAAGCAGAATCAACTGAAAGATCAGCCAGTTCACTTAATGTATTGGGTGAAAAAACAAAGTGATGCTGCTTTTGTTGAACGCTTTGAAAAGTTAGCGTCTAAGCATCCGGCCTTTAGTTATCAAATTTTTTATACCCAAGAAGATGTTGCTGATTCGCGTTTAAATGCAAGCCATGTAGAGCAATTGACTGATGTAGAAAAGAGCACCGTATATGCTTGTGGACCATCAGGTTTTGTCTCTATCGCAGAACAGCTTTTTACACATGCGCAGTCCTTCAAAAGTGAAGCATTTAGCATGAGCTTAATGGCGAATGATGATATTGGCTTTGTGAATGTAACACTCACACAATCAAATAAAGTGCTGAGCATTCCAAAAGGCCAATCTATTTTAGTGGCTTTAGAGCAACAAAACATCAAACCAAAACATGGTTGCCGTATGGGTATTTGTAATAAATGTGCCTGTAACAAAGCCGAAGGTTCAACCAAAAATATGGTGAATGGTGCGCAAAACACTGAACCTGGCAACTTGCTCAAAATTTGTGTGAACTCAGCTCAGTCTGATCTTGTCATTGATTTATAAGGTAGGACCATTGCGATGAATATGCCTGTAAAATTTGAATATTTTAAAAACCCAAAAAATAGCGAATTGACGCAAAGTCAGTTAGATGAACTTGCACGTGAGCTTGATGCGATTAAGCAAGAAGTATTGGATGATCTTGGCGAAAAAGATGCCCAATATATACGCCGAGTGTATGCAACAATCCGCTACGCATCATTTGCGGGCCGTGCGTTATTGTTTGCGGGATGGTTTCCGCCAGCATGGGTACTTGGTACAGGTTTATTGGGTTTTGCCAAAATCATGGAAAACATGGAATTGGGCCACAATGTCATGCATGGTCAATATGACTGGATGAACGATCCGAAGTTTAATGGCCAAACTTATGAATGGGACATCGTAGGTACAGCAGATAACTGGCGTCAAACACATAACTTTAAACATCATACCTATACCAATATTAAGGGTATGGATGATGACATTGGTTATGGCCTAGTTCGTTTGTTCCCAGAGCAACGTTGGAAGCCTGGTTATCTATTGCAACCGATTTATAGCATTCCATTTTGCTTGTTATTCCAATGGGGCGTAGCCATTCAAAACCTTGAATTGGGCAAATACTTCAAGGGGCGTAAGAGCAAAGAACAGACCCAAGAAGAATGGAAGCCAATGCAAGCCAAAATTGGCAAGCAATTGTTTAAAGATTACGTGTTTTTCCCATTGATTGCAGGCCCTGCAGCTTTACCTGTATTTACAGGTAACTTGGTGGCCAATGGTATTCGTAATATTTGGACCTTTAGTATTATTTTCTGTGGTCACTTTACCAAAGATGTTGAAGTTTTCCCGAAAAAAGTACTGGAAAATGAAAGCCGTGGCCATTGGTACATGCGTCAAATTCGTGGTTCTTCAAACCTGACAGGTTCAGAAGCATTTCACATTTTGACAGGGCACCTCAGCCATCAAATTGAGCATCATTTGTACCCAGATGTACCTGCGCGTCGTTACCGTAAAATGGCACCTAAAGTACAGGCTGTATGTGAAAAATATGGTTTGAACTATAACAATGCAAGCTTAGTAAAACAGTATGGAAGCGTGCTCAAACGTATTGTGAAATATGCGTTCCCATTTAAAAAGTAATTGCTTGATGAGTGATAAAAAAACCTGCTGATGCAGGTTTTTTTATGGTCGGATTTTGTGCTGAGTAGAAACTATTTTATTCAGGTAAGAGAGTTAAGCAGATCGTGCCAGATTTAATTCAGGCAAGCTTTGTGCTTGACCAACCATAAATGGAAAGTCTGCAAGGCTGAGCATTGCAAGGTCTTCATCGCTATTGCCGTAAGCATAGATGCTGTCATAGTCATGCAGGTTGTATTTTTCTAAAATGCGGATTTTTTTCTGTTCATTGCTACAATCTTGAGTTTGGTATCGCCCAGTCATCTTCTGATTGTGGATTTCAACTTCGCTACAAATCAGCTCAATGCCCAGTAATTCACAAATTGGCTTTAAGTAAATGTCGATAGATGCTGAAACCAAAACCACCTGATGACCCAATTGCTGATGACATTTTAATTGATGTAGAAGAGCAGGATCTAAATGTTGAATCAATTCTTTTGCATAGTCATTGGCCAGCTGGTAGAGCGACTCTGCATGGGTATTACGAAACATGGCATGATAGAGCTTTGGACGCATGGCATGTGCAGGGTAAATATTAAGATAGTAGCCCTGAATCCAAGGCAGTATTTTTAAACCTTGCCGTACAATATGCCGCTTCGATAGCGTATAGAAAATAAACCCTGTAAAACTGTCTTTGTTACACAGGGTTCCATCAAAATCAAAAAGGGCTAAATTTTTAAATGTTTTATTCGGCTCATACATGTTTGATAGCGTCCGTTTACGCGAGAAGCGAACCAGTTAGTATTGTAGTCTCTGCTTAATTTTGGACCAGAAATAACAACTTCAGGCATTATGGCATAAAACGGTTCTTTGCCAGTTTTTTCTTGATAAAGTTTTGTCACTGCACGGTAAGTGGCTGTTTTTTCAAAATCAATATCTTTTTCCTTTTTCAAATCAGCACGAATTTGATTTGGCGTTAAGATCACATCATTTGTAGAAAAAGCTTTTAATAATTCACGTTCAGATGAACTTTTGGTTGCCAAAGGTGATCCATCTTTAGTGTAGAGGAGTAAATCACCATCTAATGCTAAATCTGAGCCACTCACTTTATTTAACATACTTTGGAAAGCGGCATTACGGCTAGAGTATCGGCCCGAGTTGTAATCTGCGAAGCGATAGATGGGTTTGTCATAATCTGCTTCGTACATCATGAGACGGTGAATACCGTAGTACAAACCGCCGTATTGTGAATACATGTCGGTACGTAAGTCAGCCATATTACCACTTTGACGTTTATTGTCTTTGGCATAAGTCACCAACACCTGCATTGAACCTAATGTGGTGATGGGATTCATTTTTTCACTGATGTCTTGCCCTAAAAGTTTTGCTGTACCAGTGAGGGCACTCACGTGATAGTGTTTTGCCATATAAGCGAATATTTCACGATATAGCTCATCTAATTGGCGCTCAGTACGAACACGGCTCATTTGACTTAAATAATTATCTTCAGGGCTAGGCTGGGTTTTGAGTACTTCTTGGAAATAGCCCGCGATCGTGCCACCAATTTTATCGCCTAACTTGTCTTTAAATTTTTCATCTAAACGGTCTTGTACTTCTTTCACCGCTTTTTGACCAAGCCCAGGGACTTCCGGGTCAGCATGAAAATTCGATTCTTGGTCTACCACAGCTACAATGGTGCAAACATTCTCTTTGGTTTGTGGAATGCCCAATTGCTCTGTAATGTCGTAGATGTCTTTTGCCCATGATGTACGTTCTTGCACACGACCTGGAATGGCTTTACGAATTTGTTCGGCATTAAGCGTTGGTTCTTTGTCGTTTGACCACCAAGAGCCATTGCCACATGCGGTCAAGCCAATTGAAAGTGCTAAAACAGAAAGCGTTTTAACACCATAGGTTGGAGCAAAAGATTTTTTCATATTGAAGAAAACACATTCCGAAAAGGGAGGTCTATCTGACGTTAGCAGTATACTATGTCGGCATAAAAAAACATGACAATTATCTTCGCGTCATATCTTTAAACGTCACATATATAACGCTATAAGTGCTCAACTGAAGCGCTTAAACGGCATACCTAAAGTAGTAAAAACGACACAAATTAAATGAGCCTTAAACTTAAAGCTAAGTGAGTGCAGAATAGATATTTTTCAATGAGCTACGCTTAAAAAATATCATAATGCATTTATATTGCCTAGCCCTCCAAAATCAGTGGGGTATAAAAATAATTTTGCCATCTACTACGGGCTAGTCAGACATTTATAGATTGTCGTCAATATTGAGTAAATAAGGGCTTAAACGATTGTGCTTAAATGTGTGGCATAACTTGTGAACAGGAGCTGTATTTACGCAGAAGAAAATAATTAAAAACCTTTATTTTTTAAGTTTCTTTTCAGCTTGTCTTGTTAAAAAGTAAGCATGGGAATTCAGTACACCCGTGCTTAGGTAGAGCAACTACAATAATGGATGATTGGAAGGTGTGCTGCAATTCTCGCAATCATATTTGAGCCATAATCCATGAAAATTCGTTTTCTTAAAACGCTAATCGCTGTCTCTCTTGTGGCAAGCTTGGCAAATCAAGCCACAATGGCTGCAACACCAAATCATAGTGCGACAACAAAAACACTTACTGTTATTGGTTATCACGAAATCACCAACAACAAAAATGCATTAATTCCAGAATATGCAGTTAGCACAGCACAGTTCCAACAACATATTGAGTGGTTGGAAAAACAAGGCTTTCACTTTATTACCGTTGATCAGTTGATCAGTGCCAACAAAGGCAAATCAACTTTGCCAGCTAAGCCTGTATTATTGACTGTCGATGATGGCTATGAATCTTTCTATCAAAATGCTTATCCTGTAATTAAAGCCCATAAAATTCCAGTGGTTTTAGCTGTGGTTGGTTCTTGGTTGGAGCCAAAAGCGGGCGCTCAAGTCGATTTTTCAGATGAAAAAATTCCACGCAGTGATATGTTGTCGTGGGATCAGCTTAAAGAAATGCAAAATAGCGGTTTGGTTGAAATTGCCAGTCACAGTTATAACCTGCATCGCGGGATTTTAGGCAATCCACAAGGCAACTCAGAACCTGCTGCAGTAACACGTTTATATGATCCTAAAACATCAAGTTATGAAGCTGATGCACAATATACGCAGCGTATTACCCAAGATTTAAAACACAATAATCAGCTTTTGGTTGCACATGGACTCAAGTCACCGCGTGTGATGGTATGGCCTTATGGCCGCTACAACATGGAGACGGTCAGTATTGCAAAACAATTGGGAATGCCCGTTGCGATTAGTTTAGATGATGGTGCGGATTCTGCGAAAACGTCTTTAGGGCAACTCAATCGTATTTTGGTCGAAGGTAATATGTCGACGACTGAATTGGCACAAGAGATTGAAAACCGTCAGAAGAACTTAGGCGATAACAACCGTCCACAAAAAATTATGCATATTGATTTGGATTATATTTATGATCCAGATCCCGCACAGCAAGAGCGTAATTTAGGGAATTTGCTTGATCGAATTTCGGCGATGAAAGTCAATACCGTCTATTTACAAGCCTTCTCTGACCCAGATGCCAATGGCTCTGCAGATATGGTGTATTTCCCAAATCATTATTTACCAATGCGTGCTGATTTATTTAACCGTGTTGCGTGGCAAATTCAAACGCGTACCAATGTCAGCCGTATCTATGCGTGGATGCCACTGCTTGCATGGGATTTACCAAAAAAGAATCCTGTTTCTGAGGATTTGGTGGAAACACAGCAAAGCAAAGAGGGTGAGCATTTAAATATGGGCTATCACCGTTTGAGCCCATTTTCAGCCGATGCCCGTGCAACCATTGCAGGCATCTATACCGACCTTGCAAAATCAGCGTCATTTAATGGGGTGTTATTCCATGATGATACCACTTTGTCGGATTATGAAGATGCTAGCCCAGATGCCATGAAAGCCTATGCGTCTATTGGTTTGCCACAAGATTTAAATGCAATTCGTAATAATGATGCGCAGCTCCAAAAATGGACAGCATTTAAAACCGAATATATTGATAACTTTGCGATGCAATTGGCTTCAGAAGTTCGTCAGTATCAACCGTTTTTATTAACTGCACGGAATTTATATGCACAAGTGGCATTAAAACCTTATGCAGAAAATTGGTACTCACAATCACTTGAACAATCGCTAAATCGTTATGACTTTACCGCGATTATGGCCATGCCTTATATGGAGCAAGCACCGAACAGTGCCAAGTTCTATCAAGACATTGTCAAACGCGTCAAACAATTCCCAAATGGAATAAAGAAAACCGTATTTGAACTACAAGCTGTGGATTGGCGTACCAATCAAAAAGTACCGTCAGACGAAATGGCTTCAACCATCCAGTCTTTATATGAGCAAGGTGTGATGCACGTGGCTTATTATCCTGATGACCCAATTAAAGATCATCCCGATGTACATGTAATGCGTAAAGCCTTTGATTTGAAATCAAGCAAACTTATTCCTTAGGGGAATTGAATTATGTCAACGCTTCAGCAATTTTGGCATTCAGCATTGCACTTTGTATTTTACTATCCATTGTTTATGTCGTACTTATGGATGGTCGGTGCACTGATTTTTTATTGGAAAGAACGCAAAGATCCGCCATTTTCAGAGCCACCCGCTTTAGCGGAATATCCTAAAGTGGCAGTACTGGTACCATGCTTTAACGAAGGCGATAATGCAGATGAAACCATTAGCCATGCTTTAGGTCTGCAATATCCAAACTTTGAAGTGATCGCCATTAATGATGGTAGTAAAGACAATACAGCTGAAGTGTTGGATCGCCTTGCTGGAAAATATGAAAAGTTACGTGTAGTACATTTAGCCCAAAACCAAGGCAAGGCTATGGCACTGCAAGCAGGCAGTTTGCTGACCGATGCTGAATACCTGATTGGGATTGATGGCGATGCGCTCTTAGACCCGCATGCAGCAACATGGATGGTTCGCCACTTTTTAGAAAATGATGGTGTTGCTGCGGTTACGGGTAATCCACGTATTCGTACCCGTTCAACTTTAATTGGTCGTATTCAAGTCGGTGAGTTTTCTTCGATTGTCGGTATGATTAAACGCGCACAACGTAGCTTTGGTCGCTTATTTACGGTCTCTGGGGTGATTACAGGTTTTCGTAAAAGTGCGGTGCATTCAGTTGGTTATTGGTCACCAGACATGTTAACTGAAGACATTGATATTACTTGGAAGCTACAACGTGAAGGCTGGGACATTCGCTTTGAGCCAAATGCTTTGGTTTGGATCTTAATGCCAGAAACATTTAGCGGCTTATGGAAGCAACGTCTACGTTGGGCAATGGGTGGGGCACAAGTCTTACTTAAAAATATCGATGTGTTGTTTAAACCCAAACTAAACTTTTTATGGCCATTAATGATGGAGCTGATTTTGACTCTAGTTTGGTCATATATGATGCTCATTATGGCGGTTATTTGGGTGCTACATTTTGTGATTCCTATGGGTGGAATTGGTGATTTAGTCAGTTCGCCATTCTTACCTTACGGTACGGGCATGTTATTAGGTGCGACCTGCTTATTGCAATTTGCCCTAAGTAAATGGATGGACAGTCGTTATGAGCCATCATTGGGTAAAAACTATTTCTGGATGATTTGGTATCCATTCGTATTTTGGTTGATTACCATCACGGCCAGTATTGTTGCCTTCCCTAAAGTATTACGACGCGGCACGGGCCAGCGTGCACGTTGGGTGAGTCCTGACCGTGGTATTCGTATAAAATCAGAAAGCTGAGTAAATATAAGATGAAAAATAATAGCTTAATTATCGATTTACGCCGCCAGTTGCCATGGCATAAACGATACGCATCCAATACATCTACAGCCGTGATGTGGGGTATTTGGTTGTTGTTATGGCGCCCAGCCTTGCTGGTGATGGGATTCCTAAGCTTGCAAAAACACCATGTACTTGAGCATTTGTTTGGCTCTTTTGGTACGGGTTTAGAACATGGATTTACAGCATTGGTGGCATGTGCCATTTCACTGTTGCTATGGTCGAATTATGTTCCTGCAAAAACAGTGAAAAAGCAAACGCCAAAAACATTAACAGACTATGTGCACCATTTTGATTTGCCAGTACAGGAAATTGAAAATAGCCGTCAGCAAAAAATTAGCACGGTCTATCACGACGAACATGGCAAAATTATTCATATTGAATAAAGCGCCGTATACGATTGAATCTGAAAACACTCAAGTTCACTTGGGTGTTTTTTTTTCATAAGTACTTAGCCCTTTAAAGCTTTACTAGAGGCTGAGCAAAGTACACTTAGGTGGGATTTAAGCATATTGGCGAAGCTAGAGATTTTTGCGAGAAAGATTTAGACTATACCTCTCCCATAGAAAATCGCTTTTGAGCGTCAGCATCTCGCATTTGTCAGGCAGAAGATGCAGAGTTTTGTATGTCTCATCTTAGTATCTGCAATAGATTCAATAAATATTGCCGTGATGGATAACTTATTCATCCTATAGTTAGGATTTGTGGTAGCAAAATATTTTCTAGGTTTAACCTGTACGAAGTGGAAAAAATTAATGGCGCAGCATGCAGTAATTCAAGAGTTATTTGATAAGCCCATCAGCAAAAAATTGTGGGTTGCCCCGATGGCAGGGGTTACTGATCGGCCATTTCGTACGTTATGTAAATACTTTGGTGCAGGGCATGCGGTCAGTGAAATGATGACGGCAGACAAAACCTTGCGCATGAGTAAAAGGAGTTTATATCGCGCTAATTTTGATGGTGAAATTGCGCCTATTTCAGCGCAAATTGCGGGTTCAGATCCACAAGAGCTTGCAGAAGCTGCACGCTTTCAAGTGGCGAATGGTGCGCAAATTGTCGACATCAATATGGGTTGTCCAGCCAAAAAAGTCTGTAATAAATTAGCAGGCTCAGCATTGCTGAAAGATGAAGACCTTGTTGCACGTATCTTAGATAGTGTTGTGGCGGCAGTCGATGTTCCAGTGACTCTTAAAACCCGTTTAGGTTTTTTAAATGGGCATGAAAATATTTTACGTGTGGCGAAACGTGCTGAAGAAGCGGGGATTGCCGCTTTGGCTCTACATGGTCGTACCCGTGAAGATATGTACTTAAACACTGCTCGTTATGCTCTCATTAAAGAAGTTAAAGCTTTACTGAGTATTCCAGTGATTGCCAATGGCGACATCGATACACCAGAAAAAGCCAAATATGTATTGGATTATACAGGTGCGGATGCGGTGATGATTGGCCGTGCAGCACAAGGTCGCCCTTGGATCTTTAGGGAAATTGCACACTATTTGGAAACTGGTGAACACTTGGCCGCGCCTAATATTGAAGAAGTTAAAAAAGTGCTGTTAGGGCATTTGGCAGAACTCTATGAATTTTATGGTGAATACTCAGGCTGCCGTATTTCACGTAAACATATTGCTTGGTATACCAAGGGTTTACGCTCAAGTAATGAATTCCGTCAAAACATGTATAAAGAAGATTCAACTGCTGCACAATTTAAAGTGGTGGAAGCGTATTTTGATCATTTACTTGATCATGGCGACATTATGAGTGATGTGCAGGTTGAACAAGTAAACTTGCTAGAAACCTAAATCTGTATAGTATTAACGTGCGTAACGTGACACATACGTTTTGCTCATTTAAGAAAAAACCAGCCATAGTGGCTGGTTTTTTATCTTTTGGTTGCTGTAGTGCTTAAGAGACGTGTGCTTCAGAAGCAGGCGTTACATCAGCTTTAGTATCCGCTTGTGCTGGGGTAACTTGAGTTGATTTTTCTGATTTAAAGTGATGGGTTGTGTCTACGGACACCCCTATGAGCACTAAAATAAGGAGAACAGCTGCCATATATATCCTAATTGTTATCCTGTTGTTGTTTATTTATATGATTTACATATAGCAACATAATATTACTTTTGGATAACAAAGAGGAGTGGCTTATTCAAAAAAACGAGCATTTAGTCTGCGTTAAAATTCATTTCTAAAACCAATTGATTTATTAAGTCTGGTGCTTCTAGGGCACGAATTTTCGCAACTTGGCTTCCCGCCCAAAATGCTCCAAAACCATGATCACCATGTTGTGACGCAAGTTGATGGAGCTGTTTCGCTAAATCATAAGCATAAGGGTAGTCGGCAACTATTGGGCGCTCAGGCGTATCAATTTGACTATGCCAATGATTAATTAATCCACGTGCAGGTCGACCCGATATGCTTGTTGTTATTTGCGTAATAGGCTGATCAAATAATGCTTTACGATAGGCTTCATTGGCATTCGAGCTTTTGCATTGTACAAATGCGGTCCCGAGTTGCACGGCATCTGCACCTAATTTCAGCATATATTTAGCATCTTGGCCTGTCATAATGCCACCTGTTGCAACAATTGGAAGATTGCAGTGTTTTTTCAGTAATTGTACTAAGTCACTGGTTTGAATGCTACTGTCAAAACTTGGGTTGAATATGCCACGATGCCCACCCGCTTCAATACCCTGAGCAATAATGATATCAATGCCTGCCGCTTCAATTGCGCGTGCTTCAATTAAGTTGGTTGCAGTTACCATCGTGATAATGCCTGCTTCTTTTAAGGCTTGAATCTGATGGGGATACGGAATGCCAAAGTGAAAACTGACGGCTTTGGGACGTGTTTCGAGTACAAGCTGTAAAAAATCATCGTGATCTAAAAAACTGGGATAAATACAATCGAGCTGTGTGGGTGCGACTGCGCCGTATTGTTCGAATTGTGGGCGTATATAGTCAATCCACGCTTGGGAGCGTTGCAGATTAAATGCTTGCGATTGATGGCAAAAGAAATTGACCTGAAAAGAATGATCAGTTAAGGCTTGAGTCGCTAAGATTTGTTGCTTGGCTACATCAACACTGCTTGCCCCTAGACCAAGTGCACCTAAGCCCCCTTGATTAGATACCTCAGCAACCAAAGTGGGTGTGGAAACACCTGCCATTGGAGATAAAAAAATGGGGTGTTTAATGGCTAAATTTTCTAATACATTCATTTAAGTTTTCTCCTCATTATATTTTTACTTTGCCGAAGGCCTAGGTTTTATGCAAATCATATTCGGCATTTTGTTTATAAATAGCAGTAGATAAAAAGAAAAAATGTGCAGAGGATTTTAAACGACATGCTGTGACGTGTAGGCATCTCAATCATACTTTTCCTAATGATGGGCAGCTTATAATTTAGTTGTACTTGATAATTTACGCTGAATTTCTCCTATGTCTGAACGTATTCGTGAAAAATTGCAAATATTGGCAGATGCGGCTAAATATGATGTGTCGTGTTCATCCAGTGGAAGCAAACGCCAAAATAAAGACCGCGGTCTTGGTAATACAGGTAATGGTATTTGCCATAGTTATACCGAAGATGGTCGCTGTGTGTCATTACTCAAAATCTTATTTACCAATGTGTGTATTTTTGACTGTGCCTACTGTGTGTCGCGTCGTTCCAATGATGTGCAACGGGCAGCCTTTACCGTGCAAGAAGTTGTGGATTTAACCATCAACTTTTATCGTCGTAATTATATTGAAGGGCTATTTTTAAGTTCGGGTATTTTTAAGTCAGCCGACCATACTATGGAGCGTATGCTACAAGTGGTCAAGAAATTGCGCTTAGAAGAAAACTTCAACGGCTATATTCATCTGAAAACGATTCCGGGTGCGTCTAAAGAAATTATTACAGAGGCTGGTTTATATGTGGACCGCATGAGTATTAATTTGGAAATGCCGACCGAAGCAGGCTTACAGCAATTTGCACCCGAAAAAAGCCATGCAGAAGTACAAAAAGATTTAGGAATTGTGCGTGACCGTTTAATCGAACTGAAAGATGAACGGAAAATTATTCGGACTGTGCCACAGTTTGTTCCTGCAGGTCAGACCACGCAAATGGTGGTAGGTGCTGCGCAAGAAACGGATCAAGATATTATTATGATGGCGGATCGGCACTATAAAGAATTTAAGCTAAAACGCGTGTATTTTTCGGGCTATATTCCAATTAATGAACAAGAAAAGGCGCTACCAATGGTAGGTTCTGCACCGCCATTGCTCCGTGAAAACCGCTTGTATCAAAGTGATTGGCTCATGCGATTTTACGGCTTTGATGCATCTGAAATAGTAGATGATGCTCATCCAAATTTGGATTTAGATGTAGATCCGAAATTGAGCTGGGCGCTTCGTCATCCAGAGCAATTTCCTATTGATATTAACCGTGCGGATTACCGCATGATAATGCGTGTACCGGGAATTGGCGTACGTTCAGCTAAAAAAATAGTACAGGCAAGACGCTTTGGGCAAATTCATATTGACCAGTTAAAGCGTATGGGTGTGTCTTACAATCGTGCGCAACATTTTATCCGCTGTGTAGATACGCCAAAGTTTCAACGTGACCAAACACCCAGCCAAATTCGCAATCAGATTTTGCAGATGGGCAATTCTAAATATACGCAGCAATTGTCACCTCAGCTTGGTTTTGGGTTCTAAACATGGCGGTCTATCAATTTGATGGAACGATGACTGGGCTATTGAGCTGCGTATTTCGCGCGTTTGAGTTTAAGGAATTTAGTGTACAACTGACCGCTGGACAGCTGCCTCAGTCAGGCTTATTTGATGAGTTTGTTGAGGTTCCATCCAATGAGGAACATGGGCAACGGGTCTGGCAGGGTTTAAAACAAAAGCTTTCAGCACAAGCACTGCGGAATTTTTATTACAGCTTTCTCTCAGAGCAAGATGAAGCATTTCAGCATTGTTTTAATTTTGCAGTTTATGTCTTTCAGTCACAGCGTCTAGTAGATCAGGATTATGGCCATGCCGATGTGTTGGGTATTTCACAATGGGCCAAGCAAGTTGGTCGTGAAAAGCATCGCATGGAGGCATTTGTACGCTTTAAAAAATGCCAAGATGGCTTGTATTTGAGTCTGATTTCGCCAGATTTTAATGTTTTACCTTTAATTGAACGACATTTTTGCCGTCGTTACCAAGATCAGCAATGGCTCATTTATGATGAAAAGCGTAAGTACGGCATTTATTATGATTTAAAAGATGTGCATCAGATACAGATGAATGCGTATGAGGTAGACACAAATCTACAGCTGGGACATAGTCAGGCTTTTAGTGTGCAACTCGACGATGATGAGCTGTTATACGACCAGCTCTGGAAAGATTATTTTAGAAGTGTAAATATTGAAGCGCGTAAAAATATGCGACTGCATGTGCAGTATGTACCAAAACGCTATTGGCGATACATGAATGAGAAATCGCTTTAATTCGGATTTTATGCATAATATGGGCTGTTTTAAAGTTTTAGACCAAAGAGTGCATTTATGAAGTTTGTCCTTGCTTTGAGCATTATGTCCAGCTTAATGCTCAGTGCTTGCACTGCCGATCAAAAGCCATCTGTAGAAGTCAAAGCCACTGATTATGCTGTGACTGATGTGGCAAGTTTGCAACAAAAGATTGATGCCTTAAATACTCAATTGGCATCTGATTATCAGCAATTGAAGCAACAGCAAAATATCGCATTTTCAGATCAATCACCTTTAGATGTCACGAATTTGAGTACCTTGCATTTGCATGCGGTGAGTGCAACCTCGCTTAAACCTGTGAAAGAAGAATACTGTCAGCTCATGAATGCTTATTTTAATGAGCTTTATCGCGTTGGGCATTTTAATTTACAGTGGTTAGATCAAATACAATTAAAGCATCAATCTCAGACAGCATTAGCACCACACTTTGCCAATGCAGATGCTTTTTATGCATTTGCTTTAACTGACTACAGTAGCTATAAGCAAGCACAGCAAATTATGGGCTTTGGTTGCAATTTAAGAGCTGCTTTAAGTCCAAACGCATAATGATAAAGCGCAATAAAAAAAAGACCATATTGATGGTCTTTTTTTCATGAAGCGTATTAACAGCCTGTGAGTTTTTCAGGTTGCGGACGTTCACCAGGGAAAAAGATTGGACGTAGTTTTACACCAATACCATTACCAATAAAAGCAAAGATCAGCCATAACCAACCATGTAAACTGCCCGATGCAATACCACTGAAGTACGCACCAATGTTACAGCCGTATGCTAAGCGTGCACCATAGCCCAACATTAAACCACCAATTACTGCAGCAGCAAGTGAGCGCTTTGGAATATTAAAGTTAGGAGCGAATTTACCCGCAAGGCTAGCTGCCAATAATGCACCAATCATAATGCCAAAGTTCATCATAGAGGTAATATCAAACCACAATGATTCGGCTAAGGCTTTTGCATTGGCAGGTTGTTGCCAGTAGTTCCATGACGCAACATCAATGCCCATAACACTTGCAGATTTGGCAGCCCACACTGCAAGTGCAGAGGTCACACCCCAAGGACGACCTGCAAGCGCCAAGGTTGCAAAGTTGAGGAGGGTTAAAATAATACCGCCCCAAATTAATGGCCATGGGCCACGAATAAAACGCTTCCAGCCATGGTTTTGGCTTACAGGTTCAAGCTCTAAACTACCGTGACGTTTCTTTTCAAAATACACTGTTGCAACAGCAATGAGTGCAAATAATACAAAGTTGATGAAGAGAGCAGGGGCAACACCTAAGCTGGTCACAATAGAAATTGGAGCTAAATGCGGCAGGTTAAACCACCAATCAATATGCGAGGTTGCAATCAGTGAGCCTGTGCAGAAGAAGATCAGCGTCACAATCATGCGCATACTGCCTGAGCCGACAGTATAAAGCGTACCTGATGCACAGCCACCACCCAATTGCATGCCAATACCAAAGATAAAAGCACCAATCATGACAGACATAGAAACAGGGTTTACATTACCTTTGACTGGCGTGCCAAATAACTCACCCGCACCTAAAGCAGGGAAAAAGAGCAACACGGCTAAAGACAACATGATCATTTGTGCACGTAAACCACGGCCACGACGTTCTTTAATAAATACACGCCAGCTCGAAGTAAAGCCAAATGAAGCATGGTAAAGCGTCATACCAAGCGCGCCACCAATAAGGAAAAGGAGGGCTTGTTTAACGCCAACCACTTGATAGGCACCGATCGTACCTAAAATTAAAAGAATAAAAGACACCCAAACCGATACATTTGATCGATTTGCAGGTGCAGCAATAACAGACATAGGAGATTAAATTAAAAATAAAAAATCAGGGCTATTGTATAAAAGTTAACAGCCCTCAAGGGACAATATATATAAATATACTATGTGTATATTTGAATTATTATATTAGTAAAAATTATATGTAAGAAATGCTATAGCGGTGTGACATTAAAGAGAGAACCAATCCAGCTGGAGAAAAGCATGGCAATAATGCCCCAAATACATACGCGCATACTGCCTTTAAGTAGCGATGTACCCGCAGCATAGCTTGAAAGTGCACCCAGTAAAGCCAATGAAACTACACCTACAACCATGACTGTTTGAGCGACATATTGCTCCGAGCTTAGCAAAATAGACAACATGGGAAATAAAGCCCCAATTGAAAATGCCAAAGCTGATGAGCCTGCAGCCAATAAAGGTTTAGCTGCCGTATTATCGTTAATACCAATTTCGTCACGCGCATGCGCTTCTAAAGCATTCTGAGCAGTAAGTTGCACGGCAACATCATGCGCCAGCTCTGGTGTTAAGCCACGAGCAATATAAATGTGAGTAAGTTCTTTGAGCTCTAGCTCTGGATTACGTTGTAATTCACGATGCTCCATAGCAAGGTCAGCTTTTTCAATGTCTTCTTGAGATTTCACTGAAATATATTCGCCTGCAGCCATAGAGGTCGCACCCGAAATTAGACCCGCAATACAGGTAATGAGCAAAGTTTGTGTGGAAGCGCCACTGGCTGCCATGCCCATAATTAAGCTTGTCACAGAAATAATGCCGTCATTTGCGCCCAATACAGACGCACGTAACCAGCCTGTACGTTGCATATAATGTTGTTCTATATGATGAGACGAAGGCATAACACATGCTCCCTTAAGTTAAATATTGTTCTGTTAAGGAGTATAGCCTGTGTGAGTAGATCGACAAAGTAAAATGGTCAATAGCAACAGGCCTTTGATTCCTTAGGGATAATGATGCTGTAAGAGCCGTGTAGTGATATTTTTGAAGACAAAACAAAGCCCTCATGTAGAGGGCTTTGTTGGATGCAATAAAATTATTGCTGTGCTTTTTCTTTAACGTCTGCAGCACCTTGTTCAACGGCACCAGCTGTTGCAGCAGTCGCATCTTTCGCTGCTTCTTTTGCATCATGTGCAGCGGCTTCAGCGTGATTTGCGGCATTGTTTGCGGCATCAGCTGTCGCAGTCGCTGCATTGTCTACAGCAGTTGCAGTCGCAGTTGCTGCTTCTGATGTTGCATTGGCGATATCATGGCCAGCTTGGTCAGCGGCGTTTTCAAGGTGTTCACCCGTTGTAGCACCAGTTTCAGGAGCTTTGTCTTTGTTACAGCCAACAAGTGCAACAGTGGCAGCTAAACCTAGAGCAACTAATAATTTATTCATTGTACAGTTTCCTTTTTTTGTTATACCCGTAGCATGGGCTGAACATATATTAGCTGAAAGGCTGTTTATAAATCGATCAAAAATTGTTGATTAAGTGTAATTTTTACCAATATGCCTTTTAATATTTGAAATATTATTGATGGCTCAAATAATTTTCTTAACTTGGCATCAGCTCTTCAATTGAAGGTGCTAGAAGGTAGATAAATTCAGCGTCTTCATGGCGCCATAAGTAAATTTCTTCTCCCAATTGTGAATCTTCATTAGCTCGCATTAACAAGTAATCACCATCGCCATTATGCGCAATTGCAACACTGTTTTCTGGGAAGTCTTCAATTTCTAGAGTGGATGTATGCTCTGCGACAAGATGTTCCATAGTACGCTTAATTCGTTTTACATCACTGGTGTCGTGAAAGGGAAAAAGCCACCATGCTTCAATATGGTCACCATCTTCATATTCGTCTTCATCAGATAAGCTGATCGCGAATTCGCCACCATTTTCAATTTGCATTTTTGCTTTATATTTTTCAGGAAATTTAAATCCTAATTGTTCCTCGGCAGTGTTTATAAATTTGTATTCTACTGGAAATGGCATGAAATTATTATTTATATATTTTAGATACTTATTAATAATATTTGCGTAAATTTAAGTCAATAGTTGAGAGGGTTAAATTGACATATTAAAAATTGAACAATAAAAAAGCCTGCATGGCGCAGGCTTTTTTAACGAGAAATTTACAATTAAAGACCAGCAGCTGCTTTAAGCGCTTCAGCTTTATCTGTTTTTTCCCAAGTAAATGCTGTATCAGAACCTTCACGACCAAAGTGGCCATAAGATGCAGTTTGTTGATACATTGGTTGAATCAAGTTCAACATGCGAGTAATACCGTATGGACGCAAGTCGAAGTGTTCACGTACCAATGCAATAATCAAATCTTCAGATACTTTTGCAGTGTTGAATGTGTTGATAGAAATAGAAGTTGGCTCAGCAACACCAATTGCATAAGACACTTGGATTTCACATTTGTCTGCAAGACCAGCAGCCACAATGTTTTTAGCAACATAACGACCAGCGTATGCAGCAGAGCGGTCAACTTTAGATGGATCTTTACCAGAGAAAGCACCACCACCGTGACGAGCCATACCGCCGTAAGTATCTACAATAATTTTACGGCCAGTTAAACCACAGTCACCTACAGGGCCGCCAATCACGAACATGCCTGTTGGGTTGATGTGGAATTTAGTACCCGCATGGAACATGTCCGCTGGGATTACTTTTTTCACAATTTCTTCAATTACAGCTTCTTTTAGCTGTGCTTGAGTAATTGAAGGGTCATGCTGAGTAGAAAGCACAACAGCATCTAAGCGTACAGGCTTGCCATTTTCATAGGCAAAAGTTACTTGGCTTTTCGCATCTGGGCGTAACCAAGAAAGTGTACCTTGCTTACGTAACTCTGCTTGTTTTTCCATTAAGCGATGCGCGTATGAAATTGGCGCAGGCATTAATACATCTGTTTCACGGCTAGCATAGCCAAACATTAAACCTTGGTCACCAGCACCTTGATCTTCAGGTTTTTGGCGGTCTACACCTTGTGCAATTTCAGGTGATTGTTTACCAATCATATTGATGACAGCACAAGTTGAGCCATCGAAGCCAAGATCTGAATGATGGTAGCCGATACCATTTACAGTGTTGCGGACAATCGCTTCAAAGTCGACGTTTGCAGTCGTTGTGATTTCACCAGCAAGTACGACCGCACCAGTTTTTACAAGCGTTTCACAAGCGACCCGCGCATAAGGGTCTTCTTTTAAGATCGCATCCAAAATAGCATCACTGATTTGGTCAGCCATTTTATCTGGATGGCCTTCGCTTACAGATTCCGAGGTAAATACAGCGTACTCGCGCATAAGTCCTATCACAGTTAATTTAAAAGACGCAATATGTTACATCGACTTCAGTCTTAGGACTAGCGCATGTCGACCAAAATGAATGAATTTATTTCAATTTATTGGTGTTTTATTTGATATGGTCATTAAAAAAAGTGATAACGCTATCTTTATTAGATGTAAGTAGCTGAAATTTTATACGTTCATTCATGTAAAGTGCTGACTATAATTCAAGGTTTTTTTTGGCCTTTAAGACTTTCATAGGCTGATTTGTTGCTGTGCTAATGTGTTTAAGTTGTTTGAAAACAAGAGGATGTAATCATATTTTGTAATTGGATGAGTGTAATGTTGTTAAGTTTTTCTATGAAAATTCATTTTTGAATTATAAACATGAATAAAATTCATCTTTTGATTAAGATATTGTATTTTAAGTATTTGTTTTGATTTTTTTGTGGCGTTTACCAGAGTGCAACTGAAGATTCATGTCATCTTAAATATATTTTTGCAGTTTTAGATGCAAAACATATATCGCAAGATTATAAAAATATAGAAAATTTTAAGGCGGTATGTGCTGGATAATTGTGCAAAAAATGATTTCATTACGAATTAATAGCGAAAACTCGGGCTTGAGGCTTTACCCCTTAGCTATTTTTTAAGACAATATACACAGTTTTGAATTTCTATTCACTTTTCTAGTTTCTTTTAGATTTATTTGGACGCTGACCTATGACGACCCCACTTAATGAACGTCGAGTTGCAAACGCAATTCGTGTATTGGCAATGGATGCTGTGCAAAAAGCGAATTCAGGCCATCCAGGCGCGCCAATGGGGATGGCAGATATTGCTGACGTTGTATGGCGTGAGTTTTTAAATCACAATCCTAGCAACCCACAATGGGCTAACCGTGACCGTTTTGTATTGTCTAATGGCCATGGTTCTATGCTTCAGTATGCTTTATTGCATTTGACTGGCTATGATCTTTCAATTGATGACTTAAAAGCATTCCGTCAATTGCACTCTAAAACTCCGGGTCACCCAGAGCTTGGTTATGCACCTGGTATTGAAACAACGACTGGTCCACTTGGCCAAGGTATTGCCAATGCTGTAGGTTTTGCTTTAGCTGAAAAAACTTTAGCTGCGCAATTTAACAAAGATGACATCGCTGTTGTAGATCACTTCACTTACTGTTTCTTGGGTGATGGTTGCTTAATGGAAGGTGTTTCTCACGAAGCATGTTCATTGGCTGGTACTTTAGGTCTAGGTAAACTTGTTGCTTACTATGATGACAACGGCATCTCAATTGATGGCGAAGTAGAAGGCTGGTTCTCTGACGATACAGAGCAACGCTTCTTGGCTTACGGCTGGCAAGTGCTTAAAGTTGATGGTCATGATGCAGATGCGCTTCGTGCAGCAACTTTGGAAGCGAAAGCTGAAACTAAAAAACCAACCATCATTATTTGTAAAACAGTGATTGGTTTAGGTTCTCCAAACAAACAAGGTAAAGAAGATTGCCACGGTGCGCCGCTTGGTAATGACGAAATCGCGTTAACACGTGAAGCTTTAGGTTGGACAGAAGGTCCATTTGAAATTCCTGCTGACGTATATGCAGCTTGGGATGCTAAAGCAAAAGGTTCTGCTTCTGAGTCTGCTTGGAATGAAACATTTGTTGCTTATGCTGCGAAATACCCAACAGAAGCTGCAGAACTTAAACGCCGTCTATCTGGTGATCTTCCTGCTGACTTTGCAGCACAAGCGGATGCTTACATTGCAGAAGTGAATGCTAAAGCAGAAACGATTGCTACACGTAAAGCAAGCCAAAATGCGATCCAAGCATTTGCACCATTACTTCCTGAAATTTTAGGTGGTTCTGCAGATTTAGCAGGCTCTAACCTTACACTTTGGAAAGGCGCTCAAGGCGTTCAAGACAATCCAGCAGGTAACTACGTACACTACGGCGTACGTGAATTTGGTATGACTGCGATTGCTAACGGTGTTGCGCTTCATGGTGGCTTCGTTCCTTACGTAGCTACATTCTTAATGTTTATGGAATATGCGCGTAATGCAGTACGTATGTCTGCATTAATGAAGCAACGTGTGATCCATGTATACACACATGACTCAATTGGTCTTGGTGAAGATGGTCCTACACATCAACCTGTAGAGCAAATTGCATCTTTACGTGGTACGCCTAACCTCAACACATGGCGCCCATGTGACACTGTAGAAGCTTCTATTTCTTGGAAATCTGCATTGTTACGTAGTGAAGGCCCAACAGCGTTAATTTTCTCTCGTCAAAATTTACCATTCCAAACACGTACAGCGGATCAAATTGCTGACGTGGCTAAAGGTGGTTATATCCTTGCGAAGGAAAAAGGCGAACTTAAAGCAATTATTATTGCAACTGGTTCAGAAGTATCATTGGCAATGGAAGCATACGCACAGCTCGAAGGTGTACGTGTAGTATCTATGCCATGTGCTGAAGAGTTTGTGAAGCAAGATGTAGCTTACCGTGAAGCAGTTCTTCCAGCAACGATTCGTGCTCGTGTTGCTGTAGAAGCAGCACATGTTGACTACTGGTGGAAATTTGTTGGTCTAGATGGTCGCGTAATTGGTATGACAACTTACGGTGAATCTGCACCTGCAAAAGACTTGTACAAACACTTCGGTATCACTACTGATGCTGTTGTTGCGGCAGTTAAAGAAATCACTGCTTAATACCTGTTATTAAACAGTCTTTAAAAGACGCTCTCAATTGAGAGCGTCTTTTATTTTTGAACTTTACAGCAGGGCTGATTACATTGCTGTCAAAAGTTTACCCATACATAGGCAAAACGAAGAAGTGAGATAGAGATGAGTTTATATGAGCAAATCAGTGATGAGATCACTTTAATGGATGCAGGTGAGCAGAAATGGATTGGTCAAGACCTTCCATTAGAAGCCATGGTTGCAGTTGAGCTGTTGTTACAGGATATGGCTGAAGAAAAAATTATTAAGGTACGTCGTAAAAATCATGAAAAAACCACAGGTTTAAAACAGATTGATCGCATCTTGATTGAAAAGCTTTAAGTTTTGAATGCGGTGCTAAAAAAGCTTTGTTCTTTTAAGGAGAATAAAGCTTTTTTTATGTGCATATTTTGTTTATAAAAAACATAGAGCATTCAAAAGAGTAGATCGTGAGTACATTCAATATTCAGGCATTATCGTCGGCGGGCATTCAATATTCAGATTGGTTGCAACTTTGGCAAGGCTATCAACAATTTTATCAAGTACAGTTGACTGAGGAGCTCAGCCTAAATACTTGGCAGAAGTTAACTGATCCGAAGCAAGAACACATCTATGGCTTTGTGGCTTATTTAGACCATGAAGCAGTGGGCTTGGTGCATGTGATTGAACATGACAGCTGTTGGACCATACAACCCTATGCGTATTTACAAGATCTATTTGTGTTGAATGAGCAACGCGGTCAGGGAATTGCTAAAGCTTTGATTGAGCAGGTACATGCTTATACAAAGCAAAGACAATGTGATCGTGTGTATTGGTTAACCCATCAAGACAATGACGTTGCACAAAAGCTTTATGATCAGATTGCACGCAAAACAGGGTTTATTCAATATCGATTAAATTGAGTGGCCAGCTAAAAATGATTTTTAGTCTGACCATTTATCTACAGGGTGAATATCTTTAAATCGCACCAAACATTCATTTAATGTGGCTTAGATGTCGATGTGGATTTTATTCGCTTTTAGATTTTTCTGAAACTTTAAAGTTTTTTGCAGGATCGGCATCTTGTTGGATGGTCCATTCACCAGCAACACGGAAGGAAGATGCAGAAGAATAAGTGTCTTCCATGAATTGGAAATAAGTAATCAGGCCATCTTTGACAATTGCTTTAATTGAAAATGGTGAGGTGAAGGTGCGTTTTGCATATACGGATGTGCAGGTAAACTGCCCAAATACTGCTACTGTTTCACCTTCAGCGAGCATGTCGGTAATTTGAAAATCATCAATTTGCCAATAAGTCCCTACATTTGCAAAAGTATAAATATAAACATCACGGCCTTGGTAAGAGCCAGCCCAAGGTTCAATTTGTTTTAGTTCAGGGTTACTAAAATTTAAAGAAACATAATCGGCATCTTCAGCGACCAGCTGTGCTGTTGCATCGGCTACCAGTTCTTTTGATGTGTTAAGTAAAAAGGCTAAAACGACATCTTTGGGTTGTTTTGTGCTTAAGGCTTTTTTAATTGCTTGTAAATTTTCTGACATAGGAAATCAACTTTATTTATTCAGGTAGTGAAATTATTTTAGTCATTATAGATAAGCAAAAAAGGGGCGATTGCAAGCAACAGTATCCTAAAATTAGGAAAATAAATGCTAAATATTTATTAATTATAAAGATTGTTGCATTTTTTTTTAATTTGAAGTGTTTGAAAATGGTAAATCTGTGTTTTAGTTCAATGTGGCTATAGTCAAACAATAGCGCCAGCGGAATGCTGAAAATAGTCAATTTTTACAAATGTATCGTTCTAAACATGCAACAAAACGTTTTATCTTTAACAGTGTATTTTTAGCAGAACTGTATAAACTGATTTGTATTCTTAAGTGAGATAAAAACATGAACATCAAAGCATTAACAGTAGGTTTAGCACTTGCATCTGTTGCAACTTTTTCTATGGCAAAGCCTGTAGCATATCAAATTGATCCAACACATACGGCAACTGTATTTAATTGGAATCACTTTGGTTTTTCTACACCATCTGCAAACTTTAGTGATATTCAAGGTACGATTAACGTAGATAATGCAAAACCTGCAAATTCATCTGTCGATGTAACTATTCCATTGTCTAGCTTAAATACTAACGTGAAAGCTTTGGATGAACATTTAAAAACAGCGGATTTCTTTAATGCTGAAAAATATCCAAACATCACTTTTAAAAGTACGAAAGTACAGGCTTTAGGTAAAAACAAATACAAAATTACAGGTAACTTAACCATTAAAGATGTAACTAAGCCTGTAGTGCTGGACGCTGTATTGAATAAACAAGGCGTACATCCTATGACAAAAGCTGAATCTATTGGATTTAACGCAACAACTTCATTTAATCGCTCTGCCTTTGGTGTGGGTGCATACGTACCAAACGTAGGTGACAAAATTACTGTAAACATTACAACTGAAGCTTCTGTACCTGCCACAAAATAAAGCTTGATGTAAATGTCTCATTACAGTGTCTGAGCATTAAAAAGCACCTCATTATAGAGGTGCTTTTTTTATTGGAATACGGGGGCGTTGTTTAGCTTAATCACGATTTAAAATGAGCATGCAACCAAAGCTAATAAATATTCCGCCAGTAATGCCATCAATTTTCTGACTTATTTTTTGATAGTAATGATTAATTTTAGATGTAGAAAACAAGACTGCAACTAATGCAAACCACAATAAGCTTTCAAAAAAGATTAATGCCAGTACGGAGCTTTGTTGAAGTAGTGTGGCGTCAGTATTAATTGCAAGGGCAAATACACTGCTAAAGTACACCAAAGCTTTGGGATTGGCCATGTTGGTTAAAAAGCCTTGTAGAAGTAATTTTTTACGTGATTTTAGGGCATTTGTTGCGGTGTGTTGTGCAGGTGTGCTTATTGCTGGTTTAAATGCTGACTTTAATAATTGATAGCCTAAGTAACAGAGATAAATGCCCCCGCAGACCATGAGCACTTGTTGAAGCCAGCCTATTTTTTGAAATAAATAATGTAAACCACTCACCGCGCAAATGGACCAAACCAGAATACTTAAAGCAATACCGAGCGCAGCACAAAGAGCATGTGATCGTGATTGACGAATAGCACTTTGCGTGACAAAGAAAAAATCAGGCCCAGGACTCATTAATGCAAATAGATGAATAAGGGCAATACTAATGAGCGCAGTCATGGTTGTTCGTCTTATGATTTAAGGTTGTTGAAGTTATAGGCGCTTTAAGAAGAAAAATAAAGTATTTGTTGAATTGCGTTATGCTGAAGTTGCAATTTTAGAAGTCGAGCATCATATTCTTGCTCCACCTATAAAAGGTGAAGACAAGACTAAATTTAAAACAAGACTAAGTTGAAGCGTGATATCTGAATTAGAGCGATTAAGTATTCGGATTGAGTGCTTGAAGCCATTGGCTAAATATACGACTTGCAATAACTTCTAACTGTGGCGCGTGAGCAATATTCTCTTGGCGTAGTGCAGGAATATTGATTTTGGCCTGAGTTAATTCGGCAGTATGACCAATCAGCCATTTTTCTAAGCTGTTACTGAGTACTTCCAAATGAAACTGTAATGCTAAAATTTGTGAGCCAACTGCAAAGGCTTGGTTTGGGTAAAGTTCAGAACTTGCAAGCAAAGTTGCCTGTGGGGGTAAGTCAAACGTATCACCATGCCAATGTAATACGGGCTGATGGGCTAAGGGTGCTAAGAGATTATTTTCAGTAGGATGGATGGAGAGTGTAGACCAGCCGATTTCTTTGCTATGTCCCGCATATACTTTTGCACCCAAAGCATGTGCAATTAACTGAGCACCTAAACAAATCCCTAAAGTAGGTAGATTTTTTTCCAAACGAACTTTGAGTAAGTCTATTTCTTGTTGTAAGAAAGGATAATTCTCAGTTTCGTATACACCAATAGGACCACCTAAAATAATGGTTAGGCCTTCATGTTCTAGTGCTTTACGTAGGTCATCTACACCTGCTTCAAAATAACGTACGCGATAACCCAATTGATAGCAGACGTCTTCAAAACTACCGAGGTCTTCAAAGGCAAGGTGTTGGATGGCATAAATAGTGTCTGAAAATACGTTACTCATGGTGTTATCTACATGAATAGGAGAGGTGAATAATGTAACGTGCTCGGCTAAAAATAAAAAGTGTAAGCATCTATGTATGTGTGATTTTATGTATGACGAATGCATTATGTCGTGAAGGAGTTGCACTGACTTGAAAAATGGCACAATTTTTATAGGGTTTTACAAATATTAAAAATTAAGCACAAGTGTATATGTATTTTAAATACATGAAGTGGCGAAAAAGTATACTTTTGATGTCAAACAAGCGAATTGGAATTAAAATTGCAACTGTTAATATGAACGCATAATTTCATATCTTAAGATTGACTTAAGGTGAATTAATAAATATATGAATAGTATAATAAAACCTAGAGAAAATAGTATGCGAAGAGAGGTTGAGCAGAATCGCGATGCGAGCTTGTTGCATGCGATTCATAAAATTTTATTAAAGGATTGGGATCCGCTTGGTATTGGATCACGACCTGCTATGTGTGATGAATACGACGAATTCTTACCTAAAATTTTTATGCTCATAAAGTCTGAGGTGAGTGAATCAGAAATTTTTGAATATTTGTGGCGTTTAGAAACAGTTGTTATGGAAAAGCGTGGTAATAAAGCACATACAGCACGCATTGCATCTTTACTCAAGCATATTAAAATTGATCCTTAACTGATTTTTATTTATCACTATATATTTTCAACTATTGTCCTATCCTATAAAAAAACCGGCATATCAAATGCCGGTTTTTTTATAGGTTTAAATATGATAAGGATTAGAATTTTTTCTCTACAGTTAGCATATAGCTTGGAATAGATTCATTTAAACGTGCTTGATATAAGCTACCGTCACTTACTTTCACTAAGCGTTCTTTATAATCTGTGCTAAAGATATTACGTGCATTTAATGAAGCTGACCAGTTGTTATCAAAACGCTTAGTAAAGCTTAAGTCTACCTTGACCCGTTCATTACGGGTACGGTTGTAGTTTTCTGCATTACTGCTGTTATTCAGTAGGCGTGTGTACTCAGGTGTGTAGTTGAGGTTTAAGCTACTAGAAACTCGCCAAGGTTGATAGTTATACGAAACACCTGTACTTGCCGTATAGGGCGCAACATCACTGGCTAAGCGTTTGGCACCATTTTCCTCTTCAATTTCGGCACGAACAGTTGATAATTGTGCATTTAACATGAATGAATGCCCATTATCAGTTTGTTTAAGCGCGTAACGACCTGCAAGTTCAACGCCGTATGTGGTTGCATTGTTTTGGTTGGTTGGGCGTTGTACAAAACGGCAACTAGGATCATTTGCTGTTGTACATACACCGCCTTGCGCATTTTCACTACGAATACTATTTTCAATATAGTCACTAATTTGACGATAGTAGGCCGTTAAATTCACACCACCTGCGGGCGTGTTGTAACCCAGGGTGGTTTCGTAAGCACTGATTTTTTCTGGACGTAAGAGTGGGTTACCACCTTGGTCAGGATTATTTAATGAGCCAGCATCAGCATCAGTAGAGACAGAAACAGTCGGCATTAATTGCTCAGCTCTTGGGCTACGGAAAGCTTGGCTTAAATTGGTTTGTAAAGACCATTGCTCCGTGAAGTCAAAGCGATGTGCAAGTACGGGGCTAAGGTTTTGGTCGCTGTAACTTACTAAGCCAGAACGATTAATCCATTCTTGGCGTGCGCCTAAAGTAAGGGTTTGGCGATCCGTAAACTTCCAACTACCTTCTGCATAAAGTGCGTAGCGCTGTTCGTCTAGGGTTTGTGCAATATTGCTGTCAAGCTCACTGCTTCGAAGGTCCGTACCAAATTTAATTTGCTTGGTTTCATTAAATTTACGTACACCATCATAAGCCAAACCATATTCATTGATTTGCTCATCTATGTAGCTTTGGCGTTTGCTTGAGCGCGTCGACTCAGTCTCATTTTGCTGTTCTATAGATAGGCGGATTTTGTCTGAATCACCTTTATCTTTGCGTTCATAGCGGGTGTTTAAACGAATACTGTCGTTTTTATCATTTTGAATTTGGTCTTGAGCATTACCTTCGCTTTCATTGTTACGATAGAACAATTCAGCAACCAGTTTCTGTTGATCATCAATTTGGTATTCGCCACGCGGTGCAAGCATTTGTGAGCTACGGTTGGTCGTGCGTGTTTGCGTTGTGGTTGTACCTGTTGCATTGGTTGTTTTGCTTACAGAGGTTGTGTCATTCCATGAACTATTTGCAGATAAGCTATACATCCAAGGATCTGTACGGCCATCCATTTGAATGCCAATATTTTTACGTTCTTCTTCTTTGCCTTTTGCCTTGGCTAAACCATATCCCGCACGAACAGAGCCACTGATACGGGTGTCATTTAATGGCTGTTTTAAAATAATATTAATCACTGCAGAGCTAGCAACAGAGGCTTGAGCTACGCTTGGCTGTTTCACAATTTCAATGCGGTCAATCATGTCGGGTGTGATGCTGTCGACCACAGACATACCGCCACGTGGGCCACCTTGTACAGGCTCACCATTAATTAAAAATACAGGTGCACCGCCACCACGGAAACGAATACTGCCATTACCGCCACGTGGGCCTTGACCTGGACTTGGTAGTTGAAAACCTGCAGCACGACGCAAGGCATCATTCACACTTTGGTCGCCAAATTTTTCCATTTCTTCACGGCTAATCACTGTTTTGGCTACAGCACTAATATCAGGGTCTTTCACTACGGCTGGTGCTTTTGCCACTTGAAAGGTCATGGTCGATAAAGTCTGGACAGGTGCAGGTGTAGCCTGAGTTGCAGTTGCTTCTGCATCTACAGCCCAAAGTGCTGGTGAAACTGCAAAAAGTGCACAGCTGAGTGCGCTATATTTAAATGATGTTGGCATGCATTTCATTATTGGATATACCAAATGTAATTTTGCGTAAGATTAGCTGAAAACTGTGGAGAAAAATGGAGGAAATCGGATTTTAAGCGACAGAATGCATAAAAAATTCACTCATAAAATCCATACAAATCTTAAGGATATGAAGTCTAAAAATACTGAACACGTATTTCGATTTATGGTCTTTAGCTCAAATGCATTGGCGCCGTAAAGGGTTTAGTAATGGATTCACAGCATGGCTGAATTGAAGCTGAAATTTAGGGTGGAGATATAAGTATTCAATTTTACATCTTGCTAAACCGTTGCTGATTTATAAGGTATATACAACGAACCAAAAAAAGTTCGCAGAATTAGTCACTATTTTTTCTGTGAAAACTTTATGAAAAATAGTGCTTAGGTTAAGATGAGCCATCATTTCGTAGAAGCATTTTGAAAAGCTATGCAACCTTTTGTTCTATATAACTCAGAGCAACGTAAAAAAGTTGAATTTGTACCTCGTAAAGAAGGTCACATCGATATGTATGTATGCGGCATGACTGTATACGACTATTGTCATATCGGTCACGCTCGGGTGATGGTTGCATTTGACTATATTATTCGCTTTTTGCGCAGTCAGGGATGGAATGTAAAATACGTACGTAACATTACCGATATTGACGACAAAATTATTAAGCGTGCCAATGAAAATGGCGAAAGTATTACGGCGCTAACTGATCGCTTTATTCAAGCAATGAATGAAGATGCAGAAAACCTAGGCTGTTTACACCCAGATGAAGCACCGCGTGCGACAGATTACATTGACCAAATGCAAAATATGATTGGTAATTTGGTTGATAAAGGTACAGCGTATCCATCTGCAAATGGCGATGTATATTTTGAAGTTGAAAAATTTGCCAAATATGGTCGTTTATCTGGTCGTAAGCTTGAAGATATGCAAGCGGGTGCATCTGAGCGTGTTGATGTAGAAGTTGAGAAAAAGCATCCGTTTGACTTTGTACTTTGGAAACATGCCAAAGAAAATGAACCTTCTTGGGCATCACCTTGGGGCAATGGTCGTCCGGGTTGGCATATTGAATGTTCGGCAATGTCGACTTGTTGCTTAGGCAACCATTTTGATATTCATGGTGGTGGTTCGGATTTAACTTTCCCACATCATGAAAATGAAATTGCACAATCAGAAGCATCTACGGGTGAACAGTATGTAAACTACTGGATGCATGTAGGTTTTATTAATGTTGATGGCGAGAAAATGTCGAAGTCATTGGGCAACTTCTTCACTATTCGTGATGTGATGGATAAGTTCCATCCTGAAGTTATTCGCTACTTTATTGTGTCTTCACACTACCGTAGTCCTGTGAATTTCTCAGACTTTGCACTTAAAGAAGCCAAAACTACGCTGACACGTTTCTACCATTCATTTAAAGCATATCAAGCGCTGTATGGCGATAAACTGGTTGAAACTTTAGATGAAGCACTGGTGGAGCGTTTTAATGCTGCCATGCGTGATGACTTTAATACAGCAGAAGCGATTGCGGTATTGTTTGAAATTAACAAAGCCTTGAATACTGCTGTAAAAGAAGAAAATGCATCTCAAGCAGAAATCTACTATGCAACTTTACGTCATTTGACCAATGTGTTGGGGCTAGTACAGTACAATGTAGATGAGTTTTTAAAGTCTGATATTGGCCAAGAAGCATTAGGTTTGTCTGAAGAGCAAATTGCAGATTTAATTCAACAACGTGTTGATGCGAAAAAGGCAAAAGAATTTGCGCGTGCAGATGAAATTCGTCAATCTTTGCTAGATCAAGGGGTTGTATTGGAAGATACACGCCAAGGTACAGTATGGCGTCGTGCTGATTAATTCAGCAAACGAATGAAAAGAGTGTTGACAGTAATGAAAAAATCTCTATAATTCGTTCCCATATTGCGGGAATAGCTCAGTTGGTAGAGCACAACCTTGCCAAGGTTGGGGTCGCGAGTTCGAGTCTCGTTTCCCGCTCCAAAATTTAAAAAACCTTAGTCTTACGGACTAAGGTTTTTTTTTGCGTCAAATTGTTAAAACAAGGTGTGAAGTCTTAAAAGTTGAACATTTAGAAACGTTCAATTTCAGGAGATATGCTAAAATAGCCAAAATTATTCTTAGTTTATGACAACAACTCAGACCTGATTATTGGGAATGAGTGAAAAAGGTAAACCGACTTTGAATCCACAAAATATGCCAAATCAAATTGATTTCCAGAAAACAGCTCTAGAAACACTGAGCATCGAGCGCCATGCACTAGAAGTATTGGCGAATGAAATAGATGATCGCTTTAGCAAAGCCTGTGAAATCATTTTGCAGTGTAAAGGCCGATTAGTCATTAGTGGTATGGGTAAGTCAGGCCATATTGGCCGTAAAATGGCTGCGACTTTTGCCTCTACAGGCACACCTTCATTTTTTATGCATCCTGGTGAAGCGGGTCATGGCGATTTAGGCATGTTGGTGAAAGGCGATGTGCTCATTGCAATTTCATACTCAGGCAAGAGTGATGAAATTATGATGCTGATGCCATTGATTAAGCATGTGGGCGTACCACTTATTACTATTTCAGGCCATGACCGTGGCCCAATGCCACAAAATGCTGATGTTGCTTTAACTTTGGGTGATATTCAAGAAGCATGTCCACTTGGTTTAGCACCGACATCAAGCACGACTGCCACTTTGGCATTGGGTGATGCTTTAGCAGTTGCCTTACTTGAAGCACGTGGCTTCACTTCAGATGATTTTGCACGATCTCATCCTGCAGGTGCTTTGGGTAAGCGCTTGTTGTTACATGTAAAGCATTTAATGCATACAGGTGATGAGTTACCAAAAGTATTACCAGAAACACCAATGAATAAGGTGTTGTATGAAATTTCAAATAAGCGTTTAGGCTTAACCACAATTGTTGATGCCAATGATAAGTTGTTGGGTATTTTTACAGATGGTGACTTGCGTCGTTTAATTGATAAACAACAAGGTTTTGATGTGAATTTACCTGTATCCGAGGTTATGATTCAGCATCCTTCAACGATTTCAAAAGAAGCGCGTGCTGTAGAAGCACTTGAGCAAATGAATGTGAAGAAAATTAACCAATTTGTTGTTGTGGATGACGAAAATAAAGTCATTGGTGTCATTGGTATGCATGATTTGATTCAAGCTGGGGTAAATTAATTAATGGCATCTTATGTGTTATTAGAGCAAGCGCGTCATGTAAGTGCGTTGGTGCTAGATGTAGACGGAATTCTAAGTGATGGTTTTGTAACACTCACCAATACAGGTGATGAGCTGAAATCATTTGATATTCGTGACGGATTGGGCATGAAATTGGTTCAGCAAGCTGGAATCAAAGTCATCATCATTACAGGCCGTAAAAGCAATATCGTTGAAAAGCGTATGTCTGATTTGGGTGTGGACTTGGTGTACCAAGGCCGTGAAGATAAAGGCGTGGCACTACGTGAAGCATGTGCACAGCTGAATCTTGACCCACAAGAATGCTTGTATATGGGTGATGATTGGCCGGATTTGTCTGCTTTTGCAATCGCTGGAATGAAAGTCACTGTGCCGAATGGCCATGTTGAAGTTCGTCGCCGTGCTGATTTAGTTACACAAGCAACAGGCGGTCGTGGCGCAGTACGTGAAATTTGCGATATGTTGTTGGTAGCCAAAGGGGTTTATCAAGAACTACTTGAAAAATATGCCAGTGCCCCGAATTAATAAACTAAACATTCATTAAATGTGGATAAATGCCCCGCTTATGGATACAAAATTTTTATATGTGACTGCTATTGCAATTGCAGCTGTAAGCGGTGGTTATTACTACTACAGTGGTAAAGGCAATAAACTTCAGGCTGAATCTTCACGCAGTATGAATTATTCTGCGGACAATATTCATCTGACACAAACCGATGAGAACGGCAAGCTATATGTCCGTGCTCAAGTCGATCGACTTGAGCAAAACGTACAACAGAAAACCGCACAATTGTCGAATTTAAATGCTTCTACTTATACCAATGGTCAAGTTGACGCGACTTTTTTTGCAAAAACAGCCAATGGCTATAATGACAATGAAAAAGTTGTGCTAAAAGATCAAGTAAAGGCAACAAAATTGATGGCTGAAGGGCAAATGCAATTTACAACTGATGAGTTGACGGCATTTCCTAAAACCCGTGAAATTGAAACCAATAAACAAGTTTTGGTGCAATCACCACAGGCTGAGTTCGTTAGTAATGGACTTAAAGCAAATCTAAATGATGGGCAGTACGAATTTTTTAATATTCGAGGAAAGTATGAACCTAAATCTTAAATCAAAATTATCAACAGCATTCTTAAAGCGAGTTGCGTTATTAGGTTCATTGGCTGTCGTTTCTGTGGGCGCATTTGCTTTACCTTCAGACCGTAATCAGCCAATTTCATTGGTTGCAGACCGTGCAACTTTTAATGAAAAAACAGGTGTAACCACCTATTCAGGAAATGTGATTATTGAGCAAGGTACAATGAAGTTACAGGCTAACTCGATTGTAGCCAACCTCAATAGCGGTCGCAAAATTAGCTCTATTACGGCTACAGGTAGCCCAGCGTATTTCCAACAAAAGACTGATCCAGTAAAAGGCCTAGCAAAGGGCCAAGCGCAAAAAATTATTTATAATGCCGAAACAGGTATTATTACCTTATCTGGTAATGCTTTATTAGAGCAAGAAGGTGCATCTATTCGTGGTGCTAACCTCAAATACAGCATGAACAAAGGCGATATTGTTGCCGAAGGTACCCCAAATAAAACGGGTTCTGAAGGTGGTCGTGTGAAAATTGTGATTCCACCATCAAGCGCTAAATCATTCCCAGGAGCAAGTGATTAATGGATCAATCTGCTCATAAGGTACAGACTTTATGCATTAAGCATTTAGCAAAAAACTATAGCAAACGTTGGGTGGTAAAAGACGTTTCTTTCAATATGCAAAGTGGTCAAATTGTTGGCCTGCTTGGGCCAAATGGTGCAGGTAAAACCACGAGCTTTTACATGGTGGTCGGGCTAGTAAGAATGGACAAAGGTGAAATTCATTTAGATGATTTAGACCTGTCTGATCTAGCCATGCATGAGCGTGCTCGTAAAGGAATTGGTTACTTACCGCAAGAAGCTTCTATTTTTAGAAAATTGACAATTTCTGAAAATATTATGGCGATTTTGGAAACGCGTAAAGACCTGAATAAACAACAACGTCAGCAACGTTTACAAGAGCTTTTGGCGGATTTCAAAATCACGCATATTAAAGATTCTTTAGGTATGAGTGTGTCGGGTGGTGAGCGTCGTCGTGCTGAAATTGCACGTGCTTTAGCAGCCGATCCAAAGTTCATGCTATTGGATGAGCCATTTGCTGGTGTCGACCCTATTTCGGTGGGGGATATTAAAGACATTATTCGCACCTTAAAAGACCGTGGAATTGGTGTATTAATCACGGATCATAATGTACGTGAAACTTTGGCAATTTGTGAGCATGCTTACATTGTGAGCGAAGGTGCAGTGATTGCTGAAGGCTCGCCAACTGAAATTCTAGAGAATGAAATTGTTCGTAAAGTTTATCTTGGAGATGACTTTACCGTTTAGATACATAAAAAACCTCAAAAATGTGACTTATGTCATTGTTTTGGGGTTTTTAAATTATTAGAATAATAAGAATAATCAGTAAAAAGATAAAAATATTTGCTGATACAGTATACACTTGATTAAAAAATAGAATTGTTCAAAAGAGCGTTAATAAAAGTAGAAAGGATTGGGGGCATCATAAAATATGATAACTAAAAGAGGGAGCTTTGTTATTTTGCTTTTACCATTCTCTATATCTATGGTACATGCAGAGTCGACAAGCAAAGATTATTTACACTCTTTTAAAGACGGAATTAGTCAGATTTTTTCACCAAAGCCGACTCGTTCAGCCGATAAAATAGACATTACTGAGCTCAGTAAGTTTCCACTTGATACATCTCGTGTAGCTGAACTTCCAGTGATTGGGCGTGCAGACAATGCATCATTAACACAATATGGAAATATTGCGCCACGTCGATTAAGTTTTAAAGAAGCTGTACACATAGCTGTACAGCGACGCCCAGAAATCACTCAATCTATTTCGTCTGTAGCAGAGCAGGCGTCAAATATCGATTTAGCAAAATCTAAATACTATCCACAACTTTCGGGTGGCTTGCAAACAGCCGATCTCACCAAAGGTGAGCGTGGTGGTCAGGTCGTTTCATTGAGTGCGTCACAAATGCTTTACGATTTTGGTAAGGTTAAAAGTGGCGTAAATATTGAAGAAGCCAAGATGTTGCAGCAGCAAGCACGAGTATTGGTCAGTTTAGATGAAATTTCTTATGATGTTGCAAGTGCAATTGTTAATGCAAAACGCTATCAAGAAATCACCAACATTGCTCGACAACAGATTAAAGGCATTGGGCGTATTGCAGAAATTGCAAATCTACGTGCAAAAGCTGGGATTAGCAGTCAAGCCGATCCAATTCAAGCACAGTCAAATTTAGAAGCTGCTGAATCTAATTTAGTGGTACAAGAAACCCAGTTAAAACAGTACCAGCAACGCCTTAGAACCTTACTAGGTTTTGATGTATCCAATGTTGAGTGGGATATTCCAGATGAATTGGTGCGCAAAGCAGAATTGTACCAAGATCCAGATTTCACTCAAATTCCAAATATGATGTTGGCGCAATCTGGGGTAGAGGTCGCTAAACTTCAAAAGCAACAAGCCAAATTGAGTGCTTATCCAACCATTAATGTGCGTGGCAGTTTAAGCCAAGCTATAAATGGTCGTAACCCCAATAATAACAAGGATGATGGTTTCTATAATTCCATCATGCTTGAAGCAAGCAGTAATTTTTATCAAGGTGGAGCGATTGCAGCACAAACTCGTGCAGCGAGTTATGCTGAGGAAGCAGCACGTGCACAGGTCAATACATCTTATTTGGACGTATTGGATCAAGTTCGTTTAATCCGTGAACAAATTGAAAACAAAAAGCGTCAAATGTCTATTTTGGTACAGCGTCGTGAGACTACAGTGCGTACCAAAGAACTTTATCAAGAACAATATAAGCTAGGCACTCGAACTGTCGTTGATCTATTAAACGCAGAACAGGCCATTCATAGCGCAGCTCAAGAAATCGTTTCTTCTCAGTACGATGTTTATGCAGCACTTGTGCAATACATACAAGTGACAGGGCGTACACGTGCAACTTACGATTTAAATAATACGACTATTCAGGGGTTTGAAGTCCAGCCATGAGTAATACAATAAATTATCAGCCGTGGCTTCAAGCGGTGTTAAACATCGCTAAGCACTACCGCATAGAACCATCAGAAGAGCGTATCCGTTTACAATTGGATTGGAACCAGCACGCCAATGTAGATGAAATGCTCGGTGTTATGGCGAAGCAAATCGGCCTCAATGTACGTAAAAATAAATTTGATAGTAGTTTTTTAAATCCGTGGCGCTTGCCGTTGCTGATTGAGTTTAACAGTGGTGAAGTGGGGATTATCGAACGCATAGATGTGGACGGTAATGCTAGTGTGCAACTCAGTGGAGATGAAGGCTTATCTCAAGTTTTTCCAATTGAGCGTTTAAGTCATGGTGTGCGAAATATTTATATTTTGCGCCCTGAATCCTCTGTGCCAGACATGCGTGTCGATGAGTACATTAAGCCATTTGAAAAGAACTGGTTTTGGTCAATTGTACTAACAGACTGGAAGCGCTATATCGATATTATGTTTGCATCTTTAATGGCAAATATTTTAGCGCTTGCTACGGTCGTGTTCTCCATGAATGTGTATGACCGTGTAGTGCCATCGCAATCTATTCCAACGCTATGGGTCTTGGCAGGTGGTGTACTCATTGCAGCTATCTTTGAGTTTGCCTTACGTGTTGCACGTATTCACTTATCAGACATTATTGGTAAGCGTTCCGACTTACGTATTTCCGACCGTGTATTTGGTCATGCATTACGTATTAAGAATAATGAACGCTCAAAATCTACAGGTACTTTCATTTCACAAATTCGTGAGCTTGAAGGTGTACGTGAACTGGTGACTTCAACTACAGTTACAGCCATTGCAGACTTGCCATTCTTCTTCCTGTTCTTGGGGATTTTCTGGCTCATAGGTGGTAACCTATTTTGGGTGATGGTAGCCATTGTACCTTTAATGATTTTGCCAGGCATTTTTGCACAAAAACCATTGGCGCGTTTGGCACAAATGGGTATGCGTGAATCCGCTATTCGTAATGCGATGCTGGTAGAAGCTGTACAAGGTATTGAAGATATTAAGCTTTTGCGTGCAGAATCACGCTTCCAAAACCAATGGAATCACATGAATGAAGTGTCTGCCAGTGTCAGTATGGAACAACGTAAAATCGTTGGTCTGATGAGTGCATGGACACAAAAAGTACAAGGTTTGGCCTTTGCAATTGTGGTTTTGGTGGGATGTTTTGCGGTAATGAAAGGTGAGATGACCACAGGTGCATTGGTTGCTTGTTCAATTTTATCTTCACGTATGTTGGCACCTATTTCACAGCTCACAGGTGTATTGGGTCGCCTACAACAAGCCAAAGTTGCAAAAACGGGCTTAGATGAACTGATGAAACGTTCAGTCGATCAACCTGACTATTCACATTTGGTACATCGTCCAGTGATTCAGGGGAACTATGAGCTGAATGGTGTAGTTTTCAAATATGGTGAAGATGACCCACGTCCTAGCTTGGTCATTCCAAAACTTGAAATTAAACCAGGTGAAAAAATTGCAATCTTAGGCCGTAACGGCGCGGGTAAATCAACCCTATTGCAATTGCTATCTGGTATGCAAACGCCAATTCAAGGCAAGGTCAAACTTGATGGTATTGATTTGGGCCTAATTGATCCATCTGACGTGCGTCGTGATATGGGTTTATTGAATCAAAACTCACAATTATTTTATGGTTCTATACGTGAAAATTTAACTTTAGGCGCGCCGTTGGCAACCGATGAGCAAGTGATGCAAGCATTACAACTCACAGGTGCATTGGCATTCGTTCAAGAGAAAAAAGAAGGTCTCGACCACGTTATTTTGGAAGGTGGCGTTGGTTTCTCTGGCGGTCAGCGTCAAGCTTTACTCCTTGCGCGGTTATTAATTCGTCAACCCAATATTTTGTTATTAGATGAACCAACAGCAGCAATTGATGATGTCTCTGAAAAGCAGTTGATCAATCATTTGAAGCTGTACCTACGCAATAGAACGATGATTGTGGCAACGCATCGTCGTGCTGTGTTGGAGTTGGTTGATCGAATTATTGTGGTCAATGACGGAAAAATTGTGATGGATGGTCCACGTGACCAAATCCTTAACCAATCTGGTGGTGCGCAAAACCGCGGTACGGGAGCAAGCACATGAGTGAAAATAATCAAGAAATACAGCGCTCAAACAAAGTTTCGTATCAAGAGCCACCATTACCTAAAGCCAGTCTGATTATTTGGATTATCTGTATTGGTTTATTGGTGATATTGGTTTGGGCGTGGTTGTTTAAGTTGGAAGAAGTGTCAACGGGCACAGGTAAAATTATTCCATCTTCAAAAGAACAAGTTATTCAGTCTTTAGAAGGCGGTATTATTACCAAAATGAATGTGCGCGAAGGCCAAATTGTGGAGCAAGGTCAGGTTCTTGCACAGTTAGACCCAACCCGTTTAGAGTCCAATGTAGGCGAGTCAGAGTCTTTATTGATAGCTTCACGTGCAACCTCGGCGCGTTTACGTGCGGAAGTAAATGGTACGCCTTTAAGCTTTCCACCTGAAGTACAGCGTGATCCAAAATTAGTACGTGAAGAAACCGCGCTTTACCAAAGCCGTCGTGACAACCTTGAACAATCACTGGCGGGTTTAAAGCAGTCTTTACTATTAATTGAAGAAGAATTAGCAATGACAGCACCACTTGTTGCTAAAGGTGCAGCCAGTGAAGTGGAAGTGATTCGTTTAAAAAGTCGTGCCAATGAATTACGCAACCAAATGAATGACGTGCGAAATCAATATTATGTGAAATCGCGTGAAGAGTTGTCTAAAGCCAATACTGATGTGGAAACACAACAACAAGTGGTACGTGGTAAGTCTGATACTTTAAGTCGCACCACCTTTAAGTCGCCTGTACGCGGTGTAGTGAAAGAAATTGATGTGATGACCTTGGGTGGTGTTGTACCACAAAATGGCAAGCTGATGACTATTGTACCGTTGGATGAGCAACTCTTGGTTGAAGCGCGTATTTCACCACGAGACATTGCATTTATTCATCCGGGTCAAGAAGCCTTGGTAAAAATCACCGCTTATGATTATTCAATTTTTGGTGGACTAAAAGGTAAGGTAACTGTTATTTCACCAGATACACTGCGTGATGAAGTGAAACAAGATCAGTTCTATTACCGTGTTTATATTCGTACAGACAGTGATAAATTAGTGAATAAAGCTGGCAAAAGCTTTGCAATTACACCAGGTATGGTGGCGACTGTAGATATTCGTACAGGCCAAAAAACAGTATTGGATTATTTGGTTAAACCGTTTAACAAGGCACGTGAAGCATTGCGTGAACGTTAATCCAAACTAAGTTAGCTTTGTTTTTATACAGCCTCCGCATGCGGGGGCTTTTTCATCTCTGCCAAAAATAAAAACACGTTATAATTAGGCGTTTGGATTTTACTTTGTAGACGTTATGCCATTTACCATTGCCAGTCAGGTCAGCTTTGAAGAAGACATAAAAAAAAGTCGCTTTCAAGCGATTGCTGTGCCTGTTGAAAATGAACAGGACGTTAAAGATTTTTTAGAATTAAACAAAGATGTGAGTACAACACATCAATGCTGGGCATGGAAAATTGGTCATCATGTACGATTTAATGATGATGGTGAACCTTCGGGTACAGCAGGACGTCCAATTTTAGCGACGATTGAAGGCAATGAGCTGACCAATATTTTGGTTTTAGTCAATCGTTGGTATGGAGGCATCAAATTAGGCACAGGTGGCTTGGTGCGTGCTTATGGCGGTTGTGCTGGGCAGTGCTTACTACTGGCAGAAAAAATTGAATTAATTGAAAAGAAAAAAGTAAGTTTCAGCTGTCAGTTTAATGAATGGGCAATTTTTCAATACGAATTGAATCAGCAACAAATTGAATATACTGAAGAATATACTGCAACTGGTGTAAGCGTCATTGCGCTGTTGCAAGTCCATCAAATTGAGCCACTGACTTTAAAAATTCAAGATGTAAGTCGAGGCCGTGAGCAATTAAAAGTGATTGAAGACATACAAAATGACTGAGCAAGATCCTTTACTGAAATATCGTGAACAGCATAAGCATCGTTTAAATTATATGCCTTGGTTGTACTGGAACTTAAAACCGAAAAACCGCGTATGGGCAGAGCAATGGCAGCAAGAATACCAAGCTTATCTGATGGAGATGGAAACAGTAGAAATTGGCAAAAACTGTTTTATTTCACCGTTGGCACATATTTTTGCTGAACCTGGCCGTAAAATTATTATTGGTGATAATACCTTTATTGCAGCGGACTGTACCTTGCATGGCCCATTGGATATTGGGAATGAAGTTGCCATTAACCACCATTGCATTTTAGATGGCGGTCGAGCAGGGATTAAATTACATGACCAAGTTCGTATAGCTGCTTATAGCCATCTATATGCGTTTGACCATGGTATGGATTTAGAGCAACCTATTTATCAGCAAGCTGTTCGTTCGCAGGGTATTGAAATAGGGCGTGATGTATGGCTTGGGGCGCATGTGGGCATAAAAGATGGCGTGACCATACATGAACAAGCCGTGATTGGTATGAATAGCATGGTGACCAAAGATGTAGAAGCTCGTACGATCGTGGGAGGAAATCCTGCGAAATTTATACGTTTTCGGGATTAAGCATGAAAAAAGGCGGGTGCAAGCTAGGAAAATCATACACAAAAGCCTGCACAGTCTTAAAAACTTGTGATACTTTAAAAATAACAACAACAGATAGCCCAAAAGAAGCAAGAGAGGCTAATGATGAAGCGTGTTATTGCTTGTATAGATTCTTCGCCGTGTATAAATGCATTGGCTGAAGCTGCCGTTTGGATTGCCAAACAAACCCAGCGTGAACTGGTGTTACTGCAAGTACTGGACTACTATCCAGCCAGTTATCACTTGGGTGAAATCAGTGGCGTGATAGGTTTTGAAAGTAATGCAATGCTCCTTAAAGAGCTGGCAGAGCTAGAACAAAAACAAAGCGAATTGGCACAAGATTATAGCAATAACTTGCTTAAGCACATTTCAGAACTCATTCATGAAAAACATGACCTACAACCTGCACATATTCAGCTCAAGGGTGATTTTTTAGAACAAAGCTTTAAGGAACTCCGAAGTGACGATATTGTTGTCATTGGTCGAGTAGGTGAGCGCTCTGCGGAACGCAATAAGCCAATGGGGAGCAATGTTGAAAACTTCATCCGTGGTGCCAAATGCACAGTCATGACCGTGGGCGCTAGCTTTAAACCACCGACACGGTTTATTTTTGCCTACGAATATTCACCTACTTGTGTAGATCTCATGAAGCGTATTGCACAAAGTGATTTACTGCGTTTATTGCAATGCCATTTACTCTACGTTGGCGATCATCCTGAAATTTTAAATGAACCTTTGCAGTATCTGCAAAATTCGGGACTGGATGTGGTCACTGAGTATCGCTATGGTGATGTAGCTGAAAATATTTTGTCTTATCAGCAAGAACATGCGATTCAACTGATTGTATTAGGCGCCTTTAGTCACAGTAAAATTCATCAATTCTTTTTGGGAAGTATTACGACGACAATTTTCCGTAACTCAACAGTTCCTTTGCTAGTGGTAAAGTAAACTTGATTTAATTGAATTGAGTGATTTATTGAATTTTTGGTGTAAATAATAGCCAAAGTTATCCTCACTTACTGTGGATAACTTTGTGACTAATATTTGTAAGCTAATGTTTTTAAATAAATAAAAACAAAAGTTTGTTTTTTGTACAATTGTGTTATTTTACAATTGCAATTGCAAAACCGTCATGGCCTTTGCTACCAATTGTTTGCAAAGCAGTGCTTGATAATAAACGTGGATGGTTTTGCATTGCGCGGAACATGTCGCGAATACCTTCAATACTAGGCTTATGATTTTCTGGATTTAAGATTTCACCGGCACGAATCACATTGTCTAATACAATAATTGTTCCTGAGTGCGAAAGCTTCAAACTCAGTTCTAAATATTCAGGATAGCTTTGTTTGTCAGCATCGATAAAAATAAAATCAAAGGCTTCAGTGTCATCAGGTAGAGAACGTAAAATATCTGCAGCACGACCACATTTAAGCTCAATGGTTTGAGCTAAATTGGCACGATCAATATTTTCTTGGCCTAAGGCTGCATGTGTATCACGACCTTCAATCGTCAGAATATAACCATCTTCAGGTAGGGCACGCGCCAGCCACATTGTGCTATAAGCCGCAAATGTTCCAAGCTCTAAAACACGTTTGCATTTGTTCATTTGAATGAGCATTTGCAATAGCATCCCTTGATTGGGTGCAACAGCAAGGTGGTCTGGGAAGCCACGTTCTTCTGTGTGTTTTAGAGTTTGAGTCAGAATAGGATCTTCTGGAATTAAATGTGAATCGATATACGTATCAATGTCTGTCCACATTTGTTGCATAACTTGAGCACCTCATTTTTGATGCAGACATTTTAAACCTTTCCCGCTGAAGCGCAATTTTTTGAAGCGGATCTCTGCGTATATACACAAAAAAATAGCCTCCGAAGAGGCTATATCATCACATTGTCATGCATTAGTAATTACACATAGAGCTACGACTACTTAAATCAGGCCCCCAGGTACGATAACCTTGGGTATCAATATGAATTTGCCCAGATGCATATAAACCTAATCCCATATTTAGGCTTTGTCCATGTTGTGACCAGAATTGGCATAATTTGAATTTGGAGTTTTCAATATATGCATAATCTTCTGGCTGCGGATATTCTGGGCCAATACGGAAATCGATGGCTGAGTTATAAAGGTGACGTGAAGAACTTGCACCACCAGCACATTGGTTTAAAGGCAAGTCACGATATACAGAGGTCACGCTAAAGTCGGTCAGTACGTTGGCTGCGATTAAGTATTTAAATACACGAAGCGTTGGAATTTGATTGGCCCAAAGCTCACGACTGGGCACCATGTATTGTTCTCGACCACATTTTTGCCAATCTCGCGCAGTACGCATTAATTCAAAGCTAGGAATAATATTTCCCACGCCATTTTTTTCTAAAAAAACTTCATATTCCCGCACGCGACGTAAATGATCTGCAACAGCAATCCAGTTGTTATACGCATAGGGCACAGTTTTAGGAGGAATGGGGCGCTGAAAACTAACACGCTCTTGTGGTATGAAAATACGTTTTCCTGATGGATCTGTAATGATCTGTCCTTTTTTAGGAGAAGATGTACAGCCAACAAAAACGATAGGGACTAATACAATACCGAGTAGTCCCTTTATCAAATTCTTCATTATAGAAAACAATTATTTATAAACTCTTATTATTTTAATCCAAATTAAGTGAAAAAAATGGAAAATATTGCAATCAAATGTGTGCTTTGGGTATAAAAAAGATCAGCAGAGGCTGATCTTTTTTATGACTTGGTAACGGACGATTACTTTTCTAAGTATTGTAATTTGTCTGTTTTACCATTCCACTCTTCACGGTCAGCTGGCTGATCACCAATTTGTGTGATGTTTGGCCATTTTTGTGAAAGTTCAGTATTCAGCTCAAGGAACACTTCTTGACCTTCTGGAAGCTCATCTTCAGAGAAAATAGCATTTGCAGGGCACTCTGGTTCGCATAGTGCACAGTCAATGCATTCATCTGGATTAATTACAAGGAAGTTTGGACCTTCATAGAAACAGTCTACTGGGCAAACTTCTACGCAGTCTTGATATTTACATTTAATACAGTTTTCAGTGACAACAAAGGTCATGGCGACAGCTACCTAAAAATATGGTTCTAATAACTAATGCTGTATTTTAGGCAAAAATACCCCTAACTAACAATTCCTTTTATTGATATTTATTATATGCAAGGCTGTTAAATTTGATAAAAACTGAACAATTTGATCGAAAAGTGCCTGTAATGAGAATCATCTGCAAAACCTACGGATCATTTGAAGATACGTAGGTTTTTGTTACATATTAATTAGGCTTTGAGTTGGTCCTTTAAAGCATAGAGTTGTTGTAACGCCTCACGGGGACTGAGATTATCGACATCTAAGTTCTTAAGAATTTCAAGCGCAGGCGATGCTACTTCAACTTCGACCACACGCTCTATAATTTCAGGCGTTGCAAGCGCGCTAAACAAGTCATTTTGTACGCCTTGATTGAGCTGTTGCTTCTGCTGTTTTTCCAAAATATGTAAACGATTTTGTGCATCTTTAATTACACTGTTTGGAATACCTGCTAATTTTGCCACTTGTAAGCCATGACTCTGACTTGCAGGGCCGTGTTGTACTTTATGTAGCAAGATTAAATTACCATTCAATTCCTTGGCTGTAACATGGAAGTTTTCAATGGCAGCTTCTTTGCCCAGTTCGGTCAATTCAAAATAATGCGTAGCAAATAAACATAAGCATTTAATGCGCTTAGTCAGATCATTTACACATGCCCATGCTAAAGATAAGCCATCATAAGTACTGGTACCACGGCCAACTTCATCCATGAGCACCAAAGACTGATTTGTCGCGTGGTGCAAAATTTGTGAAGTTTCCGTCATTTCCACCATAAATGTCGATTTGCCTGTAGATAAATCATCTGCTGAGCCAATACGTGTAAAGATACGGTCGATTGGACCCAATAGCGCCGATTTTGCAGGAACATAACTACCACAGTAGGCCAGTAAAGCAATCAGTGCCGTTTGACGCATAAACGTCGATTTACCACCCATATTTGGCCCTGTAATAATGGCCATACGGTGATTGAAATCAAGACTGGTGTCGTTGGGGGTGAAGGCAGCTTTGCTGAGTGCTTCGACCACAGGATGACGGCCTGCTTGAATTTGCAAACCAATTTCAGGACTAAACTCTGGTCGTGCCCAATTTCGCAAACGGGCTTGATGAGCAAAGTTGGTCAACAAATCAATTTGAGCAATGGCGCTGCTCATCATTTGTAAGTGTCCAATATCTTGGCGTAGCTCTTCGAGTAGCATTTCAAAGAGCATTTTTTCACGCGCCAAAGCACGTGATTCACTAGAAAGAACCTTGTCTTCAAAAGATTTGAGCTCTGGGGTGATATAACGCTCAGCATTTTTTAAAGTCTGTCGACGAATATAATGATCTGGTGCTTGTTCGGCTTGAGCCCGTGTGAGCTCAATATAATAACCACTGACACGGTTATAGCCGATTTTTAAGGTAGAAATTCCTGTATTTGCACGCTCTTGGATTTCGAGATCAATTAAGTACTGGCCAGCATGATCACGAATTTTACGTAATTCATCTAGCTCGGTATCAAAACCTTCGGCGATCACATTACCATCACGAAGCAGTACAGGTGGATTCTCCACAATAGCGCTCATAAGGCGTTCATGTAGACCGTGAAAATCACCTAACTCAGTATTTAATTCAAGCAAAAGCTGAGATTGCTTTTGCTCGATCAGTGGCAATAAGGCATGGCGCAAATAAGGGATTTGTGCACAGGCTTGACGTAGTTGAACCAAATCACGTGGGCGTGCACTGCCTAAGGCCACTCGACTGAGGACGCGTTCAATATCGCCAATCTCTTTAAGTACTAAACGCGTAGGGACTTCATGGCAACCTTGTAAAAGTGCCTGCGTTGCATCGAGGCGGGCATCCAGTAGAGCTGTATCACGAAGTGGTTGCATCAGCGTTCGACTGAGTAGACGTCCGCCCATTGCAGTTTGGCAGTCATTAATCAATTGAAATAACGAGGTGCCATGTTCAAATAAGGGTTCAATCAGTTCTAAATTACGACGTGTAACTGGATCAAGCGCAATAAAGTCTGTGCTTTGTTCTAACTGAATTGAGCGAATATGTGGCAAAGCGGTTTTTTGAGTCTCTTTGGCATAATGAATAAGCGCCGCTGCAGCCGCTTTTGCCAAAGGTAAATGATCAATACCAAAGCCTGAAAGTGTAGATACACCCAATTGGTCGCATAAAGTTTTTTGAGCATTGTTCAGATTAAAATCGACATTTGGGCGCTTAGTTACAGGGCAGTCTAGTTGGCGTTTGGTCTGCTCTATGATGTTTTGGTCAATGACGTTTTCATCAATAATAATTTCACTTGGCATTAAACGTGAAAGTTCAATGCTCAGTTGTTCGATATTAAATTCGAGTTGCTGTACTTTAAAAATACCAGCACTCAAGTCAAGCAGTGCAATGCCAATTTGATTTTGTTGGATGCATAAAGACACTAAGTTTGAGCTTTGATGTGCGGTTAATAGCGCATCGTCTGTCAGTGTGCCTGGTGTAATAATACGGACAACGCCGCGCTCTACAGGGCCTTTACCTGTCACTTCACCAATCTGTTCACAAATTACAACGGTTTCTCCTTTTTTAACCAGTCGTGCTAAATAACCTTCAGCAGCATGATAGGGTACGCCTGCCATTGGAATAGGTTCACCATTGGCTTTGCCACGATGTGTAAGCGTGATGCCTAAGATTTTGGCTGCTTTGTGGGCATCTTCAAAGAACAGTTCATAAAAGTCACCCATACGGTAGAACATTAATGAATGCGGGTGCTGCATTTTGACGCCCATGTATTGTTGCATCATTGGGGTCAAGCTGGAAAGATCAGCCATAAGTTCTGAACTGGTCATTGAAAAAAATCCTTCATCCTTTGTAAAGTGAGTACAAACTCAAATATGACGTAGCGTACAGTACAGCGGAGTCATTGCTCAGCTAGTGCAATTACTGTATTGGCTTTTTCATTTATTTGTAGCGCAAAAGCGAATGTGCAAGTTTAGCAAAATTCAAAACAGAGCAACATGCTCGTTTTATGGGAAATATAGAGTGCTTTGAATGGCGGGTGAAAAACCATTCACTCCTGCGAGTGATAATTGATTTGTTGTGCACGTTTGCATTGTATGATGATGTGCCTCATACAATGCAAAGTTATGATGTGCTAATGCTTAGGCAGCCGTTTTTTTCGCAATAAAATATTGGTTGCGCCCGTGTGTTTTAGCGTAGTAAAGCGCTTGGTCTGCTTGTTGAATAAAGGCAGTCATGTCTTGATCAACCGTTGGAATAGTACTGGCAATACCAATACTGACGGTCACTAAGCTTGAAATCGGGCTCGCTGGGTGTGGTAAGGCTAATTTTTGAATCCGTTGAATTAAAATGCGAGCGAGTGCTTCAACTTTTTTTTCGTCAAACATTGGGAAAAGAAGTAAAAACTCTTCACCGCCATAGCGGGCTGCCAAATCATTACTACGAGAGCTTAAATTATCAAGCTCTTTCGCAATGATCTGTAGGCATTCATCACCTGCAATATGCCCTAAGTGATCGTTATAATTTTTAAAGCAGTCAATGTCGACCATGAGTATGCTAATGGGGGTTTGATGTCGTATTGCATAGCGCCATTGCTGATCCAGAATGAGCGATAGATGACGACGATTCGCTAATCCTGTGAGAGAGTCAATTTGTGAAAGGTGCTCAAGTTGCTTAGCTTGCTCATCCATTTCTAATTTGTTGAGCTCGATAATACAGTTTTGCAAATAGTTTTCACGGTGCTGACGGTCAATCGCGTATGCCAAAGACATACCTAAAAAGCTACTAAACGTGTAGGTACGGTGTAAAAAAGTCCAATCAATGTCATATTGTAAAAAATGTGTACCCGCAATCCCAATAAGACCGCCGACCCAGCCCGCAATGAGAGCTGTATAAAACCGTAGCCCTACAAAGCCATAAATGATCACAACGGCATACATCATGGCTGCATGTAATAGTGAGTTGTCATTTCCATGACCAATAATGGTGACAGTCATAAAAGATATAGTGACCGCACCCATACAGCCAAAGCCTGTATAGAGGTCAAAATAACGGTTTAAACATTTAAAAAAAGACAGAATCCATGCAAAGAGGACGATGACGCCAACCCATGAATAGAGCGCAAACCAACGAAACACAATGGGATCATTTTGAATGGTTTGATAAATACCATAACTTAAGAAAGCATATAAAAAGAAGATAATAGGGGCGCGGAAGCGAAATTCATAAGCAGCCTCTGCTCGATATTGTTGCCTGTAGGCTTGTTCTAGGCTGGGTGAAAAATGTACATAATTAAGCCCTTTGGAAATAATTTCTTCAATTTTGTCGCGACTTAAAAGTTTTGACCCATATAGTTTCATTGGATACTGCCAAATTTACACTAATTTTATTTGTAGGTACGGGGTACAGCTCCGTACCTCCTTTTTATCTTCATGTATTACTTATGCTTAGTATTAACATAAAGCTTCTTGAGTTAACAAGCGCAAAAAATAGCAAAACAAAACATAACATATCAAATTAGTGTGAATTACTTAATGGAAAGCGATTGAAATTGAATTTATTGCTGATTAAAAGTAAAAATATAGCGATAAATGGTCAAAAATAGCTGAAAATGTCCTTGTTTAATCTAGTGTTTGGATTATGATCGAAAACAGATCCGCAATAAGAAATCAAATGAGGGCAGGGATATGACTTCAGTCGTGCGTGGTTACGAAAACCAACTAGAAATTACACCGCATAACACGTGGTCACAGCAATTCTGGGATGAATTGATTCCACATAAAAATAGAATTAGTGAGCACCCATTCTTTAACGATATGGCCAATGGGCAGTTAACGCTCGAAAGTTTCCGTTTTGCTTTATTACAGTTTTACCCATTGGTAGCGCATTTTCCATCTTACATGGGATTAGGGCTGTCTAAAGCCACCAATTTCTCAGATGCAGGTGTAACAGAAGCGCGTGATTGGCTAATTCAAAATATTAAAGTTGAAGAGCGTCATCTGAACTGGTATCGCGACTGGGCTGGCGGTTTTGGTATAACGGTTGAAGAGCTAGATCAGGTACAACCGACAGCTGCAATGAATGCAGTAAATCACTTTTTGTGGAATATCAATACGCGAGGGAGTCTGGTTGAAAGCCTAGCTGCAACCAATCTTGCAATTGAATGGGCGACAGGCGACTGGAGCGGTAAAGTGTATGCTGGAATTAATGCCTACACAGATCATCCTGAAGTTAATATTAATAAACGTAGCATTGCGTGGTTACGTGCGCATGCACATTATGATGATTTACATCCTTATGAAGCAATGGAGCTGATTAAACGAATTTGTGATAATAAGCCGGCCTTGCAACAACAAGCCCTACGTGCAGTAAAAGAAGGGTTGGCGTATTATGAATTGGCTTTGGATGAATGCAGTAAAGTGCAGGCTCGAACTTTGAAGCTAAATTAATTTATACTTAAAGCTACGACATAAAAAAACCGATCAAAAGATCGGTTTTTTTATTTGCGATCCAATAGGCTATTTGGGTTTATATAGGCCAAGTTCTGTTAAATGTAGACGTAAAATACGGCGTAGTTCGAGTACTGCTTCGGGTGTTTCTTGAATAGAATGTCCACCTTTTAACACCACTTCAGAAACGGCTCCGTTTAAATGAGCACTTTTATAAGGAACAATGCCATCTGTAATCAGTGCTGGGTCATTACTACCGCTAATATTGCCAATAATTGAGTGAAACTTTAAGCCTGGACGTGGATTAATATCGTCTGTAAGTTGCATGAAGTTTGATTTATGGCTTAAGTCACTTGGACCATTTTGTATTAAGCCTTGGTCGACTTGTTTTAACAAGTCTTTCAAATCTTCTTCCTGCGTCAGTACATCTGCAAAAGCAGATAGAAATGCGCCTGGTAATTTAATCACTTTACGGGCAACTTTGGTAAACCAGCGGTCTGCATAGTCTGTTCCGCGGTGCGGTGATGCCAAAAAGATTGCACGATTGAAGTTAGGAATGTCGTTCATCACCATGCGTTGTTTGACTACAGGTATTTTTTGATATTGATGCAACTGGCGAGAGCTCATTTTTTTGAGTGCTTCATTGCTAATATCTGCGTCACTCACTAAAAGACGCGCAATAATACCTCCCATACTATGACCAATTAAAACTGCATCTTTTTTTGCCGTACTTTTAGGATCGACTCTTGCAAAAGCTTGGGTTAGAAGTGCATAAATTTGGAAGCGACTTTCAATAATTGGCATATTTGTGGAATAGAACACTTGCCAGACTTGATAATGCTCCCTTAAAACATTATCTCCCATAATATCATTGGTCAGGCGGATCCATGCTTCTGGACTACTGGCTAGACCGTGTACCAATACAATCACTTTTTTATCTGGATTGTAGGGTTCTAACATATAGAGTTGTGGCATCGTGATATTTTCATCACGGTCAATTAGCGATAAATAGGCGGCTTTACCGAGGTTATTTTCTGCTAACCATAAACCATAGGGTGCTGAGAAATTGGCCGCCAATGGGTAGTTTTTGGATGCAACATTCAGTGTTTCATATTTATAAGGATCGTAAACCTTAATCACGAAATCTGGGCTATTTAAAATAGCATCAATGGAGTTGCCTTGTAGGGGTTCTGCGGTCAAGGTGGCAGCCAGATAACGCGCCGTATTGATGTTGGGGTTAATGTTATTTGGATATTTATAATCCATTGGATTAATAATGTATTTGTTTTTAGTTCCTTCAGGTTTTTTATCTTCAGGTAACACAATTAAGAACTCGGCACCAAAACCATCTCGGCGGGTGATAGAGCGTAAGCCAGAGAAGTTAAGATTATAAGTTGACATTAACTGCTCAACTTTGCTGTTTTGTAGGCCAGCATAATGGCTGTAATCGATACGATAGCGACTTTTCCCTACTTGAATTTGTGTAACAGCCTCAGCTTGAGCATGGTAGGTGGTATACAGTCCAACGAGTTTTGCAATTCCTTGATTATAGAAATCGCGGATTTGAACTTGTCTGTTGTCAAAAATACGGTCTTGTGGCGCACGCTGGGTTTTGAACATATAGGCATAGCTATAACGAATGCTACGATCGAGCATATTCATTTGTTCTATTACACAGTTCTGTAAATTTTGCTTTTCAATGGCCTTTTTTTCTTCTGAACGGGTACTAGACAGCACACTAGACTTACAGGCAGAAGAATCACCAAGTGCGATAGCTTTTGCTAAATAGAGTTCACTGGCTGCAGAGTAAATTTGCTCATCTTGTATTTGGGGGATTTTTTTAATTTCACCAATACATTGTTCTGGTGTGTCGGTACAGCTTTTGGCTTCACGTCCACTCATAGACAAAACGTTGAGTGTTGCTTCACTGAGTTTACTGCGTGACAAAATACTGTCACGTTCATTAGCAATACTGACATTTAAGGCTTGGTTCTTCACGCTGACGACCTGACAGCCAGACAGTAAAGAAGTTGTTAATAATACGCCGAGCAGTAATTTATTCATTTTATGCTGCATCTTCATGCGATTTTGAGGGGAATTATTTTAAATCATACTGCAAGTTGAATTTTTTTCAATTCGCCATAAATAAAAATAGGCCAAAAAATGGCCTATTTTTAACAATATAGATTAACCCGCTTTTGGTGGGTTCAATACTTGCCACACATTCCAGCGACCTTGCTTTTCAATTTCTTGAATCAAGCGGTCAGCTACGTCAGCTTCTTGAGGGTATTTAATTTTGTAATTACGCAAGATTTGAACAGCATTTTTCTTTTGTTCCATTGCGATGTAGTTGTTAGCTGCAGAAAGATAAGCTTCTTGTACGCCAGCTTTCATTGCTTTGTCTAGGTATGGAATTGCTTCGCGTTGACCGCCACCTTCAGATAAACCAAAACCAAACCAGAAGTTTGCTTCGGCATCATCTTTGTTAATTTTTAAAATACGCTGTGCATAGTTTAATGATTTAGTGGTGTAAACAGAACCTAAGTCTAGGTTACGTGCCATAACGCTTGCTTTGAATGCGCGAACTAGAATGTCAAAAGAAGCATTATCTTTTGATGCTAGCGTATCAAGTTGCTGAGTCACTTGTTTAAGTTTTAACTCAAAACCTTTGCGTTCATTACGTTGCACAAAACGTGGTGGATAGTGGCGTGCTTTGCCTTCTACTAATTGTAAGAAATCATCAATTTCTGTGATGTCAATTTCGTTGTCACCAGCAAGGACTGCATATTTCATTGTGCGTACTTTGCTGTTGACGGTTGGAATAATTAAACGATTGGTATCTAGCGTTAATGTTTTTGATGGATCGCTTGCTAGATTAACATTCATTTTTGTTACGGGTTGCGCCGCAGCTTTTTGTAGATTGATTTCAAATGGAGGTGGTGCATCATAATTAAATGGATTAAGTGCATAGAATGGTGGTGTAAGTTCAGGTTCTACAAACACCATTGAACCTTTAGGTACATTATTATTTTTATTGGTTGGTGCGCTTCCACATGCAGCAAGGGTTAAAGCAAGACAAGCAACTGCCAAGGGCTTAAGCATCATAAGAAATCTTCCATTTAAATTATTTTAAAATGTTCATCAATTGCATATTCGCCAGTCTATTTAAAGTCTGGCGAACATGCAAGCCAGCAACTTGATCCTTCCTGATCATTTGCTGTAAAGCTAGGCTTTTGATTGTTTACTTTGTGCTTCACACTCACGTCGTGCTTCTTCAATGATTTTTAACTCTTCTTCACTGAAGGGCTGTTCATCTAAAGCTTGTGTTTTAAAGCTCGGATCAAGCAAAGATAAGCGATGGCACAAGGAGTTCATGCGCTGTTCATTTAGCTGAATCCGCTCCAATAACACGCGCATACCATCTAAGATTGGATCTGACTGATCCTGTGTGGTGGCATAAGCTTGGAAACCAATGCTTTCGGCGTAGTTATTGCGACGCGCTTCTTTGTCGTCTTTTGATTTGTCTTTGGTAATAAAACGTGCAGGACTGCCCACAGCTGTCGTTTCTGGTGGAACTTCTTTGGTCACCACAGCATTTGAGCCGACTTTGGCATTTTTACCCACAGTAAATGGCCCAAGGATTTTTGCCCCTGCACCAATCACAACACCATCTTCTAAGGTTGGGTGACGTTTACCCTTGTTCCATGTTGTACCGCCTAGGGTAACACCATGATAAAGGGTAACATCATCGCCAATTTCAGCTGTTTCACCAATCACGACACCCATGCCATGGTCGATAAAAAAGCGTCTACCAATTTTAGCGCCAGGATGAATTTCAATACCAGTTGCAAAACGACTAAAAGAGGAAAGTAAGCGTGCTGAGCCTTTACAGTCTTTTTTCCACAGTTCATGTGCAACGCGGTGCATAATGAGTGCGTGAATACCTGGGTAGGTGGTTAAGACTTCAAGTGTATTGCGAGCGGCAGGATCGCGCGCAAATACAGCTTGTATATCCTCTTGGAGCTGTTTAAGCATTAGTGTTGATCCTCATCATTTTTTGATTTTTTCCATGTGCCATTATTGAGTGCTTGTACACGGCTAAAAATACCACGGAGCAAATGATATTCCATACGGTCTAATTGAATTCGGCCAAATAAACGACGCAAACGCAAAGGCAATAAGCGTGGATTTTTTGGGTCCATAAATTCAATGTCTGCCAGCATTTTTTCAATATGCGGGTAAAACTGTTCCATTTGCTCATGTGTTACCAGTGGCTCATCCCATTGCATATCAACATCATCTGTCACATGCATTTTGGCTTCTGGATCTGCAATTTTAGCAGTAAATTCCATGGCTGCCATCCGCATTTCATAACAAATCACTTGAATTGCTTGTGCAACATTCAGTACGCCGTAATCGGTGTTTACTGGAATGGTGACATGGTAGTTCGCCATCGCCAATTCTTCATTGGTTAGACCGCGGTCTTCACGACCAAAGATGACAGCCACTTCTTGTTGTTGGGTGGCTACAGCTTTCAGTGATAATTCTGCTGCAGGACGTGCATCCAGTAATGGCCAAGGAATGGTGCGACTACGTGCGCTGGTACCAAATACAATATGACAGTCTTTGATCGCATCTTCTAAGGTTTCAACAATTTCAATTTGTTCAATTAAATCGGTTGCGCCAGCAGCCAAAGCATCAATGTCAGGATGTGGGTAGGTTTTAGGTGCGACTAAAACCAACTTTACTAAGCCCATCGTTTTCATAGCACGAAGGGCACTACCAATATTGGCAGGTAAAGTGGTGTTTACCATAACGATGCGGACATGGGAGAGATGCGCTGAAACAGCTGCATTGTCAATTTGACTCATTATTGTTCCAAATTAAATAATTAAACATTTAAATTTTGCTGTGAATGGCAGTAAAGCTTATGAAAATTGATTCATCGTTTCAGCCTGATATTGATCCATCGCATCATCCATCGTCATATTTGACGGTGGGGGCGGAATTTGTACTGGCTGAGCTTGCTCATAGCTGACGGCTTTGGCTGCTTTTGATTTCACATGGTATTCGATATGCAAAGATGCTTTACCAAAATAATCACGTAGCTTTGATAAAAGCTCATCAAGAGGTGCAACTTTCCAGTCTATGCCCAAATGCAGTTCTGCGCTGGCATAGTCAAAGTCGACCAATAAATGCACAGGGATGTGGGTAGACATATCGACATTGCAATAAGGATGCAAAATGTTTTGCATGTCTTTGCTCAGGGTAGCACTCAGGTGCTCTTTGTCTAAAGTAATCTGAATACTGTTGGCACGCTTTTGGCGAATTTCATTTAAGCTAAAGGCTTTGGTTAAACGGCCCATAGGACGATCATAACCTTCGCGTTCATAGATTTCGCCTTCAATGACGACGACTTTTTCATTTTGAACAATATCTTTAAAGCGTTGGAAGCGTTCGTGATTTGCTGAAACTTCAATTCGTGCTGTGCCGTCATCCAAGGTAATCATCATGCGATTTGGGAAGTTGGCTACATCGACCACGAGACCTGCAAATACTGTGGTGACACCACGACGTGTAGGCGTAAGTTCATTAATGCGCTGTGAAATAAATGATTTCAATTCAGGACGATAAACATCGATCGGGTGGCCAGTCAGGTAAAGACCAAGTGTGTCTTTTTCACCTTTTAAGCGAACTTCATCCGACCAAGGTTTTACAGGCTTAGCAGGCTTACGTTGAACTTCTTCAACTTCGCCAAATAAGTCCATAATGCCAGTTTCTCGGTTTGAGCGTGCTTGTTCGGCTGCTTGCACGGCTTCTGGCAATTGTGCCATGAGGCTTGAGCGTTCTATGCCTAAGCAGTCGAGTGCACCTGCGCGAATGAGTGCTTCTAAGGTGCGCTTATTAATTTTCTTTAAATCAATACGATGACAGAAATCAAATAAGTCGCGATATGGGCCTTCTTGCTTGCGTGAGTCAATCACGGATTGCATTGCGGCTTCACCCACACCTTTGATTGCGCCTAAACCATAGACAATCGTTTGTGGGTCACTGGCATGGAAATTATACAAAGACATATTGACTGAAGGTGGTAATACTTCCAGTTTATTGCTACGACAGTCATCAATTAAGAACACCACGTTGTCGGTGTTTTGCATTTCCGAAGTCATTACTGCAGACATAAACTCTGCAGGATAGTGTGCTTTTAACCATGCTGTTTGATAAGCAACAAGGGCATAAGCTGCAGCATGTGATTTGTTAAAACCATAGCCTGCGAATTTTTCCATATAGTCGAAGATATGGTTGGCTGTATCTGTATCGATGTCTTTAAGCGCCGCACCTTCAATAAAGATTTGACGCTGTTTTACCATTTCTTCAGGTTTTTTCTTACCCATGGCACGGCGGAGTAAATCGGCGCCACCAAGTGTATAGCCAGCACAGAACTGTGCTGCCTGCATTACCTGTTCTTGATACACCATAATGCCGTAAGTCGGTTCGAGTACTTTTTCGAGCAATGGATGTAAGTATTCAAACTCACCGCCGTGCATACGGAAAATAAAGTCTGGAATCAGATCCATTGGGCCTGGACGATACAGCGACACGAAGGCAATAATTTCTTCAAATTTGCTTGGACGCGCTTCCTTCAGCATTTTTTTCATACCGACGGATTCAAACTGGAATACCGCGGTCGTGTTTGCATCGGCAAACACAGCGTATGCATCTGGGTCGTCTAGTGGAATATAAGAAATGTCGATTGGATCAGTAATATCTGGACGTGCATTAATATGCTTAATGGCATCTTCAATTACGGTCAGGTTTCGTAGACCCAAAAAGTCGAACTTAACTAAACCTGCGGACTCAACATCGTCTTTATCAAATTGGGCAACACGGGCAGTACCATCGGCATCACACATAACCGCTGAATAGTCAGTTAGTTTGGTTGGTGCAATAACCACACCACCTGCGTGTTTACCCGTGTTACGTGTAATCCCTTCGAGTTTAAGCGCCATTTCCCAAATTTCTGATGCATCATCAAAATCTGGGTTAGAAGGATTGGTCACCACATCTTTAAGCTGTGGCTCAGCTTCAATTGACTCTTCTAAGCTCAAGCCCAAAGGTTTCGTTGGAATGAGCTTAGAGATTCGATCGGCCAAACCGTAAGATTTACCCAAGACACGTGCCACGTCACGAATCGCACCTTTGGCCGCCATCGTACCAAAGGTTGCAATTTGCGATACTGCATCACGTCCATAAGTACGTGCTACATAGTCAATGACACGGTCACGACCTGCGATACAGAAATCGACGTCGAAATCGGGCATCGATACACGCTCTGGGTTTAAGAAACGTTCGAATAGTAGGTCATAACGCAGTGGATCAAGGTCGGTAATTTTTAAACTATAGGCAACCAATGAGCCGGCACCTGAACCACGCCCCGGGCCTACAGGTACGCCATTTCCTTTAGACCATTGAATGAAGTCCATGACAATCAGGAAGTAGCCAGGGAATCCCATGTCTAAAATAATTTTAATTTCAAACGCCAGACGTTCATCGTAAGGCTTGCGAATGTCTGCCCAATCATCGCCACGTTGTGCGAGTGGGTAGAGGAATTCTAGGCGTTCATCTAAGCCGACTTCACACAAGTGTGCAAAATAAGTGTCGATGGTGTGACCATCTGGAATTGGGTAATCTGGAAGGTCATGGAAACCTAAGCGGAGTGTGACATTACAACGCTGAGCAATATAAAACGTGTTTTCAATGGCAGTTGGGATGTCGGCAAATAACTCCGTCATTTCCGCTGCAGTTTTGAAATATTGGTCTGGGCTGTAGTTTTTAGGGCGACGGCTGTCTCCTAAAACATAACCATCGGCAATACATACACGCGCTTCATGTGCTTCAAAGTCTTCGGCTGTAATGAAGTGCACATCATTATGTGCAACTACGCCAATATTGTATTTTTTTGCGAGTTTTACAGCTTCTTGAATAAAGTCTTCTTCACCCGAACGATTGGTACGTGTTAAGGCTAAATAAACACGATTGCCAAATTTTGAAATCCATTCTTCCAGTAAAGGCTCGGCTTTTTGCGGATTGGATGTCATGAGCATTTTGCCGACATCACTGTGCTGGCCAAGCAAAACGATTAAATCGTCGTGTTGCTCTAAAATCCAGTCTTTTTGTACGCAAGGAATATCAAGTTGTTGGCCACGAATATAGCCTTCAGAGACTAATTCTGTCAGGCTACGCCAACCTTTTTTGCTCATGGCCAATAAGCTAACACGATGCTCTGCATCATTTAAACGAAGGGTAGAGCCAAAAATTGGCTTAATGCCTTTGTCTAAACATTTTTTATAGAATTTAACAGATGCATGTAAATTGGACAGGTCTGTAAGGGCCAAGGCTGGCATTTCATCTGCAGCTGCAGCTTTTACTAGATCAGGTATACGTACAATAGATTCGGTGATTGAAAATTCTGTATAAATACCAAGATGTACAAAGTGCATAGATGAGTCCCAGCGAAAACAGCTGATTATTTTAGCATGCTCTAGAGTTAAACTTACGTTTATTGCATGGCTTTCTACAGTTTTATCGGTTCACTGTTTACGCAATAAACGCAGATCGAAGTTGGTGTTCAGCAAGCAACTCCTTGATTAATTGAAAATGCGCTTAATTTTCCATTTTTAAAATTAAAAGCTAAGTTGCTTATATAGGGTAAATCATAGTTTTGCGGTTCTTTTAAAACCCTTTTAGCCTTTTGGGGTGGGAGTAAAATGACATAAGCGATTTCATTTGAATTGGCTAATTTTGCGCTCTTGGGAAAATCTTTTTGAAATTGCTGAAAGGTATATCGGGGCGTAATAGAAATTTGACCCATTTGAATTTTATCGTAGATTTGAGAGCTATTACTCCATTCCATCCAAACCTTTCCTTTGGTTTGACCTAATTGGGTAAAACTGTTTTTATTTTTATAAAATGATTCATTTTTAATTTGAGGATTATCCTCAGCATAAATTTCAAACCTTAAAAACTTAGCTTGGGTTGATGCGTGGAATTCGGTATTACTCGTACAATCAGAATATTCATACTTGAGTCTGACGGGATTTTTGCCGATTAGAACATTTGCTTTTGCTGCAGTTACAGGTGATGCTAAATCTTCGCCATTGACTTGAATACTGGTGACATAATTATAGTCAGCGATTGAGGCAGAAATTGTTGTGCAAATGGTTGAACCAATAATGAGTGCTGGAAAGAGTTGATAGGTGAGTCGCATAACTGTCCTTTTTTTAATTTTGTTGGGTAGGTGTTTCAAAGCATAAGTCTATTTATGTTAGGTCTATTGATTCATTCATTGAAGGAATTTTGGACTTTAGGCATAAACATGAAAATGGCAGAAAAATGATATATTTTTGCTCAGGTCTTGAAATATATTTGTTTTTGAAGTCTTCGCGGAATTCGGATTTATTATTTTATAATTCATGTATTTATAGTGATTTAAGTGAGGGGTGAGTGATATTTTTTCTAATTTACATAAATTCTGAAAGAATAAAATAATATCGACAAAATTAAACCCTCCGAAGAGGGTTTTAAAATGCAAGGGCTGACGGCTTAACGCATTTTAGATAGCCAGTCACCCAAACTTTGCACAATCTGCACCAAGATTAATAGGACGATAACGGTCAAAATCACCACGCTGGTATCGAAGCGTTGATAACCATAAGAAATGGCCAAATCACCAATACCGCCAGCACCTACAGCACCTGCCATAGCAGTTGCACCAATTAAACTAATGGTGGCTGTTGTAAGATTTAAAATGAGCGAACTACGTGATTCAGGCAGTACAAATTTAAAAATAATTTGTAATGGTGTCGCACCCATCGCTTGAGCAGATTCGATAATCCCTTCATTTACTTCAAGTAAAGAAGTCTCAATTAAACGACCAATATAAGGACCGACATAAATCGTCAACGGAACAATGGCTGCCCACGTACCGATCGAAGTGCCCACAATCACTTTGGTTAATGGAATGACCGCAATTAACAAGATAATAAAGGGCAAAGAACGTAGCGCATTTACAATCGGGTTAAGGCCATGATAGACCACGCGGTTAGGTAAAATACCTGTAGGGCGAGTCACAAATAAAATAATGGCTTGAATAAAGCCCCAAATACAACCAAACAACATGGCAAAAAACACCATGTGGAAGGTTTCTTGCAGTGCTGTTACAAACTGATCAATTGAAAGTGAACTTTTCCAAAAAGGAGCCGTTACTTCAGTGAGCCATTGAACAATCATATCTCTCATGCTTGGACTCCTGATTGTTCAACTTGTACACCACTATTTTCAAGGAACTGTAGGGCTTGCTGAATTTGACTTGCATCGCCAAGTAATTGAATAAACATTTGTCCAATTACAGAACCATTAATTTCAGTCATGTTGGCAAATAGAATATTTAGGCTGACATCAAAGGTTTTAATCACGGCTTGAATAACAGTTTCTTGAGCAGAACTGCCTAAAAATTTTAAGCAATAAATACTATTATGATTTTTATTTTCAAGATTATTCAAGATGTTAATCGGCAGTTGTTGCTGCAGTACAGTTTGAATAAAGGTGCGGGTAGTTGGGTGCTGTGGTTGGCTGAAAATGTCCAATGTAGAGCCCATTTCAATGACTTTACCTTGTTCCATCACCGCGACATAGTCACAAACACTTTCAATCACATCCATTTCATGGGTCACCATGACAATGGTAATGCCTTGCTCTTGATTAATCTTTTTTAATAAAGCTAAAACAGACTGAGTGGTTTGCGGATCTAGTGCAGAGGTTGCTTCATCACATAATAAAATTTTAGGATGATTAGCAAGCGCACGGGCAATCCCGACACGTTGTTTTTGACCGCCAGAAAGTTCATCTGGGTAGGCATTTTTCTTGTGTGTAAGATCAATAAATTCGAGTAATTCTTCTAAGCGTTTTTGACGTTCAGCTTTAGAAACACCCAATAATTTGAGGGGGAGTTCAATATTTTCTGCAACGGTTTTGGTTTGCAGTAAATTGAAATGCTGGAAGATCATACCAATGTTGGTACGTTCTTGGCGTAATTCAGAAGCACTTAAGGCAGTAAAATCTTTATTGTTAATAAAGATTTGCCCTTGGCTTGGGCGTTCCAAAAGGTTGATTAGGCGAATAAGCGTACTTTTGCCTGCACCGCTGTAGCCAATCAGACCAAAAATACAGCCAGCCGGAATCTCAAGATTGATTTGATCCAGCGCCTTAACAGTTTGACCTTTAAGCTCAAAGTGCTTAGAAATGTCTTTAAATTGAATCATATCGTCAAAAGCTTTAAATAAAAGAAAAACAGGCAAAGTAAATTTGCCTGTTTAGATGTGCAAAGTATATTACTATTTTGCGTCTGTAAGATAGCTTACAGGTTTATTTACATCAACTTTTGTACCGCCAAAGTGATCTTGTACATATTTGCCTACAGCAGCAACATGGTAAAGCTCACCAACTTTTTTCAATACTGGGTCATTTTGACGATCAGCTGCAACCGCTAAAACGTTAACGTTCATTTTTGTGCTTTGGTCAATTGGCTCATAATAAATCGCATCTTTTAATACGTTTAAGCCACCTTCCATTGCCAATGTATTACCCAATACAATCGCATCTACTTCGTCTTTAACACGTACAGCAGTTGCCATTTGAATTGGTTTAATTACAATTTTCTTCGCATTTTCAGCAACATCTGCTGTTGTACCTTTAACGTTGTCAAAGTTAGCTTTTAGTTTAACTAGGCCAGCAGATTGTAAAAGTAACAATGCGCGAGATTCGTTTGCACCATCATTTGGAATGGCAATGGTTGCACCTGTTTTAAACTCATCCAATTTTTTTACTTTGCTTGAGTAAATACCCATTGGCTCTAAGTAAGTTGTAGAGAGTGGAGCAATTTTTTCTTTGTTACTGTCATTGAATGCAACCATATATGCGTATGATTGGAATGCATTGACATCCATTTCATGGTTCGCAACTGCTGTGTTCATAGACACATAATCGGTAAAGTTTTTAACTTCAAGCTTAATGCCTGCAGCTTTAGTTTCTGGCAATGTTGCAATATAGCGCCATACATCTGCGTCTGAGCCTGTAGATGCCATAGTTACTGTTTGAAGTTCAGCTTTTTTTTGTGCGGTATCTGTAGCAGGGGCTTCTTGTTTACCACAACCTGTTAGAACAACAGATGCACCGAGCACTAAACCAAGTAACTTTTTCATGTTTTCACCCAAGTAAATTAAATTTTGGCGTTCAACTTACATATCATAAATGTAGAGAGATTAAATTAAGCGTGAAATCAGTCAAACTGACTTATAACCGCAAATTGTATATGGCTCAAATATTGTTGCAATTAGATTTCAGTCTAAATAAAAGAGAGAGTTTTATATACAAAGTAATTGTAAATAAAAGAATTTAATTAGGCTGAGCCCTAAATTGCTGAAATATAATAGCAATAATTTAATATGCAATATAGTGATGAAAAAATCTATATTTAGCACTAATAGTGCATAAAAGCTTTGAAATTTAAGTAAAATAATATGAAAAACAATATATTGTCTTTATTGAATTTGATAAGTGGATGAAATATGAGCTTATTTGGTGCTTTATAAGATTTTTGGCATTGTTATGCAGAAAAATGCATATCATCACGATATGTTTATTTTGAGTCTTTTATTTTCTTTACTTATTTGTTTAAGCCATTCGCAGAGTTCGTATGAGAAGGCCTTAATTTTATGTATAGAGATGGATCCGTAAATTTGAACAACTCCTATAAGTGATATTCTGCTCCTCAAATGATGTTATAAACATCAATATATGGAGTATTTTATGGCACGTAGACCAAGAAGAAATCATTCAAATGATTTTAAAGCTAAGGTAGCACTTGCTGCGATTAAAGCAGAAAAAACACTTGCTGAATTGAGTGCTGAGTTTGATGTTCATCAAAACCAAATTATTGACTGGAAAAATCAATTGATCTCAGCTTCCTCGCAAGCTTTCGATCAATCAAAAGCTCCAACAGAACCACCCATCGATCTAAAAAAACTACATGCAAAAATCGGTGAGCAGGCATTAGAAATTGATTTTTTAGAAGGTGTGTTGAAGAAACTGGGCCGCTTCAACCACAAAAGTTAATCGACGACTCACTTCAGATTTCAGTATCTAAGCAAGCTAAGCTGCTGAAAGTCTCCCGTGGTTGTTATTACTATCGCCCAAAACCTGTGAGTGCATCAGATCTGAAGCTGATGCGATGTATTGATGAATTACATATGCAATATCCTTTTGCAGGCAGTCGTATGATGCGTGATTTGTTGAATCGTCAAGGACATCATATAGGACGACGTCATACACGTACTTTAATGAAGAAAATGGGTATTCAGGCGTTATATTGCAAACCAAATTTAAGCCAGGCTAATCAAGCTCACCGTAAATATCCATATCTGCTCAAAGGATTGGCTATTCAGCGCAGTAATCAAGTGTGGTCTACGGATATAACGTATATCCCTATGGCAAAAGGCTTTGTTTATTTATGTGCTGTGATTGATTGGCATAGCCGCAAGGTACTTGCGCATAGAGTATCGATTAGTATGGAGGTGGATTTTTGTATTTCGGCTTTAAATGAAGCGATTGAAAAATATGGTCGACCTGAAATATTTAATACAGACCAAGGCAGCCAGTTTACCAGTGATGCATTTATTGATGTATTGAAATCAAATGGCATTCAAATCAGTATGGATGGTAAAGGTCGATGGGTAGATAATGTGATGGTTGAACGATTATGGCGGAGCGTTAAATATGAAGAGGTGTATCTCAAAGCTTATAGCAGTGTCACAGATGCGAAAAAGCAATTAAGTGCATATTTTGAGTTTTATAATTTGAAACGACCTCATTCGAGTCTAGACAAAATGACACCAAATGAGTTTTACTATGATCAGCTACCCCAACAAAACAAGGTGGCTTAACTAGAGCGGAATATCACTTATAAATACGCTTTTAGTTGTTCAAACAAGTGGGACCACCTCTTATCACAGAGTTTCAATCGAAGGTCGTGCAACTCGGTGTGAGTTGAGTTGCACTTAAAACGCTACTTATTTTATTCAATCATTTGTATGCGTAACATGAAGAAATTAAACCAATTTAATCATGATCACTGACGGGTAGAAAATTAAAAGCAGGTGTAATCTTGAAAGCATCATTTGATTTACCTGCATAGATTTGGGATTGATCTTGTCCTAATTGCAATACTTTGCATTGACCATTACTGAAATCAATCTCTTTTAAATCGACCCAAAATACATTTGGCGATACTGCCGACTCAAAGAAATACAGCATTCTTTTGTGATCGGCCACGGTTCGCCAGCGCGTTGAAGAAATATTTGGTTCTTCCGCTGTATTTAGCCCAAAAGGCACAGAGGCATTGCGGATGACACTGAATACACTGGCCAATGCATCGTTTGGCTCGGCTTTTTTAGGAATAGCGTTGATATAAAAAGACGCACGTGCAAAACGGTCAGCTGCACGGTTAGTACCTGGAAGCATGACTGTGCCACCAATTTGTTTCCAATACTGATTGAGTGCCAGTTGTTGGTCAAAAGTAGGGGAATAGGTCATCACTTGATATTCACGGTTATGGTGAATCACTTGTTTACCTTGAATATATTCAATAATTGCACTGTCGCCACTGGCATCGGAAATAGATAGGTGCAACGATGCTAAGCGGTTTTGCCCTGGAACTTGGTCTGAGATCACTGCAAAAGGTTCAGTTTCCATAAATTGTATGGCTTCTGCGACGGTTGCAAAATTATCTAAGACATATTGCGCCCATAGTGAAATGCTCAGCGTGGGTTTTGTATTTTTAATGCGTTTCGGGTATTCGGATTCGACCAGCCAGAGCAGGTTGGCACATAAGCCTTTTTCGTTCATTCCATCTGTGGTGGCAATGTCATAGCCAGTGGCAACCACTGATCCATATTTTGCTGTCCATTCAATCGAGTTTGCGCCAGCTGATCCATTTCTTTTAATGTTATTGGCTAAGATCCATAAATTGGTGCCTACATCGACTTTCTAATCCATAGAACGATCTGTCATATTTTGTTGTTCGTCACCTAAATATACGACACGTGTACACGCCATAGTGATCTCTATTGTAATTAAGCATCTATTTCATAATAGTGCTTTTTTTATGATTTTTGCATTATTTTGCTTGATTTATAATCGTTATTTTTTTGAGCAGATTGGCTAGATCTATTTGGCTGTATCCACATTATAAATTTCGCAAAACGAGTGTTTTATATATTGATACAGCACTGCAAAAGATGATTGTCTTGATTGTTTTGTTAAAGCGAGAAGAATGACTTCTAGCAAAATGGAATGTGTAAATAGTCACTGCGCTGAACTTCATAGAGTACATGACGGTTTAATGGGTGATCCGCTGGTACTAGCGGATGATTAAACTCACGTACTTTTTCCATGCCAATACGTTGCATGACACGTTCTGATGGTGTGTTTAAACTTGCCGTAAATGAAATGACCTTATCTAATCTTAGGTTTCTAAAAGTGTGTTTCAGTACGGCTTTTGCACCTTCGGTGGCATAACCTTGATGCCAATATTGTGGCAGTAAGCGCCAGCCAATTTCAGGGGCATCGGCTATTTCAAACTTAGGGGGATGTACATGTAAGCCGATAAAGCCAATAAATTCACCTGTGGCTTTCAACTCAACGGCATATAAACCCCAACCGGGTGTTTCGATTGCATCGCGTAGGTGCTGCATAAAAGCAGTAGCTTCTGAAGCATTGAGTTTTTTTAGAAAATAACGCATGACGTCGTCATCTGCACACATTTGGAGGAATGGAGCAGTGTCAGAGTCTTGCCGTTGGCGGAGGATTAGGTGAGGGGTTGTATTTTAAAAATCATTAAAGCTGAGTCTAGGGAAGCTTCATTAAATAGAATGTGATTCACTATGCTAATAGCAAAGTAAGATGATTTTATAGTGAGCTATTTGGTCTTTAGAAAGGGATTTTTGGGTCTCTGAAAATGAACTGATTAGGATGTAAATCTGATTCTACAGCTTTTAGAGTTCTTGAATTTAAGAGTCTTTCTGGGTCTTTCTTTATTGAATCCATAATTTTTTCGCTTTGAGTTTTTGAAATTTTATCCGTGAATTCATTTGCAATGAAATTTAGTTTATCTTGCAAGTATTTATAAAATTCAGGTGGTAGAAGGTAATTTTTACTAATAATAGCGCCTTGTTTTAGAGTAATACGGCTTGGGCGCATCTTATTTATGTGTGTATAATTTATATTTGAAATCAAAATAAAATTAGGTAATTTAATATAGATTAGATGATCTCTATCCGCTATTGTCAGTAAGTCAATATCAATAGTTCTTGTAAAGTAGGCATTAAGGTTTGACTTTGTACATTTAAAATCAGCTATAGCACCACCTTCTAATGGTATTAGATGTTGTTCATATATACCTAAGTTACTTGAATTCCCTAATATATATTCTCGAAGAGTTGATTCAGCATTTTCAATCTCTGAACTCTTATCTGTGTCATGAATTTCAGTTAAATATATTAAAACTCTCCAAGATAATCCTGCACAAAATCTGCTTAACTGTTTGCTGTATGGAAGGTTATAAGTATGAGATTTTCTGTTCATGTAAGGATGAAAGATAGTATCTGCAAAATATGATTCGTCATTGGATAGAAGATCCTCACATTCTTTACACAATAATTTGGTTTTAATGATGTCTTGGCATCTAAGATTTGGTTTGTTTATGTCCCTTAAATATCCTGTCGCAGAGGTTTTGATTAGCCAACGACCAATAAATTTGGGGATAATATGACTCTCAATGAGCACTTTTTGTTTTTTACATAGTCGACAAGGTTTCATTTTTAGTAATTATGATTTTATATAAGGTATTAAATTAACACTTTAGCTTCATCAAAAAAACCCGCATTTAGCGGGTTTTTTTAGACTTAATCTTCTGCGAGAAAAAATTAAGCATTTTCGCGAGCAATTGCACGGTAACCAATATCTTTACGGTATTGAACACCATCAAAAGTCACTTTTTGGCAAAGCTCAAGCGCTTTCGCTTGCGCTTCACCAATTGTATTGCCAAGAGCCGTTACGCAAAGTACACGACCGCCAGCAGTTACAATGTCACCATTCTCAAGTGCTTTTGTACCTGCATGGAATACTTTTGCATCCGCCATTTCTGTGTCTAAACCAGAAATCACATCACCATTGCTAGAAGTTTCTGGGTAGCCACGTGACGCAAGTACGATACCTACAGTCTTACGCTCATCCCACTGCGCTTCCGCAGGTAAGTTACCTGCAATACCAGCTTCAACCAAATCAACTAAAGATGATTTTAAACGCATCATAATTGGCTGAGTTTCAGGGTCGCCAAAACGACAGTTGAACTCGATCACTTTAGGTTGACCTTGTTCATCAATCATCAAGCCTGCGTATAAGAAACCTGTATACACGTGACCGTCTTTTTTCATACCTTCAACGGTAGGACGCATCACTTCATTCATGGTTTTTTCAAATACGTCAGCCGTCACAACAGGCGCAGGAGAGTAAGCACCCATACCGCCTGTGTTTGGACCTTGGTCGCCTTCAAAGATACGTTTGTGATCTTGTGAAGTTGCCATAGGCAAGATGTTGTCGCCATCAATCATACAAATGAAAGATGCTTCTTCACCAGCAAGGAATTCTTCGATCACAACGCGTGAGCCAGCATCACCAAATTTGTTGCCTGCAAGCATGTCATCAATCGCATCAAATGCTTCTTGATTTGTCATGGCAACGATCACGCCTTTACCTGCAGCAAGACCATCAGCCTTGATTACAATTGGCGCGCCATTTTTTTCTACAAATGCTTTCGCTGCATCTACTTCTGTGAATACGTCATAGAAAGCAGTTGGAATGTTGTGGCGTTTTAAGAAGTGCTTGGCAAATGCTTTAGAACCTTCAAGCTGCGCAGCAAATTGAGTAGGACCCCAAATTTTTACACCCGCTTCACGGCAAGCATCTACAACGCCATTTACAAGCGGTGCTTCAGGACCAACCACGATTAAATCAACTGCATTGTTTTTTGCAAAGTCGATAATCGCTGCATTGTCTAAAATGTTAAGCGCAACATTTTCGCATTTATTTTCAGTTGCAGAACCCGCATTACCCGGTGCTACAAATACTTTTGCGACTTTGTCATCTTGTGCGATTTTCCATGCAAGTGCATGTTCACGACCGCCATTACCCAAAACTAAAATATTCATCGGTTCATACTCCATGAATCGAAAATGACATAAAGTCCTCAGCCTAAAAATAGGAGAGGACTTTATGCAAGATTAGAAATCTTTTAGCCCTAAATTGATTAAGGCTTTTTTGAAACGTCTTTGCTTGATCGGCACGTCGGAATCTTTCCAGTATACATTCAGATAAGGGAACAGACCTTCGGTTGGACCTACTTTTGTTAAGGCAAAAGTAGGCAAAACCATTGTCATCCGCAAAACTCGTCATATTTGATCTATGACCTCATTTTTCGCAGAAACAGGATATATTGAAATAAATCCTGCCTCAAACAATTGCGGATGACGGGTACGCGTATCAACTTAGATCTTGTTCCACAAAATCATGTATTAGTGGCGGAAGTGACGCATGCCAGTGAAGACCATTGCAATACCAGCTTCATCAGCAGCAGCAATCGTTTCTTCATCACGCATAGAACCACCCGGTTGGATAATGCATTTGATACCAGCTTTGGCAGCGTTATCAATACCATCACGGAATGGGAAGAATGCATCAGATGCCATTACAGCGCCTTCAACCACTAAACCAGCATGTTCAGCTTTGATTGCAGCAATACGAGCAGAGTTCACGCGGCTCATTTGACCTGCGCCCACACCAATCGTTTGACGGTTTTTAGCATAAACAATTGCGTTTGATTTAACGTATTTCGCAACTTTCCAAGCAAAGATCATGTCATCGATTTCTTGTTCAGTTGGTGCACGTTTAGTCACAACTTTTAAGTCATCTTTCGTGATCATGCCTAAGTCTTGGTCTTGAACCAATAGACCACCATTTACACGTTTGTAATCTAACTGAGCTTTACGTTCAGTGATTGCAGGAAGTTCGCCACATACAAGTACGCGTACGTTTTTCTTCGCGCCAGTTACTTCAAGCACGCCTTCAGCAACGCTAGGAGCGATGATCACTTCAACGAATTGACGGTCAACAATTGCTTGAGCAGTTGCAACGTCTAATTCACGGTTGAATGCAATGATACCGCCGAATGCAGATTCAGGGTCGGTTGCGTATGCAAGGTCATAAGCAGCTTGAATGCCGTCAAGTGATACTGCAACGCCACATGGGTTTGCGTGCTTAACGATTACACAAGCAGGTTTAGCGAATGATTTAACACATTCAAGTGCAGCGTCAGTGTCTGCAATGTTGTTATAAGATAATTCTTTACCTTGTAACTGTTTTGCAGTTGAAACAGATGCTTCAGTTGCTGTGTCTTCTACATAGAAGGCAGCAGATTGATGCGGGTTTTCACCGTAACGTAGATCTTGAGCTTTGTTTAATTGCGTGTTGAATGTACGTGCAAATTTGTCAGCAGTACCTTCTTCTTTACCTACGCGAGCGCCTAAGTAAGATGCGATCATACCGTCGTATTGAGCAGTATGTTCGAATGCTTTAACTGCTAAGTCAAAACGTGTTGCGTAAGATAAAGCACCCTCAGCTTTAAGCTCAGCAATCACAGTTGCATAGTCAGCAGCATTTACCACGATACCTACAGAAGCATGGTTTTTAGCAGCAGCACGAACCATTGTTGGACCGCCAATGTCGATATTTTCAATCGCATCTGCAAGTGAACAGTTTGGTTTAGCCACAGTCGCAGCGAAAGGATAAAGGTTAACAACAACTAAATCGATTGCATCGATGTTGTGTTCAGCCATCACAGCTTCGTCTAGACCGCGACGAGCTAAGATACCGCCATGAATTTTCGGATGCAATGTTTTAACACGGCCGTCCATCATCTCTGGGAAACCAGTGTGCTCTGAAACTTCAACTACAGCCACATTATTGTCTTTCAACAATTTGTATGTGCCGCCAGTAGATAAAATTTCTACCCCTAGAGCAACTAGGTTTTGTGCAAATTCAACAATTCCGGTTTTATCGGAAACAGAGATTAAAGCGCGTTTAATAGTCATGATCTTCGTCACAGTTATCAAGGAACAAATTAAATCAAAAAAGGCAAATGCAAGATAAAAAAAATGCCTGCGGAAGCCGCAAGCATTTTATCACTTATTCGCTCATTAAACCGTGAGCTTTTAACTTTTTACGTAAAGTGCCACGGTTCAAACCGAGAATCTCGGCAGCGCGTGTTTGATTACCACGCGTATACTCTAGAACTACAGATAAAAGAGGTTTCTCCATTTCTGCTAGCACCATGTCGTACACTTGAGAAGGTTGCTCACCTTGCAATTGTGCGAAGTAATGGCGAACTGCGCGATCTACGTGAATACGAAGAGCGACATCAGATTGTGCAGTAAAAATAGGAGATTTGCTATTCATGCGAATTAATCCGAAAAATCAAAATATCACTTGGGTAAAGTGATAGTTATAAAGTGGTCTAAAATTTAAATGAACTCCGTTTTAGATCCTAAAACGGTTGGTTCTAAAACTGTACATTTAGCATGCCACAATCTGTCAACTTGGTCGAAAAATAAGCGTAACAATAGTTAAATATATGTTACGGACCATTTTAAAAACAAAAAAATCTGCTCTATACGCGATATATATATAAGGCGCATTTCGCTGATGTTCTATTTGTATTAAAAAGACTGAAGAGATTGCAGCACAAAGCTTTCGTGGCGCGTATCATACCATTGTCTAAGAAAAAGTGAGCAAGAAAACTGCATTTTTTTTTAATTTTTTTTGCAATTTTTAATAGTTTTTTTCAATTTTACGGGCGAATGATTTCTAAAGTATAGCTGTCGAAGCTTTTACGTGCATGCGAGAGCTTAAAATTGAAGTTATATGGTGTGTTGCTTGGTATGCGTTGAATACCTGTAAGGCTGTCTGTGAGATAGTCTTTAGGTTGAATGTTGTAAACTGCAAATTCTTGTCCGTTGTGTTTTAGCTCTACACGAATGATTGGCAGTAATAGGCTACGAGTGTGATGATTGATAATTTCACCTCTAAATAAGACTTGGTCTTCACCATCAGCTTTTACACGTACTTTCTTTAAGTTAACTAAATTGTAGTGCTCTTCAAGCTTTGAACAGGTAAATACTTCACAGATACCATTAAAAGCACTGCTCATGATAGGGCTGTTTTTTAAATACTGTGGGTTAAACCAAAAGAACTGAAAGAGCAGTACGCTAAAGAGTAGGACGTTAACTGTTGTCCAACCTATATAGCTAAGTACGGAACGTTTTTTTTCTACTTCCGTATTTTCAGACCAGTTTAAAGCAGGGAAGTTGCCAATTGGGTCTGTACTAAAATAGTTAAGGTTATTAAGGTAAGTGCGGAGGTCAATATTTGAGTTTTCGACTTTTTGATCAAATATTGCTAGTAGTCTATTGCTATAAATGTTGGTTGCAATTTCAGCTTGATCTGCCTCTAAGTTGATTTGTGCAACATCTATAGGTTCAGCCGAAATAGGGGCAGGTTTTTTTTCAACAGCGTTAAACATCTGGACGTTGTCACTTTGGACATCGACCAGATGTGATAATGCATTAAATGTATGGGAACATTTTGCACAGCAAACCATACCCTGCGAGATCGTCAACTGAGCGACAGATATGCGGTAAGTGGTCGAACAAGATGGACAAAAGGTCTGTTTGTTGCTCATAAATGCTTTTACATAAAATGATTAATACGAGTGACGTTTTCCAGAGATTCTGCACCAGTATTCGTCACGTTTTTCGACCTTTAATATATCAAAGAATTTACTGTAAATGTTAGAAACATCAGCAACTTGCTCTTCAATTACACCTGCAAGTGCGAACTCTCCCTCAGATTTAATTAAAGTTGAGAATTCTTCGGCAAGCATCATTAATGGGCCTGCAAGAATGTTTGCAACAAATACGTCAGCTTTTTCATTTTTAAGCTCAGAATTGAACTCTTCTGGTAGGCCGACATACAGACGATCAAGAACACCATTTAGTTCTGCATTTTGTTTTGTTGCTAAAACAGCTTGTGGATCGATGTCAGTTGCATAAACTTTTTTTGCACCCAACAATAATGCAGCTACGCCTAAAATACCTGAACCACAACCGTAATCGATGACAATTTTATCTTTTACGTCAGTTTGACCTAACCATTGTAAGCATAAGAATGTGGAAGCATGGTTACCTGTACCAAATGCTAGGCCCGGGTCGAGCTTAATATTTACAGCATCGGCTTCAGGTGGTGTCATCCATTCAGGCACGATCCAGTATTTCTCACCAATTTGAATTGGCTCGTAAGCATCCATCCATGTGCGTTCCCAAGCTTGATCTTCAATAAACTCATGGCGTAATGGTGCTTCTGGCATTTGGGCAGTAATAAATGTTAATAAAGCATCAACATCAATTTCTTCGCCTTCTTCTTCGGCGTAGATACCTGTCACAATGACTTTGTTCCAAAGCGGTGTTTCACCCGGAAGCGGTTCTAATAAATCCTGATTTTCAGCATCATCTAAAGTTACGCTGACAGCACCTAGTGAACTTAGTAGTGTTTCTGTGAAATCTACTTGTGCTTGATCAACAGTAATATGAATTTGTAGCCACTTCACAGTTAAGAACCTAATCGTATTATTTAAAGAGCTATTGTAGCGGAACTTCATGAACTCCGACTATAGCTTGACGGGCTAACATAAAAATAAAAGGATACTAAAAACGTATCCTTTTATTTGTTTGGGCTTGAGTGAGTAAATGAAACTAAGTTAGTTGGGTTGAGTTTCAACTTCTGTTGGGGTAAAAGCTGCAAATTTATTGAGCAACAGACCAAAGAGTGCGGCAAAGATATACATAAAAATTGAATAAACCGCTGCAGGCATTGCAATCGCTGTATTCATTAGTACAGTCAGTGCGATAGTCATAGCTAAAGTGCTATTGTGAATACCAATTTCAAAGGCACAGGCGCGGGCTTGTGCACTATTAATACCAAATAGGCGCGGTACAAAATAGCCAATACATAAGCTACAAATACAAAATAGCGCAGTTGCAATACCAACTTGAGAAATATATTCACCAATATTCTGCCGTTCTGCCACTATTGCACCAATAATGATTAAAACCAGAAAAATCACGGCAAATATGCGTAAAGGTTTGTTGAGCTTTTCGCTTAGGCGTGGTGAGTAATGGCGAATGAGCATACCAATGGCAACGGGTACAATAATAATGCTAAAAACTTGTAAGATTTTAGAGAACTGTAAGGTGATTTGTTGACCATCTTGCAGAAAGTGGGAAATCGCAAAATTGACAATTAAAGGTAAAGTAAACGCGGCAATCACTGAGTTAATGGCAGTGAGGCTGATATTGAGCGCTAAGTCACCTTTAAATAAATAGCTAAATAAGTTGGCTGTACTCCCGCCTGGTGAGGCAGCTAAAAGCATGAGTCCGACAGCGAGTAATGGGGGTAATGCCAGTAGTTTACATAGTAAAAATGCAATACTCGTAAGTACGATGAGCTGGCAACACAATGCAACAAGAACAGCTTTAGGGTGTTTTCCGACGCGAGCAAAATCTTTTAAAGTGAGCTCTAGGCCAAGTCCAACCATAATAATGGCAAGTGCTAAAGGGAGTAATATCGTAATAATTTGTGAGTTCATCCTTGCCTCGTTTGTTAATTTTTTCGAACTTAGTAAGCAGTGTTAAGTGAGCAAGCTCCTTGGTTGTGGATTGAAAGTTGTATTTAATTTCTTGTTGTTGCGAGATTTGATCTCAGATTTTTTATGGATTGCCTCAATCTGGTTGAGGCATGATTTGTTACTTCTTAAATAGTGTGTCGTTTGTGCAAGATTGAATACTGTATTAAGGCTTAACTTGGTTGCTGAGTAAATTGCTCTTTTTGCGCGTTAAGATATAGCCAAATCCAAAAGCGAATAAATACATATATATGGAATATACACCAGCAGGGATGGCAATGGTGGTACTAGATAGTACGGAAATTGCAATCGTGATTGAAATGGCAGTGTTGTGAATACCAATTTCAAAAGTACATGCACGGGCTTGTCGTTCTGTTAAGCCTGCTAAATGTGGAACCAGATAGCCAATAAACATACTGCTAAAGCAAAAAATTCCGACTGCAATACCAACATCGACAAAATATAAAATCACATTTGAGCGTTCACGGAACAGTGCATAAATAAAAATTGCGGTGAGAAATAAGATACACAGCATCCGCATGGGGCGATTACATTTTAAAGCAAGGTGTGGAAAATAATGGCGAATAAGCAAGCCAATACACACTGGGATAAAGATGATCAGAAAAATATAGGCGAATTTATCGGCCTGTATGCCAATCGTTGTATCAGACTGCATAAAGTAGTGTAATGATAGATTGACAATAAAAGGCAGGGTAAAGGTGGTAATAATTGAGTTAATAGCAGTTAAGGTTAAATTTAAAGCCACATCACCTTTAAATAGAAAACTCAGTAAATTAGCAGTCGGGCCACCCGGTGAGGCAGCTAAAAGCATAAGCCCAACAGCCAGCAATGGCTCAAGAGCTAAAACGACGCAAATAAAGAATGCAATGCTGGTTAAAATGACCAGTTGGCAAAAAAGAGCCAAAAAAATAGCTTTAGGATAACGCCCTACACGTAGAAAATCTTTAACCGTTAACTCTAGGCCTAGCCCCATCATCATAAAAGCCAAGATGACGGGTAGGAAAAAAACAAATACACCCGAATCCATGGAATATCCTTATTTTTATGTTCCTTCTGGATTGAGTTTAAACAAGTTTTCTAAATAAGCAACAAAGAAAAAGGGCGAAAATTAAGCATTTTGCCCCTTAGTTTGGATGGAGTGTGAACTATATTACATTCATATATTAAAAATTATCGGGGACTGGGTGGTGCAAAGCCTAAAGCACATTTACCTTTCACTTCTTTACCATCTACTGTAATTGATTTGGCGTTTGCATCACTATGACATGCCGAATTCAGCTCGGCTTCTGTGCCTAGTAGTTTAGTTTTGCTGCTAGAGAAAAACTGAGGCTGGCAGGTCCCATTCCAAATAATGCCGCGATAAGCAAAACTAACTTGATCGCCCTGGGTTTTGCCTTTACACACTTGTTGATACTTTTGTGCATCATAAGTGCTTTGAACTTTGTCATTTGCAGAGGCTGTAAATGAAGTTAAACATAAACCATAAAGCATGGCTGAAAGAAAAATATTCTTATACATGGCCGTTGTCCTTAAGTTTTTGTTGGAACACACTCTAGATTAATAAATAGTCAAAATAAAACAACCGCTATTGCGTTATGAAGAGGATATAAATGTTTTAAATTGCTGAATTTTGCAAATTACGTACAGGCTTAAATGGATTTAATGTGCTTTTGTGTAGTGAAAATAAGATAAAAAACGACTGAATCAGTCAACTTATAAGTGAAATTTTGCTATAATCTTGGGTCATCCATTTTTTGAAATCTCTCCATACCACTATGCATTATCCTAAAGTTTACGATGTCATTGTTATCGGTGGCGGTCACGCAGGTACCGAAGCAGCTCTCGCTGCGGCTCGCATGGGTCGACAGACTTTGCTTTTAACTCATAACATTGAGACTTTAGGGCAGATGAGCTGTAACCCAGCCATTGGTGGTATTGGTAAATCGCATTTGGTGCGTGAAATTGATGCCTTGGGCGGTGCGATGGCATTGGCTGCCGATAAAGGCGGTATTCAATTCCGTATTTTAAACTCACGTAAAGGTGCGGCAGTACGTGCAACACGTGCGCAAGCTGACCGTGTACGCTTTAAAGCGGCAATTCGTGAAACATTAGAAAACCAAGCGAACTTAGATATTTTCCAGCAAGCTGCTGATGACCTCATTGTAGAAGGTGATACCGTTAAAGGTGTGATCACACAAATGGGTGTTCGCTTTGATGCAAAAACTGTCGTATTAACTACGGGTACATTCTTGGGCGGTGTGATTCACATCGGTCTAAACAATGCATCGGGTGGTCGTGCGGGCGATCCGCCTTCAATTTCGTTGGCTGCGCGCTTACGTGAATTGAATTTACCTGTAGGTCGTTTAAAAACAGGTACACCACCACGTATTGATGCACGTTCTGTCGATTTTTCTGTAATGACAGCGCAGCCGGGCGACTTCCCATCTCCGACGATGTCATTTATGGGTGATGCGTCTATGCACCCAGAACAAATTAACTGCTATATCACGCATACCAATGAACGCACACACGACATTATTCGTGGCGGTTTAGATCGTTCACCGATGTATACAGGTGTAATTGAAGGTGTAGGTCCACGTTACTGCCCATCAATTGAAGATAAAATTCATAAATTTGCCGATAAAGACTCACACCAAGTATTCCTTGAGCCTGAAGGTCTGGATACTCATGAGCTATATCCAAACGGTATTTCAACATCACTTCCTTTTGATGTGCAGTTTGAATTGGTTCGTTCAATCCGTGGTATGGAGAATGCACACATTCTTCGTCCGGGTTATGCAATTGAATACGATTATTTCAACCCACAAGCATTGAAATTCTCTCTTGAAACCAAAGCAATTAATAACTTGTACTTTGCTGGTCAAATTAACGGTACAACAGGTTATGAAGAAGCGGGTGCACAAGGTTTACTTGCAGGTTTAAACGCTGCGCGCCGTGCATGGGATCAAGAGCAATGGACACCAAAACGTGATGAAGCGTACATGGGTGTATTGGTTGACGACTTAATTACATTAGGTACGAAAGAACCGTACCGCATGTTTACCTCACGTGCGGAATACCGTTTGATGCTACGTGAAGACAATGCGGATCAGCGTTTAACTGCGATTGGCCGTGAAATGGGTCTGGTAGATGATGCGCGTTGGGATTCGTTCTGCCAAAAAATGGAAGCGGTAGAAACTGAAAAAGGCCGTTTACAGCATCTTTGGGCTGCGCCAAACAACCCATTGGGTAAAAAATTCGTTGAAATGACAGGTGATGATCTGTCTAAAGAAACTAACGCAATTGATTTGTTAAAACGTCCAAATATTAATTTTGCTCAAATTGCTGAGCTTACAGGTTCAGAAGTGTCTGCATTTGTGGGTGAGCAAATTGAAATTGCAGTGAAATATGCGGGTTATATTAACCGTCAGCAAGAAGACGTTGCGCAAATGAAGCGTTTGGAAGATACCAAAATTCCTGCTGATTTTGATTATGACGCAGTTTCAGGTCTTTCTCGTGAAATTACCATGAAGCTTAAAGGTGTGTTGCCTGAAACACTTGCACAAGCCAGCCGTATTCCGGGTGTTACACCAGCGGCGGTTCAATTGGTGATGATTACGATTCGTAAAAATGCCAATGCTAAAAAATCTGCTTAAGATTTCAAGTTGAAATGGCTTTGTTGCACAAACCTATCTGTAAAGGCTTTTTCAGCGATATAATTTTCAAATGAAGAAGCCTACACACAAAATCTACCGCACAACCAATTGGCCCGCATATAACCGAGCACTCATGAGTCGCGGAAATATTGCCATTTGGTTTGATCCTGCTACGCAATGGTATGCTCCATCAAAAGGCAAACAAGGGCGAAATCAAACCTACTCCGACGCAGCTATCCAATGCTGCTTAATGATTAAATCTCTATTCCGTTTGTCTTTACGTATGGTCACTGGCTTTGTGCAAAGTCTGATTAAACTTTGCGGATTAAATTGGACCGCACCAGATTACAGTACGCTTTGTAGAAGACAAAAGCATATTGATATTGCAATCAGCTACCAAAAAAGTAGCGATGGGCTGCATCTACTCGTAGACTCTACAGGCATGAAGTTTCTAGGTGAGGGCGAATGGAAACGCAAGAAACATGGAGCTGAATATCGTCGCCAATGGCGTAAACTACATATTGGTATAGATGCCAAAACCCTACAAATACGCGCTATTCAGCTCACAACCAATAATGTCAGTGATTCACAGGTGCTTGGTGATTTACTTAATCAGATTCCACAAGATGAGCAGATTGACTCTGTTTATACCGATGGAGCTTATGACACCAAGCAATGCCGTCAGGTCATTGCAGATCGGCAAGCGCATGCGGTGATTCCACCTAGAAAAAATGCGAAACCATGGAAAGATACAAAGAGTAGCTCGCTAGAGCGAAATGAATTACTTCGAACAGTTAAACATTTAGGCAGGACATTATGGAAAAAATGGTCAGGCTATCATCGCCGCAGTTTGGTGGAAACCAAGATGCATTGCATCAAATTATTAGGCGATAAATTAATGGCAAGAAGCTTTCCTAGTCAGGTGAATGAGATCCATGCACGTGTAGCAGTCCTTAACAGATTTACGGAATTAGGTCGCCCACTTACCCAAGTTACGCCTTAAATTTGGATCAATTAGGGGCGCTTTGCATTTCAAATCTTTGTGCAACAAAGCCATATTGAAGTAGAAGATTATCATACATATTATGTGGGGGATATTGGTATTTGGGTTCATGATATGGGTGGGTGTAAGGTATCTATCGGAATCTGATTTAAGTAGCATTTAAAGTGTGCGATCAGTGCATAATTTCAGGATTCGATGCGTTTTATAATAAATGGTGGCCTTTATGTTTCTTAAATGTAGTTTCAGGAAATTTTGGCGATCAAGGTATTTCATTCGCATATTATGCACGATTATTTTAAATACTTCGTTTTAAATAATCAGATGGGGATAAATCTTTTATTTTGAGTTTTTATTCTTTGGAAGCAATCAACATAATTTTTAAACTGATGGAAAATCTTTGCTAAAATACTCAAAGTTCCAAATTTTGATCATTCCAATGTCATGCTAACTCATTGAACTTGACACTTAAACCACTCAAAACATCGCTTGCCCACATTGTCATCAATACATCATCAATTGTTAAGAAGAGCAATATATTTAACTATGTGAGCACATTTTATTTATGGTGTGAATACATTACCAATGAATCCAAGCAAACCATGCAACAAACAGTTGCTGATTTTCCTGCCAATGATAATCAAATCAATACGTTTGCTGAGTTAATAGTTACGAACAATTCGTGCAATATTTGATTATAAATTCTGATTTCGGTGTGGCAGGCTATTCGCGTTTTAATGGCTTAGCCTTTAACTTCTTCTTCGACTTTATCGTCAGCACTGTCCATGCCAAGCTTTTTAAGTTTGAGTGTCAGCGTATTGTCACCAGTCTTGAAGTCCAGCCATATGGTGCTTACGGCCACGGGGTTGCTGTAAAGTATCATTGATTAGTGCGCAATTTCTTGGACTGTAAAGCTCATTATAAATATTTATTAGTAAGTAATTATTTGATTGTAATACATTTTAAAACCAGAAAAAACACGGATAGAATTTTCAACAGCACAGCATTTTATCTGAAATCATATTATCTATTGTTTTTTGTTATAGCTGTATAGCTAGAAGCTTTGTTTTTATTAAGTTGCTGTTTTTTAGTAATAAAATTAATAAATAAGACTTGAAATGTATTGTTATGCAACCTTTTGCTTATAAGTTTCATTAAGTTTGGCTTATAAATTAAACTTTAATCCGACTATTGTAGTGGTATTTATTGTGACTCAATCGGCAGAGAATGCACACACAGTCAGATGTGGCTGTGTGTGTACTACGGATGGAGTTAGATCATGGCACAAGTACAAACGAGGAAAATACAGAAAATTTTAACGGTATTTTTGTGTTTCTGGGTGGCGTTTTTTGAAGGTTTTGACCTACAGGCACCTGGGATCGCGGCGAAAGGAATTGCAGCGACATTTTCATTAGATCAGGTACAAATGGGCTATGTGTTTAGCTTAGGGGTATTTGGTATGTTATTCGGTGCATTTTTTGGTGGCCGTGTAGCAGATTATTTAGGGCAAAAGAAAGTGTTGATGCTTTCAATTGCAATCTTTGGCGTATTTATGACAATCACTGCATTGGCGCCAAGTGTAGAAATATTATATGCAGCTCGCTTTTTTACAGGCTTAGGTTTGGGGGCTGCTATGCCAACCATGATTTCAGTGGTGGGTGATGAAGCAACTGAAGCAAACCGAGGTAAATTAAACAGCTTGATGTATTGTGGCTTACCTGTAGGTGCAATCTTTGTTGCAAGCTTGGCTATTATCTTTAAAGATATTTCTTGGCACACATTATTTTTAATTGGTGGTTTAACACCTTTAGTATTGCTTCCATTTATGGCAGTTATCTTAAAAGATAAGCGCAAAGAAAAGATCGAATCAGTAGTGGCAGAAGCTGTGCCGCCAATGGCGCAAGTGCTTTTTGCAGAAAATCGTTACAAATACACATTGCCGCTGTGGGTAAGTTTCTTCTTTACCCTAATGGTGAATTACATCTTAATCAGTTGGTTGCCAAACTTACTGATGGAGCAAGGCTTAGAAAAATCACAAGCATTCATGATTATGCTGATTTTCCAAGTAGGTGCGGTTATTGGTACGCTTGGCCTAGGTTACTTACTTGACCGTTTAAAATTGTGGCAAATGGCTGTGATTATCTATATCGGTCTATTTATTGCGGTATTAATTTTATTCACAACCAAATCCATTCCATTGTTGGTATTTGCAGGCTTAATTGGGGGTATTTTCTCTACAGGCGGTCAATCGATTCTGTACGGCATTTCACCAATTTTCTATAACTCAGCCGGCAAAGTAACAGGTGTAGGCAGCGCAATTTCTCTTGGCCGTTTGGGCGCGATGACAGGGCCTCTGCTGACAGGTAAAATTTTAGCGCTCGGTTTGGGCACGACAGGTATCTTGCTTGCAAGTGCGCCGGGGATTGTGCTTTCAGCGGTGGCTGTGGCAGCGTTATCTGCTTATAAATCGAGTAAAAAATAACGCGAATTGTTGTGGTAAAAATTGAGATATAAAAGGAAGCTTTGGCTTCCTTTTTTGTGGAATCTGACATTCAGGCTAAGTTAGAATATAAAAATAGCATCAGCAAATACTGAGTTTTTGCTAAAATCATTTGATTCACTCAAGATATAAATATTCATGGCTTATCAACTTATTCAACTTTCTATTCAGGCAACCGACAATATTAACTGCCCGCACTGCCAGCAAGCCGTGATTAATTGGTCAGAAGAGCAGTATGTACAGCCGTGTGAGCACACGTTATTTATCGCTATGGATATTGGTTTTGAATACATTACGGATGAATTTGAGCATACTTTGCGCCGTACTGTAGATGATATGCATGCCAATGACGATCAAGTGGTGGTGATTGAGGAACTAACAGCATCAAGTTATCCAGATTTTGTTATTTATCAGTCAGATTTAGGTATTGATGGTTACTTGCGCTATGTGGGGATTACTGCTTAATGCACTAAGGTTTCAATAAAAAAGGCTAATCCGAAGATTAGCCTTTTTTATTGCATGAGCCGAAAGAATTAGCTTTCTAATTCTTCTTCAACTTCATCGTCGGCACTGTCCATGCCTAGCTCTTTGAGCTTACGGGTAAGCGTATTACGTCCCCAACCTAAAAGCTCAGCTGCATGACGTTTACGACCACGGGTTTGCTGTAATGCGGCATTAATCAGTGTGCGCTCAAACATAGGTGTGGCAATGTCTAGAATCTTCATTTCGCCATTTTTAAGCTTTTGTACCGCCCATTGGCCAAGTAGCTCGTCCCAATGGTGAATTGAAACACGATCTAAAGTATTTGGCGCAGGCGAACCTTCACCACTTTGGTGAATTGGAATTTGTTTGAGTTCAGAAGGTAAATCTTCAGGATAAACCTCACGACCTGTAATCATCACTGTGAGCCAGCGACAAGTATTTTCCAATTGGCGCACGTTGCCTTGCCAAGGCAGTTTTTGCATATATTCTTGCGTTTCAGGACGCAATATTTTTGGACTGACGCCCAATTCTTTACCTGCACGCGCCAAGAAATGCTGCGCAAGCATAGGTATGTCTTCGCTACGGTGTGCAAGTTTTGGAATGTGAATACGAATCACGTTCAGGCGGTGATACAAGTCTTCGCGGAAGCGACCTTCATGAACAAGTTTTTCAAGGTCCTGATGGGTTGCAGCCACAATACGTACATCAACCTTTACAGGAATATGTCCGCCTACGCGGTAGAACTCGCCATCGGCCAATACACGTAGTAAACGTGTTTGGGTTTCAAATGGCATATCGCCAATTTCGTCTAAAAACAGCGTACCGCCATTGGCTTGTTCAAAGCGACCTTGGCGTTGTGTATTTGCACCCGTAAATGCGCCTTTTTCATGACCAAACAATTCTGTTTCAATCAAATCTTTGGGAATAGCAGCCATGTTGAGTGCAATAAACGGTTTGCTACTACGCGGAGAGTGGCGATGTAACGCATGCGCAACCAACTCTTTACCTGTACCAGATTCACCATTAATGAGTACCGTAATGTGCGATTGTGATAGACGACCAATAGCACGAAATACTTCCTGCATTGCAGGAGATTCACCAATAATTTCAGTGGATTGAATGGGTTGAACGGTTTTTGCAGATTCTTGTTGTTGAAGCTTCGCAATATGCAAAATTGCACGATTGACCAAGGCTAATGCTTCATCAATATCAAAAGGTTTTGGTAGATATTCAAAAGCACCAGTTTGATAGCTCGACACGGCAGATTCTAAATCTGAGTGCGCTGTCATAATAATGACAGGAAGATCGGGATGACTACCTTTGACTTTGCCTAGGAAAGTCAAACCATCAATACCGGGCATACGAATGTCAGTTAAGATGACATCGGGTGCATCTACACTAAGTTGATCGAGTGCAGATTGAGCCTCTTCAAAGCTGGTAACATCAAAACCTTCTTCTTTAAATGTTTTTTCTAAAACCCAGCGCATCGCGCGATCATCATCGATGACCCATATTTTATTTCGCGACATGTCCTGACTCCCAAGGTAAATATAAGCTAAAAGTTGTTTTGCCGGGAACAGATTGGCATTCAATCATTCCGTTGTGTTGATGCATAATATTTTGCGCAATACTGAGGCCTAAGCCTGTACCTTTAGCACGTCCAGTCACTAAAGGATAAAACACAGATTCTAAAATTTCTTCAGGTACACCTGGGCCGTTATCTTCAATGTCAATGCGTACAGCAGAGCGTTTGAGTACACCATTTATGGTAACTAGGCGCTGAATACGCGTGCGAAGAATCAGTTCTGGTTGGTGTTCTTCAAAGAAATCTTTATTTTCAGTCATGGCTTGCACAGCATTAACGCTAATGTTGAGCATGACTTGAATAAGTTGGTCGCGATCGGCCATGACATCGGGTAAAGAAAGGTCATAGTCACGTGTGATTTTTATTTTCTTTTTGGTTTGGTTCGCAATGAGGGCACGTACACGTTCTAAAGGCTCGTGTACATTGGTTGGTTCATAGCTTGGAAGTTGGCGTGAACCCAGCATGGTGTCGGCCAAATTACGCAAACGATCGACTTCACTAATAATAATGTCGGTAAATTCACTGTACTGAGGGTCATTTAAACTACGAGCCAAAAGCTGTGTTGCACCGCGGATGCCCCCCAATGGGTTTTTAATTTCATGTGCCACGCCACGAATCAGTTGGCGTGCGACTTGATGTTGCTGAATGAGATTCTCTTCTTTAGAGATTTTGAGCATTCGGTCAATTGGATTAAGCTCAATAATCAATAAAGGGTGATATGACTTGCCTGAACTTAAAAGCGACACCGTGTAATCAACATGAATGTCTTTGAAGTTCACATTAATCGTTGCTTCGCGTCGTGTATAAGGTTGCCCAGATTGTAGAGTGTTGTTTAGGGCTTCTTCTGTATTGAATTCATCATTGGGCATGTGCAATAAATGAAGCACAGGCAGGCCTTCAGCCCGAAGTAAACTGATGTCAAAAAGTGCTTCACATGACGAATTTAAGTAATAAATATTGAGATTACTATCGACCAGTAAAATCGCTGTGGTTAAATTATCTACTAATAGCCGATAATCGATGGTCATAGGTTGATCCATTAGCGGTGGGTGTTCTGTTTTAAAATGGCGCAATGGCATCTTCATAAGGCATTCTGTTTTCAGTAAACGGACTGAATTGATGCAGAGTAAGCAAAATGCACGCCAACTTTTCTAAAAGAACGCCAAATTTGAGTGCTGAATTAAAAGAATGTGCCGAAGTTGGCCTTTAATTTAAATGTATAGCGAATAAAAAAAGGGCTGTAAATAAAATATGGTTCAAAATGGTGCATTTTTAATTATATGGATGAAATTATAGCATTATTTTGGTGCATGATATAAAGAGTGGCCTTTTCACCTATTTTTATGCAAAGAAAAGACATACAATACGCGCATTCTAGTGGAGCGCAGATTCATGAAATCCCCCAAAGTCGGTTTTGTTTCTTTAGGTTGTCCTAAGGCATTGGTTGATTCCGAACGAATTTTAACTCAGTTAAAAACTGAAGGTTATGATGTTGCATCAGATTATGATGGTGCAGATTTAGTTGTTGTAAATACCTGTGGTTTTATTGAATCTGCAGTACAAGAGTCTTTAGACGCCATTGGTGAAGCAATGAGCGCGAATGGTCGCGTGATTGTGACAGGTTGTCTAGGTAAAGACGAAGACAAAATTCGCCAAATGCATCCAAACGTCTTAAAGGTGACAGGTGCTGCGGCATATCAAGAAGTTATGGAAGCGGTACATGAGTACGTTCCAGAGCCACCAAAACATAATCCATTCATTGACCTTGTTCCAGAACAAGGGATTCGTTTAACACCAAAACATTATGCATATTTGAAAATATCAGAAGGATGTAACCACCGTTGCACATTCTGTATTATTCCAAGCATGCGTGGTGATTTAGTTTCACGTCCAGTGGGCTCGGTATTAAGCGAAGCACAAGCACTCAAAAATGCGGGTGTAAAAGAAGTTCTTGTCATTTCACAAGACACTTCTGCATACGGTGTAGATACAAAGTACAAATTGGACTTTTGGAATGGCCAACCTGTAAAAACTAAGTTTTACGATATGTGTGAAGCTTTAGGGCAGTTGGGTATTTGGGTTCGTTTGCATTATGTCTATCCGTATCCGCATGTCGATGCTGTGATTGATTTGATGGCACAAGGTAAAATTCTTCCATATTTGGATATTCCATTCCAACACGCAAGTCCTAAAATCTTGAAGTTGATGAAACGTCCTGCGCATAGTGAAAATACACTAGAGCGTTTAAAAGTATGGCGTGAAAAATGCCCAGACTTAGTCCTTCGTTCAACTTTTGTTGTAGGTTTCCCTGGTGAAACTGAAGAAGACTTCGTGATGCTGTTAGATTGGTTAAAAGAAGCACAGCTAGACCGTGTGGGTTGTTTTACATACTCACCTGTTGAAGGTGCTACAGCAAACGATCTGCCAGATCATGTGCCTGAAGAGATTAAGCAACAACGCTATGAACGCTTCATGGAAGTTCAACAAGAAATTTCTGCAGCGAAACTGCAAAAACGTATTGGTCAAACCATGACAGTGTTGGTTGATGATTTAGAAGATGAGTTCCCAGTTGCAGTTGCACGCTCTTATGCGGATGCACCTGAAATTGATGGTAACGTCTTTGTTGAAGATATCGATAAATCATTGATTAAGGCAGGTGATTTGCTTGAAGTGGAAATTACCGATGCAGATGAATATGACTTATATGCGAAATTAATTCGTATTAAATGATTCACGAAAAATAATTGAAATTAAATAATTCGGAGTTGATGATGCTTGATTCTAAAAAACCGCGTTTTGGTCGCATTCTTCTAAAGCTTTCTGGTGAAGCTTTGGCAGGCAATAAAGATATGGGTATCGATGCACAAGTGCTCGATCAAATGTCACTCGCAATTGCGCACCTTGTTGGTTTGGGTGTTCAAGTGGGTATCGTTGTTGGTGGTGGTAACTTATACCGTGGCAGCCAGTTACAAAAGGATGGCCTCGTTGGTCGTGTAACAGGCGATCAAATGGGTATGTTGGCAACTGTAATGAATGGCCTTGCATTACGTGATGCTTTGGTGCGCCGTAATATTAAAACGCGTTTGATGTCTGCATTGCCAATTGGCGCAGTAGTAGAATCATATTCAAGCCGTGATGCAATTCGTCATTTAACTCGTGGTGAAGTGTGTGTATTTGTTGCGGGTACTGGTAACCCATTCTTCACTACAGATACAGCAGCATGCTTACGTGGTATCGAGATTGAAGCAAACTTAATCTTAAAAGCAACTAAAGTTGATGGCGTATACAACAAAGATCCAAGCAAATACGATGATGCTGTGAAATACGATGCTTTGACATTTGACCAAGTGTTAGATGAAAAATTAGGTGTAATGGATTTAACAGCAATTTGCTTATGCCGTGATCATAACGTGCCACTTCAAGTATTTGACATGAACAAAGCAGGTTCATTGTTGTCTGTAGTGATGGGTGAAAAAGAAGGTACTCACGTTACGAACTAATGTACGTGGGGCCGAAAGCTCTCTATACTACAGATTATATTTAGTTATACCTCATTTAAAATTTAGTAAGGAAGATCTTATGATTAACGATCTTAAAAAAGACGCCGAAGAACGCATGAACAAGTCGCTGGAGTCTTTAGAGCATGGTTTTGGAAAAGTACGTACAGGTCGTGCGCACCCATCGATCCTTAACGGTGTTATGGTTCCTTACTATGGTTCTGATGTTCCATTAAATCAAGTTGCAAACGTAGGTGTTGAAGACTCACGTACACTATTGGTTCAACCATTTGAACGTACAATGGTTGCTGCAATTGATAAAGCAATTCGTGAATCTGACCTCGGTTTAAACCCGATTACTGCTGACGCGATTCGCGTGCCAATGGCAGCACTAACTGAAGAAACACGTCGTGATATGCAAAAAGTTGCGCGTAACGAAGCTGAAAATGCAAAAGTTGCGATTCGTAACATTCGCCGTGATGTTTTAGGTGATATCAAAGCATTGTTGAAAGAAAAAGAAATTTCTGAAGATGATGAGCGTCGTGCTGGTGATGACATTCAAAAAATTACAGACAAATTTGTTGCTGAAGTGGAAAAACGTTTAGCTGCAAAAGAAGCTGAATTAATGAAGGTCTAATCTTGAATGACCGTTTCTGAAGAAAATTCCAGTCTTCCAAAACATGTTGCCATCATTATGGATGGCAACAATCGTTTTGCCAAAAAAAATCTAATGCAAAAAGGTGAAGGTCATCGTTCTGGTAAAGAGATCCTAGATCCAATTGTAGAGCATTGTCGACAAGCGAATATCCAAGCATTAACTGTGTTTGCATTTTCTAGTGAAAACTGGAAACGACCTCAATTTGAGGTTGATTTGTTGATGAAATTGTTAGAAGAAACAATTCATGAACAATTGCCACGTATGGAAAAATTTAACATTTCGCTTCGTTTTATCGGAGATCGATCACGTTTATCTCCAGAATTACGTGCACTCATGTTGCATGCCGAAGAAAGGACTGCTAACTTCTCTAGCATGACGCTGACCATTGCGATAAGTTATGGCGGTATGTGGGATATGGCGCACGCTGCACAGCAGATTGCGGCCGATGTTATGGCAAACAAATTAACGCTTGATGCAATAGATACCGATGTATTTGGTCGCTATGTCAGCATGAGTGATTTACCTGCAGTAGATTTGTTAATTCGTACAGGTGGAGATTTCCGTCTATCGAACTTTCTATTGTGGCAAGCCGCTTATGCAGAATTGTATTTTACAGATACATTATGGCCAGAATTTACCGTTGAAGAATTAGATGATGCTTTTGCAGTATTTGCAGGGCGTGAACGCCGCTTTGGTAAAACATCAGAACAAGTTCAACAAGCGTCACTTGAGAATTAATAAATGTTAGAGCGGATTATTACCGCATTGGTGCTAGTTGCGGTTGTACTGAGCTGTATGTTTGCTTCGTCTTCGCATTACCCAATGTTTGTGCTGATGATCATTGCAGCTGGGGTTGCTGGCTATGAGTGGTTTAAACTCATGCCTAAAAAATCTAAGAATGTAAATAAACTGCTTGCATGGGGCTATGGTTTAGTCACTGCTGCGATTTCTACCTTAGCATTAAGCTATAATGATGTGGCTTTATTACTTTGGGCAGCCTCGATTTTGACGTGGTTGCTCAGTGTTTATTGGGTGAAATCTTATCCAGAATATGACGGTTGGTATAATCCAACGCTTAAAGTCATAGGTTTGGTTTTGGTTTCAGCTGCTGTTACAGCCATTTTCTCTGTTTGGCAGAGCTCACCGTGGTGGCTCATGTACTTATTCCTGTTGGTTTGGGGTGCAGACAGTGGTGCTTACTTCGTAGGACGTAAGCTGGGTAAAAAGAAACTCGCACCCGATGTGAGTCCAAACAAATCTTTAGAAGGTTTGTATGGTGGTGTGTTTACTGCAATGTTAATCGTGGTTGTAGTTGAGGTGGTTTATCTTGACTTAAGCTTAGCAGAACATGCTTTATTCCTTATTTTATCTGTGATTACCGTATTTAGCTCAGTATTGGGTGATTTATTTGAATCGATGATTAAACGTCGTGCTGGCATTAAGGATTCGGGTCGAATTCTTCCTGGTCATGGCGGTGTGCTCGATCGAATTGACTCATTATTGGCTGCTGCCCCAATTTTTGCTGCGGGCATATATGTTTTAAAACTTCTTGGCGTAGATTTATAAATGTCTCAATCTGTTTGTATATTGGGTGCAACAGGGTCGATAGGTCAAAGTACCTTGAAAATCTTGGCGCAACATTCACAAGAGTATTCCGTTTTTGCAGTGACTGCGCAGAGCAGACTTGCAGAGCTGGTAGAAATTTGCAAACAGTACCGACCGAGATTCGCTGTTGTACCATCCTCTAAAGTAGATGAATTACGACAGCTCCTTGTGGCAGAGCAATTGGCTGACATCGAAATTTTGGCTGATGAAGCAGGCTTAATTGCTGTTGCTTCACATTCAGATGTTGATGTGGTGATGGCAGCAATCGTTGGTGCGGCTGGTCTGCTTCCGACTTTAGCTGCTGTAAAGGCAGGTAAGCGAGTTTTACTTGCCAACAAAGAAGCATTGGTGATGTCGGGCGATATCATGATGCAAGCTGCTTTGGATCATCATGCGACACTATTGCCTGTAGATTCTGAGCACAATGCTATTTTTCAGTGCTTACCTCAAAATTATTTTCAGGCCGAACGAAATGGTCAACCTAAACTGGGTGTGTCCAATATTTTACTGACCGCGTCTGGTGGTCCATTTCTAAACCATAGCCTAGAACAATTACATTCGGTGACACCTGCGCAAGCATGTAAACATCCAAATTGGTCTATGGGGCAAAAAATATCTGTAGATTCTGCTACGTTGATGAATAAAGGTTTAGAGTTGATCGAAGCCTGCCATTTATTTTCAATTGAAGAACATTTTGTAACAGTTGTTGTGCATCCACAGAGTATCATCCACTCTATGGTGCAATATGTAGATGGTTCGACCTTGGCACAAATGGGTAATCCAGATATGTGTACGCCAATTGCACATGCTTTGGCTTGGCCTGAACGCATACAAACGCATGTTCCAGCATTAAATGTATTTACACATTCGCAATTAAATTTTGTTGAGCCTGATACAACTCGATTCCCTGCGCTTCAATTGGCACGTCAAGCTATGAAAGTAGGTGGAACTACACCTGCGATTTTAAATGCAGCCAATGAAATTGCGGTGGATGCATTTTTAAAGCAAAAAATTGGATTTATGCAGATCCCTGCGATTGTTGAGCAAACATTGAATCAACTGGCACATCAGGCTGCAAACAATCTGGATGTGATTTTACAAGCAGATGCTGAAGCGCGTGCAATTGCACAACAATTGGTGACCAATAAAGGAAGTTAGTATGAGCGCCTTGTTTATTATTGTGGCTGCAATTCTGTTGTTGGGGCCCTTAATTGCAATACATGAGTTTGGTCATTATTTTGTTGCACGTAAACTTGGCGTAAAAGTGTTGGTTTATTCCATTGGGTTTGGGCCAACTATTCTGAAATGGACTTCTAAGAAATCAGGGATTCAATACCAGCTTTCGGCATTGCCATTAGGTGGCTATGTCAAAATGCTAGATGAGCGTGAAGGCAATGTTGCAGAAGAGGATTTACCTTTTGCATTTAACCGTCAGCATCCTTGGAAGCGAATTGCAATTGTAGCTGCTGGGCCATTAATTAATTTGGCCTTAGCCGTGGTTTTGTTTTGGGTACTTTTTTTACCTGCACAAGAGCAATTAAATACACGTGTAGGTAAAGTGTTGCCAAATACACCTGCTGCAACAATGCAGATGCATACAGGTGACAAAATTACTGCAATTGATGGTACACCTGTAAGTACATGGGAAAAGCTCAATTATGCGTTGGTTGACCGTGTAGGTGAAACAGGCAGTATTTTGGTGACAGCGGATCGTGCTGGAGAAGTCAAAAACTTTCAATTGCCTATCCAAGGTTTTCTTAAAGATCAATCTGAATCACCTTTAGATATTTTAGGTTTTGTTCCATACCGTCCAGTAATTCCAGCGACTGTCACAAAATTGAGTGATGATGGGGCTGCGATTCGCCAAGGCATGAAGGCTGGAGATCGTATTGTTGCGATTGATGGTCAAAAGATGAATGATTGGTTTGATGTGGTACAAGTGGTAAAAGGATCACCAGAAAAGTTATTAAAGATTGATGTATTGCGGGATCAAAAAATTGTGCATTTAGAAGTAATGCCACAAGGTCAACGCGATAATATGGGTAAAGTCACAGGTGTGCTTGGGGTGCAAAGTGACCCTGGTAAAGTTGTGATTCCTGCAGAATATAAGCAAACAATTCAATACACACCAGTTGAAGCGTTTACAATGGCGCTAGATAAAACAGGTCAACTTTCGAGTATGATTCTGAACTCCATTGTAAAAATGGTTCGAGGTATGATTGGTTTAGATAACTTATCTGGCCCAATCACGATTGCAAAAGTGGCAGGCCAAAGTGCAGAAATGGGTTGGCAAACCTTTATCTCATTTATGGCACTCATGAGTGTGAGTTTGGGAATTTTAAACTTATTACCTATTCCGATGCTGGATGGTGGTCATTTAGTTTACTATTTTATTGAATTAATTCGTGGTAAACCTGTTTCTGAACAAATACAATTGGTTGGACTGAAAATTGGTATGGTACTGCTGGGTAGCATGATGCTACTCGCACTCTTCAATGATTTTATGCGTTTATAAGCGTAGATGACGAAATAAATTTAACAGCGGAAAAGACTGGCATGCAGCACACACATTTATTTATGCCTTTGGCACTCGTTAGTGCAATGGCAGCTACACAACAAATATATGCAGCGGATGATTTTGTAGTACAAGATGTAAAAGTAAACGGACTTGTCCGTTTAACACCAGAAAGTGTGTATGGCATGTTGCCAGTCACTAGTGGTGATCGTGTCAGCGATTCTTCAATAGCAAATGCAATTCGTACTTTATACGCAACAGGACTTTTTGATGATATTAAAACATCACAAGAAGGCAATAACCTGATATTTACAGTTGTAGAACGTCCTGTTATTTCTAAAATTGAGTTAAAAGGCAATAAGCTGATTCCTAAAGAAGCCTTGGAAGAAGGCTTAAAAAAAATGGGTCTAGCTGAAGGCGAAGTACTGAAAAAGTCTGCATTGCAAATTGTTGAGACTGAGCTTGAACAGCAATATATGCAACAAGGCCGCTATGATGCTGATGTTAAAGTAACAACGACTGCAAAACCAAATAACCGTGTTGATCTTTTACTGGAATTTACTGAAGGTAAAGCTGCAAAAGTTTTTGATATTAATATTATTGGTAATACAGTATTTAAAGATGCTGATATCAAGCAAGCCTTTGCTGTGAAAGAAAGTGGTTGGGCATCTGTTGTTTCACGTAATGACCGTTATGCACGTGAAAAAATGGCAGCCAGCCTTGAATCATTGCGCGCAATGTATTTGAACAAAGGCTACATCAATTTCAATATTACCAATTCAAGTTTGAACTTGAGTGAAGACAAAAAGAACGTCTTTATTGAAGTATCAGTAGATGAAGGTGAGCAGTTTAAATTTGGCGAAACTAAATTCTTAGGTGATGCGCTTTACTCTGAAAAAGACCTTCAAGCATTACAAATTTATAAATCGGATGAGCTGTATTCACAAGAAAAAGTGAACGCAGTGAAGCAACTATTACTGCGTAAGTATGGTAACTCTGGTTATTACTATGCTGAAGTCAATGTGGTGCCACAAATCAACAATGAAACAAAACAAGTTGATTTAAACTACTACATTAATCCAGGTCAGCAAGTTACAGTTCGACGCATTAACTTTACCGGGAATAGTAAAACTGCGGATTCTGTATTGCGTCGTGAAATGCGTCAGATGGAAGGTGCATTGGCAAGCAATGAAAAAATTGATTTGTCAAAAGTACGTTTAGAGCGTACTGGCTTCTTTAAAACTGTAGATATTAAACCTGCCCGTGTACCAAATTCACCAGACCAAGTGGACTTAAACATTAATGTTGAAGAACAGCACTCAGGTACAAGTACACTTGCTGTTGGTTTCTCGCAAAGTGGCGGTGTGACTTTCCAAGCAGGTTTAAGTCAAACTAACTTCTTGGGAACAGGTAACTCAGTTGCGATTGATTTATCACGTTCAGAAACACAAGATTACTATAACTTAAGTGTTACAGACCCGTACTTCACTATTGATGGTGTACGTCGTGGTTATAACATGTACTACCGTAAAACCAAGCTAAACAATGACTATAACGTAAACAACTACGTTACAGACAGTTTTGGTGGTGGTATTAACTTTGGCTATCCAATTGATGAAAACCAAAGTATTAGTGCTGGTTTAAACATTGATAGTACTAAAGTGACAGCAGGTGCGTATGTATCAACTTATGTGCGAGACTACTTATTAGCCAATGGTGGTAAGACCACAAATACTTCAACCTATTGTTTGGTTGAATTGGAAAAAGATCCAACTACAGGTGAAATGGTATGTCCACCTGGTAAATTGTCACCGAAGTATGGCTCAGCATTTGAGGGTGATTTCCTAACCTATAACTTAAACTTAGGTTGGTCATATAACACATTAAACCGTCCAATGTTCCCAACCAGCGGTATGTCACATCGTGTGAATGCTGAAATTGCGGTACCGGGCAGTGATGTTGAATATCAAAAACTAACTTATGATGCGCAAGCCTTCTTCCCGCTGGGTAAAGACTTTGTATTACGTGGTTATGGTAAGTTGGGTTATGGTAATGATTTACCGTTCTTTAAAAACTTCTATGCAGGTGGTTTTGGTTCGGTACGTGGTTATGATAATAGTACTTTAGGCCCTAAATATCCTGGCGTTCAATACAGTGAAACACATCAGAAAGATTGGGATCCTGAAGAAGTTGGTGGTAATGCCTTGGTGCAATTTGGTACAGAGCTAGTGCTTCCAATGCCTTTTAAAGGTGATTGGGCACGTCAAGTTCGTCCTGTATTGTTTGCTGAGGGTGCACAAGTCTTTGATACACAGTGTAATGTGTCATCAGAAAAGATTTATCTCGATGCAACACTTGCAGTGGATGCTAAAAAGTACTGTGAAGACAATTTTGGCTTTGATGCAAAAAATATGCGTTATAGCGTAGGTGCAGGCTTTACATGGATTACCATGATTGGTCCATTATCGTTGAGCTATGCATTCCCATTGAATGAAAAAGCAGGCGATAACACGAAGAATATCCAGTTTGAAATTGGCCGTACGTTCTAAGTACGGTCCATTTCGGAATAAGTGATGGAAGTTAAAATGAAAATAATACTTAAAAGCCTATTCGCCCTTAGCGTATTGGGCTCTACTGCTGTACATGCCGCAGGCTATGGTGTGGTAGATCTAGAGCGTATTGTTGAGCAAAGTGCATATTTGAAACAGCAAAATATGTCTTTTCAGCAACAAATTAAGCCCCAAACAACACAGATTGAAAATCTGAGCAAAGAGCTTGAAGCTATGCAATTAAAAGCACAACAAAGTGCAAATAAATTGTCAGATGCGGAAAAGCAAAAACTTGCTCAGCAATATCAAACTAAGTTAAGCACTTTAAATGCTTTGCAGCAAAAAGTTCAAGCTACGGTACAGTCGAATATTCAATCGATTAACCAAGTTATGGACTCAAGAATTAAGCAAGCAGCTGAACAATTGCGGAAGGAAAATAATCTGGACGTGGTTTTGAATAAAAATTCAGCGTTAGCTTATGACGCTAAGTATGATTTAACTGATAAAATGATTCAAAAGGTTAATGCAATTAAGTAATCGATGAATCCTGAACAGTTAAGTTTAAAACAGCTCGCCGGCCTCGTGCAAGGCGAAGCTGTTGGTAATGCAGATTTACGACCCAAAGGTTTGGCTAGCCTTGAGCATGCACAGCCAGAGCATATCGCATTTGTAAATGCAGAAAAATATCTTGATCAAGCTAATCAATCTCAAGCCGGCGCACTGATTGTCACGGCAGAGCTTAAAGCACATCTCAATTCAGCCCAGCAAAACTTTATTGTGGTGGCTAATCCATATCTTGCCTTTGCCATATTGACCCATGTGTTTGAAAAAAAGAACACAAAAACGGGTATTGAAGCGACAGCCCAAATCCATCCATCTGCCATGATTGCCGAAACAGCCTATATTGGTCACTATGTTGTCATTGGTGAGCATTGTGTTGTGGGTGAGCATACTGTTATTCAAGCACATGCAACTTTAGATGATGATGTTGAGGTGGGGAGGGATTGCCTAATTGAATCACATGTTACCTTAATGGGTGCGTGCAAATTGGGTGATCGTGTTCGTATTCATGCAAATACAGTGATTGGTAGTGAAGGTTTTGGCTTTGCACCTTATCAAGGCAAATGGAACCGAATTGCACAATTAGGTTCAGTACGTATCGCAAATGACGTACGTATTGGGTCAAATTGCAGTGTTGATCGTGGTGCAATGGATGACACAATTTTGGAAGAAGGTGTCATTATCGATAACCTTGTGCAAATCGCACATAATGTTCATATAGGTGCGCATTCGGCTTTAGCTGCAAATATTGCAATCGCAGGTAGCACAACCATTGGCAAAAATTGTATCATTGGTGGTGCTAGTGCAGTCTCAGGGCACCTTAAAATTGCGGATAATGTGACTTTGACAGGAATGTCAATGGTGACAAATAATATTTCTGAAGCTGGAAAGTATTCTTCTGGTACAGCGTTGTTTGAAAATCAGAAATGGAAACGCACAGTTGTTCGTATGAGACAATTAGCAGATGTGCCATTGACCCAGCTGGTCAAACGACTTGATCATATGCAAGCTCAAATTGAGTCCCTTGAATCAACTTTTAAACTGCGTAAATAATATGATGACTGAGTCGAATACACCTGCATTCACGAAACCAGAGTTGCCAATGAGTGCACAAAAAATTCGTGAATATCTTCCACACCGCTATCCATTTTTGTTGGTTGATCGTGTTACTGATATCACTGAAAATAGCATTGTTGGTTATAAAAACGTTTCAATCAATGAAGAGTTTTTACAGGGACATTTCCCAGAATTTCCGATTATGCCGGGTGTGTTAATTGTTGAAGCAATGGCGCAAATTTCAGGTATTCTTGGCTTCGTAATGAACAATAAATTACCAACACCGGGTAATCTATTTTTATTTGCTGGTGCCGAGAAAGTGCGTTTTAAAAAGCCAGTCGTTCCAGGTGATCAATTGGTGTTAAAATCTGAACTTGTCATGCAAAAACGTGGTATTTACAAATATAATTGTATTGCTACTGTGGATGGCATAGTCGCAGCAACTGCGGAAATTATGATTTCGCATCAGAAAATAGAGCAAGCATGAGTAATAACGAATTCATTCATCCCACCGCTATTATTGACTCATCAGCAGTCATTGCTCCAGATGTGAAAATTGGCCCTTATTGTATTATTGGTCCAAATGTCACAATTGGTGCGGGCACCCAACTGCATTCACATGTTGTGGTTGGTGGTTATACCCGTATTGGTGAATACAATGAAATTTTCCAATTCGCAAGTGTTGGAGAAGTCTGTCAAGACTTAAAATATGCAGGGGAAGAAACTTGGTTGGAAATTGGTGACCACAATTCGATTCGTGAGCATTGCAGCTTGCATCGTGGCACAGTTCAAGATCAAGGTCTGACAAAAGTGGGTAGTCATAACCTATTAATGGTGAATACACATATTGCACATGATTGTGTGGTCGGTGATCACAATATCTTTGCAAACAATGTAGGTGTTGCAGGGCATGTGCACGTGGGCGACTATGTTGTAATTGGGGGTAACTCAGGTATTCACCAATTCTGTAAAATTGATTCTTACAGTATGATTGGTGGTGCATCACTTATTTTGAAAGATGTCCCAGCGTATGTCATGGTGTCAGGAAATCCTGCACATGCATTTGCAATGAATATCGAAGGCATGCGTCGTAAGGGTTGGTCGAAGAACGTGATTCAAGGTCTTCGAGAAGCATTTAAGTTGATTTATAAATCAGGCTTAACCACGCAAGAAGCTTTAGATAAAATTCGTGCAGAGATTTTACCTGAAGTATCTGAAGCGCAATTACTAATTGATTCATTAGAGCAGTCAAAACGTGGTATTACACGTTAAGCTTTAATCTAAAAAAGACCGCCATGAGGCGGTCTTTTTTATGGGTGTTTAACAGAAAATTTAACGTACATTATCTGCTATAACATCTAAATTATTTAAAGTATTTGGCTTCTTCAGACTGCGGGTAGCTCTTAAGTAACTTTTGTTTGTACTGCGTTGCTTGTGCTGTGTTGTGATCGACATCTTTTGCAATGCTATACAGCTGATAAAGTGCTCTAGAAGCACGTGCTGAATTTGGGTATTGGTTTGCGACAATGCTGTAATTTCGCTTAGCCTCGCTAAAATTAGATGGCTCTATCGCAACGTTAAACTCGGCCAGCCAGAAATGAGCATTACTGATATAAACGCTGTTTGGATTGTTTTTGATAAAGTTTTGCATTGGTGCAATGGCTTTTTTAGCTCCGCCTTGTTTATAGGCATCTAATGCTACTGTATATGCAGCTTTATCTAACTCATCGGATTTAACTGCAATTGGAGCAGTTTTTGTTGTTGTAGGTGTAACGGTTGATTTTGCAGGAACAACAACAGCCGATGTTTTAATCGTTGGGGTTGGTGTATTGTTCACTGGCGCAGTTTTTAAGGTGTTGCTGGTGCTGGGTGCAGTACCTTGTTGGTTATCCTCCTCGGGCGTAGCGCTTTCTTCTGAAGGCTCTACTTTTTGTTGTAATGTTTCTAGGCGTTGATCCAAATCAGCATAACGGTTATTTAATTCATTTTTAAGTTTTTCAATTTCGTTATCATGCTCTTCAATTTTACCGCGTAAAGTACGAATGTCATTTTCAAGCTGTTGATTTTTCTGCATGAGTTGCCAATTTAGATTGGTGGTTACCGTTTCACCTGAGCCTGTAGAAATAGCGGCTTGTGTATTGTTAGGTGCGTAACTCGCCGAATTTTGGCTTAAACCCCGTGATTCAATTGGAATATTGGCAAAAACGGGTGCGGTGCAGCAAAGAAGCAGTGTGCCGAGCGCATGTTTTTTTAACATAATTTAAGTTCCATATAGTCTTTTCATTAGCTACTCAACTTCAGTTGAGTCAGGCATCATGTTGATTTTCAATAGACACATTAAAAACGCCAACTTCATTAAATGCAATACGCATTTTCATGCTTGTTGTGATGAAAGGTAAATAAAATTCATTATGATGGAGATGGTATTTTTCTAAAAAATCCTTATTTTGATTTAAAAATAATCAAACGAATAAATGGTTTAGCTAATTTATGTCAGAGTGCTTGCAAGTTTAATAAAAATCTCTATACTCTGTTCTTGCAATGGTAGCCCTGCTGGTTACTTCGCAATTGTACTCTACGAACCCCGCCAGGACCGGAAGGTAGCAACGGTAGTAGAATTATGATGTGCCGAAGTTTTGCTGGTAGGGTTGCCACCAGTTTCTTTTATTATTATAAAAATTAAATCCTCTCTTTTATTTTCTCAATTTTACTTCTTTAATCAAAGTCTGTATCTGATTTACGTTTAATTGCCTTCATAATCGCATCCATTTCAAAACCTCGATACATTAAGAATCTAATTTGCTTTGCTTTTAGCTTTTGATCTGTCGCCACATCAGTTCCATACTTTTTTACTTTAAGTTCATAGGCCTGCTGTACCCAATCGGTTTCTTTTAGTTCATCTTGTATCAGCTGATGATCAACCTTTTTATTTTTTAATTTCATTTTAATTTGATTCGGGCCTTTGCCTTTACGCATTTGGCTCGAGAGCATCATTTCTGCAACACGCTGGTCGCTCTGATAGTTTTCACGTGAGAGCTCATCGACCAGTGTAATGACCTCATTGCGATCTTCTGCATATAGGGCAAGCTTTTCAATTAATTCGGCTTTAGAGAACTCTTTACGTGTAAGCACAGCAAAGGCGTAGGAGCGTAAGCGTGTGCCTTTTAGTCCGGGCTTAGTTTCCTTCACTGGGTCTGCAAATAAGCCATCTTCTGCTTTAAATGATGGGTTATCTGTTTCTTTGGGGTTATTTTGCGTTGTTGTGGCGGATTCTTCTTCACCAAACTGTTGTTTGAGCGCTTCATAATCGAGGAGTTTAGGAAATTTTGGATCGGTCATATCAAAAGTGGCATATTGCTGAACAATGAAAAACGCCCCGTAGGGCGTTTTATAGTTTAACCTGATTTAGATGTCATTATGCATCTAGAAAATCTGGTTCTTCTTCGTCTTTATCTTCAACAACAGGAGTACCTGTGGTCAGAAGTTGCTCACGGATTAATTTCTCAATCGTTTGTGCTAATTCTGGATGTTCTTCAAGATGGCGAATGGTATTGTTTTTACCTTGGCCAATCTTGTCGCCTTGGTACGAATACCAAGCACCCGCTTTATGTACGATGTCTTGTTGTACAGCAAGATCAATCAATTCACCAAGGTGGTTAACACCTTTGCCGTACAAAATTTGGAATAGTGCTTCACGGAAAGGAGGCGCCATTTTGTTTTTTACTACTTTGACTTTAGTTTCAGAACCGATGATTTCATCACCTTCTTTCACTTGGCCAATACGACGGATATCTAGGCGTACAGATGCATAGAATTTTAATGCATTACCACCAGTTGTAGTTTCTGGGCTACCAAACATCACACCAATTTTCATACGAATTTGGTTAATGAAGATAACCATACAGTTTGAGCGCTTAGCATTACCTGTAATTTTACGTAGTGCTTGGCTCATTAAGCGTGCTTGTAGGCCCATGTGCGAATCGCCCATTTCACCTTCAATTTCAGCACGTGGCGTTAATGCAGCTACAGAATCGACAACGATTAAGTCAATTGCACCAGAACGTACAAGCATGTCTGCGATTTCAAGGGCTTGTTCGCCATTGTCTGGTTGAGAAACCAATAGGTTGTCAATATCTACGCCAAGTTTGCGTGCATATTGAGGGTCAAGTGCATGTTCGGCATCGATAAATGCACATGTACCACCTGCTTTTTGACATTCAGCAATGGCTTGAAGTGTCATGGTGGTTTTACCTGATGATTCAGGACCATAGATTTCAATAATACGGCCTTTTGGTAAGCCACCAATACCTAGCGCAATATCAAGTGTAAGCGAGCCCGTAGACACTGCTTCAACTGCTTGTGTGGTATTGTCGCCTAAGCGCATTACTGTGTTTTTGCCGAATTGCTTTTCAATTTGGCTTAAAGCTGCGTTTAACGCTTTGCTTTTATTATCATCCATCTTACAACCTCAATACGATGTCACTAAACAATATACTCAAGTGGATGTATTTACTTTAAACCTTTTCCACCAGCGTATAGTGACAGAATTCATCCTGATTAACTATACCTATCACAGTGTGTGCGACACATTGTGACGCGTCATTCTACATCATCATGATACGACCATTGCTGGTCAAACATCTGATCATTTTCTTTTTTAAATTTACCAATATCACGACGATCTTTTTTGCTAGGTCGGTGATCTGGTCGAGCTAGATTATGCAACTTTCTTTGTGATGCAAGCAATTCCCGTTTGGCTAAACTCACTTCCGTTTCATCATAAAGTAGCTGAGCAACAGGAGCAGGGCCACGTACATCAGAGAGTGATTTTACTACAACGGTCTTTTTCTCAATGCCTTGTTGAATGGTGAGTTCCATTCCTACACGTACTTCACGTGAGACTTTTACGCGCTCACCATTTTGGTGGACTTTACCACCTTCTATGGCATGTTTAGCAATAGAGCGGGTTTTAAAAAACCGTGCAGCCCAAAGCCATTTGTCTATACGCATTCCAACCGCATCTTCGGCTAGGTTTGACTTACGCATATTTTTTGAGTTCCTCAGCTTGTTGTAAAATAGGGATGAGATCTGTTAATGCATCGAGCATTGGATAATTGAACGAATCGCGTGGTGCTTTATGTGAAGACGGTTGGCGAATACTAAACAAAGCATCTATTCCGTAGCCTTGCGCACTTTTTAAGACTTTTTCCGTATCATCAATAAAATAGCAATGTTTTGGGTTAAAAGGGTGACGTTCATGCAAAGCTTGCCAAAATTCATTAAATTCTTTGGCATGACCGACGGTTTCACTACTGATAATGACATCGAAGTAGGCGGCAAGCCCTGTTTCTTCTAACTTAAAAGCAAGGCCAGCTGTATCAGCATTGGTGGCCAGCCAAATCGGGTACTGATGCTGTTTTAAATATTCGAGTAATGCGATACAGCCTGCACGTTTTGCGACCTTATGTTTCTGTTCAATTTGCATCGCTAGCACATCTACGCCAACTTGTGAGGTCCAAAAGCGTGATGAGTACCATTTTAAGGTATGATTATGTTGTTGATAAAAATTGAATAAAGTCTGAGTGCTTTGCTCTAGACTACATTGGTGTAGCTCGGCATAACGAATGGGTAAGAGCTCATTCCAAATAAAGTCATCGTAGGCAAGATCAAGGAGCGTGCCATCCATATCAAAGATGATCGTTGGCTTTTCTGAATAATTTGACATATATAGGGCATTCTATGTTTAAAACTACAGCAATACCGCAAGACCCGACAATCTTACAGTTGATGCCCATTGTGACACAGGCATGTGAAATTTTGCGAGAAGAATATCGCCAGTATTGTGTCGGTGGTAATTTTGAGGTGCTGAAAAAGTCTGATCAATCACCTGTCACACAGGCGGATTATCGGGTAAATGCTTATATTTGTGAGCAGTTAATGAACTTGTCTGACTTGCCTATTTTGTCAGAAGAAGGTGAGCAGGATTTACGTCGGCAATGGTCTGAGTTTTGGTTACTTGATCCTTTGGATGGAACCAAAGAGTTTTTACATCAACGGCCTGAATTTACCATTAACCTGAGTAAGGTCTCAGGTGCAAATACGGTTTTTGCAATATTGGCCATACCAGGTGCAGGAGATGTTTATATCTGCCCAGAACAGGGAATGCCTCTAAAATATAATATTGATAGCCAACAATGGTTTGAATACGATGTTCAAACAACAACTGTAGTGCAGGTTGGTTTAAGTCAAAGCAGTCAAAACAAACCTAAGTATGCAGAATATCTGCAAGCTTTGTCGCAATTGACAGACTATGCGGTATTTAAGGCGGGAAGTGCGTATAAGTTTTGCATGATGCTAGAAGATCGTGTGGATATTTACCCGAGATTTCATCCAACCTGCGAATGGGATACCAGTGCGGGTCAATGTTTGATCGAACGCATTGGTGGTGGCTTACTTGATTTTAAAGGTCGTCCCTTTGTTTATAATCAGCGTGAGAGCTTGTTAAATGGCGGTTTTATCGCTTTTAAAGATGACAATATGAAAAAACTTGCTTTACAGGCACTTGAGTTAATGCAGATCAGCGATTGAGCTAAAAACTGTTCATGCTATAGTAATGCAAACGATTGTGCATTTGATGTGTTATGGCTTTAGATCTGCTTCCTCCTAGTATGCTCAAGGCTCTAGATTTATTGCCTGATGCTAAAACTCCAGTGACTTTATTTACACGACACTCGATTCGTGAAGTGGTTACTGGTCAAGGATTAGCAGGCTATGATTTACAATTGACCAATCAAGGCCGTGATTTGGCACAAGCTTGGGGTGAGTATTTAATTGAAAATACGGACCGGGTTATTGAGCATTGCATTTCAAGTCCTATTCAACGTTGTGTAGATACCGCTGCGCTGATGATTGAGGGTGCGGATGCAAAGTCTGTTGCAGTAAATACGCATCATATTGAAATTATTGAGCAAGGCTTATTGGTCGAGCCAGGAAGTTTTGTTTTAGATATTAAACAGGCAGGCCCATACTTTAAAAAGCAAGGTGCATTAGGCTTTATCAATAGTTTTGTAAATAATGCTTTACCAGGCATGAAACATCCTATTAATGGTGTCGTGGATGTACTGGAATTGATATATAACACGCATCCAAGTAATCATTCGGGTTTAAGCCTAGCGGTGAGCCATGACACGATTTTGGCGGCTATATTGGCGGTTATTTCGGGTAAGCATGGGATTACACGTGAAGAATGGCCAAAGATGATGGAAGGGCTATTTGTGTGGTTTGAGGGAGATATTTTTCTCGAATCCAAGCTGAAGTGGATTTGGCGTGGCCAATTAAATGAACTCAATATTGCAGATTTTCAACCGCAAACCTAATACATGTATTAAAGCGCATTAAAAATCTAGTGCTTCATTCTAAAAGTAATGTAAAAAGCTCAATATATATCTATTGAGCTTTTTTTATAGTTGATGATTCATTTAAATTTTAGCTTTGATTCGTTTTGGATAATCATTCAGGTTAATGTAGCGTCCAGTATCATTTAAAGGCCAAATCGCTGTATTGGTTGCGGTGTTTTGCTGATGAATGCGGCTGTATTTATCAGCGGCAATCAAAGTCGCAATCTCATGCTCAGCAAGGGTATAAGCCTCGACAACCTCTTGCGGGTATTGGGTGCGTTGATAAAACTGGCTTTCTGACTCACCTGAATGTAAGGCAAATATACGTTCAATTGCAGGTAAATAAACGCCATAAGCCAACCATGCATCAACCCCTTGTGAGGCTTGTATTTCGGCTGTGCCTTTCATATTAGAAATGACTTTGGATAAAATATCTTTTTCGCCTTTGGCACTAAAATAGTTGATGTATTGCTGTTCGGTCTGTTGAAATTTTTCAAGTGTGGGTAGAAATTTGTCAATCATGCTATGAATATCCCAAAGGATGGTGTTATCAACATACAATAGATCGATTTGGAATACCATAAAAAAAATATGGGATTATTGGGTTTGGAATGATATTGGTTTGATTTAAATTATGAGGGAATAGCTTGGTTTTTAGATGATACAAAAACAAAAAAAGCCCAAAAATGGGCTTTTTTCACTGCGACAAATTAGTTAGCTAACGCTTTAACTTGTGCATTTAAACGGCTCTTATGACGAGCAGCTTTGTTTTTATGGATGATGCCTTTATCAGCCATACGGTCGATTACAGGTACAGCTTTTTTGTAAGCTTCTGTAGCAACAGCATAGTCACCAGCAGCAATAGCAGCTACTGTACGTTTAAGATAAGTACGAACCATAGAACGTAAGCTAGCGTTGTGTTTACGTGCTTTAACGTTTTGACGAGCACGTTTTTTTGCTTGAGCAGAGTTTGCCACTCGTGCACTCCTTGAATTAGATTGGTCTGGGCGGGCTGAAATTACATCTGAAAACCAACATCAGAAGAACTATCACCAGCCCGTAAACAAGTGCCATATTGTGATTAAACTAAGTGCTTAAGTCAAGTCTTGACATGCTTTGACAACATTTTAGATGAAGAAAATGTCCTAAGAAAAGCGTAGATTAGTCATGTTTAGAGGATATTGTATAAAAAATGAGTAAATCTATAGAAAATGCAATCGTGATCGGGGCAACAGGTTTGGTGGGTCGACGACTAATTCAGTCGCTGAGTTTGTTGGACGACTGTAGCAATATTACAGCTGTTGTTCGAAAAAGAGATACGCAACTGAATCAAACGGCTAAAGTGCAACAATTAGTGCTAGATGATTTTTTAAAACTCAATAAACAAGATGTGATGGCATATACACATGCATTTAGTTGTTTGGGCACCACAATGAAACAGGCAGGAAGCAAAGAAAAATTTTATCAGACGGATTTTAGTATCAATGCACATTTTGCGGAATTACTAGAATATTCGCCAACACATTTTATTTTGCTCAGCGCTTTAGGTGCAAATAGCCAATCGCCATTTTTTTATAATCGGGTCAAAGGCGAGCTAGAGTATTATGTAAAAAGTTTAGATTTGTGTTGTACCTCCATTATACAGCCCTCATTGCTTTTGGGAGAGCGAGAAAGTTCACGTACCTTAGAAGATGCTGCACAAAAACTGTATAGACGCTTTTCGCATTTCGTACCCGATTCTTTTAAATATAAGCCAGTGACAGCCGATCAAGTGGCTCATACTATGGTCGAGGTAGCACATACGCAGACCGAAAAATTTCAGATTTATGATAATTTACGCATACAAAAAACCAAATGAGGGGAAATATTGTGTCTACAGTGCCATTTGTGACGTGTGACTTACTCGATGACAATCCAGAAAAAAATATTCAAGTGATGTGCCCATCATTAGACGGAAAGTTTTTTAAGAGCTATGGCGGGCGTAAAAGCTTTAGTGGCCAAGTGGTTACAGTGAAATGTTTTGAAGACAATTCGCGTGTAAAAGAACTATTGGCGACGAATGGGCAAGGTAAGGTGCTGGTTGTTGATGGTGGTGCTTCCATGCGTTGTGCACTGATGGGTGACATGATTGCAGAATCAGCAGTAGAAAATCACTGGAATGGCGTGATTATTTATGGTTGTGTCCGTGATGTAGATGCAATTGCAACTTTAGATCTTGGTGTACATGCTTTGGCTGCGATTCCACAAAAAAGTAACCGTAAAGGCTTAGGTGAAACGGATGTTGCACTCAGCTTTGGCGGTGTTGTTATACAGTCAGGCCAATTTATTTATGCAGACAATAACGGAATTGTGATTGCAGAAGAAGCTTTGGTTCAACTTTAAGTTGTAGAAGTGGATGTGGTCTGTCAGGTCTACGATGTATATGCCTGATTATAAATTGAATGTAAGCGCTCAATAAAATTTTAGATAGCACAGTACTGAAGTGGTGCTGTGCTATCAGTCATTAAGTCATTTTCTGCTGAGCGTCACCTTTTAAAGTGACCTGCCATAAAAATACCAATACATAAAACGAAAAAGGATGAGATCTATGCTCCATCAAATTAAAGTGATTCAAGCAATTGCCTCTGCTGTATTAGAAGGTGGGCGGGGTACCAATGGAACAGCTCATCCTAAACAACCAGAAAAGGCCCTGAAACTTTATGAATTTGAAGGTTCACCGTTTTGTCGCCGTGTGCGTGAGGTAATGACGACACTCAATTTAGATTATGAAGTATATCCTTGCCCCAAAGGTGGTGAGCGTTATAGAACTGAAATGAAAGCATTGGGTGGGCGTCGCCAATTTCCATTTTTAGTTGATGACAATACGGGGACGCAACTATATGAATCGCAGGCGATTATTCATCATTTATTTAAACATTATGGCAAAACAGGCCAAACACCAAAACAATATTCACATTACCCTAAAGTACCTGTTCTAGCCTTAGCGGGAACTGTGGTAAATGGTGCGCGTGGAGTTTGGGTTAATAAAAAGATATTAAAACGTGAAGCCCCTGAAAAGTTACTAGAATTGTGGGGCTTTGAAGCGAGTCCATTTACACGTATTGTGCGTGCAGAGCTGACTGAGTTGGAGTTGGCCTTTAAGTTTCATAACGTATCCAAAGAACGTTGGCAAGATCAAGGCATGGCAATTTTACGTTTAAAGCCAGGTCAATATGTACCACTCGAAGGTGGAAAACGTGAGCAAGTGCTGAAAGTGATGGGAGATAATATTCAAGTCCCATACTTGGTAGACCCAAATACTGGCGTAAAATTATTTGAGTCGGCGAAAATAGTGAAGTATTTGCGTACACAATATGGTGTGTAAATCAAATACAGGCGTAGAATAAAAAAACATTGTTAATTTAGAGCAGTATGTAGCGTATATTTCAACTTTTATGTGTCATCGCTTTAAAGCCGAGGATAAAAAGAACATTTCGCAATATTGCTCCTTAAAAAGTAATTAAATTACTTATTTCTAGGGATATTCTTAGAGCAATAAATTGATTACTTTAAGAAAATTTTGGGGTGGTAGATAAATGGCTGTTTCTGATGTGATATTACCAGTTCCTGTATTAGTGGTCGAAGATGAAGAGATTATTCAATTTAGGCTACGCCAAATTTTGACGGAATTGGGTTATAAACCCGCTGACTTACTCTTTGCGAAAAATGTGAAGGAGTCTTTTCAGATTATTGAGGAACAACCTATTTCACTGGCTTTGGTCGATTTAGGCTTACCTGATGGGAATGGTCGACAAATTATTGAAAAGCTTCGTGCTATAGAAAGCAGTGCGATGATTTTGGTGATTTCTGCATGGAGCACTCAAGAAAGTTTGTTTGGTGCAATTAAGGCAGGAGCGACAGGTTATGTGCTCAAAGAGCGTGATGACGCTGAAGTGCTGTTGTCGATTCGGAGTATTTTGCGTGGTGGTGCGCCAATTGATCCGTTTATTGCCCGTGAAATTTTAAAGCAAATTGCAGTTGATGAACAAGGACAGTCTGAGCCTGAGCAGGTTGGTGTAGTTGATGCGGAGCAGGTATTACTCACTGTACGTGAAACTGAAATTCTCAACTTGGTTGCACAGGGATTGAGTAATCGAGAAATTGCAGAGCAATTGTGTGTCTCACGGTATACCGTTGAAAGTCATATTAAGCATATTTATCGTAAACTTTCCGTAACAAAACGAACGAAAGCTGTCAGCGCTGCTCGCTCTTTAGGAATTTTATGAGATGAGTAAGCTAAAATTTACATGCTTACTGTTATGGTTTCTCTGTAGTTTTAGTTTCGCCAATGAAAATTTTGTAATTAATCAACACTGCCAAGTTATTTTAAAAGACATTCAAAAAGTACAAACACCTTCTATAGATGTAATTCCTACTCAAGGTTGGGAAAAGGTAACGAAGTTACCAAATCGGTGGTCAAATAAAGGAAGGTGGAAAGATTATGTTGGTGGTGTATGGTATCGGGTACAGTGGCATTGGGAATGCCAAAATCATGCGAAATTAAAAGAACCTATCGCATTTTCGCTTGATTATATTAATGTTGCAGGCGCCTTATATCTGAATGGAGATATGTTGTGGCGTGACCAAAACTTGGTCGAACCGTTGTCTAAAAGTTGGAATATTCCACGGTCTTGGATCTTACCTATTTCAGGCTTACGCGCTCATGAAAATGAAATCATGATTTATGTCACGGGCTATGCGGACATGAGTGCAGGGATAGGTAATATCGACTTTAATAATGTTGTCGAAAATAGTGCGATGATTCGACAAAAAACATGGGATTATCGAACGCTTTTTCAAATCAACGCAATCTTATCGAGTACTTTGGGCATTATCTGCTTAATTATTTGGTTATTTCGTCCTAAAGAAACCAGTTTTGGCTGGTTTGCTTTAAGTTCGTTGTTTTGGGTGCTTTTCGTTACTAATATTCTTATTTCTGAAACGGCGCCATTTCCGAATACTGTGGTCATGATTAAATTTAACATGATCTGTTTAGCTCTATATTTACTTACTTTTAGTACTTATTTGGTGCGTTTTATTGAGCAAAAACATCCCAAAATTGAAAGAGTAATCTTCTGTATTACTATAATCTGTCTTCTCGCAATGGTTTTGACGGGTTTAAGTACACTCAATTTAGTTGTTGTGCTGGTATTGCTTTTTTACATGCTACTGTTTCTATGTACTTATTTTTATTTATGTATTGTTGCTTTTCGCACGAAACGAGGTGATTTTATATTTTTAGCATGTTGCATGACAGTTGTATTGCTATTGGGTATATTTGATTTGGTGGTATTTGTGGTGGGTGTGCCTTATGAAGTGACATCACTTACGCCATATACTTCACCTCTTGTTATGATTTTTATTGTAGTGATGTTAGGGGTTAGGCTGAACCGAAATATTAAAAAAGTCGAAGATTTTAATAATTATTTAGCAACTAAAGTAGAAGAAGTCAGTGCAAACTTGAGTAAAAGTTTAAATGAACAACATCAGCTCGAATTGAGTAATGCGCGTTTACACGAGCGTATGGATTTATCTCATGATTTGCACGATGGTTTAGGTGCATCACTGGTACGTTCTATGATTATTGTCGACCAGTGTGAACATCAAATACCGAATCAACAGTTTTTATCAATGTTAAAACTTTTGAGAGATGACTTACGTCAAATTATTGATACTGGATCAGCTGAAGGGAGTCGAGTGCCTGATTCACCAGTTTTATGGCTTGCACCTGTACGTTATCGTTTTAATTTACTGTTAGATGAGTTAAATATTCGTGTTGCATGGCATGTTGCGCCATCTTGGGTATTTCAGCCTACCGCATTACAATGTTTAACACTCATTCGAATTTTAGAAGAAAGTTTGGTGAATGTCGTTAAGCATAGCCAAGCAACGTCAATTGTGGTGAGCTTAAACTTTACAGCAACGCAACAACTTGAATTAACGGTGCAAGATGATGGCGTTGGTTTTGATGTAGAGTGTGTGAATCAAAACGGTATGAGTATTGGGGTACGTAGTATGAAAACTCGCGCTGAACGCATGGGTGCAACTTTTTCAATTCAATCTGCATCTGGTTGTACTCGTATACAAGTACTAATTGACGCCCCCATTGATGAGAATGATTCATCTGTATAAATGATGATATTGATGTCTAAGTTGAACGATTGAAGTGATTTGAGCTTAAAAATGAATCCAATGAAGAGAATGGCCCTTCATTGGATGATTCCTTTAGCTTAGAACAAAATATGTAATCGGCTAAATCGTCAATGCTGTTATTTATTCGGCATCGTCCGTTGGAGCAAGCATAACAATCGATTCATTCAGTAAATGTGCGATATCTTCCAAAATGTCATTATCTGCAAGATTTTCATCTAATAAAATGAGTTCACCATCGGCAAGGCGTTTTAAGTAGCTTGCAGAAGCATCTGAAGTACATATAGCTTCGCCATTGGCCCAAAATAGCAATTGGCCATCTTGTTCGGTATAAAGTAGGCGTGAAGCAGGTTCCATCAGCAATTGATAACCTTGCTCAAGTACGGCCTCTAAGTCACCTGTACCAATTTCTTCAGCTTCAGGAATGTTGTCTAAATATTTTGGTTCAGACATCAAGCTCATGATGGCATCTTCTAAAATATTTGAGTTTTGCAAATGCTCAAAAAGTTTAGTTTTTAGATATTCCAGTTCATTTTCAGTCACTTGACCAATCGCACTTTGTTGATCACGAATAATATCAAGCAATGGATTTTTTAAAGCACTATTTTCTGAAAATTTATCGCTCACACGATCCATCATGTCGGTTACATTCGGCATGCGGAAGCCAAATGAGTAGGTGAGGCAGTCATCTTCAGCAACGCCGTAATGTGCCAAACCTGGTGGTACATACAATAGATCGCCAGGTGCTAAAACTTCATCAAAATGAATGTCCATTTCTGGTAATAGGCGTAGAGGCTGGCCTGCAACAAACTCTGTATCTGCATTACACATTTGACCTAACTGCCAACGGCGATGCCCATAGCCTTGAACTAAAAATACATCATAAAAGTCAAAATGCTTGCCCACTGAGCCACCTTGCGGTGCGTATGACACCATAATGTCATCACGGCGCCATTGTGGAATGAAGGGGAATTTTTTCCATAAAGCTGCCAAATCAAAAGAATAATGATCTACAGCTTGGATGAGTACAGACCAAAGCTTGGGCATTTTTTGGAAGTCAGCTTTGATTAAAGGTGAAGATTTTACAGACCATTGATTTGGGTCTTTGTCTTTTTGCTTAATTAGACGTGCATTGACGTTTTCATCAAGTGCCAATTCCATAATATCGCTTGGCTCTAAAATATCAGCAATTTCAGGAAGCGCATTACGTACAAGGAGCGGTTTTTTTTGCCAATATTCGGCAAGGAATTGCTCAGCGCTAATACCGCCGAGCACGTCTAAAGGTTGGGACATGATGCAAATTGCCTAGAAAATTTCAGGTATTCTCGCTTGTGTGCATGGCATGTGCAAGTTCAAAATGATAGCTTTTAAAGCCTTGCTCCTCGCTGAGGTGGAAATCAATTAAATGCTCGATGAGTTTTTCGACATAATGATGAATACTATGATGATCTGCATCAGAGGTATAAGTTTTCAACAGTAAGCGGTTATTTTCAGTGATCACTGAATGTTGATATTGATGATCAAATTGTTTAATCAGTACATTCAATTGGTCGGTTTTATTTAAGTCATATGTTCTTTCCGCTAAGCTAATCTCATAACGATCTGGATAAGCATAGATATCAATAAACACCTTAAAATCTTTAACATCTAAGTCAAAAAATAAGCAACTGAGCAATTCAGCATAATCATTGCGTGCATGAAAATTAATCGATACTTTATGTTTTTTATAGTCAATATTAAATAGATTTCTTAATGTTGAAACTTGCTTGTTGAGTTGGGTTTTGATCTGAACACCATGTTTGTAAATTTGCATAAATGCATTTTGATATTCAGGTGTTTGCTGGATAATTTTGTCGATTGATTCGTATTCTGACATATCTTTGAGGCCTAAAAATTGTGAAGTAATAAATGAACTAAAGGTTTGTAGAAATAAAGAAACATTATTATTCTTGGCTTCTACAGCACATGCAGTTAGCCAAAGGCTGAGTGTAGGATAAGCAAGTAAGGTACATTTATTGTGCTGTTGCCATGTTTCAAAAGTTGCTGCTGAAACACTCACAGTACTAGGTTCACGTCCATTTTGAGTCAAATAAATAATATGCCAGTGATCTTGATGTGCTAAATTTAATTCTTGGGCATAATCTTTAAGTTGATTCGGCTGATCAGTGGCATAAGGTTTATTTTCAATACAAATACCGAAGCTTTGTGCGCTGTCTATATATGGAATTTCTAAATAAATATCCATGCGACGTTGCGTTTGGTTGCGAAAGGTTAAGACTTCGATAGCTACTTTGGCACGTTGAATGTCTAATAATAAATAGTGCGATGCGTTGGTCAGTTGCTGTAAAAATAAAGACAGAAAAATATGACCTTGAGCATGATCTCCTTTTGGATTAAGCAAGTCAGCAATCATGCGACTCAACATTAATTCATCGGTATAAATATAATTAAAAATAGAAAAATTGGGTGCGAGTTGTTGCGCATATTTGCTTTTGGCAAGCGCTAAGGCTCTGAGCTCATCTGAAACTGAGCGGAGTAAATGTTCGATATTTTGCATGGGAGTATTCCAATTTTAATATTTTACAGCACGCATGTACTATAAGTTTTATGCACACCATTTCTAATAAGTAAAAGTACTAATTGTTTGTTTTATCGAAGTATATCTGAAAATTTCAAACCCATGTTAGCTTAATGGTGGCCCAATATGCTTGGGTATACACGATGAAATAGCGCTTTAAAATAATCAGATTTATTGTGCTATTTGGCTACCAGCACATGCTTTCTATTGTGGATGTACCTTGCTCGACGTCAAACGAACAATCACAATACTGGCATTATCATAAGGCTTATGTTGTTCGAGTTTTTCTTTGAGTTGTAGTAACCAATTTGCCAAAGATAGATCGGGCTGAAGCAAAGGCCAGTCAGAGCATGCCAATGATTGATAGATGCCATCTGTACAAATGACCAAGGCCTCATTTTCAGTTAAAAACTGCTCTTGTAGTGGTGATATGCATACTTCATGGCTGTCATCAGCACAAAAGTATTGGGTGAGCATGTCATAACAACTAGCATAGGACACTCTATTTTGAATGTCGGTTGGTGCAAGAAGTTCTTCAATAAAACTATGGTCACGTGTAAGTTGACGCCATTGGGGCGTTGCTTGTGCGAGTGAATAAAGATAGGCACGACTATTGCCCAAATGCTGTATCTCAATAAATTGTGATTGACTGTGTGTGAGCGTAATCAGTGTTGTACTGGTGCCGTGGTGCTCAGGCAGTTGCGAGAAATATTGGCAAAATTGTTGCTGTAAAAGGGCAAAGTTGAAAGGGACTTGCATTGACTGATTTTGATCGACCAATTGTAGAATTTTTTTAGAGGCGAGCTGTGCCTGAGGGCTTTGGCTGACACCATCAGCAAGTGCAGTACACCATGCTTCATGTATGGGATATATACGACGTTTACTCAGGATACGGTCATGTTGTAGCACTTTATGCGCAATCAACATGGCATCTTGTTGTTGTGGTGATTTGAACTTGAGTGAAAAACCTTGTAATTCAAAGTTCAGGTCGTTCATAAATTACTCCGCATCAAAATATGGCAGAGTGGTTACGCCTTTGCGCTTTGCTTCGCGGCCTAATTTATAAAAATAATTTAAAAAAACAGCGCACTTAAATACTAAGGCGCTGCCTATTAATTTGTTTTAGACGTCGTACTTAGAAATTAAGGTACTAAAATCTTCAGTTCACGCAAAATCTGACAAAGTTTAATCATTGGCATGCCCATTAACGTGGTTTGATCATGGCCAATCATTTCTTCAAACAAACTAATCCCCAAGCTTTCACACTTAAAGCTACCCGCACAGTGTAAAGGTTGTTCAACGTCTACATAGCGTTCAATTTCAGGCAAGCTCAGTTTGCGGAACTTCACTTTATAATGTTCGATCAAGGTCTGTTCAAAGCCAGAACTCGCATGTTGTACGCTGAGCGCCGTACTAAAGTAAACAATTTTGTCCGAGTTGGCTTGTAATTGTTTAATGGCTTTTTCTGTGCACAGTGGCTTGCCAATAAAAATATCGGGAGCGCCTTCACGCCAAGCGACTTGGTCCGAACCAATCACGATCGCATCTGGATATTGGCTACTAATACATTTGGCTTTTTCAAAAGCCAGTCGTTTTGCCAAATCATCCGCATGGTTTTCACCGCGCGGCGATTCATCTATATCAGGTACGATTGAACGGTAATCAATCCGTAAACGATCCATTAAATCTTTACGGGTTTGGCTAGAGGAGGCCAAAATGATTTCGGGAGTACTCATTACACTGCATATTCCATAAGTACATCAAGCGGTACATAAGACAGCACAGCTTGATGACATGCTTGTATTTTGACAGGTGGGGCAATGCCAGCTTGGTATGCTTCCACCCAACGCGTCACACAGATGCACCAAAAGTCGCCGGGTTGTAAACCTGGAAAACCAACTTCTGGTAATGGGGTGATAAGGTCATTTCCCGCTTTTTGCGAAAAATTAAGAAATTCAGAGGTCATTTGTGCGCACATGGTGTGCTGGCCTAAATCCGAAACGGCTGTATGACAGAAACCATTACGAAAAAAACCGGTAATGGGATCAAAACAACAGCTGGCCAAAGGCTCACCTAAAGCGTTAAGACGATTAAGATGCGGGTCTGGATGAATAGACATAGGCTTTGAATCTTGCTCTGATTTTTCCCTATGATAGCAAAACTTTAAGTTTGGATGCCTTTTCTGCAAAAGAAGCTAACCTTTTTTCGTATAATCATTTAAAATCTTCGCGTTTTGATATCAATAAAGAGAGCAATGCATGAACTTTCAGCGTATGACTGATCTTGATTTAGCGGGTAAGCGTGTTCTAATTCGTGAAGACTTAAACGTACCTGTTAAAAATGGCGTGATTACAAGTGATGCCCGTTTACGTGCGGCATTACCAACAATTAAAGCAGCCCTTGCGCAAGGTGCAGCTGTAATGGTGTATTCACACCTTGGTCGTCCTGTTGAAGGTGAACCTAAAGCGGAACAATCGCTTGCTCCTGTAGCGGCATACTTAACAGAAGCTTTAGGCCAAGAAGTTAAGTTAATCACTGAATACTTAGATGGCGTTGAAGTTGTACCAGGTCAAGTGGTATTACTTGAAAACTGCCGTTTTAACGTTGGTGAAAAGAAAAACAACCCAGAATTATCTGCAAAATATGCAGCACTTTGTGATGTCTATGTAATGGATGCATTTGGTACGGCTCACCGTGCAGAAGCATCAACTGAAGGCGTTGCACGTTGTGCAAAAGTTGCAGCTGCAGGTCCTTTATTGGCAGCTGAATTAGATGCTTTGGGTCGTGCGCTACAAACTCCTGAAAAGCCAATGGTTGCGATTGTTGCGGGTTCTAAAGTATCAACTAAGCTTGATGTATTAACATCACTTTCAGATATTTGCGATCAATTGATCGTTGGCGGTGGTATTGCTAATACATTCTTAGCTGCTGCTGGCTTTAACGTGGGCAAATCACTTTGCGAAAATGATTTGATCGACACTGCAAAAGCAATTGCTGCCAAAGTATCTGTACCACTTCCTACAGACGTAGTTGTGGCAGATGCGTCAGAAATTAATTTTGATGACTTCTTAGGTTCATTGGCTGCAGCGAAAGCAGTTGTGAAAAAAGTTGAAGATGTAACTGACAACGACATGATTTTGGACGTTGGCCCAGAAACAGCGAAAGCATTTGCTGAAATTTTAAAAACTTCAAAAACAATTCTGTGGAATGGCCCAGTAGGCGTATTTGAAGTTGATCAGTTTGGCGAAGGTACTAAAACATTATCTTTAGCGATCGCTGAATCTGCTGGTTTCTCAATTGCTGGTGGTGGCGATACTTTAGCTGCGATCGACAAATATGAAGTTGCAGACAAAATTGGTTATATCTCTACAGGTGGTGGTGCATTCCTTGAGTTTGTAGAAGGTAAAACACTTCCTGCAGTTGCTGCGCTTATTGAGCGTGCATAAGCATTTCGTCTTTGATTAAGACTGAAATACAAAAAAGGGCTGACAATTGTTAGCCCTTTTTTTATGGCCGTTCATTTTTCAGTCATAAAAATGCAATATTTCTGCAATAAAATTTTCTACGAAGTTAATCATCAACCCGTAGGACAATGTGATGAACCTAAAACTGGCACTTGCAGCAGTATTAATTGCGCCTTTAGCATTAACAGCGTGTGCAAAAAAAGATGCAGCTCCACATGATGCGACTGAAGCATCTGCTGCAGTTACAAATGACAAAGTGACGCCAGAGCAACAAGCGGCAATTGACTCTTTAGATAAACCAGTCTTGGACGAAAAAAATACGGATGTACCTGCAGAAATTGCGAATGCACCTGCAGATGAGGCGACAGCAGACACTGAGCAAACAGAAGCTTCAGCAGCAGCTCACTAAAATTGCTGACATTATTTTAAAAGTCCCTGCATAAGCAGGGATTTTTTATATAAAAGTTGGTTTTTTTGCTGAATTGAAATGATTGTGCATGTAGAATATGTCGCATTACCTGGGAGGACATTATGGCTCTTATTTCATTGCGCCAGCTCTTGGATCACGCCGGCGAACACAACTACGGCGTACCAGCGTTTAACGTAAACAACTTAGAACAAATGCGCGCTATCATGTTGGCCGCAGACGAAACGAATTCACCTGTAATCGTACAAGCTTCTGCTGGTGCGCGTAAATATGCAGGCGCTCCATTCTTACGTCACCTTATTTTGGCAGCAATTGAAGAATGGCCGCATATTCCTGTTGTAATGCATCAGGACCATGGTACAGACCCTGACGTATGTCAGCGTTCTATCCAATTAGGCTTCTCATCAGTAATGATGGACGGTTCTTTGGGTGCAGACGGCAAAACACCAACAACTTACGAATACAACGTAGACGTAACTCGTCGTACAGTTGCAATGGCGCATGCGTGCGGCGTATCAGTTGAAGGTGAAATTGGCTGTTTAGGTAGCCTAGAAACTGGTATGGCTGGTGAAGAAGATGGCGTAGGCGCAGAAGGCGTTCTTGACCATTCACAGCTTTTAACTTCTGTTGAAGAAGCAACTCAATTCGTTGCGGATACGAATGTAGATGCGCTTGCTATTGCAGTAGGTACGTCACACGGTGCTTACAAGTTCACGCGTCCACCTACAGGCGACATCCTAGCGATTGACCGTATTAAAGAAATTCATGCGGCATTGCCAAACACGCATCTTGTAATGCATGGTTCAAGCTCTGTTCCTCAAGAATGGCTTGCAATCATTAACCAATATGGCGGCGACATCAAAGAAACTTATGGTGTTCCTGTTGAGCAATTGGTTGAAGCAATCAAACACGGTGTTCGTAAAATCAACATCGATACAGATTTGCGTTTAGCGTCTACTGGTGCAATGCGCCGTATGATGGCTGAAAAACCAAGCGAATTTGACCCGCGTAAATTCTTTGCTCAAACTGTTGATGCAATGAAACAAATCTGTGTAGACCGTTACACAGCATTTGGTACAGCTGGCAACGCTGACAAGATCCGCCCGATTTCTTTAGAGAAAATGGTTGATCGTTATAAATAATTTGTCATAGATTATTTATCAGCAAAAGCCCACAATATGTGGGCTTTTCTTGTATTGATAAGAAAAAATATAAAATATCGCTTGATAGAGGATACACCATCATGGAATTGATATTTGCAGCTGCGCTGTGCAGTGTGGCGGTATCTATAATCTTAAAAATATGCCGAGATCGAGGCTTAGTTCCAATGCAAATGATTGCATGGAATTATGCGATGGCCAGTGTATTGACCTATTTATGGTTTAAGCCAGATTTAGTCCATGTGTCAGTCGAGCATACACCATGGTGGTTGATTACCGTTTTAGGCATATTGCTCCCTGCAATTTTTTTCTGTTTGTCTAAATCATTGCAAAGCGCAGGTATTTTAAAAACCGAAATTGCCCAGCGTTTATCGGTGGTGTTGTCATTGCTGGCAGCATATTTCATTTTTCATGAAGCCTTTAATCAGCTGAAAATTTTGGGCATTATCATGGGGGTTTGCGCCGTATTTTGTATATTAGATTCACATAAAAGCAAACAGTTGAATCATGGTGCAAAACCGATGGCTTTTATTTCGCTTTTAGCGGTTTGGGTAGGTTATGCACTCATAGATGTATTGCTGAAATATACGACAGGCTTGGGTTTACAATTTTCAGTGACACTGAATTTGATGTTTATTTTTGCCTTTGTTTTGTCCATGCTATACATCATTGTTAAATATAAAAGTATGGGAACATGGCAAAATATTGGAGCAGGTTTACTACTTGGCGTATTAAATTTTGCCAATATTGCCTTATATGTGAAAGCACATATGTTATTGAAAGATTCGCCAGCAGTCGTATTTGCAGGCATGAATGTATTGGTGGTGATGCTCGGTGTGCTCAGTGGATTATTTATCTTTAAAGAGCGTGTGAAGCCCATTGTTGCTTTGGGTTTAGCTTTAGGCTTAAGTAGTGTTTTGTGCTTGGCCTATGCGATGTAAAAAATCATGCATAACTGGAGGAAGTTATGCATGATTTACTGTAGGCTGTTACATTTTCTAGATTATTCTTTTTGCATTATTTTTATTGTCGTTAAGCATTAACTCAACGCATTACTTAAGTCATTTAGTGACTATGTGGCGTTAATTTACTTTTGACCCATGACAAGTAGCTGTTCATCGCATGAATAGGATTTTGTATTAAATCGCCTGTTTCAGCAATGCCAAGTAATTGACCTTGTGCCTTACATTGAGGGCAAGCAGGGTAATGGTGTTCTTGTATTTGATAAGGGTGCATATAGCAGGTATTACAATGGGTACATTCAAACTTCATTGGTAGGTTAAACAGCATAGACATGAGTATTCCCCTTGATTGAATATAAAAGTATTTAATAAAAAGCAAAATATAGGCCAAAAAATAAACACATAGATTTATGTTTTGGCTAAAGCATTATTTTTAAAAGAATATTTTAACTATTTAAAGATCGGCTGAAGCCTTGTAAATAGCTTTTGATGAGGGGGATGGGGTGTTTAATAAAGTCTTGTGTCTCTACTGTGCCTTGTAATTGTCCAGGTTGCTGACATTGAGGGCAGTGTGGATAAAAAAGGCGCGCTTTTGCTTGGTAGGGTTGTAGATAAATGGATTTACATGAAGCGCAATAAAATTTCATCGGTAATTTAGGTGCAACAAACATGATAATTGACCAAGATATTAAGTTGCGCAAAATATACTCGATTTATGTTTAAAAAATAAGTCCTAAAATGACATGAAAGAGGGAATAATCCCCCTTTCGTCGCTTTATTGAAAATATTATAGCTTGGTGAATATTTCTTCTTGGCTCAGGCGTGATTTAGGTAGTTTGGCGTTGAAGTCTTTTTCACTGCGGTAGCCCAAGGTTAATAATACGGAGGGAATTAAACCTTTCTCAACAAGCTGTAGCTCATCGCTTATAATATCCTCATCAAAACCACCAATTGGTGTTGCATCCACACCTTCAATACCTGCAGCTAAAAGCATTTGGCCAAGGGCAATAAAGGTCTGATTTTCGGCCCAGCGCTGAATATCACCTTTTTCGTTGCGATAAAAATTCACATAGCCCGTACGGCTGTCTTTTTGCCCTTGTTTGGCTTGCTCATCTTTAAAGCGTCCGCTTGCTTCATCACGGCTCAGTAAGTGCTCAAGGTGCGTTTCGCTAATATCGGCTTGGGTACAAAATAAAATGGTATGTGATGAGTCGAGTACTTTTGGTGCATTGTAGGCATATTTACCCACCAAGGCTTTTGCAATACGTTCTTTCGCGGCACTATGATCGGCAATAAAAAAGTGCCAAGGTTGAATATTGATAGAAGAGGGTGTCAAACGAAGAATTTCAAGTAAACGTGCAAATTGTTCTGGTGGAATTTTCTTGTTTGGGTCGTAAGCTTTAGTGGTATAACGACTTTTTGAAATATTGAGCAAATCCATGATGAAGCCTTCCAGAACGGTCTAAAATAATGATTTTATTTTAATATAAAACTTTGGGGTGAGTTCTTAAATATCTATATACATTTGGATGAATTCGGTAGTGTTTTTTAGCACCTTCAAATTTATTTAAATCAATGATTAATTTTTGGCTTAGTAATATTTGAATCGTTGGATTTTTAGGGTCAAAACCCAGTTCAAGTACTTGTTTTTCTGTAAATAGAGACAAAAAGTATTTTTCATCATGACTTAATTGGTTCAATGCATCTTGTATATCTTTATGTGCGCTTTTTAGTCGGTTTTTTTCATTCAAATGGCCGTGAAATTTATGTAAAAATTCATACAGTATTAAAGCTGTGCTTACTAAGTAAATGAGTAGCAATGGGGTTTTAATGATTGAGATCACGTATGTGAGTGCAGGGTCGAGATCAATAAGTATGACAATAAAAAGCAGTATTAGAAAAATATTGAAAATTTTATTGGTTTTAGAAAAGTCTAATTTCATTGTTTCAATGATAAGTTTGATTTTTCTAATAATCTCAATATTTACAGTTTACTACAAGTATTCTATTAATAACTTTGAGCAATGAATTGATATAAAATCTCTATTGGCAGAATCTACCAAAAGGCGTTTAATCAAAGGATGTCTCTTCTCCTGCACTGAGCAAGTAAATGATAGATTACACAAACCACTTTAAACGTAAATTAAAAACTCAGCAGCAAATTGGCCTCTGGGTTGGGCTTGCAGATGCTTATGGGACAGAAATTGCTGCCAATGCCGGCTACGATTGGTTACTCATTGATGGTGAGCATGCGCCGAGTGATTTGCGTACAACCTTATCACAGTTGCAAAGTATTGCAGCCTATCCTTCACAAGCAGTAGTCCGCCCGCCGATTGGTAGTGTGCAATTGATAAAGCAATTATTAGATATTGGCGCACAGACTTTGTTAATTCCAATGGTGGAGTCGGTTGAGCAAGCTGAACTGATGGTTAAAGCAGTTCGTTATCCGCCAGAAGGTGTGCGTGGCGTAGGGGCTGCATTAGCACGTGCAACACGCTGGAACAGTATCCCTGACTATTATGCAACTGCACATGAAAATATTTGTTTATTAATTCAAATTGAGTCTGTAGAAGGGCTTGCCAATTTAGATGATATTTTAAAAGTAGAAGGGATTGATGGCATTTTTATTGGTGCAGTAGATTTATCTGCAACAATGGGCTATGAAGGTAATCCGAACCACCCTGAAGTACAAAAAGCCGTGATTGATGCTATTCAGTGCATTCGTGCATCTGGTAAAGCAGCAGGTATCTTGTCTACACAACATGAAGCAACCGAGCAGTATTTAGCCTTAGGTACAGAGTTTGTAGCAGTCGGTGTAGATACCAGTGTATTAATGCAGTCGCTAAGAACTTTGCTTCAGCGTTACAAACCAGATGTAGAAGAGGTACAAGTTTCTGCAGGTTATTAAGCAGTCGAGCGTTAAAATTGTAATGCTGAATTGCACACATTATGCGCTTTCATGTCTTGAATTTTAGGCATGAAAGCACCTGTAATAAAACACAATATTTTTTAAAGCGATTGAATAAAACAGTGAAGAATAAGAAAAAAATAAGCGCTTTTATACTGATTGTTTAAAAAATGTTACAAGTTAAATTTGCTTTGTTAAGTTAAAAAATGTATAAAAGAATAACTAATAGGCGGGTATTGTTCCTGCTTTTCTATTTATATAGCGGTTTGTGATTTATATAAAATCTAAGTGAGTTGCTTAGATTGCATCTAGTAGTTAGTAATACAGAATAATTCCTCTATCTGCGTTAATTTATCTCTTTGCGTGATTGTCACAAATGCTCAACTTTGAGTAATTGTAATGAAAAAATTAAATGAATGGCATATTGCCAGCCAGTCAAATGGCGGTCAAATTAATGTGAAATTGGTACCTATGCAACGCCAACAAAATACACCGAATGGTTTTGTTTGGGTGGATGTAGGTCAAATGATTGAATTAGAAACTGGCGAAACTTTTGCTTTAAATTTGGATGGTAAAAGTTTTTATACTGGTCCAAATCAATTGTATCGCTTAAGTCATTAATCTGATATCAAAATACTGTTTATACAGTATTTCAAAAAACGGTAACTTGAATAGTTACCGTTTTTTTATGCTTGAATTTATGTCGTGCTATACGCTGACAGTATCCGCTTCAAGGCTTGGTGTTTGTTTTGGGTGCTGAATTACGGTGGCGATATTGCGCTGCACGATGCTCATCTGGAAGTCTTGGTCCTTGTGCAAACAGCTTCTCGCGTAAGGTGCCTTCACGATATGCTGTTGGATAAACGCCTCTACGTTGCAATTCGGGAACAATATAAGTCACAACATCTTCAAAGCTCTGATGAGCCAAAATATATGCGAGGTTAAAGCCATCAATTCCTGTCACATCAATCCACTCTTGCAGTCGATCTGCAACCGTTATTGGTGAGCCAACAATGACAGGCCCATTACCACCGACACTGGTCCAGTGTGCAATTTCTTCAATGGTCCACACTTTATTTGGATCTGCTTCAACATAAGACTGCAACATTGATTGAATGGCATTGGTCTGAATATATTCGACTTGGTCTGTGGCTTTAAATTGAGCAAAATCGACACCTGACCAACCCGATGCAGGCGTCAAGCCACCATCGTAACTGCCATATTGTTGATATTCACGAAATTTAGCTTGAGCTTTTTCATCAGTTTCATCTACCACAATTGCCAACATGGTGTAGATCAGTACAGAGTTTGGATCTTTGCCTTCTTGGGCTAAATTATGGCGAATACCTGAAGCTAATTTTTTAACAGCGACTTGTGTTGGTGCAGAAATAAACACACATTCAGCATTTTGACTGGCAAATTTTTGCCCACGTGCTGATGCGCCAGCTTGATATAAAACGGGAGTACGCTGCGGTGACGGTTCACAAATATGAATGCCTGGTACGCTAAAATATTGCCCTTCATGTTGAATAGGGTGAACTTTTGTATGATCTGCAAAGATGCCTTTTTGCTTATCACGTAAGACAGCATCATCTTCCCAAGAACCTTCCCAAAGCTTATATAAAACCTCTAAGTATTCATCCGCAATGTCATAACGATTGTCATGGCTGACTTGAGTTTTTAGGCCTAAATTTTTTGAGCCACTTTCTAAATAAGATGTCACGATATTCCAGCCAGCACGGCCTTTGGTAAGATGGTCTAAGGTACTCATACGCCGTGCAAATGGATATGGATGTTCGAATGAAATAGAGGTCGTTACCCCAAATCCTAAGTGCTGAGTTACGGCAGCCATTGCTGGTACAATTTGCAAGGGATCATTGACAGGGACTTGTACTGCACCTGTTAAAGCGTGTTCAGCTGAACCATGATAAACATCGTAAATACCTAAGACATCGGCAATAAAAACACCATCAAAGATGCCACGTTCTAAAATTTTGGCTAAGTCAGTCCAGTATTCTAAATCTTTGTATTCGGTAGAGCGGTCAAGCGGATGTCGCCATAAACCAGGCGATTGGTGGGCAATGCAATTCATTTCAAAGGCATTAAAGCGAATTTGTTTTGTCATCATGTAATCTATATGTAGAGCTTGCTTTTATATTAAGAAAAATATACGGATACGTTATGAATAAAAAAATGAATGTTTATCATATAATTGATATAGCAATAATTGTGATTTATAAATAAGTCTTTAAAATTAACTTAATATTTATTTAAGATATTGAAATATATGTTTAATTTGTGGGTTGTTGTTTTTGGGTTATTTGAGATTTATGTTTAATTATTATTAAATTGTAAGGAAGAATGACATTATTATGAAATAAAATATATCGGTATTTTGTATTTTAAATAAAGTGATTTGGTTTGAAGATTAATATATAAAAAATCAAAATAAAAAGTGCTAGCTTAATTATAAATAACCATTTGAGCATTGAAAAAATGACATCAAAAATTGAAATTAAATTAAAAGATGCACAAAATATTCCTCGTGATTTTTATCATTCTGACGATTTAGCCAATGTGGTTCGTAGCGATGAAGAAGCAATAGCAATTGCTGAAACTTTGGCACATGAATTTGCCAAAGAGGCTTCAAAGCGTGACCATGAAAGACGCTTACCTTTACAAGAGGTACAACGCTATTCTGCCTCTGGGCTATGGGGGATTAACGTACCACGTGAGTTTGGCGGTGCAGGCGTAAGTTATAAGACGCTGGCAGAAGTCGTCAAAATTATTTCGAGTGTAGACTCTTCTTTGGGGCAAATTGCCCAAAACCACTGGGCTTTTGTAGAGCATATTCGCTTAGATGCTCAACCTGAGCAACAAGCTTTTTTCTTTGAGCAAGTATTACAAGGCAAACGCTTTGGCAATGCATTTTCGGAAAAAGGTTCAAAAAACGTGGCTGAGCTCACTACGCGTATCGATTTTGAAGCAGATCATGCCCTTATTAATGGGCAAAAATTCTTTGCAACAGGGGCCTTACTTGCGCATTGGGTTCCCGTGGTTGCAGTTAATGATGGAAAACCTTATGCAGCCTTAGTGCCACAACACACACCAGGCTTAACTATCATTAATGACTGGAGTGGCTTTGGGCAACGTACAACTGTCAGTGGTTCAGTGCTTTTAGACAATGTGAAAGTTGATTTAAAGTATGTTGTACCAATCCATCAGGCATTTGAGCGTCCTACAGTTGCTGGTGCAATTTCACAATTTATTCAATCTGCGGTCGATGCAGGTATCGCCCGTGGCGCGATTCAAGAAACCATTGACTACGTGCGTCAGCATGCTCGTCCTTGGATTGATTCGGGTTTAGAGCAGGCTGTACAAGACCCATATACCATTGCCAATATTGGTGAAATAAAAATTAAATTACGTGCAGCAGAGGCTGTATTAGATTTAGCTGCAGTGGCAATTGATAAAGCTTTGCAAGAACCTACAGAAGAAACGGTGTCTCAAGCGACTTTACTCACGGCTGAATCTAAAGTGCTGACCACTGAAATTGCACTTTTGGCAGCCAATAAGCTGTTTGAGTTGTCAGGTACACGTTCAACTTTATCTGAGCTGAATTTAGATCGCCATTGGCGCAATGCCCGTACCCATACGCTACATGACCCTGTACGTTGGAAATTAAATCTTGTTGGAAATTATTATCTTAATGATGTTGCTTTACCCCGTCATGCTTGGAGCTAAGAGGAATTAAATATGAGCATTCAAAATAATCAAAATTTATCACTCGGTGCTGATTACGAGCAGGTTGCGACAAAATTTCGTCCTATTTTTCAGCAGATTGCTTTAGGTGCATTAGAGCGTGAAATGCAGCGGAAGCTACCATTTGACGCTATTCAAGCTCTAAAGCAAGTAGGCTTTGGTGCAGTACGTGTACCAACGGCATTTGGTGGTGACGGACTATCTCAACAGCAACTGTTTCGCCTATTGATTGAATTAGCGAAAGCCGATTCAAATGTGGTGCAAGCACTGCGTGGGCATTTTGCCTTTGTCGAAGACCGATTAAATGCGCATAAAGATCAAGATCAAACGATATGGTTTAAGCGTTTTGTACAGGGTGATTTGGTGGGCAATGCTTGGACGGAAATTGGCCAAGTTGAAATTGGTGATGTTGCTACACGAGTGACGGCCAATCAAGATGGACAATTAAGTGTGAATGGGCAAAAGTATTATTCAACCGGCACTATTTTTGCGGATTGGATTGATCTTTTTGCTTTGGATGAAACCCAAAATCAGCATGTGATTGCAGCAGTTGCTACAAAGGATGCAGGGGTAAAAATTAGCGATGATTGGGATGGTTTTGGCCAGAAAACCACGGGGAGTGGTACTTTAACCATTCAAGATGTGGCCATTGAGCGCGATCACATTTTGCCATTTGAGCAGCGTTTTAAGTACCAAACTGCATTCTATCAAGTGGTGCATCTCGCAACTTTGGCAGGTATTGCACACAGCGCAGTGGCGACTTTTAGCGAAGAAGTTCGTCAGCGTACACGAATCTTTAGTCATGGCAATGCAGATTTAGTCCGTGATGATGCGCAAATTTTACAAGTCATTGGTAAAGCTTCAGCTCAAGCCTATGCCAGTGAAGCTATTACATTAGCTACAGCAAAAGCTTTGGATGCTGCTTATCTGAGTCATTTTCAGTCGGATGCCACCTTCGAGCAACAGGCCAATGACCGTGCTGAATTGGAGTCATCCCAAGGTCAGGTTGTTATCTCTGAATTGGTGCTTAATTTAAGTACAGAATTATTTAACAGCTTGGGTGCATCGGCCAGTAGTACGGCTAAGCAACTGGATCGTTTCTGGCGTAATGCACGTGTGGTATCTTCACATAACCCACTTATTTATAAGCAAAAGGTGATTGGAGATTGGGTAATTAATCAAACGGCCTTACCTTATGTTTGGCAAATTGGTAATAGCCCTGTAGCGAAGCAAGCTGAAATTGCAGCTTAATCGTACACATTTGAATAAGCAATAAAAACTGTCATTCGGCAGTTTTTATTGCTTTGAGAACTTATGACTCAATTTTTGAATAGTAGTAAACGCACTGTTGAATTTAAAGCATTTAGATACGAAATTTGCTATGTGATGAGGAATGTCGAAACTGGTGTAAATTTAATACGACCATGTGCTGAGTTTTAAGGATGGTGGGCTTGTATGATTTTGAGGGGATATTTCTAAAATTTGCGCCTCATGTGCACGCCAGTCGCCTAATACAATACGTTGTTTATGTGCAACTTGGTGAATGGCTGGGCGGTGTGTATGACCATGAATTAATACATCGACATGAGCCAAAGCATTTTCAACGGCCTGTTGATTCACATCCATCACTTCATAGCTTTTAATTTGATTGGCTTGTTGGCTTTTTTTGCGAAAGCCATGTGCTAATTTTTGTCGGAAGCTTAAAGGTGTTTTTTTGAGTAAGCCTAAAATGAGTGGGTTACGAATTACTTTACGAAAGCGTTGGTAGGATAGGTCATCGGTGCAAAGGAGATCACCATGTTCAATGCGATACCGTGTATTGCCAATTTGTAGCGTAGAGATTTCTTTGAGCAAAGTACCATGGAATTGGTTCAGAAACTTTTGCCCTAAGGCGAAGTCACGATTACCTACAACAAAATAAACCTGATTGCCTGATGCATGAAAACTTTGCAAGGCTTGTACAATTTCATCTAGCCATGGGGCACTGTAGTCATCGCCAATCCACGCATTAAACCAGTCGCCTAAAATATACAGCTGGGTTTGCTGGGTTTTATAGTGTTCTAATAAATCCAAAAACCCCCGAACGAGTCGAGGGTGATCGGGTGACAAATGTAAATCAGCGATAAACAGATAGGTCACAAATCTTTTCCTTATCATCCTCAAGGTTTCTCTAAATAGAGAAACCTTTTCATTACTCCATTTTAAAGCGATGCTTTAAAACTCATAAAGAATGGAGAGGACGTTTTTTATTCAGCAATGATTTTTGCAGATTCGATCACTACGTTTTCAAGCGGAACGTCAGCGTGGTAACCACGGTTACCTGTACGAACGCCTTTAATTGCGTTAACTACGTCTAGGCCTTCAGTTACTTTACCAAATACTGCATAACCCCAACCTTGAGCATTTTTGCCAGAGTGGTTAAGGAAAGAGTTGTTGCCAACGTTAATAAAGAATTGTGCAGAAGCAGAGTGAGGTGCTTGTGTACGTGCCATTGCAATTGTACCAAGGTCATTGGTTAAGCCGTTGTCAGCTTCGTTTTCAATTGCATCGCGTGTTGCTTTTTCTTTAAAGTTTTCATCCATACCGCCACCTTGGATCATGAATCCGTCGATTACGCGGTGGAAAATCACGCCGTCATAGAAACCGTCACGAACGTATTCTAAGAAGTTAGCTACAGTTTTTGGTGCTTTTTCACTGTTAAGCTCAAGAACAATACGACCTTTATTGGTGTTTAATTCGACTTGAGGAAAACTCATTGTGTAATCTCCTAATCATGGACAACAAAGCCATGGGTTTTTTGGTTGTGAGAAGCATAAGCAAACTGTAAACTACAAGGCAAGTAAAAACGTTATTTTCTTTGTAAAATAGATCAAATATCGTTTAAGGGGCTGTAAAACATTCATAAATCATCTGGCAGATCAGCTAGAATGATGAAGGTTTAACAAACCCAATTTATCCCTATATTTTTTTTCATCAAAAGTGATTTTTTAACTATGAAGCCGAATGATGTTGTTTCAACACTGCCAAATAACCCGACACCAAGTAATAATGCGTCTGTCGATGCTGCGCAGCAAGAACAACAGCCTGGCTTAGATTTTGTTCGTCAAATTATTACGGACGATTTGGCTACTGGCCGTTCAAAACAAGTTGTTACACGCTTCCCACCAGAACCAAATGGTTATCTACATATTGGCCATGTAAAAGCAATTTGCTTAAACTTTGGTATTGCACAAGAGTTTGAAGGTTTATGTAACCTTCGCTTTGATGACACTAATCCTGATGCAGAAGAGCAAGAATACGTAGATGGTATTGCCAACGACGTAAAATGGTTAGGTTTTGATTGGAATGGCGAACCACGCTATGCATCAAGCTATTTTGATCAGCTGTATACATGGGCTGTGCAACTGATTGAACAAGGCGATGCATACGTAGATTTGCAAAGCCCTGAAGAAATTCGTTTAAACCGCGGTAATTTTGTCGATTTAGGCAAAAACTCACCACAACGTGATGCGTCGGTTGAAGAAAACCTTGCACGTTTTGAGCAAATGCGTAACGGCGAGCTTGGCGAAGGTAAAGCTGTACTGCGTGCCAAAATTGATATGGCATCTCCAAACGTTCACATGCGTGATCCAATTTTGTACCGTGTACTGCATTCTGAACATCACCAAACAGGTGATAAATGGAAAATGTACCCAATGTACGATTATGCGCATCCTTTATCCGATGCGATTGAAGGCATTACGCATTCATTGTGTACATTAGAGTTTGTAGATCACCGTCCATTCTATGACTGGGTTGTAGAAAAAGTTAAATCACCTGCAGTACCACGTCAGTACGAATCTAGCCGTTTAAATGTCGACTACACTATTACTTCTAAGCGTAAATTACGTCGTTTAGTGGATGGCGGTTTTGTAAATGGTTGGGACGATCCACGTTTACCAACAGTTGTGGGTATGCGTCGTCGTGGTTTTACAGCAGAAGGCTTACGTGAGTTCTGTAAGCGTGTTGGTGTAACTAAAGTGGATGGCAGTATTGTCGATGTTGCAATGCTTGAATTCTGTATTCGCCAATCTTTAGAAAATACGGCAAGCCGTGCAATGGCGGTGTTAAATCCACTGAAAGTGACTTTAACCAACTTGCCACAAGACATGGACTTGGTACATGCACGTCATCCAAACGTAGATATGGGCGAGCGCGTAATTCCGTTAACGTCTGAGCTTTACATTGACCGTAAGGACTTTGAAGAAGTTGCACCAAAAGGCTTTAAACGTTTAATTCCGGGTGGTGAAGTTCGTTTACGTCATGCGTACGTGATTAAGTGTGACGAAGTGATTAAAGATGAAAATGGTGAAGTGGTTGAGCTGAAATGTTCAATTGATCCTGAAACTTTAGGTAAAAACCCTGAAGGGCGTAAAGTAAAAGGCGTTGTACATTGGGTTTCTGCAAGCAAAGGTGTAAAAGCCGAAGTTCGTATTTACGATCGTCTATTTACAGAAGCAGATCCTGAAATCAGTGAAGATTTCTTAGAAAACTTAAATCCAAATTCGTTAACGATTGTGGAAGCTGTAGTTGAACCTTCATTGGCACAAGTACAAGCTGAAGATCGTTTCCAATTTGAACGTGAAGGTTATTTTGTTGCAGATCAACACGATTACAGCAATGAAAAACCTGTGTTTAACCGTATTTTGGACTTAAAAGACAGCTTTAAGCCAGGTAAATAATTTACACCATCAAATGAAAGGGTAGCCAAAGGCATGTTGAGTGAAAACTAGCGTCTAACATGCTTGAGGTTCGCCTCCGATCTTGATTCAAAAGCTCAACCTCGGTTGGGCTTTTTTGTGGAATCTAAATCTAAGGTGAGCAGATGATTGTTCGAGATAAAGCCAATAGTTTTAAACTGTTATTTGCTTGGCATGGCACAATTTTACCCAAAGTTGTGCCTGCACTGGCTATTGTGGTCCTAATATCAGCTAGTTTGGTGTATTTAAATGCACGCCATTATGTGAATATGCCCGAAGTACCTGCCATTGGATTTACAATTTTTGGTGTGATTCTTTCGATTTTTCTGAGTTTTCGAAATACAGCATGCTATGACCGCTGGTGGGAAGGCCGTAAATTATGGGGAGCATTGATTGCTCAAACGCGCCATATCTGTCGCGATAGCCATGTGTTACCTGAGACTTCACGCCAATTGATGATGCTGAGAGTCATGCAGTTTAGTGCTTTGTTACGTGATCGTTTGCGTAAGCAAGATATGTACTTTAGCCAAACGCAAGTGGCCTTAGGATTGAATGATCAGCAATGGCACAAACTTCAAAACCATTTTAATGCACCGCAATATTTACTTGAATTGGTGCAGCAGGACTTAGCCAAGTTGTATCAGCAAGGCACTATCAGCGATATTATTTATCAAGCTGTGAGCCAGCATGTGGTGGCTTTGGGGGATATTCACGCGGGTTGCGATCGGATTTCATCAACACCCTTACCATTTTCATATTCGGTGTTGTTGCATCGCGCCGTATATTCATTTTGTTTTATTTTGCCTTTTAGCTTAGCCACCAGTCTTGGCGTATGGACACCCATTATCGTGGCGCTGATCGCCTATTTGTTTTTAGGTCTAGATGCATTAAGTGCAGAGCTAGAAGAACCCTTTGGCGTGCAAGAAAATGACTTGGCTTTGGATGCCATAGTACGTGGGGTAGAGCGTGAAATGCTGAGTTCCTTGGATTTGGAGCTACCACCACCTGTAAGTGCGACAGCCAAAGGAAATCTGCTCTAAGGTTTTATGGTGAGTGAAATTGAGCGATTTTGGTATCGCTCAATTGAATGCGTTCAACCTTAGGTATATGAATTAAATCGACTCAAAGTTAGCTTGATGTTTATGCATGAAACTGGTGATTTTATAGTGTCGCGGCTTATACCAGCTTTGTTCAATGCTTTTAAGATTATAGCTACCAATGGTCAGGCTCTGTTTGGCGCGGGTAATGGCGACATATAACAAGCGCTTTTGTTCTTTATACAGCTGATGACCTTCATTTTGATGGAGCTGTGATTCACTATTTTGTTTTTTGACGACCATATAGCCAGGGAAATTTTGATGGGTTAAGTCTGGCAAAATGACATGATCAAACTCAAGCCCTTTGGAGCGATGAATCGTACTGACAATTAGTTGATCATTTGGAGTGATGAGATCAGACTCTTTTGCGGTTTGATAGAAGGGAATCGCTTCATCAAAATATTGATACGGGTTATGAATATGCTCAAAATGATAATTTGCATGGTTGAGCAGTTTGACTCGAAGTTGTTCAATACTTGTATCTATATGCGCTTCATAAAGCTGAGGATTAAATGCTTGCATATAGTGTGTATAAAGCTTAAATAGTTGCTGAATTTTAAAATCACCATTACGCCGTATACTATATTGTGCCAAATTCCAGAGCGGGCTAAAGTTTTGGTTAAATACGTTTAAGCATTTTTCAGCTTGTGCGATATAAGCACTTAGCGCTGTTTCATTCTGTTGAATTTTAGCCAGTAAGGGGTTTAATAGTGCGCGACCTGCTTTTACATCATCTAAGGCATTGTGGCTGTTTTCGCCGTCTAATTTAAAATGTGCCAATAAATGCCCAAGTTTATAGCTGTCTAAATTTGGAAACAGCTGGCGCGTCAGTTCTAGCGTACAAAATTTATGTTGGCTAAAAAATATGTCTGATAATTCGGGTGCATAACGCTTTAAATTCTCAGTCAGCATGGCCTGATCAAACTTTAAATTATGAGCAATCAGTGCTTTGTCATGACTAAATTGCATAAATGTATGTAGCTGTTGTTTGGCATCTAAACCATGTTTTGCCAGTACAGACGCATCAATCCCATGAATTTTATAACTTTCGCTTAAGTCCTGATCCGATAGGCAATATAAATTAAGCTCTTGATCTTGCGTAACAGCTGCAATTTGAACAATATCATTTAGGGCGAGATCAAGCCCGGTGGTTTCTGTATCAAAATAGGCAAAGCTGTTGTTTTGTATATGTTGGATTAAACACTGCTGTTGATGCTGATAGCAGTCGCTAATGTTAATGAAATTATTGAGCCAACAACCATGCTCGCGTAGTTCATGAACCAACTGAATAGTAGCAAATTGTGCTTCAGTCTCTTTTAAATGTGTAGGTTTATAGTGCTGAATATTGCCAAAGCGCCACAACAGACGCGCCCAGGCCAAACGATTTTCAGGGTCTTTTAATGCACTCACAAAGGCCATAAAGTCTAAATAAAACTCACGGCTTAACAAATCATTTTGTGCAACAAAAAAATGCCTTAACTCTTGCTGATTGAGTTGATCTGAAAAGGCATCGGCTTGACGATTGGTCGACAGCAAAACGGCGGTAGATTCATCTTTTTGGTTGAGCATGTGAATATGACGAATGAGGTCGGCTGTATGTTCAGTATCAAATTCACGGTGCAAGTGCAGTAAGGCACGTGGATGTGCTTTTTTGTGGGCACGTGCTGTGATTTTATAGGTTGAATCTAGGCTAGATGCCATGTACTGATTAGACAGTTGAACGAGATTGTCTGGACTACGGTAGTTTTCTTCCAATACATGTACATTTTGCCCTAAGCGCTCTTGGGTTAATTCTACAGATGCACCTTGAAAACGATAAATCGATTGATTGACATCACCTAAAATTAAAATATGGGCATCTTTGGCAGTGAGATGGTCGACCAAAAGCCAATGCAAAGGCGAGAGGTCTTGTACTTCATCAATTTGAATCCATCCATAGCGTTTGGCCTTAGGCTGATTTTGTAGCACGAGCGCATCTATTATAAGGTCATCATAATCATAAAAATGATAGTGTTTTTTGAGTGCTTGATAAGCCTCATTAAAATATACCGCCAAGACAAATGCATATTTAACGCAGTGATCAGGAATGTTCTGATCAAGGGTACGTAAGCGGCTTAGAATATAACTTTTCTGTTCAGGTTTTAAAAAATGCCGTGCTTCAGAGATTAAGGGCAAACATAAATTGCGAATCGCTTCCATATTCCATAGAGCGTATGGATCTTCATTTTTAAAAATACTGTAATGGCAGTAGTTGAGTGCTTGAGGATCAAAGCCATCGAGTGCATTTGCTTTAAGCTCATAGCGGGTTAAACAATGTTGTAACTGAACCAAAACCTCATGATGTGGCTGAATGAGTAATGCATTTAATTGTTCTAAGGCTTGGCGTATGAGGCGTTTTTGCAGTTCTTCATTGATTAAGTCACGATGCTGGCTGTCATAGTGCTTCATTAATAATTTGAAGCAAAAGGCATGTAGATTGCCAATAAACAATTGTGGAAAATTTTTAGCCAAGCGAGCAGTGACTTTCTCTCGCATATTTAAGCCTGCACGGTTGGTAAAAGTCAGACATAAAATATCATCGGCTTTTACATTACGCGCTAGAGCTTGCACAATACGCTCGGTGAGGACTTCAGTTTTACCACTTCCTGCAGGGGCTAAACATGCATGATAGCCTTCGCGCAGTTGAATAACTTTGAGCTGATCTGCATTAAACTGAAGCATCATAAAAGACCCAAACGCTAAAACTACAATGTCGATAGCACAAGCTTATGATTTTAAGTGGAATCAGTCTATAAAACTTAAGAAAAATAAGGCATTTTAATCGTCATGATGTAACGGATATTTGGGCTATACCTATTCAAAAATAGTAGGTGAATAGTTGCAGTATAATTCGAATGTGACTTAGCGATTCTTTTGTTGCTGATTGCGAAAATCGAAATACTGTTTCAGTCTATGATTGGCTTTATCGCGTAATTTTTTCTTAATATACAACACAAGTGCAAAGCTAGTTGTAGTAAGCGTTAAGAACATGCTATTCATAAAGCTCATTGCAGAGCTGACATAGCCAATCGTCGTGAGGCGATTCATCATACGGTACACTTGTGGGCTACTTTCGACGCCTGTGATTGCCCATGTGCACAAATGCTCACAGTTATTGGTAATGAGGTGATAATGGTTTTCGTGCATACGTGAACGCATACGGCGAACAACTCGACGACCAGTAAACTTAGGTTGGCTATAGTGCTGAACGTCGATATGTTTGCCACGGCTAAATTCATCAATTGAAGTGATTTCAATGGGATGCTTTTTAAATAGATGCGCGAATCCAGAGTAATGAATTACTCTGCCGCGACCTGCGTAAATGCCGTGATGACTATAACCAAAATGTTTGACGATTAAATGTGCCCCTAAAGGAAACCGTCTGCTCTGCTGATGCATGTCTACGTTCGCCAATAAAGTTACAAGTGTATTGTTAGGCTTTTAGTCTACTTCTTTTTTGTGAATTAATCGACTCTTTAGGCTAGACTTTGTTTGAGCATTCGACAGGTGAACAGCATGTATAAACCGACGCTATGGTATGGCCTTGTGTTGAGTTGGGTCGGCATAAGTATGGCGCTACAAGCAGATGCTGATATAGAGCAGTGGCATGTGTCTGAACCTATTCAGGCAGATGTTGTGAAAGTCAAAAATTTTAAAGCCCTCAGCTTACATTTGTATCAGAGCAATGGTGAGCCTTATGCGACTTTAACGCATTTGGCTAAGCGAATGCGTCAAGCATGTCAGCCCTTAAGTTTTGCAATGAATGCAGGAATGTTTCACAGCGATTATTCGGCAGTTGGATTATATGTTGAAGATGGCCAGCAACTTCAATCCTTAAACAGAGCCACGCAGGGCTATGGTAACTTTCTGATTCAGCCGAATGGGGTGTTGGCTTGGAATGATCAGGAAGTTCGTTTACAGAGCACTGCGGAATATGCAAAAAATACTTTTAATCCACGTTATGCAACGCAGTCAGGCCCAATGTTGGTCCATCAAGGGCAGATCAATCCTAATTTTTTAAAAGATGTCAGCTCATATAAAATTCGAAATGGTGTCGGATTGAAAAATCAGCAGTTATATTTTGTAATTAGTAATCAGCCTGTGACTTTCTATCAGTTTGCAACTTTCTTTAAGGAAGCACTGGGCGTTGATGATGCATTATATTTAGATGGGTCATTATCCAGTGCTTATATTCCTGCATTGAACAGACATGATGCATGGAGGCGATTGGGGCCAATGTTGGCTTATAGCGAATTTGAGCCATGCAATAAGGTGTTTGTAGACTCAAACTAAAGAAATTTATGTACATGGAAGCAAAGTATCGAAGTTCGAAGATTTACTTTGAGAATTACAGGTTGGTGGCTATTCTTTCATTAAATTAAGAAAACTACTTTGTCGGCTACAGTATTCGATTGCTTCTTGTTTATTCATGGCAGTGACTTGCTCTTTAAACTGTTGTTTACGTGTTTTAATTTGAAGATCAGACATTTGCATCTGCTTGGATATTTTTTCGATGTTAGTCCAATAATTTTGGCATTCTTCGGTTAGGCGTTGGCATCCTGTCAGTATAAAACTGAGGCTTCCGAGTAACATCAATAGATGGAGTTTCATCGCAAATATCCCTGATTTCTTATAATTTTTCATTATTGTGCATCATCATAACAAAAAGATGAAAAAAATTATAAACAAAGCAGTCATTTAGCTAAGAAGACGAAAGCTTGGGTTTGAATTGCCAAAATTATAGACATTAAAAAAGGCATTTCATGGGGATGAAATGCCTTTTTGTACAATCTACAATTTAGTGCAATGGTAGATGTTGTAGCTCATTGAGCTCTTTACGACTATAGCCACGAGAAGCTAGAACTTTCTTTATGCCAAGAATGACATCTTCATCGGTTGCTTTTGCAAGCGCTTCTAGAAGTTGTTCATTAGATTTGCATGAGCAATCATTTTCAACGCAAGCAATTTGGTTTTTATGCCCGTTTTCCTGTTCAGTTGAGAACAATTTTTGCCAAAAACTCATAGAGCCTTCATTTATGACCTTCGATAGAACGAAATATAGTCAATCTGTAAAATAATACAAGTCTACCAAAGTGATAAAAGCACCAGTTGAACTCTAGATTTTCCGATTAATCTAATGAACATGAACGAAATAAAGAAAGTATAGGGGGCTTGTATATTTTAACTTACTTATTTTTAAGTAATAAAAAAGAGCTTAATGTTAAGCTCTTTGGGTTATGCTTTTATGACATGAAATGTTTTGTTTAAATCTTTTCGAGTAACACACCAGATTCTACATGATGCGTATACGGGAATTGATCGAACATTGCGAATTTTGTGACTTTGTGGGTTTTTGACAAGGTTTTTAAATTGTCATGTAAAGTGTCTGGGTTACATGAAATATAAATAATGCGTTCGAAGCGTTGAATCAGTTTTAATGTTTCATCGTCGATACCCGCACGTGGTGGATCAACAAAAACTGTGTCGAAGTCATAAGTTGAAATATCAATATTGGCTTCTTGTAAGCGACGGAATTCACGTTCGCCATTATAGGCTTGCGTAAAGTCTTCGGCAGATAAACGTGCAACTTGGATATTGTCTACACCATTTTGCTCGATATTCCACTGTGCAGCATAAACCGACGATTTTGCTAATTCAGTTGCCAATACACGGTTAAAGCGCGAAGCCAAAGGCAGGGTAAAGTTACCATTACCACAGTAAAGTTCAAGTAAGTCTTTATTGGACTGTTGAGCGACATTACATGCCCATTCCAGCATTTTTTGACAAACTTTTGCATTTGGCTGAGTAAAGCTATTTTCAATTTGTTTGTATTTATATTGGCGATCGAATACTTGTAATTCTTCTACGACAAATTCATTTTCTAAAACAAACTTTTGACCACGGCAACGGCCAATCAGTTGAATGTTCAATTCCTGAGCCAAAGCTTTGGCAGCCACTTCCCATTCTGGCTCAAGCTTGCGATGGTAAAGTAAAGACACCAGCATTTCGCCACTAAGCGTTGCCAAAAAGTCGACTTGGAATAAGCGTGCAGACAGCATAGGATCTGCTTCCAAAGCTGTAAGTAACTTCGGCATTAGGGCATTAATGCTCTGATCTGCAATAGGAAACTCTTTAATCTCTACAACTTTTTTCTTGTCATCTTCAGTACGTTCAAACATTGCATAGAACATACCGCCTTCTTTACGATGCCAAATACGGAATTCTGCACGCATACGAAAGTTTTGCTCAGGCGAGTCAAAAACTTCTAATGAAGGAGGATTAAATTCGGCAAATTGCGCTGAAATACGCTCAACTTTTGCATCAAGTTGTTGCTGATAAGAAGAAGTCATATACAGAAAAAATCACATGTATGTTCAAAACAGGGATGGTAACAAAGTTTGAACTTGAAGGGTCAAATTATTCTAAAAATGTTGCAAGAAACTCACTACTTTAGGATTTAACTGAATAAAAAACCGAAGCTGTACGTATACAACTTCGGCGATCCTTGCTCTGAGGAAGCGTGGATAAGTTAACTCATGGTCATGAGGCTCGCATTACCACCAGCAGCTGCGGTATTAATGCTAATTGCACGCTCAATGACAAATCGCTCGAGTGGAATGTCATATTGACCCGGTTCTAAACGAGTAATACCAATAATTGCACCATCACGGTTGGCGATATGTTGTTGTAGGCTTAGTAGTTCGTTCTTTGTTCCGTGGAGTAGCACCGCATCAAATTGTCCATTTTGGATGTCTCTAACAACGGCAATACGATTTGCTACAGCCTTTGGCATACTAGATAAGTACTTTAATATAAAAGTATTATCTGGAAGTACAGCAGGTTGGCATCCGACTTTAAATAGCGCAAGTAACTGTTGGATCTGATCCTGTTCTTGAGCTGCTATTGTTAGTACACGATGTCTAGGTAGTACCACATATTGGTTACTTTCACCCGTAGGACCTTGTAGTTCATAACTATGGCCTACACAAAAGGCAGCAGGAGTCTGAAGTTTAAATTGAGGGAAGGTTTTTTCTGCCCAAAGTTTAAATGCATCGTACAGTTCTTGCTGATTTGGCAAACTTTCAGCTGAGCCAACCGCGTATGGTGTTGCCAACTGTTTTTGGCTGCACTGTTGCATTAGTCGGTACACATAAATTGGACCACCAGCTTTTGGGCCAGTTCCAGAAAGACCTTCGCCACCGAAAGGTTGTACACCTACGACTGCACCAACAATATTACGGTTAATGTAAAGGTTTCCGACTTCTGCATGTGAAATGACGGTTTGAATCGTTTCATCAATACGAGTGTGTAAGCCCATGGTGAGGCCATAACCTTTAGCATTAATTTGCGTGAGTAGTTGATCAAGTTCGCCGTATTTGTACGTAATAACGTGTAATACAGGACCAAAAACTTCGCGTTTTAAATCATCGAGATTTGGAAGCTCAATTAGGGTAGGTGGTACAAAAGTGCCTTGCTGTAAATCCGTCTCGTCATTATTACGCATGATTTGATGAACTTTATGACCTTTGGTACGCATATTAGCAATATGCTGATCAATAATACCTTTTGCTTCACGATCAATCACAGGGCCAATATCTGTACTTAAGAGATAAGGTTGACCCACTTGAAGCTGTTTCATTGCACCTTTTAACATGGTGATCACAGTTTCAGCATTGTCTTCTTGTACACACAGTACACGAAGTGCAGAACAGCGTTGACCCGCACTGTCGTAAGCAGAATTCACCACATCTAACACAACTTGTTCTGTCAGTGCAGATGAATCGACGATCATGGCATTTTGGCCACCTGTTTCTGCAATTAACGGAACGGATTGGCCAGTTAGGCTTAAACGCTGAGCAACAGTTTTTTGTAAAATACGTGCGACTTCTGTTGAACCTGTGAACATGATGCCATTAATTCGTGCATCTGCACTTAACTTCGCACCGACAGTTTCACCGCGGCCAGGTAACAGTTGTAATACGGCTTTAGGTACACCAGCATCCCATAAAATTTGCACGGCTTGTGCTGCAATCAATGGGGTTTGTTCGGCAGGTTTTGCTATAACGGTATTACCTGTAACTAAGGCCGCTGCGATTTGACCACTGAAAATTGCCAGTGGGAAGTTCCACGGGCTAATACACAAGACTGTACCTAATGGTTCAATCTGTGTTGCAGGTTCAAGGTTCACCATTTGTGCTGCATAGTAACGCAAGAAATCTACAGCTTCACGTACTTCTGCAATGGCATTGGCATAGGTTTTACCACTTTCACGGCACAGTAAAACCATTAATGGCTGTAGCTGCGCTTCCATGCTGTCGGCTGCACGTTGTAAACATGCCGCGCGTTCATTTTTCGCTAAGTTTTTCCAAGCATCTTGAGCGGCAGTTGCAGAACTTAGTGCAATATCGACTTGTTCTAAGCTGGCTTCTGTTACATGACCAACTAAATCTAGATGATTTGCAGGATTTAAGATTGGAAGTGCAGTGCTTTCAGTTTCTGAATGTAAGTTTTCACCCATTGGTAATGCTTGCCATTCAACTTTACTAAGTTCTTGGGCTGTTAAATCGAGCGCCAATAAATCACGGTCATTGGCTAAGTCTAAGCCAGTCGAGTTGTTTCGCTCAGTACCATACAGATGAATTGGGTAAGGAATTGAAGGGTGCTTTAAGCCAGCTTGGCCTTCAAGTTTCGCTGAGTGTTCAATGGTTTGACGTGGATTTTCAATCAAATCATCAATTTTTAAAGTTTTGTCTGCAATTCGATTCACGAAAGAGGTATTTGCGCCATTTTCTAACAGGCGACGAACTAGGTACGCGAGTAGAGTTTCGTGGTTGCCAACAGGTGCATAAATACGGCAAGGAACACCCAGTTTATGGTCTTTTTTATCACCAACAACTTGTTTGTAGAGTGGTTCACCCATGCCATGTAAGCATTGGAATTCATATTGACCCACATAATATTTCGCAGGATCTGCCAATTGGTAGATTGTTGCTAAAGTTTGCGCATTATGGGTGGCAAATTGTGGGTAAATTTGATCAGGAGCTGCCAAAAGTTTACGTGCACAAGCAATATAAGACAAATCGGTATGTACTTTACGGGTAAATACAGGGTATTCATCCATACCATCAATTTGTGCTTTTTTAATTTCGCTGTCCCAATAAGCACCTTTAACCAAACGAATCATTAAGCGTTTATGGCTACGTTTGGCAAGATCAATGACATAGTCAACGACATAGAAACAGCGTTTTTGGTAGGCTTGAATCACAAAACCAATGCCTTTCCAATTGTTCAGCTTTGGTTCGAAGCAAAGGCGTTCAAGCATTTGTAATGAAATTTCTAAACGCTCTGTTTCTTCAGCATCAATATTTAAGCCAATGTCGTATTCTTTAGCCAATACAGCAAGGTTTAAAACTTTGGCATACAGTTCATCTTGTACACGGGCAATTTGCGAACGTTGGTAGCGTGGGTGTAATGCTGAAAGCTTAATGGAGATACCTGGGCCGTCATACACATTTTTATCTGCTGATGCTTTGCCAATGGCGTGAATGGCATTGGTGTAATCATCATAGTAGCGTTCTGCATCATGATCGGTTAGGGCTGCTTCACCGAGCATGTCGTATGAATATCGGAAACCCTTATCTTCAAGTGTTTCTGCATTTTTTAAGGCTTCATTAATGGTTTCACCTGTAACAAATTGCTCACCCATCATGCGCATTGCAACGTCTACAGCTTTACGAATGACGCCACGGCCACTACGTGCCAAAAGGCTGGTCAGCATACCTGAGAGGCTATTGGCTTTTGGTGTTTCCATTAGCTTACCAGTAAGCATGAGCCCCCAAGCAGCAGCGTTCACAAACATCAAGTTACTTTGCCCAAGGTGATCTTTCCAGTTACCTTGGTTAATTTTATCTTTAATTAACAAGTCACGTGTTGCTTTGTCTGGAATACGCAAAAGTGCTTCTGCAAGGCACATGAGTGCAATACCTTCTTGCGAAGATAAGGAAAACTCTTGTAATAAGCCTTGTACAATGCCGGCTTTACCAGACTCGCCTTTGTGCTCACGTAAACTATGGGCCAAATCAAAAGCCAGTTGATAAATTCGATCTGAAAGTTCTTGATCAATTTGGCTATGTGCCAATAAATTTTCAACACATTCACTTTCTGAGCGACGCCAAGCGTCGTTGATTTCAAGCTCAAATTCCGATTTTGAAGTGAAGTGAGTAATATAACCAGTTTGAGAATGATCAGTACTGATAGGAGAAGTTGCGTCTAACATTTTAGTCAACATCCTGTGACATAGAAAATTAAATTGAGTATTGGACTGGATTTAATTTATGATCACAGAAAATATGCAGCACAACTCACTATATTTGGTGTCATTTTTAGGGAATTATTCAGATGACAAACCCAATTATGCTATTAGACCGTACAGACATCAGAATATTGGATATTCTGCAAAAAGATGGTCGAATATCAAATATTAAATTGGCTGAAGCAGTCAACCTTTCACCTACAGCCGCTTTGGCTCGTGTGCAAAAGCTCACCAAAGATGGTTATATCTTGGGCTATGAGGCAAAGCTTAATTCGGACATGCTTAACAAAAGTTTTGTGGTGTTTGTAGAAATTTTACTCGATAAAACCACGCCTAATGCTTTGGAAGAGTTTTCCGATGCCGTGATTCATTATTCAGAAATTGTCGAATGCCACATGATTAGCGGTGGTTTTGATTTCGTAGTGAAAATACGCTGTGCCAATATGGAAGAGTTTCGAAAAATATCAGGGCAGGTGCTTTGGCAACTTCCAGGAGTTAAAGAAACTCGAAGCTATCCTGTGATGGAAGTGATTAAAGAAACCAGCCAAATTAGTATCAAACAACCTGTTAAAAAATCTTAATTTCATAATTTACAGTGAACAAAAAAGGGGCCGAAGCCCCTAAATTTGTATCGGTTTTTATTTTCCAGCTTTTAACTCTTGCATTTCTTTTTCATACAAATCATTGGCTTGATCGAAACGAGCGGTAATGTCTTTCGATGGTGCTTTGCTGAGTAAACTAAATACAATGATACTGATAGTTGCCAAGATAAATCCTGGAATAATTTCGTAAATGCCTGTCGCGGCCATCGTGTTTTTCCACACAATTACCGTTACCGCACCTACAACCATACCTGCAATTGCACCGTTTATAGTCATACGTCGCCAGAACAAAGACAAAATAATAAGTGGACCAAAAGCTGCACCAAACCCAGCCCAAGCATAAGCGACTAAGCCTAAAACCTTACTATTTGGGTTAAGCGCAAGTAAAATTGCAAGAATTGCAATGGCAATGACCATTAGACGGCCGACCCAAACCAATTCATTTTGAGAGGCATTTTTGCGGATGAAGGCTTTATAAATATCTTCTGTTAGGGTGCTTGAGCACACTAAAAGTTGGCAACTTAATGTACTCATTACGGCAGCTAAAATGGCAGCCAAAATCACGCCTGCAACCCACGGGTTAAACAAGATTTTAGTTAATTCCATGAAAATAGTTTCAGGGTTTGCAGTGACCATTGCGGACAGCGCAGGATTTGCATGGAAGTAAGCAATCCCGATATAGCCTACTGCGACTGCACCACCTAAGCAAAGAATCATCCATGTCATACCAATGCGACGTGCCGCAGGAATAGATTTTACTGAGTCAGCCGCCATAAAGCGTACTAAAATATGCGGTTGGCCAAAGTAACCTAAGCCCCATGCCATAGAAGATAAAATAGCAACAGTACTTAAATCTGAAATTAAATTATTCGCATGTGGACGCACAGATTCTACAATTGCACCAACATGTGCTGCATTATCACCAATGGCTATGTAAGTCATAATTGGTGCAAGAAGTAATGCAAAAATCATTAGGCCTGCTTGGAAGGTATCGGTCCAACTAATGGCAAGAAATCCACCAATACAGACATAACTAATCGTTGCGATAGCACCAATCCAAAGAGCAGTGGTGTAGTTCCAGCCAAATAAGCTTTCAAATAGACGGGCGCCAGCAACCATGCCTGAAGCACAGTAAATTGCAAAAAAGATTAAAATAACAACGGCTGAAATAATCCGCAGTACTTTTTTTGAATCGCCAAAACGACTAGTGAAATAATCAGGTAGGGTGAGTGCATTATGCTGAACTTCGGTGTGTACGCGTAGACGACCTGCCACCAAAAGCCAGTTTAGCCAAGCCCCAATAATAAGACCAATCGCAATCCATGCCTCGGATAAACCAGATAAGTAAATTGCACCAGGTAAACCCATTAAGAGCCAGCCACTCATATCTGAAGCACCAGCTGAAAGTGCGGTAACGACACTACCTAGGCTTCGTCCACCTAAAATATAATCGTCAAAGTTGGTTGTAGCCTTATATGCATACAATCCAATGCCAATCATTGCCATGATATAAAACATAAACGTGATTAGCGTAGGGTTTAGTTGGCTCATAGCTATGCCATCCTTTGTCTGTTCAATTAACCATCTTTCCTAAGATGAATTTTTGCTCGATATCACCGAGGTGCTGATTCAAACACAATTTAAAATTTACGCTCTGTTACATTTCGGTGAGTTTTATTATAACTTTGTGAAACTTATTGTAATTTTGGTTACAAAGTGAATAAAGGTGAATTTTTTTATTTTGATGCGTCACTCGTGTTATTTTGGGTTTAAATCTGCCGATTTTTGTGAGCTGATTTTTTATCAATTGGCTATATTTTTGAAAATAAAGGCAAAGGTTTTAGAGGGATGAGAATTAATTTACATAACTTTACATAGATTACCTAAAACAAACAATTGTAATAATATGTTTCATAATGAAGTAAAACGTCTGTGGTTTAACTAAGCCATCCTTATAGTATGGAAATTGCACACTTTTAGTGCATTTCATAAAGAGTATTTATTGTGGCAATGGTTCAGGTAGTTAAAACAAGAATAGAGCACGATTTGTTGGGACAAAAAGAAGTTTCAGCAGAAAGCTACTATGGTATTCATACATTAAGAGCGCTGGAAAACTTCCAGATCTCTTCTAGCAAAGTCGGTGAAAATCTCCCTTTCATTCGTGCTTTGGCGCAAGTGAAAAAAGCATCCGCACAAACCAACTTTAAATTTTCCAAAATCAGTCATGAGCTGAGTGAAGCAATTCAATTCGCATGTGATCAATTGATTGAACAACCTGCGCAGTGGAGCGCGTCATTTCCACTAGATGTCTATCAAGGTGGCGCAGGCACTTCAATTAATATGAATTGCAACGAAGTCATTGCAAACATTGCCTTGGAAAAATGTGGTTTTAACAAAGGTGAATATGCACATATCCACCCGAATGATCATGTGAATAAATCGCAATCTACCAATGATGTCTATCCGACAGCTTTGCGTTTGGCTGTTTTTTATCAGTTAGAACAATTATTGGCAGTGTTACAGCAAATTGTTGCGAGTATTCAAGCCAAGGCAAAAGAGTTCCAATATGTGGTGAAAATGGGGCGTACACAATTGCAAGATGCTGTTCCAATGACTTTGGGGCAAGAATTTCGTGCTTTTGCGACTTTATTAAAAGAGGATATGAAGTTAATTAATAATACCCGTCAGTTATTGTTAGAAATTAACTTGGGTGCTACTGCCATTGGTACAGGGGTAAATACGCCTAAAGGTTATGCGCATGAAACAGTGCAAGCGCTTAAAAAGATTACTGGTTTGCCTCTGGTTGGGGCAGAAGATTATGTTGAAGCAACCAGTGACTGCGGTGTATTTATTATATTGTCGAGTACATTAAAGCGTTTGGCAGTTAAGCTTTCAAAAATTTGTAATGATTTACGCCTACTCAGTTCTGGACCACGTACAGGTCTTGCAGAAATTCGGTTGCCTGAGCTACAAGCCGGCTCGTCTATTATGCCTGCAAAAATTAATCCTGTGATTCCAGAAGTTGTGAATCAAATTGCTTTTAAAGTCATTGGCAATGATTTGGCTGTCACTATGGCTGCTGAAGCGGGTCAGTTGCAGTTAAATGTTATGGAGCCTGTGATTGCTGTATCTATGAATGAATCGATTGATTTGCTATGCCGTGCAATTGAAACCTTAGATACGAAGTGTATTCAAGGCATTCAAGCGAATGAGCAGGCTTGTTATGATGCGGTCATGCGCAGTGTGGGTATCGTTACTTTATTAGACCCTATTTTAGGGCATGCTAAATGTGATGAAATTGGTAAGCAATGTATTGCAGAAAATAAAACCATTCAGCAAGTGGTACTGGAGCGTAATTTACTTAGCCAAGCACAATTGGATGAAATTTTTGCATTTAGCAATTTAGTGTCCGAAGTGGAATCTGGCCTCATTGATTTAGCTGCAGTTTCTTAATACTGCTATATGCTAATATTCTGTAATAGAAACTGTATGGCATCGCTTTAGCTATTGAATAGCGTTCTTTCAAAAATCAAAAAATGATTTATGAAAGAGGTTTAAAATTTATCAGGCCATCACTTTAAATATGCATGAAGTGGTGGCTTTTGCATCCTTATTTTATACGCGTCTGCATCATTGGGTAAGTATAATTGTACTCGGCCATGTGTTTAATGAAAATTTGGTTATTTTCTCGGCTTTTACTGAAGAGATTGTCAGGATAAGGTCACGCGAATAGCTAAAACATTTTAGAATATCCAAAATGTCATTCTTGGACAAACCAATATGTTGAATAAACTCACTGCCTTGTTTAAAAGCTCTGAGCCTACGGCAGAGCAACTTTTTAAAGAACAGCATCAAATACAATACGATGAAACACAGGGATATATAGTTGCGGGCGTGGTGTTGAATGAAGTGCTATCAGCAAGATTAAATTACTTTTCTAATCGTCGCGTGAGTTCATTTAATGATTTGGCGGCCGTCTACAATGCAGGCATGATTATTAATGAAAAAATTGACTTAGAAATTGCCCGTCAGAATTTTAATACTGAGCTCGGGAACACTGCCAAAAACTTGCAGGAATTTAAACAATTAATACGAGTACTTAGTGAATACTATCGTAACTTTTTACGCGAGCATAATAAAAAGGGTCGCTAAGATAAAGCGGACTTATATTCAGTTGTAAAGGCATGTAAAGCAATGCGATAAAACACATCATGTTGAAATGCATCGTGTTAAAATAACAGCCATGTTGTTTAGACGCTAAAGCTATATACATGTTCCAACAAGAAATTACTCAACTTAATTTAAAACAGCTTAAAGCAGGCGAAAAGCGCTGGATTGGCAATTTGCAGGGCTCTGCGACGGGTCTGCTTTTTAAAGAAATCGCACAACAGAATAATAAGCAACTGTTTGTTATTGTTGCGCGTAATAATCAGCATTTGGGGCAGTTGGAAAGCGAGCTTGAATTCTATGGCATAAAACCAACGATTTTCCCAGATTGGGAAATTCTCCCTTATGATCGCTTGTCGCCACATCAAGATATTGTTTCAGAGCGTTTAGCAATATTGTCCAATATGCCAAATTCTGGGGTGCTATTAATTTCAGCATCCACCTTGGCGCAGCGAGTTGCACCAAGCTCTTGGGTTTTAGGCGAACATTTTGATATTCAAGTCGGTCAAAAATTTGACTTAGAAAAACAAAAAACACGCTTAGTTCAAGCAGGCTATCACTTGGTCGATACGGTTTATGATCATGGTGAGTTTGCTGTGCGTGGCAGTATTATGGATATTTATGCGTCTGGGCAAAACTCCCCAATTCGTATTGATTTATTTGATGATGAGGTCGATACACTCAAATTCTTTGATCCAGAAACTCAGCGCACCACAGAAACTTTAAAAAACTTTACTGTACTTCCTGCAAAAGAATTTCCATTAAAAGAAGGTCGTGCTGTATTTCGTGATCGTTATGCAGAACAATTTCCAACGGCTAATCCTAAGAAGAATGCAATCTATCAAGATGTGTTGGACGGGATCGCATCACCAGGGCTTGAGTTTTATTTTCCTTTATTTTTTAGTGCAGAAGCGATTCAGACACAATCTAGTCTAACATCGTACTTACCAAAGAATGGCATTGTCATTACAGATTCGCATTTGGATGATGGCTTAATCCAATTTTGGACTGAAGTACAACGTCGTTATGAAGATCGTCGACATAATGTAGATCAACCCATTTTAGCGCCAGAGCATCTCTTTTTATCGCCTAACCAAGTGTTTGAGCAACTCAACCATTTTGGTCGTGTCATTGCTTCGCAAGATGTGTTTGATGACAAAGCTGGTGTGGTCAATATTATTGCAGAAGCTCCCCCGCGTTTAGCTGTAGATCCAAAACGTGAAAAGCCTTTTATGGAAGTTAAAAATTATATTGACCATGCCAATCATCCTGTTTTATTGGTGGCAGAAAGTGCAGGCCGACGTGAAACTTTAAAGGATGCGCTACGTCCAAGTCTTGGCAATATTCCAACTGTAGAAGGCTTTGAAGATTTTGTGACATCGATGCATGCTGTCGCAATAACCAATGCACCTTTGGAACGCGGTTTATTACTGACAGATAAGCTCAGTGTGATTTCGGAAAATCAGCTTTATGAGCATCGCGTTGTACAACGCCGACGTAAACGCCAGCAAGAAGTTTCTGAAGAGTTTTTAATTCGTAGCTTAACTGAGCTGAATATTGGTGCGCCTGTTGTACATATTGATCATGGTGTTGGACGTTATGCAGGGCTGGTTACACTGAGTATTGATAATCAAGACCATGAATTTTTGCAGCTTGATTATGCCGATGCGGCCAAAGTGTATGTGCCCGTAATTAACTTGCATTTGATCAGCCGTTATAGTGGTGGTGACCCAGATTTGGCGCCATTACATAAGCTGGGAACGGATACGTGGAGCAAAGCAAAACGTAAAGCATTAGAGCAAATACATGATGTAGCTGCAGAGTTGCTCCATATTCAAGCACGTCGCCAAGCTAAGCCTGGTTTTGGATTTGAGTTGGATCACAGTATGTATATGCAGTTTGCCAGTGGTTTTGCTTATGAAGAAACACTCGATCAGGCCAATGCAATTGAGGCAACCTTACACGACATGCAACTGGCAAAACCTATGGATCGATTGGTCTGTGGTGACGTTGGTTTTGGTAAAACTGAAGTGGCGATGCGGGCAGCTTTTGTTGCGGTCCAAAATAATAAACAAGTTGCGGTACTAGTTCCGACTACATTGCTCGCTCAACAGCATTATGAGTCATTCAAAGACCGTTTTGCAGATTGGCCTGTGCGAATAGAAGTATTGTCGCGTTTTGGTTCATCCAAAACACATACTAAAACTATAGAAGACTTAGCCGAAGGCAAAGTTGATATTGTGATTGGTACGCATAAAATTTTGCAAGAAAATGTGCAATTCCAGCAATTGGGTCTCATGATTGTGGATGAAGAGCACCGTTTTGGGGTGCGCGATAAAGAGCGCATCAAAGCAATGCGGGCAGATGTAGACATGCTGACTCTGACTGCTACGCCAATTCCTAGAACGCTGAATATGGCATTTAGTGGTATGCGTGATTTATCCATTATTGCGACGCCGCCTGCTCGACGTTTAGCGGTAAAAACTTTTGTGCAAGACCATACAGATGATGCAATTAAAGAAGCGATTTTGCGTGAATTGCTACGCGGTGGTCAGGTGTATTTTCTGCATAATGAAGTGGATACGATTGAACGCTGTGCAGAGGCGATTCGTAATTTGGTTCCTGAAGCGCGTGTTGCAGTTGCACATGGTCAAATGCGTGAGCGTGAATTGGAGCAGGTCATGCAACAGTTCTATCATAAAGAATATAACGTATTAGTGTGCTCAACCATTATTGAGACAGGTATTGATGTTCCAAATGCCAATACGATTTTAATTGAACGTGCAGACAAGCTGGGTTTAGCCCAATTACACCAATTACGTGGCCGTGTAGGTCGTTCGCATCATCAAGCTTATGCTTATTTAATGGTGCCTTCGATTAAAGGCCTTAAGGGAGATGCTGAAAAGCGTTTAGATGCCATTAGTCGTGCCGCTAATTTAGGTGCGGGCTTTATGCTGGCCACTGAGGATTTGGAAATCCGTGGTGCAGGTGAATTATTGGGCGAACAGCAGAGTGGTTCAATGCAAGCCATAGGTTATAGCTTGTATATGGAAATGCTAGAAAAAGCGACCAAAGCCATTCAAAAAGGTAAGACCCCCAACTTTGATGCACCGTTATCACTTACTGCTGAAATTTCCCTACACATGCCAGCACTTATACCGGATGAATATTTAGGTGATGTCCATCAGCGCTTATTGTTTTATAAGCGTATTAGTAACACCGACTCTCGTGAAAAACTGGATAATATTCGTATGGAGTTGATTGATCGTTTTGGTCTTCCACCTCAGCCAGTCAAGCAACTATTTGCAGTACATCAAGTTCGTTTGAAAGCAGAGCAGTTAGGTATTACCAAAATTGATATTGGTGGACATGGCGGGCATATTGAGTTTGCGCCTGATACGCCTGTACAAGCGATGAGCATTATTCAAATGATGCAAAAGCATCCGACTTTCTTCCGTATGGAAGGTGGGCAACGCTTAAAAGTGATGGTGATGTTAGAGGAATTTGAAAAGCGCATCCAGTTTATAAACGATTTACTGGACAGTTTGTTGAAAGAGCTAAATTGATCACAGATACATTAAAATATTTATATGAATATTCTTCAAAAAATGCGAGTATGATATTTGTATGTACAAAGAAATACTTGATTTTTTGGAGAAATTTATTAAAGTTAAAAATGTGACTTGCTTCAAAGCAAATCAAAGTTATTTGTACTGAAACACATAGCCTGTAATTTTCACACCCAATAGGATGTGATAGTATTAGCCATCATTCTAATTTTTGCATCATTTATAAAGATATGTTTAGTTTACATCCACAACTTGCTCAAGATACGTTTTATGTAGGCGACTTTCCACTGTCAACATGTCGTTTGATGAATGATATGCAATTTCCGTGGTTAATTCTTATACCGCGTGTTCCAGGCATCACAGAATTATATGAGCTGAGCCAAGCAGACCAGGAACAATTCCTACGAGAATCAAGCTGGTTGTCTAGCCAGTTATCTCGCGTATTTCGCGCAGATAAAATGAACGTGGCCGCATTAGGTAATATGGTTCCACAACTACATTTCCATCATGTTGTACGTTACCAAAATGATGTGGCATGGCCTAAACCAGTTTGGGGCACACCAGCTGTACCTTACAGCAATGAAGTACTTGCTCACATGCGTCAAACCCTAATGTTGGCATTGCGTGGTCAAGGTGATATGCCATTTGATTGGCGTATGGATTGAACACCACATTTCTAAATTAAGGAAAATGTGGCTATCTATGTCCGCAAGGAGTAACTGAGTGGCATTGTTAGACGAATGGATTAATAAAGAACCAAGACAGTTCGAGTATCTACATCGCTTGATGGGATACTTGATGCTGTCATTGGTGACCATTGTCTATCATTACACTCAACCCGATACGCATTATCAAATTTACATTCCGTTTTTCTTACTTGTTGTACTTTTAATTACGCCAAAATTTTCGCATTGGTTGATTTATCGTTTTAACAATAAAGTTAACCGGAATGTGCTTTTTATCATCGATATTATTATTATTTCGGTGATGTTATCGGCAGTACATCTTAATTTGGTGCTGTCATTTTTAGCGCTTTTTGCACTACTATATACAGCAATAAATAACAAAATTTCCTTTTTGATGGTGTCTTTGGCCAGTCTGATTGGGATTTCAGTTTTTTATTTATGCACCATCTTTATATTTGATTTTCACGAGTACTTTGATAACACCAGTAGTGAACTGACGGTCGTTGGTTTCTTATGTTTGATTACCTATTTTGGCGTGGGCAGTTATTACCAAATGTCCCAAGTTCAATATATGGCCAATAAAAAGAATCATTATTATGATCAGATGAATCGCTATATGGAGTTTGCGAATCAGCTCAGTCGTTATGCGCCAGTACAACTGTGGCAATCGATTATGAAAGGCGAGTCTGAAGCTAAAATTGAATATAAGCGTAAGAAAATGACCATTTTCTTTTCGGATATTCAAGGCTTTACTGAACTATCAGAAACACTGATTCCAGACGATTTAGCCTTCTTGCTCAACGATTATTTAAGTCACATGACTGAAATTGCGAAGCAATATGAAGCAACTGTCGATAAGTTCATGGGTGATGCAATTCTTATCTTTTTTGGTGATCCACACAGTCAAGGTGTGGAGCAAGATGCCAAAGTATGTTTGGAAATGGCGATGGTTATGCGTCAGCAAATGAAATTGCTTCGTGAGCGCTGGATCAAAATGGGTTATCCGCCGTTGCATATCCGTATGGGTATTTCCACAGGATATTGCCACGTAGGAAACTATGGTGCGGCACATCGCATGGCATATACGATTGTCGGGCGTGATGCAAACTTAGCGGCGCGTTTGCAAAGTGCAGCAGAAGTTGATGAAATTTTAATTTCTGACGATACGCATAAGCTGATTAAAAATGATTATCTCTGTGCACCTAAAGCGCCAATTTACTTGAAAGGGATTCAAGGTCCAGTACGGACATGGCAGGTGATGGAGCGTTATACTTCGCAGAAAGTGGATTATCAACGCTGGTTTGATTATGAATATAAAGGCTTCCATTTACTGTTAAATTTAGATGAAGTACAAAATTTTGAGTATCCTGAGCTCATCCATGTACTTGAAAAAATGATCAAGCGAATTCAAACACAACAAAAAATGACAAACTCAGAAGGGATTGTGAAACTCAATCTTGAAGACGAAGTGATTGAAGAAATTGAAAAAATAGAAACCCATAGTTGAAAGGTGTGAGTTCACTGAGCTCATTTCGTCTGAAATCACACAATAAATAAGTAGATTCTTAAACTAAAAAAGACCGCTTTTGCGGTCTTTTTTATGCGATTCTGAAGTGACTAAGTTATCGATAACTTAGTGATTTTCAGATGCGTGGTTAATGGTGTATTTCGGAATTTCAACTTCCAAATCATCATTTTCAATTTTAACTTGGCAAGATAGGCGTGAATCTGGCTCTAAGCCCCAAGCGCGGTCGAGCAAGTCGGCTTCAATGTCATCCATTTCTTCAAGCCCATCAAAGCCTTTACGAACAACAACATGGCAAGTTGTACATGCTTTAGACATATCGCAAGCATGTTCAATTTTAATGCCATTGTCTAAAAGGCTTTGGCATAGGTTTGCATTTGACTCAACTTCAAACTCAGCGCCATTTGGGCAAATTGTTGCATGAGGCAATACTTTAATACGTGGCATAGTCTTAACCTGTAAATTAATTTGAGTTTGACCAGTCGTCGAGCTTTGTACCTTTAAGCGCAGTATCAATATGTTGATTCATACGTGCAGCCGCAAAGGCATCACTATGTATTTTAAGCTGTTCTACGGCGTGTTCAATAGCTTGAATCTCATTTGATTCAAGTTGTGTTTCTAGTGCTTGTTTTGCGAGTAGGAGCGCATCTAAGTCAGGAGTAGCTAACAGCTGTTGATCTACTTTAAGCGCTTGAGTAAGTGCTTCTAATTCGCGTTGTGCTTCAATCTTAGTTTCATGCAAATGGCGCAGATGCTTATCTTCTTCAGCAAACTTGAAACCATCAAGAAGTAGACGCTCTGTATCTGTATCGGATAAACCATAAGATGGCTTGATATCAATTTGAGCGTGTACACCGGATGTAGTTTCTTTGGCAGAAACCGTGAGTAGGCCATCTGCATCCACTTGGAAAGTCACTTCAATGCGTGCTTGACCTGCAGTCATTGGTGGAATACCACGAAGCACAAAGCGCCCTAAGCTACGGCAATGCTCGACCAAATCACGTTCACCTTGTAATACATGAATCAACATGGCGGTTTGGCCATCTTGATAGGTCGTAAATTCTTGGCGACGTGCAACAGGAATGGCAGTATTACGAGAAATTAAACGTTCTACCAAACCACCCATGGTTTCTAGACCAAGTGAAAGAGGGGTTACATCTAATAGTAAAGAGCCATCTTTGGTGTTACCAATCAACTGATTGGCAGTAATCGATGCACCAATTGCTACAACTTCATCTGGGTTGATGGTACATAGCGGTTCTTTTTGGAACAGATTACGTACGGCATCTTGTACAGCGTATGAACGAGTTGAACCACCCACCAATACCACACTGTGAATATCGTCAAGTTCTAGTTTGGCATCGCGTAATACGCGTTTACAAACACTCATCGTTTTATCGAGCGCAACTTGAATGATGCTTTCAAAGTTAGCACGGTCAAGTAGAAGTTTTTGTTCGAGTAATTGCAGTTCTGCCGATGGTGCGTCAGTGAGTGCTTCTTTTGCTTTGCGTGCTGCAACAACAAAATGTGCGTATTCTGCATCATCAAGTGTATCAATATTTAGCTGTTTTTTTGCCCATTTAACAATCAAGCGGTCTAAGTCATCACCACCCAGGGCTGTGTGACCACCTGTTGCAAGTACTTCAAATACACCTTGAGAAAAACGTAAAATTGAAACGTCGAACGTACCACCACCTAAGTCATAAATGACATAGTTTTGGTCTTGCGCAAGGTTTGATTCTTGATCTAGGCCATAAGCGACAGCGGCTGCTGTGGGTTCGTTAAGTAAGCGTAATACATTGAGGCCTGCAAGTTGTGCTGCATCACGTGTTGCTTGACGTTGTGCTTCATCAAAATAAGCCGGAACAGTAATTACTGCGCCATTAATTGGATTTTGTAAACTTGCTTCAGCACGGTCTTTAAGTTGTTTTAAAATTTCTGCCGAAATTTCAACAGGGGTTTTACGACCTTGTGCTGTTTCAAATGCAGGCATTTGATTGTCTTCACCCACTAATGCATAAGGGTGTTGAAATTTAATATCCGCTTTTGAACGCCCCATAAAGCGTTTTACAGAGACAATCGTATTTTTAGGATCTGTCGTTAAGTATGCTTTGGCGTCATCACCATACACAGTTGAATCTGTAGCATAGTGAACAATAGACGGAAGTAACACGCGACTGTGTTCGTCTTGTAGCACTTTTGCTTTACCTGAAAGTACAGAGGCAACGAGAGAATGCGTTGTGCCTAAATCAATACCAATTGCAATACGGTGTTCATGCGGTGCACTTGATTGACCAGGTTCTGCAATTTGCAAGAGAGCCATGTGTTACATCCTTTGAACGTTAAATATAAAAAAATTAAAAATCATCATCTAAATCAAAACTGTCATCATCTAAGAAGCGATCATCAGCTCTTTCGATATCAGCCATGACTTTTTGGAAAAAGCGCAACTTACGAACAGTATCGCGAGCTTCGCCCCAATCTTCATCGGCGTAGTCAATTTTGAATTCGCGAACTAAACCATCCATCCATTGTTGCACTTCAACACGTAAAGATTTTAGATCTTCTGAGCCTTGCGCATCGTCCAGTTGCTCACGAATTTCCATTGCATCTTGTAAAAACTCAAAATCACTGATGGATTGATCAAGATGATAGTCTTGTTTTTTTAGGCTGAGTAAATACGCTGCGCGACTATCTACTTGAGATAAGACTTTATAAGCTTGGTTGATTTCACTAGATTGAATCAATGCTTGGTCTTTATCTTCGGCTTTGTCTGGATGGAATTGTTGCTGCAAACTCAGGAATTGCGCTTTTAAAGCTGCTAAATCGATATCGAGTGCTGCGGGCAGATTGAACAGCTCAAAATGATTCATGGGAGATGTATTCCGCGATTGATGTGCAAAAAAATGTTGCATTAAATGCAATTAAAACAGTGATTTTACACTGTTTTAATGCATAAAGAAGGCATAAAGCTAAGATTAAACAGTGAAAGATTCACCGCAACCACATTCACCTTTTTTATTTGGGTTGTTAAATTCGAAGCCTTCATTCAGGCCATTTTTAACATAATCCATCTCTAAACCTTCGAGATAAACTAGGCTTTTTGGGTCTGTAAAAACTTTAACGCCAAACTGTTCAAAGACTTGGTCATGTTCATTTGTTTCATCAACAAACTCAAGAACATAAGCCAAACCTGAACAGCCTGAAGTTTTCACGCCAACGCGAATGCCTTCACCTTTACCACGATTTTTTAGGTAATTGCTAATATGAGCAGCCGCATTTTCAGTTAAGTGGATCATGAAAACTCCGTGATATCTATTTCAAAAACTTAGAAAATTAAGCTTTTGTTTTTTTGCTACGGTAGTCTTCTACAGCAGCTTTAATGGCATCTTCAGCAAGTACAGAACAGTGTACTTTTACTGGTGGTAGTGCAAGTTCAGTTGCGATGTCGATGTTTTTGATCGCTTGAGCTTCATCTAAGGTTTTGCCTTTTAGCCATTCAGTTACTAAAGAGCTAGATGCAATTGCAGAACCACAACCATAAGTTTTGAAACGTGCTTCTTCAATCACGCCGTTATCATCAACTTGAATTTGTAGACGCATAACGTCGCCACATGCTGGAGCACCAACCATGCCAGTACCAACATTTTCAGCGTTTTTGTCTAAAACACCAACATTACGAGGGTTTTCGTAATGATCAATTACTTTTTCGCTATAAGCCATGATGCTTCTCCAAACCTCGGGGTCAGCCTTTAAGATTTAATATGGGGGTGAAATAACATTAATCAATGAGATAGCCTTTAATTAAAAGCTATCTCACGAGGGTGAATCAGTGTTCAGCCCATTCAACAGTAGAAAGGTCGATACCTTCTTTGTACATATCCCAAAGTGGAGAAAGCTCACGCAATTTCTCAACAGCAGCGATAGTTACTTGTAACACGTGATCAATATCTTCTTCAGTTGTGTATTTACCAAAGCTGAAGCGGATAGAGCTGTGTGCTAATTCGTCTGAAAGACCTAAAGCACGTAGAACGTATGAAGGTTCTAATGTTGCTGAAGTACATGCTGAACCAGAAGATACAGCTGCGTCTTTCAATGACATCATTAACGATTCACCTTCAACAAAGTTGAAGCTTACGTTTAGATAGTTTGCTACGTTGTGTTCTGGATGACCGTTTAAGAACACTTGTTCTAAACCTTGTAAGCCATTCCAAAGCTTGTCACGAAGTACGCGTAGGCGAGTTTGTTCTGCTTGCAAGTTTTTGCCAGCAAGTTCAAATGCTTCACCCATACCCACGATTTGGTGAGTCGCTAGAGTACCAGAACGCATACCACGTTCATGACCGCCACCATGCATTTGTGCTTTTACGCGTACACGCGGTGAACGACGTACAAATAAAGCACCAATACCTTTAGGGCCATAAATTTTGTGCGCAGAAAAACTCATCAAGTCCACTTTTAAAGTTGAAAGATCAATTTCGACTTTACCTGCTGCTTGAGCAGCATCAACGTGGAAGTAAGTTTTATTTGCGCGAGTTAATTCACCAATTGCAGCAACGTCAGTCACAGTACCAATTTCGTTGTTTACCATCATAAGTGAAACAAGAATTGTATCTGGGCGAAGTGCGGCTTGAACCATTTCAGGTGTAATTAGACCTGTTTTTGCTTCTGGTTCAAGGTAAGTGATTTCAAAGCCTTCTTCTTCAAGCTCACGGCATGTATCTAAAATTGCTTTATGTTCAATTTTAGAGGTAATGATATGTTTGCCTTTAGATGCATAGAATTGAGCAACACCTTTAAGTGCAAGGTTGTCAGACTCAGTTGCACCAGAAGTCCATACGATTTCACGTGGATCAGCTTTAACAAGATTTGCAACTTGTTCACGTGCGTATTCAACTTTTTCTTCTGCTTGCCAGCCGTAAGCGTGCGAGCGAGAAGCAGCATTACCGAAAGTGCCATCAAATGTTAGGCACTCCATCATACGTTCAGCAACTTGAGGGTCTACAGGAGTTGTTGCTGCATAATCAAGATAAATAGGACGTTTCATGTCAAATACCTGTAACCGATAGAAGAGCTGAATCAAAGTTTGAAGAATTTTGGCGAATGGCAACGGTTTGTACGTTGTCACGAGCTACAAGGTCTGCAAGTGTGATTTTTGCGAGATAATCGGCAATGTGGTGGGAGAGTTCTTGCCATAAGTCGTGAGTTAAGCACATTGCACCATTTTGACAGTTGCCTTTATGGTCACAACGTGTTGCATCAACAGTTTCGTTTACAGCTTCAATGATTTCTAAAACTGTGATTTCTTCAGCACTACGAGCTAGGTGATAACCGCCGTTTGCACCGCGAATACTAGAAACTAAGCCGTGGCGTTTTAATTTCGCAAATAGCTGCTCTAAATATGCAACTGAAATTGTCTGGCGAGCCGCAATTTCTGCAAGAGTGATCGTTTGTTCAGTTGGCTGCAAAGCTAGATCAAGTAGAGCAGTCACTGCGTAACGACCGCGAGTTGTTAAGCGCATGATTCGATACACATGTTTAGACTAGATGTGTAGATTTTAAGAATCCTGACTAAAATAGTCAAGTTTTTTTAAGTACAGTTGAATGGTTTTATTTTTACTGCAAAATTATGCAGTTAAGCAGGCCAAACATTATACACTAGTAACACGATTAATAGAACAGTAATCATTGTAAAGATTAAATTAATCCGCTTTTGACGACGCTCAATACGTTTAATTCGATTTTTATATTGTTTTACTTCAACTTGTAATGTGTTGATTTTAGATCGTTGTTGATCAATTTTTTCTAAAAGCGGTGCGATACGCTTTTTAGACGCAGTAATATCTTGGTCATTTGGTGCTTCAGAAAGCCAGTGTTTCCAATCTGAAAGTAGTTTTGGTAGGCTAAATAATGAAAGCAAATCACGAAATTCGTCTTTTAATACGATATCGCCATCAATGCGCATCCCTTTAATGCTACGACGATTACCAAAAATAAAAATTTTGATTAAATCCATGAGGGTGGTGCGGACATCAAGATCAACAGCTTTTTCAGGTGCTTTTTCATCAAACAAAATACCATGGTCTGAAAATTGCACATAAAAATCAAAGTAAGGAATGTAACTATTGATTTTAATCGCAATTTTTTGGTCTACAAACTTTTTAGCTTGAAGTGCCACAACGCGGTCATGTTTTAAAATAAAAGAGAAAACTGTTTCTAAAACAATTAGAGTCATTGTGAGGAGCAGATGAGTTTGATCTTTTCTCTGTTGCGCATCACTCATAAATAATCAATCCTTACCTGAAGAAAGCATCCTGCTTGTTAAATCTTTCAGGTGTAACAAAAACACGTGAATTAAGTTGCTTTGTAGAACAGTTTAGCAAATCTATCAAGTACTAAGTTTGTTAATATGGTATGAAATTGCAATTTGCTGTATACAATTGCATATAAAATAGCTAGGAGCGTCCTGATAGATGGATCAAATAAATATAGAAGAAGAAAAGCACGACGAGCAAGCTGAGCAAAATAGTGTTGAGACTAAGCGAACGAGGCATTCTAGCCGTAAATCAGTACTCGATTTTCGTAAGTATACCAAGCAAATTTGGCTCGCTGGTTTAGGTGCTTTTTCACGTGCTGAGGAAGAGGGAAATAAGTTATTTGACTCTTTAGTCAAGGTGGGGGAAGAGCTAGAATCTAAAACCACTGAAATTGCTGACCAAACCGTAGAGAAAGTTTCAGAGAAAGCCAAAGAGTCCGTAACAGATACAAAAGATAAAGTTGAAAAACTGCTCGACAATAGCGTTAATCACTCTTTAAACCGACTCGGCTTAATTACTCCAAAGGATTTACAGCATTTAGAAAAGCTTCTTTTACAATTACATGCAAAAGTTGATGCTTTGGCAGAAGAGCAGGCTCAAATAAAAGATCAATTAAAGAAAAAATAAGAGTACGATCCACATTATTTATTTATCAAGGATTTTTTCTCTCTTATTTTGCAAAAAAAGAGGATCAGAAGTATTGCCTTTACCCCCAAAGCATTGCTATAAAGGCGCTATGGCGAAATAAACTATTTTCTGGACCTTAAATAAACGATATTAAGAGGACGTAATTTTCATGAATAAATCAGAATTAATTGATGCAATTGCAGAAAAAGGGGGATTATCTAAGGCTGACGCAGGTAAAGCTTTGGATGCGACAATTGCTTCGATCACTGAAGCGCTAAAAGCTGGCGATACAGTAACTTTAGTTGGTTTCGGTACTTTCAATGTGAAAGAGCGTGCAGCACGTACTGGCCGTAACCCACAAACTGGTGCAACTTTAGAAATTAAAGCAAGCAAAGTACCAAGCTTTAAAGCTGGTAAAGGCTTGAAAGATTCAGTAGCGTAAGTTACTAATCTACTAAACGCGCCTCTTTGGCGCGTTTTTTTATGGATAAATGTGATTTATTCGCTCAACACATTCATTCAACTTTGGTTTTCAGTTAGAATCAGTCGCAAATAAAATATTGGATTACTTATGGAATCTTTTCGCAAAGTCATCAAGGGCTGGCTAGGCAAAGTTTTGCTCGTTTTGTTTTTAACCCCTTTAGCATTGGTTGGTATTGAGGGTTATTTTAGTGGCGGGTCAAAAGATGCTGTGAAATCCGTAAATGGAACAGACATTTCGCAAAAAGAATTAGAAAATGTCACGAAATCATTTAAAGATCAGTATTTAGCGTACGTAAATGGTGATGAAACTCTTTTAAATTTAGATTTCATCAACAATAAAGCGATGGATACACTGATTTCACGTCAGTTACTATTACAACAAGCTGAAAAATTGGGTATTAGCTTAAGTGATCAGCAATTAATCCAAATGATTCATCAACAGCCAAGTTTCCAAGAAAATGGTGTGTTTTCGGATGAGATGTTTGCTAAATATTTGGCTTCTATTGGTATGACGAATCGTCAATTTTTAGACAATTTACGTCAAGATCATGCACTTAAAATGCTATCGACGACTTTTACTGATAATCCATTGGTCAGTAAGGTTGATATCCAACAAATTGCAAATTTACAAACTGAACAGCGCAGCATTCAGTTGGCGAGCATTCATTTAGATGAATACAAAAAAGCAGTTAAAGTGACTGATGCTGAAATTGCAGCTTATTTTGAAAAACATAAAGCTCAGTTTAAACAGCCAACTTCTGCTGATGTTGATTTTGTTGTTTTGAGCCCTGCTAATTTACCAGCAGTAAATACAGCGCCAAGTGAAGCTGAATTACAGCAAGCGTATAATGATTATGCTGAAAAACTGAAAAAAGATGCTCAGCCAATTGTGAAGCATATTTTGATTACAGCAGGTGATCGTACAGATGCTGAAGCAAAAGCTTTGGCTGTATCTGTAGCTGACAAAATTAAAGCAGGTTTAAGCTTTGATAAAGCGGCAGCACAGTTCTCGGAAGATCCTGCGTCTAAAGCACAAGGCGGTAAGCTTGCTGTATATAGTAAGGGCGCTTATGGTGATACCTTTGATCAAACTGTTGCAACTGCAAAAGTAGGTCAAGTTTCTGCACCTGTAAAAACGAAATTTGGTTATCACTTAATTGAAGTTGAAGGTGCGGTTGCAAGTGTACCTGCATTTGAAACACAAAAAGCACGTTTAGCAGAAGAATTACTTGTTGCTAAAAAAGCCAATGCTTTTGCTGATACGGTCAATACGTTAAATGACCAAGTGGTAAGTAGTGATGCACTTGATGTGATTTCGCAAGACGTTAAAGGCGTATCAGTTCAAACTGTTAAAGGTTTAACTTTAGCTTCGCGTCATCCGGTTTTAAGCGAAAATGCGACAAAATCTAAAATCTTTAATGATGATGTGAAAAACGGTGATCGTAACGTTTCGAGTAGCATTCAGTTAAGTAATGGCGATGTTGTTTGGTTGAAAGTACGTGATTATCATCAAGCTGGTGAGCAGTCTTTAAATGCTGTTAAGCCTTTGGTTAAAGCTAAACTGATTGAACAAAAAGCGTATGATGCTGTAAAAGCTAAAATTCAAACTGTATTAAATGAATTCAAAACAAAACCAGTAGCAGATGTTGTTAAAACAGGTTTGAGCTTTGAAAATGCAGGCACATTTACACGTGCAGATGGTCTACTAAAACGTGACTTGCAGCGCGCCGCATTTAGTGTGGCTGCGCCAAAAGCAGGTTTTTGGTCTGTAACGACAGCTAGTATGCCAAATGAATTGGTGGTGGTTGCGGTAACAAATGTGAATAAAAATGTGAGTGCAATTCCAGCTGAACAAGTGACAGAGCTACAGAAGTTGTATCAACAACTTCGCGGTCAGCAAGAGTTTGATGATTACACTCGTTATTTGAAGGCACATGCCAAAATTAAATAAAATGTGATCAGCTTCATGTAAAAAACTAGCCTAAGGGCTGGTTTTTTTATTTATATTTCAAAGTTTTATAAAATGCATGTTAGTCTGCTGATGCGTAAAAAATTGCATTTATAAATACTGAATATATTTGGGGGAATAGAAAATGAAAATAAATAAGTTCAATCTGATTGAGCCAGCACAATTCAATTTGATTGATTTATTTGCATTGTATAAAAACTTCCTGAGCGCATTGCAAATACAATTAACTCCAACAACGCCAGAAATAATTGAAAGCCAAGCCTATTTGGTTGGGACTGCAGATCCTTATGCAACCGTCGTGCTTGTGGCAACTGATGTAGAATATCGTGTTCGGGCAGATGCGCATGGCAACTGGAATATCGAAAACCCAATGATCAATGGGGGCAGTTTAACGCTTTATGCTGTAAATTCATTTGGCTTGCGCTCAGAAGAGATTAGCATTGCTGTGATTCCAGCACCTGAAATTGTAACGGCACCTGCTGTGCCTGTAATTTTGGAGCAAGGCGCGTATTTAAGTGGGACTGCAGATGCAAATGTAACGATTGTGATTCATGCTGAGGGTGTGGAGTATCGTATACCAACTGATGCGGATGGCCATTGGAGCATTGAAAATCCAATTATCAATGGTGGCAGTTTAATGCTCTATGCTGAAAGTGACAGCGGGCTTCAATCTGAGCAGATTGGTCTGGCAATTTTAATGCCTGAAATACCGCAAATGCCAGAAATTCCTCAGGTAATGGTAAATGGCGATATTTTATCGGGTACAGCATCTGCCCAGCATAAAGTGATTGTAATTGTAAATGCGCAAGAGTACGTAACATATAGTGATGCATCTGGCCAGTGGGCTATGGATAATCCCATCAAACACGGTGGTTTTGCTTCAATTGTGACTGAAAATGAGCAGGGTGTACGTTCAGCTGAAATTCAAGTTGCAAAATTGGCTTTTTTTGAAAATGAAACCGAAGTGCAAATCACCGACATTTTACTTTTAGCAGAAAACGCTAACAGTAGTGAAGCACCCACATATTCAGATGATGTTGCGACAAGCGTAGATTTATCGGCACTTTTAACAGCCCATCAAGAGGATGTGCTTTATGCGGATCATGCAGTAGCGACGAGCTCCGTACACTCTCAAAGTATTCCGTTGCATACTGCAACGACGTCAAATTTACTTGATGACGGACTCCAACAAAACAATTGGATTGGCTAGTAAAATGTGACTAAACCAGCTTTTGAGCTGGTTTTTTTTGTGGCTGATTTTGGTCGGATAGCGACTTTTGGGCAAATGCTTTTTTATGGAGGATACGAATAAATCAAATATAGAAGAAAACGTGGAAAATATTGAAATGGAGATCAAGGCTATGAAGGCTTATTTGAGTGCTTTGCTGCTGTTTTTCATCAGTGGTTTATTAAATGCAGCTGAAATTAATTTTCAAAATATTTTACAGCAAGAACGCACTTGGGCAGGACTAGAAAGTAAAACTCTAAAAGTGGGTGAGGTTGAATGGCGCTATAGTGAAGGCGGGAGTCGTTCTAAGCCAACCTTATTATTGTTACATGGACTGTCTGGTACACGAGATAATTGGAATCGTATCGCACGTTATTTTACACCTTATTATCATGTGATTATTCCAGACCTACCTGCGCATGGTGAAACCAAAACGCCAGAAAATTTTGATTTATCCATTCCAAACTTAACTGAAAAGTTGCGTCGTTTTGCAGATGCAGCAAAATTTGACCCAAACTTGCATCTTGCTGGCCATTCAATGGGAGGTGCTATTGCAATGTTATATGCGGCTCAATACCCAACAGAAGTTAAATCATTACTTTTGGTAGATGCTGCAGGCGTGTATAAGTCAGCCAATACGGCCTATCTTAAAAACCCAGAACAATTAAGGAATATTGTGGTAGAAAAGCCTGGTGATTTTGATCGATTGATGAACATTGCCATGCAAGCGCCTCCGTTTATTCCACAAGAGTTAAAGGTGGCGCAAGAAAAGCTTATGATTGCGCAGTCTAAAAATACCCATAAAATGGTTTCGACTTTGGTGGAAATGTCAAAACTCTATACGCCAGAATCTTTTGCCATGGCGACACGAATGATTGATGCACCTGTGATGATTATTTGGGGGCGAAATGATCAAGTAATTAATGTTGAGGTTGCACAGGAGTTACATGGCTTATTTAAAAAGAGTGAAGCACCTTTAATTTTAAATGGAGTGGGTCACATGCCGATCTTAGAGGCAGAGCAATTGGTGGCACAGCCGTATTTGAAATTTTTAAACACAGTTAAATAGCCTAAGCTAATTTAGATCTGTTGAAGTTCAGTATTTAAATAGGGTGCACATAGCAAATAAAAAAAAGCAGGATACGATCCTGCTTTTTTCTAACGAATTACACTTTTATTATTCGGCACGCACTTTAAGTTCATAACCTGTATATTTACGAATATTAATCACACCTGTATCCATAATCAGGTATTGGCCTTTAATGCCGTGCAATTTGCCACGGACAATAGGTGTTTTATCTAGATTATGAGACTTCACTTTTTCAGGATATTGCTCAACAGGGTAGATAAACTGGCGTGGTTTTTCATTTTCTAAAACTTCAATTCCTTCATTGAATTCAAGTTTTTGACTAAACTCATCGCGAATGATTTGAATTTTAGGCGCAAATTCTTCGAGTAATTGTTCACGAATACCAATTAAATCAATTGGATCAGCTTCGCCCTTAAGGAGTTTACGCCAATCTGTTTTGTCAGCGACTTGCGTACCAAACATGATTTCCAGTTGGCCAGATAAGCGACGTGACCCGACTTTCATAATTGGGAGTGCTTGGGTTGCACCTTGATCTAGCCAACGCGTTGGCATTTGGCCCAAACGTGTAATACCTACTTTAAGCGCGCTTGAATTGGCCAAATAGACGATATGGGGTTGAAAGCAGACGTCGTGCGCAAAGCTGTCTTCACGGCAAGTTCCTAGATGGTAATGGCATGTTTCTGGTTTCATAATACACATGTCACAAGACGCTTTGGTTTTAAAGCATTTAAAGCAATGACCCTGTGAATAGGACTTTGGTGTTTTTGAACCGCAAGAAACACAATAGATTTTACCTGTCCATTCAAGTTCAATTTCTTGACCAATACTGAATGGAAGCTCAATATCTGAACGATCTAATATGAATTTGTATTCAACATTTGCCTTGTGTATATGTTGATCAGTTACACTAAGGTCTTTAAGGCCTGCATGCATTTTATGGCAAATGCCTTGTAGTTCCATACAAAATACTCACTTTAAACTAAGGATGCAGTAAATGGCTGAACAGAATGTCATCACTTCAATGCTAGACGATTTATCCACCGAACAGCCCATTTCAACTGCATTATGTATTGGTCAGAATATTGAGCAATACGGTCATGATCATTTAATTTCTTGGCAATATTTTAACGTAACTGACTTTTTAAGTCTGCCTTTTACCCAACGTTTTGACTTGGGATTTGTCTTACTCGATACAGAGGAATGGCTGGGTGTAAGTGAAACGCAAAAAAGCCAAATTTTAGTCAAACTACGCGATTTAATGGCAAAGCGGATTGTGGTGGTCAGTCGTTTACAAGATGAAAAAATGCTTCGCGCTTTGGGTTTTACGCAATTAATTGACAAGACTACTCATGAAAGTGATTTTGCGTTATGGCAGTTTAATATTTTGACCTATAAGCATGTACCAGATTGGTTTAATTCAAAATTTTGGGCAAACCCAGAAAACTGGAATAAGTTCCGTTGGTAAAATTATGACTCTGTTAGTAGGCTAAATAAAATTAACAAAGATCAACAATGTATGAAATAAAAGCGTCGTATGCTGTAGTGATAATTTTATTTGGATTATAAACATGACAAATTTAAGTAATATCGTGGAAATTCTAGCAAAGCAGGCATTAGGCGGGGCAAACAACCAGCAAAATACTAACTCAGGTGCAGGTGGCTTGGGCGGTATTTTAGGCTCTGTGCTTGGTCAATTGGGTGGTGCGACTAATCAGCAAAGCAATACACAAGGTGGGCTGGGAGGCATTCTTGGGTCTGTCTTAGGTCAGCTAGGTGCAGGTCAACAGTCAACTGCTGGTGTGGGCGGTTCTAAAGCATCATCTTTATTAATTGCGGTATTGCCATTGGTGCTTGCATGGATTCAAAAGCAAGGCGGTCTGCAAGGTGCTTTGGATAAACTCAGAGGGCAAGGCTTTAGCAGTCAAGTTGATGATTGGGTATCTACGGGCGAAGGTGATAACTTGGCTGTTAATCCACAGCAAGTTCAAAGTCTTTTTGATGACCAAGAAGTTGAGCAAGTTGCACAAGAAACTCAAATGCCAAAGCAAGATGTTTATAGTGCAATTTCTTCGGTATTACCGCAAATTATAGATGCTTTAACACCACAAGGTGAACAAACCAGTAAAACTGAAGCAAATGCCGACATTCAGCAAGTATTGGGCTTGGTCTCAGGCTTTCTTAAAAAATAAATAATTGTTTTTATCGTATTTTAGCTGCCCTTACGGATGGATGCTGTAGGGGCTTTTGATGTCAAATGATTGAAGACGAAGTATTCAGCCTTATGCATCAAGATCGAGTTTAAAAAGCTGATTCGCTTCGCAGATTTTTTTGGCTACGTAATGCGATCTTTTTAAACGGATCAGAATAATTTGCGATTGAAATTCGAGTTCGCCAAATTCAGGTTCTACTTGTACATAGTGGAGCTGGCCAAACTCGTCACGTACGCGAGCTTGTGCGGAAAAGCCTGGGCGGGCACTGCCACTGGAGATTGTTGCAAGGCGACCAAGTAGGTTTACGTTTGGACGTTGATATTTACTTGGAATGACTTGATCCAAGCAATGAATCATAAAAACAGTAAAAAAGATGGCAATAATCAGCGCTGGTAGGGCCAAATAATACCAAGGGAAAAATTCTAGCTCTTGTGCATATATACACAATTGTAAAAAATATCCAGCAAGACTGAAGTTCATGAGTAAAAAGAACATAATCAGCATTTTAGAGAACTTAACATTCAAAATAGGTAAGTCATCGAGCTGTTTAGGGGATATTTTTTTGAGCAACATGCTCGGTCGAAGATTGAGATAGAAACCAATGGTTTCGGCCACACCAAGCAAAACCACAGCAATAAGACTTAAATGGAAGGGAATTAAGTCAATTTCTGTGAAAAAGTTTGGCATGGCAAGACCTTTAGGTTTTATTCTTCGTTAAGATAGATTCCGCCATCAGAATGCACGTTAATATCTACTTTTTCAAGTGCTTGACCTTGGCACGGGCCAGATACACATTCACCAGTTTCAACTAAAAATAGAGCACCGTGTGTTGAGCATTCAATCATTTCTTGATCACGATCTAAGAATTGATTTTCCAAAAACTCAAGCTCTACTTGTAAATGTGGACAGAGATTTTGGTAGGCAAAAAAACCACCATCACGTTGTGTAATAAAAATAGTATCGCCATTTGGAAGCTCAAAAGAACGCGCTTCGCGCTCAGGCACATCCTCAGTCATGCAAATTTTATACATTAAGCACATTCCTTTTGAAAGCTATTTAATAGTGTTGCATAAGCATCATTGGCAAGACGTGGGCCAAATTGAGCAACAACTTCACTTGAGATTAAGATCGCAAGTTCGGCAGCAGTTTGAATATTAAAGTCAGCATTTAAAGCATATAAGAATGCGCCTGCAAAAGCATCACCAGCGCCATTGGTATCAATCGCATTAACTTTGCGACCTGCAACACTAAACGTTTCGCCAGCGTGGTGAATACGTGCACCTTGTGCGCCCATTGTAATGACAACGTCCTTACTTAATGCTTTAAGTGCCTCTAATGCTGCATCAATGCTCTCAGTGCGTGTGTACATTAAAGCTTCTTGCTCATTGCAGAGTAATAAGTCTACGCCGTTGCCTACAAGCTCATCGAGACCTTCACGTGCGTATTGAACCATTGCTGGATCAGACAAAGTAAGGGCAATTTTCACATGATTGGCTTGTGCAATTTCACGTGCTTGTTTTACTGCTTTACGTGCAGTTTCGCTAGTTGATAAATAGCCTTCTAGGTACAACCATTTCGCAGTGGTTAAAGGGTCGAAGTCAATTTGAGCTTCAGAAAGTTCAGCTGTGATACCGAGGTAAGTGTGCATTGTACGTTCGCTATCTTCACTGACGAGTACCATGCATGTACCTGTTGTGCCTTCACTGATTGATTTTTCAGTAGTAGCAATGCCTGCTTCATTGAGGCCTTTAAGATAAATTGAGCCTAAATCGTCATTGCCTACGCGGCAACCATAAAATGCAGAACCACCTAATGCGCTAAATGCAACTGTTGTGTTGGCTGCAGAACCACCAGAAGCTTGACCTTTATAGTCTTGGCTTGCTTGTAGGTTTTGGAAAAGCGTTGCTTGAGTTTGACCATCTGTAAGTTGCATGGTGCCTTTTTGCAAGTTTTGTTCAAGAAGGAAGTGATCAGAAACTTTAAATTCCTGGTCAATTAACGCATTACCAATTGCAAAAAGATCAACAGTTGCCATGTCTTTCGGTCACATCAAAAAAATGAAAACCTAAGTTTACACGAATGCTCAGGATTGCTGTAGTTTGTTGAATAAAATTCATTTTATGGGTTTTGGCTGAAAATTAGACAAAAACAGCGCATTTATAGGTTTTTTTAACGATTTATATTTTATTTGTAGTGCTTTGCTATTGATCAATTGTGATTTTTTTATTTTGATAGGTGCATTGGGTCATGCCATTCGTTTCGGGCGGTATGAATGATAAAAAACGATGAATTATAAGTGTGAGTATATGGAAATTAGTATTCGACAAGCCGATGGTTTGCCAGCGCAAATCGAGCAATTAGCAGCATTGGCACGACAAGAAGGCTATCAATTTATTTACAAACTTATAGAGGAATTCCAAAGCGGAAAAAATCGTTTTGATCAATCAGGTGAATTTTTACTCCTTGCGTATGATCAAGACCAGCTGATTGGTTGTGGTGGTTTAAACCAACAATGGGGAGACGCTGGTGTAGAAGACCGTATAGGTCGTGTACGACGTTTTTATGTGCATCCAAAGTATCGTCAATATGGCGTAGGTAAGGCGCTGTTGCAACATTTGGAAAAGCAAGCTAAGCCATTTTATTCAGCACTTTGCCTGAATACTGAGCAAAAAGGTGCTGCTGGCTTTTATCAAAAGCACAATTATGTGTTTGTCGAAAGTCATCCAAACTACAATTATTTTAAATATCTGATCGCATAATATCTGTTGGATGAATAAAAACCCTATCTAAATAGGGTTTTTTTATGAGTTATTATTTTATTATTCATCGTATTAGCCTCATGTGATTACCAAATAAGATTTAACTTTGAGTGTCATCTGCTGTCACTTTCTTTTAATCTGTTTTTAAGTTCTGCACCTAACAATAAACTTATGTTCTGTAGATGAAGCATCTAAACATGATTGCGACAAATGACACAGCGTATTCAAAAGAATTGCTTTCGAAAGTTCCACAAATTACAGCGTTGTTTTGGCTCACAAAAATCTTTGCGACAACCTTTGGCGAAACTGCGGGTGATGCGGTTTCAATGTCAATGAATTTAGGATATTTGGTCAGTACCTTTATTTTTGCTGCTATTTTTATTGCATTGGTGATTGCACAAATTCGGGCCAAAACCTATCAACCATTTTTGTATTGGGCGACCATTATTGCCAGTACTACTGTCGGTACGACTTTGGCTGATTTTGTCGATCGATCTTTAGGCATTGGTTATGTCGGTGGGAGTACTTTGCTATTGAGTTTGGTGCTCATTTCACTGTTTGTGTGGCATAAAGCTGAAGGCAGTATTTCTCCACATGCGGTTAATCATCCGCGTGCAGAATTGTTTTACTGGTTAACGATTACATTTTCACAAACACTGGGTACAGCCTTAGGAGACTGGTCTGCAGATAGTGCAGGCTTGGGCTATACCGGGGGAATTGTGCTCTTTAGTGGTCTGATTATTTTTATATTAGCCTTGTATCGTTTTATATCGGTGTCGCGTACGCTACTGTTTTGGACGGCGTTTGTATTAACGCGCCCCTTAGGTGCTGTGGTTGGCGACTTCTTAGATAAACCTATTAGTTCTGGTGGATTGGATTTAAGCCGATTTGGTGCCTCAGCGGTGTTGCTCATTGCAATTATCATTTGTGTGATATGGGCCAAAGCACGGGATAAAAAAACGGTATCAACTTTATAGCAATTGCATTTCGACTGAAGTCAGTCATTTAAATTGTTTCAGTAGATGTCCGCGTAAAGGCTTTAAATTCTCCTCAATAGGAAGCATTTGGAAAGTAGACTAATTTGCTTGGAAAATTATCAATCAATGAGTCGTATTGATGTTTTTCAGGTTATACTCAGAACACTTAAAAAATGCTTTGAATTGAGGAGACCACATGACTGTAGATGTCACTGAAACCATTTCACAAACTGTACATCCTGCGTTTCAGTTGGTACGTCAACACCATGTTGAAGCCCTAGACATTTTAGTGTCTGAATATAAACATAAAGTGACTGGCGCAGTGCATTATCATTTGGCTGCCAATCATGACGAAAACGTATTTTTGGTGGCATTTCGCACCCAGCCTATGGATTCAAAAGGCGAAGCGCATATTTTAGAGCACACAGCTTTGTGTGGTTCAGAAAAATTCCCCGTACGCGATCCGTTCTTTTTAATGATCCGCCGTTCACTCAACACATTTATGAACGCATTTACGGCAGCGGATTGGACAGCATATCCATTTGCGACACAAAACAAAAAAGATTTCCAAAACTTACTTGAAGTGTATATGGATGCTGCCTTTGCAGCGAACTTAAATCCATTAGATTTCGCTCAAGAAGGTATTCGTATTGAGTTGGAAAATGGTGAGCCTGTATATAAAGGTGTGGTATTTAATGAAATGAAAGGGGCAATGAGCTCACCTTCAGATCAGCTTTATCATCAGCTCGCACGTCATTTATTCCCAGAAACAACTTACCATTACAACTCTGGTGGCGATCCGAAAGACATTCCAGATTTGAGCTATGAAGAACTGGTAAATTTCTATAAATCGCATTATCACCCAAGTAATGCCGTATTTATGACCTTTGGTAATGAGTCCGCATATAACTTACAAGAACAGTTTGAAACTCTAGCTCTGTCTAAGTTTCAGCAAGGTGAGACTTTATACTCTAAAGCAGAACGCCGTTTAACTGCACCTGTAACAGTGACTGAAAGCTATGCAGTAGATGCAGAAGATTTAAAAGACAAAACGTATCACATCATTTCATGGTTATTACCAGAAGCCAGTGATATTAAATTGCGCTTGGGTATGCGTTTGGTTGAAGGAATTTTACTTGAAGATTCAGCTTCACCTTTACGTCATTATTTAGAAACTTGTGGTTATGCACAGTCTACTGGCCCAATTATGGGTGTAGATGATTCAAACTTTGAGATGACTTTCTACTGTGGTGTACAAGGTTCAAACCCTGAGCATGCAGAAGAATTTAAAGCTGGTGTATTTAAGGTCCTTGAGCAAGTTGCTTCTGCACCTGTAGATGCGCAAATGGTTGAAGCAATTTTGCATCAAATCGAATTGCACCAACGTGAAATTAATGGTGATGGTACACCATACGGCTTAAGCTTAATTTTGAATGGTTTAGGGAGTGCTATTCATCACTCTGACCCCGTACATGTATGGGATGTAGACACGGCCATTGAACAAGTGAAAGAAGAGTTGAAAGACCCAATGTGGCTTTCAAACTTGATCAAAACGCATCTGATTGATAATCAACACCGTGTGCAAATGACTTTGGTGCCTGATGCAGAAAAATCAGCTAAAGAAGCTGAAGCAGAAAAAGCACGCTTGGCAGCGATTGGTGCGCAATTAACAGATGAACAAAAAGCGGAAATTGTAGCGCAAACTGAAGCACTTAAAGTACGCCAAGATACACCTGATGATCTGAATCTTTTACCTAAAGTAGGTTTAGAAGATGTGCCAGCAGAATTGCAAATTGTGCAAGGTCAACTGCGTGAAATTATCAGCAATGGTTTAGATACGCCGTTGAATTTGTACCATGCTGGAACCAACGGTATTTATTACCAACAAGTGTTAGTGCAAATTCCACAAGACATCGTGCAGTCACCATATTTCAACTTACTGTCAATTTTGGTAGGTGAAGTTGGTGCGGGTGAATATGACTATCTTGAGTTGCAACAGCTACAAACAGCTGTCAGCGGCGGTCTTGGCATGGGTGCATCTTTACGCTCAAAACTAGACGATAAAAACCAAATTACAGCATGGTTAACGTTGACCACAAAGTCTTTGGTTAATAATTTAGACGCGATTCGTTTATTGAAAGTAGCCTTTGAACAACTACGTTTTGATGAAAAAGACCGTATTATTGAGTTATTACAACAACGTAAAACTCGTTGGCAGTCGCGTGTTTCGGGCGCTGGTCATAGCTATGCGATGCAAGTTGCGGGCCGTAACCACAGTGCTTTAGCACTACGTGATTATAATAATACGGGTTTAGGCGCACTCAATTGGTTAACAGAGCTTACAGCGAAAATCGAACAAGATGAAACTGCGTATGATGCACTCATTGCAGAATTGCAGTTGATTCATCATCGTATCTTAAAAGCACCTAAACAGTTCTTGTTGGTTTGTGAAGAGCATCAATCTGAACGCTTGGTTGAAGAAGTTCAAACCATTTGGGATAAGTTATCTATTGAACCAAATGATCGTGAACTGACTCAAGTTAAAGCAACTGTTACAGAAAACGATGAAGCTTGGTTAATTCAAGCCAATGTTCAATTCTGTTCAGCTGCTTATCCTGCTGTAGAAGTATCACACCCAGATGCGGCACCGTTAATGGTGTTAGCTGCTTATTTACGTAATGGTTTCTTACATAGTGCGATTCGTGAAAAAGGCGGTGCTTATGGTGGTGGTGCAAGCTATGACTGCAATGCTTGTTCATTCCGTTTCTATAGCTACCGTGACCCGCGCTTAGCAGAAACATTCCAAGACTTTGATGCCAGCATTGAGTGGTTGTTAAATGCACCGCAACAAGAACATCAGCTGGAAGAAGCAATTTTAGGTTTAATTGCGAGTATGGATAAACCAGGTTCGCCAGCAGGTGAAGCGATTACAGCGTGTTATTCATTGCTTCATAAGCGCACGCCTGCATATCGTAAGTTGCTTCGTACGCGCTTACTTGCAGTAAACTTAGATGATTTGAAGCGTGTCGCTACAACATATATTCAATCGCAAAAACCAACAAAGGCCGTGGTTGCACCTGTTGCGAAACGTGACATTTTGATGGAACTTGGTTTTGATATTAAACAAGTGAACTAAATAAATAAAATAAGAAGGGAACTTTATGACGCTTCGTAACTCTATGCGTAAGTCTTTACAGTATGGTGTTGCTTTTACTGCATGCGTGGTTGTAACCGCGCATGCTGATGTACAAACAACATCTGCGCCTCTGGCAAAAGATATGCCTAACCCAGCATCTGCACAGGCCTGTGTAGCATTAGATTCAAATGTTGAGCGTTTGACTTGCTACGATACTTTGTTTAGACCATTACCCACGGTAAATGCGCCTTCTTTGGTTTCGGAACGTCAAGCGGCTCAGGAAATTAAACCTGAGGCGACGGCTAAGCTTAGCTTGAAAGAAAAAGTAAATAATGCATTGTCTGAGCATTTATTTGCAGTTGAAGCGCCGAAGTTATCTCCTGATTTGTCTTTATTAGATCGACGCTGGGAGCTTTCGCCTGAGAGTAAGTTAGGCACATGGAATATTCGTGCGTATCAACCTGTGTATTTATTGCCAGGCTTTTGGAGTTCAGATAAAAATGAACAACCGAACAGCCCAAATCCACTCAATAAAGTGACAGCAGCTGAAGAAACACGCTTAACCTCGATGGAAGCTAAATTCCAATTGTCATTAAAAACCAAAGCTGTTGAAAACTTGTTTGGTGACAATGGCGATGTTTGGTTGGGTTATACGCAGTCATCTCGTTGGCAAGTTTATAACGAAGACGAATCTCGTCCATTTCGTGAAACCAATTATGAACCTGAAGCCAGTATTGTATTTCGTACTAACTATGAATTACTGGGTTTAAATTGGCGCATGTTGGGCCTGACCTTTAACCATCAATCGAATGGTCGTTCTGACCCGTGGTCACGCAGCTGGAATCGTGTGATTTTAAATCTAGGTTTTGAGCGTGATAACTTTGCGCTAATGCTTCGTCCTTGGTATAGACTTGAAGAAGATATGCCTGATGACAATAACCCAGATATTAAAAATTATGTGGGCCGTGGTGATATGACTGCGTTTTATCGCTGGAATGATCATGAGTTTAGCTTAATGCTACGTCATTCATTAAAAGGTGGTGATGACTCACATGGTGCAATGCAGTTTGATTGGTCATTTCCAATCAGTGGTAAGTTACGTGGTACCGTACAATTATTTGATGGTTATGGCGAAAGCTTAATTGATTATAACCACCGTGCGACTTATGTCGGGGTGGGTGTATCTTTGATGAATTGGTATTAAATGATTTGATAATAGCGACTTAGCTATCACTTAAAAACCACGCCGAGGCGTGGTTTTTTATATGCGTGATTGAGGTTTTGGGTGTTGGATTATGTGAATTATCCAATCTGAATTTCGGCTTGTGGATGTTTTAAGCGACTCTTTTTAGGGGTGGCAATTAAATAGGCCAAGGTTAATGGCCCTAAACGACCAGCAAACATCAGTAGCATCAGCACCCACAGACTCGCAGGTTGCAAATCATCAGTAATCCCACGTGATAAGCCTACCGTACAGGCTGCTGAGACAGTTTCAAATAATAAATCCAAAAAGTTTTTATTTGGCTCAAGGAGCAATAAACTAAAAAAGCCAAGAAAAATCAGCATAACTGTAATAGAAACCACGGCAAATGCTTTAAATGATGTTACTTTAGATACCGAGTGATTGAACACGCGAAGTTCATCTTGGCGCCTTAAAAAAGTAATAACGCTGAGTATCATAATAATAAAAGTGCCAACTTTAATGCCACCCGCCGTACTGAGTGAACCCCCACCAATGAACATAAGAAGCATAGTTACCAATGCAGATGCATTGCTCATGTGCTCTAACGGTAAGCTATTGAAACCAGAAGAGCGGGGCACGGTCGCGTGGAACCAGGCATTAACCGCTTGATCGCCCAAACTCATGTGTGCCAAAGTTAGCGGATTATTGGCTTCTAAACCCCACATAATCAGAAAAGCCGTGATATTTAAACCTAAAATACTGCTTAAAATAAGTTTGCTGTTGGTGCTTAAGCTACGCCATTTTTTATTGCGTTTGATGTCCATCAGGACTAAAAAACCAACCCCGCCAATGATATACAGCATACTGATCGTAAAGGTAATAATGTATTGGTCGGCAAAGCTCATTAAGCTATTAGGGAAGAGGGAAAATCCCCCATTGTTAAAGGCGGAAATACTGTAAAAGGCGGCATAGAAAAATGCTTGGGCAAAGTTGTAATCATCTAGCCATGCAATCGTTAAGACAATGGTGCCAATAGCTTCAAAAAATAAGGAGTAGAGTAAGACACCTTTAATGGTGTAACTCACCTTACGTAAACTGGTTTCTCCAATGGTGTCTTGCGCTAAAATTTGCTGTTTTAAGCCAATTTTTGGAGAAAGGCTCATAACTGCTAATATGGCAAAAGTCATAAAGCCTAATCCACCACATTGAAGTAAAAGCATAATGATGACTTTACCAAACACAGTATAAGCTTCACCGACATTCACAACCGATAATCCAGTAATCGTAACTGCCGAAGTTGCTGTAAATAAAGCATGTAACCAGCTCAGCTCTTGATGATGCGCAAAGGGAAGCTTCAGCAATAAGGTGCCAATACAAATTAGACTGAGAAAGCCCAATGCTAATATGCTGGGCGGACTAAGATTGAGCGTCTTGCGCTTTTTATTATGTAGTTTCATTCGGTTTTAAAGTGCTTTGCGAGTCGACGTAATGGTTCGAGTAAACCTTCAACAACTAAAATATCATTGGTTTGCAAAATCATATTTGGGTCAATGCTAAATAAAATTTCTGGACCGCGCTTATGCAGTAGCGTTCGGACTTCATTTTGATCCATTAACTGATGAAAGCGCATGCCATTTTGAGCTTCCTTAAGTTGTACTTTAACGATGTAATGATCGTCATCTAAGACCATATAGCGACTAACCATTGGATAGCTTAGAGATTGCGCTACACGTACACCCATGTCTTCTTCAGGGTGAATAATTTTAGTCACACCCAAATGGGTTAAAATCATGTGATGTGCTTTAGATTTGGCTTTCACCCAGATCTTTTTTAGCCCCATATTTTTAAGATGGAGCACGCATAAAATACTGGCTTCAATGTCTTCACCAATTGCCACCACAGCAGCATCACAGTTTTGTATATTTAATTCCTGTAGTACATGCTCATCTGTTGCATCGGCAATAACAGCATGGGTCAGTTGTTCGGAAATACTTTCGACGTATTTTTTGTTGCTGTCTATACCAATGACATCATGATGAAGTCCAATTAATTCCGTGGCAACAGTTGCGCCAAAACTACCCAAACCAATGACTGCAAATTGCGCCATATTCAGTCCTTTTTATTACGATCATATTTATTAACGATTCACTGCTGTTTGCATGAAGCAGATTCGTCTAAGCTTGTTCTCGATATAGTATCTTTTTCTGATCTGTCCAGCTATTCAGCTTACATGCTGTAAAGAAATAAAAGCAAAATACTGGACCACTCTGTAAGGAGCGGGAGATGAGTGCAACCTTGTATGAGTTAATACGTATGGCATTTCCAGAATTAAAGGAGCTGCCTTTACCTGATGAACCAGAACTGTTTTCAAATTTTGAAGCATGGATAAATCAGCTTTACCCGAATTTAATGCGCTTAGATGGTTTAGATGTTCAGCAAAACGGAATTGCCGAATGTCATCGGCTTCAGCAATTGCAAATCGATTTAGATGAGTTAAAAAGTCATATACAAGATGAGATGTCGACTTTTTATAATATGTACGAAAGTTCAGATTTAGAAGAAGAGTACGAGGAAGATCAATTACATGCTTATGATTTTGAGTTTACTTATAAAGTCATTTTGAGCAATATCCAAATGTTTGTTGAGCCTTATGATTTGGCTGTGCTGGCTATTGAACAAGATCAACCGTATTGGATGTTGGTTCCAGAAAATGATGAATTAATTCAAAATATTATTCATCATTTTGGATTGGTATTTAGTGCATCTGAGCCAATGCTTCGCATCGATTAAATCAAGTTCTCTTGTATTATTTCACCATGGTTGTCTTTTGATGCGATTTAAAACAATTCTGTTCAGCTATTGTCATGAATCTTTCAAATTGCATAGTTATGCTCTGAATGTGTTAATTAAATGGCGCATTGCTGGCGCAAAGGCCTGTTAATCATTTGAAATGGTCAATTGTTCGACCACGTATTTAAGTGCCTTCACGATGAATGATAAAAAAATATATAAGATTCTGCAGGAATGGTTTCCAGAATTAGACTTTAAGAAAGTGCCAAAGGAAAGCCAACGACGCGATTTTGAACATTTTAAAGCATGGATGATGACTGAGAAAAATAAGGGTTACACCCGAACTTATTTAATGGCTTTACATCCCGAACATGCTTTAGAAAGTCATATTCATCAGGCAGCTGTTTTACAAGACTTGGCACTAGACTTGGAAAAAGCCCAATTTGAAATGATGCAGGCAGTTCAACCTACGCTTTATCATTATGAAAAAAACAAAGCAAATATTGGAAAGAATTACCAAGTTCAAGAGCAAGTGATCGAGATGATATTGTCTAAAATTTATGAGCGCTTAGACGCATATAATTTTCGGATGCTACTCATTTATGCGGATCAATATTATTGGATTGCAGTTCCAGCACATGCAGAAAAACTGAATAAATTTTGTAAAAAGTTTGAAAAGCAATTTAAAGCAGAACAATTGAAAATTGAGCTATTTTCAATGTCGGATTGTTTGCAATCTACTTAGGTTTGGCACAACTTAAGATTAGATATTTATAAAATGGCTTATGCAAAATTAGATGCCAACAAAATAAAAAAGCCTGCAATCATGCAGGCTTTTTTATACAAATCGGCTTATTTTAAGAAACGTTGGTAACCCAAGTTATTGGTGATTTCAGCATACGGATAAGTAATGCTTTCTAGTGTTTCAATTAAACCGTCTGGATTTTGTTTAGCATCAGTTGCTTCCATACCCACCAGTACGCGACCTTCAGCAGCACCGTGGTTACGGTAATGGAAAAGCGTGATGTTGTGGGTAGGGCCAAGACGTTCCAAGAAAGTCAGTAGCGCACCTGGACGTTCAGGGAATTCAACACGGAATAGGCGTTCATTTTCGATATCTGCATGACCGCCAATTAAATAACGGATATGAAGCTTAGCGACTTCATCATCAGAAAGATCATCTACATCGTATTCAAACTTTAATGTTTCATAGATGTCATGACGTTCTTTTTCTCCACCTTTTAGGCTGATACCCACAAAGACTTGCGCCGCAGAAGAATCACTTGCACGGTAGTTGAATTCTGTGATGTTACGGCCTTGCAGAGCACGACAGAATTTAAGGAAAGAACCTTTTTCTTCTGGAATGGTTACGGCAAAGATTGCTTCTTTACGTTCACCGAGTTCTGTACGTTCTGCAATATAGCGTAAGCGGTCAAAGTTCATGTTTGCACCGCAAACAATTGACACCATATTTTTATCTTCTAGGCCATGCTCAGCAACATACTTTTTAATCCCTGCAAGCGCCATTGCACCAGATGGTTCAACAATGCTACGGCATTCATCAAAGGTATCCTTAATGGCTGCACAGATTTCATCTGTATTTACCAGTACAACTTCACGCTCAACAATTGGGCCTGAGTTATCTGATTTTTGCAGTTGAATCACTTCAAATGGCTTTTCACCAATTTGCGCAACGGCAGTACCGTCGGCAAATAAACCTACAGATGGAAGAATGACACGTTCATTGGCTTCGAACGCTGCTTTTAAACATGCAGATTCATCATATTCAACAGGAATGACTTTAACATGCGGTGCTACATCACCTAAGTAGGCTGCTACACCAGCAATTAGACCGCCACCGCCTACTGCAACGAATACGTAGTCGACATCACGCCATTGACGTAAAATTTCGTTGGCAATTGTACCTTGACCCGCCATAACGAGTTCATCGTCATAAGGGGGAATAAACGACATGCCTTCATCTTTTGCGCGCTGGATTGCATATTTGTTTGCGACGTCAAAAGAGTCACCATGCAGTACTACTTCACCGCCTAAGCGTTTAACGGCTTGAACTTTAATATCAGGTGTTGTCTTTGGCATGACAATAATGGCGCGAATACCCAACTTTTTACCAGATAATGCCACGCCTTGAGCATGGTTACCTGCAGAAGCAGTAATAACGCCACGTTCTAACTGAGATTTCGGTAATTGACTGATACGGTTGTAGGCACCGCGCAATTTGAAAGAAAAGACAGGCTGCAAGTCTTCACGTTTAAAACGGATATTATTCTTGAGCTTTTCACTAATTCGTGGCGCTGCTTCGAGTGGGGTTTCGATTGCAACGTCATAGACCGTTGCCTGTAATATTTGTCGAACCAAACGAGACAGCATGTTAATTTTCCATCTAACAGTTTAAAATAGGCGTTCATTGTAACAAACACCCGTACATTTGGGCTGTAAAATCAGCAACAAATGTCAAAAAATAGTTGAGCCAAGTTATGAGTCTGTATGCTACCCAAGATGAAAAGAAACAAGCTGTCGCAAAAGCTGCGTTAAAGCATTTGCCAAAAGGCGGTATTTTGGGTGTTGGTACAGGAAGTACTGTGAACTTCCTCATTGAATTATTGCCAGAACTTCAATTGGAAGCGGCTGTTGCGAGTTCTGAAGCAACTGCACAACGCCTTAAAAAATTAGGCATTGAAGTTGTAGATATGAACAGCGTAGGCGGTTTGGATGCCTACGTAGATGGTGCTGATGAAATTGACCGTCACATGCACATGATTAAAGGCGGTGGCGCTGCACTTACACGTGAAAAAATTGTTGCGTCTATTGCGAAAAAATTCGTTTGTATCGTAGATGATTCAAAATGGGTAGATCAATTGGGCCGTGATTTTCCGCTTCCTGTAGAAGTGATTCCAATGGCACGCTCTGCTGTTGCGCGTAAAATCGTCTCTTTAGGCGGTGACCCAGTTTACCGCGAAGGTGTAGTGACAGATAACGGTAACGTGATTTTAGACGTACACAACTTAAATATCTTAAATGCGTTAGAGCTTGAAAAGACTTTGAATGACATTCCTGGTGTTGTGTGTAACGGTATCTTTGCGTTAAACAAAGCGGATATTGCTGTTGTAGCAACCGATAACGGTATTGAAGAGCGTACTGCTGTTTAATAGGCTAATATTTCCCTCTCCTTTTAGGAGAGGGTTAGGGAGAGGTTTCTTTTTAACAGCACCCTCATCCTAACCTTCTCCCAGAGGGAGAAGGGACTCCTAATATGTTTTTGAAAACTATTTAAAATTCAATTTTATGCATTATTAATAAGCTTTTAAAAAGAATAAATGACACCAAACCTTCCTGAAATTCAAATCACTCGAAAATTACGTGCCACACGCTTGAGACTACGTGTAGAACCAACTCAAATTAAATTAACTGTTCCCCAGTTTTGCACGCAGCGCCAAGTTCAAGAGTTTTTAAAACAATCAGAACAATGGATGATTGAAACATGGCAAAAGCAGCAGGAAAAAGCAGGCCAAATTGATAAGACACTTCCAATTGAATTAAAACTCTTTAATTTAGAACGGCCTTTGCAAGTTATATATCAAACTCAAAAACATTCATTCATTTTAGATGAAGAAAATCATCAACTATTCATCAGTGATCGACAGCCTGAATCTTATTTAAAGTCTTTTGTCATAGCGTATGCAAAGCAATATTTACCGACGTATTTGAATAAGCTAAGTAGTGAAACAGGACTGAGATTTAATCAATGCGCAGTTCGTCAGCCTAAAACCCGCTGGGGCAGCTGTTCTGCCAAGCATGACATTATGCTGAATAGCGGATTGGTACTGTTTCCGCATGAAATCACGCGTTATGTTGCGGTACATGAGTTAGCACATACTAAGCACTTTGATCACAGTTCAAACTTTTGGGCAGAAGTCCAAAAGCATGATGTTTATTTTCAGCAGCATCGGAAAATTTTAAAAACCACGGCCTTGCCATGGTGGTGGAATAAATAAATCGATTTTTTGAAGATAATGAATGATATCTATTAAGTATTTATACATATAAAAAATAGATTATTTATTTTTATAAAGGCAAACAGCCTTATTTTTAATTTTTTTATATATTTTCTTTTTTATTATTTAGATAAATAGAATTAGAGTATTTACTTTAATAGACTTCTTTCATAAGTCATTTTTCACTCAGTTCCATATTATAGATTCCCGCAATTAAATTGAATCTTAAGCCCAATCTTTTGCCACGGTTACGATATCGCTCAGCAAGGATTTTGAAGGTTTTCAAACAGCCAAATACATGCTCAATCCCTATTCTTCTTTTATTAATTTCCTGATTGTAAATTTTGAGTTCAGGATCAAGTTTACAGCGCTTCTTTGCTTTTAATGGCAACAAGCTGTTTGGATACACTGTATAAATTCCTTGATAACCCTTATCAGCAAGGATAAAGGCACCTGTAGGAATCTGATTCAAGTTGCGTTTGAAGAGTTCGAAGTCATGTACGGCACCACGACTCGTGCATAAACTTAGGATTTTTCGAGTTTGATAATGAATGATGGCCTGCACTTTGAAAGTATGTGCCTTCTTTTTGCCACTATAGCTTTTCTTCTGTTTTTTTAGGCCTTTGTATTGGAATTTCTGTGGCATCTACAATCACCGCATTCCAGTCAATGCCTTCACCTTCGGGCAAATGCTTCGGTAGATTGAATAGATTGGACTTGATCAGGCAATCTCTACATGGCGGACAATTCTTGAAGCAGTGGGCTCTGACACGCCATAACTAGTTGCCACATGAAATAATGTTCGGTATTCACGCCAATAACTTAAGCATAGAAGAATCTGATCCTCTATGCTCAATTTAGAGGGTCTGCCTTTCGCAGGAATATGCTTCTGTAATTGCTCAACCATTAAATAAAATGTTGACCATGAGATGCCTGTGTATCGCTTAAACTGTGTTTCAGAAAGCTTCTTTGAATCGATATATTTCATACGCAGATTATGCTCGATTATTTAAGATTCTTTGGTACAAATAATCGGCAAAAGAAAGATCTTTTTTTGATTTATGAAAGAGATCTAATATTTTGATTAATTTGAAATCTATTTTTGCTTTAAATACAAGCAAATTATTTTGTAAAATGATAAACAAATCACGTTTTATGTATTGTTTTGTGAATTATTAATATTATTATGTGTAGCTATTGAGGTTGGGTGTATTTTAATCACGTTTTTTTAAAAAAGTGATTTTTAGGATTAATTTGAGTACGGGTGTATTTAAATTTATTCAATTTATATATTTTCAATCACGTATTTTTTTCTCTCCCTCAGCGTTAATAATAGACGCTTAAAGTAATTATATATGGTTAGCCAAGATCGTAGCAGTCCCGCTACACGGTTGTATATTTCTGTTCGCGTTAAATTTGTGATCGCTTTCATTGGAGCCTGTCTGTGGACATGGTTTTCTTTATGGATGGCTGAAAATTGGATCCGTGATTTGAGCCAATTGATTGGGTCAGTTGCAGCGATATTCTTTATTTATGGTATTGCGATTATTCCTGGATTTATGAATTCCTTTGCTGCTTTAAGTTTGTTGATGGATAAAAGGCCTAAACGAAAAATCTTAGATGTTTATCCAAATATTACAATTTTGATTGCTGCATATAATGAAGAATCTTCTATTCTAGACACGCTTAAGAGTGTGGATCGACAGAATTATCTAGGTGGACTGCAAGTCATTGTGATTAATGACGGTTCTAAAAATCGTACTGCGCAACTGGTCAAACGGGCTGAAGCTCAGTATTCATGGCTGACTTTATTGGATTTAACCCAAAATGCAGGTAAGGCTCATGCCTTAAATGAGGGTTTGAAATTAGCCAAACATGATTTGGTGCTTACTGTTGATGCAGATTCCTACTTACACCGTATTGCTTTGCAATGCATTGTGGAGCGCTATGTTGCAGATCCGCCGAATACACGCGCTGTTGCAGGTAAAATTTTGGTACGAAATTCACGTCATAATTTACTGACAAAAACGCAAGAGTGGGATTATTTTTTGGGAATTGCTGCGACAAAACGCTTACAGTCTTTATATCAAGGTACGCTGGTGGCTCAAGGCGCATTTTCAATTTATGATCGTAATGCACTGGTTGAAGTGGGTGGCTGGCCTGAGTGTGTAGGTGAGGACATTGTACTTACTTGGGCATTGCTCAGAGCAGGTTACCGTATTGGACATTCGGAGGATGCCTGTGTATTTACCAATGCGCCGACGGAACTCAACGTGTTTGTTAAACAACGTCAGCGTTGGGCACGTGGCATGATGGAGGCTTTTATTAAGCATCCAGGTATTTTAATTAAGCCACGATTATCCACCTTCTTTATTCATTGGAATGTGCTTTTCCCGTGGTTGGATATTGCGTTTACCTTTGGTTTTATTCCTGGAATTATTCTGGCGTGTTTTGGTCATTTTTGGATAGTTGGTCCAATGACTTTGGCACTCTTACCTATGGCTTTTTTGTTGGGTTTTCTCAATTACAGTATTGAAAAACGTATGTTTAAAGCTATGGATCTTAAAATACGTAAAAACCTGACCGGTTTCTTTGTATATGTTTTGGGTTATAGTTTTTTGTTGCAACCAGCAAGCATTTTAGGCTACTTGGACGAAATTTTGAAAACACGTAAAAAATGGGGTACTAAATGAAATCTAATAATATAAATTTTGGTTTCTCATTATGCTTTTTGTGCTTACTTTCAACCGATGTGCAGGCAGGTGAGTCTTCAGCAACCCAACCCTCAGATTGGGCTGCGGGTACTGAGTTTTTCATTAGCCATGATAGTGAAGGTTTTGAAACGAAAAAATTATCAGCTGAAGTTTTTCCTCAATACACCAATGCAAATGATTATTTGGGGGTACGTTTTAGTGCCTATAATTATAAAATTGATGATTGGCAAAGTGATGCTTATAAAGTTTCAATTCTTGCTAAGAATGTAGAAGCAGCGACTGCAAATGGATGGACGCTCGAAGCTGGGGTGTTTGAACAAAATGACCATACCTTAGCCACCTTTGATGGTAGCTATCGTCAACCATTAACTAAAAGTACCGCAGTAGAAGTATTTGCCAATCGAGATTGGGTCGAAACACGACCAGCTTTAGAGCAAGGTATTCATTTTACTTATTTGGGTGGAGCGGTTGATCAACAAATAGGGCCACATGTTACCGTGGTTGGTTTGGCTGCAACACAGCTTTTCTCTGATGATAATCGCCGTGACCATGGTCGCTTAAAATTAATCTATCAGCCATCCTTAGAACATGGCTTAACTTTGCAGGCGCGATACCGTATGTATCGAAGTGATGCTGATGATGTTGCAGGCTTGTATTTTAATCCTAAAGATTATGAAGAAAGTATGCTGGCACTGGGGTGGCGTAAACGATTCAGTGGTTGGACGACGGGTATGACCGTTGGTTATGGCCGAGAAAAAGTGGCTGATGCACCGAGCCAATCAACAAAACTGCTTGAACTGAACATACAGAGCCCAATCCATCAAAACCAATTTGTGCGCTTAAATGCGGGTTATAGTAACAGTGCTTCATATTATGGCGTCGACTATAGCTATCGTTATTTAATGGGCGAATGGGTACTTAAGTTTTAACAATGCTGTCAAAAATTGAATTCACCTTTAGCTTGGCTTTTTAAGTTCAGGTAAAATGATAAAATTCAGCCAACAGCTCGGCAAAACTGTTCAGAAAATATTAACTTCCTGTCATACTACGACCTTATAAATGGATAGTTTAGATTTGAGGTAATGAGCGTGATTTCAGTTGGTATTGTCGGCGGTACAGGTTATACAGGCGTTGAATTACTCCGTATTTTACTGCGTCATCCAAACGCGGAAGTAAAAGTTTTAACTTCACGTACTGAAAATGGTCGCCGTGTCGATGACATGTTTCCAAGCTTACGTGGCCATACTGAACTCAAATATTCAGACCTTGATATCAATGCATTAAAAGCATGTGATGTTGTATTTTTTGCAACACCACATGGTGTAGCGATGAAACATGCTGCTGAATTAGTTGCAGCAAATACCAAAGTGATTGATTTGGCTGCTGACTTCCGTTTGCAAGATCTTGAACAGTTTGAAAAATGGTATGGTTTAGAGCACGCTTGCCCAGAAATTCTAAAAGATTCTGTTTACGGCCTGTCTGAGCTGAATCGTGAAAAAATTCAACAAGCTTCAGTGATTGGTAACCCAGGTTGCTATCCAACTACAGTGCAATTGGGTTTAGCACCTGTGCTCAAGGCTGAAGGATTAGTGAAACCTGAAAGTATTATTATTGATGCAAAATCTGGGGTTTCAGGTGCAGGTCGTAAAGCAAGTCTTGGCATGATCTATTCTGAAAATGCAGATAACTTTAAAGCATACGGTGTAGCGGGTCATCGTCATCACCCTGAAATTGTAGAAGCACTCGAAAATATTTCAGGTCAAAAAGGTGTATTTAACGAAATTTTATTTGTACCTCATTTGGTGCCAATGATTCGTGGCATGCTCAGCACAATTTATATCGATTTAACGGATGCTGGCGCAACTGCAGATTTGCAAAACTTATATGAACAGTTCTATGCAAATGAACAGTTTGTAGATGTGATGCCAGTGGGCAGTTCACCAGAAACACGTACAGTACGTGGCGCTAACCAATTACGTATTGCATTGTATAAACCACAGCCTAAGAAACTAGTAATTCTTGCAGTACAAGATAACTTAGTAAAAGGTGCTGCTGGTCAAGCAGTACAAAACATGAACTTAATGTTTAATTTTGCAGAAAATGCAGGGTTACAAGGCATTGGTTTATTACCATAAGAAACGCATTAAAACTTCACACACATTTAGATTTCGATTTAAATGTGTGTTTTGAATAAATCAAATAAGAGACGACGATGCCGAATACAGACTCTAATATCACGTCAGAACCGACTTCAAGTAACAACAAACCATTTTTGCAAAGTAATATGCCTTTGGTTGCAGGTGCTGCAATCATTGCGCTGAGCAGTGGTTTATTGGGTTATTCCGTTGGCCATCGTCAAGGCCTGACGGTGGTGGGCTATGATGCGGATGCGGAGCAATTGGTTGAAGTTGTGCAAAAGCAAAAAGCTGAATTGGCTGTGCTCCACAAATCACTCAATACTGCTGTGCAAGAGCGCGATATAGCAGTAAGCAATTCAAATGATTTAGGATTATCTGTAATTAAATCACGTGATGCACAAGAGCAAGCAGAAAATCTTGGTGTGTTATATCGTGAGGTATTACGCCAACGCGGTGGTATTGCCTTGGCAGTCCAACACTTGGCTATCAAACCTTTACCTGAAAATGCTTTTGAATATCAACTGGATTTAATGCAGGTGAGTCCAAATAAAGCCAATGTTTCAGGTAGTGTGGAAATGCGCTTAATTCAAGGTACAGAAGTTCTGACTGTACCTATGGAAGACAAAAACTTCAATTTTGAAAACAATGAACGTTTAACGGGTCGATGGACTATGCCTAAAGGCTTTACCCCAAGTTTTATTGAGGTACGTTTAAATGGTTCAGGTAAACAAGTCACCCGTCGTTTTAGTTGGACAAAAGGCCCTGCAGTAGATAATCAAGCTGCATTCCTTTCCGAGATCCCACAAACTGAAGCAAACGTAAACTAAAGTGTGTAATAAAAAAATTATGCGAACAAATAAGCGTCAAATTAGCCTGTCGAGTATCAAAGCCTCTTTTCATCAATCTGGATTGGTCGATTGGCATCTCAGCCCACGCTTGAGCAACGACGATTCGCATGAAGAAGGTGATTCAAATACTGCGGTAATGACTGCGCCGCCTCAATTTAAACGTCCACCGATGTATGCTGTCGTTTTAATGAACGATGATTACACCCCAATGGACTTTGTTATTGAAATTTTACAACAATACTTTGCAATGAATCTTGACCAAGCTACTCAAGTAATGCTAACTGTACATTATGAAGGAAAAGGTGTTGCAGGTGTTTATCCGCGAGACATCGCGGAGACTAAAGCGAACCAAGTCAATAATTACGCTCGGTCTCAAGGTCATCCATTACTTTGTCAGATTGAGTCCAAAGATTAAGGGGGTTGCATGCTCAGTCGTCAATTAGAAGTATCATTACGTTTGGCTGTCAGCATGGCTCGTCAAAAGAGACATGAGTTTTTGACGGTAGAACATTTATTATTGGCTTTACTTGATAATGACTCTGCTGTAAATGCATTAAAAGCATGCGGCGCAGACATTATTGTGCTTCGCAAAGAGTTAGAAGAATACGTCGAACAACACACCCCAAAATTGGGTGAAAATCAGGATCAAGCACCGCATCCTACGGAAAGCTTTGACCGTATTTTGCAACGTGCCATTTTTCATGTGCAATCTAGCGGTGGTGACCGTACTGTAGAAGGTGCGGATATTTTGGTGGCGATGTATTCTGAGCGTGATTCTTTTGCGGTGTATTTACTTAAACGCCATCAAATTAATCGTTTGACTCTGACTCAATACCTTTCTCATGGAACACGTAAAGAAGAAGTACAAGCTGAAGAAGAAGTAGAAGAGCTGGATGGCGAATCTGCAGCTTCTGCCAATGCTGGCCCATTAGAGCTTTACACCACCAATTTAAATCTAGAAGCGCAAAAGGGCAAAACTGACCCTTTAATTGGCCGTGAAAAAGAAATTGAACGCGCAGCTCAAATTCTATGTCGTCGCCGTAAAAACAACCCGCTGTTGGTGGGTGATCCCGGCGTAGGTAAAACGTCTATTGCAGAAGGTTTAGCTTGGCTCATTGTAAATGGTAAAGCGCCTAAGCCACTTGAGCATGCTGAAGTATTTAGTTTGGACATTGGTGCATTGGTTGCAGGAACCAAGTATCGTGGTGATTTTGAGAAGCGCTTAAAACAATTGTTAAATGCGCTAAAGAAAAAACCAGAAGCAGTGTTATTTATTGATGAAATTCACATGATCATTGGTGCGGGCTCAAGCATGGGTAGCACGATGGACGCATCTAATTTGATTAAGCCAGCACTTGCAAATGGTACTTTACGTTGCATCGGTTCAACAACTTTCCAAGAATACCGTCAGGTATTTGAAAAGGATCATGCTCTATCTCGTCGTTTCCAAAAAATTGATGTGAATGAGCCTTCAATTTCAGAAACGATTGATATTTTACGCGGTTTGAAATCTAAATTTGAAGAATTTCACCATGTGAAGTATGAAGATCAAGCTTTGGTTTCGGCGGTTGAATTATCTGCTAAATTTATTAATGACCGTTTCTTGCCAGATAAAGCCATCGATGTAATTGATGAAGCTGGTGCACAGCGCCGATTGAAGGCAGAGCAAGACGATACCGCAATTACGGTTGAAAATATCGAAGATATTGTGTCTAAAATTGCCCGTATTCCGCCAAAAACGGTATCTAAGGATGATAAATCAGTTCTTGAACATTTAGAGCGTGATTTGAAACGTGTGGTCTTTGGTCAAGATGAAGCGATTGAAGCCTTGTCTTCAGCAATTAAACTGTCACGTGCAGGCTTGAAGTCACCAGACAAACCCGTTGGTAGTTTTGTTTTTGCTGGCCCAACAGGCGTGGGTAAAACGGAAGTTACCAAGCAATTGGCTAAACTGCTAGGTGTAGAACTCGTACGTTTTGATATGTCTGAATACATGGAGCGTCACGCCGTATCTCGCTTAATTGGTGCGCCTCCAGGTTATGTTGGTTTTGACCAAGGCGGTTTACTGACGGATGCGATTCATAAAAATCCACACTGTGTATTGTTGCTGGATGAAATTGAAAAAGCACATCCAGATGTATTTAACTTATTGCTTCAAATTATGGATCATGGTGCGTTAACGGATAATAATGGACGTAAGTCTGATTTCCGTAATGTAGTGCTGGTGCTGACAACGAATATTGGTGCAGAAAGTATTTCTCGCGTCAGCATTGGCTTTATGGATCAAGACAACAGTAATGACAACCAAGATGCAATGAAAAAAGCATTCTCACCAGAGTTCCGTAACCGTTTGGATGGTGTGATTCAGTTCCGTGCATTACCTACAACAGTCATTGAAAATGTGGTTGATAAGTTCTTAACTGAACTACAAGCACAGTTAGATGATAAGAAAGTGATGCTAGAAGTGGATCAAGATGCCCGTGAATGGATGGCTGAAAATGGTTATGATCGCCTGATGGGCGCTCGACCGATGCAACGTTTGATTCAAGAGCATTTGAAAAAACCACTTGCTGAAATGATTTTATTTGGTGAGTTAGCAGAGCATGGCGGTAACGTTGCCGTTTCTGTGAAGAAAGAAAATGGAAAAGCGATTGGCTTGAAACTTGAAGTATTTGAAGATCAAACCGCTGAACCAGCATAATTTCACAACTGATTTAAAATAACCCGTGTTCTCACGGGTTATTTTTTGACTATCCACATAATTGAAGGGCTTAACGTTTTGGATTTGCCATTTGCTAAAATATTAACGACATTCTTTTTGTTTTTAGTCACTGCTGTGATGGAAATATTAGGTTGTTATTTTCCTTATTTAATTTTGAATCAAAACAAAAGCCAATGGCTTTGGATCCCAACTGCTTTAGCTTTGGGTGCATTCGTATGGCTATTGACTTTACATCCAGCAGCTTCTGGGCGTATTTATGCTGCTTATGGTGGAATTTATATTTTTACAGCGTTGCTGTGGCTACGTTATGTCGATCAGGTTAGTTTAAGCCGTTGGGATTTGGCTGGCGGTGCGATTGTGCTTATTGGCGCAGCTTTAATTATTTTGCAACCACAAGGCATGATTCGATAGCATTTTTAAGTTCATTGTGAATGAATGTTTAGCGGAGCTTTATCTAAGACAAAGCCATTTCATTATGTAATAGATATATGCTTCTATAATTGGAGTATTTCAAGCAGTCAGTGTCTATAAAATAGATTGCTAAATGTATTAAATGACTGTTGTAAGTGCTGTGATTTGACCAGCTAGGAGAGTATTTGTATTGGATTTTGGCAATGGAGAAGTCGGCTTCTGAAAGATTCAGGAATTGTTGCAGAAGCCTATCCATATAGCAAATAAGATATTTGGCGATGCTTAAATACCACAATCTTTTTGCTTTAATTCAAGTTTGTAGTGGTTTTTTTCTGAGCTTAAATCGAACTCGACCAAATAAGGATTTTTTTTCTGATATTCATGCTCAAAGAAAATTGAGCAGTTCTGCACTAAATTTTTCATAATCAGTTTTTGCACTTCTTTACGGCCTAAGTCTGCTTCAAATTGTGCAAAGTCGGGTGTAATAATCATGCCTTTTAACTCGGTCTTTTCAGCACTGAGTTGAAGTTGCTCAATAATTGTATTGTGGTCAATCTCAAGAGGAAGTGTTTTAGAGTCTTCGGCACTTAATACAGCAAGAAGTTCATCCAACACTTTAGGTTGTTGAATCTTAAAATTTTGGTCAATAATTTTCTTCGATTGTAGGTATTCGTCAAATTCGGAAGCATGAACCTGACAGAAAGTTGCTGTTAAAACAGTAGTAAGGCAAAGAGCAAGTTTTGATACCATGGAGCAGGTCACTTTTAAAATTTATAAAAAGTTATTATTTGATTATAGCCATGCATGCATAAAAAAAGCACCCGAAGGTGCTTTTTATTCTACAAAAGCCTTAGTCTTTTTTAAGGTTTTCGTTAATTAAGAATTCAACCAATGCTTTTTGAGCATGTAAGCGGTTTTCAGCTTCATCCCAAACTACAGCATTTTTGTGGTCAAGCATATTTTCTGAGATTTCCTCGCCACGGTGAGCTGGCAAGCAATGCATGAATAGGCAATCTGGATGAGCTAAATCCATTAAGCGCTCGTTCACTTGATAGTCAGCGAATGCTTTTTCACGTACTTTTTGCTCTTCCTCTTGGCCCATACTTGCCCAAACATCAGTCACAATAAGATCTGCATTTACAGCAGCATCTTCAGCTGAGTTTACAAGCTCTACGCAGTGCGCAAATTCAGACAAAAATTGCTCTTGAGGTTCATAGCCTTTTGGTGAAGCAATTTTTAATTTAAAGCCCCACATGTGTGCAGCTTCAATATATGAATTACACATGTTGTTGCCGTCACCAATCCAAGCAACTATTTTACCTTCGATTGAACCACGGTGTTCAACAAAGGTTTGTACATCGGCAAGAAGTTGGCAAGGGTGGTGGTCATCTGTTAAAGCATTAATGACTGGAACTTTTGAGTAAGAAGCAAAACGTTCAACAATGTCATGGCCGAAAGTACGAATCATGACAATATCGAGCATGCTTGAAATAACACGTGCTGAATCTTCTACAGGTTCACCGCGACCCAATTGTGAATCACGTGATGAAAGGAAAATTGCACTACCACCAAACTGGCTCATACCAGCTTCAAACGATACACGCGTACGAGTGCTTGATTTTTCAAAAATCATGCCCATTACTTTGCCAACAAACGGTTGGAACACTTCATTGTTGTGCTGTTTGCGTTTCAGCTCAATACCACGTTGCACAATTTGGTTAAGTTCTAAAGTCGATAAATCGCGTAAAGTCAGAAAATGACGCAGAGCCATGATTACTCCACAATAATTGCTGAATCAAAAAATAAACAACAATTAGTTGTTGGTTGGTTAAAGAAAAAAAGGAGAATCAAGTACTCTATACCAAAAACCTGCAAAAATGCAAAAAAACTAGGACTTTTGATGCCCATCTAAGAAGCGATCTACACAGTAATTTATGTAATTGATGTTTTCTTGATCAGTTTCTTCATTTGGTAGACCCATTAAAATTTTCCATTCTAAATTACGTAAGATACCAAAATAAAATTGTGCTGAAAAAAGCGGGTGCTCACAGACCAGTAAACCTTTCTGATGAGCAGTTTCCAGTGCTGTTGCAATCGCCAATTGAATTTGTTTTGGGCCGTGCTCATGGATATGTTGTGCAATATCAGGGTTGCGCTGACTTTGCTCAAGGACTAAACGCATAAATGCGGCTTTATCGGGTTGGTTCAAATGATGCTGAAAATTTAAAAGGGTTTGAACTAAATAATTGCGAAAGCTAGACAGCTCAGGATTAAATGGGACGCAAATATCTTTAAAAAATTGATCGCGCCGATAATCACAAATTGACTTAAACAAGCCTTCTTTATTGCCAAAATATTTATAAATGGATGCTTTTGAGCCACCTGCATGATTGACAATATCATCAAGTGAAACGGCATCATATCCATGTCGTAGAAATAGTTCAGCACCACTTTCTAAAAGTGCGACACATCGTTCATGACCACGTTTAGTTTGTGGTAAGTCGCGTGCGAGCGGTTCTAACTGAGCTAAATCTTACATATTGGAAATAAATAGATCCACTAAAAATAACACTTGTAATTATAGCAAATCTTTGTACAAAGAGGGTGTAATCATCGGTGTTGACTAAGCAATATACAGTCACGAAATAATATTATATCTTTCAAAAATATTTGACTAAAGTTATAGAGTAAAAATTCTAATTGGTCATAGCACACCAAATAATTATGGTTATACTCAAGCCTCAACAAATATAGAGACCTCTGTGGAAGGGAATATGACAGAACAAACGTCTGCAGGTTTAAGATTTAGACAAGCATTAGAAGTGGAAAAACCATTACAAATTATCGGCACAGTCAACGCTTATGCAGCAATGATGGCGAAACAGGTGGGTTATAAAGCCATCTATCTTTCGGGTGCTGGGGTTGCGAACTATTCTTATGGTTTACCTGACTTAGGTATGACCAGTCTGGATAACGTTTTAGAAGATGTCCGTCGTATTACAGAACGTGTAGACACACCGCTTTTGGTGGATATCGACACAGGTTGGGGTGGTGCATTTAATATTGCACGCAGTGTAAAGCAAATGATTGCTGCCGGTGCAGCCGCGGTTCATATTGAAGACCAAGTGGCTCAAAAGCGCTGTGGCCACCGTCCAAACAAAGAAATTGTGACGCAACAGGAAATGGTCGACCGTATTAAAGCGGCAGTCGATGCAAAAACCGATTCTAACTTTGTGGTGATGGCACGTACAGATGCTTTGCAAAAAGAAGGTTTGCAAGCGGTAATCGACCGTGCATGTGCATGTGTAGAAGCCGGTGCTGATGCGATCTTTGCTGAAGCGATGACCGACATTACCATGTACAAAACTGTCTGCGATGCAGTAGGTGTGCCTGTATTAGCCAATATTACAGAGTTTGGTGATACCCCTTACTACACCAAAGAAGAATTAGGCGAGCAAGGGATTAGCATGGTGCTTTATCCATTGTCTCCGACACGTGCAATGCAAAAAGCAGCATTAGAAGTGATGCATGCCATCCGTAATGAGGGTACGCAAGTCAACGTGCTGGATAAAATGCAACAGCGTAAAGAACTTTATGAGTTCCTCGACTATCACACATTTGAAAATACATTAGATAAATTATTCACCGAAGGAAAATAAAAATGGCTGAAGGAAAAGTACTCACGGGCGCAGGATTGCGCGGACAAGTAGCTGGTAAAACTGCATTGTCAACTGTAGGCAAAAGTGGTGCGGGCTTAACCTATCGTGGTTATGACGTTCAAGATTTGGCAGAAAACTGTCAGTTTGAAGAAGTTGCGTACCTGATTTTCTTTGGTGAATTACCAACAACAGAACAGCTTGCAGCGTATAAAGCTAAACTGAAGTCACTACGACAATTGCCACAGGCATTAAAAGAAGTATTAGAGCGTATTCCTGCAGACTCACACCCAATGGATGTGATGCGTACAGGCGTTTCAATGCTAGGTAACCTTGAAACAGAACAGTCATTTGCTGAACAGCAAGATGTTGCAGACCGTATTCTTGCAACCTTGCCTGCAATCATTTGCTACTGGTACCGTTTCAGCCATGACGGCGTACGTGTAGAAGAAAATACCGATGATGATTCAATCGGCGCACAATTCCTGCATTTACTGCGTGGCGAAAAACCAAATGAATTGCATGAACAAGTGATGAACGTATCACTGATTCTGTATGCAGAGCATGAGTTTAATGCTTCTACATTTACTGCGCGTGTATGTGCATCAACATTGTCAGATATGCATTCATGTATTACTGGTGCGATTGGTTCACTACGTGGCCCATTACATGGCGGTGCAAATGAAGCAGCGATGGAAATGATTGAAAACTGGACGTCTCCAGAAGAAGCTGAGCGTGAAATGCTTGGCAAATTAGAACGTAAAGAAAAGATCATGGGCTTCGGTCATGCAATCTACAAAGACAATGACCCGCGTAACGGCATCATCAAAATTTGGTCTGAACGCCTAGCTAAGGACGTGGGTGACACCGTACTTTACCCTGTATCAGTACGCTGTGAAGAAGTGATGTGGCGTGAGAAGAAATTGTTCTGTAATGCAGACTTCTTCCATGCATCTGCATATCACTTCATGGATATTGCAACCAAACTATTCACGCCAATCTTTGTAATGAGTCGTGTAACAGGCTGGGCAGCGCATGTGATGGAACAGCGTGCAGACAACCGTATTATTCGCCCAAGTGCGGACTATACAGGCCCTGAACTGCGTAAAGTAGTGCCGATTACAGAGCGTTCCGCTGCATAAGTTTTAAATTTTAGTTTTCAAAAAGCCTCTTCGGAGGCTTTTTTGTATATTGAATTTTTTTAATTTAGATGAATAAGCTTATTAGAAGGGCTGTGTAATGAGCGTATCAACTTCTTGTGCGACCAGTTCCGTCAATTGTTCAAGGCGACTAAGTGGTTGTCCTGTTAAATAATATTGAAAGTTATAACACTGCTTTTGATATAAAATACTAATGAAAAATGTACCTTCGGGTTTGTCTACTGTGGCGCTTCCACCTGGCTTGAGCAAACCTGTACATGCCACAATTACATCTGCTTGCGTAAAGAGCAATTTTCCTTGCTGTGCCATTGCTTGAGTTACTTCAGCCGATTCAGCGGTATAACGTTCTATAAGCTGAGGGGATATGTCTAAAATAGACACTTTGATACTTGGGTCATAACTGACTAAACCACCTAATAAAATATCTGCGCCAGAATTTTTATAGATAGAAAATTGACTGCTGAGATAACCTGAACTCGCACTTTCAATAAAGGCAATCGTTTTATGATTGTGCTCAAGGGTTTGGCAACATTGTATTAATTGAGTTTTAGGCATTTTTGAACTTTAAGTTTTTAATGTATTTTAGCAATAATGTTTAAATATTTGAAAGTATAGTAACTTTTTACTGAAACTTATTTCAATTTGGTGTTTATGGTTTAAATGATTAAAGTATGGGCAAATTTTGAAATTAAAGGTTTTACTTCACTTAAAACAGTGGTAAAAATAAAAATAAAGTGTGTTAAGAAAGTAGGATACATTGATGAAAACAACAGTAAAGTATGTCGTTTTAAAAAGCTTAGATTACCAATTAGGCACGCCACTTTTTCAAGAGGAATTAGAGGCAGATAGTCAGTATTTTGACCAAATTCCTGCAGAAATTTCATATCAAAATCACAAGTTCAAAGTCAAAAGCAAAGAGCTGAAGCGATTACAAATTGTGGAAGAGTTTGAAGATTCACAAACGATTATTGTAAAAGTTCTCGCTTTAAGCGAATAATGAAAAGCGATAAAAAAACTCCGAATATCGGAGTTTTTTTTATCGCTATACTTTGGTCAGATAGAGGGTGAATACTTAAAAATAGAATTAATTTTAAAATGTGAAATTGTTTATAGATTATAAAAAGCATGTGATAAATAACTTATTGGTGAGAGAGTTCAAGGCTTGGTGCACTATTTGAATTGTAATTAAATGTAACAAGCGGTTAAAAAAAAGATACAATTCACTGAATGTGTTGCGTAAAACCGTATAATTAATTCGATGTATTAGCGGTTTGAGTCATGAATATTCTAAAATTCATTAAAAGCTTTAATACTTCAGGTACTTACCTCACATTGTCAATTGTGATTTTAGCATTTTTGGTTGTTTATTTTTATGTGATAAATCCAGTATAGGATTCTTCGTTAAATATTTACTCCAGCTAAATGTGTTACCTGATGCTAGCCAGAGAAAAAAGAGCAATGTGATCATCACATTGCTCTTTTTTTATGTGAGTTACTAGGTACAGCGAGATGAGGTGACTTTTAAGCCTATTTAAAGCGCATTTTTTAACGATTTACGATGAGCTTTAACTTGTTTGGCATAGCATTTACCTTGTTTTTTCATAGCACGATTATTGTTATAACCTGTAGGCCCAACATTGTAATAAGCCAAGGCCTTTTTGCTGTCGCCAGCTTGTAGAGTGTATTTGGATAGTATGTAAGTCCCACAGTTAATGTTGGTATTTTCATCAAATAAATCACCCATACAGGTGTTTTGCCAATAACGTGGAATAATTTGCGTCAGACCAACAGCACCTGCAGGTGAGCTTACATTCGTTCTATAAGATGATTCTTGGCGAATTAAGGCAGCCATTAATAATGGATCCATTTGATAGCGTTCGGCACTTTGAATAATCATTGGTGATACGCGATCAGCCGTAGGTGGTGCGACAGAATAAGCCCGTTGTATGCCTACAGATAATTTTTTTGCCCGTTTTTCTACAGATCCACCGCCAAGAGAAGAGCAACCAGCAAGTGTGCTTAAGCTTAGAAAAAGTACCGCGGACTTCAGCATGTTTTGCTGAGCAGAAAAAGTTTGGCAAAAATTGAAAAATCTATTGGCGTACATAAAAGTCCTATTTTAGGGGATTACAAATTAAGCTAGTAATCATTATCAATTACATCCATGTTAGGTCAAGCACATAACAGCATGATTCTGATTGCAAAATGTTACTCAGTAAAAGCCGTCAGTTCATCTGCTCTTTTTACAAAACCAACGAACGTAGTGCATTCATTACAGATTTTTATCAGCATAGCTGATGATGAAATAACGGCTATAGCACGTGTATATAAGGCGACGATAGCGCATTAAAATATGTCTTTTGCCATCCAAATTTCACATGCATGGCTGTGTCCTGTAGCGCCCATTGGAGCCTTTAGATGTGAAAATCCCAATTTTTCATATAGTTTGACTGCTTGCCATAAGCTTGAAGTCGTTTCCAAATAACAGATTTGAAAATGATGTAATTTTGCGAATTCAAATGCGGTTGCCAAAATCTTTTTGGCAAAGCCTAGACCACGTAAAGAAACATCGAAATACATTTTTTGTATTTCAAGTACATTGGGGTCACCCTGAAGCGGTGAGATACCACCACCACCTAAAACCTGATCATCTTCATTAACCACCACCCAATATTGTGCATTCTTTTGGCTATAGACCTGATATAAATCATCTAAAATAGGGTCGGCAACAGCAAATCCAGATTCAGGTGCTAATCCAAATTCTTGTGAAACTTTGCGAATCAGGGTTGCAATTTGTAGATTATCTTTTTGTTGAATGGGGCGAATGTGATACATAAATATAAGATAAAAAAAGAGATGATTTTTTATAGCAAAAAAATCATCTCTTGTGTCTTTTTGAAGAAAAAATAGCAAGAATATTCTACTACTTCAGTTCACTTGACGTTTTTCCTAGCTCACTGCGAGCAATAATGAGTTGTTGGATTTGTTGTGTACCTTCAAAAATATCAAGGATTTTTGAATCACGTGCCCATTTTTCGAGGAGTTCATCTTCGTTATAGCCCACACACGTTGCCAGTTCGACGCATTTTAAAGTGATTTCATTGGCTATACGGCCTGCTTTGGCTTTAGAAATAGATGCTTCACGTGAGTTTGGAATTTTGTTATCTGCCATCCACGCGGCCTTAATCATTAGGAGTCGAGCAGCTTCCCATTCAGCTTCCATGCGGTAAATTTGCGCAGCGATGTTTGAGCTTTGTAGGTAGGGCGTTGCATAAGTAGGATCAATTGAATCTTTAAATATTTCTTTAATACGCTCCAAAGATGCTTTTGCACAACCAATAGCCATAGCTGCAACTAAAGGGCGAGTGTTATCAAAAGTTTCCATCACACCAGCAAAACCTTTGGCTACATCTATTTCGGCATTGCCTAATAGGTTGGCGGCAGGGACACGACAGTCAATAAAGCTAATTGCTGCGGTATCTGAAGCTTTTATGCCGAGCTTATGCTCTAGTCGGTCAATATTCATGCCCGGAGTGCCTTTTTCAACCACAAAGGATTTAATTGCAGCACGTCCTAATTTTTTATCTAAGGTCGCCCACACGACAACTGCATCTGCACGTTCTCCACTGGTCACAAAGATTTTTTCGCCATTTAGGATGTAATGATCGCCATCTAAGGTTGCGGTCGTGCGAATTGCTGCTGAGTCTGAACCACAGCCAGGCTCTGTAATTGCCATGGCAGCCCACACCCCATCAAATCGTTTTAGCTGCTCATCATTTGCCACGGCTGCGATTGCAGAATTTCCTAAGCCTTGGCGGGGCATAGAGAGTAATAAGCCTGTATCGCCATAGCACATTTCAACAACACTCAGTGCTGTTGACATATTTACGCCATTTTTATTGCCTGTTTGTGTATCGCCACGTTTATTCACTGCGGCACCAGCGTTCAGTCCATCACCACCTTGGTTCATCCCATCGACCAAAGATGACAACATGTCGAGCTCTTTCGGATAGGCATGTTCTGCTTTATCGTATTTACGTGAAATTGGGCGTAGCACATTTAAAGCAACTTCATGTGCTTGATCAATGAGCATTTTAAATTTTTTAGGATTTTGTAAATTCATAACGGTGTCCTTGTCTTATCTTTTATGCATGTAGGCCAGATTGCATGATGGCTACGGCACGTAAATCACGATACCAACGCTCTACAGGATGCTCTTTGGTAAAACCATGACCCCCTAAAATTTGCACACTATCCGTACCTATTTTCATTGATTTTTCGGCACACAGTAGACGCGCTAAATATGCTTCACGATGGAAAGGCTGCCCTGATTCTGCAAGGCTAGCTGCATTCAGTAACAGCATGCGCATAGCATCAATTTCAATGGCCATATCGGCAATCATAAAAGCGACACTTTGACGATGAGAAATAGGCTCACCAAAAGCCAAGCGGTCATTGGCATATTCAATGCAGTACTCTTTAGCTGCTGTGCATGTACCAATAGCAAGTGCACACCACATTAAATTGCCTAAATCTAAAAAGGCCGTGTAATTAAAGTCATTGTCAGACAGACGCTCAGCAGGACTATTTTCAAAATATAAGGTTACTGTCTCTGCAGGTTTTAGGCCCATTGCAGGTGATTTTTTCATTTGAATTGATGGGTGGCGGGGCACAACAAAAACTTCGGGTTGGCCATTTAACATTGCACTCACAAGCAAAATATCAGCAGATTGCCCTAAGAGAACGGCAGTTTTTTCACCGCTAATACTGTATTGGCCATTCTGATCGGTTGCTTGAGTTTTAAGTTGGAATGGATTAAAGGCGGGGGTATTTTCTTGAACAGCAAAAGTGGCTTTAAGTTCAGAGTCTTCACTAAAAGCGGTGAGATATTTAGCCTGAACTTCAGCAGATCCCCATTGAGTCAGTGCATTTATGACGCTAAAGCTGGAGAGGAGTCCAGCACATAAACTAAAGTCGCCATGTGCGAGGTGCTCTGCAATCAGTAGGTTGGTCACAATATTTTTTTCAGTCGCAACACCACCAAGGCTTTCAGGTAAAGCATAAAAATTTAACCCTAGGTCTGTACTGTGTTGCCAAAGCTGTTGTGGAAAGAGTTCATCATGATTGACTTGTTGAGCGAGTGGGCGTAAGACCTCGCTGGCAAACTGTCTCATAGCATCACTGAGCATTTGTTGTTCTTCACTCAAGCTTAAATCAAACAGCGATTTTTCTTGATTGGGAAGGCGTTGTTTATTGATCTTAGCTTGGGGTTTAAATATTTTTTGTGTTTGGTTGAGGGTTTTGAATCCAGCTTTTGAACCTTGATAGAGTGACTTTTCAAGAAACTTTCGAAGTTTAAGCTGATCTAATACTTCGCTTCCTGCAATTTTTGTAATAAGCGATAACCCAAATCCTTGAGCCTTATTTACCATGTTGGTCATACTGATTATTCCTAAGCGCAAATTTTATGCTTATTTTTATGCTGACATTTGCGTTTTAAAAAAACTATGTCAGTTTTGACATTGTTTATTGACTAAGATAAACGGTCAGTATGGGCTTGAATTGATATTTAATAGATTGATTTTTATTTATTTAAAAATTATTTAGAAAACTTCATTTACTGATAAATTGGCTTGAATGACATTGCATCATTCAAGCCTGAATCATTATTGATACTTTTGGATCATGTTACGTACATTAGTTTTTGCTTCAATAACCGTCATAAAAGTATATGCACCGATAAATTTACGACTGATAAACATAAATTCTTTCGGTGGAATACTGAAGTAACGTGATGCCATAGATTTAGAAGCTCGTTGCATAACACGACTATGCAATTGGCTTTTTTTCCAATCGTAGCGTAAATGCTCATCCATTACACCAGCTGGCAAATCAGGATTGTTTAAGGGACTACTAAATGCTTCTGTTGCCAGCAAAAACACTTTGGCCATATCTGGTTTAATACTCAGAGGCATTGCATCAAAAAACTCATATCCAGTCATCGCTTCAACCATTTCAGCGGCATCATGATGATAACCAGCTTCAATTAAATTACGCGCAACTTTTAATAGATTGGAATCAAATTGGCGGATAGCACCAAAATCAAGTAACACAATTTTATCTTGTACTTGTGCGCCATCACCTAAGCGAACCAAATAGTTACCAAAATTTGGGTCAGTTTGCATTTCACCCCATTCGAATATTTCACGAACGGCAATTTCAAGGGATGCTTCACCTAATGCATTACGACGCTCTTGTGGGAGTGACAGCATGACAGGGCTGTTGATAGGCACGCCACGCTCAAAAGTCATACATAAGACTTGATGTGTGCAGTAGTCATCGACAATCTGAGGAACAATGTAGCGCGGATCGTGATTTAAACGACTTGCAAAACGACGTGTAGTGTCCGCTTCAATTTTATAATTCACTTCACGATGCATCATTTCACGGACTTCTTCGAACCATTGATCGAATTCGCGTGTTTGAGGCACCATACGAGTGAGTTTCAGCATATTTTTAAATAAGTTCATATCTGAATCAATTGCATCTGCAACACCAGGATATTGAACTTTTAACACCAATTCCAAACCATCGGATTTACGGGTTGCACGATGAACTTGTGCCAAAGACGCAGTACCTAATGGTTCATGATCAATGGTCAGATCATTTAATTTTGAACCTAGCTGTGCTTCAAGCTGAGTTTTAATTGCTGGCCATGCCAAAGCCACAGTTTGGTTATTAAGCGTATTTAGAGCTTGAGTAATTTCTTCAGGTAAAAAATGCTCGCCATATAAAGCCATCATTTGGCCAATTTTAACAATAGAGCCTTTAAGTTTGCCAATTTCTGCGACCAGATACTCAGCTTGTTCTTTCATGGCTTTTTTGCGTTTACGTTCTTTTTCTTCTTCACTTGAGAACATTGTGCTTGCACTTGAGGCAGCCCAGCGCGTACCAGCCAGTAAAGAGGCTTTCGCAATCGATAAGCGTCGATCCATGGAGGAGGTTTTCAATTGTTTAAGCTTATCGTTCTGATCTGACATTTAAACTTAATCCTGTTCAACAGTTCGCAGAAAAATTCATTGTAGCGAATCTTACATGGTCTGCACGTATTAAAAAAGTTCAACATGCTGAATTTACAGTGTAGTTATGCAACTGAAAATTCTAAAAATAAGAGAATAAAAGACTTTAGAGCCTAAATTTAATTTTGACATCAAATTTTTGTTGCAGCTCAGTGCGGTGCAATTCGATGTGTTGTTTTATCAGTTGCTGTATAGAAGGCTCCATAAAGCCTTTGGCATAACCTTTTATGAGAATAATACTCGGTAAACTAAAGAATAATGATTTTGCATCTTCAAGATTAGCATTTTCAAAGATACCTAAGTCGTTTAAGAGTTGTTGAAAAAATACTTTTTCAGCATTAACGCGAGGTGTATGTGCGTCATTCCAGTAATTTTGACGCATTGCCATAAGATTGTTGTGCTTGTAGCTCATGTTTCATCTATTGTGGTGACCATAATCTATATAATGAAGTTAAATTTTTAATTTTCAATCATTCTTTATTGAAAGCATTTTAAATATAAATCTAAGATGATATAAAGGCAGAATAATTTTATAACTATTTATTTTTGTATGGGGACGGAGTCATGAAAAAGCGCTTAACACAAGGTTTGTTAATTGCATGTGCTGGTTGGTCCGTGAATGCATTCGCATTAGGTTATACCGGCGATTTTGAGGCATGTATGAGAAAGGCTCAAAGTCAATCCAATCTTATTAATACCTGTCAAATTAAAGAATATAAAGCGCAAAATAAAAGAATGAAAAAGCTTTTAAAAATAACATTAAAAACAACTGCAGATAGCGAGCAAGCGTTGGTAACGCAGTCTCAAGAGGTATGGTTACAGCGTCGCGATAACGCATGTAATATTAAAAATAAAAAAGCGAAAGAGTTTTTGATTTCAAATTCAAGTTGTGCGGTTCAAATGACAATGTCACATGCTGATATGATGGAAGTACGATTGCACAATAAAAATATGAAATGATTTTCCCAAAAAAACCATGAAAACTAAGGTATCATAGGGCGTTTTAAAAATATGACCTTGGAGACGCCTTAAGTGGATCGACCGACTATTAGCCCTGAACATTTGCAGGAAGCTGCTGAAAATTTATCCACCATTCGAGATTACATTCGTTTTGGTGTAACAGCATTACGTCAATACGATGCACATTTAGGTCAAGGTACAGAAGACTATTTTGCTGAAAGTTCTGCACTGGTTTTGCAAACACTGTCATTAGACTGGAATGCGGATGCTGAAATTTTAGATGCGAAAGTTTTGCCAAGCGAAGCCGCTGAGTTTTTAGCTTTACTTGAACGTCGTATTAATGAAAAAGTGCCAACTTCATACTTGTTAAATTTGGCATATTTCTATGGCAAGCCATTCTATGTTGATGAGCGTGTACTTATTCCACGTTCACCTATTGCTGAGCTTATTGAAAACCGTTTTGCGCCATATTGCTTAGGTGAAAATGCTCAAATGGGCGCAGCTGTTAATAATTTACCTGAAAATCCAAATCCAAAAACGCCACAGCGCATTTTAGATATGTGTACGGGTTCTGGCTGTATTGCTATTGCTTTAGCTTATGCTTATCCAGATGCAGAAGTAGATGCTACGGATATTTCTAAAGAAGCTTTAGAAGTAGCATCAATTAATGCAGAGCATCACAACAAGCAATACCAAGTGGCTTTGCTTGAATCTGATTTATTTGCAAAAATTCCTGCAGAAAATCAATATGATTTAATCGTATCAAATCCACCTTATGTGGATGCTGAAGATATGGCTGACTTGCCAGATGAATTCCATCATGAGCCAGAACTTGCATTAGCTGCTGGCCAAGATGGTTTAGACTTGGTACGCAAAATGTTGGCACAGGCAGCAGATTACCTCACGGAAGATGGCTTGATCGTAATTGAAGTAGGTAACTCTGAATGGGCAATGCGCCAAAACTTCAACACAGTTGATTTCTACTGGTTGCAGTTCCAAAAAGGCGGTACGGGTATCTTTGCTTTAACTGCACAGCAATGCCGTACATTCCGAGATTTATTTATTCAATCTATTCAAGCATAAGGAGTCGTTTGACATGGCAGGTAATAGTATAGGGCAACTGTTCCGTGTAACGACTTGTGGTGAATCTCATGGCGTTGGTCTTATGGCCATCGTTGATGGTGTACCACCGGGTATTGAATTAACTGAAGCTGATTTGCAGAAAGATTTAGACCGCCGTAAACCAGGGACATCTAAATTTGCAACACAGCGTAAAGAGCCAGATGAAGTTGAAATTATTTCAGGGGTTTTTGAGGGTAAAACCACTGGCACTTCAATAGGCTTGCTTATTCGCAATACTGATCAAAAATCGAAGGATTATGGCAATATTGCGCAAACTTTCCGCCCAGGTCATGCAGACTATACCTATACTCAAAAGTATGGTTTCCGTGACTACCGCGGCGGTGGCCGTTCAAGTGCACGCGAAACAGCAATGCGAGTTGCTGCTGGTGCAATTGCTAAAAAGTTCTTGCTTGAAAAGTTTGGCATTGAAATTCGTGGCCATGTAACACAAATTGGAACTGAAAAAGCTGAAAAATTGGATTGGAATGAAGTTCCAAATAATCCATTTTTCTGCGGTGACGCTGATGCAGTACCTCGTTTCGAAGCTTTAGTGACATCACTGCGCGAGCAAGGGACTAGCTGTGGCGCAAAGCTTGAGATCATTGCGACTCAAGTGCCAGTGGGCTGGGGTGAACCTGTATTTGACCGCTTAGATGCTGATATTGCCCATGCCATGATGTCTATTAATGCTGTAAAAGGCGTTGAAATTGGCGATGGTTTTGCTGTTGCTGAGCAGTTTGGGCATGAAACACGTGATGAATTAACCACTGAAGGTTTCTTAGCGAACCATGCAGGTGGTATTTTAGGTGGTATTTCAAGTGGTCAAGATATTCGTGTCTCTATTGCTTTAAAACCAACAGCGTCAATTACTACGCCAGGTAAAACCATTACGATCAATCGTGAAGATACAGATGTTCTAACCAAAGGTCGTCATGACCCATGCGTAGGTGTACGTGCAACACCGATTGCAGAAGCTATGCTTGCAATTGTACTTATGGATCATTTCATGCGTAATCGTGCACAGAATGCTGATGTAGTCGCACCATTTGAACCTATTTAAATATGCGCTTCTAAAAAACCAGACTTCGGTCTGGTTTTTTTAATTTAAATATAGATTAAAAATCAATTCACGATATATTGCTACTCAGTCGTATCAATAAAAATACTAAAAATCATTGTCTAATATAATTATATGCAGGCCCATAATGAATACATTTCGTCGTGCAGAATCGAACGATATTCAGAATTTAGTTGTTTTAATTAATCAAGCCTATCGTGAAAATCTTGGGCGGAGTTGGACCAATGAACAGCATATTATTCAAGGTCAGCGTATACAGTCACAACAGTTGGAAAGTTTATTAACTGATCCACATTTTGAACTATGGGTATGTGAAAAATCTTCAGATGATCTTTCGAAACAACACAATGTGCTTTTAGGTTGTATTGGCTTAACACATGATCAAGACGATGTTAGACAGTTAGAAATAGGAACATTTGCGGTGCAACCAGACTATCAAAATCAGGGTTTAGGCCGTCAATTTTTAACGTTTATAGAGCAACATATCCATCAGAGGTATAGTGAAGTTCACACTATAAATATGTATGTATTAAATGTTCGTCACTCTTTGATTGCATTTTATGAACGAGCAGGCTATCAGCAGAGTGGAAATACAGAAGTTTATCCTACGGATCTTGATGTGGGTATTCCTGCTGTAGAGGTTCATTTAATTCATTTACAAAAAAATCTCTCAGAATAAACCAGGTCTGTTTGATTCAATTTTAAAGATGAAATGATGGTATATAAAAATAACAGTGAGCAAAAAAAAGCGTATCCGAAGATACGCAAATGTCTGATTAAAAGACACAAAGTGGAGAGTTTTAAGCCGCTATTGGTTATTAGTAAGCACGACGGAATAAACGGAATGCATCAGATTGTTTATTTGGGCTAAGCATATCGCGTGTGATATCACCTTGGTTGGTACTAATCACTACTTGGATATTCTTGGCTTGATTGATTTGACTAAACAAATTACTCGGAACTTCGGCATTATTTGTAGACTCATAAATGCCTGAATTATTAATATTACGTGTAGTTGTTGCGCCAATGGTGCTAAATGAGCGCGTTTTACCATCTACAATAAAAGTAAATTCTTTTAAATCATACTGCTGTCGATCATATAAATGGAATGAAACATTGTATTGACCTTGATTTTTATTCCAATCAATATCTAGTTCAGGACAAACTTCATTGCTATTACAAGTTAATTGCCCACGAGTATTTACACGAGTAATGTCATTTTTAGAGTTATCAACATTGCTATCACCTTTAATCAGGGAAGCAGGGTTGTTATCTTTAGATTTGCTAGTTGGAATTGCAATACACCCAGAGAGTAAAGCTGTTACAAGTGCTAATCCTAGTAAATTTTTCATTTTGAGTTCCAAAACAATGTAATTTTTATAGAGCGATTATTTGAATCTATAAAAATAATCACATATTTTTTATAAAAAGTAAAATAAATCACACTTTTCAATAATAATTGTATTAATCAAATAACTAAATTGATGATTTATTAAATTTTATTAAATTATATCGTCGTAAATATGTTGATTTTTATGGCACTTTGGAGAGAATTGTGTTCAACATTGCCATATCAAAGCAGTATTTTTTGAGAGTTATTATATTATTTAAACTCTAAGTTTCTTATTTTATTGGATAAATTTATTTTTTCTTGATCTATTTTATATGCATTAGTGGTTTTTGAGAGCTGAGCCGGTGTTTTTTGTCCTAAAAAATATTGGATACGTTCACTATTTGCACCTGAAGGATGAGGGAATCCATCTAAAATTTGCCCTTCATTTAAATAGCCTAAGCTAGAAAGGTAATGTAAAACCTGCGCAACACTTAAACCCATGGGTATATATACAGCACTAGAGGAAAGTTGTTGAATCTCAGGGATCAAAAAACTATGAATATGTTGCTGTAAAAATTCATTTCTTAGCATATTAGGCGTAGAACCATTATAGTTTTGCCCTTTATTTAAAATGCAGTGTCTAAGTGCAGAAGTGCTATGTAGCAAGTGTTGATTTTGTTCAAATAGTTGCTGTGAAGTTTCAATCCCAAGTTTATGTTGTAGCCCTACATAATCTAGCATTTGTACAATATTGCGGCGCATTGGGCCACGAAATGCGCTTTCTGCTTTTATCTTTTGCAACAACGTTGCAGGGGGAATATTGCTTTCTAAACCTGTTTTTGCGACCTCAATTGCATGTTGCCACTGGGCTTTACCTGGGCAAATCCCTACAAAGATCACTTGAGCCATTGAATTGATTGCTTCAAATGGGGCGTAATAGCTACTTAAATGACCTGATTGCCCAATTTTGAGATGATCTTGTAGATAAAGTTGCTCCAATGTATGGCTTCGAATGGTGCTGGCAAAATCAGAAAATTGTTCGTTTGAGATCATCGAGTATAAAAGTATATTAGGTTGAGTCGTTAATTTATCGATTATTTGATTAAATAATCAAGGGCTTAGCATATTAAACTGGCCTTCTATACAAATAGTGAACAAATTATGTGCTTTTAATACTTTTCGTTGGTACATAAATTGCTCATATTAAGATTACAAATTGCTGTAGGAGAGAAACGTAATACAGACGTTCGCCGAAGGAGCAAGGCCTCAGGAAACTCTCAGGCAAAAGGACTGCAGCAATTCAATATCTGGAGAGAAGCGAACAATAAAAAAGCGCTCACCGAAGGAGGAAGGTTTGTATGGCATGTGGCTGTATAAGCTGAAGCTCTCAGGTCGTCATCATCATGACGGAAGACAGATGAGGCACCCAATTTAAAGTGTAGAACATACATTTTAAGGAGGCGTTATGTGTCATATTGCAGTCGTTGGAGCAGGTATTACTGGGGTAACAACAGCCTATGAGTTAGCCTTACTTGGCTATCATGTTACAGTGATAGATAAGCACTTATATCCAGCTATGGAAACTTCTTTTGCGAATGGAGGACAGCTTTCAGCTTGCAATGCAGAGGTTTGGAATCAAAAAGCTACAGTGCTTAAAGGCATAAAATGGATGTCACAAAAGTCTGCACCATTATTGCTTAATCCAAGTTTTAGTATTCATAAATATGCATGGCTGATGGAGTTTTTGGGGAATATTAAACACTATAAAGAAAATACCCAAGAGACGGTAAGGTTGGCACTTTTGGCTCGGCAACGTTTGTTTGAAATTGCAGAAAAAGAAAACATTGATTTCAACTTGGAAAAGCGAGGGATTCTACATTTTTATCATAATCAAGCAGATTATGATGTGGCGATTGGTGTGAATGACATGCTATGCCAAGGTGGTTTAGAACGCTATGCCGTAAGTAATGATGAAATCAAGCAGATTGAGCCAGCCTTAACTGGGGATTATTATGCGGGTTTTTATTGCCCAGGCGATGCCACAGGAGATATTCATAAATTTACCACTGGGCTGGCTGAGGTTACCCGTAAGCATGGTGTGAACTATAAATTTGGTTATGAAGTCACATCTATTCAGCATCATCAAAGTGGTGTGAGTTTAGCTTTAAAGGCGAGTGACGAAAATATGGAAGGCTCAGATGCTGAGCCAACGACATTAGAGTTTGATGCCTTGGTGGTATGTGGTGGTGTTGGAAGCTATCAATTGGCAGAAATGTTGGGTGACCGCGTAAACGTTTATCCAGTAAAGGGTTATTCCATTACCGTTGAACTGAGGGACGAAGCCAGCCAGAAACATGCACCTTGGGTAAGTTTACTTGATGAAAGTGCAAAAATTGTGACTTCTCGATTGGGCGCAGATCGCTTAAGAGTAGCGGGCACAGCAGAATTTAATGGTTATAATCGAGATATACGTTCTGATCGAATTCAGCCTCTGGTCGATTGGGTAAATCGTAATTTTGAACTCTCGACAGAGTTTTCTGTGCCATGGGCGGGGTTAAGACCGATGATGCCCAATATGATGCCAATCGTAAATCGAGGCAAGCGTGAAAGGGTGTTTTATAACACTGGGCATGGGCATTTGGGTTGGACGCTTTCAGCGGCAACGGCAGCCATGATTAGTCAGCAAGTGGCACATAGTCATCCTATTTAAATGCGCGATGAGACCTTTTAATTGAAATGAAGGGGATATAGAGGGATCTTGATTGCAAAACCATCTATATTTTTATAGCGATGGTAATGTGATGAGATCACTTTATATCCTTAATTTTTTCTAGGTGCAGAAGTTGCCTTTACATTAATCATAGAGGCGATAAATCCCTACGAATCGTTCACATCCTTGTTGTTTGCTCTGCACGGAAAGGATTGCTTTGCTGTAGCTGAACTGATATTTACAATCATGTTCATTGTCTAAAATATCGTTTTTTTGATCTGGTGTAGTATAGGCTAGAAAGGGGATGATTTGTGTTTCAGCACGATTATTGGGATTACGATAAGACAAGCCTTCAATTTTAATACGATCTTTACTGAGTTGATGAACTTTAAGCTGGGTGAATGGTTGTGCGAATGTCCCGTGTTCAAACTTTAAATAATGCTGTGTTAGGCTTTGATTGAGTGAAACAAAAATATTGAGATCATCAGCGCGTAGCTCAAATTGTTGCTTATAACAATCGATACTTTTACATTGTTGTAATCGATTTTGCCAAATGTACTGCGTATCTTGAATGATACTTAAAGGCGCATCAGTGACTAAACTGGCCGTTAGATATAAATTGTCAAGTTTTTCACGTTGTGTGCTAAATGCTTCAGAGCACACTTTTTTGAGCGATGTTGTAGCTGGTATGCATTGAATTGCTTCAGCAAATGCCATAGGCGTGCAAAAATAGCCAAGGATGATGGCTAATCTAAAGTTTTTGATGATTTTTTTATCAGTTTTCAACAGCATGATCGCTTATACTTTCATTACGTTGCGCTTGACCTAACTATAGCGAAATAGAAAGCGTGAATACAAGATTCCAATCGTTTATTTCTAAGGAAACATAAGGTGGTTGCACAAATTCGTATCGGTCAGGGCCTAGATGTACATGCCTTTGAAGAAGGTAGCTTTGTTACATTGGCAGGCGTTCAAATTCCACATACACATGGTTTAAAGGCACACTCAGATGGTGATGTTGTGCTTCATGCCTTGTGTGATGCATTGTTAGGTGCATTGGCACTTGGAGATATTGGTCAGCATTTTCCAGACACAGATCCAAACTTTAAAGGTGCGGATAGTCGTGTATTACTGAAACATGTCTATCAATTGATATTAGATCGTGGTTATGTACTGAATAATGCGGATATTACGGTCGCTTGCGAACGCCCAAAATTAGCCAAGCATAATTTGACTATGCGTCAAAGCATTGCAGATGTATTAAATGTAGATGTAACACAAATCAGCGTAAAGGCAACGACCACTGAACAGTTAGGTTTCACTGGTCGTCAAGAAGGGATTTTATCAACCGCAACGGTGTTAATTTCTCACGCAAAATGATCTGGATGGATCATTGAATATTGTAACTCTTGGGTTGATTTTCGACCTTGGAGTTGCACAGTTACAGCATGAATGAGTCCTGTCCACGTTGCATTGGGTTCCCAAATTTGATGCAAATATTCTTGCGCAGTTGGCATATCAATATTCATATAAAATTGGCGATATAAATACATCAGGCAACTGGCGCTAAAATTATCTGTGCAATGTACCCACACCATTTGTTCTTGTACCAAATGATCAATCATATCCAGTACCAATAAACATTGTGCGTCAGAAGGCGTATCTAGTGAAATTGGAATTTGAATGTAGTTGAGTCCCAGATCTAAACACAAATGATCTTCTTGTGGTAGATGGTTTGGCGCATCACTCAGTGCAAGGTTGATTACAGTGGTTACACCATATTCTTTAATGTGTTTGAGTTCTGCTTCTGAAGGTTGTCCTGAGCTAAATAAATGTTCATGAACAAACTGGAAGTGATCAATTTGAGTCAAACTATTTTCAATATCATTCATACGCTGTATTTAAAGTTCTAATCCCTTTTTACTATAGAGTAAAAACGCCATCTTGACGATGGCGTTTTGGATGACTTAGCGGTTTGGGAGCAACTCTTTAAGGGCTGCATCCATTTCCAATAAGACTTTTTCGGTAGTATCCCAATCAATACAACCATCTGTAACGGATTTACCGTACTCAAGATCGCATAAATTAGTTGGAATATCTTGGCGACCACCTTTTAAATGACTTTCAACCATAATACCTACGATTGATTTATTACCGTCTTGAATTTGTTCAGTAATATTTTTAAGTACTAAAGGCTGTAAGTACGGGTCTTTATTTGAGTTGGCATGGCTGGCATCAATCATGATTTTGCCACTTACTTTCGCTTTAGCTAAAGCAGCTTCTGCTTCCGCAACTGAACCTGCATCATAGTTTGGTTTACCATTACCACCACGCAATACTACATGTGCATAAGGGTTACCTTTGGTATTGATGACAGACACTTGACCATCTTCATTTAAGCCAAGGAAACTATGACCATGTTTTACGGATTGCATTGCATTGGTTGCCACAGTGAGGCCACCATCTGTACCGTTTTTAAAGCCTACAGGTGATGAAAGGCCAGATGACATTTCACGGTGAGTTTGGCTCTCAGTGGTACGTGCACCAATTGCAGACCAAGAAATTAAGTCTTGGTAATATTGTGGTGAGTTTGGATCGAGAGCTTCTGTAGCACAAGGTAAACCTTTTTCATTTAATTCGAGAAGTAATTGACGGCCTAAGCGTAAACCTTTCTCAATATTAAATGAGTCATTCATATCTGGATCGTTGATTAAGCCTTTCCAACCGACTGTTGTACGTGGTTTTTCAAAATACACGCGCATCACGATATAAAGCGTATCTTTAACTTTTTCACTTAATACTTTAAGGCGATCTGCATATTCATGTGCCGCTTTAGTATCGTGAATAGAGCAAGGGCCAATCACCACAAATAAGCGTTTGTCTTGACCATCTAAAATATTACGAACAGTTTCACGGCCTTGTAACACGGTCTGATATGCTGTTTCAGTCAGTGGCAGTTCTGATTTTAATTGTGCTGGTGTTACGAGAGTCTGAATGCTTTTTACATTCACGTCATCGATATCGTTTTGGGTAATAGAATTTGACTGTAAAGTATTCATTGCCGTCACTGGTTGTTCATACAAAAAGGTTGTTTCATGAACTGAATATAACATGAATGTACAGCTTCATTGTTATAAAAAAGATCAATAGGTTGGTTAAAAAAAAGTGATGAATCGTATGAGAAATTTAAACATTCACAGTTTTAATTTCTGCATGCGATGTACTTTGAATCATCATCGCTGTTTCAGGTTTTGCTACAGGTTTCGCTTTAACTGGATTGATCATAAAATTTACACCCAGTGCAAACAGGGTAATGCCCAAGATCTTACGAATCAGTTTTTCTGGTAAACGTGAACTAATAAGCGTACCTACTATAATCGCTGGGATTGAGCCACACAGTAACCAACCTAATAGATGGAAATCGACGTTACCTGATGTCATGTGTCCCATACCTGCAACAAAAGTCAGTAAAACTGCATGAACAACGTCTGAGCCAATAATGCGAATCATGGGTAAATTTGGAAACATGAGCACTAAGGCCATAATACCAAATGCACCAGCACCTACAGATGAAAGTGTAACGAAGATACCGAGCACAATCCCCATAATGACAATATAAAGACGCTTATTTTTGGCTTGAAAATTGACATTTTCTAAATCGGAGGTCATATCGTCTTGGGTATTGGCCTGACGGAATTTATTAAAGAAACGTTCAATATGGCCACGAAACATAATAGATAGGCCAGTCAAAGTCAGCATAAAGCCAAGTACTGTTGTGAGTACAGCTTTATAGCTACTTGATTGACTTAAGTAGGTGTCGAGTACCCAGTGTGTTGCAAAAGATGCTGGAATACTACCAACAGCAAGCCAAATGACGATTGGCCATACAATATTAAGTTTTTTGGCATGTACTAAAGAGCCACAAAATTTTGAAATTGCGGCATAAAGTAAGTCTGTACCAATGGCAATGTGAGGTTCTATTCGAAATAGGCTGATTAAAATTGGAGTCATCAGTGAGCCACCGCCTACGCCAGTAATACCGACACAGAAACCAACTAAAACACCAGCCATAATAAATTCTAAAGGACCAAACATGTTTATATGCCATAATCAAAAAACGTGCTTATCTTATGACTTTTAAATATAAGCTGTTGTCTTGATTACTGATTTGCTTATGCAAAAAAAAGATAAAGCTACACGTGTAAAGCAAAAGGTCATTGGTAAAGCATTTATTTTGGAACTGAGTGAGACCGATGTCTTATTTTGAACCAAGAAGCCAGAGCCATATACAGCATATTTATGAGGAGAAGCATGCGGATGATGTGCGTGGATTGATACTGTGCTTGAAGCCACTGTTGCTGCTGTTGCGTTGTAGCATGGATGTGCCGCGCCGTAGCGGTGTGGTCAGTAACTAAACTCATCGCTTGAATAAAGACTTCTTTCTTTGAGCCTTTAGACAGCTGAAATGTTGTGCTGAGATAAATAAATTGCACGGATTGTATGTTGAGTTGCTGATGATGTGCTGCCGATTCACATAGTTGTTTGATTTCTGGTATTTGCCATGTACAACGTGCAAGGTATTTTTTATAGCCTTGTTGCAACACGATATTTTGTGTTTTCCCCAGATTGATGTGATTTTCAGGCTTTTTAAGCGCGAGATGTTCAATTTTTGTAGGCAACCACACGCTTGGTATGATTAAAAACGTGATTGCTTGAAGCAAAGCAGAAGCAATGATGAAGAGCGCAAAATACTTGAGTGTAAGTTGCCAGATATGGCGTGCAGGCTGAATCAGCTCCTGATGTAACCATGTAGTTATTTTAGACAAAAGATTTCCTTTGTGCTCAATTAGATGGCGTATTGCGCTATGCAACTTCATTTATAAAGAAATGTTTATGTTAGAATCAAGCACAATAATGATTTAGATAGACAAAGGATTAAATCTTGCAAAATCGGAAACTTAAAATTGGCATCGTTGTTGGGGAAGTGTCTGGCGATACCTTGGGCGCTAAACTGATCCGCCGTTTTCGTGAGCAAGGGATTGATGCAGAGTTTGAAGGCATTGGTGGTCCGCAAATGATTGCAGAAGGCTTTAAAAGCTATTATCCGATGGATATTTTATCGGTGATGGGGATTGTTGAAGTTTTAAAAGATATTAAAAAGTTATTTGCAGTTCGCGACGGTTTAGTCGAAACATGGAGTAAAAATCCTGTTGATGTTTTTATTGGCATTGACGCACCAGATTTTAATTTACGTTTATCTAAAAGTTTAAAGCAAAAGCAGCTACCGATTAAAACTGTGCAGTACGTTAGCCCTTCAGTGTGGGCATGGCGACAAGGGCGTGTGCATGGTATTAAAGCCAGCATTGATTTGGTGCTGTGCTTATTTCCATTTGAAAAAGCATTTTATAAAAAATGGGATGTGCCAGCCGCATTTGTGGGACATCCACTTGCTAGCCAATTGCCTTTACAAAACCCGATTGCCGAAGCTAAGGCAGAGTTGGGCTTAGCGCAAAATCAAAAGCATATTGCACTTTTGCCTGGGAGTCGTCGTGGTGAAATTGAGCGCTTAGGACCGTTGGTACTTGATGCTGCACAAATTTTAATGCACAAACACCCAGATTATGAGTTTTTAATTCCAGCGATTAATGATGCACGTAAACAGCAAATTGAAGCCTTACTAGAAAAATATCCAGCGCCTCTTAAAGCAAAAATTCATTTGTTGGAAAATACAGATACTGAATCTAAAATTGGTCGTCAGGTGATGAATGCATCAAATATTGTCGCTTTAGCCTCGGGGACAGCGACCTTAGAAGCAATGCTGCTACACCGACCAATGGTCACTTTTTATCAGTTAAATACTCTCACGTATTGGATCGCCAAGCTATTGGTTAAAATACCGTATTATTCACTGCCGAATATTATTGCGGGTAAAAAAGTCATTCAGGAATTGATTCAAAAAGATGCAACAGCAGCAAAACTAGCAACTGAAATTGAACGCTTGATGGATATAGAAACAGCACAAATTCAAGCAATGCAACATATTACGATGCATAAACAGCTTTTGTCTGATAACAGTGAAGACCCTGTTGCTGCAATTTTATCGATGTTAGAAACTGCTTGATTAAGAGTGAGAAACTATACAAATTAGGATAGTCAGAAACATAAGAGTTTATAATGTACCAATTACATCCGAGTCTTAGGCTACAAAAATTATTTAAAGATCAGCCTTATCAAGGCTGTTGTCCTATTGATGCTAAATATTTGTTTATAGGTTTAGATGCAAACTATTCAGCGGATATTGAGAAACAGGATGTATTCCCATTTCTTCTTCAATATCACCAGAATGGAGTCGAGTTTTGGCGAAAATATAATATGCATCATCCATTCTTGCATAAAAATTATAAAGGTGATGGGAAAAAGTATCATCAATCATTTGCCAAAATTGGATTAACATGTGAACTTGCAAATGAAATTTCATTTATTGAATTGTTGCATGTACCGACTGTTGGTAGAAATATGCTAACAATTGATGATTTGAATGAGCAACATTTAGATTATATTAACTGTGCAATATTTTCGAATAAGAAAAAAGCAGTTTTTATTTCTAACTCAGTATTTATGTTAATGAGAAAAAGTAAAAAATTTAATTGGTTAAGTGATCCTAAATCAATCCATAGTCATCATTTGCAAGTCTTTTATGATGAAAATACTGTGGTTTATAAGCATTTACATTTTTCTAATTATGGGAAATTTCAAGCACGAAAAGAAATCGAAGCTAAAGAAATTTATAATATTATTCAGTCAACTAGTTCATTATAACCTTGTGTGCTTTACTCTATACTGACTTGGCGTGAGTTCATAAGAGCGTTTAAAACTTTGGCTAAAAGCAGTTTCGGATGAATAGCCGACACGATGTGCAATTTGTTGAATCGATAAATCCCCATGGCGTAAATGTTGTGATGCCAAGCGGAGTCGATGTTGCTGTAAATAAGCCAAAGGTGTTTCGCCAATAATTTGAGTGAATAAATTGGCAAATTTAGAACGTGACATACAGCATTGCTCAGCCAAACTTTCTACTGTCCAAGCAAATTCAGGTTGCCCATGTATGGCAGCTAAAGCATTAGAAAGTTCAACATGTGTGAGGGCATTTAACCAATTTTGTGAATCACTTAACTGTGCAATATGATCACGTACACATTCAATAAATAAAATACTCACCAAATGATCGAGAATTTTGTCACGACCAGGTCGAATTTGATTGGCCTCAACGGCAAGAAATTGTAAGCCAATCTGCAACCATTCTGGGGCTGTGCTGCTTAAAATATGATGAATATGTAAATAGTGGGGCAGTGCATTAAATAAAGGCTTGGCCATAATACTGTCTACACGACCACGAATGGCTAAAATTAAACTTTCTTCATGTTTAGGGTGTTGTTCAGATTCAAGGTGAATGGTCTTTTGGTGCTTTTCATCAAAAAGTGGATGAATATCGGTAGCATCTTGAAATACTGCATTTTTGGATGCGGTACATAAGTGAGGAATACCTGATGGGACTAAAAGTAAGTCACCTGATTCGAGCATAATTTGCTTGTCTGCAATATGTAATACACATTGGCCGTGCATCATAATATAGGCCACCATTGCGCCATGCTCTTGATGCTGGAAGGCCCAATTATTTTGGGCTTTCAAATAGATATATTCAGAATGATTTAAATGTATATCATCGAAAATTTTACTTAAAGCGTCCATGTGCTTTGTTTTTCTTTCCTATTTCTTTTTGCTTTATCATCCAAACATAACAGAAAGAGTGTCTGTAGGTCATTATTTATCAAATTAAGCCAAAGACTTTGGCATAGGTTTTTTGGACGCTCAAGACTTTTGTTACGGCCTTATTTCTACAAAGATAAAGACAGTAAAAGAAATAAGGAAATTTGCCAGATGAATGCCCCTCTACAACTCACGTCAGAGAACACAATACTTCGTACAGGACGTCAACTCGACAAAAAAAGATTTGGTTGGTTACTTAGCCCAGGTTTACCTGTCATTGGGATGGGGATTGTGGCAGGTTATCATTTTGGTCCTAAAGCAACAAAAAAAGTGTTTGCACTGGGAGGACCTTTATTACTGCATGTGATTATTCCAACGATTGATGCTTTGGTTGGCTCAGATGATAACAATCCAAGTGATGAAGACATTAAGCAGTTGGTGCAAGACCCATATTATGACCGTATTGTAAAAGTATTTATTCCATTACAAATGGCTGCCAATGTATTTGCTGGCTATGTGGTTACACGTAAAAATGTTTCTTTGTTGGATCAAGTTCTACTTGGTATTTCGATGGGAGCAATAAATGGTGTAGCTGTAAATACAGCACATGAACTTTGCCACCGTCCTAATAAAAAAGATCATTACTGGTCACATGCAACATTGATGCCTTTGTCGTATAACCACTTTCGTATTGAACATCCGTATGGGCACCATAAACGTGCCGCGACGCCTGAAGATCCTGCTTCATCTAAAATGGGTGAAACCTTTTATGAATTTTGGCCACGAACTGTTTTTGGTGGCATAAAGTCGGCTGTTGAAATTGAAAGAAATCGTTTAAAACGTAAAGGCTTATCTTTCTTTAGTAAAGAAAATGAGTTATTTCATGGCTGGGCAATGAGTGCTGGCTTTCATGGCACAATGTTATCTTTATTTGGTAAAAAAGTTGCGCCGTATTTGGCTACACAAGCATTTTATGGTGTTAGCCTATTTGAAGTGATTAACTATATTGAACATTATGGTTTGAAACGCACACAAAAAGAAGACGGCTCTTATGCTCGAACTATGCCTGAACATAGTTGGAATAATAATAATATTGTGACGAATTTATTTTTGTACCAATTGCAACGTCATTCAGATCATCATGCTTATCCAACACGACCGTTCCAAGCCTTACGTCATTTTGATGAAGCGCCTGAGCTACCAAGTGGTTATGCAACTATGCTTATACCCGCATTGATTCCTTCTTTGTGGTTTAAGATGATGGATAAACGTGTCTATGATCATTATGAAGGGGATTTGACCAAGGCCAATATTCACCCAAAACGCCGTGATCGAATCTTTAAAAAGTTTGGCTTAAGCCTATCCTAAATAATTAATACGCTCTTAAAACTTCGCTAAAACCCATACACAAGTATGGGTTTTATGTTTTTTGAATAGGTTTAGATTCGGATCAGTCATTGTATGGAAGATGTATCGGCATATAATAAGGGCCTGTTTAAAGCATCAGAATATCTATGACTCCAGCAAGTAAATTACTAAAAGCACAAAAAATTGAATTTTCTATTCATGAATATGAACATGATCCAGATGCGAAAAGCTTTGGTTTAGAAGCTGCAGAAAAGCTCGGTTTACAGGTAGAAGAAGTGTTTAAAACCCTAATGGTTACCGATGAAAAAAACTATTTTGTAGCTGTGTTACCTGTGAATCATCAGCTGAACTTAAAAAAAGTGGCTTCGGCTTTTGGCTGTAAAAAGCTTAAAATGGCGGACCCTAAAGATGCTGAACGGCTCACGGGCTATTTGGTCGGGGGAATTAGTCCGGTTGGGCAAAAGAAAAGACTAAAAACAGTGATTGATGCGAGTGCTGAAACATTAGCTAAAATTTATGTGAGTGGCGGGAAGCGTGGCTTAGATATTGGTCTAAAACCGCAAGATTTAGCCAAAGTATTGGGTGCAACGTTTGTTGATGTTTTGGATCAATAATAAACAGTTTTATTCTTATATTGATTTTATGCAGAGCACAATATGAACAATATTGTGCTTTTTTTACGAGGTTCATTTTTATTGTTATAAAAATATAATTATTACAAATAGATAGATTTTATTTATTTTTTCTTATGGGGAGGGATTACGCTTAGAAAAATGATAAAAACAATCGTAAATGAGAATATTATCATTTAGTCCCATGCCAATATTTTTAATACTTTTCAGCAGAAATATTCATATTAAAAAATAAATAACTAAAAAACAGTTTATTACAGCAAAAAATCGAATTTGTTAGCAAAAAATCACAAAAGTGCAAATGTTAACAATAATGATTATCATTAATATGTTTTTGAGCGTTGGCCAGCGCAGTCACAAAATTTGTGCATTAAAAGAAACATAAATATATGAAAGGCTCAAATTGAGTTTTAAAACAGAGGATATGGTCAGATGAAAGCGCTTGCTAGTCGCTTGGCGATGCAGCATCTTGTCAATGCATACTCACAAGAAACGGGTAAATCAATTTTACTCGAGAAGTATCAACAAAATTCATCTCAACTGACGTTTAGCCAAGGCTTGACGTTATTGGTATTGCCATTAGATGCAATACAGTCTCAGCTGTTGGTGCCACTCTCCTATGTGAGTACGGTAGGACGTCATCGTATAGCTACGTTGCCCAAAGTAAGGAGTAAGGGGCAATTTCAAAATATGAGCTGTGTGGCTATGGTGGCCTTACTTTTAGAAGAGCTTGTAATGACATCACGTGCAGGTGATGCGCAAGAAGAAGTGCAACCCTGTCAAACAACACGTTTAGATCCTGCATCATTGTTGGAGCGTTGGATTGAAAGTCGAGATGCGCTCACGCAGTTTTTAACCCTGCGTCAGCATGAATTTGACGATTTTATTCAGCTCGAACAAAGTTTTATAGAAACTGAGCAAGCCTTAATTTTAGGCCATAGCATGCATCCTGCACCCAAAAGTAGAGTGGGTTTTGTGCATGAAGACTGGACAAATTTCTCACCAGAAGCCAAGTCACAGACCCCAATGCATTATTGGTTGGTCGCACCAGACTATATTGCAGAAGGGAATGCTCTCAATACGTCTATTTCGAGTGAATTGAAACAGCATTTATACAAACATTTAAGTAATACAGATTATGCATGCTTAGAAAAATATCCACATTATAAATTATTGCCATTACATCCTTGGCAAGCACGTTATTTGCAGTGTAAGCCGTGGTTTAAGCAATTAAAGTCGCAAGATCAAATCGTCGATTTAGGTGAGCGTGCTTGGGCATTTTCACCGACAACTTCAGTACGAACTTTGGCAAGTTTTGATGCGCCTTGGATGTTGAAGCCATCGTTATCTGTCATGATTACCAACTCGATCCGCGTGAATTTAGCCAAAGAATGCTACCGGGGCGAAATGACACATCAACTATGGCACAGTACTTTAGGGCAGAAAATATTAGCGCAATGCCCAACTTTAAAAGCATTGAATGATCCAGCTTGGATTGCACTAAAACAGCAAGATGAAATCATCAATGAAACGATCTGCATTTTTAGAGATCAGCCCTTTGATAAGACGCAACAAGTAAGCTGTATTGCATCCTTATGTCAGGATCATCCAAGCCAAGCACAAAATCGTTTTGACACGTTATTTGCCTATTTGCATCAGCAAAATCCAGCACAAGATCGAGGCCAAATTGCGCTGTATTGGTTCCAAAAGTTCCTCGATATTTCTTTAAAGCCGTTGATGCATGTGTATCACCAATATGGCATGGCATTTGAGTCACATCAGCAAAATGTGTTACTTGAACTGGAACATGGCTTACCTAAATATTTGTGGCTTCGCGACAATCAAGGTTTTTATTACATTCAAGAGCGGGCAACGGAAGTACTATCGCTATTTCCAGATTTAGCCGATAAGGCCCACGCTGTAGGCTCGCAAGAATTTGTAGATGAACGTTTTAGTTATTATTTCTTTGGTAATACCTTATTTGGTTTGATTAATGCCATTGGTGCAACGGGGTGGATTAAGGAACAACAGCTATTAGATGAATTACAGCAGCGATTATTGGTTTTATTTGCGCAATATCCTGAAAGTAGCCTATTACATGCTTTGCTCTACCAAGAGACTCTACCGTATAAAGCGAATCTTTTAACGCGATTACATGAGCTTGATGAGCTCATTGCACCTGTAGAACAACAGTCTGTGTATGTTCAATTGAGTAATCCTTTGCAACTTAAACAAAAGGATGCGCGCTATGCTTGATTTTATAGGAATTGGATTAGGGCCCTTTAATTTAAGTTTGGCCAGCTTATTACAAGATAAAACCAATTTGAAATATCGCTTTTTTGAACAAAAAGCGCAGTTTGATTGGCATGCGGGGATGCAGTTACCAGATACCGTTTTGCAAGTGCCATTTATGGCCGATTTGGTGTCGATGGTTGATCCGACCAGTCCTTATAGTTTTTTAAATTATTTAAAAGCACAACAACGTTTATATAAGTTTTATTTTCTTGAACGTTCGCAAATTCCACGACGTGAATATAACCATTATTGCCAATGGGTCGCAGATCAGCTCAGCAATATTCAATATCAATCGATTGTCAAAGCTATTTATGCCAAAGAGCATGGTTTTGAAGTTGTGGTCGAGCAAGATGGTGTATTACAACATTTTCTATGCCGTCATTTGGTGATTGGTTCAGGGAATGTCCCTCATTTACCTGTGTGCTTGCAGAACTTGCAACAACAGTATCCTGAACAATGTTTACACTCAGCTTCTTACCTCAGCCAGAGTGGTCAGCAGCGTAGTGGTAATGTGGTGGTGTTGGGTTCAGGCCAATCTGCTGCCGAAGTCTTTATGGACTTGTTTGATCAGCAGCATGCGCAAGAGCGTCAGCCAAGATCTACTCGTCAAGCATTGCCTTATAAGTTGCACTGGCTTACACGGTCTAATGGGTTTTTCCCAATGGAATATGCACCGCTCGGCTTGGAGCACTTTAGTCCAGATTATACCGAGCATTTTTATCAACTCAGTGCAGCGCAAAAAGCGGATCAATTGAAACAACAAGCATTGTTGTATAAGGGTATTAGTGCACAAACGATTCGTGAAATTTACCAAAAACTGTATCACCGCAGTATTGGTACACGAGAGCAAATGACGTACTTACATGCGCAATCACATTTAAAGTATGCAGAGTATGTGCAAGGCAAAATTCAATTGCATTTCCAACATACCGTCACAGAGCAACAGTTTGTTTTACAGGCTGATTGTGTTGTAGCAGCAACAGGATATGTCAGTCCAGAATTTGAATTTTTAAGATACCTAAAACCCTTAATTCATACCGATGAACAAGGGCGTTGGAAAGTGCATCGTGACTACCGGTTGTCACATGATGCTCTAGGCGAAATTTACGTACAAAACCAAGAGTTGCATACACATGGTGTGGGTACACCCGACTTAGGTTTAGGTGCATGTCGCGCGGCCCATATTGCCAACCAATTAGTAGGATATGAGCTGTATGAAATGAGCGACCAAGCTCAGTGTTTTCAGCACTTTCGGCCTGAAAAAAACCCAGAGTTAAGTCTGGTCTCTACAGCACATCAAACGGTGCCGATGCAGGAGCAATTTTGCATTCAAAAGTTGAACGATCAGACACAAAGCTTTGAATTAAAAGGGCTAAAAACACAGAAAAATAATGTATTTGAGTATATATCATGAAATTTGCAAAGTTACAGATTGGTCAAAAAGAGTGGCGCCGTGCAGGCCAGCAATTAATAGAAATGGCGATTGCTGAATTTTTATATGAAGAAATGATGAGCGTCACGAAAATAGCACCAAGGACCTACCATTTGGTGTTAAACGGACAGGTTTATCAGTTTAAAGGTGAGCAATATTTGCTTGGGCATTGGCAGATTGAAACAGGTTCAGTTCGCGAGTTTTCAATCAATCAACCAGATGATCCTGATTTAAATACTGAGCCAGCATGGAATTTACATGCATTTATACAGGCTTTTGCCATTCAAGCGAATGTAAAGCCGTTTACTCAAGCCTATTTAATGAAAGAGATGAACAATACGTGGTTGGCAGAAGCGCATGTGATGCTTGAGCACCGTCTGCCAAGTACAGCGGTACTCACAGAGCCTCACTATAAAATTGAAGGTATGCTACGCGGTCACCCTTGGTTAATTATGAGTAAGGGGCGTATGGGCTTTGGTTATGATGACTATGTGACCAGTGCCCCCGAGCTTTCACCACAAGTTAAAGTGCTGTGGTTGGCGGTTCACCGTGATTTAGCACAGTTTCGTGCAACAGCAGAATGGCAAGCCAGTCGTTTATATGAATATGAGTTGAGTGCATCTGAACGAAATCATTTTGAAGAGATCTTATTTCAGCGTGGTTTATCGACAGTAGATTATTTCCTCATTCCAGTACATGCATGGCAATGGCACCAATGGTTGGTGGCGACTTATGCTCATGAAATCGTGTCACAGCGCATAATTGAGTTGGATATTGGGCAAGACCAATATGTTCCGATGCAATCCATTCGAACTTTATGCAATATCAGTCAGCCTCAACGTCACTACGTCAAACTCCCTGTCAGTATTTTAAATACGGCGGTTTATCGTGGCTTACCATCGAAACGTAATTTAGCTGCGCCAGCACTCACGGAATGGTTAAAGCAAATTCAGCACCAAGATCCTGATTTAAAAGCTTCTGGTGTAGAGTTCTTGGGTGAAATTGCCACATTGACCATACAGCAGCCTTGCTATGATCAAATTGAAGGTGCGCCATATCAATTTAAAGAGTTATTTGGTTGTTTGTGGCGCGAAAGTGTAGACCCATGCATTGGCGTAGGTCAGTCTGCGCTGTCTCAAGCTGCGCTTTTGCATCGTGATGCCAATGGTGAATCTATTTTAAAAGTGTTAATTGATGCTTCGGGTTTAAGTCCATTGCAATGGTTAAAGCGCTTTGCTGAAGTCAGTGTTCATCCGTTGCTAATTTGTCTTTATAAATATGGTTTGGCTTTTTCACCACATGGTGAAAATACCATGCTGATTCACCGTCAGGGTGTACCTGAAAAAATGGTACTCAAAGACTTTATTGATGATGTGAATCTGGTAGATGAAGATTTTGCCGAGCTGGCCAATTTACCTGCTGAAGCACAAATATTACTGCGCCATAGTGCCTTAGAACTCAGTCATTTTATCTTCACAGGGCTGTTTATGGTGCATTACCGTTATATCTGTAATGTATTTTTGCAAGATTTTCCTTCGCACAGCGAACTTGAGTTTTGGCAAACCATATCTGATGTGATTGCTGCATTTCATCAGGCGCACCCTGAATGGGCTGAACGTATTGAAAAATTTGCAATGTTTAGACCTGAATACGACAAAATTTGCCTCAATCGCGTGCGTTTATTTACCACCAGTTATAACGATGAGGCAGAACGCCCAGTTCCAGTTTTTCTAGACCCAATTGCAAATCCTGTAAGCCCACAAACATTAGCGCAGTGGGCAACACAGATTACATCGAATAAAGCTCAACCATCTGTGTCTGCAAAGCAACAGCCAGCTATTTCATAACATTTAAGACATTTTTTAGGACGAAAATAATGACTACTTTATCGCGTCAACTGCCTGATTTTTATGAATATAATGAGAATGAGACGCAATTCTATTTGCGACAAATGCGATATCCAGAAGATATGGCTTTGGTACATAAATGGATGCATGAGCCGCATGTCATTCCACAGTGGCAACTGAACAAATCTGAACTTGAGCTACAGGTCTATTATGAAAAAGCCTTGGCGGATGATCATCACCGAATATTGATTGTTGGTGTGAATGGGCAGGATGTGGGCTATACCGAAATTTATGAAGGTAAGCGCGACCGCTTAGGGCGCTATTACGACGGGGATGACACAGATTTAGGCTGGCATTTGTTATTTGGTGAAAAGTCTGCATTTGGTCAGGGATATTTAAGACCCGTGATGCGAATGTTGGGTTTTTATATCTTTGAACATGCACCATCCACAAAAATTGTGGGTGAGCCAGACCATACGGTGAAACCTTATGCAGTTGTAGTAGAAGAGCTTTGTTATGAGGCGCAGCGATTAATTCCAATGCCTGAAAAAACCGCCATGCTGTATTACTGCTTCAAAGATAAGTTCTATCAAAAATTTGGCGGTTATTTGACTGTATCTCAGCAAGCTCAAAAGAAGATACAGCCTGTAGCGCAGACTGAGGCCATGTTATGAGCTATGCCTCCACACATATCCAAATTATGGACATGCGCTTTTCAGCGCATGTTTCTACCGAAGAGTTTGAGCTATGGCTGAGTCAGGTAGAGCGCTTTTTTCTAAAGCAACAACATTTTGTTTTGGTCATGCAAACTGAGCCTGTGACTGAGTTTCCAGAGCAATATAGACAGCTACAAGCCACATGGTACAAGCGCTATAAGCAAGATTTTTTCCAATACTGTTTGGGATTGGTACGCATTGCACAAGATCCAGCAGATCAGCAACGTTTAAATGCACCGTCTTTACATGCAGCATGGCGTGTACCGTATTACGTCACTTTAGACCGTACAGATGCGTTGCAATGGGCTGTTCAGAGGTGGCTATGTTAAATGCAAAACAACAAGCAACAGGTCAGGGGCTTACAGCATTGAGCTTGGGTATTGTGATTGTGTTGTATTTGGCTCATGCGCTACCCCTGTATTTTTATAATGTGGCGTTGCCTGCAATCTTGAGGCACCAAGGTGTCGATTTACGTTGGATTGGCATGCTGTCTTTGCTGTATCTGCCGTGGGCCTTTAAGTTTTTTTGGGCGCCATATATAGATCGCTTTTATATTCAAAAATTAGGCAAACGAAAAACATGGTTGTTTGTGACCCAAATTGCCTTAGTTTTGGGTGTATTGGCCTTGGCCATGACGCAATTTTCCTATGGTTTAGGGGTATTTGTCATCGTTGGGCTATGGATCTCCAGCTTTGCTGCTACGCAAGACATTGCCATTGATGGTTATACCGTAGAAAGCTTTAAAGATACCGATTACCGTTTTGGCAGTATGGCACAAAGTATTGGTGTTGCATTGGGGAGCATGATTGGTGGGGCTGCTACGCTTTGGCTGTATCAATACTATGGCTGGCAATATGCATTGACCAGTTTGGCTGTGTTGACGGCACTGACCATGCTAGCGATATTTTTTATACAAGAAAAATCTACAATATCGACAACTGCAGAAGCATTCGTTGACACCCGTCCTAGTTTAAAACGTGCTTTTAAACGCCCAGAAATATTGTGGGCTTTGGCCTTAATCTTGTGTTATCGCGTGGTAGAAGCACCAGCAATGGCCATGCTTAATCCGATGCTCATCGACCAACAATGGTCACTCTCACAAATTGGCGTATTGATGTCTGTGATTGGGGCGGGTGTGGGCTTGTTGGCGGCTGTCAGTGTTGCCTTCCTACTAAAAAAAATCCCCTCAACCCAATTACTCATTTGGGCTGCATGGTGTCGTACGGCGCTTTATGCCGTTATGGGCTTTGCCATTGTTTTAGGTTGGTTCCAGCAGTGGCATTTATTCTTGGCGCTTTGCGTTGTGCTGATGCTGGCCATTCGTTATATCGCCATGACAGCGCTGTATGCCTACTTCATGCAAAGCGCATCTAAAGCCCAAGCAGGCACAGATTTCACCATTTTAGTGTGCTTCGAATTGCTGGTGTATTTCATTGGCGGAGCTTTTTCAGGCTTTTTGGCCAAAGCACTTGGTTATGGTCATTTCTATTTGGTTTTGGCTATTGGATCTGTGCTTAGCGTGTTACTGAGCCAACTCATAATTTCACAAATAAAAAAACACAAACTTCGTCAAAAAAATACTGTGTCACACAGTGAGGAAAACCCATGAAACGCTTTTTTGTTCCAATGCAATTGACCTGCTTGAGTCTTGCTGTATGTACACAGCTATATGCTGCCGACATCAACAGTACGGAAAATACCACAACTGAGCCCTCAACCACTAAAATGGAAACCATCGTGGTAACTGCAACACGTTCAGCCAAAAATATTGCTGATATTGCAGGAACGGTTTATAGCATTCCACGTCAAGAAATTGAAAAACAATCGAATGCGGGTAAAAGCACCTCAGACATCTTGGGCGTATTAATTCCATCTTTAACAGCAGGTTCAGGTACAACATCTAACTATGGCATGACCATGCGTGGCCGTGTCGTGCAATATATGATTGATGGCGTACCACAAACGGGTTATCGAGATTTATCACGTCAGTTAAACAGCATTAGCCCTGCCATGATTGAGCGTATTGAAGTGGTTTCAGGAGCCAGCAGTATTTATGGTTCAGGCGCAACTGGCGGTATTATTAATATTATTACGCGCCGTGGTGGTGATGAACCCTTAAGTTTTGAAACCAAATTAGGTGTGACTTCAGGCAATAATATTAAATCTGATGCCATGGCTTATGAAGTTTCACAAGTGATGAATTTTAATCAGGGCGATGTGAAAGGGACTTTAGGTGCAAGCTATGCCAAGCGTGGTGAATTTCAAGACAGTCATGGTAAGCGAATTGGCCCTGAAGTTGCACAGACCGATCGCCAAGACACAGATACGCTAGATTTAAATGGTCGCGTGTCTTGGAAAATTGCTGATGGGCAAAATTTAAGTTTTGGTGCAAATTATTTTCATGATGAACAAGACAGTGAATATGGGCCAGATTATGGGTCAAATTTAGCCGTTTTATTACAAGGGCAAACACCTTCCTTGCATGCTGTTAAAGGCTTACAGTTGGATGAACAACCTCTAACAGAGCGTTATGGCTTTAATACGCAATACGAAAATCAAGACTTTTTGGGCCACCATCTGAATGTAGAAGCATATTACCGCAATGAAGTTGCACGCTTTTATCCGTCTGTAAATGGTTTTGATCATCCTTCACTCAAAACCTTTTTGGTGAGTCAGTCGGAAAGTGAAATGGAGGTATTGGGGGCACGTGTTGCCTTACAAAAAGACTTTGATGTCGCAAATAAAACATTAGGCCTTACTTATGGTGTGGACTATGAAAATGAAAAAGACAGTGCAACCTTCCGCCGTTATGACCTCAATACCTTTATGCAAAGTAATGGCCTAAACTTTAAAGCACAGGGCAAATATGGTTTTGGGCCAGATGTTGAAACCAGTAAAATTGGTGCTTTCGTACAAGCTCAAATGGATGTAACAGACCGAATTGGTGTGCAAGCAGGCGTGCGTCAAGAATATGTAGAAAGTAAAGTTGCAGCTTCTACGCCGTATTCTGAACAAGTGGTCGCCAATGATGTGCCAGGCTATCAGGCCAAAACCCTCAATGGCGGTAAAATTGACCACGATGCAACCTTATTTAATTTGGGTGCGGTCTATCATTTAACAGACGAGCAACAGCTGTTTGCTAATTTTTCACAAGGGGCTAATTTACCCGATGTACAGCGTATGCTCCGTGATGTGCCTGCTGGTTTTGAGGTAAGCAACAAAAGTATTCAGCCAATTAAAGTCAATAGTTATGAAGTGGGATGGCGTAAACAGTCTGCAACAGGGCTAAATGCAGGGCTGTCGGCTTTTTATAATGACTCTAATAAATCGATTAAATTTGGACAGCCAAATTTTACCATTGATGTCGTTGATACGGATGAGCGCGTTTATGGCCTAGAAGGCAATATGAGTTATCAGTTACAGCCTGATTGGACAGTAGGGGGAACTCTGGCTTATACACGTGGCCAGTTTAAAAATACCACAGGTGCTTGGCAAGAGCTGGACGCTATCCGTGTAGCTCCTTTAAAAGGGACAGTTTTTTCTGAATGGCAATTTGATCATGACATGAGCTTACGTGTGCAAGCACTTGCAGTAGGGGGTACAGATAAAGCGAAAAAAGATGCTGAAAAATATGGTTCACGTGCACCAGCAGAAATTAAAGGTTTTAGCACGATGGATGTGATTTTTAATACCAAAGCTGGGCCAGGTAACTTAGGCTTAGGTGTATATAACGTATGGAACAATGACTATAAATCTGTATATAGTCAGTCTGTATCTACGGTATATGGCCCAATTTCGAGCTTGCCTGCACAAGGGCGAACCTATGGTTTGAGTTATAGTTTGAAATATTAAAACTCACACAATCTTTCCGCTTTATGCAGTGCATCGTAAAAAGGTAGCGCAAGCTGCCTTTTTTGCTTTATAAACATGTCAGCCGTATGAGTTATAAAACAATGAAGCAAAATAATAAGATTTTTATTGCCGCAAGCCTTGCCAATGGCGCAAGTTTTTCCATGATTTTACCCTTACTTGCACCACTGGTTCGTAAGTTACAGCTGTCGGAGCTTCAAGCGGGTGCCATGGTGTCTATAGGTGCGCTCCTCATGGCGTGTGCTGCAATTTATATCAGTAAAAATCAAACAAAGTTTTCAATTTATCAATTGCTGAGCATTGGTTTTATTGGCATGGCAGTCACGTGGGGACTGTTTAGTGGTGTGCTCATGTATGGGCTTACGGCGCAAATATCCGTAATGTTGCTATTTACCTTACTCATGTTGGCGCGCGCCAGTACAGGGGTATTTATGGCAATGCCACAAATTGCGCTACAAACCCATGTTATGACCAGTTATGAAGAAGAACAGCTACGCTCAAAAACTATGTCAAAATTTGGTGCGCTCAATAGCGTAGGTGTGGTATTTGGGCCATTTTTGACCACATTACTGTTGGCATGGGGCATGATGACACCACTTTGGGCTGCTATTGCGATTTTGAGCATTATTAGTGTGGTGATTGTTGTGTTATTTGACCAGCAAAAGCCAAAGGATGCCAGTTCAGAAAACTCAATCAGCCTTGAATCTACAAGTACTTTGGCTCAACAGAGCAAGAGTTTAGATTCAGATGAAGTACTGACAGAGGGGAAAAACTTTAGTTTAAAGCGCTCAATGGCATGGCTGGTACTCGGGTTTAGTTTGTACTTGGCTATCGTTACGGTTAATTTAACCGCTGGCTTTTATATTCAAGACCACTTTAAAACCAGTGTTTTACAAGGTGCGACATATTTTTCTCAATGCTCGTTACTGGTGGGAATTTCGCTGGTGGTGATGCAAGTGCTGATTTCTAAAAAGCTCAAATGGTCTGTATATACCTTACTTTGGGTGGGCTTGGTTGCAATGAGTATCGCACTTTGGATATCTGTCAGCACAGAACATTTGAGAGTATTCCAACTGGCCTATGTGCTTTATGGTGTGTCGGTAGCGTGTTTAATCCCTGCTTTTACTACAGGTGCTGCGCAAACTGCACCTAAACATCAGCAGGCTAAAGTGGCTAGTTGGTGTACGGCTACACAAGCTTTAAGTTTTGTAATCGGGCCAATTCTAAGCACTGGCTTATACCAATGGCATACGTCTTATCCGTATTATTTTTTAATGCTCACGATGTTTGCACTCATGGTGTTTTTTGCATTCAAGCAAATCAGCCCCGAAAAAACAGCTGAATTGGCCCGTTAAATTGACTAGTTAAATTTATCAATTTTTATGCTGGAACTTAAGTCTGCATAGTTACATCAATATTTATGTTTTAAGCCAATCACGATCAAGTAGCAAGCTATTGAGATTTGTCTGATTGGCTGATTCATGTTAAGTGAAGATTTGTTTTAGCCTATTTTTTTCGCGTTGATTCGTTATTTATACTGCTGAATATTGATCTCTTTTTATGTGCTTAAGCTGGAAAAACTGTAGAAGATAGAATTATTTTGACTGTACGGCTCCGATGTTATTTTGTGCTTATTCTCCATTTATCGCTTGTTGAGATTACATAAGCACATTAGAGCGCTAAAGAAAAAACAACAAAAAATAGTAAGCTTTAAATATTTTGGATCAAAAAATAATCAAATTTGTTTCCATATTTATATTTTAGCCTTTCTTGGTGCGAGCTCAGCTAGCATAGGTAGGTGCATTAATTTATAAATTAGGGGAATAAATGTTTAAATTTCATGGAAAAAATATTTTTGCTGCCATTTTTGATATGGATGGAACAATGTTTGATACTGAGCGGCTTCGGTTTCAAACATTGAAACAGGCATCTCAAGAACTGCATGGCGAGGCATTTTCAGATGCTTATTTAATGGCTTGTTTAGGGCTGAGTGCCAAAAGTGCAGAAGAATTGGCTCATCAAGAATATGGGGAATCAATTCCTTATGCAGACATTCGTCAAAGAGCTGATCAATTGGAATTGGAGTATGTTCGTACGAACGGTGTACCCATTAAATTAGGGTTGGTTCAAGTTTTAGAACGCTTACGTAAATCTGGCCTACGTATGGCGGTAGCCACATCTAGTCGCCGTGCAATTGCAGAAGAATATTTGATTAATGCAGGCGTATATAAATTTTTTGATGTGTTGGTTTGTGGAGATGAAGTACAGCAAGGTAAGCCACATCCAGAAATATTTTTGAAGGCGGCTGAGCAGTTAAATGTCGAAGCAAATGCAAGTCTAATGTTTGAAGACTCTGCCAATGGTATTCGTTCAGCGCGTCATGCAAACGGCATTACCATCTTATTAAAAGACATTAAGACACCGAATGCTGAAATGATGCGTAATGCAGATTTTTATTATGATGATATGTATGCGTTTTTTGATGATTTAGACCAATATGTCGATCATTTGTTGATGCCAGAATTACAAACGGCTTTCCCGCAAACCATTAATTTATTAAGCGTAGGCATCCATGGATTTGGGGCGATTGGTGGGGGCTATCTTGCGCAAGTTTTTTCACATTGGGATGGCTATACGCGGCCAAAGCGTATTTATGCGACCACACGTAATCCACTGTATCAATCTGCGGTAAATGCCTTTGGTGCATATAGTATTCGTTATGGTGAAATGTCTTATGATGAGCGAATTGATAATATACAAGTGATTGATGCTGGCAATCTTGAGCAGATGCAAGAGATGTATACGGAATCGACTATGGTGGCAGTATGTTTGCCTGAATCTGCCTTAGCTCAAGAAGCCAAAACCATTGCACAGGGGCTTATGGCGCGTCATGTTGCATTTGAACAACAAGAGCTTCCGCTGACGTTTTTAATTATTTTAAATAAAATTGGTGCGAAAGCGCTGTTCATGCAACTGGTTCATCGGGCGTTGCTAGACATTACCGATGCAGAGATTGCAAATAAGATTATGTGCCAGCATTATTTCTGCGATACGGTGGTGAATCGTATGGTGTCTAAGCTAAGTGATCAAAACCTATATCGCCAGCTTAAAATTAAACATGGCATTTTTCAGCAACAGCAAGTGGACGCTGAGGACGACGCACAACAGCATTGGGATGATGCGACGCAATTAACGCTCGAGCAAGAACAGCAAGCGACGACTTATATAGATCACTTACGCCGTAATTTACAACCCAGCCATGCATTGCAAAATATGGATTTGATTCTATTTCATGCAGAACTCAATATGCCTTTATATGTCGAAAATAACAGTCCTTTGCTACGTAAAATGCGTCAAATGATTTTAGTGGACGACATACAAGACATTCAGCGCATTAAAAATCGTTTATGGAATGGTGTGCATGCGATGACTGCATGGTATGGCAGTGTATTGGGCTATGAAACCATTGGACTTGCGATGGCAGATGAGCGAGTCAGTTTGTTTTGCCAGTCACTGCTTAAAGAAGTGACAGCGGGTCTAAATAGCAGTATGCCAAATTATCATCATGATTTAGCAGAACTGGCTCAGGCATTTTTAAGGTCTTGCCAAAATGCATTTAAAGACCCATGTGCGCGTGTGGCACGAGATCCTTTACGTAAGCTCAGTGCGCAAGAGCGTGTACTCGGTTCATTGCAAACGAATCTTGAGTATGGTTTGCCCACAAGTGCTTTAGAACAAGGTGTTGTATTGGGTGCGATGTATGCCGTACAACAACTGCAATATTCCCAAGAAGATGTGCGGCTATTTTTACAAAAGCAGTTTGCTTTGATCGAGGCAGATCCAAAGCTGGTACAGCAAAGCTTTCATGCGATTGATAGCGTTTTACAGAACCAATTAGCGCAACATGATTTTTAGATTGATCATCTAAATTTACGGCTTTAGGCAAATAGAGTAAAAATGCAGACGATTTATGAACGATTGAGTGTGAGCTGAGAAATATTCAGCTTAAGATGAATATTGCTAATCCAATTGAGTGTGTTTAAGCATGGTTTTCATGCCTAAACATGGTTAAAGTAAGTCACCAATTTTTATTGTGAATTGTCTGTGTTTCTCCAGCCGAATATGCCTGTCATTGCGACGCTACAACAAGATTATCCTGAATGGCATTTAGGGCGCACAGAGTTTTCATTATGGTATCTTGAAATACATGCCCCAGCGCTTTTGGCGTATTTATCACAATTACGTCAGCAATTTGCCGATATATTATTACAACCCAATACGCGCCAATTTCATATTACGCTATATATTTGTGGGTTTTGGAACGCTCAGCACAGTGCGAGTGATAATTTTAGCGTACAACAATTACAAGAACATCAGCACCAATTACAACAATTGAAATTACAGAAATTTCGACTCAAAACTAGCCATATCAACAGCTTTGAAAGCGCATTATTTGTAGAAATTGAAGATCCAGATCAGGTCCTAACACAAATCCGGCAGGCGCTGAATCTCTGCTCTAATGAAATCGCACCTTTAGATTATTGTCCACATATTACTTTAGGTCTGTATGGGCATCAGTTAAATAGCAATGAAGTTTTAGCGCGAGTAGCAGAAGTGCCAAAGCAAAGCTTTGAATTTGAGGTGGATGCCTTAACATTTGGTACCTATCATGCCCAGCAATTACAAGCTGAGTTAATGGCTCAACACTATTTTCACTTAGGTTCTCTATGATTCAATTGATATTGGGTGGTGCACGATCGGGTAAAAGCCGTCTAGCTGAACGTACTGCACAGCAAGCAAATAAAAGTGTGACTTATATAGCGACTGCGCAAGCATGGGATGATGAAATGGCTGAGCGTATTGCACATCATCAAGCACAGCGACCTTCAACTTGGCGGGTAGTTGAAGAGCCTTTGCAGTTGGCGGCCTGTTTGCAAACATTAGATCAAGCTGGACAAGTTATTTTGGTCGATTGTTTGACTTTATGGATGAGTAATTTGCTCATGCAAGATGAGCAAACGCAATGCCAAGTAGTCGAATGTCAAAAGTTATTAGATGTGCTACCGACCTTAAAATCGGACATTATTTTGGTGAGTAATGAAACCGGACTTGGTGTTGTGCCGATGGGGCAAATCAGCCGTAAGTTTGTTGATGAAACAGGGCGTTTGCACCAGCAATTGGGCCAAATTGCAGATAAAGTTGTATTTTGTGTGGCAGGTTTTCCCATGATTTTAAAAGGAGATAAAGAATGAGTTGGTGGTTAAGTGCATGTAAAGTGCCTAGTGAAAATGCAAAACAACAAGCAGAAGCAAGGCAGCTTCAATTAACCAAACCTACAGGTTCTTTATCTGAATTAGAACGCACGGCAGTGTTATTGGCAACGCTTCAAGATACAGCACAACCATCTATAGAACGACCATGGATTTGTATATTTGCAGGTGATCATGGCGTGATGGAAGAAAATATTTCAGCCTATCCACAAGCCGTTACTCGCCAAATGCTACAAAACTTCACATCTGGTGGCGCCTGCATTAGCGTGATTGCTAAAGAATACAATGCCAATTTACAGGTGATTGATTGTGGTTCTGTGGGTGAGGCTTACGACTATGCAGGAGTAGAGCGCCACTGCATTATGCAAGGCACGGCAAATTTTGCACATCAAGCTGCCATGACAGAAGAGCAGTGCGAACAGGCCATGCAATTGGGCTATCTGAGTGCCGAAAAAGCCTTTGCTACGCAGGCGTCTATTTATGTCGCGGGTGAGATGGGTATTGGGAATACGTGTTCTGCATCTGCTGTGGCGTGTTTTTTATTAAATGAATCTGCAGAAAAACTCACAGGTGTAGGCACAGGAATTCGTGCAGAGCAATTGGCGCATAAAAAACACGTGATCGATCAAGCTTTGGCATTACATCAAGAATATGTACAACAGGATGCATTTAAAGCTTTGGCTGCAGTGGGTGGCTTAGAAATTGTTGCGATGACAGGTGCATATATTCGTTGTGCACAATTAGGTCTGCCTATTGTCGTTGATGGCTTTATTAGTACAGTTTCGGCATTGGTTGCAGTACGTTTAAATCCACAAGTGCGTGAATGGATGCTATTTGGCCATCAATCTGCCGAATATGGCCACCGCCGTTTATTAGAGGAATTACAAGCTGAACCGTTATTAAAACTGAATTTACGTTTGGGTGAAGGCAGTGGTGCAGGTGCAGCACTTGGCCTAATTAAGCTGGCGTGCAGTTTGCATAATAACATGGCCACATTTGCAGAAGCTGCTGTCATCGGTGATAAGGTCTAATGTCAAGTCAGTCTGACATTGCAACTGATGTGCTGCATTTAGATGTGATGCGTCATGGTGAAACTGAGTTGAGCCACACTTTACGTGGCTCAACCGATGATGCGTTGACTGAAAATGGCTGGCAGCAGATGCAGCAAACACTACGCAATGCGATTGAGACGGGGCAAAGTTGGGATGTTGTTTTCAGCTCACCGCTACAGCGTTGTCAGCGTTTTGCACAGTCTGTTGCAAGGCAACTCAATTTAGATGTGCATTGCTTAGCACAATTGCAAGAAATGCATTTTGGCGACTGGGAAGGGCAAAGCACGCAGTTTTTATATGAAACTGTGCCTGATCAGCTGGAAAAATTTTGGTTGCAACCGACTGAATTTAGCCCGCCCAATGCAGAAACTTTGGCACAATTTGATGCACGTGTGACTCAAGCAATCGTGCAGATGATGGCTTATATGCAAGAAAACAAGCTCAAAAAGGCCTTGGTGATTAGCCATGGTGGCATCATTAAACTACTCAAATGTAAAGCGCTCAAGCTACCGATGAATGATTTATTGAAGATGACTGCAGACTTAGCACAGCTCAATCATTTTTGTGGTACACGTGCTACAGATTTGATGTATCTGCACATCGAGGAGTAGCCCTTATGATGCCATTTTGGATTGCACTCCAATTTCTGACCACATTTCCCGTACAGCTGAAAGCCATGCCAAGCAAACAGCAAAATGGGCAGTCGGTATTATTTTATCCGCTAATTGGATTCATCATTGGGGTAATTCTCTGTGCTGTAGCCCTATTATTACAGGTTATTCCTGCCATATTATCGGCAAGTCTTATTTTAGTATTGTGGATCTGGCTAACAGGTGGCTTACATTTAGACGGATTGGCCGATACTGCCGATGCATGGGTGGGTGGCTTTGGTGATGCAGAACGTACACTGAAAATTATGAAAGACCCTGCATGCGGGCCGATTGGTGTACTCAGCTTAATCATTATTTGCCTATTAAAATGGTCTGCGCTGTACTTATTAATCCAAAAGCAACTATATAGTGCTTTGCTACTATTTCCAGTTTTAGGCCGTTTGGCGCCGATGTTTTTGTTTTTAAGCACAGACTATGTACGCGAAAAAGGCTTGGGTAGCTCAATGGCTTCATATATCCCTAAAAAGCTAGCCATTACTATTATGGTCTTGCTTGTGCTGTCATCCTTATATTTTTCAGTTTTAGGTCTTGTTGCTGTTTTAGTCACAGCTTTTAGTTTGCTTTATTTGCGTCGTAAATTTAAGCAACGTATTGGTGGCATTACGGGGGATACTGTAGGCGCGAGCATTGAAATCTGTGAATGTGTCAGTCTATTGGCTTTCGTGTTGGGGAGCTATTATCTACTGGCATAACGTTTAAAGCTAAGTAGGGCAAATTTATTCTGCATATATTAAAAAAGCCTCTGATGAACAGAGGCTTTTTTTTGACACAAAACTTAAGCTTGATTAGAAGTTATAGCCAATATTTAGACCATAACCTACAGCATGGTTATTGCTAAAACGGCCAGCTTCAGTATGTGCACCTGTGACCGCATCTGCATCACCTAACCAGAAGTATTTAACACCTGCACCAATAAAGTAATTTTTTGCAGGGTTATAACGTACCCCTGTACCTACAGACCAGTAACCTTCAGTTGGTCCAAGAGTAGTTACAGGATTACCTGCGCCAGAATCCCAACCTACAGAAAGGTTTGCACCCCATTTATCGTTAAACTTACGGCCTACACCTGCATTCACAGAAATTTGATCGTCTTTATAGTCAATAAGATTGTAGCCATTTGGTTTACCAACCAGCGGGCCTGTGGCTTGGCTCACTTGACCTAATTTAAAAGGACGTACAACAAAATTAGACCAGTTCACCCAGCGAATATTTGCAAAGGCAATGGTGTTGGCCATAATCCCTGTTTGCAAGTCTAAGTTAACTGACTGTGGTGTAGAAAAGGTAAAAGTATCAATAGGGTTAGTACTTAAATTGAGTAAACCGGCTGTCTCGTAAGGTTTTAATGCAATACGTGCATAATTAATTTGCTCTTTCGCATCAATTTTATGTTCGACTTCAGAGCGATAGGTTAAAGATGCTTTTAAGGCAATTTCAGGAATTTGATAAGCAACACCTGCTAGCCAGCCCCATGAATAGTCATTTCCTGTTTCTAAGTTATAGCCATCTAAAACAGAAAATAATGAGCCACGTAATTTCACATCACCATTTACAGACTGGTAAACAGGGCCAGCATAGAGGTTCCAGTTTTCATTAGGCTGATAGCCCATAAGCAAAGATAGACTTTGTGTTTTAACGGTAACTTCTGTACCACCAGAAATACCTAATGGTGCAACATTCGCGCCAGAGACAAACGCATTTTCGCCTTCATATTTGGCATCTGCACCATAAGGTTGGTCGTACAACAAACCTAAAGAAATATGATCTGTAGCTTGAACTTTTAAGGCTGCAGTTGGGAAATAATAATCACCCGCCATATCATTGGCAGCCTTCCCATTTTTGTCCTGCCCCGAAACAGAAGGATCAAGCACGGAAATACCAGCTTCAAAGTAATTACCTGGCTGTAAAAAGGCAGAAATAGATTGACCAGAACGGTCTAAACCACCTGCAAAAGCCATAGGGCTAACACATGCACTGAGTAAAATGGCAGATTGAAGCGTTGTAAGTTTCATAGCAGACAGGTCAGGGAGATGACGATGTAGAAAAAAATTGATGGAAAAATAACATAATATTAAAAAAAGTACAGATGTATATAAAATAATAATTAATCAAAATGTGAATAAAAATAAAACTTTTATGTTTATATTTATTTGTTTTATATGTGTTTTTATAAAAACACAGCAGTCCTTCTGTAATAGGCTGTTTGTTCTAAAAATACACATGTATACAAAATAGCTGAATTTCAACCTTATAATGACAAGATGTATTGCCATGCACAATCATGCTATAAAATAACGGTATGCATACCAACAGCATGCATACACGTATAAGACTTAAGTTGCTAAAGGTTCAAATTCATGAAATGGGAAGAAATTGGTAATCAACCTTGTTCCATCGCTAGGGCATTATCAGTTCTGGGCGACCGCTGGACTTTACTGATTATTCGCAATTCATTTTTGGGCATGCATCGATTTGATGATTTTCAAGAAAATCTAGGTTTAACTCGCCATGTACTTTCTGACCGTTTAAAGCGTTTGGTTGAGCATCAAATTTTAGTAAAAACGCCGTATATGGATCGGCAGGAGCGTTTTGAATATCGACTTACTGAAAAAGGCTTAGAGCTTTATCCACTCTTAATGGCCATGAATACGTGGGCTGATAAATGGATGGATGAAGGGTTAGGCTCACCGGTTCAGTACGTCCATAAGCGTTGTGGGCAGGTTTTTAAACCGATGATGGTCTGTTCAGAATGTGGTGAGCTACTACATGCGAAACAGGTCAAAGCAGTATTTACGGAAGCATATTATACAAAGCTGAATCAGCTCAATCAGGTTGTATAAAAGCGCCAATTGGCGCTTTTGGGAAAGGTAAAATTAACGGTACGAGACTATAGGCAATTTGCAGGTTTGGGTACACCCGCTAAACGGCTAAGATGTCGTGCCACTAAGCCAGTATTAAACTTTTCTTGCAAGATTGCATTATTAATGTCTGGACTCACGGTTTTCATCAGAAATTTGATGAGTGGGCGTGTTGCAGGAGAATGCCCAAATTGTTGGTAAAATTGACGCACAGCTTGCAAAACTTCAAAGTGCCAAGCCGTCAATTCTAAATCTAAAGATTTAGCCAGCTCTTGTGCAACCTGTTCATTCCAAATGCTGTAATCGACTAAATGGCCATCTTGGTCCAAGGCTAAATTCATTTTAAATAACCACTTATTTTAAGGTTACCACACGGGTATATTGAAGGCATAGTGTTGCAAATTGAGCGTAGTTCAATACAGCTAAATGCTCCAAAGCGCTATCAGCTGGTATTAATGCTTTCTCGGTGTCTAAAATCGCACATGAAAAATTTGCTAGCGTGGGCTGTGCCACATGCATGACAGCATCACCCATTAGTACCACACGATCTGTTGATGTTGCCATTTGTTGCAATTTTTCTAATACGGAGAGCGTATTCGCGTAGCTGGATTGAACTAAAAATAATGTAGATGTATTCATTGCATTATTCCTTACCAATACAAAACATGGTCAAATTGCTGAATGAGCGTTGCATTGAGTTCAACAAACTCAAGCTCTTGTTCTGTTGTTTGTACCCAACGTTGGCTTTGGTTTTTAGTTTCAACTAAAACTGGTGTTAAGTCATAAAATTCAAAGCTTTCCACCATATTGGATGCAACTTTAAATGCATGCTTTATTTGATTAAATTCTATATCTGAAGCCAGTAAACTTAAGGCAGCATCTTGTAATAGTACTTTGACTTCACAGCCAAAAGTAGCCAAAACCATCGTTGCAGAAAGGCTTTCATGCACCTGCAAACTACTTAAGTTGGCTTGGGTTAATATAACGAGTACTTTTTTCACACGATAAACCTTTTATATACAGCAAATTAAGCCAGTAACATTCATTAAAATTGAATTAAACGCTCTGAAGACTGAACTGCATCTGCGAGTTCACCTAATCCAATCAATTCAAAGCCTTCAGCAAGATTGTAATGCTGAATATGATGACGCTTGGCATTTTCTTCATCACTAATGCCACGTGCAAGTGCTGCACTTACACACACAGGTAAGCGAATTTCGAGCTTTTGCCATTCTTTAGTTAAATTACGTTGGTCATCGGGCACCCATTGCAATGTATTAGCAACAGCGACACCATCTTGATAGAAAAAAACTCGAAAAGCTTCATTTTTCAAATGTAATGCTTGTGCTAAACCTAAAGCATGCCATGCATGTATAGATGTAGGAGAGGAGGTAATTAGTAATAAGGTACTCATACTTTCACTGCAAAAATTAGTTGCAACAGCAACTGAATTTAGACGTTAGAAGAAAAAGGCATTATACAATAATTTCAGGTGCCATAATTTTAATGATCTCGTTATAGGCTAGATTAAATTATCCTGTCTTTTAAGAATGATTATTTTAAATGTTAAGAGATCAACCCAATGATTGGATAATCACTCAAAACACATTACAGACAATTTACTATTGATGCTCCTTAAATCGATTCTCGTATACAACTTTAGTCAATTGTTTTTAGTTGCTCCTAATAGTCAACTTGCTTAATGCTCAATTAAGTAGCTAATAAAATAACGGGTGAAAAAAATAAAATTCTTCATCAAAAATGATGGTTTAGTATGACCTAAGAAATTTGTGCCGAGCTTGATCATGAAAAATTAAACTATTTTATTATTGCTTAAAGGAACCGCAGCTTGAGCATTTCTCAAATGTATTGTGTAGAAGTACAAGGAGCTATTTAAAGTCATGAATCAACTCAATATAAAGATATATTTGACCAGTGTTAAACCATGGAAAAGAACATAAAATCTTCGCTATAAACTGCTGTAGTTTCTAATCAATCTTTAAGGTGTTTTAGTTTGGCTTGCTTATCTTGAAGCAGTTTTTTTAATAAAATATTGTATTTAGAGTAGAGGTAGTGTGCCAATTTATTCAACTGATAGTTAGATGGATTTTATATGAGTAATTACTTAAGAAACCTGAATTATTGTTAAAAATACTTAATAAATAATAGTTTAGATATAATTTTTTGTTGTATTAATATTTGGTTGTGTTAGTTTTTTGTTGAACATAATAAGATGAAACTTCGATGATTTACTCAACCCCCAAGTTAGTAGTTGAAAAATATATAACTTTGTAGCTGAATTTGACGGACTAGATACCAAAAGTCGATTTATGCAACTTTCCATTTTTTTTAAAGCACTTCATGAAGGCGTAGAGTCAGGTTTTCAGGCACATAGATCATTAGAATTTCAAGGTATATTTAACAACATTGAAAAAAGTATTTTTGCAAATGCAGCACCTGAATTTTTTGATAAGAAAAATTTTTTAGAGTGGGTTGTAAGAGAAATAAAAACTGAACCTTAGAAGAAGCAAAAAATTATGTCGTAGTGGCCAAGTGCTATTTTTTGTATTGAATAGGGTTCATTCAAAAGTCAAAAAATGATCATGAGTTGGTACTTAAATGACCAATGAAAGTCCTTTCTCCCTTTGGAATGAAGAGTAAGCTCCGCAAAAGGATGAGGAGGTTTTAAGTATAAAAAACCTCTCCCTTTCGAATCAGTACTTCCAATTTTTTAAAGGAGAGGGAACTTACATCATGAATGTTCATAGTTCAAAAAATGATTTATTAAAGAAGTCTAATGTATTTAAAATAGATAAAGCATACATAGAATTAGAAATTTGGATTACTGATATGGCATGAGTAAAATTTAAAATACTAGTTTAGAGTACGCCATGCACTCCTTAATAGAACTACAATCAATGCAATGAGCATATATAAAAGATATTCCCCAACCCCAGATGCTTGATCAAGTCTGTAATGATAGGCAATAAAGAGTAGAATGATAATTCCAATGATATGAAGCATTGTGATTTATAAAATTTTAATAAGTATCAAAAATATAATAAGTATTGGGTTGAGAAAATGCAAAAATTTGTGGTCATGATCACAGATAAATTTTAAGCATAGTTGAATTTTATTCAAAAGAGACTGAGTTAAAGTTTCTTTCTTAGTGGTATAAGTGAATGATTAAAATAAAAAATGTATGAGAAAGATTGATTGATTTAGTAAAAATTAGACTGCTTTTTTAGGTGTGTTTTTATAATTCTGGCTATATTCAACATACAGTTGGTATTCATAACAACAACAAATGACTTTTTTTTAAACAGTAATATATAACTATAATTTTCTTGAATATTCGCCAGCTCAAGAGAAATTGTGAGCTGGCTTATTTGGTTTAGATATCTGTGGATCTGTTACACAGAGCATCAAAATAATTCAAATAAAACATAGCTTACTGATTCAGAAGTGGAGTTGATAAAGAATGATTTTAGTCACGGGTGGTTTAGGCTTTATAGGCTCACATATTGCTTTAAGTCTTTTAGCGCAAGGACAAGAAGTCATTATTGTTGATAATTTATCGAATGCGAATTTACAAATTTTAGAGCGCTTGGAATTTATTTCTGGCATGTATGTGCCCTTTGTTAAAATTGATATCCGCAATACACCTGCCTTAAATAAAGTGTTTGAGCAGTATTCCGTGAGTGCTGTAGTTCATGCTGCTGGGTTTAAGTCACTCGAAGAATCTGTGCTTAAACCTCTGGAATACTATAACGATAATGTAAGCTGTATTATGAGTTTAATGCGTGCTATGCAACGCACAGGTGTGCGTACTTTAGTACATTTATCAAGCTTAGCTGTATATGGTAAATCGTCTGCGCAATTAAAAGAGGATATGGATTTTCACTATGCGTATCCAAATCCCTATATTAAATCGCAGCAAATGGTTGAAGAAATTATACGTGATACCGCTCGTACAGACAGTGAATGGAAAATTGCGATATTGCGCTTATCGAATATTGCAGGTGCCTTAGAGCAAGGTATTTTAGGTGAGTTTGTAATGCCTTTACCTAAAAATATTGTGCCTTTAGCGATGCAAGCTGGTGCCATGCAACGTGATTTTATTGAGCTACGTAAGCATGCTAACACAGATGATAAAACCAATGAGCGAAGTTTTTTACATGTTTTAGATGCCTGCCATGCGATTAGTAAAAGCTTGGAATGGCTGAGCCAACAGCAACAGGTATGTGAAGCCTTTAATATTGCGGGTGAGTTAATATCTATCCAAAAACTATTAGATGAAATTGCAGAAGTGACACAAACCACCATTCAAACAGTGGAGTCGAGTTACTATCCAAATGAAGAGTTAGACCGTTTAGGTGCAGATATAAGTAAAGCAGAAGCAGTATTAGGCTGGAAACCCGTGCGAAATTTGCAGCAAATGCTTAAAGATGAGTGGAATTTTTATCAGCAAATTCTACGTGGGCAATAACGTTAATTCCCCTACGTTCAAAACATGAAATGAATATGGTGATGTGACATATATTTTTACGATCAAGAGGATTGTAAAAAGCGTGATAATTGATATTGATTCTTATTTACAATTGTTTGGGGATTTCATACACTCAAATCAGCCATAGCAAAGTATTGTTTAATTAGCTAAAGCCAAGGTCTTAAACAAGGAAATAGGGTTGTAACATGCAAACACGTATTGAACATGACACGATGGGTGAGGTTGAAGTACCAAGCGAAGCAATGTGGGGAGCGCAAACACAGCGTAGCCTACAAAATTTTAAAATTGGTGCAGAACGCTTACCTCGACCAATGATTCGTGCGATGGGATTGGTAAAAAAAGCAGCGGCATTAACCAATGCAGAGTTGAATCAAATTCCACAGGACTTGGCACAATATATTGTGGGTGCAGCTGAAGAAGTGATGGCTGGGCAGTGGGATTCACAATTCCCTTTAGTAGTTTGGCAAACAGGTTCTGGCACGCAAAGTAATATGAACTGCAATGAAGTTATTGCGAATATTGCGAATCAAAAGCTGGGGAATCCATTAGGTTCACAAAAGCCAGTTCATCCAAACGATCATGTGAATCGTGCACAATCAACAAATGACTCATTCCCAACCGCCATTCATGTAGCAGCAAGTTTACAAATCAATGAACTCCTTATTCCTGCAGTCACTCAATTACGCAACACCTTGCAGGCAAAATCTGAAGAATTTGCAGATATTGTAAAAATTGGCCGTACACATTTACAAGACGCGACACCACTGACATTGGGTCAAGAGTTTAGTGGCTATGTGTCACAGTTAGACCATGGATTAAAACGTTTACATCAAGCTCTAGAAGGTTTGTACGAATTACCATTAGGTGGCACAGCTGTAGGTACAGGCTTAAATGCGCATCCAGATTATGCCGTGAAAGCTGCAGAGCAATTGGCAAGTTTAACGGGTTTGGCATTTGTGACTGCGCCAAATAAATTTGAGGCATTAGCAGGGCGAGATGCTGCCGTTTTTGCATCAGGTGCCTTAAAAACATTAGCAGCCAGTTTAAATAAAATTGCCAATGATGTTCGTTGGTTAGCAAGTGGCCCTCGCTGTGGTTTTGGTGAGTTGAGAATTCCTGAAAATGAACCTGGTTCAAGCATTATGCCAGGTAAAGTAAACCCAACTCAAAGTGAGGCAATGACTATGGTTGTTGCACAAGTAATGGGGAATGACACCACAATAAATATTGCAGGTGCTTCAGGTAACTTTGAATTAAACGTGTTTATGCCTGTTATTGCATTTAATTTATTACAATCTATTCAGTTGTTGGGTGATGCTTGTAATAGCTTTAATGACCATTGTGCAGTAGGGATTGAGCCAAACCGAGAAAAAATTGATCATTTCTTACATGATTCACTTATGTTAGTCACGGCTTTAAACCCAGTTATTGGTTATGAAAATGCAGCTAAAGTGGCTAAAGCGGCTTATAAAGAAGGTAAAACTTTAAAGCAAGTTGCAGTTGAGTTAGGACTTGTGACTGAACAGCAGTTTGATGAAGTTGTACGACCAGAACAAATGGTTTCACCTAATACTCAATAAGTGCAGAAGGCTTTTAGCCTGTATAAGAAAATCCACGTATAACCACTGATAATTGATCGTTTAGGTCTTTTATTGGTGGTTTTTTTATGCGATGAGTTTTTGATTTAATCACCATCAGCAATTGATCCAGAAAAGGCTGGCAATTGCTTTACAGTTAAATGGATACACTGTTTAATCTGCTGAAATGTTTATTTAAAATTTGATGTAAAAATGCCTAAACAAACTCGATTTCTCTGCATAGGTGGATTTCTGAATGGAACTCAAGTAAAAGACCAAGGTGAAAGCTTTACTTGTGTAGAAAATGGTAAGTCAATTACTTACTTTAAAAAAGAAATTTTTAACCAAGATGCATGGGATCATGACTACTATGTGTGTGAAACCACAACAGATACGCAAGCGCGTAACTGGGTTTTTGATATTCAATAATTCTATATTTGTTAAATTTTAGATACTAAAAAGCCCCTATGGTTAAGGGGCTAGTCGTATCACTCGCGTGATACTCATATAAGGCTCATCTCATACTGCGTATATTAAAGCATATATTTCAAAAAATTACAGCTTATAAAACTACTTTGCTGTGTTGCTCACTCATAACATGCTATATATACTGATATCGCATATTTAATGCATGACATTAATTGAATATAAGATAATATAAAATGAAAGAATATAAAGTTGTTATTTATCAGGAAGGTATGCTGGGCTCTTTGCTTTTAGGCTCTTCAAAGGTTGATCCTGTAAAGTTTACAAATTTTTTAAACCAAAATGCACAACAAGGTTGGGCTGTCATTACTATGGAAAAAGACATCCGTCGCATGTTGCTGTTTTGGAAACGTGAGGCTTATGTTGTCATACTGGAGCGTGAGCGATGAAATATGGTGTTTTTAGTGCATTAATCATTTCTGTCTTGTGGGGCATTTTGGCCATTGCTCAACTGTGGTTTTCGCCATTAAGTTCTGAAATATTTACTAAAGTAACCATTTCAGCGGGTATTTTAGTCGCGATTATTGTACTGAGCACTATTGTGATCCGTGAATTTCTTACAGATCAAAAGCTAAGAAAAGATGGATTTATAGATTAATTTGGTTTGTGCATCTGCTCTACAAAGTCCATTTAAATAATTAAATGGACTTTTTTTGAGTCTTTATATTGTGTATTTCATTTCGACATGAAGGCTCAGGTTTTGCGTTGATGCCTTACGAAGCTATTAATAATTGCTTAGCGATCACAGGCCAAAGGTTTTGATGCGACTTTTTAAACATCAGCATGTGACCAATCATTTTATGATTATAGCTGGCTGGTTTAAGCTCAATCATATCGGTATGGGCATTTGGGTAGAGGCGGAGTAAGTCTCTTACATTGGCTTCCGTGGCAATTTCATCATCAGATGACCAAAGTACTGTAATTGGAGTATGTACTTTTGAGTGAAAGTCTTCATGAATGGTTTTGCCGACAGCATTAAGAATATAACCAGGCTTTGAACAGAATTGTGCCCATTCACGCGCAACATCTTTGGGTAAGTTTTCACCCATGCCAATTGCATTGGTTGGGCCATAGCCTAAGGTTAAACGAGCAAGTGGAAAAATACCTTTAAACATTATTGGTGCAAGTATTTTTGTGCGTCCTTTTAAGCCTTTGATATGACCACTTGAGCCAGACACCGCAACAACTTTGGCCACTTTATGATGGTTGGCATTAACTCCCATAAGCTGACCACCCGCACTATGGCCGAGTAAATAGACCTGTTGAGCATGGGTTTTATTTAACAGCACATCTATCGCGGCAGGAATATCTAATTCACCCCATTGAACAATACTGGCTGTTGAGTCCTTGAGTTGACCGTGTAGTGATTCGCCAATGCCTCTAAAATCGAATACCATGACATCAAAACCTTGTTCGCTCAACCATGTCGCAAAGCTATGATAAAACTGTTTGGTAATACCTGTAGCTGGGCAGATTAAAACTGGTAAATTTTGCTTTTCTTTGTTGGTATGTGCATAAAAACGTGCAGCCAATTGATAGCCATCTTTACATACAATAGGAAGTGCTTCAAATTCAGACATGATGAAGGTATTTATAAAAAAACAAGTCATGATTTAATTTACACGAGTTCTAAAAAGAAACTTGCTAAAAGAGTGACTTTAAAGTCAGTTGGAAGACCATAAAGTAAAATAAGGAAAATTAAATGGATCATTTATTAATATCAGTTTCAGTGCAATGCGCCATTGTATTTAGTGGGCTGTTTTTATGGGTAGGCATGCTTACTGGTGTATGGAAGTATTGGCAAATCCGTCATTCGATACAGGCTAGAGCGCACTATTATGTAGATATCGCGCATCGTAGTAGTTTGTTATATGCACCTGCGTCGCTTATTTTGGCTGTGTTGGCCTATTTTTCGCAGTTCCCTGAGTGGGTGAATTTGCTATGCGTTTGGGTTAATTTAGTTTTTTTTAGTTTCTCTATTTTAAGTTATATCTTACACGGGGTTTTACAGGACACCACAAATCAATTTAAAACGCCTCATCGTTTAGGCTCAAAATGGACTGTGCCGACTTGGTGCATGAGTTTGGCTATGTTATTGCTGGTGATAGGGGAATTGGGGGCAACTTTATTATTAATTTTAGGTACGCTTATGCGCTTTCTCAGCTGAACTTATGTGTTTAAAGGGGATGGTGGGAATGAAATATTTTAGGGAAAGATATTGTTTTTATTATTTGTATATTTTGATTGAAGATGGATGACGGAGTCATCCACCTTTCAATCTTTGAAATATTGAGAAGAAGTATTACGACGGTATTTTTGGTCTACAACAGCCCAAACAAAAAAAGCACACGAGACGATAATTGCATACATGAAATATTCTGGCTTTAAGTTGCCATGAATCATCCCTTGTATTAATAACGTCAACATGAGGGCAAAAGTTGTGCTGACAAACGTCACCATGTTCTTATTTGCCTTTAGAGCGTTAATGAAGAATTGCTTGTTGAAATGTATAGATAACATCTCCATCCCTCCTTTTTTGTTGTTGGTACTAAAACCTTAATGTTTTAGTCTGGATTTCAATTACAGTTTTACTGTGATTTTGAGTGTATTTCAAGCACTAATGTCATTATTTTGTCATATTGACATGTTAAGTCATGAAATTTGTGTATGTGGTGGAATTGTTTAAATATCCAACAGTGTTTAGCACATGCATTTAAAAAAATAAGTACTTTAACGAAGTTGAATATTTCCAAAGACCTGCAGTTTTGCATGGTTTAAAACAGTGCAAAATAGCGGGGTTATAGCTTAATAAAGCAAAATATGGACCAGTTTTGTAGGTCGTAGATTGAATGGATTAAGAGATCGCTTAAACTTGAAATAATATTCAAAATGAAGAAAGTCAGGCAGTGTATCAAAGTTAAAAATAAATAAGTACGTGTTTTTGTTCGGCTTATGTTGTACTAAAGTGTCGTTATTCGTGGTGTTTCGTTATCAATAAGTTTGGTTTGATGCATTAGTCAGTTGGTGCATCACAGCATGAAGCATAGAAATGATGCTAGATAAGCCTGAGTCAAAGATAACATTGCAGAAGTGTATGGGAAGACGAATAAAAGCATATTTGGATAAAATATGACATTTATAGGTCATTGTTAAAATCTAATTTTGGGTAAAAATTTGATTTTATTCCATTAAAGTAAGAAAGCTTAGTTTTTTACTTTATCAATCACAAATGCAATGATAAGAACAATGACTGATGGGATTAGCCATGCAAGATTCTGTTCATTTAAAGGTAGATTTTGTAGAAAAGCAGGTAGTTGTTCTGAGAAGCCAGCAACTTTAATACCATCAACAATACCAAATAAGAATGCTACGCCAGTTACAGGAGCAATAATTCGAGAAGGATTGTTGAAAAATTTACCACAGAAACTTAATAAAATAACGGCAATTGCAGGTGGGTAAATTGCACTTAATACTGGTACAGACACCGCAATTAACTTAGTTAAACCTAAGTTTGAAATGACTAATGAAAAGCCAATCAAAATTAATACAAATACTTTATATGGAATTTTAGTTAATTCTGAAAAGTATTCAGCACATGCACAAGTTAGGCCAATAGCAGTTACCATACATGCAATAAAGATCATTGCAGAAAGGAAATAAGCACCCATATCACCAAAAGCGTGTTGAACGTATGCATGCAGGATCACTGCACCATTTGTTGCATTTGGAGCGATATCATGGCTACTCATGCCTAATTTAAATAAGCTAATGTAGACGAGTGTTAGACCAATACCTGAGATAATGCTAGCAATAACGGCATATTTGGTAATCAGTTTGCTATCCGACACACCGCGTGATGTGATGGCTTTAACAATTACAATACCAAAAACTAAAGCACCTAAAGTGTCCATGGTTAAATAACCATTCACAATCCCTTCAGATACAGGGCTTGCTACATAGTTACCTACCGCAGGCGGGATGATGCCAGCTGGAATAAAGAATGCAGAAACACCTAAAACCACTAAACCTAAAATTTTAAGCGGTGAAAGGAAATAGCCCACAGTGTCCAAAATTTTATTTGGATACAAAGAAACAATGGTCACTAAAGCAAAATAAATGATGCTATAAATCATCAAAGTATTTGAAGAGTTGCCAAAGTAAGCGGAGAAACCAATTTCATAAGAAACAGTTGCAGTACGTGGTGTTGCAAATAAAGGCCCTACTGCTAAGTAACAAACAACAGTCAGTAAAATACTGGCTGCTTTACCTAGGGGAGAACTTAAAATTTGAATCGAACCATTTACACGAGATAAAGCAATAATAGTGATTACAGGTAGGCCAACGGCTGTGATTAAAAAACCAAAAGCGGCTAACCATACATGTTCACCGGCTTGCTGTGCCACAATCGGTGGAAAGATAATGTTACCAGCGCCAATAAATAGGGCAAAGGTCATAAAACCTAAGGCAACAATATCTCTAGTACGGAGATTTGTCATAAGTAAAAGGGAGATGGGCTAGCCAATAGAAGTCGGTAATTTTAAAGCAGGTAAAATTTGATTTGCAAAATATTTTATTTTATTGATGAATATTTTTTATAATATCCAATATTAATATATTGAAAGATCAAATGTTGTTTAATTTATCCGTTTGATTGCGTGAAATATATTTAAAAATAAGAGAAATTAAGCAGACTTGAATATTGTTTAAAAAAAATTAATGCCCTATGTATTTTTTGTTTATAAAACAGGCAATTTTAGCGTTACTTACTATGGATTGACAGTTCAAAACCATGTATTAAAAACAAAATGCTGTAAAAAGGTCTATACTCTATTGTATCGAATTTGAGGATGATGTAATGAAAGCTTCCAGTATCACGATTAAAACCGAGCAGGATTTAGAAAAATTACGTATTTCAGGACGTTTAGCTGCGCAAGTTTTAGCAATGATTGGGGAGCATGTGAAGCCAGGCGTAACAACAGAGTATTTAGATGACCTGTGTAACGATTTCATTGTGAATACTTTAAAGGTTATTCCTGCCAATGTTGGCTATTATGGCTATACCAAAACAACCTGTATTTCTCCAAATGAAATGGTGTGTCATGGTATTCCATCTGCTGAAACGATCTTAAAAGACGGCGATATTATTAATATTGATGTTGCGATTATTAAAGATGGCTATTTTGGTGACACCAGCCGAATGTACTATGTAGGTCAAATTAAACCTGAAGCAAAACGCTTGGTCGAAACGACATACGAAGCGATGGTTGCGGGTATTCATGCTGTTAAAGCTGGTGCAACATTGGGCGACGTAGGTTATGCCATTCAATCTGTTGCACACCGTGAAGGTTATTCTGTTGTGCGTGAGTATTGCGGTCATGGTATTGGTAAGGTTTACCATGAGCAACCAAGTGTGTTGCATTATGGTCAGCAAGGCCAAGGTGTAGTGCTTAAAACAGGCATGGTGTTTACGATTGAACCTATGATTAATGCCGGTAAAGCCAGAACCAAAGAGCTTAAAGATGGCTGGGGTGTGGTGACGGCAGATAAATCATTGTCTGCACAGTGGGAACACATGGTTGCAGTAACTGATGATGGATTTGAATTGTTGTCTCCATGGCCTGAAGGTTATGGAACATATCCAGAAATCTAAGTATCTCATAGGCTTAACAATAGTGGCAGTTATGTATAAATTTTAGACTTTAGTCTAAAATTTATACTGAAATACTACTTTAATAGATATTAGCGATAAATTTTTTTAAAAAATTAATTTAAAAACAAAGAGATCAGTTTCGTTCCAAGTCTTTTTTAGTGTTAAAAAGGATTTATTGTTGTGTGTATTTTGGTCTATTATTGTTTTAAGAAATTAGCTGTAGTTTCTGATTTCAAGCTTACCCTACACATAGGGTAAGCTTTTTTTTGTGCTGAACTTTATCAATGCTTGCTACAAAGTAAATAAAGTACCCGAGTAATTTATTCATATATAGCGATGATTAGTGTTTGCTAAGTTGAGCAACTAAATAATCAATAAATACACGCACAGCTGGTAATAAGCCTCTACGTGAAGGGTAAACTACATGAAATGTACCGTGTGGCGCTTTCCAAGTAGGCAGTACTCGTACCAATGCACCCGAGTTTAAATGTGTTTTTACAACACTGTCAGGCAATAAAGCAATACCACAATCTTGTCGAGCAAGCTCGGCCAACATACTGAGATCTGAGCCTAATACTGTCGGATTAACCCGAATTTTAATTTGTTGGTTTTCTTCATTGTGGAGCACAATATTTTGATCCAAATGCTCATCTGACATACTTAAAATATGATGTTGTGATAATTCGCTTGGGTGTTTTAAGTTGCCGTGTTCATTTAAATAAGCTTGGCTGGCAAAGAGATGTTGCTCAATGGTTTCAAATTTACGTAAGACCAAGTTAGGATCATCGTCTAAGTTATCGCGTACGCGTAAGGCCAAATCAAAACCTTCATTAATAATATCCACCCGACGGTTTGTCACAATCATTTGAACTTTAATTTCAGGATATTTTTTTAAAAATTTGGGTAATATGCGCGCGATTTCATTTTGTGCAATGGAAACAGGGGTACTTAACTTAATGACACCACGTGGTTCTGTACTTAAATGATCAACTAAGTCATGGGCGGCTTGTGCTGCATTCATCATGACTTGGGCATGACGATATATGTTCATGCCAATATCAGTCACTGCAAAATGGCGTGAGCTACGTTGAATCAGTCGAACCCCTAAGCGTTCTTCAAGGTTGTATACACGTCGACTGAGTTTAGATTTTGGAATATCTGTGGCACGTTCTGCTGCACTAAAACCGCCATGTTCGACCACTTGGGCAAAACAATAAAAATCATCCAAATCACTCAGCATTTATATATTTCCATTTATGCAACAATTTAGACTATTAAAAATGATCGTTGCAAAAAAAGTCAATTGCATTTTGGCAAAGTTTACAAAGAGCTTATCTCAGCTTTATTTCTTATGCTGTAAATATGTTGATTAGGTAAATAATGGATTAGGCTAAGCATCATGCGCATGTAAAAACCGCCCAATTTCAGAGGCAAATTTTAGAGGTTCACTTAAGAGCGGTGTATGCCCGGATTTTTTAAAAATGACTTGTTGTGCTTGCGGTATGGTGTTTGCAATTTGCTGTTGACCTTCGGCTGGGTAGAGCTTTGATTCGGCACCAATAAAAAAAGTCACAGGGCACGTGAGTTGTGTCAGTGCTTCTCGGTAATCTTCTTGATGCTCAAGATAATTATGTATATACCAAGACAAATAATCTAAGCGTTGTATGGGTAATACGTGTGCTTGCAAGCGTGGATATTTCAGGGCTTGCTTAATTAAAAAGGGTGCAATTTTGCTACCAGCTTGTAAATCTATAAATGCTAACCAACTGTTTAATAGGCGTTGACGGTCTGCACTCTTTAAATCAGGCATGGCTTTGGCATCTTTGCTACCAGCTTGTAAATCTATAAATGCTAACCAACTGTTTAATAGGCGTTGACGGTCTGCACTCTTTAAATCAGGCATGGCTTTGGCATCAGGGTTTGCTTTAAGCACCTGTGAGATTTGCTGTAAAATTTCGATAAACTGTGTATGTTTTTCGCCAAATAATCCAAAAGGCCAACTTTGATCAGCACTTATTTTGGGTGTTTGATCAATATGTAAATATTGCTGAATAGAGCGGTGGAATTGACCATATTGCATGCCATGCATGGCTGTTGTTGCACCCATAGAATAGGCAATTACTTTAAACTGAGGCAGATTAAGCTGTGGAAGCAATGCTTCAATATCTCGCCAATGACTACTAATGGCATCTAAATGAGGAATTTTGCATTGTTTAGAGCCACCAAAACCACGCCAATCTGGAATAATAAATTCAAATTTCTTGTGGTGTGGATATAAAAAAGGATGCCATTGCCAACTTTGCATGCCTAAGCCTGATAACACCAATACAGGTTCACCTTGGCCATAGCGTCTTACAAACAGCTGTTCTCCATCTGGCATGTGATAATAGGGCATATTTTTTCCTTTTTATTTTATTTATCTTGGCACATTTGAATGGTACAAAGAGATCCTATAAGATTTGCTTAATATTCATCCAACTCAAATCATGTTTTTAGTAGTGGGTACAGTATAGATGCCATGGCAGTCTAAGCCACTTTATTTAAACATCATGTTTTTTTTCTGTATCTGCTGTTGCATCAAAGGCCTTTAAAGCAGGAATTAAATCTTCCAGCCAACGAATCCAGCCTCGCTCTAAATCAATACCAAGCTGTAAAATCATTTTATGAATAAATAATTTACGGTCATGAGGCACTGTGTTTGGAAAATCCTTCGCAAAGATACTTTCGTATAATTTTAAATTTTCTTGATGTAACTGCAAGTGGCGTTCTAATTCGGGCAACATGGTATTGCCACCAAATTGTGCTTCGGCACGTAAGCGTACCATAAGGTCTTCTCGCAATTGGCCTGGTGGGCTTTGTTTGACCATCCAGTCAGCCAACTCAGCACGACCAAGTAGTTCAACTTGATAGGTTTTTTTACGACTGTGGTCATCATCTTCTAAAGTCGAGATCCAGCCTTTTTGCATCATGACATTTAATTCACGATATATCTGCTGATGGGTCGAATTCCAAAAGAATCCCATAGAACGGTCAAAGCGACGTGCCAAATTTATCCCTGTACTTGGTTTTTCAATCAGACTGGTTAGCAAAACATGAGCTAAAGACATAGTTGGGACCGCATTAAAATTTTTAACAACTTTATTATGCAACAAGTTGCATAAAAAACAAATCTCGAATATAAATATATGCAATAAGTTGCATAAACCACAGATTCGGGCAGCTAACTACATGCTCAATCTGGAGTTTGAATAAACATAGCCAGCACAAATAAGCACGCTAAGGAGAGATTATGTCTAACTACCCACATTTATTGGCACCATTGGATTTGGGCTTTACTACATTAAAAAACCGAGTCCTCATGGGATCTATGCATGTTGGTTTGGAGGAAGCCCCAGGTGGCTATGAGCGTATGGCTGCATTTTATGCAGAACGTGCACAAGGTGGTGTTGGGCTGATTGTCACTGGTGGTATTGCACCCAATGAAGCAGGTCTAACTTTTGCTGGTGGAAATAAGCTCGATAGCAAAGAAGAAGCAGATAAACATAAAGTTGTAACTCAAGCCGTTCATGAGGCTGGTGGTAAAATTGCTTTACAAATATTACATACAGGCCGTTATTCATATCAGGCAGACAATGTTGCGCCATCGGCTATTCAAGCCCCAATTAATCCAGTAAAACCACATGCGCTTAGTTCTGCAGAAGTCAGTCAAACGATTGCGGACTTTGTAAACTGCGCTAGCCTTGCACAATATGCTGGCTATGACGGCGTAGAGATTATGGGCTCTGAGGGGTATTTGATTAACGAATTTATTGCTAAACGTACCAACCATCGTGATGATGAATGGGGTGGTAGCTATGAAAATCGTATTCGTTTTCCTTTAGAAATTGTACGCCGTACACGTGAAGCGGTTGGTGAAAACTTTATCATCATCTATCGTTTATCAATGCTTGATTTGGTTGAGGATGGTTCGACATTTGAAGAAGTTGTGCAACTGGCAAAAGCAATCGAGCAAGCTGGCGCGACGATTATTAACACAGGCATTGGTTGGCATGAGGCTCGAATTCCTACAATTGCCACCAAAGTACCACGCGCTGCTTTTACTTGGGTCACTGAAAAATTAAAAGGCCAAGTCAAAGTCCCATTAATAACGTCTAACCGTATTAATACCCCAGAAATGGCTGAGCATGTATTGGCTTCTGGTCATGCAGATATGATTTCTATGGCACGTCCAATGTTGGCAGATGCATTTTTTGTAGAAAAAGCATCTGAGGGTCGTAGTGATGAAATCAATACCTGTATTGGTTGTAACCAAGCCTGCCTAGATCATATTTTCTCAATGAAAATTGCATCGTGTTTAGTGAATCCACGTGCATGCCATGAAACAGAATTGCTGTTTAAGTCGACTTCACAAGTGAAAAAGCTTGCCGTCGTTGGTGCAGGCCCTGCTGGTTTAAGCTTTGCAACCTATGCGGCAGAACGAGGTCATCAAGTAACCGTATTTGAGGCGGCGAATCAAATTGGTGGTCAGTTTAATATTGCTAAAACCATTCCGGGTAAAGAAGAGTTTTACGAAACACTACGTTATTTCAAACGTAAAATTGAACTCGCACCCAACATAGAATTAAAACTTAATCACAAAGCGACATTTGAAGAGCTTGAAGCAGGTGATTTTGATGACATCGTAATTGCTACGGGGGTTACACCACGTGAACTGCAGATTGATGGTATTGAGCATGCAAAAGTACTGAGTTATTTAGATGTATTAAAAGACCGTAAAGCTGTAGGACAACGCGTTGCAATTATTGGTGCAGGTGGTATTGGTTTTGATACGGCTGAATTTTTAAGTCATGAAGGGGAAAGCGGTAGCCTTAACCCAGAAAAATTTTACGATGAGTGGGGTATTGATACGACCTATGCGCATGTAGGTGGTTTAAAAGCACCGCAAGTAGAGCAACCTAAACGTGAAATTTACCTATTACAACGTAAGGCAAGTTCAGTGGGCGGCGGTCTAGGTAAAACGACCGGCTGGATTCATCGTACAGGCTTAAAGCACCGCAATGTAAAAATGATCGGTGGCGCAAGCTATGAAAAAATTGATGATCAAGGATTACATATTGTAGTCAATGATCAGCCTGCTGTACTTGATGTTGACAATGTCATTATTTGTGCAGGTCAAGAGCCTTTTACAGCAATGTATGAGCAATTAAAAACTGCGGGTAAATCTGTACATTTAATTGGTGGTGCGAAAGAAGCAGGAGAGCTAGATGCTAAACGTGCAATTCGTCAAGGTGCTGACTTGGCAGCGGTGATTTAATCAACCTCATACTAAACCATGATGACTATATTCAAGTAGATGTGCAGTTGTGGGACGTCCTCTCCCTTTGGGGGAGGATTGAGGAGAGGGAAATGATTCATCAATAAAAAAAGGACACAAAAATGGCCATTGAAACAACAAAAAAATCTGTTGCACGTTGGCACGAAATGCTCGACACACGGGATATGAATATTTTAAATGAACTCTTGGCAGAGGATGTGGTGTTTCGTTCACCTGTCGCGTTTAACCCATATCCGGGTAAGCCTGTGGTGACTTTTATTTTGACCAATGTGATTCAAATTTTTGAAAATTTTACCTATCACCGTGAGTTTTACTCAGAAGATGGTTTAAATGTGGTGCTTGAGTTTTCTGCTAATGTTGGCGAGAAAAAGTTAAAAGGGATCGACATGATTCAGTTTAATGAACAAGGACAGATGATTGATTTTGAAGTCATGCTCCGTCCGAAAAGTGGATTGGAAGCTTTGGCAGCGCAAATGGGTGAGCGCATTGCGAAATTTCAGCCTTAAATCTGCTGTTTTTTAAATGCCCATCTCAGAATAATAAAAAGCATGATGGATATCGTCATGCTTTTGCTTATGTAGCTTTAGTAAACAAATATTGCTAGCGAGATACGTTTTTTAATGGGCTTTGTTTGTCAAAGTGAAAAGATTGAAATGATTTGCTGTAGTGCGAAGCGAGGTGAAGGTAAGGTCAATGAATAATGTGATTCATAAAGGGCGTCAGGCTCTTTTAAATTTTGTAGATCATGCCATCGGTGCAGAATTACCACAGCTTTATTATCATCCTGAAGGACAAATGAAACATGTGCTACCGAAGTTAAAGCAACTACATGAAAAATATCGTCCTACGCCTTGGCTTTCGAATACCCACGCACATTTACTGTATTTTGATGTCATTAAAAAGCGTCAAGTGAAGCTTAAATATGATGCCATAGAGCAGCTGACCATGGCTGATGGTGGAATCACAGCCATTGCATGGTTGGGCTTAGATTTGCCTGCAAATGTACCAACCGTGGTGCTCATGCATACGATTACGGGAACGCCTGAAAGTATGCGAGAAGTGGTGAGAGATCTTAATCTATATACTGGTTGGCGCATTGCACTGTGTTTAAGGCGCGGTCATGCCAATTTACCTATGCCTGTTGCCAAAATAAACTTATTTGGTTCAACAGATGACTTACGTGAACAGATTGCCTTTATTCAGCAGAAATTTCCAGAATCGAATTTGTTTGGCGTAGGTTCATCTGCAGGAACTGGGTTATTGGTCCGCTATTTAGGCGAACAAGGGGAGGAAACACCATTTAAAGCTGCATTTGCTTTATGTCCGGGCTATGACACTGAGCTTGGCTTTAAAAATGTTCATCCTTTTTACAGTAAAATGATGACCAAGAAGCTCTTTCAGAAGTTTGTAGAACCCTATTCTGCAACATGGTCAGCAACACCATCTTTAATTGATGTATTGAAAAGTAAAAATCTGGCACAGTTTGAACGTGCTTATTTTCAAATGGCAGGTTTTGCCGATTATGAAACTTACGCCAAATCCACCAACCCAATTTATGTATTTGATAATGTCAAAATTCCATTGATGATTTTGAACGCAGAAGACGACCCTGTCTGCCACATTAAGAATTTAGAACCCTATAAGGCAGTGATTGAAAATATGCCGAATGTTGTGGTGGTGACCACCAAAAAAGGCAGTCACTGTGGTTATTATGAAGGTTTAGTCGACACCCATTCGTGGGCAACCAAATTGATGGCTGATTTTTTAAAGTTATATGCGAACTAGAAACAAAATAGCCTATTGTTGATAGGCTATTTTTGTATGTTACTCAGCTTGTGCGCAACATACAGATGTTTGAGGTTTAAGCTTCATTTGAATCAATACTAAAATTAACGCTAGAGCACTCAGTGTAGCGCCCGCATAAGATACTGCAGCATAGCTTAAGTTTAGATTTAGCACTGCGGCACCTGCGACCGCACCCAATGCATTTCCAAGATTAAATGCACCAATATTCACTGAAGAAGCAAGGCCAGGGGCATCGTGAGCGACTGTCATAACACGCATTTGTAAAGGTGGCACGACTGCAAAGGCGGCTGCTCCCCAGATGATTAATGCAATCGCCGCGCCAATGGTGGTTGTAGCTAAAATTGGAAATAACAGCATCATCAGCATCAGTAAGACTAAAAAGCCAATCAAGGTCTTATCTAAGGATTGATCTGCAAACTTACCACCGAAATGGTTGCCGATTGAAAATCCGATCCCGATTAAAACCAACATGAAAGTGATAAGCTCAGGACTTGCATGGGTAAAGACTTTTAAGCTTGGTGCGATATAGGTATAGAGCGCGAACATAGCTCCAGCACTCATGACTGTGGTCAGCAGTGCTAAAACAACAGGCATGCGTGTCAATACTTTCAATTCTGCTCGTACATCAGGTCTTTTGGTCTGTTGCTGATGGGGTAGTGCTTTCCATAATGCCAACATGGTGATGATGCCCAGTAAGGTAATAGCGGCAAAAGACATACGCCAACCGATATTTTGCCCCACCCACGTTGCGAGGGGCACACCGCCAATATTGGCAATGGTCAAGCCCATAAACATCATGGCAACCGCACTGGCTTGTTTGTCTTTGGGTACAACGCTTGCTGCAACCACAGAACCTAAGCCAAAAAATGCACCATGATTTAAGCTGGTGACTAAGCGTGCAGCCATTAAACCGAGATAGTTAGGTGCAATCGTTGCCAAAATATTGCCGACCGTAAAGATTGCCATCAATAAAATAAGGGCAGTACGTTTTGGAAAACGTGCTAACCATAATGTCATTAATGGAGCACCAATCATGACACCAACGGCATAGGCACTAATCAGTAAACCTGCTTGAGGAATAGACACCGATAGATCTGTTGCAATTTCAGGCAGAAAACCCATGGGTGAAAATTCTGTTGTACCTATTGCAAAAGCACCCACGGCTAAGGCAATTAAGGGAAAATTTAATTTCATATTATATATCCCAAACTGGAGCAAGTTCAGGTGGATTCACTTCACGTGCATTTCTGTCAAGTGTTGCAATGGCTTGCATCTGTGCTGGTGTTAAATGAATGTCTTGAGCTTTTAAATTACTGATTAAATGTTCAGGTTTGGTTGATGATGGAATAACGGCATAGCCTTTTTGTAATGCCCAAGCCAGCGCAATTTGAGCTGAAGTAGTTTGGTGTTCTGCTGCAATGTTTAAAAGGATTGGATCTTGCAAAACTTTGCCATAGGCCAAAGTCATATAGGAGGTGACATCTATCTTGTTCGCCTGTAGATAATTAACTAAGTTTTGATTTTGTAAATATGGACTCAGTTCAATTTGATTGGTTGCAATATTTTCCAGTCCGATGTGATCAATGGCTTGTTGAGTGAGCTCAATATTAAAATTGGATATACCAATATGCTCAGTCAATCCTTGTTTTTTCGCCTCAAGTAAATGTTCCATTAATTCAGGAATATCAACGCCTAGCGCGGGTGCTGGCCAATGAATAAGTGTGAGATTGACAGCATCAGTCCTTAATTTGATTAAACTTTCTTTTAAGCTGGGTATCAGTCTATCTGCAGCATAATTTTCAGTCCAAATTTTAGTAGTTAAGAAAATATCCGCGCTATTCACATGACTTTCGTGGATTGCTTGTCCTACTTCAGCTTCATTGCCGTAAATCTGCGCCGTATCAATTGCTCGATATCCTGCATTTAGTGCATTTTTAATCGAGTCTATAACGGTTTGACCGCCTAGGCGGAATGTGCCAACACCCATTTGAGGAACAATCATCAGAAATTCTCTTTTTTTGAATTGATGGTATTGTGTTGCCTATTTTAGTGAAGAAAAATGCATGAGTTTGGAATATATTATTGATTAAAAATCACGAATTCGAATATGCAATGAAATCAACCATTGAAGAGCTACAGGTTTTTACTGTTATTGTAGATAGTGGCTCTATTGTGAAAGCAGCAGAAAGGCTGGATCAAACAGCATCTGGCATAAGCCGTGCATTACAGCGTTTGGAATCTAAATTAAATGTAACACTGTTGGAACGAACAACCCGCAAAATTAAACTGACGCAAGAAGGGCAATTATTTTTAGCTAAAACCCGACGAATACTGAATGATTTGACCGAGGCGGAAGATTCCCTGCTGAAATTAGATGCCGATACTTCTGGTCTTGTACGAGTCGATTCTGCAATTTCTTTTATACTGCATGTCATTGTGCCTTTAATTCCTGAATTTAATGCACGTTATCCGCATATACAGATTGAATTGGTGAATCATGATCAAGTGATTGACTTATTAGAGCATAAAGCGGATGTCGCGATTCGCTTTGGAAAATTAAACGACTCAAGTTTACATGCAAAATTTATATATAAGAGTCGATTGTGTTTGGTGGCGAGTCCTGACTATCTTCAGCAGCATGGGCATCCGAAAAATGCGGAGGAGCTTTCAGCACATGCTTTGCTTGGTTTTAGTCAAATTACACACATGAATACGTGGCCGATCCAAGTCGGTGGAAAACCACTAACGATTCGACCAAACATTAAGGCATCAAACGGTGAAACGATACGCGAGCTTGCAATTCATGGCATGGGCATCGCCTGTCTTTCGATTTTTATGTTAGAAAAAGATATTGCTGAAGGGCGCTTGGTACAACTTTTAGATGATCAAATCGAACCGCATGAACAGCTGATTCATGCCGTATATTATCAACAAGAGCATTTACCCAAACGTGTTCGTTTATTTATTGAGTATTTAGCTGAAAAACTACAAGAGCGATTGTGAGCAAAAGTAAGTCATTTGCTACAGATATATATTTATGTACAAGCAATAAAAAGCCCAGTCAAAACTGGGCTTTTTATTGAATTGTTTAGAGAATAAACAATTAGTTGTCTAAAGCTGGAGTTGCAGCGGCAATTGCAGCAGCGACAGCATCATCTTCAGATTGGCTTGCACTTGTGTTTTTAGGTGCAACAGCTTGTGTTGGCTTGTCTTCTGCACGTGGCGCTTCAGCTTTTTGAACTGGAGCTGGCGCTGGTTTTGGCGCCTCAGCAGCTGGTGCTACTTCACGACGAACTTCAGTAACGGTGTTAGGCGTTTCTTCACGAATAACTTCAGTATGTGGAGGCGTTGGTGGAATTTCTTGTTCGTCAGTTGCGTCTAACTTTTGAAATTCTGCTGGCGCTGCTTCAGATGCTGCAGTTTCAACGTGTTCTTGCTCATCTTCCTTTGGTGCTTCTTTTTTCACACATGCAGTTAAGAGTAGGCCAGCTGCAAGTGCACCACAGATCAAAAATTTTTTATTCATAATGCAAAAAATAGGGTGTGAAAGGGATGTTGTCATTATAACAGCAATTCACAAGATAGAAATCCTATGAACTTACACTAATTTTTTATCGGAAATGCTGATACAATAGCCAATTGTTTATTGTTCTAATAATTGATGCGGATTGACTTTGCTTTATAGGTACAGAGTAAAGTAAAATTGCGCAACATTGCAGGCCGATTTAGGCTCGATTGTACGAGAAACCCAATGACCCATTTTATTTTCGTTACTGGTGGTGTAGTCTCATCACTAGGTAAAGGTATTTCAGCTGCTTCTGTTGCTGCACTTTTAGAAGCTCGTGGTTTAAAAGTGACCATGGTAAAAATGGATCCATACATTAATGTCGATCCAGGGACAATGAGCCCATTCCAACATGGTGAAGTTTTCGTAACTGAAGACGGTGCTGAAACTGACTTAGACTTGGGTTACTACGAACGTTTCCTACGTCGTGCGAAAATGACCAAACTGAATAACTTCACTTCAGGTCGTGTTTACCAAGATGTTCTTAACAAAGAACGCCGTGGTGATTACCTAGGTGGTACAGTTCAAGTTATTCCACACATTACTGATAATATTAAAGAACGTGTACTTCGCGCAGGCGAAGGCTATGACGTTGCGATCGTTGAGATCGGCGGTACAGTAGGTGACATCGAATCTCTCCCATTCATGGAATCTGTACGTCAGTTAATGGTTGAGCTTGGTCATAAACGCACGATGCTTATGCACTTAACGTTACTCCCATACATTAAGTCAGCAGCAGAGTTAAAGACTAAACCGACACAACACTCTGTAAAAGAGTTGTTATCAATTGGTATTCAACCAGACATCTTAATTTGTCGTACTGAACACGATGTTGATGCAGATACAACACGCAAAATTGCACTGTTCACAAACGTAGAAGCACGTGCAGTTGTTGTATGTAAAGATGCACGCAGCATTTACCAAATTCCACGTACGTTCTATGAACAAAATGTTGATGATTTAATCTGTGAACGTTTTGGTTATAACGATCTTCCTGAAGCTGACTTAACAGATTGGGACAATGTGGTAGAAGCATTGCTTAACCCAGAATACACAGTACGTGTTGCTATGGTTGGTAAGTATGTTGAACTTCCAGATGCGTATAAATCTGTAAACGAAGCACTTTTACATGCGGGTATTCAAAACCGTGTGAAAGTTCAGATTGATTATGTCAATGCTGAAGAGCTTGAAAGCCAAGATGTCGCAGAAGTATTAAAAGATGCTGATGCAATCTTAGTACCAGGTGGTTTTGGTGAGCGCGGTACTGAAGGTAAAATGCAAGCGATTAAATTCGCTCGTGAAAATGGCGTGCCATTCCTAGGTATTTGTTTGGGTATGCAGTTGGCTGTAATCGAATATGCGCGCAATGTTGCGGGTATTCCAGATGCAACTTCAACTGAATTTAACCGTTCTACTAAATCACCATTAATTGGTTTGATTACAGAATGGTTAGACGAACGTGGTGAAGTGCAACAGCGTAATGCTGATTCTGATCTTGGTGGCACAATGCGTCTTGGTGCTCAAAAATCAGAGTTAGTTGCAGGTACTAAAACAGCTCAAGTGTACGGTTCTGAAGAAATCATCGAACGTCACCGTCACCGTTATGAAATGAACAACCGTTATATCCCAGTGCTTGAAGAAAAAGGCATGAAGATTTCTGGTTATTCACCAGTACAACGTTTAGTAGAAACTGTTGAAATTCCTGCACATCCTTGGTTTGTTGCGGTACAATTCCACCCAGAATTTACCAGCTCACCACGTGATGGTCACCCATTATTTGCTGGCTTTATTGATGCTGCTAAAAAACAGTATCAAAAAACCAAGTAATGGCATTGTAGGACTAAACTAGGAAGTTTAAATGTCACAATTAAAACCACAAGAAATTGTACGTTTAGGCGATATACAAATGGCAAATCATTTGCCATTTGTACTATTCGGCGGCATGAACGTACTTGAGTCAAAAGACCTTGCTTTTGAAATTGCTGAAACATACGTAGATATCTGTAAGCGTTTAGATATTCCATACGTATTTAAGGCAAGTTTTGATAAAGCAAACCGTTCAAGCTTAAATTCTTTCCGTGGCCCAGGCCTAGAGAAAGGCATCGAGTGGTTGGCTGACATTAAAAAACATTTCAATGTGTCTATCATCACTGATGTGCATGAGCCATACCAAGCAGCACCTGTTGCAGAGGTTGCAGACATTATCCAATTGCCGGCTTTCTTAAGCCGTCAAACGGATCTTGTTGAAGCAATGGCAAAAACAGATGCCATTATCAACATCAAAAAAGCTCAATTCCTTGCACCACATGAAATGCGTCATATCATGAATAAGTGCTTGGAAGCAGGTAACGATAAACTTATTCTATGTGAGCGCGGTTCTGCATTTGGCTACAACAACCTAGTTGTAGATATGCTGGGCTTTGACACGATGAAGCAGATGAACGTTCCAGTGTTCTTTGATGTAACACATGCGTTGCAAACGCCGGGTGGACGTGAAGATTCTGCAGGCGGACGTCGCGCGCAGATTACGACCCTAGCACGTGCGGGTATGGCAACAGGATTGGCAGGCTTGTTCTTAGAAGGTCACCCAGATCCTGATAAAGCCAAATGTGATGGTCCGTGCGCATTGCGTATGTCTCAACTTGAGCCATTCTTAGCACAGTTAAAAGAGCTCGATACCTTGGTAAAAGGTTTTCAGAAGCTTGATACACACTAATAATTTTCAACATTGATGCGTCATTAATTGGCGCATCGTTTTATTAATCAACTGAGGAATTGTTCATGAGTCAAATCGTTGACATTCGTGCACGTGAAATCTTGGACTCTCGTGGTAACCCAACCATCGAAGCAGACGTTATCTTAGCATCTGGCGTAGTTGGCCGTGCATGTGCACCATCTGGTGCTTCAACTGGTTCTCGTGAAGCTTTAGAACTTCGTGACGGCGACAAAGCTCGTTACTTAGGTAAAGGCGTTAAAACTGCGGTTAACAACGTTAACACAGTAATTCGTGATGCATTGTTGGGTAAATCAGTATTCGAACAAAAAGACATTGATAACACAATGATCGCGCTTGACGGTACTGAAAACAAAGAAAAATTAGGCGCTAACGCAACTTTGGCAGTTTCTCTTGCTGCTGCGCGTGCTGCTGCTGACGAAAAGAAAATCCCACTTTTCCAATACATTGCAGACCTTCGTAATAACAGCATTTTAACAATGCCTGTTCCAATGATGAACATCCTAAACGGTGGTTCACATGCAGACAACAACGTAGACATTCAAGAATTTATGATTGAGCCAGTAGGCTTCACTTCATTCTCTGAAGCTTTACGTGCTGGTGCAGAAATTTTCCATTCTTTAAAATCAGTTTTAAAGAAACAAGGTTTAAATACTGCAGTAGGTGATGAAGGCGGTTTCGCACCTAACCTTCGTTCTAACGAAGAAGCGATTACAGTTATTCTTGAAGCAATTGAAAAAACTGGCTACAAAGCTGGTTCTGACATTATGCTTGCGCTTGACTGTGCATCTTCAGAATTCTACAAAGATGGTCAATATATCCTTGCAGGTGAAGGCAATAAAGCATTCACAAGCAACCAATTTGCTGACTACCTTGCAGGTTTTGCTAAACAATACCCAATCATCTCAATTGAAGATGGTTTGGACGAGTCTGATTGGGAAGGTTGGTCTTACCTAACTTCGATCCTTGGCGACAAAATCCAATTGGTTGGTGATGACTTGTTCGTTACGAATCCTAAGATTCTTCAACGTGGTATCAACGAAAAAGTTGGTAACTCAATTCTGATCAAGTACAACCAAATCGGTACATTGACTGAAACTTTAGATGCGATCTATCTTGCTAAAGCAAATGGTTACTCTACTGTAATTTCACACCGTTCTGGTGAAACTGAAGATTCTACAATTGCGGATCTTGCAGTTGGTACAGCAGCGGGCCAAATCAAAACTGGTTCACTTTGCCGTTCTGACCGTGTAGCAAAATATAACCAATTACTTCGTATTGAAGAATTGACTAAAGCTGCATATCGCGGTAAAGCTGAGTTCAAAGGTTTGAACTAAGCGCTCATGCTCTCTATGTTAAATGTATTCGACTCCAAAGCGAGTAAAGTACTATTGGGCCTTGCGATCATTTTGATCGCAGGGTTTCAGTATTTATACTGGTTTGGTGAAGGTGGTTATAAAGACCATCAAGAACTCACCCAAAAAATTCAGCAACAAGTTGAGCTGAATGATGAACTCAAAGAACGCAATCGTGTTTTGGCTGCAGAAGTCTTCGATTTAAAAAATGGTGTTGAAGCCATTGAAGAGCATGCACGCTTAGACTTGGGCTTGGTTAAGCCACACGAAACATTTGTTCAAATGAGTACAATTAGTACTCAATATAAACCGATTTATATCGATCCAAATGAAAAAGTAGATTTACGTACCAATGAATCAGACGTCGCTGAGCTCCCGCCTACAGAACCTTAAGTTGTGGGCCGTTATACCTGCTGCGGGTTCGGGTAGTCGATTTTCTAAAACAGAATTAAAGCAATACCAAGTTATTCAAAATCAAACCGTATTAGAACATACTGTTCAGCGTTTAAATCAACTGCCTTTACAAGGTTATGTGCTGGCTGTAGGTGAGCAAGATGATTTTGTGCAGACACTTTCTTTTTCGCATGCCGAGCGCGCACACTTTTGTTTGGGTGGTGCTGAGCGAGTAAACTCGGTACTGAATGCCTTACAATATTTATCTACAATTGCCTCAGATGAAGACTGGGTGTTTGTACATGATGCAGCGCGTCCGTGTGTATCTGCTGCATGTTTGGAAAAATTAGTGACAACTGCAATTGAGCAAAACAGTAGTGCAATTTTAGCTGTGCCTGTGCGTGATACACTCAAACATGTTGAGCAGGGCGTGCAGATTAATAAAACAGTTGATCGTACAAATTTGTGGCAAGCCCAAACACCGCAAATTGCGCCATTGGGGTTACTAAAAAAAGCCATTGAGCAGGCATTGCAAGATCATGTGCAAATTACAGATGAAGCCAGTGCGCTTGAATATGTTGGTGTGGCAGTGCAAGTTGTACAGGGCCGTGCGGATAACATTAAAATTACCTATCCAGATGATTTAGAGTTGGCGAAGTTAATTTTGGCTTCACAGTCAGCGCTGAATACTTAATATCTTAAAATTATTTTAGCTGCAGCGGTATATTCGCTGTGGCTTTCACTTATAATTTCTGAATTCTACTTAACGCTTAATCTTAAAATGATCCCTTCACAGCAGTATCGTTTTTTGCGTCATTCCGCTCGAGATGGAATGAGCATAAAGCACGATTCTTCGCGTTGGGCTAAATTACATTTAGACCCGTGGTTATTATGTTTTTTAGTTCTAAATGCCATACTTGGATTGATGGTTGTCTATAGTGCAACTGCTGAAAATACTGGCATGGTACTACGTCAAGCAACAAGTTTTGCCGTTGGTTTTACTTTAATGTTTTTGTGTGCACAAGTGCCACCGAAAGTTTATCAAGCCATTAGTCCGTATTTTTATATTTTTGGCATAATTATGCTGATGCTAGTGTTTGTTATAGGTGAAACTCGGCTTGGTGCTAAACGTTGGATTACCATTCCTGGAATAGGTAGTATGCAACCCAGCGAAGTGATGAAATTTGCGATGCCGCTGATGATGGCATGGTATTTTTCCAATCGTGCATTTCCACCTAAATTTGTACATATCATCATCGCGCTGATTATTATGATGGTGCCTTTTGTGCTTGTGGCTTTACAGCCAGACTTAAATATTGGTCTGATTATCCCGGGTATTTTTATTTTATTTTTAAGTGGGATGTCTTGGAAATTAATTGTAGGGGCAATGGGGGCTTTGGCTATTGCCGCACCACTGCTGTGGATGTTTCTGCTACAGGAATATCAAAAGAAACGTATTTTAACGCTTTTTGACCCAGAATCAGATGCTTTAGGTGCGGGTTGGAATATTATCCAGTCTAAAATTGCGATTGGTTCAGGTGGTATGACAGGTAAGGGTTTTACTGAAGGGACGCAGTCACATTTAGGTTATTTGCCTGAACATCATACTGACTTTATTATGTCGACTTATGCAGAAGAGTTTGGCTTTATTGGTGTTTTCTTATTATTTAGTCTGTTTTTTGCCATTATTATTCGTTGCTTAATGATTGGGATGAATAGCTTTCATAATTTTGGGCGTTTATACGCCAGTGCAACAGGACTTACTTTCTTTTTCTTTGTATTTTTAAACTCTGGTATGGTGAGTGGTATTTTGCCTGTTACAGGTGACCCTTTACCACTCATGAGTTATGGTGGTACGGCTGTTATTGCAATGCTTGCGGGAATGGGGATTGTGATGTCGATTCACACGCATCGCTAAGCATTATTGTAAATGGAATGATAAAGCCGGACATTGTGTCCGGTTTTTTTATGTGTTGGAAGTGCTATAGCTGAATGTATGGAGAGATCCGTCAGTCCTTAAATCAAATTTTTCTGTGTAGATGCAAAAGCTAATCTAATGTCTTGGGTGTAGAGATTTAAAACAGCTACTCAGTGGCTATTTCTGCTGTTTAGGCTAAGGGGTATGTCCAGCCAGCGCTTATAAGCGCCAGTAAGATAATCTGTTGGTATCTATGCTGGCACTGGATAAGCGGATGAAACAACCGGCATCATGCTTACTTTGGTGGTTAGTTAAACAGCTGATTGATTTTTCTCGTTATTTCTTTGTTGTATATTCGATAGTCACTGATAGCATAGGGGCTGAACAGGGCATATTTGCAGCTGGTGCTGGAACCATTTTTTGCAGTAGCGGTGCGGCAGTTTAGGATGGAAAAGACCTTTGCGTCAGCAGATTTAAGCTCAAATGAACTTAAGTAAATTTTTTCATTGGCAATATCCTGAGTGGTAATAGTATAGCCATTTTTTACTAGAACATTGCGGAGACTGGAAATCGTACGTTTGCTGCTGACAGTCAGCGCATCTTCATAGCCGAATGTTTTAATTAAGGTTGCAGTGTTCAGTTGCTCGGCATTTTTAAATAATTCTGGTGCTGCATTTTTTATAAAGAAGCCGAAGTCTTCTGTACTGATATCGGCCGTAATAGGCTTGAAAGTCAGGCGCACGCCATCACTCAACTTGTCGTATGCGACGCGCATTTGTATATCTGCACAGGAGCTGGAGTCGTTGGCACTACGCCGATGATCAGCACTAACTGTATTGCAGACTTTAATTTTTACTCGGTCTTGCGCTAGGCGACGGAATTGCGCGTCATAAATATGATGTACACTCCAGTAACGGTCTTGTTTTAACTGGTTAAAGAACGGAGCATTGCTGATTAGCCCTTTGTTTAAATCCAATTCATTATAAGCCGAGAGTGGCACTGTCAGAGAAAAACTGTTCAGTTCTGGATTGAGTTGGATATGCTGAGTTTTAGGCCCGAAGCCACCCAGTACATTTTGGTAGAGGCTGCCGCGTTCCCCTGTAACTTGGCAACCAGATAGTCCGGTTGCCGCGGCAAGAAACAATAATGTTTTTTGCATATTTTGATTTTTTCTATATATAACAATTATTCGAAATTGAAGCTTACGTCAGAAGCAGTGTTTGGCGACGGGTGCTGGAAAATACGTTCGTTCTGATGGTCAAAGTAAACTTTCCAGCTATTTTTGATATTTTTACACTGGAATAAGCCGTAGTATTTTTGCAGATTCGGCGTAGATAGCACCTCAGAGCCTTTATAGGGAATTAGTGGTGATGGATGGCTTTTAATTTGAACAAATTCACCGCCATCACGTGCGCAATAGGTATTTGCGCGTTCCCACATAATAGTGCCTGCACCGTAAGATACGTTATTCATGGTGATGGTGCGCGGATTTTTATACTTGGCTTGGAAAAACTCTTGCACCGTCGGATACTGTTCAAAATCCTTATCTGTTAGTTGCCCCAAGGTATTCCATTTATCAATGGCTTTTGACAGCCATCCTTTTTTTGTTTCTTCAGCAGATGCGCAAGTACTGGCAATAATGCATGCTACGGCTAAAAAGGTTTTAATTTTCATTATATAACTCCAATTCAGGTGCAGAGCATGCTAAAGGCCATGCAGCGGAGATGCAACTTTGCGGGTACTAAAATTTATAATTAAATGTTAGAAAATATTTAATTTTTAATAAAAATTTATAATGCTTTATTTTATTAATCTGAATTTAAAAATCAGAATTTTAAGACAAACATAAAAAAAGCCCTTCAATCAGGGCTTTTTTTAATCAGGCAAGGAACCAGGTATAGTATCCCCAGAGCATTAGTGGCCAAGCAATGTACGGACTAAATAACCATTTCCAAAACCAATGCTTTGGAACAAAGCCTACGCCATGAACAAAACCACCTGAAATGCCAATCATCACCATCATAAGGGCACGATGACTATATCCACCATTGTCATCCAGCATAGCTGCTGGATGAACAAGGAGGACTGCTGCCAAAGGAAAAGCCAAAAGGCAGGAAATTAGCATTGCAAATTTATTCGGCTTTTTTTCTACGACTGGTTTTTCTATAGCAACATCGGTCATGTGTTATTCCTCATCTAAATCTTGATGATGTTCAATGTACAGGGCACTAAGTACACCTGCAAAACATGCCATCAACACACCGAGAATCCAAGCAAAGTACCACATCATTTTTCTCCTATACATAGCTTTTAGTAAAGGCTATGTGAATTCTCTTGAATATGTTTCTTAGTAATCACGCCCCACATTTTGTAGTAACACCAAGTGGTATAACACAAGATGATTGGAACGAAGATGCAGGCAGCAACAGTCATAACAGTTAAAGTATTTTTACTTGATACGGCATCCCACATTGTAAGACTTACTGTTGGGTTGATGCTTGAAGGCATAAGGAACGGGAATAATGCAAATCCAGCAGTTAAGATTGCACCAATCACTGCTAAGCTTGAACCTAGGAAGCTCACACCTGCTTTATTTTTACCTGCTGCTAATACAACAATCAAGCCACCAAGTAGACCCATAATTGGAGCAATCATGGTAATTGGGTAAGTTGAGTAGTTGTTCATCCAACCTGGGTTAGCATTGGTAATCACTTCTTTTGCTAGTGGGTTTGCTACGCCATTAGTGTCAAATGGTTGCGCAAGTGTATAACCTTGAATACCGCCAAAGTATAGCCATGCGCCAGCAGCCAAGAAAGTCACTAAATATACAATACCCATGATTTGAGTTGCTTTAGCAGAGCGTTGACGTAAATCACCATCCGTACGGATCATGAGCCAAGCACCACCGTGCGCTGCCAGCATAGAAAGGCTGACTAAACCACAAACCAATGCAAATGGATTGAGTAGTGCAAAGAAACTACCTGTGTAAGTAGAGCGTACAGTTTCATCTAAAGTAAACGGCACACCTAAGAACATGTTGCCAAAAGCTACACCAAATACTAAAGCAGGTACGGCGCCACCAATACATAAGCCCCAGTCCCAAGATGTACGCCATTTTGTGTTCTCAAGTTTTGAGCGGTAGTCGAAGCCGACAGGTCGCAAAAATAGTGCAAAGAGAACGAGGAGCAGTGCCCAGTACATGCCTGAGAATGCAGTTGCGTATACCATTGGCCAGGCAGCAAATAGTGCACCACCAGCCGTAATAAACCAAACTTGGTTGCCGTCCCAGTGCGGTGCAATCGTATTGATTGCAGCGCGACGTTCGTCATCTGTTTTACCTACAAATGGCATGAGTGCCATGGAACCCATATCGAAGCCATCGGTGAGGGCAAAGCCAATGAGTAGTACGCCTACAAGTACCCACCAAATGATTTTGAGCAGTTCATATTCGATCATGCTTTAGACTCCTCATTTGCTTTATTCGCCGCTTCAAGTTTTTCAAAGTGGTATTTACCAGTATGAAGTGAGCTTGGGCCAAGACGTGAGAATTTGATCATGAGATACATTTCGATAATCAAAAGTACGGTATAGAACGATGCAAGTGCGATGATAGATCCCCATACATCACCTGTACTTAAGCTAGAAGCTGAAAGGTGTGTTGGTAAAACTTCACCGATAGTCCAAGGTTGACGGCCAACTTCGGCAACATACCAACCAGTTTGCGCAGCAATCCAAGGAAGTGGTAAGCCAAACAAGGCAAATTTTAGTAACCAAGGTTTATTTTCTGCATTGCGTTTTGCAACAGCAAAGGCAGCAAGAGCAAACAATAGAAGCATAAGAAAACCAGATGCAACCATTAAACGGAATGCCCAGAATAAGCTTGGTACGTGTGGAATTGTGTCTTTAGCAGCAGCTTTAATTTGTGCTTCAGATGCATCAACTACGTTTGGCGTGTATTTTTTCAAAAGTAAGCCATAGCCCAAATCTTTTTGAGACTCAGCAAAAGCTGCTTTTAATTCTGCAGATTGGTCGCCTGCACGTAGTTTTTCAAGTTGTGAATAAGCCACCATACCATTACGAATACGTTCTTCGTGTTGGATGACTAAATCTTTAATGCCTGTCACTTCTTTGGTGGTTGAGCGTGTTGCGATAATCCCCATTACATACGGAATTTTAATAGCATAGTCCGTAGTCATGGTTTCTTTGTTTGGAATACCAAATAAAGTAAACGGTGCTGGCGCTGGGTGAGTATCCCACTCGGCTTCAATTGCAGCCAATTTAGTTTTTTGCACATCGCCAATTTCGTAACCAGATTCATCACCCAGTAAAATCACTGAAAGTGTAGAAGCTAAACCAAAGATGGCAGCAATGGCAAAAGAACGGCGCGCAAATGGCAAGTCACGTTTTTTCAACATGTAGTAGCTAGAAATAGCCAATACGAAAATTGCACCAGTAACATAGCCTGCAGATACAGTATGTACGAATTTCACCTGTGCAACAGGGTTGAAGATGAGTGCGCCGAAATCGACCATTTCCATACGCATGGTTTCATAGTTAAATGCTGAACCGACTGGGTTTTGCATCCAGCCGTTGGCCACTAAAATCCACAGTGCAGACATATTAGATCCAAGTGCAACTAACCATGTAACAGCTAAGTGCTGTACTTTTGAGAGGCGATCCCAACCAAAGAAGAATAAACCAATAAATGTCGATTCAAGGAAGAACGCCATTAAGCCTTCGATTGCGAGTGGAGCACCAAAGATATCGCCCACGTAGTGTGAGTAATATGCCCAGTTTGTACCAAACTGAAATTCCATGGTTAAACCAGTAGTAACCCCTAGCGCGAAGTTAATACCGAATAATTTGCCCCAGAATTTAGTCATGTCTTTATAAATTTCTTTACCAGAAATCACATACGTGGATTCCATAATGGCAAGAAGGAAAGCCATACCTAAAGTGAGTGGAACAAAAATAAAGTGATACATCGCGGTCATCGCAAATTGGAACCGCGAAAGATCGACCACGCTTTCAGAAATCATCAACGTGTCTCCTTGATTTGGGAAGAACTGCCAGCGATATGCTCGGCAACTTGATTGTCAAAATTTTTAGGAATCGTTGGTGCGTCAAACCAGATATGTTTAATAGTCAATAAAATCACCACTTTAATTATTAATATAATGGCAATTTCGCGACTTACGTTTCGGTTGATATTTTTTGGAACTAAGCTCATGGTTAAGCCTGTTTTTAAAAACTATATTTACATTATTAAACAAAAAAAATATAAAATAAATAGGTGGAACAGTTAAAATAATAATATATTAAAAAAATAATTATAAAACAAATAGTTATTGATATTTTTTTTAAAAATATACTAATTTTATGTTATTTTAAAGTTGATCTATTTACTTGTATTTAAATAAAATAATTCCGACTTTTTTTCTTATAATTATATTTTAAACCCGACTAAAACACTTGTATTTGTTAAATATTGCAAATGATAATTAATACAAATAAAACCAACTAAAATACTTATATTTAAAATGCAAAGTCTACAGCATGCTTATGCTGAGTGGGAAAGCTCAAAAAAATGATGAAAAAAAAGAACATGCAAGCATGTTCTTTTTTTTGCGAGGGGGATGTTAGAAGTCGTAACGTAGACCTAAAGATAGGGCGGTTGAGTTTTCGTCTGCTACACCGCTAATACCATTACCAAAACTGCGACCTTCTTTCCAAGGGTTGAGTTTAGAGTTCTTGTCGTTAATGACTGTTGCGAGGTTGCCATATACGCGAAGTGTACTGTCAAGTTTATGCTCAACACCGACTGCAACTAAGCTTGCATTCGCATCATTTGCATCGACATCACGGTAGAAGTATTCACCGCGTACAGAGGTTTTAGGTGTAAGTTTATATTCACCCGCTAAACCAAACACTTGTACATCTGGATTTACTTTGTCATTGTCATGTTGAGACAATTGATACATTGCACCTAAGTTAAACTCTTCAGTAAGCTTGTATGCACCCGCAAGGCGGAAAGCATCACGGCTTGCGCCATCGCTTACGTTTGCCGCATTTTTTTCATATTTTTCGTATGCAGCTGCAAAATCAATCGGGCCTTCTTTATATGTCAAAGCAAGATCATAAGCTTGGTCTTTCTTTTTGCCTTCGCCATTTGCATCTTTGGTTGACTCTGTGCCTGCATTCATTGATACAGCACCCAGCACATTAAAACCGCCACCAAATTTTGGTGATTTATATTCGATGGTGTTTTCGTTGCGCTCATCAAACTTTAAGTTGCCAACACGTGTGACGTTACGTACATCACCCACCATATCGCCAAAGAAGTTGATTGGGCTACGTGCAACTTTAAATGGGCTATCAAAACGGCCAACACGAACTTGACCATAATTCGCGCTTTTTACACCAACGAATGTGTCACGAGTTGAGAAATTCACGCCATTCGCATCTTTAGAGCCACTTGCAAAGTTAACTTCTTGCTCAATTTGAGCAAAAACATTTAAGTCGTCATTAATTTTTTGATCAACTTTAAAACCTAAGCGAGATGCATTAGAAGACAAGCCTACTTCGTTATAATCTTTACCATCATCAAGGTAGTCTAAAGAAACGTGTGCACGGCCATAGATTTTTACATCTGCTGCAGACGCCATCATAGGTGTTACAACAGTTGCCCCGATTGCTAATGCACATAGTGTTTTTTTCATTTGAAGCTCCAGAAGACTTTTCTAGTCATATCAATACGTTTTATCAGTAGCTTGGCTAAAAATAATTTCGCTATCTAATGGCGCTAAGTATTGATTACAAATAAGACAGTTCTATTAAGGAAATATTGCAAAGATATGAAATATGATTGGTGTATCCCTTGAGAAAAATTGTGTTTTTTATAGTTTAAGTATTTGTATTTATTTTATTAAATATAGTTAATGGGATTGTTGCTGGCTTTTTTATTTTGCATATTGAAAAGCGCCATATATAAAAAATGGAGCCGAAGCTCCATTTTAAGATATTTAAAATATGACATTCATATTTCAAAGTGCTGCTTTAATTTTTTCAGCCAAGGCTCTAATTTTGTCCTGATCACCCATTTGTGCTGCATGTTTCCCTAGCTCATGTACAGAGCTTGGAATAAGGTGGAAGTGCACATGTGGCACTGTTTGACCAGCAGCTACGCCAGAAAGTTGCATTAAAACGATGCCTTCAACTTGAAGAGCTGTTTCAATCGCTTTGGCAACCTTCTGTACAATTTGAATTGTGTAGGCTGCTTCTTCTGGAGCAAGGTCAAGTAGGGTGACAGCAGGTGACTTTGGGATAACCAAAGTATGGCCCTCTGCTTGAGGCATAATATCCATAAATGCAAGAACACGTTCATCTTCATAAACTTTAATCGCAGGTAATTCACCGCGTAAAATTCTTGCAAAAATGTTTTGGTCATCATAAGCCATGACAGATTTCCTTAAGCTGTTTTTCAACTGTAATTATTTACAGTTCAATTCTTTCTGACGATCTTTGATCGCGTCAAGACGTTGTTGCTCTTTTTCTGAAAATTTTGGTTTGGTTGTATAGCAATTGTCATTACCATACTTTGCTTTAGCATCAGGGTCTTTAAAACAAAAGCCTTTTGATGCATAGATGACATCATGATCATTCTTGAGTTTTTGACATTCTTGCTCAGACGCCATAGCTACTGTAGATGCCCCTAATAGCGAAACAAAGCCAACCAATGCCGCAACTTTGAAATTGTTCATACGAGTTTCCTCTGTGTTTGTAACAATGTGTGTGATCACACCATCACAGTATTCGATTTAATTATGTATTTTCAATGGCGAGATCTTACTCAATTGTAATATTACTCCATGATTCGTACATTTTTGCGACAGTTGAAAAGTCACTATTTTCTTCAGCAGTGTCGCTGGCAACTTGAACTAAGTTTTGCGCAAGGGAAATGACAGGTGCAGAAAGTTTGGCTGTGCGAACTAAATCTACAGCAATTCCTGTATCTTTTGCTAATAATGGCAAGGCAAAGGTTAATGGGAAACTACGGTTGAGTACCCGTTGCGGTAAAATGGTTTCTGTCGCATTACTTTTACCGCTTGATGCATTAATACAATCTAAAGCGGCGTGTAAATCTACGCCATGTGCTTTAAGCACAGTCAGGCCTTCAGAAGCGGCACACAAATTGACAGCCATGAGCATATTGTTGACTGCTTTTACAGCAAAACCTGCACCTGATTCACCCACATGTTGAATAAGCTTGCCGAGCACTTGGATAGCAGGCAAGGCTTGCTTAAATGCGTGTTGATCACCCCCAATCATAAAGGTGAGGCTTGCATTTTCTGCGCCTATTGTTTGCCCAGATACTGGAGCATCTAAGTAAAATGCATTTTGCTGTTGAAATAGTGGCGCTAAGTGCTTAGCTGAACTCGGTACGCCACTGGTGCAATCCACCCAAATACTGCCTGCTCGGATATTAATGCCAGCAATTAAAGCTTCAATATCTGCACTGGTCGGTAAGCAGGAAAAAATAATGTCAGCTTGTACTGCTTGTTGTAGATCTACAGCAAGGGTGCCAAACTCATTTGCATGTTGTTTGGCTTTGTCAAAATTACGATTCCATACATAAACGGTATCAAAGTGCTTGGGTAAGTGTGCTGCCATGCGGTAGCCCATTGCGCCTAAACCAATGAATGCAACTGATTGAATCATAATAAAACCCTAATTTAATTTTTAATAACTGTCGATCTTTGTTCAAGCCATGTGGTTAATTTAGGCCAAAATTCATTTGCGCTTTTTTGGCTCGACATGAGGCCTAAGTGCCCACCGGGGATAAGAGTAAACGTGACATCTTGGCTACTTGTCAATTCACCTAAGGGCTGAGCTGCTGCTGCGGTAACAATCTGATCGCTAGAACCCGCGCCAATAAACAGGGGAGCGTGAATATCTTTTAATTTTATAATCTTATCTTTCAACTGAATAACACCGCCTTTTAGGGGGTTTTGTAGCCATAGATGCAAAACCATGTCCTGATTAATACCGCCAGGATAATCAATCATGTGGTTGAGAAAGTTGCCCATAGTGGCATGTTCATACAGTGCTTGAGGGTCTGCTAGATTAAACAAAAATTGTTTTTGACTGTAATACCAGCCCTTAGGATCTAATATTTTAAAGCCGACTGCATTTAGCAAACCAGGTGTATGAATCATTCTTTTAGGAATTTTACCGCTGTAAATCGTATTTTTGAGTGATTGACTACGTGAAATCAATTGATTGATATTTTGAAAGAGTCGACCAACGCGGCCAGAGGCATAGCTATCAATAGGGCTACCCATCACCATGAGGTTTTTGACACGGTTGGATGTGCTTAAGGCAGTGTATAGCGTGACAAAAATACCAGCCATACTCCAACCATGCAAAGAAATTTGTGGGCTGTTGGCATGTGTACAGATTTTGTCGACACAGTGAGGGATGGCATCATCAATAAATGATAAAAAATCGAGGAAACGATCTTGATAACTGAGCTTATTCCATTCAATTAAATAAACTTCAAAACCACTGTGTTGAAAGTGTTTGACTAGTGAACGATAAGGGTAAAGGTCGTAGATTGCCATATTGATGGCTAAGGGTGCGACAAAGACTAAGGGTTCTTGGTATTTACGGTTGGGTGATGCGTAATGACGAACCTGACAAAATTTATATTCTTCAATGACCTCGTAAGGATTGGTTTGTGATAACACCAATGATTTTGCATTAAAAAAACGTGTAGAGAGGTGCTTTAGTTTTTTTTGCTGTGTTAAAAGGCTTTTTTTCAATGAGTTCATGGTGATTGTTGGCCTATATCCTTGTAGGTTTGATCGAAGTCTAAGCGATATTTGCTTATTATACCTTGACCTTAAATAGCTTAGGCGCTCAAAATATTGGCAATAATTAACAAAAGGCAGTCATTGGACTGAGTAATGCTAATGAACCAACAAGACGACATCGAATATCAACTAGATACCTTGGCTATTCGTACAGGTCACAATCGTACTTCTGAGGGAGAGCATAGTGAGCCGATCTTCTTAACTTCGTCTTTTGTGTGTGAAAGTGCAGCCGACGCTGCTGCAAAATTTTCAGGGCAAATTGAAGGCAATACCTATTCACGTTATACCAACCCAACAGTTCAAACATTTGAAAAGCGTCTAGCTGTTTTAGATGGTGCTGAAGCTGCTGTAGCAACGAGTTCTGGTATGGCGGGTGTGCATGCGGTGACATTAGCTTACTTGAAGGCGGGTGACCATGTTGTATGTTCACGTGCTGTGTTTGGTTCGATTATTTCATTGTTTGAAAAATATGTAATCAAGTTTGGTGTAGATGTCACTTTTGTTGATTTAGAAGATATAGATGCATGGAAACAAGCCATTCGTCCAAATACGCGTTTACTTTTCATTGAAACTCCATCTAACCCATTGGCTCAAGTGGGTGATCTGCAGGCAATTGCGGATATTGCACATGCACAAGGCGCTTTATTTGCAGTAGATAATACGTTCTGTACGCCAGTATTACAGCAACCACTTAAGTTTGGTGCAGACCTTGTTATTTATTCATCGACTAAATATATCGATGGTCAAGGTCGTGCTTTAGGTGGTGCGGTGGTCGGTAGTGCTAAACTGATGGAAGAAATTACCGGTGTGATTCGTACATTGGGTAATTCTATGAGTCCATTTAATGCATGGGTGTTCTTAAAAGGGTTAGAAACTTTAAGTTTACGTATGAAAGCACACTGTGCAAGCGCGCAAATTTTAGCTGAATGGTTAGATGCTCATCCAAAAGTTGAAAAAGTTTATTATGCAGGTTTGCCAAATCATGAAGGCCATGAACTTGCGAAGAAACAACAATCAGGTTTTGGTGGTGTAGTATCGTTTGTTGCTAAAGGTGAGCGTGAAGGCGCTTGGACTGTCATTGATAATACGCGTTTCTTATCAATTACCAGTAACTTGGGTGATGTAAAAACGACAATTACACATCCAGCAACTACTTCTCACGGTAGAATGTCGGCAGAAGCTAAACAAGCAGCAGGAATTAGTGAAGGTTTAATTCGAGTTTCTGTTGGTTTGGAAGATATTAATGATATCATTCGCGATATTTCTCGTGGTTTAGATTTAATTTAAGCCAATTAAAAAGTTTATTGTTCGGAGTATTTTATGAACATTAACATGTTGATGCAGCAAGCTCAGCGTATGCAAAAAGATATGGAAAGCAACGTTAAGAAGGCTAAAGAAGAGCTTGCACAAACGGAAGTTCATGCAGAAGCTGGTGGTGGTCTAGTTAAAGTGACTATGACTTGCCGTAATGTTGTTAAACGTATCGAAATTAATCCTGAATTACTTCAAGATGATGCAGATATGATTGAAGACCTTATTGCAGCGGCAATGAATGATGCTGCGCGTCAAGCTGAAGTCATCACTGAAGAAAAAATGAAATCTGCAAATTCAGGTATGGGTTTACCACCTGGTTTGTCTGGATTGTTCTAAGGAAGCGTCTTGCATGTTTAGTGGACGTTTTGATCAACTCGTTCAAGCATTACGCATTTTACCAAGTGTTGGGCCGAAATCGGCTCAACGCATGGCTTTGCATTTAATCATGAAAAATAAAGAAGGTGCTTTAGGTTTGGCGCATGCGTTAAATGAGGCAACCAGTTATATTCATGAGTGTGCAGTGTGTCATTCACTGACAGAAAATGAAGTTTGTGATATTTGTTTATCAAACGACCGTGATGAGCAACTGCTTTGTGTGGTTGAGTCTCCTGCTGACGTGATGGCAATTGAGCAAAGTGGTAGTTTTAAAGGTAAATATCATGTGCTCGGTGGTCATTTGTCGCCATTAGATGGTATCGGCCCTGAAGAAATTGGTATACCTTACTTAATTCAACGTCTATCGGATGGTCTGGTGACGGAGGTTATTTTGGCAACCAATGCGACGGTTGAAGGGCAAGCAACAGCACATTATTTAGTTGAAGCTGCTAAACATTTGCCAGTCAATATGACGCGTATAGCACAAGGTGTACCACAAGGTGGTGAGCTGGAGTATGTAGACAGTCATACACTCAGTCAGGCAGTACACAACCGAATGAGAATGAAATAAGTGGAGTAGATGCTACACTTATTTTAATCTATCTTAATAATACAAAAAAACGATAATAATTTATCTGAAAAAGCAATAAACTACCAATATATTTAAAAAAATATAACCAATATACAAAAATTAGTTATATAAATATTTTATATATCGGTTAAAATAGGCGAAAACAGTTTTTGCTATAGATTCCGCAGTCTTATGTATCAATTTATTCAACAACAGCAAGATTTACAAAAAGTGATTAACTTAATGGATTCGTATCCCATTTATGGATTAGATACTGAATTTATTAAGGTAGATACGCTGTGGCCGAAACTTGGTGTATTTCAAATCAATGTCAATGGTGAAGTGTTCTTATTAGATGGTGCTGCACTGGATTTGAGTGAATTTTGGATAAAGTTGTTTGGTGCAGAGCAAAACGTTTTTCATGCGTGTAGTGAAGATATTGATCTTATTTATCACTATGCCTCACATAAATCTTTAGACAATGTGTTTGATACTCAAGTTGGTATGTCATTTTTAGGTCATGGCTTACAAGTTAGTTATCAAAATGCATTAAAACTCATGTTAGATGTTGATATTGAAAAGGATCAAACCCGTTCAGATTGGCTTGCTCGTCCATTAAGCTTGGATCAATTAAAATATGCAGCCAATGATGTCGAATACATCATGTTGCTTTCTGAAAAAGTAAAAAATGAATTAGAGCAAAAGCAATTATTGGACTGTGTACTTGAAGATTGTCGTAATTTGACCTATGAAATTGGCGTAGAAACCCCTGTACACCAGTTGTACTCAGATGTTGGTAACTTCCGTAATAGTCGTAAACAACTGATGCAGCTACAGCAACTGGCTGTTTGGCGTGAGCAAATGGTGAAGGCCTTAAATCAGCCACGTAGTTTCATTTTAAAATCAGCCACTATGCAAGATTTGGTGGAGAAAAATCCGCGCAATCATTTCCAGCTAAGCAGTATTAAGGGAATCCGTCCAAACATTATACGCGAGCATGGGAAAACAATTTTAGACTTGCTCAAGTATTTGCCAGAGCAAGCGGAATGGCCATTGCGTATGGCACGTCCAATTCGTCATTCATCACAAGACATTAGTCAGCGTGTAGAATTGACAATTCAAAAAGTCGTGGATGAAACCACAGTGCCGAAAGAAGTATTGATGCGTAAAAAATGGCTGAATGCTTTATATCAACACGTGGTATTTCGTAATGATGAGCAAGATTTACCTAATTATTTATTAGGCTGGCGCTATGACATACTCACCAAACCTTTGATTGAAGTATTGCGTGCAGAGATGGATCCGTAAATTTGAACAACTCCTATAAGTGATATTCTGCTCCTCAAATGATGTTATAAACATCAATATATGGAGTATTTTATGGCACGTAGACCAAGAAGAAATCATTCAAATGATTTTAAAGCTAAGGTAGCACTTGCTGCGATTAAAGCAGAAAAAACACTTGCTGAATTGAGTGCTGAGTTTGATGTTCATCAAAACCAAATTATTGACTGGAAAAATCAATTGATCTCAGCTTCCTCGCAAGCTTTCGATCAATCAAAAGCTCCAACAGAACCACCCATCGATCTAAAAAAACTACATGCAAAAATCGGTGAGCAGGCATTAGAAATTGATTTTTTAGAAGGTGTGTTGAAGAAACTGGGCCGCTTCAACCACAAAAGTTAATCGACGACTCACTTCAGATTTCAGTATCTAAGCAAGCTAAGCTGCTGAAAGTCTCCCGTGGTTGTTATTACTATCGCCCAAAACCTGTGAGTGCATCAGATCTGAAGCTGATGCGATGTATTGATGAATTACATATGCAATATCCTTTTGCAGGCAGTCGTATGATGCGTGATTTGTTGAATCGTCAAGGACATCATATAGGACGACGTCATACACGTACTTTAATGAAGAAAATGGGTATTCAGGCGTTATATTGCAAACCAAATTTAAGCCAGGCTAATCAAGCTCACCGTAAATATCCATATCTGCTCAAAGGATTGGCTATTCAGCGCAGTAATCAAGTGTGGTCTACGGATATAACGTATATCCCTATGGCAAAAGGCTTTGTTTATTTATGTGCTGTGATTGATTGGCATAGCCGCAAGGTACTTGCGCATAGAGTATCGATTAGTATGGAGGTGGATTTTTGTATTTCGGCTTTAAATGAAGCGATTGAAAAATATGGTCGACCTGAAATATTTAATACAGACCAAGGCAGCCAGTTTACCAGTGATGCATTTATTGATGTATTGAAATCAAATGGCATTCAAATCAGTATGGATGGTAAAGGTCGATGGGTAGATAATGTGATGGTTGAACGATTATGGCGGAGCGTTAAATATGAAGAGGTGTATCTCAAAGCTTATAGCAGTGTCACAGATGCGAAAAAGCAATTAAGTGCATATTTTGAGTTTTATAATTTGAAACGACCTCATTCGAGTCTAGACAAAATGACACCAAATGAGTTTTACTATGATCAGCTACCCCAACAAAACAAGGTGGCTTAACTAGAGCGGAATATCACTTATAAATACGCTTTTAGTTGTTCAAACAAGTGGGACCACCTCTTGCAGATGAAACTTATTTGTCGACACAAATGAAAGTGAGTGATTAATTGCGCCGAATTGATTAAAGATTTGGCAATTGTACAAATTCACGACTGATGCGTTAATAAACATTAATGTATCAGTCTTTTTTTTGATGTATCCTTTGCCTTGCATTTTAGGAGTGTTGTTTCAAATTATGTTCTGTTCAATTTACAAATCGAGCAAAAAAGACGAAATGTATATTTACATTGCTCGTCAGGAAATCAAAGAAAACCAAGAGCCAGCAAATCCGCTCGAAGTTTTGCCTGAAGCAGTGCGTACCGCATTTGGCCGTGCAACTTTTGTTATGGATTTGGAGTTGAGTGAATCACGTAAATTGGCACGTGTAAATGTGCTTCATGTGATGGATTCAATTGTTACGAAAGGGTTTTTCCTACAAATGCCTCCAGAAGGCTTAATTGACCCTAATGCAGTTGCGCCAGAAGGCCTGCGCGGTGCTTAATTAAAATTCAGGAGTTGTGAAATGGATAGTTTATGGGCTGTATTAGACTCAATTCCTGAAGATAGCATAGCTGTCACGGTATATTTGCTCGGTAGCTTTATTGCGCTACTGTGCTGGTATGGCGTGGCGAAACGCTTGCCGAAGCTCTTGGGTGGCATGACATGGATTATCATGTTTGCCATTCTATTGACGCCAACGGTATCTGAAGGAAACAATGCCTCGATTGCGCCAGCAATTTTTGGTTTGCTTTTTGGTGTGTTAACCAAAGACCAAGCTTTAGTGTGGGCAAATTTATCGCTTATTCTCTTTGTATTGGGTATTTGTATGGTACTTGGCTACTTATGGTCAAAATATACCGCCAACAAAGCCTCAAATGTTGTTCACAATAAAACTTCACCGCTTTAAAGTAAAAAAATAAAGGTTATGACATGTCTGTTGAAAATCAGCAATTTAATGGCACGGCTCAATATATCGCTACGGATAGCTTAAAACTTGCAGTGAAAGCTGCGCGTTCTCTTCAAAAACCATTGCTTGTAAAAGGCGAGCCTGGCACAGGTAAAACGCTACTCGCAGAACAGGTTGCTGAAAGTTTAGGTCTTAAGCTGATCACATGGCATATCAAATCAACCACAAAGGCACAGCAAGGCTTGTATGAGTATGATGCTGTTTCACGTTTACGTGATAGTCAGTTGGGCGATGACCGTGTGTACGATATTAAAAACTATATTAAGCCAGGTAAATTGTGGGAAGCATTTACCAGTGAAGAGCGCTGTGTTTTATTGATTGATGAAATTGATAAAGCAGACATCGAGTTTCCGAATGACTTATTACATGAACTCGATAAAATGTCGTTTTATGTCTATGAAACGGGTGAAACCATTACAGCGACCCAACGTCCGATCGTAATCATTACTTCAAATAATGAAAAAGAACTACCAGATGCATTCTTGCGTCGTTGTTTCTTTCATTATATTGAATTCCCAGATGAAACCACGATGCGTGAAATTATCGATGTACACTTCGAAAATATTTCTGCAACATTGGTCAATGAAGCTTTACAGGTATTCTTTAAATTACGTCAAATTCCGGGCCTAAAGAAACCACCTTCAACCTCTGAATTGATTGATTGGTTGAGCTTGTTGATGGCAGATGATATGCCTGAAGATATTTTGCGCAATACAGATAAATCAAAATCAATACCACCACTTTATGGTGCGCTGATTAAAAATGAGCAAGATGTACAGTTGCTAGAACGTTTGGCATTTATGTCACGTCGTTAAGCGATGAAATAAAAAACAAAAGCTGGAATGTCCAGCTTTTGTTTTTTAATAGATGACTGATGAGAAGCCTGTTGTATTGTTTAAAATATGCTGAATGGTGAGTTACAGCTTGCCACTTTACTTATAAAAGTGATTTTGAATAATATTGAAGAAAAGGCTACCGTTCAAAAGATATGTACTTCACAAAATTGACCCAAAGAGCTTGGGTGTGATTGTATGATCTGTTTAGACTCACTATAAATTTAATGGATTTTATTCGCCTATGTTTGTGCGATTGTTTTATACCCTTCGAAAATACGGCGTTCCTGTTTCTACACGTGAGCTGATTGATCTAAATGAAGCTGTGGCAGCAGGTTTGGTATTTGCAGACCAAGATGAGTTCTATCAGCTTGCAAAAACTGTCATGGTGAAAGACGAACGCTTCTTTGATAAATTTGACCGTGCAATGAAAGACTATTTTGATGGTATATCGACCTTTGATTTAGATGAATTGCTCAATCAGGTGCACAAATTACCCAAAGAATGGTTTGATTTGGAGTTGCTTGAAAAGCACCTCACACCAGAACAACGTGAAGAACTCAAAAAAGCAGGTTCGCTCGAAGAACTGATGAAAATGTTGGAAGAACGCTTGCGTGAACAACATAAAAAGCATCAGGGTGGTAATAAGATGATTGGTACGGGAGGCACATCACCTTTTGGTGCTTTTGGTGATCATCCTGAAGGTGTACGCATTGGTGGTCCTGGGCGAAAACGTTCCGCGGTTAAAGTGTGGGAGCAACGCCAATACCGTAATTTGGATGATGACCAAATTTTAGGTAGCCGTCAGATGCAAATGGCGCTGCGCCGGTTACGTAAATTTGCCCGTCAAGGCGCTGCCGAAGAGCTCGATATTGATGGCACGATTCGTGAAACTGCCAAACAGGGCATTTTAGATGTGCAATTGGTGCCTGAGCGCCGTAACCGTATTAAAGTGCTGATGCTGTTTGATGTGGGTGGCTCGATGGATGCTCACATTGCCCAATGTGAAAAACTCTTTTCAGCAGCCAAAACCGAATTTAAAACCCTTGAATATTTTTATTTCCATAACTGTTTGTATGACTATGTTTGGAAAGACAATATCCGTCGTTCAAATACGCGTATGAATACATGGGATTTGTTTAATACCTATGGGCGTGACTATCGTGTGATTGTGGTTGGTGATGCCAGCATGGCGCCGTATGAGTTGAACTCTGCTGGTGGTTCAGTCGAATATATGAATGATGAAGCTGGTAATGTATGGTTGCACCGCCTGCGTAAGCATTTTGATAAAACGGCTTGGCTAAATCCAGAAGAAGATAATTATTGGCATTACACACAAACCATTGGTCAAATCAAACAAATCTTTGAGGATCACATGTATCCAATGACCTTAAAGGGTGTTGAGGATATGACTAAGTATTTAGCACGCTAGGTATAAGTTGGTCATTTGCTTGTAAGAAGTTGCAAGTTTTGTGAACTACTTTGAATAATATATAGATTTTGACTTGTTGTGTTTGGTCGAAATTCGTTAGTATCAGGTCAGTATTTTTTCGCTCTTTATGCTCAGGGGTTTTTTATGAATCATCTAATTAATGGCATTGCCTTACCAAATGAAGAGGGCTTCTTTGGTAATTATGGTGGTCAGTTTATTCCACCTGATTTAAAGCAAGCGATGGATGATATTAATGTTGCTTATCAGGAGATCCGCCAAACTGCGGAATTTCAAGATGAATTAAAAGAGCTATTCGCTCACTATGTAGGTCGTCCGAGTCCGTTATTTCATGCAAAACGCTTGTCTGAGAAGTTAGGTGGTGCACAAATTTATTTGAAGCGTGAAGACCTCAACCATACAGGTGCACACAAAATTAACCATTGTTTAGGCGAAGCACTGCTTGCTAAATATATGGGTAAAACTAAAGTGATTGCAGAAACAGGCGCTGGCCAGCATGGTGTAGCACTTGCAACTGCATGTGCTCTTGTGGGTATTCCTTGCGAAATTCACATGGGACAAGTAGATATTGAAAAAGAACATCCAAACGTGGTGAAAATGAAAATTTTAGGTGCAAACCTAATTTCAGTCACACGTGGTACAGCAACACTTAAAGATGCAGTGGACAGTGCTTTTGAAGAATATCTAAAAGATCCGAAAAACTTCATTTATGCAATTGGTTCTGTGGTTGGTCCGCATCCATTTCCAATGATGGTACGTGATTTTCAGTCGATTATTGGTGAAGAAATTAAAGTTCAAACCAACGAACGTTTTGGTGCAAACCCTGACTATGTGGTTGCATGTGTGGGTGGTGGTTCAAATGCAGTGGGTGCATTTACGGCATTCTTAAATGAGCCAAATGTAAAATTGGTGGGTGTGGAGCCCGCAGGCCATGGTCTAGATACAGACATGCACTCAGCAACTTTAACCTTGGGTAAGCCAAGTCAAATTCACGGTATGGCATGCTATGTACTAGAAGATGAAAAGGGTGAGCCTTTACCTGTGCATTCGATTGCATCTGGTTTGGATTATCCGGGTGTAGGGCCTCAGCATAGCTTATTAAAAGATTTAGGCCGTGTTGAATATACGACTGCAACAGATCAAGAATGTTTAGATGCATTTATGACACTATCACGTGTTGAAGGTATTGTTCCAGCATTGGAAAGTTCACACGCAGTAGCTTGGGCTTTACGTGAAGCACCAAAACTAGCTAAAGACGTCAAAATCGTTGTAAACGTTTCAGGTCGTGGTGATAAAGATGCTGATTATGTTGCAGCAAAATTAGGCTTAAATTAATCTATATTCCTAAATAGACTTAGCTGAGCATCTTCTTTGGTGGGTGTGTAAAGTTTTAATAGTGTATTTAAATTATCCCAGTTTTTGACTGGGATATTTTTTTGCACATATTTTTTATAAAAATCATGGTTAAAAGTAGAAGGAGCTTCTTGTGGGATCAAATTTGGATATAGCGCAAAAATAACGGCTTTTGTATCTAAGAGTTCGGCAATCGCACTGGCAATTTCTAGATTAATTGTGCGCCTATAAGTATGCAGTAAATCATCATTCTTCATGTCAACCATAAGTTGTTCGAGCTCAGCAATTAAACGATTGAGCTGAGTGACTTTAAGTTGGGTGGTGTTGAGTGTATTCATAATAGGTATATTTCTAGTTATGTTCTTTTAATGTCTATTGAGTGTAATTTATTTGTCATTACAAAAACGGTTCATTTAAATAAAATCTCTGAAAAGTCAGAGATTTTAGGCGAATAGACTTTTTAACCTGAAATATATTGCTGAAGTTGTTCGATCAATTTGTGTTGATCATCCATGGCAGCTTTCACTAAATCTCCAATAGAAATTAGGCCAAGGAGTTGATCATTTTCAACCACTGGTAAGTGACGCAGATGTTTATCTGTCATCAGTTCTAGGCAGTCTTCTACAGTTGCATTTCGAGTTACGGTAAGTACTTTTGCAGTCATAATTTCACTGACGGTGGTATCAAAAGATTTACGGTGCATAAGGGCAATTTTGCGTGTGTAATCACGTTCAGAGAGAATGCCTGCAACTTGGCCATTTGTTTCAGTTACTACAATGGCACCAATGCCTTTTTCGGCCATTAAACTAATGGCATCAAGTACAGTTGCATCTGGATGTATGGTGTAAACAGTTTGAAAAGCTTTCTCTTGAAGTACTTGAGCTACATTCGTCATGATCTTTGTGTTCCATATTTAACGTTATTATTAGTTTTAAAGTATCGTGGATTGCATAAAAATCCAATACCAAGATATGCATAAAATTATTGTGTGATATCTCTATCTTTAAGCTATCACAAATTGGCGTGGCGTAAAGAAAAAATGTCGCATTTGTGCTGTGGTCAGCTTAAATTTTTTATTTGCTGTATACAGTGCTGGTGTGGCATGTATACGCGTGAGTGTAGGGAGTAAAGCCACTTCAAAATCTTGAGGGGTTATTCTTTTAGGTGTGTAATGTGGCCAATGTTTTTTAGCATAGCGATGTGCTTGTAAGCCGTTAAGCCAAAATGGGAAGATATAATCTTCTCCATCATTGCTCATTGCCCATCCGTCTCGATAAAGTCCCCAAAGCACGCCACAATACATCATGGTTTTTAAAATCGTAATTTTAAAAAATAGCTCTTTAGAAATTGGGTGAAAGGTGTGCATCTGAAATCTGTCTAACTGTAGTTGGAACATCGGATTATTTTAATGGTCAGAGATGAAACTAGTGTTTAAGCTTAGCCAAAAAAGCGTAAGTAAATGTGTATTTATGAAATTTCAAGATAAAAAAAACGCCACCTAGGTGACGTTTTATTAAGCCTGCATGGTGGCCATCTTTTCCCAATATTGGGCTTTGTAGGAATCACGTTCTACACGAAAACCTTGATAATAAAGTTCTGCTAAAAACATCGCTGCTTTACCGTGGCCTGCGCGTGCTGCTTGCTCTAGTTCTGTTACCGCGTCAATGAAATTCATTTGTGATTGAATTGTATTTACCGCATTTGCATAAACATGTTCTAGTTCATGTTGAGAGATTTGTTGAATCATATAAAACTCCTTATTGTAATTATGATCACATCTTATATAGGTCGATTGATCCTACTTGATGCATACTCAATATAACTAAGTATTGTTAAACTAATATTACAAAATATGGTAATTGTCAAATAAAAATAAAAACCTATCTTGCTGAGTTTGAGTTTACATGATTAAACAATGATCAGTTTGATTATTTATTAATATAATTAGTGAAAATAATTAAATAACAAGGAGAACAGCACATGAGTCGTACTTTAGACGGTTTAAGTTTTGATATGCCTCCGTCAGCGGAGCAAGTGATCGCACTCGCTCACTTGCATCGTACAAAATTGGATGAAGCAATTTTTCATAATGAAATTCATTTGGGAGAATTTGGGTTAGCACAGCGTAAGCGTGTATATGACTTTACACGTGAACTTGATGTACCTCAACGAGAGGCTTTTTATCAAGTTTACAATGGTGAGTTATTAAGCATTGCAGATGACGATGATCTTCATCCTGCCGAAGCAGAAGGCGGGTTGAGTATATTTGCGATGGTTGTGGTCTTGGTGATCATTGCTGCAATTTTATATTTCGCGGTTATTCGCGCCGTTGTTTAACAAAATAGTGGCTAAATTTAGTCTTGTTGGTGTCAAAGTCTACAGCTTGTACAAGAAAACAGCAGTGTGACTTGAACTTCATCTAACTCCTCCATACACTACTTTTAACTCGAGGTAGTGTATGACTATTGATTTAGAAAAAATTCTTCAATTTAAAACCAATCTATCGAAAATAAAGTTAGAGCAAATTTATAATTATTCGATTGCTACGATTGTTGCGCTCATTTTGTGTGTATCTAGTTTTGCCTTAACTCGTCCCATCTCAGTTCAAAAATTTCATAATGTGGTGTTGTTATCAGAGCAACATAGTTATCCGCTCACTCAGGAAATGGCTGAAAATCTTAAGCAACAGCGCCAAATTAGTATGCGTCAGTACCTTCGCTTAATGCATGCCTATCAACAGGAGTCAGTGCGTGCGCACCAACTCCCTGATGCTTTAGAGGAAAGTCTTTAGGATTTTGGTTTGATGCGAGTATTGTCACTCGCTGTCGATGTAAGGTTTTCGTCTAATATGCCTTGTAACTCATCTTGATCAAGCGTTGGAGAAACAATAACAATTGTCATATTGTCTGCGTGTAAGTGTTTACGTAGTGCGTTTTCAATGTCTTTGACAGTTAAACTGGCCAGTAATTTCGGATATTGACTGAGATAGTCTGCTGGTTGTCCATAAAATCCCAACAAGCCAAGCTGGGCATTAATGGAAGCATTACTGCTGTAGTTGTTGGGATAAGCACGTAACATACCCGCTTTGGTATCTTCTAATTGCTTACGGTCGATAGGCTGTCGAATAAATTCTGCAAAGGCTTTATGGGCAACTTTTATGCTGTCCATGAGTTGATCTTGGCGTGTAGAGTAACTGAAGCTAAATACACCGGGTGCTTGACTGAAACTAAAACTACTATAGGCACCGTATGTATAGCCTCGTTTCACACGAAGTTCTTGCATTAAAATTGAGTTAAAGCCTCCGCCACCAAACATTCGATTGGCAACTTCTAGGGCCAATCGATCTGGATCGTTTCGTGTGGTACCAATATGACCGAAAGTGATGTGGGCTTGAGTTGACTGGAATGGTATATGCTTAATCACAAACTTATCGGTGATTAGTGGCTGTGCTAATTCACCCGCTTTTGTACCTTGTGGTACGTGGCTAGAAATATACTCTGCAAGTTTCTGTGCTTCTTTCGTGTCCAGTTTTCCTGTAATCGCAATATTCATATTCTGTGCGACTAAGAATTTATCGCGGAACTGTTTTAAGCGTTCTGGATTAATACGTTTAATACTACCGTTGGTGCCTGTAATGGGCTCAGCATAGGGGTGAGTTCCATAAACACTTCGATAAAACTGAATGCCCATTAAGCGACTTGGATTTTCTTTAAGTTGTTGCTGGCCAGCTTGATTATTACTTACAGCTAAGCTGAGACTGTTATTTTTAAAGGTCGCATTATTTAAGATTTCAAGCAACATGTTGAGTGCAGGTTCGCGTTTTTTAGAGTCTGAAAGTACACGTAGGTGCACCACGAACATATCTCTATATGCTTGAATGCTGAATCTGGCACCTGTTTGTTCAAATACACTGGCAATTTGAGTCGCATTATATTTCTCAGTGCCTTCACTCATGAGTCTTGCGGTCATACTGGCTAAGCCGCCAAGCCCATTGGCAATTTCCGTATCGCGTGCAGCGCCCGCATTAAAGGTAAGTTGTATGTCCACCATTGGTAGGTCTTGAGACTCTACGAATAAACTGCGTACCCCATAACGATTTTTGAGCTCATGTACATAAGGTGCTTGATATTCAGTTGCGGTATTTAAGTTTTTTAAGCTTTGTAAAAGTGGAATAGACTGTAACTGATTTGGTGAGAGGTCAAGATTCTCTTCGTTATTTAGAAAATCTTCTTCTGAAGAAGCGTATACAGCATGATTGAGTCCTGCGCTAAACACGAGAGCCAATAACAAGCAAGATGTTTTATTGAACATATTGGCATCCATTATTTAGAAGGTTGTTCTGGAGTGAGGTACATGGTGGTTAAGTTGTCACGAACGAAATATGTGTTGGCAACCTTTTGCACATCTTGTGGGCTGACATTTTCGTAGTAGCGAGGTAGCTCATCCATCAAGCGAAAGCTCAAATCATTGACTTCAAGATTACCAATCATTTTGGCTTGACCGACAATATCGTCTTGGTTGTAAATCATATTGGCAATAAATTTGGTACGTATACGATCCATTTCAGTGGCATCAATTAATTCATTTTTGAGTGAATCTATTTCAGCTTGTATGGCTTTTTGTGCATTTTCTAGCGATACCCCTGAGGCAGGCATAGCAGAAATACTAAATAAGCTATCACCGCGGTTATAGGGGTCATAAGAAACACTTAAAGTAGTTAAAACTTTCTTATCACGGATGAGGCGTTCTTGTAGGCGAGATGAAATACCGCTATCAAGTAAATTGCGGATGATGTTGAGCACATAAGCATCTTGTGGATTTTTAGCTGAGCTTAAAGAGTGTACATTCCATGCCATATATAAATTAGGAATTTGCACATTATTGCTTAATTCTAAATGTCGATAACCTGGACGTTCAAATTCTAAGACATCATTTCGGGGTGGTTGCTTTTGTGCAGGAATATCACCAAAGTATTTTTGGACTTGTAGTAATGCCTGTTCTGCATTGACATCCCCAACAATAACTAAAATTGCATTATTAGGCGCATACCAAGTCTTGTACCATTGCTTTAAATCATCCAGTTGGATGTTTTGCAGGTTTTTCATATAGCCAATCACAGGTTGGCGATAGTGACTGGTCGGATAAGCCAACCATTTAAAACGTTCAAAAGCCCATGAACGCGGATTATCATCTGTACGCTGGCGACGTTCTTCCATTACGACCTTAATTTCAGGTTCAAAGTCAGATTGCTTAAGTTTTAAGTTACTCATGCGATCAGCTTCAAGCTCTAAAGCCATTGGAAAATAGGTTTTAGGGTAAAGTTGGTAGTAATTGGTGTAATTGGTAAATGTCGCAGCATTAATACTACCGCCGTATAAACGGCTTAAGCGGGTAAATTCATCATTGGGTACTTTATTTGTACCTTTGAACATCATGTGCTCAAGTACGTGGGAAATTCCTAAAAGATTACCTGATTCATCTGTACTGCCGACTTTGTACCAGATATGCGTCATGACCATAGGAGAGCGATGGTCTTCACGAATAATCACTTTCAAGCCATTTTTGAGCGTTGTTTCAAAAGTTGTGCGGCTGAGCTGACTACGAGAATCAGCATGTGTTATTGAGCACATCAAACCCGTGCCCAATAAACTGGTCAAAAGAAGAGCTCGCGAAGCGCGATTTAAAAAAGATTGAAAATAAAGAGTGCGCACAAGCGATTCCAAATAAGCATGTGTGGTAGAGCACTATTTTTAATAAACCTAAGAAGAAACACAAGGATAGCCCTGTTGTTTTTTAGCATGCAGTGGAATGCAAGCAGACGAATGGCTAAAAAACTGGGAACTTATGTTAGAATCGTTGTTTTTAACGCAGTGCTTTTCAAGGATTCGGCATGCAACAGCAATCTAATGGGCAAAATAAATTTTTGATTGATGCTGATTTTGGGGATGATGATGTCACATTACCGAGCTTAGCATCCGTTAATGTGCCAATTGTAGAAACTCCGAAAGCGCCAGCTCCTGTTTCTGAGCCTGTAGCACCAGAAGTAGCAGAAGTAGAAAAAGAAGCCCCACAAGGTGGATTCTTCAGTCGTATGAAAGAGGGTTTAACCAAAACCCGTAAAAACCTTGCAGATGGAATGGTTAACATTCTGATCGGTGGTAAAGAAATTGACGACGAATTATTGGAAGAGGTTGAAGAACAACTTCTCGTTGCAGATATTGGTGTAGACGCAACAAAAACGATTATTGCAAACCTGACTGAACGTACAGCACGCGGTGATTTGATTTATTCTCATTCATTGTATAAAGCACTTCAGGAAGAGCTAGTTGCATTACTTGCACCACGTGTAAAACCATTACATATAGATCCAAATAAAAATCCGTATGTAATCTTGGTTGTGGGTGTCAATGGTGTAGGTAAAACCACCACAATTGGTAAGTTAGCAAAACGCTTACAGGGCGAAGGTAAAAAAGTCATGTTGGCGGCGGGTGATACCTTCCGTGCAGCGGCAACTGAACAGCTTCAAATTTGGGGTGAGCGCAATAATATTGCAGTCGTTGCGCAAGGCCATGGTGCAGATAGTGCATCGGTGATTTATGATGCTTTTGAAAGTGCTCGTGCTAAAGGTGTAGATGTCTTAATTGCAGATACTGCGGGACGTTTACATAACAAAAGCAACCTCATGCAAGAATTGACTAAAGTTAAGCGTGTAATGCAAAAAATTGATGCAACAGCACCACACGAGGTGATGTTGGTGGTTGATGCGGGTACAGGTCAAAATGCCATTAATCAAGTTGAAATGTTTGATGAAGCTGTAGGTCTTACAGGTTTAACCATTACCAAACTTGATGGTACTGCAAAAGGTGGCGTATTGTTTAATATTGCAAGCCGTACACATGTGCCTATTCGTTTTATTGGTGTTGGTGAAAAAATTGACGATTTACGTCCATTCTCGGCAAAATCATTTGTAGCTGCACTTTTTGAAACTGATAAATAAGCATCAAACATTTGAAACAGGCTTGAAAACCATAAAATTCAAAATGTGTGATATTTCACACAAACTCCGCCTAGTGCGGAGTTTGTTTTTTTTAAGGGTGCTAAGCGATGGAAAAACAAACGGATTAGTAAAAAGCAACTCAGTTCTAAAGGTCAAAATTTATTACACTAAGCTGATCAATACATTGTTGTTGTGATTTTATTTTTGGGGGATTCACTATGGCACTGTTGAGCAAGATTAGTCATGTACTAACAGCAGATATCACAAAAGATTTTAAGCTTAAGAAAAAAGATGTAGAAGTGTCAGAAGAGCAGACATTTGTAGATCAGCTAAAAAAACGTCGTAGTATTTATGATCTAGGTAAACGAGTTCACTTTAGTCAAGCATACATTGCAGAACTTATTCAAGAATCTGTACGCAGTTGCCCATCGGCCTATAATTCGCAAAGTACGCGTATCGTTGTGCTTTTTGGTGAGTCACATCAGCAGTTTTGGGGCATCGTACGAGAAGTTGAGCGCCGTAATGTGCCCATCAGCGTATTTGAGGGTGTTGAAATGAAAATTGCAAAGTGTGCTAATGCTTTTGGTACGGTTTTGTTTTATGAAGATCAAGCAGTAATTCAGCAATTACAGAAAAAAGTTCCATTTAGTGCCAGCGATTTTCCGGTTTGGTCAGAGCAAACATCGGGTATGGCTCAGTTCGCAGTTTGGACTGCATTGGCTGATTTAGGTATAGGTGCATCTTTACAGCACTATAATCCAATGATTGATCAAGCTGTTAATCAGCATTTTGATATTCATTCAGATTGGCTCATGCGGGCGCAACTGGTTTTCGGTTCTATTGAGGGCTCAATTCCAGAAAAAGAAGATCGAGAAGATCACGAAAGTTTCCGTATCTATGCATGAGTTTTTTGTTCGAGCGGTATGTCTATACCGCTTTATCTGTTAAAAATAATTATTAAATAAAAATAAAGCTTTAACCGTGCTTACTTTTACTAAAGTAACTTGGGTGTTCTAAAAATGATACGTAATGTCATAAATTTGGTCATTTCGAATTCATATAAATCCTCTATGATGAGCATATCTAATATTTGCGATACAAAAACAAGAGGGTTCAAAATGTCTTTTCTAGATAAAATTAAACAACGCCGTACTATTTATGCGATTGGTAAAAACCTGTCGGTTGATCAAAAGGCTATTGAAGAGACAATTCAAGAAGCAGTACGCCATAGTCCTTCATCTTTTAACTCACAAACTTCTCGCGTTGTGACCTTATTTGGTGAATCACATACGCAATTTTGGAATATTGTACGCGAGACTTTACGTCAAATCGTTCCAGCTGAAGCATTTGCAGGAACTGATGCAAAAATTAGTAGTTTTGCTGCTGGGTTTGGTACGGCATTATTTTATGAAGACCAAGCGACGGTAAAAGCACTACAAGAGCAATTTGCTTTATATGCCGATAACTTCCCAGTATGGTCAGAGCATTCAACAGCAATTGCACAGTTTGCTGTATGGACAGCATTAGCAGAACAAAACATTGGTGCATCTTTACAACATTACAATCCAATTGTAGATGCAGAGGTTGCTGCTAAATTCAATATTCCTGAATCGTGGAAGCTACGAGCACAATTGGTATTTGGTTCAATTGAAGCACCTGCTGGTGACAAAACATTTATTGATGATTCTGAACGCTTTAAGACATTTAATTAATATTCACAAATCAGATGAATAAAAGTTCAAAGTAGAAAGTTAAATCAATACATTTGCTTTGAATGCTTAACATCATAAAAAGGAGTGCTTATGCACTCTTTTTTATGCGTAGAAAATCATTGTCATAAAGTTGTCATTTATACATTGCATAGTGCATCTAAAATTGAATAGAACAGCAAGAGTATAGACATGGTTTTTAAAATTGTGGCAGGTATTGGCGCATTCGCAATAAGTAGTATCGCTTTTTCAGCAGTCACACTTTCAGTTCCTGAAGAAATTAAGATAGTTGCTATCAATGATCAAGAAATTGGCACTAATTTTTTGCGATCGAATAATAAAATAAAATTAAATGCTGGAACGAATGTAATCGGTGTCCGTTATAGTGGTTACTATCAACATCCAGACAATTCACATGACATTTTAAAATCAGGCGTCGTCACAGTAAAAACACCAGCTTTAACAGATGGTAATAATTACAGCTTGGCATTAATTAATCCTCCACAAGATTTTGACCAAGCAGAAAAATATAAAGATGAACCAATCATTGGTTTATATGACCAAAACAAACAATTATTGGTTCAGCAAGCCGGTGCTAAAGCTAGTAAATCATGGCTGAGTTCGGTATTTTCAGATTCAGATACACTGGATGCAACACAAATACCGCCTCAAGCACATCAACCAGCACCAATTTATACTTCTCAGACTACCCAAGCCACTCTAAATTCAAACGTATCAACACAGACACTTATTCAGAGTTGGCAACATGCAACAAAGCAAGAAAGACAAGCTTTTATGACTTGGCTGGCAGAACAGAGTAATTAAGCGCTATTTCTCGTGGCTTAAAGATAAACAAAGTGATTGAAAGTCGGACTCTTCCGACTTTTTTATTACATGACTGAATAATGAAGATGCCAAGATACAAATAATGTGTTTAATTGTGCTTTAAAAATAGGCATAATTTTTGAAATATACAGTTTTAGGTTGAAAAATAATCGAACAATTCAGTATTTCTAATTAATTTAGAAATAGGGGTTGCGCTTGTTTTAAATCCGTATAGAATACACCACATCAACACGATGAACGAAACGAAATTTTGCGCTAAGTTGTTGAATTTGTTGCTGATGAGGCACAAATAGATCATTAAGAGATTATGAAGAACAACTTGTGTGGATTTTTACTGGTTGATCAATCGAATATATTTTCATTGATAATTGGTAGAAATTTCTCGAAGTTTATTTGAGCAAATATTTGTCAGTAATTGATGAGCCAAGATTGGTACCCTTTAAAGGTACTATTGATTTTAAACTGAAGAGTTTGATCATGGCTCAGATTGAACGCTGGCGGCAGGCTTAACACATGCAAGTCGAGCGGGAATAGGTAGCTTGCTACCGATTTCTAGCGGCGGACGGGTGAGTAATGCTTAGGAATCTGCCTATTAGTGGGGGACAACATTTCGAAAGGGATGCTAATACCGCATACGCCCTACGGGGGAAAGCAGGGGATCTTCGGACCTTGCGCTAATAGATGAGCCTAAGTCAGATTAGCTAGTTGGTGGGGTAAAGGCCTACCAAGGCGACGATCTGTAGCGGGTCTGAGAGGATGATCCGCCACACTGGGACTGAGACACGGCCCAGACTCCTACGGGAGGCAGCAGTGGGGAATATTGGACAATGGGGGGAACCCTGATCCAGCCATGCCGCGTGTGTGAAGAAGGCCTTTTGGTTGTAAAGCACTTTAAGCGAGGAGGAGGCTACTCTAGTTAATACCTAGGGATAGTGGACGTTACTCGCAGAATAAGCACCGGCTAACTCTGTGCCAGCAGCCGCGGTAATACAGAGGGTGCGAGCGTTAATCGGATTTACTGGGCGTAAAGCGTACGTAGGCGGCTTTTTAAGTCGGATGTGAAATCCCTGAGCTTAACTTAGGAATTGCATTCGATACTGGGAAGCTAGAGTATGGGAGAGGATGGTAGAATTCCAGGTGTAGCGGTGAAATGCGTAGAGATCTGGAGGAATACCGATGGCGAAGGCAGCCATCTGGCCTAATACTGACGCTGAGGTACGAAAGCATGGGGAGCAAACAGGATTAGATACCCTGGTAGTCCATGCCGTAAACGATGTCTACTAGCCGTTGGGGCCTTTGAGGCTTTAGTGGCGCAGCTAACGCGATAAGTAGACCGCCTGGGGAGTACGGTCGCAAGACTAAAACTCAAATGAATTGACGGGGGCCCGCACAAGCGGTGGAGCATGTGGTTTAATTCGATGCAACGCGAAGAACCTTACCTGGTCTTGACATAGTAAGAACTTTCCAGAGATGGATTGGTGCCTTCGGGAACTTACATACAGGTGCTGCATGGCTGTCGTCAGCTCGTGTCGTGAGATGTTGGGTTAAGTCCCGCAACGAGCGCAACCCTTTTCCTTATTTGCCAGCGGTTCGGCCGGGAACTTTAAGGATACTGCCAGTGACAAACTGGAGGAAGGCGGGGACGACGTCAAGTCATCATGGCCCTTACGACCAGGGCTACACACGTGCTACAATGGTCGGTACAAAGGGTTGCTACCTCGCGAGAGGATGCTAATCTCAAAAAGCCGATCGTAGTCCGGATTGGAGTCTGCAACTCGACTCCATGAAGTCGGAATCGCTAGTAATCGCGGATCAGAATGCCGCGGTGAATACGTTCCCGGGCCTTGTACACACCGCCCGTCACACCATGGGAGTTTGTTGCACCAGAAGTAGGTAGTCTAACCGTAAGGAGGACGCTTACCACGGTGTGGCCGACGACTGGGGTGAAGTCGTAACAAGGTAGCCGTAGGGGAACCTGCGGCTGGATCACCTCCTTAACGAAAGATTGGCGACTGGTAAGAATCCACAACAAGTTGTTCTTCATGACGATGTATCTGAGGGTCTGTAGCTCAGTTGGTTAGAGCACACGCTTGATAAGCGTGGGGTCACAAGTTCAAGTCTTGTCAGACCCACCAAATCTGACTAACGAAATATTTGAATAAAATATGAGAGCAAACAGAAAACAGAGACATTGACTTAATTGATAAGCTGGGGACTTAGCTTAGTTGGTAGAGCGCCTGCTTTGCACGCAGGAGGTCAGGAGTTCGACTCTCCTAGTCTCCACCATACATCGCAAAGCGATGTATAAAAGACAAGTTAATAAATGAACAGTCAGCTGACTGTTAGTTTAGTCTTTAAGCGATCAAGTGCTTAGGTTATAGAGCTTAGCAACAAACTAGCGTAGAATGCGCTTCATTGTTATTAAGCTCTGTGATTTATCACAGCAACATGACCTGACGAAGGCATGTTAAATCATTAACAGAATATATTTGAGTTGAAATAATTTGTTCATACTCATAACTGACATTAACACTAACAGTGATTTATTACTGTGATGTGAAGATAGAAGCTATGAGTTACTAGCGAAATTAACTGAATCAAGCGTTTTGGTATATGAATCTAATTGAAGCTGTACAGTGCTTAAATGCACAAGACGCCAACTGTATGAGTAAGTCGTAAGACAAACTCTGTTGCTTATCCTACTTGTAAGGATAAACGACTGTTTGGGGTTGTATAGTCAAGTAATTAAGTGCATGTGGTGGATGCCTTGGCAGTCAGAGGCGATGAAAGACGTAATAGCCTGCGATAAGCTTCGGGGAGGCGGCAAATATCCTATGATCCGGAGATTTCTGAATGGGGAAACCCACCTATCGTAAGGTAGGTATCGCAACATGAATACATAGTGTTGCGAGGCAAACGAGGGGAAGTGAAACATCTCAGTACCCTTAGGAAAAGAAATCAATTGAGATTCCCTCAGTAGCGGCGAGCGAACGGGGAACAGCCCATTAAGTCATATAAGTTCTAGTGGAATGCTCTGGGAAGTGCAACCATAGTGGGTGATAGTCCTGTACACGAAAGGGCTTATATGATGATGTCGAGTAGGGCGAGGCACGTGAAACCTTGTCTGAATATGGGGGGACCATCCTCCAAGGCTAAATACTCCTGACTGACCGATAGTGAACCAGTACCGTGAGGGAAAGGCGAAAAGAACCCCTGTGAGGGGAGTGAAATAGATCCTGAAACCGCATGCATACAAGCAGTGGGAGCCGACTTGTTCGGTGACTGCGTACCTTTTGTATAATGGGTCAGCGACTTACATTCAGTAGCAAGGTTAACCGTATAGGGGAGCCGTAGGGAAACCGAGTCTTAATAGGGCGTTTAGTTGCTGGGTGTAGACCCGAAACCAGGTGATCTATCCATGAGCAGGTTGAAGGTTGGGTAACACTAACTGGAGGACCGAACCCACTGTCGTTGAAAAGCCAGGGGATGACTTGTGGATAGGGGTGAAAGGCTAATCAAACTTGGTGATAGCTGGTTCTCCCCGAAAGCTATTTAGGTAGCGCCTCGGACGAATACCATTGGGGGTAGAGCACTGTTTCGGCTAGGGGGTCATCCCGACTTACCAAACCGATGCAAACTCCGAATACCAATGAGTACTATCCGGGAGACAGACTGCGGGTGCTAACGTCCGTAGTCAAGAGGAAAACAATCCAGACCGCCAGCTAAGGCCCCTAAATTATAGTTAAGTGGGAAACGATGTGGGAAGGCATAGACAGCTAGGAGGTTGGCTTAGAAGCAGCCACCCTTTAAAGAAAGCGTAATAGCTCACTAGTCGAGTCGGCCTGCGCGGAAGATGTAACGGGGCTAAAACTATATGCCGAAGCTGCGGATTTGCAATTTATTGCAAGTGGTAGGGGAGCGTTCTGTAAGCCGATGAAGGTGGATTGAGAAGTCTGCTGGAGGTATCAGAAGTGCGAATGCTGACGTGAGTAACGACAAAACGGGTGAAAAACCCGTTCGCTGAAAGACCAAGGGTTCCAGTCCAACGTTAATCGGGGCTGGGTGAGTCGACCCCTAAGGCGAGGCCGAGAGGCGTAGTCGATGGGAAATTGGTTAATATTCCAATACTTCTGTGTAATGCGATGAGAGGACGGAGTAAGTTAAGTCAGCCTGGCGTTGGTTGTCCAGGTGAAAGGATGTAGGCATGTATCTTAGGCAAATCCGGGGTACTCTATGCTGAGATCTGATAGCAAGCTGTACTTGTACAGTGAAGTGGCTGATACTATGCTTCCAGGAAAAGTCTCTAAGCTTCAGTTACACAGGAATCGTACCCGAAACCGACACAGGTGGTCAGGTCGAGTAGACCAAAGCGCTTGAGAGAACTCTGCTGAAGGAACTAGGCAAAATGGTACCGTAACTTCGGGAGAAGGTACGCTGCTGACGGTGATGGAACTTGCTTCCTGAGCTATCGGCAGCCACAGAAACCAGGCCCCTGCAACTGTTTATTAAAAACATAGCACTCTGCAAACACGAAAGTGGACGTATAGGGTGTGATGCCTGCCCGGTGCTGGAAGGTTAATTGATGGGGTTAGCGTAAGCGAAGCTCTTGATCGAAGCCCCAGTAAACGGCGGCCGTAACTATAACGGTCCTAAGGTAGCGAAATTCCTTGTCGGGTAAGTTCCGACCTGCACGAATGGCATAATGATGGGGGCGCTGTCTCCAGCAGAGGCTCAGTGAAATCGAAATCGCCGTGAAGATGCGGTGTACCCGCGGCTAGACGGAAAGACCCCGTGAACCTTTACTGCAGCTTGACATTGAACTTTGATCTTACTTGTGTAGGATAGGTGGGAGGCTTTGAAGCAGCGACGCTAGTTGCTGTGGAGCCAATCTTGAAATACCACCCTGGTAATATTGAGGTTCTAACTCTGCTCCATTATCTGGAGCGAGGACCATGTCTGGTGGGTAGTTTGACTGGGGCGGTCTCCTCCTAAAGAGTAACGGAGGAGTACGAAGGTGCGCTCAGCGTGGTCGGAAATCACGCGTAGAGTATAAAGGCAAAAGCGCGCTTAACTGCGAGACCCACAAGTCGAGCAGGTACGAAAGTAGGTCTTAGTGATCCGGTGGTTCTGTATGGAAGGGCCATCGCTCAACGGATAAAAGGTACTCTGGGGATAACAGGCTGATACCGCCCAAGAGTTCATATCGACGGCGGTGTTTGGCACCTCGATGTCGGCTCATCTCATCCTGGGGCTGAAGCAGGTCCCAAGGGTATGGCTGTTCGCCATTTAAAGAGGTACGCGAGCTGGGTTTAGAACGTCGTGAGACAGTTCGGTCCCTATCTACCGTGGGCGCTGGAAATTTGAGAGGATCTGCTCCTAGTACGAGAGGACCAGAGTGGACGAACCTCTGGTGTACCGGTTGTGACGCCAGTCGCATCGCCGGGTAGCTATGTTCGGAAGGGATAACCGCTGAAAGCATCTAAGCGGGAAGCCTACCTCAAGATAAGATTTCCCTAGGAATTTATTCCTCTAAAGAGCCGTTGAAGACTACGACGTTGATAGGTTGGATGTGGAAGTGCGGTGACGCATGAAGCTGACCAATACTAATTGCTCGTGAGGCTTGACTATACAACACCCAAACAGTTGTTGTACGAACTGCGCAAGCAGTGAGCAGAGATTGATTCATTAAAGACCAAACGGTCTTGAAATACTTGATTCAGCTAACGCTAGAACATACAATTCGACTCAGATATGATCTGTTAATAACTCATTTGACGAAAGTTCGGCATCCAAGTAAGACCAAACGAGTAAGCATCCAAGTTGTGCTGGCGACAATAGCAAGAGTGAACCACCTGATCCCTTCCCGAACTCAGAAGTGAAACCTCTTAGCGCTGATGGTAGTGTGGGGTTACCCATGTGAGAGTAAGTCATCGCCAGCTCATTATTCGAAACACCCCCTGACTAGTGCAGGGGGTGTTTTTTTATGTGTGAAATACTTTAGAAATTAGAAAAATTGGAATTTTATAAATAAAGGATATACAGAAAGAGGGCTTGGAGGATGTGATAAGGCATCACAGAATACCGTTAGGAGATAATGCTGTCATTGTTTACATTACCAACTTTTAAGTCCTGCATTATAGAATGTAGACTCATTATTAAAGCGTGACTATTTAGACTGGTTTTTAAAAAAATAAAATATATCAATAATTAGCTGCAGTGAATTGGTATTCGATGTCATATTATTAAGAGCTTATCTTAGAAGTTAAAATACAACTAAATAAGTACTTGCTGAGCTATTGTCACTATATTATTTTCAATTTAAAGAGTGGTGACATTTATATTTTAATCATTGAAATAAAGAAAATACACCATGAGAGAATCTCTTTTATGATCTTTAATAGGCTATATAAGAGCCTAAACAGCATGAAAAACTATTAATATGGTGAGACGTAAAGTAATTTAAATGGATAAGTAAAAGATTTTTTAATTAACATACTTGGTTACGACCTAAATTTTTTGCTTGATACAACCGATTATCCGCTATTTTAAATATTTCTTGTATGTCTTCATTATCTTCAGGATAGAAAGCAATTCCAATCGATATGGTTACCTTCGGCAGATTGTCGGACTGTAAATTTTCCATTCTTTTACGAAGCCTTTCAGCTGCTTTATAAACAGAGTGAGCTTCAGCACTATGTACCAAAACAACAAACTCCTCACCACCTAAACGACAGCAGACATCATTCTCACGGAAATTTTGCTTAATCTGCTGTGCAAGTGAGATTAAGACAGCATCGCCTTGGTCATGTCCGTATGTATCATTAACCTGTTTAAAATGATCCACATCAATCATTAATAATGCAAACTCGCTATGCATTTTTTTTAATTCATTAATAAATAGATCCATACCACGACGGTTAAATAAACCAGTGAGTGAATCTGTATTGATATGTTGATTCAATTCACTAATCTTATCTTTAAATTTTTTAGAACTAAATAGTAAAGCAGTGCGAAAGCGTAAAACCTCAAAGTACCATGGATTAATTTCGCGAATTTTATCATCCGTTTCTGGCTGATTTAATATACCTGCCATTTGCGCAAGACTATGTAACGGTGAGGAAATATAATAAGTTATCCTCCAAATAATTATAAATATGAGAACATAAAATATAAATATTCCAAATGCGGCTTTGAGTAAAATACTATTGGCTTGTTCTAAAAGCTCTTCTGTAGGTTGCTGTGAAACTACTAGCCAGTTCACACTAGGAATATGAGAAAAACCTGCGAGATTGTCTATACCTTTACTATTTACTAAATGAATTGAGCCATTTTTATACTGTTTCATGTAGTCTAGGCCAGTATTTCCGATAATTTTTTCACCAATTCGTGTAGGATCAGGATGGAAAATAATTCGATTATCTTGATCTACGACATACATATAGCTTCTTTTATAATCATAGGAACCAGATAGAAGCTGATTTATTAAATTTTTGCGTTGTAAATATATTGATCCAGTGATCATACCTTGGTAATTTCGGTTTTGATCAAAAATAGGTTGCGTCATTAAGACAATAAGATTATTGGATATTGCTAGATACGGCGGGGAAATATATGTCTTTTTCAGTTTTAATGATTGTTCTACACCGACAGTTCGGTGACTAACATTCGTATTAAATTTAAAATTATGCGGTTCAAAATGTTTGATGATCGCATTTTGATCTACGACAGAAACGGTATTGAAATTATTGGATTGGTATTTAAGTCGATGTAATTCACTTTTGATAATAGTTTGATTACTAAAGTCATGACGAATAATTTTTGCACTATAATTTAATTCTTGTAGCATGCTTTTTAGGTGTTGATCTGCACTAATTGCAACTTTTGAAGCATATTTTTGATTTGTTAAAAGAGAGTTTTCTATTAATTGTTTTTTAATGACATAGTTGATAATGCAAATTGATGCAATAAATAGACAAGAAACACAGATGATATTTAGGATTAAAATCAGCTTTTGTAAATCTAATTTTAAAAATGCCGCAATCTTCTTTAGCACCCGTCATATCCTATGTTTGAGTTGAGTTATCTTAGTATATTTTTAGTACTTCGGCCAATATTTTATGAAACAGATCACATTTTATTCCATATTCTTTTTGTATTCTGAAGACATAGTGTATTGTAATGTTTTCCACATCAATAGAATCAATACATAGTGTAATGAATTGAGACAATCTATTTAAATGATGAATCATGCCTGCAAAAAAAAATCTAAAAACGATTTATTTGCTTTATTTTGCTAATTAAGTCACATTTAAGATAAATATTGTTTACTGTACATCAATAAGTTGTATGTGCTTTAGATTGATAGAGGTAAATGATATGAATGCTATTATGTGGGATGAAGAAAGTATTTTTCCAGAAAAAATCGAAAATTTTAAGAAATTCTTAAAAAATACCTTAAATTAAATAATTGCACTACTTTACTGGAAAATAAGCCTTTTCATTACGATCCGAACGCGATGAGTTTTTAAATCGAGATATTCAAGAGTATTACCACCTTTGGTCGATGGTCTAACTTATTGAATGACATATTGTAAAATAATGGATTGAAAATATAGCTACTTTACGTCTTAAAATATTAAGTTAAGGTAAATATAAAAAATAGCTAGGATTTGAAAATCAACCGTTTATTATAAAAAGTGGTTACAACTGATGGTGTAAAAATAACAAAACTTTTTGAAGTATTGGGAAGGTTGATGATCCTAATGATTTTGCGGAAATGAAGTTGCTCTTTCTTGCTACAAAAAGTGTGAAAGTTGTATCTTATTTTATAGTAGGTAGAAATAAAATACGGTTACTTGCGGTTGTAATGTATCAAGCAAAGCACGTATACATTCGTTATATCTTTCCCCCATAAAGAATTTGGCAAAGCTAAATTGAATGAGTCTGTATGAATGGGCTTTGTTATATAAAAGTGAAAATAACTAGACCACTTTTATCCAAGTGCTTCAATTTTTTTCAATAACTTATTTGCTCTCGGGACATAACGTGTTGATCTACTAAGGCTTTACATTCTTTATTGCTGGAATGATTAGCTACAAATCTCAATTTAAAAAATTTATCAGCTGTACTTTGTGTGACGGATAAGATTTGTATTGGCTGGATCAAACTGTTCATCAAAGTAAATCTTTGTGCTTGTAACTTGCGGACATTATTTGTGTTGAGCTGTATGCGTATATGAAGGATTTCAGCATCTATGATTGCTCTATGAATATGAATTATCTGGAAGTAGTACAAAAGGTTTACTTGGATAACAATAAATTGTAGGTAGATTTAATTTGTACTGAACATTACTCAGACAAAAAAAATGATAAAAATCACATTTTTCACTTATTATGTTGCTAAGTATAAATACTTTGTTGAGCATAGAAGTGAAAAAATTATTATTAGTTTTGAGCATATTTATGTCCATTCAAGCGTTCGCTGTTAACATGCAGTCGATTCGAGGAAATTTTGGTTTTGTTGAACTTGGTGATAGTTATAGCAAAATGCAAGATGTATTGGGTCATCCTGAATCTTCTTATGAGCATACTATTCGTGATGCGAGAGGACGAGCTCATCCAGCCATCACCTATAAATATAAAGTAGATAATTCTTACTATGCTATTACTGTCGTAGATGGAAATATTTACAAGATTGATTGGGAACGTTAAGACGATTTTTTATTGAAATCCTATTTTAAAAGCAGTCGAATCGATATATTTAAAAATTTTCTATAATTTAGAATCAGTAATTGCATAAAATTGGAACTAAGAGGATAACTTGCAATATGTTGTTGATTAGAATGAAGGGAATCTGCAATTTTTAAATTTAACTCGTACCACACGCTGATAAAGCAAATAACTTCTATCTAGAACTTCCTTATAATGGTTTTTTATACATAAAAACGATAAATTTAGATAAATATAAATACATGATTAATAATGTGTATTTTTCTCTAAAGTATACAAATTTTGAAATAATTTAATTAAAATAAATTTGTATACTGATTTGTATACCTGTTATCTCCTAAAACCGCCTTTTAGATGCAATGCAATACAACTCTAAAAAGTTAATAACTTGTTGTAAATACTAAGGAATATAGCTTAATGCTTAGCATTCCAATCCAGTCCAAACTAGGTGGATTCTACTTTTTCTACTATGCCATTGTTGGTACATTTATGCCATTTTGGAATCTTTATTTAGAAGACCAAGGGTTTAATTATCAACAAATTGGGTTGCTTTCATCCATTGCAATTATTACACGTTTTTTTGCGCCTTTTATTTGGGGGTGGATTGCAGACAAATCAGGAAAGCGTATGTTGCTGGTACGTATAGCAACATGGATGGAGTGTTGTATATGGTTACTGATTTTTATTATTCCTAATAGTTTTCAATCAATTGCATTACTTATGCTGATATTTAGTTTTTTTCAAAATGCGATATTGGCACAATTTGAAGGTGTGACCTTATTTTGGTTAGCAGAAAAAAGAGCACAATTATACGGTAAGGTCCGTAAATGGGGTTCTATAGGATTTATTATTGGGGTGTTTGGCATTGGAGCGTTGCTCGAAATAGTCCCAATATCAATGTTACCGATTATGTTGTTATGTATTGCCTCTTTGGCTTTTCTTTGGTCATTTACAATACGTGAACCAGCTACAGCACCTACATCGCAAAAAATACTAGAACCACTATGGCCCATTTTAAAACGTCCCGTGGTGGCAAGTTTTTTTGTCATAGAACTGATTATGCTATTTTCACATGCACCGTTTTATAGTTTTTATAGTAATTACTTAAAGCAAGCCAATTATAGTACAACAGAAATAGGCTTTTTGTGGTCAGTGGGAGTTATCGCAGAAATAATCATGTTTGCATATGCCAATGTATTTTTTACGCGCTTTTCATGGCGGATGTTGGTGGCAATCTGTTTAATTTTAACCAGCTTACGTTGGATAATGGCTGGACTTTTCCCTGACTTATTTGCAGTACAATTCTTTGCTCAATGCATTCATGCTTTTAGCTTTGGTTTATTTCATCTCATTGCAATGCGGATTATCTTCCAAAATTTTTCGGCGGGACAACAAGGTCGTGGGCAAGCCCTTTATAGTACGATGTGGGGACTTGGCGTGGCTATTGGTAGTATTTTAGCTGGGCATTATTGGGAAATATATACAGGGCAAGTAATGTTTGTTGTGGCAGGTATTGTGGTTCTATGTGGTTTATTCTTTGTAAAAGGCTTACCTAAAGCGGTGAATCTTAGCCATTAAGAAAAAGTTTGAGATCTAAAATGCACGATATTATTGCTTCTTTTAGCAGCTCATTATTACCTTGTTACGACCTTGCTCCTTTGCTTGGTAAAGTGCAAAATCGGCTTTATTAATTAGATTTTGAATTGTTTCGGGTGATGTGGCTGCATATTGCGTCATGCCTATACTCACGGTAATTGGAATATCTGCTTGGCCATGAATTTGTATTGGTGAAGTTTCGATAATATTTCGCAATCTTTCCGAAATACGCAGAGCTTCATTGTGTTGAATGTTTTCTAAAAGAATAACGAATTCTTCACCACCTAGTCGTGCAAACAAATCTTTATCGCGTAAATGTTGACGAATCTGTTCGGAAAACTGCTGTAAAACTTGATCCCCAGCATAATGGCCGTATTGATCATTAATTTTCTTAAAATGATCAATATCTAACATGAGTAGCGTAAAACTACGTTTAGGGTGAAGTGTTAAGAGCTCTTCACTGAGTTGGAAGAAGTAACGGCGGTTCATGGCTTGGGTTAAGCTATCGTAATTTGCAAAATAGAGAACTTTTTTATATAAGTGATGTCTATTTTCACTAATGATACACAGCAGTAAGGGTGCGAGACTGAGCATACACAAACCAATCCGCACTGACATGGACGTACTGAGATAAATCTCAGGGGATACAGCGACATAAAACTGGTTGAGACTGTGGTAGGTTGCAAGTAAGGCTAAAAAGTTAATAACAGTGACAGTAAAGAGTCGATAGCTAAGTGCAACCCAAATTAATGCAGCTAAAGGATAGAGTAAAGCACCAGGTCCAGAAAATAGATAAGTTAGGGCCACACAAAAAATAACAGCAATTGCCGGAAAAGCTTTTTGAATGGGGTAGGTTTTACTACGACGATTATGAATAATTTTTTTGAATTCGTTATAGGTTGGGAATGCCAATACCAAAGGTAAAATTAAAATACAGTTCAACATTTCTCCTGTCCACCACATACTAAAATCGACCAGTAGGCGGTCTGTAGACATGAATGTATTGGGGACAAACGGAACGGTAAAAATAGCAAAGACAGCACTCGCTAAACATCCACCAAAAGTACAAATGCTAAACAAGCCTAAAAAAGTTAGACCTTGATGATATTTTCTATAGTTAATTTGGAAAAATTGTATAAAAAACAATGAAACGGCTGTATTAATTAAATTTGCGAAAGTTAAAATAGTGGTCAGTTGTAGAAAGTTACCCGTGAGTAAGTCTGCAAGCATGTAGCCATAAAAAGCACCTAGCCAGCCACTGCTTGTATTTAAATTTGGATAGCGTAGAAAAATAGCGAGCAAGACAGCATTGGCTGGCCAAAAGAAAGCGAGAAAAGAAAGTGGTCGAGAAGCAATACCAACGAGACAGCTGATCAAGATAATCAGGGCAACGCCCAAAAAAACACTACTTTGTATGATATTCGGTGAGGCTGTACGCATAAATGGATTGACTTCCCTTATATAGCCTAAGTAATACGGTATTTATTGAAGCATTTTACTAAATTAATTATAAATGCACGAGTTGTCTCCGATGAAGCTCATTGTGTGAATACCATAAATATAAGGCATTAAATATGATAACGGGCATTGTTGAATATATTGGTGAAATGATTGTTATAAATTGGTGATTATTGGTGGTTTTTTAAAAAAATGTGTTAATTTAGCACACATGGATAATATGACTGAATAAACGTATGAAAAAGACATCTTTAACCATTTTACTAATGTTATGTGCTGGTGTAGCTTCTGCTTCAGATAATAAAAAAAATGATCAAAATCAAAATGTCACGCCACAGCAAAATGTAGCTAATTCATTTAGGGTGATTACTCGCCCTGAAATTGTGGGTCTATGGGGAATGGAAATTCCAAATAATCGCAAGTGCATCGAATATTATAATTTCAAAAGCGATAATGATGTCATTATTAAAAGCGGTGAGGAGTGGTCATCTGGTATTTACGATTACCAACCTTCAGCACAACCAGACGAACAATTGCCTGCTTTAGTGTTGCAAGTAAAATTTGATAACAACCAAAAAGATTGTTCAGGCCAGCAAGTCGATCAAACTGGAGAAATTTCACAGTATTTTGTGAAATGGAAAAATCCAAGCACAATTAATTTCTGTAGTAATGATCAAGCTGAAAAATGTTTTGCAACTTTATATCGTGTATTGCCATAAGTGATTTAAAGCCAATAAAAAACCGCTCAATTGAGCGGTTTTTTATTTACTGTTGTTTATTCTTTTTCAGAATGACCTTCAACTTGTTTCAACATGTGCTTTTCTAAGTAATGGATGTCCATTGCTTTTTGGCAGAAGTTTTCGTCTTGTAAGATTAAATCTTTATGTAAAGGAATATTGGTTTTAATTCCTGTCAAAATGATTTCGTCCAAAGCTTGCTTCATGCGTGCAATACAAGTTTCACGGTCTTTGCCATGAGCAATCAGTTTTGCAATCATAGAGTCGTAGTAAGGCGGAATACTATAACCTTGATAGATATGAGAATCTAAACGAATGCCTGCACCACCTGGTGCATAGAAATGCTCAATTTTACCCGGTGAAGGCATAAAGGTTGTTGGATCTTCAGCATTAATACGGCATTCCATGGCATGACCCTTGCACTCGACATCTTCTTGTTCGATGTTAAGTCCGAGGCCTGCAGCAATGCGTAATTGTTGCTCAATAATATCGATACCTGTCACCATTTCAGTGACAGGGTGCTCTACCTGTACGCGTGTATTCATTTCAATAAAGAAGAATTCATCTTCTTCAAATAAGAACTCAAACGTACCTGCGCCACGGTATTGCATCATTTTACACGCATTCACACATGCTTCTAAAATTTCTGCGCGTGCTTGTTCTGGTAAGCCCGGTGCTGGTGCTTCTTCAAGTACTTTTTGATGGCGGCGCTGTAAAGAGCAGTCACGGTCATACAGATGAATTGCATGGCCATTACCATCTGCTAACACTTGTACTTCTACATGGCGAGGTTTTTGTAAAAAACGTTCCATATAGACTGTATCATCGCCAAACCACATTTCAGCATCACGTTGTGCAGCTTGTACAGATTCGAGCAGGGTATCTACACGTTCTACAATACGCATACCACGACCACCACCACCAGAGGCAGCTTTTACGATCAATGGGAAGCCAATTTCTTTGGCTTCAGCTAAGGCATTGTTTGGTGTAACTGCATGCGCAGAACCAGGTACAGTAGGCACACCAGCTTTACGCATTGCCATAATGGCAGAAACCTTGTTCCCCATTAGGCGAATATGTTCTGGGCGTGGGCCAATAAAGATAAAACCTGAGCTTTCTACAATTTCTGCGAATTCAGCATTTTCAGATAAAAAACCATATCCAGGGTGGATTGCATCAGCACCTGTAATTTCAGCCGCTGTAATAATGGCTGGAATATTTAGATAGCTTTCACTGCTCGCACCTGGACCAATGCAGACTGCTTCATCACAAAAGCGTAAATGCATGAGGTCTTTATCTGCATCGGAATAAATCCCTACGGTTTTAATTCCTAAAGTTTTGCAGGCCCGTGTAATGCGTAGTGCAATTTCACCACGGTTTGCAATTAAAACTTTTTGCAACATTATTTTTCCCCGAGGTTTTAGGCGCGGTAGCGGAAAAGTGGTTGACCAAATTGAATCACTTCGCCATTTTTCACTAGAATTTCTTCAATCACACCACTTTGAGTTGCCTCAATTGGGTTCATGATTTTCATTGCTTCAATAATACCCAGTGTTTCACCTGCAGACACAGTTTGACCAACTTTTACAAATGGTGCTTCGCCCGGATTTGGTGCTGCATAGAACACACCAACCATTGGTGAAGTTTCAACAGCACCACGAGGTGATTTTGCTGCTGGTGTAGGTGCAGCAGGAGCAGGCATTGCTGGAACAGCTGCTGCTACAACTGGATTTCGACGTGTGAGAGCGATAGATTGATCGCCTTCTTTCACTTCGATTGCCTGTAAGTCAGATTCAATCATCAGGTCGATGAGTTTCTTGATTTTACGGATATCCATGAGACAGTATTCCTAAATTAAGATTGCAAAGTTGGTTGAATTTTGTCGATAGCAAAGTCAAGCGCTGACGCGTAGCCTTTTGCACCTAATCCGCAGATAACACCTACGGCTTTATCAGATAAATATGAATGATGGCGGAAAGCTTCACGTGCATGTACATTAGATAAATGTACTTCGATGAATGGAATTGCTACGCCAAGAAGTGCATCACGCACCGCAACCGATGTATGTGTTAAGGCTGCTGGATTGATAATGATAAATTGAACGCCGTCTTGTTGTGCTTGATGGATTCGGTCCACTACAGCACCTTCCCAATTGCTTTGGAAAGTTTGCAGAGAAATAGAGGCTTTTTGTGCTTGTTCGGTGAGTTGCTGGTTTATATCCTCAAGTGTGAGGTGTCCATAAACTTCTGGTTCGCGCTTTCCTAGCAAATTAAGATTCGGTCCGTGAATGACCAAAATGGTCGAACTCATTCAGCATGCTCCAATTAAAAAATTGCAAAATTACTTTGCAAGATATCTGCAAAGTTTGCGTATTATGGCACATTTTTCCATATTTTATTTATAAATTCTTTGAATTGACATGAATCTAGTGTGCCAGATTTGGGCTATATAATGCGAATTTTGCGGACATTTGGCAATGTTAAAAGATTACAAATTTTATAGTTATGTCTGTTTTTTACATTGTAAGCCGAATTGGCTAAAACTGTTATTATCATTTGTGTAACGGATGTTTTGATGTTGAAAAATGTAAGGAGGAAAATAGTCCTGCTTTAGATCCTATTGAACCTGCGCCGTATAGTGAGTCTATAAGATTGAGTTGAATCGATCGGTTGTTGTACTCACTCTTTCAAAATTTAAATGCATAATTTGATCTATGTGGAATCAAAATTAAACGTTTAAATTTTAGTGTACTTTTATGTTGAGCTTTTCTAAATTCACATTAGATATTAAACATAAATTATGATTAAAAACAGTATTTTGGCTAATTACTCTAATTTAAGTCAGCGTATAAAGAAGAATTTGAATGTTTGGGAAATAAAAAATCTAAATCTGATGTGTTACTTAAAACAATAACTAAGGGCTCATAGTTGATCAATTTTGTACTCACTGTGTGATACAGCACTTTTTAAGAAGTACGAAATTTTGAATAGGTTTGTAGATACATTGCGTATATACAAAATTTAAAAGCCATCGAGTGTACTTCAGAAAAGTTCAAAGCCTTGGATTGACGAATGTGCTCAATATTGTTTATTGAAGTTTCTACTTGTTTGAATGGATTTTAACCACAGGAATGGCAAAAGCACTATTTATGGGATTGGTTTATGTTTCATATATATATTGATGTTATTTCGATGGTATCTGTTTGAGCATTTTTATAGCATTAATGGCAGTCTAGGTTGACGCTATTCATGAGTAAGATAAGGTTTTGAGTGGAAGATGATGAAATGGGGGGAGTGAGAACATCAGTCCAATAGTAGTTTAAAAGCAGTATGTAAATTGTCAGTATTAAAACAAAAGTACATTTTGTCGTGAGTGTTACTGTTTACTTTCAGCCTATACAGAATCTTAAATGGCTCAAATGATTGCATATAATCATTTCAGATCATATTGTTGTGCTGTGTTTAAAATATGAACAGAATGGTATGTAATACTTTATGGAAATAAATACATAAATATTGTCTATTTAAATGTTATGAGGGTGAGCTTGTGAAAAAATACATTTTAAAAAGCCTTGGACTGACCATGGTACTTAGTGCTCTTGTTGCATGTCAGACTACGCCTATGCCTCAAAAGAATGCTGCCTTGGGTTTGTTGATCTGTGAGCCAAATGAACTTTGCCCAATTGTGCAAGTGAGTTGGAATGAGCAAGCTTTAGATCATGTTGGTATTAAAGTATCATTAGATAGCGTACAACAAAATTACGATATCCAAAAAATTACCTTTAGTAATGGTACAGAAGAGTTAAGTTACGGTCCTACTGCGAAGACGACAAATCGTATGTACTTTGGTATGCACCGTTCTCAAAATAATTTTAGTATTCCTACATCGCTTGTTCATACATTGAAAGGAGATAATATTTCAATGTCAGTTCATACAAATCAAGGGACTTTAGAGCGTTATATTTATAAATCAGGCCAAGAGTCTTTAATTTTTCAGCAACTCAAATCTATACGCGTCCAAAAATAAGTATAATCATTGGCTTACATATATGAATAGACTCCAAGTGAGTAAGCTTACTTGGGGTTTTATATTGAGATCTCGAATAGTTACAAACTGTACTTGATGTATAGTCTACACGCTTGAAATCATCCGTCAGCTATCATTTGTAGAAAAAACTCACCGCGATTCAGTAAAGCACTTTATTTTACATTGATAAGAAGCTCAGTCTGAATGAAGCTAAATCTGACTTCACTTGATTGTATAAGGTTAATGAAAGCCTTAAACTGCGTGCATGATTAAACACAGAAAAGAGCTTTAAAGATGGATGCTGATTTAATTGAAGAACAGCAGTTGGTCTGTGAAGAGTATGGTTCGGCATATCGCGCCGTAAAAGAAACAGATACAGTAGCAATTGCCTTGCAAACCTTAAATAAAGAACCTGTAGTTGGTCTGCGTAAACTACCAGATGATAATAATGTATCGTGGTTTATTTATGGTGGTGAGTTAGATGCTTCAGAAGATTTTTTTGAGCTCATTAGTGTAAAAGAATTGATGAAAGAGTTCCCTGAAGCACTTCCATATTTAGCGCTGGACACTGGTTATAGGTTTATGATCGATTCAGATGATTATGAAGATGTGTGGAAAGAAGGCGATGAAGCATAAAAGTCTTTATGCATTTCTGCTGACTTGTACTGTGCTGTCATTAAGTCAGATGGCACAGTCTGAGGTGCTAACACAGCAAAATTATGATGCACAGATACAACATTATCTTGATGTAATTAAAGCAACTAAGCCTATTTTGGATGATCCAAAATCAACAGCAGATGCATCGGCGAAAAGTGAGGCTTTTTGCCAACGTATAGATGCCTATCAACGTATAGTGAAGTTGTCTGAAGACAATAGCCAACTCGATATGGCTTCTATCATGCACATGGCAGCTAAAAACTTTTTGGATCGACAGCAACAGAGTTTAACTAAATCTGGTATGACGACTGGCGCAATGTGTAAAACTACACCAGCAAAACCAGAGAAATGATTCAAAAATTGTAAAGAGAAGGCTTAAGTTGAAGCCAACTTGATAAAATGGCATATAACGACACAAAAATAGACAAAAGTGATAACTAGTTTGTATTAATATATAGGCTTAAGCTTAGACATAAATAATACTTCCCTGGTTATTTATGCTCTGGCTGAATAACTTCATCGTCATGCTTGATGTTATTCAATTAGCCACTGAAGAGTGGCTTTTTTTTGCCTTATTTTTTTCCTAAGCTTCTTGCCTCAAGTATTCACTTCATACACGGCGCTTAGTAGCCAGCTTTGGATGATTTCTAACTAAGCTTTTGAGTTGTTTTTAATAGAATAAGCCTAAGCATCCTTCTTATATCTTATACAGCTTTATTGTTTTATATCGCTTCCAAAGAGAAAGAGTATTGATACGCTTTTAAGTATCTATGTATGGGAGGACGTGTTCTACTATCGCTAATCTGGTATTGATGTACGTGTGCTGTTTTATGGATGCACAATACAAATGACGTTGTACCCGTTCAGAGAGCTGTCGTATTTCATTATTTAGGTGACTTAAGCATTGTATATATCTAATAAAAATAAGATTGAGCGAGTATTTCAGCTCAATTTTGAATTTTATGTCAAAAAATAGACAATAGTGAAGTTAATATGAATAAAAATATATGTTTGTTCGAAATTTCTCGGGGATATATCTCGTGAATTTTAAATATTATTAAGGTTTTTTAATAAAAATATATGGTGAAATTCTATGACAATCGCCGTATTGGCGTGATTAGGATGCCTTAATGGATTTGAATACTTAACAAATAGAAGAAATTATCGAAACAATGGAGTAGAGGTGATGTTCGGTTCATTCTGGAGTGAAATTTTAGCTCAGTTTTCTCATAATTCTGCGTTGTATCGTTATTTAAAACAGAAAAGGACTACTAAGTTAGATTTAACGCAGCACAACTCAATTTATTTATATGATGTCTTTGCATTGCACAATTTAAAAATTAAAGCACTTAAGGATTATCATTTTTATAATAATGAACTTTATACGCATTTCATTTCTCATTTTAAGACCAGTGCCGAGGAGTTAGAACAGTTACGTGCTGTATTAATCCTATATTTGAAACGCAAATATATACTCAATATCAGGTTGATCTTTCAATGTTAAGTGGCTTCTCAAATTCTAAGTCGCCATTACAAGAGTTTCAAACAATTGAGGCATTTGTTGAAAAGCAGTGTCCATCTTATATCAGTGAAATCTCTGCACAGCGACTTGAAGCGATGTTGGCACATCGGGAAATTAGGATCATTCATTCGCCAAATACAAGCACTGATGAGTTTGTAGTTTTTGCTTGGTTAGAAAAACTATTTATTGCCAATACGGGAGGCTCTCACCATTTGGCGGCTGCGTACTATATTGCCAAGCGATTGAATTATCCAGTGTCCTTAATTGCAAATTTAAGGTGCTATGTATTGAATGAACATTACTTCAAAATATTCGATCAACATTATGTCGCCTTTGTATTGCCAAGGGCCGAATTGGATGATGCCTTTCAATATTTTGAGCAGAGTAATATACGCTTTATAAAATTAGTCGAAAGGCATAAAGAATTAGAAATCTTCTTTTTTGCTAGATCTACAGACAATCATAAAATTATTTCTATATTCGAAGAAAAGTATCGTTCACTCAATGAGATGATTTCTTGGTGTGTCGCTAAGCAAGCTCACAACGTCGTATTACAACAAATTCTATCTAAAAATAGTTGTTTATAATGAATTGTTTAAAGAATAGATGAAATAAGACTTGCATAAACAAAAAATATACATATTATAAAAACATATAATGTTTATTGGATCATCACTCCCATGCATGACTTTCTTTGGGCTTTTTTAGGTGGCGCCCTATTAGGCATTTCTGTCGTTGGTTATTTGTATATCAATGGCAAGATTGCAGGTATTAGTGGCATGATTGGTCAGATAATACATCCAGAAGGGCTTTTGCAGAAACCCGCATTTTGGTTTTTACTAGGGATTGTCGTGATCCCATTTATTTACGGTCTATTTATACAACCAGAAATTGTACTTAATGCGAGTATATGGCAATTGATTGTTGCTGGCTTGTTAGTCGGCTTTGGTACACGCCTTGGTTCAGGTTGTACTAGTGGGCATGGTATTTGTGGAATCAGTCGGCTCTCAAAGCGTTCATTAATTGCAACAGGCATATTTATGTTAACCGGTGCTATTACAGTATTTGTGGTACGTCATGTTGTAGGAGCAGGCGCATGAAAAATATTTTTGCTTTTCTGTTTGGTGGATTATTTTCAATTGGGTTAATGCTGTCAGGTATGTCTAATCCTGAGAAAGTATTAGGCTTTTTAGATGTTGCAGGCCAGTGGGACCCGAGTCTGGCATTTGTAATGATGGGTGCAATTTTAATTGCATTTATACCATTCCAATTGGCTGTGCGCCGTAATCGACCCAAAACAGTTTTTGGTGATGCAATTGATTTACCACAAGCAACACAAATTGATTCTAAATTAATTTTAGGCGCTGCAATCTTTGGAATTGGTTGGGGGTTAACTGGTGTTTGTCCAGCACCAGCATTTACTTTAATTGGCTTAGGTTATACACAGATTTTATATTTCATTGTTGCGATGTTTATAGGCGTATTTGCCCATAAAAAAATCACAGGACATTAATTACATGGCGATAACACCTTGGATTCAAAATTTTTTTGATGAGCGGACCAATACGTTTAGTTATGTTGTTACTGATCCTGAGACAAAAAAATGCGCCGTAATTGATAGTGTATTAGATTATGATGCGGCTTCTGCGACAACGTATACCCAAAGTGCTGATCAAATTTTAGCTTTTATTCGGCAAAATAGCCTAAGCGTTGAATGGATTCTTGAAACTCATGTCCATGCAGATCATTTGACTGCGTCCCAATACCTAAAAGAAAAGGTGGGGGGTAAAGTTGCTATGAGCCACAATATTAAAATTGTGCAAGATACGTTTTCACAGATATATCATTTAGATATGAAAAGTATTAATGCTCAGCAAGTATTTGATTATCTATTTCAAGATCATGAAGTATTTAAGATTGGCAACTTATCAGCATATAACATACCAACACCTGGACATACCCCAGCATGTTTAAGCTATGTGATCGGTGACGCCGTATTTGTGGGTGATACGCTCTTTATGCCAGATTATGGAACAGCACGTTGTGACTTTCCAAAGGGCAGTGCATCGACCTTATTTGACTCGGTGCAAAACTTGTATCAATTGCCTGAGCAGACACGGGTATTTTTGTGCCATGACTATTTACCAGAAAATCGTTCCGAATATCATTGCGAAAGTAGTATTCAACTACAGAAACAGAGCAATATTCATATCAATGAAAATACTCAAAAACAAATGTTTGTTGATATGCGTCAGCGCCGTGATGCGTCATTGAGTATGCCAAAACTGATTTTACCGGCCATACAAGTGAATATGTGTGCAGGCCATTTCCCTGAGCCTGAGCAAAATGGCATTCGCTATTTAAAGCTCCCTTTGAATTATTTTAAGTAACCCATTCAATTTTATAACAAGGCTGATTATTTCAGCCTTTTTTCATTCACTAAAGCTAGTTAAAATAGCCTAAGCAAAAAAAATTAAAATAATTTCACAATTGATTAAATTCTTAATAGACCACATCATAAAGTGTATTCAAAAGTTAGCCCAAAGATAGCGTTATGATTTTAAATTTCGAACATCATGAAAATCCCAAAAGTAATTCAACCCCTATTATTTTTATTCACGGATTATTTGGTAGCTTAAGTAATTTGGGAATGCTGGCTCGAAGCTATTTTGAAACACATGATGTCATTCAAGTCGATGTTCGCAATCATGGTAAATCAGGGCATGCGACTGATATGAACTATGCAGTAATGGCTCAGGATCTTGTAGAAACCTTAGATTCTTTGAAAATTGAAAAATTCAGTTTGGTCGGGCATTCTATGGGCGGAAAAATTGCTATGTATTTAGCCCAACAACATCCGAATCGAATTGAAAAATTAGCAATACTTGATATTGTACCATTTGCATATACGCAAAATCATCATGATCAAATTTTCAAAGCATTAATAGCTGTTGAACAGGTAACTTTATCTACGCGTAGTGAAGTCATTGCATTGATGAAACAATACATTCAAGAAGAAATGGTTATTCAATTCTTATTAAAATCATGGCATAAAGGACAGTGGCTATTTAATGTAAATGCTTTATATACACATTATGCAGATATTATCTCTTGGCCAACTTCTACAGTATTTACTGGACCTACATTATTTTTAAAAGGTGAAAAATCACCGTATATTGAAAAAGATGAACATTTTGAAGCGATTCGTACCCAATTTCCAAATGCAGACATTCAAAATATTGCAGAAGCAGGACATTGGTTGCATGCAGAGCAAACCACGGCCGTACTTAATACATTAAATAGTTTTTTAAAATAATAAAATGAGTTAAGTTGAAACCATAAAGGGTTTCAATATATATGATTAAAAAAAGGGCATCTGAGCTGAATAAAGCGGAATATCAATGTGAATCCATTTATGGATTCACATTGATATTTGAAGCTTGCAACTGACCTTCTGACGTGAGTTTTTCCGCCATTTCACGCGTTTTTACTAGACCAGGCATGCGGTACTCAGTATGTCCATAATCTTGTATCGATTTCCAACGGCCACCCCAAGTTAAACCGACAGATTCTGCTACTTGGCCGTAGAGTTGATATCCGCGCATGGCCCAAGGGTCACGTTCAGAAATAACCACTTTACCATCACGTTTAAATGCAATATCGGCAGCTAAGCCAAACTGATGATAGCTTTGAAATCCTTTGGCACGAGTTGTATTAATATTCGTCGCTAAGTTATTTTGCCGTTCAGGGCTACGATATCCCTCAAGTAAAACCATCTCGTAGCCATGCTGTTCACGCATCGTTTTCATGACCATCAATAAACGCTGCTTAAAACGCGGATTCATCTTATGCCATTTACGATCAGCTCCAGCTAAATCATTATGGCTATGTGCTTCAAATACGGCGTCATCAGGCATCGTTAAATTTGTTGGGACGGTATTGGTTGCAGAGATTACTGAGTTATTCATGCTTTCTAAGGCCAATGCTTCTGCAATGGCATCTTGTACTAGGTTTTCTTCTACTTCGGCGGGTGCATCTAACATTTCACCATTTAGCATTGCAAAAATCTGTGGATCAACTTTTTTTAGATAGTCAGCTTCCATTTTTGACGCAGTCACGGGTTGAGTAAATGCAAATAATAAAATACTGGAAAACAGTACAGCTCCAGCGATTAATATCCACCATTGTTGTAAATGCCAATGCGATTGAATTTGCTCAGGTGAGGCTGCCGAATTCAGCTCATGTGCAAATTGTTTGGCATTTGTCCAACGATCTTTGCTTTTTGGAATTAAAGATGCAAAAAAACTGTGAAGTATTTGTCTAAGCTCATACGACAGCAATAATGCCGAGACAAAGCTTAAAATTACAAAACATGTAAAAAGCAGAATAATCATGATTCAGCTTTGGGTTCTTTTGGTGTTTCCTTAACTGGCGTAACTGTTTTAGTTACAGTCACCTGTAATGAGCCACGTGGAGACTCTGGTTCAGGTTCTTCAATGACGGTTGGTTTAGTCGGTTTTACGGCTGCTTTAACAACGGGCGTCGGGATAGGTGTAGGCTTAACTTGAGTTTGTAAAGGTCGAGTTTGTGCGGGATTAGGTTTTGTTGTTTTAATGGTATTAACAACAATATTTTTAGGTTCTGTTTGGGTCAAGGCAAATGGATCTTGAGTATGACCAGTAGTAGGTTGTGTCCTTGTCAGCTGTTGCGGTTTTGCTGTTGGATGTTTAAATACATTTACAGGATCAACAGCCTGAACATTAGGGTCATCATTTGAAGTATGAACTGTTTGCTCATGTTGTGTTTGCGTATGATCAGCAATATTTTCATCCGCTGTCATGACACGTGCTGGTGCTACATTCGACTCACTGAGTACATGCTCTTGTAACTCTGTAGGCTGACTTGTAAGAAGATCTGTATTTTTACTGTCACTCGCTTGCATATTCATAAAAATGAAACCTGCAATTGAAATCACAGAAACACCTGCTAAAAAACCAATCACAGCGGTTATTAGGGGTGATATTGTTGTCTTTTTAGTCGATTGTAATATTCGAACATTATTTGATTTTTCGTTTGCCATTTTATTCTAGTCTTATGGTAAATGAATGGTGATATAAGCTTGTTCTGCTGGTGCGCTAATTACGTTTTGATATTTAGATAAAGCAGCATCATTTTGTTTACCCAACATATAGTGTAAGCCCACAAAAGAAATTACAGAAAACAAAAGTAAAAAAATCAAAATCCAAAAGAATGGAAGCTCACGATGAATAATATGTTTGATTTGATCAGGTAAAGCAGCAAAAGGAGAAAATGCGACTTTTTTTCCTTTTAAATAATCAATTTCATCACCAATACGTGAGACCAATAGATTTAGATGCTCTATAGATTCAATACGATATTTACCATGAAATCCTAACAACATGCAGTAGTGATAAACCTCCAGTGCAGCCAGTCGTTCTTTACCTTTACTTCTGATCTCTTCTAATTTCTCAAAAAAACGATAGCCTGCAAGTTGTGAGCCAAACAAAGTCAGCTGTAGTGGGTTTAACATCCAATTATTTTGTAAATCAAAAAAACGTGCATCCTGTTGTGTCACAATCGTTTCATCAATTAATGCGCAAAATGCGTATTTAGCATCCTGTATATCATCGGCATTAAATTGTAATTTACGTGCTTGATGATCAAATCGATTTAATAAATCTATAATTTTTTGTTTAAAGCCTTCCGGATCTGATGGTACATATTGATTTTTTAATAAAAAAACAATGTAAAAACCATCATGTAATAAATCAACCATATTTGCAGATGCAGTTTGTGCTTTGACTTCCGTTTGTGTCGGTACATATCCAGTGCCAATCGTGCCATCATCAAACAGAGAGGGTACATTATTCTTCATATTCATTTTTATATTGCCTTATCCATTCATTACTGCAATCAATTCAATTGAAATATCTTGGAAGCCTGTCGGGATATATACACAAATCGCTTCAGAATCCAGCATGCGTTGATACAATTCATTATTTGGTTCAACTTCAAAATAGCTGACACCAGAACGAACTGGAATTGCCGTTGGGACTTGCATTAAATGTTGCAGTGTCACAGCAGGTAATGCCGCCATGACACGTTGTTCTACATCTACTGTACTACCAACTTTAAAGCGTAGAGGGACATAAGAAATTAAATCATGTGTAGGCATAACACCACTTGAAACAGCCAAATACAGGCGAGTATCACGGGTAATTTTGTCAGACTCTAAACTACCAATCCAATAAGAAGGTCGAGTTTCTTTTAAGCTAATACTGATATAGCGATTTGAAATAATCGTATCTAATAAATCACGTAATATTAGATCAAGCTGACCAAAGCTTTCTTCAAGATGGGTGTGCTTATATTCTGGCAAATGTTCGACATCGTAAGCAGTTGAAAAGGTCAACATAGAACCCGTTAAGCGCAACAACTCAAAATATAAGCGCTCTGGATGAATCAATGGATAACGCAGTAAATGATTCAGCGTTGCATGAGCTGTATTTAATGCATTCACCAACCAAAAAGACACAATATCGCCAGAACGGAATTCAATGAGTTTTTGCTCATTTTCACGGTTATTGGCCTGAATTGTCTTAATTTTCGCTTTAATAATATTTAAAGTTCTTTTTAATCCAGCCAATAAAGAATCACAGGCTGAGATATGTAAAATTGGCGGAATAAATTTAGAATCTAAGATAAAACTGCCAGAACTTTGACGCTTTAAACGACCAATTTGGATATATAAATAGCCATCTAAACTTTGAGCTGGTTCATGTGCATGTTCAAACAATTTTAACTCTGCTCGACGCTTTAATAAGGTAATGTCCGCCAAAGATGCATCTGTAAATAAATCATAGGCTTCAGTCAAGTGAGAATGATATCGACTAGACTGCGTATGTTGTTCAAAACTTAAGTTTTTCTTATTGGCTTGCATAATTGGGAGTGCCAAATATACATGCATTTCATTTTTAAGATTTAACTCATCAAGAAGTACTGGCTCTGGCAGTAAATCTTGTGCCGGCGCTTGATAAATTTCACCATCTTGCCAAATCATCTCAACTTTATTTAGAGCCAAAACTTGTGTCGAAAGTTGTACTTCATCAAAATCTAATTGTTGAATGCCATAAGCAAATGGAACAGTAGATCGTACAGTATGATTTAGTCTTTGCTCGTGATAAGCATCTTGCATTTGGAAGTGTTGGGGTCTAAGGAATAGGCCTTCTCCCCATAATATTTTTTCAGCTTTTAACATTTAAGTTACCAATCATTATTTGCATCATTATTTTGTACGCCCAACATTTCTTGGACATTTTCTAACGGATTTTCATTTTTAATGACTTGGGTTAGCCATTCATGTAATGGCATTTGGCCCCATTTAATAGTTTTTTGTAGCATATAGCTAACAGGACTATGAGGCTCATTGACTTGGAAATAATCCGAAATTTCTTGTAATAAACGCATCGCTTGATCACGATTTGCCAAATGACTTTTTTGTTGTGGTTGAAAAGAGGTTGTACTATGTTCAACATGTATATTGGCAGCCTGTTCTACATGGGGTGTTGTAACATTCATCGGTGTATCAATAGGGGTTGATGGACTGCTTTTATTTTGTTCGGTAGATTGTAAAAAAGCCTCGGCTTTATAAATTTTCTTTAAGTTCAAATGAATACTTTCAATTTGGGAGTCAATTCCAGCAAAACTTGGAGCATCTAATCCCATTAGTTGATCCATCGTATCTTTTAACAATTGCCACTGCGTTAGTGTTTCTAAAAAAGCCTGATAGTTTTGATATTGAATGCTTTTGGATGTATTGAAAAGCGCGTGATCAAATTGCTCCATTAAATTAACGGGATTTTCTTGGTCTTCATCTTCTGTATTTAATTTACGTTTTTGATTTTGTTGATGCAAAAAAGATTCGTAGTCAGAAAGGGTGTAGTACGGCGAAACATTTACCACTGGAATACTTTTGCATAATGTCGGTAAAAGATTAATAAATCCTTGCAATAAACCTAAGCGTTGATCTAAATCTTCATCTTCAATTTCGGGAAATAGCTGAAACCAATAGCTATTTAAACTCTGTTGCATTAGAGCGAGGCTTTTATGTAGGCCATCAAAACCATATAAATGTGCCCATGCTTCCATTAACCACGTATAAAGGCGAATATCCTTGCTTTTTTCAGTAAGCAACTCAATGGTTTGTGATTGAACAAAGGACCAATCTGCTTGTTTTGGTTCAGCTACCCAATCACCTTGATCCAATAAAGGGTCATCTTGTGTTTTTGCCTTTTTTATTGCATGAAATTCATTAGAAAATGAATAATCCGTACCACAAGGCTGTTGCTCGCTAATGGGCTGTAATAGGGTTTCGAGTTCTACACTCATAATTTGCCTTTATTTTTTCTGATTCTATTTAAACTATCTATTTGGCAAGAAGTAATTATAAATATCACTCCTAGCCACATTGGGGTCAAAAGTGTTTATTTAATACTTTCAACTTCTGATTTTTTGCTTTTTTTAGGTTTTACTTTCTTTGTTGTCTTCACATCTGCTACGGGATCAAGTAAATAGATAATCTCATCATCTTTCACATGAATTTCGATATGCTTAGGAATATTATTTTCACTCATAGCAACCAAAATTTTCGTTGCTAATGCAGGTAAAATAGTTGCATTCAAAATGTTATCTACATTACGTGCACCACTATCTACTTCAGTACAGCGACTTAAAAGTAATTCAATTAACTCATCGGTATAAGTTACTTGTGTTGCATATTGTTTTTCTAAGCGTGCCGTAATTTTGCCTAATTTATGATGAATAATACGAACCAGTAAATCATCAGACAATGGATAATAAGGCACAATTCGCATACGACCTAAAAATGCAGGTTTAAATTGTTTGTATAAACTTGGCTTAAGTTGCTCAAGTAATGCTTCTGCTGTAGGCCATTCTTCTATAGGTGCATTTAAGCAAGCTTGCATGATGGCACTTGAGCCTGTATTTGATGTAAGCAATATCGTTGTGTTTTTAAAATCAATCACACGACCTTCACCATCTTCGAGTGTCCCTTTATCAAAGACTTGATAAAATAATTCTTGAACATCGTTGTGTGCTTTTTCAATTTCATCGAGTAATACAACTGCATAAGGATTACGGCGCACGGCTTCGGTTAATACACCGCCTTGTCCATAACCCACATAACCAGGAGGTGCACCTTTTAATGAAGATACCGTATGTGCTTCTTGGTATTCGGACATGTTAATGGTGATTAGGTGTGATTCTCCACCATAAAGTTCATTAGCTAAAGCCAATGCAGTTTCTGTTTTACCAACACCACTTGGACCCACGAGCATAAACACACCTTGTGGTTTATTTGGATCTTCAAGCTTAGCTTTCGATGTCTTAATGCCTTGAACGAGTTGATGAAGGGCATAGTCTTGACCCATGACACGTTGTTCAAGTTTTTCTTCTAAAGTTAATATTTGTTTAATTTCATCATTGACCATTTTGCCAACAGGAATGCCAGTCCAATCGGAAATAATTTCATTAATGATTTGAGCATTTACACGTTCAAAGACCAATGGTGTTTGGCCTTGGCTTGCTTTAAGTTGTTCACGTAAGCTTGCAAGTTTTTGAATTTCTGTTTCGTCAGTTAAATCATTTATTTCAAGTTGCTGAATTTCTCGAACCCATTGTAGTTCTTGCATCCATTGAGTTTTAACCTGCTCAATTTCAGATGCTAAGAGCGACAATTGAGCTTTTAAAGCATCTAAGCGTTCATGATGAATTGGGATGTTTTTATGTTCATTTTCTAAAATGCTTAATTCAAGATTTAAATTGTGCTGTTTCGCTAGTAACTGATCCAATTTAACAGGTTGAGCATTTTGTGTTAGGGCAACCCGTGCTGCTGCGGTATCTAAAACGCTAATGGCTTTATCTGGGAGTTGACGCCCAGTAATATAACGGTGTGAAGCATGAACAGCAGTGACAATGGCTTCATCATCAATTTGCAAATTAAAATGTTGTGCCATGACTGGAATCATAGCCCGCAACATATCAATCGCAACTTCTTCGGTAGGTTCTTCAACTTTTACTACTTGGAAACGACGACTCAAAGCCGCGTCTTTTTCGAAATATTGTTTGTATTCAGCCCAAGTTGTTGCAGCGATAGTTCGTAATTCACCACGTGCTAATGCAGGTTTAAGTAAATTGGCTGCATCATTTTGTCCAGCTTGGCCACCAGCGCCAATTAATGTATGAGCTTCATCAATAAACAGAATAATAGGGTGTACTGAAGCCTGAACTTCTTGAATCACAAGTTTTAAACGATTTTCAAATTCACCTTTGACACTTGCACCAGCTTGTAACAAGCCCATATCTAATACATGCAATTGCACATTTTTTAGAGCATCTGGAACTTGGTTGTTTGCAATTTTTAAAGCCAAACCTTCAACTACAGCAGTTTTACCAACACCAGGTTCCCCAGTTAAAATGGGGTTGTTTTGACGACGGCGCATTAAAATATCGAGCATTAAGCGAATTTCAAATTCACGGCCTATGACTGGATCGATACCACCGCTTTTAGCCTTTTCAGTGAGGTTAATGGTAAATTGGTCTAAAGCAGGTGTTTTTGCAACTGGTGTGCTCATGACAGTTGAGTCTTCGTGTTCAGTATTTAAATTTTGAACTTGAAATTCATTTTCAACACTTTCATGGCATACATCTAAAAATTTATGCTTCATGGTGTCGATAGGGAAGCGTTCAAATAAGTATGAAGCACGCGCTGCAATTTGATACAAATCAGGTGCAGTCAATAAGGCTACCAATAAGTGACCACTACGAATAATAGGATTTTGTTCTGCTGATGCTAATAACCAAGCTTGTTCTAATAACCGTACAATGGATTGTGCGAAAATTGGTGTACGGGCATTGCCCTTAGGGAGTTGTGTAATACTTTCTTTTAAATCTTGACTTAGGCCATCACGCTCAATTTTGTACTTTTCAGTTAAATAATAAAGATCATTTTTTATATTTGATTGTAGTAATTCTAGAAAAAAATGTTCAATTTCGATCTCATAATTTTGTTGCGATATGCAAGTATTTGCCGATTTCTCGAGACAAATACGCGCATGAGGTGACAATTTTGTGATTAAAATTTTTAAATTATTCATAATTTTCTCAATTTTTAGACACACTTCAGCATATTAAAATTGGGTTTTGCTGAGGTACCTGATTCTAGCTGTTTTTAGTATTTTGTTTTAAATCAATTGTTTATATTAAACAAATCAAAACTATGTTGGATATTTTACATAATTTTTTAAAAAAACAAAGATAATTCCATTGCATGTTAAGACTTAAATACAAAATTATTCAAGAGAAACTGACAAAAATTGTTAATTATTTTCTATTTTTGTATTGACTTCATAGCTAGTTCTTTTGTTAGAATTGTTGGCATATTTTTTAATCAAGAATAATTGAGAGTATGATTGCAAGAAATTTGTGATCAATCTCACATGAATAATATTATATAAATTAAAATTAATACCAAGATAGAGGCTATTTTGAATAAGTATAATCTCATTTTAACGTTTGTCCTTACGGCAAGCTTAATGCAATTCAGCTTTGCAAAAGATCAGACGCAAGAAATCAGTAAATCTTGTTTAAAAGATTATCCGGTTGCTGCGGGTGATACAGATGCTGAACTCATTAATTTTTACAACCAACTTTGTGATAAAGGCAATCGAAAAAATGATGTTTTAAAACAAGAACTATCATTAAAAATTGCACAGCGCTATCAAGGTCTAGGTTATAACTTAAAAGCATTAGAAGTGATCAATCAATTGCGTAGCCAAAATGTGAGCTCACGTGAATTAACCGATGTAACATTTTTGGCTGGTGTAAGTATTGCTCAAAATGCGCTAAATCAAATGCGTTCAACAGAATTACGCTCTTTAACTGAAACGAGTTATGCACCTGCAAAACAACTCGCGGAAACCATTCGCTTTGCTCAGCCGACAGTTGAAAAGCCATTAGAATCTGAAGATGAAAGTTTTAAGAGCAAATCAAATAAGTCATCGAAGTCTTCCTTAAAATCAACGACACAATCGAAAAGAAATAAAAGCACTGTATCCGCAGATAAACCTTCAAAACCTAAAACCGTTGCAAAAACTACTGCAACTGTAAAAAAAGAACAACCCGCTGTTAAATCAGCACCTGCTCATTCTGGCTCATCTCCATTTGCGTCATTAAATAAATAAAAAAATAGGAAATTAAATTATGTCAAAGCGTGAAAGCGTTCAAAAAAAATTACAACGTATACGTCCGCCGCGTGTACAGCTCACTTACGATGTTGAAGTAGGTGATGGTAAAGAAGTAAAAGAATTACCTTTTGTTGTTGGTGTATTAGGTGACTTTTCTGCAGCTTCAGAAGTGGAAAAGACCAAGCTGAAAGATAAAAAGTTTATTAATGTTGATTTAGACAATATTGATGAAGTAATGGAATCTTTAGCACCACGTGCAAGCTTTCAAGTCGAAAATACATTGACTGAAGAAGGTGGCAAAATTGGTGTAGATTTGACCTTTACCAGCATGGCAGATTTTACTCCTGAGCATATTGTACAAAATGTAGACCCGCTTCGTAAGCTTGTGGAAGCGCGTGAGCGTTTAACTGATTTGCGTAATAAAATTTCAAATAATGAACGACTTGAAGATCTATTAGATGATGTTTTAAAAAATACAGATCAAGTACGTAAATTAAGTGCGGAGGTTGAAAGTGAATAATTTTAATACCGCTACAGCATCTGTTGCAGAAGTTGAAAACTATTCTTTACTTGATTCAATTGTTGAGCAAAGTCGTATTGCACGTAATGATCAAGAACATGACCGTGCAAAAAGCCTGATTGGCGAATTAGCCAAAGAAGTGATGGCTGGTACAATTACTGTGTCTGAAAATATGTCACTTTCAATTGATAAGCGTATTGCAGAGATTGATGCATTAATTTCACAACAATTAAGCAAAATTATGCACCATGCAGAGTTTCAAAAAATTGAATCAACTTGGCGTGGTTTATACTATTTTTGTCAAGAAACACCTTCAAACTCTTTAATTAAAATTCGTATGTTGAATACAACAAAAAAAGAATTGGTTAAAGATTTCCAAGGTGCTACAGATTTCGATCAAAGTACTTTATTCAAAAAAATCTACGAAGAAGAGTATGGTTCATTTGGTGGTGCACCTTATGCAACTTTAATTGGTGACTTCGAATTTGATCGTACACCTTCTGATATGTATTTATTAGAACAAATCTCACATGTGGCAGCAGCAGCACACGCACCATTTATTTCAGCAACGTCTTCAGACATGTTTGGTCTAGAGTCATTTACAGATATAGATCGTCCTCGTGATGTGAGTAAAATTTTTGAAACTGCTGAATATGTTCAATGGCGTTCCTTCCGTGAAAGTGATGATGCGCGGTATGTTGCGTTAACCATGCCACGTGTATTAGGTCGTTTGCCTTATCATCCTAAAGAAGGCACCGCAACGGAAGGCTTTAATTACGTTGAAGAAGTGTCTGGTGAAAACCACAATGAATATTTATGGATGAATGCCGCGTATGCCTTTGGTACACGTTTAACCAATGCCTTTGATCAGCATGGTTGGTGTGCAGCAATTCGTGGTGTTGAAGGTGGCGGTTTGGTTGAAGGTTTACCTGTTCATACCTTTAAAACCAATGATGGTGAAGTTGTATTTAAATGCCCAACTGAAATTGCAATTACAGATCGTCGTGAAAAAGAGTTAAGCGACCTCGGTTTTATTCCATTGGTACACTGTAAAAATACGGACTATGCGGCATTTTTTGGCGCACAATCAACGCAAAAACCAAAAAAATATGACAGCGATACGGCGAATGCCAATTCAGCATTATCAAGTCAAATTCAGTACATTATGGCTGTATCACGCATTGCACATTATTTAAAAGCAATGATGCGTGACAAAGTCGGTAGTTTTGCATCTGCAGGTAATGTAGAAGCCTTTTTAAACAGTTGGCTCTCACAATATGTGTTATTAGATGATGGCGCTTCTCAAGAAGCCAAAGCACAATATCCATTGCGTGAAGCTTCTGTAAAAGTTGTAGAAAACCCAGCTGAACCGGGTCACTACAAATCTGTGGTCTTTTTAAGACCGCATTTCCAGTTGGATGAGTTGTCAGTTTCATTGCGACTTGTTACTGAACTTCCTCAGTCTTCAAATTAATTTTTGATGCAACACTATAATAACTTTAAATAAATAGGAAAATTAAAAATGAAAGATATATACGTACAGTTTCGTGGCAAATACAAAATTGATGGTGAGTCGCGTGATACTGAACATAAAAACTGGCTCGAAGTTAATTCATGGTCACACAATATCCGTCAACCTAAATCAGCAACATCTTCAAGTGTTGGTGGCCATACAGCTGAACGTGTAGAACATTCAGACATGATTTTCGTAAAAGACTTAGATGCAACGAGTCCAAAATTATGGGAAGCATGTTCTGCTGGTTATACTTTTGATGAAGTTCAAATCGATTTCTATCGTGCGAATGGAGACAAACGTATTAAATATCTTCAAATTAAATTGAAACATGTTTTAGTTTCAAGTGTTACACCAAGCGTAAATGATGAAGGTGTTCCGCACGAAGCATTTGGTTTGAAATATGCTGCTGTTGAATGGACATACAACCAACAAGATATTAACGGTACGCAAAAAGGTGCTGTTACTAAGAAGTGGTCATTGTCTAATAACACTGCATCATACGCTGCATAATATTTTTAAAAGTAGGGGTTGGCGTCAGCCAGCCTCTATCATTTTGTTATTTAATATATTTGTAAATACATAAGAATGAAATGAATCTAGATCAACTTTATCCTTTTGGATTTCGAACAACTTTGTTCGATCGCATGCTACCTAACGACCAACAAGCGCAAAGTGGCTTGTCATTAAGTGAACTACGTGAATCCGTTGCATCTGATTTAGAAGATTTACTGAATAGTCGAATGGCGAATTTTGGTGAGTTAATTGAGGATTTTCCTTTGGCTAAAAAGTCAATTTTGCAATTTGGCATTATCGATTTTGTTGGTCTGTCAACTGCAAACCCAACAGATTGTGACAAAATTTGCCAATCCATTGAAAAGTCAATTGCCGCACATGAGCCTCGTTTAAAGCAAATTAAGGTTGAAATGTTGATGGAAGGCAACAATATGGGGGCGCTGTGCTTAAGTATTCAAGCATTTTTAAATATTCATCCTTTATATGAGCCAGTTGTGTTTGATGCTTTATTAAAACCGACCACACAACAATATGTTATTTCCTCTAAAAGCTAAGTGAGTTATCCGTGATTGAAGAGCTACTCCCATATTATGAAAAACAATTACAGGAATTTGCACAGCAATCGCGTGATTTTTCAAACAAATATCCAAAAATTGCACAACGCTTATCTTTAAATCAAGAACAAATTGATGATCCACATATCGAACGTCTTATCCAAGCTTTTTCTTTGGTGGCTGCACGTATTGATAAAAAGTTGGACGATAGTTATGAGGTCTTTACACGTTCTATTTATGAGGTGATGTTTCCTCAATATCTTAAGCCTTTTCCAGCAAGTTCTGTGGTGTCATTTGAAGATATCAATAAAATAAAAACATTGACTGAATTACATTTCATTCCTAGATCGACTATTTTAAAAGCGAAAAGTGTTCGTGGTGTTCAATGTGAGTATGCAACCTCATACGATACGGCGATCATGCCTATTTCCTTGCAAAATATACATTTTAAGACGCATCCAACAGCGCAAATGCATCTAAATCATAATGCGACTTTAAGTTTTGTCTTTGATATTTTCAATAAAAGCCATCGTTTACTAGAACAACAACACCTGCCTATTTACTTAGATGCTATTTCGCATTTTCCATTGCAAGTGCTCGACCATATTTTTAGAAAAGGAACGCATTTTAGTATTAAAGCAGGTCAAGAAAGTTATGATATTGCTAATCCTTTTAGCTTAATGGGTTTTGATGAGGCTGATGGAATATTACCGTTAGATCAGCATACGCATCATGCTTATCGTTTACTCATGGAATATTTTTGCTTTCCTGAAAAATTTAATTTTTTAAAACTTAATTTGAATGCTATCTCACATTTAGCTTTGGAACATTCTAGCTTTGAGTTGCAAATTCATTTTAAATTAAATTTAAATGACCAAGCTTCTATACGAAATTATTCAGAGTTAAGCACCGCTAATTTTAAATTATTTGCAACGCCAATTATCAATTTATTTAAAAAGCAGGCAGAACCACAAAAAATTAATCATAAGCGCATGGATTATCCATTGGTCACAGATGCGCATCATCCTGATTATTTTCAGGCGTATTCAATTTTAAAAATGAATATGGTCCGTGAAAAAAGTGCACAAGATGAAGTTATGCATCCTATTTTACCGTTCTTTGCGATGAGTCATTATCAGCATGATCAGGTCAAGTTTTTTTATAGCTTAAAAACTTCAGGTTTAAATAATAAATCACAAGAAATGAGTTATAGCATTATTTCTAAGTCATTGGATCCTGCGAGTACAAAATCTGATTTTATTAGTACTGAACTTTTGTGTACGAATCGTGATTTACCTTATGAAAGTTATAACAAAGACCAAAATATATTAACGCTAAATGATAGTAGTTTGGCGCGACGTGCATTAATGCTGAAACGTCCAACACAACCTTTTTATTTTGAGCAAAATAAGCAAGAACAATGGCGAATTATTTCTCAGCTTTCATTAAATAATATGTCGTTAATGAAAGGGGATTCCGTTGCTCATATTAAAGAGCTTCTAGAGTTATATAACCTACCAAAGAGTAAAGAAAATCAATTAATTATAGATGCGATTAAAGAAATCGACTTTTCACTTGCGCAAAAATTAGTGAATAGCAAACCATTTCCATTATTTGTACGTGGTGTCAAAGTAAAAATAAGCTTGGATTTAGAGGTTTTTCGTGGGTTTAGTGCCTATATTTTTAGTCAGTTGTTAAGTCATGTCTTTAATTTAAGAGTTAATTTGAACAGTTTTGTTGATGTCGAAATATTTGACGTACACACCCAACAGGAGATATACCAATGCGTGCAGAACGTTGGTGGCAAAATGCTTCTGTAATCCAAGGATTGTTTGATCAACCTCAAAGTTATGATTTTGTTCAGGCCGTACGCTTGCTTAGGCACGCACCTGTAAAAACGCAACAGCATTGGTCTTATGACTTTAACTTTCGAAGTTCTCTCAATTTAACATTTCCATTAACTGAAATTGAAAGTTTGAAGCTTGAGGATGAACAAGTCTATTTAACCAATTTAATTATTGGCCTAACGGGCATGCAAGGGGCTCTACCTTATAGCTATACCAATAAAATAAAGCTAAGTGGCCGGCATCAACGTGATGAAACTTTAAGTTTTTTATCGCTATTCAATCATAAGTTAACCGCACAATATGTTGATGCGAGTATTAACTATCAGCTACCGATCCGTTATGAAATTGAAAATGAAAATAGTTATTTAAATATTATTCATGCATTAGCAGGTTATGTCAGTGAACAGCATGCACAGCAAGAATTAGATGATTATTTTGCTGAATTTTCGGGTTTGATGCAGGGGCAAAACAATAATGCACATGCCTTAAAAACCATGTTGAACTGTATTTTTAGTCAACATTTCGATATTACAGAATTTATTTCTGAGAAATTTAATTTAGCACCTGATCAGCAAACTTGTCTGGGGGGGACGCATGATTTTATGCTGGGAATAAATACATTTTGTGGCAGTACAGTTCGTCAAATTGATGAAAAAATTGAAATTGTGATCGGGCCTTTAACACGTGAAGATTATCTAAGTTTTTTACCTCATCAAGAGCAAAGTATAAAACTAAAAAAAATTATTCAAACTTGGTGTACACCGACATTAACTGTAGATGTACGACTTATTTTAAAAAAACAAGAGATTCAGCCTTTGTGTTTGAGTGCAAATAGCCATTGCGGTTTATCTCAAGGGGCTTTTCTAATGCCTACACAACAGCAAGACAATGCTGAAACGTGTTATGCATTAATTGGTGGACAATAACAATGATTAAATTATTTCTTAGCACCTTGATTGGCTTAGTTATTTTAGTAAGTGCCTGTGTGATTTATTTTTGGCGTGATACTGCTTATGACCCATCTGCAATAGATTTAGGTCTATATTTTTTAGCTTTACCGTTAATGATCACGACTGTTATTTTTGCACCTGTCTTCATCATTAAAGCAATGAAGGCTCAAAAAGAAAAAAAGCAACTGCAAGCTGAGCAAGAAGCTTTGCGTTATGAACAACAACAAATTGATGCCTTAGAACGTGAGCGTCCAAAAGAATTACCAAGTGAGAAATTTGAACTGCATATTTATTCTGCACATTCTTGGCATAGTTTTGGTGAAAATACTGAAATCATTGACAGTATTAAAGCGTTTAAAAGTCCTGAGCTGGACCAAAAACTTATGAATAGCTATGGTTTGCCTATTTTAAGTTATCGTATTCAGGACTTAGATGATTTGATTGATTCAACCTTAGATGAGGATGATCTGCCAGTCATGAGTATGAGAGAAAAACGGATCCATTCTTTAATACGTCAGCAATTTGAACAGCATGCTGAAACTTTAGCGATGGTTTCCAATCATTTAAAGCAATCAGCATTATTTTATGATAGTGAATTGGCTTACCAATACAAAATGCATCCAGGCTGGACGCAAGAAAATTTTGTAGATGATCATGAAGATGATAAAACACCTGTACAGGAAGTGCCACGCTTAAATCGTTTTACTGTACATATTTTATTGGCTGAAAACTTAATTCACCAATGGAATGAGCAAAGTAAATTTGAACTTCAGGAAGCATTGAGCATTCAATATGCGATTTTGCCTGAGCAAATTCAGATTGAGCATCATTTTTTTAGTAGCCAAACAGCCTATAGTGAATGGACAAAATTACTCAAAGATGCCGCGAATACAGCCAATGAAGTGAAATTTTTAATTAGTGTAGATTCAGAAATTGATCAGGAATGTTTAGATGAACGCTTTTGGTTAAATGAGCAGTATATTGCCTCTGAATTTGTATCAAGTTGGTGTGTAGCGAATACATCGACAGTATTACTTGATTTACAACCGCTTACTACATTATGGTTGAGCGTGAATGAAAATAATTTTTCGAATTATTTAAAAAATAATCAATTAAATGAATTAGAGCAGTTTCAGCAAGAGCATCCCTTTGTATTGGTATTAGATGATGCGAACGATGTTAAAACAACCAAAACCTTACAGTGCGTATTTGAAGACACTGCGATAGATTTTCATCATTTTTTATATACAAAACAAAATCTTGGACATACACAAAATTTATCAAAAGTATTTGGTTTTATGCTGGGTATGCACCTGCCAGAAGAGATGATCAATATGATTTACAGTACCGAGCAAGATTCAACGTATGCTTTTTTCAAAGCTTATGAATTTGATCAGTCTGAAACAGTCATTACTCAAAATTAAGAAAGTATAAAGAGAATAACGTGAGCACATTATTTTATACCTTGCTTGGCTATGTGTGGCAGTATGTCACTAACCCCAAAGCAATGATGGCACTGTCAATATTTGTTGCTTTAATTGCAATGAATAATTCCGTACCGCCTAAGATTTTTTGGATTTTAGTCGCGATTTACATCATTGGCTTAATTATTTGGGGCATTTATGAGCTAGTTCAATATCGAAAAAATCGCCAACAAGGTGAAGAACTAGCCGAAGCTATTGCTAAAGATACAGAGTCTGAATACGGAAAACAAAAAGATAAAGAAGAATTGCAGTTAATTCATCAGCAAATGAAAGACTCAATTCAATTGATCCGTAAGTCTAAGCTTGGTGATAAAAAGGGCAATGCTGCTTTATATGAATTACCGTGGTACATGGTGATTGGCAATCCTGCAGCAGGTAAAAGTTCTGCAATTTACAATTCTGGTTTACGCTTTCCGTTTGAAGAAACACATCAAAAGATGGTGTCTTCGGGCTTAAGTGGGACACGAAATTGTGATTGGTTTTTTTCAACTGAAGGTGTATTGCTTGATACGGCGGGGCGTTATTCTGTTTATGCAGAAGACCATAATGAATGGTTAGGTTTTTTAGGCTTACTGAAAAAAAATCGTTCTAAAGCACCTGTAAATGGCCTAATTTTGGTCGTTAGTGTGGCGGAATTAGTAAGTCAAAGCCCAGAAAAAACCATTAAATTAGCAAAAAACTTGCGTGCACGAGTGCAAGATATTACCGAGCGCCTAGAAATTTTTGCACCTGTATATGTTGTTTTTTCTAAAATGGATTTGATTGCAGGATTTACTGAATTTTTTGAATGTTATGACAAAGATGAATTTGATCAAGTCTGGGGTGCAACTTTACCTTATGATCCAAATACATCAGATCAGGCGACTGAGTTATTTGAAAAACACTACGGTTTGTTATATGACGGTTTAAAGGGTGTAAGTACAACACATCTTAGTCGCCGCCATTCACAAAATATTTCGCCAAGTGTTATGACCTTTCCATTGGAATTTAAAACCTTAAAACCTGTTTTAAAAACCTTTATTGGCACATTATTTCAAGACAATCCCTATCAGTTTAAACCGGTTTTTCGTGGCTTCTATTTTACCAGTGCTTTACAAGAAGGTACGATTGAAAGCCCAATGACTGAGCAATTGGCGGAAGATTTTCACTTAATTCGTAGTGATGATACCAATTTTGGGGTACCGACCAATTCTATTTCTCAAGATCATGGTTATTTCTTAAAAGGGCTATTTTCAAATGTTATCTTAAAAGATAAAAACCTTGTAAAACAGCATATTAATCCTGCAAGAAAGCGTCAGCGCTTTATGTCATTTTTAGGCGCTTTAATTGCAGTTGCAATTATTTTGAGTGTTTGGGTGTGGTCATATCGAAATAACCAACAGTTAATTGCTGAAGTTCAAGCCGATTTAAATAAAGTCGTGCAAATGGAAAATAATGCTTCAGGAAATTTAGCAACACAAATGGATGCTTTGCTCATTCTACAAGGTCATTTACAACAACTTGATCATTTTGATGAGGATCGACCTTTAAAATACAGCTTCGGTTTGTATCAAGGCAATGCAGTGCGTGAAAAATTGAAGGCAGAATATTTGAAGGGCATCCAACAAATTGTACTTCAACCTGCACAACAGAACATGGCGCAATACTTACAACGTGTAAAAAGTAATGAAGCAACTTTGCGCGAAAATCATGTCAATGTGAAGTTAAATCAAGCTGTTCAAAGTAAGCAACCATATTTAGAACCTTCAGATACAAGCCCACAAGATGCTTATAATGCTTTAAAAGCTTATTTAATGTTAAGTAATCCTCAGTACAGAGAATCAAGTCACTTAAGTGATCAAGTAACGCGTTTTTGGCGTTCATGGTTAGACTCAAACCGCGGCCAAATGGAACGTGGTGACATGATTCAAAAAGCGGAGCAGATTTTATCTTATGCGATGACCTTGGCCAATGATCCGCAGTTTCCACGTATGGATTCTGACACACAATTGGTAGATCAAACACGACAAATCTTAATGTCAGTAAGTACAGGCATACCTGCACGAGATCGCGTATACAACGAGATTAAAATGCGTGGATCGGTTCGCTTTCCTGCACTAACGGTGAAACAAATCATTGGTGAAGCCGGTCAGTCTACAATGTTGGGTTCTTATGCCTTACCAGGGATATTTACTTATCAAGCTTGGGACAATTATGTAAAAGATGCCATCGAACAAGCGGCCAATAGCCCAACCGATTCTAAAGACTGGGTATTGAATATGAACCAATCAGATGATTTGACCTTTAGTGGCAGTCCTGAGCAAATTCGTAAACAGCTTACCGAGTTATATAAGCAAGAGTACATTGCTGAATGGCGTAAATTCTTAAATGCTACGCATTATGCAAAAGGCAACAGTTTTGCACAGCAAGTTAAAATTATTGATGTGCTTGGCGAGCCTGAAAATTCACCAATTCGTATCGTGTTGAACCGCGTTGCGCAAGAAACCAGTTGGGATAATCCAGTCGTACAAGCAGAGTTAGCTGCACCTCAAAAAGGATTTATTGCATGGTTTAAACGCAAAGTACTCAGCCGTGATGAAGCTAAAATTGCACAAAGCAATGCATCTACTGCTACACAAGGTGTGATCTCAAAAGAATTCCAAATGTTCTATCAGTTGGTGCGTAAACGTGACGATTTACAAAATAAATCCTTACTCGATGAATATATGGCAAACCTAGGTCAAGTCCGCAGTAAGTTTAATGATTTACGTAGTGCTGGTGACATAGGCCCAGCCAGTATGGCTTTGGTTAAACAAACCATTAACGACCAAACGTCGGTATTCAACATTACACAAAAATATGTTGATGAAAAAATGGCAGTGGGCTTGAAAGAAGCTGATCAACAGCAATTACAAAAACTTTTGATGGCACCATTAACACAGTCATTTGAAACTTTGGTGATTCCAGCACAAGATGAGTTAAATAAACTGTGGACGATTCAAGCTTATCAACCATTTGGCACCAATTTATCAAATAAATATCCATTTAAAGCTGGTGCAACTGTACAAGCAACAAGCAATGAAATTGGTCAAATTTTTGGTGAAAATGGCAGTATTGCACGCTTTGTAAAAGAGTATCTTGATCCACTGGTTATTCGCCGTGGTTATACCTTAACGTCTAAGACATGGAAAGATTTAGGTATTAGCTTAAATCCACAATTTGTGGCGAGCTTTCAAGCTTATGTTGCGCCAAGTAATGGTGTGGCAACGGGTGAACTAAACCAGAATTCATCAGCACCTGCAGCAACAAACCAATCTAATTTCCAATTCTACCCACAAGAAAATACGCAATTATTGTCTTATACCGTGGAAATTGATGGACAGCGCATGGTGTTTGAAAACGGGGTACAACAGTGGGTGAACTTCATTTGGCCAAATAAGGGCGCGATTCCAGGCGCACGTATTACAGCCATAGATTTAGAAGGCAAAACACATACGATTGTTGATGAACCTGGTGAATATGGTATTAACCGTTTAATTGAAGGGGCAACACGAACACAGTCGGGGAATACCTTTGAAATGTTGTGGCGTAGTAAAGAAGATCCAAAACTGTTTGTAAAAATGAATTTCCGCCTCATTAGTGGTAGCGGAACAGCTGGCATAGGTTCAAATCAGGGCTATAACGGAATGATTTTGGCCGATAAAGTTGTTACGAGTAAAGCAGTGCGTGTTGTGGCAGCACAAACAATAAATACAACACAAGCACCAGTAGCGGCATCTGCACCATCACCAGTACCGCAAGGTCAAACTGGGAGCGCGCCATGATGTATCTAAAATATGTAAACATGGATGTTTGAAGGGGAAAATAGCATGTACGAAGTCAAAACGACCCCTTTGTATTATGGAAAATGCCCAGCCCGAGGTGACTTTTTAAAGACACGCGGGCAGTATTCTCTCATACAATTGATCGATCAATGGATGACTGAAGCGCTTGAACATGCCATGCAAAATCAAGCGTTTCAGGAAAAATATGCGAACCTACCATCGTTGGACTTTTTTATTGCTAGTCCACAAGATAAAAGGTTTTTAGTTGCTAACTTAATTAGTAGTGAAGACAGTTCTGGTCGTCAATTTCCTATGGTGCTATGTCATCTGTTAGAAATTGATGATCCACAGGACAATATTCAATATGCACCATACCGTTATAAACAAACGCTCATTGATTTATATCAACGTAATCGAATTATGCGTTCTATTCGAGATCCAGATATTTTATTGGATAAATTGAGTAAATTAAGTGATGACATTCAAATTTTTGGTACAGATGAAACGGCTTCATTCTATGAACATCATACGGTACATTCGTTCGCCAAATTATTGCATTTAAGTACAGAGCAATTGGCTCAAAGCATGATTGCTCTGGGTTTACTATTACAACCTGTAATAAAACAAGGGACCTCGAAACTAAATAAAGTTCTGATTTTACCTATTAATAATATTAGTTATTGCTATGAAATTGCAGCTTTTTGGGTCAATTTGATCAGCAGGTTTGTGGCAAAGCAAAATGCCGAGCTACTCATTGGCATTTTACATAGCGATGCGCCTGTACTGTTATTTGGTTTCCAAGGTGCTGATATTCGTGCATTAAGTGATATATTCACACAAAATATGCAAAGTGATCATTGGGTGTCGTTAACAGCTACTGAATGGATCGAGCCATATTTAGAGCAAAATGCTGGTTTAGCAACCTTGGAGCAAGGTTTGTGTGAGCGTCAAATGAGTTTGGCTCAAGCATTTAAGTTATTTAGACAAACTTTCATTGAAGTCTAGTGATCACAAAAAAGACCAAATTATGGGCATACTCTCATGAAGATAAATTCTAAAGTAATGGAAAACAATAAATTAATTAGGCAATGGTTGATGCTTATATCTACTTTAAGCCTCAGTTTTATAGCATTTGCACAAGAACCGATTATTGTGGAAGGCGCTGTACCAAATGAGATGGCCAAGCAGGAAATCTTAAATAAACTGTATACCACCTATGGGCGTGAAAATGTCGTCGATAAGATTCAAGTTAAGATGGTCACCGCGCCAAACGGGTGGAGTAGTAATGTCAGTGCCACCATTAATGATGATCTAAAAAAAGTGAAACAAGGTAGTTTAACTGTACGTGGTACACAGGTGAATTTAACAGGGAAAGTCACGAACCCCAATGATATACAGCCAGCAGCACAACGCTTACAAAGTTTAGTACCCAATTATAAAGTAAATGCTCAGTTGAGCGTAAATGCAGCTGAACAACAAATTATTGATGCAACACTCAAAAATCGAATTATTGAGTTTGAATCGGGCAGTGCTGTTTTAGCACCGTCAGGTACTCAAATTTTAGATGAAATGGCTGTAGCCTTAAATAAAGTGGGTGGAAAAAAGGTCAAAATTATTGGCCATACTGATAGTTCTGGAGATCCTGCTAAAAATTTAAGCTTAAGCCAAGAAAGAGCTGTTGCGGTTAAAAACTACCTTGTTGGTAAAAACATTAATGCAGACAGTATGTCAACAGAAGGTTTGGGTTCGAATAAACCTGTTGCAGATAATACAACGCCTGAAGGCCGTAAGAAAAATCGTCGTATAGAATTTGAAGTACTATAAATTTCATACTTTATTCGAATTAAAAAACCGTTCTAAAAACGGTTTTTTAAACAATTATGTAATGACATTTAAATTGCATTGTCATTATTTTGTAGATTTAAAGGTGACAAACATGAGGTTAATCTTGAATTCTGCGCCACGGTCGCGCAGATTCAATTTGGTATGCCAGCTCTATAAGTGTTTTTTCATCACCTAAATTGGCAGAAAATTGCATACCGATAGGCAAGTGGTATTCTTGAGTATAACTCATAGGCAATGAAATGGCTGGTGCACCTGCGATGTTTTGAATCGGGGTAAATGTTACATAATTTTGAATACGCTGAAATAGTTCATCAAACTCTAATTGCGGGGAAATATAGCCGAGTTTTGGCGTTGTATGTGCGAGTACAGGTGAAAGTAAGACATCATAATGTTGGAAAATTTGTTGGTATTGGCTTTGTATTTGTTTTAATCGATAGATAAATAAAGGTGTTTTATAAAAATTACTTTTATAGAGTTGGGCTAAACCACAGGTTAAATGATCTAATTTTTGGCGTTCAAAATCACTTCCAAATAGTCTATTACCAAAAGTAAGTAACATAAAAGAAAGTAAGCCCCAGTAATGACTAAAGTCATCTACAAAGTTTTGAGTAAAGGGCAGTTGATAATATTCAACATGATGGCCAAGAGATTCCAATAACTGAGCCGTTTCTTCTAAGCTTACCGTAGTTTCTAAATCAACATTGCCAGTAATTGATTGCTGTATAACACCAATGCGAAGCTTTCTATTTGTACTGTGCTCAATCTTTCCAATTTTAGGAAGTTTTGGATTCACATAACGTTGTTCCATGCCTGCAAAGAAATGTGCAGTATCCCGAACACTGCGTGTAACAACGCCTTCAGAAATAATATTAATTGGTAACATGCTGGCAGCATCACTATTATAAGTGCGACCACGTGTTGGTTTTAAGCCAATTAAACCACTGCAAGCTGCTGGAATTCTGATGGATCCACCACCATCATTTGCATGTGCAATAGGCACAACACCAGAGGCAACTAATGCTGCTGAGCCACCAGATGATGCACCACATGAATAATCTGTATGCCATGGGTTTTTTGTTGCGGAACCATCTTGGTATTCTGTGGTTGCATTTAAGCCAAATTCAGGCAAATTACTTTTACCTAAAACAATAAAACCTTGATCTAAAATCTGTTGACTAATTTTAGGGTGTTTTTTTACAGCTGTACTATGGATTGCTTGAGAACCATGATGTGTAGGTAATCCTATGAAGTCTGTATTGTCTTTAAAGAAAAAAGGAACACCTGAAAAAATGCCTGTTGATGATTGATTTGAATTAATATTCTCTAATGCATTGTCAAAACGCTCTGATGCAATTGCATTAAGTTCTGGATTTACTTTTTTTGCGCGTAAAATAGATGCTTGAATAACTTCTTTTGAAGAAATTTCTTTATTTTTAATCAGTTGAGCAATTTTTACAGCATCAAAATCTTCTAAAACATCATTAGTGAAGCTGTGTACACGTTTAATTTGTGTATTTTGCATTATAAGTCCTTATTTTTTAATATTTTAAATCCATTTTTATACTTTGACATAATGTATTGTCAAGTTGATTATATGCTGTGAAGGAAAAATAGGCAATGTAGTCAAATATGGTCAGCTTGATTAACTGACTCTATTTATAGGGAAAATTGCTACATGTAAGAGTAAAATTTTAAGACTATGGATCTTTACTTTATATAAGGGCATCAAATTATAAAGCTGTTAAAAACAACTATGCATTTTTAAAAGTAGAGGTTCAACATACTTAAAGAATCTAATGATAATTTTATGGAATTAGAATTTTACTTGCATAAATAGATAAATATTGAAAACTTCAATGTTGAAGCTCTATACATAATTTGTGAACCGTATTGGTACATTAGAGATTTTATCTACGGCTAAGTTAAAAGTTCTATTATTTGTGAGGAATATAGTGAAAGTTGATATTAGCTTGATAGTGATATGATTGCTATTCACCAATTAAAATGTCTATGCGATAAACCATTTAAAATGTCCTGTTTTTAACTGCAAGAGTCAAGAACAGGATTTAAATATCTTTGTTCAATAACAGCTTTCTGAGCTTTACGACTCGGCATACTTTTCTTGAGACGGGAACGTTTATTCTGTTTCTCCAACTCCTCATGTTGCTGCTGGATATGGGCCAGAACCGAGCCTAATCTTTTATTCTCAACCACTGCATTTTGCTGCAGTCCAGCCAGTTTATTGAAGACGCTATAGTTGATCTTCCGTCCTTCATGCATGATTGCCACAGTACCATCCGGGTACTCCAGAAATGAAATGTATAGCCCAACAAGCTTATGATTCAGCTCTGTCGGTTCAAGCATATAAATACACTTGTCATAGGTCAGGGTCAGATTCTTGGTGACCTTACGCGGTTCCTGCCAGGTAAAAATATCATCCAGTTCAAGATCAGATTCGCTTAATGGCCGATGCAGGTTCTTTGAGTTTCGCGCACATTTGGCGAACTTCTGATTGAACTGCTCAATAAAGCAGGGTAACCATATATTGGCCTCTGCAATCGAACCGATGCCTTCCAGGCGCATCTCCTTGATCAGACGATCCTGAAGTGTCCTGTTGGCACGTTCCACACGACCTTTGGCCTGTGGTGAGTTGGCAAAGATAATATCAATGTTTAACTCATTCAGAATCCGGCCAAATTGCGTGATCTGGCTGTCCTGACTGGATTTCTGGTTCACTCTGAATACCGAATGTTTGTCGCTGTAAAAGGCCAGCGGCTTACCGTATTGCTCAATGTAGGCTCGGGTGGAAAGCATATAGTCAAAGGTGGTTTCAGCCTCACAAAAGCGCAGATGCAACAGCTTTCCAGTGGCATCATCGATATAAACCAACAAGCAGCATTTGGCTGCTCGTCCTTCAAACCAGTCGTGATATGAGCCATCAATTTGGATCAGTTCACCGAAGCAATCCCGGTTATAACGTGGCTGATATGGACGCTTCAGGCGCTTGGATCGCGGAATCCACAGGTCATTGGCCGTCATCCAGCGCCGAAGCGTTTCTACCGGGATATTCAGGTCAAACATGCTGCTGAGCTTCTCATGCGCCAAGGTGGGTCCAAAGCCCAGCAAATGTTCAGCAATAATGGAAAGGCACTTTGATTTTAACAAGTCATCATGGCGACGATGGCCAGGTTGACCACGACTGGCATGTGCCATACCTGAGACACCATCTTGATTGAGCTTCTGCAATAACCGGGTAATTTGACGGGTGGAAAGATTTAGGATTTCAGCAGCACGGACCTGGGTAATACGATGATCTCGAACGTCTTGCAGAACTGCAAGCCGTTGAATTTCTTTGTCAGACATAGTGATCAGCATCTATATTTATATCCAGTCCATGGTGATAAAAACCATCATAAACTAGACATTTTTATTGGTGAGAATATAGACACTTTAAATGGGTTCTAACAATATTATTTCGTATAATGTATATTATGTTAAATGATTTATACCTGACAATAACTTCATAACACAGTCATGGTTCAATCTTATAGTTCTACTGCAGCGATAAATACTTCCAGCGGTGCATTTCCTGCACCTGACGCCATACCTGTGCTGGCATTAATACAGGTACAGCCATGTTCTATAGAGCGCAATACTATTCGCCATGTCTAAACTTAGATTGTGGTGCGCATGCATGCCCGTTTCAGTCTTTGGCTTGATTACATCTTTCATGGATTTTTGCAGTTTTAGATTTGTAGGTTAGATCTCAGTTTTTATTCATAGTTCATGAACTTCAATTTTTAAAGCATATTGTATTTTAAATAAGTTTTTGAAAAAAAATATATTATTAAATTAATTGTGAAGTGTATTTCAAGTGAACATAAGTTAAATCTACACTTAAGGATAACTTGATCTCATTCTTACTGAAACGAAATTCAATAACTTATGAGATTTCTATTTTATGCCAATTTTTATTAAATTACATAAAATATATTAGCTATATAGCTAATAATTGATAAATAATATAATATGTTAGCTATATGGCTACTTTTGTGGTGAAATTTCTATGGCAAGTAGAGCAGAAATTGGGAAAAAAGTTCGTATCGAACGAAAAGCCCTCGGTCATACACAGCAAGAATTATCAGAATTGACTCGAATCAACAAAACCACAATCTCAGAGATTGAGAATGGTCGATTTACAGGTTCGTATGACATATTTGAGCGTGTACTTGATGCAGTAGGTTTACAGTTTGAAGTATTTCCAAAGCAACATTCACTCCCTCACTGGGATGAAATTGAAAATATGTTTGTGGATGATAGCGAATGAGTACGCCAACAAAACTTCCTGCCAAAATCACGAATATTAAGGTATGTGCTAATCAAGCTGAATTAGGCGTATTGACATATGGTTCAGTGCACCACTATCAGCCAACACAGGAAAAACAGCATGTATCACTCACGATGACTCGTAAAGGCATGGATGGTTTTTCTTCTGGTGCACTTCACCCAATATTTGCTCAGAACTTGCCTGAGGGTTTTAATCGACGATTCATTGCTGAAAAACTTGCCAGATATGCCAAAGTTAATGACATGTATTTATTGGCACTGCAAGGTAGTCAAGGAATTGGAATGCTCTCTTATAAAAGTGAGCTAGATTTACCCGAAACAGATTCTTTGAGTTTGAGTGAAATCCTATCTTACCAAAGTCATGAACCCCTTTTTCCACAGCTATTGGAAAAATATTATCTCAGAAATTCTCTGGCTGGTATGCAACCCAAGGTGAGCATACCAAATGCAAAAACTGTTCAAACAGATAGAACAGTTCAACAAAAGGATCTAATCGTAAAGTCGTTTGATTCAGAATTTCCATTACTAACCGTTAATGAATTTGTCTGTATGCAGGCTGCACGACAGTGTGGACTTAAGCCACCACACACTTACTTGTCTGAAAATTTAGAAACATATGTTGTAGAACGGTTTGATAAATCCAGTGATGGTACAAAACTAGGCTATGAAGATTTTACGACGCTCATGAAAAAGTCAAATGACCCAGATGCAAAATACTCAGGGAGCTATGAAACACTTTTGAAAGCGACATATCTTTATACTGGTAGTGTAGCTGAAGTTGAAAAAATGTATAAGTACATTGTATTTAATTGCTTAGTAGGAAATGGTGATGCGCATCTGAAAAACTTTGCTCTACAGTATTCCCCGGATATGAAAAACATTTTTGTTTCACCGCCATTTGATATTACGCATACACTTATATACGAATCAATTGATAATAAAATGGCGCTTAAACTCGCTGGAAGCAAAGCATTTCCTGAACTATCTCATCTCTTAAAATTAGCTGAAAGCGAGCATTTTAGAATTAGAAATCCAAGAGAAATCATAGAATCTTTTAGCGAAAATATATTAGATTATCTCCAAGTATCTAATGAGGTACAGCTATTTGATGGATTGCGGACATCTATAGAACAATCAATCTCAAATATTATGAAATCAAGCTCTGATTCAAAAAATTATCGACATGACAGAAAGAAGAAATTTGAATAGTTATATTAAATATGTAATTCATACACATCTATACAAGCAATGGGTCGTTGTTCTCATACGTCCATAAATACCTTCCTATCCATGGCACTTTCTGAGAAAAGTGAATTTTGAAATTGTGGTAATTTTTTTGAGTTTTATATTCTAAGCGTTAGGTCGTCATTGCCAATTCTTCTTAAAAAGTCAGCTCAACGTTATTAATTTAATATTGTTGAGCTCAGGTCATACATCTTCTTTGAAATAAAGATAAAAAAGAAAATTTAAATTTTATATGCTCGCATTAAAACATCAACTGCCCTTTCCGTTGCCGCTTCGATCCATTCTGCAGTGATGATATTTTCTAAATCAAAAGTAAAGATCTGACTAAATTCAGCATCCACTAATGCACGAAAATGTGCCTCAACGACACGTGGTTCAGCCTTCATCAAAATACCATCATTCATCGCTTTTTGAAAAACAGCGCACATCATACGTTCACCAAGCTTTGGGCCTTTTTCATAACACAACTGCCCAAGATTTTTATTCGATGCATTTGCTACCAGCATACGGCGTGTAGCAATAATATTTTTTGAATATGATACTGTAATCATTTGTTTTGCAATTATTTTTAATGCTACTGACAGTTCGTGCTTTTCAAATAAATCAAATAGTGGCGCGCCATGCTGCTGTTCCATTTCATACATCATAACATCTAAAAATAATTCTTCTTTAGATGGGAAATAATTATAAAGTGTGGCTTTGGATACGCCAGATTCATCACGGATCATATCCATGCTAGTCGAGCTATAACCTTGTTTTTTAAAGGCAGATAAAGCAGCTTTTAAAATTTTTTGCTTGGTTATTTCACTCTTTGCTCTAGCCATTCAGCCACCCCTTAAGTAATTTCAAAGCGTAGTCTAAGTTTGACAGTGTTAAACTGTCAAACTAAACTAAACCGTCTAGTTTAGTTATTGGTGCTATTTTGAATATTTCAAGTCAGACCAAGTTTGGCTGTCTGATGATTTTATTTCCTTTGCTGCATGGATGTATTGCTTCAGGAAGCTATCAAGCGCCTGCTGCAAAAGTATCAGCTCAGTGGAATTCATCACCTGATCCAACCTCAAACAGTGTTGAGTTAACTCAATTTTGGCAATCATTTCATGAGATTGCTTTAACACAATTGATTCGTACCACCCTTAAAAATAACCAAAGTTTAGTCAAGGCTTTAGCCAATATTGACGCAGCTCGTGCAAATTTAACCACACAGCGTGCCAACTTATACCCTGCATTTTCTGGCAACGGCACTGTCAGCCGTGTGAAAGATGCCAGCGGTCAATCAAATCAAAAATCGATTGGCTTAGATGCCAGTTGGGAAATTGATTTATGGGGAAAGTATAGAAATCAAAGTGATGCAGCAGCTGCACGTTTACAAGCGCGTACTGCAGATATGCACAGCATGCAGATTTCTCTGGCAGCTGAGATGGCGGATTACTATACGCAGTATTTAGCTTGCCGTTCGATACAGCGGGTCTACACAACAGAATTAAATTCCATTCAAAAAACTGAAAAAGCCACTGCCCTTTTAGTTAAAGCGGGTTTTACAGCCCCTATGGATCACGCCCTTATTGTGGCAAATTTAGAAAACACACGCTCGAACAGCATAAATCAAAATAAACAGTGTGAAATCTTAATTAAATCAATGACGGCCTTAGCCAGTATTGATGAATCAGAATTACGTCAAATTCTTGCCCCATCATCACTTAAATTTCCACTACAGCATGGAAGCTTTGGTATTAGCGAAGTTCCTGCCGATGTCATGCGCAACCGTCCAGATATAGCTGCTTTAGAGCGTGAAGTATTTGCAACATACGCAGAAATCAAAAGTGCCGAAGCAGACCGTTATCCAAATTTGAGTTTATCTGGTGTCATTAATGCTGCGTCATCTGGCGGAGCCAGCCTAAATACATGGTCAATTGGCGCAAATCTATTACAGCCGATTTTTGATGCAGGTAAACGTAAAGCTACTGTTGAAAGCAACATTGCTAAATACAATGCTGCTGTTGCTGATTATCAGTCAGGTGTTATTAATGCTGCCGCTGAAATTGAAAAACAGCTGGTCACGATTCAAGCCCTGAAAAATCAAGAAAAAAGCGCACAAAGCAGTTATGTGCAATACCAAAAATATTTTAATGCACTCGAAATCAGTCAAAAAGCCGGCTCAGCCAATTTATTAGATTTAGAAGCTGCACGCCGTTCGGTCCTTAATGCGCAAATCAGTGTGGTGAACATTCAGCAACAACATACACAAAGCTGGATCAGCTTGTATAAAGCCTTAGGTGGCACATTCACGCCAAAAAAGTCAGTACATATCGCTCAAAATGGTGAAATTCAATGAAAATCTCTAAAAAAATGGCCATTTTGATCGGTGCCGTGATCATCATTTGCTTGGTCATTGCCTTAATGTTCAATAAAAAAGAAGACAAAAAATCAGAACAGAAAGCTGAAAATGCCCATCAGCAAGCATCAATGACAGTCAATATTGTCAATTTAAGTGAACAAATTTGGCCTCAAGAGTTTTTTGTGACCGGTTTAATTGCAACATACGAAGAAATTATTATCAGTCCCGAAATTAGTGGTTACCGCCTATCAGATCTGTATTACAACGTTGGTACTTCAGTTAAACAAGGCCAGCTTTTAGCTAAACTTTCTGATCAAAATTTGAAGAAGGAATTAGCAAAACAAAAAGCAGCTGTGACACAAGCAGAAGTGAATTTAGAAAAAGCGGTTTCAGATGTACGCCGCGCAGCGATTGTGGGTCAAAGTGGTGCCTTATCTGCACAGCAAATTGAAGAATATAAAATTAATCAATATGTTGCAAAAGCAAACTTAGATGCTGCTAAAGCTGAGTTAGACATAATTCAGCTTAAAATCAGTCAAACTTCTATTAAAGCACCTGCAAGCGGAATTATTTACAGCAAGCAAGGTGTGGTCGGCAATGTAGTGAGTGCTGGCACTGAACTATATCACATGATTAAAAATGGCGTGATTGAATGGCGTGCAGAGGTAGATGCATCACAGTCGCATTTAATCAAAGCAGGAGATCCTGCAGAAGTGACACTGCCAGATCAAACCAAGTTAACTGGTACAGTTCGAACAGTCAGTCCTTCCGTATCCACTGATACGGCGCGCAGCATTGTATATGTGACTTTAAAAGGCAGTAAAACGGCCAATGTTGGTACTTTTGTCGACGGAAAAATTACTGTTGGTCAAAATAAAGCATACGTGCTGCCTCAAACTGCAATTGTGATGCGTGACGGCCGTTCATATATCTATGTTGTCAATGATAAAAACATTGCCAATAGTCAAGTGGTTGAAACCGCACGCCGTAAGGATGGTTTTGTAGAAATTGTAAGCCCCTTGGCACTCAATTTAAAAATTGTTGAAACTGGCGGTGCATTCCTGACCAATGGTATGACGGTCAAAATTGCACAGAAAACGACCGCACAAAATACGCAGCATGGAGTAAATGAATGAACATTTCCTCCCTGTCTATTAAAAATCCAATTCCAGCGATCGTCCTATTTATAATGCTGACGATTATGGGACTGTACGGGTTTATGAAGCTGGGTATTCAAGACATGGTGGACATGGACTTGCCCACGATCACAGTCAGTGCCAGTCTAGAAGGCGCTGCACCTGAACAGCTTGAAACAGAAGTTGCACGTAAGATTGAAGATGAACTCACTTCACTGACCAAGCTTGATCACATCACCACGACTATTACCGACGGTTCTGTAAGTATTTCTGTTAGTTTTGAACTGGAAAAAGATGTAGAAGTCGCTTTGTCTGAAGTCCGCAATGCGGTTGACGGAGCCAAAGCCGATTTGCCTGCAAGCATGAATTCGCCAACGGTGTCTAAAGTCACTGCGGCAGGCTCTAGCTTACTGACCTATAGCATTACTTCAGACAATTTAGATGAGCAAGACCTGTCTTGGTTTGTTGATAATGACGTCAGCAATGCCATTATGGCAGCCAATGGCGTTAATAGTGTTTCACGTGTTGGCGGTGTAGACCGTGAAGTACAAATTGACTTAAATCCGACGCTCATGGCGGGTTTAGGTGTAATGCCTTCAGATGTCTCTAAACAGCTTAAAGCTGTGCAGCAAGAAGCTTCTGGTGGTCAAGGACGCGTTGGCGGTGAACGTCAATCTATCCGTACCCTAGCAACAGTAAAAACAGCAGATGATATACGTGAAATTTCTATACCGCTGCAAGATGGCCGTTATGTCCGTTTAGATCAAATTGCACAAATTAATGATACAAATGAAGATCGTACAACTCGTGCTTATTTGAATGGCCAACCGATTATTGGTTTTCAAGTTGAACGCTCAAAAGGCTATTCAGATGTAGAAGTCGTCAAGCATGTCCGTGAAGCAGTAGCAGCATTTCAACAAAAAAATCCAGCCGTTAAAATTGAAGAAATCAGCAACAAAGTTGATTCCATTCAAGACAACTATGATGGCTCGATGACCATGCTGTATGAAGGTGCCTTGCTTGCAATCATCGTGGTCTTTATCTTCCTTAAAAACTGGCGCACTACGTTTATTTCTGCTGTGGCTCTGCCCTTATCGATTATTCCAGCCTTTGGGGTGATGTATTATCTCGGTTATTCGCTGAATGTCATTACCCTATTGGCGCTATCTTTAGTTGTCGGGATTTTGGTCGATGATGCGATTGTAGAAGTCGAAAACATTGAGCGTCATTTGGAGCAAGGCAAAACACCGTACCAAGCAGCTATGGAAGCTACCGATGAAATTGGACTTGCGGTGGTTGCAACAACACTGACACTTGTCGCGATTTTCCTGCCAACCGCATTTATGGGCGGTATTCTAGGCCTCGTGTTTAAGCAATTCGGTATTACTGCTTCGGTTGCGATTTTATTTTCTTTATTGGTTGCCCGACTGCTTACGCCAATGATGGCAGCATATATGCTGAAACCAAAAAATAAGAAGGATGAAACCAAAAAACAGCCAGATGGCTGGGTCATGCGACACTATAAAGCCATCGTAAAATTTACTTTAAATCATAGGAAAACCACGATACTCGGGGCATCTGCCTTCTTTTTTGTGACGCTATTTATTGGTATGCAAAACAGTGTCACCTTTATGCCTGCACAGGATAAATCACAGACCACGGTCACCGTTGAGCTACCTCCAGGCTCTACATTAGATCAAACATCGAAGGCAGCTGAAGAAGCCAGTAAAATCATCCAGCAAAATCCAAATGTAAAACAAGTTTTCAGTTCTGTCGGCACCGCTTCAAGCGGTTCTGGCATGGACAGCTCTTCTACTGCTGATGTGGCCTCAGCAACATTAACAGTGGAACTGACGCCGTATGATGAGCGCGATACCCGTCAAAGTGCAGTTGAGCAAGATATTCGTGAAAAATTAAAACCTTTGGCTGGCGTTAAAATCAGTGTTGGCGGCGGTAACACCGGTGAAAAACTTGATATTACCTTAGCCAGCGATAATGCAGATTTACTGACTGAAACAGCCAACAACCTTGAAGTGCAAATGCGTGGTTTAAAAGGCATTGGTAATGTCAGTTCTAGTGCTGCCATTGAACAGCCTGAAGTCCAAATCACGCCAGATTTTACCAAGGCAGCACAGCTAGGTGTTACATCTGAAGCACTGTCTGATGCTATTCGTTATGCAACATACGGTGGCTACTCAACAACCTTGCCAAAATTGAACTTAGACCAGCGCCAAATTGCAATTCGCGTGCGTTTAGATCCATCTGTACGTAATGATTTATCGTCAATTGCCGCAGTACGTGTGCAAGGAAGCAATGGTTCTGTCAGTTTAGGCAGTATCGCTGATATTCAAATTCAAGGTGGTCCTACTCAAATCAGCCGTATGGACCGTATGCGTAATGTCACATTGTCTATTGAACTAAATGGTTTAAGTATTGGTGAAGTACAAAACCAAGTGATGCAGCTTGAAGCAATGAAAAACTTACCTCAAGGCGTGAAACAGATTCAGCAAGGTGAGCTGCAAAACATGTCGGAAATGTTTAGCAGCTTTGGTTTAGCAATGTTTATTGGCATTGTCTGCGTTTATGCTGTGCTGGTGCTTCTATTCCATGACTTTTTACAGCCGGGAACGATCTTGTCTGCTTTGCCGTTGGCTTTGGGCGGTGCATTTGTTGCACTGTATATCTGCAGCATGCCGTATTCAATGCCAGTGGTCATCGGCATCTTGATGCTGATGGGGATTGTGACGAAAAACTCTATTCTCTTGGTAGATTACACGATTATTGCCCGTAATGAACATGGTCTCAGTCGTTATGCTGCCGTAATGGATGCATGCACTAAACGTGCCCGCCCAATCATTATGACCACAATTGCAATGGCTGCCGGCATGATGCCGAATGCTTTGGGGCTTGGCGCTGAACCAAGCTTTAGACAGCCAACAGCGGTTGTTGTGATTGGCGGTTTAATTACCTCGACCGTGTTAAGCCTTGTGGTGATTCCAGTGATCTTTACTTATGTCGATGATTTACATCATTGGATTAAATCCAAGTTTAAATCTAAAGCACAAGTTTAACGATTCACTAAAAAAGGAGCTCTAGAGCTCCTTTTTTATGCATTTAAATACATCTAAATCTTAAAGTTTGGGCCATTAATATTTATAAAAATCTAACTCATCAATAAACTGCAATTTCCTATGTTCAAAAGGTTTAATTTGAAACCCTCTCATTTTTCAACTCGCTCAGGTTATAATAATGGTCTCCCAAAATATGATTGATCTAATATGAGCACCTCCAATGACCCTTTACACGGCAAAAAACTTGCTGACATCTTGGATGAATTATTGGATTACTACGGTGGTTTTGAAGGCTTAAGCCGCAAAATTGAAATTAGATGTTTTTGCATAGATCCAAGCGTTAAATCATCACTACGATTCTTACGTACTACACCTTGGGCACGTGAAAAAGTAGAAAGCTTATATTTGTATGTCTTACGCCAAAAAGCCAAACAGAAAGCATAACGATTAATACCTAAGCTCAAATAATCTTGTATAGCAGTTTGTGTTTTAAGATAAAATGAAACTGCTGAATCCTTCTAGCTATTCCTTGTACGCAGTATTTTCGCCTCAGATTTAATTCGATCCCTATTATGAGCAATACTTTTTCCCAGCATCCTCAAATTGGTGTAGTTACTACATTTTCTGAATTGATTCATCGTCATTTCGAAGGTCAAATGAATGCGCTCTGTTGGCAACGCAGCTTACAAGGCGAATTTAAAGAAATAGTCGAAAATCTCGAATTGATTGAAAATATAACCGAAATTTCTGTAGATGATCTGATGGAATTAAAGCTCTCAGTGCAAGGTCATTTAGCCAGAGAAATCATTTTAAATGACATGCAACAATTAACAGCATTTGGTGCATCACCCTCGCTGAATTTGCTCAAATGTTATGAACGAGATGATGAGTTCGATTTCATCTCAACCGATGTTTATTCTTTTCATGTCGACCGATCACCGATCCCTACCGATACCTTTTTATGTACATATTATGGTGCTTCCAGTGATATTGTGCCAAATGATCAAGTCACACAAAAAATCTTAATTCCTGAAATACGAGAGCAACTCAAAGCTTTATACGATGGTCCTGCCTCAGAATTTGATGATTTTTTAGCAGAATATTTTTTTGATTTACATTATCAGCTCAAAGAAAATGCTGTTCCTGTAAATCTAGGCAATGGTCATTTATGGCGTTTGGCAGTTGATCATCCTACACAGCCAGTTTTGCCTTGTGTGCACCGCGCACCTGTTGAAAATTCAGGTGAGTATCGGCTTATGCTGATTTGCTGATTTTAAATATTGATGGATCCTGAGTCCATACGATCCATTCTGTCTAATGAATGAACCGTATGGGTTAATGCAATATCGTTTTAATCTTGATTGATTAGTCTAGGTTATTTAGATCGAGTTGTATTAAGCCAGCGGTAAAGTACGGGCAATAACACCAAGGTCAGTAAGGTGGAAGAAAGAATACCGCCAATCACCACGGTTGCTAAAGGCCTTTGTACTTCTGCACCTGTACCTGTTGCCAAAGCCATTGGTACAAAACCTAAAGAGGCAACACAGGCGGTCATGAGTACTGGGCGTAATCGAAGTACAGCACCCTGCCATATGGCTTCATGCAATGGATATTTGTCCCTCAGCTCTTTAATAAAGGTCAACATGACTAGGCCATTCAGCACAGCAACACCTGAGAGCGCAATAAAGCCAATACCCGCCGACATCGAAAGTGGAATATCCCTAAACCAAAGAAACAGTACACCGCCCGTTAAGGCAAAGGGTACGCCAGTAAAGACCAGCAGGCTTTCTTTCACATTATGAAATACTGCCATTAATAAAATAAAGATGGTTAGTAGTGCTAAAGGAATAACAATTTGCATTCTTGCTTTGGCAGATGCAAGGTTTTCAAATTGACCGCCATATTCAATCCAATAACCGCTTGGTAATGCATATTGTTTCAGCTGAGTCTGCATATCCGCCACAAAAGAACCTAAATCACGGCCTTCAACATTGGCAGTCACTACAATACGGCGTTTACCATTCTCACGGCTGACTTGATTGATCCCATCTACATTAGACACTGTGGCAACATTTGAGAGTACAATACTGCCACCATTTGGCAACTTTAACGGTAGTTGTGAAATCGTGCTTACATTACGATCTTGATCATTTAAACGAATAACAAAATCAAAACGGCGATCGCCTTCTAAAATCTCTCCTACACTTTGTCCACCGACACTGGCTGCCACAGTATCCTGTATAGATTTAACGTTTAAACCATATTGCGCAGCCAAAGCCTTATCTATTTCAATATTTAATAAAGGTAAACCTGAAGTTTGTTCAACTTTTACGGCGCTACTCCCCGCAACTTGCTGCATAATTTTGGCGATCTTAGTGGCCTCTGTATTGAGCACTTGCATATCATCGCCAAATATTTTGACGCCCACATCACTACGCACACCTGAGATCAGCTCATTAAAGCGCAGTTCAATAGGTTGGGAAAACTCACTGTTATTACCTGGAATTGTAGCCACATAAGCCACCATACGGCCACGCAGTTCATCCACACTTTCTTTAGGGTTTGGCCATTCATTTCGTGGTTTAAGCATAATATAACCATCGGAAATGTTCGGAGGCATTACATCGGTTGCCACTTCTGCTGTACCTGTACGAGCAAATACAGCGTGAATCTCTGGAAATTTTTTCAACAGCAGTTTCTCAGCGTTTTCCTGCATTCTTAATGACTCTTCTAGGCCTGTGCTTGGTGAGCGCATCAGTTGAACTGCAAAATCACCTTCACTCAGCTGTGGTGCAAACTCACTGCCAATTTTAGTGCTTAAAAGCCCAGTAATGAGCAGTAAACACAGTGCAAAAGTCATCACCACAGCCTTATAATGAAAAGCTGTATTTAATATTCGAAAATACTGTTTTTTCAGCCAAGTCATCCAACGGCTTTCTGTTTCTTTAATTTCACCTTTTACCCAAAGCGCTACAGCAGCAGGTACAAATGTAATAGACAGAATGATCGCCGCCACAAGTGCCAATACCACAGTTAATGCCATCGGATGGAACATTTTTGCTTCTACACCGCTTAAAGCAAAAATTGGCAAATACACCACTAAAATAATTAATTGTCCAAATATCAGCGGACGGCGTGCCTGACGTGCAGCCAAAAAGACTTCTTTAAAGCGTTCATTTTGTGTTAATGGACGTTTCAAAATTTGCTGTGCATGGGCTAAACGTCGTATACAGTTTTCAACAATCACCACTGCACCATCAACAATAATACCGAAATCTAATGCGCCTAAGCTCATTAGGTTCGCGCTGATATTCTTTTGTGCCATGCCGGTTAAGGTAAACAGCATTGATAGTGGAATAACGCAGGCAGTAATTAAGGCGGCACGGATATTACCTAAAAAGATAAATAAAATGATGATGACTAGAATTGCGCCTTCAACCAAGTTCTTTTGAACGGTTTTAATAGCTTTCTCCACCAATGTGGTACGGTCATACACTGTTTCAATTTTTACCCCTTTGGGTAAGCTGGCTTGAATGTCTTTAATTTTGGCATCTACAGCTTTCGAGACAGTTCGGCTATTTTGTCCCATGGCCATCATGGCAATACCTAAAACAGTTTCTTCCCCATTATAGGTTGCACCACCTGTTCGCAAATCATGCCCTATCGATACTTGTGCAATATCACCCACACGAATTGGACTGCCGTTTGGACTGTCAATCATGGTGTTTTCAATATCTGAAATGGTGTTTAAGGTTCCCGGCACTCGAACTGTTAACTGCTGACCATTTTCTTCAATAAAACCTGCACCACGGTTTTCATTATTTTCCGTGAGCGCTTGCTGTAATTGTTCTAATGACAGATTCAGCTGTTGCATGCGGTTTAAATCAGGTGAAACCACGTAGGTTTTATTAAAACCACCAATACTGTTGACCTCGGCAACACCTTGTACACGCTGTAATTGCGGACGCACAATCCAATCTTGAATTTCACGCAAATCCATCGCGCTATATGCCGTGCCATCTGCTTTTTTTGCATTGGGTTCAGCTTTCAGCACCCATTGATAAATTTCGCCCAAACCTGTTGAAACGGGCGACATCGTTGGAGAAACTTGGGCAGGCAATGTCGACTGAACTTCTTGTACACGCTGATTAATTTGCTGACGCGCCCAATAAATATCCGTACCGTCTTTAAAGACAATCGTGACTTGTGACAGGCCATAACGGGAAATAGAACGGGTCAATTCCAAATCTGGAATACCAGCCATCGCATTTTCAATCGGATAGGTAATCCGCTGTTCCACTTCAAGCGCTGTAAAGCCACTGGCCTGTGTATTAATTTGCACTTGGGTATTGGTAATATCAGGGACTGCATCAATCGGCAGTTTTTGATAACTATAAATCCCGACGGCAATCCATGTACAAACAAACAGCATCACCCAAATTGCATTTTGAATTGAAAACTGAATAATGCGTTCGAATAGACCTTCTGGCTTTGGTAAATTTGTGTTCGGGTTCTCTGAATTAGTGTTCATGGCCAGCCTCGTCTTTTTCCAGTTCAGATTTCAGTAAAAAACTGCCTTGGGAAATATACTTTTGCCCTGCTTCAAGACCCGAAATCACTTCTAGCCATTGTCCATCACTGGATGCTTGTCCAAGTTTTAGAGCTTGCGCTTTTAAATGCACTTGGCCTTTTTGTTCAGATTCAACAATAAAAATACTGTCTTGACCCTCAATACTTTGCACGGCGGACTTTTGCACCCGTAATACATTCTTGTTACCTGAATCTGCCAATAGCACATTGACCATCACATTTGGGCGAAGCTCAGCAGATTGTTGTTTTAATTTGGCGCGTACTACCAAGCGTCCAGTTTGTACATCTGCCTGTGATGTCAGGCTTTGTACCTCCGCGCTATAGAGCTGATCTGAACCATTGATTTTGAAAGAGACATTTTGACCCGTTTGTAATTGTGCGGAATATTGATGAGCTAAGTTAAATTCCAGCCACAAATCTTTAAGCTGTTCGATGGTGAACAATTGGTCTGCCAATTGCACATTTTCCCCCACCACAATATCTTTTTGACTAATCACACCAGCAATTGGTGCACGAATAATAAATCGCCCATTTTGACCACTATTCGCGCCCAAAGCTTGCAAGCGCGATTGTGCTAACTGTACGCTAATTTGAGCTTGACGATAGGCATTTTCAGCACGCTGAAAGTCCTGTTTGGCAGAAATCCCTTGAGACCATAGCTTTTGCTCACGCTGATAATCTTGGCGAGACAAATCTAAATTGGCTTCTGCCATACGCAAATTAGCTTGCTGATCAATTAATTCAGGCACTGACAGCACAGCTAGAGTTTGCCCTTTTTGTACGGTTTGACCGAGTGCCACACTGACTTGCTCGACATGTCCGCTAAAATTTGGGGAAATATGTGCCTGCTGATCTGTATTGACGGCCAATTTACCCGGCAATTGAATAATATTTTCGACCAGACCATTTTCCGCAGTCGCAATTTTAATTCCTTGTTCTATCATTTGCTGAGCACTAAGCTGAAGTTCACCTTCTTCTGCGTGTTCTGCTTCAGCATCACTATCATTAGCCTCGTTATGCTCTCCCTCACTCTCAGTTTTATCTGCATCGGATTTGTTTGTACTTAACCAAATAGCAGTACACAGCATCAGCGTTAAGCCAATCAAAACTGCAATCATCAAAAGCTGTGAAATTTTTCCATCTTGTTTAATTTTCATGTGATTAACTGCCTTATTGTGCTGATGCGCTGTTGATGAGGGTTTGGGATGCTTCAATGGCTTTTTTATTTAGTTGGCTATAAGCATCTGAACGGCTGATTCCTTCATAACTAGTGCCAATACTTAGGGCTTCAGCACTGAGTGCGCTCTGCCAAGCCTGCGCCAAAATTTGTATTTGGCTAAGTCGAAGGTCTTGGAGTTGTTTTGTGGTTTGCTGTACGTCTGTAATAGCAAATTTACCTGCCTGAAAACCTTGCAAAGTTCGGTTTTGAACCTTTTCAGCCAAACCAATCTGATCGCCTGTGGCATCAAACTGCATACGCAGACCTTTAAGCTGGTGAATGCTATTGGCAATGTCCAAAACTTGCTGTTTTAACTCGCGCTGTTGCTGATGATTTAATAAAATTTGCTGTTTTTGCGCCATTGGAATGGCATATTGCTGGCGGTTAAAAATATTGAGCGGAATATCCACACCAAGTACCAAGGCCGTATCATTGGCGTCAGTTGGAGATTTGGTACGTGACATGCCCATATTTAGGGTTGGGTTTGGGCGTGCCTGTACTTTTAAATGTTCAATTTGCTGATTTGCCTGCTGAATATTCAAGGCATACAATTTTTGTAACCAACCTTCCGATAAATTACGCTCAACTAAACTTTGGCTCTGTTCAGGCCAAGGCGTAACGCTGTTATTCAACGCGATTTGCGACGTAGTTTCACCCCATAAATTAGAAAGCTGACGCGCCGTAGTTTGCTGTTTTAAAACTGCCTGTTGGTATAGACGCTGTATTTCCAATGCTTCAATTTGAGCACGCTCCACATCCACCAAAGCGATACTGCCTGCTTGATAACGTTTTTGTGCACTGTCCAAATTAGATTTGCTGAGTTTGAGCTGTGTAGCGTAAATCGATTGCTCATTTTGAGCGATGGCTAGCTGTGACCATGCAAACTTCACAATCAGCTGACTTTGCGCATTCCAAATTTGCTGTTGCAACTGAATTTGCTGTGCAGAGGTACTCGCGAGTGCTTGATTGATTTTACGCTGACCGAATACATCCAATGGCTGGCTAATTCCGATACTGAGCTCTTGATCTTGATTTTTACCAAAACCATTTTGTTCAATCGATAGACTTGGGTTCTGCCAGAGCTTGCTTTGGCGCAGATTAAAATCAGAGATTTGCTGTTGTTGTTGCCAAATATCTGTTTGTGCTTGATAGTTTTGTACTTTGGCAAATGCAGATTCGAAACTACTGACATTTTGCGCAAAAATACTTTGTAAGGCCGTCGAAATACCGACAGCTAAGCCTAGACGTATAAACGCCGTAAAATATAAAGACATGATTTTTCCCACTCATTTATTAAAAAAAAGTGGCAGGAATGTTTTAGGCTACCCCGCCATTAGCGGGGCATAAACAGGAGGAGGTGTTTGCAGTAATAAATCAGGGGCTTGATAAAGATTCTTCCAAACAAATTTTGGCGAATATTCAAAGCTCTGATGTGCAATAAAAAGAATCGATTGTTGGTTTTGTACAATCAAATGCGTCATAGACGGTAAATGGTCTTGATGATCTTCACCGAGTTGCAGATCGTTAGCGATATTTTTGACTGGTTTGCTACTGGATTCATCAGATGCTTGATGCAACGAATGCTGTGGATCGGTTTCATTGCTAACGCATAAGATATTTTGATGATGACCAAAATGATAGCTTTGAACAACTTGAGTTTGCTCTTCATGCATACAGAAAGCGGCTGCCACGTTCCAAAGGCTTTGGAACATGAACAATCCAACTAAGACTGTTATCCATGTCGCAGAACGCATAATGCATCAATCAAGAAAATTTTAACGATTATAAAGCTTAGGCAAAGTCATAGGTTAAGTATTTCGTATTATTTATATTGCATTCCGCTTTATAGTTTACTTAGACCTCCTTCAAATTAGGCAATTCAATATTGGCAATGTGATGAGCTTCTGCTGGATCTAGACCCAATGCACGCAAAATCAGTTCAGCAGATTCAGAACCAATTTCCCTCCATGTTTTAAAGCCTTCTAGCACCAAAAACATAGATGAAAGCACCGTGCCAGCAATCATGCTCATGACTGCAAAAATTTGTTTGCCTTCTATGTTATAGCATGCTGAATCTAAACCTTTTTGAACATCTGACAATGGCGATGATTCACCTGTCCAAAGTCCCATTAATGACTTAGAACTAAAGGCAAATTTACATAAAAAACGCCCCCAATCAGGTTCTTCATGGGCACGGCGCATATACATGCGAATACCAAAAGAAATCCGCTTGGCAGCATCTTCCTCTGCACCTAAGGTTTTAATAACACGGGCATTCATTTCATTTGAAAGTTGTGATGCAATATCTTCAAATAAGCTGTCTGGACGCAGCCCATTATTATAAATTGTGCCACGTGCCACACCCGAAACTTCTGCTAACTCACTGACTGTAATTGCACTTGATCCTTTTTCTGCAAATAAACGTAATGCAGCACGATGGATTCTTTTTTGTGACGCAGAAATTGCCATATAGCAAACCTTTTGAACAAAAAGCTTAAATTTGAACAAATATTAGCATAGTTATTTAAAAATATATGGCATTCATACACTGAAGCTATGATTTATAAATCCATCATTTCCATGCGTGATTTCATTTATACATAGCTCTTTACCCAATGCTCACTATGTTCCCAAAGTTGTTCTGCCAATTGCATATCTTGTGCAACTGCTGAGGATTGAACCACTTTAGATTGTTCATAATACAAGCCTGATTCACCTGCGAGTTGTGCTTTGGTTGCACAGTACAAAGACGTTGCTGCGCCTTGTTCAGCAGTCAATAAAAAGCGATTCATCATTTTATGCAAAGGTTTAGGCAAACTGCGCCATATATCTGTCGCAACAATCCCTGGATGTACGGCGTAAACAGTTACACCTGTACTGTATAAACGTCTAGAAAGCTCTTTGACAAACAAAACATTGGCAAGCTTAGCCGTACAATACTCTTGCATTGCACCGAGACTACTTGCCGGCTGTAATAGTTTTTCAAAATTAATATTTTTAGCATGTCGATGGGCTTTACTCGCCACCACAACCACTCGTGCAGGCGCAGATTGAATGAGTTTTTCAGTCAGTAATTTAACCAACAAAAAATGTCCGATGTGACATACACCGAAAGTATATTCAAAACCCGATTGGGTTAAGCCCTTCTGCCCTGCGACACCTGCATTTGCAATCAATAGATGCAAGTCTAAATTTCGACTGAGAAAATTTTCAGCACAGGCTTTCACGGAGTTTAAATCACTCAGTTCTAATGCAATAAATTCAGCTTTGGCAGTTTGATAGGACAATTGATCAATTTCATCTAATACAGGTTTTGCCTTCGCAAAATTACGGCAAGTGATAAAGACATGATAGCCCTGTAGTGCCAATTGTTTAGCTGTTTCGCGGCCGATGCCTGAATTGGCACCTGTAATCAATGCAACCTTGCCATTAAGTTTGACCTGACTCATTTTATTCTTCCTTAAATCTGCGATTTATGCGCTTTTATTTTTTAATAAATCCAATGCCACATCCACAATCATATCTTCTTGACCACCCACCATACGGCGTTTACCCAGTTCAACCAATATATCGACCGTATTAAGTTGATAGCGCTGCGCTGCTATTTCAGCATGTCGTAAAAAACTTGAATATACACCCGCATAGCCGAGTGCCAAAGTCTCACGATCGACACGAACAGGCCGATCTTGTAGCGGACGAACCAAATCATCGGCTGCATTCATTAAAGTAAAGAGGTCTGTTCCGTGATACCAACCCATGCGTTCTGCTGCGGCAATAAACACTTCAAGCGGTGCATTCCCCGCACCTGCCCCCATGCCTGCCAAACTGGCATCAATACGGTCACAGCCTTCCTCTACTGCAACTATGGAGTTAGCTACGCCTAAACTTAAATTATGATGGGCATGAATACCCGTTTGCGTTTCAGGTTTAAGCACATCTTTGAGTGCTCTAAAGCGTTCACGGATGTCTTGCATGTTCATCGCACCACCAGAATCCACCACATAAATACATTCAGCCCCATAATTTCCATCAATTTGGCTTGTTGTGCCAAAGCCTGAGGCGTAGTTAAGTGGCTCATCATTAGAAAACCCACGGTATCCATGCCTAAATGCCTTGCATATTCAATATGTTGCTTGGAAATATCAGCTTCTTTGCAATGTGTCGCGACACGTACAATTTTAGCCCCTTCTTGATGGGCGGCTTTTAAATCATGAATGGTGCCTATACCAGGTAGAAGTAAGGTTGCAATTTGTGCATGGGTTAAAACATCATGCGCAGCTTCAATCCACTCTAAATCGGTATGGGCAGCAAAACCATAATTAAAGCTCGAACCTTGTAAACCGTCGCCATGTGCTATTTCGATACTGTCGACTTTGGCATGATCTAAGGCCTTGGCAATGGCTTGCACTTGTGCAATAGAATATTGATGACGAATGGCATGACTGCCATCACGTAAGGTCACATCGGAAATATATAGCTTTTTCATGCCACTGCTCCTTGTTGCAAATGTTGTGCAATTTTTTCAGCGGTGGCCAAGGCTGCCGAGGTCATAATATCTAAATTGCCCGCGTATGCAGGTAAATAATGTGCAGCGCCTTCAACTTCTAAGAAGACTGTGGTTTTGATGCCTGAACGTAAACCTAGCCCTGCAATATTTAAAGGTCGATCTATAGGAATAATTTCAAATTGAATTTCTTGTTTTAAGCGATAACCAGGAACGTATGCGTTGACAGTCGCTACCATATCTTCAACGGCACGTTGAATTAAATCTTGATGTCTATATTCAGATAAAATATAGACTGTATCTCGCATTAACAAAGGTGGTTCAGCAGGATTCAATACAATAATTGCTTTGCCTTTTTCAGCGCCACCAATCACTTCAATGGCTTTAGATGTTGTCTCTGTAAATTCATCAATATTGGCGCGTGTACCTGGCCCTGCCGATTTACTCGAAATCGAGGCGATAATTTCCGCATAGTGCACTTTAGCAATTTTTGAAACTGCGGCAACAATTGGTATCGTGGCTTGACCGCCACAAGTGACCATATTGACATTGGTTTGTTCTAAATGCTGATCGAGATTCACTACGGGCACACATACGGCCCGATGGCTGCAGGTGTTAAATCTACCATACGAATATTGGGTTTATGCTGCCGTAAGAATGCATCATTTTGAATATGTGCCTGAGCAGAAGTCGCATCAAAAATCAGGTCAATATCTGCAAATTCAGGTAGTTGAACCAAACCCTCAATACCTTCATGTGTAGTTGCAACACCCAATCGCTGCGCACGTGCCAAACCATCGGATGCGGGATCAATCCCGACAACAGCACTGATTTCGACATGCTGGGCTTGGCGCAGAATTTTGATCATTAAATCACTGCCAATATTGCCACTGCCGATGATGGCGCTTTTAATTTTTTTCATCTTCTTGCTCTTATCGATATGTATTTTGATAGATGTTTTTTCAGCGTTTTAGATCAATTCACAACGAACCGTGCCTAATGCACCGATCTGTGCTTCAAGCACATCGCCTTTTTGTATGCTAACCATTGGCCCTAAAGCACCCGAGAGAATCACTTCACCTGCTTTCAGGCTTTGTCCTTGTTCAGCCATGGTACAGGCCAACCACCAAGCAGCACGTAATGGATTGCCTAAACAAGCTGAACCTTGCCCAGTAGAAACTACTTCACCATTTTTAAGCAGCTGCATGGGTAATTCGACAAAATTGACATCCGTCAGTGCAATGGGTTGCTGAGACAAGACATACAACCCACAGGAAGCATTATCAGCAATGGTATCTGCCAAGCTGATATTCCAATTCTCAATCACACTGTCGACAATTTCGATGGCGGCTAAAGCATGCCCCATACAACTCAAAAATTCAGTCCATGATGGGCGATGTACTGGCAAGTCTTTGGCTACAATAAAGGCCACTTCTGCTTCTGCCTTGGGTTGAAGCAGCCGAGCACTTGGAATTTGGTCTTGATCCAGATATTTCATATCATCGAAAAGCATGCCGAAATCAGGTTGATCTACACCGAGTTGGGTCTGTACGGCTTTTGAAGTCAGACCAATTTTTTTGCCTACGATGCGTTTGCCATTGGCGATATTCGTTTCCGTATTCAGCCAAGCCACAGCGTATGCTTCTTGCATATTTCGAATGTTAAAGTTTTCCGAAATACGGGCAATCGCTTGTCCTGTTTCACGTGCCTGTCGAATGGCTTGGGCAGCTTCATAAAATTTATTGTCCGTCATGCCAATAACTCCTGCTTTGGCATTTGGGCTGCTTTTTGCGTCGGTATATCCAGCTGTAATTTCAACTGATGAACCGCCATATTCAATTGTTCAGGTGATACCAGTACAAAAACAAAATGATCAGGTCGAAGCAGTACAATACTTTGATCCTTATGTGATGCTGATTTTTTCATCCACTGTGCAAAAGCTTGCTCAATATCTTCGACTTCCTGTAAGTCCTTATTAAAATTACGCACAGTTAAGCCTTGTGGACGAGTGGCGTAGCTATAGATCAGTAATGATTTGGTATTCAAATCTGCAAGAATTTTTTTTGCATCGGCAGACAAGCTTGCCGTTGGATCACAATTGAGCCCAATCAAGGCATAACGATTATCTAAAATATCATCCAGCAAGACGCGTTTGCCGTGGGTATCTCGCACCGTAGGCTGTGGCGCTAAACTCCCTTCAGGTGAATAACGCTTCGGACGCGCCAAACCTAAATATTGACCTTTGGCATAGACTGGCGTTGGTTTAAACGCGCCATTGTCCATCCATTGCCTTAATGCAGGCACTGCCTGTACAGTTTTCATCACCGTATCACGCAGTTTAGATTTAATCGGATGGGTCATCGAGACGATATCTTTTAATAATACCGAGGAATCAATCATGGCTTTGGCATGTAAACGGCGTTCATTTTCATAACTATCGAGTAAACGATCACAGGCACGACCATTTAACACTTCACTGAGTTTCCAGCCCAAATTATGTGCATCTCGGATGCCTGAACTTGCGCCTTGCCCCATAAATTGTGGTGTCATGTGTGCAGCATCACCCGCAAGGAATACACGCCCTGCACGCCATTGATTCGCCACCAAAGCATTGAAGGTATAAACCAATTTCCGTTTCACTTCAAAATCATCAGGATTGACGTATTTGCTGAGCAGTTCACGTACGGTTTCAGGTCGTTCCATATATTCAGCAGTTTGACCTTTTTTCAGCATAAATTCAAAGCGATGAAAACCGTCCGGCTGTACACAGCTCACCACAGGTAAATCGGGATCGACAACAAAATTAAAATAAGGCAAATGTCTGAGGCCTTTATTGCGGTCTTTTTGCTGTAAATCGACCACCAGCCACGGTTCAGGGAAGTTCTTTCCTGTCATTTCAATGGCAAGTTTGGCGCGTACCGTACTGCGTCCACCATCAGCACCAATCAAATAGCGTGCTGTCAGTTCTTGCAGATCTAAATCACCTTCCGCTTCGGCTTTTCCGCCATGACTGTCACTGAAACGATATTGCTGTGTGGCTTGGTGAGTCACACGCACATGATCTGCAGTTTGGCTAAAATTAATCAGTTCACGACCACGGCAAATTTGCACATTTGGATATTTTTCTAAACCTTTGGTCAGCGAGGTTTCCAAATATGGCTGATAAAAGAAGTTAATGATTGGCCAGCCATTCGGGCGCTGTAGCGGTTTATATTGCGACATCACCGTACCATCACGGCGGGTTAACTGCACAGGTGTATCGACAAGCATGTCTTTATGTACTTCATTCGCCATGCCAATCGACTGGAAAATACGCATGCATTCATCATCGGTATATACCGCACGGGCATTGCCATAGAATACTGGCTCACGTTCTAGTACCAGCACCTGATGACCACGTTGTCCTAAAATATGTGCCAAAACCAAACCCGTTGGGCCAAGTCCTGAAATCACCACATCAATCATTTTATCTGCTGTTTTTTTTGTCGGTTTCATTGTATTTACCTTTTTTCAGGCGGAGTTTTCCTAGGAAAAGCTTTTTTCAAACTTTTCCGATTTTTTTTAAGCTTTGTTTTAGGACTTAAATCGGAGAATATTCGTCACGTTTTAAGGATTTTAAGCCACGTTGCACATTGCCAAATTCATGCAAAATGCCATGTAACGGCGTGGCTTTACGTGGTTTATGCCCCCACACACTAATGGAGGTGTATTTGGTCGGTTTCCATGTCTGTTCATCAATCTTGATGGGGTTCCACCCCAGTTCAATTTCAAAGTCGGATGGACTTGCCACATAAAATGAAATTTCACGGTCATTGGTATGTAATCCGACATCCCAAACCACATTAAAGCCATAGTCCTTACAGCGTTGGTAAGATGCATTCACATCTTCTAATTCCAAGACCTGAAAATTGACATGCTGAACACGGATGCGGATTGGATCGAGCTGTACATTGCCTCGTGTACGTGCCACCGCCACAGAATGATGACGTTCATTTAAACGCAGGAAGCTGACATCTAAAATCACCCCATTGATTTTTTGTTCAACGCTGTCGGTTAAACGTGCATCAAAAAATTCCTGCCAAAACCGAATCATTTTTTCAGGCTTACGTGTGGTCAGTGCAACATGCCCCATTCCGCTGGCATCGGTATAAAAACCGCTGACTTTGGTGTCTAAAGGCGCATCACTACGAATTTCATCTACAAAAATTTCAAGTTGAATGTCTTTAGGGCCACGGATAAACCAAAAGGCTTTGACGCCACGAAATGCCGCATCCTCAGCACTGCCTTGCTGATAGCGAATGCCTCGGGTATCAAAACGCTGTAATACTTCATTCAGTACGGCGTCATCTGCAAGCTGTACCCCTAAATGCGTCACATCTTCCTGTACGCCTTTGATAATCATCAAGCGTTTTTGATAATCATCAATACGAAAACTCAGACTTTGTTCAGTACGTTCAGACAACGCCAATCCTAAACATTTTTGAGCAAAATCAATCCACTCATCAAACTTATTCGATTCTGCAATCAAATAGCCGATTTTGACCTGACCAAAGATATTCATATCAAGCTCCTGAGAATGTACTTGGGGTCTGTATTTGCAAATAACTACAGGTCACCGCATTAAACTGTTCGGCACGTTCCCACTGCACCCAATGTCCTGTTTGTGCAAAATAGTACAGGTCACAATGTTTCATGGTTTGACGTAAAGTTTCGCCACCGCTTGGACGATTCACTTTGTCATCTGAGCCCCACAGCACCAAGGTCGGCGTATTACAGCGTTTTAAACGCGGGTCACGGGTGAAATCCATACGGATTGCGCCTTTTAAACCATTAGGACGCTGTAAAGGCGGTGATGCAATCACTTCAGGGTCAATACTGGCTTGATAGCGCAGTTCAATTAAGTCTTCCGATACTTGTGAACCGTCATAAACCAAATATTCACGAATAAAGGTTCTTAACTTTTCACGCGATGGCCCTTCACCACCATAATAATTTAATAAGTGCTGTAGACCTTTGGTGGGCAATCCACGTGTGGTATTGATGCCTCCCGGTCCCATAAGAACCAAAGCAGTCACACGTTCAGGCGCTTCTAATGCCATGCGTAAAGCACATGCGCCACCAAGTGAATTACCGACAATATGAATCTGCGGAATTTTCATTTGATCGAGCAAACCCAGCATCACTTCGGCCAAATCACCAAAAGGATCTGAACGTTTTACGCCTTTTGTAGACTGACCATAACCTTGCATATCCGGCACAATGACACGGAAATGCTGGGCTAAATATTCAATATTTTTTGAATAATTAGATAAGCCTGTAGCACCTGCACCGCCACCATGCAGCATCAAAATGGGGAAGCCTTCACCTGCTTCACTGACAAACACTTTACGTGTGCCAAATTCCACAAAATAACTTTTAAGCCCTTTTATTGTTTGTAAATCCATCTTGTTGTGCCCTTGAATCGTTTAATTTACAAACATATTGAACAATGGTGTTCAATTTTGCAATAAGTGTTATTTAAAATATTTTGTAAATTTTAATTGATCGTTTGATTTATATTTTATACATTGGTGTTCAATAAAGATGCAAAAAGTATAAAAAATGGCTCTCAATATCGTTCGTTATATGCATAAAAATGTAAGCTTTTGGGGCGTGCAAGTAGACAGCGCTTACTTTGCCTTAAAGCCTGAATTACAACAAATCTCTAGCACAGGTGATTTAATCAAATTGGGTTTAGATCATATTCGTACTCACATCGACATGGCTGCACCAATTGACCCATCGGCTGTGCAATGGCTTAGTCCAATCACCTCCAATCAAAAAATTATTTGCCAAGGTGCAAACTACCGTCAGCACATGATTGATTCAGGCATGGACCCCGATGCCAAAAAATTTAATATGTTTTTCACCAAATCCAGTGCCTCAATTCATGTGCCTACAGGTGAAATTATTAAGTCCAAACATGTACAGCTTTTGGACTATGAAATCGAACTGTGCTTGGTGCTGAAACAAGACATCAACACGGAAATTAACGTGAATGCATATAACTTGCATGACTATGTGGCAGGTATCTGTATTGGCAATGACATTTCTGCACGCGATGTGCAAATTCCAGAAACCCAATTTTACAAAGGTAAAAGCTATCGCACATTCTGCCCGCTTGGTCCTGTGCTGTGCTTATTAGCACCAGATGAAATGCATTACTTAGACCAGCTTGAACTGAGTTTAAAAGTCAATCAGCAGACTCGTCAGCAAGACTCCACCCGCAATATGGTGTACAAACCTGCCGAAACTTTGTCAGAAATGTCGCAGTTTGTGAACTTTAATGCCGGCGATGTACTGATGACCGGGACACCTTCAGGCTGTGCGCTGTCAATCCCTTCACCGCTTTTAGTCAAAGTTTCTGCTCTTCTGCCTGAACAAAAGAAATGGCAAATTTTTATTCAAAAACAAAAAAGTAATGGCCGATACCTGTGCATTGGCGATGAAGTTGAATCATCGATTCAAAGCGCAGATGGCAAGATTGATTTGGGACGACAAAAGCATCGTATTGCTTAAAGAAAAGCCTTAACCCTTGAACATAGTTCATTGGAAAGTCGATGTTGAAATTTTAAGGATATTTATTGTTTTAACTGCATCACATCAAGGAAAACATAATGGATTATTTTTTCACAATTGAGTCTGAACTGCGTGATATCAATATCACGCAGGCCAAGCAAAAATTTAAAAGCCCTGCTTTTCACGAAGATATTTGTCAGCGCATTCCCTGTACTGAATTAGATATTCAGCTTTCAGAAATTTCAGGGCAAAACTATCGCTTAGAACGTGCTTACAATTTGGATTTAGACATCCCTGACATCATTCGCAAGCTGTTAAAAGGCGCATTTCGTTTACAGCGCAATGACCTTTGGGATTTGGAAAAACTCAGTTCTGAGTCTTCACTCAAAGCCAATCTTCCAGGGATTGTCACTTTTAAGACCAAACTGCTTGAAGCACAGAACAACATCAAAATTCAGCAAGAATGGAAATTAGATATATCTGTGCCACTGATTCATAAAGTCATTGCAAAGTTTGCCGAAACAGAAATTCGAAAATTTCATGCAATTGAGGTTGGCATTATCCAAAAACAATTAAGCATTTGAAGATGGACAGAATACGCTCAAAAACTCAATGAATAAAAAGATTTAAAAAAATAAGCAATAACAATGTGCATCACTCAACGGAAAGAGAATAAGGAAATAAAATGATGAAAAACATGAATAAAACATCGCTCTCGATTGCAATCTTATGTGCGGGTATGTCGACAGTACATGCGGCTGCGCTGGATCGTGCAGGACAATCTATCAGTGCCTTTTTACAAGACGGAAACTATGCTGAAGCATCCCTTGCTGTACTGGATGCAGATGTTTCAGGAAAAATTCGCCCGATGTATGCCATTCCAGGGACAGATACGGATACAGGACAATTTACCAATTCAAGCACCTACTATAATGCGGCACTGAAATTACAGCTCACCCCGCAGTTTTCTTTTGGTCTGATTTATGATCAGCCTTTTGGGGCGGATATTGGATATCCGCAACGTACGAATGGCACATTTAGCGGGCCAAATGGCGACACTTCAGCAGAAGTTAAAACTCAGAATTTATCCTTCTTACTTGGTTATCAGCCCAATCAAAACTGGAATTTTTACGCTGCACCTGTTTACCAAACCATTAAGGGAAATGTTGAATTACACGGCAACGCATTTAGTACACTGCAAGGTTATAAGCAAAGCACCAGTGAAGACCATGCGATCGGTTGGTTAGCTGGTGCAGCTTATCGTATTCCTGAAATACATTTTTTAGCTTCACTGACTTACCGCTCTGAAATAAACCATAAGGCACAATCAGTTGAAGAATTTCCAGCGACTGTTCCTCTGGCACTAATTGCTTTGGTCGGTCAACAGCAAAGTGAAACCACCACGCCTCAATCGGTCAATTTAGATATTCGTACGGCCATTAATCCAAATACAGTCATTTATGCCAACACGCGTTGGGTCAATTGGAAAAAATTTGATATTCAGCCCTATCAATTTGGTGCGGTGACTGCGCTTGCAATGGGTCATGACTTGAAGTTGGTGCAATACGATAAAGACCAAATTTCTGTCGATGTCGGCCTTGCACGAAAATTTAATGATCAATGGTCAGGCGTTGTGAATGCTGCATGGGACAGCGGCGCAGGCAATCCTGCATCCCTGCTTGGACCAATTGAAGGATACAAAGCTGTGGGATTAGGACTGCAATTCAATCCAGCACCGAATTACTTTTTACAAGGTGGTGTGAAATATTTCTGGCTTGGTGATGCTGTTGGCCATTCATCTTCTTTCGTTATTCCAGGAATGGAAGAAATTGCCAAAGTTGCTGATTACTCCGATAACACCGCAATTGGCTATATGCTGAAAATGGGCTATCGCTTCTAAAGCATTCAAAATAAAGGATGTGCTTGTAATTTCACTGCAACACATCCTCTTTTATTTCCATCGTATTCAAAACGAAATTTAAAATGCCTGCACGGTTGCAATCAAAAAGATAAGGACATCCAATGTCAAAAATACCTGAACATAATTTGAATATTGACGTGCATCATCATGTGATCCCGCCTGCTTTTACTGCAGCTATGCAAAAACATGGCATCGATAAAGTCGCGGGTGCACCTTTACCGCCTTGGAATGCTAAACGTTCATTGGAGGCAATGAACTTGATTGGCACACAAACAGCGATCACCTCTTTGTCTGCACCTGGGGTGTATTTTGGCAATCTTGATGAAGCATGTGATCTTGCCCGTGCTTGTAATGAGTTTTCTGCAGAGCTAAAAGTAAAATACCCAAGCCGTTTTGGTTCATTTGCAACCTTGCCAATGCCTTTTACCGAGCAATCCTGCAAAGAAGCGGAGTATGCCTTAGATGTACTGAAAGCCGATGGTATTGTGCTTTTGGGCAGTACTGAAGGTATTTTTTTGGGAGATGCACAACTTGAAGAGTTGATGCATGTGCTGAATGAACGCAGTGCGACGGTATTTATTCACCCCAATATTCATGATTCGAGTAATCAAGTCAATTTGAATATTCCCGGTTTTATTTTAGAATTTTTATGCGATACCACACGTGCTTCGGTCAATCTGGTTGCTTCTGGCGTATTAGAACGCTTTCCAAAAATTAATTGGATCTTGGCACACGCTGGAGGTTTCCTACCTTATGTGGCTTGGCGCGTCTCACTTTGCAATATGATGCCGGAAATGGCGGAAAAGACCCCACAAGGCTTTTTACACTATATCCACCGTTTTTATTTTGATACGGCGCTGTCACCATCACCTTATGCTATGGCAGCACTGAGTGAGTTGGTCGACCCAAGTCATATTCTTTTTGGCAGTGATTTTCCTTTTGCACCTAAGCAATTGTCGATCATTCAAAAACAAAATTTTGATGAGCTGAAAGTATTTGATGCAGATATGAAACATCAAATACTGCGTAATAATGCACTGAGTTTATTTCCGCAATTTAGAATTGGGCAAGAACAAAATATTCCTGAATTAAAACAGTTTTCATCGGCTAATTTTGCCACCCGCTTTAAACACAGCATGATGAAACCTGTGCTTAAAATGGGTGAAAATATACGAAAAAAATAAAAATATGGATTTATTTCAATCACACATTGCGTTAAATGTTGTGGTCTATGACTCAATGTGTGATTTGCTGTTGTCGCTTAAGCGAGAAGTTTATTTATTTCTATGAACAGGTTGTGCTAATCATCCATAACATGCATCATCATATTAGCGATGTATAATTTGTCGACTAAAATGTCTGCGATATTCAACAGGTGTTAAACCTGTCTTTTTTCTAAATAATCGTCTAAATGAGCTGGCATCGCTGTAGCCGACGTGTTGCATTATTTGCTCTATAGAATGTTGTGTTTCCTCAAGGTATTTACGTGCAGCTTCTATCCGTAAAGCCAATAAGTACTGATGTGGAGAAAGCCCAAGTGCCGTATTAAAGTGACGAATCAAGGTACGGTTGGTCACATTAAACTTCATTGCAACGTCATCAAAGTTGAGTTCTTGCTTTAAGTGATCAGACAAATAAATTTGTACTTTTTTAACCAACTGATCTTGATGCGCTTTGGCAATATTGAGTAAAGAATAAGAAGTTTGCAAAGCGTCTCGATGGTAAACAAAAGCCTTTGCTGTCTGTATCGCTGTTTCTATTCCATAAAAACGCTCAGTTAAATGTAAGGCTAAATCAAACCAAGCTAAGCCCCCGCCTGCACAATAAATTTCACCATCTCGGCTAATAAGTAAGTTCCTATTTAAATGGACTAAAGGATAACGATGGCTAAAAAACTCAGCATAGCCCCAATGGGTGGTCGCAGTTTTCCCATCCAGTAAGCCTGCTTCTGCTAGAAAAAAATTGCCTGTGCAGTTGGCAGCAATACTTTTTTGAGGTGTTGGAATGTTTTTTAAATACGTTATGAGCGCCGTATTGGCTTCTAGGGTTTGGATAATTTCTCGGCCAATGGTTGGTACAATAAATACATCCGCATCCATCACATCGGCATAACTATGTTTAACCGCAATGTGCATACCATTAATGCAATCCAAGGGTTGCCCATTGGGGCTAGAAATTTTCACCTGAAATAAAGAATGTACAGGGATATTTTGTATTCTTTGCCAACTGACACCGACTAAGCTCAGCATATCAACAATGCCTGTAATGGCTGATGCCAAGGCGCCATTAAATCCTAATACGGCTATTTTGATCATATCTTGTCGTTTTTTCATCCATAGATGTCAATATTGACAATCCTCAAATTAAAATTCAACTGCTAATCTTTGTATATACAATACGATTCAGGATGATGCACATGGGGCCTTTAATTCAGCTTAAAGATTTGGACTTTCTTTTATATCAGGTATTTAATGCCGAGCAATTAACAGAATTTCCGCGCTATCAAGATCATGATAGAAGCTCTTTTAACAGTATATTAGATACAGCACATGGCATCGCCTTAGACTTTTTTGCACCGCATAATGCAAAAGCAGACCATCATGAACCCACATTTGATGGTAAAAAAGTTACTACCATTGATGAAGTTAAAATTGCATGGAAACAATTTGCCGATGCGGGCTTATTATGCGCACAACATGATTATGCTGATGGTGGTATGCAGTTACCTACGCTTTTAAACATGGCCTGTAATGCTTTTTTTATGTCAGCGAACCCTTCGACTGTGGCCTATTGCTTTTTAACTTCGGCGGCGGCCAATGTAATTCATGCCTTTGCAACAGAAGAACAAAAAGCAATGTTTTTACCCTCCATGCTGAATGGTCGTTTTTCAGGCACTATGGCGCTCACTGAGCCAGATGTAGGTTCTTCTTTAGGTGATTTAAGCACCAAGGCAATTCCACAGGAAGATGGTACCTTTAAAATTAAAGGTCAAAAAATGTTTATCTCTGGTGGAGATCAAGACATTACTGAAAATATAGTGCACCTCGTACTTGCACGTATTCAAGATGCACCTAGTGGGACCAAAGGCATTTCTCTATTTATTGTGCCAAAAATTCGCACACATGCCGATGGCACATTAGCCGAAGCCAATGATGTTAATTTAGCAGGCTTACTGCATAAAATGGGCTACCGTGGCACAACTTCAACCGTATTAAGTTTTGGTGAAAATGATGATTGTGTTGGCTATTTAATTGGTGAGGCTGGCCATGGCCTTAAGTACATGTTCAAAATGATGAATGAAGCCCGAGTCGGTGTTGCACTTGGCGCATCCATGATTGGTTATCGTGGTTATTTAGAATCTTTAACCTATGCTAAAAATCGACCGCAAGGACGCTTACCTACAGATAAAACTAGCCACTCAAAACCAGTTAATATTATTGAACATGCGGATGTAAAGCGTATGCTATTGGCCCAAAAGAGCTATGTTGAAGGCTCGCTTGCGCTGTGTTTATTTGCTGCACGTTTAATTGATGAACACCAAGCCAATGGCAATGAAGACAGTGCCATTTTATTAGACCTGATTACACCAGTAGTCAAATCGTTTCCTTCTGCATACGGGCCAAAAGCCAATGATTTAGCCATTCAAGTGCTGGGTGGTGCAGGCTATACTCGTGAATACCCTGTAGAGCAGTGCTATCGAGATAATCGTCTCAATCCGATTCATGAAGGCACTTTTGGTATACAGTCTTTAGATTTATTGGGCCGAAAACTTTGGCAACATCATCGTCTTGGCCTAGAGTTATTGCTTCAACGTATTCAGCAAACTTTGGAGGCATCTACCTCTGAAGAAGTTGCACTTTTGGCCAAAATATTCAAAGTGCATTTAAATACGCTACAACAAACAATTGCTGTTTTGGGGCAATCTTTACACGAAGGCAAAGTGAATGAAACATTGGCAAACTCAGCACTATTTTTAGAAATAATGGGCCGAGTGATTGTGGCATGGCTTTGGTTAGAAATGAGTAATAAGGCACTTATGACTTATGGACAATCTGAAAATCATGAAGATATTAGCTTCCTTAAGGGTAAGTTACAGGCTGCACAATATTATATACAGTGGGAATTACCAGAAATTGAGCATTATGCAAAATTACTCATACAGTTTGATATGACTTGTTCAAATATGCAGATTGATTGGTTCTAATGTAGATATTTGCAGTGGATTTTTGCCACTTCGTATATGTAAATGCATTGAGTTAAATGAAAAATAAGGATCATGAGATCCTTATTTTTATTTGAGATACGGCGTTTAAATACCAATACACATATATTTAATTTCTAAGTAGTCTTCAATGCCGTACTTAGAACCTTCACGGCCAGTCCCCGATTCTTTAATACCACCAAAAGGCGCAACTTCCGTAGAAATGAGGCCTTCATTAATTCCAACCATTCCATACTCTAGCGCTTCTGAAATATTCCACGCTCGGCTTAAGTTATTGGTATAAATATAAGAAGCTAAACCATATTCGGTATCATTTGCCATCTGAATCGCTTCTGCATCTGTACTAAATTTAAATACTGGAGCCAGTGGCGCAAAAGTTTCATCTTTGGCAACCAACATCGCTTGAGTCACACCAGATAAAATTGTAGGTTCAAAGAAGGTATGACCTAAAGCATGGCGCTGACCGCCAGTCACTACCGTTGCACCTTTTGCGACAGCATCGGCAATGTGTTGTTCAATTTTTTCCACTGATTTTTCATTAATCAATGGCCCTTGCTCTGCACCTGCTTCAAATGCTGGAGCAACTTTTAATTGATTTACAGCAGTAGTTAATTTGGCAAGAAAGGCATCATGAATGCTGTCTTGAACCAAAATACGGTTGGTACATACACAGGTTTGGCCTGAATTACGGAATTTAGACGCCATTGCACCTTGCACCGCCTTATCAAGATCAGCATCATCAAATACGATAAATGGTGCATTCCCCCCGAGTTCCATGCTCACTTTTTTCATGGTGGTTGCACATTGTGCCATTAATAACTTACCAACCGCTGTTGAACCAGTAAATGAAACTTTTTTGATGGCTGGATGTGAACTCAGCACGGCACCAATATCTCGTGAGCTACCTGTAACCACGTTCACTACACCTTTTGGAATTCCAGCACGTTCTGCGAGTGCAACCAAGGCCAATGCAGATAGTGGTGTTTCAGAGGCAGGTTTAATGACAACAGTACATCCTGCAGCCAATGCAGGACCGACTTTACGTGTGATCATGGCATTGGGAAAGTTCCAAGGGGTAATGGTTGCAACAACACCAATCGGTTGTTTAATAACAACCAAACGACGGCCTTGTTTGTCGTGTGGAATCACATCGCCGTAGGTGCGTTTTGCTTCTTCGGCAAACCATTCTATAAAACTTGCGCCATACGCAATTTCGCCACGACTTTCGCTCAGTGGTTTACCTTGTTCTGTACTTAAAATGACAGCCAAATCTTCTTGATGCGCCATCATTAAATCAAACCACTTGCGCAGTAAAGTGGAGCGTTCTTTGGCAGTCGTTTGTTTCCATGAAACTAAAGCTGTTTCTGCAGCTTCTACCGCTTGTTCTACTTGTTCAGTACTGGCACTTGGCACGCGTGCAATTTCTTCACCAGTGGCTGGATTGATCACAGCAAAATTTTGACCATCAGATGCATTGCACCATTCGCCATTAATATAAATTTGTGTTTTAAGCAGTTCAGAATTTTTAAGCTGCATCCATGTTCTCCTTAATTGACGCTAGGTGTCGCATTCATTGGAGATGAGACCCTATTCAAATTTGTTGTTCTTCAGATGAAATGAAGAAAGCAGATGGTAGTCTACACCCCATCTGCTCAATTCAATGTTTAATAATTTTATTTACATCGCACCAAATTGCTGATGAGACATATTTTAAATACTTAAATTAACGAAGTTAAAAGTTCACAGTCCACGATAACTGCGCTGTACGTGGTGTGCCTAAAAATAAGTAATCATCGCCAAAGTATGCTCCAGCATCACGCCAGTATTTTTTATTTAAAACGTTCTCTACATTTAAGCGTACCGAATGTGCATAGTCATTGGTTTTAAACTGATATATCGCGCCTAAATCAAATAAGGTATAGCTTGGCACAGATACATTGCCCAGCTTATTGGCATTTTTTCGACCGCTGTATTGCATGCCCGCCAAAAGCTTTAAACCTTCAACTTGCGCTACGCGATATGTCAAATGGTTAGCAAAGCGTAATTTAGGTACGTTCTGAGCTTGATGGCCTTCATTTTCTAAGGTATTCGTGCCTTTTAAACGTGCGCGGGTAATGGCTACACTGGATGCCAACTCTAAATTAGGTGAAACATTGCCTTGCAAGCCCAGCTCAAGCCCAAGATTATGTTGTTCACCCTGCGTGACAAAATCCAAAGCAGTATTGGTATATTGATGGTCTTGGGTTAAGTCAAACAGTGCAGCAGTGAAAAGTAATGTTTGCCATTGTTGCTTTAGACCTAACTCATATTGCGTGGAATAAATTGGGGCTAATGTTTCAAAATTATTGTTGGCAAACCATGGCGCTTGGCCACCATCACTTAAACCTTTAGCATAAGATGCATAAATATGTGTGCCTTGCCAAGGTTGATACATCAATGCCAGCTGAGGCAAGAATCGATTGATGTCTGTATCACGTAATTGGGTTTGTGTTGCATCAAATGCTTGTTCATTTAAATGAAGCAGTTTTCCGCCAGCAAGTACTGACCATTCTGCATTTAAATCAATGAGATCAGAAATATTTAACGAAGTTTGTTTGCTATCTAAAGATTTATAATGATTGCCTAAGCTAACGGTTGTAGGTGTAACATCCCCCACATTTTGATGAATATTTCCCGTACCAATCCATTCATTAACTGCATCATATTGTGCATGTCTTTTGTAGGTATGTGTCAGCTCTACATTTAACTGATGTTGCCAATCGCCCGTCGCAAATTGACCATTTAAGCCAGTCTTAAATTGATTACTTAAATAGCTATCGTTCGGGCTATGGTAATCATAAAGATCATAGTAACCATTTTGGTCAAAGGTATTGCCAAAGCCTGTACTTTGGCATATTGCATCATAACATCCCCATGGAAAAGCCGAATAATCATCCACTACAGTACGACTTTGTGATGCATTGGCATAAGCATTCCATAAATCATTAATTTGATGACTAAATTTTAAATTACTGTTTAAACTGGTATTGGTTACGGGATTAGTCCAGCTTTGATAACCCAATAAACGATCCCAACTCACATCACTAGGGACAGTCGCATTGTCCAAAAGCTGATATCCCGGTACGGAGCGTTGACGCTGACGTTGTGATTCGATATCGAACTCAAGTTTTGAGCGGTCAGAAACCTTCCAATCAAGAGCCAATGAACCAAACAGGCGTTGACCAATAGCATGTTCTACATTGGGATGCATTTGTTCTTTGGCAAGGTTTAAACGGTAACCAAACTGCTGTTCTGTACCAAAAAAATCTCCCATATCTGCTGCAATGCGGTGACCACCATAGCTATCTGCATCTAAAGTCAGTGCACGTATATGCTCAGGGCGTTTAGTTACATAATTAACCACACCGCCCGGTGTAGACATACCACTTTGTATTGCACTAATCCCTTTGAGTATTTCGACTTGCTGTTTATTTTCAAGTGCAATATTTTGCTCGCCACGCAGTAAATTGCCATTCATTAAATAGCTAGAGCCAAGATTAAGGTAAAAACCACGCATGACAAAATTGGCATAGTAACCAATGGGCGCATAACCCTCACCTACAGCAGCGTCATTTTTTACCACATCTGCCAGTGTTTTAGCTTGTTGATTTGCAATAGTTTCGGCACTAATACGACTTATGGATGCTGGGATGTCAATCAGATTTTCTTGATGAAATCCTGTTAAATTTATGCTTTCTTTAAGCACTGGATTAGTTGGTGCACTAATATGAATCGTGTCTAACTGTTGTGGCTGCTCTTCATTTGCATGTGTTAGTGTAGTACTCAGTCCTAGACTTGAAAGTGCGCCTACGGCCAATAATGCTTTTTGTAATTGAGATAATGAAAAAGGATACGCTTTCACAACTTGACCCGACCTTAAACTGTAGTGGTTTAATAAAGTTTTAAGACTGAAATTTAGGGCGTGAGTATTGACAATTTTATGGCGCATAACAAGTGCATTTTCGGTCAATTGGTCGAGTTTTTTAAATCTTCACTCAATCAATTTTGACATATTGAACATTGGCCTTGGTTATGTGCATCAATATACGCTTTATGAGCAAGAATCTAGCGCCTTGCTAATCGTTTAAACCGCTTTTGAAGTAAAAGGCATGTCTATTGCCTAATAACAGTGCAACCGAAATGTCAGTCAAACTATGCTTAGGCAAACAAACAGTTTTAAAGTCTTACAACTGTTTCAATTGATGCTGCCAATTGAGTTGTTCGCGTAAGTTGACAACTTCACCAATGATCGTAAGTGTGGGTGCTTGAATTTCATGCTCAAGCACTTTAGCGCTAATATCGGCTAATGTTCCGACCACTACCTTTTGCTCAGGTGTGGTGCCTTTTGAAATGAGCGCCACTGGCATATCAGCACGTTGACCATGCGCAATAAGTTTTTGGCAAATGGTTTCTAGCCCCATTAAACCCATATACAGTACCAGTGTTTGATTTTCATACACCAATTCAGACCACGGCAACTCGGGAGAGCCTTCTTTTAAATGTCCTGTTAAGAAGCGAACACTCTGTGCATAATCACGATGCGTTAAGGGAATACCTGCATAAGCAGAACAACCTGAGGCTGCGGTAATACCAGGTACCACTTGAAAGTGAATATTTGCCTCGCAAAGCTCTTGTAACTCTTCTCCACCACGACCAAAAATAAAGGGGTCGCCCCCCTTCAGCCGGCAAACACGTTTGCCTTCTAAAGCATATTTTACCAATAAAGCATTAATTCCTTCTTGCGGTACACTATGGTTAGAGCGCGCTTTCCCGACATAGATTTTTTCTGCATCGCGTCGGCATAGTTCTAATATGGGTGCAGAAACCAGCCGATCATAAATAATCACATCCGCTTGTTGCATTAAACGTAAGGCTTTGAGTGTTAATAGCTCTGGGTCACCTGGCCCAGCACCTACTAAATAGACTTCCCCTTTCGGTTTTTGCCAATGTTTTAAAGCTTCAGTAATCAGTTGATCTGCTTGAGCAATATTGCCACTAAAAACCTGTTCTCGTAGAGGACTAGCATACAAGTTTTCCCAAAAGATACGGCGTTCATCTGCGGTGTTTATTTTATCTTTTACAGCACTACGCCATTTTCCAGAAAATTCTGCTAAACGCCCAAGCTCATGCGGTATTGTTGATTCAAGTTGAGTGCGTATTTGTCGGGTGAGTACTGGGGAAGTCCCATTACTGGCCACTGCAATCATTAAAGGTGAGCGATCAATAATTGCAGGTAACATAAAGCGACAATGTGGAACGTCATCCACGCTGTTAACCAACACATTTTGGCATTCACTTAAGGCATATATTTCTGCATTTAATGCATGCAAGTTCGTGGCAGCAATCACCAACCGATATTCTGTAAGCGCAATATCGGCTTGAAATTCACGGGCAATATATTGACCTTTAGACGCGACTACTAATGCCAATAAATCATCATGTATCGTTGGTGCAATTACTGTAATAATTGCCCCTGCTTTCACCAAAAGTTGTGCCTTACGGTATGCAATGGCCCCGCCACCGACAATTAAACAAGGTTGATGTTGCAGTTTGAGTGAAATTGGTAAAAAGTCCATGTGTATCTGTCCAATTTTGAAATATTGATGTGTCTTAAGTTATTTTTCCGTGATCCATATACATCACCTGTGCATCCAAATAGCTGAGTTCTTCTAAATGGTGTGTGACATAAATTATTGGCAAGTTCGTTTGCGCTTTAATATTTTTTAAAAACGGTAAAATTTGGTCTTTTAATTTACGGTCTAAACCTGTTAAAGGCTCATCAAGCAAAAGTAAATCTGGTGAAGATAGTAGCGCTCGTCCGATTGAAATTCGCTGTGCTTCTCCGCCAGAGAGCTGATTGACACGACGCTTAAGGAGTGGCTTTATTTCGAGGAGTTCAACCACTTCATCAAAACTAAATTTGCATTCGGCAGTATTTTGAAAACGTAGTGAATATTGTAAATTTTGCATTACGTTAAGGTGCGGAAAGAGACACGCTTTTTGAAAAATTAACGCAATACGGCGTTGGTGCATGGGCACATGTAATTGGGTCTGTGCATCATCTAACAGATGTTCATTCAATTGAATAAAGCCCTCTTTGGGCTGTAATAATCCCACTATATTTTTTAAGAAAGTTGATTTTCCACTTCCCGACGGCCCCGAAATGCCCAGCAGTTGTGTTTGCATGTCTATTTGAGCGTGTAGATCAAAATTTGCATATTGAAAATGGAAGTCACATCGAAGCATGCTAGGCTCCTAACTTTCGTTGAAAGCGTTGTAAAATATAATAATTTGCAATTAAGGCAGACATGGCAATACAAACAGAAAGCACCACTAAACGCATGGCAGCTTGCTCACCATTGGGCTGTTGAATAAGTGAATAAATGGCAATTGGTATGGTGCGTGTTTCATCTGGAATATTGCCCACAAAGGTAATTGTTGCACCAAATTCACCTAAGCTACGGCTAAATCCTAAAATGCTACCCATCAAAATACCTGGTAAGGCCAAAGCCAAGCTAATGCTTTGAAAGACTTGTCTTGGATTTGCCCCTAAAGAACCTGCGACTTGCTCTAATTCTTGGTTGATCATTTGAAAAGACAAACGAATAGGTTGCACAATTAAAGGAAATGCAACAATCATGGAGGCCAAAACAGCACCCTTCCAGTTAAAGACCAACTGAATCCCCCAGTGCTGAAGCAGTTGCCCAACCCAGCCATTTGCACCAAATACAATCAGCAACATATAACCCAGCACCACAGGGGGTAAAACCATTGGTAACTGCAGTAAAGCTTCGACTAAAAATTTGCAATAAAAGTCATGCCGAGCAAGTACCCAAGCCAAGGCTATGGCAAAAGGCAGACAAAAAAGCGTTGCACACATAGCCACTTTGGCCGATAAATATAAGGCGCTCCACTCTTCAGGACTTAGCATTACATCACCCTAGCCTTTAGCGCTTAAAACCGTATTGTTTAAAAATGTGTTTTGCGGTTTCTTGTGTTTTTAAATAGTGATAAAACGCTACAGCATCTTTGTTTTGCATACCTTGTAGGGTTAAAGCGACAGGATACTCAATCGGATGGTGGCTATTCGCTGGAAACACACTGAGTATTTTCACTTTCTTGCTAATCATGGCATCTGTTCGATAGACAATACCCACGGTACATTCCCCACGCTCTACAAATGCCAATGCAGAACGTACATCATCTGTACCCACAATTCGGCCAGCCAAACTATTGAGCCAATTTAATTTAATTAAACTCTGTTTGGTATATTTGCCAACTGGCACAGATTCCATTTGACCTGTACATAGATGTCCCTGAAATGATTGTGCAAAGGCAAACTCTGGTACAGTTTTTATTTTGAGCGTACTTGTGCGGGGGCCAATTAAAACCAAATCATTAGATAAGAGCGTGTGAATGGAGTTTGCCTGTATTTTCTGTTTTTTGAGTAAATAACTCATCCAGTCTTGGTCTGCAGAAAAATAAATATCGCTGGGTGCACCTGCTTCAATTTGCTTGGCTAATGCAGAAGATGCCCCAAACACAGGAACAATTTTCACATCACTGTGCTTGGCTTGATACTGTGTTGCAATATCTGTAATTGCATTACTTAAACTTGCAGCAGCATATATTTTTACAGTTTCAGCGTGTGTGATATTCGACAGTACACACAACCCTATGATGAGAGTAGAAGGTAAACGCATTGGTAATTCCTATAGGATGAGTGAGCCCTTATACATAGCCATGATGTATTTAGAAATTAAATAAAAATGCCATTTAGACATTGCCCAATCTGTATGCTCTGGTTGGCAGGTACACGTACCAAACAATTGGCATACATTAGATTGCTTAACATATGTGATTGTTGCTTTGTTAAATTGCTTAAACGAAGGATGCCTTGTTCAAATTGAACAGACATACGTAAAAAACGTTCACGTGCATCAGGTTTTAGCGCATGGGTCATTTGCCCACTAAACCAGTTCGGTTGTTGTTGTTGATTTTGTAGCGCATTGAGTAAAGTGGATGCATAAATTTGCATGCCTACATAAACTGCAGCAGGGTTTCCAGGTAGACCGAGCAAGTAGCAATGATGCAAATTGCGCTCTGTATATTGCGCAAAAAACATGGGTTTGCCAGGTTTTTGCTTAATTTTCCAAAAGATTTGTTCAAAACCAACCTTTAGGGCCACAGGACGGACAAAGTCATAATCACCTACTGATACACCACCAGTCGTAATGATCAGGTCATATTGGTTTTTAAGTTGGTCGAATAAAGCTGAAACCGCGCCTTCATCGTCTGCTACATGAAATATGCTGACCTTTTGATTACGTGCTTTAAACCATGCTTGAATGAGCGGTGCATTGGCATCAAAGATTTTACCCGTAGCTAAATCGCTGGCCTCCATTGCAATTTCATCACCTGTAATCACCATTGCAACTTTCGGATAACGATAAACCTGTACATGCCTAACTCCCGCCATGCTTAAGGCTGCGATAGCACCGACGCTCAGCTGTTGACCGTGCTCTGCCAATCGCTGACCTTGTGCAATTTCTTCACCTATATCTCGAATATCGGTATGTGTGGCTAAATCATGGCTTAGCACAATTTTATCTGCATAGGCTTGTACAATTTCTTGCCGTGCAACAGTCGTTGTGTGCTGTGGAATTGCTGCACCCGTAAATATTCTTACAGCTTGACCTTCACGCAGGGAAATATTTGCCAATTGACCTGCGCGTAGTTCACCGACTAGTTCAAATTCTGTGTGTGCATGTACATCGCCTGTCGCACAAATTGCATAGCCATCGACAGCACTTTGTGAAAACATGGGTAAATTAAGACTTGAATATACAGCTTCCGCGAGAAAATGGTTTAAGGCATCAGAAAGAGCGACCGTTTCTGTACCTAGGCTTTGTACATTCTTAAAAATAAGTGCCAAGGCTTGATCAATTGAAATTAATCCAGCTTCCGCACCACAGGCTAAATGTCCGACCGATTGATTCATTGATATCCTCCTGCATGAGGGATATTTTTTTGCACATCAAATAAGTGAACCAAGGCGGGTAAAATGGCAATTAAAGATTCTTTAGCACCTTGACGGCTCCCTGGTAAGGTAATGACAAGGCTTTGATCAATATAGCCTGCAATACCTCGACTTAAAGCCGCATAAGGCGTCCGCTTTTGTCCAAAACTTCGCGAAGCCTCCATTAAGCCGGGAATTTCACGCTGTAACAGAGGCTGAAGTGTTTCTACAGTTAAATCTTTCGGACCTAAGCCTGTACCACCCACAGTTAAAATTAGCGGATATTGCGCTTTATGCTGTTCAACCAAAGCCAAAAGTTGTTCAGGACTATCTGATATAACTTGATAGCTGATGTTGCTAAAATTTGCTTCTTCTAAAATTTCTAAAACATTCTGCCCCGCCGTATCTGGCTTTTTACCTGCAGCAACAGTATCTGAAAGCACAATAATAGATGCGGACAAAGCTTCTTTAAGCACACGACTAAAGTGAGATTTTCCACCTTTTTTCTTCTGCAGCTTTACCTGATCCAAACATAAGTCTTCTGGTTCACAGTGCGGTTTGAGCATGTCATATAAAGTCAAACCTGCAAGGCTTACCGCAGTCAAGGCTTCCATTTCAACCCCAGTTGGGCCAATGGTTTCGACCACTGCACTAATTTCGACATGCGCTTCAAATAGTTGATATTCGACATCTGCACGGTAAATGGGCAATGGATGACACAACGGAATTAGTTCATCAGTACGTTTTGCCCCTAAAATACCTGCAATCCGTGCAGTTTTTAGCGCATCGCCTTTTTCGGTATTGCCATTTCTTAATAATTCAATGCAATGTGCCGGTGCATGAAGTATCCCTGTGGCAATTGCAGTGCGATAGCTTTCAGCTTTCATCCCGACATTTTTCATTGCATTTCCTCAATCTAGTTTTTTAAATATATTTAAAATTTTTATAAATTTATAAAGGCCATTGATAGAAAACAGGCACTTTGGCTGGTTCATCAATATCTTGGCTTAAATGGTGTTCATCATGCTGATGTGAGCAGTGTGTATGTGTCGCTGCGATTAAAGATCCTGTATGCGCGTTGGGGTCATGGTCTTTACGAATACAGCAACCTTCTACATATTGGCTACTGCCATCCATATAGAATTCTTCTTTCCACACGGGCACTTCATGCTTTACACGTTCTACTGCTTCTTCACAGGCTTGAAAAGCTTCACGACGATGCGCTGCATAGGCCATGGCAATAATTGCTGTATCGCCTATATTTAAAGCCCCAACTCGATGAACCACTCTGACATAAGACACGCCGTATTTTGTTTGAATGTCATGCTCAATTTGGCGAATCATTTTTTCGGCAACAGGTGCATAAGCGGTATATTTCAATGCTTTTACCGCTTTGCCCTCATGGTGATTACGTACAGTTCCAATAAATACTCCCACACCACCACATTCTGGAAAAGCATGGATTGTATCAAATAGCGCTTGGCTAAATAATTCACTTTGAATACGCGAAAAATCTTTGAGCATGAGTTTTAACCTCCTGCGACAGGTGACAACAACACAACAGTGCTATTTTTCGTTAAATGGTGTTGTCTAGAGATAATGTCTTCGCCGATTGCACAGGCACAGCGCTCTAGCATTGCTTCAACTTGCGGACAGGTCTGCACAATCATATTTAAGACCTCAGCAACTGTTGCATTCAAATCACACTCAAAAGTTAGCCCTTGAGGAAGTTGTTTTTCGATTGCACCAAAAGCTTCTATACAGATGTTTATGCTATGCATCGGCTTAGCCTCCAATCATGTGCATGCTAATTTTACGAAGACCGCTTGGCTGATTTTGTGCCATTAAGCTATGAAAGCCTTGTTCTTTTTGCCAAATATAAGAGGCCAATTTACTATTTAAAAGTGTGTCATTTTGCTGAGGGTAAAAACTTAATGACTCGATATCCTGCTTTAAATTCAACCCTTGCACTGAAAATAAACAATTATAAAATTCGCCTTGCGCATTTAGTCTCAAACGGTCACAGCGACCACAAAAGGAGTTTGTAATGGTGGAAATAATCCCCAAAGCTTGACCATTCACTAAGTATTGACGCGCAGGCTGTGCGCCTTGTCCTTCTAAAATCTGTACGTTAAATTGGCGGCTTAAGATTTCTAATATGTATTGTTCGGACACGACCTCTTGTTGAGTCCATTTTTTATCGCCATCTAAGGGCATAAACTCAATAAAACGTAATTCAACGTGTTGTTGCAAGGCCCATTGCACTAAAGGAATAATTTGATTGCTATTAAAACTCTGCATCAGCACAGTATTAATTTTGAGCTTCAATCCTACTTTTTTTGCTTCAGCAATGCCTTCTAGCACTGGAGTAATTTTTCTTTGCGTGAGCTGTGTAAATTGTGTTGCGTCTAAGCTATCTAAACTAATATTTAAGTCATCTAAGCCTGCTTGTTTTAAGGCCTGTGCATATTGCTTTAAATAATGACCATTAGTGGTCATAGAGATTCGTTTTAAACCCAAAGTTCTTAGTGCTTGTAGTTGTTGTACAAAATGAACAACTCCCTGACGCATGAGTGGTTCACCACCAGTAATACGAATTTGCTCAATACCGCGTTGTACCATAAATTTGCAAAATGCGTATAAAGCTTCAAAGCTGAGTAAATTATGTTTCTGCATCCATTCAGGGTGCTCAGGCATGCAATACACACATTTAAAATTACACCGATCTGTCACCGATATACGCAATTTACGCTTGTACCGCCCAAATTGATCTTGGAACGGAGTCGCTTGTAATTTTGTGATGCTATGCATACGTCTAATCCATTGCATTCAAATGCGCTGTAGATGAACAGCTCATTTGAGATGCCCTATTTTCTTGCAAGTTATTTAGCAAAAAGTGTTCCAACTTTGAGCGTTGTTTCTAAATTTTAAAAAATAAATTTTTATTGTTTAAAAACAGGGATATATTTTTGTAATTTTTGAAATGAGTACACTTCAAAACACTTTTGAAACAATGTCCCTTTTATTTTTAGCTACACACTATTCACATTAGTCATTACATGAGGGTGAGTACTTAAATATCGTAATTACAATCAAGCAGATTGCACAGAAAATGTGCGTAATTTAATCACGTGTATTTAATGTTTATAAAAAATTGAGCTGCTGATGTTGTTGTAACTCATCAAATGAATTAATGCTGTGAAAAAATAGTGCATGATTTTTAAAACGTGCCAATTGCATGTGCATTTCTGCAAAACAATGCTTTAAACTGCGCTGATTTTGTTCTAAATGCATGCATATTTTAGGCAAACTGCTACGTTTTAATAAGCAAAATGGAAATAATGCCTTGCCGTTAATTTCAACAACCGCAACTTCGCATAAAGGATGGCGTTGCATGGCCTGATGTAAGCGTGAAATGACTTTTTTAGGAATATAAGTCACATCACAGGGTACAAATAATACATAGTCAGCTTGTACGTATTGCCATGCACTTTTCATTCCCATCAAAGGCCCATGAAATCCAGCTTCATCATCTTTAAAAAACTGAATGGATGGAATTAAGCGCTCATAAATCGAATGATCGCGATGACTATTGACCCAAACTTGACCAACACGACTTTTTAAATGTTGATGAATTTTGATTAATTGAATTTCATCGTCAAATTTATGTAAGAGTTTATTAATCCCGTTCATGCGTCGGGCTTGACCTCCAGCCAAAATAACTAAGTCCGTTTGCGGGTATGTAACCTGTTTAAATATTTTCTTTTTCATTCTGCATACTCCATCTGACAGGCTTTAATGAGCCCTCGAATTTCTGCTAAACATGAACCACAGTTACCGCCTGCTTTTAAACAAGCTGTGACTTTTTTTTCATGACTAATGTTTTTTTCTTTGATGGTTTCGATAATGGTATTTTTGCCGACTTTGAAACAGCTGCACACCAAAGGCCCAGCACTGTTATTCATACTCATTGGCTGTCCTGCAAGTAAGGCCTTACGGTGCATGGCGCTTAAACGCTCACGTTTAAATAATCCCGCAACCCAATCACGATCAGGCAGCAATCCTTTAGGCGCAATATATAAACTTGCAATCAGATGACCGTCTTGCAGAACCACAGAATGGCTTAAATGTGCCGTTTGATCCTCTAAATTCAGCCATTCAAATGATTCGTCAGTAAATGGCAGCAAGTTTTTCAACTGCTGTGCCGTAGTACTGAATTTTTGACGGTCTGCAAGTTCATAGCGCGTTGCTTTTGCTGTGGTGACTTTAGTCCACCAAATTGTGTTTTGAATGGTAGATTGCACAATGTGTTCAAAGCCCTGACGCACGTACAGCACGCCTTGCCACTGTGTATAGAATGGCTGCACAAAAACAGGTGTATGTTTAAACTCAGGTTCGCCTGAAAGCGCATCAACCACTGGGTTAACCACTTTACCAATTCTCGCATCGGACGCTACCTGATCATTCCAATGAATAGGCGCAAAAACTTGCCCACGGCGTATATTGCTGCTGACTTGCGCACGTAAGATGCACAGCCCCCAATTGGATTTAACTTCAACCAATTCGCCATCTTTAACACCAAACTTCAAGGCATCTTGCGGATGAATTTCACAATATGGCTCTGCACGATGCGTACTTAGGTTTGCCGATAAACCTGTACGGCTCATGGTATGCCATTGGTCGCGAATACGGCCAGTGTTTAAAATTAAAGGATATTCGCCGCAAACTTGATATACAGGGTTAATTGCCGCTGTCGCCACAAATTTAGCTTTGGCATCCGCATGGCTGAATTGGCCTTGGGCAAACAAACGGCTAACAGCATCATCGGCTTGATCAGCTTGCCATACAGGCCACTGAGTCGGTACAAATTGGTTATAGTCTTCTAAGCTTAATTCAGTTAAACCGTGCAAGTTAAAATAACGGAATTGTTCTGCTGCATCTCTTTGCGACAAAGGCGCATTTTTATAAGCAGATAATTTCGCATGTTCTATAAAGATTTCATGAGCATTGTTAAAGTTAAACCCTGAAAAGCCCATTTTTTTCGCCACTTGCGCGACTGCCCACCAGTCTGCTTTTGCTTCCGCTGGCGCATCTAAAAAAGCCGATTGGCGTGAGATACGGCGTTCAGAATTGGTTACTGTGCCGTCTTTTTCACCCCAGCCCAATGCTGGCAGCAACACATCTGCATATTGTGTGGTATCTGTGTCTTTACAAATATCAGAGACAACTACAAATTCACATTGCTCAAGCGCGCGTTTGACTTGATCTGCATCTGGCAAACTCACGACAGGATTTGTCGCCATAATCCAAATGGCTTTGATTTTCCCGCTTTCGACAGCTTGAAATAAATCTACTGCTTTTAACCCAGCCTTGTTGGCAATAAATGGACTTTGCCAAAACTCTTGCACAAGTGTCTGATGCGCTGTGTTATCGACATCTAAGTGCGCAGCCAGCATATTGGCTAAGCCACCAACCTCGCGGCCGCCCATTGCATTGGGCTGACCTGTCATAGAAAATGGCGCTGCGCCTAATTTTCCGATTTTTCCAGTCAGCAAATGGCAATTAATAATACTGTTGGCTTTATCTACACCGCGCGAAGACTGATTCACCCCCATTGAAAATAGCGTCATAACTTTGTCAGTTTGAGCAAATTTTTCAAAAAACAGCTGTAATTTTTCTAAAGAAATACCTGTACGTTCTGCAACAGCTTCAATAGATGCTTCTGATTCACTTTGTTGCAAAGCCTGAGCTAAACCTTGTGTATGATTCGCTATAAACTCAAGATCACTATAATTATTTTTAACTAAGTACTGAAGTAAGCCGTTAAACAATGCAATGTCTTGACCAGGTAAAATTGGCAAGTGCAAATCTGCAGCTTCACATGTACTGGTAAAACGCGGATCAATCACGACAACAAATAAATCGCGTTCTTCTTTAGCTTTCATAATGCGTTGATACAGTACAGGATGGCACCAAGCAGTATTTGAACCCACCAAAACAACCATGTCAGTGTGTTCAAAGTCTTCATAGCTTGCAGGCACAAGATCTTCACCAAAAGCACGTTTATGTGCAGCAACTGCAGATGACATGCAAAGACGAGAATTGGTATCAATATTTGCTGTACCTAAATAGCCTTTTACAAACTTATTGACCGAATAATAATCTTCAGTCAGCAGCTGGCCAGACACATAAAATGCGATACTTTCGCGACCGTATTGATCAATGCATTGTTGGAATTTATTTGCAATTGCATCAATAGACTCATCCCATGTACTCACTTTACGCTCAGTTTTACGCCCCAGCATTGGGTAAAGCACACGAGTTTCTAAGCCGAGCGTATCTGCTAAGTTGCTACCCTTAATACACAGCTTGCCGTAATTTGACGGATGATTCGCATCACCTTTAGTAATTACTGTTTTACCTTGTGCTGTTTCATTTACTTCAGCAGTTATACCGCAGCCTACGCCGCAGTAAGGGCAAGTTGTTTGCGTTGTTTTAATTTTGTTTTCTGTGGAGCTTGGTAGTTCCACCATCGGGATACTATTCACTTCTGCTGGCTCCTTATTCACAAGTCTAACGAGGTGTTGCAATAATTTTTAATAATAGACTTCTTAATCATATCTATTTCAAATAAACACTTAATTCACAAAGGAAATTCCCTCTCCTTTTTAAGGATGAGGAACATAGTTCCGCAAGTGGGAGAGGATTTATATGAAAATCTCCCTCATCCTCTTAAGGAACATACAAAAATAGAGACGCATCACCCTGCTTTCTTTAATGCAAAATTCTTACCAAACAATAGTTTGTTTCGGATTGAACTAATTGGTGTTTCATCGGCAATCAATTCTGCATACCACGCACCGTCTTCTGTGTCACCAAAAAGAACTGCGCCAATGACTTTATCTTTTTGAATAATAATGCGTTTATAAATTTGACGCTTTTCATCATTCAAAATGATGTCTTCAAAATCATCCTGCGGTTCAAAGTTGCCAGCTGAAAATACGTCACATCCGCTTACTTTTAATTGTGTAGGCACTGTTGGCGCTTTAAAAGTTAAACTGCCATGTTCAGCCAAATGTGATGCACAAATGAAAGCCTGTCCCCAAAGCGGTTCAACCAGACCAAATGTTTGACTGCGGTGTTCAATACATTCCCCAACGGCATATATACTTGGGTCAAAGGTTTGCATGGTGTCATTCACCATTACACCGCGTCCGCAGCGAAGCCCTGCACTTTGTGCCAGTGCAATATTTGGGCGAATACCGACAGCAAATACTACGAGATCTGCATCTAATACCGTGCCATCCTGCAAACGTAATTGTGTCACATGACCATCTTGCCCTATTAACTCTTGGGTATTCGCTGCGGTCAAAATACGAATGCCTTTTTGCTCAATCGCTGATTTCAGCATCAGGCTGGCTTTTTCATCCAGCTGACGGTCCATAATACGATCCATCAAATGCAGTACCGTAACGTTCATGCCACGCTGTTTCAGACCATAAGCTGCTTCTAGCCCTAATAAACCGCCGCCAATCACCACTGCATTTTTCTTGGTTTTGCAGTAGTCCAGCATTTTGTTGACATCATAAATATCACGGAAGCTTAAAACGCCTTTTAAGTCAGTACCCGGTATTGGCGGAATAAACGGTTTAGAGCCTGTCGCTAAAATCAGACGGTCATAATCGATGACCAAGCCTTTTTCTGTGTAAACCTGCTTACGCGGACGGTCTATGCGTACCGCAGCATCACCTGCAACAAAACGGATGTTTTTACCTTCATACCATGCATGAGGATGCAGCATAATATCTTCAATCGTCTTATCGCCAGATAGCACTGGCGAAAGCATAATACGGTTGTAGTTCCCCCATGGTTCTTCACCAATGACCGTAATTTCATAACGATCAGGTGCCATGTCCAGCAAATCTTCTAAGCAGCGCATACCGGCTAAACCATTACCAACCAATACCAATTTCATCAGCTGGGACGATGGCGCATTGTTGGTAATATAAGTTTTTTGAGCAGTTGGGCTGATCAGTACACGGCCATTTTCAATTTTGCTTGGAAAAACCAGTAATTTTTGGTCTTTGTCTTCTAAGCAGCGGCCTGTAGCAAGGCTAAAATGCTGTTTATAAATAGGTGATGCAACAACACGTTCACCTTGCAAGTCACCAATGATACCGCGTGACATGACATAAGCTTGGCTAAACGGGTCTTGATTGCTCAGCGCATAAACCCGCTTTTCAGCACCTACTCGGAAAATCGCAATTTGCTGATCGCCAATTAAAGCACCTACACCTGTATTTGGCGTAATGTCATCCAAGGCACAAACATCAAACCATTCTAAATCATTCATTTCTTTTAAAATTGTCATATTCTTTATCCTTCCTGAACTTTTATTCCAAACCTTTAGAAATAGCTGTGAATGAAATAAAAGTTCCAATACCTAAATTTGTTATGCTTCTACTACTGGGATACGGTTTACATCACGCTCAGATTCTGTTTTTGGGCGAATCTGACCGCGTACAGAAGCAAACTGAATATGCGGGTCTTGCTGTGCTTCAGCCTTAGCATTAATGAAGGTTTTAAAGCGTTTACGTACCTCTGGGTCTTCCACTGCTGTACGCCATTCATCTTGGTAAGTACCAACCACATGGTTCATACGGCGCTCAAGTTCAGAAGCTAAGCCAAGTGAGTCATTCACAACGACATCTTTCAGATAGTCCAAGCCGCCTTCCATATTGTCACGCCATACCGAAGTACGCTGTAAACGGTCTGCAGTCTGAATGTAGAACATAAAGAAACGGTCGATATACTTAATCAAAGTTTGAGTATCTAAGTCTGAAGCCAACAATTCTGCATGACGCGGTTTCATACCGCCGTTACCGCAGACATATAAATTCCAGCCTTTTTCTGTCGCAATGACTCCGACATCTTTACTTTGCGCTTCAGCACATTCACGTGTGCAGCCTGATACTGCCATTTTCAATTTATGCGGTGAACGCAGGCCTTTGTAGCGGTTTTCTAGGAAGATCGCCAAACCTACTGAGTCGTCTACGCCATAGCGGCACCAAGTACTGCCGACACAAGATTTCACTGTACGCAATGATTTACCGTATGCATGACCAGACTCAAAACCAGCAGCAATCAATTTTTCCCAAATTTCAGGCAGCTGATGCACTTGTGCACCAAACATATCAACACGCTGACCGCCTGTCAGTTTGGTATATAGACCATATTCTTTCGCAATTTGACCAACAGCAATTAAACCATCAGGAGTAACTTCACCGCCCGCCATACGCGGCACGACTGAATAAGAGCCGTCTTTTTGTATGTTGCCTAGGTAGTAGTCATTACTGTCTTGCAAGCCTGCATGGCTTGGTTTAAGTACAAAGTCATTCCAGCAAGACGCTAAAATATTGGCAGCTGTCGGTTTGCAGATATCACAGCCCAAACCATGACCATGCTGCTGAATTAAATCATCAAAGGTTTTAATTTCATTCACACGTACCAAGTGATACAGCTCTTGGCGAGAGTAAGCAAAATGTTCACAAATATGGTTATTTACAGTCACACCTTGACGCTGCAGCTCAGACTTAAGCACTTGCGTCACCAATGGTGCACAGCCGCCACATGCAGTTGCAGCTTTCGTACATTTTTTAAGTGCGCCTAAAGAAGTCGAACCATCCGCAATTGCAGAACAGATATCCGCTTTAGATACGTTGTTGCATGAGCAAATCGTTGCGCTGTCTGGCAGCAGATCTACACCGCTGCCGCCCGCTTTACCTGAAGCTTCTGCAAAGCCCGGCATAATCAGGCTTTCTGGGCTTTCTGGTACATCCAGATCATTCAGCATCATTTGCAAAAGATCGTTATATTCTTTTGCACAGCCCACTAGAACCGCACCTAGCAGTTTAGTTTTTTCAGCATTCACCACAATCTTTTTATAGACTTGCGCCGCTTCGTCTGCATAAAAATAGCTTAAAGCATTTGGTGTCATTGCATGCGCATCACCAACTGATGCAACATCCACACCCATCAGTTTCAACTTGGTGCTCATGTCTGCACCAGCAAATGCGTTACAGCTTTCATCCATAACGTGCTTTGCAGCTATACGCGCCATGTCATAGCCCGGTGCAACTAAGCCATAAATTTTATTCTGCCAAAGCGCACATTCACCAATGGCATAAATGTCTGGGTTTGAGGTTTGGCAATGATCATTAATCACAATACCGCCACGCTCGCCTATGGCTAAACCGCTTTGACGCGCTAATTCATCACGTGGACGAATACCAGCAGAAAATAAAATGATGTCGGTTTCAAGTTCAGAACCATCACCAAACTTCATCACGTGTTTAGCTTCCGCGCCATCTTCAATACAAGATGTTGCTTTTTGGATATGTACTTTTACACCTAAATTTTCAATTTTAGTACGCAGTACTTTGCCGCCTAAATCATCAATTTGCACTGCCATTAAACGTGGTGCAAATTCCACAACATGCGTTTCTAAGTTTAAATCACGCAGCGCTTTCGCTGCTTCTAACCCCAACAAACCACCACCAATCACCACACCTGATTTTGCATTCAAGCTTGCAGCACGGATAGCATCTAGGTCGTCAATGGTACGGTACACAAAACAGTTTTCGCGTTCATTGCCTGGAATTGGCGGTACAAAAGCGTATGAACCTGTAGCCAGTACTAATTTGTCATAAGAAAGAATATCACCATGATTCGTCGTTACCGTTTTATTGCGCTGATCAATTTCAACTGCTTTGGTGCTTAGGCGTAAATCAATACCGTATGCATCAGCAAAGTCACTACGGCAAAGGGTTAAGTCTTTTACAGATTTTCCGCTGAAATATTCAGTTAAGTGCACACGGTCGTAAGCTAGACGCGGCTCTTCAGCTAAAATGGTTAATTCAACATCATCACCTGCGTGTTCCAGTACAGATTCAATAAACTTGTGGCCTACCATGCCATGACCAATCATGATGATTTTCATATTCTTTCTCCGCAATATTTTCTTTTGCGCAGCCTAAGCCTCTTTGCGCTTAGGCTGCCATTTGTATTAGTTTTGAGCTTCAGCTAGATTTCGTTCATTCACAGCTTGTTCAAACAGACGCTGTTCTTTTTCTTTATGCTCTACAGAGAAGCGGATCATCAGCACACAGCTTGCAGCAATAACCACTAGACCGCCCAACACCATAAGCGTGGTTTGAATATCCAACATGCCTTTAAGCAAGAATCCTGCAGCTACCGCACCAACGTTACCGCCTGCGCCGATAATGCCTGCCACGCCGCCTAAAGCATCACGGTCAATGAATGGCACCAAGGCATAGGTTGCGCCGCACGCCATATGGGTGAAGAGTGCGAATACTGTCATGGCAAGAATGGCGAATATTGGTGTGCTCATTTGCGAGAACAGAATTAAAAATAGGCCTTCAAGTAGAATCATGGCAAACAGAACTTTGGTACGTCCGTCTAAGCCTTTTTTAGTTGCTACCTTGTCTGAAACAATGCCACCGAGCGCACGGGCAAACAGTGCCAAAAGTCCGAAAATACCTGCAGCCATGCCTGCTTCTTTTAAACCAAATTGGAAGTTGTCGACGTAATACAGCGCAATAATGTTGTGAATAAAGATTTCGATGCCAAAGCAAGCGGCATAGGCGCCAAATAAAATCCATACGCGATAGTTACGTGCAGCGTGCATGAGAATGGCCACACCGCCTTTTTTATCTGAACCAACCGCTACACCTTGTTCACGTAGTTCTTTAAAGTCACCTTGTGGGCAGTCTTGGGTAAATTTCCAGTACATTGCACCCACGATCAGCATCATCACACCAGGTACAATCAGTGCAATACGCCAGCCCATCGCTTGCTCTACACCAAACATAACGAGTGCACCAAGCAGTAATGGCATTAAAGCTTGTGTTGCACCACCGCCTGCATTACCCCAGCCTGCGGTTGCCGCATTGGCTGTACCCACCACATTAGGCGCAAACATAATGCTTGTATGGTATTGCGTGATGACAAAGCTTGCGCCGATCGCACCGATCAGCAAGCGGAAAAATAGAAAGGATTCATAACTATTTGCAGAGGCCACGCCAAAGACAGGGATACTGCCGATGATTAATAATGCTGTATAAGTTTTACGTGGACCGTATTTATCACATAAAGGCCCAACGATCAGACGGACTAAAATCGTGATTGCAACTGCGGCAATATTGATATTGGCAATTTGATCTTTAGTCAGGTGAAATTCGCCAGCAATGACAGGCATCAAAGGTGCACAAGCAAACCAAGCAAAGAAACAAACAAAGAATGCGAGCCAACTCATGTGGAAGGCCCGCATTGCTGCTGAAGAGAAATTAAAAAGACTTATTTTTGTTGCTTTTTTAGCATTTAAATTTGAAGACATAGCTTCCAACTCCTGAACTGAACGTATACAAGTTGCTGATATGTAGTGACATAGCAGAAACGATCAGAACGGACATCGTTGGCCGTCTTACAAATTTTATTTAAGTCGTCTTTGACTTACTTGAGTATAAGCACTCATCATGCCAAGTTTGGCTTTGTAATTTTAAGTTACTGTTAAATATTAATTTATTTTTAACTATGTGTAAGTGTTTTGATAAAACTTAATTACAATATGTAATTTTGCATTTTCCCCAAAATTAACATTTGCTCAAATAGCTTAATCTTGATGCATCATTGCATTATAAAGGTGCAGGCATGTATAAGCTGTGGCATAAAAGCTTTGAAAATTCATATAATTTTCAGTTTGTTCTGACTTTTATCACTTGGCATTTAAATTGCTTGTCTTATTAAATTTCATTTCAGGACGGCCCTGAGTTTTTGCATGCCAAAACTAAAAATAGCACTCATCGATGATGATGTAGAACGTGCATCTTTTATTAAGTCCTCTTTAATCGAACATAGTTTCGAAGTTGTGGCTTGCCTGATGATTGATCATTTGAATACTACAGATCTACAGACCTTACATGCCGATGTCATTCTTTTAGATATGGATCACCCACAGCGTGACATTATTGAAAGTTGCGTAAGTCAGTTTGATTTACCCACTGTGCTTTTTACCAAAAATTCGCATAAGGACACCATTAAAAATGCCATTGAAGCTGGCGTAACTGCTTATATTGTAGATGGCATTGATCCAGTAAAATTAGACAGTATTTTAGAAATTTCAATTGAGCAATTTAAAAAGCATAAAAAACTACTCAAAGATTTAAATGAAACAAAATGCAAATTGGCTGACCGTAAAGACATTGAAAAAGCCAAAGTGATGCTGATGCAAATCCATCACATTGAAGAAGATAAAGCATTTGCTTTGCTCAGAAAAAATGCCATGAGCCAACGTATGACCATGGGTGAAATGGCACGTCGATTAATCGATGCACAGGCCTTACTTCAAACTCAATTTAAGGACTAAAGATCGATCATGAATGATTTAGAAAAAACAGATATTCAGCTCGGCTATATACCTTTACTGGATTGCACTGCAATACTTTGGGCACAGCATCAGGGCTATTTTAGCGAGCAAGGTCTCGAAGTAACTTTGGTTAAAGAAGCATCATGGGCCAGTCTACGTGATCGTATGGCATTTGGCTTATTGGATGTGACACATTGTTTGTCGGCCATGCTTCCTGCAGCTGCAACAGGAGATGATCATTTAGGTATTCCGCTACAAACTTCACTGGTGTTAAGTACAACACGTGCTTTTATTAGTTTAAGTCAGCAGTTGTGTTATGAGTTGAATATCGCATCTACAGACACACCTGCAGATTCTGCCAACAAAATTAGCCAAGCCATTCAGGACGGTAAAAAAATACAATTGGCACATGTATTTAAGCAGTCTATTCATCATTATTGCTTACGTGAATGGCTAGCTCTGGCCAATACTGAATTGGCCCAAAACTATCGCTTAGCGACTTTACCACCGCCGTATATGGTTGAAGCCATTGCCGCACAGTTAGTTGATGGTTTTTGCGTTGGCGAACCGTGGAATATTCAGGCACAGATTCAGGGCTATAGCCAAATTATTGCGGAAAGTCGCCAGATTATTCCCGAAGTTGCCGATAAGGTTCTTGCCACAACACAAGAATGGGCGTTGCAACATCCCAACACACTTATAGCTGTGAAGAAAGCAATACAGAAAGCACAGCACGATTTAACGCATTTAGATCGACTGGACGAGGTATGGAAAATGCTCGAAGCCAGTGAAATTATTCGTTTTAGTTGCTCTGATCATTTGCATGTTGAAAGTTTTTATAAGATTCAAAATATTATTCGTAGCTTTGGTGTGCAAAAAGCACCTCAAGTTGATAATTTTAAATGGATTGTGCAACAAATGTGCAAATGGGAACAATTAGAATTAAGTCTGTCAGACATAGAGCAGATTGCTCAGCAGTGCGTGGGTCTAACTAATGCGTAGAACTGTCAAATTCTCAATTCGCCTATGGTTTTTGTCATTATAGAATGCAAATTTCCAAAATTGCTTTCTCATTTTTAGAATTAAATTCGAATAAACCATTCAAAAAACTCAACATGGCACAAAAATCGCTTATGCATCATTAGCCCTGTACAGAGCGTATAGATGATCCTAAGCGATATGCCAAGTGCATGAATTTTGAGACTGATTTTTATGTCGATTACTTTTTCAAGGTTTTCTGAATATTTTATAGCTGTTGCGAAGTCTGGAAGCTTACGAAAAGCAGCAGAACAACTTTTTATCTCCGTTTCAGCAGTACATCGACAAATTGTATTGGCTGAAGAAGAACTAGGCGTCGCATTATTTGAAAGACTGCCACAGGGTTTAAAGCTTACGCTTGCAGGTGAACTACTCTATGCAGACCTACTTAAATGGCAAAAGGAATTTCAATTAACACGGATACGCTTTGATGAAATTCAAGGTTTGAATCGGGGTAATATTCATATTGGTTTTATTTCTGCGCTCAACGACAGTTTTGTCTTGGACAGTATCCAAGATTTAACTCAAATGTATCCATGGATTAACATGAACATTTGTATTCACAATAGTGAGGTTATTTCTAAAAAAATTATTGATGCTGAGCTCGATTTTGGCATTATTTTAAACCCACAAAGTCACCATCAATTAGAAATTCTCTCTTTTATTGAAATTCCACTGGGCTATACCCTTTCACCCTCGCACCCATTGGCCACAGCAGAAAAAATTTATTTATCTGATACGCTGAGCGAACGTCATATTATGCCCAGCGAGCCTTTAGTGATTAGTGAATATGTGCATACTTTGTATAAACATCATAAATTTACACCCATACAAAAAATTGAATGTAATGATATTCGTATGATGAGTGCTTTAATTAAGCAGAATTTAGGCATTGGCTTAATGTCTTATATGGATGCCTTACCTTTAATTAAAACAGGCGAATTAATCTTTAAACCCCTGCATGAAAAAGGGATTCACCGTTTAACGATTGCACTATGTGTAGCATCAAAGCGTCAAACCACTAAAATATCTAAAATTATGATTAATCAAATGATCGAACAAATCGAAATCATTAAAAATCAGCTTAAGATTCTGTAAAATAACGTTTTATTCAACTGGTGAACGAATTAAATCCACTTTATAAAAATTTAAAAAAATCATAAAACCAGTATCAAGTACTAGTTTTATGATGCATTTCGGTCAGACCATCAATCTAAAGGATTACCGACAATATTACTAATAATCCCTTTCATAATGTGCTCACCTTGCTCTTGTTTTAAGTCTTCATACCATTGACGGGTAATGGCTTCGTCTTTCATGTGGGTCACATCACAACGCTTACGTGCACGTAGTACCAATTCATTGGCACGTTCATTTCGTTTATTTTGATAGCGTCTTAAGGCATCTTGTAACCCCAAAGTATTAATTTGCAAGGCACGCGCTAAGTAAATCGCATCTTCCATGGCTTGGCAGCCACCTTGGCCAATGTCTGGCGTCGTACTGTGTGCTGCATCCCCCACAATGACCACACGGCCTTTATAAAAATCTGCAAAAGGTTCAATATCGTGAATTTCAACGCGGTTGGTTTTTTGCTCATCCACTGCCTCAATCAGCTTTTGTACGGGCTCACACCAACCTTTAAAATATTCTTTAAACAAGGTTTTATATTGGCTACGGTTATTTTCTAAACCCACTGGCAGTGGCACATCAAAAAAGAAATAGAAACGATTTTCTGCAACGGGCATCAGTGAAACACGTTTACCTTCACCGACAAAAGTTGTCCACTGATCTGCAGCTGCAAATTCTTCTGAAATATTGACCAAACCATTCCAATTAACATAACCGGCATAGCGACGATCAACCTGTGCACCTAATACATAAGCACGAGTAATGGAGTGTGTCCCGTCTGCCCCGACCAATAAATCGCAACTGGTTGTGCTTCCATCTGCAAACTGAATTTTGACGGTGTCGTTGTGCTCGGTAAAAGCCGTCATTTTTTTGGCCAAATGAATATCTTCGCGACCAAATTCATCCATCAGCATATTTTGTAAATCTGCGCGAGACACAGGATATGGACGCTGACCGACTTCTTCAATCAGTGGATACAAGCTGAACTGCGTCATGGTATCGCCACTGAGGCCATCAATATAAGCCAAATAGTCCATTTTACCGCCAAGCTTTTCTACTTGTTCCGTTAAGCCAAGGTAATTTAAACACTTTACACCATTTGACCATAGGGAAATTGCGGCACCAATTGGTAAGATCTGTTCAGCTTGTTCATAAATACTGACTTGATGCCCAAATTTTTTCAGTGCAATGCCTGTGGTTAACCCCGCCATACCTGCACCAATAATTGCAATTTCCATCTATAACTCCCGTATTTATTTCATCATCTGAGTCATAAAAAGCGAAAAGCGTGCCATTTTGCTCAAGTCGGATTGAAAAAAACAAAAGTTGGCACAGGCTGTGCTTCTAAACACCTTGTAAGGCTTGTTTTTATCGAATGTTCAAAATTCATCAAGATGATGCAAGTGTGATGTTTAAAACGATCAAACCTGAATGGATTTTTATAAATGGCAACATTATTCGCCCCTATTTTTGATATTCCTGCACAATTACAAACACTAACGAACTTAGCAGATGCCCGTATTGGTGCAAAAATCGTGGAATGTTCCGATGATTTTTTTGCAGAAGCTAAGCGTATGCTTCAATTTGAAGCACCCATATTTGTAGAAGATAAATTTGACGACAATGGCAAATGGATGGATGGTTGGGAAACACGCCGTAAGCGCCACAGTGGTTATGATTGGGCGATTGTGCAATTAGGCGTTGCCGGTCGTATTCAAGCCTTTGATATCGACACAACCTTTTTTACTGGTAATTATCCAGCTTCAGCTTCGGTCGAAGCCTGCTATGCACCAGATGGCGACCTCAGTCAGGCAGAATGGGTGAGCCTTTTAGATAACTCTGTTTTAGGGCCGAGTCAGCATCATATTTTACATGCTAAGTCACAGCAGCTATTTAGCCATGTACGTTTAAATATATTTCCAGATGGTGGCGTGGCACGTTTTAAAGCCTATGGCACAGTTGAAGTGCAGCTACAAGATGTAGAACAAACGATAGATTTGCTGGCGCTTGAAAATGGCGGTCGCGTCATCGCATATAGCGATGCGCATTTTGGGCACCCACGTAACTTAATCAATCCTGGTCGTGGCATTAATATGGGTGATGGTTGGGAAACAAAACGCCGCCGTGCACCAGGGTTTGACTGGTGCATATTAGCTTTAGGCCAAAGTGGTGCAATTCATAAAATTGAAATTGATACTGCACATTTTAAAGGAAATTATCCTGCGCAAGTTTCAATTCAAGCAGTGTATATCGAAGATGCAACAGATCCGCAGTTGATTCCGCAAAGTATGTTCTGGCCTTTCCTGCTGGAAGCGCAAGACATGCAGATGGATCATATCCACACTTTCCTTGCAGAAATTTTAGAGCATGAAAAAATCTCACATATCCGGGTGAATATGATTCCAGATGGTGGCATTAGTCGTATACGTCTTTGGGGCAAAATTGCGGGATAAAAAGTGATGAACATGACTTTCGATCTTCAAAAAATTCACATCGAACCACTCACAAAAGCCAACTTTGCCGCTTTTGGTGAAGTCATCCAATGTGCAGAGCAAGATTTCTTCCATATCAATAATGCACATACAGAGCGCTATCATGCAATTGCTGTGACCCAAACAGACCAAGCTCAATCGGGCATTAGTATTTTTCGTAATATCAAATCTACGGTATTACCTTGTACAATCTGCATGTTAGAGCGCCATCCCTTAGGGTCTCAGGCTTTTATTCCTATGCATGGACAGATTTTTTTAATTGTTGTGGCCCCTGCTTTAGATGCCAACCAACCAGATCTAAGTCAGTTGCGTGCGTTTATCAGTAATGGTGAGCAAGGGGTCAATTATCATGCAGGTACATGGCATCATCCTCTTCTGACGCTTGAAGCACCCAGTCAGTTTGTGGTGATTGACCGTATTGGTACAGGGCAGAATTGTGATGTGATTCAATTTACTACTCCAATTCAGCTCTGTACTACTTAAAGCATGCTGTTTTAAAATTTATTCGTCATCTAAAACAAGCACTTTAGTGCTTGTTTTTTTATCTCAATTATCAGTTTTTAAAATATCTGTCGTTCTACAGCTTCAACGTTACATATTCTAAAGTACCTACCCAATTTTAGACCTCATAAAAAGCCCACAAAATGTGGGCTGTATTAAAGTGTTCGTTATGAATCTAGCGCATGTACTTTAATGTGGTGTTTTCACCAATGTTTTAGACACATTCACAGTCGCTTTGGGTTTAAACAGACTGAGGTGGTTAAACACAATGTTCAGTAAAATTGCCATTACGCAAGTAGAGCTGATCCCTGAATGAAATAATGTTTGCACCCATTTTGGAAAATTTGCATAGAAAGAATGATCAATAATTGGAATCATCCCTGCTGCAATTGCGGTCGCGACAATAATCAAATTCTTTTGTTCATTGTAGTCAATTTTAGCTAAGGTACGAATACCGCTGGCCGCCACTGTGCCAAACAGCACTAGACCTGCACCGCCTAATACAGGGACAGGAATGGCTGCAATAAGGCGCCCCATAATAGGTAATATCCCAAGTACAACAAGAATTAGGCCTCCTGCTGCTACAACGAAACGGCTTTTTACTCCAGTAATAGCTACCAAGCCAACATTTTGTGCAAATGCGCTTTGCATAAATGACCCAAAGATTGGTGCGGCAGCACTCGACAACATATCTGCACGTAAACCATTGGTAATACGCTCTGCATCCACTTTTGTATCTACAATTTCCCCAACAGCAATAATGTCTGCAGTGGTTTCCGTCATAATCACCAAAGTGACAATCAGCATGGCAATAATCGCACTGAGTTCAAAGCTTGGCATGCCGAAAGCAAAGAAACTTGGGAACTGAATCCAACTGCCGCTTGCAACTTTAGAAAAGTCACCAAAACCAAAGGCATAAGCCAAAACTGTCCCTAAGATAATCGCCAGTAAAATAGATAAGCGACGAATAGTCGCATTACGCGTTAAATTCAGCGCAATTACGATCGCTAAAGTTAAAAACGCTAAGCTAATGTTTTCTGCACTTCCCCAGTCAGGCGCTTTGTTGTTGCCGCCCATCATCCAACGTACGGCAACGGGTAATAAAGACAGGCCAATGACGGTAATTACACAACCAGTCACAATAGGCGGGAAAAAACGGATAATTTTAGAAAAATACGGCGCTAAAAAGAAACCGATGAGTGAAGCGACAATCACTGCGCCATAAACTGCAGAAAGTCCACCACCTGTTGTGACAATCGCAATCATGGTGGCAACGCCCGCAAATGATACGCCTTGTACCAAAGGAAGCTGTGCGCCAATGTATTTCACGCCTATGGTTTGCAGTATGGTCGCCAAGCCGCCGACAAACAGCGCAGCTGCAATCAATAAGCCGATTTGTGCCGCTTCTAAGCCCGCCGCAGTACCAATAATCAATGGTGGCGCAATAATACCTCCATACATGGTCAGCACATGCTGTAAACCGTATGCCAGGCTTTTGCCTGCACCTAAATATTCATGTTCTGGTGAAATGCTTTTTTCGTGTTCTGTCATTGTTATATTCCCCTATATTTTTCAACATTTATTTTCAATTGAAGCGCTTAACTGCCACGGTAAGTTGAATACGCAAATGGGCTGATCAGCAAAGGAATATGAAAATGCTGTGAGGCATCTTGTACATCAAAATGAATGACCACTTTTGGAAAAAAGGTCTGCAGTCCTAAAGCTTGAAAATAGGTTGCTGTAGAAAACTCTAAGCTGTAAGTGCCGGCGCTGAATTCAGTCAGGCCAAAGTCGGTAACTCGTCCATCTGCATTGGTGAATGCAGCGCCTAAGAGCTGCCCATCAGCATTAAAAAGTTCAATTTTTACATTGGCTGCCGGCTTGCCCAAACAGGTATCTAAAATGTGGGAACTGATCATGCGTTAAGCTCCTGCGTTAATCTTAATAAGGCAATTTCAGTCAGCTGCTGATGCACAATGCGTTTCTCTGTATCTGGATCATTCAGCAGCCGATAACGCAGTGCCTGTAGCACATCTTCACTGTTTAGGCCCGAAGCTTTAATTAAAAAAATGTAGCCGTATTTTTTTTCGTAGGCGGTGTTGCCTGCCAAAAGTGCTTCCTGTGTTGCGTCATCACTGGTAATGCTAGCCTGCTCACGCTTAGAAAAATCCTGTTCTTGATCGCTTAAAGTGGACTGTGCCTGTTTTTCACCTATACGCGGATGATTGTCTAAAGCGCTCTTAATTTCAGACCACTGCCAAGTTTTTGTCTGTTGTTTTGCCTGTATCAACAGGTCTTCAACAGATGCATAAGGTCGCTGCGCTGTTAGTTCACTGACCCAGCTTTTAATTTGCACACAGTGCTTTAAAAAAGATTTTGCATCCGATTCAGATGCTTGATTAAATTCAGCAAGTTGCACTGTTAAATCGCCTAAAAATTGAATATTTGTTCAAATTTTTATTTTGCAATATCAATGCCAAATCAGTTAAAAAATGAAATTTTGCTTTTTTAAAGCAAAAAAATAGGAGCTAAACTCCTATTTTTTTTAAATACTTATGATTAATTTTGGCGATGCGTTTTCTGCCAATGCAAAGCAATATCCCCACGTTTGCAAATCCACACTTTTTCGTGAGACTGTACATAATCTAAGAACCGTTGCAGTGCCTTAAAGCGCCCAGGCCGCCCTAAAAGACGGCAATGCATTCCAATCGACATCATTTTTGGCGCAGTTTCACCTTCGGCATACAACACATCAAAACTGTCTTTTAAATATTGATAGAAATGCTCACCCGTATTGAAACCGCCCGCTGAGCTGAACTTCATATCATTGCATTCTAATGTATACGGTATGATCAAATGGGGGTGGCTTTGCCCTGCACTGTCCGTTAAGGTGCTCCAAAATGGCAAGTCATCGCCATAGTGGTCGCAATCATATTGAATTTGCGGAAACTCAGCCAGTAGCTGACGGGTATTTGGGCTGTCACGTCCGGTGTACCAGCCAATGGGCGCTTGACCAAACAGCGCTTCCAGCACACTTATCGCCTGATCCATGTGCTGACGCTCAATCTCAATCGGCAGGTTTTGATAGTGTAGCCAGCGCTGCCCATGCGACACCACATCATAATTGGCTTCCTTAATCGCTTGTACCACATGAGGATTACGCGCTAGCGCCATGCCAACACCAAAGATGGTCATGGGTAGCTGACGCTTTTGAAATTCTTCGTGAATACGCCAAAATCCAACTCTTGAACCATACTCATACATTGAATCCATCGACATGTGCTTCGCTGGAAAGCTTGCTGCACCAACAATTTCAGATAAAAACTGTTCTGAACCAGCATCTCCATGTTCGACGTGATTTTCGCCACCTTCTTCATAATTTAAAACAAACTGCACAGCAATGCGGGCTTGATCTGGCCACTGTGCAAGGGGTGGTTTTCCATGATAGCCAATTAAATCTCTGGAATAGTCCTGCTGCTGAATTTCATCAATGAGCGCTTGTCCGCGCAAATAAGGTACTGACACTGGTATTTCCTAATTATCTATATCAAACAGTAAAAAATATTTAACTGAGTGCTAGCAATTAGTGCGCCAAGAATTCAATTTGCGTGATATGAATGCATCTTCTTAATCAGCAGGCTCGAAATAAGTGCTTTCTATGCATCAGAAAATTTCATGCTTCAAAATAAATCAAAGCATCTGAATTACTAATGCATTTCAGCATCAAAGGTAGTGCTATAAAACTGTATTCAGCCTTTAGAAAAAACTGATCTGTTCTAAATTTTCTTCGACTATTTCCAGCCATGCCCGAACAGCTGGGGTCATCGGAACAGTTCTGTTCCATGCCATGCTTAAAGTCCAGTTAATATGTGGCTCTTGTAAAATACTATAATTAAACTTTTCAGCACTGAGCTGTTCGCAATACTTTTCTGGCAGTAATGCAATTCCGACATCGGAATCCACCAGTTTGCTGATAAAGTCCCATTGACTGCTTTTACACACGACTTTGGGTTCAAAGCCCACATCATTGGCCGCCTGCAAAATAATTTGATTCAGCCTAAACGTATCATTAAACAGTAAAAAAGATTCTTCTTTCAGTTCAATTAATGACACGGTTTTCCGTTTGCCCCAGCCGGACTGCTTACGCGAGAGCAGACACATCGGGGAATCTACAATTGGAATACCGCTTAATGCAGGTTTGAGATGGCCTAAAATAATCCCAACATCTACTTTTCTAGCCAAAATAGCCGTTTCAATACTGGTTGCGCCGACTTCAAAAAAACTCAGTTCGATATTGGGATACAGCTTATGAAATTTTGCAATTAATCTGCTAAACATAGATGAGCCTATCGGTGGCAAACCGATGCTTAATGAACCTTGTTTGAGTTGCTGGATGCTGGCGACAGATGCATACATTTGTCGCTGTTGCTCTAGCATCGACAACGCATGTTTATAGATTTGTTCACCAATGGCCGTTAAAGCGACATCACGTTTACGCCCAGCCTGCCCCTTGTGAAATAAAGATCCGCCGATTTCTTCTTCTAAGGCATCAATGATTTTACTGACCGTCGGCTGACTGACAAACGATTCATCGGCAGCTTTTGAGAAACTTTGCAGCTGCACAATATTCACAAAAACATTCAGGCTTTTCATGTCCATAATTAATTATTCAAAATATGCATAATTATTTTTCAATTATTCATAATTTGCCTATCTGGTCAATTTTAAAATAGCCCACAGTTGTTTAGTACAGTCTGATCTCTATGTTTAATTTAGCTAAAATTCAGCAAGCTTCTATTATTGCGCTGCAGCTGGGGCTGCTGACTGCGATTTGGTGGCTTGGCGCATGTATTCAGCACTGGCTGAATTTACCCGTCTCAGGCGGCGTGATTGGATTACTGCTGGTTTTGGTGGCATTACTGTCGGGTGTAATGAAGCTAGATTGGATTAAAGCAGGTTCTAGCTTTATTTTGGGCGAACTGGTGCTGCTGTTTATTCCCTGCGTTGTCGGCATTATGAAATATAAAGACTTATTTATCAGTCAAGGCTGGCAACTCGTTTTGAGTGTTGTCATTGGTACCATCATTGTGATGACCATTACTGCGCTCACTGTTGCATGGGGCTTTAAGATGGAAGCTGCTTGGACGAACAAGCGCAGCGCTTTAAAAACACAGCCTCAGCAAGGGAAATAAGGTTGATCACATGAATACTGTTTCAATTATTTGCCTTTTTGCCACCATTGCAGGCTATTTATTGGGTAAAAAGTTTTATAAAAAATACCCGCTGATTATTTTTGCACCCGGCATTTTTGTCCCTGCGGTCATTATCATTGTATTGGTGATGAGTGGTGTGAGTTATGAAACTTATATGCTGGATGCGAAATGGCTGATTTGGATGCTCGGGCCAGCAACGGTGGCCTTTGCGCTGCCCATTTATGAATACCGAAAGCTGATTCAAAAGCATGCCTTTGCGATTTGTTTAGGCATTATTGTGGGTATGCTGGCGGGCATTGTGAGTTCTTTTTATTTGGCCAAATTATTCCAATTTGATGCTGCCACATCTTATAGTTTAATGGCGCGCTCAATTTCAACGCCATTTGCGATGGAGCTGACCTCAAATATCGGCGGATCTGTTGAATTGGTCATCGTATTCACCATGATTACCGGCACTGCCGGTGTGATGCTGAGTGATATGATTTTGGCAGCGCTAAAACTGAAATCACACTTTGCGCAAGGCGCATCTTTAGGAAATTCTGCGCATGGCTTTGGCACCAGTCACGCCTTTTCCCGTCATGCTGAAGAAGGTGTAGCAGCTTGTTTAACCATGGTGCTCGCTGGGGTATTTATGGTGCTGGCAGGGCCATTTTTAATCCGCTGGACAGTAACTTTGCTCTAAGCAAAGATAATCAATTTTCACTTAAAAACTGTAGCATTTTATTTATATGTTGCAGTTTTTTTAGTGATTATTTTTTTCAATATGTCTGTCCTTAAGTTAATCCACATCTTCTAAGCGCTTATTAGCCCAGCCCTCTGCAATTCAGCGTATACTGTTTGATTAAATTTCATATTTTTTGCGCATAGCGCAGCCTTGAGCAAGCAATGTCTAAAAATCTAGCTACCCTCATCGGTTTTAGTGCCATTTTGCAATGGTCTTCGATTGTCGGTCTGTTAAAAACAGTTAGTTTCAGTATTGGCCCAGACCTTGCCGTCACGTTTATGTACACGTTCAGTACTGTCATTTTGCTTTTGCTATTTCGTATTCCAAAACTGAAAGACATTCCACGTGGTTATTTAATTTCTGCAACGTTGCTCTTTCTGATATATGAGCTGTGTTTTTCTTATGCGATTGCCTTAGCGCAAACAGCGCAACAAGCCATAGAAGTCAGTCTGGTCAATTATTTGTGGCCAAGTTTAACCATTGCCGCATTAATTGCCTTTAAAGAATTGAAATTCAATATTTTTGTAATGCTTGGCTTAGCAATTAGTCTCGGCGGTATTGTCGTTATGCAGGCGGGTGCTGGTGATTTTTCATGGGCTGCGGTTATTCAAAACGTGCAGACTAATCCTGCGAGTTATATTTTAGCGTTTATCGGTGCCAGCTTATGGTCTATTTATTGTGTTATTACCAAGAAATACAGCCAAGGTCATAATCCAATTGCGTTATTTTTCTTGGCTATTTCTATTGTGCTATGGCTAAAAATGTTCTTATTTCATGATTTTAAAGGAATTCCAGAGATTCATTTATCTACGGGTATTTGCATGTTACTGGTTTCAATTGTCACGGCATTGGGCTATGCCGCGTGGAATATCGGCATTATTAAAGGCAATATCACTTTATTGGTAACCCTTTCCTATTTTAGTCCGCTGTTTTCTTCCCTGCTGTCTATGCTGATTTTAGATACCGTGCTGTCCAACGAGTTTTGGCATGGTGCCATATTGGTCACAGCTGGGTCATTTGTCTGCTGGATTTCAACAAATTGGGCGGATTTGAAACGAAAACTCAACTTTAAATCTAAAGCATTTAAAATTTAAGACATAAAAAAACAGCCATGATTTCATGGCTATTTTTTTATGATTGTGCATAGCAAGTTATGCATCACAATTCAAAATTTTACTTAATAAGTCACGCGTTTGTATTCTCGATATTCTGGTGTCCAAAAATTTACTTCAATTTTTTCACGAATCGTTTCTTCACTAATCCGTGGCGCAACATCATCATCCATAGCGGCTAGTGCAACACGCAACGCGATTATTTTAGAAATTTCTTGCAACTGATCTAAGCTTGGCAGTAAGTCTGCGGTTGGGTCTTGTAACTTTGGTGAGCATTCAGCCAAAGCATTACTGGTTGCCATGAGCATATTATCTGTAACCCGCTTAGCACGTGAGGCAATCACGCCAAGACCAATACCAGGGAAAATATAGGAGTTATTACACTGAGAAATATTAAATATTTGATCATGATAATTCACTGGTGCAAATGGACTGCCTGTAGCAATCAATGCACGCCCTTCAGACCATTGAATCACATCGGATGGAACTGCTTCTACCTGAGAAGTTGGGTTTGAAAGCGGAAATACAATTGGATTTTCACAATTGGCTGCCATCGTTTCAATAATTTCTTTGGTAAACAAACCAGCTTGCCCAGACACCCCAATGAGCACAGTAGGTTTTGCATGCCGCACAACATCAAGCAAAGAAATCACATCGTCAGCTTGCGCCCAATGAGCAATGTGTTCAGGTTGCTGCGCCAATTTACGCTGGAAATTCAATAAATTTGGCTGATTTTCTGTAATAAGACCAAAACGGTCTACCATAAATACGCGCTGACGAGCTTCAGCATCACTCAAGCCCTCTGCACGCATTTGTGCAACAATTTGTTCTGCAATACCACAACCTGCCGAACCTGCACCTAAAAATGCGATGGTTTGATCTTTCAATTTTTTATTTGATGCATGTGATGCTGCAATTAAGCTTCCGACAGATACTGCTGCAGTGCCTTGAATATCATCATTAAAACAACAGATTTTATTTCGATATTTTTCCAATAAAGGCATCGCATTTTTTTGTGCAAAGTCTTCAAACTGAATTAATGCTTCAGGCCAACGCTGTTGAATCGCATGAATGACCTTATCTACAAATTCGTAATATTCATCACCACTAATGCGCGGATGACGTAGGCCCATATACAATGGATCATTCAGCAATTGTTCATTATTGGTGCCCACATCGAGCGTAATTGGTAAGGTATAAGCTGGGCTAATGCCACCACAAGCTGTATATAAAGACAACTTTCCAATAGGAATACCCATCCCACCAATGCCTTGATCGCCTAAGCCTAAAATGCGTTCACCATCTGTAATTACAATGACTTTTACATTTTTTCGATTTACGTTATGCAAAATTTGATCAACATGTTCACTGTCTGGATATGAAATAAAAACCCCGCGATGACGGCGGTAAATATCCGAGAAATGTTGGCAGGCATCGCCTACTGTTGGTGTATAAATGATCGGCATCATTTCTGTTAAATGATTTTCAATCAGATGATAAAACAGCGTTTCATTGGTATCTTGAATGTTACGCAAGTAAATGTGTTTATTGATTGGGTCGCTAAAAGAACTGTATTGTTGATATGAGCGTTGGCTTTGTTCTTCAATATTTTCAATTACATGTGGCATAAGGCCATGTAAGTTAAATGCTTCACGTTCTTGCTCTGAAAAAGCTGAACCTTTATTAAGAAGAGGTAACTCAAGCAAAGTATTTCCAGCGTATGGAATATATAAAGGACGTTTGTTTCGATCTACACTAGACATTAAAAAAGCTCTTTTGAATCAACTTTAACAACTGGGTCAAAGTATCGCGGTTTTATCGTTTATTTGTATAGGATAGCTTAAAATAAGCGAACTTAGTCATTCATTAAATAAATACCTATTTGTCATTAATTTAACCGTCGAATAACGGTAATATTTTATTCTTCTATACCATTTATATTGGCCAAAGGTCTTTCATATCCTTAAAATAATGGGTTTTATGCTTTTTTATGCATACGATTTATAGTTATGAAAAAAATAACAATATATACCTTATTGTTATGTTTTGAATATAAACAATACAGCAACATTTTTGTCATAAATGTAGAACTATCTGTTTTAGCTATTATTATTTCTTAATAACAAGTTGTTAACTCACTCAAATACCACTCCAAGCTCAATAGTATAAGTTAGTGTTTAAGCTCAATATTTTAAAATATGAATGCCTACATTCCGCTACAATGTGTATAAATTTTGCAGAAGCCTTACACATATATATGTGTAATATTCATATTTAATCCCACTTTATTTTAGAAAATTAGGACTGTACTAATTGCCCTAGCATATATTTACACTCTTCGATTGAAGGCTTTAAATTCTCTAGCTTGGGCAAATAGCCATCTTCAAGGAATGTATGAGGTTTTAATGATGATAAAAAAAATAGCCACTCTTCTTGGTTTATCTGCAATTTCAGCAATGACTTTGGCAGCCGATCCGCTCCATGGTACTAAATGGAAAACCATTGACGATCAAACCAAAAAGCCACTCTCTATTGTAGAGTTCCGCGAAGCACCAAATGGCGCACTTACAGCTAAAATTGTAGATGTGTTCACCCCAGGTGAGGCTGAAAGTTGTGCGAAATGTGTAGGGAAATTTCACAACAAACCCTTGAAAGGGGTTCAAATCGTTTCTGATTTAAAAAATACCGGTAAGAATAGCTATGATGGCGGTAAAATTACTGACCCTAAAAATGGTAAAACATATAGCTTTAATGCCAAACTTTCAAATGATGGCCAAACATTAAATGGCCGTGGTTATATTGGTGTTTCTGCGCTAGGGCGTAGCCAAACTTGGGTTCGTGCGAATTAATCCTTCAGCACATAAAAAAATGGCTCTGATGAGCCATTTTTTTATTTTTAAGCCTTATATTTGCTTAAGTACTACTCGCCTGAATTAGGCATTAGTTAATAAACATCACGTTTATAGCGTTGTTGTTGTTTTAACTGTGCTAAACCTTCTACACCTAGTACCTCAATTAATGCTTGTTCTACACCTTGCGCCATCCCATGTAAACTGCCACAAATATATAGCGTTGCACCCTGCTCGACCCAATTTTTGAGTTGTGTCGACTTTGCAATAATTACATCTTGTACATAAGATTGCGCTTGCCCGTCCCGAGAATAAACCCGATCAAGTTGTGGTAAATAACCTGCATCTTCTAAAGTACTCAATTCTGCATTGCAAATTGCATCATACTGTTGTTGTCGTTCACCCAAAATCAACCAATTTTGCTGATAACCCCACACTTGACGCTGTTGTAAATGTGCCATTAAACCTGCTAAGCCAGAACCATTCCCAATAAAAATGCATGGTGTATCTTGCATCTTCAAATGGAAACTTGGGTTGTGACGTATAGATGCTCTAAGCGTTTCATCAACTTGTAAATCTTGCGTTAATAAACCTGATCCCAGACCTAAACCTTGATTTCCTATCTCTTGGCGGACAATTAAATCTAATGTCCCATGTGTTGGAATATTGGCAATTGAGTATTCGCGAATGGGTAAATCTATAAGATGATTAATCCATGACTCGATACTTTGTTTTGTACTTTGCTCTGTCGTTTGCAAAACATAGTTAGGAGCATTTTTAAGATTTTTAAATCGTAAAGCTTCAAGATGTGTAGCATTTAAATGCGACTGTTCATTTACAAAGGATTTTAAGGCTTGATTGCTATTTGCACATTGAATTTCAATAATATCACCTGCATGCCATTCAACCTGCTGAGCGACTTGGAAGCTTAAAAAATATAATCCAGTGCCTTGACTGCCTGCATTGAGTAAAGATCGGGATTTAAGATGTATATCAATCCAGACTTTTTCCGTTGCCGTATGTTTTAGCTCGGTTTGTGTAAATTGACTTAACTGCGTATGCCATGCTGTTAAATCTGCATTTGCCAATTGATCCACACAAACTAAATTAAAAGCAGGCTGAGCTTGTTGCTGATTCAACCACGTTTGCACGCGTTGGCCAAAAGCACAAAAATTACGATAACGACGGTCACCAAAAGCCAGAATTGCAAAAGTTTGATGTGATAAATCTAAAGTCTGTTGGCTCAATTGATGCTGAAAGCGTTGAGCACTATCAGGAGCATCACCTTCGCCATACGTACTGACAAACCATAAAGTTTGCTGTGCTTGTTTCAGTTGATCAGCTGTTAAATCTTGAATATTAATACAAACACAATGTTCACCCGCTTGTTGTAGCTGTTCAGCAGTATGTTTTGCATAATTCTCAGCATGACCAGACTGGCTAGCATAGATGATTAAATAAGTATGATCATGAATCTGATCGGCTTTCGGCTGTGTAAGTCGGCTATAAATCAACACACAAATATAGACCAAACATAACAATAACAAGCAAGTCAAAATTGTTAGAAGCAGTGCTACTGCAGAAGTCATCACACTGTCCTTAAATTGCAGTCCATATTAATAAGATAAACAACGCCAAGCTACTCGTAGTTAATAGCAAGTGTGTGAGCAAACGCGTTTTAATACTTAAAAATAAAATAAAGCCGGCAATGGACAATAATAAAATAACAACCGAAGCAACATCGATAAACCAATGCCATGCTGTGCCTGCATTTTTACCGCGGTGTAAATCATTAATGAGAGATACAGTTGATGCAGGCTTTGAAGTGACTTCTACTTCGCCAGTGTCTAAGATTGCCCAAACATCCGTTTCGCCAGCAGGACTTTCGAGACGGATCATCACTTCACCATCCATCACTTCGCTACTTTTATAACGTCCGACGACAGTACTGTGTGCACGAACATAGTCCAATAGTGCGGTACTTGGGTTTTCTTGATCAAGCAATTGTTGGCTTACAGTATTAGGTAACTGTAATTTGACTGGTGCTTTTTCTGGTGCGGGTTTAAACCAATCTGGATTATTTAAAAATAAGCCAGTGAGAGCAAAAAAGAAAAGTGCAATAAATGCAAATGCAGAAAGCCAGCCATGCACATAGCGTGCATGGCGGTAAAAATCACGTTGTTGGTACACTGTTTAAAACCTTAAACTCAATCCGCGTTAATGCGCTTTTTGGAAACTCATTTTGACTGCGCCAATTTCGGTTTGAGCAGGCAAAGATTGTGTAGATGCTTTAGATTTTACATTCAAATCGAGTGTTTGATAACTATGGTCACCATGCTCACGTGAGGTTTCAATATGAACAATATAACTACCAGCAGCTACAGATTTTCCGTGGTCATCTTTACCATCCCAAGCCAGTTTGTAGTTACCTGGTTGACGTGAAGGTTTAGCAACCGCATCCAAATTTGTCATTTGACGACCATAACGGCGCCACCAAACGTAGTTTGAATTAATCCACTTCTCATCTTTGCCCCATACTGCAAGGGTACGGACTAATTTTTTATTTTCATCCGTCACCCACACAGATACGTAAGGCATACGATATTTTTCAACATTAATTTTTGGAATTGTTAAGTCAATTAAGGCTTGATAACCTGCTGGCCATTTTGCTGATGCGCCTGCAGCAACTGTCAGCATTTCAGGGCGAGTATCGGTTTGTAGTAAGTGATTCCAGCCTGCACTTTGATAAAACTGACCATTGCTCATGGTGAGTTTAGCTTCATAGCCAACAAGGCTTTCCACCAAAGCCATACCATCTTCAGGTGACATCGCAGTCAATGCGGTTGCCAACGCATCAGCGTCTGCAGCACATGTACCAACAACCACACATTGTTCAACATGTTGCAGTGCTAAACCAGTATTTGGGTCTAATAAATGGCTTTGACCAGCGACATCACGATAGCCCTTACCACTGAAGGCAACAGCATGATCACGTAGTTTTAAAACTTCTGATGGAACGGCTAAATCATGATGATTAAACGCATCTTGTACACCAATGCTCCAACCATCTTTTTGTGGCGCATTACCCCACACACGCATGTCACCACCAATATCAATCAAAAGACCTTCAATATTGGGCACTTTGCTACGTGCTGCCAGCATTGCACGGTCAATGATATAACCTTTTGCATAGGCATCTGGTGCAAATTTTACAGCGCGTTGAATAGCAACAGTCTGTTGTTCTTTATCTAATGTTACGCTGTCTGGTTTCATTAATTCGCTAGTAATGGCTACGCGAGTTGATTCATCAACTTTATGAATGCCTTGAGCTTTTTCCCACATTGCAATCAGTTCACCTAGTCGTGCATCAAATGCACCACAGCTTTTGGCACGCCATGCTTCACAAGCTGCAATCACTTCAAATAATTCAGGTGAAACTTGCGCCGATTTTTTTGCATTTAATGCAGATATTTCGCTGTCAGAACGCCATACAGAAAGTTTTTTATCTAACTGTGCAATTTCTGCTTCAATGGCATCTAAAGCTAATTTTGCATCTTGTTTATTCGTTCCTGTGACAACAACATCAAGTGATGTGCCCAGTACATAGTCACGATGAAAACGATGTGTTTGTGATACATCTGGCTGGTTCAGTTGGGGGCTTTGCACCAGATCTGTTGCGTTGGTCTGCAGTGGAGAAATCAGGGCCAGTGCCATAACCAGTGGAGTTAGATTAAACACTTTTTTATGCAGTTTTTTGTTCTCAGCGAATGGCATGCTGAATCTCCAAAATATTTTTATAGCATCTTATTGATATTGATAACGGTTATCAAGTAGATTAGCGCACATTGAAGATAAATAATTTTTAAACTGGAGAATTCGATGAATAATTGGTTAAAAATCGCTTTAGTTGCGTCTTTACCTGTACTTGCGAATGCACATACAGCAAGCCCGTTTTTACTTCCTGACACATTTGATACAACATCATCGAATGTAACTTTTCAAAGTGCAATTACCATCGAAAAATTCTTTGCGCCATCTATGAATTTTAAAACGACTTACGTTGTGACGAATCCAGATGGCAAAACAGTTGCGATTAATCCAGCAACAAGCTTAAAACGCTTCAGTATTGCGGAATTTGATTTACCATCTGAAGGTACATACCGTATTCGTACACAAGACGCGACTGGCAATAGCACAAAATATGCATTGATTGATGGTCGTTGGTTACGTGTCCGTCCAGTGCGTAATCCACAAAATGCACCTGCTCGCCCTGCGCCAGAAAAAGCGCCTGAACAAGCAAAAGCACCTGCAACTACACCAGCTCAACCACCTCGTATGATTGCCGCAGATCAAGTGCCAGAAAATGCACAAATTTTAGAAGCAACGAACACATTTATTGCTGAAAGCTTTGTGACTAAAGGGAAACCGACTGCAATTCCAGCTGTGACCAACAAAGGCTTTGAAGTTAAACTTATTACTCATCCAAATGAATTATTTTCAGGTGAATCCTTAAAAGCACAAGTGCTCTATAATGGTAAAGCTGTACCAGATTTAGAAGTTGATGTGTACAAAGGTGCAAGCACTTATGAGCCTAATGCAAAACGTGAATTGCCTCATGTGCTCACCAATAAAAAAGGCGAATTTGAAATTAAATTTGATAAAGCAGGTATTTATTTAATTTCAGCATCTTATCCTGAAGCAAATACAGATAACACCAAAAAACCAAATACTGAAAATTTCACTTATGGTTTAACTGTTGACGTTGCTGAATAATTTGTACATAGCACCTTAATTGCAAAATATAAAAAGCACATCTTTCGAGATGTGCTTTTTCTTTGCTTTTATAAAATAAGATTATTTACTTAGCGCTTTTAATTTCAAAATGTATGGCCTTTCTTAGCTCAAATAGCTTTTGACTAAGGACTTATCCACCATAACTATATGGAGCCAAATAAATAGACTTAGGCCCATATCACCATAATGGCAGCAATCACGACCAATAAAAGCCCCCAGTGATCTGTACGAGCAAGCTTTTCTTTAAAGAAAAAGGCGGAAATAAGTAAGCTAAATAGCACTTCAATTTGCCCAAGTGTTTTAACAATCGCCACTGACTGCATACTCATGGCCGTAAACCAACCTAGCGATGCCAAAAAGCTACACACACTAACTTTAAATGTCAGTCCAATTCGCTCATACATGGCCACTAGCGTTTTTCGACTAAACAAAACCAAATACAGCAACATAATTAAACACTGAAAACCGATCACACATAGCAAAACCCAAGAAGCGCGATGTAAAAATGGTAAGGCTGTCAGTTCTAAACTGGCTTCGCGGACTAACAATGATGTAATGGCAAAACATAAACCACTGCCAACACCAATCAGCAAAGTAGGTACAGATAAGCTTTTTAGCCCCTGACCTTTACTGAGTAAAAATACGGCAATACCGCCTATGAGTACGCCAATCCATGCAAAAAAACTCAGATATTCCTGTAAAAATATCACGCTAATCAGTGCTGCTAATATAGCTTCGCTTTTAGCCAGACCAACACCAATCGCATAATTTTTTTGCTTAAATAGCATGACCATTAAAATGGTGGCTAAAATTTGGCTGCAACCTGCAAAAAAGATATAGAGCCAAAATTTAGAGGTAAATTCCGCATGTACAGTGATGGGATGGGCTTGGTACAACCAAAAGATATACGCGCCAGCAAAAGGAAAACCAAATAAGAAACGTGCCAGTGTCACGCCATAAACATCTACAGTACTGCTGAGTTGTTTTTGAAATGCGTTACGCCAAGACTGCATAAATGCAGCCATTAAAGTAAAAAGGATCCAGCTGGAGAACATGAATATTCCAATGGCGGGAGTGTTTAAAGAGAGTCTTTAATCTACGCCTATTTACACCAATTTTCGAGTTGCAACGGCTATTTAACCTATTGAAGTTTTTTATTGATTGCTCAAAATATCGTTATTATTCATGCTTCATTTGAATAACTTAAAACTTAAACCTAAGGTTTCTATCGCCAGCTCATTATCGAAATGTATTATTTGGGGAAACGAATAACACTGTTATCTACATAGACTTCAATTTCAGTAATATTTCGCGTGTAGCACCCACCCATCATGTATTTTGAAATTTGGCCATAAGTATAAAGTTCAACGGGTTTGTTGTCAGGCAGTACCAGACATGCCCCCTTATTGATGACAACTTTATGAATCAATATAGGTTTTTCTGAGATAGATTGTACTTCTATCATAGAATTTGGGCTAAACGAATACTGTTTTTGAAGGTCATAGGCATGAACAATAATGGGGTCCTGTTTGGTTTTTGCTTTTGTTTTAGCAAAACTTGATGTACTGATACAGACAAAACAGCACATCATGATGAGTTGCGAAATAGTATTGAAGTAATTCATATTTTTATTCTTAATTTTAGTTATCTGAATATACATTGAATTGGAAAATCAATTCTTTATGCTTTTAACAGTAGGTTTAGATCTTACAATAAAATTTAAACTTTAAAAAAACTGCAAACTTCACCAAGCCCAATTCAATAATTTTCATGGTGAAATATTAATAAACCACAATGCCATACCAAGGGGTATAGCATTGTGGGCTTAGATTAAATGCATAATTTTGGCACTACTTAAGTACTTAGTAGCACTTTACCAAACTGCTCACGCAAATCTTTTTTCAGCATTTTTCCAGTACCACTTAGTGGAATGCTCTCTACAAAAATTACTTTATCTGGAATTTGCCATTTTGCTACCTTATCGGCATAAAAATCAAAAATCTCTGATTCATTTAAATCTACATCAGGCTTTTTAATTGCAATTAAAATAGGTCGTTCATCCCATTTTTCATGCTCTGCCGCAATCACAGCAGCCATCGCAATTTTAGGATGCCCCATGGCGAGATTTTCTAAATCAACAGATGAAATCCATTCACCACCAGATTTAATTAAATCTTTAGAGCGGTCACTAATTTTAAGGTAGCCATCTTCATTTAAGGTTGCAATATCACCCGTATCAAACCAACCATCACTTGTTAAAGCACTGTTTTCTTTAGCAAAGTAGTTTTTGATAATCCAATGACCTTTGATTTGTAAATTACCTGTGGTTTCACCATCACGGCTGACTTCATGGGTCCCATTTTCTTCATCGGTAATTCTTAAATCGACACCAAATGGTGGACGACCTTGAGAAAGACGAACCTGCAATTTTTCTTCGTCAGATAAGCCCATATGCTTGGCTTTAAATTGGTTGGCAGAACCTAAAGGACTGGTTTCCGTCATTCCCCAAGCATGGATGGTTTCACAGTTAAACTGATCTTTAAATGCTTTTAGCATCGCAGGTGGGCAAGCCGATCCCCCCACCACATTACGGCTTAAGCTTGTAAGCTGGCTACCTGATTGTTGCGCTGCATTAATGAGACCTTGCCAAATGGTTGGTACGCCTAAGGCAACACTCACTTTATAGCGATCAATTAAACCCACTAAGCTTGCACCGTCTAAGCCTGGCCCTGGCAGTACCAAGGTACAGCCTGCCATCGCGGCTGCATAAGGCGTTCCCCAAGCATTGACATGAAACATTGGCACAACTGGCATCATGACATCACGTGCAGAGATATTTAAGGAATCTGGCATGCTAATCGCGTAGCTATGTAATACAGTTGAGCGGTGGCTATACAGTACGCCTTTTGGATTACCTGTAGTGCCTGATGTGTAGCACAATGAGCTGGCGCTAAGTTCATCAATCACGGGCCATGTAAATTGTGCAGAATGACCTGCAATTAACTCATCGTAAAATAAAACATCTGGAATGGCTTCACGTACAGCATCATCAGGTGCATCTAAGCAAATATAATGTTCTACACTTTTTAGTAAGGGCTTAACGGCTTTAATCAGTGGTAAAAATGTTTTATCAAATAAAAGCACTTTATCAGCTGCATCATTAATAATAAATACCAATTGCTCTGGGAAAAGTCGTGGATTAATGGTGTGACAGACCAACCCACTCCCCGAAATGGCATACCACGATTCTAAATGTCGATGGTTATTCCATGCGATCGTAGCGACACGATCACCTAAAACAAAACCAAAGGATTGTAATACTTGGGCAAAGCGTTTGGAGTTATCGTGTATTTGTCCCCACGTCGTTTCAGTAATACTTAAATCGGTATTTTTTGAAATGACTAAACTGTCCGCATGATAACGTCCAGCATGTTCAATCATGCTACTAATCAGTAGTGGCTGAAACATCATATTTCCAAGCATGCCGTGCTCCTTATGCTATGTTGTTATTTCCATTTGCCCATCATTGGGTTTTATATTTCAGTGTTTTTTATAAAAGTTCGTCAGTCAAAATACGTCGCTATGCATTTTGCTCAGTTTTATATTTAACTTAGTTTATTCATTTTGACTAGCTTTTTTGCAAAAGTGTGCAAGTGCTTATTTGCGTAACTATTTTTAAATTAGAATAGAGCGTTTGAAAATGATCTTTTACACCAATTTAATGTCTGAAAATCTCATTGAGTAAAAAATTTAGCTAAAAATAGGCAACTAAAAAAAAGCTCAACACAATTGAGCTTTTGTAGCAGAATGAGAGCAAGTTAAAAATGATTATGCTGGCTTAATGGTTTTGTTTAGCCCATATTAATTTTGTCTGCATTCACAGCAATCGCAACACCAAGGCAAAATAAACCTGCATAAATCGCAAACCAAATAATCATATTTTTAAAAGCTTTGTCTGAAAGACTGCTATCCGCATACTGTGGTGCTTTATCTTGGGGCTTTTGATTCATAGACTCACCTGTAAACTCAATGAAGTGATAACTCATTATGAAAGCCAACAATCCCTTGGGCTAGATACAGAAATACATTAAAAAAATATAACAGTTAAGTTTAATTGGCATTAAATCCCTTTAAATATATTAAAAATAAGTTATTTTAGTTAAATTATAGATACAGATATTTAGGCTGTAGCATGTTTAAGTCTGAAAAATTAGCCCATAGCATTGAGCAATTTATTGAAAATGGTCAGTGGAAAACCCACGAGAAACTGCCTTCTTTACGTGAGCAAGCCCAACTTTCGGGTTATAGCCTTATTACTGTTTTAAATGCTTATCAAATACTTGAAGCTAAAGGCTTAATTTATGCCAAAGATAAGTCGGGATACTATGTTTCTCAGCCTAAATCTGTCATACACCCACCGCTTACTCAGATGCAACACAGCAAACAAATTCAGATCAACTCTACGGTTTTTCGTTATTTAAAAAGTATACAGCACAGCGATATATTGCCTTTTGGTTCAGCCTTTCCAAACCCTGAGCTTTTGTATAACCCTAAATTTATGCAACTTTTAGCACAGCATGCAAAACGTAAGCATAGCTATTTAAACAGTGACAATATGCCACCAGGCAATCATGCATTACGTCAAATCATTGCAAATCGCTATATTTTACAAGGTGTGCAATGCGAAACAGATGACATTGTCATTACATCAGGAGCTTTGAACGCCCTTAATTTGGCCTTAGAGGCTCTCACACAGCCTGGGGATTTTATTTTATTACAAGACACCGTGTTTTATGGTGCATGGCAAGCAGCTGAACGCTTAGGTCTAGAAGTGGTCACCATTCCTACAGATGCCGAACATGGTTTTGATCTTGTTGCCTTTGAGCAAGCGCTAAAACAGTACCCGATTAAAGTCTGCTGGCTCATGTTGAATGTACAAAACCCAGTGGGCTATACAGTGCCAAATTCGATTAAGCAAAAAATTGCAGATCTTTTACATCACTATCAAGTGTATTTGATTGAAGATGATGTCTATGCAGAATTAAGCTACGGCAAACATAAACCTTTACCCATGACTTATTTTGATCGCCATCAGCGTGTATTACATTGCTCTACTTTTTCCAAAACACTCGGTATGGGCACACGTGTAGGCTGGGTCCATGCTCGTCAATTTTCAGACGCAATTCAACATTTGCAACTTATGAGTACAGTTTCAGTGAGTCCCTTGGTGCAAAATGCCTTAGTCGACTTTTTGTCACACCATCATTATGAAAAACATTTACGTCATTTGCGTAGTCGTTTAGCTCAGTACAAACAAGTATTTTATGATTATTTAGCGCTACATTTACCTGTAGATTGCCAAATTCATTTTTTTGCCAGCGGTTATTTCCTCTGGATTGAACTAGCCCAACACTGTGACAGCTTTAAAATTTATGAAAATCTTTTAAAACAAAATATTGGCATAGCACCTAGTGTTTTGTTTCGGCTAGAAAAAAGCACACAAAATTATATCCGTCTGAACTGTTCCTTTGAATGGAACGATACGATGCAATATGCTATGCAACAATTATGTCTATCCATACATCAACATAGTGAATTGCGTTCCTAAATTTTGACTTAAAAACTAAAAAGCCTGCATCAATACAGGCTTTTTATATATTTAGATTTTTTATTGTAAAACTATAGGCTTAAGCTAAGCGATTAAATCGACTAGAAGTTATACATTGCGACAGCATTTACTCGATTGTCTGTGCCTGTTTGACTACCATTTGGTGCGGGAGCAAAGGCTTCTCTTTCACCATAAACATATTCTAGTCCTAAACTGATCGGTTTAATTGGGCTATAAAAAAGATTGGCCCAAGCTTGCCATAAGTCTTTATTGGCTTTGGTTTTATCCGTTAATGCATTGATATACGCATCATTTTGATCAGCCTTCATATAACCATAACCGAGTGTGCCTCGTAGTTGTGGACTAAATTGCTGTGTAATACCTAAAGTGATCGAGTCAAATTCATTCCTTGCAATGATGTCTTTATTGGCATTCGTAACAAAACCTTGGTTACTCCAAGACACAAAACTACTATCGCCCTTCACATGGTAATAGTCTGTCTTAATCATCGTTTTGTCGGTCACATCCCATTTTGCACCTAAACCAACACCCCATGCCATTTCAGCATCGGTATCGGTTTTTTTCTCTGTGCCCATTGCACGTGCACTGAGTTGTACGCGCTCATTCAATTGATGGTTTAAGCGTGCAGTTAAAGCAGGTAAACGCATATTTGAACTTTCATCCTTTGCATCTTCAGCCGCCAATACAACATTGGTGATTGGACTGAATTTGTGGCTATAACGGACTTGTGGAGTTCGTTTGACTGCACCACCAACATACCCTAAAGCATCTATTGTTTCAGGCATATAATCAGGTACGGCAAAGTTTGACCATGTTTGACCAATTAGCCAATTGCCATAATTCATATAGGCATGACGAATACGAAGTGCATCATTGGTACCTAAAAAGTCGACCTCAAGTTTAGCGTTAATATCTTTGCCAGATGTAGCCGTATTAAAGTCTAAGCCTAAACGTGTGGCAGCAAGCGAAGCTTTTAAGCGATCTGAACTTTCATTATTACCCGTTAATGGCACTGTATTTATTTGATTGTATAAACGCGCTGCGCTACTGCCTTCCGATTGGTATGACGCATCGGCTCGCACATTGCCATAAACGGTCAATTCTGCACCTGCTTTGGTTTTGAGGCGCATTCCTTCCACTTTTAATGCGGGTGTATTTTCAGTATTTATTTTAGTCGTGCTGGCTTGTATCTGTTGCAAGCTTTGTTGATTGCTCTGTTGTTGCTGCGCATATTGCTGCATTAATAGCTTTAAAGCTTTTACTTCGTCACGTAGCTGTTGGATTTCGGCATCGGTAGTTGAGGCTGCAAAGCTCATTATTGGGAAACTACACGCACATGCTATGACAAGTCGGTTTAATTTGAAACTTAACATTTTTTGATTCATCCTGAGTTTGGGTATAACCCCATTTTCCATTTCATTGACACATTAAACCCATGATTTTTACCTTTCAAATCAATGTATAAACTTAATGTGTCATGTCAGTGTGTATTTAAATTAATGTGCGGTACTTTTGACTGGCGTGGCTTTTTCTGATGAAGTATGCGTACTCGTTACACCATCTACAGATGCCTTTAAGTTCACACAAAATATGGCAATTGCAGCAATTGAACCTGGTATTGCAATCGCAAGAAAATTCATTTGATGTGGTAATTCTAAGGTGAGTAATGCCCCAGTCAGTACAGGCCCGACAATTGCACCAATACGACCAATACCTGATGCCCAACCCATACCCGTCGAACGGACTGCAGCTGGATAGAACTGTGCCACAAAGGTATAAAGTAAGATTTGCGAGCCAATAGTCGCTGCTCCTGCAACCGCAATGAGCAAATACAATACAAATTGAGGACTATTAAAACCAAGTAACACCAGCGCAATCGCACCAACGGTAAACATAATGCTTAATACAGGTTTTAAGTGGAATTTATCTGCCAATGTGCCGCCACCAATTGCGCCTACCATGCCACCGATGTTGAGTGCAAATAAGAACAGCATGCTTGCACCAAGTGAATAGCCTGCTTGAATCATGAGTTTAGGCAACCAACTACCAAGTGCGTACACCATGAGTAAGCACATGAAAAATGCAATCCAAAACATGATGGTACTAAAGGTGCGACCTTGCTGGAATAAGGCTTTAAATGGTGCTTCATTGCTATTGCTTTCATTTAATACAAACTGCGTTTGTGCTGTGACAGCTTGTTCGGGTGCAATTTTTTGCACAATTTCTGCAACTGCTGTTGTTTGGCCTTTTTGGGTCAAAAACATCAGCGATTCGGGTAGAAACTTCCAAATCAAGGGTAAAGCTAAAAATGGAATACATGCGATATAAAACATGATTTTCCAGCCATAATCGGCAATCAGCCAAGCCCCGAGTAATGCAGAAGCCATACCACCAATGGCATAACCACTAAACATGAGTGCAACTAAGGTACTGCGGATACGTTTAGGTGCATATTCAGTCATGAGTGCAACCACATTCGGCATTACACCACCAATGCCAAGGCCAGCTAAAAAGCGTAGTAGGCCAAACTCAATGGGATTAGAAGCAAATGCACCCAAAAAGGTAAAGCCACTAAACAGCCCAACGCAAATCATAATGGTTTTTTTGCGTCCTAATTTATCTGACAAAGTCCCAAATGACATGGCGCCAAACATCATGCCAAAGAGTGCTGTACTGGCCAATAACCCTGCTTGTACTGCACTGAGCGACCATTCTTGCATCAAAAGTGGTAAAGCGACGCCATAAATGACCAGATCATAACCGTCAAAAATAATAATCAGTAAGCACCAAATTAATACGCCCCAATGAAATGGGCTAAACTTGGCTTCATCTACAATCGAATTGATATTGAGTTGTTGTGTATTCACGCTAAGCCTCCTGCTTGTGAATTTTTTATTCACAAAAACAATGAAGCAAAGGTGTTTTTATGTCCAAAACTGATGAGCTCTATATTTATACCTTTAAAGTAAAGCCTAAATTTCTTTCTTTGAAACAAATAATTAAGTCACTAAAAGCCATAAAAAATAGCAAAAAAATATTTTTAATTCGAAGTGCTTTACTAAACTGATTCATAAAAAAAGCAAATCTAAAATCAATATTAGATTTGCCTTAAAATATATATTTCACGTAATTAAAAAGGTATTTACGGTTTATTTTTAATTATTTTAATATAAGCATTCTATACATTTTCTCAATGATTAAATGGTTGCTCTGTCGTAGCTAATCGCTTCTAAGTCATATACTTGATAAATACAATCAAATAAGGAGCGAATATCATCGCTTTCATCCATACTTCGAATAGCAAGAAAAATAGGACTCACCGCCGAATCATCAAGGATAGGTAAATAATGTAAATGCGGAAATTTAATGGTTTGTGCACTTTCAGGCACTACACAGCAACCTTCTCCTGCTGCCACCAACCCTAGCGCCAACTGAATTTCACGGACTTCCTTTAAATTTTTGGGGTCTAAACTATGTTCAGCAAACAAATGTCTGACTTGTGTGGAAAAGTTGGGTTTTGGATGGCTTGGATATAAAAACATATGTTCATCGACAATATCTGCCAAATACACGCCTTGTGCTTGCTCGGCTAAAGGATGGCTGGCATGTACGGCCAACATTAAAGGTTCTTCTCTTAATAAGACCCGACGCACAGCTGAATCTGAAATTCTTAACCGTCCAAATCCAACATCAATACGCCCCTCTTTTAAAGCCGAAATTTGGTCTTTGGTGCTCATTTCAATGAGCTCAATTTTCAAATTTGGATGTTGCTTGCGAAACAAATACACAATTTTGGGCAATAAACCATAAAGCAAAGAGCCTACAAAACCCATTGTCACTGTTTTTTCGACCAGTCCAATACGCTGTGCCATGGTTTTTATTTCTTCAGCATTAGACAAAAGTTTAACAGCATGCTGATAGAAAAATTGCCCTGCTTCCGTGGTCTTTAATGGGCGGCTTCCACGCTCAAAAAGCTGTATACCAAGCTCTGCTTCAAGGTTCTGAATTTGACGGCTCAAAGGCGGTTGAGCAATAAATAATTTTTCAGAAGCTTTGGTAAAGCTTTGCTCCTCTACAACTGCAACAAAATAGCGAAGGTGTCTGAGTTCCATTCAATTCCATACCTTTTATGTATATAAAAATGCAAATTTGATCTTCGACAGTCAAATTTTATTCTTTTAAGGTATATCACAAGAGCCATAAAACGCAAGTTTGCGAAGAGTAAACATGTACAAATCAGTCGAAACACTTTTAGTCGAAATCCCGACCATCCGCCCACACAAAATGGCGGTGGCGACGATGCAAACCCAAACTTTGGTTCTAATTAAAATTACCACTGAAGATGGATTTGTCGGTTGGGGCGAAGCAACCACCATTGGTGGCTTAGGTTATGGTGAAGAAAGTCCTGAAAGCATCAAAACCAATATTGACACTTATTTTTCACCATTACTTAAAACTTTAAAAGTACACAACATTGCGCAAATTATGCGCGTGTTGAAAAAAAATATTAACGGTAACCGTTTTGCGAAATGCGCCATTCAAACTGCACTTTTAGATATTCAAGCACAGCGTTTGAATCTACCGCTATCGGAGTTATTGGGTGGCCGTTTACGTGAAAGTGTACCTGTGCTTTGGGTGTTGGCTTCTGGTGATACCAGCAAAGATATTGCCGAAGCGCAAAAAATGATAGCGATTAAACGTCACAATACATTCAAACTCAAAATTGGTTCACGTCCTGTAGAAGCAGATGTTGAGCATGTGCTTGCGATTAAACAAGCTTTAGGTACAGATATTTCGATTCGCGTAGATGTAAACCGTGCGTGGTCAGAACTTGATGCCCTTAAAGGCATACAGCTTTTACAAGATGGTGGTGTTGATCTCATTGAGCAACCTTGTGCAATTGACAATATTGATGCCATGCAACGCCTAAGTCGCCGTTTCGATATTGCCATTATGGCGGATGAATCTTTAATGGGTCCAAGTTCGGCGTATCGCCTTGCACGTACCAATGCCGCCTCCGTATTTGCAGTCAAAGTTGCGCAGTCTGGTGGACTTTTAGAAGCTAAAGATGTTGCCACCATTGCCAATTTGGCAGGAATCGATCTTTATGGCGGCACCATGTTAGAAGGCCCTATCGGGACAATTGCATCTGCGCATTTATTTTCAACCTTTGAAAATTTGGCCGCAGGAACAGAACTTTTTGGCCCGTTGTTGCTTACCGAAGAAATTTTAAAAACCCCTTTGCAATATCAAAATTTTGAACTTGCTGTGCCAAAAACATCAGGTTTAGGCATTGAGTTAGATCAAGACAAACTTGATAACTTGCGTCGCAAATAAACTTAAATCAGGAGCTTCACATGCTTTTTCAAGTACGAATGGACGTGAATATTCCTCTGGACATGCCAGCGGAAAAAGCAAATGAAATTAAGGCTGTAGAAAAAGCCTATTCACAAGAATTGCAGACTCAAGGTAAGTGGCGTCACATTTGGCGTATTACAGGCCAGTACTCGAACATCAGTATTTTTGATGTGGAAAGCAATGAAGAACTGCACAACATTTTGCAGGGTCTACCGCTATATCCCTACATGAATATTGAAGTAATGGCTTTAAACCGTCATCCATCTTCTATCCGTGACAATGACAGTTAATTAAAACAGTCAATCACATCCTAAGGGTTATTTAACAAGGAATGTGGCAGCCAAGTGAAATTATAAAAATCACATCAGCCACCCAAAAAACATACTTAAGGAGCAATAGTATGAACCGTCAAGACATTGATACTTTAGTCAAAACAATGAATATAGATACGGCAACCAAACCTGTAGATGCACGTGTTCAGCAAGTTGTTGTACGCCTTTTAGGTGATTTATTTCAGGCCATTGAAGACTTAGATATTTCACAATCAGAACTGTGGAAAGGTTTGGAATATTTTACCGATGCAGGTCAGGCCAATGAATTAGGCTTATTGGCAGCAGGCCTTGGCCTAGAACATTACCTAGACTTACGTGCCGATGAAGCAGATGCCAAAGCAGGTATTACAGGCGGTACGCCGCGTACCATTGAAGGCCCGCTTTATGTTGCAGGTGCACCTGAATCTGTTGGCTTTGCTCGTATGGACGATGGTACTGAAACAGATAAGATTCCAACTTTATTTATTGAAGGTACAGTGAAGGATACTGCAGGCAATATCATTGAAGGTGCAAAAGTTGAAATCTGGCATGCCAACAGCTTAGGTAACTACTCTTTCTTTGATAAGTCACAATCTGACTTCAATCTACGTCGCACAATTTTTAGTGATCAAGACGGCAAATATATTGCACAAACAACGATGCCTGTTGGCTATGGCTGTCCGCCTGAAGGCACAACACAATTTGTATTAGACAAACTTGGCCGTCATGGCAACCGTCCATCTCATGTGCATTATTTTATTTCTGCACCAGGCTACCGCAAGCTAACGACTCAATTCAACATCGAAGGTGATCAATACCTATGGGACGACTTCGCTTTTGCAACCCGTGAAGGTCTCGTTGCAACGGCTGTTGATGTCACTGACGAAGCTGAAATTACCCGCCGTGGTTTAAACCAACCGTTTAAACACATCACGTTCAATGTTGAGTTGGTGAAAGAGCAAACAGAAGCTCCATCAACAGAAGTTGACCGCCGTCGCGCTAGCGCTTAATACCCATAGATTAGGAAACTCAGATGTCTGCAGGATGACATTGTCATGACATTTGAGTGACTTCCCCCAAATTTGGAAAGTTGGAGAAAGGATATGCCACGTATTCCAGTCATAAATACCAGCCACCTCGATCGTATAGATGAATTACTTGTAGACGATTTTGAAAGTGGTGAATTTAAACTTCATCGTTCTGTATTTACAGATCAAGCCCTGTTTGACCTAGAGATGAAATACATCTTTGAAGGCAACTGGGTGTACTTGGCACACGAAAGCCAAATTCCAAATAATAACGATTTCTACACCACCTATACTGGCCGTCAGCCGATCATCATTGCGCGTAACCGCCAAGGTGAACTGAATGCCATGATCAATGCTTGCTCACACCGCGGCGCACAGCTTTGCCGTCATAAAAAAGGCAACAAAGCAACTTACACTTGCCCTTTCCACGGCTGGACATTTAACAACTCAGGAAAATTGCTGAAAGTCAAAGATCCATCTGAAGCAGGTTATTCAGACTGTTTTAACCAAGATGGTTCGCATGACTTAAAGAAAGTTGCACGCTTTGAAAGTTATAAAGGTTTCCTATTTGGCAGCTTAAACCCTGATGTGCCTTCACTAGAAGAGTACTTAGGTGAAACCAGCAAGATTATCGACATGATCGTCGGCCAATCCGAACAAGGCCTTGAAGTGCTGCGCGGTTCATCAACTTATACCTATGAAGGCAACTGGAAACTGACTGCCGAAAATGGCGCAGATGGTTACCACGTGTCTGCGGTGCATTGGAACTATGCAGCAACCACACAGCACCGTAAAGAAGCGCAAGCAGCCGATAACATTCGTGCCATGAGCGCAGGCTCTTGGGGTAAACAAGGCGGTGGCTCGTATGGCTTTGAACATGGCCACATGTTGCTTTGGACACAATGGGCAAACCCAGAAGACCGTCCAAACTATGTTAAAGCTGAAGAATATACCGAGAAATTTGGCGCACCGATGTCGAAATGGATGATCGAGCGTTCACGTAATCTTTGTTTATATCCAAACGTGTATTTGATGGATCAGTTTGGTTCACAAATCCGAGTGTTGCGTCCAATTTCAGTCAATAAAACTGAAGTGACGATTTACTGTATTGCCCCTGTGGGTGAAGCGCCAGATGCACGTGCACGCCGTATCCGTCAGTATGAAGATTTCTTCAATGCCTCAGGCATGGCAACACCAGATGATCTAGAAGAATTCCGTGCCTGCCAAGCCGGCTATGCAGGCATTGAACTGGAATGGAACGATATGTGCCGCGGTTCAAAACATTGGATTCAAGGCCCAGATGAAGCCGCCAATGAAATTGGACTCAAACCAATCCTCAGCGGTATTAAAACTGAAGATGAAGGTTTGTATCTTGCACAGCATCAATATTGGTTAAAAATGATGAAGCATGCCATTCAAGCGGAAAAGGAATTGGCAGAAATTGAAGCTTCTGCAATGGGAGAAAGCGCATGAATGCAGCCGTTCAACAAGATGCGATCACGCTCGAAACTATTGCACAATTTCTCTACCGAGAAGCACGCTTTTTAGATGATGAACAATGGGACGATTGGATCGAGTGCTATGCCCCATCGGCCTCATTTTGGATGCCAGCTTGGGACGACGACGACAAATTAACGACCGACCCTCAGTCTGAAATTTCATTAATTTACTACCCTGACCGTCAAGGTTTAGAAGACCGCGTTTTTCGAATTAAGACTGAACGCTCATCAGCAACCATGCCTGATACCCGTACCAGTCACCACATTAATAATATCGAAGTCATTGAGCGTGATGGCACTAAAGTCACTGTGCGTTTTAACTGGAACACCTTGAGTTTCCGTTACAAAACCAATTACAGCTACTTTGGCATGTCACGTTATGAAATCGACTTTTCAGCAGAACAGCCGCAAATCTTAAGTAAATACGTGGTGCTGAAAAATGATTACATCAATCAAGTCATCGATATCTATCACCTCTAAGTATAGACAGCAATGTCACCTTTCAGCCAGAAGGATATTTGGCTGAAAGGTCTCAGTTACACCGATTTTTAAAAGGATATTCAGCCATGTCAAACCACAATGTTGCACTTCAATTTGAAGATGGCGTTACGCGTTTTATTTCAGTTGCACAAGGTGAAACGCTTTCTGATGCTGCTTACCGTCAAAAAATTAACATTCCGCTAGATTGCCGTGATGGCGCATGTGGTACTTGCCGTGCATTCTGTGAATCGGGCAGCTTTGATATGCCTGAAGAAACCTATATTGAAGATGCCCTTACACCTGAAGAAGCGGCTGAAGGTTATATCTTGGCTTGCCAATGTAAACCGACTTCTGATGCAGTTTTCCAAATTCAAGCCACTTCAGATGTCTGTAAAACTGAAATTAAAGCCTTACAAGGTACATTGGTCAGTGTAGACAACCTATCTGACTCGACCATTACATTTGATATTCAACTCGATGAAGGTCAGCCTGATATCAACTTCCTTGCGGGCCAATATGTCAATGTCGGCATTCCTGGAACGACTGAAACACGCTCTTATTCTTTTAGCTCAAAACCGGGCAACCGTCTGACAAGTTTTGTGGTACGTAACGTGCCGAACGGCAAGATGAGTGACTTTTTAAGCGTCAATGCCAAAGCGGGCGACAAAATGACTTTTACCGGCCCTTTTGGCAGTTTTTACTTACGTAATGTGGCACGCCCTGTATTGATGCTTGCAGGCGGCACAGGTATTGCCCCGTTTATGTCCATGCTGCAAGTTTTAGAAGAAAAAGGCGCAGAACACCCTGTTCGTTTGGTCTTTGGTGTGACCAATGACTTCGATCTTGTTGCCATAGAAAAACTCAATGCCTTAAAAGCAAAGTTCAATTGGTTTGACTACCGCACGGTAGTGGCAAGCCCTGAATCTAAGCATGAACGCAAAGGCTATGTGACCAACCATATTGAAAACGAATGGTTAAATGCGGGTGATGTTGATGTCTACCTATGTGGCCCTGTGCCAATGGTAGAAGCTGTACGTGGTTGGTTAGATGGTGAAAACATTAAACCTGCTAGTTTCTTATTTGAAAAATTCTCTGCGAACTAAGCATCTGACTACGTTAGACATATAGAGGTAGAGACATAAATGAACCATAACAACCGTTTTGAAAATAAAGTGGTCATTGTGACCGGTGCAGCACAAGGTATTGGACGCGGTGTGGCTTTACAAGTTGCAAGTGAAGGCGCTCAAGTTGTATTGGCCGATCTTTCTGACTATGTGGAAGAAACACTGGCTGAAATTGAAGCGCATGATGGCGATGCCATTATTGTTAAAGCCAATCTTGAGACTTTTGCAGGTGCAGAATTCGTCGTAGCCCAAGCCATTGCAACCTATGGCCGTGTAGATGTGCTGATCAATAACGTAGGCGGTGCAATTTGGATGAAACCATTTCAGGAGTTTTCTGAAGATGAAATCATCAAAGAAGTGAACCGTTCACTGTTTCCAACAATGTGGTGCTGCCGTGCGGTATTACCTGAAATGATCGAAAATCAGCGCGGTACGATTGTCAATGTGTCGTCTATTGCGACACGTGGAATTAACCGTGTGCCCTATTCTGCGTCCAAAGGCGGTATCAATGGCTTAACGGCTGCACTTGCTTTTGAACATGCTCAAGATGGTATCCGAGTGAATGCTGTGGCAACTGGCGGTACAGAAGCGCCGCCACGTAAAGTCCCACGCAATGCCAATCCATTATCGGATGATGAAAAGCAATGGATGCAGCAAGTGGTTGATCAAACCATTGACCGTACTTTCCTCGGGCGGTACGGCACGATTCAAGAGCAAGTGAATGCGATCTTATTTTTAGCATCCGATGAATCATCTTATATGACCGGAACTGTCGTTCCAGTAGGCGGCGGTGATCAGGGCTAAAGCTGATCGATTTCAGGATCATTTTTGAAAGCATGGAGGCAACAACAATGGCGACCCTGTTGAAAACATTAAAAGAAGATTGGTCACTTTCAGCAACTGTTGCAGGATTTTTAGCTGTGCTGATTTCCTATTCAGGGCCATTAATTATCTTCTTTCAAGCTGCACAGAAAGCAGATGTTGCACCTGAGATGATGATCTCATGGATCTGGGGTATTTCTATTGGTGCAGCAGTTGCAGGTATTTTTTTATCCATCAAATACAAAGTACCTGTGATTACTGCTTGGTCTGCACCCGGCACGGCACTTTTAGTCACGCTTTTTCCCAATATTAGCTTGAATGAAGCCGTCGCTGCCTACATTACGGCAGCAATTGTGATCTTAATTATTGGATTAACAGGTTATTTCGACAAACTTTTAAAATGGATTCCGCAATCCATCGCTGCAGGCATGATGGCAGGTATTTTATTTCAGTTTGGACTTGGTCTGTTTAATGCCACCGACAGTATGCCCTTGATTGTATTTGGCATGCTGTTGGTTTTTTTAGTGTCAAAACGACTCAACCCGCGCTATAGCATGCTTTGGGTACTCGTGACAGGCGTAGTCCTCAGTTTAATCTTTGGCAAAATGAACCCTGTCGACATCCACTTCAGTTTAGCCATTCCGCAGTGTATTAGCCCTGAGTGGACACTCAACAGCTTACTTAATTTAGCCCTTCCCCTGATTTTAGTCAGCCTTTCAGGCCAATTTTTACCAGGCATGGCCATGATGAAACTCAGCGGTTATGACACACCTGCCAAACCCATTATTACCGTGACCAGCTTAGCGTCATTAGCTGTCGCATGTGTCGGCGGAATCACCATAGTTCTCGCATCCATCACTGCTGCTTTATGCATGGGTAAAGATGCACATGAACTTAAAGACAAACGCTACATCGCAGGAATTGCCAACGGCATTTTTTACATCTTCGGTGGTCTCTTTGCTGGAAGCATTGTTTTGCTCTTTAGCTTATTACCTAAAGAACTCGTTGCAGCCCTTGCAGGTCTAGCGCTTTTAGGCGCAATTGCCACCAATGTATCCGTGGCGATGAAAGATGAAAGTCAAAGAGATGCGGCGCTAATTACATTTTTAGCAACAGCTTCAGGCATGCATTTTATGGGGCTGAGTTCAGTTTTTTGGGGGATTTGTATCGGGATTATTGCGCATTTGCTTTTAAGTAAACCGAGTACAAAAATAGCCTCTCAAACAGCTATGACAGGCTCAACAGATTCTAAAACTTTATAGTATAGGTACGTATATGATCGATAAAAGTCAGACTTCATTAACTGAAGTACTTTCACAAATCAAAAATGGCTCAACCATTATGATTGGCGGTTTTGGTACGGCAGGACAGCCAGCAGAACTGATCGATGGCCTGATCGAACTGGGCATTAAAGACTTAGTGATTGTAAATAATAATGCAGGTAATGGTGATTACGGCCTTGCCAAATTGCTTAAAGCCGGTGCTGTACGCAAAATTATTTGTTCTTTCCCCCGTCAATCTGACTCTTGGGTTTTTGATGAATTATACCGTGCCGGAAAAATTGAGCTTGAGCTGGTTCCTCAAGGTAACCTTGCCTGTCGTATACAAGCTGCAGGTATGGGACTTGGGCCAATTTATACACCTACAGGTTTTGGGACTTTACTTGCCGAAGCTAAACCTATGCTGAACTATGAAGGCAAAGATTATGTGCTAGAAAATCCAATTAAAGCCGATTTTGCACTGATTAAAGCCTCTCAAGGTGACCGTTGGGGTAATTTGGTTTATCGCAAATCTGCTCGCAATTTTGGCCCAATTATGGCAATGGCCGCGGATATTACCATTGCCCAAGTTTCTGAAGTGGTTGAACTTGGTGCTTTAGACCCCGAGCACATTATTACCCCAGGCATTTTTGTACAGCACGTTGTTGCTGTCACACCTGCACAGTAATTGGAGATTTTTATATGAGCTATACCAAATTAACTCGCGACCAAATTGCTGAACGTGTGGCGCAAGATATCCCTGACGGTGCTTATGTGAACTTAGGCATTGGCCTCCCGACCAAAATTGCCAACTACTTGCCTTCAGATAAGGACGTATTTTTACATTCAGAAAATGGTTTATTGGCCTTTGGTGAAAAGCCCGAGGTTGGACAAGAAGACCCTGAACTGATTAATGCAGGCAAAGAATTTGTCACGATGCTGACAGGTGGTGCATTTTTCCATCATGGTGACTCATTTGCCATGATGCGTGGCGGTCACTTAGACATCGCAGTTTTAGGAGCATTCCAAGTTGCACAAAATGGCGATCTTGCCAATTGGCACACTGGTGCACCTGATGCGATTCCTGCTGTAGGTGGTGCAATGGACTTAGCTGTAGGCGCAAAAAAAGTCTTTATTACGACCGATCATGTCACTAAAAAAGGTGAACCAAAGATTGTTGCAGAACTGAATTACCCAGCGACAGGCTTGAAGTGTGTAGACCGAATTTATACTGATTTATGTGTGATTGATGTGACTTCAGAAGGCATGAAAGTTCTTGAAAAAGTTGAAGGTCTTTCTTTTGAAGAATTACAGTCACTAACAGGTGCGAAGCTAATTGATGCGACTGCTTAAAGCAAAATATTCCCTCTTTTTTAAAGGGGGGATTTAGGGAGGATTAATAATAAAAATTAACTTCCTGTAAATCCCTCCCAACCTCCCTTTTACAAAGGGAGGAGCTGTGTTTCTAGGATTTAAAAAATGAAAAATGCCTATATTATTGATGCTATTCGTACACCTTTCGGCCGCTATGCAGGTGGTTTAGCACCAATTCGTGCAGATGATCTCGGTGCTTTGCCAATCAAAGCCATTATGGAACGCAACCCAACTGTAAATTGGGAAAAAGTAGATGACATTATCTTTGGCTGTGCCAACCAAGCCGGTGAAGATAACCGTAATGTCGGCCGTATGTCTGCGCTACTTGCAGGCGTCCCTTACCAAGTCCCTGCTACCACAGTAAACCGCCTTTGTGGGTCATCTCTTGATGCAGTAGCTATGGCTGCACGTGCGATTAAATCGGGTGAAGTAGATCTGATTATTGCTGGCGGTGTAGAGTCAATGTCACGCGCGCCTTTAGTTATGGGTAAATCTGAAGCAGCCTATGGTCGTACTCAAAAAATTGAAGACACCACTATGGGTTGGCGCTTTATCAACCCTAAACTCAAAGAAATGTATGGTGTCGAAACCATGCCACAAACGGCAGAAAATGTCGCCGAGCAATTTAAGATCAATCGTGAAGATCAAGACAAATTCGCATTGAATAGTCAACTACGCACTGCAGCAGCCCAAGCACGTGGTTTTTTTGCCAATGAAATTATTCCCGTACACATCGCTCAGCGTAAAGGCGAGCCTGTTGTAATTGATACGGATGAACACCCTCGCGCATCAACCACACTTGAAGCTTTAACAAAACTTAAACCTGTGGTGAAAGCAGATGGAACAGTGACTGCAGGTAATGCATCTGGCATTAATGATGGTGCCGCCGCTCTACTCATTGCATCTGATGAAGCCGTTACACGCTATGGTTTAAAACCACGTGCCAAAGTGATTGCTGCAACAGTAGTTGGGGTTGAACCTCGGATTATGGGCTTTGGCCCTGCACCTGCGATTAAAAAGCTGCTTTCGCAAACTGGCTTAACACTTGCACAAATGGATGTAATTGAACTGAATGAAGCTTTTGCAGCCCAAGCACTTGCAGTGACACGTGACTTAGGACTTGCTGATGATGATGCTCGCGTCAACCCGAATGGTGGTGCGATCGCCATTGGACATCCACTCGGTGCATCAGGCGCACGTTTAGTTACCACTGCTTTGAATCAACTCGAAGCAATCAACGGGAAATTCGCACTTTGTTCGATGTGTATTGGTGTCGGTCAAGGGATTGCTTTGATCATAGAAAAAATTTAACTAATTTAAAATCCACTCCCTGTATCAAGGGAGTTTGGGAGGGATTCAATGCCAACATTCAATTCAAATGATGCTCAGATTAACTATCAAACTTTTGGCAATAATACAAAGCCAACCTTGATATTTTCAAACTCATTAGGCACCAATTTTTCGATGTGGAAACCGCAAGTTGATGTGCTGAAAAAACTATTTTATATCATTTGTTATGACACCCGTGGTCATGGTGAATCAACTGCACCCAAAGGCCCATATACATTGGCGCAACTCGGCCAAGATGTTATTCACTTGATGGATCATCTCTCCATTAAAACGGCATCATTTTGCGGTATTTCTATGGGTGGGCTTACAGGCCAATGGTTAGCCATCCATCATCCTGAACGTTTTAATCATGTGATTGTATGTAATACGGCAGCCAAAATTGGGCAAGAACACGCATGGACTGAACGCGCAAAACTCGTGCGTGAACAAGGCCTAGAACCGATAGCCAGTACAGCTGCATCGCGCTGGTTTAGTGAACCCTTTATCCAAAGTAACACAGCAGTGATTGCAAAACTTTCTAACGACTTAGGTGCTGGCAGCCCTGAAGGTTATGCAAGCTGTTGTGAAGCTTTGGCTAAAGCGGATCTAACGACAGAGATTTCACAAATACGAATCCCACTTTTAGTCATCGCGGGTACGCTCGACCCCGTAACAACTGTTGCAGATGGACAATATTTAGTGAATCAAATTCGTAGTAGCGCACTATTTGAAATTGAAGCTTCACATATTTCAAATATTGAACAAGCACAGATCTTTACTCAAACAATTTCAGAATTTTTAGAGCAAAGTTAAATACAAGTTCATCTAAACACAATTTAAAATGCCTGCTTAAAACAGGCATTTTTTTTAATAAAAAATTAGATCAGAAAGTATTAAATGCGTTGTAGCTCATTAACAGATGTACCACTTTGTGCCAACCATTTTGCACGGCGTTTAAACAGTTTAGGTGCAGCTATATTTACGTCATCAATCAATTTTTGTAAATCTGCATTCAATAACTGGCCATTTTTAACCAATGTTTGCCCTGCTACCATCGTCATGACAACATCTTGACCTTGTACAGCATGAACCAAATTGTGATGTAGGTTAAATAATTGACCTCCTTTAATCAGTGGCGTCATACGTGGTGTTGCCGTATTTACCACAATCATATCTGCCTGTTTTCCCGTCTCTAAAGAGCCAATTTTGTCTTGCATACCTAAGGCTTTCGCTCCTAAAGAAGTGGCCATTTTGCACACAGACCATGCGTCTAAAGATGCCGCATTTAAATTGGAGAATTTTGCCAATAAAGACGCTGTTTTCATTTCTTCAAACATGTCTAAATTATTATTCTCTTTTTCACCGTCTGTGCCTAAGCCCACGGCCAAACCTTTGGCCAGCATTTGCGTAATAGGTGCCGCACCAGAAGCCAACTTCATGTTTGAAATTGGATTATGTGCCACACCTACACGGTAATTTTTTAAAATATCTATTTCTGTCGCATCTGTCCAAACACAGTGTGCAAGTAAGCACTTAGGTACATCAAATAAGCCTAACTGCTCCAGAGTTTGGATCGGGCGCACACCATAACGCTTCAAATTTTCTTGCACATCAAACTGACTTTCATTGCTATGGGTATGAAATCCCGTTTGATAATCCTGACAGAGCTTTTGTATGCGATCTAATGCTGGTTCTTGTGCATAAAATAAATGCTCTAGCCCCACCCACACCTCTATGCGACCTTGTGCGCTTTGGTGCCAACGATTGAGTAAAGCCTCATTACTTTTGAGCGTTTCAAAGTAGTTGTGGTCAGGGTGCTCTGCCACATAAGGCACCAATACCGCACGAATGCCAAGTTCTTTAGCTGCTTCAGCACTACCATCCATAAAACGCCACATATCAACTATTGTGGTCGTACCCGACAGAAGTGCCTCTGCATAACACAAGTAAGAGGCTATTTTGGCATCTTCAGGCAGAAGTACGCGGTGCATTGGATCAATAAACTGTTGCAACCAATCCCATACAGCCAAGCCTTCTGCAGTCCCTCGCAAAAAACCAGAGTGACAATGTGTATTCACTAAACCAGGCATAAGTAAGCCATTTGCATAATGTTCAACTGTTACGTCTGGATACTGCGCTTGAAGTTTTGCTAATGTCCCAACTTGCTGAATGATTTGACCATCGATGAGCACTGCCCCTTGTTCAATACAGTCTAATTGTTCATTCATGGTCAGAACATAATCTGCACTGATAATTTTCATTCGTATCTCTATTGTTATATCTGTGGGAGTTATGGCGTAAATGTCTTACCTAATGATGCAGGTAAGTTCATTTTCAATAATTTTTTGTCACGTGAAATTATGACAAGCACGACAATCGTAGCCACATAAGGCAATGCAGAAAGCAGCTCATTTGGCACTTTTAAACCCAATGCTTGCGCATGAAATTGTAAAATTGTGACGCCACCAAATAGGTATGCACCCAACATAAGACGTGTAGGTTTCCATGTCGCAAATACGACTAGGGCAATTGCAATCCAACCACGTCCTGCCACCATGTTTTCAATCCACATTGGTGTATATACCGTTGATAAAAACGCACCGCCAACTCCTGCCATTGCACCACCAAACAACACGGCACAATAACGAATGGCCAAGACGTTATAACCCATTGCATGTGCACTTTCTGGTGACTCACCCACTGCTTTTAATAGCAAGCCTAAACGAGTTTTTGCCAATACCCACCAAATCACGGCAAAGGCCAAAATCGACAAATAAACCACATAGTTTTGTTGAAATAGCACAGGGCCTATAAATGGAATATCTGCTAATCCAGGAATATTCATATTTTGTAAGCCGGGTAAAGCCATGCTCACGTAGTTTTGACCAATAAATGCCGAAATACCAATCCCAAAAATGGTCAGTGCCAAGCCACAAGCCGACTGGTTTGTACTTAAGGACAGGGTAAAAAATGCGAAGATGAGTGACATAAACATGCCCGCCAAAGCCCCAACCAATAAGGCACTGGCAACGCTTGCTTCATAGTGCGCAGCAAATGCAAAACCTGCGATTGCACCTACTAACATCATGCCTTCTACACCAAGGTTAATTACCCCTGTACGCTCAGCAACTAATTCACCTAAACCTGCAAAAATCAGAGGTGTTGCAGCTGCAATCGTTCCCGCTAAAATCGCGGTCATTTCAATACTCATGATTTATTCCTTTTGATTTAAGCCACGCCAGCATTTGGTACGGGTGCAGTTTTCTTTTTGGCAAAACGGTAGCGCTTTTCAATTAGCACATCCGACGCCAATAAGAAAAAGAGTAATAAGCCTTGGAAAATACCGGTAATTGCGACAGACAGTTGTAATTGCATTTGTGCCATTTCACCTCCAAGGTAAAGTAGTGCCATCAATAGCCCTGCAAGTACAATTCCGATCGGGTTTAAACGGCCTAAATACGCCACAATAATGGCTGCATAGCCATAACCTGGGGAAATATTTGGATTTAACTGACCAATTGGGCCTGCAACTTCACAAATACCTGCAATACCTGCCATCAGTCCAGAGATCCCTAAACTTAACCACACGGCTTTTTTAGATGAAAACCCTGCATATTGTGCAGCCAAAGGCGCCTGACCACTGACTTCAAGTTTGTAAGCCGTCATGCTTTTTTTAATAAAAAACCAAAATACAATCACGGCTAAAAGCGTTAAAAAGATAGAGACATTGACACGTGTGCCTTCCACAATAAAAGGCAAAGTGGCACTTTCACCAAACATCACAGACTGTGGAAAGTTCATGCCATCTGGGTCACGCCATGGTCCATTCACCAAATACAATAAAACAAACAAAGCCACGTAATTCATCATGAGCGTAGTCAATGTTTCTTCTGCATTAAAATGTGTTTTTAAAAATGCAGGAATGAGCCCCCAAAATGCACCACCAATCGCACCCATCACAATCATGAGGGGTAAAATCCACCAGCCCATTTGGTCATGAAATAAAATGGCAATACCACCACCAAAAATGGCGCCCATGGTGAGCTGTCCTTCGGCACCAATATTGAAGAGCTTGGCGCGAAAGCCAATGGCAAGGCCGAGCGCAATTAATATGAGCGGGCTGGCTTTAATCACCAATTCACTTAAGCTATAGAGCGAAGTTAAAGGCTCAATAAAAAAGATATACAACGCTTTAGCGGGGTCTACCCCCAAAATAAAAAACAACAAACTTCCAACAACCAGCATGGCAATGAGTGCGATGAGTGGTGACAACCATCTCATCAGTTGTGAGGGCTTTTCCCTCGGTTTTAATAAATACATGGATTCACCTCTATGCCTTGCTAAGCATGTAATTCTGGCTGTTTGCCATCATGTACATCGGATTGTTCTGATGCAATGCCCGACATGAGCAAGCCAATTTGTTCCGCATTTGTGCTTGTAGTTGCTTGTGGCGCCGAAAGCTTGCCTGAAGCAAGCACACAAATTTGGTCACTAATTTCGAATAACTCTTCCAATTCTTCTGAAATCACTAAAATAGCCACGCCAGTGCGCGACAGATCGATTAAAGTTTGTCGAATAAACATGGATGCACCAACATCTACGCCCCAAGTTGGCTGAGAAATAATTAAAAAATTGGGTTGTTGTAAAATTTCACGACCGACAATAAATTTTTGTAAATTACCACCAGACAGTGATCGTGCTTCTGCATGTGCACCAGCAGCCTTGACGCCAAATTTTTGAATACAATGCTCTGCAAATGCTTTAGTTTTCGAAAAATTAATAAAGTTAAAACGCGTCAACCCATGACGAAATGCCGTGAGTAAAGCATTTTCCGCTAAGGTCATCGCAGGGACTGCACCTCGGCCTAAACGCTCTTCTGGAACAAAGCCCAAGCCTAAATCACGGCGCTCACCCGCATTTAATTTGGTAATATTTTGACCCTTTAGCCATATCTCACCTTGCTCAGAAAATGATTCGCCAGAAAGCAAAGCCAAAAGCTCAGCCTGACCATTGCCCGATATTCCCGCAATCCCCATGATTTCGCCTGCTTGAATATTCAGGTTAATTCCAGCTAAAGACACGCCAAAAGGATCATCAGAAGTTTTGGATAAATTAGAAACCTCAAAGCAAGTAACTTTCTTACCTTCATAATCAGCATGTACATAGGTCGGCAATTCACGCCCAATCATCAGTTTGGCTAAATCACTGGTCGAGTTATTTTCGGGTAAAACATGACCTGTCACTTGACCATTTTGGAGAATGGTCGCTTCGTCACAAAGTTCTTTAATTTCATGTAACTTATGACTGATATAAAGAATAGATACACCTTGAGATGCTAAGAGTTTTAGCGTTTTAAATAACTGCTGTACGGCTTGTGGTGTCAGGACAGAAGTTGGTTCATCCAAAATAATTAACGATGGGTTTTGCAGTAGGCATCGGATAATTTCTACACGTTGTCGCTCACCTACAGATAAAGAATGGACTTCACGTCTTGGATCTACAGGTAGGCCATATTGCTTGGAAACCTCTAGAATTTTTTGATGTAGGTCGTCCAAATCAATTTTATCGTCCAGACCTAACAAAATATTTTGTGCAACGGTTAAGGTTTCAAACAAAGAAAAATGTTGATAGACCATGCCAATACCTAGCTTACGGGCCATCGATGGATTATCAATTTTTACTTCTTTACCATTCCAAATGATTTGCCCTTGATCAGCTTTGGTCGCACCATAAATAATCTTCATCAAGGTACTTTTTCCAGCACCATTTTCACCCAATATTGCGTGAATATGTCCTGCTTGTACTTTCAAGTTAATGTTGTCATTGGCTTTCAATGAATTGTAATTTTTACAAATATTGAGGAGCTCAAGACGAGGAATGGCTGTACTTGGTGCTCGATTTAGTTTTATGTCAGGTTCATGTTGAAATGCATTCATACCTCAAGCTCTCATTTTTAAAATCTAGGGTGTATGGCTTGAGCCTAGATACTGCGTATCTAGGCTAAATTCGGCTTTATTTAGGTAGAGCGCCTTCTACACCTTTAACATAAAAGTTCATTTTGCCAAGTTCAGCATCAGTCATAGACTTACCTTTAGCCACGACTAGACTGCCATCTTGTTTATAAATAGGGCCTGTAAATGGGTGCAATGTGCCTTTCTGAATCGCACTTTGTACGTTAAGCGCTTTTTGTTTTACATTGGCTGGGACAAAAGGTGCAAAGTTTTCAATTTTTACAGCATCTTGTTTTACGCCATACCAAATTGCGCTCGGTTTCCATGTTTTATTCGCCACTTGTTGCATGACAGGCGTATAAATTTTTTCCCAATGTAAAACCGATGCTGCCAGTTGCGCTTTGGCACCAAATTTACTCATGTCCGAATCCCAACCAAAGGCATAAACACCTTTTTGTTCGGCAGCTTGCACCACCGCTGGTGAATCTGTGTTTTGCATGAGTACATCTGCATTTTGCGCAATGAGCGCCAAAGCGGCATCACGCTCTTTACCAGGATTAAACCAAGAGTTCACCCAAATCACTTTGGTTTTAATTTTTGGATTGACACTTTGAGCACCTAAGGTATAGGCATTAATGTTGCGTACCACTTCTGGAATTGGGAAAGACCCCACTACGCCTAGGGTATTCTTTTTAGTTTGTTGACCGGCAACCACACCTAACATATAGGCACCTTCATAGGTACGTACGTCATATACCCCTAAATTTTTGCCTTGCTTATAGCCAGTTGCATGCATAAATACAGTATTAGGAAATTGTTTCGCCACTTTCTCCATTTGGTTCATATAACCAAAGGACGTCCCAAAAATCACTTTATTCCCTTGCTGTGCCAAATTTCGAATAACACGTTCTGCATCAGCAGTTTCAGGAACATTTTCAATATGAGAGGTTTTATATTTTCCAGCCAATGCTTTTTCAGCTTTAATACGGCCTTGGTCATGTGAATATGTCCAGCCATGATCACTGGTTGGACCAATATAAACAAAGGCTGCTTTATCCGTAGCATTGGCAGCAGTAATAAACGAAGTCCCCAAAAGCGTCGCTGTACTGAGTGTTAGAACGATTTTTTTTAACTGTGTTTTAAAGCTATATTCTTTTGGCATGAAGCTGCTCCTACTCATTAAATGCATTTCTAAATTGATGTAATTACAAGGCATTAGAAATATAAAAATTGAACATCGGTTTAAATGTCTGTGTTCACTTTCTGTTAATTAGCAAGTTCCATTCCAAAGTTAATAAAAATTAGAACATAGACACTTTGTTCGATTTTTTAGAACGCATATATGAATTTTTAAACAATAAATACAATGACTTATGATTTTATAGACAATGTAATTTGTGAGTTTTTCGTATCCATTTCAAAACACTTTTTTTAAATTTTAACGATTAAAACAAAAGTGCATTTTTTTAGCGCAAGTGCTTTTTTGTATGCACCCAAAATAAAAAAAGCCCTGTACCATCAATCGTACGGGGCTGTTTTTAAAAATTTTTAGTTAGATTTGTTCTAGTATTTTCTGTTCATCTTGGCTTAAGTCATAAGCTTTCATATACATTTCTTCCATGTGTTCACCTGCCGTACATGGGCGGTATCGATATACCTCGCCATCATTCAATGTGCCGGGTAGCGCATTAATCGCAGTCATATAATTTGGCCCATAAAAAAATGGAATTGAATAACGAGACTGCCCACCAGCATATACATTACGCACCCGATGTGGATTAGATTTAAATAAATCATTACTCCAACGCGGAATAAGATCTCCTAAATTCACCACAAATGTTCCATCAATGGGCGGTGCTGTCACCCATGTGCCATCAGGTAAACATACTTCTAAACCACCACAACTGTCTTGCGCTAAAATGGTAATTGAACCCCAATCTGTATGTGCCCCCACACCATAACTATCAATATCAGCATCTGCAGGATGTGGCGGATAACGGAGCATTTTTAGCGTGATCATTGGATCATGATAGCTTTCATCAAAATAATGCTCATCTAAATTTAATGCTAAGGCCAAAAGTTGCATAATGCGTTTGGCTAATTCGCTTAGTGCCTGAATATATTCCTGACAATGTTGCTCCATTTCTGGCACTTCGGCATGTGGCCATTGGTTAATTCCATAACCTTGATAATGTGCCAAAACGTAGGGATGATCACTGGCATAATTTTTCCCGCAGTAAAATCCTTCCTTAAGATCAGGTTTACCACTGTAATCGGACTTTTGCGCAGCGAATTGTTCGAATCCCAAATGACTAGCATTTAAACTTTGGTCATATTTCAGTTTTGTAGCTAAGGGTAAATCGAATATTTTTTGACAGAGTACAAATTGGCGCTGAATAATTTCAGCAGAAATGCCATGATTTTTAACATAAAAAAAACCGGAATGCGTGGCTGCTTCACGTAGTAAAGCGACAACTGCATGGGCCTGATTTGAATCAGATACAAGCGCTTCACTCAAATCTAAAACTGGAATACTGGTCATGTTTTTATTACCTGTAAAAATCAATGTGCGCTTGGAACAGCGCACAAAACAATATTGAAATTACGCCCGAATAGCTGATCTATTTGTTTTATTTAGGAAATGTTCCTTCTACACCTTTAACGTAATAATTGGTTTTCGCTAAATCTGCATCTGTTAAAGACTTCCCTTTTGCAATCAACAAACTGCCATCTTGCTTATAGATTGGGCCACTAAATGGATGTAATGTCCCTTTTGCAATCGCATCGCGTACAGCCAAAGCTTTAGCTTTCATTTCAGGTGTGGTATTTGGGCCAAAGTTTTCAATATTCACAGCGCCTTGTTGAGCACCATATTTTATAGCACTACTTTTCCATTTATTTGCGAGTACATCTTTCATCACAGGCTCATAAATTTTTTCCCAATGTAGTACTGCGGCTGCCAAGTGTGCTTTAGGGCCAAACTTAGTCATATCGGAATTCCAGCCAAAGGCATACACGCCTTTTTGCTCTGCCGCTTGGACCACTGCAGGCGAGTCCGTATTTTGCATGAGTACATCTGCTTTTTGAGCAATCAGTGCCAAAGCAGCTTCTCGCTCCTTACCAGGGTTAAACCACGTATTGGCCCAAATCACTTTGGTTTTTACTTTCGGGTTTACGCTTTGTGCACCTAAAGTATAGGCATTAATATTACGTACAACCTCAGGAATAGGAAAAGAAGCCACCACACCAATGGTATTGGTTTTGGTTTTTTGCCCAGCCACTACGCCTAACATATAAGCGCCTTCATAGGTACGTGTTTCATACACACCTAAGTTTTTGCCCTGCTTATAGCCCGTTGCATGCATAAATACAGTATTTGGAAATTGCTTTGCGACTTTTTCCATCGCATTCATATAGCCAAAGGAAGTACCAAAAATAATTTTATTGCCTTTTTGTGCCAAATTTCGAATCACACGTTCTGCATCTGCAGTTTCAGGTACATTTTCGATATAACTGGTTTGGTATTTACCCGCCAAGGCTTTGTCTGCTTTTATACGTCCTTGTTCATGTGAATAAGACCAGCCATGATCACTGGTTGGACCTAAATAAACAAAAGCTGCTTGCTCTTTGGCTTGGGTTAAACTCGAAATGCCAATAGCTAAAATAGTTAAAGCCCCCACAAACACTTTCTTGTTAAATTGCATACAGACCACCCTCACCTTTTATGATTGATCACTTGATTTTTGACTTTCTAGACATTTTTTAAATATGCAATTAGCATTCCAAATACAATTAGGTTTGATTATTTTATTAAAATATTAAAAGTTACCAATAAAATAATTTAGTTCTATTATATTTAAGTGATTAAAACCCATTAAAAATATGAATAATATAAAATTAAAATAAACCTATTTAACGATTTGACCAAAATTCAGCTTGTACTTGTATTATTTCTGGCTCTAATTCTTCCATAGGACCAATCAATTCAATGTCTTTTTGACCATGTGCAAATACATAAGATGCAGGAATGCTCAGGGTTGGATTTTCATGATGATTTCCAGTGCATGCCAAAAGTTTTTCTTCAGTCATGGCAAAAACCACACGCCCAATATTGGCCCAATAAATGGTTCCTGCACACATACAGCACGGTTCTACGCTGGTGTACAAAGTACAATTCCATAAATATTCAGCTGTATAATTAGTGCTGGCGATACGTGCTAAAGTTGATTCCGCATGATTAACACTGTCAATATTACACTGAGTGAAAAGCACCGTTTCGTGATCTGGCGCAACCAATACTGCACCAAATGGGTGATGCCCTAAAGATATTGCACGCTCAGCGACATCATTAGAAAGTTTTAAAAAATTAATCATCTGTTCATGAGTCGGTTTATTCATCAAAATGACCCCAAATAAATATATTTAAATTTAATAAATAATCAAAAATACTGTCTAAAAATAAAAAAGCACTTTTAAATAAAAGTGCTTCATATAATCAAATTAAACAGTATATCGTTTACTCAATCCCCATTCGGCTAATATACGGCGATATGTTGTCGATGAGCGATCAGCTTCAAAATGCGCCTCCATACTAATGTCAAGCGGAAGCTCCTCAGGTTTTTGACTTTCAACCATGTCTTGATCTTCAGCAAAAATCTGTGCATTAAAGTCATATACCGCTTGCAAGTCGCCTGTGGTGTCAAAATTACGTGTAAGTGGTACAAATAATCGGGTTTGATTATGTGAAACAGGACAGCAAGCATTTAAAATTTTCAAAATGCCATCATTTGGAAAATACACCGTCAACGTTGCTGAAAATGGCGGATAGACATCAAATTCACGCGTCCATAAAAAGTCTTCTGGCGCTAAATGTTGCATCCCATGCGGATAATTGCTGACATCAGAAATATAGATGCTTTTCAGTCCATAATCAGTTCGCTCAGTGTGATATTTGGGTACAACAGGATTATCACGCGTAGCAAAAGCTTCATGATGCACCCATGCAAAATGCGCTACATCAATAAAACCTTCTAATTGACGGCCACTTGAACCTGCAATATCAACATAAGGCGGCAAAATAGCTTGATGATCGGCATCATCCCAAGTTTCAAGAATTGGAAAATTGGCTTCGCTTTCATTTCGGCTAAATAAACTGGTCCAAATCAGGCCATATTTTTCTACAACTGGAAATTTCGTTAAGCTAAAACGATCTGATATTTTCGTTAGTTCTGGTTGCGCAGGAATTTTGCTGCATTTACCATCGGTGTTATAGCGTAAGCCATGATATGGGCAAACAATCTCTTCACCTTCAACCCAGCCTTTACTGAGCGGTACACCACGATGTGGACAAATATTTCGTACCAGATGAATTTGACCACTTTCGGTTTTGTATAAGGCCATTTTCACATCAAGCAAAATAACTTGTTGAGGCTCAATCGTGACATCTTGAACACGTGCAACAGGATACCAGTGCTGTGCCAAAATATTCCAATCCGATGCTTCAAATTGGCTACATTGCGGTTGGCTAAATAAATTGAGGACTGGAATAGCGTTCATAATAGACTCACGAATAGCATTAATTTTGCAGAAATTCTGATGTAAAACGAAACATACTGACTTCTGCCTGATGCTTTTAAATTAATGTTTTTATTAATTTTCTGTCTATTAGAATGTTTCTAACATTTTGTTCTAATAATTAGAACATCTGAGTATTCACTTCATTTTCTGCAACATTGCTTCAGATACATTTTTAGCTGTGAAAAAAATTGCTCATTCCAAATAATAAGTTGTTCTATTTTTGACAAATTTGAATGGCTGGTACAAAAATTGTATGCATGCACGTCATAATGATTTGTGTATGGTTACTTTATGACAACGCTTTGGATTAAAAACCCCATGGCTATTTTTACCGCCAATGATCAAGATGCACGTGGCGGTCTGCTTATTTCAAACGGTAAGATAACTGAACTGGTTGCGCTTGGACAAAGCCCTAAACAACCTTATGACACTTTTTTTGATGCATCACAGTTGGTAATTACTCCGGGTTTAATTAACAGCCATCATCATTTTTATCAAACCCTAACACGTGCTTGGGCACCCGTGGTCAACGCGCCACTTTTCCCTTGGTTAACCACTTTATACCCAGTGTGGGCCAAGCTAAATCCTGAACAACTCCATTTAGCCACTCAAATTGCCCTTTCAGAGCTTTTGCTTTCTGGCTGTACATTTGCAGCTGATCATCATTATTTATTTCCACAGCAATTAACAGATGCCATAGACATACAAGTCACTGCCGCTAAAGAAATTGGCCTTCGCGTGATGCTCACGCGCGGTTCAATGAGTTTAGGTCAAGATGCAGGTGGTTTACCACCCCAACATACTGTGCAAGATATTGATATTATTTTAAAAGACTCAGAACGCTTGGTGAAAAAGTATCATCAGCGTAGCCCTGATGCGATGGTGAATATGGCGCTGGCACCGTGTTCGCCTTTTTCAGTTACGCAAGACATTATGAAAGAAAGTGCTCAATTAGCACAGAATTTAGATGTCCGCTTACATACGCACTTGGCTGAAACCATAGATGAAGAAAATTTCTGCTTAAATATGTTTGGCATGCGCACGGTAGATTATTTGGAAAGCGTCGGTTGGCTGAGTGATCGTACTTGGTTAGCACATGGCATTCATTTTAATGCTGATGAAATACGGCGTTTAGGACAAGCCAAAGTAGGCATTTGTCATTGCCCACATTCCAATATGCGTCTTGCTTCTGGTATTTGCCCAACCATGGACTTATTACACGCTGGTAGCCCAATTGGTTTAGGCGTAGATGGCTCGGCGTCGGGTGATGCGTCTAATTTAATCCTTGAAACACGCCAAGCAATGTATTTACAGCGCCTCAAATATGGTGCAGAAAATATCACACCTGAGCTTGCATTGAGCTGGGCAACCACAGGTTCCGCACAGCTTCTTGGTCGTGAGCAACATTTAGGGCAATTACAAGTAGGCTTTCAGGCGGACTTAGCCTGCTATGCATTGAATGATGTGAAATTTTCAGGTGCACATGATCCAATCGCTGCTTTGCTACTGTGTGGTGCAGACCGTGCTGAACATGTCATGGTAAACGGTGAATGGGTCGTCAAAGACCAAAGCTTAGTCAATGTTAATATTGATGAACTGCAAGCTAAACACCGCGTTGCTGCCAAAGCCTTACTGGCAGCATGATCAAAAAGACCGAAGTCATGTGCTTCGGTCTAAATTTTAATTCTAGCGATACTTTTAAAGCCCATATATTTCAAGATTAAATGAGGAGATATTAAGCTACAGGATGATTGAGTTGATCAATGATACCTTGTGCGGCCAATTCATTTAATTCAGATTCAGTTCTAAATTGGGACAAAATTTCTGTCGTGTGCTGCCCTAACTGTGGTGGTGCATGACGGTATTCCACTGGTGTATCAGATAATTTCATCGGTGATCCAATCACTTTAAAATCATGATTTAAAGCATGTGGAATATTTACCACCATTTGACGATGTTGAATTTGCGGTTCATTTAATGCGTCTTCTACAGAGTTGATTACACCCACTGGCACTTTTACCGCATGAATCGCATCAACCCAAACTTGAGCATCTTGAGTGAGAAAATAAGCACTCAATAATGGAATTAATTCTTCACGGTGTTTCACTCGATCTTGATTACGTAAATAGTTCGGCTGATCTAGCAGTTCTGTATAGCCAATCGCAATACACAAGTCTTTAAATTGTTTGTCATTACCACAGGCAATAATAAATTCCTTATCTTTGGCTTTAAAAGTTTGATACGGCACAATATTCGGGTGATTATTTCCCATACGCTTAGGTGCTTTACCTGAGGTCAAATAGTTCATACCTTGATTGGCTAAAGCTGCCACCTGTACATCGAGTAAAGACATATCAATATATTGACCGCGTCCAGTATGCTACCGCGCCAACAATGCCGCCTGAATGGCAATGGTTGAGTACAATCCCGTTTGAATATCGACCACAGCGACCCCCACCTTTTGTGCTCCACCCATCACATCATCTGCTTCACCAGTAATACTCATCAAGCCAGACATGCCTTGAATAATAAAGTCATAGCCTGGTTCTTCCGCACGTGGACCATCCTGACCAAAACCTGTAATTGAGCAATATACGATATTTGGATTTAGCCCACTGAGCGATGCATAGTCCAAACCATATTTAGCGAGTGAACCCGCTTTGTAGTTTTCAATCACGACATCTGCCGTTTTAGCAATTTCACGGACTAGGGCTTGCCCTTCTTCACTAGCAATATCAATGGCTACAGAATATTTATTACGGTTCGCACATTGGTAATAGCCTGATTCTCTCGTCGCTTGACCTTGCTGATTTGGCATCCAAGGTGGTCCCCACATACGGGTATCATCACCGACTTTAGGACGTTCAATTTTGATTACCTCTGCACCTAAATCAGCCAATATTTGACCGCACCAAGGACCTGCTAAAACACGGCTTAAGTCCAATACTCGAATTCCTTTTAATGCACCCATAGTTCACTCCAGATGTGCCATAGTATTGAGCTATGGCACAGATCTTTTTATTTATTTTGCTGTTGCAGTTTTTGCATTAGTTTTTTGCGCTGCATCAGCAGCATGTGTATCTAAACTTAAACGGGGCAGTTTTTCTTTTTCCGCATCTGAAGAAAACGATGCTTGCTGCGGGTCATATTGACGTTCACGGATAAACAAGCCAGGAATAACCCCTGCAATAAAGTACGCAGCTCCCATTACAATAAAGGCCATGGTGAACGATCCACCAGCAGCGATCATACCAATGGTTGCTGGTGCAATGGCTGCGCCCAAACGTCCCATATTGTAAGCCCCACCAATAGCTGTACCGCGTACATCCGTAGAGAAACTTTCTGCCATATAAGTTGCATTTACCCCGTATGGAATACCGTATAAGAAACCGAAAGTTACGAGTAAATAGGCGATATTGGCTGGTGTGTTATAGAAAATGATGATTGGTAAGAAGGCTGCCGTGGCTACCGTACCAAACACAAAGGTAATACGACGTCCGAACTTATCAGCAGCATAGCCTGCTAAAATTTTGCCCAGAATCATGGCGGTATATGCACCTACCATATAGCCAGTCATGGCTTTAAAGTTCATGCTGAGTTCGGTTTCTAAATACGTCGGCATCCAGTTGTTAACACCGTAATAACCGAATTGTAGAAATGCAGCGGTCGACATCCAAAGGAAGAACATTTTGCGATGATTGGTATGGCCAAAAATACGTTTGTAAATACTTTCAGAAGGCGCGTTTTGAGTGGCTGCAGCATGTTGCTGTACAGGCTCAAGTTTTAATTCACGGCGTTTTAGCTGCTCAATTTTTGCTTCCTGCCAAGATTTTGGTTCAGGAACAAAACGCATAAAGATAAGAGCAAAAGCAGCAGGAATAATGGTGACATAAAATAGCATGCGCCAGCCATGATCTGGAATAATGGCACCCGCCATCAGCGTTGCAACGATATACCCCACGGTTTGACCCGTTTGCAAAGTCCCGAGTACTGTTGTGCGGTATTTGGTTGGTACATATTCTGCCATCAGCGTATTACACGCCATATAAAGTGAGCCCAAACCAAATGCGCCAATAAAACGTAAAATTAAAAATTGTTCATAGCTTTGGGTAAAGCCTAAAATACAGGTCATGATTGAGAAAAATACTACCGACCAAGCAATAGTTTTCACACGGCCGAATTTATCGCAGGCCCATCCACCAGAAATACCACCCAGCGCCATCCCTGCTAAAGAAGAGCTACCAAGCATTCCTGCTTGAAATGTACTTAAACCAAACTCAGCCTTTAAACTGGTGAGGCTGAATGACAGCAACATAATGTCTACACCATCAATCACCAAAGAAATAAAGGCAAAAATAAAGGCCATTTTCCAAGTGTTGCTGGTAATACGATGCATCGTGCCCACGTTAGAAGGCAATTTGAGCGTTCCTTCTCCGTTTTGCATTTCGTTATTCATTTCCTTGTTCCTCATTTTCCCAAATGAGTCATCGGCATTCCTATGTCTGCACATTTGCCTTTTTTATTCTTTTTATTTCATCACTGCTCAGGCTATTGCACAGAGTTACAAGAGTGTTTCACGATGAATCCTTTATTGATTAAGTTTATTTTTGCACAAAAAGTCTCTAAGGCACTCTATGTAGAGCACCTTATGAATATATAATTCAATTAGTTACAAAAAGACGCGATGCCTGTTTGCGCACGACCAAGGATCAGCGCATGTACATCATGCGTTCCTTCATAAGTGTTGACGACTTCGAGGTTAACCAAATGGCGGGCAACACCAAACTCATCAGAAATGCCATTTCCGCCCATCATGTCACGCGCTACACGGGCAATATCTAAAGCCTTGCCACAGTTGTTACGTTTAAAAGGTCGGCCAAACTGTTTACGGTCCATGGTGTATTGGTGTGCTGTATGCCAACAGAACTCAGCTGCGCCCATTGCACCCCAAGCGATACCATAACGTGCACTATTTAGGCAGGTAAATGGACCTTTTAAACCACGTACTTCTGGAAAAGCGTTTTCTTCAGGGACAAAGACATTGTCCATGACAATTTCACCGGTAATCGAGGCACGTAAGCCAACTTTACCGTGAATTGCTGGAGCAGATAGACCATCCCAGCCTTTTTCCAAAATAAAACCGCGAATGTCACCCACATTGCCTTCAGCCGAAACCTCTTTCGCCCAAACCACAAAAACATCGGCAATTGGGCTGTTGGTAATCCACATTTTTGCGCCCGTTAGACGGTAGCCACCATCCACTTTTTTTGCACGCGTAATCATGCTGCCTGGGTCAGAGCCATGATCAGGTTCAGTCAGGCCGAAGCAGCCAATGTATTCACCCGTTGCCAGTTTTGGCAGGTATTTTTGTTTTTGCTCTTCCGAGCCAAATTCATTAATCGGCACCATCACCAAAGAACTTTGCACGCTGGCCATTGCACGGTAGCCGAAAATATTATTTAGTCCACTCGAGCCAAGACAGCTCACCGCAAATAAAAAAATTTGTCGATTGGGTGCTACAAGAATTGAATCAGCTAAGTTGAAGTAGTCGCTATATTTTGAGTACAGTAAATTCGCTGAATCATCCATTCAATACATGCAACCGTACGCATTGGACTCATCAATTAAAATATAAGGCTAAATATCTATGCAAAAAATTGTGGTGTTTTCAGGTGCTGGCATGAGCGCAGAAAGCGGCATCAATACCTTCCGTGACAGTGATGGTCTTTGGGAACAGCATCGTATTGAAGATGTGGCCACACCTGAAGCTTGGGCACGCGATCCAGCTTTAGTACAGCGATTTTATAATGAACGCCGTAAACATATTTTAGCCGCAGAGCCAAATGCAGCGCATAAATTAATTGCTGAACTCGATGATTTTTTTGATGTTCAAGTCATTACACAAAATATTGATGATCTACATGAACGTGCAGGTAGTCACAATGTACTACATCTGCATGGCAATATTCGTTACGCAAAAAGCTCTGGCCCTCAGGCGCAATATACGCAGGAATTGTTTCCCATTGAATGTGCAGATTTAAACTTAGACATCGACAAATGCCCTGATGGATATCCTTTACGTCCACATGTGGTTTGGTTTGGCGAAGCAGTTCCTGCCTATGAAGATGCCAGTGTGAGTGTGCAAACAGCAGATATTTTTATTGTGATTGGCACAAGTCTGGCTGTCTATCCTGTGGCAGGATTGATTCACGAAATCCCTGCCAACTGCCGTGCATTTTATATCGATCCGAAAGCAGACTATCAACGCGTACCTGAGCAGTATCAATTGATTAAAGCAGGCGCGAGTGAAGGAATGAAAAAACTGTTTTTGCAATTGGTTGCGCCATAAAAAGACATTTTGGCATCAGTATCGATCAAAAAAACTAATATTGCCTGCTTCTTTTGCAGGCTTTTTGCTGTTTATAGCCTATCTAACTTGGCTTAAGTCCAATAAATCACGCCATACACGTGTTTGGCATTCAAATTGCTTAATAGTATTACGTTTTATTAAAAAAGTAATATTGGGGCTTGGTCAGTATGGGTTATGTCGCAAGAGAGCTCAGTCCGAAAAGCAAGCTATTGCTCGGCTTCGGATCATTTTTAATTCCTGTGCTTATTTGGTGTGCAGTGAGTTATTTGCCATTTTTATGGCATCCACAGGTGCAAATTACTCAGTCTGGCAGTGTGTCGTATTTGCAAGTCGATAGCCGTGTAGACAAAGCGGTGTTTTATGCCGAAGCGCAATCTGCGGTCAATGCAGGTGCAGAACCACCGCAAGGTAAACTGGTCAATCCAATCTATCTACCTGCACCGCATGAAGTGGCAAAAGCGCTGGTCACAGCCTTTATTACCCCGCCAGCCCAACCAGATGCCCCATGGTTTCATCAAAGCTTATGGCACAGTATTAAAATTGTGTTCAGCGCTTTTTTTATCGCCTCTCTCATCGGTATTCCGCTGGGTATTCTTTGCGGTTTTTCTCAAAAAATATCTCAACTGACAGAACCCTTTGTTGAGTTTTTCCGCTACTTGCCCGCTCCTGCTTTTGGTGCCTTAGCCGTTGCGATTTTAGGCATTAATGATGCACCTAAAATCGCCATTATTGTGATTGGTACGCTATTTCAGCAAATTCTAATTATTGCGAATACCACACGGATGGTAGACCGTGGCCTGATTGAAGCAGGTTTTACGCTAGGTACCAATAAATTAAAAAGCTTATTTCATGTGGTGATTCCAGCGGCGCTTCCCGACATTTACCGCGATTTACGTGTATTGTTGGGCTGGGCTTGGACTTATCTGATCGTATCTGAACTGATTGGCACAACCTCTGGGATTACGTGGTTTATTACTCAACAAGCGCGTTACCAAAACTTTGACAATGTCTATGCCGCGATCCTCATCATTGGAGTGATTGGTTTGGTGTGCGATGTGGTGCTAATGAAACTCGGTCAACGTCTATTTAAATGGAAAGCAGGAGCAAAATAATGAACAGCACAGAGTTTAATGCCACCACTTATTTCGATGCAATTTATGCACGCCCTGTCATTTTAGAAGCAAAAAAACTTACACAAAGTTTTAAACACGGCAAGACTGAGCGCACTATTTTAAATCAGTTGGATTTAAAGATTCATAAACGTGAATTTATCTGCGTGATTGGCCCATCGGGTTGCGGTAAATCGACCTTTAGCCGAATTGTGGCTGGACTTGACCCTTACAGTAGCGGTGAATTGCTGATCGATGGCCAAGTCATTGAAGGACCAAGCCCTGAGCGTGGCATGGTGTTTCAAGGCTACACGCTTTTTCCATGGAAAACGGTCAAAGAAAATGTGATGTTTGGCCCTTTAATGAAAGGTGCCAGCAATGCCTCGGCTGAATCCAACGCCCGCGAATGGATTGATATTATTGGTCTAGAAAAATACCAAGATCAGTACCCGCATCAGCTGTCTGGCGGAATGAAACAGCGCGTTGCTATTGCCCGCGCATTGGTCAATGAACCAAAAATATTATTGATGGATGAACCGTTTGGCGCGCTTGACCCGCATACCCGTCAAAAAATGCAAAAACATTTAATGGATCTTTGGCAAAACATTGATATCACCATCATTTTTGTGACCCACGACATGGATGAAGCCATTTTATTAGCGGATCGTATTGTGGCGCTCAAAGCCAATCCTGGTGAAATTAAAGAAATAATTGAGGTCGATTTACCCCGTCCTCGTAATCCTGAACTCATGCTGAGTCCTGAATTTAAACAACTGCGCGAACGGGTGGATTTCTTGGTGCATGCGCAGGAAGACGAGCTCGACCCAGCGATGGAAAACCTACCGAAAATTCCGCGTATGACCCAAGTCAGTACGCAAAAATAACTGGATTAATCCCTCTTCATCTTTAGGACGGCCTAAATGATGTACTACAGCGTTGGACGGCCAACATTATAGGAGTTGAAGATGAATGAATCTTATGTTTTGCCACTTGTTGATATTTCAAAAATGCAAAGCACGGTACTGTCAGAACGCTTAGAAGTAGCCTCTGCGTTGGATCAAGCCTGTAAAGATGTTGGTTTTCTTTATTTAAAAGGTGATCAGTTCAATTTTGATTTTGCGACATCACTGATTCAGGTGGCAAAGCGTTATTTTCAACAAGATACCGCCAGTAAAATGCAACACTATATTGGGCTGTCGAAAAATCATAGTGGCTATGTGCCAATTGGTGAAGAACAATTTGCAGGCAACAGCTACGACTTAAAAGAAGCCTATGACGTCAATTATGATTACCACGGCGAAACTACGGCATTTCCATTGCTTGGCCCTACTTTATGGCCAAATGATGCCACATTTAAAAGTACCGTCAGTGATTATTACTGCCATTTACGCAGTATTAGCGAGCAGATTTTTCAGGCCTTTGCTTTAGCTTTGAATGTAGATGAGCATTTTTTTGATCGTAAAATTACCCATCCGACCAGCCAACTGCGTCTAATCCATTATCCCTATAACCCTGAAGTGAAAGATGCTGAAGGTATTGGCGCACATACAGACTATGAATGTTTTACACTGCTCTTGCCGACTGCACCGGGTTTGCAAGTATTAAATAAACAAGGTGAATGGATGGATATTCCATTGATTGAAAATACCTTGGTGATGAATATTGGCGACATGATGGAAGTTTTGTCGAATGGCAAATATTTGGCCACCAAGCACCGTGTTAAAAAAGTCTCTGAAGAGCGCTACTCTTTCCCTCTGTTCTGTGCCTGTAATTACGAAACAATTATTGAGCCTGTACATTCTACTGAAGCGCCCAAATATCAGCCCTTAATTGGTGGTGAACATTTATTTAATCAAACCGCGCAAACCTTTAGTTATCTCAAAAAACGTATCGCTTCAGGAGAGCTGAGTCTAAGAAATGCTGTGCCTTTGTCATCATTTGGTATGGATGAAAATACAGAAGTACAAGGAGCAAGCGCATGAATCTATTTCAGGCTTTAGCACAGCTTCCAGCCAGCCAAGAGGTTTCAGGTCCTATTCCAGACTATTTGTATGGTGCTTTTCGCCGTAAAAGCATTAGTTTTTCAAATGGTTTAACGGATGAAAAAACGATTGTGTATTGGTTTCAGTCACGTAGTTTCACCATCGATCTACGTTTAAAAAGCCAAGAAAATACGCCAGTAAATGAGCGTCAAGGCTGGATTGGCAACACTCTTTGGGATGCTGAACAGCAATTATTGTCTTGGGACGTTAAAGCACACTCAAATTATCAAAATCATGTGCAATGGCCAGAACCTGCCAAACTGCATGCGATTGGCAACTGTATTTTAGAATTCTCTCCAAGCAATGTGTATGTCGAAGACTGGCGTCAGCAAGTTCATGAAGGGCTATTTTTAGGCCTGCGGTTGAAGTCAGCCCTCGATATAGAAAGTCATCAACCATTGCCGATGGATGGTGGTTTAATTATTTGTGATAAGTATGTGGCCTTTGCACTGAGCCGTTTACCTACAGATCAGCAAACAGTTGCCAGCATCGACATATCATCTGCACCTACTATGTATAAAACGGTGATTGAAAGCTTTGAAGTTTCCATCGCTGTAGATGGTCTGCATAAGCACTATACAACGACTTCATCTCAGCAAAATCAAGTGCTTAACTTTGATCATTTTGAAGTTATTGATGAAACACATTTAAAGCAAAACGTAATTATTAATGGTCAAGCAGTACAGCTGATGTTCGAGGTGGATATTTATGTTCCACATTATGCATTTCAGCATCACACTGATACCACGACAGAAAGTACAGATTGGTTACGAAATGAAAAACAGCATCTCATGCACCATGCAATAGAATGTCTATAGGAAATCAATGTCGTTTATATATTTGCTTATCGCAATCATTGCCGAAGTGATTGCTACATCCGCCTTAAAAGCCAGTAATGGCTTTACTGAATTTGTGCCGATTATTTTTACCGTATTGGGCTATGCCATTGCGCTCTTTTTTTTAGGTTTGACCTTTAAATCGATTCCTATGGGATTGGCCTACGCCATGTGGTCCGCTGCAGGCATTGTGCTTATTTCATGCGTGGGCTGGGTTGTGTTTAAACAAAATTTAGACCTACCTGCCATGATTGGTTTGGCCTTTATTTTATTGGGCATTGTGATTATCAATGTTTTTTCTAAAAGCACAGAGCTTTGAGATGTCAGTTTTGAAATGTAATTTTTAAATAATATCTTTGAAATTTTAAAGACTTAAATTGCTATAGATAAAAATGCTCTAGCTTGCTGTTGCACACTAGAGCATACGTTTCGAATGAATTAACTGTGATCAGTCGGCTTCTATAAAATGCCTTTCACTAGAAAAAAGCATCCAACAATACACAACAGCACCGCGAAACATTTTTTCAGTACTGCTGGTGAAAGCGCATGCGCAGTTTTCGCACCATATTTAGCAGTGAAGAAACTCATCACACTAATGCCAAAAAAGGCATAGATATGAATAAAGCCAATGGTATTTGGAATTTCAACTTGCTGCTGCATGCCAAAGAACATAAAGCCTAATGCACCCGCAATGGCAATGGGTAAACCGCACGCCGCAGACGTCCCGACCGCTTTTTGCATCACCACGCCATTTGCCGTTAAATACGGCACTGTAATACTGCCACCGCCAATTCCGAAGATTGCCGATGCAACGCCGATACCCGAACCCGCCGCAATTTGCTTAGCTGTAGATGGCAGTGTTTTGTTTGGATCGACTGGCTTTTTTGCTCCCATAAACATGGTATACGCCACCCAAAGTAAAAACACACCGACAATCATTTGCAGATGTAAGCCCGACAGCCAGCCTGCAATGCCCGCGCCTGCAAAACAGCCAATCGCCATAGGTGGGGCTAAATTTTTAAATACAGGCCAAATCACAGCGCCATTCTTATTGTGCGCCATCAAGGAGCTGATCGACGTCACCACAATCGTAGCCAAGGACGTACCTAGCGCCAAATGCATAATCACATCGGGGCTATAGCCCATTTGGCTAAAAACAATATAGAGCAATGGCACAATGATAGTACCGCCGCCAACGCCAAACAGCCCCGCAGCAAAACCAGCAAATGCGCCAATAATTAAGAAAGTAATGAGTTCCACGAAATAGATACTTTTAAAAAGATGTATTGAAGAAGTCTGACTGGTTTAAGCCAACTCCACTTGACCTACAGCATGATAAGCACGGTTGAAATACACCAAACTTTCTTCCTGCTGACTTTGCTTGATTGCGACCACACGGCACATAAACACGCTGTGCGTACCCACTTCTTGAATCTGTTCAATCTGACAGTCAAAACTGACCAAAGCATCTTTGAGTATTGGTGAACCTGTTTCTAATGTGGTCCAAGAACCCAATTTAAAACGCTCTTCCGAATTAAATTTGCTTGAAGCAAAGGCATTGGAAATTTGCTCATGCTGTGTGCCCAAAACATTGACAGACAGAACTTTATTTTCAAGAAAATGCGCATGAGAACGAGATGATTGATTCATACAAACCAGCAAAGTTGGCGGTGTATCTGTCACACTGCATACTGCTGATGCTGTAAATCCATGCATGCCTGCTTCACCCTCAGTCGTAATCACGTTGACTGCAGTCGTCAATAAAGACATTGCATTTCTAAAATCAGTTGCTTCAATCATCTCTTCAATCTCAATGGTCTATATGGCTTATCTCTTTCTCATGTTTGGATAATAGGGATTTCATTTCCTTCTTGCTCCTACATGAAATTGAGTCAGCTCGAATTTATGCGGTCAATTCTTGGCGAATAATGGCAGCGCCTGCGCTTAGCGCATTTAGTTTGCCTTGCGCCACGTGGCGAGGTAAAGGCGCCATACCGCAGTTTGTTGAAGGATATAGCTTGTCGGCATCTACGAATTGCAATGCTTTGCGTAATGTATTTGCTACTTCTTCTGCTGTTTCTACTTGATTGGTTGCTACATCAATTGCACCAACCATCACTTTTTTACCGCGGATGAGTTCGATTAAATCCATTGGTACACGAGAGTTTTGGCATTCAAGTGAGATGATATCCAGCTTCGATTGTTGCAATTTCGGGAATGATTCTTCGTATTGGCGCCATTCATTACCCAAAGTCTGTTTCCAATCGGTATTGGCTTTAATGCCATAACCATAGCAAATATGAACGGCTGTTTCGCATTTCAAACCTTCAAGCGCACGCTCTAATGTCGCAATACCCCAGTCATTGACTTCATCAAAAAATACGTTAAACGCAGGCTCATCAAATTGAATGATATCCACGCCTGCCGCTTCAAGCTCTAACGCTTCTTGATTCAGGATTTTAGCAAATTCCCAAGCCAATTTTTCACGGCTCTTGTAGTGTCCATCATACAAAGTATCAATCATCGTCATCGGGCCAGGCAAAGCCCATTTGATCGGCTGATTGGTTTGGCTGCGTAAGAATTTTGCATCATCCACAAACACTGCTTTCTTACGCGATACTTCGCCCACCACAGACGGTACACTTGCATCGTAACGATTACGAATACGCATCGTTTCACGCTTTTCGAAATCTACACCTTCAAGATGTTCAATAAATGTGGTCACAAAATGCTGACGGGTTTGTTCACCATCACTGACAATATCAATGCCTGCATGGATTTGTTCATGCAAAGATAATTTCAACGCATCACGTTTTGCATCTAATAATTCTTCGCCTTCAAGTTTCCATGCTGACCACAATTTTTCAGGTTCAGCCAGCCAAGACGGTTTAGGTAAGCTACCAGCAGTTGAAGTTGGGAGTAAAATGGCCATATTCGATCTTCTATCTCTATTTTCTTTAAAACGGGTGGTTTAACTCACCCGCGTTTTCATCTATTTAAGTGATTTAAAATTAAGCTGCGTCTGCATTTTCAATACTAAAATTAGCCGCCCACTCATTCAGAATGTCTTTATATGGCTGAATAAAATTCTCTTCTGTCCATTTGCCCTGTTTAACCGCCAACTGACCACGTTCAACACGGTCATACACAATACGGGTTAATGAGTAATCGCCAAAGCTTAAGCTTGGTTGATACACTAAACCTGCTGTCGCATTGGTATTGTAAATTTCAGGACGGTAGATTTTTTGGAAGCTTTCCATGGTGCTGATCGCGCTGATCAGTTCGAAATCTGTATAGTCGCTGAGCAAGTTATTTGCTGAATAGAATGCCAATGGTGCAGTCGCATTTTCAGGTTTGAAGTAACGAACGCTTAAGCCCATTTTTGCAAAATAGTCATCGGTACGTGAATGGTCATCATTGGTGTATTCCACACCTAAGATCGGATGTACATTTGCAGTACGGTAATAAGTTTTTGTCGTTGAAACACTTAAGCAAATCACAGGCTGTTTTTTAAATTCAGCTTTGAATACGTCTGAATTGATCAAGTGTTGATAAAGCTTGCCGTGTAAATCGCCAAAATCTTCAGGTTTTTCATTGAATTTGCAACCGAGTGCAGGCAATACCACACTGAAATCATAGTCACGCACATACGATGAAAAACTGTTGCCGATCATGCCTTCAATGCGTTCATTGGTTTTATGGTCGATGATGGTGCTTTTTAAAGTTTCAATAAACGGGAAAGTTTGACCATTGCCTTCTACATCGAGTTCAGCAGAAATAATGTCAATTTCAAGTGAATAACGATCCGCATTTGGGTTATCACAGCTGGCCAAAGTGTTGAAGCGGTTATTAATCATTGCCAAGGTACGGCGTAAATTTTCTTCACGGTGCTCACCGCGCGCCAAGTTAGCAAAGTTCGTTGTTAGACGTGTATTGTCAGCTGGTTTATAGTTTTCATCAAAGCGGATTCGTTTGATTGAACATGCAAATTTATTACTCATGGAGATTCACGACCCTAAAATTAAAATAATCAAAATTTCTGTATGGAGTAATTTATACGTGAATCTTAAGATGAATAAAAATGATTTAACCTCAACACAAAGTGAGTGAAATTCATGTTTGGTAATTTTATAGGATGAATCTATTTCAATTTAGGTCAATGCGCGCATTTTAAAACTGACTAACCCATAGAATAATCTCAAATTAATATAAGTATAAACAACACTTTATGATTTTATTAAATGCATATTCATATCAGCATTCTGCTGATTTTTTGATGTAAAAATGAAGCTGATTGATAAGAATGTCCACTTTTAGAATGTGGCTATTTATTATTCTAAGTGAATTAAACTCAGCTTAAACTGAGAAAAGATCAAATTATTAACTGGATTTTCATTTCTTATATTTAGGTCCAAGTACCCAAATTTATCATTTAGATACTTGCCCTATATTTGTAAATTGCTATGCCAATACTTTAAAAAATAAAAGATTTATGCACGACAATCCCTGTCATTGCTCCATCACCCACGGATAAAGCAACTGAACCGCCTGAACGTGTGACATCACCGCAAGCATAAATTCCTTTAACATTTGTTTCTTTTGCAGGCGAAGTTTTAATGGCCTCGCCATATTCATTGCAGTCTATCTCTAAACCTAAATGATGAATCCAGTTCGATTGCAGACGAGTAACGGTTGAAACAAATAAACCATTCAATTGAATTCGTTCACCATCTGCCATTACAACGTCACAATGACCTTCAATATGGTCAATTTTACGCGTTTCGATCTGAATTTGACGCTTAGAAAGCTTCGCTAATAACTCATCATCCAATTGATCTACAGCAATTGCATCATTTAAAAATAAAGTAGTATTGCCCCAATCTGGCAACATCAACGCCATGTGTAATGAGTGCATACCCGACACCAACATGCCAATTTCACCTAAGTTCAGTTCATAACCATCACAATATGGGCAGTGATAAATAGATTGCCCCCAACGTTCAGCCAAACCATTCACTTGAGGCAATTCGTCACGTACGCCAGTGGCAATAATTATTTTTTCAGCTTGAATTTGCTGATCACCTGCGATAACTGAATATTTTCCATCAACTGCTTTTACATCTGTAACCGTTTCAGCAAGCCATGAAATCGTGGAATACTTTTCTAATTGTGCTTTAGCTTCTTCTGCAATAGCACTAGGTGATCGGCCATCTTGCGTCAAAAAATTATGTGAATGTTCAGCAAAACGATTACGACGTTGCCCTGCATCAATAATTAAAATACGGCGGCGCGCACGTGCTAAAGGTAAAGCTGCAGAAAGCCCTGCATAACTGCCTCCAATAATCACAACTTCATAATTCATGTTCATAATTCCTAATATGTAACTTTTGAAGTTACCATATCATTTAATCCATGTATAAGAAACTTTTAATGTTACAATCTATCAATTTCTCCGATAATCAATTTCCTCATGCGTAAAGACAGTAAACTTTCACGAATGCTGCATGTCCTGCTACATATGGCGCGTGAAAATAAGCCTTTTACATCCGATCAGATTGCCGAAATGCTAGAAACAAACCCAGTTGTGGTACGTAGAACCATGTCGGGTTTAAAAAAGCATGGATATGTTGATTCTGAGAAAGGCCCTGGTGGCGGCTGGAGTTTGATTAAACCTTTGCATGACATTTCGCTGTATGACATTTACCTTGCTGTCGGTGAACCTTCAATTTTTGCGATTGGCAATGAACATTCAGCACCAGATTGCTTGGTAGAACTGGTGGTCAATCGGGCACTTGATCATGCCTTTTTTGAAGCGCAAGAAGTGCTGATTAAAAACCTTAAAGCAACTCAATTAGACCAATTGGCACATGATTTTCAGATTGAATGGAATCAGCAGATTAATGCGAAATAAAATAAATGCATCTTCAAATCTGTTTCAATTTTAAGTCTCTGTACTGAATCTGTCTCAGCTCAAACTTAGAAAAAATCAGCATATTCGAAATTTGATATTTCCATGAATCGCTAAAATATAAAGTTTATATTTATAGCTTATGATTATGTCAAACAAACTTGAACGTCAGAAACTGACGCTTCCAACAGGTCATGACAAGCTTTTATTGCATTCTTGCTGTGCGCCCTGTTCTGGCGAAGTCATGGAAACTTTAATTGAATCTGGTATTGAATTTTCGATCTTTTTTACAATCCTAATATTCATCCAGTTAAAGAATATGAAATCCGTAAAGAGGAAAATATCCGCTTTGCAGAAAAACACAACATTCCGTTTATCGACTGTGATTACGACACAGAAAACTGGTTTAAACGTGCCAAAGGCATGGAAAATGAGCCTGAAAAAGGTATCCGCTGTACCATGTGTTTTGATATGCGCTTTGAACGTACAGCATTATATGCAGCAGAACATGGCTTTAGCCTAATCAGCAGTTCACTGGGAATTTCACGCTGGAAAAACATGCAGCAGATTAATGACTGTGGTCATCGTTCGGCTTCACATTATGACGGAATTACATATTGGGACTATAACTGGCGTAAAAATGGCGGCGCTGTACGCATGCTGGAAATCAGTAAGAAAGAAGAATTTTATCAGCAGTAATACTGTGGCTGCGTCTATTCACTGCGCGATACCAATCGCTGGCGCATGAGCCAAGGCCGTGACCGAATCAAATTAGGGGTGAAGTTTTATTCCAATGCGATGGATGAAGGAGATTAATTCCTTTTATGAATTGATGTTACGCAGTAACATTTATAAATTTTAAACTTTGTAATAAAAATTGATACACGAAAACGTCATCCGCAATTGTTTGAGACAGGACTACATCTAATTGATAAGGTTTCTGTGATTTATTGGTTATTTTGATGAAAGTGAACGAGTTCTGTCGGTGAGGAGTAACGCTCCGCAAGATGGTTTCCTTGCGCAGTTTCACTGCTCATTTTGCCGAAACAAAAGTACTTCGAGCCTGAGCAAGTTAAAGCAAGGCTTTAACGAAGCGCAAGACGCAGTGGCTATTCCCTAAATTTAAACTTTTGATGTAAGACTCCAAAGAGCAAGCCTATATTTTCGTCATTGGTAAATTAAATCCATACTCAGTGCGTAACATCAGTTATTAAGCTTCTGCCGCTAAATACCAATTTTTCCAAGAACTAGTGCCACGAACCTCAATAGGTACAGTGGGTATCAGCTTTTCTTTCAATACTTGTGTTTGCTGCACTGCTTTGGCAAGGCGCGCTTTCACAGAATGAATGCATTCGCGGTCACCAAATTCACAGCGGTCTAAACTTGTGCCACCACATGGCCCATTGGCGAGGCCTTTGGGGCATGTTTCTGGGCAAATATACAAAGTATCGCCCAAACGGCATTGTCCACAGCTTTCACAGCCTACAACACCATGTTTACTGATGTATTCAGTTTTTAACAAAGTTTTTGCAGCCGTGGCTTTTTGCCAAATTTGCGCTTTAAAAATAAAACGCCCTACACCTTTGCCAAGCTTTGAATCAAACAACGCATCATGCATTAAATGCAATTGATGATATTTAAAAAGCTGTCTGGATGATGGCGGACGGGAAAAATAGCTCAATTCAGGCTGAAACTCTGCGCCAGTGTGTATCTGCCAAAGTTCATTCCACAATTTCTCAAGTGCATCCAAATTTAAATGTCGATATTGCTCTATATAGCTTTCCAGCAGTGCCTGCTCTGCAGGTTTATGGCATGCAGATAAATCAACACCCGCAAAACCTAATTGTTTACAGATGAGTATCTGCAAAGCACAGCGCAAATACACCCGTTCTGAAAGCCCTGCTTGTTTTTCTTCCTCTAAAACCTTGAGCATATATGGCGTAATAACTATACCTGCCACTTGATTCTTCAGCATAAATTTAGCCCGCGCCAAACTAAGTGGCATTACGCAGGCAAGAATTTTTTGACTATAGTGATGCTGTGTTAAAAATGCCTTTGCTTGCTTGAGCGCCTGAATGTCGTAGCCCAATTGGGTAATAATAAAGTCTGCGCCAGCTTTTATTTTTTTATGCAGTTTTAAATACTGTGCATCACGTTCAGCTTCGGTATATTTGAACGGATTAAAGGCAACACCAATACAAAAACCGCCTGCTTTTTTGGCAGCCATGACCGCATTGACCGACTCTAAATATCGGCTACGCGCTGTGCCGTTTTCTCCGTTGCTGTGCTCTTTTAACTTATCACCTGTCAGTAAGAGTAAATTTTGAATATCTGCCTTTCGTGCTTGCTTTAAAAAGTTTTCAAAATCATGAATATCTCTGCCTTTACCAGCAAAATGCAATACTTTTTCTAGGTCTTGTGGATACAATTTACTGGCTTCAAGCGGTGACGTATCATGATCTGAATGCACACGGTCAGCTAAAGTCATTACGGCGGGATAGCCTGCGAATTGCTTTTTTACTGGAAAAATCTCATTCAACGACGTGAGATATTCCACCAAAATACAAAACTGGTTTTGCTGAAAATAGGAAGAGAGCAAAGACATAAAACAGTAAAATAAAATAGAAATATTTAGAAGCTCGCTATTATAGTTCTATGCTCACAACTATTCATATTACTTTTTTATAATTTAACTAAAGGCTTTAAATCAATATACATTTTGAGTAATGTACGGGCCTATATCATTTTAGAGTCAAATTTTTATATTTAGAACTAGTCGTATAAGCTCACCATTTCAAAAATAATCAAAAGCCCTACATCTGTAGAGCTTTGAATAGAAAATACTTAAATATCAGATCCAAAATGCAATTATTTTAGCTCTTGCACCAAGGCTGGATAAATCGAGCCATCTACATCCATTTCAGTTTTATAAATGCCATTGGTAACATTGAATTTATTTACGTGATAGCTCGACCCGTACAAGGAGTCAAAGCCTTCACCTTTGGTAAATACTTTTTTATTGGCATCTAAATCTAATAAATGTGTACCACCAATAAATTGTTCATATTGTGCAGGTTCTACACCTACACGGGTGGACATAATTTTAACTGCATCTGCATGTGTTGCTGGATCATTAATATATTTAACTGTTTTATCCCATACTTGAATGATTTTTTTCCATTCTTCTTTGTTGGCAGATAAATGCGTCATATTGACCGTCAAAGTGTCATAAATCAGGCCGGGCTTATCTTTAGAGCTGTAGATGATTTTTGAACCCGCAACTGCTTTCAATGCCTGATTTGCAACAGGTTGCCATACTGCAATGGCTGCAATATCTGGACTGGCGAATACTTGAGGTAATTCATTGGTCATAGTATTGATCAATTTAATATCAGATGCCTTAACCTTGGCATCTTCTAAAGCTGTGGCTAAAAGCAAATGATCGACCAAGCCTTTTTCAGTTGCTACGCTTTTGCCTTTCAGATCAGCAATCGACTCAATACCAGGTTTTGCAATAATGACATCATTTCCAGCAGAATAATCTGTCGCCATAATCATAACGCCTTTGGTACCACCCGAGCCTGTGACTAAGTTATCTCCATTGGTCACCAAAACAGCATCCAACTGGTTGGCAGCAAAAGCTGACAGTGAGGCTGAATAATCAAACCATTTAAAATCTACATTTACACCAGCTTCTTTGAGCCAACCTTTTTCAATCGCAACTTGCCAAGCAACAAAGCCAGGCCAATCACTGTAGCCAATCGTAATGGGCTTTGTGACAGCAGTTGTTTCGGTTTTATTTTGTGGTTCTGGCACTTTCGCCGTGTTATCACAACCCGCAAGTAGTATGACGCTCAGTATAGACGTCGATAAAAAAGCTGTTTTCATCATAGTGTGATTGCCCCAATTGCATTGCAGTTAAATTTTGTATTGGTACTTAAAAACGGTTGTGTAAATTGTGAATGACCCAATTTTGCTAGGTCATTTGCGCCTTTAAATGCATTAGGTTTGGCACTCCCGTTGCTTTGCTGATTTTCCTGTAGGGTTAGCGTGCCTGCTTTGCTATGTGAATGATTGAATTGGCCCATTTTTAAACTCCTTTATTATTTTTCGTTTTGCGGAATTGGCGGCATAACTGCATTCATCAATTCCAGATGCCCTTTGGTAACACCTTTTAAGGCAATAAAATGTTGACTAATGGCTTTTAGCTCAGTGCTTAGACCTTGCAAAATCATGACTTCTAAAATTTTATGATCATCCAGCTGAATATGCAGCGAACTCACCACTTGCTCTAAAAACTGCTGCTGTAAATCCAAAAGCTGAATACGTAGCGCCGTAACACTGGCGTCATACAGCAAGGTAAATGTGCCAACCATTACTTCATTGCGTTGCTCTTGATCTGCAATCAAATGCTTATTGATCATGTCTACAATGGCTTGTGAACGGCTTTCATAATGCTGATCCACAATCTTTTGATCTAAAGCATCTACCGTATTTTGTGGCACAGTAATGCTGATACGTGCCAGCTTTTGTTTAGGCATTACCTTATCCTTTATCAGCCTGATTTTGCTTGATATATAACCCTGCACGTGCACTGAACAGTTCCACCATAAATTGCTTGAATAACGGCAGTATTTTGATCATTAAGCGTAGATACGTATTTTTCATGCGCTGCTCCTTTTGGTATTACCAAAATTATTTTTCGTAATACCCGATTAAATGCAGAATACATGCCAAGTTTTTTATTCTTGTAATGGCTGTTTTTTGTCTTTAATTGATGAATAATTGCGCAGTTTTAATGCGTATGCGCAAACTTAGGGCTTAGTTAACATTTTTGCTGTGCATACTGCCAAAGCTGTGCATGATTTCAGGCAAGTAAATAGTATCGGAATACAGCTAGAGTAAATCCCGTCAATTTTTTAGCTTGCTGTTCACGCTAAGCTGACAAAATACTGCTGTCGTACACTTTTGATTATGTAAAAATATCAAGTAGATCGCTTGTACTTCGCTTTAGGTCATATCATGAGGACGGCAGTTATTTATGAAGTATTTTGCATGTACTACTTGTGGCAATCAGGTGTTTTTTGCCAACTCGCACTGCGTAAATTGCAAAACAACCTTAGGTTATAGTGCCTCAGAAAAAGAAATGTGTGGTTTTACGAAGCACAGCGACACACTTTGGCTTGCACTCAATCCATCTATTGCAGGTAAACGCTTCAAACCTTGCTATAACTATCAGCACCATCAAGTCTGTAACTGGGTTATTCCTGCCGAAAGTAGTGAAATTTACTGTGAATCTTGCCTGCTTACACATACCATTCCCTCCTTAGACAATCCAGATCATCTTGTCTATTGGGCACGTCTAGAACATGCCAAACGTCGTTTCTTATATTTAATGCAACGTTTAAATATCATGCCTCGCCCTAAACGATCCGATAACGATCGCTTTGGTCTCAGATTTGATTTTTTGATGCCACAAGCAGATTTCCCGGTGATGACCGGACACGCTCAAGGTGTGATTACACTCAATGCGAGTGAAGCAGATGTGATTTACCGTGAAACAACACGGGTCAAAATGGGTGAAAACTACCGTACGCTTCTGGGACATTTCCGCCATGAAAGTGGTCATTATTATTTTGACTTAATGCAACACTTACACCCAGAGTTAATAGACGAATTCCGTGAACTATTTGGTGATGAGCGTCAAGATTACAACGAAGCGCTTAAACGCCATTATAACGATGGCGCACCACAAAACTGGGCCGATTTTTATGTAAGCTCTTATGCCAGTACGCATCCATGGGAAGATTGGGCAGAAACTTGGGCACATTATTTACACATGATGGATACTTTAGAAACAGCCTACTATGCTGGCTTAGTGGTTAAAACCAATAAATCAGATTTAAACAATTTAGAACTTAAAGAAAATCCAATTGGCGCGCAGGATTTTGACCTTTTGCTACAACATTGGATGACATTAACTTTTAATTTAAATGCATTAAACCGCAGCATGGGCTTAGATGATGCATATCCGTTTACGCTGTCAAATCCGGTATTGGATAAATTGCGGTTTATTCATCATAAACTGCTCAATATGACACTTAAAAATCAGGCTTAGGCGACAGTCACAAGTTGCTACCACATTTAACAAATATGTATTTAGCAATATTTGGCAAATGCAGAAATGAATGAAGCAAATAACAAAGCCCCACTATGGGGCTTTGTTATTACCACTGTACTTAATGAATATCCGTTACAAACTCATCACGCGATATGCGGAATTTTTTCAAACCGAGTAACCAGTCTTTTTCAGGATTACGGCGCCCTAAAGCCAATAGCACAACAGATTTAAGTCCTTTTTCTTTTAAGCCTAGTAACTCATCTAAACCTTCTTTATCAAAGCCCTCCATAGGCGTTGCATCAATACCCAATTCAGCAGCCGCTGCAATGGCCACACCAAAGCCAATATGTGCTTGCTTTGCAGTATGGTGATATTGCTGCTCCTCAGTAAAACCAGCAAATAGATTTTTTAGGTTTTGCACCACATCCATTGTGGTATCAAGCGGTAAGTTGCGCTCTGTATTCATTGAATTATAACGCTCGTCAATTCGTTCATCTGGAATGCTATCCCATGCAGTAAAGACCAATAGATGTGAAGACTGAGTAATTTGCGGTTGATTCAACGCAACAGGTGAAATTTGCTCTTTCAGTGCTTGATTGCTAATTGAAATAATATGATATGGCTGTAAACCAGCAGAAGTTGGCGCTAAACGTGCAGCTTCTAATATTAAATCAACATCGGCTTGATCGAGCTTTTCACCCGTCCATTTGCTTGGTTGCATAACGTCTGCAACCGTGCCATGCGTTAAATAAACTATAAAGTCTGGCAAACCGATGCTATGCAACATATCTCGATAACTAGCATCATCTAAATTTTGATAATTCACTTTTTGCTTTGAAATTTCTGACAGCAAATCTGCAATATCCTGATAGCTGTACGTACGACTACCCACCAGCGAGTAGATTTTATTTTCATGCCCATCCTGCATTAATGCATTTGCAGCAGCTTCACCAAATTCTGCACGTAATGCATAAGGCACTTTGCCTGCTCCGCCTGCCAAAGCTAAACCTGTTGCAATCGCCTGTTCACCAATAATTTGCGGAATGGCTTCTGCGTACATGCTGTTACGTAAAATGGTGTATTTCAAACCGCTCGCTTTAAGATAGTCCTCGGTTTGAAAATGACTAATCATCAAATCTTTAACCGCAGAAGTTTCAATATTTTGAATTGCCAAGCTGGTATAAAATATGTGTTTTACGCCTGCTTTTTTGCAGCATCAATAACATTTTTATGCTGTTCAAATCGGTTTTGCTCCATTGTTGAAATCAGCAACAGTTTTTTTATGCCTCGAAAAGCTTCCTCTAAAGTTTGTGGCTGATCAAAATCGCCATAGATCACTTTCATCCCTTGATTCAAATATTGCTGTGCCTTGTTTTGGCTTCTGGCCAAAACAGAAAATTCATTTAAAGGTAAATGTTGCTGTAATTGTTTAACGGCGCTTTGTCCTAAGTTTCCTGTGGCACCTGTGACTAAAATCATCTGCTGTCCTATATTTCTTGTTTCGTTGTATAAAGTTATACGGCAGGCAAAATTTAAGTTCACTATACTGTTGTATAGTGATTATTATGGGAAATCCTCTTAGATTGAGCGCAAGATAGGATTTGTTTATGAGTGATTTTATGACCAAAGATGCGGATACCTTGAGCGAAGCCGATCAATGTAATGTGAAGTTTATTGTGGCGCTGAAAAATGCCATGAATGTGATCAATGGTAAATGGAAACTGGCTATTGTGGCGACTATGATTAAGCAACCACGACGTTTTAATGAAATTGAACGTCTGCTACAAGGCATCACGCCAAGGATGATTTCGAAAGAACTGAAAGAATTAGAACTAAATAATGTAATACATAAAATTGAAAGTATTGACCCCGAATCAGGCCGAATGACGACAATGTATGATTTAACGGAATCGGGTCGTAAGCTTGAAAAATTAATGGTGCAAATGGCGGTTTGGGGGCAAGAACATAGAGACCATCTCCAACTATAATATGAGCATCCCAAGCTCACATCCCACTAAGTTATAAAGTTCAATCTTTAAGCTAAAATTATAAATTAATGAATAATATTTAACTCTAAGTCTTTCAATATACGATTATTTTCCAGTGCTATTATTTTTTAAAATTGGATTTGATTCCTTTAAATGAATGAAGAAAAAAGACCGCTTTCAAAGCAGTCTAATCATAATCTTTGATCTTAAATTGAATTGCTATTTGCGCTTGGTTTTTTTGCGGGTTAAATAATTCATAGCCTGCGCATAACGTGTAGGCGCAATGCGCTGAATTAAATCTAATATTTTTGCATCATTACCAATTAATACACGCGCCTGATTGTGCTGAACCGCTTTTAAAATCACTTTGGCAGCGTCTTCTGGCGGTGTTTTTAAAACTTTATTAAATGAACGGCTGGCCTTTTCAGGGTTTAAGCCTAGTGAGCGGATACTGTCACTCATTTTAGCATTGTTGGCGATATTGGTACGGATACCGCCCGGATGCACACAAGTTGCACTCACATTACAAGCTTCAATATCCAGCTCTTGTCTCAGCGCTTCGGTAAAACCGCGAACCGCAAATTTTGTTGCATTGTATGCGCTCTGTGTTGGCTGCGCCGTAAGGCCAAAGAGGCTTGAAGTATTGATGATATGCCCTTCACCGCTTTGTTTTAAATACGGTAAAAAGGCTTTGGTGCCATATACCACGCCCCAAAAATTGATATTGAAGATCCACTCCATTTCATCGTAAGTCATACCTTCTACACTGCTGGCCAAAGCAACGCCTGCATTGTTAAATATCAAATTGATACGGCCAAAACGCTGAAAGCTTTCTTCAGCCCATGCATACACCTGATCTTTATTGGCCACATCTACACGTGACAAGCTGACTTCAACTGGATATTGCTTAAGTAAGGCTAAAGTTTCTGCCAAGCCTTGTTCATTCATATCTGACAAAGCTAAATGACAGCCTTGCGCAGCCAGCTGCAATGCCAATTGCTGCCCAATGCCAGAGCCTGCACCCGTAATGGCTGCAACTTTATCTTTAAAATTTTTCATTTCTATATTCACCATTAACCATATGTATTTAAGTCTTTTTTAAATCCATCTTATAAAATGCGATGGCATTATCCCGCATCATTTTTTGCAAATTTTCTGCCCCATAAGGCGACAGCATGTGTATATATGCTTTTATCAAATCGGTCAGTTTGGCATTGGGTTTATCCATGGGATAATTTGATGCATATACAATCCGATATGTACCAAACACTGCCACAGCATGTTCAATCATAGGACTTAATAGCTCGACCATTTCATTGACAGTTGCTGTCCGCTTAGCCCGAAAATAACCATGACCTAGCACTGGCATCATTAAGCCTGAAATTTTGGCATGTACATTTTTCTGCTCTGCCAAATGGCTAATGTCATCTTTCCATTGCTGAAAAATAGCCTTCCGCTGTGAAGGTTTGTATCCCGTGGATTTCCCGACTTTTCCAAACAGCCCTACAGGTGTTGCCAAGTGGTCAAGCATAATCGGTGTATTTGGGAAATTTTGCGCTAAGCTTTTGATATCATTTATTTGGTTTGCATAACCCCATGCATCAAAACTGAGCTGCATATCCGCCAGATGTTCGAAGCCTTTTAAGAATGATTTCTGCGTATATAAATTCGACTGATCACACCAGCGGTGAATTCCAGCATCGGGGTGCCAGGATGCCATTTTTCGAATACCGCGAAATAACGGACTGGCCTGCTGATGTGCCTCTAAGATTTTTTTAAATTTACGGTCGCGCGGATCGGCCGTGGCAACGATAGCGCCAAGTTTTAACTGTTGTGTATGGAATGGCAGCTGTTTGATCCACTGGGTTTCTTCCACCACACCAAATCCTTTGTGATGATGCCAACTGGCTTCTATATGCGCCACGGCTTCCACCATATAGTTCCCGCAATCTTTTTTATAATCATGTGGTAAATACGGTTTTAATATATGTTCTGGGTGGCCGACGGTTTCTAATAACGGTTTAGGCTTTACCGCATGAATCAACGCATACATAAGTTTGGGGTGTTTACCCAGTAATTTTACGAGGCGTCCTGCTGTATGCGGTGTGGTATATGGGTCCCATTGGTGAATATGCGGATCGACGATCGCGAAATTAATTTGGCTCATATTGTTCTATCCATGCTTTGAGCTTGTAACGGGAAATACATAAGTTGTATTTAGCGTAATGGATAGTGCTATATGAATGAAATGATTTATTTTAATGGTATTCCATGTATGAAATTCATAGTGAAGAACTTAGTAAAGCTAAGACTTCGATACGATCTTCAATCAATTGAAACACTAAGCAGTAGCCTGCCGATCTGAGTTTGTACTTGGGTATTCGAGTACTGTCTAAGATGGTTTCGAGCTTACGAATAAACTGTTCTGCAATTTGCCGATTTAGCTTATCTAACTTTTAGCTAGCATAGTTTTTGTGAGCTTGATCTTCCAGATCGTCTAAAATGATTTTTCTAGCTTTTTCACTTTTAGTTTCTTCTGCTAGCTGTTTTAAATGTAAATCGTCCGCAAGATAGTCTTTCAAAATTATTTTTGCATCTTCCAAAATTCGGTTTTGACTTTCAGAGCTACGAGCATCTAAAAGTTCTTGTAATTTTTTAGCCATAATTAAAAAAATCTCTTTTAGTTTTCACTGAAATCTTAATCGCTTGCAATAAAAAGCGAATAGATAAAATTGTTCATATTAGTCGATGTCTTAGATATGTAAACAATAACTAAAAGTGCTAGTAAAATTAAAAATCTTTTTACTGGCGTTTTGATAAAATGCTGAATTAGTTTTATATTAACAAAAACATGGGTTAATTCAGAAAATTAAGAAATGGGAAGTTATTCATCTACAACTATCAATAACTATGAACTTACACGGTCTAAAAATTATTTTTATGAATGGTTTTTTCACAAAAATGATAGGATTCGTACACTTGATAAAGATGGTGAAATTAGTTTTATTGGATATAAAGTTGATCTGAATACACTAAAAATTAGACTTGAATTAGCTGGTTACAATATTGAATATGCAAAAAATGATTTTGAAAGTTTAAAAATTACTTGGATTGAATATTTAAAAAAAATTGTAAGGGATATTAATTTCCTAGAATTGAGAGAACGTGCCCAGCAACAACTTAATTTGATACAGAAAATAAACTTTGAGAAGTGTTTAAGCCTTGTTCCTTTTCTATTAGATAAGGAAAATAAAAAATTTCAGGATGATAAGACCACTTATGAATTAGCCCATTCCTTGAGAGAATTAATCTTAGATTTTGATATAGGATTGAATAGTAGTTCATCCTCTGTTTTCCCCTGCTCAGAGCTAGAAAGTTTTGCAATCATTTTAATGGATTTAGAAAACTACAACGGTTTTTGTGAAGTAGACCTTACTGACTTGTATCATGGTGGTTGGATAGAGGATTTTCATGATATAGCCCAAATACAAAAACAGAAAACCTATGTTTATGAAACCTTTGAAAAATCAATTTTAGATTTATATGAAATCAAAAAATTACAAATAAACAACCCCTTGTTCAACAATATGCTCATTGGAAATGCTGTTTCAGCTATGGAAGCTTATCTCTTTGATACATTTAAAAGACAGGTACTAGATAAAGAAAGTATTAAAAGAAGATATGTTAAAAATTACGATAATTTTAATAATAAAGAAAAAATTAGACCTGATCAGTTATTTGAGATTTTAGATAACTTAGATGAAAAAATTTCAAAAGAGATAGATAAGTTATCATTTCATAATATAGATTTAGTCAAAGGGTTATACAAACATATACTTTGTTGCAACTTTGAAGAAAATGACATTAATGAATTGCGAAAAATCATTTCTATACGCCACGATATTGTTCACAGAAATGGTAAAAATTTATCTGGTGAAAAAATACAAATAACCACTGAATCTTTGGAAATATACCTAACATGTATTTCGAATTTTATTAAAAATATTGATCAACAGATCGTTCATAATTTACTTGATGATTAAAAAAACCGCCCTACGGACGGTCTTTTTATTACTATCTCATCAAGCTACTGGTGCCAAGGTAAACAACACCTGCCCCGTTTTCACCGTCTGCCCTTTTTCAATGGTAATTTCAGAAGCCATCATACGTTCAGACGCAATAATCGGGATCTCAATCTTCATCACTTCAATCACGACTAAAGTTGCCAGAGAAGTTTTTTTATTTATTATCGTTTATTCAATAAACTTCTTTAAAGACTCCAAACCGGATGGTTTTCCCAATGATTTGGAAACCCCATTGCCATACGCCAATGTTCATCCCTTAAAATCGGTTTAAGTATAGTATTCATTTGACTACACCACTCTGCGTCAAAACCTGTTGGGCGTAACATCGTTTTTAATATGAGCAATACATAAAAAATGCGTTTATTGGTTGGTGTGATAGGTGACTGCCAATTTTCATCTTTATCCAATTTCGCTTTAATGGCCAACTCTCTATTCCAAAGCCGTCCATGGTGGGCACAAACATTTCGCACATAAGTTAATATATGTAGCCAATCGGCTAACTTCTCATGATGAATATTAAAATGCTGTGAAATGGTTTTTTTATCTTCTTTATTTAATTTTTGGTTATTTTCCAATCCATGATATAAAAATGATAAAGAACCTAAGCTTAAAACTTCGGTCAGCATCCATATTGGAATGTGTGGATAACCCTTATAATTCTGTTCAAAATGCTGAATAAACGTATCTTTAGATCGTTCAACCTCTTTGTCACAATTTTTAATAAATACCTTATGGTTAAATTTTGGATGAAAATTTCCCTCACAATACACACCAAATGCACCATATTGATGAGCCATAAAATAAGTGATTTTTGTACGTAAGAAAGTTTCTATGACTTCAATTGCACTAAAAATATGTAATCTTAATTCTGTATCAAACTCATAAATTTGAACAACTTTTTCTAAATATGTTCCTGACCTAAAATGATCGGTAATTTGACCATCGATATAAATTCGATCAGGATGCCAATATGCACTCAATCGATAATAACCATATTTCGAAAGTACAGTTTCAGCCCAAGCTTGATTATGAATAATCATTCCCTTGGCTTTCAGGTGATTGACCTGTTCCGTATAAGATAGTGGATTTTTATTATAGGTTTTCAGCATAATTCATTGTATTTGAGCATAAAAAACCGCCAAGGTTGCGCGGACTTCCAAAGAAGAACTAAGCGTGGCGGCTGTATTAAATTTATCATATCGACAATTGTCGTTATAAGCAAGCACTAATCAAAAACCGCCCTTATGGACGGTCTTAAAATTGCCTCCATTTTCAAAGGAGGGTTAAGGAGGATTTTTTATGCCACTGGCGACAACGTAAACAACACCTGCCCTGTTTTCACCGTCTGCCCTTTTTCAATGGTAATTTCCGAAACTATCATGCGCTCAGGTGCAATAATTGGAATCTCAATTTTCATCGCTTCAATTACCGCTAAGGTTGCACCTTCTTCCACAATATCACCCGATTTACATTCAATTTTCCAAATACTTCCCGGCATGTGAGATTCTACCGCACAACCACCTTCTGGAATTTGAATATCACTATCATCAGTCACCGCATCCAAACTTTCAGAAACATACTCTGCAAGTCCTGCTTCATGCCAACGGCGGCGTTCTTCATCAAAATTGGCTTGTTGCACAGACTTAAACGCAGAAATAGATTCTGCATTTTCAGTCAGGAATTCGTTATATTCTTTCAGGTTCAGTATGCCTTCTTCCACACGCAGTTTTAAGCGGCCTGCTTTAAAGTCCTCACGCATTTGCATAAGCTCAGACTCAGAGACTTCATAAAACTTAATTTGGTCAAAGAAGCGCAATAACCACGGCATACCTTGTTCAAAGTCAGGGTTTTTACGGTAACGAGACCACATTTGCGTGGTACGACCGACAAACTGATAACCACCGGGGCCTTCCATGCCATAGACACACATATACGCACCGCCAATACCCACGGCATTTTCAGGCGTCCACGTACGTGCAGGGTTATATTTGGTGGTCACGAGGCGATGGCGTGGATCAAGCGGTGTGGCTACAGGTGCGCCTAAGTACACATCACCCAAGCCCATCACTAAATAATTGGTGCTATACACCACATCTTTAACGGCTTGTTTAGATTTTAAACCATTGATACGGCGGATAAACTCAACATTGTCAGGACACCATGGCGCATCTGGGCGTACAGTTTGCATATAGCGTTCTGTTGCCAATTGCGTTTGCGAATCTTCCCATGCCAGCGGTAAATACACCGTACGTGATGGCACTTCCATTTCCGTCACATCTGGCAATTCGCTTTCTGCTTGTTGTAATAATGCCAACAAAGCTTTTTGATCTAAAACCAAAGAATCAAAATGGATTTGTAGCGAACGAATGCCCGGTGTAAGGTCAATAATCCCTGCAATGTTTTGATCTTTCACCCATTGCATCAATGCATGAATACGGAAACGCAGGTTTAGATCTAAAACCAATTCGCCATATTCTACCAGCATGTAGCTATTACCCGCAGGACGATACACTACATCAGGCGCACCATTTTCACCTGCTTGGGTTGCTAAAATTGCATCATCTAAGGTATCCATTTCTGCGCTAAAACTTGCAGAAAAATCAACTTGTGCAAGCTCAGTGTCTTTAAATCCTGCGCTGTATTTTTGATTAAATACCTGCGCTTGATCATACGAAATCGGCACAAATTTCACTTTATCGCCGGCTTTAAGCTGTCCGACTTTCCACAGTTCATAGCTGACAATCACCGCAGGACAAACAAAGCCTCCTAAACTTGGACCATCTGGACCCAAGATAATCGGCATATCGCCCGTGAAATCAATCGCACCAATCGCGTATGCATTGTCATGAATATTGGATGGATGCAAACCTGCTTCACCACCATCCTCACGTGCCCATTCAGGTTTTGGACCAATCAAACGAATACCTGTACGGCTTGAGTTAAAGTGAATCTCAAAAGTATTGGCAAAGAAGGTATCAATGTCTTTTTTAGTGAAGAAGTCTGGTGCACCATGCGGGCCGTACATCACCGCAATTTCCCATTCATGACTAAACGTTGGCACTTGTTCAGGCGCTAAGGCTTTCACTTCATCCGATGTAAATATAGTGATCGGCAACATATCGCCAATCAATAAATTACGACCGGCATGACCACCAAACTGACCAAGGGTAAAGGTCGCTTGTGAACCTAAATATTCAGGCACATTCAAACCACCTTTAATCCCGATATAAGTACGACAACCTGTGGCGATTTTTCCACATTTTAGAATCTGACCTTTACGCACATTCACAGTTTGCCACATTGGCACAGCCACACCATCAAGGGTTGATGGCATATCACCACCCGCCAATACAATTTGGCTATCACAGTGGAATTTTAAGCTTGGTCCTTGCAAAGTACATTCAAGCCCTGCCGTGTTATATGCATTGCCTAACAATTGATTCGCAACATTAAGTGACAGCGGATCAATCGCACCTGATGGTGGCACACCCACATCCCAATAGCCCAAACGACCTGTGACATCTTGCACAGAAGTTTGAATGCCTGATTGCAACACTTCAATTTTTTGAGTTTTCCACTCGAATGTATTTAAGAATCGTGTGGTTTGCGTACCGGCTTTAAATACATCACAGTCGATAATATTTTGTAGATATTCAAGATTAGTTTCGATGCCTGCAACCGATGTTTTCGCGAGTGTTGCGGTCATTGCAACGATTGCAGAGTCACGATCGCCCGAAGTCACAATAATTTTAGCAATCATCGGGTCATAAAATGATGAGACATTAGAACCCGTTTCCACCCACGTTTCATTACGGGCATGGCTATCAAACTCGACATGTGTAAGTAAACCTGCACTTGGCTGGAAGTTCTTGATAGGGTCTTCAGCATATAAACGTACTTGAATCGAATGACCTTTCGATTCAAGTGGTGCTGTTGGTGCAATCCAATCCCCACTACCGAGAGTCACCATCCATTCCACAAGGTCTACACCAAAGACTTGTTCCGTCACGCCATGTTCGACTTGCAGGCGGGTATTCACTTCTAAGAAGTAGAATTCTTGCGTGTCGGTATCCATCACAAATTCAACTGTGCCTGCCGAGCGGTAACTCACCGACTGCATCAGCCCAATCGCAACCGATTGAATATAGGCACGTTGCTCATCATTGATATGTGGTGCTGGGGTTTCTTCCACCACTTTTTGGTTACGACGTTGTACCGAACAATCACGCTCGCCAAGTGCCAAGATTAAGCCATTACCATCACCAAAAATCTGCACTTCGATATGACGGGCATTCTGTACAAATTTCTCTAAATATAAACCTGCGTCTTTAAAGTTGGCTTGGGCAAGATATGACACTGTAGAATAAGCATCTTTCAGCTCTTCTTCATTCCACACCAAACGCATACCAATACCGCCACCGCCCGCGGTACTTTTCAGCATCACAGGATAACCAATACGATTGGCTTCAAGCAGTGCTTCGGCTTCATCAGCCAAAAGCTGACTGCCCGGAAGAAGTGGTACATTGGCTTGAATCGCGAGTTCACGTGCGGTATGTTTTAAGCCAAAGGATTTCATTTGCGCCGAATTTGGCCCTAAAAATACAATGCCTTGCGCTTCACAGAGATCACAAAATTCAGCATTTTCAGACAAGAAACCATAGCCCGGATGAATCGCTTCAGCACCTGTTTGTTTTGCGACTTCTAAAATTTTATCGACATTTAAATAGCTTTGGCTGGCAGGACTATCGCCAATAAATACAGCTTCATCCGCCAAGGTCACATGCAAAGAATCACGGTCTGCTTCTGAATACACTGCAACGGACTGAATGCCTAATTTTTTCAGTGTACGGATCACACGGCAAGCAATTGCACCACGGTTGGCAATGAGGACTTTATTGAACATGGTATTACTCCTCACCGTCACGGATGATCAATTGAATTTTTGTTGGGTTATAGGCATTACATGGATTATTCAGTTGTGGGCAATTGGAAATGAGGACGATTAAATCCATTTCGGCTTTAATCTCGACATATTTACCCGGTGCAGAAATACCGTCATCAAATTTCAAATGTCCCTCAGCGGTCACAGGCACATTCATAAAGAAGTTAATATTTGGGCCGATATGGCGCACATTTAAGCCATGTTTTTTGGCAATCGGATGCTGAGAAAGTGCAATCATGAAATTATTACGGCAACTGTGCATTGGGAATTTGTCATGTGCATAGCGAACAGTGTTGCTTTCACATGAACATGCACCGCCTAAGGTGTCATGACGGCCACAGTTATCGTCATGGATGGTGGCAATTTTGTTGCCAAAGTTAGTGTATAGCGCTGTGCCTTTTTCTAAATAAATCTGTTGGTTAATGGCTAAGGTATCCGTTGCACTATAACGTTCCTCAGGGTTATGGCTTGAGATAAATAGCGTATCCACCGCTTGATTGCCTTCGAGGTCAACGATACGGAAATATTGCCCTTTTTTGACTTCGCACATCCAAGCTTCGCCGGCAGGACATACTTCGCTTAACACTGATTTTTCAAAATTTTGTGTTGGATTTACTAATGCAGTCATGATCATTCCCCTCAAGCCGTTAAAGCGTAATAGCGTTTATTATTTTGAAAAGCACGTTGATTTTGCGGGCAAGAATCACGGCAAACATCTGTATCTGCCAAAGGCAATGCCTTAAATAAGCTTAGTTGTACATCGGCAGGGTTATATTCTTCTGCTTGAGATAATCCATGTGGTGCACTAGATAAAAAGACCAAACAATCCATTTCAAAGCGAAGTTCAATCACTTGATCAGTGTTGTCCGAAGCAACATAACTTAAGTTGCCATTGTCATCAGGTTGAACTTTAGAGAATAAATTTAAGGTACTGCTGAGGTCAGTTGCATATAAGCCAAACTTGGTCATTTCAAGCAATAAGCTATCTTTGCCATTACGGTACATATCATTACGGGCATCTTGGAAAGTTTTGCTGCCGTATTGTTTTTCAATTTGCGATGCCGTACTTGGTGCACAAAAAGCATCATTCCAAGCGTGATCATCTTTCACAATCGAAATCATGGCACGGCCTAAATCCGATGCCAAAATATGACCTGTACTTAAATATGCCGTGTGCTGCCCTTTAAGGCTATCTGGCATGTTGTAGCGTTCGAGCTTATCTTCACTATTTACACAGTAAAGCGCCAGATTGGCATTTTGCCCTAGCGATTTAAGCTGTAATACAGCGCCACGCTGAATACGCGCTGACCAGTGGTGTCCACCCGGTAAAAGTTCAGTCCATAGTGCTTTATCGTCATGATAATGTTTTGTGCTCATTGCAGCCTCTGCCTAATTCTTAACTGTTTACCTCCCGGGCTTTTATCCCTCCGTGCAGCTTTGCTTTGAATTAAAACGAAGCCGTGAACTCTCGGTCGCGGTCATACATATAAATGCATCGGAACCCTAGATCACTTTATGATGTAAGTAGAAATGCAAAGGCTGTGCCAATTTAGTAATACGATTTAAATAAATCGTATTACTAAGGTTTTAGGGTTCGTTTTGATGCTTAAGCTACAGTATTGATTTTAAATTGCGCTATTTTTGAACTGTGCATCTGCTTAGGTATGCATCATCCTTGTGCATGTGCAATCATGGTTAAGTATTTTTGAATTTATCTTTTTTAGATTTCTTCAAAATAAAAAGGCCCAATGTCAGCATTGGGCCTTTCCTGTGATGTTTGCAAACAGCTGCTGTCGCTTTTAACCTGCTGCTTTATAAAATGGTATCGAGCCATTCACAGTTGCACGATGCATAATGCGGTGCGCATCGCCATAGTCAAACAGCGCTTTGTGCTGCGTACAGCGGTTGTCCCAAATGGCAACATCACCTTCTTGCCATTTCCAGCGTAAGTGAAATTCTTCCTTCACCGCATGTTCAAACAAGAATGTCAGCAACGCATCGCTCTCTTGTGCATTCAGTTCGTTAATATGCGTCGTAAAACCTTCATTCACAAACAACACTTCAGCACCAGTTTCAGGGTGTGTACGCACAACTGGATGCACTACTGGCGGGTTTTTACGGAAACTATTTTCAAGCCTTTCGCGGTCTACTGCTGTTGCGCCAAAGCGCTCTAATGGAAAAGATTTACGAATATCATGTGTTGCTGTTAAACCGCGTAGTTGCTGTTTTAAATCTTCACTGAGCGCATTAAAAGCAGCTGTACCGCTGGCCCAGAGCGTATCCCCGCCAAATTCAGGGATTTTAATGGCTTGCAGCACACAGCCCAATGGCGGTGTTTGACTAAATGTCACATCAGTATGCCAAAGATCATTGTCTCTTAAATCTTGTCTATGGCTATCCAATACAATCACTTCCGGTGCATCATCCATCGCAGGGTAAATCGGATGAATATGCAAAGTACCAAAGGTTTTTGCCAACCTCACTTGCGACTGTGCGCTAAGCGCCTGCTTTCTAAAAAAGATCACTTGATGCTGCAATAGCGCTTGTTTTATTTCCAGCAGCAACGGTGTATCGGCATGGTTTAAATCGATACCTTCAATAACAGCGCCAATGTTTGGATTAATTTGCTTTGCTTGCAATGACATAATTAAATCTTCTTCAATTTCTAAATCTGTTTACAGCTGTTGGCCATACCAAGGCGCCAACTGCTTTTGCAGCCAACGTAAAAATAGCTCAAAACTTACCGCGACAATCGCAATCACAATAATTCCAAGAATCACAGTATCTGTAATTAAGAACTGAGCAGCTGACTGCACCATAAAACCAATACCGCGATCAGCAGCAACTAATTCTGCAGCCACTAGTGTTGACCAGCCCACGCCCAAGCCAATGCGCACACCCGTTAATATGTGCGGCAAAGCTGTAGGTAAAATCACATATTGCAAAACCTGCAAGCGCGTTGCGCCTAAAGATAATGCTGCACGTTCACGGTTTTTTTGGTGGCTGATCACACCATGGGCACTGCTGATAATAATTGGCGCCAAAATTGAAAAGAAAATCAGCAACACTTTGGTGGTTTCACCAATACCAAACCAAATCACCAAAAGCGGTAAGTATGCAAGCGGTGGAATGGGACGGAGTAGCTCCACTAGTGGATCAAATACAGCGCGTACCCATTTGTTCAGTCCCATCCATAAACCCAAAGGTACACCAATCACAATGGCAGCAATGAGTGCGCTAAACACACGGCCAATACTTTCAGCCAAATGCTGCCAAAGCGTGGCTTTCATAAAACCTTGCTGGCTGACTTCAATAAACTTCTGCCATACCGCTGCAGGGCTTGGTAAAAATAGCTCTGGAATGATTTTCAAAGTGGTTACCACAAACCAAAGTACCAGCAAGCTCAACACGCTGCTGATGCTCACAATAAGTGGCAAATTTTTTCTAAATATAGAAATAGAAGAGCTTCTGTTTAATGTTGCTACTTCTGCACGATTTTCGCTGAGATGAGCCTTATTTAATTTTTGAATTTGCGTATTCATATTAAGACTCCACCGCATGTAATTTTTGCGCTTTTAAGCGTTCAAACAACATTTCACGCAGCTGAATAAACTGCGGATCAGATTTAATCACACGTATAGATTCACCTTTTCTATAGCGCTCAGCAAAATCCAGCTTGAGCGTTTCAACAATTGTCCCCGGGCGCGCTGTCATCAGTACCAATTGATTGCTTAACAAAAGCGCCTCTTCAATATCATGGGTAATTAAAAAGAAGCCCTTCTTCTCTTTAATCCATAAATTCAGCACAAACTCCTGCATGCTTTCTCGAGTAAATGCATCGAGTGCTGCAAAGGGTTCATCCAGCAAAATAAATGGTGCATGACTAATCAAAGCACGTGCAATACCGACGCGCTGTTTCATACCGCCTGAAAGTTCCCAAATATTGGCATTTGCCACATGCGACAAGCCCACAGTCCCTAAAATTGATGTGACTTGTGACTTTATCTCTGCACTTTTTAAGCCTTTTAATTTCAAGGAAAATGCTACGTTATCTGACACGTTGAGCCAAGGCAGTAAGGCATGTTCTTGGAAGACCACCGCACGTCTAGCATCTGGGCCAGTTAAAACTTCATCATCAATTTTGACTTGGCCTGCGCTCACCTGCTGAAAACCCGCCAAAATATTTAAAAGCGTCGTTTTACCGCAGCCAGACTCGCCAAGTACAACCGTTAAAGTCGATTCAGGCACGTCCAAATTGATATTTTTTAGTACAGCCACCTCTTGTTCAGGATAGGTCAGGCTAATATTTTCCGCTTTTAAGATACTCATTTTCACATCCTTAAGGCTGAACAAATAAGGCGGTCACATTGCCCTTATAATCGGCTTTGACTTTATCTACTTTGCCTTGGGCTTTTAAAAAGGTCGCTGTATCTAAAATATTCTTGGCAAAATCTGTGCTGAAGCTTTGAGCTTGCTGCTGCTGGTTCAAATAAATATTGCCTGATAGAAGTAATGGAATATCTTTCGCATCAGAACCGGTTAATTGCGCAATGCTATTGATATAAGCAGTATTCGTTTCAAACGCTTTCGGATCTTGATTGTATTCATCTATTTTCTTTAAAGAAGTTTGAACGAAGGACTTTAAAAACTCAGGATTTTGCTCTGCAAAGTCTTTACGAACTACCCAAACATCAAAGGTTGGCGCACCCCATTCTGCAACTTGCTTAGAATCGGTCAGAACTTTACCTGTGGCACTCGCCTTGCTTAAAGCAGGTTCCCAAACATAAGTCGCGTCAATATCGCCACGTTCCCATGCTGCAGAAATTTCAGGCGGGCGCAAATTAATAATTTTGACCTCAGCCTCAGATAAATTCCAATGCTTCAATGCAGAAAGCAGGCTGTAATGTGCTGTAGAAACAAAAGGCACAGCAATGGTTTTACCCTTTAAGTCTTCAGGTTTTTGAATGCCTGATTTATTGCTCACCACTAAGGCTTCTGAAGCACCAAGTTTGGCTGCCACAAAAAATACCTCTATAGGTAAATCACGGCTGGCTGCAGCCGCTAAAGGACTGGTACCAATATTGCCAATACTGACATCACCTGATGCCAAAGCATTTACAACATCGGCACCCGTATCAAATTTTTTCCACTCAATTTTTTGTTGGCTGTCTTTTTCATAGTCGCCATTGGCCTGCGCCACTTTGCTCGGATCAATACCCGTTTGATATGCAATAACCACCGCTTTTTGATCTTTTTGCGCAATTGCAGCCGTTGAAGTGTCAGGAGTAGATTTTTTAGTTTGAAAATAAACAAAAGCAGCAATCGCCACAATGACGATCGCCGTAATAATTAAAGGTTTTGATTTGCTGCTCATATTTTTTCATTAAAAGTGATTACTAATTCACATATTAATGAGTCAGTCTTATGATGAAAAATAAGTTAATTGACAATGTTTAGCACAAATTTGCATTTATCTATTAGTGGAATACTTATTCTTTTATTCACTAAACGTCTAGCAATCAATTTTCTGCGCGGGATCTTTTAATCGTATTTTCACTTCACTAAGATTTCATGGAACATATTACGTAACCATTGATGGCTCGCTTTATGATGACAAGACATGTGCCAATATTGCTTCACACCATAGCTTGGAAAAACAATCGGAGCATCAAAAATTTTTAAATTACCACGTGACAGTAAGACTTCACTGAGATAATACGGCACTGTAGCAATCGCATCTGTATCTTGCACCACCAGCCCAACACCCAAATAACTCGGCAAACGCATTAATATGTCACGCTTAAGGCCCAGACTCATTAATTCATTTTCAATATGATAGTGCCCCATCCCTGCATCAATATCTATATGGGATTCTGCCAAATACTGCTCTGTTGTTAGATGTTCACCTGTTAAACGTGGATGATCCTTGGCAGCAATAACCACATAATATTGCTCGAATAATTTTTGTTGATAAAAACCATTTTCCAAATGAGGCAAAAAGCCCAATGCCAAATCAATCTCACCATTGGCCATTTGATAACTGGTTTCTGTGGTAATTGGGCGAACATTGAGCCTGATATGTGAGGCATTTTTTTTTAAATATTGCGAAATTTTAGGCAATAAGACCAAATGTGATACATCGGTCATAGCTAGAGTAAATTGCTGATCTGAAATCGCTTGATCAAAATCAATACTAAAATTATTGATCGCCTCAATCTTACTTAAAGCTTCACTCACGAGTGGAAAAAGTTGCTTAGACAATTCTGTTGGCAACATTTCATTACCAATGCGCAAAAAAAGTGGGTCCTTATAATGCTGACGTATTTTATTTAAAATATTACTCACGGTCGGCTGACTCATGTCTAAATGCTCAGCAGCCAAAGAAACACTTTTAAATTTGTAAATATATAAAAATACACTTAGAAGCTTACAGTCCAATTCAAACACGTCAGCTTTTTTCCTCAGATTAAATCAGGTTAAACAATACATCCCTGTATTGTTGGTTTAAAGAATCTGCTGAAATAGTACTGCGAATAACCTGCTTTTTCTAGCATTGTTACACATGCTTTGGGCGTAATACATCCTCATCTACATGCGGATTACAAATTTATGTCTATCATGTGAAGCCAACAAAAAACCAGCTAAATAATTCATTCAAATCATTTTAAAATACATTAGCTTTTATTGTTATTTATTCCATGTACACGAGATAATAGCGACAAATACAATAGGATGGATACGTGCTAAAAGGTAAAAAATTAGTCTGTTTTGATTTAGATGGGACTTTAATTGACTCCGTCGGGATATGGAATCAGGTTGATGCCCAATTAATTCAACAATTTTCTCAGCAACAAATCGACTTACACAGCATACAAAAACAACGTGACCAGCAATTAAAAAGCTATAAACATTGTTTAGACTCTTACTTAGAATACTGTAACTTCCTTAAAGAAAGTTATGAGATTTCACAGCTAAGTGCAGAGCAAATTAAAGTACAGCGTTATGCGATTTCTCAGCATTTTCTAGATCATATTGTTCGACTGAAGCCACAAGCAGATCAATTTGTGAAAAGCTTAAAAGCCTGTGGCATAGCAGTTGCATTAACCACCACAACCAGTTTGAATAATGTGAAGCGCTATGCTCATAATAATCAGGCAATTTACAGCAAACTTAACTTTTTACACGATTTTGACTTAGTCTTAACTCGAGAAAGTGTCACCAATATCAAGCCACATCCAGAAATGTATTTGAAGGCGCTACAGCATTTTGGTATCAGCGCTGCAGAATGCTTAATTGTAGAAGACTCACTAATTGGGGTTGAAGCTGCAAATGTTGCTGGTATTGATGTAATTGCAATTCAGGATGAGTATTCGATCCATGAAGCCACCGCAATAAAACAGCGCGTCAATTATTATGCCCCTCATTTTAAGGCTCTGTTGCAGTTCGTTGACATAAATGCCATTCATCTAGACCATAAAAAAGACATCTACTTTTAAAGCAGATGTCTTTGAATGCAATATTTATCTTTTACGCAATGCATTCATATTTGAAACAAAGCGCAACTTATAAATGAAACGGCTGAGTTAAATGACAGCTGCATTATTTCGAATATTATTCATTGCGTTATACACTTCAGTTTTGCCGACCAAAATCTGCTGATTAATAAAGCGATGTATTCCGTCTAAGTCATCAAGTTGCTTAAAGTTATCTCGAATCATCTGATGAATCGTAACACCATGAATGGTTTCATCTAAAGAAATAAGGTTATGGAAGGTATGAATATTTTGCGCTTCCAAATCTTTACTGCTGGTTTTAACCAAATGTAAATACCATGCTTTCGGATAATTGTAGTGATATTTTAGATTCACTTTTTCCGCAATAATGCCAATATCTACAGGCTTATTCACCGACTTCAAATACGCCACAATATCTTGATGAAGTTTATGAATGTCCACATTTTTATAGGCTTTTTGCGGTGTGGTGTATTCCAATGCGGCTACACGTACTACAGAACCTGCTTGCATAAGCTCATTTAAATATAAAGATGCATGGTTTTGTGAGCCACTACGGATTTTTTTAGCAATATCATCACGTGTGAGTGGACGGCTACTTTGTTCCAGCCAATTCAAAATGGTTTGTAATTGACTTTGAGGCTTAACTGCTTCATTTAAGCTAATCGTGTCGGCACCCGATTTACCTGTAAAGTAAATGCCATGCTCCACCCCCCAGTTACGAATAAGGTGGCGAATTTTAAAATAATCATATTGTTTTAAAGTATCACTTACTTCATACGCTTCCATACGTAAATGCATAGACTGTTGCTGCGTTTGCTGTGACAAAATCGCTAATACTTCTTTAAAGATCAGTTCTTGATCCGCAAAACTGATATTAAATTCATTAATATGGCAGTACGCACCACGGTCAGACTGGTAGAGATAGTTTTCTTCAACATCCTCATTAATTGAATGATCGAGGCGATGTGTGCTTAATTCAACTTTGCTATAGCCTTCTTGGTTCGCACGTTCCAAAATTTCTTTAAAATTTGCACCATCTTTAAAATGCAATGCAGCATGTACAACCGCATACATTTTATTTAAGTTCTTCGGGTAAATCCCTGGTGTTTTAGTTTGGTCAGAAAACAGAATATCTGCATTTTCTGCTGCATTATGTATTGCATTTTTTGCAACGCGTTCCGTACAACCTGCTAAATCTACAATCTGATGAATTGCGGTATCCCACGGCATAGGTGCCTTGTGATGAAGAAACCACTCTTGAAGTAGACTGTTTACATTAATGTTTGGCTTGATAATGTGTACCAGCTCATTTTTATCAAATGAACACAGAAGCTCTAAAAAGTTAAGTAAATCATTTTGATTAGAAAAATGCGAAGCTAATTTAGGATATAACTGCATAAATTCGCTGTCTGCATTTTGGTTTAAATTTTCCCAAATCACATCCACCGAGATACGAACTCGTTCACGTAAGTTCTGAAATGCATTTTTTTCGACTTGGCGAATTCGTTCACGTGTAAGGTCTAAGCTTTGCCCCACTTGTTCTAAAGTCTGCCCCACCACACCGTCGATCCCACAGCGTGCTTTAATAATCGTTACTGAGCGCTCTTCTGCATGGTTAAGAAATGCTTCTAAATCACGATTAATAAAATCATCCATTTCAAAGGACGTTAAATTGCTCGCATCATCTATCATGAAATAACCACTTTGATAAGCTTGCGGAAGTAAATCTTTCGTCTTATCAAAAGCATTGGTTACATCAAGCAATTGCATAATAATAGAGGCTTTGATTGAGTCGGCAGGTTGGCTATTCACTTTGGTGTTAAATGCATGATGCATCACCACATTCATCATAAATTTAAGATCAATGCTTTCATTTTCTACATTTAACCAAACACCCAGTTTATCTAAAAATTTAATTTGATCAGATGAAAAACGTGCCTTAGATAATTTGAGCGCCCCCAGTTCTGGATAGTCAAAAACAGAATTATTCACTGGTTTGACGTCAAGTAAGTTACGCAGTTTAGTACAAATTTTTTCTCGACGTTGCTGACAGAACCATTCAAATTGATTTAAATCTTGTGGAATTTGATCAATTAACTGACTAGTTAAATAAAGTTGCTGCGAACTGAGATTGCCCATAAAAAAGCTTTCGAGCCATTGAGCTGGTTGAGTCGCATTTTTTTGAATATTGACCGATTCAGGAATTAACTGCAAATTCACCACTGTATTGGCTAGGTTCTGTAGCTTATTACTCCCATCATTTACAATTTTTAACTTCTGCATTTTTTTAGGTGTAAAAATGCTTTTTGGATAAATATGATCGATATGTGTTCGTACAAGTTGACTATCAGGAAACACTAATAACAATAAGGCTTTAATTTCATTATCTTTGCCGTATCGTAACTGACATAAATTCTGCACATCTTCTTCGTTAAAGCTTAAGGCTTTATCTTTTTCTAACATAGCCTGTTTTACAGCTTCGTATGGGAATACTGTAGCAGTTTTTCCAATTGCCTTACGGATATGTAAAAGTAGACTCTCAAGATTACTCGACCAAATGCCTTTTTTAAGCAGACTTTCAATCAGCCAGCGCTTCATTAACTGAATATCATTGCTATCAATTTTGATTTTTGCTTTATCTAAATCCAAATTGACACAATATTTATGATAAACAAAATATACGATAGGCAATATCGCAACATCATGAATCAACGCTTTATGATCAAAGCCAAATTCTTTGAGTAATTCCGAACTGCTAATAAAGCCCAGTTTAATTTGTTCCCAATTATTTTCCATTACCCGCATATTGTCTTTATTAAAGTTGGATAATTTAAAGCTTAAATTATTGACTTCAGACAACATAATTCCTGCACGTAAAATTAAATCTTTACTAAATTCAAATTCAGTATTTTCTTCAATCTCTTTTAACAGCTCATTTATTTCATCTCGCGCATTGAGAGTTGACCACTGGGTAACGGCTTTGTTGCATAGAGTCTTTAAAGGTAGAGTTATCCTAAGTCACTAAAATTTAAGGCATAACTTGGGTATGTGGTCGGCCAATTTCCGTAAATTTATTTAATAGGGCTACACGAGCATGAATTTCATTTACTTGACTGGGAAAGCTTCTTGCCATTAATTTTTCGCCTAATAATTTGATGCAATGCATCTTGGTTTCAACCAAACTGCGACGGTGATAGCCTGACCATTTTTTCCATAGTGTCCTGCCTAAACGTTTAACGGTTCGAAGTAATTCATTTCGCTCTAGCGAGCTAATCTTTGTATCTTTCCAAGGTCTCGCATTTTTTCTTGGTGGAATCACCGCATGCGCTTGTCGGTCTGCGATTAGCTGACGGCATTGCTTGGTGTCATAAGCCCCATCAGTATAGATGGAGTCAATCTGTTCTTCTTCTGGAATCTGATCAAGTAAATCACCAAGCACCTGTGAATCATTCACATTGTTGGTTGTGAGCTGAATAGCACGTATTTGAAGGGTTTCAGCATCGATACCAATATGTAATTTACGCCATTGGCGACGATTTTCAGGCTGATGTTTTTTACGTTTCCATTCACCTTCACCTAAAAACTTTAAGCCAGTAGAATCGACAAGTAGGTGGAGACCATTACTGCTTTTTTGATAATTAATTGCAATATCAATATGCTTTTGTCTTCTACAAATAGTGGAATAATCTGGGGCTGTCCAATCTAATCTACAAAGATGAATGAGACTTTGAACAAAGCCATTGACCATACGTAAAGACAGACGGAATAGAGATTTAATCATCAGACAGCATTGGATAGCAGCATCAGAATAAGTTTGATTGCGACCATGTTTACCTTGTGACTGTGCATACCATTGCGTTTTCGGATCAAACCAAATCGTTAATTTACCACGATTGATCAAAGCGCGATTGTAGGATGACCAATTGGTTGTACGATAAATTTTAGGTGTGGGCTTATTCATTTTAGAATTATATTGCTGAATAAGCCCTTAGAGGTAGGTTTGTGCAACAAAGCCCTTCTAAAATAAGTCTTTTTAGTTCGACTTTAATTTATTTAATTCAATCTAATATGATGATTTATTTTAATAAAAAACTCAACTTTCATTTTTAAAGATATTTTTTTAATCGATTTTACTATTTTATGCACTATAAGTTAAGATTAACTAATTAATAAAATAATCTATACAGCTTATCTTTAAATTTAAAACTTCATTCTGCTACAGAATCAATTCTATAAAATACAATAAATGTATTCATACCCATATAAAAAGCCCGAAGAGTTCGGGCTTTTTATTAACTAAACAGTTTTATTAAGCTGTTTTCATACTACCAGTTTCTTCAAACTGTGCATGCCAAGACAGTGCTTCATTTAATAAGTGTGGGGTTTGTCCCCCATGCTCACATGCACGCTCGAAATAACTTAATAAAGCTTCACGATAATCAGGATGTGCACAGCACTCAATGACTTTACGTGCACGCTCACGAGGTGCAAGTCCACGTAAGTCTGCCAAACCTTGTTCAGTCACCAAAACATCCACATCGTGTTCAGTATGATCGGTATGACTCACCATTGGCACTACAGATGAAATTGCGCCAGCTTTTGCAATCGATTTAGTCACAAAAATTGCAATATGCGCATGGCGAGTAAAGTCACCTGAGCCACCAATGCCATTCATCATTTTAGTGCCCGTCACATGCGTCGAATTTACGTTGCCATAAATATCAAACTCAAGTGCCGTATTAATTGCAATAATGCCTAATCGACGAATAATTTCAGGATTATTTGAAATTTCTTGTGGACGTAAAACGATTTTGTCTTTGTATTGATCAAAATTTTGCATCACTTTTTGTGCACAAGATTCTGACAACGTCATAGAACAACCCGAAGCAAAAGTCATTTTTCCTGAATCAATCAGCTGGAAGGTGCAATCTTGTAAAACCTCAGAGTACATTTCTAAATTATTAAAATTAGAATGTTCAAAACCAGCAAACACGGCATTGGCAATTGAACCAACACCCGACTGTAATGGCCCTAAATTTTCAGGCAAACGGCCTTGTGCAACTTCTGCTTCAAAAAAATGAATCAGGTGTTTCGCAATTGACAGCGTATCTGTATCTGGCTCATCCATACCAAACTGTGTGTCGGGCAAATCATTCAGTACAATGGCTGCAATTTTTTCAGGGCTTACGTTAATTCCAATGGTACCGATACGATCACCCGCTTGAGTGAGTGGAATCGGGCCACGATTAGGGCGCGCTTTCGGTAAATAAATATCATGTACGCCTTCAAGAACTGGATTGATCGTATTATCAATTTCGATAATCACTTGATCTGCCATTTCGATGAAGTTCGCTGAGTTACCACAAGAACCCGTTGGAATAATTTGTCCATCTTCAGTAATTGCAGTCGCTGCAATCACTGCAACATTAATACTTGGTAAGTTATGATGACGAATATTATCAGCCATTTCAGATAAATGCTGATCGATATACATCACTTCACCATTGTTAATGGCCTTACGTAATGTTGGGTCTGCCTGATATGGATAACGGCGTTGAATGGCATGTGCCTGACTTAAGCGCCCATCAATACTATTGCCTAAACTTGCACCTGTGGCCAAAGTAATACGTAAAGGATGAGCAGCCGCGTGATCTGCCAAAGCCAAAGGAACTGTCTTTGCCTCACCGGCACCACCAAAACCACTTAAACCCACTACCGAGCCGTCTTTAATTAATTCAATCGCTTGTTGCGCAGACATAACTTTGTCGCGAAGGGAGATTAAGCGAATGCGATCTAAACCGTTCATAATAAAAATCTCATAATAAACATCAATTATTCAACCACCCCAGCGTACTGAGACGGTGTTACAGCTTGCTTATCTAAAAATTTAAAACGATGATGAATTATATTAATTCAATTGCAATCGCAGTCGCCTCACCACCACCAATGCACAGTGCAGCGATGCCTTTTTTGCCACCCGTGCGCTTTAAAGCATGCATGAGTGTCACAATAATACGTGAACCCGATGAACCTAATGGATGACCTAGTGCGCATGCACCGCCATTTACGTTCACTTTCGCTTCGTCGAGCTTAAAGCCATCTATCGCAAGCATCGTCACCATGGCAAAAGCTTCGTTTACTTCCCAAAGGTCAACTTCGTCTGCTGTCCAACCTGCTTTTTGTAAAGCTTTCTCAATCGCTCCTACTGGTGCAATTGTAAACTCAGATGGATGCTGTGAATTTGTCGCGTAAGCAACAACCTTAGCCATTGGCTTTAAGCCACGTGCATTTGCTGTTTCTTCAGAAGTAATCACCAATGCCGAAGCACCATCTGAGATTGAACTCGCATTCGCAGCAGTAATTGTGCCGTCTTTTTTAAATGCTGGACGTAAGGTTGGAATTTTTTCTGGTTTTGCACTCAAAGGCTGTTCATCAGTATCAACAACCACATCGCCCTTACGTGATTTTACTGTAACAGGTGCAATTTCAGCCTTGAAATAACCACCATTTACAGCCGTTACCGCTTTATTCAAAGAGTTAATTGCAAATGCATCTTGCTGCTCGCGGGTATAGCCTTTTTTATCGGCCATTTCCTGTGCCAAAATCCCCATAGAAAAGCCAGTTTCAGCATCTTCTAAACCTTCTTGGAACATGTGATCCGTGGTTTTACCATGCCCCATGCGATAGCCTGAGCGTGCTTTTTCCAGTAAATATGGTGCATTTGACATAGACTCCATGCCACCTGCAACCACAATTTGTGCAGAGCCCGCTTTAATTGCATCGGCTGCTTGCATCACAGCTTTCATGCCAGAACCACAAATTTTATTAATTGTGGTCGCGCCTGTTGAATCAGGTAAACCTGCAAGTCGCATTGCTTGACGTGCTGGGCCTTGTTTTAAACCTGCGGGTAAAACACAACCAAAAATCACTTCATCAATATCAGTTGCCTGTAAACCTGAACGTTCCACAGTTGCTTGAATCGCAACAGCGCCTAGCTCTGGTGCTGTACATGATGAAAGTGAACCCTGAAAACCACCCATCGCTGTACGAACGCCATCAACAATAACAATCATTTTTATACCATCCTGTATTTATACATCTTGTTTACCCTAAGAAGCTTAATTCTTCTTAGGGCATTTCCATCTATAATCGTAAACTGTTTTTTAATTATGCTTGTGCAGTAAAGTAGTCTTGCGGTAATTGCATAATTAAATCAGCACCTGCGTAAATACGCTCTGCGCGTGCAGCTAAGTCTGGCAGCACTTTTGCAACATAGTAATCTGCAAGCACAAGTTTATGTTGATAGAACGGCTCTGCTTTCACACGAGCAGCTTCATGAATACGTGCATACATATAAACAAAGCTGAGTAAGCCCACAACATGTAAGTAATCCACTGCCACAGCATTACTAAAGTTAGGATTTAACTTCGATTGTTCAACAACAAATTGCGTTAATGCTTCTACTTTCTCACATACATTCAAGGCTGCTTGTTTTACTTTTGAATCTGGCATGTTATTGCTAAATTCGCGAATTTCAGCCATATACTCTGCAACAAATGCACCTGAGCATTTCGTGGTTTTACGGCCAATTAAATCAATCGCTTGTACACCATTAGTGCCTTCATAGATTTGTGCAATACGTAAGTCACGAATACACTGTTCCATGCCCCATTCACGAATATAACCATGTCCACCAAAGCACATTTGAGCTTCTAAAGTAGCTTGCAATGCAGTATCAGTTAAATAGGCCTTAGCAATTGGTGTCAGTAATGCAACACGGTCATTGGCTTTACGAACAGCCTCAGCATCGGTTGAGTATTTTGTGATATCTAATTGCTGACCTACATATACGGCAAACGCACGTGATGCTTCATTATTTGCACGTACATTGAGCAACATACGGCGTACATCACCATGTACTAAAATTGAATCAGCGGGTTTTTCAGGACTTTGAACACCTGTAGCTGCGCGACCTTGTAAACGATCTGTCGCATATTGCGCTGCATTTTGATAAGCATATTCTGAAGCACCAATACCCTGAATACCCATTGATAAACGTTCATAGTTCATCATAACAAACATGCCAGCAAGGCCTTCATTTTCATTGCCAACCATGTAGCCTTTAGCACCATCAAAGTTCATCACACAAGTTGCAGAGCCTTTGATGCCCATTTTGTGTTCAATTGAACCTGCGGAAACGGCATTGCGCTCACCTAATGTACCGTCGGCATTGACCAAAAATTTCGGCACAATAAACAACGAAATACCACGTGAACCAGCAGGTGCATTAGGTGTTTTTGCCAACACTAAATGAATAATGTTTTCGCAAAGATCATGCTCACCGCTGGTAATAAAAATTTTGGTACCCGTAATATTGTATGAACCATCATCATTCGGTTCAGCTTTGGTTTTAATAATCCCTAAATCTGTACCAGAGTGAGGCTCTGTCAAACACATCGTACCTGACCATTCACCTGTATAAAATTTTGGTAAATAGGTTTCTTTTTGTTCTTGAGAAGCACGGTCATTAATGGCCATCCCCGCGCCAACTGTGAGTAGCGGATAAAGCATAAATGATGGATTGGTACTCCAAATCATTTCATCTGCCAACACAGTGAGCATTTTTGGCATACCTTGGCCACCCCATTCTTCTGGAGCACCTAAACCTACCCAACCACCTTGCGCAAATTGATTAAACGCCTCTTTAAAACCTTCAGGTGTTTTTACTTCACCTAGGTTAAATTGAGCACCACCTGATTCATCAGCACTACGGTTAAGATCTAAAATGACATTTTTAGAAAATTTAGCCATTTCTTCTAAAATTGCATTTGCGGTTGCAACATCTAAGTGCGCTAAATTTTCGTTGGCTTGCCAAAACTCATCAGCTTTAAATACATCATTTAAGATGAAGTCCATGTCTTTGAGTGGTGCGTTATAAATTGGCATTTAATAGTCCTTAATTTATTACATGCTGATGCGAAGCTTCAGCTTTTTGCAGATAACAGTCAGCTATAAGAAAATACTTGGCATTTCTTAGGCTTAAAATTTAAATTTCTGAGAGCGATACGGTCAGATAAATTGATCTGAAACAGTGTTAAAAACGTGCTAAGACAATAGAATAATTTATTTTAAAATGGAATTTTATTTGCCAAATATGACCTCAAGGGTTCAGTTTTCTTGACATTGGGCGCTAATACTACAAGATTGTTCACATATTCTTCATCTTTGTATTAAACGGCTATTTTTAGTTCAAAATAGAATACACTGCTCGACCTTAGTGTTATTTTAGCAAGCATTAAATCACCGTAATCTTCTATCATATTCTCCATTGATGTATTTGGAATAAAAATGACTACAGTACGCCAACAAAATTTTCTACAACGCAAAGAGAAAATTTTAGCGATGGCCGAAACGTTATTGCTAGACAACAATCAGGACATTACTTTAAGTGAATTAGCAGGCGAATTAGATATTGCTAAGGGCACGATTTACAAACATTTTAAAAGTAAAAACCAGCTGTATTTAGAATTAATTATTTTAAATGAGCAACGTTTGCTAGAGATTTCCAAAAAATATAATCACGATATTAAAACCTATGTTTCACAATACATGCTCTACAACATGCTGAATTCGAATCGAACGATTCTTTTGCATGTAATTGAAGAACGCCTAACAAATAATGAGCGCAAACTCAAAGACTTATTTGAAGAGCTTTATCATATTCGTGAGCAACGAATACTTGAAATCAAAGATTTGTTTGCGCACCATCTCAAAGAAACCAACAGCATGATGTCGATTCGTGACTATTTATCCTATATTTGGACGGTCACTTACGGCGCTTCACTTTTATTAAACTCAACGCACTATCAAAAATCGATCGGTTCACGAGAGCGCTTAATTAAACTTTATGTCAATCAAGCACTGATGACACCAGATAAAATTGCAAGCCAAAACAATTAAGTCTTGTTCTTTCTACATTTATCAATGCTGTTCAAAGTAGCACAATTTTAAAAATGGCTAATTTTGCACACAATAAAGCCCAGTTAAACCGGGCTTTATTGACAACAGTTAAATTATTTAGCTCGTAACCATTAAGCCAATTGCACTGCTGGAAAGCCATCTTCCGCTAAAACCTCTAAAAGTTTTTGCTGTTCCGCAGTACTATCAACTTCCACAATTTTACTTGCAACATCAATATTTACTGTCGCATTTGGATCAAGGTCTTTAATACTCGCAGTCACGCTACGTGCACATCCGCCACAGGTCATTGCATCGATACGTAGTTTCATAGCATTTTTTCCTCATGTTTGTTGTGTTAAACAAAGCTATACAACGATATTTAAAAACTTAAAGCTTCCAATAGGGTGAAGGTCAAGCCCCTAATTCATTCCAAATTCAATTTTATTTAAAATTTCGCATTCAGATTGCTGATTTCCAGCACAACAATGGACAGACTGTTCTAAGTGATCCACCATGGTTTGTAAATCTACAATTTTTTGTTTTAACGCCAGAATATGCTTTTGAGTTAAATCTTTTACTTCGGCACTTTGTCGGTCGTGGTTTTTCCACAGCTCTAGAAGCTCTTTCATTTGCTCTGTAGAAAAGCCAAGTTCTCTGGCATGTCGAATAAAATGCAAGGTTTTTAGGTCGTCTTCACTGTACATCCGATAACCTGCATCGCTACGTTTAGATGCTGGCAATACGCCAATGTCTTCATAATAACGAATCATTTTTGCAGAAATGCCCGAGTTTTTTGCAACTTGTCCTATATTCATGTGTTAAGACTCCAATTTCATTGGCTTACTATCAGCGATGCTCTGTGCCCATGTAGGCTGATAACGCTTTAAGCGTAGCGCATTACTAATCACAAATACTGAGGATAATGCCATCGCTCCAGCAGCAAACATAGGCGAAAGTAATATTCCAAAAAATGGATATAACAGCCCTGCCGCAACTGGAATTAAAGCCACATTATAAATAAAAGCCCAAAATAAATTTTGACGGATGTTATTCATGGTTGCGGTACTCAAGCCAATTGCAGTTGGTACTGCTTGTAAATTTCCAGACATCAGCACGACATCTGCAGCTTCAATTGCAATATCTGTTCCTGTGCCAATGGCTAAACCAACATGAGCCTGTGCGAGTGCTGGAGCATCATTAATACCATCCCCAACAAAAGCGGTAATGCCATATTTAGCTTGAAGCTGTTTTACGGCATGTACTTTCTCATCGGGTAATACTTCTGCAATCACCGTATCTATCTGCAGCTGTTGTGCAATCGCCTGAGCCGTATGTGCATTATCCCCAGTAATCATGGCAACTTTTAAGCCTTGTGCATGTAAAGCACGGATTGCACTAAAAGTGGTTTCTTTAATTGGATCTGCAACGGCAATAATGGCTACTAAATGCTGATCAATTGCAACATACAGGGGTGTTTTCCCTTGCTCGCCCAGCTGTTGTGCCATGGCTGTAAAGACATCAATATTTAACCCTAAATCAAGCATTAAACGTGCAGCACCAATATGAATTTGCTTTCCATGTAATTCAGCACGAATACCCGCGCCTGTAATTGAATCGAAATGGTCTACATGAAGACATTCAAGTGATAAATCCTGAGCGGCTTGTACAATTGCATAAGCAATAGGATGCTCTGATTTTGCTTCTACAGAGGCCACCCATTGTAAAACTTCATGCTCATTAAAGCCTTCAGTCACCTGAAAATCAGTCAGTTGGGGTTTGCCTTCGGTCAGCGTCCCAGTTTTATCAACTGCAACGACTTGAGTTGCTTTAAGTTGTTGTAAGGCTTCGCCTTTACGAAATAAAACACCTAATTCTGCACCACGCCCCGTACCTACCATAATCGACATTGGTGTTGCCAAGCCCATTGCACACGGGCACGCAATAATCAGTACAGCCACAGCATTGACTAATGCATAGGTAAGACTCGGTTCGGGCCCAACTAAATACCAAACTACAAATGTGAATGTAGCCAATAACATTACGGCGGGTACAAACCATAAAGTGACTTTATCCACTAAGGTTTGAATTGGAAGTTTTGAACCCTGTGCCTTTTCAACCATGTGAATAATTTGTGAAAGCACTGAGTCTTGACCCACAGATGTTGCTTTTACTGTCAAATTGCCATTTTGATTAATAGTTCCCCCAACAACGTGTTGCCCTGCAACTTTTTCAACGGCTAAGGGTTCACCACTAATCATGGATTCATCAATATAGCTAGCACCTGAAATCACTTCTCCATCTACAGGTACTTTTTCACCTGGACGAACTTCAAAGACCATACCAGACTGGACTTGCTCTATCGGCATTTCTATAAAAGTACCATCTTGCATAACACGTGCAGTTTTGGCTTGAATACCCATCAAATATTGTATGGCCTGTGAAGTTTTACCTTTGGCTTTGGCTTCTAAATAACGTCCCAATAAAATTAAAACAATAATGACTGCTGCAGACTCAAAATAAACATGCACCGTACCTTGTGGTAATAACTGTGGCATAAAGAGTGCAATACACGAAAATAGATACGCAGAGAATGTGCCCACAGCCACCAAGGAATTCATGTCTGGTGCTAAACGTAATAAAGCTGGAATCCCATGCTGATAAAAACGACGTCCCGGTAACAGTAAAACCAAACTTGTGAAGATAAATTGGATATACCAGCTATTTTGTAGGCCAATAAAACCATGTATCCAATGATGAAAAGCTGGAATCAAATGGCTGCCCATTTCTAAGACAAAAACAGGAAGCGTAAAAATGAAAGCAATGATTAAATCACGTTTCAGTACCTGCATTTCTTGTTGTTTTTTTTCAGTTCGTGTTGCGTCTAATGCTTGTGCGAGACGAGCTTCATAACCAGCCTTTTTTACTGCCTGTATTAATGTTTCGGGTTGACCACCGTACACCATGGCTTTTTCAGTTGCTAGATTAACAGTGGCATGACTCACGCCATCTACTTTCATTAAAGCTTTTTCCACACGTGCAACACATGAAGCACAGGTCATCCCGACCAGATCTAATTCTATGGGTTGGGTTGCAATACTATAGCCAGCTTTTTCAATCGTTTTATACAGTTGCTGTATATTCAATGAGCTCAAGGCGTTTACGGTAGCTTTTTCCGTGGCCAAATTAACAGTGCTGTGCAGTACACCATCAACTTTATTCAGTGCCTTTTCTACTCGTGCAACACATGACGCACAGGTCATACCTTCAATAGGAATTTCTACTTGTTGGGTTGCAACATTAAATCCTGACCGTTCAATTGCTTGAACAACACGATTAAGCTCAATGGGTTGCTTACTCTCAATATGGGCTTGTTCAGTCGCCAAATTAACCGTAGCATTTTCTATCTGCTCGATTTTATTTAATGCTTTTTCTACTCTTACAGCACATGAGGCACAAGTCATCCCTTCAATATCTACAGTAAGTTGATATTGTTCTTGTTTTTTTTCAGCGCTTGCGGTCGACATATTAAATGCCTCATAAATGATTAAATTAATATCTATAGCTTAAACATTGCCATATTGGTAAGGTCAAGCCATCACCATAAAAAAAACAGGCGCATCCGCCTGTTTTTTTATTTACACATCCAATCATTGATAATGATTGTACGGTCTTAGTCTGCAGAAATATCTTCAAACAGTACTGAAGATAAATAGCGCTCGCCACCGTCTGGTAAAATCACCACAATAGTTTTACCCGCATTTTCTGGTCGTGCAGCCAATTTGGCAGCAGCAGCCATAGCTGCACCACTCGAAATACCCACCAAAATACCTTCATGAGTCGCTGTTTTACGCGCCCATTCAATTGCTTCAGCACTCTCAATTGCAAGTACTTCATCAACTAAATCAAGGTCAAGGTTTTTAGGAATAAAGTTCGCACCAATGCCCTGAATTTTATGTGGCCCTGGTGTTAAAGTTTCCCCGCGTTTTGCCTGACCAATAATTGGAGACTCTGCTGGCTCTACCGCAACCGAATAAACAGGCTGATTTTTCACTTGCTCAAAATAACGTGAAATACCTGAAATCGTGCCACCTGTACCTACGCCTGATACTAAAATATCAACTTTACCGCCAGTCGCTTCCCAAATTTCAGGGCCTGTGGTTAATTCATGAATTTTAGGATTTGCTGGGTTTTCAAATTGCTGAGGCAAATAATAAGTTTCTGGATGTTCTGCAACCAAACGTTCAGCTTCTTCAATCGCACCTTTCATGCCTTTTGCAGGCTCGGTTAATACCAAGTTTGCCCCAAAAGATTTTAAAACTTTACGGCGCTCAATACTCATGCTGGCTGGCATCGTTAACGTAATATCATAACCTTTAGCAGCTGCAACAAAAGCCAAAGCAATACCTGTATTACCACTGGTTGGCTCTACAATATGCATACCCGCTTTTAACAAGCCTTTTTCTTCAGCATCTGCAATTAAAGCAGCACCTACACGGCACTTTACAGAAAATGCAGGATTACGGCTTTCTACTTTTGCCAAAACCGTTGCATCCGACTGAATAACACGATTAATGCGTACAAGTGGCGTATTACCAATAGCCTCCGCATTATTGCTATAAACAGCAACACCTAAATTACTTGGTACTGGAAAAGCACTATCAGTTGTCATGAGTATTCCCTTAATTTTATACATCACTGCAATCTTAAGCATCATAACGCCAATTTGAAAGTGCTGTATATTTTTTGCCTAAAATACATAAATTTGTGCTAAATTTTTAATCGCCTTGTATATTCGTTATTCGATGTAGTAAATAAATGCATCTTTTTGATACATATAATTTTTATTGATATTTATTTTCACTAAAAACCATCAATTATCGGCATTTTTTTACAGCGCCTACGTCAGATAACCGTATACTTATTCCACGCCAAACCTATATGGATACTCTGAAATGAATACGGATCTAGAAATCACCAGTTTGCGTGATTCTGCAGATATCGTCGTCGGTGTTCTAAAATCCTTAGCAAACACTGATCGGCTACTTATATTATGTCACTTAGCGCAAGATGAACTAAATGTTTCACAAATCGAGCAAATGACAGACATCTGCCAACCCACATTATCTCAACAACTGATGATGTTACGTAAAAGTGATGTGGTGAGCACACGACGTGATGGCAAGCAAATTTATTACTCAATTAAAGACGAAAATTTGGTTACCGTACTCAAAACATTGCAAGATTTATATTGCACCGCACCTGAAGTCTAAAAAAATTCTTGGCTGACAGTACCTAAAAACAATTCTTCATTGACAGCCAATAGCCAGATTTTTTAGTCCCCTTATTCAACAAATCGCCATCCTCAGCAAAAAACCATATTTCACTTCGCTCTCTTATTACTTTAATTTTATCTCCATGCCTTAAAAATAAAGCATCAGAAATTTTGGCAGGACTTCTTAGCATTTTTTATGCATAATATATATTAAATTGTGATTTAGAATTTTTTATGTCAGATTTAAAACAACGCATCTTGGGTTATTTTCCTGCGTGGCAATGGCTACAAGACTATCATTTAGGTAAATTTAAATCTGACGTATTGGCTGCATTAATTGTGATTGCCATGTTGGTGCCACAAGGGATGGCCTATGCCATGCTTGCAGGTTTACCACCCATCATGGGCTTATATGCCAGTATGTTACCCATGATTATTTATGCTATGACAGGTAGTAGCTCGACTTTATCAATTGGGCCCGTCGCCATTATTTCTATGATGACATTTGCTACCCTCAACCCTTTATTTGAAGCTGGCTCACCAGTTTACATAGATGCAGCTATGTTATTGGCGGTAATGGTCGGGGTGATTTCTTTTTTATTGGGTATTTTTAGGTTTGGGTTTTTAATCCAATTGATCAGCCATCCGGTTATCAAAAGTTTTATTATTGCTTCTGCACTTATTATTGCTTTAGGACAAATCAAATTTTTGCTCGATGTTCCTTTAAATGGCAATAACATTCCGCAATTTATTCAAAGTGCTTGGCAGTATTTATCCTTCACTCATGTGTTTTCCTTAGGCTTTGGCCTGATCGCAATTTTATTTTTAATTTATGCGCCCAAATTACTCAATAGCCAAGCTATACAAGGGCGAATCGGCTCAACCACTTTTTTAATAAAAGCACTTCCCTTAATTTTGGTGGTCATTTCCATTGCACTGACCATAGGCTTTGGCCTAAAAGCCTATGGGCTTAAAACAGTCGGTGAAATTCCTTCAGGATTTCCCCCTTTACACATGCCTTTCTGGACATGGGAATTGGTCATTAAATTGCTTCCTGGCGCAGCGATGATTGCCATGATCAGTTTTGTCGAATCATTGTCCATTGCACAAGCCACAGCACTACAGCAACGTAGCCATCTCAATAGTAACCAAGAACTAGTCGCTTTAGGGCTTGCAAATTTAAGTGCAGGTCTAAGCTCGGCATTCCCTGTAACAGGCAGTTTGTCTCGTACTGTTGTTAATGCCGATGCTGGTGCTAAAACGCCTATGGCTGGCGTTTTATCCTCAATCTTTATTATTATTGTGACGTTGTACTTTACGAGCTTTTTTAAAGATCTGCCTTTGGTTATTTTGGCTGCCACTATTATTGTATCTATTTGGAAATTGGTAGATTTCAAACCTTTTGTGGATACTTGGCACTATTCAAGAGCTGATGGCATTGCGATGTGGATTACGTTCTTAGGCGTGATTGTTATTGATATTTCAACGGGCTTAATGATCGGTATTATCTCTACCTTTATTCTTATGCTTTGGCGTATTAGTCGACCACACATGGCCGTGATTGGCTTGGTTGAAGGCACACAACATTTTAGAAATATACAACGCCATCATGTGGTTACAACTGCAGATATTTTATCTGTTCGTATTGATGAAAGCCTCACATTCTTAAATGCCAATGCATTAAAAGGCTTTTTGATTAATGAAATTAGCCATCAAACTGAACTACGCCATGTAATTTTGAATTGCTCTAGTGTCAGTAGTATCGACTACAGCGCATTAGAAATGCTTGAAGAAATTAATGCAGAGCTTAGCAAACTCAATATTCGGTTGCATTTTTCAGAGGTCAAAGGTCCCGTCATGGACAAACTACAGCAATCTAAATTGCTTAAGCATTTAAGTGGCCAAATTTATTTGACGCATTTTAAGGCTATACAAAGCCTTTCTCCTAAAATTCTTGAATATCAAATCTAAGTGATAAAAAGCCTCAGCTTATGAGGCTTTTTATCAATAAGTCATGTATTTTATTCAAAATCCAATGTATTTTTGTAAAAAATGCAACTGAAAAACAATAACTTAATTTTTATATTCATTTTTCTTACTAGCTAATAATTTTTTCAGTATAAAATAGGCGCCTAATTTTCATCAATTTTGTCATTGTAATTCTGACAAGGCTCTCCTATGTTCACTGCTTTTACGCGTTTGAGTTTAGTAACCCGAATTATTATCGCCATTATTTTGGGCGTATTGGTTGCTGTTTTTTTCCCAAATGCAGCTCCTTATCTAAGTATGCTAGGTGATTTATTCATCAAAGCATTAAAATCTGTTGCGCCAGTTCTTGTATTTGTCTTGGTATTGGCTTCCATTGCAAACTTTAAAGTTGGTAGTAGCAATGCTTACATTAAGCCAATTATGTTGATGTATGCCATTGGTATGTTCTTGGCTGCTCTAAGTGCAGTCATTGTCAGCATTTTCTCGCCAAGCACTTTATTCTTGAATGTTCCAGCACAAGCTGATTTGACACCACCAGGAAGCCTTGCAGAAATCATGAAAAATTTGTTATTGAGTTTCGTTGCAAACCCAGTAACTGCTATTTCTGATGCTAACTTTATTGGTATCTTGGCATGGGCTGTAGCACTAGGCATTGCATTTCGTCATGCTGCTGACACCACTAAAACCTTCCTTACAGATGCAGCCAATGCAGTTAACAGCGTGATTCGCTTGGTTATTAGCTTCGCTCCTGTGGGTATTTTTGGTTTGGTTGCGGTGACATTTGCAGATGCAGGTTTAAGCACCCTTGCAAGCTATGCACATTTATTAGCGGTATTGATTGGCACAATGTTCTTTGTTGCTTTGGTGATCAACCCAATTATGGTGGCATTTGTAACACGCTCAAATCCATATCCATTGGTGTTCCAATGCTTACGTGAAAGTGGTATTACTGCATTCTTTACGCGTAGCTCTGCTGCCAATATTCCTGTGAACTTGGACTTAGCAAAACGTTTAGGTGTACCTGAATCAACTGCAAGTGTTGCTATTCCACTCGGTGCAGCAATTAACATGGCCGGCGCTTCTGTAACAATTACAGTGCTTACACTCGCAGCAGTAAATACCTTAGGAATTAACGTTGATTTCACAACAATGTTAATTTTATCTGTGTTGGCAACTATTTCGGCATGTGGGGCATCAGGTGTTGCTGGCGGTTCATTATTATTAATTCCTGTTGCCTGTGGCTTATTTGGTATTTCATCAGATGTTGCTATGCAAGTGGTTGCAATTGGTATGGTGATTAGTGTTTTACAAGACTCTACCGAAACAGCCCTAAACTCTTCGACTGACGTATTATTTACTGCAGCTGTAGACCGTGGTTTAAAGTAATATACTCATTCGTATATAAAATGCGCTGTTTATTATGCCATTTCAAACTTTACCAGCATGGATACAACTTGGCGCATTCTTTCTTGCGATGAATGCAGGCATGATCAATGTCATTGGCTTGGTCACTGTTCTGCATCAGTCTGTATCTCACATGACCGGCAACGTCAGTATGCTTGCTCAAGCCATCATCACATGGCAACCCGAACATGTGTTGTATTTGGTTCTGGTCATTCTTTGCTATGTGATTGGCTCATTTTATAGTGGGCTCATTCTGGGAAATAGTCACTTTCGCTTAGGGCGCCTTTATGGCATTCCCTTAAGCTTGGTGGCTTTTTTTATTTTACTCTGTTGGCTATTGGTACCTTATTTCCCAAGATATGCACTTTTATGGGCTTGTGTGGCAATGGGCGTACAAAATGCCATGGTTAGCCACTATAAAGGCACAATTATTCGCACCACGCATTTATCTGGTGTATTAACCGACTTAGGTTTAGCACTAGGTTATCAGCTACGTGGCCTTCCAGTAGAAAAACGCAGAATATTACTGCATGTACTCATCTTAATGGGTTTCTTTTTAGGCGGGATAGTTGCTTCTTTACTTTATCCTTTATTAAAATTGAATACATTCTTAATACCCGCAGCCTTAAGTCTTTGTATGAGCGCTGTGTACTGGGTCATTTATTTGCGCTATCGGCACATTCAACATTAGTTTGGACTTTTTTTCATGGTTAAAAATGCATTACAAGCACAGCTGCTCAAAGCTGGCTTGGTCGACAATCAAAAGGCAAAAAAACTGTCAAAACAAGCAGCTCACGCAAAACGTACTGGCGACAGCAATGAAGCAGAAATAAAGGCAAAAATTGCGCAAGATCAGCAGCAAAAGCAAGCGCGTGACCAAGCTATTGAACAAGAGAAAAAAGCTGTTTTACAAGAAAAAGAGCTAAAAGCTACCATTGTACAAATGATTAATCAGCATAAAATTCGCCAAACCGATGGCGATTCTGTGTATCAATTTATTGATGAAAACAAAATTAAAAAGGTTTACATCAATCAACAAATTTATAATGCTTTGGTTGCTGGTAGTCTTGTTGTTGCAAAAGACAACGACAGCTATGCATTTTTACCTAAGCCATTGGCTGAACGTATTAACAGCAAAATGGAAGGCTTTATTATTGTCAATAATTCCGAGAAGAATGAACAAACCACTGAGGAAGAAGATCCTTACGCAGCGTACGTCATTCCAGATGATTTGATGTGGTAATTCTTGCTATAAGCAGTATTAAAGCCCCGTTGTTTTGCACATGGGGCTTTTTTAATAATATAAGCAGTAAATTAATCAGCCAGTAAGTCTGCCAATACTTGATCCATGAGCTCACCTTGTTGTGGTTGCGTTTTCCAAATGCATTGACTCGCCTGCATGGCCTGAACAAAACTTGAATCGTCATAAACAATCGTATTTAAAAATCGCATGCCTGGCATGTCTTGTAATAACTGGTTGGCTTGTTCGATTTCTTGCGCTTCAGTTTGCATGGGTATTTTGTTCAAAAGCACATATACACGTAATTGTGGATTGGATTGCTTCATGGCTATCGCCAGTTCCACCATCTCAGCAAGGAGCTTTAAATCTTGCGCTGTTACACCAGTTGGAATAATCATTTTATGCGCATGCTTTAATACTGAGCGTAGTGCTTTACTATCGTGTCCATCAATATCTACCACTATCTTATCGTATTGCTTTTGCAAATGCTGTATGCGCTTATCTAGTGTGATGGCATCATTTTCTGAGACATCGAGGTGCTCAAAAGCGAGATTTTTATCATGTTTTAGCGCCCATTCAAAATGGTCAGTGCTTAAATCTGCATCTAAAAGCATAGTTTTGTGATTTTGCTTTAAATATTCACACAAATGCATTGCAATGGTGGTTTTACCTGAGCCAGCTTTTAAACTGCTAATCACATAAATATTTGCCACTGTTTATCCCCCCCTTTAATTATTTTAACGCCAGAGCAAAAACAGCGCCTGCTCAATTATTTTTCTATATATATTTTCATGTGCCGATTCTCAAAAGTGAACCCTACTGACTCGTCATTCATCTCGTTTTATTTATTCATTACACTAAAATATATTCAAATTTAGTCAATTACTCTCACCAATCAAAACAGCTTTTAGATCGTAACTCTGCTATAAGTACAATTGCTATAAAGGTATGAATTTCAGTTAATATAGAGCGGTAACGCTACAAAGAAAGGTGATTGTCGTATGTTAAAGTGGTTTGAAAAATTGGTAGATCCCTACCCAACAAAAGGCTTAAATGAACCTTTGCCTACCACTTTCTTTGCCTTTGTTTGGAAAGCAGCAGATGGCGTAAAGCGCTATTTACTACTTTTGGTCTTATGTACAGCTGGTGCTGCCAGCTTTGAAGCACTACTCTATGCCAAAATTGGTGACTTGGTGAACTGGTTGAGCCAAAGCCAGCCTGAAACATTCATGGCGAATCATCAGCAAAATTTGATTATTTTAACCAGTATTTTACTGGCCAATGTTTTCTTCTCCAGCTTACAAACCATAGTTAAACATCAAATGCTCTATAGCAGCTTTCCGATGCGATTACGCTGGCGTTTTCATAACCTTTTACTACAACAAAGTCTCGATTTTTTTCACAATGATTTTGCCGGTCGTTTATCTGCCAAAGTCATGCAAACTGCATTAGCAGTACGCGAATTTTGGATTATTTTAGGCGACATGTTGGCCTATGTTTTAATTTATTTCGTCACCGTCAGCTTGGTATTTGCTGCCATTTCGCCAATGCTACTCATCCCACTGATGTTGTGGCTTGTTCTGTTTATTGCATCTGCAGCATACTTTATTCCAAGGCTCAGTAAAATTTCCAATCAACAAGCCGATGCACGTGCCGTAATGACAGGCCGAGTTACAGACGCCTACACCAACATTCAAACGGTGAAGCTGTTTGCACATGCTGGCCGTGAAAGCCAATATGCCAAAAGCTCAATGCAAGAGTTTATGGTGACGGTGTTTAAACAAATGCGTTTAGGTGCACGCTATTCTATTAGTATTAGCATTTTAAATATTGTGCTATACGGCGGTGTGATTGGAACAGCCGTATATTTATGGCTACATGGACAAGCTGAACTTGGTGTGATTGCAGCTGCAACAGCAATGATTTTAAAGCTGAGTAGTATTGCTGAATTTATTATGTGGCAAACTTCTGCACTGTTTGAAAATGTCGGAACAATTCAAGATGGTATGAAAACTTTAGGGCGCCGTATTAATATTCAAGACAAAGAAAATGCCCAAGAGCTACAAGTACCGCATGGTGAAATTAAATTTGAAAATTTAAGTTTTGCCTATAATGATAAAAAAGTAATTGATCAGTTCAATTTAACCATCCAACCTGGTGAAAAAATCGGTATTGTGGGGCGCTCAGGTGCAGGTAAATCCACACTTATTCAGTTACTTTTACACTTTTATCGTATCAACGAAGGTCGTATTTCGATTGATGGACAAAATATAGAAGATGTTACACAAGACAGCTTAAGAAAAAACATTGCTTTAGTCACGCAAGATACTTCGTTATTGCATAGAACCGTTGAAGAAAATATTAAATATGGTCGACCAGATGCTTCAGATGAAGAAATGTTTGATGCCGTACGTAAAGCCAAAGCAGAAGAGTTTATCCCTCAGTTGGTCGACTTACGTGGCCAAAAAGGCTATGACGCTTTTGTCGGTGAGCGTGGTGTAAAACTATCGGGTGGACAACGTCAACGTATTGCAATTGCACGTGTATTTTTAAAGGATGCACCTATTTTAATTTTAGATGAAGCCACCAGTGCTTTAGACTCTGAAGTTGAAGCAGCCATTCAGTCCAGTTTAGATGAATTGATGCAAGGTAAAACTGTGATTGCGATTGCACATCGTTTATCTACGATTGCACAAATGGACCGCTTGATCGTACTTGATCAGGGTCGCATTGCAGAACAAGGCACACATGATGAATTAGTTGCTTTAAATGGAATTTATGCACATTTATGGCAACGTCAAACAGGTGGTTTTTTACTCGAGCAGTCTTAATTTTTAACTATTCTGTATCGGAACATAAGGAAATTTAACCGCATGCTATATTTGGAAGATATTAAAATTGGCGATCGCTTTATCAGTCGTGACTATGAAATGACCCTTGCGGAAATTAAACAATTTGCACAGGCCTATGATCCACAACCCTTTCATACCGACGAAGCACTGGCAGCCGAACACCCAATTTTCCAAGGTATTGCAGCCAGTGGTTGGCATACAGCAGCCGTCACTATGCGCTTATGGACAGAGTGCTTTCCGATCGCCAATGGCCTGATTGGCTCTGAAACCAGTGTGCGCTGGCCACGGCCGACCCGACCAGGTGATAAAATACATGTGGAAGTTGAAATTGTTGCGATCACGCCATCGCGTAGTAAGCCTGATCGTGCCATTGTGACTTACATTACACAAGCACTGAATCAAACGCAGGATGTAGTTTATATTTCCACCACAAAAATTGTGGTATTTAAAAAAGAAACATCTTAAATTCAGTACTGCTATTTTTAGTTTCGAAGCTTTACTTGAGCTCAACAGTCTGGATGCATATTGTCCAACAATTTTAATGGGCTTATCTTGGATTTCATGCCAATATAAGTCCGAATATAAAAATATAAAATGATTGCAATGGATCGCGCATGAAAACAAACGCCACACGTCAAGATCAAGGTATACCAGGTGTTTATGGCTTACTTCTTTTAGATGTAGTCTCTCGTTGGGGTTACAATGATCAAACTCTATTTTCGCCATTTGATCTCAATAGCGAACAACTTGCAGATCCTGATTATCGCATCCCCACACCTGTCGCGAATCAATTGATTCAACATGCTTTAAGATTAACGGGTGAACCAACTTTAGGGTATCACCTTGGCAACCAAATGCGGATTTCTATTCATGGTTTTATTGGTTATGCCATTATGACTGCTGAGAATATTACCGATGCATTAATCTTAGCCAATCGATTCATACAACTGCGTTTACCTTTTTTACAATTATTTTTTTCGACTTTTGGCAACAAGGCAACCATACAATTACAAACTGATATTGAACTTGAGCCAATTCGTTCAGAAATTTCGATCGCCTTAATGTTCGGTCTCGTCAGTATGGGTAAGGCAATTACCGGCGTAGATGATGCTTCAGGGGAAATTGATTTCGATTTTCCACAGCCAGAAGGCTTTGAGCGATTTATGGCCAAGTATCCAAATCATACTTTCCGTTTTGATCAGCCTCACCTACTCTTGAGTTTTAACAAAAACTATTTAAGCAATAAACTGGTCAATGCCGATCCGATCGCCAGCCAAATTGCAATTAATCAATGTGAAGCTGAACTTTCTGCTTTAGGTGAACGCCATCGAATTGCAATGCGTGTACGGGATATTCTAACGAACTCAGAGCAACATTATTTAAGCATTGAAGCCGTCGCTGAACGCTTATTTATGTCAGATCGAACGCTGAAACGTCAATTGGCAGCAGAAGGCACTTCTTTTTCTACCTTGGTCGATGAAGTTAGATACCGTCATGCCACCTCCTTATTATCCCGCACTGACTTTACCTTAGAGCAAATTGCCGATGAACTTGGCTATAGCGACGTTGCAAATTTTAGTCGTGCTTTTAAACGTTGGAGCGGTCGTAGCCCAAGTAACTGGCGTAAAGACCCTTATTTATAATTCTGACTGATTATTGCTTTTTTTTTTAACTAAAAGCATGTATAAACATGCAAAAATGACTTTCACAGCTTTAAGGAGTTATCCATGAATCATCCTTCAGAACTAAAATATGCACGTACACATGAATGGGTGCGTATTGAAGGTGATCTTGTTGTAACGGGTATTTCAGACCACGCTCAAGACGCGTTAGGTGATTTAGTTTATGTTGAAGCACCTGAAGTAGGTCAAAAAATTACTGCTGGCGAACAAGCAGGTGTAGTTGAATCAGTAAAAACTGCATCTGATATTCATGCACCTATTACGGGTACTGTTGTAGAAGTTAATTCAGATTTAGAAGATGACCCTGATTTTGTAAATGATTCGCCTTATGACAAAGGCTGGATTTATAAAATTAAACCAGACAATATTGCAGATGTTGAAGGCTTACTCAGCAGTGCAGATTACGAAGCTGGCCTTTAATTTAGTATTCTAAGTTTGAAACCAAATAAAATCAGCCAGATGGCTGATTTTATTTTTCAGTGATAATAATTGGTTCGACTCAGCCTAACCTATCTCGTTTTGTTATGTTTAAAACCAATAGAATTCAGGTTTTTCTCAATATGAATTGTACGAATAACCCGAATTAAAAATAATAAAGGCATGATTTTTATCATACCTTTATTCAATAGCGATACGTTTAAATACGAGCAAATTTGCTTAGGATGCCTTCTCACCTTCAGCGGGCTCTTCTTCCTTGCTTTCACTCATCATACTAAAACTAGAGGTTGACTCGAGTGCAGGGTTTGCACGGCTACTTTTCAATTTAATTTGTAAACGTAACTCATTGGTTGAATCGGCATTACGAAGCGCTTCATCATACGAAATTGCGCCTTCATTATATAAATCAAATAATGCCTGATCAAAAGTCTGCATACCAAGCTCACGTGATCTTGCCATAATTCCTTTTAATTCATGGAATTCACCTTTTAAAATCAAGTCTGAAATTAACGGTGTATTCAACATAATTTCAACAGCAGCACGGCGCCCTTTACCATCTTCTGTACGAATTAAACGTTGCGAAATAATCGCCTTCATATTAGACGACAAGTCCATAAGCAACTGATTTCTACGCTCTTCTGGGAAGAAGTTAATAATTCGGTCCAAGGTTTGGTTGGCATTATTAGCATGTAAAGTCCCCAAACATAAGTGCCCTGTTTCAGCAAAAGCAATCGCATGTTCCATGGTTTCAGTATCACGGATCTCACCGATTAAAATAACATCAGGAGCTTGGCGCAAGGTATTTTTTAACGCGTTGTGCCAAGAATGACAATCCACGCCAACTTCACGGTGAGTAATCATCGATTTTTTATGCTTATGTACATATTCGACTGGGTCTTCAACCGTAATAATATGACCAGCTGAATTTTCATTGCGATGGTCAATCATGGCAGCCAAGGAAGTTGACTTACCAGAGCCTGTACCACCAACAACCAATACCAAACCACGTTTTTCCATAATCACATGCTTAAGTGATTCGGGCAATTTTAACTGGGTAAATGTTGGAATTTCATTGGTAATGGTACGAATGACCATACCTACATTTAATTGTTGCTGAAATACATTCACACGAAAACGTGAAATTTCTGGCACACTAATCGCAAAGTTACATTCTAGTTCCGCATCAAACTCTTTACGTTGCTTTTCATTCATTAAGCTATATGCAAATAATTTGGTTTTATCTGGTGTTAATGCTTGTTGACCAAAAGGCTTCATTAGACCTTGGTGCTTAATACTCGGTGGAAAATCTGCCGTAATGAATAAGTCAGAACCGCCGTACTCAACAACTTTGGTTAACATGTGGAACATTAAGCGACGTGCTTCTTCAAGCAACTCAGCTGAGTACATAGTGGTTTTCCCCAAACACAAAAAGCAGCAGACCAAAAAAGTAAGGCCTACTCATGATTATTTTTTAAAATTCAATTGTGCATGTTTTTTATTATGCGCTCAATTATAAACATCTAATTTTAAAACATTTTCTAATAAAAAATGTCTATATCATCATATTTATAGGTAAAATATTGACTTATGACCTTTTGTCGCTGGACTAAAATGCAAATGTAAACACAAAAGTGGCCAAGTCAAATACTCAGCCACTTCCAAAAGTTGATCATAATCTTCACGCGCTACGCTTTAAACTTTGAGTACGTAATTGTTCGGCAACTTCAAGTAAAAGATCCTCGGTTTTGCTCCATCCTAAGCAACCATCAGTTACAGATTGTCCATAACACATCTGGTCAGAAATTTTTTGTGCGCCATCCACCAAAAAGCTTTCTAACATAACACCACGGACATTACTTAACTGACGTTCTAATACAATTGTGCGTAGCACTTCAGGCTGTAACATTGGATCTTTACGGCTATTTCCATGGCTACAATCAATCACTAAAGCAGGCATTTCATGTTTAATTTTGGCTTGGATTTTTTCTATTTCAGCTAAGGCATAGTTTGGGCCAGTATTTGAACCGCGTAAAATTATATGTGCTTTTGGATTACCTTTAGACATTAAAATACTTGGTAACCCAGATTGACTCATGCCCATGAATTGATGCGGTTGCGATGCAGATTGAATCGCATCTAAAGCAATTTGAATTGAGCCATCTGTACCATTTTTGAAGCCAATGCTATAAGGCATGTGACTCGAGATTTCACGATGAATTTGTGATTCGCTGGTGCGTGCACCAATTGCACCCCATGCCAATAAGTCATCGAAATAGGCTGTGGCCATTGGGCTTAAAATTTCTGATGCAATAGGTAAACCCATTTCGATAATTTGCAAATAAAGCTCACGTGACTTTTGTAAACCTGATTGCATATCAGATGAATTGTCTAAATTTGGATCGTATAGGAAACCTTTCCAACCCACTGTGGTACGTGGTTTCTCAATGTATGCACGCATCACAAGGAATATTTGGTCTTGAACTTGTACCTGAATTTTTTTGAGTTTTTCTGCATATTCAAGTGCAGCAACTGGGTCATGAATTGAGCATGGTCCAGTAATGACCATTAAACGGCGATCTTTGCCTTCGAGTATATTTTGTATAGTTTGACGCTGAGTCGCAATTTGCATTGCCAATGTATTTGAAAGTGGTAATTGCGCTTTCAATTGGTGCGGTAAGCTTAAAATAGTTTCTGTTGTAACAGTTTTTTCTAATGTGATATTTAAGGCATTCATTGGTCATTCCTTTGGACTGTGCGCATGACAGTCCGATCTTTTATTTGAGCGTTATGGGTCTAAGGGATTGCTGGCTGAGTGTCATAAATTGACTAAAGTAAAACCAATATGCGCTGCTAAAATATGAATAGTTAAAAGTCATCATGTCTAATCTTCCAAAAGTGTTATAAAAATCGAGATATAAAAAAACCTGATCAGGGTTGCCGATCAGGTATAAACTTGGTGGGCAACCATTTTCCGTGCCCGAACGCGTTCAGGCAATTATCTAAATTGCCAAAAATAATAGTAAGCGTTTGAGATTAATGGTTGCTTTAACATCTTGATTTCATCAAAAGGTATCTGTCTGAAAATTAAAATACGCTGTATTCAATACTTTGACAATAGCATTTCAATAAATTATTGCTAAATATTTACACTATTTTTTGCTCAAAAGCACATTTTAGCTATATTTATAGTTCATCTACTGTTTTTAATATATAAATCATTTTCTCGACGGGTCTAAATTATGCTGAACGACAAACAGACTGATGTTTCTGTAGTATAAAAAGCATCAATCCTTCAAAAACTCAGAATTGATGCTTTCTCATCGTGTTTAAACTCTATTGCTTAATTTAACCGAATAAAGCCTGTAACCGTGTTTTGGCTTTAGTAGCATAATATTTTGCTTCTGCTTTCCAGTCATTAGGTAAAGATGCTTTTGCCAAACGTACCCAAACACTGCCAAACTGCTTCATAAAGCTGGCTTCATTGTAGTTAATACCATATTCAGCACACAACGCTTTAATTTTTGGCGCAACTTCGGCATAACGGTTGGCTGGCATGTCTGGGAATAAATGATGCTCAACCTGATGGCTTAAGTTACCACTTAAAATATGCAACCACTGTGTGCCTGTGAAATTACTCGAACCACGGATTTGTCGTAAATACCATTCTGCGCGGGTTTCGTTCTCGGTATTGTCCATTTCAAAAGTTTCAGTATCTTCTGTGAAATGTCCGTTAAAAATTACTGCAGATGCCCATAAACTACGAATCACGTTTGCAACTGCATTACCTGCAAATACTGGGATTGCATTAGGCCCAGCAATTAATGGAAAAAATACATAGTCTTTTAGAATTTGGCGTTTCATTTTTTTACGGACATCGGCCGCTTCTTCCCACACTTGTGCCCAAGTTTTGGTTTTATACGCTATTACATCTTCTAAGTGTAAGCGTTGAATTCCAACATACCATTCAAAAAACACCATCAGTTGAATCGCAAGTGGAATATTAAACAAGAAGCGTGGCTCCCATTTTTGCGAATCACTCACTCGAATCAGTCCATAGCCAACGTCATGATCCATACCGACAATATTGGTATAGGTATGATGGACGTAATTGTGGGTATATTTCCAATCTTGACCTGTGGCCATTGTATCCCAATCATAATTGGCACCATTCAAACTAGGATCGTTCAGCCAATCAAATTGACCATGCATCACATTGTGGCCAAGCTCCATGTTTTCAACGATTTTAGAGATACCTAATAACCCTGTAGCCAAGAGCCATACTGGTGGCACCCAACCTGCAAACATGAGCATGCCACGCGATGCGATTTCGCTATAACGTACAAAGTTACGAATTTTATAGATATATTGCGCATCTTTTTCATTGAGGCTGTCCATCACTTCACGACGGATGGCTTCAATTTTTGCGCCCAGCTCTTCTACTTGTTCAGAACTTAAGTAGTGAGACTTGCTTTTTTCATTAAAAAATAAGGGTTTATTCATTTTTATTACTCCCCTAAATGCTTTATAGATTAATTACAACTGGACTGATGGCCTGAGAAATACACAATTTAATTTGTGTATTATTGCCTTGGTCAATTTCACCAGTGAGCACATTGCGTACGGCACCTTGCACTTTGGTACATGAGCAAGTGTTACAGATGCCAATTCGACAGCCATGCGCTGGTTTTAATCCGGCCTTTTCAGCACTTTCAAGCAAGCTAGCATCTGCCATAAAGGTCTGCTGTGCACGTGCAAAAGTCACTTGTTGCGCCTCTAATGTAGGATCAATCGTTAACTGAAAATATTCAGTTTTCAGTTGGTTTTGTCGCTCAGTAGATTCATACAATGCATGTAAGTCTTGCATCATGCCCGCTGTACCACAGGCATAGCACATGCGACTTTCAAAATCTGGGACCAAATGCTTCAGTAATTTTTCACTGAAGTGCAACTTGGTTTTGCTGGTATCGATAAGATGATATGTAAAATTTTGGAACTGTTGATGCAAACTTTCAATTTCATGATGATAAGCACTATCACGGCTAAAATAGATCATTTCAATTGATTGATTTTGCTTTAGCGCATGCTTCAGGAGTGAATAAATTGCAGTAATTCCACTGCCTGATGCGATCAGCAAAACTGGCTCTGTAGATGGTGTGTTTAACGTAAATTCGCCTTGTACTTGCGAAATTTCAATCACCGAATGGATCGGCATTGATGCCAAAGCATTTGAAACTACGCCTTGTTGTTTTACTGCAATATGAATGCCATATTCATCAATATTGATAATGCTATAGCTACGTTGCTGGCGCACACCTTTCACCACAACGGTGACTAAAAGCGATTGACCAGCCTGAAACTTACTTGCATCAAAATTATGATTTGGACGCAATATAAACTCATGAAAATCTTGGCTTAAAGCACGCTTTGAAACCAGCTCGGCTTTGACCTTTTTCCATGCCCATGTTGGATGAAATTTTTCTGCAACAAAGTCAACAAAATCTTCGCGAACCCATTCAGGCGTATAGACTGCTGTGTTCATATTGCTCCCTGTAAAATTATTAATATACATTTGTTCTTTTATTGCTGGATACAATATAGTCGTTCGAAAAAATGGACTATGTCATTTCAGGTCAAAACAGGTGTTTTTCACACTTTTTATCATTTTTGTCTAACAATTAATGCAAAAAACCAAGCCGAAGCTTGGTTTTTAAATTTGACTAAATCACTAAGATTTAAGCTTATTCTGCAAAATTAACCACTGAACGAATAGATTTCCCCTCATGCATTAAGTCAAAGGCTTCATTGATTTTATCTAGGCCCATCGTATGGGTTACAAACGGCTCAAGTTGAATATCACCATTCATTGCTTCTTCGACCATACCTGGTAATTGTGAACGACCTTTTACGCCACCAAAAGCAGTCCCTTTCCATGAACGGCCAGTGACCAATTGGAATGGACGCGTAGAAATTTCTTGGCCAGCACCTGCCACACCAATAATAATTGATTGGCCCCAACCACGGTGTGCACATTCCAATGCTGAACGCATCACATTAGTATTACCAATACATTCAAAGGAGTGATCTACACCCCAACCTGTCATTTCTACAATCACTTCTTGTACAGGACGATCGTGCTCTTTTGGATTAACAAAATCGGTCGCACCAAAATCTTCAGCCAATTTGAATTTTTCTGGGTTGGTATCTACCGCAATAATACGGCCAGCTTTGGCTTTTTTTGCACCTTGTACAACAGCCAAACCAATACCACCTAAACCAAATACTGCAACTGTGTCGCCTTCTTGCACTTTAGCGGTATTTTTTACAGCACCTAGACCTGTTGTTACACCGCAGCCCAATAAGCAGACATGTTCATGGTTCGCTTCTGGGTTGATTTTTGCCAAAGACACTTCCGCAACAACGGTATATTCAGAGAAAGTCGAACATCCCATATAGTGGTAAATAGGTTGACCTTGGTAAGAAAAACGAGTCGTACCATCTGGCATTAAACCCTTACCTTGAGTTGCACGTACAGAAACGCATAAGTTGGTTTTACCAGACTTACAGAACAAACACTCACCGCACTCTGCTGTATAAAGTGGAATAACATGATCACCAGGTTTAACACTGGTAACACCTTCGCCAACTTCAACTACAACACCTGCGCCTTCATGACCTAACACAGCAGGAAAAACGCCTTCAGGATCATCACCAGATAAAGTAAATGCATCTGTATGACAAACCCCTGTATGACTGATTTTAACCAATACTTCACCCGCCTGAGGTGGTGCGACATCAATTTCTACAATTTTTAAGGGTTGACCTGGCCCAAATGCAACAGCAGCACGTGATTTCATAAGGATAACTTCCTGTAGAGGCTAAATTAACAGATGAGCTACAGTAACCGCTTTTTATTCGCAGAAGCAACCTTTAACATGGTGATATTCTGATCATAAAATTTATAGCGAAATAAATCATTTATGTATAAAGACATCACGCTAAAAACAGTTGCACTGCCCATCATGCTATTACCATTAGTGGGATGTAGTTTAGCTATGAATCAAGCACCAAAAGATAAGCCAATTTCTGTTTCATCGGCACATTGGTTAAATGATGAAAATAGCGCAGCAGCACTAGCCCAAGGTCAAACTGCATTTTTAGCTTTAGATGATGCTTTTATGAGTATTGCCTCTCGTATACATCTTATTCGGAATGCTAAGCACAATATCGACTTGCAATACTATATTTGGAAAGATGATTTTATTGGCCACATGATGTTGCAAGAATTATTAAAAGCTGCAGATCGTGGGGTAAAAGTTCGTTTATTAATTGATGATCAAAATGGAACTCAATTAGATGACACGCTAAAGGCACTGGCATCACATCCTAATTTTTCTATTAAGATTTTTAATCCTTATAAATACCGAAATTTTCGTGTCATTGATTACGCATTTCGCTTAAAGCAGATTAACCACCGCATGCACAATAAATTGATTATTGCGGATGGTGCAATTGCTGTAACGGGTGGCCGAAATATTAGCCGAGAATACTTTGATGCAAGTGAAAGCTTTCAATTTACCGATTTAGATATTTTGTTTTATGGCATAGCCGTGCAAGAAGCCAACGCGGTTTTTCTACAATTTTGGAATGATGATCTGAGCTATAGCGTAACTCAACTTTTAGGATCCAGCTCTACGGCTGAATTAGCTCAGTTACGGCAACATTATGAACTGGATGCTGTGCGTAAAAATAATGTAGAGAATCGCATTGAATATGCACAAAAAGTTCTGTCAGCAGAGTTAAAACAAAAACAAATTCGCTGGGCAAATGCGCACTTTATCGCAGACCATCCTAATAAAATTCGTGGAACAGCGCATGATCAACAGCTCATTTACAAACAAATGCAGCATTTAATGGGCAACCCAAAACACAATATGGAATTGGTATCGGCCTATTTTGTGCCTACTGAAAAAGCTACAGCTTACTTAGGTGCTTTAGCACAAAATAAGGTAAAAGTTCGTGTACTCACCAATTCCTTAGCTGCCAATGATGTCGCGGTCGTACACTCTTTTTACCAAAAATACCGTAAGGATTTACTCAAAAATGGCGTAAAACTTTATGAGTTTAAACCGTATATTGAACGTAATAAGCGCACATGGTATGAAATTGTCACGGGAAATATTATTCCCGCTAAAGGTAAAAATGCATCGAGTCTACATGCAAAATTCTTTGATATAGATGGAATGGTCTTTATTGGCTCATTTAATTTCGACCCACGATCAGCAAACTTGAATACTGAAGTTGGCTTAGTCGTTGAGTCTGAGCAATTACAAAATGAAATTTCTGCATCATTAGATCAATACCTTCCACATATTGCCTATGAAGTTAAACTGGATCAAAACAATGATTTAATTTGGTTAGATCGACAGGCAAATGGGACAATCAAAGAATTAAAACAAGAACCCGAAACAACTAAATTCCAAAGATTGAGTATGAAGTTCGTGTCTTATTTGCCACTTGAATGGATGATGTAATTGCAAATGAATGACATAATTAACTTTTCAGTGGCAAAATCATGAAGAGTTACCGCTGAACTCTAAATAAAGCCAAACCCTTTAAATTTTTAATAAACTTAATTTTGTTGAATCCCGCTTGTGTCAAACCCTCTTCATGCTCATCAATTGACATATAAAGTTCATTATTTTGCATCGCATCTGATGCATAAATATGGTCACAGACAAAATAAACGCTGTGCGGATGCATCAGCATTTGAACGGCTTGATGAAATTGAGCTGCGTGGCATTTATGGCGCAATTCATGCAAGGCTTGATGAATGATAATGACATCAAAAACGCCGATACACGGTTCAGCAGGCGCAGCTTTTGCATTGAGTTCGATGGACTGCTGCTGTCTTAAATTCTGCAGCAATAAATCCGGCCAATGACGGTCTTTAAAATTACCCGTTACAAATTGGATTCTGTTCAGTTCTGATGCTGATAGTCTATTTTTAGCCAAGGTATGCATGGCGTCTGAGAAATCAAAAGCGGTGTATTGGATATTCGGGCAATGTTTTAACACATGGGACGCCAAATAACCCGGACCTGAACCCAGCTCCAAAATGCGGGCATTTGGCGCATGCTGGGATATTTCAGCTGCGTAATCATCAAATATTTCATACCGCCACGGCCGTTTCACATTGACTTCATTGGCCCACTGCACTGCGTCCGCTTCATTTCTAAGGTCGATCGGACATAAAACGTCTTGCTGCATTTTTAGCTCCTCCGAATCATTTTCTTATTTGGACTGATATTTAAATGTTTATTCTTTATACAAAATAAAGATCAGTTTATGCAATTGTTTTACAGCCATATTTCATTGCTTTAAAATTGTATTTTTTCTGTGCCCCGCTATTATTGCGATTCTCCCTCCTATGCAATTTTTTGATTTAAGCCGTCAGTTTAATTTAAGTGATATTTTAACGCCAAATAAGACTTTAAACGACTTAGAAGCGCAAGAATGGATGCTCTCTAAAGTCCGTGTTGAACATGATTGCCTCTCTGAAAATGAACTGATTGAAGGACAAGCTGTTTTAAAGTCGAGCCAAAATATTCAAATTGAATTGGAATGGCTGATTCAAGATACAGGTTATGAGTTGCAAGTATTATTCAAAGGCATTGAAACTCCAGCTTCAAGTGAAACATTGGTGCTGGTTAAAGGCGCGCAGTTAATTGATGCAAATGAACAGCAACTGTCTGCGCAAGCGCTGAGTCTTTGGATTGACGGCACCTTGCTGCCGATGATGCCCAATATCCGTAAAGAAATTAAAGCCCGTTTAAATCTGTGGGATTATGTTGAATATGACGGCTGATCATGCATTTTTTGCACTGTCATTTCATTTTGTTCTGTCGAATCTAAAATTTATATCTTAAAGATTTTTTAGATTGCATCACTTTAACCCGCATGCAATATTTTTTGTGAATTCAAACATGCGGCCAAAACATCGTAGACTTTTTTGTCTATACACTGCGCAACATTAAAACGCATAAACTGGTGTGCATTTTTCGCTTGGCTAAATGAATTGCCCGGAGCAAGAATAATACCGTTGGCCAGACAGCTTTTAGACAGTTCAGCTGCATCTATATGCGCAGGCAACTGACACCAAAGGAACATTCCTGCTTTGGGCATTGCGACAGGATGTATATCCAATGCTGCTAATTGCTTGACCGTTGCCATCATGTGTTTTTGCAGCTGCTTTTTAATCCATTCAATATGCCGGATATAACTGCTGTCCGTCAGTGTCTGATAAATAATTTCAGCATTCAAATGACTGGTATTGAAATGCGTCGCAATGTTGAGGTCGATGAGCTGATCAATCATGGCCTCTTGCGCAATAATATAACCGCAGCGCACGGCTGCAGAGAGGGTTTTGGTAAAACTGCCAATCTGTATCACCTGTTTTAAACCCAACAAGGTCAAATAGCGCGGTGCATGAAAATATTCCAATTCAGCAAAAATATCATCTTCAACAATCATTAAGCCATTTTGTTCTGCCAATTTTGCAATCTCGAAGGCAGTTTGCATTGAAAGCGTTGCACCTGTTGGGTTATGAATACCCGAATTGGTTAAATACAGTTTAGGCTGAAATTGCAATGCGTGTTTGAATGCTTCAATCTCTGGGCCATACTTGCCAAAAGGCACAGCAATACAATTGAGCCTGTGCGCTTTTGCTAAAGCTCTAAAATTAAAATAACACGGGTCATCAATAATGATGTAATCACCCGCTTGTAATAAGTTTCTGAAAATTAAATCAATAGAATGCGTTGCAGAATCACTAATCAAAATCTGTTGCAGATTTAAATGCACATCATAAGCCTCACGCTTACGCGCAATATAGCGCCGTAAATCGGCATGGCCGTGTGGCGTAGAATAATCTAATAAAAAATGGCTTTCAGATTTCGCGACCAGTTTAAGTGCTTTACGAAGTGTTTGCTCAGGCAGCCATTCTTTAGGAAGCCAACCACAGCCGGGTTTAAGCATATTGTCATGTGCATCTAAAGACTGCCGTGAAATCCAGAGCGGGTCTACTTCTCGGCTATACTCAATTGTAAGTTCTGCCAATAACGAGTTTGTGTTCGAGTTTTTGCGCACATAGTAGCCCGCACCTACGCGTGATTCCAACACTCCTGTACTCACAAGCCTCGCATAAGCCTCCACAATAGTTGAAACCGAGCAACCTAGCTGTTTCGAATATTGACGGACTGAAGGCACACGGCTGCCTTCAAGCAATTTTTTTTGCTCAATTAGCAGCTTGATCTGCCCCATTGCCCATTCAATTTTTGTCATGCTGCATGCCCAATATTCAATTTTTTCAATACTCACCAATGCGCTAAAATTATAAAAATATGCGCTTCAATGCAAATTGTATGGGTATTTTTAGCATAACAGTTATTTAAAATTGTACTGGACTGTATGTGTTTTATCGTCATGCCATGATTTACATTTTACTCACTTACTTAACTAAAAGATGAAAAGAGCGAAAATGAACTTCAGGATTCAAAACATTCAAACAGGCTGGCTACATGGCTTCATTGGTGTCGCTATTTTTGCAGGCTCAATGCCGGCAACACGTGTTGCTGTACAAGGTTTCAGCCCTGAATTTCTGACCGGTGCACGTGCTTGCATCGCTGCACTTCTGGCATTTATTTTATTGTATGTGCTTAAACAGCCCAAACCATCTACCCAGCAAATTAAATCTTTGTGCATTGTATCGATTGGTGTCGTCATTGGTTTTCCGCTATTTACTGCGCTTGCTTTGCAAACTCAAACAGCAGCCAATTCACTCATTTTTGTGGCTTTACTGCCCTTAGCAACTGCATTTTTTGCTGTACTTCGTGCAAAAGAAATACCGCAGTTGACCTTTTGGCTCTATGCAGGCGCTGGTAGCGCTTTGGTGATTTTCTTTATGCTACAACAGTCTGGCATGCATGGTCTGACACTCAGCGATCTCTATATGATTATTGCCGTACTGCTTTGCGGTTTGGGTTATGCAGAAGGTGGTGTGCTGTCTCGGACTTTAGGCGGATGGCAAGTGATTTGCTGGGCGCTCATTATCGCCTTACCCCTTATGCTTCCAATGTTTTTTGTGTATTGGCCTCATAATTTTCAACAGATACCAGCATCTGCCTATATAGGCTTGGCCTATGTTTCTATTTTTAGCATGCTGATTGGATTTTTCTTTTGGTACAAGGGTTTAGCGTTAGGTGGTATTGCCAAAATTGGCCAAATTCAGCTGATTCAACCTTTTATCGGCCTGATGCTTTGCGCCGTACTATTAAATGAGCAAATTAGCCTGCTCATGATTACGGTATCTCTAGCTGTGGTCAGCTGTGTGGTAATGGCCAAAAAGTACGCATAAAAAATCACACGCTATGTTTTACTCAAAAACAACGGGATGACTGACCAATACATTTCTATTGTTCAGTCAAAATTTTTCTTAAAAATTTGATACAGTTAAGCGCATAGGCAAATAGCGTTTGCAACTCCAAACAAAAGAAAAAAAATCTAAATAATAAAAAGGAAATAGAATGAATCCACAAACTTGGCAAAAAATAAGAACGGTTTTTTCAAATGCTCAACGTGCAGCCATGCATTGTTCAATTGCAAGTGTTGATGTAGCTATGCAACCGAATATTACCCCTATCGGTACGCTTTTTTTGCATGAAACAGAATTTTCAGGCTTTTTCTTCGATAGCTATGCTGAAAGCTTAGGTCAAAACTTAGCAGTGAATCCCAAAGTCTGCATCCAAGCAATTAATAGCAGCAAATTATTTTGGTTAAGTTCTTTGCTGAAGGGGCAATTTTTAGATTATCCAGGTGTACGTTTATACGTGACTATTGGTGAAAAAAGGCCTGCAACGACTGAAGAATTACATTTGGTACAGCAGCGTATCCGCATGCTGAAGTGGACGAAAGGCAGTAAATTAATTTGGAATGACTTTAACCAAGTACGTGATTTTCAAGTCCATGCCCATAAATGGGTTGAATATCCCCAAATGATGCCCTGAACATCATTCCATTTAGATCTGTACGCACCCAAAACTTACTAATAGTTTGTTTATTTCCAATAGTTACTTTAGTTGATAAAAGATTATATAAAACCAATCTCTTTAAAAAGCTGGTTATATGCTTTTGCCTTCTTTTCTAGCGCTAGTGGATATGCTCTGGAGGAAGATGGCATTCTATATAATCTAATAGGCCGATCTGCAAAAAAAGTATCAATCGCTTGGCCAATTTGCGGTTTTTTAGTCCCTGCAGGCATAGAGAGCATTAATGTATCTGTTGCTTTATCACCCGTAGTCATAATGCTTTGGCAATGAGGCATCTGTTCCAACATATTTTTAATATCAGATGTTTGATAGATTTGCAGAAATTTATCAGATGCATTGCCTTTTAATCGGATCACTTGATATGCCGTATCAAAAATACCAATCCCTGTTTCAGTTAAAAAATCTCGGATTTTTTGTTCTTGAAATGTTTTATTTTCAACATTCAAAAAATAGTTTTTGTCCTGAAAAAAACATAAGCCAAATATCTTCCACATATCGTTTTGGAAGTTTGGGTAATAAAAGTCCATTTTCCAGCGGTTTTTTGGTGGCGGAAAACTACCAAGCATCAACAATTTTGCATTTTTTGGCAAAAAAGGTTCAAGCGGATGCGTTTCTATACAAGGTTCAGAATCAGACATAGGTGAGATAAATACATAAATAAGAAGTTTATATTAAAGCGCTTGACGAATTTTTTCTGCAACTTGGGAACCCCAAATCTGGTAGACCTCTTTGCTGGGGTGAAAGCCATCTTCAGCCATATTCAAATTGAGCATTTTATATTGCGCCAAATCATATTCAATTAACTGCATATTCGAGTGCAGTTTAACGAAAGCTCTTAACTTTTGATTCATTTGAGCTGCATATTGACCAAACAACCAGCCTAATGGATTGGGAAGTGCCGGAAACTCATTCATCGGTGGTACGCCTGTTGCGACCACTAATTTGGGGCTAAATTTTGATTCAATTAATGTATAAAGTTGTTTTTGTTTGGCAATCCAATTTTTTGCACCCATGAATTGAGTAACATCATTTACGCCAACAGATGTAATTACGACATCGTAAGGAGCACTTGGCAAAGTATTTATATTTTGCATAATTTTAGTGCTGCTATCGCCAGATTTAGCCTGTAAACACCAATGCACAGTAAAATGTTTATCCAATTTTTGTAAAATGGCACCCAATAAGGCATCCTGCTGTGTTTCTACGCCTACACCTGCAGCCGCAGAATCACCAACAATTAATAGTGACAATATAGGGCCTGAACCTTGCTGCCCTTGGCGATCGCCTGTTGCTTCGGGTAAGCGGGGTGTATTTTTTTTAACACTTAGCCCTTGTACTACAATTGCTGGGAGCAAAGCTAAAGTCGCTACGCGTAGAAACATAATAAAGGCCTATATCAAAGTGATGGGGGTAAGTTTTGTGATCTATTATGACATAAGTGCCTATTTATACAGCCAAAGCAAATAAAACTCAGCATTTAGTTTCTAGTAATTTCGGGTGTTTTTCTGTCATTTACTCTTTTAATCATACTTCTTTGAGATACCAATAAAATAAACTTATTTAAATTGTGATGGCACATTTTTCATAATATTTCGAAAAGTGAAATTAATCCTTGCACCTAAATTACGTTTAGTCGTGGGTAAATGATGGAGCCAATGACTTTGTGTACAACCTTTCATTAAAAGCAAACTGCCATGCATTAATTGAATTTCAATTTTTTCATGGCTGACTTTGTGTTTAAACAAAAAGCGACGAGATGCACCAAGGCTGAGTGATGCTATAGTTCCCTGCGGTTTTAAATCTTTTTCACCATCACTATGCCACGCCATACCTTCACTACCATCATGATATAAATTTAATAAACATGAATTAAACTGTTCAGCACACTGCGCTTCTACAATTGCCTTGAGCTCTAAAAGAACAGGCGTCCACAACATGGCTTTTTTCTCAATACCTGAATAGGTATAAGAATATTGCTGATTACCATACCAAGCGACTTTACGTTTAGTCTGTATGCATCGGCCAAAAATCATGGCTTGGTCATGTTGCCAACAAATGTCTTCGAATAATTGATTAAAATATTCATCTGCACATTTAGGCGTCAAAATTTTACCGAGATACTCAACACAACCATCATAAGGTAATAAATTATTGGGCTGTATAGGTGCTAAATTTGAGTCAAAATCAAATTCTGCTTGACTGGTAGGATGTAAGTTTTCATTCAGATTTTTCATGGGTTTTAACCCCTTCCCAACCAATGATTGCAGTTTTACGTGGTGCGCCCCATCGGTATTCCCCAATCACTCCTGTCGCACGAATAACCCGATGACATGGAATTAAAAACGCAATTGGATTGCGTCCAATTGCTGTACCTACTGCGCGACTGGCTGTTGGTTGTTGAATCTGTTGCGCAATATCACCATAGGTGCTTAAGTGCCCCATCGGAATTTTAAGCAAACTCGCCCAAACTTTAAGCTGAAATGGCGTACCTTTTAAATGCAGTTTAATTTGCGCCAAACTCTGATCTTTTGCAAATATGGCCAAAGCATCACGTTGAAACTGATCAGACTGCGCAAGAAAGGTGGCCTTCGGAAAAGATTGCTGAAGATTTGAGACTGCCAAATTTTGATCCGACTCAAATGCCATCCAGCACACACCTTTGTGTGTCGATGCGATGAGCACTTCACCAAATGGTGTGGCAGAAAATTGATAGTGAATGACTAAATTTTGGGCCTGTTTTTTGTACTCAGCAGGCGTCATCCCTTCAATTTGAATAAATAAGTCATGTAAACGACTAGGGCTAGATAATCCCGTGTCATACACAGTTTCTGTAAGAGAGTAATTTTTTAAGACGCTTTTGGCGTGTTCTACACTAATATATTGCAAAAATTTTTTCGGGCTGACTCCCACCCAATGTTTAAATTGTTTTTGAAAATGAATAGGACTCACGTGCACCGCAGAAGCAATCTGTTCTAAACTGGGTTGCTCTTGAAAATGTTGATGAATATAGCGAATTGCATCTGCAATACGATCATATTGATCTATTTGTGCAGTTTCATATTCATGATTCATAAAGTTGATCTCTTCGTCTCGCCTCATATTGGTATAACAACATATTCTGCATGAAGAAAAAATCCGAATCTTGTGTTTGTGCCATTCATTTGAATTTTACACTTGTGTCAGTTATTTAGATTATTGATGAATAGATAAAAAAAGCACCTCTAAAGGTGCTTTTTATTCTGAAATTTATTGTGAACGCTTAGCCTAGCTTGTTCACAATTTTCAGTGGCAAAACTTTCATTGCTAAACCTAATGGTAGCCAAGGCCATTTTGGTACATAAGCTTTAACTGGCGCTTTTTCAATTTCAGCAGCTAATAAGCGTGAACCGGTTTTTTCATCAACTTCAAAGGGTAACTTTTTCGCACCTTCATTAATTTCAGTACGAATATAACCAGGGAAAATAGTGGTTACTTTAATTGGTGTATCAATCAACTCTGCACGAATACCTTCAGCCAAAGCAGCCACACCTGCCTTACTTGCGCCGTATGCGGTTAAATGTTTAGGCATGCCGCGCATAGCGCTCATTGAAGATATAACAACTAAATGCCCTGAATTTTGCGCACGGAAAATTTCAACGGCAGCTTCACACTGGGCTAATGCAGAAATAAAATTGGTTTCTACTGTTGCACGGTTGACTTCAAAATTTCCTTTACCAATTCGACGGCCTTCCCCAACGCCTGCATTGACAATGACACGGTCAATAGTGCCAAAATCGGCTTTAAAGGCACGAAATACTTCAAAAACTTGGTCGTAATTTGTGACATCGAGTGTTTTTGCAATCACTTTGATGCCATATTGGCTTTCCAATTCTTGTTTGAGCGTTTCAAGACGCTCTAAACGACGTGCACAAATAGCTAAGTTATAGCCTTTTTGTGCAAACTCGCGTGCCATACCAGCACCAATCCCTGAGCTTGCACCTGTAATTAAAATTGTTTTCGCCATGATAGTTCCTTTGCTTAATTTAGATCCAAGTCAATAAGTTGGGATCAACTGTTTTTATAAAATGATGTTCATTTAAACTGAGTAATTGCGGTTCATTTCCAACCAAACGCAGCGTCGTTATACTGGTGTTGGCAATGGCCCAATTGAGTGCAAATGTTTTTTCTGGACTCAGCCCTAAAATTTTGCCGACGGCGACTGAAATTACCCCTCCAGATGTAAAAACAACTGCATAGCGCGGTTTGGTTTCAGCCAATTGATTGCACAAGTTTTCTAAAGCTGTTTCGACGCGATTTTTAAATTGTGGCCAAGATTCATCATATTCATGATGAAATTCACCGCCTGTCCAACGATCAATGGCGCCTTCAAATATTTTAGATAAATAAGCACGCGGGTTTTCATGCTTAGAAACATCTTCTTTTAATAAATGCGGTTGATTAAATCGTGGCTCATACTGTGCAAATACTTGCTGATGATTAAATTCATTCCACGATGAATCCGTAATGATGTCACTTTCAGGGAAACATTCATCTAAACAAAGTTGTGCAGTTTGCTGATGACGTTGCATTGAGCCTGCAATAACTTGCGGTGCTTCTTTTAAAATGTCATTAAAATAATGCCCAAGTACAATAGCTTGTTGCTCGCCATTAGGAGAAAGCTTGTCATAGCTTTCAGCACCAAAAGAGGCTTGCCCATGACGGATTAAATAAAGCGTGGTCATTTCCCTAAAAATTCCTTCATTTTTTCAATGTACTTTTGCGCGACTTCATTGGCTTCAATTTTTTGGACTCCAATGAGTTTTAGTGCACGAATATGCAAAGCGTGAATCACAATCCAAAAATCTTTAAATGCAGGATTATTGGTCTGTTTATGGTAGTAACGGTAATAAATTTGCTGTGCAATCACAGCCAAACGGAAAATACCGAACACTTCATAAAAGGTCCAATTGTCTGTTTTTAGCCCAGTTTTTTCTAAATAATATTCAACAACTTCTTTACGGCTAAACATTCCTTTAAGATTTGTCGGTTGACGGCGTGTCGCTTTAAAAATCGCGTTATCGCCATTTTCAACCCAATATGCCAATGCTGAACCCAAGTCCATCAATGGATCACCAAGTGTTGCCATTTCCCAATCTAATACTCCAATCACTTGGGTAGGATTATTTGGATCTAAAATCACATTATCAAAACGCCAGTCGTTATGAATCACACAAGTTTTAGAGTCAGCTGGAATATTGTCTTTAAGCCAATTACGGACGTATTTAAAAGAAGGAACATTTAAGGTTTTGGCTTTTTCATAGCGCGCATCCCAACCTTCAACTTGCCGACGACAGTATCCGTCGCCCTTGCCTATTTTTTCTAAATCTGTGCCTTGATAAGGCACTTGATGTAGCTCAATGAGTTTATCAATCACATTAATGCATAATTCCCGAACTTGGCTTTCATCAAAGTTTAATTCTTTGGGTAAATTTGCACGTGGAATAATCCCTTCTACGCGCTTCATCACATAGAAGTCACAACCAATGACTGATTCATCCTGACAAAGCGCAACCATTTCAGGGAGTACAGGATAAAACTCAGATAAGGCTCTTTGTACATGATATTCACGCGCCATGTCATGTGCAGACTTGGCTTTGGTTCCCTTTGGAGGACGGCGTAAAATTAAATCTTCATTACTATACTTTAAACGATAGGTCCAATTTGAAGCACCACCCGAATATTGAGTAACTTCAACTGGACCAGAAATTTCTGCACCATGCTCAATCAGCCAATTGCCTACGGCACGTACATCCAGCTCTTCTCCCTCGCGAACCGAACCACCTACATCAATCACTGACATGATTTTTCTTCCTAATTTTGAATCTATTACAAGCTAAAAATTTATTTTAGAACTGTTTATAGCATGGTCAACACGAGGCTGCCATGCTATTTGTTGCATACAAATTTGATTATTTTTTACGACGGCTACTATAACCACGTTTAGCCAATTCTAATTTTGCAATCATGCCTTTATGCACTTCATCTGGACCATCGGCCAAACGCAGTGAACGTGCTTGTGCAAAGAAACCTGTAAGTGGTGTATCACGTGAAACGCCAGCACCACCGTGAATTTGCATGGCCATATCGACTACTTTTTCCAATACACTTGGTGCAACTACTTTAATTGCAGAAATTTCAGTTAGGGCTGCCATGTTACCCATCGTATCCATTTTATATGCAGCATATAGAGTCAGCAAACGCGCTTGATCAATCGCAACACGGGCTTCTGCTACACGTTCTAAATTACCACCCAGCTTTAAAATTTCTTTACCAAAAGCAGTTCGACTCATACCTCGGTCAATCATCAATTCTAATGATTTTTCGGCAGCACCAATACAACGCATACAGTGATGAATACGGCCAGGACCTAAACGACCTTGTGCAATTTCAAAACCTTGACCTGCACCACCAATAAAGTTTGCTACAGGTACACGCACATTTGTGAAGCTAATTTCACCATGCCCATGTGGAGCATCGTAGTCACCTAATACAGGTAACATACGTTCAATTTTTACACCCGCCGTATCAATTGGAACTAAAACCATAGAATGCTGATGATGACGATCTTTACTTTCATCTGGTGTATGCGCCATAAAGATAATGATTTTGGCATTTGGATCACCTAAACCTGAAGACCACCATTTACGGCCATTTAACACAATTTCATCGCCTTCAACGACAGCCGTGGCTTGCATATTAGTGGCATCGCTTGAAGCAACTGCAGGCTCTGTCATACAAAATACCGAACGGATTTTTCCGTCAAGCAATGGAGTTAACCACTGCTGCTTTTGTTCTTCTGTACCATAGCGCCAAATCACTTCCATATTGCCACTGTCTGGTGCATTACAGTTAAATACAATAGGTGCAAGCAAGCTACGGCCTGAAAGTTCTGCGATATGTGCATATTCTTGCACAGATAAACCTTGTCCAAGTTCAGGACAAGGTAAAAACATATTCCATAAACCTGCAACTTTGGCTTTATTTTTTAAAACCTCTAACTGTGCTGGCCATTGCCATTTGGTCCAATCACCACCTTGGTTCAGTTCATGAACTTCTGCCCAAAACTCAGTTTCAACAGGCTCAATTTCATCTTTAATAAAACGTTTAGTTCTTTCTACATAGTCTTGTGCACGTGCTGACAGTTCAAACATGGCATGATCCCTTTCAATATTATGTATTACTCTTTACAACAACATACCGCGAATTCTATTATGAACAAAATGATTTAATTCCATAGCAAAATATGAATACAGTGCATAGTAAAAATACCATTGATATGAGTTCTTTTTATCGTATTGATATGAATTTATATCCTTTATTTGTAGCGATTTACGAGCAACAAAATATATCTAAAGCAGCACAACTGATTTGTATTACGCAATCTGCAGCCAGCCATGCTTTGCAACGCCTTAGAACACATTTAAAAGATGATTTATTTGTTCGTACTGGCAGTAAAATGTTGCCCACACCTTTTGCTGAGCAGATTTATCCAGATATCAAAGATGCGCTTTTTTGTATTCAAAAAATCTCCAATCAAAATCAAAAATTTGATTCAAGCCAATTACAAACTTTAAAAATCGCCGTACATGATGAAATTGAACCATTGATTTTTCCTAAGCTTGTTGCACATTTCCAGCAGAGCCAATTTAATATTCAGTTCTCAAGTATTAAATTAGACCGTAAAAACATTGTGGCAGACTTGGCTTCTCAGCAAGTCGATTTTGTGATTGATTTAGAACAAAATTTTGGTGATAAAATTCAGTTTCACAGCTTACAGCAAGATCATTTTGTTGCATGCTCACAGCAACTCAGCATGAACAAAGCGGAATACATCTCCGCCGAACATATTGGTGTTTCTTCTAGACGTACAGGCACTTTGGTTGAAGATATTTTTTTGAACCGTAAGCATTTATCTCGCAATATTCGTTTACGTTGTCAGCATTATTCAACTGCCCTGCAAATTTTGGAAATGCAGCCACAGGCTGTGTTAACCATTCCTCAAAATATTCTTTCACATTTACAAATACATCCTTGCTTGAATATTTTTGAAGTGCCTGTTGAACTGCCTTTAATGAGCCTAGGAATTTTTTGGCATAAAGATGTTGAAATGAATGCTCGGCATAATTTTTTACGTGGGGAAATTTTTAAAATTTTTGCTTAGGCTATTTTAATTAGAAATAAATTCTGCTTAGGCTATTTATATCTGCATGAAGTATTCATACGTTTGGATAATCTGCGCTTTTATTGTGATGAATGTTTTCTAATCTATTGTTTTAATTATTGTTAGGTGAATAATTGAGCATTATAAAACTGCGCTTTCATTTATAATTTACTTCAGTTTTAGCGCTGCTGTTTCGCTATATTTGTCCTGCGTATATCTCCCATTTATGATGCTTTCTCAATTATCTTCAGGCTGGCTGATTGCTTTAGGCATGGTGCTGTGCCTGATCTTGCTTTACCTGCTTCGTAAGCTCTCAGTTTTTCTTTCAGAACTATTTACACCTTTTAAAAAAGGTAAACGCTATTGGTGCAGAGTTGTGCATGTCAGTGATGGGGATACCCTCACCTGCACACGATTTAACTTACGCCGTTCTGAAACTAAATTGCGTTTTGCATTTGTTGATGCCCCTGAATCCAAACAAAGTTTTGGTAAAGAGTCACAGCAAATGGTGAAAAAAATGGTGTACCGCAAGTTAGTCCGCGTTGAAATTACAGATGTTGACCGTTACGGACGTTGTGTCGGATTTATCCGTCGATATGGTAGAAATATTAACCAAGAGTTGGTTAAACGTGGTGGCGCATGGGTATATGAAGAATATATTCGTAATCCTAGCCAAAAACAGCAATGGCTCGCTCTGCAACAACAAGCAAAAAAACAGAAAAAAGGCCTTTGGAAAAATCCGAATGCGATGCGCCCAAGCACATATAGAAAACAAACTAAATAAAGCCCTACCCTTTTTAGCCCACATCATATATGCATGAAAAAGCAGTTTTTATACTGCTTTTTTCGTGACAAATAGCGGCTGGATCTCAAAATCACATTTATATTTAAGCAAGATTTATTTCGTGATGCATTATTTAAAAAGTCCAGCTTCTAGTGAATAGGAGTTTTTGCACTTCCACAATAAGATTTGGATTTAAAATATAAATTAAACCGTTTTATTCCTAAGTAAAAACCTCGATTCACCATTCTATGAGCTTGCGTACCGATAAACATAGTCATACGCACTACATTCATTTTTAGATAAAACGGCCTTATTTTAAAGCTTGAATATTAAACTTGATCGGCGTAAAGTTTCATTAATTTAGTTACCCTAGTTAACCAAAATAAATTCTCGTTTAGGTTTCCGCACTTCCCTACTGCGTTCATCGCGCATGATTTGTGATGAAATCAACACCCTTTTATTACCCTACCAGCTGAATTATTCACTGTGGCAAGTCATGTTCGTTATACATGAAAAGCAAAGTTGCACTTCGATAGACATTGCAAATTATCTCAATGTCTCTAAGCCATCTATTACTAAACGTACGCTTATACTGAGTCAATTGGGCATCCTCACACAGCTAGCAACCCAAGATAAACGTCAAAAGAAAATAGCACTCAGTGATGCAGGTCTGCAGCTATATCAAACTTGTGCCAATGTTATTAATGACTTTGAACAGAGCATGATTCAACAATTTGACCAAAAAGACGTTGTGCTCAGCACTGCGCTTTTAAATACTTTGATTGATCAACTCTCAGCAAAAAAATCGGGAAATAATCATGCCTAATTCAGCGCCTTTATGGACCAAAAATTTTATTTTAGTGAGTGCTATCAACTTTCAATTGGTCCTTACATTTTATCTGTTGGTAGTGGTCATTGTTGGCTATGCTGTAGCTGAGTTAGGTGCGAGTACTGCTCAAGCAGGTTTAGTCTCTGGGCTGTTTATTGTCGGCACTTTGGTTGGACGTTTATTGGTTGGACAGTTTCTGGAACGGTTTGGACGTAAGTTTAGCTTGCTCGTTGGCTTAACTGGATTTTTACTGTTTTCTTGCCTGTACTTTATTCGTTTTGACATTGGCATGTTGCTTTTCGTGCGTTTTATGCATGGCTTCATGATGGGGATTGCATCTTCAGTATTAGGAACTATCATCGCACAAATACTGCCAGCAACACGCCGTGGCGAAGGTATTGGTTATTACAGCATGAGCAGTACTTTAGGTACGGCCATTGGTCCCTTTCTTGCGATTTGGATGATGCTGAACATTGGTTACCACGCCATTTTTATGGTTTCAAGTGTAATCGCACTGAGCTGTCTCGTCGTTGCGCTGTGTATTCAAGTACCCAATATAACGCCTACTCACATCTCTAAAATAAGTGAGCTTCAAGCAAGCAGTGGACAAAAAAGTCTTATTTCACGTTTTGTTGAGCCCAAAGCCCTTCCTATTTCCTTTGTGATGCTTTTAGCCTCTATCTGTTATTCAGGGGTACTGTCATTTATTCACTTTTATGCCAATGAAATTAATTTAGTCGAAGCCGCATCTTTCTTCTTTTTAATGTATGCCATTGCCATTTTAATTTCACGTCCGATTACCGGGCCAATGATGGATCGCAAAGGTGCAAATGTGATTATGTATCCTGCATTTATAATTATGGGGAGCGCATTATTGATATTAAGCTTCACTCATAGCGCATGGATGTTATTACTTTGTGCCGCCTTGCTTGGCTTTGGTTATGGCAATATTCAATCTATTTGCCAAACAATTGCGGTGAAAAGCTGTAGTATTGAACGCATAGGATTTGCTACCTCAACATTCTTTATTTTCTTGGATGCTGGTTTAGGCTTTGGACCATATTTTCTTGGAAAATTACTCGAACACTTAGGCTATTCACAACTGTATCTTTATAGTGCTTATGCTGCCTTTGCATGTATTGTGGTTTACTATTTCGTTTATGGTCGACATCAGCACACTAAACCACTGATCGCTTAACCACACTATGACACTTTGATTTTTAAATATTGCGGACATAAGCAAAGCACTAACCTTTTTACATAAAAAATCCCCCAGCTCATGGGGGATTTTTTAAAACGACATTGTGTGCTTGTTCAAAATTGATTTATTGAAACACTTTGAAGCGTGTTGCATCATCAATATAGCCTTTATCTTTGGCTTCACCTTCCACAGAACCAAATACCAATTGTGCACGTAATTTCCAATTGCTAGGAATACCCCATTCTGCATGAACTTGTTCATCTACAATTGGGTTGTAATGCTGCAAAGATGCACCTAAACCTTCTGTATGTAAGGCTGTCCATACCGCAAATTGTGCAATGGCAGTTGAATGTTCCGCCCAAATTGGGAAGTTTTCTGCATAAGATGGAAACTGTGTTTGTAAACCTTGTACGGTCTCTACATCTTCAAAAAATAAAACTGTGCCTACGCCTGCAGCAAAAGTTGCCATTTTTGCTGTTGTTTTTGCTGCACTTTCTTCGTCTTTTGCATAGGCTTTTAATGCGTCTGCAACAAAGCCCCAAAATTTTTCATGTTGTGCATTCAATAGAATCACTGCACGTGAGGACTGTGAATTAAATGAAGATGGGCTTTGCTTGATAGTGTTTTGAATCAAATCAGTTAAATATTCAGGTGTTTGCACTACATTTTTGCCAATTGCATAGATAGTACGACGTTTTGTAATTAGATCTAAAAACTGATTTGACATCTATTTTTTCCTTTTGAACATATTTAAACGTTAAGCAAGCCAATATTCATTAAATGTCATGAAAGGCTCAGCTCAACTGCGCATTGTTGGTCTTAACATTATGCAAAAACAATTCCATTTACCATTAAAATTTGGCAAATTTTTAACCAGTTGTTAAAATTTATATGCACGTTTTCTAATAATTAAATACATAAATCTGATATACGCATAAAAAAAGCCCCTCCATTATTGAGGGGCTTTTTAAAATTCGTAAAATCACTTCAGTACATATCAATGCAAAATACAATGTTTAGAAATTTGCTTGTAATACTTTCGCTGAAACTTTATTTTTCCACAGATCACGCAGTGTTGGAAGGTAGAATTTTTCGCCTAGCTCTACAAGTTCTGCATCAATCAAACCGTGTACTTCATGCATAAACAAGTAATCAAGTTCAACTGTCGACAACATGGGTTGTGATTTAGAAAAATCTTTGCGCTTTTGCTGTGCTTGCTTCACAAGATTGTCTGCATATTTACGGTCTTTGTATTGAGCTATCGCATTTAAACGTAATTCAATAACACCCCAACCACTCAACAATAATTTAAAGGTTTCAAAGTCAGCAGTTGTCGACTCCCAAGACATTTCTTCCAAGTTTTCATTTTCAGGTAATACTGGCAGCATAAGCTCCATAACACTTGGAAAAATTTTCTTGAAATTTAAAACAAATTTAACAGGATGCTCACCAGGATAATCCTTAAATTGAACTTTCTTTTGGACATCTGTTAAATAAATATCAAACATTAAAATTTTCCGCTGGTAAATTACTGTTTTTCAAAAGATAAAAAAATGCCTATCAAAATTTTATCAAAACTTTAGAAAAACTGAGTTTTTGAGTGTTGAGTATTTTAGCAATTATGACACATCATTCAATGTAATTTGAGTTGTGAAAGATCAAGATAGATTCTTTGTTCTAAATTTATCCTTTTATGTATGAAAAAACCGCCCTGAGGCGGTCTAATTTACTTAAGCAATCTGTATCGCTCATGAGGCAGTGTTTTGAGTTCAAACATGTGGTCGTAATCATAGTTTGGCATAGTTAATCCGCATTTTTTACTCACGCCTGATATAGCATTACTCATAGAGAACATATTGTCGTTAAGCATAGTCACTAGCAATGGATTGAGTTTGGCCAATGTTGGGCTATGTGTATTCCACCACGCCTGAAAGAATCGGGCATGTACGCAAAGCATTTCTAGGGATTGTTTTTCATCTATATAGATGTTCCCTTTTGACTTCACTTCTAGAGTTTCTAGGTAATTCACTGCGTCTTGGAAATGAATGGCCAGCAGGTCGCTATAACGTGGAATGCGAAAATGTTTGTTGTGACGTGACCACATTTCGGCATGAAGTTTACGTTCGCCTTGAGCACGTCGGTCGACGATTTCTTTGAGTTCTGCTTGTTGCTCTGCGTTGATTTTTACTCGTGTATCGATTTGCTGTTGCAGTGATTCTTTTTCCAGTACATCGAGTACCCATTTTCGGAATTCTTTGGCCACTGGTGTACGGGCGAAGATTGCTATTAAATGAGCGCCACGTAGCGAAAAAACCCGTACCGTCAAATTGACGGTCTGAGGATTAGCAACAACTTTTGTCATATCAGAAGTAAATTCATCTAACTTACGATCATAAATACGAGACACTGAATCTTCTCGCGCATATCCTAATGCACGAGCAAGATCAGATGATGTAATCCAAATTTGCTGATCATTGCTTTCTATTGGATGAAATTGCATTGAATTAAATGTTAGACTGTTCATATCAATTGTTCTCGAAAATAATTGGTAGATACCCCGTCTTCCGCCAAGAATGTTCGGGGTATTTTTTTATTTAAAATAATGTCCACTGGACATATTGCAAATATATATGTCCACTTGATACCATGTCAACAGAATTTTTCAGGATGAAGTCATGGGTAAACATTTAGGTGTCGCATATAATTTGCGCTTACCACAAGAACTAAAAGATAAAATTGCAGAGTCTGCTAAAGAGCTGAATCGTTCTATGAATGCGGATATAGTGTCTCGTCTTGAAGAAAGTTTTGAAGGATCAGCAAGTAACACCAATTCCCAAGCTGATTTAAGAATTATTCCATTGCATGATGGGAAGAAGCGTGTGATTTACGGGAAACTACTGAATACACTAGATTTGGACTACACCCAATCACTGAGTGATTTGAAGGTTGATATTGAGCTTGCACTTGAAACTTTAAGCCGTTCATCCATCTGGAACGCTCTTCAATTTCTAACTAAAGATGTAATTGTCGCTCAAGGCAATAATCATCTAAACATCGTTGATAATGGTAAGAAAGGTTTAGGTTGGCTCGTGGTGGAAGATCACTATGTAGCTAACGATAAATAAATTTATAAAACTTAGTATTTTGGTCTTTATTAAGATTGAAATTCAATACCAAATCTAGTTAAAGTATCACATTCTCTTTTCTTACTACTAGTTTGTAAAAGTCTTTAAAGTATGGAACAAAAAATGACACCATCAGATCTGCAATTCGCCTTCTTTTTTGCAAATCCACCAGTTAACCTTAAATTTGATGAGTTTTCAGTTGATTTAAAAAGAAAATCAGTTTTCAAAAACAATAATTTAGATCTAAAAACTTTTATATTTCCAATACCGAATGATGTACCAGCAGAAATTCCGCGATGTCAAATTTCTTCATCAGACCAAACCTTCAACTTAACTATATCCGGTGCTAGATGTGATATTAATTTCAAATACGGTCATCAAGATTCAGTACAGGTATTCAACGATATATTAAAAACAACTATGGAGCTTTTTCAACAGGAAAATGTTGAAATAAACCGTATTGGCTACGTAACAAGACATATAGTTAAGCATGCGAATCCAGATTCAGCAATTAGAGAGAAATTTTTAAAATTTGATGAAACCAACTTGTGCGAACCTTTGATTCGTTTTGTTCTTAAAACCGAAATTAAGGAGGTAACATATAATGATGTTTATCAAATAGAAGTTGCTAAACAAAAAAACTTCAATACAGGAAATGAAGATAATATCATCTTGATTACTCAAGATTTCAATACTTTACCTGATGACATCAACATTATTACACTTAGTGATTTGAATACCTTTGTTCAAAGTATTCCTAATAAAAATATTCAAAATTATATTAAATTAATTAGTGAATAATAATGTCTGATAAAGAAATAAAAAAAAATCGAACTAAAAAATTAGAAGATGGAGAAGTTATCTATCCATCTTCTAAGTCTTCAATTACATCAATAGGCCCTAATGAAACAATCACTTTTTCAAGCCAACCTGTTGAAAAGTTGAATAATGAAATTAAATCTACCAAAACGATTGGACAACCTTCTATACATCAAACTATTTCTAATGTTAGTGTGCAAGGCTCTTTATCAACTGAGACGATTAAAAATAGTACAAAATCATCTACAGCTAACTCACCAAAAGACCCCAAAATACATTTTGGTTTTCAAAGCAATGAATTCGAAAGATTAAAAAATTTAGAGTTAATTCTCGAAAATAAGGCTGATGGAATTGAAAAGGCCTTGCTCGCAAAGCAAAGCACAGCACTCGAAGCACTTAATAGTTCTTTAGATAAGGCATTAAAAAATATTGATGACCATAAAGTTGAAACTAAAGATGAATTAAAAGAAACTCGTAATTCAGTTCTAGGAACTATTGCTTTATTCGCTGCTTTTTTTACATTTGTTTCTGTGAATGTTAATATTTTCACTAAAGCAGAAAATGTAATGCAATCTATTATTTTTATGCTTTCTTTTTGGTTGTGTATTATTGGTTTTATTTCTTTATTTTTTCTATTTCTAAATAAGAATAAAGACACTATTATTTATAAAACCACTGAATTTATCACAACGGCAAGCTGTATCCTGCTATCAGCAGGTTTAATGTTTTTGCTATTTAACAAATCTGATTCTGAATCTTATAAAAAAATTAATGATAAACTAGTCAAAATTCAAAAAGAAAATGATACTTTGAAGAAAGAAAACACCGCATTAAATGAAAAAATAAATAAAAATTTAAAAGCACTGGATGAACAAATTTTTGAATTACGAAAAAACCAATATCAATTGAATCAACAATAATTGTAGAAGAAAGCGCCCTTAGGCGCTTTCTTCTACAATTTTTAAAACTCTTGGTTTTCTTGGAATTTCCATTCCAACCAAATTTTCTAGGAAGCCCACATTCACATCCAAAGCTTGAGCTATATCCTCTGCAAAAATCTTCTTTTTCGCGAGCATAGCAAAGCAGGCTTGAAGGAGCTCAGGCTTCTCTTTAGGGATTAAATGATCTTCTTTTTCAGTAATGCCCTCACCTGTTTTTTTCAGGTAAATCACACCACTTGTGTATTGCTCTTGAGTTAATAAACCCAATTGCTTAGCACGATACAAAATTGCAGCCTTGCTTACTTTCCAATTCAGTTTAAACTCACTCAACTTAGCCCAGTTAAAACGGCCATTTCTATACCAAGTTGGAAAGTGCGTACGCATCATAACTTGGGGAATGAGCAAAGCCGAAGCAAAGTGATTTGCCTGTGATTCTGTTAACCGATCTCCAGTTACAATACCATCATGTAATACAAGATGACCAAGTTCATGAGCCAAATCAAAACGCTGACGACATATACTTTCTTTTGCTTCATTACGCACAAAGATTGGACGTTTTGTAGCTAAAGATAAAGCATCTACTTCTTTAGATATAGAAGAAAATGTTGTCACGATAATGCCGTGAGTTTCGCAAAGCCGAACCATATTGCTAATTGGCCCTAAACCTAAACCCCATTTTTCACGGCACTGCTCAGCAATAGTTTCAATTACTGGATCCTGTGCCATTGGTTCATCATCCGAAGCATGAATATCATACTTAGGTAATCTGAGTTTTAAATCCAAATATTCAGTCAATCGCTTTATATATTCGCCTCTAGCGATAACAATCTGCTTAAAGGAAACTTTCGCGGTACGGTTACTTCTAAAATGGATCTGGTCTTCCTGTAAAACAGGTTTTAGTTGCATAAAAAAAGACTGTGGCACATTAAAATAATGCGCCACTTTGTCAATAAATTGATCGTTGGGAAGAGTCTGCCCAGTTTCAACTTTATGAAGATATTGACGTGTATAGTCAGAGTCCAGCTTGCTACCTAAGTCTTCTAAAGATAATTCATAAAATTGTCTAAGAAGTTTTAGTTCCAAGCCATTAAACTGTGTTGTCATGGCTAGTCATCTTACAATTAGTTGTTTACAGCTTCAGAATCGTCATCATCCTCATTATCCAAATCTGGATCTTCAACCAATGGAGAACCTAACTCTACAGAAGTTGGTGTTTCTGGCTCATCTAGGCGAATATAATTCGTACCGGCAATGCTACTAGAGTCCCAGTAAGCCACTACTTCATTTGCTAAATTATAACCAACGAATACAACTAAAGGCTCGTCATCTAATGTTTTCGGCTCATTAAGAATAAAACGCCAATAGTGAGGTTGTAGATCATCGAGTGGAAATAAGCTCAAACTTTGCAATTGCTGTATGAAGTATTTCTTTTTCTTCGGATTCTCAAAATCATCTTTTAAGAACCGAATAGTTGCGTGACCAATTTGGAAAATAAACTTCAAGGAGCCATTGATCAAATGCACATCTACTGGGCACTCCTGCTTCATGATTAAATTTAAAAAACGATTGCGGGTACGATCAAAAATACTAGTACCTCGGCCGTAGTTTGAATCATCTTCTGTACTTAGTACATCAAGGATATCTCTATGAATATCTAGCATGTGCTGAGCAAAGAAGCCTATGACCTCATCGGTGAGCTGTGGTTCGAATGAAGAAGGATGACGCCATTCCATAAAAAATATCCGCAATAAATAGTGAAATGTTGGGTTAAAATCAATTTATTGCCAATTCCAACATCTGTCAACCAAAATTTATTGCTATATTCAACATCTGTCAACCAAATTCACTTTTATACGACTTTCTAACTAGATTCGTTGAGCAAACAAGTCGAGAGTTGTTAGACTTCGGCTAATGTTTTGACTTTAAAATAATTTATGAAATTTTTACTTATTTTAGTTTTGGGGTTCATTTCCATCCAAGTTTATGCAAAAAAATGCGCTGACTTTAGTACTCAGCCGCAAGCACAGAAATGGTATGAGCAAAGAAAGAAATCAGGACAAACAGGCTGGAAAAGTTTAGACCGCGACGGTGATGGTCAAGCATGTGATTGCCTGCCGGGTGGAAATGGGAAGAAGTGCCCGAAGAAGAGGAAATAATGCGCCACATGGCGCTTCACTCCACTATTTCATACTCTTTAAAACACCATCTTTTAAAATAAAATGATGAATTAACGCAGCCAAGGCATGCAGTCCAATTAGAGTCATAAAGATGTTAGCAACAATTGGATGAATCTCCCCAATATCTAACTTAGGCATAAAAAGCGCTTGGGGTAAGTCATTTCCCAATAAACTAAATGAATCTTTCTCTGAAACCAGAGTAACCCAGCCAAGTAATGGAACAGCGAACAAACCCGTATACAAGGCCAGTTTCATAAGCGTAAAAGCTCTTTCTTGCAAACTTGATAAGTAATCGACTTTCGGGAACTGATCTTTGAAGTGCATATATAAAACAATACGCACGAAAAAAAGTATAAAAACTAAACCACCAGAAATGACATGTGTTTGTCCTAGCCAGCCATCTTCAATATGACCTTGGCTGCTAAAATATGCAACCAATACACAAAGCAAAGTCATCCAGTGAGCATATATTACAATCTGAGGAAATCTTGCACTTGAAGCTGTCATGACGTATTCCTTATAAGGCTTACATAAGAAAATATAATCAAAAACTTAAACTGCGCTTAATTATCAAATACTTAATACATAAAAAACAAAGTTGGCCTGAAAAATATTTATAGTAATAAATTAACTTTCAAATTAAAGCAGGCTTATAACATGAATTCAAAAACGCGTAATCTCCTTTTAGCTAGTGGCGCAATTCTCATTGCTGGTTCCTTACTTTCAACAGCAAATGCAAACACGACAGAAGTCCAAGCGGTTTCAAAGGTAGACTTAAACAAATATCTTGGTACTTGGCACGAAATCGCACGTAAACCGCTATATTTCCAAAATAAATGCGATTACAACGTCACTGCGAAATATTCATTAAATGATAATGGTAACGTGAAAGTTGATAATAGTTGCTATAGCGCAGACGGCAAACTTAACCAATCTATTGGCGAGGCTTATGTTCAGAACGCTCCTGCTAACTCGAAACTAAAAGTGAGCTTTTTACCAAAAGCAATTCGTTGGCTGCCAGTTGGCCGTGGCGATTATTGGGTTCTAAAAATTGATGATGGCTATCAAACTGCATTGGTTGGATCTCCAAATAAAAAATATCTTTGGGTACTCAGCAGAACTGCTAATCCTGACCAAACAACAGTCGATGAATACCTAAATTACGCTAAATCTATAGGTTTTGATTTATCAGATCTGATTAAGACAAAGCACAAATAAGTTTTAAGGGCCCTCAATTGAGGGCTTTTTTATACGCATTAGCTAACTTCACGTCATAGCTATTCTTTGCATAAGCACTACCGTTATATCCATGAGCAAAGGCTTTCCAGTCTTTATTTTTTAATGAATTGACCAGGCCATTCACCTTGATGTATCGGCACATAGCATCTAATTGTGAGGCTTCATCTTTATACATGGCATTAATGAATGCCTGCAAAGATTCATAACCTAATGACTTCCAATGGTAGCCCATCACTTGCCCAATACCCCAGCTTGCTGATTCAAGTGCGGATACACGATGGTATTGTGCTGCAGCATTTAAACGGCCATGCTGGGCTGAATATAAGCCATAACCACCATCAGTTTTATTGCACAGATCTGGTCGCTCAACACTGATGAGCTTTAGATCAATATCTCGTTTATTAGCAATCAAGCGTTGCCGCATCACATGTCGTTCAAAGAGAATCACTGGAGTGCCATCAGCATTAAATCCAGAGCTTTTACATTCAACTTCTATCACAGCCCGCAATGCTGCAGTTTCAATCCCTAGCAATTTTGCTTGCAACTGAATTTGTAAATCAGTCAATTTTTTCATGATCATCTCCATGCAGTTCGGGCTGCTTTTTCAAACGTGCAAGCACCATCGCAACGCCGACAAAACAACCTACGACCTCTTTCCATTGCTCAGGCACCATGTTTTTTACATCTTGTGGAATGAGATTCCAGATACCCACGAACTGATCCGCGAATAAAATCAAGGCATAAAAAAAGGCGCTTACTGCGCCTACTTGTACTGACTTGAGTTTCCAAGCCTGTTTCCAATTATCAATCAACTTCATTTCAATTTCCTTTGGACATAAAAAAACCGCCGAAATGGCGGTGTAAACAGATTTATTGTGTCACGCTATGCAATAGACCATAGGTGATAATACTCTTGAATATCAGAGTTTAAAAACTCATCCTGCTCAGGATCATAATGAAAAGGGTTGTGCTCTAGTAATTCTGCACATTCATTAGCAATAAGATATTTTTTTAAGAATTTCTTAAATAATTCAATTTTTTCAGGAAATATACTTTCCCCATCCCATAGAATTGAGCTCATTATAAGACCCATAAGCCAAAAATTGGATCGAATTATATTGCAAAAATAAATGCATTTCAATAAATTAGTGTGAAACAATTCGCATTTAATATGGGTCACTTTCTCAAATCATCTTTTGCATTTTTCAATTCTTTCACCACTTCAATAATTGTTTTACCCTCCTGCTTGTTAATAAAATTAAATGTCCACCGAACAACAGCCCAGCCTGGCAGCCCGCACACAAAGAAGAATCCGCCTAAAGCGATCATCCCCCATATATCTGTTACCCATTCATGCAGGCCCCATTTTACAATAATGAATGCACCACCCGTAAGACTGGATACAACGGTACAAATCAAACCCACGGCCCACTCTTGTGGTGAACGTGGCAAACGCATCATGATGACAACCGTTGCAACAAGTGCTATCGCTAAAGTGACCATAATCGCTGCACCGTAGAACTTTAAAAATGCAGCAAAACCACTTGTGGACACTGGTTCCATTTATTTTCCCCTAATTTTTTGGTAATAAAAAAGCACCTTCGGGTGCTCTATTTTGTGACTTCTAAACTACTAATGTAGTTGATATCCGGTCTATTTAGATCATTTGATTTTTTACCAATAAAAGTCACACCACCTCGAAGATTGTAAGCAGATGTGTTTGTCTTTGTTGCGATAAGCGCATTATCTAAATAAACCTCATACGTCTCACCAATTTTTTTGAGCTTAAATTTGTGCTTTTGATTCGCAACAATCGGTAAAATTAATTCAGAAAATAAATTCCATCCTTTTGTGTGATCTACAGACATAAAAAGAGATGTTCCCGTGAGACACATATATGACCAATCTCCGCCAGACTGACCGTGCATTGCAAGTATTCCATTGAAAATACTTGCATAATTAGCAACAAACTCAAACTCTAATGTGAAGTCATCAACAGCTGGATTTAGATCGAAAGATGATGTTAAATATTGTGACCCAGCACATCTAACACAACCACTAGGAAATTCTGTAGTAGTTGTTAGTGATGCTCCATTGTGCGCAACTATTAAAGTATTATGGCCGCTATGATCTAAAATATCGCTAGAAAACGGAGCATAAAAAACAACATTTGCTGCTTTCGCTTTGACAATGCCACTTAATTTTTCAACGCCGTTTTTCACAGAGCCAACAGCAACATAATATGTTTTTCCAATTTCAATATCAGTATCAACATAAGTACGCACATCACCCGCTAAAACAGCTTTTGCCGTTGGCAAATTTTCAGTATCAATCGGCGTTTCAGAGCAGTAATAACGCTGCTCGTCAACAAAGCCATCTAATTTCCAATTTAGCTCTAAGCGATTGATTTCATCGTCTTTAAACTCAATCACCAAGTCATATGGTGGATCAAACACAACCTCAGTTCTTGTATGAATCTCTTCACTGAATTCTTCAACTGAATCCCTAATCGCCCCAGCTCGATAGTAATAATCTCGATTTGGTTCAACAGTTAAATCCTCGTAATACATTGTTGATGATATGCCAATCGGCTGACCTAAATTTTCTATAGCGGTTGAAACCGAGTTTCGATAAATATTGAAATATTCAAAGTGCCCAAACTGCGCAAATTCAAGCCTTACTCCTGCCATTTTTTACACCTCAATTTGAATCACATCACCGCTTGTAGCCAAGCGCTTTATCTCCGCATCACTGATAAATACAGTGGCACCTAAGTTATAACGTGTTGTGCTGGTACACATCACAAGGCCTGAGCCATCGATAACCAAAACTTTGTAATTGGGATAATCTTCACTTGTGATCGTACCAATAAATTCAGGAGCTTTAGGTAGCAGTCCAATTAGTCGCTGCAATGCATTACTCATGATTTACACGCTCCACTTTGACTGTTTGATTCACTGTTGAATGGGTAAAAGCAACACCAATACCATCAACAACACCCCACCATTCAGCATTAAATGCCAGTATCTCCCCTGGCATACACTCACCAATCTCCGTTGAAATCGGCATCGTAAATGTATGGGTTTCAACCATCCCAGCTTTTGCCAATTTTGCTTTACCGAAAGTGCCCATGTTGACATGATCAAATAGCGGATTATTTTCAGCAGGCAATAGCGTATCTGCGCTTGTACCAGTTCGTTTGACTTGAGCTATCTTTCCGCTGCGGTCGTTTGTGAGTGTAATGCCGTTGTAGTCTGGATATAACTCATAGTCAGTAGACTGTGTTGTGACAATGCTTTCAGGGATTAACCGATCATATTCATCGATGGTTAGTGAATCCCAAAAGGTCTTTTTATAAAGCGGTTTAATAGTCAATGCATTGCTATTTTTTTCACTATACACAAACCCACCGCCACTTTCGGCAATCATTTTAATCACTGAAATCGGGGCTAGGTTACTATAGCTCAAGCTGTTATTAGCAACGACCCAGCCCAGTTCATCAATCAATTGCCAGTTCAGTTGTGTATCGCTAAAGACTCGGTCCAACTCGGTTTGGCATAGCTGCACTGATGTACGCTCATTCTCTTGAAGAAATGAACGTACTGGTGCATAAGGCTCTGAAAGCAATGCGGTTTGGCTTCGGCCAGTGAGCACATAAACATCTTGTGCAAACTTGCGTGAGCGACTGCGGTTTTCAAGAAGCATTTGGTGTTCATTGTCATTCACTATAATTTTTAGAATCACAGGCTGACCATTAATCGGTTCAAGTTTTGGCAATTCGCTTGCTGGTACAGTCAAGCTGTAAGACCAGCACCATCGGTTGCGGTCTGTGCTGTAATTTCCATCCAGCACATTTATTTCCTCGCCATTGTCCAGGCGAGTTACAGATAAGGTATTCAATATGTGCCACCAATTTTTATTTGGAATTGCTGGAATGCAAACATCTGCACCAAAGTTCAGCTCAACATTGTGAGAATCAACATCATGACAGAGGCATACAAAATTAAGGTCGCCCGTGCCTTCATATTTTGGAATCTCAGGTTCTGGCCATGGCTGAATTGGGTGTTTGCGATAGTGAATAGCCTTGGCTTTATCCCACGCAATATTATCTTTAGTGACCAGCTCCAAGCCTTTATCCCAATCAAAACCAAAACGCTTTTCAAAGACATGCGCGACTTGGTGTGAAAACGTAATATTTCGGCGTTTACGGATCATCTCTTGATGAGTAAATTCACGGTTTAATTGAAGCTTGATTGACTCATCAAAATACAGATCACGCGCAATACGAATTTTAAGGTTCTCTTGCCAACCTATTCTCTGGTTTCGACTCAGCTTTAAGCCTTGGTCAAAAGCCGAGTGAATGGATTCAGACAAAGTAAGCGCTCGATCAAATCCAATTTCTTGACCTACGCTCATCACCAAACCCTGATCAAAAAAAAGAGCTTCATTCGAGACTCTTAAAATAGGTTTAGACCACGGTATTTGCGTGACACTAATTTGGGCTAGGGCCTTCTTAAAGGTTGCACTCAATTTTAGCTCAACACCAAGCTGGTGATTAATATCCTGTAAGCCCGATGAGACTGAAATAAACCCGCAATTTATGTATGAATTGAGATAACCACTGTTATCAACCGGCTGAAGATTTGAGCCTGAGATTTGCGCAGTAAAGCCAGTATTAATTACAGCTCTAACATAATTAGCAACTAGATCTGGATCATAAACAGCATGTAGATCGAAGGGTGCTGTAAGAGCGCTTGGCACAACAATATCAAGATAAGATGCTGTGAGCGAATACGGCTTATTGTGTTCGTAATTGTCGCTCATATCACACCTAAATCACTGGTTTTAAAATTATAGAATCAAGACGCTGTGTAGCACCCATCACAATGTCATAGCTATTCAAAATAATGTCTGTACCCATTGCAAAATCAGCAACTGCTTCACCATTGGCATTCAATAATCTAGCCCATACCACTATTCCAGTTTTAAGCGCAAGAACATCATTGGTTGGCTTGAGCTCTATACTGTCTTCGTTAAATCGACTAAAACAAGGTTTAGGTAAGGTTAGTGTTGCCAGTTTGGTCGTATCATCTGCAGGAACTAATGTGTTTTGAGGCTTTGCAGAGTCGTAATAAACAAAGGAAGCATTTCCGCTTCCCAAGTCAATAAAATCAGCCAACGCTCGCAGTTGTGCAAGCCCAGCTTTAAGAGATGGTGTAATCATTTAGGCACCACATTGTCTTGGATAACAGCATTGAATTGATGGTTCATATCGAAAGCAACAATGAAAGTTTTTAAATTTGCGTTAAGACCTGCGAATTGATACCAGCCGTTTGCATCAGGTTTTCTTACTGCAATTGGCTGCAAATTAGCTTTACAGTACAAAACCACAAGTGAGTCTTTGTATTTTTCGCCTAATTTTTTAGTTGAACCTTTAATAGCTGCAATCACGGGGCCTGCTACCACCACTTGCAGCATATTTGAAGAGTGTGAAATCCTTCTAGATATTGGTTTCACTCTAATTCTCCTAGATAAAAATAAAATCCACCTTTTTGATAGCTGGCATTTCCACCTGTTGCCACAGTGTCATACACATACATTGATGAATCAGCTATCAAAGGGGCAAGCATATTCTCTTGCAAAGACTTTCCCGCATAGCAAACGTGTAGTAAAGCGCCTCTTAAGTGTGCTTCATTATCTAGTATTGGTACTTCTAATGCGGGCAAGTTGTTCGCATACTGATTACTCATACCAGACCGATAATCAAGTAAAAGGCTTTGACATTCAGTACTGTTTGAAAGCCTGCTCAACACATCGTATTTTGGGATAAAAAACTTGCCAGCGCTTGCGTTATGACAAAGCATGGAAACACCGTTGCCGTTGTACATACCGACCCCAGATATGGAGTTTGCGCTTCGGTTGGTCAAGTGTGCTGATAAAAACCAATTTGGAATTACATCATTCATCATGGAAGACTGAAATATCCCTGCTCCATGCAAAACGTTCCAGAGGCCATTGCCAGGATTCTCATTTACTACAGTGTAAAAGCAGTTTTTATCACCGACCAAAGTAAAGTTGCTATTTGCTGCAGCACCACCGCTTGAATCTGGGTAATAACCGCCTACTGGATTTCCAGTTCTAGACCAATACCAGCGTGACCAGCCTCGAACGCAATCACCTCCAGTTCCTGAAATTTTCCAATTCTTAGATGGGTTAGCTGGATCGAAAGGAAGCTGTAAAACATCAGGATTCTGATAATCATCAATATGATCCATATGCTCAAGCAAGCCGACCATTGCATATTTGGCATAACTGGAATTATATGAGTTCACGCCATCGGAAATAGACTCGTCAACTCGAATAAATGGGTGCTGCGCGGTCGGATTTTTTGCACGATATACGCGCTTCACATCCTTATCATCACGAAAAACGATGTCATAACCCAGTGATGCTAATTTACTTGCACCTTTGGTTGTAACGGCAGTTTCATCAATCACAACCTGAGGCTTTAGAATCAATTGCGTATCACTTAGCACACCTTTAATTCGATACTTTTGATTTAAAGATGATGGCTCAAAGCCAGTAAGTTCAACAACCTGCAGCAACATGGCTTTGTGCGGCGCAAATAGTGTTAAGTGCAAATCCCCTTGCTCATCAATTGCTGCTGAAGTGATACTTGGTAATTCGACCCCATTCACCAGACAAGCATCCAAAAGGCGAATCATATCGCCCCAAGTATTGCTCAGCACTAACCCATTCAAGTGGCTAAAAAATTGAACTTCTACATCTGTTGCCATATTTGCAAACCCATAAAAAAGACCGCCAAGGCGGTCATATTAAAGTTGAAGTCTAAGCAACCCGGTCAATATCACCGCGCAGCATGATTTGGAATGAGTCTGACAGTACAGTAGGCTCGGACTGTTTTACGGTGCGAATCACCCAAATCGGATAATTTGCCCCAATCGAGTTAAAGCGCAAGGTATTGCCATTCGCCCAGCCACTGCCCCAACCTTCTTTTTTAATCTTAAAGTATGGTGCATTGGTGATTGGGTTGAGTGGTGCATAATCAGCTGTAGTGGTGCCACGCTGTGCCAATTCACCAGTATATTCACCAACACACTTAAACGTTGTTGCATCCGTAAACACCATAGCCCAGCGCTCTTGAATCGCGCCCTTGTTACTAACCTCTAGTGGGTACAAGGCATCATTATAGTTCGCTGAAATTGCACCACCTGTAGCCTCATCTGACCACACAGAATTCCAAGTGGGCTGAACAAATAAACGTGTGTAACGTGATTTCATATCACCAATCACAAGTGCAGATCCAACAATGGTGTTTGCTGGATCATAGTTATGTGTCAAGGGTTTAGTGAATGTCACCTGACCATTGATTTTAACATCGCGGACAAGGCCCATATCCTGATAGCGGTACTTTGCCGTCAGTGGTCCAGTCAGATTGCCTAAGGCAAAATCACCGTTTAAAGTCACTTTGCCGTAGTCATAGTCCACGATGTACATATCAAATGGCACTTTAGCCCCATCTGCATCCTCCAGCTCACACCAGGAGATCCGTTGATCAGCCAAAGCGTAGATCTTACCCGCGATATAGTCTGGCAACTCCTGCGATTTGCTTGCGCTGACAATGCCGATTTCACCGCTGCGGAAAATCGGGACTCGGCCATCTATAGGCAAACGCACTGCAGATAAACCAAGCAGATCGGCATCAATCGGAATGTAGCTGAAGCCCACTGCGCTATATTTGATGGTTTCAGGCAGCACCATGATTGGCTTGTGAATCCATTGCTTGCCATCTTTTGCATACTCAAGCTCAGCCACATACCAATCCTGCGACATAATTTCCGCGCGGTTTGCTTCAGTGATAATCACTTTTTCACGAAATACGAATTGGCCATAACCTTGATCAAAATTAAAAAATCCATCGCAGTCAGCCGTATCGATCGTACCTGAACCATCTGGCACAATATTCAGCACACCACCCTCAACTTTCACTGCAGACAAGGTTAGGGACTGAGCGCGAATTGGAATCATTGGTGCACGATAAGACACTTGGTTGGTTTTCACACTTTCCAGCTGTGTTGCCAGCGACTCCAAAACTGGGTTATTCGCTCCACCTACATCCCATGATGTGATTTCAATATTACCGTTGCCGTACTGGATCTGACCCGCAAGCGTTCCAGCACCCGTGGTTACAGATGAGTTTCGATAGAGAGATCCTATCTTATCAACGTAAGTTGAGCTGGCCAGTGTAAGCCTTACCGATCCCGCCAAAATCTGCTCTGCAAAACCTTCTGTTAAGTCAGTTTTAAGCACAGATCCAATTACAGTGTCATTCCAGCTTTGCGCTGCAGATTCATCACGATATGAAACGTTCACCGTAACCGCAGTAGCTACTTCATTTAAAGTCAGTGTATTTGTGGTTTTGACATTTTGATAATTAATTGTCATCCCTAACATGCCGGCAGAAATAGCCTCTGAAGATGTGTTGTATTTACCAAAGAAAGGCCGCATGATTTTTTCACGCTCAACAGATTGAAGCGTGGTGCTTGGTGTCACACTGATAGTCCGCGTAACGTAATCTATTGAACCTTGCTGCTGTCCAGCACCATTGATCATGCGGCCTGTAGTCGCATCAATCGGCATATCGCGCAGTTCAACCTCACCCGAATGTCCCATATAACGCACTGGTACACGAATTTTTACAGACTTGGGAACCAGCGGTGCAGATCCATTGTCCAACTCAACCGTAATTGATCCGCCTGACGGTACAGCTGAAAGGCTAACCGCAGACTTCGGGCCCTTTTGGCCAGACACATTGAAAGTGGTACCGCCATTCGGCAGTAGGGTCGGCATAAGCTTGGCCACGCCATCCGCATAGTCGATCGTACCTGTGGCATCCCCAGTAAATTGACCTTGACCATTGTCTGTTGCTGTCTTAGACACACCATTCAGCAGCCAGTCTACAGTCAGCGTGCCCGCCACAATTGAATCATTTACAGGGATTTCAATATAGGCCTTATTAATGACTAACCCCGAGCGCTCTTGAGCTGTGATCATATTGCTCCACGTTAGCAATATTGCGCTGCCAACGTCTGCCAATTCACCAACTGTAACCGCCATGGTGCCCGTTTCATAATCAATGCTGCCAGATCCGAATGAAGAATCAGAACCACGCAGCTGGCCTGCACCATTGTCGCGCAGTGTGTAGACTTGGTTTTGCACCAGATATGAAAACTGCAAACTGCCCGGCGACGGTAAAGGCACCAAGTTCTTAATCCAGTTAAATCCATTATTTTCCTGATTCACATAGATCAACATCGATTCAACTGGCGCAGTTACTGCGGCAGCCGGCATAAACGTAATATTTAAATTGGTTGTACCCGTGCCAGCATTGGCATTCCACGCAATTGCGCCATTTTGGTAGTTTATCGTACCGATTGAAGTACCAGCACTATTCTTTAGTTCACCGCCAACATCGGTAATAGCCGATCCAAACAGGGTAAATTCAACAGATTTAGGCATCACACTTGAGCCGATATACAGCCCTTGCACAGTATTCACTGTGATATTTGGAAAGATCTTGCTTAATACGCCACTGGCTGTTTTGACTAGCGCCGCAGAATCGCCGGCAGCATTGATATTCACCATCGGTGTTTCAGTCTGCGCAGAAGGTACCAGCTGCGTGTAGACACTATCAGCAACGACAGAATAATCACCGACCTGAGCAGCTTCTTTCAAATTCGCACTGGCATAGTATTTACCAGTATCCGCAACAATAGTGTCTCGAATAATGGTCTGGCTTTTTTCACCGCTGTACCACTGCTTTGCAGAGAGGCCCACAAAGTCAGCTTTTAAGGCGTCACTGAGGCCGTAAGTTGCAATCTTGTATTCAACCTGCTTACCGTCAATCATTAAAATTGCAGTACGTGTGGAAACTTCAGTAATGCGAAGATACTGCTCAACTTCTAGAGGCTTGCCTTCATTTGAAATTAGCACAATAGATGCGCCAATCGAGCTTTCAGCTTCCTGTGGAAACATAGCTACTTGCAAAGACTTCATACCCAGCCAATGCGTATCCAAAGGTGTGCCTGTCAGCTGCGCACCTTTGGCTAAGTAATTTTCAATGCGGTTCTGTGCACTAGAGCGCTCATCTGTCCAGCTATTTGTACTGAATAATACGGCGGATACATTCGCATCTTTTGGGTTTTCAGAAATAAAGACTGTGGCACCCATCAGAGCATCCGTATCAGCTGTATTGACTGCGGCATAAATTTTTTGGATTGATGTGCGACCTGTTGTGCGATCCATTTCAGAAATGTCATTAAACAGGTTATTGCTTTGGCCATCGACAATTTCACGGCCTGAATATTTACCGCCGCCATCTTCCGCATCAGTCTTAATGCGTTCAGATTCCAGCAGTTTTAAATTGTTAGTTTCAATCGCCATCGCTTACCTCGGTGAATCGCATAGTGACATTAAAATAGGTATCAAGTGATGTTGCTGGTGTACCTTTAATTGTTGAACTTTCAAGTGCACCATCTTTGTGGTTAAAAACCACATTGAAGCGCCGCTGATCATGTGGCCATTCAAATTGCAATGTGAATTGCTCTTGCAGGTTCTGCCATTCGCGCAGCTTGTTTAAATCACGCAGCTTGATCCAGCCTTTGGTCTTATTGGCTGGCTGCAACGTGATTGGGCGGCCCGCCTGTTTTCGGCCCTCTTGAATAATCAAGGCGCCATTAATGGCATATTCTTGGTTCTGCTGAATCGCAGACCAGTTTTCATCAGACCAAAAAAAACCATCCTCTAATTGGATGGTTTCTGATGAACTTTTACGGACTAATTTCATTACATGCTCCGTTTAAGTGTTTCAAGTTGTTGTAGCATGTCTTGAAGAGCATCTGACTGATCGGGTGCAGCTGAAACTGTGGCTGTTTGACCCATGCCCATATCGATTTTAATCTCCACTGTTTCTTTAGGCACTATACTTTCAATAGGCGTAAGATCAAAACTTGAGGCAACTATTGGAGCGTCAGGCATTGCCGGCGCTTGATAAGCAGGCTCATTGCCGCCAGTAAGCCCAGAGCCAGCATTGCTAGAACGACCGCCTGACCGCTGTGCTTGCGCTCTTGCATTTGCCGCATCCGTTTTGGCTTTCATCTCAGCTTTAAAGTTATCCCAATAGTCATCAGAAGCCTTTTTCTCAGCACTAACCTCTGGCTGATTCTGTGCAGCTGGTTGACTTACCTGACTCACACTGCGCTGGGTTGCATCTGCAGCACGCTGAATCTCACCAAGTTTGGAAACAGTGGCTTTGCCAGTGGCGTCAAGTTGAACCTCAAGGCCAAGTGATGCAGCTTTAGCCTGAGCCACGGCGATTTTAGCCTTGTTTCCTGTTGCAATGGTTGCATTCAACATGGCTGTATAAGCTTGCTGAATGCTATCGGCTGTAGCCAATCCACTCTTATTAACAACATCAAAATTTCTTTGTGCCACAAGAGCCGCATCACTCAATTGCTCTTTGGTTTGTATACCAAAAGCACTAAAGGCTGCTTGTGCTGGGTTTAATACATCTGGAAGTTGTCTTGCTTTTTGCTCGATTTTACTTAAACCCAGCGCAACCTGATCACCTGTTATCTCCCCCTGTTTCCCGTACTCAACAAGTTTGCCTTTAGCATAATCAAGCTCGGATCTAGTTTGTGCTGTGTCTATGGCCCTCCCAAGGTTTGCACTTAACGCCAAACCAGTATCAATACCTTGGGCCTTATAGGCATCCAAGTTATCAATAACAATTTGAACATCATTACTGGCAGACTGGAATGTTTCAGAAAACCTTCCCTTGAGTTGTTGTGTATCTAACCCTGTTCTACCCAGCGCTGCTTTCATCACAGCTTCCGTCATAGCTGCTGACTTCGCTGCCTCTTGTGCTGTTCCCGCAAAAGCGGCCTTTGCATTGGTCTGGAATACTGTTAGGTCTTTTCCACTCAGTGCCTGTCCCAGCCTTGACTGCAACTCCTCAGCAGTAATCTTGCCCTGATCTTTAAGCAGGATTAACGCGGTAACAGAATCATTAATCCCTTTTGTTGAATCAAACTTCATGGCATTAGAAATCTTCTCTAATGCTTCTTTGGTTGGTTCGCCCTTTTTAATGAGTTCATCAAACTCGGTTACAAGCTTTTTGGACTCAACTGTAAGTTGGTAGGCCTTTTCTCTGGCTTTTTCAGCGGCCAGTGCAAAGGATTGTTTTAGTTCCGCCGCAACCTTAGAGCGAGCCGCCTCCAAAGCCATCTGGTTTTCTAGATCAGCAAATGCCTCCCCATACCCTTGAAGTTTGGCAATACCCTCGCCAATTGCAGTACCGATTGGTACACCCACAGTTGCCATTAAAGCACCCGTTGCTGTAACAGCCACCCCCAGAGAGCCAAGTCGCCCAATAAGCCCCATAATGGATGTGCTAGATGAAGCCATCGATGTTGTTGCAGCACTAGCACCAGTAGCTAACTGTCCTTTCGCTAGCGCATTAGCCCGTGTAGCATTTGCATTCACTAATTGCGCTTGAGTGTTGGCTACGACTGATACTGTCTCTTGTGTAATGGCAGTTGATGCCACTCTCACGCCAGCTGCTTTATCAAGGAACACATTTGCAATATTCAATGCTTTATAAGCAACAAAGGCCTGCCCTGCTAACACTAATGTTGAAACAATCTGATCTAGATTTTCAGCAACAAATTTAAGTGCTTCTGCTACCTTCGCACTCGCACCAGTGGCAGCATCTGCCTCTCCAATATACAGAGTCCATGCTGTTTTAAGGTTTTCAATGGACTGTCCAATCGTAATAGGCATTTTGGCGAATTCTTCATTAAGCGCCTTGGATTGACTTTCAAGTGCCTTAACAATCACCTCAGATGTGAGTTTCCCTTGTCCCGCCATCTCACGTAATTTACCAACATTTACACCTAAGCCATCCGCTAGAGCCCGTGCCAACCGCGGTGCTTGCTCCATCACACTGTTGAACTCTTCACCGCGGAGAACACCAGACTGCAGGGCTTGGTTGAATTGATAAATTGCTGCTTCGTTTGAGGCTGCCAGCCCACCACCCACAATTAACGACTTGTTTACTAGGTCAGTAATCCCTAAAGCACGCTCTTGAGAGTATCCAAGCTGATCCACTGCGCTTTTGACACGGGTAAATAGTTCCGCTGTAGCTGTAAGATTTGATCGGGTTTCAATCGCAATCTTTTTTACACCTTCGAAAGCATCTGTAAAGTTGCCGCTTTTAGATGTGGCAAGCCCAATCCTTGCCTCTAGAACCTTAAACTCATCAGCAGTTCGACCAATTTCTGCTGCAGATACGCCTACACCAAGTGCGGCCATTGCGCTTGTTAACGCTGTATAGCCTGTTTTTAAACCTTGGATTTCCACACTTGCTTGTTTAACAAGTGTCTCACTCTTCTGAAGTTCTGCATTTGTTTTACCAAGTTCTGCATCTAGCTTGGTTGCCTCAGGTGTAATTAAACTTAGTTCAGACTTAAATGCGCCAAATGCCTGATCGGCTTGCTGAACTTCTTTTTCTAAAGCATTAATTTGCTGTTGTGCCTTAAGAATATCTTCTGGCGTAGCATTGGTTTTTGAAAATTCTTCAAGTTTGGTTTTTGCGGTAGCAAGGTTGGCCTTTAGTAAATTAAGAGATCGGACCGAATCCACACTAAATTTATTAAAACTTTCTGATGCACCTATAACACCAGTACCTGTGCTTTTAATAATTTCAGTTGTTTCATTCAGTGACTTAATTAACGCAGACGCACGCTCACTGGCATTTTTAGGAATAATATTCCCAATTTCCTGACCAGTATCCTTGGCTGTGCTGGCTACATCCTGAAATTCACTGCCTAGTTCATCTAACTTGCCTTTTGCCTGATCTGCTTTTTTGGGTAGATCGACTGGTATGATTTTACCAATCTCTTTTGCAGTCTCAGCACTTGTTTTCTTGAGTCGCTCAGCTTCACTCTCAATGGTTTCGAATAGCTTTTTGCTAACATCTTTGGATTGTTTTGCTGCGGCAACAAGGCCTTTGCTATCGCCATCCATAATGAGTTTAAAAGTTAGGTTCTTACTAGACATGGCGACCTCAAATTTTAGGCATAAAAAAACCCGCTAAGTAGCGGGTAGGTATTCAGGAGGGTTTTATTTTTCAATTTTTCGATTGATCACGTAAAATCGTTTGCCATTTTTACAATCTACAAATGATGCAATTTGCTCTGGAAGGTTGCTTTTACTTTCAGAATATCCAACATACATGACTTCATCGCACTCGCTTAGTTTTGCAACAATGATTGCAGCATCATGATCATGCTCTTGAATAGCCTTAAGCCCATCATCACCAACTTTCTTGTGAAGTTTTGGATATAAATCCTTGGTGTATTCAGTTACTGCATGTTTGTTGATTTTAGGCATCATGGGTCCCTTATTAAAACTATTGATTAAAAAAAGCACCCTAGGGTGCTTTGTTCTTTAGTTACATTTTGAAGGCCAGAGGCCATCCATTATCTGAGGTGTAAAAATAGAATCCTTCGCATCAGATTCAATGATCACTGTTTTATCCTCAGGGAAGTAAATGTAGCGTGCGAAGCCTGTATAGCCACCCATTCTATTTTTAGCATTCACTTCACCACAATTACCTTTTTGATTTCTAAACTTTGCAGAATCAGAATCTAGTAAGCCGTCTTTAACCTTTTGCGCTGCAACTTCTATCTGTGCTTTTTGCTTATCCTGTTCAGCTTTTTGAGTAGCTTGATTTTCTTTAATGCGCGCCAATTCATTTTTAGCTTTTAGTTCGGCCGCGGTTTCCTTGGCTTTTACGGCCTCGGCCTCCTCAGCCTCTAGCTTCTGCTGATGTGCCACCTCAGCTTGCTTTAAGCGTTCCGCGTCAGCTTTATTACTTTGGCTTGCAAAAAATAAAAAACCACCAAGAATTAAAACGGCAGCCACAGCTAATACTTTTAAATTCACAATCCAACCCTCAGCGCGAAGTCTTAATATGCGTTACTTTGCCGTTCTCAATGGTAATCGTATAGGTTTTATTGCCGTCTACATAGCTAACTTCACGCACTGAGGTTTCTTTGCCATTCACGTTCTTGGTGTAGTCATAAGTCGATACTGGTTGACCCAATTTACCAACGATCTGGCCGTAGGTATCACCAACGCGAACGCGCTCACCATTAACACTAGCATTGGTTAAATTGGCATTTGCAAATGAAAATGCAGTCATCAAAACTGCAGCAACAAGTAATTTTTTCACTATATTCCCCAGTGTTTTAAGTATTTACTGGATATTAGCGTGATCAATTAGACATCACAATGTGAAAATCACTGATCTTTCTCAAGGCTCTTAATAAAAGCATCAAACTTCTTGTTTATTGCGTTCTGAGCTCGGGTTGCAATCGCCAGATTGCGCATCTTTAGTCGCTCAGCTTTTTGGGCTGCTTTAAGGTAATAGCTGAATGAACCATAACTCATTTGCATAATGTTTTCAGGCTGATGACCGTTTGATACTAACACCTGAAACACATCAAACCAGCTACTCTTTTTACGCGGATCTACATCATCCCGGTGTTTTGGTTTTGGCTCAGAGAAGAATGCATCATTCACTTTAATCACGGCATCCAGCAATTGGGTAATAAGCTGCTCATCACTCTTAAATAACTCAATGACCTGCTCAATGCTGTATTTCAAGGAATGGGCTATCAATTGAGTTGATTCAAATGCTTGTGCCTCAAAGAGTTTGCTTGTGGTTTCATCTGGATGGTTATTCAAATAGTCTTTAATGACCTCCGCTGCACACGACCACTCATCAAAGTTATGCATCTGCAGCTGGCGCACCGATAACTCACCAACTTTGATAGGTCGATTTGAGGCTATAAAAAAATCATTCATGATGAAATCTCAAAAAAACAGGCACAAAAAAAGATGCTTATCGCATCCCATTAAGCGCCTGTGTGTGTTTATGCCGCTTTAGGAATCTGCGTGTAATAGCCGTATAAGCCAAGCGCACCATCTTTGTCTTTTGATAGGTCGCCTAAGGCATCGCCACTGATTTCGTATGAGCCAAATTCTTCATGAATTAAACCAAAGCTTGAATCTGGTGACTTCACTGTACGATGCAGGGCCAAGAACACTTTTTCCTTGCTGATTTTATCGATGCCTTCAAAGAACAATGCATATTCTTTGCCGAAGTCGGATGCAATCGTGGTGTGTGTAACTGCACCAGTCTTATAGCCAATTACAACCTTTGGCAGATCTTCAAAAAACTCGATAGTGCCGTAGACCGCATCCAGCTTGTATTTTGCTGATTCAATAGCAACCGCTGGCGACTCACCATCTGTAACTGTTGGTGCACTGATATTAAAACCATCCAGCTTGATCTTTTGGCCTTTAGTGACAGCACCTAAATCTAAATCTGCTACGGTTTTCGTATCCACTGCTACATTTTTACCAGACAGAATGTACGCTAAGTTGTCAGGATCAAGCTGCTCAAGAGTGCCGCTGAATGAAACCGCAGTAGTGTTGTATAGCACTAGATCAGTCGTGTCATCGCCTGACATGGATTCTGTATGTTCAATTTTTTCCGCAGTGATTTCTAGCGTGAAGTCAGGAATATTTCCTAGCTCGCGCATAGCACCAACCACACCCTCAACAATCGGAGCAAGAGAGAACTTGCCGCGTAATGAAATATACTTCTTAGCCATTTACAGGCACCTCTTTAGTTTTTAGCTTAACTTCCGCTTTGGTTTCGGGTTTGATCACTTCGATCGCACCATCTTCTAAAAGCTGCTTAATTTTTTCTGGTGGCAGAGCGCCAATAATCTGCCCTTTCTGCCATGAGCCAATCGGCTTTAAGGCCTTGTATTGCGTTTTCATATAGTTCCTTAATCGGGTTCTGTTTGAATAAATAACTCAGACTCTAAAACTACCGTTGAGTAAACACAGCTTTTAGAAATGTCTTCCTCTGTGTTTACATAAATTAGAGGTTCAGCACTCGATTCAGGTTCCCAGCCACTCAATTTTTTGATGATCTTAATAGTCAAGTCACCAGCCATATCGAATGCTTTAGACCCATCCGTCACTTGTGATGCGGCATGCTTACAGCAAGCAGTAACCTCCCAAACCACTTTTAACTTAAGTGCGTCACTTTTACTTACTGCGCCCGCGCTTTTAGTACGGCGAAAATTGACCTGAATATTCGGAGTAATTTGTGACAGCTCATTCGTCACACCTAGATTTTTAGGGGTATAGATTTTCTTTACACCCCACTCATCCATGAATTGCTCTAGGCGCGCTACTATTTCATCTCGTACCGCATATAGATTTTCATCACTCATCTAGCACAACGTCCTCAACAATGTTTAAAAGATCCTGCTCGTCACCCGACGTTAAACCCAGCCAAGCACGCGCAGGCATTTTCACGGTATAAGCACCAACGGTCACGTCTTGTGCAAAGTTAGATCGCGTTTGACGAACAAAACGATTACCAACAACACCGGTCTTTTGGTTCTGTCGGAAGTAAACCGTGCTTTGACGGGCCTCATGCTTGATTTCACCGCCAAAGTGATGAATTGCGCCATACTCAACATCTGTGCCAACTTCAAAACCATTGGCGATTGTGTTGTATGTAATGGAGTTTAATAATCGAGATGTATCACGAAGTGTTGTACCACCTTGACGCATTACCCTGACAGATAGCGGCCATTTACCATACAAGCCTTCTCCGCGAGCCCAGCGGTCACGGATGTTTTCCACCAAAGAGGCACCCATGCGCTCATAAAGCCTCGACTGACGCTCTTCAACATCAGCATAAAAACTTAGAGCTTTAGAGAGCACTGAGTCACCATCGGCACGAATTTCAATAAATGCGCCCGGCATGCATCACCTCACTTAATGCTAGGCATCATATTTAAGACATCATCACCAAATACGCCGCCGCGGTATGTTGTACCAATTGGCATTGTGGCTGGTGATCTTGCTGGCTTTTCTTCAGTGACTTCATTTTGAAGATTAAGGATGTTCAATGTTGCCTTACCATCAGCAACCCGTTTCAAGAAATCAATTTCTGCCTTGTAGCGATTTTCAACTTCTTCCGTCGGCTGCTGAAAGTAAAGCCGGTAGCGCGCAATATTGCACGCTATCCGTTTCAATGTACTTGGCGTATTTGGTAGAGGCAAAACGTAACGAACAGCGATATAACTGTCTATTTCCTCCGATGCATCCTGCAGCGCTTCTTCAATCGAATTCGCTACAGTCTGCATTGATTCCAGCCCTTGAATTTCCTCTTCCCCGAAACGCGCTTCTAAGTCATTCCGAGTCGCGTACATAGATCACCTATTTATCGGCAGTAGTTGCTTTCTTGGCTTCAGCGGTTGCTTTTTTAAGATTAGCCTCAGATGTAGCTAGTGATTTTTCCAAGGCGCCAACCTTCGCCTTCAGCTCAGCAACTTCTTTATCAGCCTGCTCTTTTCCAGCAATGAGGATCACTTCATTCGCCTTCAGCTCTGCCACTTCGGCTGTTAGGCTTGCTAACTCTACAGCTGTGTTATCAGCTTTAGGTTCCTGAAGCTCTTGATATTCTTCAATAGCGCCAGATGCTAAAAGGGCCTGAAGTTGTTTAGCTTCAAGCCCTGTGATTTCTTGCCCTGGTCGAAAGTGACCGAGTGATTGTTTTACAATGTACTTTGGCATGCTTTATTCCTTATACAAAGCCACGACCGCCAACAAGGCCGTTCTTGTTGTTAGGGATGGCTAGCGGTGATGACTCAGCTAGCATTTGAATGCTGGATGGATTCTTTTCTTGCCACTGGCTCAAGTAAAATTCTAAAGCCTGACCAAATGCTTCTACATTTTGAATTGCACAGTGTGCGATCCAGCCATTTGCATCCGAGATCAAACCAAAGAAGTCTTCAGGGATAAAGCGTTCAGGTGTTGCACCACCGATACTGTGCTGAACATCGTATGTCCAGATTTCAATATTATCGACGGTACCACGGAACTGAGGTTTATCCATCTGATCAAAGGTTGGTGTTAAAGGAACGCTAATACCTGCATACGGCGCAATGAACTTTTCCTTAAACTCTGCATCTTTAATCAAGGTGTTATAGACCTTCGAGGTCGTCAAAGCCATCATTGGAGACGTACCTGAATGCTCTACAGACAAATCAATCATCGCTTGGATGTCTTTAACTGGTGTGGCACCAGTTTGGCCCCATTTAATCAATGGTGCGAAATTACAAGCTGGATTACGTTCATAGTTCACTTCATACATTGGGAAGTCAGCAGAAGCGAATGTTGTTTTGCCATAAAGAAGCACATCACGAGCAATCAGCAACTTTCGATTTTCAATAGACTGGCGCAGATATAGAGCCTTTTGCGCTTGGTCAATCAGCAATAGATCCGCATCGCTTAAACGGTTTGAGCCCGTTGCAATCACACCAAATTTACGTAACTGCGTAATCAATGCAGTATTTTGAACATCGCTTGGGAATACCGTCATCATTGGCTTTAAATAAGCTGGCTTAACAAATTTTACGTTACCAGACTCACCCACTTTAATTTGACGACCCGCAGCCGTTGGCGTTACGAATGGAGCCAATGGAGTTGCTGTATTTAATTCACCTACTGGCACTTCTTTTTTCGTATACGACACACGTTGCGGAAAGAATCGATCCATCAACCAAGTATCAACCTTTTGAGTGGTATCTGTTAACAGTACTAACTGCGGAACATCCAGCAGTTCAACTGGTGCATTTTGAAATGTAAATTGTTGACTCATTTATTAATTCCCCACGACTTTACGAAGTTCGATTTTGTTGACCAATGCCTGTGCACGAACCGCATCATATTGACCAGCTGTTAATGCGGTACCTTTTACCGTTACTACGGCAATATCAAATGCACCTTGTACATAAATTGGCATTTCTAGACCATTGGCTGCATGGTAAGTTGCTTGTTCTGCAGTCATATCGGTATTCGCAATTGCATTCCAATCACCCACCACGCCTTCAGTGATTACAGGATGGTCTGCTAAGTTGCCAGTACTAACCTTTAGCAAATCACCGCGCTTGTATGCTGTGGCCGTTTTTACTTTGGCATTTTCCGTGCGAACACCATCACCAACCACAAGTTGTGTAGTAGTGATTGTTTGAGTAATTGTGCCCATTATTGTTTTGCTCCTTGTTGAGCTGCAGCAAATTGGTTAAAAGCTTGGTCCAGTGCTGAACCTTGATTACCACCTTGCACTTGTTGCCCACCTTGACCACCTGTAGCTTGATGGCTAAACAAATGCGCAAATTGCTGTGGAATCTGCTGTTGTTGTGGTTGTGTCGCTGGTGGAGTACTACCCGCAGAGAATTGTTTTAATTGCTGGGACATAAATGCAAATGAACCATCGTCCATATTTGTATATGACGTTTTTTCTTCAGCACTGAATTGTTTATTCAAAGACGTTTCAAGGGCTTTGATATCTTCTTCACGCTTATCAGCTTTGAACTTTTTAAGTTCCGTTTGTGCTGCGTCACGCTCTTTTTCAGCCTGTACGCGGGCTGCTTTTTCTTGCTCTAATTCGGTCACGTCTGTGTCCTCTGGTTGATTAAAGTTTTTTGGTGTGTGGCTTGCGGCAACGGCGTTTGTATTGTCATCTGCACCTAAAGCACAAAAGGACACTTCGCGGATGCGTCCGCCGCGGAATACTGTAATTGGTCCTTGATGAACTTTTCCGTTTACGGATACAGATGCGCCTGCTTGAATTTCTTCGATAGCTGTAGGCTCAATCCGAACAGACATTTGCCACGGAAAACCATCATCCGAGTCTTGAGCAACCTGAGCACCAAACTCATTGCTCATTAAGTCACCAGAAACAGTTAATCCCGTTTGATGGTTAATTGAATGTGTATTGATTGCCCCTGCTCGCTGACTTGATCGATGTTCAAGTAACGCGGGAATGCGGCCTTTTAATTGCATTGAGTCCAAATCAAAAATAATTCGATCCCAATACCAATGATCAGTGATTGGCTCCCCGCTGTAAGCAACACCGGAGAAGGTGCGTTTTTTCTTACCCTCTTCAGCATTATCAACACTCAGTTGCCCGAGCTGGAAACAATACTGATTAGGCTTTTCAGCTTCTGGCATTTTGATGCTCCATAAAAAAACCGCCCTTTCGGACGGTCTCTAGTTAGTTTCAAATTAATTCACCAATGCTTTAAGTGTGTAAATCATCTTGCCATTCAGTGCCTCAATTGAAATCACTTCAAATGACAAACCAATTGGCATCAATACACCATCACCCGCATTCAGCTTTTCAAGATCAATCCCTAGACCTTTTGCATTCTCAATCTGAATCATGATGTTTGACTGGCCAGCCAATAACATGGGCGCATCCAGAGTCACTACTTTACCCACTTCAAGCGAAGCTGCATAAGCCAGTGTAGAAGACCCTGCAATCACTTCTGCAGTGCTGGCTGATACGGCGTGAATCTTTGCCATATCGTCTTTTACCCAGCGTTTAAGTACATCTTCTGCCAAACTAATGGAGGGCTGTTTTAGGTAGCTACTAAGCGCACCATCATTGCCCTGTACATAATCCAAGAAAGTTTTAATCGCGCTTGGCCTAATGGTTGGATCCAGCGGAATAACTGTACTGGCCACCACATCGAATAGATCACGGCTAGAGTCAGTCATCGGTGCTAAAAGACCAGTCAGCTTTTTGGATGCAGTCCATTCAGCTCTAATGACTTCCTTTTGCTCCAAGAGATATTCCTTATCTAAGGATGAAGCACTGATCTTTTTATCTACCAGCTCTTCCAGATCACCAAATTGTAAAGGATGAGAACTCCAGTCCAATGCCTCTGCAACCTCTGGCAACTTATCATCAGGTGTGATGCCGTATTTAAGCGCCTGTGCCTCTGTAAGCGCGATAACAGTACAGCGACAACGAAAGCCCAGCGGTGGGTAATGCGTCAGCCAAAATGGATGATCAATCGGCAATACAATGCGATTCAATGCCAAATGTGCAGGACGTACGCGGCTATCATTGATAGCTGAGTACATCAGATAAGGGCGTTTGTCTTTATTCCTTTGCTGTTGTTGCCAACGGCCATGACCATAAGCACTTTGGATATTCGTACGAAATACATTGTCCAGATAATGCTTGGGTAAAATGATTTCAGATTCAGCTATAAGCTTCTGGAAATCGTTAAATGTCCCACCATTAGCCAAAGTCTTATTCAGCGACTTAATCACAGTCTCAACTTGCTCTAGACTAGATAAAAAGCTAACCGTGGTCGCCATCTGCCGAGTCTTTAAGTCCATCGAGTAGAACTCATCAGGTAGCACAATCTTTTTGTCATGCGCGTACTGCAGCGCCTCAAGGAACGTGACTGGTTGCATCTATTTCCCCTTAGCAGCTGTTGCATACCCCAACACATCCGCCGCATATAAAGCCTGATCTAGCTGAGCATTGAATTGCGACTGTGTTGCATCGGGTATTAATCGAGTCAAATTAAATAGCAAGGCCTCTGGCGTATCAGACTCAGCTGCTAATTGCTTAATCTGCTCATTGGTCAATAACTGCAGCTCACCTTGGCCATCTGTCAGCTCTTCAACTTCTTGCTGTTCAGGCGATTGGTTTTGTACTGATGCTTTAAAGCTAAATGCAGGTTTAGGTAATGCAGAAAAAGTTTGCTGAACAGGCTCCGTAGCGGTCTTAAGATCACCTTCCTGTAGGCCATATTCACGCATGAAATATGCGTCTGAGAAGTTTGCACCGGCATTTTTCAATCGTGTATCGCGTTCAGCCTGCTCTGTATTCAGCACCTTAGATTCTTCACCCAATACGATTGTATGTTTAGCCCAATTGTTTAACTCGCATAGTGCGTTAACTACTGCTTGCAATGTTGGGGTGACCAATCGCATATCTGATTTGAGTTTGTCCGCACGGACATTCTCATGGACTTGGCCAAGCGCATAACTGCCTTTTCCATCCGTTCCGCTGGTGAGCGTTTGCCCGAGTACTAATTTTTGAATCTGCTGTGCCAAGGTTTTATTAAATGTCTCAAAAGCACCGTTGGCTGAACCAGAGCCTTGAGTAGATAGAACCTGTACATCATCTTCTACATCAATAGACAAAACACTTTGTGCATGAGCGTTCAGAAGTGCCTCATTCATATCTGCAGTTTCAGTATCTTTGCATTTACCTAAAAGAATAGGCGTACCAAAACGCTCTAGAAACTTTGCCCAAAATTTAAAGCCGTTCTGTTTAAAGAAGAACAACCAATAAAGTGTGGCCAGCAACGCTTTACCATAAGGTTGTTCATAAGTAGCCTTACGGCGCGTCAGGAAAAACTTAAAGATCTGGTCAACAACATGTTCCTGGCTAGATCCTTCTTTACGCAAAATAAGCCGTCCATCGTTCTTAGGCTCAAACCATTGCATTGGCTTTTCACCAATCCATTGGAGTCCAATATATCCTTCGGGCTTAAGCTCATATATCGCTTCTTGTACTGAGTAGCCAAAAAACAATGCATTTAACGCTCCTGCAGAAATCTCAAAGTACCACTCATCAAGCTGTTGCTTTAAATGCTGAGCTTCTGGCGTGTCACTAGGCTCGATTCGATACGGCGTACCTAAAAGCGCATCAATACGTGTTTCAACAGCTTGAGCAATTTCATCGTCGTCTAGCAATACTCGCAGTTTATGACGTGTGATACCTGCTTTACGTAGCACCTCATCATTGTCCGGCTGTCGTCCAAAATGAGAAAAGAAATTTGAGACAGCTTCTTGAGTATATAAACCACCTTTAGACAAAGCCTTCTTTGACGCTTTGTCTTTTTTAGACTTTGCCATGTGTTTTCCTATTGATATGTGCGACTACCAGCACCTGCAGGTTTTTTACCCACCCGTGCCTCATTCAATTCATTAAAGCCATCACTACAACCATCCACTTGGTCATCATGTTTGCCATTTGGAAAGTTGCGTAACTCATCAATCAGCGCCTTATTCCAATCACCTCGTAGCATTTTCACGTTCCCAATGTTGACTTGCGCTGCAAAAGGCTGAGCACGTGTAATTTTGTCACCTGAGACTGTCTCGGCCTTCACATTGAAACCTGAAAGCTTGGTAATGAAGTTTTTGGCTTGAGATTTACCAGCCTGACCAGGATCTTGAGGTAACCGAATCATTACTGATTTTCCATCCATCTGGGCTGTTTGCTTAATTGTATTTTCGACACCATCAGGTCCCCATCGACCTCGTACCATATCCACGATGTAAATGATGTTTTCTTTGGTCTTGAGCATTCGTGGACCAGCAGTCCAGTCACCTTCATTTTCTGAGGCAGCTAAATCCCAAGCACGCACCTCTTTCAGATATTCCGCAGGTAATGCATCAACAATTTCAATTCTGTCGGGCTTAAAAAAACCGCCTGCTGGCGGTGATGGTAATTGGCGATACTGTCCTGAGAAAACATACGGCGCAGCATCCTCCATAACCTTCAAACGCTCAATTGAATGCTTTGCTGGCCAAAGTGCTGTGCCGTCATCTTGAATAGCTGGCAAGCATAAATGCTCCCATTCTTCACCATTACCACCAGCAAGTAACCACCCTGCTAAATCTTCTTCATGCAAGCGCTGCATAATTACAATGATTGGTGTATCTGGTGAGTTGGTCCGAGACTCAAGCGTATTCTGAAACCACTCAATTACATTGCCACGAATTGTGTCTGAACTCGCTTCACTGGCTTTGTGAGGATCATCAATGATAATAGCCCCGCCAAACTCCTTTCGGATCTTGCCAGCGCCAAAACCCGTAATGGTACCGCCTGTACCTTGGGCATAACACACTCCACCAGCTAACGTGCGCCAATCATCTTTAGCCTTACTGTCATCGCGCAGCTGAAAATCAGGAAACACGCGCTTATATGCAGTTTCTTGTACCAAGTTTCGGGTCTGAAATGCATTGTTAGCTGCTAATGTGGCTGAGTAGCTGATATGAATAAATTCACAATCAGGTACCTTGCCAAAACACCACGCCATGAAATTAATCACTGCTAATTCAGTCTTGGAATAACGTGGAGGAATGTTGATGATTAATCGCTTAGTCTCACCACGGAACACCTTCATTAAGGCATCACAAACCACTCGATGGTGCCAGTTATGCATCCATTTGTACTTACGGCGCTCTTTGAACATGTATCGAGAAAAGAAATACAAGTCCTCTTGAGCCTCAATGCGAATTGCAAGTTCACGTGCTGGGTCAGTAATCATTTAAGGCCTGCTCCCTTGCAGTAAGGTAGCTTTCGGTTGAAACATTCTGGTTTATGGTTTCGATTGGTTTGCCGTCTTTACCTGTGATTTCAATCTTCTTCTCATAATAGCCTTTGACAATCTTCTGAATCTGATCTGAAAGTTTGATTGCATCACGGGTATTGCCTTGCTTTTTAATAAATAAAGCACTTAAAACCCTAAGCTGAACAATGTCGTTTGCAGCCTCAATGTTATAGATCGGTTGCTCGATGTATTTTTTACGCGCCTCATGAAACATATCAACGAATTCTTGCGATAAATCAGCACCAGCCACTTTGGTTGGGTCATAGCATTCAACCTGTTGGCGAGATACATCTATCTTGTAGTTTTCCTTGACAGCCTCTGCTACTTGGGATGGCTCCATAAACTGCGCAAGTGACCGAACTATAAAGGCTTTCTCATGTTTTTTTAGTCTTGCCATTTCTCTCCATCCGTCAAGGTACGTCAAGGAAAGTGGGCAAAAAAATTAACCTATTACACAGGTCCCACAACATGCCGCCATACTTGTTTCTGAAACGAACGGCGCCTGCTTCGCAATCTCAACCAGTCGCTTAACATTTTCATCAGCTCCCCAGCGTTTAGTTTCACCAAAGAACACTTCAACGTCATGGCCAGCTAAATAATGCTTAGGTAGACCAGTGTTATCGCTATACATAGGTTCGCCATCTTCGTCACGCTCTACACCGATGTGATAAAGCTCATGTTCAATGAGTCTGCAGAAATCTCTGTCAGTTGCTTGTTCACAGTACGCAGCATCAATTGTTATGAGATATACAGGTACGGCGCCGAACCAGTCGCGCATTTGTTGTTCTTGGCGAGCTTTCTTCCATCCACCTTGGTTAAACATCACTTTTTCGCATTGGCCCAACACCATTCGCTTTTTAGCCATACATGCAGATGAAGCCCAAGCAAATGCCAAAAAGTTTTCATCATCATGAAGCAGTTCAGCAATGTGGTCATGATCAGGATTATGAAGTTCACCACCAATGGTCAGCCAATTTGCTAAAACCCATTCTTTTAAATCTGGTGCAGGTGCCAGAAGAATTGCTTCTTGCTCTTCTGCTCGATCAATCAGATCTGTCGGCGGGAATGGTCTGATCTGTTCCATCTTCTAATCTCTCTAACTGACTCTGAATCCAGCGAATTGCATAGCCTGACTCAATTTGATGTGGCTCAAGACGTTCAATTCTATATCCCATGTCTTCAGCCAAATCATATTTAGTAAATGCGTTTGCTATCTTTTTCCCACCGCGACCTACAGCCCAAGGACTACCAGCTATCTCTATAAGAAGCCTGAGCTTTACGATATAAAAATCGAATCGCCAGTTTTTGGTATGTTCAAATTGAAATTTACGCTCATAGCCAATCAAGTGTTCTTCTAATTCTTGAAATAATGTTTCTTCTGCTTCTAGGTATTTTTCTTTGGCTTTAGGTAATGGTCTAGTACGAGGTTTCTTTTTAGGAGGAACCTTTTGGGTTAGGGTTTTATATGCATTAAGTTCCATATTTCACCCATTAAAAAACCACCCGAAGGTGGTTTCTTGAATTACATTACAAACTAAGATAATTTAAAAATCTTTCCAGTTTTATTGCTATAAAAATGGAAATCAAAACTAGGCTTAATCATTTCATCATCTATATTTATGGATCTAATACATTCGCCAAAACTTTTCGGTTTATCATTCGATCTTTCGCACATAGCGTCAACTGTATATGTAGCGCCATATTGATCAACTACATTTACTAGAACTTTTTCTAATGGAATATTCATAAATTAATTATCAATCGCGATGATTTCACTTGCTTGAAAGCCACGTTGACTTTTCGACACTGAAAATTGTACTCGCTGACCTTCGATTAATGTTTTAAAACCGTTTGACATAAAGAGATGGATCCGTAAATTTGAACAACTCCTATAAGTGATATTCTGCTCCTCAAATGATGTTATAAACATCAATATATGGAGTATTTTATGGCACGTAGACCAAGAAGAAATCATTCAAATGATTTTAAAGCTAAGGTAGCACTTGCTGCGATTAAAGCAGAAAAAACACTTGCTGAATTGAGTGCTGAGTTTGATGTTCATCAAAACCAAATTATTGACTGGAAAAATCAATTGATCTCAGCTTCCTCGCAAGCTTTCGATCAATCAAAAGCTCCAACAGAACCACCCATCGATCTAAAAAAACTACATGCAAAAATCGGTGAGCAGGCATTAGAAATTGATTTTTTAGAAGGTGTGTTGAAGAAACTGGGCCGCTTCAACCACAAAAGTTAATCGACGACTCACTTCAGATTTCAGTATCTAAGCAAGCTAAGCTGCTGAAAGTCTCCCGTGGTTGTTATTACTATCGCCCAAAACCTGTGAGTGCATCAGATCTGAAGCTGATGCGATGTATTGATGAATTACATATGCAATATCCTTTTGCAGGCAGTCGTATGATGCGTGATTTGTTGAATCGTCAAGGACATCATATAGGACGACGTCATACACGTACTTTAATGAAGAAAATGGGTATTCAGGCGTTATATTGCAAACCAAATTTAAGCCAGGCTAATCAAGCTCACCGTAAATATCCATATCTGCTCAAAGGATTGGCTATTCAGCGCAGTAATCAAGTGTGGTCTACGGATATAACGTATATCCCTATGGCAAAAGGCTTTGTTTATTTATGTGCTGTGATTGATTGGCATAGCCGCAAGGTACTTGCGCATAGAGTATCGATTAGTATGGAGGTGGATTTTTGTATTTCGGCTTTAAATGAAGCGATTGAAAAATATGGTCGACCTGAAATATTTAATACAGACCAAGGCAGCCAGTTTACCAGTGATGCATTTATTGATGTATTGAAATCAAATGGCATTCAAATCAGTATGGATGGTAAAGGTCGATGGGTAGATAATGTGATGGTTGAACGATTATGGCGGAGCGTTAAATATGAAGAGGTGTATCTCAAAGCTTATAGCAGTGTCACAGATGCGAAAAAGCAATTAAGTGCATATTTTGAGTTTTATAATTTGAAACGACCTCATTCGAGTCTAGACAAAATGACACCAAATGAGTTTTACTATGATCAGCTACCCCAACAAAACAAGGTGGCTTAACTAGAGCGGAATATCACTTATAAATACGCTTTTAGTTGTTCAAACAAGTGGGACCACCTCTTAATTTGAGAATAATGAGCAAAAACCTCATTACCATTATCACCTGAAATGAAGCCAAAGCCTTTTGCATCATTGAACCACTTAACAGTGCCAGTAGTTAGATTAGACATATATTTTTCCTTATAAGTTTTTTTTTGATAGAGGGAAATTCGTAATACTCTAAGTTTAATTAAACAAAAAATAAATAAAAATTTTTACCCTACAATTATTTGAATAATGTTGGATATTTAAGAATACAATTTATAAAGCTTATTCAATTCAGTATAAAAAGACTTGCCATCTAAGTTCAGTTCAATTTTTTTCCCTGACTCCAGTTCGACTTGTTTTGCAACTTCAACCCAAGTATGACCATTCTTTGTACTTTGGGCTTTAGTTAGTGGAATAATATTTACTTTAATGACATTGCCATTAGTCGCTGAGGCTGTAGTCCAGCCATTTTTAATGTTCATTTAATTACTCATATGATGAGCTTTTGTAAACAAGAAAGTATTTAAAGATAAAACCAATTATAAGGTTGGAGATAATTCACTTAAAAAAGTATTTAAACTTATGATATTTACAGTAGCTGTGAAATTTAAAAAGATATAAAACAAATCAGTATCTTGAAAGTGTAATTTAAGGGAAACCCACGAATAGCTGCAGGCTCCCCTTGATCGGCATGATGCGAATTCATGCTATGCGTTAACTGTTTGAATTTGATGCTTGAACATCAGAATGGAGGGAATACGCAATTCCGTTAACAACTCAAACACTACCGTTCCGCTTACGGATTCGATCAAACCCAATATAACAGATCTTAGCTCTATAACCTATTTATATCTCACTTTAATATTTAAATAATAAAATATTCTGATTTTTTAGCGTATAAGAGCATTAAAGTTAAATTAATACGATGAAATTAAATAATCATAAAAAAACCTAGAAAGCATGAAGCAATCTAGGTTATAAACTTTAAATTTTTTATTGGTAGCGGGAGCTGGATTTGAACCAACGACCTTCGGGTTATGAGCCCGACGAGCTACCAGACTGCTCCATCCCGCATCAATGTGTTAGCTTTATACGCTTTAATCCAGCATATAGCAAACTTTATTTTAAAATAAAAATATTTAAAGGATATCTAGGGTAAATAATTAAATATGACTATTATTTGGCTCTGTCACGAATGCTGGATGTAAATCTCTATATTTTTGTAATCTGCCTTTTTCATTCTCTAGAAACAATTTAGGCTCTTCAGACCATAATGATTTTCTTGTATCAAGGCCAGAATGGTTTAAAGCCCAATCCGAAATATTTCCATATATAAATGTATTGTCTGCAAAAATAAATTTAGCTTTTCCACCCCCTGTTGCTAGATAAACTTTATACGTAGGAAGTGACCCAAAAATGCTAAATTGAGTGTATTTATATTTATAAGATTCTGACATGAAAACAATTACCTAAAAACTGCTCCATACTTTAACATTATAAAATTTAAAAAACTAAAAATTTACGACCTCATTAAATTATCTATCGAATTCGTAAATAATTTTTATTTCAAAAAAACCTGCTTATCTCTCCCAAAATAAGCAGGTCAATGTTCGCTGATATTTTTTAATATTGCTAATATTTATTTATTGGCACCGACTATACATATCCAATGTTTCAGAAATATTAATAAAAAGAAAAAACAACTTAAATATTAGAAACACTACATCAAGTAATACAAAATTTATAAAAGCTATTTAATTTTTTTAACCTTAAAACAGTTTCGACAAATTTCAAGATCACCATCTTTACAATGATGAATTTCAGTCGCGTCATGAAAACCTAAAAGACATTTTAGAAGCTGAAACATACCCCCCCTTTTTTTAAAAAAAGCCCACACGGGGAAAGGTTGTGTGGGCAGGAACTAAGGACACCCGATAAGGTGCTGAAACTACAGCTAGTTTCGATTGATTATTTTCCATACATTACACAAATTTACATTAGCATAATGTGACAAACTAAAGCCCTATAGTGAGAATAATTGACAGAAAACAAAAAACATTCCTAATATTTAACTTCAAGCTGATAATCGTCCTGAGTGACCTTAATTTTAATATTTTTATACTTTCGCTTATTTGGGTCCATTGCTGACCCCGCAACTTCTTTGAAAAAATCCCGATCATTCATCAGCTCACCATAAGCCTTGAAACCGATCAATATCTTTTCAGGTTTTTCATTCTTATTTGCAAGGTCTTTCAGAATATCGTCTAGGTTTTTTACTGTTGGCAGTGGCATACGACTCAATCCAAATTTTAAAATTATAATTATTCCCCATCAGTATGAAGCTAAAGTGTCAGTGACGCATCACAGGCAAAAAACACCAGTGCTTAAAGGGGCTGTATCGCAAAACGCCCAGCAGCTGCCATAAATTAAAAAAGCCCCACTTTGCTGTGAGACTTCCCCTTAATTTTTTGCGCTGATTAAGGATTGTTGTTATTTGTTTTTATTAAATAACAGTTGTATATTAATGCATTAATTTTACTTAAGTCAATTTTTTAATAAAAAATGTGAATATAATCACAAAATATAAAGTCGTGGATTTTCTTGTCCTTTGTCTGTCATGGGTACCACCAATAAGAAAAGAAAAACCCCTCAACATCTAGAATGCGAGGGGCTTTGTTTGCCGTAATATGTTCGGCGAATTATTTAGGTAACTTCAGATCCACATCAGGAATGATAACGCTTGGTCTGAAATCAACTTTGTACTGGTAGGTACTAACACCCTTACTATTCAACTGCTCAGAAAAATAAGTAACATTGTCAGAAATACCTAGTGAATGCTTTTTGAATTCCGTATCACTGGTCTTACAGGTCACATCAACCTTCCGTTCGCTCACAGCTTCAAAAGCACACTTGCCTTCAATAGTAAGAACATAATCACCAGTAACGCCATTATAAAAAACAATTCGTCGATCCAACTGAAAGTTATCAGCTGCATATGATAGATTTCGTGAAGCAACTTGAGCATCACGAGAACAACCCGCCATTGCCATTGCACACATTAGACCAACTGCTAAAATTTTAGTTTTCATTGTTAGCTCACTTTTTTTAGACAACAAAAAAGAGCACTCACGCACTCTCACATTTCACAAAAAAACCGCACTAACTTTAGTTAATGCGGCTTCTTATTCTTACCAAACTTAAATAACGCTATTCGATTTCTTTCCAGAAAGTGACATATAGCTTGAATTCCGACTTTATGAGAAATGCACTGATTAAAAATGCAACCCCACTCACCAGAAACATTACATCAATATTCAATAACCCCACCAATTCAAGGATAACTCCAAGAATACATAACGCATAAAAAATAACTACGCCTAAATTTTCTTTCATTTGCTTCACCAGGAGAAAATTTGCTTTCTGCAAATTTGAACCGGCATTTTTACATCAAAAATCACATAAATGGAATAGACCGAGAAGTCTATACGGTAAATATACTTTTTAGCTATCTGATTTGCATTTCCCACACTTCCGGCATTCAGCCTGATTAAAAATATCAGACTCATAATCGTAGTGATGAAAGCAGAATAGCCGTTTTAAAAATTGGAGCATGTGGATCTCCTTTGATTTTAAAGACGGGATGAATACGGCAGGACTTGAACCTGCGCGAGTGGTGTCTAAGCTGTTCTCCACCCATACGACTGCTATCTCGTATTAGGAAGCCGCTCTAACCAACTGAGCTACGCTATTCATCCCTCTTTAGAATCTGGGTGGCGGCATTAATTTAAAAACCACTAGAAATTAATAGGAACCGCCATAGGCGCCCTGATATTGCTTACACAAAAAACATTTCTCAGGGCATTAAAAAGGGCGTGGCAAATTACCACACCCTTGCCTTAGATTACGATATTAATAAAGGTTTTCTATTAACGAGCTAAATGGTTTTCAATATTTGCAATTGCTTCCGATTCAAACACATCTTCGAGCTCAACTTTCTCTTCAAATTGCTTGGAATATGCATCATATTCACGTTGTGCAATTAGGCCATCCAAAATAAACTCAACCCCAAGAATCAATTCTTCATTATTTAGATTATTTAGTTTCGCTTTAACCCTATCATAAGCATTCTGAATGTATTCTTCTTTGAAGCTCTTGGAGTCAAAATTTTCTTGCACTTTTAAATTAGATTTAATTTCGTTTTTTACTAAATCTTTATAAGAAATTAAATCATCGTGTCCAGTATTCTTACCCTTGTTTTCTTCACGCACTTCATAATCTAGAATGTCAATTTTCGATTTTGCAGAATAAAGAAACTTAGCTATAGCTGACGCAATTGATTCAATTTTTACATTCACACCCACATCTTTCATGATTTCTTCTTGTACTTGTGGAGTAACACTAAATTGTTTAAAAACATCATTTAGATCTGAAACTAATTTTTCGTTATCGGTATTCATAAATAATCCGCTATCTATCAAAATTTTTTGTAGATTTAAATTAAAATTATTTCAAATAAATAGCAACAAAAAAGCCCACCATTAGTGAGCTTTGATATCGGTGTAAGTCATAACAACTTGCCACCATACACTAAATTTATACAAACATGGCTGCCAAGTCAATTACTTAGTGCCTCTATTTTTCCATCTAAATAAGCTAAGCCTTTTTCAACTTCTGCACGAACTTTAGCTCGACTACATCCGTGTGCATTTGCAATCGTCTGATCAGACCAATCATTTTCAAACTTTAAAATTAAGAACCAAGCTCGTTCAGCCAAATATTCTCTTTTATCACTATGCATCTTCGCCAGCAGCTGGCTCACTTGTACTGCTTCAGCATCACTTATTTCACAAGGCATTGAGACCTTGCTTGCTCTAATTCTTGTTGTGTCATTCTTATCAATCAGAATTACCAGCGGATTTGCTGAAACAACCGATTTTGCAGACCGAACCCATATCCCATATTGCTCAAGCCACTGGTGGGCTGAACGCTTTGACCAATCCATTACTTCAATTTTCGCTGCTGCATTCATCCCTAGTCCCTCAAACTTCTTTAATATCGATATCGTGTACTGTTTTCATAAGGTGTTTCTTATTGCGATAACTCGCCAATTTCCGCGTTACTGCCGACTTCACATCCTCAACAATCAGCTTCCCATTGCTCAGGTATGTAAAATCTGCGTAATACCTCAATTCAGGTTTTGCCCTTTTCTCTCCTTCCAGTTTTACTTTAGGTGCCAGTACAAATTTAACCTGACACTTAAGCTCTGAAATTTCACCCCTCTGCATTCGCGCTGTAAGCTCGATATAGCGCTTGTACTCTTTGACGCTATCGAACTTCATCCCATCCTTTTCTATGCGCTGTGCGTTGAATTTACTGCGCCCTGACTTGGGTTTAGTCTTGGGCGCGTATTGAGCGTGATATTCAGCGAGTGAGATGCTGGTCATGGCTCACCATCGTAAAAGCGTTCGCAAAATCCCGATAAGGCCTTGCATAAACACTCCCATCATTCAGACTTTGATAAACAGCCATTTTTGGAAACTTTTCGTTGTTACACTTATTTGCTGTTGCGATGTAGCTGTATAGATTTCCAGTTTTGTTGTGCTTATAGATCACGACTCACCTCGCAGAATAATTTCAATTTCTTCACGGATTACATCAATACTTACCAGAGCATCAATGTATTCAAGCCAGCCTGAACTTGCTTCCCATTCTTCACCAGTTTCACAAAACTCAAAATTAATCAGATGCGAATTAGATGGTTCATCTTTTGCAATTGCTAAATGATCTTGATCAATTTTTTTCACATAGCATTGGTTGTCAAAATGGTAAAATTCAGCATCTTCAGGTGCGAATCGATCTATACATATCAACTTCTCCAGGCGCTCAATTAGTCTTAATTTGATGCTCAAAGCCTCAACCACTTGTTCACACGTCCAACTGGTTCTTGGTGATAATCCATTCACACCATGAAGCATTCCTTGGATTTTGCACATGGATGTTTGAAATCGATCCTTTCGAGCCACTTCACCAGTGCCATCAAATTCAAGATCATCAAGTTGTGCGTCACGGAATTGAGGTAAGCGGATATCACGCTCAGTAACTTGTCGTTTATTCATGCCTTCACCCCAAATAATTCTTTAGCCATACCAGTTGCTTTAAATTTATTGTTAGTTGTTCTTTCCAGATATCCAATTTCAACCAAGTCATTCAAGCATCTGCGGATCGTCCATTTAGTTGCACCTAGCACACAAGTGGATATATCACCAACTCTGAATTGATCTGGTGTATGCACAGCAAAAAGCAAAATGTCAAAGCGGTTTTCAAAAATGTGTCTTGAATCATTTCTCATGCTGCACCGCCAAACAGATCAGGATGAGCAACAGCTGGATTCATCCACAAGCATTCAATTCTTGTATCCGTGCCACGGCCAGACGAAATACGCGCTTTAGTTTCTATCCGTTTCCAGCCTTTCAGCGTGTCGTCATACATCTCGCATGGATAGCCTGAAAGCATGACCATTCCTTCTAGATCAAGTAATGTTTCTAGCAATTCCTGATGAGCCGTATCATCCATTTCATGTCTGTAAATACGACCAGATTTAGCACCGTCATAACGTGTGTTCATGACGTACGGCGGATCTACATAATGCAAAGTCGATTCAGCATCGTGATCTTTTAAAACTTGAACTGCTGGGCGATTTTCAATAAGTACGCCACTCAAACGCTGGCCAATCATTGACAAGTGTTCTGGATATGTGGACCACAGCGATTGAGCTGTACCATATTGGCGCTTTGTATCGATTCGAAACCCTGTGATGCCCTTTGTGGCTCCAGCAGATCCAAAGCCCATCTGTGCACGTATGCATACGCGGCGTGCCCGTTCAATTTTGTTTTCAACTGGTTCCCAAGCGTTTTCAAAATCTGTGCGGCTGTATGGGGTTAAAACCAACTGCTCAATGAGCTGTTCTCTCGAGCTAGAATTCCGAAGCACTTCAAATAGATTTACGATATCGCCATCAAGGTCGTTATAAACCTCCGCATACGCACGTGGCTTCTGCAGCAGAACACCAGCTGCGCCGCCGAATACTTCCGTGTAGCAAGTGTGATTCGGCATTTGAGAAATAATCCAATGCGCTAAGCGAAATTTTCCACCGTGATAACGGATAAGAGGATGATCTAGTTTCACACCCCACCTCCCACACGTTGATCCGCCCAATTGCACTCAACCACCGTTAAACCATCATGCTGAAAGCGTGACCAGAGACGATCGCCTAAATCCTTCTGCAGTTCTGCCAAGGTCAAATTCGAAACAATCATGGTTGCCTTACCCGCGTCATAGCGCGAATACAAAACCTTGTGTACTAGCTGTAAGCGGTTCTCATGACGGTCATGCAATCCGTATTCATCCAAAATGAGTAAGTCGTAATCTGTAAAGCGGTATACGGCGCTACTCTCGCTGTCATCGGGTTTCTTCCAGGCATTTGCAATCTCATTGGCCATGTCTTCAGATGTGATGTAACGGACCTGAATTCCCTTGTTCAGCAAAGTACGTGCTGTAGCACAGCTGAGGTGTGTTTTTCCCGTACCTGTTTTGCCAGTCATGATCAGATTGCGTTTGTGGCCATTGATCATTGATTTAGCAAAATTCACACAGCTAGCCAGCGCTTTGGATTGGCCTTCATGTGTAGCTTGGTAATTTCTAAAACCTGAATCCTTGTGACGTGCTGGGATCATTGCGCCAGCGAAATGCAGTTCACGTACCATCTGGTCTACGTGCTTCTGGCGTTCGCGGTTATTTTGATTCACGTTGTTTTTAGCGCATTCAGGGCAAATCTGATTTGGGCCAGCTTGTACCATGTGAACTTTGTGTTCAGGGCAGAATGTTTGCACCTGAGGAAAGCTCATTGAGATCATCGCGTTCATTCGAAATCCTCCGGTATGTGTACGTGTGTTGGTGCACCCGTTGGTTGTGGAAATGAATTCCATGCATCGTTCACATTGCGAGAGTTTGGTTTTTCAGGAGTACGGGGTTTTGATTTTTTTGCTTCGCGTTCTGCATTGGCCAATTGTTTTTCAAATTCTTGAAAAATCCATTGTGCGAATTTGCGCAGTTTTTGGTTATCCGTGATTTGGTGATTGTTTTCGTGGTGAGCGTTGAAGTTCCCCAGATGAAATTCAAAATCCGCCATACCCAAAATTTCATAAACTCGTTGTGAGTGCTTCGTGGCTTTCAGAGCTGTTGCCAGTTGTTCAAGATTTGGTTTCCATGCTTCTGAATTTTGATTTTCCGCGGGCGCGTTCTTGTGTGTGTATATATCTGTAGTAATCTCTGTAGGAACGAATTGCGCTTTTGTTTGCTCCCGAACTGCGCTTTCGTCAGTTGGGGAAATGACGTTTTGTGAGTTCGCCAAAATCATGTCTGTAAGCCACTGATCAAAGCATTCTTCGTTAAATTTGAAGTACAAACGATGGTCGAGTCGTTTGTACGTTTCAGAGATTAAACCCAAGGCAACCAGCTTTTTTCTGGCACTCGCTTGCTCACGATAAGACAGACCTGTTTCTTCTTCAATTTCCTCAGAAGTTTTATAAACGCCCAGTGGGTTATCTGTTTTATCTGCCCAAAAAACCATTTGGCCAAGAAAGATTCCAGCCTTCACGCAGCCGATGTATTTACCCAGCTTGGGGAAGTAAGCGATAGGTTGCCCTGTGCCACGAAGTGACAGAATGTGGCTCATTGAGCATCCCCTTTAGGCATTTCGTAAATAAAACTGCCATGCATTAAAATTCTATTAGCTCTACGTAAACTCGCTACAATTTCAGCAGCTTGATACACAGAAATTCGGTGCTCATTCACCAGTGTTTCAATGAGCTCATCTCTGAGCACCGCGGCATTCTTTTCGTCGCGATTAATCTTTCTAAGGTTTGCTTTACGCACATCTAGCAGTCGAGCAAGTGAACGTAATGCTGGTTCATACCATGACTGCGTCCATTGCGCTTGTTTATGCTCTGGCTGTTTTTGAATTGCCTTGTTGGTGATCATGGGACCTCCGCAAGCGCTTGTTCAGCTGTTGTCAGCCTACGTTTAGCCAATACCTCTGCCACGGATGCATTGCGGACTAATTTTTTGCTTAGAGTTAATGTGCCGAAGCGAATCAACACACAAACCATGTGCTCATAAACCTCAATCACATAGCAAAGGTCGTCAAACGACTCGAAAGCCCCGCTCTCATCCAAAACCACTGCATCACCGATCATGAAGTCCGCATTGTTTTCAATAGGTTGTTGTGTTAAATTTGAATTCATATTCAATCCCCCCTAAGTTTTGAATTACTAAAAGCCTGATGTACGAGATCAGGCTTTTTTATTGCTCTACGCATTTGTTTATTTGCATTTCTAATTCGGCCAATATCTCGTGTAGCAGATGAATGACCTTTGACATGTCTATGGCTTCACCACGAGTGATTCGACCGTCTGCCATCATTTCTTTGAACTGTGCACATATATCCCCACCACCCATTCCAATACTGAGTACTAGGTCTGTGAGTGCTGTATCTCGGCATTCGGGTATACATGGCAAGTTAATAGCCACTTTTCCGTGTTGGGCATTCAGCGTTTGTAAAATGCGGTAATCCCCGGTCAGCTCCATAAGTTTTGAAGCTTCAAGCAAAGTAATGTGGTGTGTTTCCGTATTTGGATTCACTTTGCTGTTGAGTACTGCTGGGCTTTTTATGCCCATTCGTGGCGCTAGTGCATTCGCTCCACCTTGATAGTCGTGAACAGTGTTGTAGGCAGCATCCAATATGTTCATGGCGATTCCTTTTGAACGTGGTTATTGGAGGGCTGGCTTATTACTATTTTTAGTAGAACGAATGAACGACCAATTTATATCTGGTCGTAGCTGTTCCGCTTTAACTTTTGATTTAGTTAATTCCTCTATTGGCAAACAGCGATCTTCAGGAATTTTATCGAAATTCCATTTACTTAAAGCCCAAGGTGTAATGCCTAATCCACGGGCTAAAGCTGATTTATTGCCAGCAATTTTTATCGCTTTTTCTAAAGCATCTTTTGGAGATAACATAATGCACTCAATAAAACTACTTAAAGTAGAAGATAATATACTACCTAAAATAGAATTGGTGCAACTAAAAATACGAGGTAAACTTCTACCATTGGTAGAAAATGGAAAGAAATCCAAAGTGCAGACAGCAAAATATCTTGAATTTGCTTCAAGACTAAAAAGCCTTATGGATAAGGATGGATCACCTATTACAACTGTTAATCAGTTGAAAGACGCTATTGAAGTTACTTACGAAATGGCTCGTAGATACACGCTTGGTATAGCAAAACCACGCGAAGAAAAGATGCAGATTCTTGCTGATAAATTTAATGTTGATATTAGTTATTTAGATCATGGCACTGGTTTGGAACCTAATGTAACTACTCCTTTTCCAGTTGCGGGTCGCCTTGTCCCTGTCATCTCTTGGGTTCAAGCTGGAGCATGGACCACTGTAGATTCTGTGCCTGCGGGTACACAGTTTGATGAATGGTTACCACCAAACCCTAAGTGTGGAAAGAATGGCTATGGCTTGGAAGTAGTTGGAGAATCAATGCTCCCAGACTTCCGCCCTGGCGACAAAATTTATGTAAATCCTGACTTTCAAATAACAGATTTAAAAACTGGTGATTTAGTTATTGTTTCCTGCCAAGGCGATAGTGAAGCGACTTTTAAGAAGCTTATTGTTGAAAGCGGAAATATGTATTTACAGCCTTTAAATCCCGACTGGCCAGAAAAAACTATAGCTTTGGAAGATGGCTGTAAGTTGGTTGGTAAGGTTGTTGGATTGTATAGAGATGTTTAATATTTTTACTTAAGTTTGGACCTATAATGACAGAAATAAATTTAGCGGATACTAGACCTACCAAAGAATATTTAGTTCATGGTATTACGCAAGATGTAAGTATCGAAGAATGTATTTTTGATTTAATTGATAATTCAATCGATGCTTATCCGAGAAATTCTGATGAAATAATGTCTGACTATGATAATTACACAATAGATTTAACAATACAAAAAAATCTTTTTTCTATTGATGATCAAGGTAAAGGTATTAACAAAGGTTTATTGGAAAAAGATACCTTACGCTTTGGGACAAAGAGTGATCATCACACCACTAGTATTGGGTTCTACGGAATAGGATTAAATCGAGCACTTTTCAAACTCGGAAAAAAAATTGATCTAAGTACAGAGACTGACAAAGAAAGATCAATTATAAGATTAGACGTTAATAAGTTTCTAAAAGACAATGACAACTGGTCACTCCCAATAATTCCAGAAAAATTAAAAGGAATTAAAGGCACGTCCATAAAAATCGAGAATTTAAACTCTGAAATCAACGAGAATTTTTCCAGTACAAATTGGATTAATTCATTTTCCAATCAAATATCAATTCGTTATAGTGAATTTTTAAAGAAAAACTTAAAAATCAGAGTTAACGGAAATGACGTAAAGCCTTATTTAGTCTCAATTAGAAATAATAGTGGTTTCAAAGAATTAAAAAAAGAGTTTACTCATAATGGTATTAAAGCAATCATAACCTTAGGACAAAGCTCAAATCACTTTTTCTCTTATGAAGATAGCTATAACTACGATAAAAATGCTACGCCTAAAGATTGTGGATGGTTTGTGTATTGCAATGATCGAGCTGTAAAGCTGTTTGATTGGACACCTGATACTGGTTGGTATACGAAATTTCATAATGAGCATAATGGCTTCATTGGAAAGGCATATTTCATTGGTAATGCAGGAAAACTACCTTGGAATACTAGTAAAACAGATATAGATTTGAATAACGAAATATACAAAAAATCCTTAGAAACAATGAAAAATTTTTCCGAGGAATGGAGAAAACATACAAATAAAGTTTTAAAAAGAGGATTTAGGCCCATTACTGAAGAAAATCCTGCAATAAGTGATTTATTTGGCAGTTTACCAATGGGAGGAAAGCAACCTGTACAACCAGCGACAAATCCACAGCCAATTATTGAGCAAGCTCCCCTAAATCCACAGCCAATTATTGAGCAAGCTCCCCTAAATCCACAGCCAATTATTGAGCATGCCACCCTAAATCCACAGCCAATTATTGAGCATGCCACCCTAAATCCACAGCTTGATATTCAGCAAGATCCCCTAAATTTACACCAAGTTTCACAAGAAACTAAAGATAACTTTTATAAAGAGGATGAATTATCTGATAATTTTTATCAATACGATCCTAATTATTCAGCTCCGAGCCATATTGTAGACTATGAATATTTATTTAATAATAAAACAGCTAAAGTCCCTTTTTTTATACCTAACGAAGAAATCAAGCTTAAAAGTCTTTTAGCTGAACTTGTGAAAATTAGAATTTCAACTTTACCAATAGCAACTATAATGTTGATAAGGGCATTCCTCGAGTTAAGTTGCGACTATTACAGTAGAAAGTTTAATGTTGATATAAAAACCAGAAAACCGTCTCTATCAGAAATAGTTTCTAGATGCCTTCATAAGATGGAAGAAAAACAGCATTTGAGATTAGATTCTAGACGTATTTCTACATTGCATTCTCTTTGTAATGAAAGAAAATATGAAAAAGGTTTTTTGTGTATTCAGAACTTGCAAATAACATTGCATTCTGAAGACTTAATTTGGGACAAAGGATCTATCCTCTCATTTTGGTACACATTACTTCCATTTCTCACCGCTTGTTATAACAGCCATCAAAGATAACTTTCAAAATTTTCTCAGCCACAATTGGGCTAACACTATTACCAATTTGGCGGAAACTATGCCATTTTGTTTCATGAAAAACAAACCAATCAGGGAAGCCTTGCAATCTCGCTGCTTCCCTAGGCGTAATTACTCTTGGTTCTAAATAATGTATTGGTCTTACAGCTTGATAGCTACCTTTATCACTACCTGTACCCGCTCGTAAGGTTGGACAATATCCAGCAGGATTCAATTTTACGGATTTTGATATTTTATCCTGTTCACCAAATTTTAATTCTTTGAAACGCTTCTCAACTTCAAGCGTATGCCTCGTTCCATGACACCCTGATACCAAATTTTCTTCAAAGTATCTTTTTAAACTTTCAGGATCGCCTACATTAATAGGAATTTGTCCTTCTACTTTTTTAAAAAACTCATCATCACTAAATTTCTCTTTTTCAATTTTTTGCCATGAGTCAATTTCTTTTAACCATGTAGGTTCAATTTTTTGCATTAGTCCTTTGAGCGCATCCTCTACAGTTGGAGCTTCAACTGATTGATTATAAAAATTATGCTCACTCAAGATATATTTAACTTTCTTACGATGAAACCCAATAAAAAATATCCGTGTTCTAATTGTTGGGGCACCAAAATCTGAAGCTTTAATTTTTAAAGGAGGCAATAAATAATATTTTTCTTTAACATGTGATAAGGCAGCTTCTCTTATTTCAGAGTATTTTTCATTTAAAATACCAGAGACATTTTCTGCGACAAAAAAATCAGGATCTAGTTCTTTTACAATTCGAAAAAAATCATTAAATAAGTTATTTCGTGGATCTTCTAAGTCACGTTTACCCATTGTACTAAAGCCCTGACAAGGGGGACCTCCAACAACACCTTGTAAATCTTTTTTAGAAATTTTTAACTCTTTTAAAATCTCTTTCCCATCTAGTTTGGATATATTTTTTTGGATATGACAAGAGTATGGAAAGTTTTTCGAATGTGTAGAAATAGCATGATCATCCAGTTCAACAGCACCTATCACATTAAATCCTGCACGGGAAGCACCCAAACTAAGGCCACCTGCGCCGGCAAATAAATCAATAATATTCTTAGTCATAGACCCTCCACTTTTAGCTTAGGATCATACATTTTATTTTGCATTTTACGATCGTTTATTTTTTTAGATGTCTTTTATTTCACCGCTATCAAACAAAATTTTATTTTTTTCGTAGAAAACGGAATTTTTTAAACTAATTCCTTCTAGCCAAAACTACAAAAAGACTTATTCACCTTCATACTCTTGCGAACTTGCAAGTTGGGTCAATTGTTGGGTTTTCTTTTGCCTACCACAACAAAAAACAATTAAAAGTAGAATATTTTCTACAATGTATTGACAATATTTCTACTTAAAGTAGTATTTATTTCACCAGACAACAAAAAAGCACACCGTCCTTCTAACTCCGATGTGCTTTGCAACTTGCGAGATAAGTATGAACAAAACATTAACCCCTTTCAATAGCTTTGCTGTTACGGCGCTTACCGCCAGCGTAACAATTGGCGCTTTAGCATACAGCCTTCAGCCAAACTTCGACCTTACTGCTCATCCAGTAAAACAAATTACTCCTGCACAAACTGCAGTTGCAGCTATGCACTTCACCTCTGCTAACTCTGGTACTGCAGTCATCCGTTTAGACGGCTTCACCCTAGACGTTAGCTTTGACTTCGAACGCATCAACGACTCATACGGCGTACCAGGTAGTGAATTTACCAATGCCGATATTACAAATCTATCTGTAGACAAAGTCATGGATACATCTGGCTATCCAATCCGCGACTTTACTGACTTCAATGACCACTTGACCATCAACGCAATGCTGGTTGCTCACATGCTTCAAAACAAAATGTTGGAGGCTATTTAAATGAATACTCATAACAAACCTTTTCGTAAAGATTTAGGCCTTGATGATGCAGGCTTCCACCGCATCCGCATGGGCAACACAGTTTACTGCGTAAAAAATAATGTCATTTACATCTTGTCTGCAGATGGCCGACTCACCCAAGTTGATGAAAGCACGCTTAGTGCCAAGTCTTGGATCCGTCGCAATGTAAATGAAGTGCTTGGCCAAAACCTAAAATTCAAAGCGCATTTTGCCTTCAAGAGCCGTCGTGGTTACGTGATTGATGTGAATGGCATTCAGTACACAGCACGAGTATCTACAGATCCGACCAGCTGTCTAGATAGTTATGTCAGCTCCCCTTATGCACCAATCTTTATGTTTAGTAGCCTACTGGTGAATGACAATGGTGTATTACGTGCTGTCACTGAAAATGAAGTTAGTCACCCTGAATTTCAGCGCGTGTTTAAAAACTGCCTTAACGCTCGACGTCGCATAGACCGTATTGAGCAACGTGTTGCTTTGAATACCCCAAGCCGTACTGCAGGTGCTCAGTATCGCAAGCATAAATCTTTATGCATTAAGCGCTCTGCTTGATTAAGGAGAATAAATTATGTCTATTCAAATTATTCCTGCAGATCAAGCCTTAAATGTCAGCGCGATTATTACTTACATCTATGCAGATCCGGGTGTGGGTAAAACATCACTGGGCTTTACAGCGGATAAAGCGATTTCTTTCGACTTTGACCGTGGTGCACACCGTACTGGTGAGCTACGTCGCGGTGCCGTAGTACCAGTGCAACAGTGGGCTGATATTGAAAATATCAAAGAGCAGGATCTTGCTCCGTACAATACCGTTGTTATTGATACAGTTGGCGCGATGCTTGAGTCTATTAAAACTCACTTGCTGAAAACTGCAAATAACCGTCAACAAGATGGTGCTTTAAAACTTAAAGCCCAAGGCTTGGCCAATATGAAGTTTAAGCAATACATCTATACCCTACTTAGCTTTGGCAAGGATGTGGTGTTTATTGCCCATGCATCGGAAGATCAAAACGGCGATCAAGTGATTTACCGTCCTGAATTGGGTGGTAAAAACCGCAATGAGCTGTACCGCATTGCTGACATTATGGGTTATTTGACCACTGTTACTACTGGCGAAGGCAAAAATGCCCGTGTCATCAATTTCAAGCCATCACCTACTCATCACGCTAAAAACTCTGGTGCATTGGGCGGTGAAACTGGTGAAGTTTGGTTGCCTGACTTAAAAGCCAACCCTACCTTTTTGGCAGATTTGATTGCTCAAGCCAAGGCACATATCAACACATTAACCCCTGCGCAATTGGCCTCCGCTAAAGCACTTGAAGACTTGGAAAATTGGAAACAAAGCTGTGATGAAGCTTTGTATGCAAGTGATCTAAACCAATTAACCGAGTCACTTGATAAAAGCCACATGTATTACCAAAACATGCGCCAAGCCATGCTATTCAAGGCAAAAGAGCTGAACTGTACCTTTGATAAGCATAAAGAAATGTGGATTAGCCCGCCCGAGTTTAATGCCATTACGGATGCTCAACGCGATGACCTACAGGCATTCATTGCTGAACGTGGCTTAGATGTGAAAACAGTGTGTGAGCACTTGGGCATTGATTCATTAATGCAAATCGATTCAACAAAAATTCAAGCTGTAAAACAAGACATTGATCAACTCGCTAAAGAAGGAACTCAAGCATGAATATCTTAAATGGAACTAAAGCCTTTGAAGCAATGTCTGCAGGTCAAAAAATTGAATGTCGTCATGTTGGATCTGATTTAGATTTTGATGAGATTCGCAATTTCCCTGCAACTGTTTTTATTGATCAAGAATATGAATTTCGTGTTGCTGTTGTTTATATGCTGATAGGTGCAATACGAGTACCAGAGGCTACAAAAGAAGCACCAGCAAAAGGAACGCTATGCTTCACCCCCTCACTTTTAACAACTGAGTTGAGTAAATCATTCAAATGGAAAAACTCAGACTTGGATTTAGCATTGTTACAACGTGGCCAAGTTCATTTGTACGAAGAAAATGCTGTTATCCATGCACAAGCCCTCATTACGATTAGTCATGGATCATTCAAAGCAGACGAAGCTTCTACAGCTGACAATGAATTGCCTTGGGAAGATAAAAATGTCCAAAATCCAACATCAAATGATGTTGAAGAAAAGACATCTACAAATCAACTCAACACAGAAGAAGATCTAGCTGAACAGGATCAAGCTTTTATACAGCGATCTTCTAAAATTAAAGATGATTTTATTCACATGTTTAGCACGTGCAAGACAGAGAGAGATATCAATGGCGTTCACGGCATGGCCCTTGTGAATAAATTGCTGACCAGCTCAGACAAAGCTCTTATCACGGCATATCGGGAGTATTTAAAAAGCTTAAAAGAATTATTGAGCAGTATAGCCAATTCGAGCACACCTGCAGAAGTAAATGCGCATATTCGCGACACAAAATCTTGGACAGAAATCCAGCGAAAACCTTTGTTAGATGCGATTCATAAGCGCCTGCAAGAACTTGCGCCAGCAGAAGCTGAAATTAAAATGCCTCCATCCCTGATGGTCCAAATTCAAAATGCGCCAGATCTAACTACACTGGATACATTAGAGATTGATGTATCTACACGCCATGCAGATATTCAACCAAAGCTTATGGGCTATGTGAAGCAACGTCGCTTTGAGCTTGAGAATCAAGCAAGTGAGGCTTCTTAATGGCTTATCAATACTCATCAATTACCCGCGTGCTGATTATTCAGCACAACGGTCGGGTAAAAAGTTACCGCAATATCAATCTATTTGGGATTGAGGATTGTATTAAGCAGTTTGTGGATAGTTGGGGGCATCGCCATGGTTGAGCATATAAATACAATCTCTCGTTTACCTAATGAGCTATGCCCTGCATTCATGGAGTGGTGTGTGCGTGGTGGACATGAAATCAAAATTAAGAAAGATCGCGTTGTTGTTCGTAAAGGTTTGAAGACTGGCGAGATATTTGCGAAACGCGGTGCTATTCAGCCAAGTTATTTAATGAACGATTACCTGGTTGAGCGTTTCAAGTTATTCAGTCTGCAATGGCTAAAACAAGGTAAATCTTTTGTGAATGACTTGGATAATTCAATGATGCACAAATTTGCAGAAGTACATCGTCAACACAATTTAGCTAAGGTGGCGTGATGGATATTTGTTTGGTCAAAGTATCTGAATTTATCAAAAGAGTGTATGGCGATCAGGGAGCAACACCACCCACTCGCCAAACCATTGTGCGACAATGCCGTCTTGGTCAATTGCCCGCAGAGCAAAAAGGTAAATTGTGGTACATCAAATGGAATATTTACCAGAAGCAAACTGGTGATGATCTTGTTGATAAGGTTTTAGGAAGTTAAGCGCATGGCACGACCACGCACCAAGCGAAATAAAGATTTACCTGCAAATCTATACCGAAATACCGGAAATGGATGGCGCTATCGTCATCCGTTAACTGGTAAATGGCACAGTATGGGTAATGAAAAAGCGAAAGCAATCACTGCTGCACGTAAATTGAATGACATACTAACCCCTTCGACCGATCTTGTTTCAGTGGTTATGGGAGAAGTAACATTCGGTGAGTTTTCACAAAAGTTCTTGTCTGAAAAACGTCGAAAAGATGGACGTTCTCTCGCTCCAAACTCTATTAAGACGTATACACATAGCTTAAATCGCTGTAGTGAATGGAGCGATAAGCCATTGTCATCAATTACCCTATTTATGACAAATAAGCTACTTGAAAGCTTACCCGCTTCAACAAGCATTGAAACCCGAAGTTTATTGATTCAAATTTTTGATTTGGCAATCAGTAAAGGATTGGTGACAGAGAACCCGGCTGCACAAACCATTAAGCGCTTCCGTGTTAAACAACGTAAACGCCACACACTTGAAGGTTTGGCTAAGATTCGTGATGCTTCCCCTCAATGGTTAAAGAATGCTATTGATTTAGCAATGCTCACAACTCAACGACGTGTTGACATCATCAATATGAAATGGACAGATATTGTTGATGGTTATTTACATGTCGCACAGCAAAAAACTACTGATGATCCTGAAGATGAATTTGAGCTATTGGAAGGTGCAGGTTATGTTCGAATCAAAGTGAATGCAGAATTGCAGGCGGTTTTAGATCGATGTAAAGATAATGTCCTTAGCCCCTTCATTATTCATCGTGTGCCGAAGGGTAAAACGAAAAATAAAAGTCAGCTTAAAGAGCATTGGTCACAGGTAGAGGCACCTTATGTTTCACGCGAATTCCAAAAAGCGCTTCAACTTTCAAACGCCTATCCTGATCTTAGTGGACGTCAGTTACCAAGCTTTCATGAGATTCGAGCTTTATCGATTCATTTGCACAAAAAATCAGGAAAATCTGCTCAAGTATTAGCTGGCCATGCTACAGAAAAAATGACTGAAATGTATGCCTCTGGGCATGAGATTATTTGGAATGATGCTGACGTTGGAATTGAATTGCCGTTTAAATAACAACCGATTATCACTACAGAAGGCTCTACTACATGAGCCTTTTTATTTGCCTTTTTGACAGAGAAAACCTTAGCAAAACTATACTGTAAGTTATTGTTTTACATAAATTCCATAATTGCCATTTTTGACACTATTTTATGCGAAAGAAACAATATAAAGATCAATAAAAATAGATACTTAGAAACAATTCACAACCATGTTAAATAAATATCAAACATTTAAACAACCTTTAATTAAAGCACTGTTTTTTATATTTTATTTTCGAATTGCACCATTAATGCAAAACGCAAATAAAGTTCAAAACATAAATAAGACAGGCATTTTATCAAGTATAAGGATTTATTCAATGCTCATAAGAAGATTAAAGATACCGTTGATACAACTCGGCTTGACGACTCATACGCTAAATTAAATACAGTACATGACAGATCTAAGTATGAACTAGCTTACTGACACGGCAGTAATCATCATTTTACATTTCACGTTTTTAGGGTTCTTTTTTTGTGCACTTCAAATACTTAAATATTTCATGAAATTCATTGCCTGTCATCAGGCCTAAAAAATTTCACATTATATTATTAAAATCAGATATTTGTTTGACCCTTTCACCCCATTTTAACAGCGAAACTTTATGGACACGATTAAAGAAACGAAGCCCGAAATTAGCTTTAAAGAAGCTATCTTATTTTGGTTAAAACTTGGTTTTATTAGCTTTGGTGGGCCAGCGGGTCAAATTTCCCTCATGCATCAAGAACTTGTCGAACAAAAAAAATGGATTTCAGAAAAACGTTTTATGCATGCATTAAATTATTGCATGCTGTTACCTGGGCCTGAAGCCCAACAACTGGCCATCTATATGGGCTGGTTAATGCATAAGACAAAAGGTGGTGTTATTGCTGGTTTATTTTTTATTTTACCTTCACTTTTTATTTTAATAGGTCTGTCGTGGGTCTATGCTCAATTTGGCAATATCCCCATCATTGCAGGCCTATTTTATGGCATTAAACCAGCTGTTACTGCTGTCGTTTTTCATGCCACTTATCGTATTGCACATAAATCACTTAAAAATAATTATATGTACTCAATTGCATGTATTGCGTTTATTTTAATATTTGCATTTAAAGTTCCCTTTCCTTGGATTGTACTTTTAGCTGCAATCAGCGGTTATGTACTCAGTAAATTTAAAGCTGAGCTTTTCTCAGACAATCACCAAAGCACAAACTCAAAAAGTTATGGCCAAGCGATTATTGACGATCACACGCCAGCACCGCAGCATGCCATTTTTAAAGTGTCTCGACTGATTCAATTATTAGTTTTTGCTGCAGTACTGTGGTGCCTACCTATGAGCATACTGACAATAATTTATGGCTGGTCGCATGACTTCACACAAATGGCTTGGTTCTTTAGCAAAGCCGCTCTAATGACATTTGGTGGCGCATACGCAGTTTTACCCTATATGTATCAAGGCGCTGTAAACTTTTATGGTTGGTTAAAACCAACACAAATGATTGATGGTTTAGCATTGGGTGAAAGTACACCCGGTCCACTGATTATGGTCGTGGCTTTTGTTGGATTTATGGGTGGATATAACCTTGAACTACTCGGGCCTGAACATACATTTATTGCGGGTGCTTTAGGTGCAATGATTGTTACATGGTTCACTTTCTTATTTTCATTTGTATTTATTCTTGGTGGCGCACCAATGATTGAATCGACACATAATCAAATTCAATTTACAGCGCCTCTTGCAGCAATTACAGCTGCAGTGGTGGGCGTCATACTAAATTTAGCCATTTTCTTTGTATACCATGTACTATGGCCAAAAGGTTTTAATGGGGCATTTGATTACATAGCAGCTATCATAACGTTCCTTGCCTGCATTGCGCTCTTTAAATTTCATCAAAGCGTATTACGTGTCATTGGCCTAGCTGCTTTACTTGGCATATTCATTCAACTCAGCAAGTAAAAATAAGCAGATCATTGACCTGCTTATAACACACCATGTTTATACTGCCGCTTGTAGCCTGCAACTGTGATTAATTTCAGCAGAAACATGTACAATTTCTTCATGGATGGATAGTGCTTTGCGAACTTGATCCGCAGTTATATTCATGTTGCCTACGTCTAAGCACAGAATACAAGAAAATTTGCCTTTACCCACCTTCCATACATGAATATCCGTAATCACAATTCGGCTGTCTAAATCTTCTATGACCTCTTGAATTTCTTCAACGACAGGATGCTCCATTTCTGCATCCAGTAAAGTTTTAGCTGTTTCGCGAATGAGCCCCCAAGACCAATGTGCAACCAAAATAGCACCAACAATTCCCAGCACTGCATCTAAAAAATCCCAACCAAAATATTTAGCTGCAAACAATGCAATGATGGCCAATACAGATGTTACGGCATCAGCTACAACATGCAAAAATGCTGCTTTTTGATTTAAATCGGCTTTGTTGCACAAACCTATCGTTAAGGGCTTATTCCACAATATAATTTCCAAATGAACAAGCCTGCACCTAAAATTTATCGTACCACCAATTGGTCTTCTTATAATCGAGCATTAATAAATCGAGGAAATATTTCAATTTGGTTTGACACTAAGACTCAATGGTATGCGCAGCCAAAAGGCAAGCATGGACGAAATCAAACTTATTCCGACACCGCCATCCAATGCTGTCTAATGATTAAATCTTTATTTCGCCTTTCTTTACGTATGGTCACAGGTTTTGTTCAAAGTCTGATTAAACTCTGTGGATTAAATTGGACAGCACCAGATTACAGTACGCTTTGCAGAAGACAAAAACATATTGATATTGCGATTAGTTATCAAAAAAGCAGTGGTGGGCTTAACTTGCTAGTAGACTCTACCGGTCTAAAGTTTTTAGGTGAAGGTGAATGGAAAAGGAAGAAACATCAGCCTGAATATCGTCGTCAATGGCGTAAATTACATATTGGTATAGATGCTAAAACTCTCCAAATACGTGCAGTTCAGCTTACAACTAACAATGTAAGTGATTCACAGGTACTTGGTGATTTACTCGATCAAATTTCCTTAGATGAGCAGATTGACTCTGTTTATACGGATGGCGCTTATGACACCAAACAATGTCGTCAGGTCATTGCAGATCGGCAAGCGCATGCGGTGATTCCTCCAAGAAAAAATGCGAAACCTTGGAAAGATACAAAGGTCAGCTCGCTAGAACGAAATGAATTACTTCGTACTGTTAAACGGTTTGGCAGAATACTATGGAAAAAATGGTCAGGCTATCATCGCCGAAGTTTGGTGGAAACCAAGATGCACTGCATCAAATTATTAGGCGATAAACTCAGTGCAAGGAACTTTAATAGCCAAACCAATGAGATCCATGCACGTGTAGCCGTGTTAAATAAATTTACCGAGTTAGGTCAACTACATACCCAAGTTATGCCTTAAATTTGAGTAGATATGGGCAATCTTAATTTTTACATCTTTGTGCAACAAAGCCATTGCAAACTGCTTTCTATTTAGTTTTGAATACGAAACATCAGCATAGCTATTTATTGAAAATATACAAAACCCAATTAAAGCTAAAATATTAATTTTCATAATTTATCTCGATTAGTTTTTTATTTTTATTTACACACTAACAAAGAAAATCCCACTCTAAAGTGGGATTTTCTATTCTACTTAATCAATTAAGACAATTGAGCAGCAGCAATTTTCTTCGTATCAACTTCTTTAGAAGCGTCAGTATAAGTTTCCATTTTGTCGAAGCTTAAGTATTGGTAGATGTCAGCAGACATGCTATCAATTTGAGCTGCATATTGTTGGTATTCTTCTGGAGTTGGTAATTTACCAAGTACAGCAGCAACAGATGCAAGTTCAGCAGAAGCTAAGTAAACGTTAGCGCCTTGACCTAAACGGTTCGGGAAGTTACGAGTAGAAGTCGATACACATGTAGTGTTCGGTGCTACGCGCGCTTGGTTACCCATACATAATGAACAACCTGGCATTTCTGTACGAGCGCCAGCTTTACCATAAATGTTGTAGAAACCTTCTTCCATCAATTGACGTTCATCCATACGAGTTGGAGGAGCCAACCATAGACGAGTAGATAAAGAACCACCAGGAACTTTGTCTAGAAGTTTACCAGCTGCACGGAAGTGACCGATGTTAGTCATACATGAACCAACGAATACTTCGTCAATTTTCACGCCTTGAACGTCAGAAAGCAATTTAGCGTCATCTGGGTCATTCGGGCAACAAAGAACTGGTTCAGTGATTGTAGAAAGGTCGATTTCGTACACTTTAGTGTATTCAGCATCAGCATCAGCTTTAAGAAGTGATGGATTAGCCAACCATTTTTCCATGTTCTCTACACGACGAGCCATAGTACGCGCATCGCCATAACCTTCAGAGATCATCCACTTAAGCATAGTGATGTTCGAACGAAGGTATTCAGCAACTTTCTCTTCAGAAAGTGTGATTGAACAGCCAGCTGCAGAACGTTCAGCAGATGCGTCAGAAAGTTCGAACGCTTGCTCAACAGTAAGGTCAGTTTCCATTTCTGTAAGGTCGATCTCAAGGATACGGCCAGAGAAGATGTTCTTCTTACCTTTTTTCTCTACAGTTAAGTCACCTTGCTGAATCGCAACGTAAGGAATTGCATGTACTAGGTCACGTAGAGTGATACCAGGTTGCATTTTACCTTTGAACTTAACAAGAACAGACTCAGGCATGTCTAGTGGCATAACACCAGTTGCAGCAGCAAATGCTACAAGACCAGAACCCGCTGGGAATGAAATACCAATTGGGAAACGAGTATGCGAGTCACCGCCAGTACCTACTGTATCTGGAAGAAGCATACGGTTTAACCAAGAGTGGATAATACCGTCACCTGGACGTAGTGATACACCACCACGGTTCATGATGAAATCAGGAAGCGAGTGTTGCATTTGAACGTCAACTGGTTTTGGATACGCAGCTGTATGACAGAAAGATTGCATAACTAGGTCAGCAGAGAAGCCTAGGCAAGCTAAGTCTTTCAATTCGTCACGAGTCATTGGACCTGTTGTATCTTGAGAACCAACAGTAGTCATCTTAGGTTCGCAGTAAGTACCAGGAAGTACACCTTGACCTTCAGGAAGACCACAAGCGCGACCAACCATTTTTTGAGCTTGAGTGAAGCCTTTACCAGTAGCTGCAGGTTGAACTGGAGTACGGAATAAAGTTGAAGGTGCAAGACCAAGAGCTTCACGAGCTTTAGTTGTCAAACCACGACCAACGATAAGGTTGATACGGCCACCAGCACGTACTTCGTCTAGAAGAACTGGAGTTTTAAGTTCAGATTCAGCGATTTGAGCGCCGTCTTTGAACGCAGTAACTTTAGCAGCAGCGTGATCGATCTTAAGAACGATTTCGTCGCCCATGTTCATGTTTTGAACATCGATTTCTACTGGTAATGCACCAGCATCTTCCATTGTGTTGAAGAAAATCGGAGCAATTTTAGAACCTAAGCAGTAACCGCCATCTTTTTTGTTCGGGATGTGAGCAATTTCGTCACCGAAGAACCAAAGTACAGAGTTAGTTGCTGACTTACGAGAAGAACCAGTACCAACAACGTCACCTACGTAAGCAACTTGGTTGCCTTTCGCGATAAGGTCTTTAATTTGGTTAAGCGGACCAACTTCACCAGGAACTTCTGGGTTGATACCGTCACGTACGTTTTTAAGCATTGCGTTAGCGTGTAACGGAATGTCTGGACGGCTCCAAGCGTCTTGTGCAGGTGACAAGTCGTCTGTGTTAGTTTCGCCAGTTACTTTGAAAACTGTAAGTTTGATTTCTTCAGGAACGTCTTTACGGCTAGTGAACCATTCAGCGTCTGCCCAAGATTGCATAACTGCTTGTGCATTTGCATTGCCCGCTTTTGCTTTTTCAGCAACGTCATGGAACGCATCAAATACAAGAAGAGTTTTCTTAAGCGCGTCAGCTGCAAGTTCAGCAAGCTCAGCATCATCAAGAAGAGCAACTAAAGGAGCAACGTTATAACCACCAAGCATAGTACCTAGTAGGTAAACCGCACGTTCTTTAGTTACAAGTGGAGAAGTCGCTTCACCTTTTGCCAAAGCAGCTAAGAAAGCAGCCTTAACGTAAGCAGCTTGGTCAACACCTGCAGGAACACGGTTTTCAAGCAAATCAACTAAGAATGCTTCTTCGCCAGCTGGTGGATTTTTTAATAATTCAACTAATGCAGCTGTTTGAGCGTCATCAAGTGGCTTCGGTGGGACTCCGAGTGCGGCACGTTCTTCAACGTGTTGGCGGTAAGCTTCTAGCACAGTGTTATTCCTCTTTTTTAAAAAATTACTCGCGAATTCCTGCTTTATAAAAGCTTCACAAGTAATATGGACTGCTAAATTTTACTAAAATTCCAGTTAAAAGTTAATGCAAGTAAAGTGTTTCTTTGTGATGCCCGTTATTTTGTAAATAAATGGTATCGATTTTGCTTAATCTACAATCAAATTCAACACTTATTGCATGCTTTTCACTCACAAATTAACTTTGAAGTGGAATTCACCCCATAAAAAAAGGCAACTAAATGTTGCCTATATTTTTTAAGATTGGATATTCCACCTTAGTGTACTGTAGTTGCCGAAATATATTGGTTTAATTCTGTACGACTGCCACTAAATTTCACCTGACACTGGTCTTCAAATCTACCGCAGTGCTGATTACTTGCGAACGAAATATCGACTTCGCAACGCGGTGTTCCCTGCATAATATTATGCTTAAAATAAACCTTGTCCCCAATGCTCAGCACATAATTTACGCCACCAATAATGACAAGGCCCTGTTCATCTTCCAAAAGTAAATCTGCATGGTTCATATAGCCAACAACATCCATTTGCTACTCCTTTTAATGCGGATCTTCAAAATCATTATTCATTAAAAAGATAAGCTTTTCTATATTTTAGAAATAGGTTTTGTGTCAATTTGTGATCACATTTTGCTTAGGCTATTTATAAGTATTCCTGTCTATCCATAAAAAATAGATACCCATAAAAAAACCGTTCAAATATGAACGGTTTTTTTATCAAGCTACACGCTTAAAATGGTTTGTAATCTGGCATTTCGTCGTGTGGCGTTGCAATACATTTGGCTGTAAATTCAGCTCGGATTTTTTCGCGTGATGCTTCTACATCATTTTTGATGGCATCTTCAGGCAAGGCATACACTTCGTCAATAATGCTGATCAGAAACTTTTTTGTAGTTTCATCTTCAATTTTTGAAGCATGTTCTACTGCTTTGTCTTTTTCAATCGCATTTTGACGATCTAACATTACAGTACGTGCAGCATTACCCACACTACGACAATAACCATGCCATTGCTCTTCAGGTGTTAATGGTTTCTTTTCGGCACAACCAACCAAAGCCACCAAAACAGATAAAGCGAGTAACTTTTTCATGAATTTCTCCTTACGACAGGCAATATAAAAGATCGCTCGGCTTTTGTCATGTAAATAATGAGAGCATTCTAAACAAACAAAAAGCCCTTACGGGCTTTTTGAACAATTTGACTTAACCACAACTTGCAGCAGTAATTTTTTTGCTACTTGGATCGACTGTAACCGTTACACGCTCTGCACGATAATCCATTGTTACAGGTTGTCCGGGTTGAACCATTCTGACAATTTGAGATTTTGTGAGCACTTTAATTTGATCTTTAGATAAATTCGATTGTCCAACCAAACGCTTCGCCTCTTCAGCAGAACAATTGGCCTGACTTGCACGGAACAATGCCCATTCTTCTACTACCCGCCCATTGGCTAAATGGCAATATCCAACCTGACCATTCGTTTCATTACGTATTTCAAGCTTTCCACCTTGATCCACACAGTATTGACTTGCAGGATTAGCCATCCCCACTTTTGGCACTGTGCTTTGACTATTATGAGTCGCACAACCTGCGAGCCCAACCACCATCAAACTCATCCAAATCATATTTTTCATTAGTCTTTCCTTCATAATTCGTCTTTAAATTAACAGTTATTACAAAGCTACTCGAGAATATAAAAAGTGCTCAAAACAAAATACTTAATTGACCGAATGAATATCAAGTTCTTCGTTAGTCGCCAAAACCACTGAAGATAAAATTGGTACACCTAAAATCATTGGCATTGCAAAAATCCAAAGAATGACTGTCGCACCTGGGTTAAAGAAAAAATGAATCGCAATTGCTGTAAACACCAAAACAAATAGCAAAATCATGGCAAATCTTAGCGTAAATTTAGTTGACATCGTCTTATACTCAAATGAGAAATCATATTCTTTCAATATACACATACTTTATAGTATGGTTTTATTGATTTTCAATCTGTATTTTCACTTTACTATTGATTATTCTCATCTTAAATCCAGTCTTAAAACCAAATACAAGCGCATGCTTAGCATCAAGCTCTTCCATTTTAAACGTCCTAAATTGACGTGCTACTGATTTTTAAAGCTTTTTAAATTTGAAAATTAAACCACGCAACCCTTATGCTAAAAAGTAGATTTCCTTCAAACACGCCTTGTAGCGTAGGAGCAAATATGTCAAAAAAGCTGCCGATTTATTTTTCGGACCAAGCGTGGTCGTCCTTACAACACCTCATGGGCGACAATGGCAAACCCAGTCCGACTATTAATGCCTTGCTTGAACAGCAAGATATTTCAGATGCATTTTTACACTCGAATCTCAATGTGCAAGCCATCAAGCGAAACTCGCATATTCAACTTCCTGTTGCACTCGAGCGAATTCCTGCAGGGCCTGCTTTTGCCAATAAAGATGTCTTTGAAAAAGCCTTAGACTTAAATGATTATTTGGTGATTAATCCATTAGCAACCTTTATTGCACATGTAGATAGTGAATCACTCCTTCATGCAGGCTTTGAAATTAATGACACCTTTTTGGTTGACCGTAGTTTAGAAGCCAAGCATGGCGATATTGTGGTTGCACTGATTGATAACCGTGAAATTACACTAAAACGCCTGATGATTAGCGCAAAAATGTCTAAAGATGAAATTGCCGATATCTTTGGCGATGCCAATAAAGTCTTGCCTGAAATGTGGTTAAAAGCAGAAAATCCTGCTTATGAACATATCATTCCAGAAGACTCGCAAACTATTAGCATTCAGGGTGTGGTGACATTTAATCTTAAGCAGCTCTATAAGCGTTTGTAAAATATAGAGCATTGCTATGAAAGCCGAAAATAAAATATTTGCGTTAGTCGACGTGAACAATTGTTACGTCAGCTGTGAACGTGTTTTTAATCCCAAATTAAATAATGTGCCTGTTGTTGTTCTCTCAAACAACGATGGTTGTGTGGTATCGCGTAGCGCCGAAGCCAAAGCTTTAGGCATTAAAATGGCGGTGCCTGTATATCAAATTCAAGACTTAATACAACAGCACAATGTACAAGTACTTTCGAGCAATTACGGTTTATACACCGAAATGTCAAAACGCTTTATGAATATCCTAGGGCAATTTGTAAACGACGAAGAGCGGGAAATTTATTCAATTGATGAATGCTTTTTAGATTTCACCAGTTATCAAAATTTATTTGATTTAACGGACTATGCACGCAAAATTATTCAAACCGTCAATCAATGGCTAGGGATTCCGTGCTGTATTGGTATTGGACGCTCAAAGACTGAAGCCAAAATAGCCAATCATCTTGCAAAGCAAAATACATACTTAAATGGGGTTTGCAATTTAGTCACCATGGATCCTTGCGCCTCAGAACAACTACTGGCCCAAATGCCTGTAAATGAAGTTTGGGGAATTGGGCGCAATCACCACAAATCATTAAACCAGATGGATATTTTCAGTGTATTGGATTTAATTGAAACTAACCCAAAGGACATGCGTCGCTTATTTAGTGTGATGATGGAAAAAACTGTACGTGAACTGCAGGGTATAGCCTGTATAGACATTGAGCAAGACGCACCATGTAAATATCAAATTATTAGTAGTCGCTCTTATGGACAGCCAGTTTATGCACTTGAAGACATTAAAGCATCTATACGGCTTTATATTGCCCGTGCTGTCACGCGTTTAAGAGCAGATCAGTCTTTATGCCGTATGGTGGGTGTATTTATTCAGACAGGACGTTTTGGTAATAACGAAAAATATGCACCTTATACCGCCATTACGCTAAATGAACACACCGATGATTTACTCAGCATCACACAAGCAGCAACGTATGCCGTTGAGACAATTTATAAAGCTGGATTTAAATATAAAAAAGCAGGCGTCGTTTTATTGCAACTACAAGCCAAGCAAAATTTTGTACCCGACTTATTTTGTGATCTTGCGCAGCGTCAAAGTCGCTCCAAACTCTCCGATACACTCGATCATATTCAAAAAAAATTTGGCCATCACTTTGTTTCTATAGGGCTACCTCAAGACGATGCAGCCACATGGCGAATGAAAAAAAATATGTGCTCGCCCGCCTATTTAAGTAACTGGAATGAACTCTTAAGGGTGAAATAGGCTATATAGAAATTCCTCAGTTGTATCAAGCGCGGTCATGTCTATTTAAAACAAGTAGAAATAGAACCTAACCGCGACAAGATGATTACCAACTGTACAATCACAACCTAGAAATTTACAGCATTAAAAAAGGATCAGCACATTTAAAAAAGATCTGCACAACAAAAAGGCATTAACCATGATTGATGATTTCGGTTTTTTTCGTGATCGCCTCAACAATTTTCTTGATGGAATACAGTAGCTGACCTAAAAGCACATGCTTTGAGGTTAGTACGACCAATACCATTGGGTATTTAGCATTTGGAATAGCTGTTAATACGACTTTGCCATTATTGGCGTCCAAAGTTAAGCTTTGACAACCTTCCAAATTTATCTCGCCCATAAAAGCCTGTACCATAGCTAGGATAGAACTACTTACAGCGGCCAATTTACCGGCATTCTCAATCTTCTTCTTAGATGCTGAACTAAGCTCAAACCCATCTGTAGAGCACAGCATAGTAAATTCAACTTCCGAAATATCTCTGAGCAATGCATTAAGATGCTCGTGAGCATATTCTACAAGTGCCTCTGGCGCTTGACGATTCAATTGATGTGCTAACATACTTTTACCTTAAATAATTAAATTGAAAATTGAACTTCTGCATTGGCAATCAATGCTTCAATGAGTAAAAGCACATCATTTTTTTCACGGGCGTCAATAAAGAATAGCGGATATTTTGTATCTATTTGACTTTTTTCCCAATCTCTATAAATAGATGTGTTATAAGCTGTTTTCACATCTAAATGCGTTATACCAATAATAATATTTTCAGAAACAGTTTTAAAATAATTTAAATAAAAATCAAGCTCTTTGATTGGATTCTCAGTGCTATGATCTATTAAAATAATTGTACCTAAAGCCCCTTTGCAAATCTCACTCCAAATAAAATCAAAGCGTTCTTGGCCTGGCGTACCATATAACCCTACTTTCGTTCCATCATCTAAGATTAATTCACCATAGTCGATTCCGACTGTAGTAAACATTTTAGTGTGAGACTGAGTATCCGTGTTAATTGCTTCCGTGGATACAACGCCAACGCTGGATAATGACTTAATTGCCTCACTTTTCCCCGCACCCATTGTCCCTGCAAAAACTATTTTGTATTGATGTAAAATCATTTTATTCCACTATAACCCTAGCTTTTTACGCAAGCTGTTAAAAAAACCACGCACCTTACTTACTTCCTGAATTTCTAAAGGCGTCGTAATTTGACCCAATGAATCTTTTTCAGGAATTTCTTCTACAATTTGAGCAATGTGACATGCAAATAGGTAGCGATTGATCAATGTTGCATTAATACTGGTTTTTTGCTCAATATATTGCACCGTACATCCTCGGCTAAAATAAGCAGAAATTTTTAATACTACATGACGTTGCTGATCTAGCTCAGGTTGTGGCCAATGACGTAAACGATATGCACCATAATATTCAGGTAAATCTGACGGGGAATGATCCCAAATAAATTGCCAAATTCCAGTATTGAGTTCTTTATATTGAAAATTTTTCTTAAACTTAACAATAATATTAAGGTTTGCCGGTACAATTGATAGATCTTGCCCCGTAATACTGGTCAGTTCTGGATGTTGATAAAACTCCCTATTTTTCAAATCAAAACAGGCGATTATTTTGTCATTATTTTCAATAACAAAATGACTAATCCCTGAATATTCTTGCGTAACTTGCAGAAAAGCAGACGTAAGAATTTGATGCTTAATGGTATTTGAAATATCAACATTTTCTGGAAAAATATTGCATGAATTTTCATTATTATAATAAGTTTCATGAATATCACCTAACGCATTACTAATCCATTCATTCAATATCTGTGATGAATTTATGGGTAAATATAGTGTATTATTAACAAGTTCACCTGATAATTTTTCATTTTTCTTTAATTTTAAAATTTTTACATTCGATTTATTTATTTTTTCAACATAATCAATATCTGAAAAATCATCATTTATTAATAAAATTTGCAACCTATCATCTGAAATAGGTGTCCAACAAATATCAAACTGGCTAGAAAATTTATTATAAATAATATTTTTTAAATCATTAATCGTCGAAAGACTTAAACCGAATATTGAAACATAAACTGATTTAGCCATAATTTTAGACAATCATATTAGTTAAAAATTAAAAAGGTTATTGCTAGGTGCAATAACCTTTATTTCAATTAAGAAAAATCAAGCTCTTTCTCGAAGTGCTTTAACTCATGACGTGCCATAGCCAAGTTAGCTTTACTTCGATCTAACACTAAGTAAAGAAATAATGCTTCATTTGAATCCAATGGACGGATTAAGTGATACTGCTTACCCAACGTAATCAAAATATCCTCAATCGAATCATTCAAATTTAATGCTTTAGATACTTTTCGCTTTGCACGAATTACTTCTGTATTACCTGCTGCCGCAAGCTCTAAATCAATTGTATTATTACCTTGTGTAGCAAGAGCTAAACCACTCTCACTATCCACAAGCGCACTCGCGATAAAACCATCAATTTCAAGCAAAGAATCTAATGATACTTTAGCCATGCTGTACTCCCCCTGACTTTATATTATATTTTGATAATATTTAAAAAATAAATTACTGCGGTAAAAAAATATCATCAAACAACCTATCGTTCATTGGCAAATTAGATCAATTAAAATCATCTAAAAATAATAGCTAAATATAGAAAAACTCAATAATTAATTAACAAAACAAATATAAACATAAGAAAAAATACTAAAAAAAGCAAAAAATAACGCTGAAAAATCGATTTTTTAATCAAAATTTGTAGAATTTTAAGCCATTTTCTATTTTCTATTTTTTTAATAAATATATTTTTATATTTAGCTTATCTTTACAAAAAACAGCAAACCAATTGGCAATAACCATCAAAAGAATGAAAGAAAAACAATAATTAATAATAATTTACAGTGATTTTTTCAATTATTTTTCGTTATTTAAATGGTTAAATTAAAAAAATCAAATATATGATTATTTTACATCCATATTTAATTTTTTCATCTCGTGAGGCCCACAATAATTTAGATTCACTCAGTTTATGAACTACTTAAATATTTTATACAAAATTCATGTTTTCCCCCTAAAAAAAACTTATAATTTGTTAACATTTTGCATAATTTATACTCTATTAATTAATGAACGACTCACAACTTTCACTGAGTGAATATCTATCAGCCGTTCAAAACGTCATCAAACTGGCTTTTGATGATGCTGTATGGGTCAAGGCGGAGATTCGTAATCTAAATATTAAAGGTGGTCATTACTATTTAGAACTGGCAGAAAAAGATCCTGACAGTGACAAAGTCATTGCCAGCTGTAAAGCGACGATATGGAAATTTACGGCGTCAAAAATCGTCGGCACATTTGAAAAAGAAAGTGGTATTGAACTCAGTCGTGATTTGAATGTGCTTATTAAAGTACGTGCCCGATTTGATCCACAGTACGGCTTTTCTGTGAATGTAGAAGAAATTGACTCTAGCTTTACGTTAGGTGATTTAGCCAAACGCTACCAGCAAATCTTAGTAAAATTAACAGCAGAAGGCTTAATCGAACGTAATATAGGTTTAGCATCCCCTTTTGATATTCAACGTGTGTTGGTTATTGCTCCAGAAAAAGCAGCAGGCTTGGGTGACTTTAAAAAAGATGCAGATGCGCTGTCCAATGCAAAAGTGTGCCAATTTATTTATCATTATGCGACGTTCCAAGGCAATACAGCGACGCAAAGTATTCGAGATGCCTTGGCCTTAGGTTTAAGACAATGGGCAAACCAATATGATACTGCCCCAGACCTCATTGTGATTATTCGTGGTGGTGGTGCAGTCAATGATCTGGCCTATTTAAATGACTATGACTTAGCGGCTTTACTTTGTAAGCGTAGCGTTCCTATTTGGGTCGGCATCGGTCATGAAAAAGACCGTACAATTTTAGATGAAATCGCGCACCGTTCTTTTGATACGCCAAGTAAAGTCATCGCAGGTATCCGAAATCATATTGTGGAACGTGTACAGGAAGTCAGCGACTATTTGCAAAGCATCCAGCTCATGTCACAACAGCAAATTAGCGTCTATCAAAATCAAAATGACCAACTCTTAACCCTGATTCAAACCCTTGCACAAAACCAGCTACAGGATGCCTCCAAGCAGCTCACGCAGCTCATTGGACTGACTGAAAACTATGCCAATCAGCAACTGAAATTTGCCAAACATCAAGTAGAAGCTTTAATGCGTGAAGCGTTACTACAAAACCCACGCACAGTAATTTCCAAAGGCTTTGCTGTTGTGCGTCAAGATGGTCACAGCATTCGTCATGTTCAACAGCTAAAGGCCTCTCAACCTATCCAAATTGAACTTCAGGATGGCATTTTAGATGCCAAACTGATCCATATTCACCCGCATACGGGAGTATTACCATGAGTAATGAATCCATCAGCTTTAAACAAGGCTACGACGTTTTAAAGAAAAATGCTGAATTGCTAGAATCGCAACAAGAACCAGATATTGATAATTTGATGAAAATTGTTGAGGAATCTATGCAAGCCTATAAAGCTTGTAAATCTCGAGTTGACGCTGTGCAAAATGCACTCAATGAAACTTTCAAAGAATAAAGTATGTATACGGCGTAAATACACTGCAAAATAAAAAAGTAATCCTAGGATTACTTTTTTTTAATCTATTTTGTTTAGATTAACGAGCGCCTAAAAACTCAAACGGTTTAGTCACTTTAAATGAATCATTGGCTTTGCCGGCATATACTTTGGCCTGATCTGCACTCAGCTCCAACTTCTTGGCTTGACCATCTTTAAAGTTGATATCTTTTAAATCCACCCAAAACACATTAGGCGAAACAGCCGACTCAAAGAAATACAAACCACGCTTATGGTCTACAACTGTTCGCCAGCGAGTAGATGAAATATTCGGCTCTTCTTCTGTATTTAAGCCAAAAGGTACTGAAGCATTTCGAATCACGCTAAATACACCTGCCAAAGAATGTTTTTGATCTGCATTTTTTGGAATGGCATTGGTGTAGAACGATGCACGAGCAAAACGATCAGCTGCGCGGTTTGTTCCTGGTAGCATGGTGGTGCCACCGATTTGTTGCCAATATGTATTGAGCGCCAGTTGCTGATCAAAGGTAGGTGAATTGGTCATCACTTGATACTTGCGGTTATGATGAATGACCTGCTTGCCATTAATATATTCAATAATGGCACTGTCGCCTGTTGCATCTGAAATTAATAAATGTAACGTCGCTAAGCGATTTTCACCTGGCACGTGATCTGATACGACTACAAACGGTTCTTTTTCTAAAAACTTGATCGCTTCATCTACCGAGCTAAAATTATCCAATACATATTGAGCCCATAGTGAAATACTTAAAGTTGCTTTGGTATTTTTTTGCACTGCAGGATATTCAGACTCTACTAACCACAATAAATTTGCCATGAGGCCTTTTTCATTGACGCCATCAGTCGTGGCAATATCGTAGCCTGTTGCAACCACACTGCCGTATTTAGACGTCCATTGCACAGATTTTGGACCAGCCAAACCACTACGCTTAACCTCACTGGGTAAAATCCATAGGTTTGTGCCGACATCACTTTTCCAATCCATTGAGCGGGCTGTCATAATCTCATTATTGCCCTGAAAAATAACACGCGTACATGCCGAAGCCATTTCAGCAGCAAACATCAATCCTGCTGCGAATAACACTTTTTGTAATGCTTTATTCATGAAACGCCTCTATTTAAAAAATTGGTAAATTTATGCCGACGACTGGTCCGTGTTCTTTAATATCCCACTTGAAATCACCACTTGTATAATCTTGCTCAAAATAACAATAGCCCCCACGTATATTCAAATGTCGGTTAAATACAGGAATGCGGTAACCGACATAAGCTTGTACAGAACGGGTATCTTCAACCCCAAAAGTGATTTCTGAAGCAAAATTCCACGCAGAATCGAGGTTATATTTAAATCGTGCACCCCAAAAGAATTCATCCCATTCTGTAGAAGCTTGAATCTTATGATTTAAAGCACCAAGTGTTGCACTGGCATCTGTATGATGCATACCTATAGTGGGCTCAACAATGAATTTAGCGTATTGATCTTTGGTTTGCTCAGGGGAAACATAGGCCTGATAATAAATACCGTAGCTACTTTGATCCAACTTAGTCGCCAAAGCCAAAGGAACATGCAAAACCTGTTTATCTTGAGAAGTTTTTACATATTGACGATCTGCATAAATCCCCCATTTGCCTTTACTCAAATCCAAATGTGCCATATAGGATTTATCTAACTCTTTTAACGTCTCTTTAAAAGGCTGTTCAACCTCATAGGAAATAGGACCTTTGCTAATATCGCCATCGATATCCGCAACAAAAACATAAAGATTCAAATTGAGTTTCGTTTTTCCTTTAAATGTATCCGAAATCTCATTTGCAATTGCTGATTGACTCGCTATTAGCGCTAAACCCACCGTAAAATTTATTAAAGTTTTTAAGTACATTTTATTATCCTGATGTGTTCTATTTCTTTTTTAGCATACTTTTATCAGTTTCTACTATTAAATTGTACCAACCTCTTCAGCTAGATTTATAACCGTATATCTTTATCATTACATACTAAAAATACTTTAGTAAATTTAACTCACCCAATACCAATAAATGCCACATGATGTAATTGTTTGCGCCATTTAAAATGCACCGTAATAAAAAAACCGCCTAAATGGTTTTAAATTTAGGCGGATATTTTTAGGTCTACAGAACAAACAAGATTAGAAGCGCCAGTTATAAAATACGTCTATTGCGCGTTCTAAAGATTGGCTTGCTTCTAAATACAGGCGTTGGTTCATTTGATAACGCAATGTCAATTTATTGACTGGAGTAAATACACCTACACCATAACGAATAAACAAGTCTGGTGTAATATAACCCGTTACAGATACTTGGGTATCATCACCTGTACCTTGTGCATCCAACGCCAAACCACTTAGACCAAATGTACGACCAATCTGATTGGTTAAGGCACGTGTACCGCCCAAGCCCATACTAATACCAGCAGCTGCAATGGTATTGTTTACATCGGATTTAAAGCTCTCAGTTTGACTTAAGCCTGTCGCGCCTTCATTAATACGTCCCGTAATTAATGCATTCATCGCTTCTTGTTCAGATAAGCCAGCATCGTTATACACTTGAATACTCGGACTTGTTGCAGTTCCTGTTACACGTACGCCCACAGTACTGCTCTGAATAGTTTTATTGGCATCCACATCTAAGGTTGGATTAGACAATGGGCCATTGAAACGAGCAATCGCACGATTCAAATCTAGGCTTTGGCCATAAGCTTCAATTTTCACACGTTTAGATACACCAATTGCACCATTGGCACGCATTGCTGTTTCTAAACCACGTTGTGATAAATTCAAGCGACCAATTAATGGAATACGACTATCAAAACCTTGGAAAATCACTTGATTGCCCAAGCTTACACTAAGGTCAGCACGGATATCCCAAGGGCGTGCTGATTTTAAAATTTCGAGCTGATTATCGCCTTCATGCACAATACGAACGTCAGATGAAACAGCCGTAACAGGCACTGAAGACTCAGGCATTGAAATAAGTGCACGCGGTACTTCAACCGTACCATTCAGAGTTAAACGTTTTTTAAATGGGTAAACATCTAAATTTAAGTCTGGTGTGACTTGGGCCGTAATCAGTGGTGCTTGGCGTATAAGCAGATCACTGCCTTTTAAGCTGAGCTGTACCCGTGGTTCATCTTTCCAATCCACACTACCTGTTAATTTACCAACACCACGTCCACTATTAAATGCACCGTTAATTGAAGCATTGTTTTGGCGAATGGCAGAATACAACTGAATATTGGTTAGGTTCACAGGTAAAGAAATCATACTGATTGAACCATCTTTAATACGTGCTTCACCTTCTAATAATGGCGATGTCAGTGTTCCTCTGATTTTACCCGCATACGAGATGGTGCCCCCTAACGCGCGCACATCTTGAATAAACGGTTTCAAAATTTTCAATTGCACTTGATTAAAGGCAATCTCACCGTTCATTGGTTTTGACTCTTTATAAGGATCAATCACCACATTGGCATAACCTGTACCAATATCAGGGGCTTTTACATCTAATCGAAGCTGTAAACCTTGTGCAACGCTTTTGAGTACCAACGCCACTTCATCGTATTTCATGGTTGAGCCAAGATACTGCGGATCTTCTGCAGCCAAGCCCATTACCCCGTCGCGCGTGAGTAAACGTGCATCAATTTTAGGTTTTGCACCTTTTGCCCATGAGGCTTTGGCATAACCATTGACCTTACCTGTCAGCGCTAAACCGTCGGGCATGAAGGCCGCAAAGTCATTTAAGTCCACGTTACGCGTAGTAAATGACACATTGCCACGGTTGGGATTAACACGAATAGGTTGATCAAAACACAACTCACTTTGCTGACTCATCCAACAATGTGCGCCAATAAAAACATCCGACTGTGCTGTATTATAAATAATCGAAGCATTTTGACGTTGTACAAGACGAGTACGCAGTGAGTCGAAATCACCTTTTTGGATTTGGCCTAGCCAGTTATTTTGCGCATTAAATCCGCCTGCAAACTGTACGCCAAATTTAGTAATTTTATTTTCTGCATTTACTTTGAGCACATGTGCATTACGTGTACCTGCCAGTGACAGTGAGGCCTTCGAAATACCACGGTTACCACTGCGTAAGTTGTCTAAAGTTGCGGTCAACAATGACGGAACACTTTGCGATGTTGGCAATTGTCCCTGTATGCGTACTTTTTGAATGCTAAACAGGTTATTTAAACCGAAATTATCAATCGCTAAGTTTGCAGAGGCTTGTAGTCGAGGTTGCACTTGCATATTTAAATAGCCGTATGCCCGACCTCTTAAACCTGGGTAAATTTCATATAAAGCTGGCGCATTGACTTTAAGCCTTAAGTTTTGTGCATTACCTGTGGCTTGTATCTGGTTACTTGCATACGCCAAGTACAAATTATTGGCTTCAAACTGCTGTGGCAATAATCCACTTTGATTTGAATTAACCACAATAGCTAGGTTACCTTTACCACGTATAGACTTGTCATTAATTACACCCGCCAAATTCAAACCGTCTAACTGCACGCGTTTCAAACGATCTGACCATTGGCCCTGTGTTTTTACATTACCTGATAATTCGCCACGCACATTCGATGCAAAATAATGCGGTTTAAAACGTACCAATGAGGCATTCACATTCCAAGCCAAACCATCTTTAAGGTTTAAAACCCCATTGGCCAAAATTTTGCCAGCGACACCATCATGGCGTAACTCTGAAATTTTAATTAACTCAGGTGTGCCTGCTACATTTAACTTTAATACACCTTGGCTGGCTGCTAACTGACTTGCGGTTAAACCGCCATCATATTGCACAGCAAAGCTTTTAAACGCACCGCCTTGTTTAGCATCTTGGAAAAGTAAGGCTGCTGTGCTCTTACCTGTCAAACGAACAGTATCTTTTTGACCCACTAAACGCCCAGTTAAATCAACTGCATCTAAGTGAATAATTTGCTGATTTGGCTTGGCATAACCATTGGCTTTTACTTGACCATTTAAAACATCGATAGGTGCGGCAGCAGCAATACTCTGCGGATTAAAATGATCTGCATAAAGCTGTGCGTTCCACTTCAGCATGCGCTTGTCATCTGGAAGCTGAACCACGGCACTGCCTTTAAGTGCGCCTTGCTGTGCAATATAGCTAAAGCTTGGCACATTCAAATTGTTATTTTTGAGGTTTAATTGAGCCTGATACTGGCCTGCAGGAAGCATGCCTTTATCATGTGCGGACACAGCTGTTGCAACAAAAATATTTTGCTGACCTTCAACCAATGCTAATTTCGCATCACCAGAAGCACTACTTAACCATCCAACATAAGGCACAGCGCGATCAATATTCTTCCAAGACACATTCATCAGCATTGGCTGTGGTTTATCATTTTTAACTGGATTTTGATCTAACTTTAGATTCCATGTTTCGTATTTATCAAAGTCAACCAAAGCTGTTAAATGCAGACCATTTTCTAGTGTACCCTTAGAGCCTATTTTGCCGTCTAGACTTGGTGGTAAAAAGTCCTGTACCACTTGTGGAATTAATTTATCTTTAGGATTAATTTTGGATAATGCACCACGAATATCCCAAGTGACATGATCCTTCCAACTCACCACACCAGCAGCGCTCACAGCACCTTGCATTAACTGTGCATTTAAGTCGTCAATATTTAGTTGATGAATCAAATCGGTATGCATGATGGCACTGTACTGGCCTTCAGGTAGATCTTTTCCTTTCAGATCCGTTCTGACATTTAAGTCTAAACGATCGATATTGCCCTGAAACTCTGCCACACCTTTTTTAGAATGTAGCTTGAAGTCTGTTAAGAGTGGCCAATTGTAGTTTTTAAACTTTAATGCACCTTTCATTGGCACGTGATGATCCATTGGACGTACAACTGCCCAACCCGTCAGTAAGTCTGGCGTATTGGTTGCCACACCCGCCTGAATACTTTCTAAAGTACCGCGAGCTGCAACGTTAATATCATGAATATTTAAGCTTTCTCGTAATGAAGGTAAATTCACCACAGCATCTGCATGAATTGGATAACGACCTGTAAAGTCCATTGAACCCGTTGCACTACGTACGGCTAAATAGCCCATATCAACACGCGAGTCTTTAAACTCAAGTTTTGTACCTGACCACAAGGCATCATTTAAATGAATATCATAAAAATCTACGCCTGCTGAATGGGTTTTAATGAGCATATAGTCTACATCTGCATCATCTACACGTAATACAAATGGCAAACGAATATCACTATAGCTAAAAGGTGTATCACTTGGTGGGAGTTTAGTGATGATCTGTAGATTTCTAACATCAGCATGGCTTAAGTGAATTTCTTTATTTAAAATTGCACGCCAGCCTAATTTTACATCAGCACGATCAATTTTGACGTCTACAGGTTTTAGGCTGACCAAAACATTACGTAAAATAATGCCTCGCCATAAATTACCACCTTCATATTCATACTGAATAATTTGTTGACGCTCTAAAACACGGTCGAGCAAAAACTTACTGCCCTTGTCTGTAGAAAACATCACAGCTAAGGCAGCCACGAGCGATACAATAATAAAGCCAAGTGTAAGCAAGACACTTCTTAAAATACGGCGTCGCTTGGGTACACTTTCTTCTGGTAGATTATTGTTTTCTTGCTGCTGTTCTTGATCAGCCATAACTCTCTCTATTACCGTATTTTATAATTGTGAGCCAATGAAGAAATGAATTCGTATTGGGTGATTATCATCAGATAAACCCGATGCAACATCAATACGAATTGGCCCAATTGGTGATGCCCAGCGAATACCTAAACCTGCGCTATAAGCGGTTTTGGTATTAAAATCTTTGTCATAGGCATTGCCTGCATCACTAAAAATTGCCGCACGCCAACCATCTTTAAATTGATAGTTATATTCTAAAGAACCGACCGCCAATGCTTGACCACCAATTTTATAGCCCGACTCAGATGCTGCTAAGCTCTTGTAGTCAAATCCACGAATGGTTTGATCGCCACCTGTAAAGTAGCGTAAGTTATAGGGCACTTTACTAAAATCTTTAGTAAAAATATAACCTGCATCGGCACGACCCACAAACTGATGGTTGTCATTTTCACCTAAAGAGTAAATAAAACGCCAACCCGCATTCACGATTGCCATGTCAGCATCGGTCAATAATTTTTCGGAACCTAACTCGACTTTATAAGTCTGCTTAAAACCAACCGTTGGGTTTACACGTTTGTCCGTGTCTGTTCTAGATACTTCATAACCCACCAATAAAGATTGTTGCTGGCTATTGGCATTTACTAAGAAAGCTTCAGGTATTTTATCAATATCGACAGCAGCTAAGCCGTTTTCTGTAATACGGTCTAATCGATAGCGTAGACCATAAGTTTGTTGCCATTGACCACGTGGGTTTTTAATAATTCGGTCAGCACCTGCAACTGCAGATTCAATTAACAAGTTAACATCACCACCGACATTATCACGCTCTTCACGCTCATAACCGCCTACTAGGCTAATGTAATCATTCAGTGGGTGTTTATAAGGAATGTTATAGCGACCATCTATAGACTGTCGAATTTGTGACAGCTCCATATTGGCATCAAATGAATGTCCACGCTCATTTACAATGGCACGGCGATATTGCCCACGTAAACGAACACCTGTATCTGTACCAAAACCAGCACCCATTTCTGCACTATTTAGCTTGTCAGCATTTAAAGTGACAATCACAGGAACAACTTTGCTTTCACGTGCTTTATCTTTTAATACATCTTGCTCGTTATCTTTTTGCTCTTGTTGCTCCGCCAAACTGCGTAGGCTCGCTTTTTGCTCTGGGTCTTTCACACCTGCAAATTGATCTTCATTGACTACATGCTGTGTAACTTCATGATCTGAAGCTACCGCTTTTTTATCTTGTACTGCTAAATCATCTGCTGACAGTTGATTTTGATCGACCAGCTTTTGTAAATCTGGCGGTAAGTCTAGCTCTTTTTCTATTGGATCTGGACGGACTGCATCCACCAAAGTGTAGTTAAAGTAACGTGAGTTGGTTAGGTTATTGGCTAAGCCATTTACACGCCAAAAAGCATAATCCGCACCTTCTTGCCATGTCACTAAACTACGTAAAATTTTCTCATTCAAAGGGAATGGTTTAGTTGGGTCGCTCATTCTAAATTCGACATCACCCAACTTATAACGCTCACCTGTTTCAAAGCGCAAGTTAATATCGGCAGTATTTTGTGGCTGCGCAACCTTCACATCATGCAAACGCCAATATGAGTCAAAATAGCCGTTATTAGATGCTGCATTATCTATACGAACTTTAGTGTTTTCGTATAAACCATGATTAAACACACCACCTTCTTCTTGATCTGGCAATACACCAATCACTTTGAACTGTGCTTGATTCGCCCCTGGGCCTGTAAACTCAACATTTTGCTGTTGAATGACTACAGGGCTATTTGGTGTAACAAGTACGCGAACACGAGAATTACTAGTTTTCTCAAATTTAAACTCAGAATTATAAAAACCCACAGCCTGTGAAGCCTGAATTGACAAGGCACGTAGCTGAGGTAAAGCAGAAGGAAAGTCGCTGAACGATTCTTGTGTAAAACTCGACAACTTACCTTTAATATTGGCTTTTAAGTTTTCTAATGCTTCCGCATAATCTTTATTTGAGACATTGCTTTCATTTTGCGAAGACACCAAAACAACATCTGCAGTAATCCGTGGCACTTTCGCTGTATTCATTTGGCGTGGCGGGCGCACTTTATATAATAATCGCTTAAAGAAATTGGGTTGCTTATCGTCAACAGCTTCTTGATTATCTAAACCCACCACCAACTCACGACCCGTTTGATTTTCTTGAATCGCAATGTCACTATCCGCGCGGATAGATTGCATTAATACATCTACATTGACTGGAGCTTGGTTAATTTCTTGCAGTTCTTGTTGGGTGATATCTGCAACTGCTACTTCATTATTTTGTGTTGCTCTATAGTTCTGAGCAGACTGTTTCGCCTCTTCTGCAACTTTAAAGATTTCATTTGCAAGCTGTTGATCAATTGGTTCAACTGGCAAATTTTCTAAATCATCAAACTCAATCGGTTTAAACGCCTCAATAGGGGTCTGAGAATTTTGTTGTTCTTGTAACATTTGTACGCTGTCTACAGGAGCTGGCTCTGTCAGCTGTTGTTCAACTTTTTGACGAAGTTCCTCCTCAGAAACACCTTGTTGACTGGCTTCAGCCTTTAATGCATTCACCATTTCCACTTGAGTTGCATCGGCGACAGGCGTATGTTCTTCAACTGTTTGAGCCATTACGTGCTGCGCAAACAATGTTAAAAAGATACTTAAACACAAACGTTTGTTGTTATGATGCCCGAGTGTCAAATGACTTATACTTAAATTAAGTGTGGTCTTTTTAAAATTTATTTTTTCTGGCATAGCGAACTCTAAACATACATGTTTATGAAATAGATCTTTAACCCCATTGAAGTTAAATTCAAGAACTGAATTTCAATGGAATTGATCCATTTTCCTAGGCTTTAAAGTATCTTACATGATTTTCTTCGCTGTTTTACTAAACACTCACATTTCTTAATAAAACTTTATGTAGCACATATCATATGAAGAACAGTGAACATTTACTCAGTAGCCGTCGTTTCCTACCCATGTTTCTCACCCAATTTTTTGGGGCATTAAATGATAATGTTTATAAGCAAGCCTTACTTCTCGTTATCACGTATGGATGGATTCAACAACAAACAGCAAGTATTAGTACTTTAAATAACTTAGCAGCCTTACTGTTTATTTTACCCTACTTCATCTTCTCTGCGACGGCTGGACAGCTTGCAGATAAGTACGAGCGTTCACAGCTTGTTCGAATGCTTAAAATTGCTGAAATTTTGATTATGCTCTTGGGGACTGCAGGCTTCTTATTAGGCAATTTATGGCTATTATTGTGTGCACTGTTTTTAATGGGCACACATTCCACCTTCTTTGGGCCCATCAAATACGCTATTTTGCCTGAAATACTTAAACCACAAGAACTCATGTCAGGTAATGCGCTATTCCAATCAGGCACATCTATGGCCATCTTGATCGGGATGATTTTGGGTGGTGCGGTGATTTCCCTATCGCAAGACAATTTGCTATGGATTAGCCTCACGGTAATCACAATTGCTTGCTTAGGCTATTTATTAAGTCGCTTTATTTTAAAACAGCAAGTCACCTCACCCAATATAGACATTGACTGGAATTTCTTTCGTACCAGTGGTCAAACCTTGCGCTATGCCAAAAGCCTGCCTTTAATTTTTACGATTTTATTAGGCAACTCATGGTATTGGTTTTATGGTGCAACCTACCTCACCCAAATTCCACAGCTGACGCAGCAAAATTTACATGCATCTGAAAATGTCGTAAGTTTATTACTGACCTTCTTTTCTGTTGGTATTGGTGTAGGCTCATTATTGTGTCGTAAAATTGGGGGTACTGAAGTCAATATTAAAATGGTCCCATTAGGTGCCATTGGTCTTACAGTATTCGCTTTATATTTAGCAGCCAGCCTTACTTTTGTACCAGAGCGTACTGGTGCGCTACTCAGCCTCAGTGATGTATTCCAAGGGGGCTGGAGTTATTATAATGTGATGTTTGCAGTGACTTTACTTGGTATTAGTGGTGGTTTTTATATTGTGCCACTCTATGCCATGATGCAAGCCTATTCACCTCGCTCACATCGTGCGCGCATCGTAGCGGCAAACAACATATTAAATGCTGTTTTCATGGTATCTTCTGCTATATTTTCAATTATCATCTTAAGTATATTGAAGATTGATATTAAAATACTTTTCTGCATAACCGCAGTGTTGAGTGCTATTTTCTCTATTTGGCTCCTCCTGCGTTTAAAACCTATGCTTAAAACTGCACACGTCTCGTTGGAGGATTAATTCATGCGTCAATACACCGGTCTAGACAAATTCATCCATTCTTTTGACCAAGCGCTACGCAGTTTAGTTCCTGGAAGCACTTCTGCGCAACGTGAGAACCCTGCCAATGGAACCAACACACAGTTGGCTGTAAGTGAAGCTCGCCATGTTGCAGGCTTAATGCGTGTCAACCATAGTGGCGAAGTATGCGCACAAGCGCTTTATCATGGCCAAGCGCTCACTGCAAAGTTACCCAATGTACGTCGTGAAATGCAACAAGCAGCCATTGAAGAGCAAGATCATTTAGCATGGTGTGAAGATCGACTCAAAGAACTGGATAGCCATACCAGCTTACTAAACCCTGTATGGTATGGTCTGTCTTTTGGTATGGGTGCTTTAGCAGGTATTGCGGGCGATAAATATAGCTTGGGCTTTGTCGCTGAAACAGAACGTCAAGTGAGCATGCATTTAGAACACCACATGAGTCAGCTACCTGTACAAGATCAGCGCTCATATCAAATTTTAAATCAAATGAACATTGATGAGTTGCAGCATCGCGATACGGCGCTTAATGCAGGCGGTGTTGACCTTCCAGCACCTGTTAAAATCACCATGACAGCCATTTCAAAGCTCATGACCAAAACCAGTTATTTTATTTAAGCCATACATAAGATGTAAAAGCCCGCTAATCTGCGGGCTTTTTAAATTTTAGAAACTAGTATTTTAAATTGAGCATATAGCTTTTCATTATTAATTAGCGATGCATAGCGGCGTTTATCTTTTATTAATGTTTAGAGCTTTGCTCAGCTACTTTTTTTCGATAGCCATACACCAACCGCGCAAGCCCAATACAAGCAATCACAGCAACAATCGTATAAAGCTTATCGTCATAAGGCAATATGTACTGCCAAAATACATGTAAGGCATGCGTGATGTGTACTCCAGCACTAATCACTACCCATGCCCAAATGAAGCAGGCCACAATGTTAATGAGTACATATTTCCAAATTGGATAAACTTTTATGCCTACGGCGATCGGCAATACTGTTCTAAGTCCCCACGCAAAGCACATACCCAGAATAGTTAAAATTGGATAACGATCGATAAATTGGCTGGCACGTTGAAATTTTTTGGCAAACTCTGGCTGAGATTCAAGCATTTTTTGCCCATAGCGTGCGCCCAATTGATAATAAAATTGATCACCAATAAAGCTTCCAAGCATAGCAACCGAAAGTAATAGCCAAAAATTGAGTAAATGCTGATGCACTGCATAAGCACCCAGCATAAGTACTGTTTCGCCTTCAAACAAAGTTCCTGCAAATATGGCCCAATAGCCATAATGCTGAATGAGCTCAGTCCAATTCATACAGCCAACAACTTGATGATGATTATTTTTTCTATCTTAGCACTGAATCTAGCATGACTGCTGTTTTACAGACTCAAATGATCTGCTATGCGATAACACAACCTAGCACCCAAATCAAACGCTAAGTGCTCAACATTTGAATACATAAAATTATAGAAACTCAAGTCTATGCATGACATGAGACCACAGGAAAGTGATGTTTCTCATGTACAAAAGCTGCATCTGACCAAATCTCATACATAGGAATTTTCACATCCAATGCCAAAGGTAATTTTTTGGCATTAAACTGCATATTGGACAAACAACTACCCCATGCGATTAAATCGATATCTAAAGTAATTTGATGTGAAGGTCGAATACGCCCTGAATCGGTTTCCATACGTTTTAATTGCAGGACTAAATCCGTTACGGATAAATGACTTTTCAATAAACACGCAGCATTCCAATAATCCGCGCCAATCGCATCTCGGCACGGAATTAAATAAATACTGGAAAAGCTTAAATTACCGAATTGAGCGAGTTGTGCAATTGCTTGTTGAAAATGCTGTTTTGGATTGCAATTACTCGCCAGTGCTAAGGCGAATATCGTTTCGGTGACGTTCAAGACGAATTCCTACAGAATTTGCTTGCGGGATAATGGCAGGCTTACGGATGGTAATCATAATAGATTCCACTACAGGAAAGGTAGTAAAAAGTGCATTCAAAACCAGTTTTGCTGCATGTTCGATCAATTTAGGTTGCGCTTCTTGAATCACTTTTGCCGAAATTTCACAAATTTCCGCATAATTGAGCGTATCGTCTAACTCATCAGAATTAGATGCCTGCTCTAAACTGGTATTAATCTGCAAATCGAGCATTAAAGGCTGAATAATTTGACGCTCCCAATTGAAACAGCCCACCACTGTCTCTACCTTTAAGCCTTCAATAATAATCGCGTCCATAAATCTCTCAAATACAAAAGTCCCCCTTATATAAGGGGGATTTAAAAAAGTGTGTCAAAGTAATAAAGACTGTAAGCGCATTAAAGCTTAGTGCTTTAGCAACAGATTAGGGTCTATACTTTGTACCATCTGTAAGCGCTGGTCAGCATAAATATCTGTATACGGCGCTAGAATACGCATAAAACGATCAAAGTACAGCATTTGCTTAAATAACAAGGCAAAATCTCGTGGGAAACGGATGCCATGACGTTCGCCTACACCCACCATATCCATCATAATGTCATTAATATCCGAAGGATTTGATGTGAGCAATTCTTGCGGATCTGCCAGCAATACACCACTAAACAGACGCTCTAAATCATCAGCCAAAACTTTGGTATCAATTTTATGATCCGTCATGCCCATTTTCAGCATATTTTCAGCCATTAAAGCATAGTCGGTCTTTTGCAATGCATCCATAAATGCAATACAGGCAGTCCATACTTCTGGCTTTAACTGACCCACAATACCAAAATCGATAAAGCCGACACGACCATCTTCTAAGAACATAAGATTGCCCGCATGCAAGTCCGCATGGAAGCTATTACACATCATCAGACTACCAAACCATGTATTCATGGCAGTAATTAAAACTTGTGATGGGTCTTTTGCAACTTTTTTAACCATATCAAAATCAGTCAAAGGTACACCATACAAGCGTTGCATAGTCAGCACACGACGAGTTGAATATTGATGATAAACCTTAGGTGCTGTTGCTGCTTGGTTATTGGTAATATTTAAATAATTCACAAAATCATCTAAATTTTGTGCTTCTTCAATAAAATCAACTTCACGCACCATACGTGTTTTTATTTCTTCAACAATATCTGCTAAAGACGCAAATTTAACTTTAGGTACAGCTTTTTCAAGTAATTTAGTCGCCCAATGCAAGACATTTAAGTCAGTGTATAAAATGGTTTCTACACCTGGCTTTTGTACTTTAATTACGACATTTTCACCACTCACTAAAGTGGCTGCATGTACCTGTGCAATAGATGCGGACGCAAGTGGTTTTTCATCAATAGATGCAAATATTTCATCTAAATTACGGCCTGCAAACTCCGAAGCCAATACCTGCTGTACATAGCTAAACGGCAAGCTTGGTGTCTGATCTAGACAACCTTGAAACTCTTCCACATATTCACGTGGAAATAGCGAAGGCGTACTGGCAATAAACTGCCCTAATTTAATATATGTAGAACCGAGCGATTCAAAAGTTTCACGCATGAGTTTTGCATTGCTTGGTTTTTCTGTGGCGTATTTAATGCCAGCCTTGGCTGCCACCACAGCTGTTTCACCCATACGGGCAACAGAACGTAATCCATCAAGCCAAATATTGTTTTTCATAATGTCTGAGGAAAAATAAAGTGTAGTGAGTGTAGCAAAATTTTATGCCCTTGCAGGATTATCTTGCCTGACAGCTTGCACAATTTTCATCATGCATAAAATTTAAAATTCGCTGCGTCATATTTAAACCATTCCACAATAAAAGCTTTTGCTTCAGTGGCCTAAGGTTTAAACCCAAATATAATAACGCATGATGCGCCTGTAAGCTGGCCATCACATTCGGCGTGGTCGCGAGTACACCTGAGTCCGCACAGCGTAGGCTTTCATTTTGCTGTTCTTCTTTTGGAAACAGACATTCATAACAAGCCGAATCGCCTTCAACCATAAACAATTGCCCCTGAAAGCCAATTGCTGAAGCACTAATTAATGGCACACCGTGTTGCTGACAAATTTGATTCACCAAATAACGTGTTGTGAAATTATCACAGCCATCGAGCACCAAATCTTGCGATGCTATTAGGCAATCTGCATTGGTTTTATCCAACTTAGCGACAATACTGTGCACCTGAATATGTGGGTTAATTTGTGTTAAACGCTTTGCCAATATATCTGTTTTATAAAAACCAATATCTGCAGGTCCAAAAGCCATTTGGCGCTGCAAATTACTCACTTCAATGCTATCTGCATCAATTAAGCTAATTTTTCCCACACCTGCGCGTGCCAATAACTCAGCCAATGCACAACCAATCCCCCCACAGCCTACAATCAACACATTAGAAAGTTTGAGCTTTTCTTGTGCTTCAAGATCCCATCCCTCTAAGAGTATTTGACGACTATACAGGTGCATTTCTGCTTCGCTAAGTTCTAAGTCCAAGTCCAAGTCCGATGACTGATTCACGATTTCAATATCCGTTTAAACAATTATGGTATCGATATTCAAGCTATTATCAGCATTGCATCGATAGTATTGTCAATTCTTTGATGAATTTCCTTTAAATTTGCTTCTTTGTTGATGAATAAAGCATCAATGAAAGGTTTAGTAATTGAAGCACCAAAAAGCATGTCTGCCAAAACCTCTGCAGTTAACGCTAAACGCCAGTCTGAGGGCAAAATACGCTCAATAGCTACAATGAGGTGATTACGACTCGATGCAATCCCCATTTCATAAAACGTATGTGTCATACCGTCCATATCCGCGTGTTCCGCAATGGATAGACGACATAATTTTATATGACGCTCAGAAAGTACGTGCTCAGCTATCATTTTCATGTGTTGTTTTAACCTGTCTACAGCATTCAAAGGAGAATCTGAAAAAGCTTCTTCAGGCCAAATATAAGAAGACTCAACCAATGAGTTCAATAAGGCGCGTTTATCTGCAAAATATGCATATAACGTTTTTTTAGACATTCCTGCTTCACTGGCAATTTGAGCCATCGTGACATTTTCAAAACCATAATTACCAAATAGCTGTTCTGCAACTGCAAAAATTTCTTTACAGCGTTGCTCTACTGTCATTGCCAAAGGTCTACCCAATTTAGCCATGTACTCTTCCTTGACTTAGGAAACCAGTGAGTTTCATAATGTGCGCCATTTAAACAATTCAGATTTATTATGACAGCATCCCCCAATCGCGCAATGCCAATACTTATTGCATTGCTTGCAACACTTGGCCCCATTGGCATTGATATGTATTTGCCTAGCATACCTGCAATGGCCGAGGCACTAGGCAATAGCGAAGGTGCAGTACAATTCAGTTTAATGACATTCTTTGTGGGTTTAATGCTTGGGCAATTGGTCTATGGCCCACTTTCAGATAAATTTGGTCGTAAGCCACTGATCTATTTAGGGCTGAGTATTTTTATAATCGCATCAATCAGCTGCGCTTTTGCAACAAATGTCATGCAACTCCAAATCATTCGTTTTGTACAAGGCCTTGGAGGGTCTATTGGAATGGTGATCGCTTTTGCGATGATTAAAGACCAATATCAAGGCCCTGCCATGGGTAAAATGATGTCTATGGTATTGGCAATTCTAGGTTTATCACCCGTAGTTGCACCACTGATCGGCAATGGCCTACAAACCTTGGGCTCTTGGCGCAATATTTTTGCATTTCTTGCCGTATATGGCATTGTGGTGATGAGTGCTGTCGCGCTTTACCTACCAGAAACACGTGATATCAAGCTACGTCAACAATTTAAGCTCTCACAGACATTTAAACTGTATGGTCGCATCATTACAGACCGTAAATTTATTATTTATGCACTGAGCTTATGTATTGCACAGGCTGCTTTCTTTGCCTACATTGCAGGCTCAGCAAGTGTCCTTATTTCTCAATATCAGCTGAGTTCTACCCAATTTAGCCTACTATTTGCCTTTAATGCTTTTGGCTTAATTATTACGGCCATTTTAACGCCAAAAATGCATGAAAAGTTTGGGCTCCTCAACGCCTATAAATTTACAACATTTGCCTTACTCATCGTCATGGCTATGCTTTTCTGTTGTCTTGTTTTTGGTATAAATCAGTTAATTCTATTTTGTATTATTATCTTTATAGCTATTGCCTTTCTTGGTTTTATTATGCCAACAGGAACACAATTGGCATTAACTTTTCAACACCAAAATGCAGGCACAGCTTCAGCTTTATTGGGTGCACTGCAATTTGGCTTTGGTGCAATCATTACCGCAATTACGGGAAGTACTTCAGCTGTAGGCGCTATAGGCTTAATTAGTATTATGGCCACCTGTGCATTGCTTGCCACCATCACTTGCTTCGTGTTTTTTCCAAAGCATCTCCCGATGGCCAACCATTAAAAAAGATGCGACATATTAAAAAATAACAAATTACATCAACAATAAAGGCGGTCATTTGACCGCCTTATATTTAGATAAATTAAATTATTCAACCCACTTTGGCTAACTGCTCTAATTTTGCAATTTCTTGTTGCTTGAGCAAATTACGCTGAATTTTACCACTTGATGTTTTAGGTAAGCTGTCTACAAATTCAATTTCTTTTGGATATGCATGTTTTGATAACCGTGAACGTACATATTCTTGTAGTTTTTTCATGAGTTCTGCCGTAACAGCATATTGTGTTTTAAGCACCACAAAAGCTTTCACAATCTCAGTACGCTCAGGGTCTGGCTTACCAATAACTGCTGACTCTAGAACCTCTTCACACTCAAGCAAAGTACTTTCCACATCAAAAGGACCCACGCGATAGCCTGACGTTGTAATGACATCGTCAGCACGACCAATAAAATCGATGCCCAAATGTTCGTTTAAACGTACAGTATCACCTGTTAAATAATAGTGCCCGACAAATGATTTACGATTATTGCCCCCATAGCCATTAAACCAAAACAAAGGTGACTGTGAGCAATCAATGGCCAAGGTACCAATACCGCCTGCTACTACTTCTTGGTTATTACTATCTAATACAGCAAAACGATGCCCAGGAATTGCATACCCAGCAGAACCTACTTTCTTTTCATGCGCTAAGGCATGATGGTTGGCAATTACCATACCCAATTCAGTCTGACCATATTGATCGTAAATATTGACATTTAGATCATGGTTAAACCAATGAATAACTTCAGGTGTAAGTGGCTCACCCGCGCTACTCACCACACGCAAATGGGTTTTAATTGACTCATCAAACTTTTCTTTAAAGCCAAAAAACAAACGAAATGCTGTTGGCGATCCTGTTAAGTTACTCACTTTATATTTTTGAATAATTTGCAATGCGTTATCTACACTAAATGCACGCTCATCCATAATAATGCTATGACCTAAGCTTAATGGCCCTGTAATACCATAGTACAAACCATAAGCCCAACCTGGGTCAGCTAAGTTCCAAAATGAATCTTCTTCACGTAAATCGACAGCATGGGTCATATAACCTTTAAAAGCTAACATTGCCTTTAAAGGTACAGGTACAGATTTCGCCAAACCTGTCGTACCTGAGGTAAACATCATTAAAAAATAGTCATCAAAGCTTTGCATTTCTGCATCACAGTGTACAGATTGCTGGGCCATCACTGTCCAAAAATCCGCCTCAGTAGCTATCGAGTTAGGCATTACATCGACTTGCCCAACCGTTAAAATATGCTGCACTTTAAGGTTGTTTAATTTTGCACGTTGCTCTGTATTGGTCACAATCAGTTTAGTCTGTGCAACTTCAATACGGTGCTCAATTGCTTTAGATTCAAACGCAGTAAATAAGGGTTGATAAATTGCTCCAATACGCCATGTAGCCAATACAGTTATGAGTAATTCTGCTGTACGTGGCAATAAGCCCGCGATGCAATCTCCTTTTTGAATACCTAAACCTTTAAAATAATTTGCAAGCTTGCCTGAGGCTTCATCTAGTTGTTCAAAAGTCCATGTTGCCGATTCGCCATTCTTACCTTCCCAAATAAACGCTGTTTTGTGCTGTCCAACGTACCGCTGGCAACATTCCACATAGGCATTTACTTCCTTAGAATGACCTTGTAATTGCATTGTAATTAATTTTTCAAAATCAAAATCGAGATATGCTTGTTCAAGTGTTTTCATGGTATTCCCTATATCATGTGGGCTGAGGACTTGGCATCTGCTCTATGTCACTTCAGCATTGTTATATTGCTTACACACATCTTGCTGTGTGGCGCTGTACATCCCGTACTTCAATTTGGCCTAAGTTAAACTCACGCCTTTTTTATATAATTAGAAAAACACGTTTAAAGATGGCCTGCAATTTCCATAAACCTCATCTGTATTGCAGGCTTTGAACATCGACCAAAGTCTAATGACTTCGGCCTTCATGCTTATGACTCTGCATGTTTATGACTTGGCAACTTCACGCGCAATTACGAGGCGCTGAATATCGGATGCGCCTTCGTAAATTTGGCTGACACGCACATCTCTATAAATTCGTTCAACAGGAAAATCCGAAACATAGCCATAGCCGCCATGAATTTGAATTGCATCTGAACACACCCGCTCTGCCATAGTTGAGGCAAATAGCTTCGCCATAGACGCTTCTTTTAAGCAGGCTAAGTTGGCATCTTTTAAAGTGGCCGCATGAAAAATCAACTGACGTGCGGCTTCAATCTGTGTGGCCATGTCGGCCAAACGAAATGCCACCGCTTGATGCTCTACAATATTGACACCAAATGCTTGACGCTCATTGGCATATTCAATGGCTGCATCCAAAGCCGCCCGCGCCATACCAATACACTGGGCTGCAATACCAATACGGCCCGATTCTAAATTGGATAAAGCAATTTTGTAGCCATCACCTTCTTTACCCAATAAATGATCAGCAGGTATACGACAGTTATCAAATATAATCGTTGCAGTATCTGAGCAATGTTGGCCCATTTTTTCTTCTAAACACGATACGATATAACCTTCAGTACTTGTTGGTACTAAAAAGCATGAAATCCCTTTTTTGCCAGCTGCTTTATCTGTCACTGCAAACACCAATGCGACATCAGCATATTTACCGGTGGTGATAAATTGCTTGGTACCATTGATAACCCACTCATCACCATCACGTACAGCCTGACACATCAATGCACTGGCATCTGAACCAGCTTGTGGCTCTGTTAAGCAGAAGCAGCCTAACATTTCTCCAGTCGCTAATTTGCTTAAGTATTGCTGCTTCTGTTGCTCTGTTCCATAACGCTGGGTAATTCCACATGGCAAAGAGTTTTGTACGCTTACAATGGTCGAAATTGCGCCATCACCTGCGGCAATTTCTTCAATAGCCACAACCAAAGACACATAGTCCATGCCTGCACCACCCCATTGCTCAGACACAGTCATACCTAAAGCACCTAAGGCGCCCAATTCTTTTAATTCTTGCGCTGGAAAGCGCGAAGTTTTATCGCGTTCTGTAGCAGTAGGTTTCAGTTTATTTTGTGAATAATCACGCATCATTTCCTGAACCATTTTTTGTTCATCATTCAAAATCATGCTTACATCCTTTTAAAATTTAATTATTTTCACTATCAAATACATTGCAGTGGCGGTTGCGCCACCTGCTGGCCAAACATCCCATTTAGCCAGCAATAAATTAAGTTTCGTTGCTCACCCATCAAAAGGAAACAAGAAGTTTTTCCTTAAAATGAATTATTTAGGTTGCATACGAATTGCACCATCCAAACGAATCACTTCGCCGTTTAGGTAGCCATTTTCAAAAATATGCCCTACCAAGTGCGCAAATTCTTCTGGTTTTGCTAAACGCGGTGGAAATGGCACCATTTGCCCTAAAGCATCCTGTACATTTTGCGGTAGGCCTTTAAGCATAGGCGTTTCCATAATCCCTGGCGCAATGGTCATTACTCGAATCGCTTCGCGAGCCAACTCACGAGCTAAGGGTAAAGTCATTGCGACAACTGCACCTTTTGAAGCTGCATAGGCAGATTGCCCAATCTGACCATCATAAGCTGCCACAGAGGCTGTATTCACAATCACACCACGCTCTTCTTCACCCGCTTTTAATTCATATTTAGCTATTAAGCGCGCGCCAAAACGAATCATATTAAATGTACCAGACACATTGATATTCAATACTTTTTGGAACATTGCCAAGTCATGCAAACCATCGCGACCCAATACTTTTGCAGAAGGTGCGATCCCCGCACAATTGACCAAACCATTTAATTGACCATATTTATTCTCAACATGTTGAAAAAAAGCTTCTGTTGCAGCTTCGCTAGTTACATCTAACATGACAAATTCAGCATGCTCACCTAGGCGATGTTGTAAGCTTTCACCTAAGTCTTGGTTCATATCGACCATAATGACTTTTGCGCCTTGCCCAACCAAATAAGTAGCTGTAGCCGCCCCTAAACCAGACGCACCACCTGTAACTACAAACACTTTTCCTTGGATTTTCATTTTCTTTTATCCTAAACAACATGTTTTAAAATTCGACTTAAGACACAGAGTAATCACAGAATAAATTGAGTACAATTTCCAAATACTGCATCGCGCGTGATGTATTTGAACAATAGAAAATATACTTCAGCTCAATCATGGAATTTAGATTGGATCACGACTATTTCAAAGGGACAATTTCAATTAGCCTTGTACATGAAGCACTCCTTCATGCAAAACAACAAGGCTATGACACTTTTGCTTTACTGCAAAAAGCGGGTATTGCACCTGAACTGCTGCATTCGGATAAAACTCGTGTGTCGGTAAGCCAATATGCACAGCTTTGGATTGTACTTGCCGATGCAATGAATGATGAGTTTTTTGGGATGGACTCGCATCCCATGCGCCGAGGCAGTTATACATTCTTATCCAAATCAGTTACGCAAAGCACTGATTTAAAACAAGCTCTAACGCAAATTCTTCAATTTTTAAATCTTATTTTAGATGATTTTAAAAGTAAGTTTTTTGTGGAAGAACACTATGTATATATTGTGATTCAAGAAAATACCTTGCCCAAACGCATGTTCAGTTATGCTACGTATTTAATGTTAATTCATGGCCTGATGTGCTGGTTATGTGGACAACGTATTGTTTTGAATCGAATTCAGCTACGTTGCACTGCGCCGAGCGATGATCACGACTATAAAGTTCGATTTTGTGATGATATTCAATATGCTGCCGACGAAAACTATATTCAGTTTGATGCCAACTACTTAAACTTAGCCATTAAGCAAGACCAAAAAACTTGGCATCAATTTATTCTGCATACACCATATAACTTATTGGTGCGTTATAAAAACCCCAATGCATTGGGCCATCAAATTCGTAAACACTTTATGCAAACCGCAACGGCTGATTGGAAAGAACTGACCGAACTAGCGCCCCTTTTTAATATGTCGGAAGCCACGATGCAACGTAGACTTAAGCAAGAAGGCATTAATTTTCAACAACTCAAAAATGACATACGACGTGACCTTGCCATTGATTTGCTCGCACAAAGCCATTTAACCTTGCAAGATATTAGTGAACAACTGAACTTCCATGATGCAAGTGCATTTCACCGTGCCTTTAAAAAATGGACAGGCGTCAACCCAGGAATGTACCGCCAAAAACAACAGAATGAAATTTCAGAAGTCTAATATTTAAAATCACTCAAATAAGCTTAATTTTAGATTAATTGAAAAATTTACAAATTTATCAATAGTTTATTAAAAAACACAAATACGACTGTACGTTCATCGCTAGAAGATTGCCAACCCCCTTTAAATAGGTTATTTTTCACTCAATTTAAAGCATTTTGCTTATTGTTATTTTGGCTGTATCTCACTCCCTGATCTCATCACCTCGAAGGCTCCCACATGCTTAAGATGATAGACGTACTCGAGCAAAGCTTGGTACAAAATTTCTCTGAATCAATTTTTCAAGCAACTGAACAGACTGAAGCTCAGTTTCATCAGGAACTACTTAAGATTTCTGATATTGATTTAGCCAATATTGTCTCTACATTTTTCTTAAATGAGCAGGCACTTGAAATTGCACAACACTTGGATATTTCAACGGAAACCATTCAAGAAGTTCAAGCTGGTGCCAATTTAAAAGATGAAGCTTACATTACAGCAACTACTAAAATTGTTGCCTATTGTCTTGCAGTAGAAACTGATGCTTTCAACCAAGTTGAAGTGGCAGAATGTCTACAAGATTACCCAATGTAATCTATCACAGTAGTACAATAATCATTAAAAATACGGCGGCCGACATGGCCGCTTTATTTTGTATAAAAAACCTTTTTACAGCCCTAAACTACACTTATCAATTTAACTGAAATTTTATGATCTATTTGATATATAAAACAAAATCACATACTAAATTTTTAAAATAAATATTTTTCAATAACTTAATATTTAAAATACTCTATTTTTATATTTTTCATTTTGTTATCACTTTTTCTATTTTGCTCTATTTAACTTCAGCACGTATTTATAACGAATTATTTTTGCGCTATACATTTTCGGGGTTATATGAAAACGATTCGTCAACTTGCTATCTTGGCTACTACGGCTTTAGTAACCACAGTGACTTTGGCAGCACCACCAAAAGAAATCAAACTGGATTATGCCTACTATGCCCCAACCAGTTTAGTGGTTAAAGATCAAAAACTTTTAGAAAAAGCCTTCCCTCAAAGCCAAATCAAATGGGTATTTAGCCAAGGTTCAAACCGCTCATTAGAGTATTTAAATAGTGGTAGTGTCGATTTTGCATCTACTGCAGGTTTAGCTGCGGTATTAAGCAAGGCCAACGGTAGCCCTATTAAAACAGTGTATATTCAAAGCCAACCTGAATGGACCGCATTACTGGTTGCTAAAAACTCAAATATTAAGAGTTTAAAAGATTTAAAAGCTAAAAAAATTGCAGCAACTAAAGGTACTGATCCCTATTTATTTACCTTACAAGCGCTAGAAACAGTTGGTTTAACTAAACGAGATGTTCAACTGGTTCATTTACAACACCCAGATGGTAAAACGGCATTAGAGCGTGGCCAAGTCGATGCTTGGGCTGGACTTGATCCATTAATGGCTTCAGCTCAACTACAGTCTGGAGCAAAACTGCTTTACCGCAATGTAAGCTTCAATAGCTATAGCGTTTTAAGCGTAAAAGATGCTTTTGCAAAAGAAAACTCTGAAACTGTGACCGCGGTGCTTAAGGCGTATGAACAAGCACGAAAATGGGCCAAAGCACATCCTGATCAAGTTGCCGCACTATTAGCCAAGGAATCTAAGCTTCCTTTAAATGTTGCAAAACTACAAATTAGCCGTACCAACTTCGATCAAAACGTTCCAACTGCAAAACATATTGCTGCCTTACAAAAAGCAGGCAATATTTTGACTGAAGAAGATTTAGTACGAAAAGGCACGGATGTAAACCAAGTAGTGACTCAATTACTTGATGCAAAATTTGCACAAAATGCTGTGAAGTAAAAGGCATTTTTTAACTTATGACACATCCTCAAGCAACACCGAAAGCACCTACTTCACTCAAACCGAAAATTGAAAGCGAAGCATCTAGGCCCAAGTTAAGCACTTGGTCAAAAGCACTCACGATCCCAGTTTTAGTTCTTTTATTATGTGAATATTTAGTTCGTGCAGGCTGGATTGAACCGTATTTACTCCCTGCACCCAGTAGCCTTTGGCAAAGCTTCACAGAATTGGCAGCTGGAGATTTATGGCAACATATTTGGGCGAGTAGCTTACGTGTATTGATTGGCTTTTTAATCGGCAGTTTTTTAGCCTTGTTTTTTGCGGTATGGGTTGGTCTAAGCAAACAAGCTGAAGCCTTTTTAGAACCTAGTTTTTCAGCCATTAAGTCTATTCCTAGTTTAGCATGGATACCACTTCTGCTCCTTTGGCTGGGTATTGATGAGGCTTCAAAAATTACTTTAATTGCAATTGGTGCATTTTTTCCTGTGTATACCAATACTGTAGCAGCAATTAAAGGCGTAGACCGTAAATTAATCGAAGTCGCTCAAGTCTATCGTTTAAAATATTGGCAACTTGTACAGCAAATCATATTACCAGCAGCCTCCCCAGGCATATTGACTGGGCTACGTAATGGTCTGAGTTTATCTTGGATGTTTATGATTGCTGCTGAATTAATTGCAGCAACACAAGGAATTGGCTATTTACTTAGTGATGGCCGAGAAACCTCGCGACCAGATATTGTCATTTTAGCGATTATTTTATTGGCAATCTTAGGTAAGTTAACCGATCGTGTCATGCAAGCACTAGAAACTTGGTTACTTCGCTGGCGAGACGTTATTAAACAGTAACCGCCTTTAAAAATAAAAGCGCATTGAATGCGCTTTTATCATTTGTTTTTGGCGCAGCTACATTACTGTTGCCATTGCCCTAAGGTCACACGGTCATTTCCGCCATAATCTTTTACAGTACGGACATCACGATAGCCCGCTTGTAAAAATAGATGACGTACCGCTTCACCTTGATCATATCCATGTTCGAGCGCAACCCAGCCATTCACGGTTAAATGCTTTTTGCCTTGCTGAATAATTTGCTCGATATCTGCAAGACCATGCTTATCTGCCACTAAAGCGCGCTCAGGCTCTGTCGCTAGATCTTTCATGTGCACATCGTCTGCATCGATATACGGCGGATTCGACACAATCACATCAAAGAATTCGCGGCCAAATGGTTTTAACCATGAACCCAATACAAATTTCACATGCGCTAAATCATGTGCTTTAGCATTGTATTCTGCGACTTCCAGTGTCGGCTCATAAATGTCTGACGCTGTAACAGACCAATCAGGCCGTTCACTTGCCAATGACAAAGCAACGGCACCTGTTCCTGTGCCTAAATCTACAATACGCGCATCTTCAGGTAAATCTAAACGCAACACGGTTTCAACCAATACTTCAGTATCCGGACGCGGTACCAAAGTGTCTTTAGTCACTTTTAAGTCTAAAGTCCAAAATGGCTGTGAACCCGTAACATAAGCCAATGGCTCACCCGCTGCAATACGTTCTAAACCAGCGAGATAAGCTTGTTCTTGCTCTGCGGTTAACGCTTGATCCTTCTTCATGATTAAATCAAAAGAATCAATTTTCGTAATGTGCTCGAGTAACCATGCATTTTCCTGACGCTCATAGCTTTCAGGTTCACCGCGATAGGCCAACGCCTGTGCAATATTCATTAGCCACCATTCTGCTGAGCTAACATTGCCAATTGGTCGGCTTGATATTCGCGGTGCAAACTATCCAGCAATTCTGTTAAGTCGCCTTCCATCACAGCATCTAACTTATATAGCGTTAAGTTAATACGGTGATCGGTCATACGGCCTTGCGGATAGTTATAGGTACGGATACGTTCAGAGCGGTCGCCCGAGCCAACCAAGTCACGGCGCATTTCAGACGTTGCCGCATCTGCAGCTGCACGTTTTGCATTTTCCAGACGTGAAGCAAGTAAAGCCATCGCTTTGGCTTTGTTCTTATGCTGTGAACGCTCATCCTGACATTCCACCACAGTTCCTGTTGGAAGATGGGTAATACGAACTGCCGAATCGGTTTTGTTAATGTGCTGACCACCCGCACCTGACGCACGATAAGTATCAATACGCAAATCAGATGCGTTAATTTCTACTGTGGTGTCTACATCTATTTCAGGCAAAATTGCTACGGTACATGCTGAAGTATGCACACGACCCTGTGATTCTGTCGCTGGTACACGCTGTACACGATGCGCACCGCTTTCAAATTTCAAACGGCCATACACGCCTTCGCCATTTACAAGGCAAATGACTTCTTTATAACCGCCATGCTCGCCTTCATTTTCTGAAAGTACTTCAATACGCCAACCTTTAGATTCGGCATATTTGCTATACATACGGTATAAGTCGCCTGAGAAAATCGCAGCTTCATCACCACCCGTTCCTGCACGGATTTCCAAATATGCAGAGTTCGCATCATTCGGATCTTTAGGAATCATTAAGATGTTAAGGTCAGCTTCCAAAGTGCTAATCAAAGCTTTATTTTCTTTAATTTCTTCCTGAGCCATTTCCTTAAAATCAGGATCAGACAACATCGCTTCAGCAGTTTCTATATCTGCCTCAGCTTGAGTATATTTGTGCCATACTTCAGTAATTTCGCTCAAATCACTATGTTCGCGTGAAAGTTGACGAAAACGTTTATTATCTGAAATTACCTCAACATCTGCGAGTAAGGCATTTAATTCTTCGTGACGGTCAGATAATTGATCCAACCGCAAACGCAGTGATTCTTTCATTTTACAAAATATCTCTTTAACGCCTGCTCTAATACGCGAAATAAAATTTGGCTAGAGCAGACAAATCTTCATTTTGCGCCTAGTTTACAGATTCTCAGTTTTAAATGACATCTTTATTGTTATTCAGCTGCTTGTGTCTTTAACTTATATATAAGACACAACATCACTCTATCTTCCGCCTGTTTCTATGGGCTATATCATGCATGTCGCCAATCCGACAAAAACGTATTTTTAATCTGCCTAAATTCAGCTAAATTTAAGCGCCACAACATATCCTGTTGTGCTTATAGGACTAATACCCTCAATAAGAACATATTCAGGACGTTCAGTTGTGCCTAATAAAGTATGATTTTGCTGTTTTAGACAAAATTTCAAAACTAGCGCCAATCATTATTCTACTTAATTCATTCATCATTGCTTTGAATTGAGGAAATTAAAGGCAATTTTTTCACAATTGTTACAAAGAAAAACATTGCTTACACCAAAGCACATTAATTTGGAGAAGGCTCTCCATATTTATAAAGAATTCTTTTGTTACATTTACCCCATCTAAAGAAATTAAAGAGTCCAAACACGATTGGACATGGAGTTAACCATGAAAATGAATACACTTTTACTTAGTAGTGCTTTAGCACTCACTTCAGTATTTACGGTTAGCGCCCACGCTGACAACACCACTCGCGTTGCTGCTGCTAGTGCACTCGGTAGCGTTGCAGGTACTGCAATTGGTAAAAATATGGGCGGCAATACTGGTGCGACCATTGGTGCTGCATTAGGTGGTGCTGGTGGTGCAGCTGTAGCCAGTGATCGTCGTAATCGTACAGATTCTGCGATTGGCGGTGCAATTGGTGGCGGTGCTGGTTATACCGTAGGTAAAAGCATGGGGGGTACAAATGGCGGTTATGTTGGTTCTGCCCTTGGTGCTGCAGGTGGTGCGGCTTTAGGGAATAAAATCTCTAAAGACAAAAATTACAATAACAGTAGCCGTAAATACAAAAAACATCGTCGTCATCGTTAATTCGGCACATCTAAATTTAAAACCCGCTCAATGTCAGACATTAAGCGGTTTTTTATTATAAAAAACTATACGCTAAAAAATGGAGCATCATGTCTAAAGAAGACTCTTTTATTCTAAATACCCCTATTCATATCGTCTTCAAGTATCAACAAAACAGCAATAATATTAAGCAACCTCACTAATCCAATGAGGCATCTCCACAAGTAAATCAGAAACTGTATATGCGTTTCCTACTTGACTAAAGCCATGGTCAGCATAATAGAAACTTGATGCTTTATTTTTCCCTGTATCATTGTACAAAGCCTCTTTTACCACATCATTTTTAGCAATATATGCCAATAAAGCTGTTTCAACACCCAAACCAAAAACACGGCAAGACATTACAACTTGAGAAATTGTGCCTTCTTCTACCAAAGCAACAGCAACAATACCGTTATTACTGAATTTATCTTCTACTTGAGCAGTATAAATTTTTAATTTTTTGCTATCTAATAACTGAATAATCTCTGACTCAGTCCACCGCTTTCCAGTTGTATTAAACTGATTCGTTTTATTAATAAGTTCAAATGCTCTGATAAAGTTGGCATTCTGTTGATCCAAAATGATATCAAAATTAACTTTAAGCTCTAAAGAGAGTAAGAACTCTTCACGATTCATTGTTTTTTCAGAGTGATCTCTCTGAATTTTAGCCTGAATCAACTCAGTTCTCGCAGCAGATTCATTTGTAATATGCAAAGTTTGCATTTCTGGTGCGTATAAAATTTTATTTTTCCAAATCTGAGGCTCCCCACTTAATGTATTTATTGTTGGAAAAACACTCAACACCTCTTCGATTTCACGCGGATTATCATCAATAAATAAAACATTTTCAGGGAGAAGATTAGTCTCTTCTAATATTTCTGCAATATTCTTAGATTTTGGATCCCAATTAATTTTAAGTGCACAAAAATCTTGTACTTTAATCGTGTTTTGCCAAATATGATCAAACCGACCTACAGTTTCATCATGATTATTTTTACTTGAGATTGCTAAAAGTCCACCACGTCGTTTGAATTCTAATAAGGCTTCTACATAACCCAGTGGCCAACCCTCAGTTAATTCATGAGCTATAATCGTTTCAAACTCAGCAGCAACGCCTCTCCATAAAGTATTATCCAAATCTGTAATAATTAATTTTATGGTAGAAAGATTTTTAATACGAATCAACATATTATCTAATCTTTCAAAAATAGAACCAATCATTAAATGAGTATCTTCACCATCATTAAGTCCACTATGTGAAAGATGACTCTGTACACTATCAACTATTAGACTGTCGCCAACAAAATTCAAAAGGTCATTTATTTCAAAATAATAGACATTACTTTCTTTTGATAAAATATCCTCTAAATAATCATTTATATCACGAACAAATCTATAAAGAGATCTAGAGCGGTTTATTAAAAAATCCCCCTGAGCTTTTAAAGGAGGTTCTATAAATGAAAGAAAAAATATCGGCCCATCATATTTGAGCTCATTTTTGATTTGATCTATTTTAGCCCCAATATATTTTTTGAACTGCTCCAAATATTGATCATAATTTTTAGCAAATTGATGATCACTATGTACATGAAGCACATCACCAGCTACAGAGCCACCTAAAATATCCCATAAAAAATGCCGTAATGTGAGATGTACAATTACTGCATCTAACTGATTCGTTTCAACTCTAGGAACTGGATCATAGTGAAGTGACCCCATTAAATAATGAGAAATATTTCTACCAGCAAGATTTCCATAATTTGTTATTTTTTCTGAAACACATGTTCCCAACAATGCGATATTTTTAAACTGAATATTATTTTTAAGAAGCTTATTAGTAAAAAAAGCTCCCTTATTTCGTATATTTAATTGCGCATTTCTATTCGCATTTAATTTTTCTTCACTACTCATCATTGATGCAATAATCTGATTTGTCACAGATATACGATCAGACGCATTCAATATCATTTCAGTATATTGTTTTTTTCCTGAATCATCAGGCTTCCTGTTTAAACATGTTTCATATAATGTTTCTACAAGCTGAATTACTGTTTCATAATTTAAGTTTTCTTTGGCATTCATATCTTATGTCTTTCTTTTATAAAATTATATTTTTGAAATCTGTTACAACTAAATTATAGAAAAAAAAAACAAAAAAACAACATCTCTATTTCCCAAGCTAAACGCGGGCTTATGGGAGGCTCATCTTTCTTAAGATTATAATTTTTACACACAATCAAACACCAAAATAAAACCATATAAAACAATGTTTTGTGAATATTTAATTAATTATGAAGCAATTAAAGATCTAAAATTACAAAGCATTAACCAAATAATACTACTGAGCAATATTAGCCTTCACTATTTTTTCCATCTTTTTTCTTACATTTAACTCAAGACGAAATTGTGATGCTCTTAGGAGTTTAAAATGAAAATCAAAACCGTATTCTTTAGTGCCGTATTTGCTGCTTCAGCAATGACTATGACTGCCGCAAATGCAGGCAATGCCACAAATACAGCCCTTACTTCAGCACTTGGTGGTGTTGTAGGTGCAGCCATTGGTAATCAAATGGGTGGCCAAACTGGCGCTATGATTGGTTCTGCAATTGGTGGTGGCGCAGGTGCTGCAGCAGCCTCAAATAAACGTGATCGTAATGGTGCAATTATTGGTGGTGCACTTGGCGGTGCTGGCGGTTATACCGTTGGTAAAAATATGGGTGGCACAAATGGTGGATATATTGGTGCTGCAGCGGGCTCTGCTGGTGGTGCTGCTTTAGGCCAAAAAGTTAGCCAAGACCGTCGTTATGATGATAGATACAACAATCGTTATGACAGCCGTTATGATGACCGTTATGACAATCGTGGCTACCGCAATTCTAAATACCGCTACAACAACTCAGCCTATCGCCATGACAACGGCCGTCACCTAGGTTGGTACAAACAAGACCGTCGCTAAGTAGGATAGCCTCTTAGGCTAGCGCTCAATATTAAGCACCTTCGGGTGCTTTTTTAATGTCCAAGCAAAACATCTAAACTCCTATATCAATCATCATTTTAGAAGAACGAATATATATACGATACAACAGGAATACCTATTAAAGGTGGAATACAGCCCAGACCCGAACACATTTATAATCATGCTTATATAGATTGTGCTGAATGCGATTAATATCGAAATTTATCGATATACATGCAAACCTTTATATCGTATTATATCGATATAAAGAATACGAGGCCAGTTATGCGCAACTTAAATGAAATTAAATTTTCAATATTAGAACTTGCACCTGTTCGTGAAAACAAAACGATTGCAGATGCCTTACATCATGCTTTGGAACTGGCACAACATGCAGAAAAGCTGGGTTTCGAACGCCTTTGGGTAGCAGAACATCACAATATGGCAGGTATTGCAAGCTCTGCAACATCGGTGCTTTTAGGCTATTTACTGGCAAATACACAACAAATCAAATTGGGTTCAGGCGGAATAATGCTTCCTAACCATGCACCATTAGTAGTGGCTGAACAATTTGGCACATTAGCAACCTTATATCCTAACCGTATTGAGCTAGGTTTAGGTCGTGCACCTGGTACAGACCAAAATACAATGCGTGCCTTACGTCGCGGACAGCAAGAAACCGAGGATCAATTCCCTCGTGATGTCACAGAAATTTTGCAATATTTTAAAGACCCTATGCCAAACCAGCGGATTATTGCAACGCCTGGCCAAAGTACACACGTTCCCGTTTGGCTGTTGGGTTCAAGCTTATTCAGCGCACAGCTGGCAGCACAGCTTGGCCTACCCTATTCATTTGCCTCGCACTTTGCACCCCGTATGTTAGGCCAAGCCATTCAAATTTATCGCGACAATTTCCAAGCTTCGGAATACCTTGAGCGCCCTTATGTCTCTATGGGGGTTCCTGTTGTTGTGGCTGAAACCGATGCTGAAGCTGAATTCTTAGCAACTACACCATACCAACGCATTTTAAATATGTTTCGCAACCAACGTGGCAAACTTCCAGCACCAATCCCAAGCATGGAAGGCATTTGGTCTACGTCCGAAAAAATGTCGGTTGAAAGTTTTTATGCCATAGCTCAAATTGGATCGAATTCCACAGTAAAAGCAGGCTTAGAAGCATTAGCACAACGCTATGATGTCGATGAATTTATTTTTACTTGTGATATTTATGACACACAGAAACGCTTAGACAGTTTTGAACGCTTGATGAGCATTCGTAACCAACTTTAAAATATTTGGACCTGCAAATAGCATTCATATTCTTTCCATATCGACTTCTTATCTCTGTAATGAAAGTTGCTATTTGCAAAGCCCCCCAATCTTCGACAATTCATAATTCTGCGAATCTCCCACAAATTCACATAATCTTTTGATGATTACAGCATTATTTTCGGGATGACTGTCCAGATTACATTCCGTATTTTACCTCTGTGCGAAAGTTCGCTATCTATATTCCTATAAATACACCCGAAAACAATTATTATTGGAACACCACTTATGAGCAAACAACAGCCCGATGGCACGCATCAGGCCTTTCAAAATATATATACTGATTTTAAAGAATTTAAAGGCATACTTCTTTCTTCAAAAGATATTAAAAATTTTGACTTTAACCATAAAAATGTCGCAGTAATTGGTATCGACCAAGACACGGCTACGCAACTGAACCACATCAGTCAACATGCACAGCAAGTTGCTGTATTTCAAATACAACCCCACTTTGTTTTACCCAAAACAGAACGTTTTATACATAAACTGATTGAACACCCTTTGGTGATTAAAAATCGACGCTTATTTAACAACCGCATTAAAAGCCTTTTAGCGCTACGTTTTTTAGAAGAGCAAGTTAAAGATACATGGCTTAAGCATTTGCTCATGCCAAATACAGCCATTCAAAATAAGACTTTTTTAAAGTCAGATAGTTATTATTTGGCTTTACAACGTCCCAACTGCACCTTAGTGACATGGCCAATTATGAAAGTGCATAGTCATGAAATTCAGGCGATTAATGATCATCTTTATCCATGTGATGTCATCATTCACCATGTAAAAGCACCATAATTCATCCATTTTTAAATGAGCTTATGCTGGTTTCGTATAGGCTCACGAATTTAATTTGGTTGTTTTGTGATCAATTGGTTCATTTTTTTGTGCTTATAAAAGTGCTATCAAAGCAAATTAGTACATAAAACTATCTGAAAAATAAGCTACATTGTTGGGTCGAATCAAAGCATTTTCATCCGTATTTAGCACATAGAAATCGCACTACTTTTGTCTAAATTTGGTAAATAAAAACATCATGATTATTTAGATGGTTAAAATATTTTATTTAATTTTTCTAATAAAATTTGCTCAATTTTTAGTTTTTTATTTCCATTCAAAATAAGCGCTTTCTCTAATCTACTCTTTCAAGAGGTTATTTTTATAAAAAATGACATTATAGATGGCATTTATTTTATACATACTGATATTAAATTCTTATCAATCCATATTTCATATTTATAAAAAATGAGCCACTTAGGCGTGGCTCATTTGAGTGTTAACCGATTCGACGCTTCAAACCTGTCATCTGTAATACACGTGTTGAGATTTCTTCAATCGACATTTCCGACACATTTAAATACTTAATGCCTTCTGAAATATAAATCCCCTCAATTGCACGCAACTCCATTTGACACTGGTTATAACTTGCATAACGGCTATTTGCTTTACGCTCCGAACGAATCGCTACAAGACGTTCTGCATCAATCATCAAGCCAAATAGCTTATTTTTATGGGGACGAAGCACTGCAGGCAGACGATTATCATCCAAATCCTCTTCAGTTAAAGGATAGTTCGCAACACGAATTCCAAACTGCAAAGATAGGTAAATTGACGTCGGTGTTTTACCCGAACGTGATACCCCAATCAAAATCAAATCAGCTTTATCATAATGGCGTGTACGTGCACCATCATCATTATCTAGAGCAAAATGTACCGCATCAATACGGGCCTTATATGACTCAGAATCAGTCACTGCATGAGTTTGTCCGACTAAAGTCGTAGGCGATGTGCCTAATTCATCAGACAACTTACTAATAAGCCCTTCAAATACATCAAGATTTATTGCATCAGCTGTATTAATAATATCACGTACATAAGGGTCAACTAAGGTATCAAACACCAAAGGCTTTTGACCGTCTTTTTGTGAGCGTTGATTGATCTCAGCTACGACGTTTGTAGCTGCCTCTTCAGAGGTAATATAAGGGATGATATGAATGTCAAAATCTACATGCGGAAACTGCGCCAGCAAAGAGTGTCCGAGGGTTTCAGCGGTAATGGCCGTACCATCAGAAATAAAAAAAACACTGCGCTGAATTTGTTTACCTTCTGACATTAAAATTCTCCTCAAATATTTGTCTAAGTGCTATATAATCTTTATAGTAAACCATCTTACATGACTGTCACTTAGTAAATCCAAAATGCTAAGTAATTTGTTATAATTTCATGCCAAGATAGTGATTAATACTGCAAAAGTGGAGTAACAACTTTGGAAGCGCGCGTAATTGGTCTAGAAAAATTAGGGAAACATGACGTTGAACTAGTAGGTGGGAAAAACTCATCTCTCGGTGAAATGATCAGCCATCTATCAAATGCTGGTGTATCTGTCCCGGGTGGTTTTGCGACAACAGCACAAGCTTATCGTGAATTCCTTGAGCAAAGTGGCCTAAACGCTAAAATTAACGCAGAGCTCGCAGCACTCAATGTTGATGACGTGATTGCTCTCGCTGAAACAGGCGCTAAAATTCGCCAATGGATTGTTGACACTCCGCTTACAGCAGAGCTTGAAAAAGAAATCCGCACAGCATTCGAAGCACTTTCAAACGGCAACCCTGACATCGCGGTTGCCGTTCGTTCATCTGCAACTGCAGAAGACTTACCAGATGCGTCATTTGCTGGCCAACAAGAAACTTTCTTAAACATTCGCGGTATCGATAACATTCTGATCGCGATTAAAGAAGTTTTTGCTTCACTTTATAACGACCGCGCAATTTCTTACCGCGTACACCAAAACTTTGCACACGATGTTGTTGCATTGTCTGCTGGTATCCAGCGTATGGTTCGCTCTGAAACTGGTGCTGCTGGTGTAATGTTTACACTAGATACAGAGTCAGGCTTCCGTGATGCAGTATTCATTACAGCATCTTATGGCTTGGGTGAAATGGTTGTACAAGGCGCAGTTAACCCTGACGAATTCTACGTATCAAAACCGCTTCTAAATGCAGGTAAACACGCGATTCTTCGTCGTAACCTTGGCTCTAAACACCAAAAAATGATTTACGGTGAAGAAGGCGCTGCAGGTAAATCTGTTGTTGTTGTTGATGTAGACAAAGCTGAACGTCAACAATTCGCATTGAACGATCACGAATTACAAGAACTTGCTAAACAAGCCTTGATCATTGAAAACCACTATGGTTCTCCAATGGACATCGAATGGGCTAAAGATGGCGATGACGGTTTAATTTATATCGTTCAAGCACGTCCAGAAACTGTAAAAAGCCGTGAAAATGTCGGTACTATGGAACGTTACCTTTTAAAACAAAAAGGTACTGTAGTATGTGAAGGTCGTTCAATTGGTCAACGTATCGGTTCTGGTAAAGTTCGTATCGTGACTTCAATTAAAGAAATGGACAAAGTTCAAGACGGCGACGTACTTGTATCAGACATGACTGACCCAGATTGGGAACCAGTAATGAAACGTGCTGCTGCAATCGTAACAAACCGTGGTGGCCGTACTTGCCACGCTGCAATCATTGCACGTGAATTAGGTGTTCCAGCAATTGTTGGTTGTGGTAATGCAACTGAAGTACTTGTAGACGGTCAAGAAGTGACTGTTTCATGTGCTGAAGGTGACACTGGCTTCATCTACGAAGGTTCTTTAGATTTTGAAGTTCAGCGTAACTCTATCGAATCTATGCCTGCTCTTCCGTTCAAAGTAATGATGAACGTAGGTAACCCAGACCGCGCATTTGACTTCGCTCAAATTCCAAACGAAGGTATTGGTCTTGCACGTTTAGAGTTCATCATCAACCGTATGATTGGTGTTCACCCTAAAGCATTGCTTAATATTGACAGCCTTCCACGTGAAACGCGTGCTGCAGTTATGGCGCGTACTGCTGGTTATGCATCTCCGATCGAATTCTATGTTGAAAAACTCGTTGAAGGTATTTCTACACTTGCAGCTGCTTTCGCTGACAAACCAGTGATCGTGCGTATGTCTGACTTTAAGTCAAACGAATACGCAAACTTGATCGGTGGTAAGTTATACGAACCTGAAGAAGAAAACCCAATGTTGGGCTTCCGTGGTGCAAGCCGTTATGTATCTGACAACTTCCGTGACTGCTTCGAATTAGAATGCCGTGCATTGAAGAAAGTTCGTGACGAAATGGGCTTAACAAACATTCAAATCATGATTCCATTCGTTCGTACTGTAAACGAAGCGAAACGTGTAATTGAATTACTTGCTCTAAATGGTCTTAAGCGCGGTGAAAACGGCCTTAAAGTGATCATGATGTGTGAATTGCCAACCAACGCATTGTTAGCAGACCAATTCCTTGAACACTTCGATGGTTTCTCTATCGGTTCAAACGACTTAACTCAGCTTACACTTGGTTTAGACCGTGACTCAGGTATTGTTTCTCATTTATTTGACGAACGTGATGCAGCTGTAAAAGTTTTACTTTCTATGGCAATCCAAGCATGTCGTAAAGCTGGCAAATACGTAGGTATTTGTGGTCAAGGTCCTTCGGATCACCCAGACCTTGCTTTATGGTTAATGGAACAAGGTATTGAATCTGTTTCATTGAACCCAGACTCAGTATTAGACACTTGGTTCTTCTTATCAGAAGAAAAAGCTCAACAAGCTTAAAAATCTGTGTTAAAAAAAGACCCACATTTGGGTCTTTTTTTTCACCTATACTTTTTATATACGTTTTGAGATTGTATTTTTATGCAGATTTACTTGGCACGAAATAATCAACAAGCTGGACCATACACTTTAGAGCAACTTAATCAAATGCTCTCAAGCCAACAAGTTTTACTGACAGATTTGGCTTGGCACCAAGGTATGACCGAATGGAAGGCTTTAGGTGAACTCACTCAAGGACAACTTACATACCAACCTGCAGGTTACACCCCCCCAACACCTGCACCTACACCATTCCAACAACCTGTTGCCACGGCACAAAAAAGCACAAATGTTGCATCGCAAACACTTGCCTCTATTCCAAGTCGCGCATTAGCAAAAATTATTGACCTATTGCTTTGGCTACCTGCAACCTACATTTTGACATCTTTCTTTAGCGCTCAAGAAACTGAAGCATTCAACAAACTGAATGAGCAATTTATTACCGCTGTTATGGATGCAAGTACAAATCCAACGGTCATTCAAAATTTGCAAAATCAAATTTTTGATATGTTTTCACAACAAGCATGGATGGCAATGACAGCATATCTTGTCATCATGCTTATGGTTCAAGCTTACTTTATTACCAAGTCAGGGCAAAGCATTGGTAAAAAAATCACCAAAATTCAAATCGTAGATGCCGAATCAGGTGAACAAGTTTCAACCTTACGTGCATTTACCCTGCGCAGCATCGTATTTATTTTAATCAACTTTATGTTCTTAATGGTGGCTATTGTTGATTATTTATTCGCTTTTGGCGCGAAACGTCAAACTTTACATGATAAATTAGCGAAAACTAAGGTGATTAAGCAGCAAAAATAACATAAATTAAGGGATGAGTTTTCATCCCTTTTTTATTCATTCCTTTGAAATTAAAATAAAATTATTAACAGCATTTATGAATTCCGACTGACAAAATAGGTTTTTAATACAGTCATTTAAACCCGCTTTATGTATAGCTTAGTTTCCAGATATGAGGCATAATGCCCAACAACGTAGCGGTGTCTCATGATTGGGAAGGATTTTCTATGTCTAATAAGAATATTCTCAATCATGCGACACTATAATCGCTATCCCATAATTTAATTAGGGAATGGGACTCTTCACCGAGGTTGTAAAATGAGACAAACAATTTTAGCTGTATTGTCTTTATCTGCGATCGCCGCACTGTTAACAGGTTGCGGTGGTGATATGGTACTTCTAAACTCGAAAGGTCCAGTTGCTCAAGGTCAATCTGACTTGATGATGACTGCGATCTATTTAATGCTTTTAGTGGTGATTCCATCAGCACTTATGGCGTTATGGTTTGGTTGGAAATATCGCGCGTCAAATAAAGATGCAGACTATAAACCAACATGGGCACATTCAACTGCAATTGAAGTTGTAGTATGGGGTGTTCCTATCATTATTATTGGTATTCTTGCGTACTTAACATGGTGGGGTTCCCACAAATATGACCCGTACCGTCCGCTAGAATCAGATAAAGCTCCTTTAACTGTTCAAGTTATCGCTGAACAATTTAAATGGATTTTCATCTATCCAGAGCAAAACATTGCGACTGTTAACGAACTACGCTTCCCAGAGAAAACTCCAGTAAGCCTTCGTTTGACTTCTAACTTCACAATGAACTCATTCTTCATTCCTGCATTGTCTGGTCAGATCTATGCAATGGCAGGTATGCAAACTCACCTGAACTTATTGGCAGACGAAACTAGCCCAGCTGAAGGCTTCCGCGGTTTCTCTTCTAACTACTCAGGTTACGGCTTCTCACAAATGCGCTTCCGTGCTCATTCTGTGACAGATGCTCAGTTTGCTGAATGGGTTGCGGCTGTGAAAGCAGGCAATGGTACTTCAGTAAATCCTGAAGCAGTTCAAAAAACTGTTTTAGACCAAGCTGAATTTGCAACCTTACGTGACGGCAACCGTTCTAAGCATCAAATTGAAATGATGGTTGCACACGCTGAAACTGAAAAGCAAAAAGAAGCAGCAGCTCTAGCTGAAGCAGAAGGTCCTTATCCTACTAAGCCACACCCTGTGACTTATTACTCTTCAGTAGAACCTAAATTGTTCGAATCTGTAATTAACAAATACATGAGCAACTACCACGGTGCTGATCACTCAGCTGCTGGTCATGAAGCAGTAGCTTCTGAAGCTCATGCAAATGCAGATCATGCGACTGCTTCTGTAGGGGAATAAGACATGAGCTTATTAGGTAAGTTAGGCCCGGATTCAATCCCACACGATCCAATCGTGTTGGTGACTGTGGCTATGATGATCCTAGGCGGTATCGCAGTTGTTGCGGGTATCACCTACTTCAAAAAATGGAACTACTTGTGGACTGAATGGTTCACATCTGTAGACCATAAAAAAATTGGTATCATGTATATCTTCGTATCGATTATCATGCTTGTGCGTGGTTTTGCCGATGCGATCATGATGCGTCTTCAGTTGTTCCTTGCAAAAGGTGGCGGCGAAGGTTACTTACACCCAGAACACTATGACCAGATCTTCACTGCCCACGGCGTGATCATGATCTTCTTCGTAGCGATGGGTCTTGTTGTTGGCTTAATGAACGTTTCTGTACCACTTCAAATTGGTGCACGTGACGTAGCCTTCCCATTATTAAACTCTTTAAGCTTCTGGTTATTCGCAGGCGCTGCTGGTTTAATGATGGCATCTCTTGCGATTGGTGAATTCGCTGCAACTGGTTGGATGGCTTACCCTCCACTATCAGGCATTGAATACTCTCCAGGCGTGGGTGTGGACTACTACATCTGGGCACTTCAGATTTCAGGTCTTGGTACTCTTTTAACTGGTGTTAACTTCTTTGTTACCATCATTAAAATGCGTGCTCCTGGCATGAAACTTATGGACATGCCGATTTTCACTTGGACTGCGCTTTGTACTGCGGTACTAATTATCGCTGCATTCCCTGTGTTAACAGCTACAATTGCAATGCTTTCCCTTGACCGTTACTTCGGTTTCCATTTCTTCACCAATGACATGGGCGGTAGTCCAATGTTGTACGTGAACTTGATTTGGACTTGGGGTCACCCAGAAGTTTATATTCTAGTATTACCTGCTTTTGGTATTTACTCAGAAGTTACTTCAACGTTCTCTCGCAAAACACTATTCGGCTACAAGTCAATGGTTTATGCGACTATTGCCATTACCGTTCTTTCATTCGTTGTGTGGGTTCACCACTTCTTTACAATGGGTGCAGGTGCGAACGTAAACGCGTTCTTCGGTATCATGACAATGATCATTGCGATCCCTACTGGTGTGAAAATCTTCTCTTGGTTATTCACCATGTACAAGGGCCGCATCACGTTTACAACTCCAATGTACTGGACACTTGGCTTCCTTGTGACTTTCGGTATCGGCGGTTTAACTGGCGTATTAATGGCAGTTCCACCAGCTGACTTCCTTGTACATAACTCATTGTTCTTGATTGCTCACTTCCATAACGTAATTATCGGTGGTGTAGTATTCGCAATGTTCGCCGGCATCATTTTCTACTGGCCAAAAATGTTTGGTTGGAAATTAAATGAAGCTTGGGGTAAAGCTGCATTCTGGTTCTGGTTCTTCGGTTTCTACTTTGCATTCATGCCACTTTATATCCTTGGTTTCATGGGTATGACTCGTCGTTTGAATACATATGACAACCCTGAATGGGATCCGTACTTAGCGATTGCTTTCTTCGGTTCTGTACTTGTTGCAATCGGTATCTTCTGTTTTGTTATGCAAATTGTTGTTGGTTTCCTTCAACGCAAAGACAATATGGACGTTACTGGTGACCCATGGGATGGCCGCGTTCTTGAATGGGCAACTTCATCTCCTGCTCCGTTCTATAACTTTGCTCACCTTCCAAAGATCAATGGTATTGATACTTTCTGGACTGACAAAGAAAACGGCATCGCGTACGCTAAACCTACTAAATATGAAGACATCCACATGCCGACTAACCGTGCGGCAGGTTTCGTAATTGCAATGTTTATTACAGTTATGGGCTTTGGTTTGATCTGGCACATTTGGTGGTTAGTTGTTGTTACGTTCATTGCTTCAATCATCAGCTTCATTGTTTCTTCATTCACGAAGAAAGTGGACTACTATGTTCCTGCAGCTGAAGTTGAGCGTATTGAAAACGAACGTTACGCAATTCTTGAAAAACACTTGAAGAAGGACTAAGACAATGGCTGAAGTACTTCATCACGATAACCACGGACACGATGAACATCATCACCACGATGATACAGACATCACAGTCTTTGGTTTCTGGTCTTACTTGATGAGTGACTTGATCCTATTCGGTACACTCTTCATTGCGTTTGCTGTTTTAAGCAGTCACGTTCCTGTGGACACTCCAAGTGCAAAAGAATTGTTTGGCGATACTTTAGGTTTCGTTCTAACAGAAACTTTTGCTCTCTTAATCTCTTCTGTAACGTTTGGTTTTGCTGTACTTGCTGCATACAAAAAAGACGTTTCAAAAGTTTTAACTTGGTTAGCAATTACTTGGGTATTTGGTGCTGCCTTCATCGGCATGGAGCTTTATGAGTTCAATCACCTTGTACACGCTGGTCATGGTCCAAGCACAAGTGCGTTCTTATCTGCGTTCTTTACTCTAGTTGGTACGCACGGTATTCACGTAACTTCTGGTTTGGTATGGATGCTTGTGTTGATGTTCCAAATCAAGAAATATGGTTTGACACTTCCAAACACTCGTCGTCTTGCTTGCCTAAGCTTGTTCTGGCACTTCCTTGACATCGTTTGGATCTGTGTATTCAGCGTAGTTTACTTAATGGGAGTTCTATAATGAGTCACGACCATAACTCAGCTGGTGCTGCACACGGCAATACTAAGCAATATACAATTGGCTTCATCCTGTCTGTTGCTTTAACAATCATTCCTTTTGGTATGGTTATGATGGGCGGTTTTAGCCGTGGTTTAGTTGTTGCGACAATTGCAATCACTGCAGTTGCTCAGATTCTTGTACAGTTAGTTTACTTCCTGCACATGAACTCTTCTTCAGAGCAACGCTGGAATGTTATTGCGTTCATCTATACAATTCTTACAGTTGCAATCTTATTGGTTGGTTCTGTATGGATCATGAACTACTTACACTACAACATGATGATCTAAACTGTTCGTCATGCTGAAAAAGTATTTATTCCTGACTAAGCCAGGAATTCTCTTTGGTAACTTCGTTACCACTCTGGGCGGCTTCTTTTTAGCCGCTCAGGGGTCTGTAGATTTCCTCCTCCTTCTTATCACCCTACTTGGTACAACCCTAGTTGTAGCCTCTGGCTGTGTCGTCAATAACGTCATTGATCAAGATATTGATCAAAAGATGGAACGGACGATGAACCGAGCACTCGTTAAAAAAACCATTAGTCCAGCTGTTGCATTGACTTTCTCTGCTGTACTTGGACTTTTAGGCTTTGCCCTACTTTGGTTTTTTGTGAATGCTTATGCTTTTGGCTTTGCTGTACTTGGTTTTGTGGTTTATGTAGTTTTTTATAGTCTTTGGAGCAAACGTACTTCAATTCACCAAACGGTGATTGGCAGTATTTCTGGCGCAAGCCCTCCAGTCATTGGCTACACCGCTGTTTCAAATGAATTTGATGTTGCAGCATTGCTAATCTTTTTAGCGTATGCACTATGGCAAATGCCACATTCATGGGGAATTGCAGTTTATCGTTTTGATGACTATAAAAATGCAGGCATTCCTATTTTACCTGTCGCTCGCTCAATTTTTCGTACTAAGGTCGAAAGCCTGATTTACGTGATTTTGTTTGCTTTGGTACTTAATGGTTTGTATTGCTTTGGCTATACCAATATGTTCTTTTTAATCACTTTTAATGCACTTTGTGCATACTGGGTGTATTTATCAATTATTGGATTTAAAGCCGAAAATGATCAGGTTTGGGCAAAACGCTATTTCTTATATTCAGTGATTTTAATTACTGCTTTAAGTTTTAGTTTTAGTTTTAGCTATTCCTCACCTGCACCGCATTTACCGCTGTTTTAAAAAAGATAGAGTTTTACTCTATCTTTTTTCTTTATACCCCTAAAAAAATTCTTGAGTCTTATTTTCTAATTGATACCATAGCGAGCACAATAATAACCTACCGCTCAATAATGAAATTAATCTCTACAGCTTTTAAAACTTCACTTTTTATTTCTACATTTCCTTTTGCTCTAATGTACAGCACACATGCTTTTTCTGGTGTAGACATCTATTGCGAGACTTCAGCTCAGATTCAAAATAATGAATATACCGCGTGCAATGCCCTTCCTGCGCTTACACCAGCCAATGACAACCAAGTCAACATGCTCTTGTTACTTAGCGACTTAGGCTTAGCCAAATTAAAATTTGCTACCGATACTGAAACCTTATGGTACACATCTTCAAGCACTGTTCCATTCGAAACCAAAGCACTCACAGCATCCGCCGTCAATTTGGCCAAAAATGCGCGACAACCCAACAAAGCACTAGATGGTTCAAATTCAGAATACTGCAACACCATTCTGAACAGCCATCAAGATTTTATTCAGCAGGTTAAAGCAGATAAAAAACTGTCCAGTACAGAGCGTGATTTTCTGATCAAAGTGCGTAGCCAGCTCAAAACTTGCGACGACCACATCAGTTTGATTACAGTAGATCCTCATTGGTCTGTGACTGCACGCCAATTTGCTTCATATCTAAATGGCAGTATCGCCTTCTACAATACTAACTTTTCCACAGCTTCTAAGATTTATTCAGCTTTAACTTCCGCAGATCAACCATGGATTAAAGAAACTGCGCAATACATGCTAATTCGTAGCAATCTCAACGCAACCTATCAAACCGGCTTAGGTGAATATGGAGATTTGGATCAGTCTAAAATTAATCAGCAATTACTCAAAAATACTTATGACAGCATTAGCCAGTATTTAAAACTGTATCCATCGGGCAGATATGCAGCCAGCGCGCGTGGTCTACTGCGTCGCTGTTACTGGATTGGTGGGCAACAGCAGTTATTGGTAAATGAAATCACTTGGCAAATTAACAATCCCAAATCGCCATTTTATAATCTAGAAATGAGTAATTTGGCCTATGAAATTGACCGTCACGTTTTCCAATCCCCATTGTTCAAAGCGCAGTATTTAAAAGATCCTTTCTTGTTAGCCATATATGATTTAATGCGAATGCGCAAACCTGAGTCGGCGGAAGACCGCGTAATAAATTGGAATGAATTAAACAGCCAAAAAACTGTATTTAAAACACAACCAGAACTATTCCAATATTTACAAGCTACGCATTTATTTTATGTGCAAAACAAACCCAATGAAGCCTTGAATTATTTGTCTAACCCTCAGGTTGGCAATTCAAACAGTTACCTAGCTCTGAGTCAAATATTGCTCAAAGGTAGGGTTATGGAAAAAGCCGGACAATCTGCAAATACGCAGCAATACTGGGAAAACTTACAAACCAAAGCAAAAACACCAGAGCAACGCGGACTGTTTGAGCTTATGCTGTATCCATATTATGCCAAGCAACAAAATGCCAGCTTTTTTGCCGGCGAAAACTCAAAAATTAAAGCGCGTTTTCTACAACGTAACTTCATTACCGAACAAGCCAACGAAAACAGCTTAATGCATATTGTGCAGGACAAATCTGCCAGCGAAGATCAAAAAAATCTAGCGCTAAATACGGTGCTAGAAAAATCCTTGATTCATCAAAACTACAGCTTGTTTAATCAAGCCTACACACTACTGCCAAAAAATGCTGCGCAATATGTTTTTAGTGACACCGACTACATATCTTATAAAAAACAGCCTCCACTGGGTAATTTTGTCTGGAAAGGTTCAACCATAAACTCCAAGCTTAGCTGCCCAGATCTTTATAGTCTTACGCAAAAACTGCAAGTTGCACCAAAAGATTTGAGCTTAAAGCTCTGTCTAGGTGAATATATTCGTTCAGATAAAGCTTACCGTTTAAGCAGTATCACAGAAGATGAAAAACAGCGCAGTACCTTGCAAGGGCCAATCTTCGCACGCGGTCAAGTCTATAAGGATATAATCAAATCAACGTCCAATGCCGATTTAAAAGCCTACGCACTGTACCGTGCAATCATGTGTTACTCACCAGGTGGGCTTAATGACTGTCAGGATGCTGACGTGGCTAAATCCGTACGCAAACAATGGTTTGACCAAATTAAGCGTGATTATCCAGAGACCAGCTGGGCTAAATCGCTGAAATACTATTGGTAATTAAAAATGAAAACTTGGCTAACAGCAGTTTGCATTATTTTATGCTACATATTTACGCTGACGGCATGTAAGCCAAGTCAATCTGCTCAGGCAAGTGATTATATCAATGCCAACAGCTACGATTCATTCTGGATTTGGGGCAATATCAAATCTGCCCCCTACCTCAGTCAAGCCAAAGAACTCTATATACTGCAGGGCAATATTTATCTCGAGCAACATACCCAGCAGTCAGTACTTAGCGTACAAGGTATTGCTCCAATGAGCATGCCACATCAAAAAATATGGCTGGTCTACCGCAATCACCATTTAAATTGGAACAACAATGAACTCAATAGCATATTAAAGCGTGTAAAACGCTGGGAAAATATGGGAAGCAATATTGAAGGCATTCAAATTGATTTTGATGCTAAAACCAAGAATCTACACGATTATGCTTTATTTCTGACACTGCTTAGATCTCAGTTGCCTCAAAAATACAAGTTAAGTATTACTGGACTGATGGACTGGAGTAATCTTCAAAACACAAAAACGCTCCAGTTACTCCAAAGCAGTATTGATGAAATTGCAATTCAAACTTATCAAGGCTCCACAACTATTCCGCATTATCGCGCATATTTAAGTAAAATTGCAGCGCTAAACTTGCCCTTTAAAATTGGCTTGGTACAGCATGGCCAATGGGATAAAAGCATTGATTTTAAAAACAATCCTAATTTCAAAGGCTATATTGTTTTTTTGTTGCGTGAAGCGCCTCACTAAAAATATCCAGTCAGATCTGCTCATACATGCATGTCGCATTTCAACACATCTGTACAAACAACAACCCCACTTATGCTAAAACCATAAAAAATACAGGCTTTTTAGCTAAACACCTTGTATTCCAATAGCAAACCCTCTAAAATCTGTGCCTCGCAGACACTGCGACATAACTATTTTATAGTAGTTATGCCTCCTTGCTTCTAACAATTACGTTAGGGGCTGTCTAAACCGTAAGGAGCTGACAATGCGTCATTACGAAATCGTACTTTTAGTACACCCAGATCAAAGCGATCAAGTTGTGGGTATGGTTGAACGCTATATCTCACAAATCAAAGAAGCTGAAGGTCAAATCCACCGTCTTGAAGACTGGGGCCGTCGTCAATTGGCTTACCCAATCAACAAGATCCACAAAGCTCACTACATTCTTATGAATGTTGAGTGTGGTCAAGCTACTCTTGATGAGCTTGAAGAATTGTTCCGTTACAACGATGCAATTATTCGTAGCCTTATCATCCGTCGTGAAAACGCTATCACTGAAGAGTCACTATTGGCTAAGAGTGCTGAAGAAAAACGTGCGCGTAAAGCTCAACGTGAAGAAGCACAACAAGCTCAAGACTCTGCTGAAGCATAAGGAGAACACTAAATGGCACGTTTTTACCGTCGTCGCAAGTTCTGCCGCTTTACAGCTGAGAACGTTACGTACATCGACTACAAAGATATCGACACTTTAAAACAGTACATCACTGAAAACGGCAAGATTGTTCCTAGCCGTATTACAGGTACTAAAGCTCGTTACCAACGTCAATTAGCGTTAGCTATTAAACAAGCGCGTTACTTGTCTTTGATCCCTTACACTGACAATCATAAGTGAGGTTGAGCTGTGGATATTATCTTACTACAACGCATTAAAAACCTAGGTAAACTAGGTGACAAAGTTTCAGTTAAAGCTGGTTACGGCCGTAACTTCCTTATCCCACAAGGTAAGGCTGTTGCTGCAACAGAAGCTAACACTGCTGCTTTTGAAGCTCGTCGTGCAGAACTTGAGAAAGAAGAAGCTGAAATTTTAGCTGCTGCTCAAGCTCGTGCTGACCAATTGAACGAAGTTAACATCGTTATCACTGCTAAAGCTGGTGACGAAGGTAAACTATTCGGTTCAATCGGTACTCGTGACATCGCTGACGCGTTAACTAACGCTGGTCTAGTGGTAGATCGTTCAGAAGTACGTTTGCCAAATGGCGCGCTTCGCCACACTGGTGAATTCAACATCGCAATCCAATTGCACCATGATGTTGTTGCAGAAGTTCTTGTTACTATCGTAGCAGAGTAATTTCGCACCAAAAAAAAAGAGCATGCATTTGCATGCTCTTTTTTTATCTGTACATTTTGTTATAGTCTTAACAAAACTATTCACACAAATATTCATATACAGATACACCTCAATATAAGATGAACCCTCAGTATAGATGATCGTATTTCTATGGTAGAAAGCGTATGATCTACTGCTATATACCCTATTTATCTGCTATAAATATTTAAGCCCAAGTATTGACTGTTAAACGGAATATCTATGTCTCAGGCCAATGCCGATACGAAACAAAAATCAGCTCCTACACCTACATCAGAGTCAGGACAACTTAAAGAATTTCGTACGCCTCCACATAATCTTGCCATTGAACAAGCTGTGCTTGCAGCCCTCATGACTGTGGCTGAATCATTTGAACAAGTGGGTGATACGCTCGTTGAAAATGACTTCTATGCAACACGTCATAAATATATTTTTCGCGCCATTGATCAGCTTTCCAAAGACAGTTCACCTTATGATGCCGTTTTAGTGCATGACTGGCTGACTAAGCAAAACCTATTGGATGCAGTGGGTGGCGAGGAATATTTAATGCAATTGATGGCTGACTCACCATCAAGTTTCTACAACTTAGAAACCTATGCATCTAAAATTAAAGAATTTTCAACTTTAAGAAATATGATTAAAGTGAGTTCTGAAATTTTACAAAATGCCTATGACACCAAAGGTCGTACAGTCAGTGAAATTTTAGATCTTGCAGAAACCAATATTTTCTCGATTGCAGAACAGCACAATAACAACGCGAAAGCTCAAGGCCCTAAAGCAATTAATACTGTCGTTGCAGACGTTTTTGACAAATTAAATGAATTGTCACAAATGGAAGGAAACATTACAGGCTTAACAACAGGATTCTTAGAGCTCGACAATAAAACCTCTGGTATGCAAGCCGGCGATCTAATTATTGTCGCGGCCCGCCCTTCTATGGGTAAAACCACTTTTGCCATGAATTTGGTTGAAAGTGTGCTCTTTAATAATGACTTGCCAGCTTTGGTTTATTCAATGGAGATGCCTGCCGACTCTATCGCAATGCGTTTAATTTCGTCTTACGGTAAGGTACATCAAGGGCATTTACGTTCGGGTAAATTAGATGGTGATGAATGGTCTAAAGTGACTGGTACCATCTTACAGTTACAAGAAAAGAAACTGTATATTGATGACTCATCTGCACTTCCTCCAACAGAGGTACGTGCACGTGCGCGTCGTATTGCCAAACAGCATGGTGGTAAGCTCGGCTGTATTATGGTCGATTACTTACAGCTGATGAAAGTTCCAGGCATGGGTGATAACCGTGTGGGTGAGATTTCGGAAATCTCTCGAAGCTTAAAAGCTTTGGCAAAAGAAATGATGTGCCCTGTAATTGCCCTTTCACAGCTCAACCGCTCACTGGAAAACCGCCCAAATAAACGACCTGTGATGTCAGATTTGCGTGAATCTGGTGCGATCGAGCAGGATGCCGACTTAATCATGTTTATTTATCGTGATGAGGTTTATAACAAAGAATCTAAAGAAGCTGGTACGGCGGAAATTATCATCGGTAAACAGCGTAATGGTCCAATTGGTACTGTTCGTCTTGCCTTTGAAGGTCAATATACGCGTTTTAGTAATTTATCGCCTGAGTTCTATGCACAATATGACGATGAAGAATAATCAATAGAAGCAGGCTTAGGCCTGCTTTTTTATATGTATATTTTTTAACTTTTTGTTCAAATAATTACTTTAAAAAAACCAATTTAAATACTTGATCTGCACAGTATTTCCAATCAAATTTACTCGCATCATTTTGCTTAAAATTCACTAAAATAGTGCATCAAGAACGTCTTTGGCCTGCGCTTTAAACTAAATTAGCGTAAACTTACAGGCCAAATATATTTTATGGCTTCACTCGCTTAGCATAATCAATCTATAGCGAGCAAACCAATCCTAAGGAGTTATTAGGGTGCGCCAAGCAACTGTCTATATTGATCAATCTGCACTTCAATATAATTTAAACCGCGTCAAACAACTTGCCCCAACTGCGAAAATTGTCAGCATGGTGAAAGCCAATGCTTACGGACACGGTGTAAAAGACTGCTTAGCAGCCTTAACAGAAACCGATGCCTTCGGTGTTGCCTGCCTAGAAGAAGCTTTAGAAATTCGTGAATTCGGTTATCTACAACCGATTACGTTGATTGAAGGTATTTTCAGCGCGGATGAAATGACTGCCGTGTTAGCGCACAATATCGAAGTTGTTGTGCACCATCAACCACAGTTGGAATGGCTACTGGCAAACAAAGATGCATACATTGCAAAAAACCTAAAAGTTTGGGTCAAACTCAACAGTGGGATGAATCGTTTAGGCTTTAAAGTGCCTGAAATCATTGAGGTCATTAACTCACTCAAAGCTGAAGGTTTTACTTGCGTACTTGCTATGCATTTTGCCAATGCAGATGCAGACAATCATCCATTAAATGAGCAACAGCGTGACCAATTCCTGCACGTAAAACAAGCTTGTGCGCCTATTTTAGGCTCTTGCTGTAACTCAGCTGCTATTTTTAAATGGCCTGAATTAAACTTTGATTTTGTCCGCCCTGGCATCATGCTTTATGGTGCAACACCTTTTGCCGACAAAACAGTTCATGAGCTTGACCTTAAACCGGTCATGACGTTTACAGCGGATATTATCGCTTTAAATACTATTCAAGCCGGTGAATCAGTAGGCTATGGTTCAACTTTTGTGGCTGAACAAACCATGCAGTTAGCTATTGTCTCTATTGGTTATGGTGATGGTTATCCACGCGCCTTCCCAAAACAAAACTACGTCCATGTTAATGGTCAAGCAAGCCGTGTGATTGGCCGTGTTGCAATGGATATGATTGCGATTGATGTGACTGGCTTAAATGCACCAATTGGCACGACCGTAGAGCTTTGGGGCAAAGACCGTCTAGTAGATGATGTCGCAGAAGCCAATGGTACGATTGGCTATGAATTACTTTGCCGTATGAGTGCGCGCCCAATCCGTAAAACGGTTTAAAAAGATAGAAAATCTATTTTTAGATCATTTCCACAAAAAGCCCAAGTCAATCTTGGGCTTTTTGATTTAAGCAGCTTCATCAGGCTGTGCATCATACAAATGCACCAAAAAGGCTTCCACTTGATCAGCATTCAAAGCAAATGGCCTAAATTTTTCCTGCCCTTGTTCATTCAAATACTGTAGCGCATGACTATTCCTACTCACATACTTCATCGACCAGTCTGCAAAATGTGCTTGATCAATGCTCTTAAATCCATAGATCATAATCTCACGATGTCGAGAATCTTTGCTTAGCTTTTCTACCAGCAGTTCAAGTATTAGCTCGTTACCTTCCAAACACTGAAAAAAGTGGCCATCTGCATAATACAGCACACCTGTAATTGCATGACGATGGTTAAAATCTCGCGCTTCACTCAGTATGTTTCTTAAATCTTCCAGCAATGTCACTGGAGAAGATGTTGAACAGCTGGCATAGCAAAGTTGCTTCATCATCGAACTGCCCTCATCTTTTTTAGCCCCTAAAAAATAAAAACTGCATTGGAATCTTATCGTTCCAATACAGTTTTAACATAGCATTCTTCAACGGATCAATTAATTAAAATAATCTTCTGTGGGCTTTGCTAGGCCAACTAAACCATTGCGTAATACATCAGACCAACCTTTACTAATCATTGTAAAATATGGGTCTTCTTCATAAATTCGCTTTCCATTAGGAATGACAAGACTATCTTTTTTATAAATAAGTGCATCCAATGGCAAACCCACAGACACATTAGAACGAATGGTCGAATCAAATGAAATTAGGCTACAACGCATCGCTTCATCTAAAGGCATGTCATAACGTAATGCACGGTCTAAAATAGGCTTACCATACTTACTTTCACCAATTTGGAAATATGGTGTATCCGAAGTTGCACTGATAAAATTTCCCTGCGGATAAATATTATACAATTGCATATCAGCACGACCAATTTGCCCACCGACCAACAAACTACAAAAGTAATTACTTTGCTCAACTGTATCTGAAGTGACATCTGCAATGACTTTTCTTAAGGTATGCCCAACCAATTCAGCAACCTCAAACATCGTATTTAAGCTATACAAATTAGGCTCTATTTTCAGCTCCAACTGATTTTGTAGATGACCAATCACGGCTTGCGTTGTGGCTAAATTGCCTGAGGTTTGTATCACAATGAAGCGCTCGTTGCTTACACCAAAGGTATATAATTTGCGAAATACAGAAATATGATCTACGCCCGCATTAGTACGCGTATCACTAATAAACACCATGCCATCCTGTAAGCGCATCGCACAACAATAAGTCATTTTTAATCCTTCTTTTTTTCAACAGCGAAGTACTTGCACAATCGAACTCATTGATTCAATACCGCCTTTTTCCCGTACCCCCCGCACGGGAGCAACATCCCAATAATCACGGCCAATTGCGACATAAATATGCGCATTTGGTTTAAACAATTGATTACTAATATCAAAACAATACCATGCATTGTCTATAAATGCTTCAGCCCATGCATGACTGGCCAGATGTGCTGTTTGTGGTACATATAAATACCCCGATACATAACGTGCTGGGATACCCAAATACTTACACATTGCAATAAACACATGACTATGGTCCTGACAAACGCCTTCACCATGCAAAAAAGCTTCTAATGCTGTGGTATGTACTGAGGTTCTTGCAGGTGTGTACGGAATACACTGTAAAATTGCCTCAGCCAAAGCCACTAAGTTTTGATGTGTCGGAGTTGGAACATACTGATGTGCGAAACACTGCATTTCCGTATTGCACAAGGTACGATCTGTCGGCTGTAAAAACATAGCAGGTGAGATATGTGCCAAATCTACACCCAAACTATTATTTACATTCAACTCCACAATTCCCTGCGCCATAATCGTCAATTGGCTATAAGGTTCGTATTGTGAGCTGGTCAACCAAATATTTTCAAATGCATCGTGTTTCGCAATAGACTGACCAGGCACACTCACCGCCCAATGATGTACCTTTTGATGGACATTACTGGGTGGTGTCATACGAATATATTGAATGCTCCGATTTACATCCGCAGAATAACTATAATGCGTTTGATGATTCACCATGAATTTCATGTATCAGCCTCAAATATCCGTTGAATCGAGTCATAAAAATGAAAAAAATGCGTGTTATTAGGAACTTGCTGCAATTGTGCCCATGTTTGTTCTAAATCAGACCAACCTAAGTGCTCCAATGAGCTCACAATATGACCAACCTTCGCTAAAGTCGTTGTTTCATCTTGTTGTAAACGTAACTGTCGATCGAGTTCCTCTATACCTTGCCCCAAACTAAAAAATAGAAAAATAGTTTCAGATTCAGTTTCTAAAATATCTTGGCATTCAGATGCCACATCACAAATATAGCCTCGATTTTCATTGGCATTTTTTATCAACAAACTTAATTCTGCATAATTCACTGCACTTAGCACTGCGCGTAAATCTTGAATATTGTTTTTTGCACATTCAAACTGATAAGAAAATGAGGCCACCTGTGTTGGATCTAACAATAGCTCATTTAACTCAATTGCATCCTCAGCATTTAAAGCAAATGCATGTGCATACTGCGCTGCTTCTTCGTCTACTTGAAAAGGAAATTGAGCACATAAGTACTGTATACGTGTTAAATATCGCCCCAACCAAAAAATATTTTGTACATTACTTTTTAACAAAATCATCTCATTTTCCTTTTATTGGTATAAGGCATCACACATGTAGGTTATCCACCACCCAAGTATCCTTAATCCCTCCACCCTGAGATGAATTGACCACCAATGAACCCGCTTGCATGGCTACACGCGTCAAACCACCAGGCACAATTTCTGTGCGATAAGGTGAACTCAGCACAAAAGGACGTAAATCAATGTGTCTTTCTGCAGCCCCATGCGCAGTCAGCGTTGGGCACACAGATAAATCCAAAGTAGGCTGTGCAATATATAAATGTGGCGTAAGGCTTATTTTCTTTCTAAATTCATGAATTTGCTGTTCAGACGCTTGGGGCCCAATTAACATGCCGTATCCACCAGAACCTTGTGCTTCTTTTACCACCAATTGTTCTAAATGACTCAACACATAATCTAAATCTGCTGCTTCACGGCATTGGTAAGTGGGCACATTTTTTAAAATGGCTTGCTCACCTAGATAGAACTGAATCATTTTATCTACATACGGATAAATTGATTTATCATCTGCCACACCAGTACCCGGTGCATTGGCAATCACAACATTATGTTGATGATAAGCCGACATTAAACCTGCAACACCCAAGGTACTGTCTGGTCTAAACGTTAATGGATCCAAAAACGCATCATCTAAACGACGATAGATCACATCTACCCGTTGACGACCTTTAATGGTTTTGACATAGACCACGTCATTTTCTACAAATAAATCCGCAGAAGTTACTAACGGTACATCCATTTCACGTGCCAAGAAAGCATGTTCATAATAGGCACTGTTATAGCGACCTGGCGTTAAAATCACGATAAATGGATGATCACAATAAGCATTTTCTTCAAGTATTTGTCTGAGCAAGCTTGGATATTGCTCTATGCCCAAAATATTGCTCTTTGCACATAAATCGGGCATGAGTTTTTGGCTTATTTTGCGTGACTCCAACATATATGACACACCTGATGGTGTACGTAAGTTATCTTCAAGCACATAAAACTCACCATGACGATCACGGATAATATCAACACCACTAATCTGGCTATAGACCTGACCTTTTAAATGGTGCTGTACCATTTGAGGCAAATATGCCTCATGCGACAACACTTGTAACTCAGGAACAATACCCGCCTTTAAAATTTCTTGTTGATGATAGATATCATGTAAAAATAAATTGAGTGCACGAACACGTTGAGCACAACCAGTGGCTACGGTATTCCATTGTTTCTTCGCAATCACACGTGGAATTAAGTCATAAGGGATTGTACGTTCGGTCCCCTCAGCCTCACCATAAACATTAAAGGTAATACCTTCATATAAAAAATGTTCTTTTGCACGTTGGTTTAATGCTTTTAATTCATCTAAATTATGCTGCGATAGCCAATGTTCTATGTTTTGGCATGCTTCACCCGAGATCAATCGATCATCACGCATTTCATTAAAAAAATTTGACTTCAAATGTTCAAACAACGCATAGGACTGTGCTGTCGCTGTATTTCTACTCATGGTAGATACAGATGATGCATACGCCTCTAAGGATGTACTGGAAGCTGTATCGTGTATATTTTCTTTCAACATACCAACCTCTTCTCTTTGTAATCTATTGTAAGCAAATCAAAGCAATAAGCATGCCAGCTGTATAAATTACCACCTTGTCTTACATTTATTGATCATTTCCAACATGTACACAAGACTAAAATTGCGCCATCTTGTTTCAAATTGTGCTGTTTTTTTTAAGTCAAAGACTTGCGAAATAAATCCAGTTTTTTTATTGTGTATTTTGGCGTTGCCCATCTCACTACTAGATTAGTTATTGTCTACATTATGTCCTCACAAGAAAAAGAAACATCCAACAGTCTCTATCGCCAATGGCAAATTTTGTCGCGATTACCCACAGGAAAGTGGATTGGGACACGTGAATTGCAAGAAAGCTTGGTACGCGAAGGTATCGATATTAGTTTGCGCACCATTCAGCGTGATTTAAACCAAATTGCCCAGCGCTTTCCAATTGAAAGTAGCAAAACATCGCCTCAGGGCTGGCGTTGGCGGGCTGATGCACCTATTCAAAGCTTGCCACACATGACCAGTTCTCAGGCTGTAACTTTTATGATGGTTGAGGAACATCTTAAACATTTACTGCCGCCTAGCCTCATAGAGGAAATGAATCCTTGGTTTGATTTGGCTCGCCGAAGTCTTTCCACCCAAAACAGTGTGCGCCAATGGATCAACCGTGTTCGTATTGTGCCGGCCAATCAGCCTCTTATACCGCCAACTGTAGATAAAACATCACAACAAACGATTTATGAAGGCTTACTCCAAGACAAGCAATTAGAATGTGTATATCAAGGCCGTGGTTTACAAAGCGAGGAAAAGACCTACATCTTAAATCCACTGGCATTGGTTCAAAAAGGTGCAATCATTTATTTAGTGTGCACCCGACATGACAAAACCGACATCCAAACATTCGCTTTGCACCGCTTTAAATCTGCGCAAGTGCTTAATTCACGTGCATTGCATCCAGTCAATTTTGATATAGATGCTTATATAGAATCTGGTGCATTGGGCTTTAGGGTTGATTTTAATCAACCTACTGAGAATATCGAGCTTCGCCTCACTGTTACAGAACAAGATGCAGGCTACTTTGAAGAATCTCAGCTCAGTAGAGACCAAACCATACAAAAACTAGATAATGGACAGATTTTAATTACTGCAACTGTACCCTATACCTCGCAATTGGTTTGGTGGTTACGTAGCTTTGGAAAACGTATTCAAAATATTGAACCCGAATATGTTTTACATGCAGTACAACAAATCAATGAACCTTAAAACGCTAAAAAAATCCAAATACTGTATTCAAGCTAAGCTTTGAATGAGGCGGTATGGCCAAGCTTATCTAGCCATTTTACAAGCATAAGGCTGCATAGAAAAAAGTCCCAAAACTGGGACTGATAATTTCTTAAAATGTTATTGTCATTCTTAGCGTTGATTGGCTGATTGAAATACCGTATTCAGTTGCTTTCCCCACTGCATACGGTATTGGTAAGTTAAAGTCAGTTTAGAGATCTTGATTAGCATAAGCATGCTAGATCTGCATTGTTAAAACGGATCGATTTTTTAGTCATCTTTATTGCTCCTTTTGCTGGGGTAAAATCAATTTATCTAAAAAATCTTAGTGGGTGAAATCATAAGAATTGCTTTGTATAGCAGATCAAAACCTAAACAATTTTTCAGAAAAACTTAGTCCACTCTTTGCAAATAACCATGCGTATAGCTCATGAATTTCGCATATTAATTTGCACAGAACTACATTCAATCAACAAACTAAAACTTGAGAATTGCTAACAAAATCGGCACATTAAAAGCTTAATGCAGTCTATGGATAAATTTTTATATGCCAAGCCCAACACAATCTATACGACATAAACTGCTCAATACATTTTTTTCACGCCATTCTATTTGGTTCTTGTGTATTTTTATTTGTTTGCTGGTCACGTCATTCCATATTGGCTATGAGCCTCGCTATATTTATTATTTTGTTCCCAAAACCTTGCTCAATAGTGTTTGGGTTATCACGGCAATCTTAAGTTTGATTGGTTTGTATGACGTGCTTCAAAATAAACACTCCATCTTAAAAAATTACCCAATCATGGGGCATTTTCGTTTTTTATTTGAAGAGTTCCGTCCTGAAATTCGCCAATATTTTATTGAAGCTGATCAAGATGCCCTTCCTTTCTCTCGCATGCAACGTAGCTTGGTTTACCAACGTGCAAAAAATGAAAATGCAGATAAACCCTTTGGTTCTATTTTAGATGTTTATCAGGATAATTATCGCTTCATTACCCATTCACTCAGCCCATGTAAACCTGCAAATCCTGCAGACTTTAGAATCAGCATTGGTGGGCCACAATGTACTCAACCTTATAGTGCATCAATTTTAAACATTTCAGCCATGAGCTTCGGAAGTTTAAGTGCTAATGCCATTCGTGCACTCAACAAAGGTGCACAGATGGGACAGTTTTACCATGACACTGGTGAAGGTAGCATTAGCCCATATCATTTAGAACATGGAGGCGATATTGTTTGGGAACTAGGAAGTGGCTATTTTGGTTGTCGCACACTAGATGGTCAATTTGACCCTGTTCGTTTTGCAGAACAAGCCAAACTTCCTCAAGTCAAAATGATTGAAATTAAGCTGTCTCAGGGCGCTAAACCTGGTCACGGTGGCATTTTGCCTAAAGATAAAATTTCTGCTGAAATTGCTCAAATCCGTGGTGTTAGTCGCGATCATGATTGCGTATCGCCGTCAAGCCATCCTGCTTTTAGTACCCCCCTCGAATTGATGCATTTTATTCAACAATTACGAGAGCTTTCCAATGGTAAACCTGTAGGCTTTAAACTTTGCCTCGGCCAACCTTGGCAATTCATGGGTATTGTTAAAGCCATGCTTCAAACCCAAATTTTGCCAGATTTTATTGTGGTCGATGGCTCTGAAGGTGGCACTGGCGCAGCCCCTGTCGAGCTAATTAACTATATGGGTACACCGCTACGAGAAGGTCTACTCTTTGTACACAACAGCTTAGTGGGTGCTGGTTTACGCGATAAAATTAAAATTGGCGCCAGCGGTAAAATCATTAGCGCTTTTGATATTTCCAGCACAATGGCGATTGGCGCTGATTGGGTCAATTCTGCTCGTGGCTTTATGTTTGCCGTTGGTTGTATACAAGCGCAAAGTTGCCACACCAACCAATGCCCTGTAGGCGTTGCCACGCAAGACCCAGACCGCCAAAAAGCGATTCATGTACCCACCAAAGCAGAACGGGTCTATAACTTTCATAAAAACACCCTGCATGGCTTGTCTGAAATGTTAGCCTCAGCCGGCTTAAGCCACCCTGCGGATTTAAAGGCACATCATTTAGCGCAGCGCATTAACGATCGTGAAATTAAAAACTATGCCCAGCTCCATTTTTGGCTAAAAGAGGGTGAACTTCTACACTGTGAGAATAAAGATCAAGAAAATTTTTATTATCGCATGTGGAATATGGCAAGCGCCGAGCGTTTTTAAACAACTGAATGAACATAAAAAAAGTAGCATATTGCTACTTTTTTTATGTTTTTGATCAACAAAAACTCAAGGCTAAACCTGCAACTTAGTAATAACTTTTACTGCTATTTGCATTTAAAAAAGCAGGAATTAAACCTGTTAGCGCAGCGCGAATATCTGCACGCTCGTTAATTAACTGATGAGAGCCTTCTTCTAACATGAGTAGCGTTTGTAAACGGAACTTTCGGCGAATAAACTCAATATTGTAACGCCAGTCAACCGTCTGATCCTGCGCACCTTGTGCTAACCACACTGGAATGCGACATGCTGGACGATCTTCCATTTCCTGCATCCACTTCGACATTGCTAAAATCCAATCCATACCCATCATACGTGGCTGTAGTGGATCTTTTAGGCGTACAAAGCGTAAAAACTCAGGATTATGGTTATTGCGGCGAAAATGACGAGGCACTTCACGCTTAATACGGCGAATAATGCCCAAACCAACCGAATTGTGCCACCAAGCAGTTTTGGCTGGACGAATTAGTGGCGATAACAACAATACGCGATCTACATACGGGTTTTCACGACGCTCAGCAAAGGCAAGCAAGTGATGCAACCAAATTGCGCCACCCGTGCTTTGACCAATGCCTAACCATGGCTGAGGCAATTGCGAAGCATGTTTTACATAACGGTATACGGCGTCTAATACGGCTTGGTAATGATCAAAATTTTGAATACTCGCAGGTGAGCCATTGCTTAAACCATGCCCAGGTAAGTCATAGGTCAAAATACTGTAGCCTTGCTCAAGTATTTCTCGAATTATCGGTTGATAAATACCGCTATGCTCTAAATAGCCATGCAATAAAAATACCGTCCCCTTACTCTGTTGACCTTGTTCTAATTTGGGTTGAAAGACCTGTACATGTAGCTTAAACAAAGGCATTTCAATTGCACCTTGCCAATGCTCACAATTCAAAGCATCTAAACCATACAAACGACGATAAGCTTGAATTTCCAAAGTCGGCGTATAAGGCCGATTTAAATTTAATTGTTCTAATAACAGAGGCGTAGTTTCACGGCTCGGTATAGGCAACTCTAATTGCTTTAAAATTGCAGGATTTAAAAAAGGTATATCAGACATTAAGGTACCTCCCTGCATTCTGTACCTACCCACATGTCGCGCATTGTCGCCAACATTTCATAATTGGCACGGCGACTATGGTCATAATTTTTTTCACTTGGGCGCCATCGGGTTAAATGCGTTGGCATTGGCGCTTCTATAGCGATTGTTTCAATGCCATTGAGTGCAAATAAACGTCGAGTTCTTGGCATGTGATAACGATCTGTAATGAGCATTACTGTAGGTGCACCACCTTTTTTCTGCAAGAGCAAAGAGCTAAAACGTGTGTTTTCACAGGTATTCATACTACGGTCTTCAAGCAATTTGGCTTCTACACCACGCTCAGCCAACCAACGTTGCATATAAGGTGCTTCTACACCACTCAGTACAATTGGCAATTTATACCGCTGTTCTACTGTGAGCGTTTTTTCTAAACGTAAGCGTGTATAGTCATTTACAACAATATCTTTACCATTTTTATCGAGTGTTAAACCACCACCTAACACCACAATTGCATAAGGTTCAGACAAGTGCGTTGGCTTTGCTTGTGTGGCTTTTTTCTCATTTTCATTTTGGTTCTGAATCAGGGCAATATCTTTAAATATTTCATCATCCACAGGCTCTGAAGCAGCCATTTCAACAGGATGTGTTTTTAAAAACTTAATATAATATTGCATCTGTTCATCATCAAGTTTTGCATTGAAGTCAAAAACATTTGCCACTGTCGCTTCAGATGCACTACTTGCCTCTGCTTGATCAACCACAGGCGCCAATAATGGGACCTGAGGGCGATTTTTCTCTTCAACTTCTTTTTGAATGTCTTCTTCGATATTTTTTTGCAGTGCTTTATAACGTGCCTGTACCAACATCAAATCTTGTGCATTTTTAGTTTGGATCGCTTCTTCCATCACTTTTAAATACGCTTGACGTGCAATCCACATATCTGAGCCTGGCTCATAGCTTTCGTGGTCACTTAAAGAAGCCATTTTTTGACTTTTGGCAGCCACCTCATTCACTTCTACAGGTACAAAATAATTCAGCGCACGTACGATCAAGCTAGAATAAAAAGGCGTATAAATAAAAACGATCAGACAGCCGAAAAGCGCAAATAGTAAAGCGACTATTTGCACCAAACGGACTATCCATGGCGTTTTTTTCATTTTTTAGTCCTGATGTGAACGGATTAAACCTTGCTGACTAAACAACACAGGTTCGGGTTCTAAGTCAATTCCAAACTGATGATATACATCATTTTGCACAGCTTGATAGGTACGGCGTACATCGTGCAAAGTTGCATCAGCATAATTTACCAGCACCAAAGCTTGCTTATGAAACATTCCTACAACACCTAACTTTTTGCCTTTCCAACCCGCTTGATCAATTAGCCAGCCTGCTGCAATTTTGACCTGCCCATTCGCTTGAGGATAATGCGGTAAGTTAGGATGTTTTATTGCAATTGCTTCATAATCCTGCTGAGAAATGACTGGGTTTTTAAAAAAACTACCCACATTTGGAAATTCTTTAGGATCTGGTAATTTAGCCTGTCGAATATGAATCACCTGACGTTGTAAATTTTCAGCGGTGAGCTCATCACCTACTGCTGCTTTTAAATCACCATACTGTAATTTCAGTTCTGGTGTTTTCAACAGCTTAAATTGAACCGCACAGATAATGTAACGGTTTGGATCGTCTTTAAATACACTATGACGGTATGCAAAATCACAGTCTGCCGATGCAATACATGTAAATTTTTTCTGATTACGATCATAGACTTCAACCGTATCAATAAATTCACCTGCTTCAACACCATAAGCACCAATATTTTGTACAGGTGCCGCGCCTACAAGCCCAGGGATCAAAGCCAAATTTTGTAAGCCATACAACTGCTGTGTCGTCGTCCATAACACAAAGTCATGCCATACCTGACCAGCACCCACACACAACGTGCGGGTATGCTCATCTTCTGCGAGAGTTTCAATCCCCATTATGTGCATGTGCAATACCAAAGCATTGATGTGCTCTGGCAGGAGCATATTACTGCCCCCTGAAAGTATAAATACATTCAGTTGCTCTGCCTCTGCAAAAGCCAATGCTTCTAACAGGTCTTGTTTTGAAGACACTTGAACATAATGAGAAGCAATCGAATTTAAATTGAGCGTATTAAAAGGCTTAAGTTGTACTTGAGTCTGGATATGCATATCGAATCTTAAACCTTAATATTTTAATTTTTTCTGAAGAACCTGAATCCAGGCACGACTGCTGGATTCACACTGGTCAAGTACCAACTCAAAACCATTTGCACCACCATAATACGGATCTGGAACAGCTTGTTCAAAAAAGTCAGGATCATGCTGACTCATGAGTGCAATATCAGCACGTAAGGCATTTGCACCAAATTCTTGCTGTGCTTGGATCTTTAAAGCTTGAATATTCGCTAAGTTTTCATAATCCATGGCAAGAATCAAATCGAATTCTACAAAATCTTGAGTTTTAAGCTGACGTGCACGTAAGGCAGACAAATCATAGCCACGCTTTTTAGCATGTTGCTGGCTTCTAGAATCTGGTGCCTTACCAGGATGGTAATTGCTGGTACCTGCAGAATCAATTGCAACATTCAAGTTCGCTTCATCACATAAGTGCCTGAACACAGCTTCAGCCGTAGGAGAGCGGCAAATATTACCTAGACAAACACATAACACCTGATAGGGCGTTTGGGATGACATAAGAACCTCAATGTTACTTTTATTTCAAGCATCTTATGTTAAGTTATTTAAAGGATGAATCCTATATCAACCCTCAACAATAATGCGCATTTAGATATAAAAATTAAGGATAAAGTCATGAGCCAATTTCAGTTTCAAACGGTGAGTAATATTATTTCGGGGTTGGGTTCAATTCTTGAGCTTAAAAATCTGCTCAATGACTTTAAACCGAAGCGCGTATTAATTGTGACTGATCCAGGTATGTTGCTTCATCAGTTGCATTTACCCATTGTCGAAATATTGGAAACGCTTAAACAAGACTATGTAATTTATGCCAATGTACAAGCAGATCCTCCTGAGCATTTGGTTCTCGATGCAGTACAATTTGCGCAAAATGAAAAAATTGATCTCGTACTTGGCTTTGGCGGCGGTAGTTCTTTAGATGTGGCTAAAGTGATTGCGATCTTAGCGCACCCTCAACAGCATCAAACTATTCAAGACCTATACGGTGTAGGCAATGCCAAGCGACCACGCCTGCCTCTGATCTTAGTTCCAACCACGGCAGGAACCGGTTCAGAAGTTACTCCTATTTCTATCGTCACCACAGGTGAAACCACCAAAACTGGCATTGTTTCGCCTGTGTTATATGCAGATGTCGCTATTTTGGATGCTCACTTTACGCAAAATTTACCTGCTTCAATTACAGCTGCCACAGGTATAGATGCTATGGTGCATGCCATCGAAGCTTACACTTCTAAAATAAAGAAAAATCCTTATGCAGATATGTTGGCCAAGCAAGCGCTTCGCTTATTAAATAAAAATCTTCCGTTGGTACTCAACGATGGAAATAATCTTGAAGCACGACAAAACATGCTGGTTGGCTCAATGCTCGCTGGACAAGCATTTGCGAATGCACCCGTAGGTGCAGTACATGCCTTAGCCTATCCGCTTGGTGGGCATTTTCACATTTCACATGGACATAGCAATGCTTTAGTACTGACTGAAGTTCTAAAATTTAACGCACCAGAAGCCAAAGGCCATTACGCAGAGCTTATGCAATGGCTTGACCCTTATAGCACTGGATGTACAGCAGGCTTATGTGATTTATTTATTGATCACATGCAAAACCATCTAGATCAGAGTGGTCTAACGCTTAAATTGCAACAGCTCGATATTCCACATACCAAATTAACTGAGTTGGCTACAGATGCTATGTTGCAAACTCGCCTCCTGCAAAACAACCCACGCCCCTTACAACAACAGGATGCTCTACAGATTTACAACGCAATTTACGCTTAAATAATAATTTATGACTGTCTAGCTGTGATGAATTCGACATTCCTACACTTTTACTGTTTATTAAATCAGTGAAATGGTGATTTATTTATACATTCGAATTCAACACATTAGATGTTGATTAAAAATCAATCACCAAAAACCATATTGTTTTTAAACACTTTTTATTACTTTTATATTTTAAAATAGCTTCATTTACATTGTAATTTTTCTTATTTATTAAGCTTTTTCATGTATTAACTGCATACACTTATATCTAAAACCACTTCAGGATTTGAATTGGTATGACGCAATACAGACTAAGGAAAAGCAAATGAATCATATTAAAAAATCAGCATTATTGGTCGCACTATGTGGTGCAATGCCTTTGGTTCATGCCTCTACATCTGATGGAAAAACATGGGCTGTTTCAGCAGGTTGGTTGCACATCATGCCTCAAAGTAGCGCGCAAGGTGTTTCAGGAAGTACAACAGATAAAACACCTATTTTAGGCGCTCAACAGGCCTCCTCTCCAAATGCTGGCTTTGAAGTACAAAATGCGGATACTGCTGGCTTAATGCTTGATTACTTTGTTAATGACAATGTTTCTCTCGAACTAGTTTTAGGTGCACCGCCAAAAATGGATTTATCTGGTAAAGGTGAAATTAGCCTCCCAGTTGTTGGATCAGTCGCAAACTTAGAGCAATTTAATAAAATTGCAACAACAGATGCATATACCCCAACCTTCACTGCACGCTATCACTTTGGCTCAATTAATAACCGTATTCGGCCTTATGTGGGCGCAGGTGTAATGTACGCACATTTCAGCAATGTAAAAGCAGATCCTGCCATCAATACAGAACTACAGACGCATAATCCGCTTGTAGGTGGTTTACTTAAACCTGAATTAGGCAAAATTAAAGTCGATGATGCTTTTGCACCCGTTGCTACGGTAGGTGTTGATGTGAATTTGACTAAAAATTGGTTTGGTACGGCGTCTGTCAGCTATGCTCATCTCTCGACAGATGCAAAACTTAATGTCATTGGTAATAGCAACACAGGTGACCGTGACACGGTGTTACTTGGATCAAGTAAAATTGAAATCAATCCAGTTGTCACCTACTTAGGCCTTGGCTATCGTTTCTAACTCAAAAATACAGAAAAAATTATTGTTTTAATTTTTAAGCTTTCATTTTGCCATAGCCATTCAAATTGCTTGAATGGCTTTTTTTTACTTGAATAAACTGGCATAGCAAAGTAAAAACACATGATGCTTGATAACAATACCGACCCAAATGAAACCAACGATCAGACAACGCAATCAATATCGCTTTATATTTCCTATTCAAACCCGCTGGGCAGATAACGACTTGTACGGGCATGTCAATAACGTTACCTATTATAGTTACTTTGACACAGCAGCCAATGCCTTATTAATTCAAAAAGCAGGCTTTAATATTCACCACTCTCCCATCATAGGTCTAGTGGTGAGCTCTTCTTGCAACTTTATGCAAGAACTCAGTTACCCTGAGATTATTGAAGTCGGTGTTGCCATTCAAAAAATTGGAAATTCCTCTTTAAGCTATGACTTGGCAATTTTTAAACAAGGACAAAATCACGCCGCTGCACAAGGTAATTTTGTACATGTTTTTGTTGAACGTGAATATAAAAAAAGCACCCCGATTCCACCAGAAATGCGAGATGCCTTAAAACATTATCTAATTGATTTAATTAATGAAGAATAATGTATTCCACCTGATTATTTCAGTTGAATATTATGTAGTTCACCATTAAATGCTTGGATTAAAGATTTCACGGTAGGCTCACTATGCAATAACTCTGAGGCGCGAACATACGCTTGCTCTTTACGTGCATTTAACAACACATAAGGCGTACGCTCACTCACATCGCCATACACCACATTAAAGCGTGTTGCTGGCCAAGCACTGTGTAATGCTTGCTCCAACAGGTGTTGCATTTGAGTCAGCAACTGTTCATATTTTTTAGGAATATGGAAGTTGCTCTCACCATCAATTGTGCCAATCATCACCCCATGTTGTGCTAACTCCTGTACAGCAGGTGACAAATCACTATGACGGAACCAGTATTCCCACTTATCGACTGTCCATTCACCTTGTAGGTCTTGTACAGGCAGTTTCAAAATATCCTGTGGCATAAGATGGCTAACAGATGCAGATGATACCGTGACTGAGTTTTGAGGTTGCTGTACTATTTCTTCCTGTACAAAACTTTCTACTACAGCTGCAACTGTCATGTCTTGTGCAAATAAACCAGCCTCTGCACCGTCTTGATCTGGCTCAGCTTGCGCTTCAGTTACAGGGCTATTTTTAATAACCGTTTCTAAGGGAGCAATAGATTCAAAGGCATAATCAGGTGTTAGATCTACAACTTGATCCCCCCCTGCCAAAGCATCTAAACCAAATAATGTTTCACCATTCGATAGATCAAAAATAATTTGATTTTGATCAGGTGACTGTATTTGATCTATTGGAGATGAATCGGCATTTTGCGTATGTGCTTCAGAGCTTATTTGAACATCGACTAGAACCTCAGACTCTAGCTGATGTTTTGTACCTTCAGGCTCTGGAGACAGCTCAAATTCAGCTTCATCTAAAAAATCATCTGATGAAGGCTCATTCACAGTTGCTTGCGATCTAAAGTCATCTTGCTCATCATCATATTCATCAGAGAAGAAACCATCAGAATTTAGCGCTTCGTTTGTTTCATCCTGCGTTGAAGGTATATCTGTTGCTAATGGTGATGCATTTACTTCCAGCTGACTGCTATGCGGTGTTAGCGCTTCGCTTACAGGTGCTGGTTCAACATGTGCAGCTGGTTGAGCTGTTTGTACTGGTGCTGATGCAGATATTTCACTCGGTTGCATTGGGCGGAAAGCAAGCAAACGTAGCACGGTCATTTCAAAACCCTGCTCTTGTGTCACTGCTAGCTGTAGATCAGCTCGACCTTTACAAGCAATTTGATAATATAATTGCAAATCTTGTGCTGTGACTTGCGCTGATAAACGCATAATTTTTTGGTTAATTTCAGCACTGTATTTTAAAGCTAAATCTGGCAAATACTGTAGTAATGCCAATTCATGCAGTGTCGAAATCAATTGATCCAGCACCATAGAAACATCAAGTGCTTGCTGGCGGAATTGCATTAACAACTGGCTAATCCGCGCTTGCTGATTTTGATGTATCGCTAAAATCAAATCATAAATAATCGTACGATCAATCAGACCCAACATGTCTTTGACATCTTGGTGATGAATAGCACCCTGCCCATAAGCAATTGCTTGGTCTGTCAATGACATCGCATCACGAAGTGAGCCTTGCGCAGACTCTGCAATTTGCCAAATCGCATCCTGCTCTGCTTCGATGCTTTCTTTGTGTAACACATCGGTTAAATGCTTTGTAATTTCATCTACAGCCAGCGGACGTAAGGTAAATTGCAAGCAACGCGAAATGACGGTAATTGGCAATTTTTGTGGATCTGTCGTCGCAAACAGGAATTTTACATGCTCAGGCGGTTCTTCCAGCGTTTTCAAAAGTGCGTTAAATGAATGCGTAGACAGCATGTGCACTTCGTCAATCAGATAAACCTTAAAGCGTCCTTGCGTAGGCGCATAAGGAACATTATCTAAAAGTTCACGTGTATCTTCTACTTTTGTACGCGATGCTGCATCAATTTCAATCAGGTCGATAAAACGCCCTTCATTGACAGACTTACAGGTCGCACAAACTTCACATGGCGTAGAAGTAATCCCTGTTTCACAGTTCAAGCATTTCGCTAAAATACGCGCAATTGTGGTTTTACCTACACCGCGAGTCCCTGTAAACAAATAGGCATGATGTAGGCGACCACGGTCTAAAGCGCTGGTTAATGCGCGTGAGACATGGTTTTGGCCAACCAGTTCATTAAAATTGCGTGGACGGTATTTTCGCGCAAGTACTTGATACATGTATGCTCCTTTTCACATGCATAAGGATACTGTTTTTTTGACGAAGAGTGAATGAAAACTCTTAATTTGCTAAGTCTTTGGCTACTATCCTTTCTACTTGATCAATTTTCAAAATAGTTATGACTTTATCGTCACCTGTAATGGCTTGGCGAAACACTATAATTTTATCTTGATATGCTTCAAGTAACTGTGCTTGTTGCGACCTTGATGAATTATCTTTGAAATATACTGTAGGTGCTTCACTTAAATAAGCAATTTTAATCTCTGCATTCAGAGCAGTAACCAATATCACCATTAATGCGAGTGTGATTCTTTTTGTGATCAAATCCAATGTATGATTAGTCACTAAGGCCATGCTCAACCCAAAAATGAAAAAAGCCCAGATATAGATTTGAATTGTAAATATAAAGCCAAAGTTTTCCAGCACCTTAAATATTAAATTCATCAACAAAACTGAAAAGACAGTATAGCCTCTTATAAAAGATTTCCTTTTCTTCGCAAGTAAATTCTTTATCTCTTGCTCATTATTTTTATAAAATATTTTCCGTTTTCGAAATAATGATTTTAATAAAATTTTATACAACCACTCAAAACATGCTGCACTAATAATCAACAGACATACTAAAAATAAAACTCTAAAAACCTCTACGAAATATACCGATGGTGAAAGTGTTGACATGATCCATAAAGCATCTAATGAATAATAAAAGTATGCATTAGAAAGTACAGACAATCCTACAGCGAACACTGAAAGCAAGGCAATTAAGTCTGAGACTGTTAACTCTTTTTTTAACATATTTACAATTTATAAGTGCTTATAGAGATGCGTTAAACTACCGCTCAAAATCCACTGTAGTCCACTATTTAATGTCATAAATCTGCCAGTTCTGTTCTTATATTTCATTTAAAGCCTCAGTCAGCTGATGTAGCTAACTGATTCAATCGATATTCAGCTTAAAATCATTTTTTAATCAGTACTTACTTTGGCTCAATATGTAGATTTAGGCACGTTCAAGTAAAAAGTTATCTTGCACATCATAAGGTTGCGCGGTGTCATTCTTCAAAATTTCTAACTGTTTATTTGCTAAATTAACATATAGCAAATTACGACTTTCTACATTCACCAGCTCTAATTTGGTCTTTTCTGGATTATGAAATTTCATCGCGCCATGTAGTAAAGCCGGCTGATCATTTCCACTCATGCTTTGACGATCTAAGGTATAGGTCATATCAGTATTTAAAGTCAGTTTAACCGCCATTCCCTCACAATCTTCACACAATGCGCTACAACTCATGCATGGCGTATGCCCGCTATAACTACCAACCCAAGCTGGGACGATTTGTTTCACTTGCACAGCCTCTGTTTGCTTTACAGTCGTCTCGGAGGCACGCTCACAACCCACCAAACCAGTCACAGTCAAACTAGAAAGAGAAACTAAGGGAATTAAGATCGACTTATTCATGTGTTGCCTGCCTGTCATACATTCGGCGGGAAAAATAGCACAAACAAACCGATACGTCGTCCATTAATGTACAGCATGTGCAATTAAAGCCAGCCTTTCCGCCCTTTTAGCACACGGTCTGCACAGCGGAGTGTTTCCTGCGTCAACGCCCATAAACGGTAATCCCCCGTCAGTGAGCCTGTTGGAAAGTTATGTGTATATGCAAAGCTTAAATCACGCTCTGGGTCACACCATGCACCTGAGCCATTAAAACCAATATGACCAAAACCATTGGATGATTTTCCTAAACTCAGTACTCGGTGATAGCCCAGTCGCCAATGCATCGGCAATGGCATAATTCGGTCACGCTTTTTACTCTGGATTGTACTCAGGACTCGATACACTTCTGGTTTAATCAACTTTTGACCATTCCACACACCATTATTTGCTAGCATGGCATATATCTTAGCCAAACTTCCCGCTGTAAAAGCACCATTGGCTGCCGGTATGACGGCCTGCATTCCCTCATCACTAAAAAAACTAAAGTGCTTCATGCCTTTAGGGATCATTGCATCCTGAAAATCTTGCGGGTTCTGGCCACTCAGCTCAATCAGCTTATCCATCGGTGATGCCTTACGCTGTTTCGAATGATCTGAAGATTGTTGCTGCTTCGCTGCATTTGAACGCGGCGCTTTGGGCAATGGACGAGCTGCACGTTCAAGCTGATCCTGCGGTACACCAAAATACGCGCCATCCAAAGCCAAAGGCCCAACCAAATACTGCTGCATTAACTCAGATAAACTTCGCTTGGCCGCTTTTTCCAATACACCGCCCACCAGCCAGCCAAAGGTCAGAGGCTGATATGCCATGTCTTCACCTAAGCCAAAACGCGGCGTCATGTTTTCCATCACTTGGAGCATGTGCTGCCAGTCCGCCATTTCAACGGCCTGATCAATATTATTACGGATGTCATATAAACCACTTTGATGACTCAAGATATGTCTAAGCGTTATACGAGCTTTACCATGTTGTGCAAATTCAGTCCAATAATTAGCAATTGGTACGTCATAGTCAATAAAGCCTTCACTGACCAAAATATGCGCCAAGGTAGCGAGCACACCTTTACCCGTGGAATAGCAGATTGAAAGTGTATCAGGCTGCCATTTTTCATCTGCCGATTTTTGACCTGTAAAAATATCCAGTACTTTACGCCCCTTAAAATAGACGCATAGCGCAGCGCCACCTTGCGTGCTACGCGCATCCTGTAAGCGACTAAACAGCTTTGCTACATCTTGAAAAGATGCATCAGCTTCACCTGAATAATGATCAGTACTTGCAAATAAAACTTCTTTGAGCTGGTTCATATCCTTTGAACTCCAATGCTATAAGGCATAAATGATATGACATATTTTCGGACAGAAAAAAAGCCTGATGCAATGAAGACATCAGGCTTTTTTGGCTTATAGCGCTGTGACTGTACCCGTCACATGCGGTTTTTTATTTTTTGCACTACGAATCATAAAGTCTGTTTCAGATGAATTCACCGCAGTTAAAAATTCTACTTTTGACGGCAGGTACATCGGCAGTTTAAACCAAACATCTGCATCATACGCATCTGGCAGGCTTAAATTCGCCAATGCTTTCGCTTTGCTCCACATACCATGTGCAATGGCTTGTTTAAAGCCAAATGCTTTTGCTGTAACAGCATGAATATGAATCAGGTTAAAATCACCAGAGGTAATTGCATAACGACGTCCTGTATTTTCAGAAACCCCCCACTCCGCAACCAGCTGATAGTTTGGTGTTTTGCTCTCAGCCGTTTTTGCTGCAGCTTTTACATCGGTTTTTTGACGCGCTAAATAAGTGGTCAGCGACTCTACAACAACATCATTACCTACTTTTGCAGTGGTAATAAAGTCAAACTGTACGCCTTTATCATGCGGCTTTAATTCGCCAAACTTGCAAGACAGGCTTAGCTGTTCATTTACACCGACTTTACGGGTTTGCTTCACTTGGTTACGAATGTGCACCAAGCCTAAAATTGCAAATGGAAATGCTTCGGTAGTCATCATGTGCATTTGCAGGCTTTGCGACAGCACCGCCAAGTAAATTGCAGGAATATAGCCGTTGTTTTTAAAACCGCAAACTTCGTTATACGCTTTTAAGTGTTTTGCATCGACTTGAAATGAATCCACCACATATTCAACTTGCGGCAGCACTTTTTCACCTTTCGGCTTTTTAAAAATCAAGCCTTGGATGACTTTTGGATAAGCCAAATAAGGTTTTGGAAGTTGACTAAAATGGCGAGTATTCATACTGAACCTTTGAGAAGTTTTTATTTCAATGTCTTAAAAGCCCCTTCTCCCTCTGGGAGAAGGCTGGGATGAGGGTAGCCTCATGTCCCTTTATAGTAAATTTTACCTCTCCCTAGCCCTCTCCTTAAAGGAGAGGGAATTTTAAGAGGGATGCATTAAGCCCCTAACAGGCTTTGACCGCAAACACGTACTACGTTGCCATTTAGACCTGTAGATGCAGTTGAAGCAAACAATGCAATCGTCTCTGCAACATCGACTGGCAAACCGCCTTGACTCATCGAGTTCATACGGCGACCCGCTTCACGGATTGCAAATGGAATAGCAGCGGTCATTTGCGTTTCAATGAAACCTGGCGCAACGGCATTAATGGTCACACCATTAGTTAGTGTAGGTGCTGTAAATTTAACCACACCAATTACACCTGCTTTAGAAGCAGCATAGTTAGTTTGACCCAAATTACCTGCGATGCCTGAAATAGACGATACACAAACAATACGGCCATTCGCATTAAAACCGTCATTCGCTAACAAATAGTCATTCACACGTTCAATGGCAGACAAGTTGATGTTAATTACCAAGTCCCAAAGCTCAGGCTTCATATTTGCCAAAGTTTTGTCACGTGTAATACCTGCGTTATGCACAATAATATCTAAACCGCCTTGCGCAGCTGCCGCAGCTTTAATTTTTTCACCAGCATCGCCTGCTGTAATGTCAATCGCAAGCGTTGAACCGCCAATTGCACCAGCTACACGGTCAAGGTCAGCTTGCTGCTGCGGAACGTCTAAACAAATCACATGCGCGCCATCACGAGAAAGCACATGCGCAATCGCTTCACCAATACCGCGGCTTGCACCTGTCACTACAGCAGTCTTACCTGCAAGCGGCTTAGTCCAGTCAATATCTACTGTGTCTGCTTTCGACACGCGGATCACTTGACCTGAAACATAAGCTGAACGCGGTGAAATTGCGAAACGAAGCGCAGACTCAAGGTTCGCTTCAGCGCCTGCATCTACATAGACAAGATTAGCCGCAATGCCTTTTTTAAATTCTTTACCTACAGATTTCACAAAACCTTCGAGCGCACGCTGAGCAATAGCCTGTTTTGCAGTTTTTGCAGTTTCTGGTGTTGTACCAACAACTACAACACGGCCAGATGCTTGAACCTGACGTGCAATAGGGTTAAAGAATGCATATAGCTCATGAAGCTGCTCTGAGTTTTCAATGCCTGATGCATCAAAAACAACAACTTTAAATTTAGATTCTTTGTCGCCTTCATTAAATGCGCTTAAGTTCAAACCTGCTTTTGCTGCAGCTTGCTGCAATTCAGTATTGTTGCCTGCATAGCCATTTGCATGCACATTTGCCAAAACTTGAGCAATAGAACCAGCCAAGGTGCTGTTTGGCGCAGCGCCAACTAAAATTGCGCCTTTCACCACAGGAGAAGCAGATTCAAAACGCTCTAGGAAAGTCGGTGCTGGCAATCCTAAATTTTTAATGACAAATTTACCAATTGGAGATTTTGAAAATGCTTGGTATTGGTCAGTCATGTTTGTATCTCTCGAATAAATTAATTTTTTGATGGCTTTGAAGATATCCTTTAAACTTCAATATGATGTTATTGGCCTTATATTTCAATAGATCCACCAGTTTCCATTGAATCATACTTGAGTTAATGCTGATATGACTTGACCTGAATGTATTCGGCACTGTCATTCTAGTCAATTCAGCACTGCTGAGTTTATGATAATGTAGCCTTCAGAAACACTTTTACATGCTTGGAAAAGCCTTATGAGCAAGACTACTCAAGAAAATCCAGCAGTCGAAACTTCTGCTGAACAAGATGTGTCAAAACCATCAAAAACCGCATCTAGCCGCACCGCTCGAAAAACCAGTACAACGGCCAAATCAGCAGCAAGCGCTAAACCTGCCAGCACACGCTCAGCAGCGCCGCGTAGCAGCAGTAAAAGTACAGCGTCTAAAACTACAGCTTCAAAACAAACAACTCAAACTTCTGTTCAACAGGAAAAACACATGAGCCAAAATACAGTTCGCCGCGTAGCAATCATTGGCGGTAACCGCATTCCATTTGCACGTTCAAATGGCGCTTTTTTCACAGCTTCTAACACTGACATGTTTACAGCTGCTTTAAATGGCTTGGTTGAACGTTTCAACCTGCAAGGTCAACGCTTAGGCGAAGTTGTTGCAGGCGCAGTGTTAAAACACAGCCGTGACTTTAACATGACACGTGAATGCGTGTTAAATACTGAACTTGCTCCAGAAACACCTGCTTACGATATTCAGCAAGCATGCGGTACTGGCTTGCAAGCTGCATTCCTTGTAGCAAACAAAATTGCTTTAGGTCAAATTGACGTTGGCGTTGCTGGCGGTGTAGATACAACATCTGATGCGCCAATCGCATTTGGTGATGGCTTACGTAAAGCATTGCTTGAATTAAACATTGCAAAAACGGGTAAAGACCGCCTGAAAGCATTAACTAAAATTAATGTCAAAGATTTGATGGATGCACCTAAGAATGGTGAGCCGCGTACTGGCCTTTCTATGGGTGACCACCAAGCGATTACAGCGCTTGAATGGGGTATTCCACGCGAAGCTCAAGATGAACTTGCTGCGACTTCTCATCAAAAAATGGCGAAAGCATACGAAGAAGGTTTCTTCGATGACTTGATCACGCCTTTCCTAGGCTTAGACCGTGACAACAACTTGCGCCCAGATTCATCTGTAGAAAAACTTGCGAAACTTAAGCCAGTATTCGGTAAAGGTGACGGCCGTACAATGACTGCGGGTAACTCTACGCCACTTACTGACGGCGCATCTTGTGTGCTTTTAGCTTCTGAAGAATGGGCTAAAGCAAATGGTCACGAAGTATTAGCTTACTTAACTTTCCAAGAAACTGCTGCTGTAGATTTTGTTGGCAAGAAAGAAGGCCTATTGATGGCGCCTGCTTATGCAGTACCGCGTATGCTTGAGCGTGCTGGCATTAGCCTTCAAGATTTCGACTACTATGAAATTCATGAAGCTTTTGCATCTCAAGTATTGTCTACGCTTAAAGCGTGGGAAGATCCTAAATTCTGTAAAGAACGTTTAGGCCTAGATGCGCCATTAGGTTCAATTGACCGCACTAAATTAAACGTTAAAGGTTCTTCACTTGCTGCAGGCCATCCATTTGCTGCAACTGGCGGACGTATTTTAGCTACTGCTGCAAAACTGCTGAATGAAAAAGGTTCAGGTCGCGTATTAATCTCGATCTGTGCTGCTGGCGGTCAAGGCGTCACAGCAATTGTTGAAAAATAATTATTGAGACCACAAAAAAAGCACCTCAATTGAGGTGCTTTTTTATTGCTACGCTAATACTTCACTATTTTTTACTATTCCTTACGAAGATCTATGCGCGGGCTGATAGCCTAATTGGGCTTCAATGTAGTCATAACACCATTGGAAAATAAAGGTATAAACCAAAATACACATTGTAAGTACTAAATCAGTGATAAAGGCTTGGGCTAAAGACATATTCAGCGCATACGCCACCATAGGGATAGTCGCAAGCATTAAGCCACCTTCAAACCCAATTGCGTGTAAAACACGGACACCTACTGTTCTTTTCAGTTTACGTTTTGCTTCAAATTTTTCAAAAAAATGGTTAAAAATCATATTCCAAATCACCGACGTTACAGCCATGGCAATACCCAAAGTGCCTGTAACTTCCATTGGCATTTTAAAAATAAAACTCAGCGCAATTGCAATGATCACCAATAGAATAATTTCATAGCTCAGCGCATGAACAATCCTTCTTTTGAAAATCAACATTTTCAACTACTCAACTTGTTTGTTTAAGATGAGCCTATTTTATTTGTATATTTTTGATTGATCGAGTTAGCTTCTTTCAATTTATTTGATAGATTAACTTTAATCTAGCTTCACAAGAGATTCGTATGAATCTGAACCAAGAACAATTGATTATTTTTAAAAAAGTCATGGAAACAGGTTCTTTTTCTGCCGCTGCGCGTGCTTTAGGAAAAGTACCATCTGCTGTCAGCATGTCCATTGCCAACTTAGAAATTGATTTAAATCTGCAGCTGTTTGAACGTATTGGCCGTGAGCCAGTCCCTACTTCACATGCAAAAATATTATATGAAAAAGCTGAACAGCTACTCATCGAAATGAATCAATGGAAACAGCTTGCACGGTCGCTCAGCACGGGACTTGAATCTGAATTGAATATTGTGGTTGTATCTGAGTTACTGCACACCCGCTGGACGGATTATATTGCTGCCCTGGAAGCCCAATTTCCCACAGTGCAAATTAATATCTTTACAGCCCCCCAAGAAGATGCACAAAAAATGCTGATTAATGGTACAGCTCAATTTGCATTGATGTTTGAACGTGAACAACTGGAAAGCAATGAACAGTTCATTGAACTTAAACAACAAGCCTTGATTCCTGTGGCAGCAAAGAGCTACGCCCTTGCGCAATTTACACAGCAAAGTTTTGAACAAATTTTACAAAGTAGACAAATTGTCGTTGCCAGTCGTGACCGCAATATTCGGCCTGAACTCTTATTTTCAAAAAATTACTGGCGTACAGACAACCATCACTCAGCCTGTGCCATGATTTTACAAAACCTTGGCTGGGGAGTTTTACCTGTTGAAATGCTAGATGAAAATCCATTTCTAAAAAAACAACTGAAGGTTTTAAACTTTTCAGATTTCACCCCAAAGTTTGAGTATTTTGTAGATTTAGTATGGAATAGAGAAAGCCTTCAGGGCACGGCTGCACGTTTTTTAATAGATTATGTAAAAAAACTGCGTAAAAATACCGTTTAAATGTCTTAAAAATAGCCACAGGCACTTTTGCTGTACAGTCTTTATGATATAACTAAATCAAGGGCAATAACTTTAAGAACTAGATTTAAATGACACATTCAGCTTTAACTCAATTAAAAAATTTAACAACGATCGTTGCAGACAGCAGTGACTTAACTGCGATTGAAAAATTCCGTCCACTGGATGCAACAACTAATCCTTCTTTAATTACTGCGGCCGCAAACCAACCTGAAAATATGGCTTTAATTGAGGCGGCTTATCTGCAGGCACAGCAAGAAGGTTTACAGCATGATGCTTTGATTGAGCGTACTATTGATATTTTAACGGTAAAATTTGGCGCGGAAATTTTAAAGCTGGTCGAAGGTCGCGTATCAACAGAAGTTGATGCAGCGCTGTCTTATGACACTGAAGCTACAATTTCAAAAGCTAAAGAGTTGTTGGCACTTTATGCACAGTACGGTGTAGACCAAAACCGTATTTTGATTAAAATTGCATCTACATGGGAAGGCATACAAGCAGCCAAAGTATTAGAAGCTGAAGGCATTCACTGCAACCTGACGCTGTTATTCGGCTTACACCAAGCTCAAGCCTGTGCAGATGCAAAGGTTACGCTTATTTCGCCTTTTGTAGGTCGTATTTTAGACTGGTACAAAAAAGCAGAAAATGTGGACAGCTATCCGATTGAAAAAGATCCTGGCGTATTGTCTGTAAAACAAATCTACCACTACTATAAACAGCATGGCATCCGCACTGAAATTATGGGGGCAAGCTTCCGTAGCGTCGATCAAGTGCTAGGCTTAGCTGGATGTGATTTACTGACCGTCTCTCCGAACCTATTAGATGCATTAGCGCAAGATCAACGTACGGTAGAAGCGCAACTTTCTGCAGATCATACACATCCACACACTGAACACCCAATCAGTCCGCTCACAGAAACTGGATTTAAAGCACAGCTGGAAAAAGACTTAATGTCATTCCAATTACTGCAAGGTGGTATTGATGGATTTATTAAAGCACGCGAACAGCTGAGTCAGTTGTTACGCCAAGCTTTTGGTGAATCACAAGAAATTAAAGCTTAATTCTCTGCTTTACGCATAGAAGCTTTTATAAATCAGGTGAATTTTCCAATTTATCTACATATCTTGTCCACTCTAAAACTGATGTTGTTATACTGACGGCATCAGTTTTTTATTGGCAAAATCACGTGTTTGGCATTACAGACTTAACGACCTTTATTATTGGCACAACATTGATTGTGTTACTTCCGGGTCCAAATTCCATCTATGTAATGACCATCGCTTCACGCTACGGTATTCGCGCTGGCTATAAAGGTGCTTTTGGTGTTTATAGTGGCGATTTAATTCTGATTATTTTAACGGCTTTAGGTGCAGCATCTTTACTGCATGCATTTCCTTGGCTGTTTATTTTATTAAAAATTGTGGGCGCTGCATATCTAAGCTACTTAGGCATTAAGCTTTTAAAGGCTGCCTATGACACTTGGCGCACTTCCGATGCACCTCAAGCTGTACAGCAAAAAGAAGATCTTTCGTCATTAAAGCCCTTCCGAACTGCGCTCACCATCAGCGTTTTAAATCCCAAAGCAATTTTGTTTTATCTGTCTTTTTTCGTACAGTTTGCAGATCCCAATTACCCGTACCCTGCTTTAACATTCATTATGTTAGCTATCGTGCTGCAAATCATTAGCATGAGCTATTTAACTATTTTAATTTTTTCAGGCGCAAAATTGGCGTCTTACTTTACTGCACGTAAACGCTTAACTGCCAGCTGTGTTGCAAGTGTGGGAATTTTATTTTGCGGTTTTGGGCTGAAATTGGCATTTTCATCACTCTAAACACTGAAGCCATAGTGAAGATAAATTAGGGATCTTTTAACAACAACAATCATTTGTCCCTAACTGAAATTATGGCGCATTGTGGTAAGTACGGCGCATCATCTCCAACTCTAAACGCTGTGTTTCATCTGGATCATCTACCCCTGTAAACATAGTCAGCCAAAGACCGTCAGCCGCACAGCGTAAAAGTTGCAACTCAATGCCACTGTCTGTCTCTGCATGTAAAACCAAACGTCCATTTAACCATTCAATCCATTGTGCATTAAAAGCCTGATCCGTCAGCATGACCATAGAAATAGCCGTCCATAAACTGCCAATTTCCTGCACATCACGCTGTAAGGTAAAATGAATAAAAGCACGGGTAAACCGTCCATAAGGCTCAGGATCGCGTGCCATATACTCATCAAAAGCCTGATCAAGTCTTTGTAGCACAGTACTGACGACTGCACGTATTAAAGCGGGTTTATTCGGAAAATGATGTAGCAACCCACCTTTCGTCACACCCGATAAATCAGCCACAGCTTGCAAAGAAACACCAGATAAACCTTTATCTGCTGTCAGCTGAATAGCCACATCTAAAATACGTTGTCGGACTCGCTCAGGTTCTTTTTTCCGCTTGTAAGGATTATCCATTAATGCCCCGTTGAATTTGAAAATAAGTTAATCACCAATACGCCTGAAACAATCAGTGCGATACCCAGCATTGCAGGCAAGTCCAAATTTTGTTTAAAAATAAAATAGCCCACTGCTGCAGTTAAAATAATACCCACACCCGCCCAAATGGCATAAGCAATGCCCAATGGAATAACCTTAATTACTTGTGACAGTAAATAAAATGCAATACAAAACAGCACAACAACAGCTATCGATGGCCAAAACTTTGTAAAGCCCTCAGATTTTACCAAAAAAGTAGAATCTGTGACCTCAGTAATAATGGCTAAGGCCAGCATGGCATAAGCCATATAAATCGGATTCATTGTATATACACTCACCAAAACATACCGTATGGTCGGTATGTTATAGTTTTATAAAAAGAATGCAAGCCCATACGTGTAACTGTGAATCACGACTTCGTGTAAAGATAGCTACTTTAATGTGGTTTCTAAATGATCTTCAGGCGCATATTGCGCTAAAAATTCAAAGGTTTTTTGTAAAGTTTGTTGGCTCGCTTTTTTACCCATCATAAATTGATATTCATGAACCAATAATTCTTTGCTCTCAGGGTAAAAAACTTCAGTTACGGGTACATTGACCTGTTTTAAACTTTGCACAAATGGCATGGATTGACTTTGGGTTAAAAAGTCCTTATTCCCACCGCTAATAAAGACTGGTGGATAAGTTGCGCTCAAATGCTGACGCGGGGAAATACTGGCTAAGAAATCCATATCCTGCATTCGATCCCCTGTATAAGCTTGTACTAAATTGACAATCCCCCATTCTAATAATTTAATTTCTTCTGGGGCCATGTGTACAAAATCACTTAAATCATAAATGCCACAATGCAAAATCAGACCTTTTAAATCTGTTTGTTCTAAAACGGGTTGAAAGTTTTGAGATTGTGCATACCCAGGATTACTCACAAAACTGGCGTAGTGGCTAGCCATGTTTGCCCCAGCCGAATCTCCAGCTAAAAAGATCTGTTGTGCATTTAAATGGTATTGAGTCGCATGCTTTTGAATATAAGCAATCGCTTGGTTTATTTGATGTAACTGTGTGGGATAAATTGCTTCAGGTGCAAATTGATATTGTACAGACACCACGTTATAACCAGCATCTGCAAGACGTTTAAAATAGCCACGTGCATGTTCTTTATCGCCAGAAATCCAACCGCCGCCATGTATCCAAACAATAACAGGTCGAGGTACTAATTGCGCCACATAAGTAGGTTGATATAAATCAAGTCTAAGCTCTGGCGTTTGCATATAAGGAATATTGTTATATACCTTGATATGTTGAGGTGCGTGTCGATCAATGAATTTTTTTTGGATTTGGGTCGATGCATTAAATACACCTGCAATCACACGGCTATTGGACTTTGTTGATTGACATGCAGATAACTGTAACATCAGTAAAACACTTAAAATCGTCATCCCTGTTTTATGCATGATTTCGCTCACAACAAATAATACCAAACACAAATTATACCTTTAAATACAGAATAATTAATCTGGATCGCAAAACAGAAAAAACTAGTCAAAAGCTGAGCATTTTACTGTGAATTATTTGCCAATCAATTGGCATTTAATTAACTTAATTATATAAAATTAAATATTATTTTCCATTTAAAATTGAACCTTTACACGCAATATGCTATGTATAAAGAATACACTGATAAAGATAAATACTGGAGTTTTTCTCATGGCTTATCAACAAATTTTAGTCCCTGTAGATGGTTCAAAAATCTCTCTTTCTGCTGTTAAAAAAGCAGCTCAACTTGCTATTGCTTTCAATAGTAAATTAACGCTGATTAGCTTGGTTGCAGAAGATCCATTTACTGATGCTGACTTCTACTACTCAACTGCCATCATGCGTGATTACTTTGTGCAAGCCTATGAAAATGCCGAAAAAGCATTGCTTGAAGCATCTCAAATTGCAAAAGATCTTGGCGTAGATGCATCAACAGAAGTGGTAAAAGGTCTTGTTTCTGCCGAAGGCGTAGTGGCAACTGCCGAACAATACAAAGCCGATCTGATTGTAATGGGTTCACATGGCCGTAAAGGCTTCCAAAAAATCCTGCTCGGTAGTTTCGCACAAGATGTATTAAGTAATACTGAATTACCTGTACTGATTGTAAAATCTTAAAACTCACTACGACCCCAATGAGTCACCGTTTTAAGCGATTTACAACAACACAAAAATCACACGTTTTTTTATGAATGCATCACCATAATAATGTGATGACTTAAGGAGTCTAACATGAGCGCATATTCACACATTCTTGTTGCTTTAGATGAATCCCCTATGGCTTATGCTGCTGTAGAACAAGCCTTAAGCTTGGCACAAGACCTAAAAAGTCAAGTCACTATCATGAGCGTGATTGCAATTGATCCCTTTGTTGGTGTCGATTTTTATAAAGTTGCCCCAGCAATTACGGACTACTTTATGCAAGCAGAAAAGAATGCCAAAGAGCGCCTAGAAGATGTAAAACAATCTTTTGTTCGTGATGGCCTCAGTGTGAATATCAAACTTATTCATGGGGTATCTCCTTCACAAGGTATTATTCAAGTGGCTGATGAAGTCAATGCAGACTTAATTATTATGGGGTCTCATGGTCGCAGAGGTATTCAAAAAGTTATGCTCGGCAGTGTGGCTCAAAATGTTCTGACCCAATCACCAATTCCTGTACTAATTGTCAAAGTCTAAATTCAAGCAAAAAATATAATTAAAAAAAGCCCAATCCTTTTCGATTGGGCTTTTTACATCTCAATAACAGCATAAAATTTAAAGCTTTACTCGTGCCAATGTAGAAAATGCTTTTTTAGAATCTAGTGACTTACAATAATCCTATCCCGCAGATTAATTTATTGCGGTTCATTCCAATCAAAGTTTTATTCATTTTTTGACCAAACTACAATTTATTCATTGCTTTTAATAACTACGGTATTGGCCATTTTGTCATGCCAACCTTGTTTCTTTTGATCAAATGCAACCCAAATTAAACCCAACCCAAATACCAATGATGAAGGGAAATAGCCCAAATAACGTATCAACGATTGTAAGGGTTTTATTTTGTCACCTGTGGTGGCATCTACAATTTTAAGCCCCAAAAGAATTTTCCCAGGCGATGCCGACCAAATGTGCCAGACCAATAAAGTTAAAATAAAAGGTAAAATATAATTAATCGTGACATCAAACCATAATACGGATAATTGCTCAGAACGTCCCGTATCTAAAATTAAATCCCAATCCCCTTGGTAAAACCAAAAAAGAAGAAACAACATGATAATCAATAAAATAAAGGAATCGATAATACACGCGCCTGTACGGATCCAAAATCCTGCATATTGAGAAGGTTCCTGAAGCATGTGAATTTTCCTTGTTTTTTGTTTTATTCACTTACTATAAAGCAGTCTACTTACAGACTAAATTGTAATTTTGTATAAAAAAATCCTTCTATTGAAGGATTTTTAATATCACTTGAAATTTGAATTAACTCATAGCTTTATGCAAATGTTGCAAAAATACTTCTGCCTCTAAGCCAGTATCAAAATGCTTTTCGAATACTGCATTTTTTTGCACGCTGTTTGGGGTGTACTCTGTTGCAACGGTAAAACCGCCACTTTGACTCTTAGAAATTCGCACTGCAATAATATGTTGGGTATTTAAATAAAAGCCATCTTCAACTTTAACTAACATAACAGCCTCAAAATTTCGCTCACACTAACTGAGTCTCATCAACTCTTTCACTTGATACATTTATTACAGTCAGACACTATAAAATGTAATGTATTTAAATAATTGTACTCCTAAAATGTGAAATACATAACACTTTTCACGTAAATTTAATAATTTAGCATTATTAAAACAATGAATTATTCAATATACCTCATTTAAAAAAATATCATTTTTACAAGATGTTTTTTTATTTCATAAGTTTAAATTTATTCTTTAAATTAACTTTATATACACAATAGACATAAAAAAACCGGATGCGAACATCCGGCTTTAAGCTAACCCTTTCACACTATACGCTTAACATACTGTTCAGAGTTTCTGATACGTTTTTAGATTTTACTTGAGGTTTTAAAGCCTCCAATTCCGCTTTTACCACCGAGCGCTGTGGTTCTGCCAAAGTGTACCAACGTGACAACGCTTGCAATAAACGTGAACCGACAATTGGGTTTTTCTCATCAAGGTACTTCGCAAGCCCAATAAAATGCTGCACGCCAAAGCTCCATGTATTTACAGGATTGGCATTCAAGCCGCCGGATACTGCGCGGATACGGTTCGGCACTTTCAAATCATAATCCGGATGCTGCGTTAATGCCTGAATAGATTCAGCTGTCGCTTTCGGATGCGCTGCCTGCACCATGAACCATTGATCCATCGACAATGCTTCATCTTTAAAGCGTGCATAGAAATCCGCCAATGCTTCTTTGGCTTGCGGCGCATCATTCCAAACCAATACACGTAGCGCACCTAAACGCTCAGACATATTGCCCGTATTTTGATACTGTGCATTTGCCAACTCGAATGCTTCTGCATCGCCCTGACGTGCAATCATGCCCAAAAGTATATTTTTTAGTGCACGAATACCCATCGCTTGAGAAAACTCTTTTTGCGTGTCAGGATCAAGTGCCAAATAAGTTTCTTTGCAAAATGCACCAAACTCACGCGCCAAAGTATCCAATAGTGCATTCCGTTTTTCTTTGACTGCTTCAGGGTTGTAGTCCGTATCAATACGACTACCCAAATAACCCTCTGTTGGAACATCAAATAAACGTGACGCTAACAACGGATCTTTTGCAATCACTTCTGGCACGGTATGTTTCATGGCTTGGATATAAATATCTGCTGCATGATCATTGAGTAAAATACGTTCCAATAACGTTTGGGTTGCTTGCCACTGGTTAAAGCCATTGGTTTCATACTGCATTAAAAATGCAAGTTCTTCATCGGCATAATTAAAGACTAAGTTTACAGGCGCAGAGAAACTACGTAGCAATGAAACAACAGGTTGTGCTTTTACGCCTGTAAATTCGATCACAGCTTCATCTTGATCAAATAAATACACACCATCTTTTACGGCGTTTTCGAACAATGCATCAGAATTTAACACCAATTGCTCGCCAGACGCTTTATTAAAGAGTGCAAGCGCCACTGGAATCGGCACTGCTTTTAAATTTGGATATTTAGGATGTGCTTTTAGGCTTTGCTTTAAGCTTAAACGGTAAGTTTGTGCAGTTGCATCGTATTCACCCTGCGCTTCTAATTTTGGTGTACCTGGTTGGTTATACCAAATCAGGAAGCTGGATAAATCTACACCCGAACCTGCAGTTAAAGCAGCTACCCAATCTTCAACCGTTACTGCTTGACCATCATGGCGCTTGAAGTATTCATCTGTACCGGCACGGAATTTTTCTTTGCCGAGCAAAGTCGCCATCATGCGGTTAATTTCAGCGCCTTTTTCATAGACTGTTGCCGTATAGAAGTTATTAATTTCAACAAAATGGTCAGGGCGTGGCGGATGCGACAGCGGGCCTGAATCTTCTGGGAATTGATGCGCTTTAAGTACAGCAACATCATCAATACGCTGTACCGCAGCTGATTGTAGGTCTTCAGAGAAAGACTGGTCACGGAACACCGTTAAGCCTTCTTTTAGGCACAATTGAAACCAGTCACGGCAAGTAATTCGATTACCTGTCCAGTTGTGGAAGTACTCATGCGCAATTACTGACTGCACACGCATAATGGCAGCATCCGTTGTATATTCTTCATCTGCCAATACACATGAAGTATTAAAAATATTCAGGCCTTTATTTTCCATTGCGCCCATATTGAAAGCGCTAGTTGCGACAATCATATAGTTATCTAAGTCATAAGGACGACCGTAGTGTTCTTCATCCCAACGCATAGAGTGCTTTAAGGCTTCCATCGCAATATGACATTTCGCGATATCTTTTTCTTCTGCATAAATTTCTAAGGCAACATTACGCCCTTCAGAAGTGACGTATGAGTCCTTTAATACAGCTAAATCACCAATAACGCAGGCAAATAAATAAGCAGGTTTTTTGGTTGGATCTTGCCATACCGTATAGTGACGACCTTCACCCGCCTCACCAGCTTCAATCAAGTTACCATTAGCCAAAAGCACAGGGAATTTTTTATCTGCCTCTACGCGTGTGGTAAATACCGACAACACATCTGGACGGTCTGGGTAAAAGGTAATTTTACGGAAACCTTCAGGCTCATTTTGGGTAACGAATAAATCACCACCCGCCAAATATAAACCTTCAAGTTGTGTATTCGATTCTGGATGAATAATGACATGCGTTTCAATTACAGCATGTTCAGGTGCATTCGCAATTGACAGTTGTTCTGTGTCGAGTTGATATTCATTTTCTGCTAAAACTTGACCATTCACTTTGATGGATTGTAGTTGCAAGTCTCGGCCTAAAAGAACAAGATCGCCTGCCGTTTGGCGTTGCATATCGAGTTTGGCGTAAACATGCGTTTTGTCATCAAAGACTTGAATATCTAGCTGAATAGAATCTACAAGGAAAGACGGCTTTTGATAATCTTTTAAATAAACAGTTTGGTCTGCTTCAACTACTGGATGTGCTGCAATATTCATATAGAGTCCTAATCCTTTATTTAAACGTCTAGACAGCTGACGATTCTTAAAATGGGCAATGCATTAGATCATACGATAAGTTTTTCTAGCTGTCTGTGCATTTCATTTGTAATGTATATGGGAATAAAGCGCACTCATTTCAATTGCTTTCGCTGAATATTTATGATGCCCGCTGTATATTTGCGCAGATTAAAAACCAAGCTCACAATACAATTGTAAGCGCAACAGCTCTTAAGCACGCTAATTAAGTTTTATCAGCGAACATACACCTAAATAACAAATTCACTAAAACTTTAGGAAAATACACACGTTATCCAGGTCAAATTTCATGCAAATCTAGTATCTAATTCTAGGCAAAATTTACTCTGATTGAAGCAAGCTCATAGCAACACCGTACATGCACCAAGCCATATCATTTTATTCTTTTCATGGTGCATCTAGATGACAAAGCTGCTGGAGTTCAGCCAGCATTTAAACTCAATCCTATAAATTCCAAAGCTTTAAAATGTTGAATTTTAAAGTATCACCCAATAAATAGTTTTTATTTTTAAACAACTTAGCAACATAATTAAAATTAATTCACGCTAAATTTCTTAATTCGTACATTTTGTGCACAGTTATTGCTTTTATCTAGCTGAACAAAGTTCACAATAAAATTTACTGAAAACAAAAAAGAGGTGCTCCATGTATTTAAAAGATCACATTGTACGCGTAGAAAACGTGAAAGCACTACAAGCACTGGATGCAGCAAATATTGATCACAAAGTGATTGCTATGTTTATGAGCTGCGAAGGTATTCCCCTACAAACCTATGAAGTTAGCGCAATATTAAATAGCTATGAGCATTTAGGAGGCAAAAAAATCCCCACAAAGAAAGTCCAAGCATTGATTGATGCAAAACAACTCGGTGAGGAAGATGAATCATTACCATGCCCTGCAGCTTACTAAAAACAGTTACAGCAGTCTCTACTAACTGATCAGGAGATAAAGGATTGCCAAGATATGAAAAGTGCTAAAGGACATCTAATGCTATGACCTTAGTACGCTTAAACCACGCATACCCTGTGTAAAGCTGATTTTTATACGTCGCTTTATACAGGATTCATCCTTTATAGGCGCTTAAATTTAACCCTTAGCACCGAATGACAACGGTGTATAATCAATTCACTTTCTCTTTGATTTGATGACTTAGGTTATGACTTTAAACGTTCTACAAAAACAGCTGGATGCGAGCACAACGTGCCCACTCTGCCATGCTGCAATGTTTTGGACGGAAGCCGAACAATACGATCAAGAAATCAATTATTTTGAATGTAGTCACTGTCAGCACCAAATATTTCCAGAGCAACAACGCACATGCCACTGTGAAAAATGCTTAGCACAGCGTAAAAAGCTGATGGCGGAATCCCGATTACAGGAGCAACGTAAGCTACGCCAAAAAGATCAGCATGAATATGAACTCAGTCAATTGAGCTTTATGCAAAAGCTGTTTTTATTAGCGCTTTTAGATGACCTTGTGCAAGAACATACTACTCATCATGAATTTATCGATTGGGATCAAATAAAATATTACCCAATAACGCCAAATTATCTCTTTCAGAACTCAATTATTAAATATCTAGTAAAAGAGCAAGTATTAATCTGCAAAGACTTTGCTGCCCAAGCACAGCAGTATTATCTGAATATTCGCTTAGATGGCTACTCAGAACCAAGCCTATTTAGCATTACGCACCAATTACGGTTGTGGTTTTATGAAAACCTCTCTATGGGTGTGCCATTTAAAAATGCCGAAGAAGTGAAAGATGCACTTTACACGGTGTTGTATCAAGAAATTATTCAATTTATGCAGTTTTATTGTCGCTCGTGGGGAATCCAAATTGCGGGCAATAAAACCTTCCGTGCATTTTGTTATCAATTAATGGATGGGCTGGCAATTGGACAGATTTATTACTTGATCCAAACGGCCTTAGAATACCTGTATCAAAAAAATGCACTGCAAGCGCGTAACGAAAACTTTATTAATACCAACTTATTAAAAAAAACCTTACAGCAATATCGAGAGCGTAGCTTGACAGAAAAATGGGAAACCAGCACTCTGCCACGCCCACCCCAAATGCCATTGAGCAAAATGAGCCAAATTTTGTTTTACCGCTTTTTGGGCTATGACGAACGGATTTTTTTCCAGCCAGTATGGCGTTCTTGGAAAAAAATTGAAGCGCGTTTGAGTTTCCATTCCAACAAACGTTGCATCCACTGTGGCTCTGAAGAACTCTCTGTCGATTACGATGCCTCTGATTATGTCACGCTTTTCTGTCGCAATTGTAAACATCAAGATCACTATTTCACGCGTTAGGGACAATCAGCTCATGAACCAACTCGAAACCTTGCTTCCCTTAAACACAACTGAACATTTAAGCGACCTCAGCGCCCCCTTAATGGAGCAAGTCTGTGAAGCATGGACACAATTACAAACCCAACAGCCTTTGGTACATATTATTACCAATGGGGTTGCCAATAATTATGTTGCAAATGTGCTTTTGGCTGCAGGCGCATCGCCAGCTATGATTGATAACCCTTTCGAGGCAGAAAGCTTTGTACGAATTGCGAGTGCTTTAAATATAAATTTAGGCATGCCTACTTCTGAGCAGATGCAAGCCATGCAAATTGCGGCACAAACGGCACAACAAATTGCAAAGCCTTGGGTACTTGACCCAGTTGGTTATGGACCTGCTCTGCCTTGGCGCTCAGAAATGACCAATCAGCTGATTCAATATGCACCAACTGTGATTCGAGGCAATGCTTCTGAAATTAGTGCACTTGCAGGTAATCAAGTCGAATCCAAAGGTGTAGACAGTACCTTAGACAGCGCTGAAGCTTATTTACAAGCGACATCATTACTCGAATATGCAAGTTGCATCGCCATTTCAGGTGAGTCAGATTATATTTTATCTAAAGAACTGAATGCAGTTATTCAAGTTAAAGGCGGTTCTTTCCTACAACCGAAAATTACAGCATCAGGCTGCGCATTAGGTGCATTAACAGCTGCCTATTGTGCAGTCAGTAACGCTACGGTAGGCACTGTGGCCGCACATATACATTTTGCAATTGCAGGTAAAAAAGCCTATGAACGTGCCAATACGGTTGGAAGTTTTAATGTTGCATTTTTAGATGAACTACATTGCTTAGATGCAGATAGCCTGCATCAATATCAAGACCTATACATAACAGCCTTATAAGTGAGGCTTAATACCCAAGCAATATGTATCAACGACTTGGTTTTTAATCGTGCATAAGCATACCCAGCCAGTATGCTTAACGCACCTTACGCCCAATCGCTAGGTTAAACGTCGTTTAGAGGTGGTCCCACTTGTTTGAACAACTAAAAGCGTATTTATAAGTGATATTCCGCTCTAGTTAAGCCACCTTGTTTTGTTGGGGTAGCTGATCATAGTAAAACTCATTTGGTGTCATTTTGTCTAGACTCGAATGAGGTCGTTTCAAATTATAAAACTCAAAATATGCACTTAATTGCTTTTTCGCATCTGTGACACTGCTATAAGCTTTGAGATACACCTCTTCATATTTAACGCTCCGCCATAATCGTTCAACCATCACATTATCTACCCATCGACCTTTACCATCCATACTGATTTGAATGCCATTTGATTTCAATACATCAATAAATGCATCACTGGTAAACTGGCTGCCTTGGTCTGTATTAAATATTTCAGGTCGACCATATTTTTCAATCGCTTCATTTAAAGCCGAAATACAAAAATCCACCTCCATACTAATCGATACTCTATGCGCAAGTACCTTGCGGCTATGCCAATCAATCACAGCACATAAATAAACAAAGCCTTTTGCCATAGGGATATACGTTATATCCGTAGACCACACTTGATTACTGCGCTGAATAGCCAATCCTTTGAGCAGATATGGATATTTACGGTGAGCTTGATTAGCCTGGCTTAAATTTGGTTTGCAATATAACGCCTGAATACCCATTTTCTTCATTAAAGTACGTGTATGACGTCGTCCTATATGATGTCCTTGACGATTCAACAAATCACGCATCATACGACTGCCTGCAAAAGGATATTGCATATGTAATTCATCAATACATCGCATCAGCTTCAGATCTGATGCACTCACAGGTTTTGGGCGATAGTAATAACAACCACGGGAGACTTTCAGCAGCTTAGCTTGCTTAGATACTGAAATCTGAAGTGAGTCGTCGATTAACTTTTGTGGTTGAAGCGGCCCAGTTTCTTCAACACACCTTCTAAAAAATCAATTTCTAATGCCTGCTCACCGATTTTTGCATGTAGTTTTTTTAGATCGATGGGTGGTTCTGTTGGAGCTTTTGATTGATCGAAAGCTTGCGAGGAAGCTGAGATCAATTGATTTTTCCAGTCAATAATTTGGTTTTGATGAACATCAAACTCAGCACTCAATTCAGCAAGTGTTTTTTCTGCTTTAATCGCAGCAAGTGCTACCTTAGCTTTAAAATCATTTGAATGATTTCTTCTTGGTCTACGTGCCATAAAATACTCCATATATTGATGTTTATAACATCATTTGAGGAGCAGAATATCACTTATAGGAGTTGTTCAAATTTACGGATCCATCTCTTTTCCACAATGGTTTTTAAATCTAACTGACATACACACATCATGCCCATCCCATCAAAATAATCAGGCACATGTTGCATAAAAAATTGATGATGCGTGTCCTGTTTATTACGCAGTCGAATCAATTGCTCAGGCGTAATTTTTGGAATATCACAATAATGTGTAAATACCTCATCATCACGTTTCTCAACTTGTGATTTACGCGACATCACCATTTTTAGTACTCTCAAATGATCTGAACTCATTTTTCGTCCATTACGCGGATAAAAGTTTACCGAGCGCGAAGCAAATAGAGAATAGACTTTAGGTTGCATAAGCGTAGTGACAAACCATAATGGAACACTGGGATGACGTAAGCGATGATGAAATGCAACTCGAATTGCAGAACGTAAAGATAAATTGCGACGACGATACTGAGCTAAAAATCCAGCACGTGACATCACCACAAAAATAGGCTGGTGATCTAATTTTAATTTTAAAATGGCAATAATATTTTGCCCAACCAAAATGTTTTTGTGAAAATACTGAACCACTTGAACTGAAACGGCATCTAAGTCATATACAAATTGATATAAGTTTTCAATTTCAGTGTGTGGAAAAATTTGCTGATCAAATGCCCAAATTTGTTGAAAAAACAAATGCTTTTGCTCTACAGAGAGCTGCACAAAATCAGTCACTCGTTCTGTGATTTTCATAAGATGCACTCACTGCATTTAACTTTATAATAAAAAATATTTTTTTAATTTAAAATATATATGACTCTAATGAGTCTATTTGTCTTAAGCATAATAACTTTCACGCATAAAACAATGACCTAATATCCAGAACTTTTGGGCTATTTATACAATAGACAATCTACCCTGTACATATTGAACAAAAAACTAAATCATACCTAAGCGTATAACAAAAATCTTCATTCAAGCCCTATAAAAAAAGCTGGTAGATAACTACCAGCTTTTTAAATAAGTATGTGAAGCGTGTTTAATGACGTATTAGAACCGTTTTAATGCGATTTTCATCCATCTCAGTGACTTCAAATACAACGCCCTGATATTCAAGCTGTGTGCCAATATCGACCACACCCTGCATCTTGTCTAGAATTAAACCAGACACACTAATGTAGCCTGCATCTTCTTCAACCAAGTCCAACATGCCCAATTCAAGTTCTAACTGATAAACATCTAGCAAGCCCGAAGCACGCCATGTGTGTTCATCTAATTTAACTAAATCAAGTTGCTCGTCTGCATCAGGGAATTCCCCTGCGATTGCTTCAAAGACGTCCAGTGGAGAAACTAAACCTTGCACATTACCAAACTCATCACTCACCATCACCAAAGAACCTTTTGAAGTTCTCAAGGTATTAATCGCATCAATCACTTTCATTTTTTCGAAAATATAAATTGGGCGGTGGCGTTTAATTAAAGCTTTGAGTTCCGTTTCGTCATCGAGTACATCCAATAAATCCTTGGCGCGCACCACACTAATGACTTTATCTAAACTACCTCGACACACAGGGAATAAACTATGTGGTACCGATAAAACCTTTTCACGAATTTGCTCTGCTGTGTCATCAAGATCGACCCACGAAATTTGGCTACGCGGTGTCATAATTGATGCAACTGAACGTTCTGCTAGGGTTAAAACCCCACCAATCATATAACGCTCTTCATCAGCAAATGCTTCTTGTGCTTGTAAGACAACACGATCATCCGTAGTTTCAACACGACCACCCATTAATTTTAAAATGGAGTCTGCAGTCCGATGACGCAAAGGAATTTTAGATGCATGTTTGGCAACATTACGTTGACCAAATTGGTTAAAAGCTTCAATCGCAATGGCTACGCCAATACCCGAATAGATATAACCTTTAGGAATATGGAAACCAAATCCTTCTGCAATTAAGCTGATACCAATTAATAGTAAGAAGCTCAAACACAAAATCACCACCGTTTGATGACGGTTCACAAATGCAGTTAAAGGTTTAGATGCCAATAACATGACTGCCATAGCGACAATCATTGCTGCCATCATAATGCGGATATCATCCACCATACCAATAGCAGTAATTACAGAGTCTAAAGAGAACACTGCATCTAACACGACAATTTGCGCGACAACTGCAGCAAAGCTCGCATAGACTACATTATTCGACACTTTGACTTCTGGCTTACCTTCAATTTTTTCGTGTAATTCAGAAACCGCTTTATACACAAGGAATAAACCACCACCCAACAGGATAAGGTCTCGCCCAGAAAAAGGATGATCAAATATATTAATGAGAGGTTCAGTCAGGGTGACTAACCAAGAAATAGCAAACAACAAGCCTAAACGCATGAACAATGCGAGCGTTAAACCAAGTACACGTGCTTTATCACGTTGTGAAGGAGGAAGTTTTTCTGCCAAAATGGCAATAAAGACTAGGTTATCAATACCTAATACAATTTCTAAAATGATTAATGTAATTAAACCAACCCATAACCCAGGATCCATAAAAAATTCCATTAGTTATTTACTCCGCAGTATTGAGTTTGGTAGGTACTAAGCAGATCTGCGCACGGCGACGGATCCATATTTGAAGCCTTTGTTACTATAGATAAATTTATTATGCACAAACTTAAGATTTTGTAATGATTTTTTTGTAATTTTTTTGAGTTAAAGCTCAAATTTCACGCAGAGTAAAAACTTACTTTATATGTGTTCAGTTACTGTAGTGTAAACAACTAAATTAAGTATGCTGGGCTAAACTGGACTTTAAATTGAAAAATTTAATACCTTAATAATTTATTACAAGCTCAATAAAACATTTAATTTATTCATATTTATTTATATCAATCGTTATAAAAATCCAATTTTATATATGTAAAATATTTTTCAAATAAATACTTAAATTAAATCATCCAAACACATATATACAGAGGTGGTCCCACTTGTTTGAACAACTAAAAGCGTATTTATAAGTGATATTCCGCTCTAGTTAAGCCACCTTGTTTTGTTGGGGTAGCTGATCATAGTAAAACTCATTTGGTGTCATTTTGTCTAGACTCGAATGAGGTCGTTTCAAATTATAAAACTCAAAATATGCACTTAATTGCTTTTTCGCATCTGTGACACTGCTATAAGCTTTGAGATACACCTCTTCATATTTAACGCTCCGCCATAATCGTTCAACCATCACATTATCTACCCATCGACCTTTACCATCCATACTGATTTGAATGCCATTTGATTTCAATACATCAATAAATGCATCACTGGTAAACTGGCTGCCTTGGTCTGTATTAAATATTTCAGGTCGACCATATTTTTCAATCGCTTCATTTAAAGCCGAAATACAAAAATCCACCTCCATACTAATCGATACTCTATGCGCAAGTACCTTGCGGCTATGCCAATCAATCACAGCACATAAATAAACAAAGCCTTTTGCCATAGGGATATACGTTATATCCGTAGACCACACTTGATTACTGCGCTGAATAGCCAATCCTTTGAGCAGATATGGATATTTACGGTGAGCTTGATTAGCCTGGCTTAAATTTGGTTTGCAATATAACGCCTGAATACCCATTTTCTTCATTAAAGTACGTGTATGACGTCGTCCTATATGATGTCCTTGACGATTCAACAAATCACGCATCATACGACTGCCTGCAAAAGGATATTGCATATGTAATTCATCAATACATCGCATCAGCTTCAGATCTGATGCACTCACAGGTTTTGGGCGATAGTAATAACAACCACGGGAGACTTTCAGCAGCTTAGCTTGCTTAGATACTGAAATCTGAAGTGAGTCGTCGATTAACTTTTGTGGTTGAAGCGGCCCAGTTTCTTCAACACACCTTCTAAAAAATCAATTTCTAATGCCTGCTCACCGATTTTTGCATGTAGTTTTTTTAGATCGATGGGTGGTTCTGTTGGAGCTTTTGATTGATCGAAAGCTTGCGAGGAAGCTGAGATCAATTGATTTTTCCAGTCAATAATTTGGTTTTGATGAACATCAAACTCAGCACTCAATTCAGCAAGTGTTTTTTCTGCTTTAATCGCAGCAAGTGCTACCTTAGCTTTAAAATCATTTGAATGATTTCTTCTTGGTCTACGTGCCATAAAATACTCCATATATTGATGTTTATAACATCATTTGAGGAGCAGAATATCACTTATAGGAGTTGTTCAAATTTACGGATCCATCTCTATACACATACTACAAAACTTTGTATTCAACCAATAAAACAAAGATTAATACTAATATTTAAAATATACAGTTACTTAGAAACCAACTATCACTCTGACACTATTCATGACCTATATATTATAAAATCAATATTTGTTATAGATGACGGACAGTAAAAAACTGATTTAACAGTTAAACTTAAAGCCATTTATCCGAATATTCTGGTGCATCTATCATTTGAAAAATCATTTAACTATAATCAAATGATTAAATTTCTTTTACTTGTTGTGAATTCTAAAAATATCTATTGATATTGAACACACTTTTTACTTAGAATAACGACAGATTAAATAAAATTACAAAAAATTTGACTTGGGGCATTTCATGACGAAAAAGTATTCTAAATTTTTACCAACGACTGACGACTTCAACTTAGAAAATTTCCCATATTATTGGGTAACTCAGGTTCATGCACAATATGTTCTTAATGTAGATCATGCACTTAAGAAGTATGGTGTTGATAACTCACGTCGACGTATTCTCCTTGCATTGAAGTCTAAGCCACATGCAAGCGTATCGGATTTATCTGAAATGGTGGTGTCTAAAATGTCCACCACAACCAAGATTGTCTATCGCTTAAAAGATGAAGGATTAGTAGACACTTATTCATGTGAAGATGATGCACGTATTACGCGCGTTGTACTCACTGAAAAAGGCAATCTAATGACGCAAAAGATTAATGATTTAACCAATATTGTATTGGAGCAATCATTCGAAGGCCTTACTCCCCTTCAAATTGAAAAAACCATGGAAAGCCTACGTCATATATTTAAGAACTTGTCTCGTTAAATATATCTCACTACATTCTCAAATATCAGTCGAAAAAATTTAGTTGGGGACTAATTTTTTCGACTTTTATTTTGGGTACGTGTGAACATTCAAATTCTTCTACTGGAAAGCCTTCCACAAAACTCTGGATATTCGGCGATTTCCAGTTTAACCACTCTTCTAAACGTGCATGCGGTATAACTATAACTGAACGCTTTACATCACCAGGCTCATGAAAGTCATTCATCATAGGATGGTCTATGGCATTCATTGTGATCATTGTACTTGACCGTATAACTTCAGAACCTTGCTGACAAATATCATAGAGCGCAGCAATATAAAATGCCTGCCCGTCTTTACGACGCACACCCCAACGCTGGGGTTTATTATCGATATATTTTGATTCATAAAACTCTGCAACGGGTATAACACCAAACTTGCATTTAGAAATTGCATTGATAAAACTGGCTTTTTGTAGCAAAGTTTCATTACGTGCATTATAGGTTTTTAATGCAATTGATTTATCTTCTGCCCATTTAGGTACCATACCAAAACCCACTTTACGCCACTCTAAACCTTGTTGAGCATTAAATAAGAGTGGTAAATCGTAATTTGGATATACTTCCGCCACATACTCAAATGGAATTTCAGGTAAGTGCAATCTGTGTAATTGCTCCAACGTCAGCGGTTTAAAATTAGCACACATAGTTTCTAGACTAAAAAAACTTATTAATATAATAATAGATTCACATAAGCTTGTGCATTCTGACTAAAATCCATCAAGCTACTATTTCTTTACATTGCGATGTGTATGCATCATTTTTTATTAATTTTCTAAAGGTTCTTGAATTTTCAACATAGCACGATAGATCCGCCAATACACGACGCACGAAAAAATAGGATCAATTGCCACATCTTTGTATTCATTAATTTTTTCTAATTCTGGCTCACTCCATCCTTCAGAATAATTTGTCCAAATCAATTCAATCAAAATCACAGCAACTACAAAAATGACTAAAGTTTTGAGCACAATCGGCAAATATAATGCAAAAAAGCGATTTAAAAATTGTTGCCCTTGTTCCCCACCATTGGCCTTAAATATCGCATTGGTCCAACTAATCAATAGCCCCAGATTCACCACAAAGGTTGCTAAATTTAATCGTACAGGTTGCTCAGGCGTAATGGCCACAAAAAAGAATGAAACTAATATTAAAATACTGCTCGCGATATAATAGTTTTTAAATTGACTTTGCTTAACCTGATGAGTTTTTAAATCGTGTATGAGCTGTTTTACATTCCAAAAATACATATAAAATAAGTTCCTCTATTTATTTCTATTTATACATGAAAAAAGCCTCCGAAGAGGCTTTTTTAGTCAAACAGTCTGACGATTAGTCACCTGTATAACCTTTTAACTTCAAGCGGTAAGCATGAAGTAGTGGTTCTGTATAACCTGATGGTTGCTCTGCGCCTTTGAATACCAAGTCATAAGCAGCTTGGTAAGCAAAACCGTCAAAACCTGGTGCCATTGCAGTGTATGCAGGATCATTCGCATTCTGTTCGTCTACGATTTTCGCCATACGTTGCATAACTTCTTCAACTTGCGCTTTCGTTACGATACCGTGACGTAACCAGTTCGCTACGTGTTGAGAAGAAATACGTAAAGTTGCACGGTCTTCCATTAAACCAACGTTGTTGATGTCTGGAACTTTAGAACAACCTACACCGAGGTCTACCCAACGCACTACATAACCCAAGATACCTTGAAGATTGTTTTCAAGTTCTTTGATCTTGTCTTCTTCAGACCAGTTTGTATCTGTCGCTAAAGGCGGCGTTAACAAGTCATCTAAAGAAAGCGCTTCAGTTTTGAGAAGCTCTTGCTGACGGTTTGAAACATTGCATTGGTGGTAATGGATCGCGTGAATTACAGCGCCAGATGGTGACGGAACCCATGCACAGCTTGCGCCAGCTTCTGGATGCTCAATCTTAGTTTTGTACATATCAAGCAGCATATCTGGTTTTGGCCACATGCCTTTACCAATTTGCGCTTTACCGCGTAGACCTGCTTGAAGACCGATCATTACGTTACGGTTTTCGTAAGCTGGGAACCAAATTTGCGACTTCACTTCGCCTTTACGAACGAATGGGCCTGCTTCCATAAATGTATGGATTTCATCGCCAGTACGGTCCATGAAGCCTGTGTTAATGAAGATCGTACGATCTTTTGCTTGCGCGATACAGTTCTTCAAGTTTACAGATGTACGACGTTCTTCATCCATAATACCGATTTTTAAAGTCTTCGCTGGAAGGCCTAGCGCTTGCTCTGAACGTTCAAATAGTTCAACTGCAAATGCAACTTCTTCTGGACCATGCATTTTTGGCTTCACGATGTACATAGAACCTTTACGAGAGTTCTTGTTTTCGTTTTCGCCTTTAATATCTGCAAACGTCAATAACGGTGTAATTAACGCATCCATAATGCCTTCGTAGATTTCAGCGCCATCTACAAGGATCGCAGGGTTTGTCATTAAATGACCAACGTTACGAAGAAGCATTAATGAACGGCCATGAAGTTTAGTTTCACCGCCAATTAAGTTTTTATGCGTACGGTCTTTATTAAGTGTACGTGTAATCGTTTTACCGTTCTTCTCAATAGACTCTGAAAGTGTGCCTTTCATTAAGCCTAACCAGTTACGGTAGCCTTCAACTTTCTCTTCAGCATCTACTGCTGCGATAGAGTCTTCCAAGTCTTGAATCGTTGTTACAGCAGCTTCAAGAACAAGGTCTTTTACGCCAGCAGGGTCTGCTTGACCAATTGGGCTTGTCGCATCAACTTCAACGATCACATGTAGACCATTGTTAAGCAAAACGATTTCAGTTGGCGCCGCTTCGTCACCATTAAAACCAACGAATTGTGCTTCTTTTGCTAAAGTCGTTGTAGAACCATCTTTTAAGGTTACAACTAATTTTTTAGCTTCAACTGCGTATTTTGTTACATCTGCATGTGAGCCAGTTGCAAGTGGGAAAGTTTCATTTAAGAAATTCTTAGCAAATGCAATTACTTTTTCGCCACGTACAGGGTTATAGCCCTTGCCTTTTTCTGCGCCGCCATCTTCAGAGATCACGTCGAAGCCGTAAAGTGCGTCGTATAAAGAACCCCAGCGAGCGTTCGCTGCGTTCAAGCAGTAACGAGCATTACGTACAGGTACAACCAATTGCGCACCAGCCAATAATGCGATTTCTTCGTCTACATTTTCTGTGCTGATGTTGAAATCTTCTACTTCTGGTAATAAGTAGCCAATTTCAGTTAAGAAAGCTTTGTAAGCTCCAAGTTCAAATTTGTTGTTGCGGTGCCATTCATCAATTTTAGCTTGAAGGTCGTCACGCTTAGCCAGTAGTGCTTTGTTCTTTGGGCTAAGATCGACAACGACTTGTTCGAAGTTTTTCCAATATGTATCGCTGTCTAAACCAGAACCTGGAAGCGCTTCATTTTCGATGAAATCGTAAAGTTCTTTAGCAATCGCTAACTTGCCTTTTTGAATACGTGCAGTCATTGTCTTTCCTGATATTGCTACTTTTTATAACAAGAGATTCCAGTATACCCATTTATACTTAGCTGAATAGCACTATCACATTACTAAATAGTGATCATTTTTTAGCAAGTAAATACCCTCATTTTCTTGCTTAAACATCTGATCGGCAATGCAACATCATCAGCTTGAATGCTCTTTTACAGTGTATAAAGTTTTTGTTATGCCGAAATTAGACTTAAGTGCAGACTTTTGATTTAAAAATATACAAATAGCACTAATTTAGTCATATTCAATGCTGATTAAGCCATGAAAAAGCCGAAATGTCGATAAAACACACAGTCACTTTTGAATAAAAAAAGCGCCATAAATGGCGCTTCTTCATCTTTGTTCGATCCGTGGCTTTTACACAAATAATGAACATATTCCAGCTATTTTGCTGTAAAAATACACCCTATATCTATTTCAAGTTCACCATTTTAAGTACTGACTTTTCACTAAACTGCTCACTATAATTCCATACCTGCTGGTGCACTAATTTGGCGATGTGCTGCGTTTAGATAATCATCTGACTGCATTTCTAATAAACGCGAACGTGTACGCTCGATTTCAAATGCCAGTTTCTCACCTTGATAGATATCAATAATCGAGTCTTCAGAGGTTAATAATAATTTAACACCACGGTCGTAAAACTCGTCGACCAAGTAAATAAAACGACGTGTACCTTCCGATAAATAGTCCGTCATGTGTGGCACATTACTGACCAATACGGTGTTATAGACATTGGCGATTTCAATAAAGTCAGCTGGACTACGAGGTTTTAAGCACAGTTCTGAATATTCACACCAAAGCACATCTTCTGTATGACCAATAGTTTCCACAATTCGCTTATTAATAATAATCGGCTCTTGTGACTGAGTCTGACCTTGCGTCAAAGCACTAAAACGCTTTGCCATCCAAAGTTTATTTTCATGCGTAAGTGGGGTTTTAAACAATTGTGCTTGCTTTAATACGCGCAGGCGATAATCCACACCTGCATCCACATTTAAAATCACACAATTCTTTTTAACCAGTTCAATGGTTGGAATAAAACGGTCACGGTGAATACCATTTTTATATAAACCATCTGGCGCAATATTTGATGTTGCAACCAGTGTAATACCACGTGCAAAGAGTTTTTGGAACAAATCGCTTAAGATCATGGCATCTGTCACGTTTGAAACAAAAAACTCGTCAAAACAAATGACAACGGCCTCTTTATAAATTTGGTCTGCCACTAAGTCGAGCGGGTTACGTTGCCCTGAAAGCTTATTGAGTTCACGATGTACGTGCTGCATAAAGTGGTGAAAATGCATTCGTGTTTTACGGCGAAATGGAATCGACTCATAAAATTGGTCCATGAGCCATGTTTTACCACGTCCGACACCACCCCACATATATACACCTTGTGGTGCAGTTTGGCGACGGAAACGACGAAATGCCTTTTTAGATGCTTTAAAGCGTTGAATCAGTTCTTGCCATACGCGATCTAATTCATGCACAGCTTGCGCCTGTGCTTCATCCGGTAGGAATTGGCCTGATGCCAAAACTTCAGCATATCGCTCTGCCGGTGAAATTGGGGTAAATGCTGTACTGTGCTGTGCTTGAATGTCTGACATAACTCTAAATACTATTTTGGGCTATTTTAAATTATAGCGAAGATTAAACTTGAATATATAACACTTTGGGATATACATGCTTAGGCTATTTTAAATATTGCCTTGGGCTTTGACCAAACCACCGTTTAAATGCATGATTAAACGCCGCTGGTTCTGAGTATCCCAAAAGTTCCGCAATCATTTCTATTGAATATTCATTGTATTCAATTAAGCGTAAGGCTTTATCTTTAATAATATCTTCACGGATTTGTTTATAACTACTCCCGAGTTGTTGCAACTGATGTCTTAACGTTCGCTCTGGTAAATTTAGTGCTTGTGCTGTTTCAGCCATGCTTGGCATTACACCTGTTTGAAGCTCTAAATAATCCTGCACTCGTTGTATCAGTGAAGGTACTGTTTCATCCGCATTGAGTCGGTTGAGTTCAGCAATGCACTTGGCTTCATATAAATTAAAGGTCATTGCATCAGCAGAAGGAATTTTGACATCCAACACTGACTGCTCAAACCAAAAAGACGCAAATGGCGCACCAAAGCTAACCTGCTGACCATAATAATCATGATAAACCTGTAATTGCTGTGCCTCACTAGGCAAGTCAAAGGGTAATTCAATTTGAATTTGTGGCGAAGCCAGACCCATCATTTTGTACAAATCACGAATAAATTTGTAAGTTCCTGATATTTCAGATTGTGCCAACAACAAACCTAAAGGACTATTGATATTTTGTGGCCGATAACATAAAGCTGCTTGGTGCTCACGAAAATCTAAGCCCAATTGACCCGTTAAATGTGTTAATTGCTGAAAGCGCATGCCCTGCTCAAGTACAGTTCGAATATTCGGACTAGTCACCAATAGCATTAACAAGGGGCCATAACCTGCTAAAGCATAATGCTGACCAATGAACATTCCTTGCTCTGGCGGCACATCATGCCCAATCACCTTTAACACATCCCACTCAAGGCTTGGGTGAATCACCGAAGTTGCATCGAGTGCATCAATACGCAAGCCAATGGTTTGAAGTTTCTGATCCACATCTATGCCTGCCTTACGCATGCCTTGAATTAAGTACATAAGGCTGAGAACAGATCGCTTCATAGACACCCAATAATAAACAGAGAAAGATTTAATTCATGTTTGTTTTACTATAATTTTTAAGCTTTGCAAATTGCCGTTTTGATCAATTTTCCTGTCATGACAATCATTTCTTCTATTGGAACGAATGCGGTACTCTAATACCATAAGCAAAAAAAGAGCAAAACAATATGCAATCGAGCGATATCCAAAATACGCAAAATAACCGCACGAAAGTCGCTATCATTGGCGGAGGCTTTGGTGGTATAGCTATGGCTATTCGACTTTTACAAAACAATATCAACGACTTTGTAATTTTAGAAAAAGCCACAGATTTTGGTGGGACTTGGCGTGAAAACCAATATCCTGGTGCTGCTTGTGATGTGCAATCACACATGTACTCGCTTTCATTTGCTCCTAAAAAGGATTGGTCTAAGCGCTACGCCGAAGCCCCAGAGATTTTTGCCTACATTCAAAGTTTAATTCAAGAGTTTCAACTCAAGAAGTACACTGAACTAGACTGCGAGGTACTCGGTGCACAGTACAATGAAGAACGCTGTGAGTGGCAATTAACTTTAAACAAAGAACGCCAATTGACGGCGCAATATTTGATTTTTGCCTCAGGCCCTTTACATGTACCACAAATCCCACATATCTCAGGCATAGAAAAATTTAAGGGTAAAGTCTTCCATTCTTCTCAATGGGATCACCAATACGACTTACATGGAAAAAATGTTGCCTCTATTGGTACAGGTGGTAGCGCAATACAATATATTCCTGAAATTGCCCCACAAACCAAACAACTCTATGTATTCCAACGTACCGCTGCTTGGGTCATTCCACGTGACGAACGCGAATACAACCAACTTGATCAAACTCTATTTAACAAATACGAGTGGTTTAGAAAACTACATCGCGCACGCTTATATTGGAGTAATGAGTCCCGCGTGATGCCAATTGTTAAACCTAAAATAATGAAATATGGCCAAAAACTTGCTGAAGCTTTTATTCGTTATCAAGTTAAAGACAAAACAACTGCTAGGCAATTAACGCCGAATTTTGTGATGGGCTGTAAGCGTATTTTAATTTCTAATAAATATTTCCCTACATTTAATCGACAAAATGTAGAACTCATAACAACCGCTATTCAGGAAATTACCGAAGACAGCATTATTACCAAAGATGGCCAAAAACGCCCTATTGACTGTTTAATTTATGGAACAGGCTTTATTACCGACCCACGCGTTTATATGAAATCATTTCAGTGCATTGGCCAAAATGGCTTAGCTCTCAGTGAAGCTTGGAAAGATGGTGCTGAAAGTTACTTAGGTGTGTGCACCAAAGGCTTTCCAAATTTATTTCAGTTACTCGGCCCGAACACGGTACTGGGTCATAATTCGGTTATTTTTATGATTGAAGCTCAGGTCAATTATATTTTACAAATGATCAATTTAGTGTCTAAAACCCAAAACCAAGCCATTGTGATTAAAGATCATATTCAAGACAAATTTAATGATGATGTTCAAGAGCAACTTAAAGGTACCGTTTGGCAATCTGGCTGCGTGAGCTGGTATCAACAAGATGGCGGCAAAAATTTTGCGTTGTGGCCAACCTATACATGGAAGTATTGGCTTCAAACCAAAACTCTCAATCCTGCGGACTACCTATTATTACAACAACAAAATCAAGCAGCTTAAATCTTAAGCTGTCATACTAAGCAGGTGTCCCATCACCTGCTGTTTTTGTTATGCAATCTCTTTGGTTGATTTTCCAACTGCTGTTCTGCCTATTTCTTGGCTTTGTTCTGGCACGTCGCTTACCACAAAATATTGAAAAAATTGGCTTTAAAATTCTTCCCTATTTTACCTATATTTTACTCATTGCTATTGCGATAGAATTTTCACAAACCTTACATCAGATTAATAATCCACAGCTTATTATTAGCAGTGCCGTGAGTATTGCCTTTGCAACATCGCTTGGTGCATTTGTTTGTTGCTATATACTATTTAAACTAATTGGCTATCAACCTACCCAAGGTAAAGTATCTACTGAACTTTTATTAAGTTCATTACTCAATATTAGCTATGCTTTTTTTGCACTTGCACTAGGTTATGCAGTTGCAGAACTGTTTAATTATATAAATATTCCTCTGCACATAAGTACGTGGCATTTACTGCTCGTCTTTATGTTTTTAATTGGCTTAGATTTAGCCTATTCACCACTCGATCGCTCTTGGCTTAATTGGAAAATACTGCTTGTGCCATTAGCCTGCATTATTGGCTCAGTTATTGGTGCGGTGGCTATTTCATACTTCCTGACCGAGCTACATCTTAAAGACCTCATTATGCTTTCACAAGGTTATGGTTTTTATTCAATGTCTGGCATTGTGATTACTGAATTAAGAAATGCGCAACTTGGAAGCATTGCACTGATCAATGATTTATTTAGAGAAATATTTGCGATTCTCTTTATGTATTTGATTGGATGGCGCTATCCACGCTCTGCTATTTCATCTGCTGGGGCAACCGCCATGGATGTGACCTTACCCATGGTGAAACAAGCTTGCGGTAATGATTTTATTCCACATGCAATGGTCAGTGGTTTTGTACTTTCTGTTTTAGCACCCATTGCTGTTAGCGTACTGGCTGCGCTTTAATTGACTTAGCAATTTAAATGATAAGCCCTTATTTTCCAATAGGGCTTATCCAAACATTACAGTAAACGAGCTAATGAACAAATCAATTAGATGTTCAAATCAATACCACTAATCAAATCACCAACAATATCCACTGCTCCCTTTGCGATTTCAATAACATCAATACTTGAAGTCCAATCAGCAGAATCAGATTGCTTCTGTTCTTGCTCTAATTGCTCATTGTCCTGAACTTCAATATTTTGCAACCCGTCTAATGCGGGCTTATTTTTAGGGATTGTCATATCGCCAATTCACTATTTTAAGAATGAAAAGACCAATGTATAAAAAAAGCCCTTCTTATGAAAGGCCTTTTAGCATTCTAGATCAAATAACATAATTACCAAGTGAGGTAATTATCGAATGCAAAAATTATAGTGTTGCTAAAATATCTTTTAATGTTTGACGTGGATTTTCAGATTTTGTAATCGGGCGACCAATCACCAAATGCGTAGAACCATCTAGCATTGCTTGCTTTGGTGTCACAATACGCTTTTGATCATCTGCATTTGAGCCTTCAGGACGGATACCTGGGGTTACTAAAGCAAAATCTTTCCCTAGACTTTCACGTAGCATTTTCGCTTCTTGAGCCGAACATACAACACCATCTAAACCACTGTCTTTGGTCAATTTAGCCAAGCGTTTAACATGCTCAAATGGTTCAACATCCAACCCTAAATCGGCAAGGTCCTCACGCCCCATAGAGGTTAATACAGTCACAGCAATTAATTGTGTATTGTAATTACCCGCTTTTAAGCGCTCTACGCAGGTCTCCATCATCTTACGGCCACCAGATGCATGAACGTTTACCATCCATACACCCATATCTGCTGCCGCACAAACAGCCTGCGCAGTGGTATTTGGAATATCGTGAAATTTTAAATCTAGAAATACTTCAAAGCCTTTATCATGCAAAGCTTTAACAACACTTGGACCCTCGTGGGTAAATAACTCTTTACCAACTTTTACTCGACACAGCGCTGGATCTAATTGTTCAGCAATTGTTAATGCGTCATATTGGCTTTTAGCATCTAAGGCAACAATGATACTCAAGAGACTACCCTTTTTTTGATTAAGACAAAAGAAAGCACATTATAGAGGCAATCTAATTCTGCAACCAAGCTTAAAACTTAGATTATCCAACTTTATCTCGTGCTGGCTTGATATTTTTATCAAGCACTGCATTTATCAACATAAAAAAAGCGCCCTAATGGATACTTAGAGCGCTCTAAAAATTTTATTAAGTCTGTTTCTTTAATCCGATTGGCTAAACAACTGTTTTAACTCAACCAGCGAGATTATAACGGGCTTGACGGTCGATCATCTGGATGAATATCCATCACAGTTTTTTCATGCCGTGTCACTGATGCAGCTTCCGCCGCAGCCAATTGTGCCGTTTGAATCTGTTCTTTACGTAGGCGATCTATGTCTTTACGTAGGCGTTTAATTTCCCAACTGTTTTGGAATACCCGGAAGATTTGAACTCCAAGTAATAATCCAAGAACAATACCCAATGCTAAAGTCAACAATAAGAGTAGACCTAAACGCATTGCTGGAACTTGTGTAAACAGAAGATCTACACTTAGTTCTGTACTATTCTGTAGTACCAGGAATAAAGAATATCCGAACAGCAGAATTAATAAAATAGCCAAGACATAACGCATAAACACCCCCGGATAGAATTATTTGTTTGCGGATTCGTTTACCGCATCACGTAAAGCCTTACCAGGTTTGAAGTGCGGAACAGCTTTTGCTGCAACCTCAACCGATCTACCCGTTTTTGGGTTACGACCTACACGTGGTTCACGATGATGCAATGCAAAACTGCCAAAGCCACGAATTTCAATACGATTGTCAGTTGATAAAGCTTCAATCATCTGATCAATCATAATTTTAACGGCCTCTTCAACCAGCGGTTCTGCTAAGTGCGGGTTTTTAAGAGAAATACGCTCTATTAAGTCAGACTTATTAAGTGCTTCCGTAGTCATCTGCGACCTCTTTAATTATCAAGCTACTTGGGAATCTATAGGCTGATAATAACCTGTTTAAATACAAAACGGTAGCGCAATAATTGATTACTACGCTACCGTTTACAGTAATTGTATAAAAAGTATGAGTTAATTTACATCAACTATACAATTCAAGCACTTACTTAGTTGCCCATTTGAGCTTTGATCAAATCACCAATAGTCTTAGGACCATTGTCTTGACCGTTAGCAGCTGTTTTCAAGTTAGCAACTGCTTCTTTTTCTTCAGCTTCGTCTTTCGCTTTGATAGACAAGTTGATAGAACGAGATTTACGATCTACGTTGATGATTTTAGCTTCAACTTCTTGACCAACTTCAAGGAACTTAGTTGCATCTTCAACGCGGTCACGGTTGATTTCAGATGCTTTAAGAGTCGCTTCAACTTCGTCAGCTAACTTAACAGTTGCGCCACGAGCGTCAACAGCAGTTACAGTACCTTTAACAAGCGCACCGCGTTCGTTAGCAGCTAAGAAATCGTTGAATGGATCGCTGTTCATTTGTTTGATGCCAAGGCTGATACGGTTGCCTTCAGCGTCTACTGAAAGGATAACCGCTTCAACTGTGTCACCTTTCTTGTAACGACGGATAGCTTCTTCGCCTTGTTCGTTCCAAGAAATGTCAGACAAGTGAACTAGACCATCGATACCGCCTGGTAAACCGATGAAGATACCGAAGTCAGTGATTGACTTGATAGTACCAGATACTTTTTCGCCTTTGTCGTGGTTTTTAGCAAACTCTTCCCATGGGTTAGCACGAGTTTGTTTGATACCAAGAGAAATACGACGACGTTCTTCGTCAACTTCAAGAACCATAACGTCAACTTCGTCACCAATCTGAACAACTTTAGATGGGTGGATGTTTTTGTTAGTGTGGTCCATTTCAGAAACGTGTACTAGACCTTCAACGCCTTCAGCGATTTCTGCGAAACAGCCGTAGTCAGTAAGGTTAGTTACGCGTGCTTTAACGATTGAACCTTTAGGGTAACGGCTCATGATCGCTAACCATGGATCTTCGCCTAATTGTTTAAGGCCTAAAGATACGCGGTTACGTTCGCGGTCGAATTTAAGTACTTTAACAGTAACTTCTTGACCAACTTCAACAACTTCTGAAGGGTGCTTGATGCGTTTCCAAGCCATATCAGTGATGTGAAGAAGACCGTCGATACCGCCAAGGTCAACGAATGCGCCGTAGTCAGTAAGGTTCTTGATAGTACCAGTAACTGTTTGACCTTCTTCAAGCTGAGCAAGAAGAGCTTCACGGTCAGCTGAAGATTCAGCTTCCATAACAGCACGACGAGAAACAACAACGTTGTTACGTTTAGCGTCAAGTTTGATTACTTTGAATTCTAACTCTTTGCCTTCCAAGTGAGTAGTATCACGGATAGGACGAGTGTCAACTAAAGAACCAGGAAGGAACGCACGAACTGGACCGATGTCAACAGTGAAACCGCCTTTAACCTTACCAGAAATAACACCAGTAACGATTTCGCCGTCTTCAAAGATTTTTTCAAGTTTAGTCCAAGTTTCAGCGCGTTTAGCTTTTTCGCGTGAAAGAACTGTTTGACCCATACCGTTGTCAAGCGCTTCAACAACAACATCAACAGTGTCGCCAACTTGAACTTCAAGTTCGCGTTGTTCATTTAAGAACTCAGCACGGTCAACAACGCCTTCAGATTTAAGGCCAGTGTCAACTGTTACCCAGTCAGAGTCGATGCTTACTACAACGCCTTGGATGACAGCACCCTTTTCAACGTTGAGGTTTAATTCGCTTTCTTCAAAGAGGGCTGCAAAAGATTCGGTCATGATATTTCCGATAAGTCAGCGGTCTTGGATCAGACAAGGCCGGTTTAATTAAGCGTCTACATAGTCCATATTGAACTGATCAAGCTATGCTTCTGCTGAAAAATTCTTTAATTTGTTAATTGTTGATCGACATAATTTGTCATCAACTTGAATACATCATCAATGCTTAAATTAGAGCTATCGATAATATACGCATCCGAAGCAGGCTTGAGTGGCGCGACTGTGCGCTCCATATCTCGTTTATCGCGAGCTTCGATATTAACTAAAATGTCGTTTATTTTAGCATCCAGCCCCATCCCCTGCAACTGCTTTACACGACGCTGTGCACGAGATTCAGCCGATGCCGTCAAATATATCTTGGCTTGCGCCTCTGGAAAAATTGAAGTGGCCATATCACGACCATCAGCAACCAAACCAGGCGCTTGAGCAAATGCATGTTGACGTGCCAATAAAGCAACTCTAAGTGCAGGAATTGCTGCAACTTTTGAAGCATACTCTCCCACGCGTTCAGTACGAATCTGTTGTGTTACATCAACTGATTCTAGTAATACCGTCATGCCAGTTTGAGTTGTAACAAACTGTATGTCTAAATTTGTTGCAATTTGGGTACAGGCTTCAAGTTCTGTATCTAACTTTTCAAGCAAGCCTTTATTAAACAATGACAGCCCCAGCAATCGATACAGCGCACCTGAATCCAATAAATGATATTGGTAATGCGACGCCAGTTTTGCCGCTAATGTGCCTTTACCCGAACCACTTGGCCCATCAATCGTAATAATATTTACTGTCATTGCCTTTTCCGCCATTCCCTATACAGTTTTTGCGAGTTTAGAAAAACCAAGTTTAATCGCTGATTTAAGCTGTGCAAGGATTAATTTACTGACAAAAGGTGCACGTGCTTGTAATTCAATCGTATAAGTCACTAAAGTTTTCTCACCATCAACGCGCTGAAATTGAATCACGCCCAAATGATGCTTCACCAATGGGTTTTTAATAATTTTATATTCAATACGTGAATTCGGCTCAAGCAGTGTAATTTGCTCTTGGAGTGGCTTAACTGGGCCAAACCCCATACGACGCACAGACCCAACTCCATCCGGACGCTCAGGATCTGCTGAATCTTTCACACGCACAACCTGCACTGGCGCAAAAGCCACGTTATAAGTTGCATGTTTAGACAATAGTTCAAATACCTGTTCTACTGGCGCATTAAATTCTTTTTGTATGGTAATAGAGTTCATAGTAGATCCTAAAAGTTATTGTGCTGTTTTATGAAATAGAAATAGCAAATATCATACGCTTTAGCCTTGATCATTTAAGGCCTTTTCTTGTAATTTTTGCTGTCTTTTCTGCTCACGACGCATTTTAAAAAACAGGCTGAGTTGCTCTGAACATTCGCTATGCAAAACACTCTGCTCAAATGCAAAGACATGATTGTAGTAACCCGTTTCAAAGAGTTTACGCGCACTAACCAATGAACCTGCTTTCGGCTCTGTCGCACCATACACCACACGTTGCACACGGGCATGAACTAAAGCACCCACACACATCGTACAAGGCTCAAGTGTGACGTATAGCGTCGCGTCATCTGGTAAACGGTAATTTTTAATCTGTTCACACGCTTGGCGAATTGCTTGTATTTCAGCATGTGCTGTCGGATCGTTTAAACCAATAGGTGCATTAAAGCCAAAACCAATCACTTGGTTTTGGCTCACAATAATCGCACCGACTGGAATCTCACCTTGTTTTGCAGCAGATGCAGCCTGATCAATCGCCAACTGCATCCAATATTCATCACTATAAAGTTCAAACTCAGTCATGCGAAATTAAATAACACCATAGTGTTTTAATAAAGCATTCCAGCTTTCATTTGATGTCACTGGAGGTTGATCTGCCAAAATCCCCTTTAATGACATATCTGCACCTTGCTTCCACTCAGGAGAAAGGTCTTTATCTACCAAGCGTGCACGCACACCCTCAACAAAGTCTGGGTGATTAATCTTCCAGTTTGAAATTTCAGTTTCAAGTTCAAACACTTCATTCCACGAATGAATTTGCTTACCCCATTGCCATAGCAACCAGCTCAATGCTGCTGTTGTTGGTGAACCTTTTTGCAAGTTTTCGCTGGCTTGACGCAACCAGTCACTTCGCGCATCACTCAAACCAACAATAGCTTCATAGTCATGCTCAAAATTCACACCACGACATACACTCTGAATCACATCAAGCGAGTTTTGAAGTGGACCTGGGCCGACTGGACGGTGCATGCTATTCAAAGTGTCATCAATTGCACGGAAATCGCCAGCTGGATAATGGCCCCAATCAATATTAATGACTTTATCAAGTACATTATCACGTTGTGCATCACAGATATGTGTTGCCCAACCAATACCATACGCACCTGCAGCAGTCATAATTGAACCAGTTAAACCTGTAAATAGGCCTATAGCACCACGGTCTGCTAAGAAGCGAGTTGCCCCCACATCTGGATATAAACCGATATTGATTTCAGGCATCGCCAAACGAGAATATGGTGTCACCAAGCGGAAAGGTGCCGCCATGAACAAGCCCAAGCCCCCACCCATGACATAACCTTCACCCCATACCAAAACGGGTTTAGCATAGTTATGCAATAACAAATCTAAAGCATATTCTTGTTCAAAAAACTTATTCGCAGTTGCTACTTCATCATTAATGACCAATTGACGTAGTTTGCGTACATCGCCACCTGCACAAAACGCTTTTGGTGTGGTTGAATCAAACCAAATCGCTTTCACACTACTATCACCATGGAAGTCTTCAAAAACTTCAAGCAAAGCAGTCACAATGGATTCATCTAATGCATGTAAAGATTTCGGACGGTTCAGGCGAACAATGCGCCAACCGTTTTTCGCTTCTTCTACAATTAAATCCGGATGGTAGTTTTTTGAAACGGGAGAATATGTCATGCGTCCAGCTGCCAATCAATAGGCTCAATGCCATGTTGTTTAAGATAATTATTAGATTTTGAGAACACTTTACAACCAAAAAAACCACCGCGGTTTGCAGCCAATGGTGATGGATGCGCGGCTTTTAACACCAAATGTTTATTTTGATCGATACGTTGTCCTTTTCGTTGTGCATACGCTCCCCAAAGAATAAAGACAACATGTTCACGCTGTTCATTCAATACATCAATTACATGATCTGTGAAATCCTCCCAGCCACGTTTTTGATGTGATGTTGGTTGACCAGCTTCTACAGTTAACACACTATTCAGCAATAACACACCTTGTTCTGCCCAACGTGTCAGGTCCCCGTGCTTAGGTACTGTAATTCCTAAGTCACTTTGCAACTCATGGTAAATATTGCGCAAAGACGGCGGTAAAGGTACGCCTTTTTGCACAGAAAAACTTAAACCATGTGCTTGATTTGGACCGTGATATGGATCTTGCCCTAAAATAACCACTTTGACATTTGCCAAAGGTGTCGTATTTAGCGCATTAAAGATCAATGCATTTGGCGGATAAACCACTTTATCTGCTTTAATTTCTTGCACAAGAAAGTCTTTTAGCTCATCCATTTTTGGGCTAAGCAAAAACTCACTCAGTCCATATTTCCAGCCCGCATCAAGCTGAACTTTGTTTAGTTTCGCTTGTTGCTCTTCTGTAAAAGACATACTTGCTACCCAATCCTTTTTACTTTATATCATTACTGTGCTGCATTAGAGTTTAACTTGTAACTCTACCTGAGGGTTTTGAAATTTCAGACCTTTTTTCAGTTGTTCGAACATCTGTGGATTTGACCATTCTGCTTGAATTTGCTCAGAAAATACAATTTGCTCTAAATCCAAAACACCCATTTGTTCATTTTGAATATCTTCTAAAAAGCTTTGTGCATAGCCAGTATCTGTTTCATGCACAATGACAGAGTAAACTTCAACATCACCTTCACCATTTTGTGTTTCTGTCGATGCTAAAACTTGTTGTGCCAAATAAAAGAAAATACGCGAAAACTGTTCAGCTGACGGTGATACTGGTAATGATACCCAACGCGCACTAAATGTTTCACATGCTTGAATATATTCTTGACTGTCTTGATTCCAATAGCAAATCGCATGATCAAAACTATCATACAAGTCTTTGATCACACCTTTGAGCAAACCAAAATCGTAGACCATTTGCCCATGATCAAGTTTCGATGCTTTCAAAAGCAACTCTACTTTATAACTATGCCCATGAATGGAACGTTTACAACGATCTGATGTGCAATTACGCACAATATGCGCATTTTCAAACTTAAATAACTTACGAATTATCATGTGCCGTAATGCAATTAAAAATCTCTAGATGACCTATAATTATAAAGCAAAAGTAAATGTTTGAGCATTAATTTTACTGTTCACTATGATTGACAAAATGCATCAGCCACACAAAGATTTTTTGACTAAAATGGCGCCATGCTCCGATAAGCCACATAGACATCTTTATCTTTTCTGATCATTTGCGAGCTAAACTGGCGTTTTCTCCCACCTAGTTCAACCTGAATTTTGGCTTTAAAACATTCAGACTGAACACCAAGCAAGGTATTCACTGCAGATTGTTTTTCTTCTGATACCTCTGAAAATGGTGCTAAAGCCCATAAATCCGAAACACTTTCAAAATGTTTTAAATTGGCTTGCTGTTGCTCGACAGCCTGCTTTACCGCATTCACATCAAGCTTTTCATCCAAACTTGCCAATAAAAATGCCGACGCAGTATTTATATTCACTTTACTATCGTGACTTGGAATGGCTGTTACATAAGGTGCAATTAATTGATCTTTGCCTGCCTCAAAACCCCGAATTTGTTTTAATTCTGCCACGTCATGAAATTTAGCATTGGGTGGCAATGACGCATTTGCCATGCCTTGATAATAACTCGCTTCTGCACCCATTGAACCTAGAGGTTGATCATCCAAATCTTGCCAGTCAATAACCGCTTCACTCAATTGAGCAGGGAGACCCACTTGCACCAAAATCCGTTCAAACCAAGCTTTGGCATTTTCATTGACCTGACCTTCGTTATTCACCAAGCTATTGAGATTAAACTTACCTGATTCATCTTCTAAAACACCAGCCACTGAACCATCTTCAACTGGAAAAGCAGGCATAGGTTTAGCCCAGTTTTCTTGTAAGTGATCGACTTGTCCTGCATTTTCAGCATCGTCTTTTAAAAGTTCGGCAAAAAATGCTTCTGCACTTTTTGCATACAATAAAGACTGATTTTGACGCATCAAATAAGACGTGCTTTCTGCTGTATTGGCCTGTTGCTTGGCAATTCCTGCTGCTAAAATTGTCGCCAAGGCCACCATCACCAAAATGGTCAACAAGGCAACACCTTTTTGAGTTCCAACCTTAATGTGCATTAAGATGACACTCCTTGGTTACCATCTGGCGTGCTAACAGTTTTTTTCTCTTCTAAAAAGTCCGTATTGAGTAAACTAAAAATCCACTCATAACTTACACCATTTACTGTTAAGTTCAACTTAAGCCCGCGCGGTAAGCGTTGCTTTTCCGCATCACTACTTAAGTTGCCCACTGAATCTGGCCAAGTGGTGAGCTCATTGGGGTTTAATACTGTAATTTGATATTGCTCTACGCCATTGAGCAAAACACTACTGTCTGGCTGATCACGCCCAGATTGATTAATATTTGGATATTTTAAACGGTATAATTTCTGCTCATCTTGACGATAAACATATTCTACCCGCTCATCCGCAGCCACACCTTGATTAAGTGGGTCGGTTACCCCTGTTTTACTAAACGCCAATTTGTTATTTTGCAAAGTTAACGCTGCCTGCACCTGTCCAGCAATATTTGCAGTCAATGGCACAGCTTGCATTGTATCTCTTAATATTTGTTTGTAACTTTCTTGTAATTGTCCCAATTTGCTTTCATGCATTGCATTTTGAGTTTTGACTTTTGCAATATAATCAAACACTTTCCAACCCAGCGCAGACAATACCGCAAAAATTGCGATTGCAACCAACAACTCCACCAAGGTAAAACCCCATGCTTTTTTTAGTTTCATGAGCTTTTAATCCGATGATTAAAGAAAAGTAAGTTGGTCACACCTGATTCTACTTGCCCAGTTTCTGCATTTACTAAGCTCACATGCACATCAACACGTTGTACATTTGGGCTAATGGTGGATTGAGCGCTTTTATCAATTTGCCACGTTTCACCCTGCTGCGTCACTTGTTTAGACGATGTACCACTCATCCACTCTTGATTGATTTCCATCATGGCAATTTCATTCAGCGCAGTGAATTGTGCTTTGGTTCTTAAAACAGCATTTGATGTGGCTTGCGTGTATTGTCGTGCAACATTAGTCAAAGCAATCGCAGCGACTGAAAATATTGCCAGCGCCACCATTACTTCCAACAAAGTAAACCCTTTAGCTTTCATCAACTATTTTACCTAAATGGTCTATTTCTATTTCTGAACCAATCGGTTGGTCATTTAAATAAAATTGCACTCTTACTGGTTTAGCCTCGCCATTACCCAACCAAATTAACTTAGGTGCGCTATGCTTTAATAATTCAGAATTATTTGCATTACGATAGGCATGATCTAAAGCTTGAATACTTAATGACACATGATCCGGCAAAATGCGCGGCTCAAACTCCGAATAGGTTTTCCATTGATTATTTTGATTGTAAGACCCACTCGTTTGCTGAGTAGGTAAATATTCGACAACATTATACTGAAAATTAGCCACATCTGTTGCAGATTGCGGGTTTAAAGCCAATATCCGCGATTGATCATTGGCAACTCTTAACATCTTCTGCATATCCATGAGAAAGACTTCTCTGGCTTGCATGGCTTTACGCTGATCTGTACCACCAATATTCATTAAAATAATGGAGGCTAAGATACCCATCACCACAATGACGACCATCACCTCAACTAAAGTAAAACCCTTGATGGATGATCGTCTTGGTGAGTTCATAGCATGCCTTTACGCAAATTGTGGAACAGCATGCGTCAGCTTAGGCAGTGCTAAAGCTTGATCAATGTAAGCAACCCTTAACGTATCTCTTGAACCTAGATAACGCTGATAGAAACTTGAGTTCAAAATTGCAGCAGCACCATGCGTAAGCGACCAAATTGAAGCCAAATAATCACGTACAACCATTTTACTTTCAATTAATGCTAAATAGCTTTCTGTCATTCGAATAATTAAGCGTAGACGTTGCTTACGAACTTGATAAAGCTCATTAAACAAATGCTGGATACCCACACCAGTTGTAGATAAACGCTCTTCAATTTGATGAAACAGCACAGTTCTTTCAGGATGATGTAAATGATGTAGCATAAAGAAAGCTAAATGCTCAGGGAATTGTTTATCTGTATCCTTGATCATTTCAAGCAACATGCGCTCATTACGAATAATGAGCAACATATATAATTCATCTTTACTTTGAAAGTGTTTATATAGAGTGCCTTTTGCTAAATCCAGCTCTGCCGCCAATGCATCTAGCGTCATCCCTGCTTCACCATTTTCAAGCAGCAATTGCTCTGCAACTTGAAAAATTAACGCTTCTCTTGCTCTGAATTGAGCTTGACGATCCATCTTCACCCTATTAACTCTCTTATACGCTATATCATTCAATTTTTTACTTTTGCTTGAGGAGATTCTCAAAATTTTGCATCGTTATACGCGCAATCTCTTCAACGGGTTTATCATATACTTCACTTAATGCTTTGGCTACATAAGGCACATACTTTGGTTCATTAGACTTTCCTCTATAGGGCATAGGCGCCAAATAAGGACTGTCTGTTTCAATCAACACGCGATTGAGTGGAACTTGCTTAGCGACATCACGCAGATCTTGCGCATTTTTAAATGAAACGATGCCTGAAAACGATACATAATAACCGCAATCCAATACTGCTTTTGCAGTTTCCCAGTCTTCTGTGAAGCAATGCAAAATACCATGTGTCGATTTTTCAGCACGAATGATATCCACAGTATCGTGTTTAGCTGCACGAGTATGCACAACCACAGGCTTGTTCACTGCTTGCGAAGCATGAATATGGCGAGCAAAACATTCTTTTTGCTCTGTAACGAAGTCCGTACTGTGATAATAGTCAAGACCAGTTTCACCCAAAGCCCAAACTTTTTCGGGTTGTGCAAGTTCAATTAAATACTCTGTCGTCGCACGCGCCATGGTTTGAGCATCTTCGCATGGATGCACACCTACGGTATAACCCACATCTGCATGTCGGGCTGCAATTTTAGCCAGCTCAATGTGATCGTCCAAATCAACTGATATACTCATAAATTTTGAAACACCCGCTTCGCGGGCTTGCGCCAATGCCAAATCCAAATCCCCACCATAAGGGCTTAAATCCAACATAATCAAATGGCAATGAGTATCTACAAACACAATGAAACCTATTCGCTAAAATTCAAATTCTACATAGTGTAACTTCTACGCCCTTCAGTTTTAAGCCCTGTAAGTAATCGTTCTGTTTCAGAACGGAAGTAAACGCCTTTTTCACCGCTCAATTGAATCCCAAAACCTTGAGGTTTCACCCCATTTTGTTTATGGGAAATCCAGATCACCTTACCTGTTAAGGGTACTTTTTGTGTTTGCTCAGGCAATGTCGCCAAAATAAAAACTTCCTCACCCATTTTAACTGGCTGATTTGACGGCACAAATAAACCACCACCAGAAACATAAGGCATATAACATGCAAAAAGTGTATCTACATCTGGGATATTCGCCTGAATAATTCCGCCCATACGTGGCTGCATCCTTTTCCCCTTTTTATATATTCATTAATTTGATGCACAGCTGATCGAGCACAAGATTGGTTTGTACATTTTGCTCAATAAACCGCTTAGATTGCTGAAAATCAGCATAAATACCAAACAACGCTTCTAAAGAATACTGCGCTGGTAAATCACTATAATTCAAATCAATATTTTTAATTGATTGATTTAGCTTGACACAAATTATATCGGACAACAAGTATTCAAACATTTGACTAAAATCACTAAAACTTAGTGCTTTGTTCCATTTGGTCGCAATTGCCATCGGCATATTTTTCTGTTTGATCAGTTTTTGCCAATCATCAACGAAGTCTTGTCTTAATGTTAGCCATTCTGCCTCAGCCAAATTCACAGCGCGCAATGGCATTTGATCAGACAAATTCATCAATAATTCATGACTAAATCTATCCGTAGCAATCTTTTCTTGTAAAAACTGCTCCGACTGCGATGGGCTTATTCGATCAAGCGCAAAGTGCTGTAAACGACTACGAATCGTTGCTGGCAATTTTAAGTAATGATCTGCCAACAGAATAATAACAATACGCTCACCAGGCTCTTCTAAGGTCTTGAGTAAAGCATTAGAAGAAGCAGTATTTAATGCTTCTGCTGGTTCAATAACAATGACACGCCAACCGTCCACCGTTTGTTGCACAAAAGGTAAAAGATCTCGAATTTTTTCAATTTTAATCTTGGCGTTTTGCTTTTTATTGTCTTCATCTGTACTAATGTGCACATAATTTGGATGTGTATCAGACTTTAGCCACTGACAACTACCACACTCACCACATGCATAGCGATGGCTATCACGATTTTGACAAAGCACCCAAGCAACAAATGACTGTGCAAATGTTTCTTTTCCACAGCCATTTTTGCCATAAAACAGTAAACCGTGCCCAATTTGTGGAAAACGACTGGTTAAGGTGTGCCAGACATTTTCCTGCCAAGGGTATACAGGTGCTTTTACATCATTTTGCATGGATAATTATCCTTATTCAAAATGTGCTACATCCATTTGGTTTAAGCGATCCAAATCTTCTTGAGTATCGACACCCGGTGGCAAATTCGCTTCTGCTACAGCTATCGCAATACGATGTCCATTTTCAAGAACACGTAATTGTTCTAAGCTTTCCAGCTTTTCTAACACGCCCATATCCCAGCTCACGTACTCTTGTAAAAGTTTAACGCGATATGCATATAGTCCTAGATGACGATAAGCTTGATCATGTAATTTTTGCTCTGCAAGCTTCGCACCATCTCGATCATAAGGAATGGTTGCACGGCTAAAATATAATGCTTGGTGATGTTTTGACATAACCACCTTCACAATACTATCACGCTTAAATTCATCTAAATGATGAATAGGCTCACACAGTGTAGACATTGAGCAGGCAGGCTGTTGCTCTAATAATTGAGCGACTTGTTTAACCAATAGCGCTGGAAGCAATGGTTCATCGCCTTGCACATTGACAATAATATCGTTTTCATCCCAACCTTTTAAACGCGCAACTTCGCTCAAACGATCTGTACCTGAAGGATGATCTGCCGAGGTCAACACAACATCAATACCTTCTGCACGACATACTGCTGCAATACGCTCATCATCTGTTGCTACACATAAGTCATCAAAGCCTTCTACTTTTTTAGCCTGATCTACAACGCGTAAAATCATAGGACGACCATGAATTTCCAACAACGGCTTACCTGGTAAACGAGAACTCGAAAAACGCGCTGGGATGACGATATGTTTCATAAAATACTGCCTTCAGGAAGAGTAATGCCCAATTGACTCAATTGCTGATGCAAGGTGCGATAGCAATCTGCTGAAAGTACAGCATCTACAGGAACAACCCAAATCTCACGTTGTATATTTGGGTGTTGTTTGAGTAAGGGTAAAATTTTAACTGCATCTTTTTCAGTGGTGATAATTGGATAATTATCTTCAAACTGTAAATCTGCAAGTTCGTATTCATAATGATCTGGAAATTCATGGCATTGGAACTGGTGAATACCCATATTTTCCAAAGTTGTATAAAAACGTTGTGGAAAACCAATGCCAACCACAGCATAAAATGCTTGATGTGGATTAAACACTTGCTCAGTCGTGCTATTAAGCAGATAAGGCTCTGACGCCTCTAAGTGCATATTGAGTGGACTAATGGCATGAGATGCATGCTCAATCACCGTACCCGTATTTAAGCGACTTTTAGGTTCGCGCAAATAGCCTTCAGGTAAAATTTTTTCATTTCCCAAACCACGGTTATTATCCAGCACAATCCATTCTAACTGTCGATTGAGTGCCAAATGTTGCAAACCATCATCGCAAATAATTAAATCTAGAGGATGCTTGCTCAGCAATAGCTCAATGCTTTTTTGACGATTGGCACCCACGGCCATCGGCACACCCGTAGACTGAACAATCAAAGCAGGTTCATCACCCACTTGCTCGGCTTCTGCATTCAGATCGACATAGGCTGGAAATGGGCCTTTACCGCCATAACCACGACTAATGACACCTACACTTAGGCCTAAGCTTTGTAAGTAATTAACCAAGTGAATTAGCAATGGCGTCTTACCGCTTCCACCCACGGTAATATTACCAATCACCATAACAGGCACTGGCGCGGTATAACTTTTTTTAAGACCCGTGGCATACATTTTCTTATTCAGTAAAAATCCGCCACGATAAAGCCACGACAACGGTCGGAACACAATTAGCCACTTTGCTTGTTTATGCCAAGCATCTTGTATTAACTGTGCGACCGACATGCTTAGTGCTCCTCAAAATTACGCTGATGTAATTGGAAATATGCACCTTGTTTTGCAAGCAACTCTGCATGCGTGCCTTGCTCTACAATCAGGCCTTTATCCATCACCACAATACGATCCGCATTTTCAATCGTCGACAATCGGTGAGCAATCACAATTGTAGTACGATCTTTCATTGCAGTATCAAAGGCTTGCTGAATAAAGTACTCCGATTCATTATCTAAAGCACTGGTTGCTTCATCCAAAATCAATATTGGCGCATTTTTTAATATTGCACGAGCAATAGCAATACGTTGACGCTGACCACCAGACAAGTTTAAGCCTTGCGCGCCTAATGGCGTATCATAACCTTGTGGTAAGTTCATGATAAAGTCGTGTGCATACGCCGCTTTAGCAGCTGCAATCACTTCCTCATCACTAGCAAATCCCAACTGACCATAAGCAATATTTTCACGTACCGTACGATTGAAAAGCACCACTTGCTGATTCACCATTGAAATTTGTGACCGCAATGCATTCAGCTCAATATCATGAATATCCATTTGATCGAGCTTTAACTGACCCGAACTAATCTCTTGATATCGCAGAAGTAAGTTAACCAATGAGGTCTTACCTGCACCAGACCGCCCAACTAAAGCGACCGTTTCACCCGCATTCACTTTTAAGTTAAAGTCATGAATTGCATGATAACCATCTGAGTAGGTCAAGTTCACATTATTAAATTCAATTTCACCTGTTAAGGCTGGTGTTAATGTACCTTTATTTTCTTCTTCTGGTAGATCCAATAATTCAAATACTGAATATGCAGCAGCCATACCACGTTGAATTTTTTCGTTAATATCCGTTAAAGAACGAATTGGCTTCGCCAACATACCCGCTGCAGTAATGTAGGCAACAAACTCACCCGCAGACGTTTCACGCAAAATCTCAGGTCTTAGGGCAATAAACATAATAATGGCCAAAGAAATAGACATGATCAACTGTACGACTGGACTATTCAGCTGTTGTACCACTACCATTTTCAAGCCACGGCGTAAGTTTTCCATTGAGCTTTCATGAAAACGTTGTTGTTCATAACTTTGCCCAGCAAAACCTTTGACCACCATATTGCCGTTTACAGTTTCTTGCACCACATGGTTTACATCACCCATCGTATCTTGTACTTGATTCGATAGTTTACGCATCCGTTTCGATGCCTTACGAATCAACAAGCCAATCAAAGGGCCAAATACCAAAATAATTAAGGTCAAACGCCAATTGGTATAAATTAAATAGCCCATTAAGGCCAGTGTAATTAAACCTTGTTGTAATAACGTTTTTAATGATTCGGTCGATGCAGCGGTTAATTGCTCGACGTTATACATAATTTTGGCAGTAATATGGCCACTCGAATTATCTAAATAATACTGCGATGGCAATCGCATAAGCTTAGCAAATACTTCTTGGCGGATATTAAAGATTAAATTACGGGAAATCACTGCCGTGAAATACCCACCCATAAATAAACCCAAACCGCGGAAGAACATCAGCACCACAACTAGCAGTGGAAACAGTGTTGTAAAGCTTTGGTCTTTATTCTGAATCGCATTAATGATTTTCTCTAGCAATTTTGCCACAGAAACTTCTGTTGCAGCATTGATCGCAAAACCAAGTACAACCAATAATGCTACGCCCCAAAATTGCTTTAAATAGCTTAACAGGCGCAGATAGACCTTAACATCTTGCTTCACTAATAACCTCGAGTTGGTACTTTGGTACTAATATTAACGTTCACGAAACCTAACTGACCAGCGACATCCATGACACGAATGACATCTTGGTGTGCAGCTTTGGCATCCGCAGCAATAATAAACATTAAATCACGGCGATCATGAGAAATCTGTTTAATTGCCGTATTTAAATCTACAGTATCCTTCCCCTCTAAGGACTGCCCATTCACAGCATAGTGTCCAGTAGCGTCTACCGTCACTTCAATTTTTTGATCATAGTGCTTAGGTGGCACACCCTGCGCATCTGGCAGGGTTAAATTCATTCGACTCATTTGGTTAAATGACGTCGACAACAGCAAAAACACCAAGATAAACAATAAACAGTCAATCATTGGTGTTAGGTTGATATGAATATCTTCAACTTGACGGCGTCTGAACTTCATTTTAGACCTCAGCTTGCTTTTGGCATGTCTTGATCTTGTCGTTCAGCTACAGGTGTTGCTTTATAAAATAATGCAGCATGAAATAAGGTCGATTGTTGTTCAAGTTCGGCTGTAAATTCTTGCACCAAACGCTGAAAATAACGATGTGCGAATAATGCTGGAATTGCAATTAGCATACCCGCCGCTGTCGTAATCAAAGCCTTTGAAATACCCGGCATCATCAGTACTGGATCACTATTCGTACCTACATCAATCATTAAAAATGATTCAATAATACCCAGCACTGTACCCAACAAACCTAGTAATGGCGCTACTGCACTTAGTGTACCCAAGAAATTTACATTTTTTTCTAAAAAACCAATTTCTTGAGAAGCCACAGCTTCCATTTGAGCACTGGCATATTGCTGTGCTTGGTCTTTGCTTTCATAGCCAGCTAAAAAAATACGGCCAAGCGTACTGTCTTGTAGCGCTTGGCTTTGGCGCATAACCTTTACAACTTGATCTGCACTTTGATTTTTTTTCATTAACAATGCAGTGGGTAATACTGTCGATTTTTTCAAGCGAATAAATCGCTCAATCGTAATAGCTACGGTAAAAATCGAACAAAGTACCAAGGGTAGCATCAGCCACCCACCTGCTTTGACTAATTCCCACATTTGATTTTCCCCAATAAATCGAAATACAAAATTAATCTGCGAAGCAAATATTTAAAATACCATCCAACTCTTCGAGTGAATGATAATTAATCACCAACTTGCCTTTGCCTTGTTTGTTATGGTCGATTTTAACATCGGCACCAAAACGATCAGATAAACGTTGTGTTAATTGCTGAATATCTGAAGATGCTGCTTGTTTTTCTTTGACTTGTTTTGGCGCATTCATGTCTCGCACCAATTGTTCGGTTTGACGCACAGACAAGCTCTTTTCAATCACATGTTCAGCCACTTTAAGCTGATCTTTGGCTTTTAGCGTCAAAATTGCACGTGCATGACCCATGTCTAAAAGGCTTTGTTGCATAAAGTCTTTTACAGGCTCAGCTAAAGTTAATAAGCGTAGTAAATTACTTACTGTCGTACGTGCTTTACCCACTGTATCGGCAATTTCTTGATGGCTTAAACCAAACTCATCATGGAATCGTTGTAATGCCATCGCCTGATCAATTGGATTTAAGTCTTGACGTTGAATGTTTTCAATTAAAGCCAAAGCAATTGCAACTTGGTCCGTTAAATCGCGAACAATTGCAGGCACTTCCGTTAAACCGGCCAACTGTGCGGCACGCCAACGACGCTCACCTGCAATAATTTCATACAGGTACTTTTCATCTTCAATTGGACGAATCACAATTGGCTGCATCACACCGTGTTTTTCGATTGATGCCGCTAATTCTTGTAAGTCTTGCTCATTAATATAACGACGTGGCTGATATTCGCCACGTTTGAGTAAATGAACATCAATTTGTTTGAGCTGACCATGGTCCAAAGATTGTGCTTCGAGTTGCAACTTTTCTTTTTGAATGGAACCAAGCAACGCGTCTAGACCACGACCTTTCGCTAATCCGCGTTTTTTTACTGTCATGCTTTAATTCCTTTTTTTACTTTGCTTTTCTTTAACATTTCAGCAGCAAGGTTTAAATATGCCACTGCACCCTTCGAGCTTTTCTCAAAATAAATGACTGGCAAACCATGCGCAGGTGCTTCTGCTAAACGAATATTACGTGGAATAACCGTCTCATATAGCTTCTTGCCAAAATATTGTTCTAGTTCTGCTGAAACATCACGTGTCAAAGCATTTCGCGCATCATACATGGTGCGTAAAACACCTACAATTTGTAAGTCTGGGTTTAATGCTTGCTGAATACGATCAATCGTTTGCGTTAAATCAGCCAAACCTTCCAAAGCGTAGTATTCACATTGCATTGGAATAATCACGCCATCCACTGCAGCCAAAGCATTCACCGTAATCAAGCTTAAACTTGGCGCGCAATCGACAATAATATAATCAAATTTATCTTCAACCTCTTTTAAGGCTTCACGTAAGATAAATTCACGGCCAGGCTGCTCCGCAATTGCAAGCTCAACACCTGCTAAATCACGGTTTGCACCCAATACCTTATAACCAACTTCAGCTTTACTAATTGCTGTTTCAATCGGCATTTCGCCCAGCAATACATCAGTTACCGAATACAGCAGATCATTTTTTTGAATGCCAGAACCCATCGTCGCATTGCCTTGTGAATCCATATCCACAAGTAATACGCGTTTTTTAAGTACGGCCAATGATGCAGCCAAATTTACTGCGGTTGTAGTTTTACCGACACCACCTTTCTGGTTCGCAATCGCAATAATCTGTGCCATGGTAACCCCAAATCCTTTGAAAAAATTAAATACGTTTTAACAGCAACAAGTGACGCTGTTCATCCAAACGTGGAACTTTTAACTCAATAATTTTACAGCTAAATTGATCTTTAAAAGCTTCGACTTCTTCGCTTGGAATCAGCCCTTTCATAGAAGCAATAATGCTGTTGTCATGCATAAATGGAAGTGACGCATGAATAAAATCTGTTAATGAGGCAAAAGCACGGCTGGTAATGACATCAAATTTACCAAGCTCTTGAATGCTGTCTTCATTTTCGACACGTGTTTGTACTGCGACTACATTACTCAATTTTAAATCTGCAATAAATTGCTTTAAGAAGCGAATTTTCTTGCCATTTGAGTCAAGTAATACACATTGGCGTTCAGGCTGACACAAGGCAATAATCATACCCGGCATACCCCCACCTGTACCAATATCTAAAAGACGACCTGCAGGTAAATCTTTTAAAATACTAAGGCTATCTAGTAAATGCTTAACCAACATTTCTTTTGGATCACGAATCGCAGTCAAGTTATATGCTTTATTCCATAACACCAAAGCATCTTGGTATTTGAGTAATAAATTTAAAGCTTCATCGCTTAAGCTTAAACCTAAAGCCTGACTACCTTGCTTGAGTTCTTGAAAAAAAGTATGCATAACCAATTTACGTCTCGAAAATTTAGATGGAAGTATAACGATTTATCCTGCCTGTCACAGCAGGATGTGTCTAGCGAATATGCACTTAAACGTACATCCCTTCACGAATCTGGAGATTTAGTGCACTTAAACGCTCAGGAGTGCCTACATCTACCCAAACCGCCTGCATTTTTTCTGCAGCAATTTTTCCGTCGTGCATGGCCTGTTTTAAGAGTGGCGCCAATGGACGTTTACCCGCCTCTAGGCCATCGAACATCTTAGGATCAATCACAGCAACTCCACTATAAGTGAGTGCCTCTCCCGCATGTGCCTGCTCAAAGGTGTAAGCACGGCCAGCATCCAATGTAAAATCACCCTTTGGATGTTGCTCAGGATTTTCTACAAACACTAAATGTGCTAAATCATCATTTAGTTGCACATCTAAGAGTGATGCAAAATCAAATGTCGTCCACACATCGCCATTGACCAAAATAAATGGCTCTGTCCCTAGAAGTGCTAAGGCATTAATAATACCGCCCGCTGTTTCTAAACCTTCCAATTCACGTGTCCAACGTATATCGACACCAAATTGTGAACCATCGCCGAGAGCGCCTATCAATACATCCGCCAACCATGCCGAGTTAATTACAATTTCAGTCACACCAATAGATTTAAGTTTCTCGATATGCCAAACAATTAAAGGCTTACCCCCCACTTCCAACAATGGTTTCGGTTTATATAGCGTTAAAGGTCGCATGCGGTTGCCCAACCCAGCAGCTAAAATCATGGCTTTCATTATGCTTCAACCTCGTATTTGCCATATTTCTCTTCAAATTTTGGCAACACTTTAGCCTGAATAAACTGCATAAATGGTTGTAATTCTGCATACGGCTTACTTTCTTCGAGCAAATACCACATCACACGCGGTAAATCTTTTAAATAACCAGACTTACCATCACGCTCAAACAAGCGAACAAAAATACCCAAAATTTTAATATGGCGCTGAATTGCCATTAAATCTGCGTCTTTTTTAAATTGCTCAAAGTCACGACCTTCTTTTGCAGACACAGGAAGTAGATCATAAAATACTTTAAACCACGTATAGACACGCTCAGGATTCCATTGCACATAAGCATCTCGTGTAATCGAAATCAGATCGTAAGTATCTGCACCAATTACGGCATCTTGAAAATCAATGACACCTTGCTCTGACTCACCTTCCAATAACATCAGATTACGACTATGAAAATCACGATGCACAATAACTTGAGGCTGTGCTAAAGCAGCATTGGCTAAAATAGCAAAAGTTCGCTTAATTAAAGCACTTTCAGCTTCAGTTGGTTGGATCTTAAGTGAAGGAAGTAGCCAATCTGTAAGTAATTCCATTTCTGAAATGAGTTTTTCGTAAGCATACTCAGGGAAATGACCTTGACCCGCAATCGATTGTAATTGAATTAACTGTTTGAAACTTTGTGCATAATGCGCATCTACTGTTTCATCATTTAATTTTGTAGACAGCAATACATCACCAAAATCTTCCAACAATAAAAGACCTAAATCAAAGTCTTTCGCCACAATATGTGGTACACGTACACCATGTGCATCGAAAAATTCATCAATCGTCACAAAAGGCACACAATCTTCTTTTTCTGGAGGTGCATCCATGAGCATAAATGTTTTATTATTCAATTTGATTCGTGCATAACGACGAAAGCTAGCATCGCCTGCTAAAAAATGAGTTTCAAATTGATCTGAACCGAGTACAGATGTCATCCATGATTGTATCAATTGTTCACGTTGTGTATTCATTTGCGATTATTTCTAAAACAGGCTGAGTTTTTAAAGTGCTAAGTGTAGCCACTTATCAACTTTTTCTCTATGATGCGACAATAATTAATTGCAATTAAGCATACTTGGTTAATGAGACAAATGAAGCATCAGTTTAAATTTAATCCTTTAGCGACTGCGATCTTAACTCTACTTTGCGGTAGTTCCATCACGGGCTATGCCGCTGACCAGACTGCTTCGACTGTCACTAATGCAGAGCTTAAAAAAAGCATTACTGAAACCTACCCTGGCCAAAAGTTTTTTGAACAATACTATATAGATAAATCTGCGCCTGAAGCGCAGCAACGCCAAGGCCATCAACTGAGTTCAGCTTATTGCCAAGGTGCTTGGGTAACTCCAATTGCTTCAGACACAAAAGCAGCTTCTCCTGAAACTGCAACGTCTACAATTACTGCAGATTATGGTCATTTTGATCCAAACGGCGACTCAACTCTTGAAGGCAATGTCGTTATTGATCAAGAAGGCCGTCAAATTCGTGCTGATCAAATCAAAATTGATAAAACTAAAACCTATGCAAATGCTTCAGGCAATGTGCAAATGGCCCAATCTGGGCTACTGTCACAAAGTGACAATGTCGATTACAACCTCAAAACCCAACAAGGCGATTTAAATAACAGCCTTTATATTGCTGAGCAGCAACATGCTCACGGTCGTGCAGATAAAATTTCACGTACATCAACATCTACACTGGAATTGGATAACGCAACCTACACCACATGTCCACCAGATGAAAAGCCCACTTGGAAAATTCAAGCAGACCATATTAAGCTGAATCAAGAAACGGGTCGTGGTGAAACCAAAGGCACTAAACTTTATGTAAAAGACGTGCCAGTGATGGCCGTTCCATATTTCAACTTCCCAATTGATGAGCGTCGTACCACGGGTATTTTGACTCCAAGCTTTGGTTTTACCAATGATGGTGGTTTAGAGCTTGGTGTACCTGTTTATTTAAATTTAGCACCCAATTACGATGCCACTATTACACCTCGTTTCTTGGCAGACCGCGGTGCAATGCTTGAAGCTGAATTCCGTTACCTTACCCAAAACTTTGGACAAGGCTTAATTTCTGGGGGTGCATTACCATCAGATAGTGGCTACAACGATAAAGATCGAAAATTCTTACACGCTGAACACAATTGGCAAATTAACGACCAATTTAGTACGAACCTCGATTATAACTACGCCTCTGATAAAGACTATTTTGCAGATTTAAATAACAACCCAAACTCTAGAACCGACCTAAACTTACGTCGTGCTTGGGAACTGAACTACAAACACGGTATTCCTGGTTTAAAGGCTCAGCTTAAAGTCGAAGACTTCCAAACATTAGATAAAACCGTAAAAGACGAAGATCGCCCTTACGCGCGTTTACCGCAATTCTTGGTTAACTATAAAACGGGTAATCCACTCGGTTTACAATATGAGTTTAACCACGACACGGCTTACTTCAAAAAAGACATTAATGACTACAGCATTTATAACAATAATTTAAATTCGTTTGAGCCAAGCGGTACGCGTATTTATAACGACTTCTCTGTTCGTTACAACTATCGCACCCCTTTTGCATTTGTGATTCCTGAAGCAACTGTACGTAACGTCAACACCTTCTTTGATAAGAACACGATTGACTACTTACAAAGCAATGGTAACAACGCTGTACAAACCAACTCTTCAAATGAAACCAAATCTATTACCGTACCACAATTTACTTTAGATGCTGGCTTAATCTTTGAAAAGCAAGGTAAGTTCTTACAGACTTTGACACCGCGTGTGTTCTACGCATATTCACCATATCGCAATCAGGACTCACACCCAAACTTTGACTCTGCTACAGCCTCTGTAAGCTATGACCAATTATTTAGCCCATACCGCTTCTATGGTCATGACCGCTTAGAAGACAACAACTTCACATCATTAGGCTTAAGTTATAGCTTGTTTGATGATGTTGGCTTAGAACGCTTAAAAGCAAGTGTTGGTCAAAGCTTCTACTTTGAAGATCGTCGTGTCACACTCAACAACACCAGCGATGATTTTGATCGTGAACGACACACTGGCCCTGTTGTTAGCTTAACTAGCCAATTATCAGAGCGCTTTACCATCAATGCCAATAGTGCATGGATGGCAAACGGTGATAATGCCGAACGTGATATTCAAGCCTATTACACAAGTGATAAGGGTAGCCTATACAACCTAGGCTATTTTAACCGTCGTGCTATTCCAAACCGCCAAGATCACTACGATCAAGTAGTAGCGTCATTTATTCAACCTGTACACAATAACTGGCGTATTATTGGTCATGCACAATATGACTTAGACAACAGTGTTGCCCGTGAATATCTGCTTGGCGTGAACTATGAATCATGCTGTTGGGGTGTTTCTGTCTATGGTCGTTCATACTACAACGACTTAGATAACGTGAAAGATGACGGTGTTAACCCAAAACGTGCCATTATGGCTGAGTTCACCTTAAAAGGCTTAGGTGGCTTTAATAACAAACTTTCATCATTGCTTGAAAACCGTATTTTAGGTTTTAACAATATCAATCAAAATTGGACTGAACGTTAATGAAGACAACACAATTAAAACGCATTTTTAAAGCAACAACGCTCGCACTTTGTTTGAGTGCTGCAGTACCTGTTTTTGCTGCTGGCCAACCTAAAGATGAAGTTGTTGCTGTTGTCGATAATGGTGTGATTTTACGCAGTGACTTAGAGCAAAGCATTTCAGAACTCACACACCAATTACAGGCACAGAAAAAAACTGTTCCACCAGAACAATATTTACAACAACAAGCACTTGAACAGCTGATTGCGCGCCAAGCACAATTAGAACAGGTAAAGCGCTATAACATTAAACCAGATGAAAAAAGCCTTAATGAAGCTGTATTAAAGGTTGCTAAAGATTCAGGTTCTACTAGTCTTGAAGCTTTCCAACAAAAATTAGATGCCCTATCACCGAATACTTATGCAGGTCTACGCAATCGTATTGCAGAAGATTTAGCGATTAATCGCTTACGCCAACAAATTGTGACTTCACGTATTCACATTTCTGATTCGGACGTAAAAAACTTCTTAAACTCACCGCAAGGCCAAGCTGCCATTGGCAGTCAAGCGCATGTGTTACATGTTCGTATTTCTGGAACAGACCAAGCCGCTGTAGAAAAAACAGCAAATCTAGTGAAAGCCGAACTCAATAACTCCAATGATGTTAAAGCCATTAATCAAAAATTTAGTACCAATGGTGTTAAAGTTGAAGGCGCAGATATGGGTTTCCGTAGCTTATCAGACATCCCTGCTGAATTAGCTGCACGTGTGAGTACACTCCAAGAAGGCCAAACCACAGAACTGATTCCTGTACGTGATGGTACTCATGTCTTAAAGCTTATTGAACGCAAAGGCGCAGACCAAAAAGCGATTGTTTCACAATTTCAAACTCGCCACATTCTGATCCAACCTTCTGAAGTGGTTAGCCCTGAAGATGCTAAACAGCAAATTGATAGTATTTATACACGTTTAAAAAATGGGGAAGACTTTGCAGTTTTGGCAGGAACTTTCTCCAATGACCCTGGTTCTGCACGTGATGGCGGTAGCTTGGGCTGGGTAACGCCTGGTATGATGGTTCCAGAATTTGATGCAAAAATGCAATCTACGCCAAAAGGCCAAATTACTGAACCTTTCCAAACTCAATTTGGTTGGCATATTCTGCAAGTGACAGACACTCGCCAACAAGACATGACGAAAGAATACCAAGAACGCATGGCCCGCCAGATTCTTGGAGAACGTCAATTTGATGCTGAATTAGACAGCTGGTTACGTGAAACGCGTAACAATGCTTTTGTAGACATCAAAGATCCTTCTTTAGATCGTAAAAATAATCGCTCTTAATATTAGAGCAAAAAAAACCAGCACTCGATGCTGGTTTTTTTCTTAATTTTTAAAATTAAGTCATAAAAAAGCCTCTCAATTGAGAGGCTTTTTTATGAAGTATCAATTAACGATTATTTTCGTCTTCTTGAGAATCTTCAAATTTTGATTCGCCATCAAAGCCAGCAGATTGACCACCGAAGCCACCTTGACCACCGAAGCCACCTTGACCACCGAAGCCACCTTGACCGCCGAAGCCACCTTGACCGCCGAAGCCACCTTGACCACCGAAGCCACCTTGACCACCGAAGCTACCTTGACCACCGAAGCCACCTTGTTGACCGCCACCGAAGCCGCCTTGTTGACCGCCACCGAAGCCACCTTGTTGACCGCCAAAGCCAGCCGCGCCTTGAGCACCAGCAGGAGCACCAGCAGGACGTGGATTACGTGCAGGAACTACTGTAGAAATCGCATGTTTGTAAACCATTTGGCTTACAGTATTTTTTAATAAAACTACATATTGGTCAAAAGATTCAATATGACCTTGTAACTTAATACCGTTCACAAGGAAAATAGAAACAGGAATACGTTCCTTACGGAGAGAATTCAAGAACGGATCTTGTAAAGTTTGACCTTTAGACATGTTATAACTCCAAAAAATTTAAAAATCAGCGCAAAAACTACCTTTGATTTTTCAATTAAAAATTATAAAAAAGGTAGTACCCAAATTTTGCTTTATCCGTAACAGTTTCGCAAGTCTTCTTGAGCCTGCTTAATCGTTAAATATGTTGTAAATTTATGCGTTTCTTGCAAAGATCTTAACCATGTGTATTGACGTTTTGCAAGTTGTCGTGTTGCAAATAGAGCTCTATCCTCCATTTCTTTACGATTTACGATACTTTTATCACTATTTTTTAAAAATTCCATGGCTTGTCGATACCCGACTGAGCGCATCGAAGGTAAATCCTCGTTTAAATCGTATTTTTTCATGAGTTCTTCAACCTCATTTAAAAATCCGATATCCCACATAATCTCGAGACGTTTTTCTATTCTTTTATGCAACTCTATACGATCAGGTAGCAAAGCGTAATTATGAAAAGTGTATCGATATGGTAAGTTCTTCGGTTGTTCAGCTTGAAGCTGTGTAATTGGTTTACCTGTCAGCTTAAATACTTCGAGTGCGCGAATAATGCGTTGCTTATCACTCACCTTAAATCTCTGACCTGCCAATGGGTCAACCTGACACAAATGCGCATATACAGCATCCCAGCCATCTCGCTCACCCATCGCTTCAATTTCTGCACGAACTGCATAATCTGCACTTGGTAAATTACTCGATAAGCCTTCAAGCAATGCTTTGAAATACAACATGGTTCCACCCACTAATATTGGGGTTTTTCCACGTGTGTGCATATCATCAATCAGTGCAGATGCATCTTCAACAAAGCTTGCCGCTGAATACACTTCAAGTGGTGAAATAATATCAATCAAATGATGCGGGAATTGAGCCAATTCATCTTTTGTCGGCTTTGCCGTACCAATATCCATATCTTGGTAAACCAGCGCAGAATCGACGGAAATCAACTCAAAATCACCTTGCTCGTATAATTCGCATGCCAAAGCAGTTTTCCCGCTTGCAGTTGGTCCCATTAAATTGATGACCGGCAATTGATTTGACATGTAAAACTACTCTCCTCGAGCAAAAAGTTTATCAAGTTGAGCCAATGGAAAGGCACGCCATGTAGGACGGCCATGATTACATTGGCTGGCAAATTCGGTTTGCTCCATTTGGCGAAGCAAAGCATTCATTTCAGAAAGGCTGAGTATTCGATGTGCGCGTACTGCCCCATGACAAGCCATACCCGCTAAAATTTCATCGCGACGTTGCAATAAACCTTGCGCTTGATCAGTCGGATCTAAATCATTTAGCAATTCAGGTACTAAGGCTTCCAGATTTGCTTTATGTAAAATCGCAGGCACACCACGTACAATCACTTGCTCATCACCATATTGGTCGATTTCCAAGCCAAAACGAGCCAATTGATCTCTTAGATCATCAACTCGCATCGCTTGCATGCGACTAATATGAACAACTTTAGGAATTAATAGCTGCTGTGACATCCAAAATTCAGGCTTATCCCAAGCAGCTTTCATTTGTTGCAACACAATACGCTCATGCGCAGCATGCATATCAACAATAATCAAACCTTCAGTATTTTGCGCCAAAATATAAATACCATGTAGCTGTGCAATCGCAATACCCAATGGATGCTCATCTACTTTAGACGCAATATGTGCCTCTAAACTCATCTCTTGCGCTGTAGCACTTGATGTATCTTCAGTTGCTCGAAGTGGTGCCAAATAACTTTGCAAAGCGTTATTTAGCCGTACAGAGCCACCTAATTGTGCATTGTACTGATAAGCAGTCGCTGTCGCTTGTGTACCATCACGGCGCATTTCTGGTACAGTCCGATCAAACTGAAAGTTTCCATCATGTTGCGGCATTGTCGGCGTCAAAGTCTGAGCTTGCGTAGTGGCCTGCTTATGCAAGTCAAACTGCTCTTGATAACGTGGTTGAGGCGCATGCTGTACAATTGACTGTTCAATATCTTGCTTCATTGCAGAGGATAATTCTGCTGAAGCCGTTTGAAATTGAGCCAAGGTTTTTTTTGCAGAATGTCGCACAAACTCATGCACTTCGCGTTGGTTTAAAAAACGAATTTCATGTTTGGTTGGATGAACATTGACATCAATATTTTCAGGGTCAACTTCTAAAAAGAGCAAATAGGCCGCATGTTGATGCCCATGCAAAATTCCCTCATAAGCCATACGCAAAGCATGAGAAATTGTCTTATCTTTCACAATACGGCCATTCACATAGACATATTGTAAATCTGCCTGCGCTCGCGCATCAGATGGATGGCCTAACCAACCACTCAAACGCATACTGATGCTGTCCGCATCCATCCAATATGCATTTTCAGTAAACTGACGCCCTAAGAGCTGTTGAACTCGCTGAAACCGTAGTTCACCACTATCAGCTATCGGTAAATTCAGCTTAATGCTGTTGTTATGTTCAAGTACAAAACGAATATCAAAATGGGTCAGTGCTAGACGACGCACGATTTCTTCAATATGACCAAATTCAGTACCGGGTTTCTTTAAAAATTTACGTCGTGCAGGAACATTAAAAAATAAATCTTGTACCCGAATGTGTGTGCCCCGTGGCGCTGCTACTGCTTGAATTTGTTGGTGATCAAATGCCGTACCATTTACCTCTACCTGATAACCGACCCCTTCATCCGTCTGACTACTGGTTAAGGTTAAGCGAGATACAGCTGCAATCGAAGCTAAGGCTTCTCCACGAAAGCCAAGACTGACAATTGCCTGCAAATCTTCAGCTGACTGAATTTTACTGGTTGCATGACGCATCACAGCTAAAGGTAAATCTTCAGGGTGAATGCCACGGCCGTTGTCTATAATTTCAATGAGTGTACTGCCACCCTGCTCAACCCGAACAATCAGTTCTGTGGTTCCTGCATCAATGGCATTTTCCAGTAATTCTTTGACCACAGATGAAGGGCGTTCAATCACTTCACCTGCTGCAATTTGGTTAGCTAATGCAGGCTCAAGTGTGCGAATACGGCGTACACTCAATTCACTCATGAAAAACGGTTCTCTAAAGCTGTTTTTAAACTGTCTGAAGCAAAGCTTAAAGTCGCATAGCGCGTTAGCTCATCTTCAGACTTTTCAATATTAATCAACAATTCTGGCGCAGGAATTTCATCACCACCTTTCGATGGCCATTCAAACAAAAATAACGCATTTGGGGTTTCGAGATAATCGCGAATACCCATCAGTTCTAATTCATAAGGATCATTTAAACGATACAAGTCAAAATGAAAAATATCTTGCCCTTGGATATTATAGGGTTCAACCAAGGTATAAGTTGGGCTTTTTACCGCACCTTGATGTCCCAAAGCTTGCATAAAATAACGTGTTAAGGTTGTTTTTCCTGCACCGAGGTCACCAATTAAATGTATAACACCTGAGTTAAAATGCTGTGCCAAAACTTGTGCTAAGTTCTGTGTATCTTCTTCATTGTTTAAAACCAAATTAAATGAATACTGCATAATACTCACGACACCAATATAAAGATTGATTATGATAGCATTGCATGGCTTTAAAAGCCTATTTTCGCCTATCAGTTTGTGTATTTTTTCACGGCTTAACGCTCTCATCATCTCCTATTGAATATGCCCATGCTTCTTTCTAATTTCATACCACCTATGATTAATGGCGTAAGTGCCAGTAAAGTGTTTTTAAAAGCTTTACAGCCACAACCACAGAGCATTTACCAATACTTGTGCCTTGAATTTCCACATATTGAGGCGCAAGAATGGTTACAACGTTTTCAAGATGGGCTGATCTTTGATGCGCAAGGGCAAAAACTCAATGCAAATAGTCCCTTTCAGCCAAATAGCCACGTGTTTTACTATCGGTTTTTAACACATGAAATTCATGTGCCTTTTAAACACCATATTATTTTTGAAAATGAACACTTTATTGCCGTAGACAAACCCCACTTTCTCACTATTAGTCCCACAGGACAATATGTACAAGAAACGCTTTTGGTTCGCTTAAAGAAACAAACTAGCATTGAGCATCTCACGCCAATTCATCGTCTTGACCGTGAAACTGCAGGGATTGTTTTATTTTCAAAGTGCATTGAAAGTCGCGGTATCTATCAGCAGTTATTTGCCGATCGTAAAGTGCAAAAAACCTATCATGCGATTGCACCCTATCTACCCACTTTAAAACTGCCACTTACGCTTCGTTTAAGAATGGAAAAAGGTGAGCCATTTTATACCATGCGTCAAATAGAAGGCGTAGCCAATAGTGAAACAGAAATTCAACTCTTAGAGCATAATCAGCAGTGGGCAAAATACCTACTCAAACCGCATACTGGTAAACAACATCAACTCCGTTTACACCTTAGCCACTTGGGTATTCCGATTCAAAATGACCCATTTTATCCGCAAGTCAAGCACAAAGCTGATCATGACTTTAGCGCACCACTACAATTACTTGCCAAGCATATTAAGTTTATCGACCCTTTATCTAAACAGCAGATCTCTTTAAGCTCCACATTTGACCTCACACTGTCATCTTAATGTCATTACAAATAATTCATATTTTTATGAGTTGAAGGATTGAATTTGGCGTGTAATAGATTAAAATAAATGCGAAAAGTTAAGTATTTAAAAGCTTTCTAAAATTATGAGAAAAACTGAAGTCTACCAAATCCGCTTGGATTCCCAAGAAAAGAAGCAAGCATTTGCGGTATTTAAACAACTGGGGATTACACCAGCTCAAGCTGTGCGTCTGTTTTTCAAGCAAGTTGTACTTACAAAATCTATCCCCTTTTCGATTGAAAATCAAAACATCAATCTTGAACAATTAATTCGTTTACGCAAACTGAAGCAACAAGATGTGAAATCATCTGTGGCAGCAACAGATGCAGACAATATGATGACTTCAAGCGATATAGATTTAGATGATGAGCATTTAGATATCTTTGAGGAACTCAATGCCATTTTGGGCGAAGGTGACAAAACTTAACACTGTCGTATTTTTAAACAATTTAAAAATCACAGTTTTTTAATTATTCGTTATGCTTCATGCAACCCTCTAATTTTAAGCATGGAGTAAAGCATGATTGTAAGACGCGCTGTAGAATCAGATTTAAAGCAACTTGCAATATTATTTGATGAATATCGCCAGTTTTATGGTGCTTCTTCCAATTTAGACCTTTCTTTTCAGTTTTTAAAACAACGCTTTGCTAATCAAGAAAGTGTGATCTTCATTCATATTAAAGATGATCTATTTACGGGCTTTGTCTTACTGTATTTAGGTTTTTCTTCTGTTGCTTGTTCTCGTTATTATCTCTTAGATGATGTTTATGTCCGACCTGCCTTTAGGCGTCAAGGCTCTGCCAAACAACTGATTGATACTGCAATCTTATTTGCACGCCATGAAAATGCGCAGCGTATTAGCTTAGAAACACAAAAGAATAATTTTCAATCGCATGCATTATATGAGTCTATGGGTTTTGTAAAAGATGAAGAATTTCAAACCTACCATTGTTTTTTAAAATAAGCCCCAAATAGTTATCTTTGTAAATTCAGCGATCTTTGTATTTAAACAAAATCATGCAACAACAGCATCTATCAATCGCATGCGTAGTTCCAATCCACGCATGCACAACATATCAGTCAATTTAACTTTAAAAAGCTATTCAGCGCGTTGCTTTGCTAATTCAATTTGCGCCTCAGTTAAATAAACCCACTCACCTTCTGCTAAGTGATTTAACTGTTCCAAGCCCAATTGTCCAATCTGCGCCCGATGTAATTGCTCTACCTTATTCCCTACAGCCGCAACCATGCGTTTCACTTGATGATACACACCTTGATGCACAGTAAAACGTAGTTGCTTCTCTGCTAAGCGTATAGCTTCTGTAGCAGCAAATATACCGCTTTCATTGCGTAGCTCTACACCCAGCTCAAGCTGTTGTAGCTGCGCGTCTGTTACATCATCGGCCGTATACATTTCATAAACTTTTGGCACATGCTTTTTAGGATGCGTTAAAGCCTGCAAAAACTGACCGTCGTCCGTTAACAATAACAAGCCTGTTGTGTCTTGATCTAAACGACCCACACACTGTAAACCTCGATTCATTAGCGCATCATCAAAAAACTCAAACACACTAAAATGATGGGTCGCCTGATGTGAACATTCATAGCCTTTAGGCTTATGTAGGGCGATATAAACTTTTTCTCGATAAACATAGTTTTGACCATAAACTTGAAACGCTAACTGATCCAAATTTACTTTATATTTGAGATTATCAATCAACTCACCATGAATTTGAACAGCACCGCTTTTAATTAACTGTTGGCAATATTTACGTGAACCAAAGCCCTGTGACTGCAACATTTTTTCCAACAACATAAAAGCACATCTCAAATAAATCGCCTGATATTCTAAAGGATCATGATCTGAAACCCAACTCAAAACAATGCAGCGGAAAATCGACCTGAGCCACGATCAGTATAAATATGCTTTATACTCTACTTGTCAATGCAAATCTTATATCTCCCGTGATGACCCTTTCCAACCTTGATTTAAACCTTATTGTCCTAATTGTTTTATTGGCGTGTGGTGTCTTTAGTCATAACACTGCTGTAACCATTGCAGCAGCTGTGCTCATTGTGTTTCGTATTACGCCTTTAAGTGAATACTTTCCTTTGCTGCAACAGCATGGTTTAAATATTGGCATCATCATCCTGACCATTGGTGTACTCACACCAATCGCCAGTGGCAAAATACCTGGCGATGAAATTTTGAAATCCTTTTTCAATTGGAAATCCTTATTTGCCATCGCTATTGGTGTATTTGTGGCTTGGTTAGGTGGTCGTGGTGTACAACTGATGAGTAATCAACCTAATATTGTTGCTGGATTACTGATTGGTACAGTTGCTGGGGTTGCTTTATTAAGAGGTGTACCTGTAGGACCATTAATTGCTGCAGGTATTTTGTCACTCATTATTGGGCTTGGCCAATAACACAGCTTGATCAGCTTCGCCCTAAAAAGATCAAATGGCAAAAAAGTTATTCTTCTATAATTAAAAGTTGTATGTACTTTCACACATCTTAGTTATAGCAAAAGCCAACAGAGTTAATGTGTTGGCTTTGAATGCCTCCCAACCAAAGCTCCCCCCAAAAACTTAAGCAGAAGTTTTGGGCTGAATTGCAAATAAGCGCTGTGTAAGCACAATACCCAGAATAGACAGAACACTCATGAGCACACCGACCCACAACCAAGTTCCAGTGCTAGACACCAATAATGCGATACTTGGCGGTAATAAAAATTGAGACAGTGCAGAACATTGTAAAATCATCCCCACAGTAGTGCTAATAGCCATAGGACTTGGGGAAAAATGTAGGGCTTGTGCAAAGATACTTCCCGCTACCAAGCCACCAAATAATGAAAAGCCAAAAACCAGTACGTATTGCAGCATAAAAGGCAAACTGTCTTTTGCTGTATAAAAAAGTAGTGCACAAGCAATTAATACAACAAATCCCAAAATGACCAGCAGCTTCGCCTGCAAGCCTCGTTGTAACAGTAACCCACAGATAAAAGTACCTACGGCATTTGCGATAGATACACTTGCCGTAAGCAATCCAGCCAAAGTAGGTGCAATATGATTTTGCTCATAAATCGTCGGTAAAAAGCCCACCAAAGCAAACCATTGCCCTGCATAAGTTCCAAATATCAACGCGAGTAACCATGCTGGCTGATGCTGCAATGTAAGTTTAATTAAAGATTTTAGCGGTACAGCTTGTGAAGAAGGCGTTGTATTTGGAATAAACCATGCAATACCAATTAAAAAGCTCAATGTAATGAATGCATAACTAAACCAAACCACAGACCATGACCAACTTTGAATCAACATAGGTGCAGTAATTAAAGCAATGCCTACTCCTCCGCCCATATAAGCCGCCCATAAGCCCATTTTGGCCGGTAAACTCTGTATAGGTGCCAACTCGCGAATAAGCGCTGGCCCACTCAAGGTAACCAGTAAAAAGCCAAAACCTTCTATAATTCGCATGCTAAATAAAGACAGTACCGACTGCGTGAGTCCGGCACAGATACTGGCTAAAGTGAGTAAACTGAGCCCCAACAACACACAACGCTTTAAACCTAACTTTGATACATAACTACCAATCAGCAGCGCAAAGCACATCCCTGCACATTGTATACAGGACAATAGTAAACCCGACTGCACCAAACTTAAGCCTAGCTCAGCCTGTAAAATAGGGATAGCAGCGGGTAATTTACCAATATGCATCGCAGCGGCAAAACCAGCACCAATGATGAGTAAATCCTTTGCAAACCATTGTACTTTTGCTGACATTTAATAAAATCTTTTACTTGAATAAGGCAGTAACATAACAAATATAAGATTTAATTAATATCGTCGAAAAATATAAATTAATATCTATTTACGATAATTTAAGCCAAAAAAATTAGATTTTAGTAAATAATTTATTAATTACTCTCATTTTGTATCATTCAAACTTATTCAATTAGATCAAAGCATACACCTGACTTTGCATCACTTTTCCATCTTCCAAATATACGGTCACAGCTTGGCGATGATATTCCACGCCTTCAAACTCATCCAAATATTCCCAGTGATCCTCTAAATGCTCAGATATAAATACATAGCCCTGAACAGGATTTCCATCATCTTTCAAACGAATTCCAGGACTACCTAAAGCCGCACCCCAACCGCTATTTTCTAAGTTCCCCAATATATAGCCTTTAAACCATGTGCCACCAATTCGCTCCATCACATGTGCATTCGGCTCACCGAGGCGTAAAGTGCCGTATACAAATAAACTTTGCATATTGTGTATTTCCAATTTCATTGTCTCTGTACTTTAACGTTCAAATTTAAAAGCCACTTATTTCAACCCAAAGCGGAGGAAATAAATGGCTTTATTTATGAATCAAAATATTAATTCAATCTATATTTAGATTAACTATTCAACAAATAACAAGGCCAAACGCACTTGGTCATAACCCATACGCGGGCTGGTCTGTTCCACAATCGGACGTAATTTAATGCTACCGTCATCATTAAAATGTTCGGCATCTTTACGCTTCATTAAGCGTTTATAAATTTTACGGACTTGTTCCACTGCTTCTTCACCCGGATGAGCAACAGAAATATCGAGCGCCTGTTCTTTTTGCAAGCGAGCCAAGTGATTAATAATTGTCGCTGGAGTTAAACCACGCTCTTGTGCAATATCTGCTATGTCATAGCCATCTTCAAACAATGCTCGTGTTTCATCCAAAGTAGCTGAACCATAACTTTGTTTCGCACCATTTTTGGCGATTTTCTTTTCATTACGCTCAATTTCATATTCATTTAATGTGCCACCACAGTGACGAATAAATGCTTTATGTTGCGGGGTTAAATCAATATCAGCAAATTGATTTTCTGCTTCTGCAGAAAGCTCTTGAAAACGTCGATCTGCTTTAATAGCCAAACTATCTAACTCAAGTGCTTGCTCATTAAAACCTAATAATCTTAAGCCTTGTAAGGTTTTTAAACGCGACAAGGCAACATAGCCTTGGCCTTTTTCAAAAGTATGACTGAGATTAATCTCAGCAGCTTCTAAAGTCATACCTTGTGATTTATGAATGGTAATTGCCCATGCCAAACGCAGCGGAATTTGCTGAAAACTGGCAATGGTTTTGCCTTCGTCATTGTCAACTGACCATGTTTCAGGCTCCACAATTAAAGTCGTACCATCTGTAAGTTTAACTTTAGGCAATACACCGTATTCATCGTCTTCTTCAAAGCCAATTACTTCACCCAAACTGCCATTGATATAGCCCACATCAAAATTGTTTTTTACAAACATGACTTTGGCATTTTTCTTTAAATTGAGTGTTTCTGGCGCACGTACAGATGATTTTAGCGTTTCGATGAGCTTTTCATTGCCATCACACTGCGCATCAAACTGCTTTGCTTCCTGCTCAATTTCATTTAAATGTTTGAAGTTAATACTGTCCACATCCATATTGTGGGTATATAAACGTGTAAAGGTATCGCCAATATCTTGTGTGCGTGTTTGTTTTAATGCTTCTAAGTGTGCAGGACCAATCGTTTGCGCACGAATTGCATTTAAAATATCATTTAAATAGTCATTGCCTTGACGGTGTTGCTCAGTCAAATAACACACGCGAAATTTGGCTTCGACCCAAGCCTCAGACATAAAGCAAAACTTATCGCGATTGCGTTCTTCATTACGGCCTACAGGTGGCAACTGGAAAAAGTCACCAGCCGCAATGACTTGAATCCCACCAAAGGCTTCATCACTTTCTTTAAAAAACTTCAGGACTTTATTCACCAAGTTGAGTTGCTTGGCATGTAGCATCGAGATTTCATCAATAATCAATACTTGGGCATTTTCTAAATGCTCTTTTAAATATTTACGTTCTTTTAAGCGTTTGAGTTCATCTTCAGAAATCGCATCTTTAATGCCTATGCCCGCCCAAGTATGAATCGTCATGCCATTCATGTGTGTGGCTGCAATACCTGTAGATGCTGTAATCGCAACCGTCACCTTGCGCGCTTTTAGATAATTAATATATTGATTTAAGGTATATGTTTTACCCGCACCTGCCGAGCCTGTTAAAAATACGTTTTCACCAGCTTTTAATAACTTGAGTGCGGTTTCCTGATTCATAAGACCTATACCATTAAAGAACCGCTATAGCCTACCGACTTTTACCTCAAAAGTTAAGCTTCATCCGCCAGAGTCTGTCGCGTATTGAATCGTACTTTGCTTGAATCAAATGGATTGTTGATTTCGTAGATTCAGAAACTCAATAAAACGACAGGCAATCATTGTTGCTGTTACTTGAGCTTTTTTATTATGAGCATGTTCCAACTGATCAAAAATCAAGACTTCATTTTGTAATACGCAACCTAAAGTCATCGGTGCGAGCGTTGAATCGAGTGGCATCACATGAAAAGCCACATATTCACCTTCTATAATCCGATGTGCATAACTGGCGGCCAAACAATGCCGAAATACTTTAGACTCTTGAATAATGCGGTCTATAGATGTCAACTCTTCAATCAACCATTGTTCAAACTGTATTTGCGGCGAATGACTCCACGCACTCCATGATGCTTTTAAGCAGTCTTTTTTGAGCTTGGTCATAATTTCTTCTTTTTGAATTTCATCATGCCAAACAATCGCCTGCTGATATAAGCCAAACCATGTCACATTCTTGGCAATGACTTTATTTTCTGCAAAATATGCTGTGAGGTAATCACGGACATAAGCATCAAATAACGACTCCCGGGATTGCTCATGAACTAAATAGAAACGCTGACGAAAATCATCCAATTGAATACGGTGACGTCTTAAGGTACTGTGAAAATTTCTATTTTGCTGAGTTTCTGGGCGTATAAACGCAATCAACTCGGTTGCCAAAGGCTGGGTAATCTTGGCCAAATGCTGTAAATACGCCTGCATCACTCGACTGAGTGAGGCATAAACTCGTTTTTCAAGTGTTTGGTCTTCACGTGCAATACAACGAACCAAGGCCATCCACTCATCTAAATACAAAATAGAATGGCTTATTGCAATACGATGATCATCCATCGCCTGTTGCGTGCCTTGTAAAACGGCATGGGTATTGTTCGGATGGTCAAACCACTGTTCCTGATTTGCAAACTCATAACACCGACTAATAAACATGCGAGCGGCAGCATATTGAAAGTACTGCAACGTCGCTAAAATAATTTGAGGATGTTGCTGACTACAATCAATAAAGCTTATGGCCGTCATGGCTACACGTACACTGCTATGCTGGATATTTTCACTAACCCAATCGATCACTTCACTTGATTGACGGTACAACCAATTGACAGTGCGCATACCATCGAAGAGTGGTAGCTTCGCCGCTTTTTTTTGCCAAATTCGTGTATTAGCCTGTACAAAATGTTGCTTAGATAAAATATCTGGCTGTTGCCATACTTCATGGTGCATCAGGCGTAAAAAAACCAACATTTTAGGTTGCTCAAGCGCATGCCGATATAGCAGTTCAATATCCGCTCGATGTTCCTGTAAATCATTTAAATTAAAGCGTTCTACAAAGTTTAAAGACATAATTCGATACAAAGGTGCATCTAAAAACTGCGTCGCGGTATAGCCAAACTCATAAAAGCTTCCCATCAAATTCTGCACAGGCAAGAATTCTGTCTCCATTAATAGATCAAAGCAAAACATCGTTTTAAATTGTTCGATCACTGCTTTTGGAATAGCGACACCTTTACGGCGAAAATTTTGCAAAATGGGCGTTTTGTAATACTTGGCTTTTATCATTAAATGATCAGTGATTTCAGCTTGTACTTGCGTAATTTGCTGTAAAAAAGCTTCTGCCCGCTGTTCAACCCCACAGCACTGATAAATATATTCAAGTAGTAACTGTTTAAGTTTTTGCGCCTTGCTTCTGAGCAAAAGCGAATGCTGTGGCTTACGATCACCCGTTAAAAAGTAAATTTCATGTAAAAAGAACTCCTCCAACGCTTCGGCATGTGGTTGCCCAGCAACAAAATGCATGTCAAATAAAGTTGGTGAGCTTAGACAGCTCAAACTTGTATAACGTTCTGGCGTATGAAAATGAATGGAAAACAATTGATTCGCCAAAACAATACGTTGCTTTGCAGGTTCAATTTTGAACATGTTTTGCGAAGTAATGTTTCCGGCCAATTCAATTTGATCAATATACAGGCGATTTAAACCCTGTGAAATACGTAGTAACTGTTTCGCAATCGCCACCAAAGAAGTGGTAACGTCTTTTTGATCCATCCCCCACTCCTTATTGATTCATACATTTTATTTATTTCTTCAATATAGGAAATATTCGCTCTTTGCTCCAGTCTTTTCTATAGCCTGAGCGAATTTATGGCTTATGTGAAATACACTTTAGCACTACGCTACCTTTATACAGCATAGTCAAACTCAAGCGTTTTTACAGTATAATTTAATGCGCAAAAAGATCGTGTTGTTGCTCACGATATTGTTTTAAATCAGATATTCCCTGATAAATCTGTTGCTGTATGTGCTCACGAAATGCTTTCAACTCCTCCACATCTTGAATCTGCATCAGACTTTGACGGGGCATAAATTGAAAATAAAATGGTAATCGCTTTGGAATTAAACTTTTAGGTAAAGATGGAATGACCTCTCCATGCCTTAACAATTTCGCTAATCTTGGGACTTTGAGCAAGGTTTGAAAAAATTTAGTATTCACTACTGTTGAAGCATCTACACCAATTTCATAAGCTTCATCACCACCTAAGGCAGCAAAAGGTACAATATCATAACTAAACTCTTGCGCCAGTTTTAGAAAGCCGTAACGCTCTTTCCAAATCAGCTGATAAGCTTCGCCTTTACGTTTCAGCAGCTCACGCCCACCACCTGGGAAAACTAAGATGGAATAGCCTTGTTGCATCACGCTACGGACGTATTCTTGTACACCGTCCACCGCACCAAACTTTTTGACAATCTCACGCCAAACAGGCAAATAAAAATGGCTATGGTCAGCAATACTAACCACAGCCACTTTATGTTCATTGTACAGGTAGTCGATAATCATCGGTGCATCAAGCACACCATACATCGTATGATTACCCACATACATTGCAGGTATAGATGCATCAATATATTCTGCGCCTAAAAAAGTTGGCTGAAAATATTGCTTGGAGATCGAACTAATTCGCCCAATCCATTTTGCATCATGTTGTACCTGCACCTGTGTACCTTTTACATATCTACTGTTCAGTCTATAAAGACCTAAAATCAGGATTTATGCAACGTGTTTTTGTACGAGGATTGAACCTACTGAATAACCCGCACCAAACGAACACAATACGCCATATTCACCGTCATCCACTTGGTCTGCAGTACGGTGTAAAGCAATAATGACACCTGCTGATGACGTATTTGCAAACTCATCCAAAATAATTGGTACTAAATCTGCTTTTGCATTTTCTTTACCTACCACCAATTTCAGAATTAATTCATTCATACTGGCATTGGCTTGATGTAACCAAAAACGCTTCACATTTGCGGGTTCAATTTCATTTTTCTCTAATTGCTTTGAAATCATTTTCGCAACTAAAGGACAAACTTCTTTAAACACTTTACGTCCGTCTTGGCGGAAACGCTTATCATCAGTATCCGTCGTTTCACTTGGATTTAAGAAACCAAAGTTATTGCGAATATTGTTTGAGAACTGGGTAAACAAATTAATGTCGAGCACTTCAAAACCAGTTTTGCTTGTTGTTTCTTCAATAATTGATGCAGTTGCAACATCACCAAAGATAAAGTGACAATCACGCGAACGGAAATCTGTATGACCCGACGTAATTTCAACGTTAACCAACAATACGCGACGAGCACCAGCTTTAATCGCATCATAAGCTTGCTTAATACCGAAAGTCGCTGCTGAGCAAGCCACATTCATGTCGTATGCATAGCCTTGAATACCCAGCGCAGTTTGAATTTCAATCGCTACTGCTGGATATGCACGTTGCAAATTAGAGCAAGATAAAATCACCACATCGATGTCTTCTGCAGTAACACCTGCATTTTCCATCGCTTGTTTAGCAGCAGTCACGCCCCATTCTGCTTGAATAGATAATTCATCATTTGAACGTTCACGCAACAATGGACGTAAACGCTTTGGATCTAAAATACCTGTTTTCTCTGCAACATAACGACGCTTTACGCCTGACGCTTTTTCAATAAATTCTGCGCTCGAACCACGACGAGCCTCTAGCTCACCTGCTGCAATTTTTTCAGCATTGTCTTGGTTATACTGTTCCACATAAGCATTGAGACCTTCTACCAGCTCTTCATTGGTAATAATGTCTTCTGGATGATATAAACCCGTACCTGTAATGCGGATGCCCATGTAAAACTCCTTTTTGAAATTGCCACTATCTTAACTGATTCCAAGTTTTTCCCATAGTTTTTGCAACCGGGTTGGAGAAATTGGCATCTTTGTTTTCATTGGTTGTGAAAATAAAGAAATGCGTAATTCCTCGACCATGAAATACAATTCTTTTAGTCGAGCATCGTTTTTAAACTTAAATAATTTTTCCATCCATGGGTCAACTTGATCAATGGCAGAATTGTCCCTTTGCAGATTATTTGCTAAGCGATCTAAACGCAACACCAAGGCCTTTAAATAACGCGGAAATTCTTGCCAAACATCGGTTGGTTTCACATAAACAAAATCTGATAAATTCATCAAATCTAGCTGATCTTCAATATCATCAATATTTTTTCCAAAGATAGAATCATCTAAAACCAGCAGTTTGCGACGGATATCCTGCCATTGAATAAAAATTTCACTTAATGTGGCCAAGACCTGCTGACCATGAGTTAAGAAAGATTTCTTTACATTTAAAACCAAGTTTTGATACTCCTGCTCATTGACAGGAAGCTCATTTATTGCAACTTGTAGTGTGGCATAAACTAACATTTGCTCTAATTTTGCTTTATCACCCAATGGCGAATATGCCAAAGCTAAAGGTTTTGAAATCTGTTTTTTTAACTGACGAACTACATCACCCAATTGCATATACACCAAACGAATCACACCTTCACGATGCTTTCGCACGGCTTCTGCTTGGTCATTAAAGGTTTGTATCACAACACCCGATTCATCTTTTTGCTCTAGGCTCGCAAAAGGTTTTACAGAAACCAAGGCCTGATATTGCTTAACCACCACCCCTGTCACTTTTTGTGAAGCTTCAAATACAAAAGACTCTGGGAAGCTTTTGAATTCACCTTTTAATTGTTTGACTGGGCTATGGGTTTCTGTGCGGCAACGTGCTTTTAACTCACTTAAATCACGACCTTGTTCAACCATTCGGCCTTTTTCATCAATGACTTTAATCAGTGGTTGTAAATATTGCTCAATACGATCAAATGAAAAATCTTTTTCTGTGATTTGATCCCCACGCAGTTGATAAGCCAAAAAGCTAAAAATATGCTGATTCAAATGTACAGCATCAAGTCTTGCCATCAACTTTTTCGCGGTGTCTGGGATGGGTACCAAGCCACGGCGTTTATCTTTAGGTAAAGACTTTAATAACGCTTCGATCAGGTCCTCACGCCAACCTGGAATTCCCCAAGACCAAATTCCTTCGTCTACTTGTGGCAAGGCCTGTAGTGGAATTTTAACCGTTGCACCATCTTCATCATGACTTGGGTCAAAATGATAGGTAGCCGCCAATCTCAGCTCACCATTACGCAAATAATCTGGGAATTGTTGCGTTGTTGGGCGGTCATTCAGCCAAAGTGCATCATCTTCAATAAATAAATAACGCGGTTGCTGTTGTTCAACAGTAGCACGCCAATCCTCAAAACTACGTCGGCTTGCAACTTCAGCTGACACTTTAGATGCATAAAATTGATAAATTGTTTCTTCATCCACCACCAAATCACGACGACGCAATTTATCTTCTACACGCTCTACTTCTTCAAGTTTAAGTAAATTGTGCTTTAAGAATGGTGGGATTACACCTAAATTCCCTGTGGTTAATGCATCACGCAGGAAGATTTCATGTGCCGCAGGTTGATCGACTTTTTCATAATTAATTTGTCGCTTCGGCTCAATAATCAAACCAAATAACGAAATTTGATCATAAGCATTTACCACACCTGCTTTTTTCGACCAGTGTGGTTCAAAATAATGATGCTTTAACAAATCACGCGCAGCCAACAAAATCCACTCGGGTTCAATTTTGGCCAAAGTACGCAAATACACCTGAGAGGTTTCAACCATTTCAAAAGCCATCACCCAAGGTGTATTGGTTTTATGTAAGGTAGAGGCTGGAAATACACGCGCTTTTTGCTGACGTACCGCCATGAATACATTTCGTTCATCTGTTTTGTTGGCAATAAACGACAGCAAACCCGTTAATAAAGCACGATGTAAATTTTCATAGCTGGCTTTCTTTTCGTTAAATGACAGCTTTAAACCTTTAGCTAAGTCAACCAACTGCTCATGCGTCTTTTTCCATTCACGTAAACGCAACCAACTTAAAAAGTGAGTACGGGCAAATGAGCGTCGTTTATTTTCACTCATGCTTTCGCGGTTATCGTTTAGCGTGTCCCATAATTTGGTATAAAACAAAAAGTCGGAATCGGCCTCGCGGAACAAAGCATGTTTTTGGTCTGCTTGCATTTGTTTATCGGCAGGACGTTCACGTGGATCTTGCACAGCTAAAGCAGCCACAATCACCAACACTTCATTTAACACACCAAAATGAGCACCACCTAAAATCATACGTGCCAAACGTGGGTCTATCGGCATTTTTGCCATTTGCTGACCAATTTTGGTTAATGAGTCACCCTTGGCATGAGCATGCTTGCCTTGCTGAGCATTAGACTTATCTGCCATTGCGCCAAGCTCAATTAAAAGCTTACGACCATCATTGACTAAACGGTGATCTGGCGGCTCAATAAAATCAAAATCTTCTAATGAACCCAAGCCTAAACTTTGCATTTGCAAAATTACAGAAGCCAAATTTGTACGTTTAATTTCAGGTTCTGTAAATTCTGGACGGCTCTGAAAATCTTCTTCCGAATACAAACGAATACACACACCCGGTGCAATACGACCACAGCGACCTTTACGCTGATTAGCCGCTGCTTGTGATACCGCTTCAATTGGTAGACGTTGAATGCGTGAGCGATAGTTATAACGTGAAATACGAGCAAAACCACTGTCAATCACATAACGAATATTCGGAACAGTTAACGCTGTTTCTGCAACGTTGGTGGCAATAATAATGCGTCGACCACCCCCAGTAGGGTTAAAGATTTTTTGTTGCTCGGCTAAAGCCAAACGTGCATACAGTGGTAAAACCTCCGTATGACGTGGGCCATGTTTGATTAACGTTTCTTGTAATTCACGAATTTCTTGTTCAGTGCTGGCAAAAATCAAAATATCAGCATGCTCTGGATGGCCTTTCGTTTGCGCATCCTGAAAACATTCTTCTACTGCTGACACCACAGCACGGGGCAGATTTTCTTCAAAATCATCAAATTCGTCGTCATCACTGCCCACAATACTCAGTTCTGAAATAGGGCGATAGCGCAGTTCGACAGGAAAACTACGGCCTTCGACTTCAAAAATAGGCGCATTGTTAAAATACTGACTAAAGCGGTTCACATCTAATGTTGCAGACGTAATAATCACTTTTAAGTCTTTACGACGTGGCAATAATTGCTTGAGATAACCCATGATGAAGTCAATATTGAGCGAACGCTCATGTGCTTCATCAATGATAATCGTATCGTATTTGGTGAGAAAGCGGTCATTGGCCAACTCTGCCAATAAAATACCATCCGTCATTAAGCGTACAAGAGAATCTTGCGAACCTTGTTCATTAAAACGAACTTTAAAAGAAATTGCCTCACCCAGTTTTTGCCCAACTTCTTCTGCAATACGTTGTGAGACACTACGTGCAGCCAATCGGCGTGGTTGCGTATGGCCAATCATGCCCGTCAAACCACGGCCAGCAAGCATTGCAATTTGAGGTAACTGTGTGGTTTTACCCGAACCTGTTTCACCAGCAACAATAATCACTTGATTGCTTTGAATTGCATCAATCAATTTGTCTGCATATTGAGTTACAGGCAAATCTTGATTCAACTTGATGTTTGGAATGCTTTCCACACGCTCAAGTACTTTGAGATGTGATTTCTCAAATAATTCTTGATATTGCTTTTCATTGGCGTCTTTGCCTTTGCGCAATCGATTTAAACGGTGAAGATCACGTGCCATCACCATATTTTCTACATTTAAACCTTTTGCAACCAAGTGAACGCCCTACAACTATCTGAAAACGCCCTATTCTACTCGTTTTCAAATAGATTCCCAATCTCCTGATGTCCCGTTTCAAACATTCAAATACACTTTAGCGCCAAACATCACAATTCAAACCGCTCTATACCGCTCAGCTCTACTTTTTAGTGCATACGATTTAAAAATTTGCTTGTGTCTGCTTTTACGAAATGTCATGCCCAAATTTGAGTCCAATAAAAAATAAAGATGACTTTTTTAAAATCTACCCTTGAATTTTCAACTCACTGGCATCATGTTCTTAAGCGAGTATTTGGGTCGATCATTTTGTCATTTAGACATCATATTTTTCATGCTAAATGAACAGAATCATCTGACTTTAAGTCTGTGGATATTTTTCTAATTCGGTTTTTCCGATATTTGTAATGTAAAAATACTATTTCAGCAATGACTTAAAGTTCGATACTCTATTGGAAATCAAATACAAACCTCAATCATGGAGACAATGATGAGCTTAATTAATACTGAAGTTAAACCATTCAAAACTACTGCATTCCAAAACGGTCAGTTCATCGAAGTAACTGAAGCTGATCTTAAAGGCAAATGGTCTGTAGTATTCTTCTACCCAGCTGACTTCACTTTCGTTTGCCCAACTGAACTTGGTGACCTTGCTGACAACTACGAAGAATTCAAAAAATTAGGCGTTGAAATCTACTCAGTTTCTACTGACACTCACTTCACTCACAAAGCTTGGCACGATTCTTCAGAAGAAATCAAAAAAATCCAATACGTAATGGTTGGTGATGCGAACTGGACTCTTGCTAAAAACTTTGACGTATTAATCGAAGCTGACGGCCTTGCTGACCGTGGTACTTTCGTTATTGATCCTGAAGGCAAAATCCAAATCGTTGAAATCAACGCTGGTGGTATTGGCCGTGATGCTTCTGAACTTCTTCGTAAAGTTAAAGCAGCTCAATACGTACACGCTCACCCAGGCGAAGTTTGCCCAGCTAAATGGAAAGAAGGCGACGCAACTCTTGCTCCTTCAATCGACCTAGTTGGTAAAATCTAATTTCTAATTAGATTAAACTGATTAAAAAACCGCGCTTTTAGCGCGGTTTTTTTATTTTACGAAAGATAATCTAAAAGATTAAATCTGGTACATTCATAACCATTTTAGGGATTTACACCTAAAAAGCTAAAAGGGGCTGTCTCTACAAATTTAGCCGTAGCATCACCTGCGTATGCAATTGCCTGATCTTTGCCTAAATTCAACTTACGTGTTTGAGACTGCTTGAAGTTAATTTGTTTTAGTCCACCCAAAATACATTCGGTGACACAGCAGACTCAAAGTAATATTTCAAGTTTTTATGGTCCGCCACAGTACGCCAGCGCGTAGAAGAAATATTTGGTTCTTCTTCTGTATTTAAACCAAAAGGCACAGGCACATTGCGAATCACACTAAATACACTGGCTAAGCTAAACTGAGTCTCTGCATTTTTAGGAATGGCATGAATATAAAACGAAGCACGTGCAAATCGATCAGCGGCGCGATTGGTGCCCGGTAAAAAAAGTCGTTCCACCAATTTGCTTCCAATATTGGTTTAACGCCAATTGCTGATCAAATATTGGGGAGTTGGTCATCACTTGATAACTTGCATCATGATGAATCACTTGCTTTCCAGCAAGATATTCAATAATCGCGCTATCCCCAGTCGCATCCGATAACGATAAATGCAAAGTTGCTAAGCATTGTTCGCCGGGGACTTAATCAGAAATCACAGCAAAGGGATCTTTTTGTAAAAATTGAACAGCTTCTGCCACAGTGGCAAAATTATCCAACATGTATTGCGCCCAAAGTGAAATACTCAGTGTTGGCTTTTTAGTTTGCTCCAGTTGTGGGTATTCAGCTTCTACCAACCAGAGTAAATTGGCATTCAAACCCTTTTCATTTAAACCATCTGTGGTCGCAATATCATAGCCTGTAGCAATCACATTGCCATATTTTGAGGTCCATTGTGTCGAGTTCTTGCCTGCATTACCACTTCGTTTCACCCCTTAAGGTAATATCCAAAGGTTAGTACCCACATCACTTTTCCAATCCATGTAGCGGACCGTCATTACATTTTACCGCTCCCCTTGAAATACCACACGAGTACATGCATCTGCCCAAGAACTTAATAGCAGGCCTGATATGACCATCATACTACATACCGTTTTTTTCATACGCTTACCCTCTAGATGAATCTTTTAATCGCAATATTTTTTTTAAATTGTAATGTGCTGAGTAAATCTACTTTGCATCTCCACACGTGAACCTACAAACAGTATGCGGAACTTTCACGGCTTATGCTTTGTTCTGATATATAATTCTTATCACAGACAATGCACTTTTGACCATACACTCCTCATTATCATAAATTTCAAATATTTATTATTTTAACCGCGCAAATCGCTATGGTGAGCATATTCACATCATATTGCTCATGACCTTGGCTTGAAAACTGATTATTTTTTGTTACAAATCTATGCTATTAGCATCTCTTAATTTAACTTAAGTTCAAGAGACAGAAGAAGTTCTGTAATGAAAAAGATTGATTCAGATTAAATCAACAAAGGGAGTAGCTTATGGGAACACCGATTGCTGTAACGTCCTGGAAATATAGTGCATCATCACGCTATTTAACAATTTTTTATAATAATGGCTCAGGTGATCTTTACCACCCTGTCCCCGCTTTTGTATACGACAATTTAATGCGATGTAATGATAAAACCGCTTTTGTGCATAAATATTTAGAATACGATTTGCACTTTACTCGGCTCAGCATTCAGTGAATTTCTCTAGCTTTCATGCCATCAATCTTGATGGCATTGTTATTTTATGATGCAGGGCTACATTGTTCAGCCCTGCCACATCTACCTTAAACTGCCTGAATAAACTTAAAGCGTGGCAATACGTCCCCGTTGTATTCAACTGTTTCTAAAAACATGCTTAATGGACGAACCCACATCGAATACTCACCGTACAAGCATTGGTATACCACCAATTTTTCTGCCGTTTCACTATGTGTAGCGACTGAAAATACTTGATAAAGTGGTCCTTTATAATGCTGATAAATCCCGCGTTGCAATTCCATATTCTCGTCTCCGCGCTAAATAATCGCATCATAACGAATTTTTAATTCGTAAATGCAACTTTCACTTGAAATCCAGAGAATCAACCTTATCTATTAAGTTGAAATTTCAAATGAAATTAACCAATTATTTATAAAACCGATTGTTTTTATAAAAACAAACTGTTTTATCTATTTTTATATTTATCTTATTCTTATCCCATCAAATATACATTTACTCCTTTGGAGACGTTAGCAATGTTAGATCAAAATACTTCTGCACAATTAAAAACTCTTCTTGAACGCCTTGAAGGTCCAATTGAAATCGTTGCGACTTTAAATGGCTCTGACAAATCAGACAAAATCAAAGAATTGGTTGAAGAAGTTGCTGCATTATCAAACTTAGTGACTGCTCGTTTCGATGGCACAAACAAACGTGCGCCTAGCTTCGGTATTGCAAAAGCAGGTGAAGAGCCGCGTGTATTCTTTGCGGGCCTTCCTATGGGCCATGAATTCACATCACTGATCTTGGCATTGCTACAAACTTCTGGTTATGCACCAAAAGTATCTGACGAAGTTTTGGCAACAATTAAAGGCTTAGGCATTAAATCTGACTTTGATGTATTCGTATCTTTAAGCTGCCATAACTGCCCAGACGTGGTTCAAGCACTTAACTTGATCGCAATCTACAACCCAGGCACAACTGCAACCATGATTGATGGTGCATTCTTCCAAGACGAAGTTGAAGAACGCAAAATCATGGCAGTTCCAATGGTGTTCCAAGACAACAACCATATTGGTCAAGGCCGTATGACCTTGGAAGAAATCATTGCCAAATTAGACACTGATTCTGATGCGAAAGAAGCAGCGAAAATCAATGAAAAAGACGCATTTGATGTTCTTGTGATTGGCGGTGGCCCTGCAGGTAATACTTCTGCAATCTATGCTGCACGTAAAGGCATTAAAACAGGTATCGTTGCTGAGCGCATGGGCGGTCAGGTGATGGATACAATGGACATCGAAAACTTCACGTCTATTCAAAAGACCCAAGGTCCTAAGTTTGCAGCTGAAATGGAAGCGCACGTTCGTGAATACGGCGTAGATATCATGAATCTGCAACGTGTAGCTGACATCAAAGGTGCTGAACAAACGGCAAATGGTTTGGTTGAAGTGACTTTAGAAAACGGTGCAAAACTTGAATCGAAAACTGTCATCCTATCTACAGGTGCACGTTGGAGAGAAATGAATGTACCGGGTGAAGCAGAATACCGTACACGTGGTGTAGCGTACTGCCCACACTGTGATGGTCCATTGTTTAAAGGCAAACGTGTTGCAGTCATTGGCGGCGGTAACTCAGGTGTAGAAGCAGCCATTGACCTTGCAGGTATTGTTGAGCATGTAACGCTTGTTGAGTTTGATACTAAACTACGTGCTGACCAAGTACTGCAAGACAAGTTAAACAGCTTACCGAACACCACTGTAATTAAGAATGCGCTTTCTACAGAAGTGGTTGGTGATGGTAAACAAGTGACTGCACTGAAATACAAAGACCGTGCAACTGATGTTGAACACACTGTTGAACTAGCAGGCATCTTCGTACAAATCGGTTTGTTGCCAAACACTGATTTCTTAAAAGAAACAGCCGTTGAACTTTCAAACCGTGGTGAGATCGTGATTAACGAACGCAATGAAACTAATGTAAAAGGTGTGTTTGCTGCTGGTGACTGTACAACAGTGCCTTACAAACAAATCATCATTGCAACAGGTGAAGGCGCGAAAGCATCACTTTCAGCATTCGATTACATTATTCGTTCAGGTCAGTAATTGTGTAATTCACACTGATTAAAGCAAAAAAGCCAGTCTTAGGACTGGCTTTTTTTCGTATGACATTTCCTCAACGCGTTCATGTCTTGTTGCATTTATTAATTCAATTAAAAACAGATATTAACCGCTATAGTCGTGATGACTTACACGATAATGAGCAAAACTAACGGATTTTCACTTGTACAAGTGATTCTTTAGATATTAAGATAAAAATTCATCACGGATTGATGATTGACAATAACAACAAGAATGTTGGTCAGTAGAAAAGAATAATGGAGAAATACAATGCACTATCAATACCACTGTGGCTGTTGTAATAAAGCCCTAGCTTCAAGCGATAAAGAATGCTCCTCTTGTGGCTCTCATAATATTCGTAGCCCTTATGGTTTTTGGATTTTTTGCATCCTGACCTGCTTAGTCGTATCTATCGTTTTTAAAGTCGTGCATGTTTATTTACAAGACCACCAAGAAATACCCAAACAACAATCACTTTTTGAAGTACTACAACAAAACGATAAGCGCTAATTTTTAGATATGAGCCATACATTTGGGAGGCCCTATAGCCTCCCTCTTTATTCGTATATTTCTTCTGCTTTTTTATGATTCGATTTAGCTTAAAATAAAAGAAGCTAATGAGGAATGACTATGGTTCAGCTAATTAAAAAAGGTGGTTTACGAGAGCGTGCAAATCGGAGTCGTAGCTATAAAGGCTCTGAAAACACTGAGACAACATTACAACCCAATCGTTATCAGGCGTCTTTAACAACTGAAATACCGTCACATGAAACCATCACGAACGAAACTGTGGTTAAGGAAAGCAATACGCATGTAGCTCAACTAGCAAAGGTTTCGACAAAATAGTTCCGTGAATGTTCAAATTCGACACTGGCATTTTCTGTAGTGGACACATCGTCCTGTCTAAACACCAAAGAACATCCCTTTGACGAATAACTGTCTTTACCAAAATAAACATACAATTTAGGCTACAAGCCACTTAGAGGTTTCAAACAAGTTTTAACGCATCAAGCCACAGCCATATTGCAAAGCCTAAAAAAAGCAGACCTGAAATGACATCAATATAAGCTCCAGATCGCTGATATAAGCTTTTGATCTTTGGCATAGACAGGATCAACATCAGCAAGCTAAAAACCAAAAATGTTTGTATTGGAATAATGATTGCCAATTGTGTTTTGAGCCCTGTACCCGCAGAAGAACTTAAGGCCAAAGAAAATACACTACTAAAATAAATCAGTGTTTTAGGATTAGATAAATTGGTCAACAATCCCAGCATGAAGTAGTTTTTAGTGGCTTCTGATTCATTGTCTGATTCTAAGCTTGCGACTTTCTTCAAGCTTTTTAGACCGCCATTGAACATCGCCCAGCCCATTTTCGCCAAGAACAGACCACCGACCAACATTAATACCTGTTGAATCCACGGAAATTGCTCCACGAGTACTGTAAAACCAGAAAGTGTTAGCACTACCCATGCAACAATACCAACAGAAATACCTGCAATAATTTTAAGTGTATTTGCACGTGTAGTAGATGCTGCGCTTTTCGCAATTAAAAGTACGTCGGGACCTGGACTCAGCTGCGCAACAAAGTGCAACAAACAAATCGTAAAGAGCAAAGACATTTCATTTTTACATCATATTAAAAACTGCATTATTATATCGATAGTTCAAATTATTTGCTGGTATCTAACGAATATTGGATAAAAAAAAGCCGGAGCAATGTCCGGCTTAATCATAGCGATGTTTTAAGTTCTATTTAGGGTTCACATCTTTCATTTCGATTTTCTTAGCATCTGGTGTCACTTCACGTGCTTCACCATCAATAATGCTAGAGTCGCGCCCTGCTTGCTGGTTTTGCATGTCTTGCATTTGACGCATCATGTCTGCAAATGGGTTTTGACCTTGAGCACCACCCATGCCTCCCATGTCACCGCCCATCATGCCACCCATCATTTTTTCCATCATGGCTTGTTGACGTTTCATCATCACATTCATCATGGTGGCTTTTAAGGCATTTTGTACAGGTGGAATTAAAATTAACAGTGCCAATACATCTGTAATAAGACCTGGGATTAGAAGCAAAAAGCCTGCAATAATTTTAGGAAGATTACCTGAAAGCGCTGGATCTGCACTCATTTGACCAGCCTGCATTTGTTGCATTTGAGGCATTAGGCCCGCAGAGTATTTGCGGATCATATTCATACCAATAAAAAATGCAGCAACAAACCAGAAGAATACATACCACATACTGCCGACAAGGTCACCCACGCCGATCCAAACAAAGACTTCTAGGATTAAGCCAATAAGTACAATCAGAAGTAATTTCATGAAAATTAATCAAATCTCAATTAAATAAATAAAGTGCATCAATCAAGTGCTTAATCACTATCAAGCTTTTTTGATCCGCTTATGTAACAATATGGGCATATTTTTATTTTTAAAGGGCAAATATGCCATTAATTATTGGTATCGACCCTGGTTCTCGTCTTACTGGTTACGGGATCATCGAACATGAAGGCTCAAAACTGACGTTTGTTGATGCTGGAACGATTCGCACTGAAACCACTGAAATGCCTGAGCGCCTAAAACGTATCTTTGCTGGCATTGACCGTATTGTCAAATTTCATGGTCCAACCGAAGCCGCTGTCGAACAAGTCTTTATGGCACAAAACCCAGATTCTGCCTTAAAACTTGGGCAAGCTCGTGGTGCTGCCATTGCCGCTTTAACCAATTTAGATTTAAAAGTTGCAGAATATACAGCCCGCCAAATCAAACAATCTGTAGTCGGTTACGGCGCGGCTGATAAAGAACAAGTACAAATGATGGTCATGAAGTTACTGAACTTAGATATTAAGCCACAACAAGATGCTGCCGATGCTTTAGCTGCAGCCATTTGCCATGCACATGCATCTGGCAGCATGAGCAAAATGGCAGTGCTAAATGCTTTAGGTGGTATGGCACGTGGTCGTAGCCGTTATAGTTCAAGACGTCGCTAATTCATCTTCTAAAACAGAAAAGTTGTAGTGTTTTATACTGCACTACAACTGTTAAAGTCGCATTTTAAAGTTTGCAAACTCTGCTTCATCAAAAGCTATAGCTGTGCTTTCAATAGCTGTAACAACTGCTCGTATAGGGCCACTTTCACACAGCACAAGCATTTTAGAAACATCTAACTCAGAGCCTACAATAACCGCTTCAACATCACCTGAACTTAGATTTTTTACATAGCCTTTTAAATTTAAGGTAATCGCCTGCTGTTCGAACCAGCGCCGATAGCCTACGCCTTGTACTTGACCATGAATGCATAATTTGAGTGCTTTTCTATTCATGGCAATGTATGTCCATTCACAACACGATACACAGCTTGCGCCATATCCTGTGCTTGCAAACCACGCATACCTTTATGTGCCAAATCATCCCCAGCCAATGCATGTAAAGTCACAATTTCATGCAAATGAATCTCCTCATAAAATTGAGCTTTTAAACTGGCCATCATGCCAGCTAGCACATCGCCCATACCACCCGTACCCATGCCCGCATTGCCCGCAGTACAAATCCAGAGCTGTTCTTGTAAAATCAAGCTTCCTGCACCTTTCAGCACCCATTGCCCTGCATATTTTTTCTGTAGCTGATGGATGGCCTGAATGCGGTCGGATTCTATCGCTGCCACGCTCATATTAAGAAGCTTAGCCGCTTCCCCCGAATGTGGTGTGCAATAACTATGCTTATTTAACTGTACAGGTGACTCAGCCAAAAACCATAAGGCATCTGCATCTAATACAATTTCTAATGTAGACTGCTGAATCAATGGAAACCAGCGCTCAAATTGCTGTTTTGACCAGTCATCTCGCCCTAGCCCCATACCAAAACACACAGCATCGACATGGGCAATTAAAGCCTGCACATCGGAAGTTGATAAGGCATTCATATCCCGAAGCATAATATTCGGAGCACGCGCTAATATTGCAGTATGATGTTTAGCATCACATACAGCGGTGACTTTACCTGCACCAGCATGGAATGCAGCTTCAGCCGCCATGATCACTGCGCCCCCCATATCTGCATGACCACCCACCACTAGTACATGCCCATAACTGCCTTTATGCCCAAATGCCTTGCGCTGTGGGAGTTTGATCGTTAAAGGCGAAAGGTATGCGATTGCTTCAAGCGCATCATCGATCGGTAAGGCAGGAATCACCTCTACAGCACCTGCATATTCTTTGCCTTGTCCTGTAAATAAGCCCGCTTTTAATCCTAGCGCTGTAAATGTATAGTCAGCTTTAATAGCACAAGGCAAAGGCTGCCCGCTGTCCGCTTGCAAGCCGCTTGGAATATCAATCGAAATTTTTAGTCCATATTGCGCATTAACACGTTGAATAATCTGTTGCCATTCTGCATTTAACTGTCGGTTCAGACCAATACCAAATAAGGCATCAATATAAACATCGTAATTTTGTTGAAAATCGAAGCCTGAAAGAATACGCACACCCGACTCTCGCGCTTCTTGTTCTGCTGCATGTAAATCTTTAGACATACCCAAAGGCGCTGTATAAACATCTACCCTAAAACCCGCTTGAAACAAATATTTTGCAATTAAATAGCCATCACCTGCATTATTTCCCTGACCACAGCACATGGCTACTGTTGCTTTATTACGAGACTCAAACTGCAAATCGAACCATGAAATTAAACGCTGTGCGGTCATCCATGCAACTTGTTTCATTAAGCCATAAGCGCTGTTTTGCTGGCCAAACCAACGTTGCTCCCATGCTTGAATAGCGTGGCTATGGTAAACTTGCTGTTGCATTCTTCTTCCTTCAAAATGGTTTATGGCAACTTCCGCTCAATCAAAAATTCAGCTCAATCAAGATGATCCAGCAACACTAAAAGCATGGATTAAAGCTCAAGCTTTGGCTTTGGGTTTTTCAGATTGTGTCATTGCCAAACCAGATGCTCAAGCAGAATTACCCCGATTTAAAGAATATTTAAAACGTGGCTATCATGGGGACATGAAATTTTTGGAAGAAAATTTAGAAAAACGTGCCGACCCAACTTTGCTCATTCCAGGTACAAAAAGCATCATTTGTGTGCGTATGGACTATTTAGTTGAAACACCAAAGCCCCGTTATGTGCCACATGAACCCAATGCAGCCATCATTGCCCGCTATGCACGTGGCCGCGACTACCATAAAACCATGCGTGGACGCCTCAAAACATTAGCCACAGTTATTCGCGAAAAAGTGGGTGATTTTGAATCACGCCCCTTTGCCGATTCTGCGCCCGTTTTTGAAAAATCCTTAGCAGAAAATGCTGGCATGGGCTGGACAGGTAAACATACCTTACTGATTCATAAGAAATCAGGCTCTTTCTTTGTGCTTGGCGAGCTATTCACGTCTTTGGACTTGCCATTTGATAGTCCTGCAGAAAAACATTGCGGTTCGTGCAGCGCTTGCATCGATATCTGTCCAACTCAGGCGATTGTTGAACCCTACATGCTGGATGCACGTAAATGCATTGCCTATTTAACTATTGAATATAAGGGCATCATTCCAGAAGAACTGCGTAGAGGCATAGGTAATCGAGTGTTTGGCTGTGATGACTGTCAGCTCATTTGCCCGTGGAATAGTTTTGCCAAGAAGACCTCGATAGAGGACTTTAACCCGCGCCACGGTTTAGATCAGGTTTCATTATTGGATCTTTGGCAGTGGGATGAAACAACATTTTTAAATTGTACTGAAGGTAGTCCAATCCGTCGTACAGGCTACCAAAGCTTTATGCGTAATATTGCGATTGGCTTAGGAAATGCAGATTATTCTGTAGAAATCCTGCATGCTTTACAGCAGAGCCGCGCATTGCATGATGAAATTGTGCAAGTCCACATCGATTGGGCAATTGCCGAACAACAGTCAAAATCGTGATATTTTTTAAGTGATTTACAGCAAATTGAGCTCAACCAGTTTGCTGTTAAGTTTGCAATATTTCAAAACTGAACCGACTCATTCCTTACAAAATCAAAAAGCTCCAAAAAAACTTTGTGAGCAATTTACTGTAAATCTAAGCAACTTTGTAAGTAATTATACAATCTTATATTTCCATAAATTTTATAATTTAATCGAGAGATACTATCAAAGTTGACAGTTATTGCCTTTTGCCTTGGCACGCTTTCTGTATAGTAAATACCAAGTAAAATACAATGATGATGGACTCCACATGACTTTACGTAATGACTGGACTCGAAATGAGATTCAGGCTTTATATGAGCAGCCTTTTTTAGATTTAGTTTTTGAAGCTCAACGTGTACATCGTGAAAACTTTAATGCCAATACCATTCAAGTCAGTACACTCCTCTCCATTAAAACAGGTAAATGCCCCGAAGATTGCAAATACTGTTCACAGTCTGCACATTATGACTCTAACCTAGAGGCTGAAAAACGTATTGCGGTTGATAAAGTCATTTCCGAAGCGAAAGAAGCCCTAGCATCAGGCTCTTCACGCTTTTGTATGGGCGCTGCATGGCGTAATCCACATGAGCGCGACATGCCTTATGTTTTGGAAATGGTACGTGAAGTAAAAGCATTAGGCCTAGAAACCTGCATGACGCTTGGCATGTTGAATGAATCTCAAGCCGTACGTTTAAAAGATGCAGGTTTGGACTATTACAACCATAACCTTGACACTTCACGCGAATATTACTCTCACATTATCAGTACTCGTACTTTTGATGATCGCCTAAACACCTTGGAATATGTCCGTGGTGCTGGCATGAAAGTTTGCAGTGGCGGTATTGTCGGCTTAGGTGAAAACCGCAATGACCGTATTGGTTTATTACAGGAGTTGGCAACCTTAGCCATTCATCCTGAATCAGTACCAATTAACATGCTTGTTCCTATTGACGGGACACCGCTGGCAGATGTTGAAAAGCTTGATGTGACTGAGTGGATCCGTACCATTGCTGTAGCGCGAATTATTATGCCTAAAAGCTACATTCGCTTATCTGCTGGCCGTGAGTCCCTCACCGATTCAGACCAAGCATTAGCATTTATGGCTGGTGCTAACTCCCTATTTTCTGGTGAAAAATTACTGACCACACCAAATGCGGGTGAAGGTAAAGATAAACAACTCTTTGCGAAACTCGGTTTAACGGCTGAAAAAGCAAAAGCAACCGTTGCAGAACTTTCAGTTGACGCGATGGCAAGCTAAGGCCAAAAATTGAAAAAGCCCAATTCAATTTGGGCTTTTTTATTTATAAGACAGCTAGTTATTTTGCAAAATTATGTGCAGTAATTAAAATTCCATAACGTGCATTCAAATAATCACCTTCTTTAATAACATCTTGTCCATTGGCATGAAACACCACCAATTCAGCATCAATGGCATCGTAGCGAAAAGAATCAAAACTCTCTTGATGATGACATAACCAAGTCAAAGTATCCTGTAATTGATCATCGACTACGTAAGTATCTGATTGAAAATCTTTTGCCATGTGCGTATTCATATCTTTAGTAGGTGCACATTGTAATATGAAATCACCCTGTCAACAGTACACACGATAAAACATCAACCATAAAAAAGTGAGCTTTCGCTCACTGTTTTATTATTTAGTATCACCGCACTTGCGACATTCCTTGTGCGTACCGATTTCTTCCATTTGCTCATATTCATAAATGTGCATACAAAATAGTTTTCTAAATAAATGAAGCATGTTGTTAAAACTCCCGTTTAATTTTATAAAACGCTTCTAAGCAATTTCATCCTGAAATGCTTCGGTTTTCACCATAAGGTTAAAACCATACCTATTTATTATCATATTTTTTAAGCCTGTCAAATTCCATTCATCAGAATATTACAAATAATACAGATTTTGGCAGAACATCCAAAAACAGTGAACGGGTTAACAAAACTATTGAATATTTTCAACAAAATATTTATGATGAACTCTATATGGATAATGATTATATATTTCAAAAACTTTATTTTAAAACAAAGTGTTATTTAGTAAAAACTCTTGCAACAAAAAAATATCTCTATATACAATGAGACTCAACATGACCACTTATTTAATAAGCTTAGAAGCAAGATCAAAACGAGAATATGATGATCTCGAGAAAAAAATTATTCAATTGAGTAGTATCAAACCTATTACCCCCCTCAAAGACACTTGGATTTTACTGAGTGAGCTGAGCTCTGAGGAAATTCGAGACCAACTGCTGTCACATATTTATGCCAAAGATGCACTCATGGTGATTCGCATTGATTCACATGATTGGGCTTCATGGAATATCCATGAAAAATCTGCATTATGGCTCAATAAGACTGCAAGTTAATCCAGTTCTTTCAAGCCGATGCAACATGCTAGTTTTTAGCTTTAAACTGCCATATTGAACAATCACAACTGATTCTAATTGCTTTCATCAATTCGATACACGTTGTAAATGAAATTAATCAGCTATCGCCTTTAAAATAAGACTTTTTTCAACTTGAATAAACGGCTTTGTAATTTTAAGTACTGTTCGCGAAATCGCTTAACATAAGATGTATTCACAAAGCCGTTCGTGCTTATTTTGCTGTTGCTTCCGATGTTGCTTGACCTTCTAATGGTGCAGCATCAATCATATCTGGGCTAACTTCAATATTCGTTACAGGGGTTTCAGCTGCTGAAGCTTCTGCTGTTGTTGCTGGGGCTGGAGCAGTCTCTTGCGCTGCTTCTTTTTTAACACAAGCCGTAAGCGCTGCAACTGAAACAACAGAAACCAATACAAATAAGGCTGTTTTCAACTTCATTATAAAATCCTTCATTTTTCTGTCCTAGCGAGAAGTGAGCTCACTCATTTAAATGCACTAGGTTATTTAGCATGTTAAAGACTGATCATAGCAAAATCTAGCTTGTAACTGCTTAATTTATCAAATTTAAACAATTGTTCACGAAATTTTCTACACAATTTAAAAGTAGCTTGTATATTTACCAATACCTTCGCGCACAATATGTAGCATCACTCCATTAGGATTTGCAAAGTACATATTTTAACTACCCTCATTTTAGTTTAGGCAGAGAAATTAAATATGATGCAATTGGTATGGTTTCGTAATGACCTCCGCATTCAAGATCACAGTGCTTTATATTTTGCACAACAAAATGGCCCCTGTATGGCTGTTGTAATCTTAAGTCCAGATCAATGGAAACTTCATCAAGATGCGACTATTAAAATTGATTTTTATTTACGTCAGTTAGCCGAATTAAAAAATTCGTTACGTGCTTTCAATATTCCTCTACATATTCAAACCGTGCCACTCTGGCAAGATATTCCAGCAGCACTCAAACAGCTCTGCCAACGCTTTCAAATTAAAACCATACATTGCAATATTGAAAATGGCTGGAATGAAAAGCAACGTGATCTATCTGTTGCAACTCAAGTGTCAAAAATGGATTGTCAATTTGAGCAATATACAGATCGAACAATCTTTCCTTTACATACGATTCGCAACAAATCAAACCAACCCTATCAAGTATTTAGTGCCTTCAAAAAGAACTGTATAGAGCAACTAAATATTTGCGTGCCACAAGCTCTCCCAGCTATTGAAGCACAGCAAATGGTGTTTGATAATGAAGGAATCGACAACCTTATACCTAGTCTTGAACAATTGGGGTTTGAAGCAATATCAGCAGAAAAGCAACAGCTTTGGCCTGTGGGAGAGCAAGTTGCTCTCGATCACTTAATGCATTTTATAGATTCAAATCTAGTGCAATATGATCAAACCCGCGACTTTCCTGCAATTGAAGGAACTAGCCAGCTTTCAGTCTACTTAAATATTGGGATTCTATCTATTCGGCAATGTTTAGAGGCATTATTTAATGCTCAACAAGGCCACTTTTATATTCAAAACTCAGGCCAGCAATTTTGGCTAAATGAATTATTGTGGCGTGAGTTTTATCAACATGTTATGGCTGATTTTTCGCATGTATCTAAGCATCTTCCGTTTAAACGGAACACAGAAAATATTTCGTGGTTACAAGATGACGAGGCACTAAATGCTTGGAAATACGGCCAGACTGGTATTCCTATTGTGGATGCTGGAATGCGCCAAATGTTAGCCACAGGCTGGATGCATAATCGTGTTCGTATGATTTGCGCCATGTTTTTAGCCAAAAATTTATTGATTGATTGGCGTAAAGGCGAAGCATGGTTTATGCAACAACTCGTCGATGGCGACTTTGCCGCCAATAACGGTGGTTGGCAATGGTCTGCTTCAACAGGTACAGATTCTGTGCCGTATTTTCGAGTATTTAATCCAACCAGCCAATCACAAAAATTTGATGCTCAAGGCGATTATATTCGACGCTGGGTGCCAGAACTGGCCAGCTGTGATGCTAAACAGATTCATGAGCCTTATGCTTATATTACAGATTCCAATTTAGACTACCCGCACCCTATCATTGATTTAAAAATGTCACGCCAACGTGCGATAGCCACCTTTAAAATGGGCAATGCTAAGTGAATTACAGCAATGTATTGAAATTTATCTAAAACTTTATAGCTAATGCTGCAAGTAGACCTGGTCGAACTCTCTGGGTTTTCTTTTATTGATTTTTATTGGGACAGAATCATCACCAAGTTTTGATTTTTGTAATATTACTCGTTAAAAATAAATAGTAAGTAAAATTAAGCAACATAGGGCTATAGAGAAAATACCCTTCCATTTTGCACTTGATTTAAGTCAATTCAAGATAAATCACACATTAACTCAATAGATGTATAAACATCCAAAATATTTCATTTATCTTTTACAACATATTTACATAATTCATTGTAAAACTTTAGTTTTTAATTTATCAGCTGGAGTAGATATAATTTAATACAAATAAAACAAACACTTAAATTTTCTTAAATAAAATAACTCATTAAAAAACCACTTAGGATTAATGCACCTAAGTGGTTGTTTTATATGGTGGGCCCACATGGACGAAAACCTCCACCTACCCTTTTGTTTTTAATCAATTAATTACTTTTCATAATATTTAGGATACACGCCAGGATACATAGTTTAAGTGTTGTTTTTTTAATCAAATAACAGTTTTTCCACCACCAAACTGCCCCACTACCCTTATAACTCTATTAAATTTTGACAATATACAGCTTTTACTAAAAGAGCATTCAACATCAATATAGAGGCGATTATCGTTTTTAGTATGCTCTTTTACAATGGTTTAACCTAGACAAATTTCATCAATATTTTCGACAATATACTATGGGCTTGCAGCATGTCATTTCTGATACTATGCAAAAAATTATGTCGCTTCTCTCTGGTGAAAATACACCTCAGGCGGTAAAGAATGTCGAAGAGTATCGTGAGCAATGTCAGCATATTTCTGAACGTTTAAGACAGTTTGCTCAAGAAAATCCTCTCTCTTTGAAGTTGCTGTTACTTGAAGCGACTTCAATTGATGCCGAACTTACTCAATTTGTGCAAGGTGTTATGCAAATGGGCGGCATTTTAACTGCCAATTACTTAAAACACGGTGTTGAACTTGGTTTTTTTAGAGCCAATTTGGATTGTGAAAATACGGGGCATAACATCATTGGCATGATCATGAATGGTGCTTTACGTTTTCTTGCAAATCCGAGTGATATTGATGGTTTAAAGCAATATGGCGATTCAATAATTGACTTAATTATAGGTGGAATGATTAAGGTTTAAAATCATTGATAAATGCTACCACGATACACATAAATGCTCTACTGTATCAGTGACAGAATAGACGAAATTTGTCTAGGAGAATGGTGGCTATTCAATCTAACCTAAATACAATGGATGTAATTCATCAAAAAACTTTTCGCCAATTGCCGATAAAATAAAAGATTCAGAACTGGTTTTTTCTAATAAAATATGACGTTCGACCAATATATTTTTGATTTGAACAAAAACATCATCCCCCATGCCTGCTCGATTTAACAATTCAATGGTCTCTGGCATCGCCTGAACACCTAAAATGTCTGAACGTGTTAGACCAACATTCAAATGTTTAATTTTTTGTAGGCTGTAATTATTGTTATTCAGATATTTGCCAATCAATAGCAGTAGAATTTGTGCCTTCATGGCAATGTCGGTTTTATTCTTTTCATCTTCAGTAATATAGACATAATCCCCTGAATGTAAAAACTTGAAACCACTCATTTCATATTGTTTTTTATACACTTCTAGGTTGTCCATAATTTCATTAAATAATGGATTTGCAACTAAAACATCATTATCAATGATTTCGCGATTGATGATTCGACCATTCATTAAAGTATTAAAGATCTGTTCACTTTTTTGTAGACTAACCATGCATCACCTCTTTTTTATGCCATGAAAGCACAGAATATTCTAAATAATACTGTAGATCTTCAACTCGCCCTCTTTGTTGTTGCCCGTGGAAATCACTTCTTAATAAAGGCAATAACATCTCTAAACCAAACAAAATATCTTTGAGGGAATAATCATTTAAATGCTGTTGAAGTTGCTCATGCGTATACAAATAAATATCATCAATTTGGTTCGGTAAAGATAAATTCGCGACTAAATTCATGATCATTTTTTTTCGTGTTTCTTCTAAACGTATAGTTTTGGGTAGCGCTACACGTTCAATAACTTGCGTTTCTTTATAGGGCTTTGAATATAAACGCTCTAAATAATATTCAAATGGAAATAGACTCTTTTCTGGCTCCAAATTGAGTTTTGCTTGATATTTCTTTTTATGGTCAGCAAGTCCTTCGAATACCGTTAAATGTTCAAAAAACTCAGCATCTGGTTTAAGCTTAATATTTTTAGCACCGCCGTGTCGTAGTGGTTCTAAAGCATTCATCAATTCAGAAAAGGCATTTTCAATTGCCAAATAACTTGAGCGATCTTGCCCAATTTGATGTAAATAACGGCTAATATGCTCAGAGATTAATTGAATATCTTTATAGTAGGATGTTATTGCAGTGAGTCGATAACTGAGTTGATATGCCAATTCAATGTCGCATTGCCCTTCAAAAAAATCGATGATTGAAGTGACCGCCTCATGAAAAGACTGCACCGTTAAAATTTGATCGGTTGAAGTAAAATCTAAAAAAGGTTTCACATTGCGTAAAAAGAGTTGGTTGACTTGCGTATATAGATCTTGAATGGTCAATTGGCTTTCGCCCAATTCAAAGAGTCGATATTCTTCCGCAAAACTTTCCAATCGACTTTGTAAAACGGTACAGTTTTCTTGCACCTTACTGTGAATTTCATTCAGTAGTAATTTAAAACTCAGTACATTTTCTTTATAGCTTTGGCTACCGACTTCAGCATGTTGTATATCAAGTGCCACAACCACGGTACGTTTACGCATGTCTTCTAACTGAGCATTCACCAATTGCCGGCTACGCTTCGTGTCTAGAAAACTGAGTAGATCAAGTACGGTTTTATTGAGCACCAATTGTCCTGTTGATGGAAAATCGGCAAAAATATGATTATCGATCAAGGATTCAAGGCTCAGGAGCTGAATGAGATTGGCTTTAGTCGCGTCAAGTTTGGCTTGATTACGAATTTGACGTTCAAAAAAATCAATATATAAGCTCTTAGGAAACTCACCACCCGAATGATGCTCATTGATGTAATCTATAAATCTTAAAAAATAACTCTTTTCATCAATAATGGCTTTAATAATGAGGTCACGATTGAGCTTCATGTGTCCCCCAATGATTTACATGGTGCGGCATAATATTCCACTGGCACTCAGGTTCCATAATGTTCTTGGCGACATTTTGATTAATGTAAATATAGCGCCCCACTTCTGAAACCAAATACGCCGTCAATTCTGGTGTAGCACAGAAGATTGAAAAACCATGCTCTCCGATCTGTTGAATAGTAGACGCCGTATTTTCAGCATCTAAAGCTGATATTTCATCGACAATAATTGGAATGCGCACAGACGTGCCAATCACTTGAATTTCTTTTAAAAGCACAGCCAATACAAAAGAAGTAATTGTCGTAGTCGTTCCACCAGATTGTGATTTAACGACTTCTTGTCCATCAATTTTATAACGATACTGGATGGATTCGATGAGATTGGCCATTTTCAAACGACCTTTGTCTTGATGCTTATTAAAGAAAGCGATTAACGATAAGTAGAATGATTCCTCTGCTAATGTTTCACCCGAAATATTATGTTTTTCTAAGGTGTTTTTTAAAGCATCGAAATCAGAAACGGTGTCTAGTTGTAATCGAATTTCAGTTAAATTGGAAATTTGATGATGATTAATTTTTTGGTTAATCATGGCGACAACACGATGCAGTTGATCTTGTGCCTCATTAATTTCATTCACTTGTGATCGTATTTCTTCGTTATGCCCAAGTACAGCATGTTTAAATTGCTGATGTTCTAAATCTAAATTTGCGAACATATTTTGATAAATTTCAAAACTTTGTTCCAATTCATCGAGTTGAATGTATACACGATTTAAATCGATATCGGCCGTGGGTACTTCATTGGAAAATTGGGTAAATTTGAAGACAAACTGGTTATATTTATCTTTTAATTGTTTAGCCAAATCACTTAAGCCATGCGCTTGTTCAAACAAGTCGTGTACAGCCGTTGAATTGAGTTGTGATTCGTGATGATCGGCTGCTGTTGAAGGTAGCACCGCATACATTTGCGAGGCATGCCCCAAGAAGTCGACTATTTTTTTAAACTTATCATGTTGGTCTGTAAGTTGATCCAAAATCGATTGGCAATTTCCTTGCAGATTGCGTAGATCGTCAAATTGAATTTCGTACGCATTCAACTGCTCTACATATTTTTCTTTTTGTTCATTTAAACTGTTAATTTCTGTGGTGAATTCCTTTGCACGCTGCGTATTCGATGCTAAAGCATCCAACAGACGCATATCATTTTCATTTTTTTGAATATCATTGCTGAGCTTTAACTCGTTGGCTTGGTTGAACTCCAGATTGTGTGCATTACGTATTAACTGCTCCAAATATTTAACATCCTGTGCAAGATTTTCAACATCTACATTTAATGCTAAAAACTCATCTTCCAACTGCTGTAATACTTGTTTAGGTTGATACTGTTTGGATGGAATAGCAATCAACTGATTTTTAAATGAGAGTGAAGATGATGTCATTTGAAAAAGTGCAGTGAAAGACTCAACAGTGTGAAGATCTTCCGCGGGTAATGCTTGTCGAATATTCACTAATTTGCTGTTCAAACTATGTAATATTTGTCGACTATGATCAGTCACTTGATTAACCAATAATTCATCATCTTTTTGATTTTTTATGCTTTGAATCTCTGTCGAAAGCTGTTCCAATTGTTGTTGTCTTTCATTCAATAGCTTTCTTTTCTTTTGAAATTCTTCTGCTACTTTTGTGCTATCTCTTAATAATTCTCGTTCTTTCATCAATTCTTGAGTTTCTGCATAAAGTGCCGCTTTAATCTCATGAATAGACATGTCATGTGGATATTCATATTGCACTTTTTGCGCATTTTCTATGTCTTTATTGGTCAAATTCACATCTTTATTGCGTGTTCTCAGATTTGTCTCTAATCCAATGACTGTTTCTTTTATTTGGGCGATATTATTTTTTAAATCACGCAGTTGAAGATTAAACTCATTCAGCTGACTTTGCTGCTTAATTTTTTCGGGTTCCAATTTATTTCGCTGTAAGTTGACATAATAATCAATCGCTTGATGTTGTGTTGAATAATCATATGTTGCCTGATAAATGGCTTTAAATTCGCTGGCTAAAAGATTAAAGCGTTCTAAATTATTTTGTTTTAATTTTAAAGTTTGGCTTTGTTGATTCAGTTGTAAATATTTTTGATAGGTTTCTTCTAAGTCATGATCAAGTTTTTCTTCCTCACGACCACGTTGCATTTCAATTAGGGCAGCGATCGCAGATGAAAGAACATCTGAAACATTACTCGACATCGAAAACGCTAAATTATAGACCTTTCTAAAAGCATTGATTGAATCTGCATTATTGTTTTTTAACGGAATAATACAATATTGGGCATCTGGACTACCTAAACGTGCAAAAATCATTTGGCGGAGTTTTGCCGCTTCTTGAATAATGAGGCCACGTTGCTTTTGAGTGAATTTCAGCAGGCTTTCAGTACTTAAATTTTCCGCAAAATCTTGTTCGAATTCATTCCAAAATAAATGGCGCACTTCTTGATATGGAAGTGGAATAAATGCACGGTGATAAGCATAGTTTTGACTTTTTTCACTACTTGGCGCACGAAACAACACCATGGTAAATGTGCCACTTGGGTTTTCAACTTCAAGTGCGATATAAGATTTAAGCGTGGGAAAGTAAAAGCGAAATGATTGTTCAGTATCATACTGTCCATCCTTTCCTTCAAAACCGAATTTTTGGAAACAATGCTTAAAGTTTACTTCTGGAAATAGTAACAATTTGGTTGCAGCTAAGCTTGCCGTTTTACCATTATTATTTCGCCCAAACATAGCTAAGTGCTGATCTAGAAGCAATTCAGAATAAGCATGCTTGGCAGCGTTCACAAAGACCAACCGCTTTAACGTGAACTGTAATAGCGACAAACTATCATTGATCATATAAAAAACTCTCTTGTTCAAGTCGGCGTTGGGTGCTGCACAGCAGTCGTGCAAAAGGACGAATAAAAATAGGCGCATCAACTGCGAAATGGACTAGCTTTTCAATTTCATCTGAACTCAAAGCATGTACCACTTGCTCCAAACGTTTTTTGAATGTCATAAGGTTGCACAAAAGTCATTGTTTTATTAGGTAATAATTGAAATAAATTTTTTGCTATTTGGAGTCCACCATAATCACAATCAAAACATAAGTACAAATGTTCATACTGATTCAAAAAGTTTTGATGTAAAGAATTCGCAATTTCATTTCCTGTACCAAAGATAAAATCTAGAGGTTGATCACATGGCACATGGGTATGATTTTTTAAAAAATTTTTAAATTTTTCACTATTTAAAAAGACTTGACGGTTTTCCACAATAACCGCATAACGTGACAAACTTACTGGCGTTTGATAACAACCATCTTGTTCAAAAACAACCACTTGTGGATGTTCTGACAATTGTCTTATTAGAATATATGAACCAATAACTTTATGCTGATGACTACGATTCTGTTTGGCAGCACTCATCCGATCATGCCCCATGTTGCTGACTAAATTTTGAATCTCTTTTTCAATGGTCGGGTGAATATATTCAATCTGATAAAGATCGCCCTTAATTTTAATTCCACGTATATCTGAGGCTTCAAGTCGATGTGGAATATTTAATTGTGCAACCAAACGCTTAAAACGAATAAGATTTACAGGCTGATTCTGATCTATCGCCACCATCATTTTTTTTAAATTATTTAAGTTCAAAGTGGACTATTCCCCATATCCTAGCTTTGCAAGCCATTTCTTACTAAATAAAAATAATCTTTTAGGTATATTTTAGCCAATCCATTTTTTTAATTTTCAGCCTTAGGCGACAACTCATGTCGCTTTCAGAATTATAAATGTAAATTGACTTATGAGGAGGTGGTGGGAGTTGAAGTCATTGCTAACATCATCTTTAGTCCGATAAAAGAAAGTGTTGAACCCATTTTGCACCTAAATTAATTTGAACAACTAAAGATTACTACTGTAATCTTTAGTTAGATGATTATTTAAAACACTATCCCAATTCTAGTTGTTTTTTTGCCATTCTACGATTGATGTGTGCTGATAAAAACAGAAAATTTAACTTGGTAAACTAAACATACTCATTAGGAGTTTACCATGAGAAAAAAACAAAAGTTTTATACAGCAGAATTCAAAGCTGAAGCAATCAAAGCGATTGAATCAAATCAAGACAATGTCTCTGAAACTGCTCGACAGCGTGGTATTTCCATGTAACCCTTTTCAAATTGCTACAACAAAGCAAAAGCTGGAACATTAGTAGGCACACAACACTATTCGCCTAATCTTGTTGCTCTAATCAAAGAAAAGGCTTTGTTGCATAGAGTCTTTAAAGGTAGAGTTATCCTAAGTCGCTAAAATTTAAGGCATAACTTGGGTATGTGGTCGGCCAATTTCCGTAAATTTATTTAATAGGGCTACACGAGCATGAATTTCATTTACTTGACTGGGAAAGCTTCTTGCCATTAATTTTTCGCCTAATAATTTGATGCAATGCATCTTGGTTTCAACCAAACTGCGACGGTGATAGCCTGACCATTTTTTCCATAGTGTCCTGCCTAAACGTTTAACGGTTCGAAGTAATTCATTTCGCTCTAGCGAGCTAATCTTTGTATCTTTCCAAGGTCTCGCATTTTTTCTTGGTGGAATCACCGCATGCGCTTGTCGGTCTGCGATTAGCTGACGGCATTGCTTGGTGTCATAAGCCCCATCAGTATAGATGGAGTCAATCTGTTCTTCTTCTGGAATCTGATCAAGTAAATCACCAAGCACCTGTGAATCATTCACATTGTTGGTTGTGAGCTGAATAGCACGTATTTGAAGGGTTTCAGCATCGATACCAATATGTAATTTACGCCATTGGCGACGATTTTCAGGCTGATGTTTTTTACGTTTCCATTCACCTTCACCTAAAAACTTTAAGCCAGTAGAATCGACAAGTAGGTGGAGACCATTACTGCTTTTTTGATAATTAATTGCAATATCAATATGCTTTTGTCTTCTACAAATAGTGGAATAATCTGGGGCTGTCCAATCTAATCTACAAAGATGAATGAGACTTTGAACAAAGCCATTGACCATACGTAAAGACAGACGGAATAGAGATTTAATCATCAGACAGCATTGGATAGCAGCATCAGAATAAGTTTGATTGCGACCATGTTTACCTTGTGACTGTGCATACCATTGCATTTTCGGATCAAACCAAATCGTTAATTTACCACGATTGATCAAAGCGCGATTGTAGGATGACCAATTGGTTGTACGATAAATTTTAGGTGTGGGCTTATTCATTTTAGAATTATATTGCTGAATAAGCCCTTAGAGGTAGGTTTGTGCAACAAAGCCATAGATAGATTATGAGTAGTCAGCTGCCTAAACTCAGCAAATTTTTTAAAGCTATTTAGTGTGATTACAAACTCAGACAATGAATCTTCAAACAAACCCCAATATTGTATATCTTTAAAAGAAACATAGTCATGCTTTTCTAATACAGATAAAAAAGATTTCTTATCTACACGGCCTAATTTCTTAATTTCTACTTTGATACGACTTTTTTTTGATTTAAATCATTGACTAACAACATACACGCACGCTTATATGCAGCAAGAATCTCTTTTTCATTGGCTTGAAGAATCTCTTCATTACTTAAAGTGTAAAAAGTTATCAGCTGTATTGTAGATAGAATTGATAAATCTTCATTTAAATCACCAGACTTAATAATGTCAGATTGATGCTGACTCTATATTCTATCTTTACTTGGCGAAAGATTTACAGAGTGCAGAAATGGAAATATATAACTCATTGCTCAATCCTTTAAATAAGAAGTTATTATTTTTGTGCTACCTATTCGCTACCTATAATTTTTATATTAAAAAACCACTTAGGATTAATGCACCTAAGTGGTTGTTTTATATGGTGGGCCCACACAGACTTGAACTGTGGACCAACGGATTATGAGTCCGCTGCTCTAACCAACTGAGCTATAGGCCCTATATATACCGAAACTGTTATATTTCAACAAGTTCAGGCGAAAAGAATACTATCTAACATTGTTTCAAAAGACAAGTACTTTTCGCGCTTGTTGTACATTTTCAAAACATTTATAAAGTATCAAAACGACTGTTTATAAGTAACAGACTTTGGTTTTGAATCATATTTCTTTATATGTGCAAGCTTTGTTTTCTTTAAGTAATAGCTTTTAAGTCTAATTAAACATATATAATAAATACTTTATTTAATTATAAATAAAAAGAATATCTGTATCACTTCTCTAAACATTCAGCAAAATCGAACAATTAAGACTCAATTATTTCTTTCTTTTTAGATTCAAGTTGAATTTCGATCAAAGACCATACAGCAACTAACATAAATAATGCTAGAGCAAAGCTCAAAACGCTCATTAAAGTCATTTTTTTCAGTCTCCAAAAAAATTTAACCATAAAATCTGTCATAGGCATTCTTTACACCTAAGACAAAAGTCTAATAAGAATCTGACTGAATAAAAAGTGCAAAATCACGCATTTTAATATTTTTTTTATATCAAATAATATATTTAATGAATTAATATTTATTGACTTAGTTTTTTTTACTCTAAATAACAGGCAGAAATACGTCATTAAAACACGCATAAATTATTATCAAGCATACGGTTTTACTCTTGACTGTTGATTCAAACAGGAAGAAATTAAGCACTTTATTTCAACCTCTTCTTACACCCCATGCTGAATAAATTTATTGGCGAGTCTGCATTCAAGCTTGCAGGCTGGACTTATCATGTTGAACCCGATGTGCTAGAAAAAAAACAAGTGATTGTTGGCTTTGAACATACATCAATGATGGATGCTGTACTTTCACTAGCGCTTTTCAACATCTACAACATCAAGATACATACTTTAATAAAAAAAGAACTCTTTAAAGGCCCTTTCAAGCCTCTACTCAATGCAATTGGGGGCATTCCTGTCGATCGTAAAGCGAATAAAGATATTGTTTCTCAGATGGCTGAGCATTTTGCCAATAACGCAGAATTTAACTTGGTCATTGCTCCTGAAGCGACCCGAGCAAAGCGTGGCGAAGCGCGTAAGCCAATACGTACTGGTTTTTGGCACATTGCTAAAGCCGCTGGTGTACCCATTGTATTAATGTATGCTAATTCAAAAACCAAACAAGGTGGGATCTTCGGAAAAATCTATCCAACTGAACTCGACCATGACTTAGCTTTACTCAAAAAGCTTTATAAAGAAAATACTGGATTGGATATTATTATCCCAGAATCTAAAAACTAAATTTTTGATTGTTTAAAAACTCTAAGCTAAGCCCTTTATCAGAAAAAAGTGCTTATGGTAGAATTTGCACAATTTGATAGGCATAAGGCCAATCTACAAGGAGCATATTTCGCATGGCGGGTCATTCCAAGTGGGCTAACACAAAGCATCGTAAAGCAAAACAAGATGCGAGTCGCGCTAAAGTATTCACAAAATTTATTCGTGAAATCGTTACTGCAGCGCGTTTAGGGGGTGGCGATGTTGCTTCTAACCCACGTTTACGTGCAGTAGTCGAAAAAGCATTAGTTGCAAACATGACACGTGACACTATTAACCGTGCAATTGCACGTGGTGTTGGTGGTGAAGAAAATGCAGACCTAAAAGAAGTGACTTACGAAGGTTATGGTGTGGGTGGTGTTGCTGTTATTGTTGAAACAATGACAGATAACCTAAACCGTACGGTTCCAGATGTTCGTCACTGCTTCTCAAAAACTGATGGTAACTTAGGTACAGCAGGTTCTGTTGCCTACATGTTTACTAAACGTGGTGAGATTACTTTTGAAGATGTATCTTTAGAAGATAAAATCATGGACGTGGCTTTAGAAGCTGGCGCAGAAGATATTGAAGTTGATGAAGAAGAAATTCTAGTCATTACAACACCAGAAACATTTGGTGAAGTTCAAGATGCTTTAACTGCTGCAGGTTTAAAATCTGATAACGCTGAAGTTGTAATGAACCCTTCTACTAAGGCATTAATTTCAGATGTTGATCAAGCGAAGAAAATCGTAAAAATGATCGATATGTTTGAAGACCTTGACGATGTACAAAACGTTTATACAAACGTTGAATTTACGGATGAAGTTCTTGCTCAACTTGACGACTGATCAAGCTGAAAACGAGATACATCTAAAAAAACGCGCCAATTGGCGCGTTTTTATTTATTGCATATAAGATGAAGATAAGTCACTAAGCTTTGCTCAACAATCCTGTGCAATTAAATACGTTATATTCTTTAATCACAAAACTCGAATGCAGTGCGACCACATGTTCAATTTTTCCAATACGTTTTAACAATACATCGCTGTAATTTTCCATATCTTTTGCAACAACTTCTACAATAAAATCTGCAGATTGGCCCGTCACTAAAAAAGCATTAATCACTTCAGGAATACTTTCTAACTCTTCTAGAAATTTTGCAAAGGTGTCTGTGTCATGCTTACTTAATGATACTTGCAAGAGCACATGCAGACTAAAACCGAGTTTCTGATAATTGAGTTCTCGTTTTAATCCAGAAATAATATTTTGATCAATCAAGTGCTTAATACGGCGATGGACTGAACTGACTGATAAATTAATCCGCTCAGACAATTCATTAAGATTCAGATCTTCATTGGTTAATATTTCTAAAATTTGCTTATCAAAGCGATCTAATTCCATGCCTTGCTCCATCATAACTACAGCTTTATATACATTTATTTTGTTTTCGTACGACAATCACTTAAAAAGTGACATAAATAATTAATGTAAAGAAGAAAACGAGAAATGCAAATTTATTTTTCAGTTATTTCCATATTTTTCGAATTTTTTATCCCCAAATATCCTTTTTATAAAAAATAGCGTACTTGTGCCTTAATGTAAATCATGTAGATAAATGCAAAATTCAGCTTTAAATACGATACATCTGTATACCATTGGTCAGAATTTTTAAATCATCTGACTAAATACAGATTCTTTTATTTTCAGTTAATTAAAACAATATACAGATTATTTTTTGTGATGAACTTCTCTTTTTTTTATTTTTACTGGATTTTTCAATATTTTACATTTTAATTGAATCAGTTTAAAAAAGATTTGCTTTACAAGACCCCCTCAAAAATAAAGCAGATTAGAAAATAACAAGGAATGAATAAAAAATGGCAATTAAATTAATTAGCTTACTCAGCACTAAAATTAGTCCGGTTCTTAGCTCAAATACACAGCTCAGCAGTATTCAAAATAGTCTCAGTACTATTATTAACCCAATTAGTTCCATCATCAGTTCAATTACTAACAAACCAACGACGATTGACCTCAGTAGCTTATCAAGTTCTTTACCTAAGCTCATGAGTTTAATGACTAGTCTAAGCGCTAGTACTGCAAAGCCAACCCTGAATACAGATACCATCAATACGCTGATGCAGACCCTGCAACCTTTACTTCAATCAGCAAATGGTACTTCATCTATTAATCAAAGCCAGCTATTACAATCTTTACCTACTGTTGTAAATAGCATTACAACCTTAATCAATAGCTTCGGCAATCAAGGCAATGTATCAGATAGTGTTTCCTCTGCAATTACCGCGGTTAAACCACTGCTCACAATTTTAGCAGGTGCTAGTAGCAATACTGACGTGAGTCAAATTGTGAGCACATTAAGTAAAATCATTGATATTGCGCAGCCGATTATTCAAGTTGCAGGCAGTGCAACATCGGGTAATGTTGATTTTGGTGATATTGCCAAAGGTGCTACACAAGCATTAATGCCATTACTTGCATCTATCGATACAGGTAACTCCAAAATTGACATGGCACTTCTGCAAAAAGCTTTACCTTCAGTGATTGGTAGCGTAACAACCTTAGTAGGAACATTAACCAAAGCCAACGAAGGGAATATTCCAGAAACTATTTCAGGTGTGATCAAAGGGATTAGCCCTTTACTCAAATTACTGGCCGACAGTGGCAGTTTAGATACTGACCAAGTTACAACTGTGAATACCGTTTATAACTTACTGAACAGCGTAAAAGCGATTATCGACTTTACAAGCAATCCATCATTATTAACACTTTCTAGCGACCTAAATAATATCATTGACTCATTGAAACCAGTCATTGCAGTACTGGATCAAAAAGGTGATTTCAGCAACTTACTTGATAACGTACATATTCCAGACTTGGGCGACCTACTAGGTAGCTTAAGCAAACCATCTACAGATCAAAGCCACGATAGCAACAGCTCAACAACGACCAGCTTACCAAACCTTTCAGATCTTCTATCGAATGCAAGTGGATTAGGTCAGATTGACCTTAGTACAATTGCGCCACAATTAGGTGAAGCAGCCAATAAAATTGCTGGCTTATTAACTGGTAACATTCCTGAATTAATTACCACATTACCTTTGACAGCTCCTGTGCTAGATCTAAATACACCTACGTCTTATGTATAAGCTGTCTAGGCAAAGTATTTATTACTAAGTACTATTAAAAAAATGCACCTTCTGGTGCGTTTTTTTAATACTTTAAGTCAATTCGATACGATTTCAGCATTCTTTTTGATTTACCCTTAAACGAGTCTAAATCTTAATTAACAACCATATTAAACACCCCGCCAATCCACCCGTGCATTGCGTTCTGTTTGATATATTCGTTGTACATATTGGCCTAATGGAAGTTCCTGCAAGTAGGCCTTATAGTCTTTAAATTCATCCGACAATAAATCTTCGGATTCTTTTTCCCACGGTGTACCTGCAAGCTCTAAGATAGGTGCAAGCATCGAGCAAACTGCAATATCTGCTAAACCAATACGGTCGCCAACAAAATAACGACCACCCTGCTCAATAATTTTTTCATTCAGCTGTTCAATGAGCTGTTGCATCTGTGTTTTTGATTGCGCGACTTTGTCGGTATCAAGCTGATAGCCTTTGGACATAATCGCTTTCAAAATTGGTTTACTGTATTTTTCAAATTGGCGTAAGTAGCCTTTTTCACCAATTAAAATATCTAAAGACTCACCACCTTCATTCAGCACATGTGATAAGCCCCAACGGCGCACATGTTGCCCCAATTCAATTGACATTAAATTAATATCTAAAGCTTGAGTGCGTAATTGTGGATCAGCCCTCAGCAAGCCATGTTCTGGGTATTTTTCATCTAAATACAGTGCAATTTGCGTAGAATCGGCAACCCAACATTCTTCATCACGCAAAATAGGAAGTTTATTTTGACCTGTTTTAAGCTGAGCAAAAGCACGATGCACACCAGGCATCAAATTATGAGCAGTATATTCAAGCTCTTTATGGTCGAGTAGCCAGCGTGCTTTTTCACAAAAATGCGATAAAGGAAACTGGTATAAGGTGCGCATATATACTCCAAAAATTATTGTCTTACCCAATCCATGCGGACAAGTATTTTAGTCAGATACTTTAGACACTGCCTCGTTCAAAAACAATGAACTTTTTTTCCAAATTGCTGAATGTTTTGTCACTAAAGTTATTTATTTTTATACGATTTTATCGCATGAATATCTAAATTCAATATATACCGCTTGTTAAAAACTCTTAATAAATAATTAAATTCAATATATTTCATATACTTAATGTATACGTAAAATTAAAAAATTCAGCAGGATAAATTCATAGGACTTTTTTGCATAAGGTCATCGAAAACTCACATTTAATTATTGCAATCAGAGCAGTTAGCGTTTGGAGATTAAATATAGGTGCTCTTATGTCTCGTTTAACTGCCGATAATGTACATATTCTTGAAAATGACCAAGATGCAATTACAGCGACCTACCACGTAGCCGACTTTGCTTTAGAAGGTCGTAATCTTCGTGATCAAAAGCGTCAACTTCCATTTGCTGAAATTGAACTCTTTAGCCAAAAAGGCTTAGGTGCCATGCGCATACCCAAGCAATACGGCGGTGCCTTCATTTCAAATAAAACTTTGGCACATGTATTTCGTATTTTGAATCAGGCGGATTCGAGTGTCGGTCAAATCCCGCAAAACCAAATTAGCTTACTTAATTTGGTGGATATTATGGGCTCAGAAGAACAGAAGACCTTTATTTTTAATCAAATTCTGCAAGGCAAAAGACTCGCCAATGGTGGCCCAGAGCGTAATACCAAAGACAGTAAAACTCTCAATACTCGATTAGATATTGAAAATGGCAATTACATTTTGCAAGGCGAAAAATTCTATTCTACAGGCAGTAGTTTTGCCGACTGGTTAGCCGTAAAAGCCATTTATCCTGAAGGTCATGTGGTATTGGTTATTTTGCCTGCCAAAGCTGAAGGTGTAGAAGTCATCGACAATTGGGACGGTTTTGGACAACGCACAACCTCAAGTGGCACGATTAAACTCAATCAAGTTGTTATTGATCCATTTTTAATTTTTGATGAACGTAAACTCACTACACAGCCGAGTTATCGTGGTGCTTATTCACAGCTCCTACAAGTTGCTATTGATGTGGGTATTGCTGAAGCAGCCTTCTCCGACACCATCAGCGCGGTAAAACGTGCTCGACCAATAATTGATGCACAAGTGGAAAAAGCCAGTGAAGAACATTACACCCTACAAGAGGTGGGTAAGTCGGCAGTGCACTTAGATGCTGCGATTTTACTTTTGGATGATGCCGCTGAATATCTAGATGAACTTGATCAATTAACTCATATTACAGAAGAACAAGCAGCCAAGGCATCGATCTTGGTTGCAGAAGCCAAAGTGTATGCCAATGATGCGGCTTTACAGATATCTGAAAAATTACTCGAATTAGGCGGTAGCCGTTCCAGCTTAAGCGCACATCAACTCGATCAACATTGGCGTAATGCACGTGTGCATACCTTACATGATCCGATCCGTTGGAAATTACATGCCTTAGGGGATTATTACCTTAACAATAAACTCCCTGCCCGCCACGCTTGGATTTAAAGGACGACTCAACATGACCTCATTTCATAACCTTGTTTCTTTTCAATCCAATTCTGTAGCCAATGCCCATATTATTCGTTCAGATGCGGAAGCACTTGAAATTGCGACTCGATTAGCTGAGCAATTTCAGCACAATGCAATTCAACGAGATTCAGATCGACAACTGCCTTTCGATGAAATTGAAAGCTACAGCCAGTCAGGTCTGTGGGCCATTACCGTACCTAAAGAATACGGCGGTGCTGAGGTATCAAGTTATACCGTTGCGCGTATTATTGCACTGATGAGTGGTGCAGATGGCTCGATTGGTCAAATTCCACAGAACCACTTTTATGCCCTTGAAGTACTCCGCAATACAGGTACAGTGCAACAAAAACAAAAACTCTATGCAGAGGTACTCAAAGGTGCTCGCTTTGGCAATGCCTTGGCCGAGTTTAAAACCAAAAATTCCACACAAAAATATAGCGCAATTAGCGCTACAAGTGATGGCTTTGAAGTCAATGGTGAGAAGTTTTACTGCACAGGTAGTTTATTTGCACATCGTATCCCAACCCTCGTAAAAAATGCTGAAGGCCGTGAATTTCTTGCTTTTATTCCTCGTGAAAGTGAAGGACTAGAACTGATTGATGACTGGTCGGGTTTTGGCCAGCGCACTACAGGCAGTGGCACGGTTAAATTCAACCATGTACAGGTCAAAGCTGAAGATGTGATTGCATTTGATGATGCATTTAGTACACCTACACTTGTCGGGCCTTTTGCTCAAATTATGCATGCAGCCATTGAAACAGGCATTGCACGAGCTGCCTTTGAGGAAACCTTGCTACATGTACGCCAAGCCCGCCCGTGGATTGATTCAGGTGTAGATACTGCAACAGAAGATCCACTCACCAAATTTGAATTGGGTCGTATTGTTGCAGATGTCCGTGCGAGCGAAGTATTGCTTAAACAAGCAGCGCGTTCTATTGATGCCGCTAAACCATACCCTACTGTAGAAAATATTGCCAAAGCTTCACTGGATGTTGCTAAGGTTCGTGCACATAGCACGGATACGGCCCTCAAGGCGTCGTCTAAATTAATTGAACTCGCAGGTAGCAGAGGGAGTCAGCGCAGTGATGGTCTTGACCGTTTTTGGCGTAATGCACGTGTGCACACTCTACATGATGCCTCACGCTGGAAATATTATTTTATTGCAAACTATGTATTAAACGGTGTACTTCCACCTCGTCGAGGGACACTGTAATGACACAAATACCTGATAAAGAAATTATTTTAAATGCCTTTGATATGAATTGTGTGGGTCATATCAACCATGGCTTATGGACACATCCACGCGATGAATCACATCGTTTCAATGAGCTTAGCTATTGGACAGGTTTAGCTAAAACACTGGAACAAGGTTTATTTGATGGGCTGTTCATTGCTGATATTACGGGCGTATACGACGTCTATCAGGGCAATATTGATTTAACCTTAAAAGAGTCCATTCAATTGCCTAGCCATGACCCAAGTACTTTGGTTTCAGCAATGGCTGCCGTAACGCAAAATTTAGGCTTTGGCGTGACCGTCAATTTAAGCTATGAAACGCCCTATCAATTTGCTCGTCGTTTTGCCAGTTTAGACCATTTAACCCAAGGACGAATTGGCTGGAACATTGTGACAGGTTATCTCGACAGTGCAGCGCGATTAATTGGTCAAACTGGCCTACAAGACCATGACCTGCGTTATGAGCAAGCCGAAGAATTTTTAAGTCTCTGCTATAAATTTTGGGAAGGCTCTTGGGAACATGATGCTGTAATAAAAGATAAATCCCAGCGTATATTTACTCAGCCCAGCAAGGTACATGCAATACACCACCAAGATCAGTTTTATCACAGCCAAGGGGTATTCCAAGTGTCTCCGTCAGTGCAACGCACACCGGTTTTGTTTCAAGCTGGCGCTTCTGCACGTGGCTTAAGTTTCGCGACTCAACATGCAGAGGCAATGTTTATTGGTGCAGACCAACCCGCGAAAGTAAAACAGCAAGTTGAACAAATTCGAGCTCAAGCCCGTAGCCAAGGCCGCGCCCCAAATCAACTTAAACTATTGGTGGGTATTAGTGTAATTACTGCTGAAACCGATGAGCTCGCACAGCAAAAGCTTGCCGAATATATAAGTTATGCCAGTCCAGAAGCTGGCTTGGCCCATTTTTCAAGTTCAATAGGCATCGACCTCAGTCAATTTGCTGATGATGAAGCCATTCCCTATCAAAAAACCAATAGCATTGCGTCTGTAAATCAACGCTTTAAATCACAAAAAATCACACCAAATGATTTAAAAGCCCAATTAAAACTCGGGGGACGTTACCCCTTATTTGTCGGCAGTGGCGCCAGCATTGCCACGCAATTGATTCAATATTTAGATGAAACAGGCATTGATGGTTTTAACCTGACACGTACGGTTGCACCTGAATCACATCACGATTTTATTCGTTATGTCATACCTGAATTACAACAACGTGGGCGCTATAAAACTGCATATCGTCAAGGCAGTTTAAGACACAAACTTTTCCAAAATGGCGATTTACTTCCGCACACGCATCCTGTTGAACAGTATCGATGTCAACCGCAAGACACAAAAGCTGCTTCAGAAAAGGCTGCAACAAAAGTTAGCACCTTAGCTTAAACCCATAGCAGTAATGACAACCGTATGACGAAGTTGCACACATGAAAAGCGATCAACATCTATTAAAAATGCATTGAAAATAAGAGTATTCAATTATGGCAGTAAATACAAAAACCAAACTCAGCTTCATTGGGGTCATTGTCGCAGTGCTGGTCATTGGCCTTGTGATTTGGAATCAAAAGCGTAGTACCACGACAGACGAAATTGTGATTGGGATTAGTCCACCTTTTGCCAAACCCTTACAAGTCGCAGTCGATGAAGCGAAAAAAGATGGCATCAATGTTCGTTTGGTCGAATTTTCCGATTGGAACACACCAAACATTACCTTAAATCACGGGGATATAGATGCAAACTATTTTTAACATCAGCCCTTCTTAAGCAATGCCATCAAGGAAGCAGCTTATAAAATCAAACCGATTGCACATGGTATTGCCACACATGTTGGCCTGTATTCTAAAAAATACAAAAGCCTTCAAGATGTGCCAAATGGCGCTCAAGTGGTTATCCCAAATGACCCTGTTAACCAAGGCCGTGCGCTGTTGCTATTACAACAAGTCAAACTCATTGGCTTAAAAGATCCGAATAACCATCTTTCAAATTTGCAAGATATTGCCAGCAATCCTAAAAACTTCAAATTTGTTGAAGTTGAAGGCCCACAAACTGCACGCGCTGTGGATGAAGCAGACCTTGTCTTTAGTTACCCACATTATTTACGCCTTGCAGGTACGCTTGACCCAAATGATGCACTGGCTTTTGATGACACCACCAGCAACCGCTATGCCATTTTATTCGTGGTTCGTGATGACTATGAAACACAGCATCCAGAAAAAGCCGAACAATTAAAAAAATTCATCCATATTTATCAAAACTCAGCTCAAGTCAAACAAGCGATCAATGCTGAAGTGGGTGAAAAACTGTGGTTTGCAGGCTGGAAATAAGGAGTCAATCATGGTGAGTTTTGGTACACATAGCGAATTCGCACGCCCTGCCATTAAAATTCGCAACTTAAATAAATACTATGCTGTTCAAGGCAAGCAAGTGCATGCGCTTAAGAATATCAACCTAGATATTCCCAAGGGCTCAATCTTTGGCATTATTGGAAAAAGTGGTGCGGGCAAATCATCCCTCATTCGCACGCTCAATGGCCTAGAGCAATTAAGTGACGGGAGCATACATGTACAGCAACAAAATCTTGCAGAGCTTTCACATGCACAGTTAATTCAACTGCGCCAACGTATTGACATGATTTTTCAGCACTTCAATTTAATGTCTGCCAAAACTGTGTATGACAATATTGCACTTCCACTCAAAGTGTCTGGTTTTGCCAAAACTGATATCGATCAACGCGTAAAAGAAGTATTGCAATTGGTCGGCCTAGCCGATAAAGCAGATCATTATCCATCTCAATTATCTGGTGGGCAAAAGCAACGCGTGGGAATTGCCCGCGCTTTGGTTCATCACCCTGAAATTCTGCTTTGCGATGAAGCCACATCAGCACTTGATCCTGAAAGCACTTCAGCGGTGCTTAGTTTATTAAAAGAGATTAATCAAAAGCTTGGAATTACCATTGTGCTGATTACTCATGAAATGCAGGTCATTCGTGAAATTTGCGATCAAGTCGTGGTGATTGATCAAGGTGAAATTGTAGAGTCTGGTCAAGTATGGTAGGTATTTTCAAACCCACAGCAAAAGATCACGCAAGAGCTTTTGAGCTTAGAACAGCTGGATATACCGCTCAGTTATGATTTAGAAAAAACCAGCCAGCATCGTTTGAGTATTTTAAAACTTCGTTATGCCTCTACCCTTGGCCAGTCGCCAGACTTAAAACTAATCTTTGAACAATTTGATGCACCTGTACATCTCATACAAAGTCATGTGGACAGTATTCAACAGCACCTCATTGGTTCTTGATTGTCGCCTTAGCTTCTACCGAATTTGATCTAGATACCCTTTCTAGCAAACTTGCACCTTATATTGCACAAGTGGAGGTCCTCGGCTATGCACAATCAACTCATTGATTTACTCATTACAGGCACAATTGACACGCTGTTAATGGTCGGCTCATCTGCCCTCTTTGCTTTTTTGATTGGTTTGCCTTTGGCTGTCATTTTGGTTAGTACATCTGAATATGGCATTTATCCAGCCAAACATATTAATCGTAGCCTTGGCTGGGTGGTTAACCTTACACGCTCTGTACCTTTTTTAATTTTAATGGTCGCGCTTATTCCACTTACCCGCTGGATCGTGGGTACCAGTTACGGCGTTTGGGCTGCCGTTGTGCCACTAACTTTGGCAGCCACACCATTTTTTGCACGTATTGCGGAAGTCAGCCTACGTGAAGTTGATCATGGTTTAATTGAGGCAGCTCAAGCTATCGGTAGTAACCGCAAACAAATTATTTGGCATGTGCTTTTACCCGAAGCCCTTCCTGGCATTGTGGCTGGATTTACCGTGACCATTGTCACCATGATTAATTCATCTGCTATTGCGGGTGCAATTGGTGCAGGCGGTTTGGGTGATATTGCTTACCGCTATGGTTACCAACGCTTTGATATGCAAATTATGCTTGCCGTCATTGTCGTCTTGGTCATTTTGGTTATGCTGGTACAAGCCACAGGTGATTTACTCGCTGCACAGCTCGATAAACGTAAAATATAGACAACACCGTAAAAGCTTATATGCTCCCCTATGCAAGCCATGACTTTGTCATGGCTTTCATGTAAAATCGTCGGCAATTTTATATATAACACTGTGTGAGTTATTTCATGGGTTTTAATTGCGGTATTGTCGGCTTGCCGAACGTTGGTAAATCTACTCTTTTCAATGCTCTTACTAAAGCTGCTATTGCTGCTGAAAACTTCCCATTCTGTACGATTGAACCCAACACAGGGATCGTTCCTGTGCCAGACCCACGTTTAGACAATCTTACAGCGATTGTTAAACCACAACGTGTAATTCCAACCACGATGGAATTTGTCGACATTGCTGGTCTTGTTGCTGGTGCGTCTAAAGGTGAAGGCTTGGGTAACCAATTCCTTGCAAACATCCGTGAAACAGATGCAATTGCACACGTTGTACGTTGTTTTGAAGACGAAAATGTCATTCACGTAAATGGCAAAATTGATCCATTAGATGACATTGCAACCATTAACACTGAACTTGCTTTAGCTGACTTAGAAACTGTAACTAAAGCAGTTACTCGTTTAGCTAAATCTGCAAAAAGTGGCGATAAAGAAGCGATTGCAACAAAAGCAGTTTTAGACAAAATTTTACCTCTACTGGATGAAGGTAAGCCTGCACGTGCAGCAACTCTAGATGACGACGAGCGTAAATTGGTTCGTGGTTTTGGTCTACTGACTTTAAAACCAACCATGTACATTGCCAACGTTGCAGAAGATGGTTTTGAAAACAACCCACACCTTGAAGCTGTTAAAAATTTAGCTGCTTCTGAAAATGCAATTGTGGTTCCACTTTGCAACCAAATTGAAGCTGAAATTTCATTGCTTGAAGATGAAGACCGTGCAGAATTCTTAGAAGCTTTAGGCATGGAAGAACCAGGTCTAAACGTGGTTATTCGTGCAGGCTATGGCTTACTTGGCCTTCAAACTTACTTTACAGCAGGCGTACAAGAAGTACGTGCTTGGACCGTTAAAATTGGTGCAACAGCACCTCAAGCGGCTGGCGTTATTCATACAGACTTCGAAAAAGGCTTTATCCGTGCTGAATGTGTCGCTTATAACGACTTTGTTCAATTCAATGGTGAAGCGGGTGCAAAAGAAGCAGGTAAATGGCGTTTAGAAGGTAAAACTTACATCGTTCAAGACGGTGACGTTTTACACTTCCGCTTTAACGTATAATTTAAATACGTTACAAAAAGCACCTTCGGGTGCTTTTTTTGTAGCAATGCATTAATAGGTAGCCTATTTATAAATTAGTTACGAAGATTCAAGACAAACATTGAACAAAAAACAATTGAGAGAAAATGATCAGCAGAGTGGGTAAATACGGCGTATATTAAATTGGAAGTATGCTCAATCGATACATGTGTAGCGCCTATATATATATGTGAATTCAAAACGATTTAAATATAAATAAAACATTGAACCAATATACAACCGTATATATTTAAAGCATTAAAATGAAACCAAACTTAAGAGCAAAAATAAAATACATAGGCACACTATTGCTATCTCATACTTACATCAGAACTGTTGCAGATATACGACCCAATACGGCATATTTTAAATATTAGGCACCAACGCCCTTTGTTATAAAGATAAAAGCAATGAAAAAATTAAGCACAATAATCGCTGCAGGTGTTTTAAGTGTACTCAGTGCAACAGCATTTGCATGCCCAAAAGGCACCACACTCACAGGTGGCACAGGTGCAAATCATAAAGGTGGCAAATGTGTTGCCACTCAACCCGTACAAGCACACAAACAAAGCCTAAAAACTGAAAAAGCTGTTGCTAAAACAGAAGCAAAAGTCGCAAAATGAACCGTACCGGGTTTGTCGGAGACTCCGTATTCTGAGAGAATGTTCCGATGACCAAATTAAAATATACCCCTGAAATCAGAGAAAGAGCGGTTCAATTATTGATTGAATCTGAAAAAGACTATCCATCTAATTGGGCTGCGATCACAGCTATTGCGCCTAAGATTGGTTGTACTCCTGAAACACTTCGTGCTTGGCATCAAAAGCATTTAGATGAGCAAAATCCTATCAAAGTACAACAGATCTCTGATCAAGAAAAAATGAAGCAAATGGAACGTGAAATCAAAGAATTAAAGCGTGCCAATGAAATTCTGCGTAAAGCAGCCGCTTTTTTCGCCCAGGCGGAACTCGACCGCCCACACAAATAATGGTGGATTTTATCCATAATAATAAAGAGCTGTACGGAGTCGAGGCGATTTGTAGAATTTTACCGATCGCACCCTCAACCTATTACCGGACTCTAGATCTCTGCGAAAACCCAGAACATCGAGCAAAGCGAGATCTACATGACTTGCATCATGCTGAACAAATTAAACGAATTTGGAAGGAAAGTTCAGGTCGATATGGTGTACGTAAAGTTTGGCAAAAACTGAAACGTGAAGGCTATATTATTGCACGCTGTACAGTTGCTCGATTGATGCAAAAGCTAGGTATACAGGGTGTTTGGCGTGGGAAGAATAAATACACCACCCGTAGCCGAGATGATCAAAAAAGAGCGGATGATTTAGTGAAACGTAATTTTACTGCTGATTATCCTGACCCTTGCGAAGCAATGCTTCTCAGGTCGGTGACTTCACGTATATTCAAACTCATTCAGGCTGGGTCTATACCGCCTTTATTATTGATGTGTTCTCACGAGCGATTGTTGGATGGAAAGTATCAACACGTATGAATACAGACATGGTGCTCGATGCACTAGAGCAAGCATTGCATGACCGAGGTATGCCTAAGAATGTGATTCATCATTCAGATAGAGGTGTTCAATATCTTTCAATTCGCTATACCAATCGTTTAGAAGCAGCAAATTTACGAGCATCAGTCGGTACGACCGGTGATTCATACGATAATGCTTTGGCTGAAACAGTGAATGGGTTATACAAAACAGAGGTGATTGAATATTTAAAAGCAGACTGGCAAGGTTTAGCGGATGTACAACTTGCGACATTAAATTGGGTAGATTGGTTCAACAAAAAGCGTGTACACAGCGCATTGGGTTATGTATCGCCTTTTGAGTTTGAAGCAATGTACTATGATAAGATTAACCCGTTAGGTCACGTGGCCTAACTTAAATAAAAATGTCTCCGACAAACCCGGTACGGTTCAAAAACCGAGGCTCAAAAAGCCAATGTAAGTGCCCAAAAGGCCAAAGCTAGCGCAGAAAAAGCAACACAAGATGCTCATACCGCACAACACAACGCCAAAGTGGCAAAGTCGTAAATAAACTTAAATTACAAACACCAAAAAGGCTGATCTCAAATCAGCCTTTTTAACATGTAATTGTTATATATTTTACTTTATGACGCACTCACCGAATGCGCAACCTTCGCATCCATCAATGCACGTTGCTGATGTGCCTCTTGTAGCATTCTATGTTCCATGTCTTTTCTAAAACCGAGCATAAACACCATTTCAGCCAGTACAAATAATGGTCCAATGGCTAAGCCAATGACATCATCCATAAAAGCGGGTTTTTTCTTTTCATAAAAATGACCCACAAATTGAAATACCCAGCCCACAACAAATATTCCAATACTTGCACTCAACCAAGCAACCCAACCCCACTGTGCAATGCTATGTGCCAATGGATACATCAGGGCAAACACGAGCAACATAATGAAACCGAAAATACGGTCTAAGCTCAGATAGTACAAAATGCTTAATGCCATAATGACCAATGCCAACGTAATTTCTAGACCAGAAATCATGACGCCTGCACGTGCTGTTAAACAAATAATTGAAAATACAATCAAAGGAATACCCACAAAATGCGTCAGTATATTTTTATGATCTAAATGATAAGCCGCATATTGGCTCAGTAAGGTTTCAAGTTTAGTCATCGCCAGCATCCTTGTACGAGTAATGATTTCACTATATAAAAAGAGTACAAGCCAAGTTGTCGTATAGCCGACAACTGATAAAAATAAATGGATTTTTACCAGAATGTTAGATCAACAGTACCAGACACAACTCAGCAATAACTATTGGTATGCACAGCTCAGTCCAGAGCATCAGCAATATATTGCGACACATAGTCAATTACTTGAGTTTAATAAAGACCAAAATATCTTTTTATCTGGTGACGCCTTTAATGGCATGTATGCTGTTTTAAACGGCGCTATACGCTTAGGCTATATTGATATTCAAGGTAAAGAAGCCATAGCAGCCATTGCTGAACCCATTATGTGGTTTGGTGAAATATCATTAGTCGATCAACTGCCCCGCTCGCATGATGCAATTGCCTTGCAAAAAACTACAGTATTACATTGGCCAAGCCGCAGTATTCAACATTTACTCAATGAACAACCACAGTTTTGGTTTCATATCGCACAGCTCACCAGCCAAAAACTTCGTTTTGCATTTTTAGAACTGATTTCAATTCAAACTCAAAATATCCGCCAACGTTTAGCACAGCGTCTACTGTTTATTTTAAATGGCTATGGCAATCATATTACGATTGAGCAACGATCTATTCACCTCTCTCAAGAGCAACTTGCACAAATGCTGATCTGTTCTAGACAAACCATTAATCAAGCCCTTCAAGAGCTTGAAAAACTAGGCGTACTCAAAGTGGCTTTTCGTAAAATTGAAATTTTAGATTTAGCATTGCTTCATAGGATTGCACATACACTAACGATTCATGAACCTGAATAGCGCAATTCATTGTGTGTTGCTGTAGATCGTAGCGTTTTATATCATTTTTAATACCGAACAGATCAACTGGAATATTTTGGTGCAATTACCCGCACCATTACTGACATACTTATTGTTTTTTGATCAATTTAAGTGCGCTAATCTCATACAAACTTAAGATAAAAGCTTGCACACATCTACGCTATCAAAGCCATTTTGACAGTTTGCAACTTCATTTGATTGTTCAGTATTGCTGTTAGCACTGACATTGGTTGCCATACTCAACATAAGAACAGAAACCACACAAATTAATGCTTTTTTCATCTTAATCACCAATTCTATATTTAATTTTTCATACAAATAAATTTAAATTTCAGAGTTATTTTCACATAATTTATCAAATTGTGATAATTTATTATTTTTATTAACTTATAAATTAAAAATATCACTCATCGAAAATACATCTAAATAAAATTAACAATACACTTTTTAAAAATAAGTCCAACTATAAAAAAGATCATTTAATTCAGCCATATAGAGTTTATTATTCCTATTTTTTAAATTACACCAACCTATAAGCCACTCAATTCAATACTTTATCTAATCTTTTTTAAGTTTTAAAAATACTCAAATATGTAAAAAACACTACAAAAAAAAGCCGTAAAAATAAATTTACGGCTTTTTAACCATTGTATTCTGAGGCTCAATCAAGCTTAGACTCCAATTTTCTTTGGATCTGTATTGCCTAAATTAGGATTATCAATTGCACCCTGACACTGCTTTTTATCGCGTTCATAGTCAGCTTGCTTTTGTGCTACATCACTCGAACTTTCAAGCACTTCGCGCGCCCAAATATCTAAACTTGTGAGTGCTTTCCGGCATAAGGCATATTTGCCTTCTGTCACAGAATCAGTCATTTTGACATTAATGCGCCAGTCCGTACTCAATTTCCGCGCAGGCTTACGTACTTGCCCATCAAGCTCTGCAATTTTCTTTTCATAAACCAAGTGATCCACTTGATTAATCAGTTTCCATGCCTCATTGGCATATACCGTTGCATCATTCGTCAGTTTTGGTGCAGGCTTAATCACCACTTTTTCTTCAGCCTGATCTGAACTATTGCCACATGCTTGCAACATCCATACGCTGCACAGCAAAATAGTTGTTTTAAAAACAACTGACTTGAAGCTAAACATAGCGAATTCACTTATCCAAACATTTCGGCACTATGCTAGTAAATTCAGGTACAATACTCAACGTCGTTTTGACCCTTTGTTTAACCTCCCGCTAAGGTGTGTCGTGTCTGAGCACAAAACTCCTCCTATAAAAGTAGCTGGTTTTTGGCAAGGTGCCAAAGATAGCCAAGCCATTATCTTTACTTATCTTCCTGTTTCTTTTGCATTTGGTGTATCTGCTACTCAATTTGGCTTTAGTGCTTGGGAAGCATTGTTTCTTTCATGCTCTATGTATGCAGGTGCTAGTCAATTTTTAGTTGTTGCCTTACTTGGAAGTGGCACCTCGATTTGGATGACTGCACTTACCGTCATAGCACTTGATATTCGACATTTACTTTATGGCCCAGCCCTACAAAACCTCATTCAAGACCGCCTGAATCTAAAGAAAACAGCCGTCTGGGCATGGGGTCTTACAGACGAAGTTTTTGCCTCTGGCATGATCAAATTGTCTCAGCGTCGCCAAGAATGGTCTGAGTCTTGGATGCTTGGCCTCAGTTTATTTAGTTGGATGTCTTGGGCACTCGGTTCTTTTTTAGGTGGCTTATTTGCAGATCAGGTCAGCAACCTACCGCAATTTTTACAAGCGGCCCTCGATTTCTTATTACCTGCGCTTTTTCTTAGTTTCTTGTTGGCTGCTTTTGAACGCAAACATACTTTCGTGGTTGCTGTAACCGTTGTTGTATCTGCTGTTGCATGTTATATGATTGATTTATCAGCAGCTATTTTCATTGGTATATCTTCAGGCATATTGGCAGGTTTGTTTAAGCATTATGTCTTAAAAAAACCAGACCCAGAACACAAAGAGGCCTAATATGAACTTAGAAATTATTGTGGTCGGCATTGTGGTTGGTATTGCTAACTTTGCATCTCGCTTTGGACCATTTTATTTTATCCAGAAATTCCAAAAGGATTCGCAAAAGCGAGGCTCACTTTGGCTCAAAATTGCCTTAGGTGCGATTGGGATTTCAGCCATTAGCTCCATGCTCGTGGTCGCAACATTGCCTCCATTACTTGAAACCCCAGACAAAAGCGTTGCGATGCTGGCAGGATTTATTGTACTTGCTGGGCTTTATTTCAAATTTAAGCAAATTGTTCCTGCGACTTTAACTGCAGCCTTAACCTATGGTTTGGTCTACACCTACGTGCCATTTCATTTTTAGTATTCACACAGGCTTACACGAGGGCGCATGCAGATTAGCATGCGCTTTTTTTACAGCGATTATTAATTTAGGTTCTTGTTTTACATCGGCCCAACTTTAACTATTGTAACTGATCAATACCGCATTCATACGAATACGTATTTTAGTCAGCCAATGCGCTTATATATTTTTAATTATTGAATCTATAAAAGTTTTTTCACTTGCTACACCAACTATCTTATAAATAAAATTGTTGGACAATATCATTTATTTATGTGAACCAATACTTATCTACCCAATAAGTTCTGCTATGCTAAAAGCCCATAAAATCAAGCATGGATGATTTACATGAGCGTGACTATTGGTACTCCACTTCAATCTTCAGCGTTTAAAGTTTTACTTTTAGGCTCAGGCGAATTAGGTAAAGAAGTGGTGATTTCACTGCAACGACTTGGCGTGGAAGTCCATGCTGCTGATCGTTACGACCATGCCCCTGCGATGCAAGTTGCACACTATTCACATACGCTCAACATGGCAGACCCTACCGAATTAAAACAATTAATAGAAAGCGTAAAACCAAACTTAGTTATTCCAGAAATTGAAGCCATTGCAACACAAGTTTTAGTTGAATTAGAACAAACAGGCACACATATTATTCCTTCGGCAAAAGCCGTTAACCTCACCATGAACCGCGAAGGTATCCGTCGCCTTGCTGCAGAAGAGCTTGGTTTACCTACTTCTGCTTATCGATTTGCAAATACACTTGAGTCTTTCCGTGCAGCCTGTGATGACATCGGCTATCCAAATTTTGTTAAGCCAGTCATGTCGTCATCAGGTAAAGGACAGTCGCGCGTTAAAAGTTTTGAAGAAGTTGATGCCGCTTGGGAATACGCTCAAACTGGTGGTCGCGTAAATCAAGGTACAGTCATTGTTGAATCACAAATTGATTTTGACTTTGAAATCACTTTACTGACTGTACGCTCAAAACATCCCGAAACAGGTGAAATTGAAACATCATACTGCGACCCAATTGGACACCGCCAAGACTCAGGCGATTACGTCGAAAGTTGGCAACCACAAATCATGACAGCTGTCGCACTCGAAGAAGCCAAACGTATTGCACACAAAGTCACTGTCGCATTAGGTGGTTGTGGCATCTTTGGCGTGGAACTGTTTGTCAAAGGCGATAAAGTATGGTTTAGTGAAGTATCTCCTCGCCCGCATGACACTGGCCTTGTTACATTGGCATCTCAGTTCCAAAGTGAATTTGAGTTACATGCACGTGCCATTTTAGGACTACCTGTAAATACCGCACGACATAGCACAGCAGCCAGCGCTGTTATTTATGCGGGTGTTGATGATACTAATTTGTCATTTTCTGGCTTAAATCTTGCTTTGGCAAACCCGAATACCGATTTGCGCTTATTTGGTAAACCAGAAGGCTTTAAGCGTCGTCGCATGGGTGTAGCCACTGCGCGTGCTGAAACGACTGACCAAGCACGTGAACTCGCGACCCAAACTGCACAACTCATTAGTGTTCATCAAAATTAAGTTAGTCATACACATTTAAACGGACCCTTGTTCATGATCGATACTCTTCCATTGCTGGATTATGCTCAAAATAGCCACGACATTAAGGCCATTAACCAATGGCGTACAGATGTTGAAAATCAGCTACAAGAGCGTTTTGAACAAGGGCTGTCGATTCGTGAAATTATTGTTACTCGCTCTGATCTGATTGACGAAGCGCTTAAATTCTTATGGCAACATGCTGAATTAGAACATAGCCAGTTAGGTCTTTTTGCCGTTGGTGGTTATGGCCGACGCGAAATGCTCCCTTACTCAGACGTAGATATTATGATTCTGTCTGAGGATGACATTCCAAGAGAATTAGAAGCCCAAATTTCAACGTTTATTTCTTCACTCTGGGATGTCGGCAACTTTAAGCCCGGTATTAGCGTACGCACGATTGCGGACTGTGTAACGCAAGCAGCAAGCGATTTAACTGTTGCCACGGCTTTAATTGAAGCTCGTTTAATTACAGGTAACGAACATCTTGCAAAATGGCCACGTCGCATTGTGTCGCAAACATGGACGGATAAAACCTTCTTTGATGCGAAAATGCAGGAACAAACCAAACGCTATGCACAACACAACAATACCGAAAGTAACTTAGAACCTGATATTAAAAATGCTCCGGGTGGTATTCGCGATATCAACCAAATTGGTTGGATTGCAAAACGTCATTTTCGTGTCAACCGTATTTACGACTTAGTCCATTTGGGCTTTATTTCAGAATTTGAACTGGGTGTACTCGAAGAGGCTGAAAGCTTTCTTTGGGAAATTCGCCACCACCTACACCGCTTAACCAAGCGTGACGAAAACCGTCTGTTGTTTGACTATCAACGTGAAATCGCAGCCAAATTTGGCTATCACCGTGAAGAAGACAAATCGCCTAACTACCCAATCGAACAATTCATGAAGCGCTACTACCGTAGTGCGCAACAGGTCTCGACCTTAAACGAAATGTTATTGGCGTACTTTAATGAATCTGTCATTACACCGCGCTTGCCAAGTTATGAACGACAAATTGAAGAAATCAATGAGAATTTTAAATTAGTCGATGGCAAACTAGCAGTTCAACATCACAAGATTTTTTCAGAAAATCCAAGTGCAATTTTAGAAATTTTCTATTTACTTGCTAACCGCCCTGAAATTGAAGGTATTCGTGCACGCACATTACGTCTATTAACCTTAGCCGCAAAACGGATTGATCAGTCTTTTCGAGATAATCCTGCGCATCAAGCGCTATTTATGGAGATTATCCGCTCACCGTATCGCTTATACGACACACTTGTAGCTATGAAACGCTATGGTGTTTTGGGCAATTACATCCCTGCTTTTGGCCAAATTATGGGCCTGATGCAATATGATCTCTTTCATATCTATACAGTTGATGCTCACACCCTACTGCTTATTCGTAATTTAAACCGCTTTAAAGAACCTGAATTTGCAAAAGACTTCCCTGTCGTAAGCTCTGTATTCCAACGCCTTGCGCGTCGTGACATTGTGTATTTAGCAGCAATTTTCCATGACATTGCCAAAGGCCGTGGTGGTGACCATAGTGAACTTGGAGCATCGGATGCCATTGCATTTTGTCTAGCACATGGCTTTACTGAGCGTGAAGCAAACTTGGTTGCATGGTTGGTCAAAAACCACCTACAAATGTCTGTTACTGCACAGAAAAAAGATATTTCTGATCCAGATGTAGTAAAAACCTTTGCCGAAACAATGGGCGATATGGAGCATCTCGATTATCTATATGCCTTAACCGTTGCAGACATTAATGCAACCAACCCAACGCTTTGGAATACATGGCGCGCTTCACTCATGCGTCAGCTCTACACTCAAGCACGTGATGTAATTCGTTCCGGCATTGGTCGACCAGTCGACTATCAAATGCTGATTGAAGACACCAAGTTTACTGCCAGCGAATTATTGGTTGAAGAATTCTCACTCGATGATGTTGAAAAAGTATGGCAAGAATTGGGCGATGAATATTTTGTCAAAGAATCTGCCAATGAAATTGCATGGCATACCCGTGCTATTTTAAAACATGGTAGCAATCCCGAACCTTTAGTGCTCATGCGTGCACATCGTAAATTCGCGCAAGATGCCGTACAGATCTTTATTTACACTCAAGACCAACCGAACCTATTTGCAACAACGGTTGCAGTGCTTGACCGTATGAATTTAGACGTCCAAGATGCGCGAATTATTACGGCACTGAAGTCATTTAGCTTAGATACGTATGTAGTCCTCGATCGCTTTGGCACCTTACTCACGGACCCAGATCGTGAACATACGGTCATTGATGCCTTAATTAAAGCACTCAGCCAAGCAGATGTTTATCCTGGCCTCATGCAACGTCGTATTCCTCGTCAATTACGCCATTTTGATATTGAAAATACAGTTGCAGTCACCCTTAATGAAGCCTTACAACAAAACATGGTGGAAATTGCGACACTTGACCACCCCGGCTTACTTGCTAAAGTTGGTGGTTTATTTATGATGCAAGGACTAGATATTCATTCTGCACGAATTGCGACTTTAGGCGAACGCGCAGAAGATATTTTCTTTGTGACTAAAAAAGATGGCATCCCCATGAATGCGAACGAAACAGAAACATTTGCAGCGCAGCTCAAAGCAGCGCTCGATGAAGCTTCGAACCAAGTATGTAGTCATCATTAACTTAATTTAACTGGTAAAGGTTTCATGAACTCTAGTTTGTCATTATTACATCCATATCCATTTGAAAAATTGAATAAACTTTTCGCGGATATTCAACCAGCAGCACTGCCTTTAATTCCACTATCTATTGGTGAACCAAAGCACCCTGCACCAGAGTTTGTGAAACAAGCCATTATTAACAACTTTAATCATCTTTCAACCTATCCAAACAGTAAAGGCTTGCCTGAGTTACGCACCAGTATTGCTAACTGGCTAGCACGTCGCTTCAAGTTAAATACTATTAGTGCTGAAAATCATGTACTTCCAGTATCAGGTACACGTGAAGCAATTTTTTCTTTTGTACAAGCGCTCGTAAACCGTGAAGAAGCACCTTATGTAGTGATGCCAAATCCGTTTTACCAAATTTATGAAGGTGCAACCTTACTCGCTGGTGCACAACCGTATTTCATTAACTGCACAGAAGAAAATAACTATTTAGGTAATTTCGATGCTGTGCCTGCGGAAGTCTGGGAAAAAACAGCATTGTTATTCGTCTGCACGCCGGGCAATCCAACTGGCGCAGTACTGTCTAAAGAACAATTTAAAAAGCTCATTGCACTGTCTGATCAATATGGTTTTGTGATTGCTTCTGATGAATGCTATTCAGAGCTTTGGTTTGATGAAGCACCTGTAGGCTTACTTGAAGTTTGTGCTGAAATGGGCCGTGACGACTATAAAAACTGTGTCGTATTCCATTCTCTCTCTAAGCGTTCTAACCTTCCAGGCATGCGCTCAGGTTTTGTGGCTGGTGATGCGGCGTTACTTAAACCTTATTTGCAATATCGTACTTATCACGGCGCTGCAATGCCTGTACAACATCAACTGGCTTCAATTGCAGCCTGGGATGATGAAACACACGTAGAAGAAAACCGTCGTTTGTACCGTGCAAAATTTGAATTATTCCAAAATGAGCTTGGTCATTTACTTCCACTACAAAAGCCAGATGCTGGCTTCTATTACTGGTTAAAAGTCGACAATGATGAAGCTTTTGCCAAAATGCTGATGGAAAAAGCACATATTAAAGTGCTTCCTGGTCGTTATTTATCACGTGATACGGCGCAAGGTAACCCAGGTGAAAACCATGTACGTATGGCGCTGGTTGCTGATATTGCACAATGTGAGCAAGTCATACAACGCTTAAAAGCGATCTTGTAAGTATCAATTAAGCATAAAAAAGCCCCAACTTTGGGGCTTTTTTATTGCCGTCAACACCAGTAATAAACATCTCAAATATGACTAAAACATGGCATTTCAGATTCTGATTTTCTGCTAAAGCGGTGGTGCAATATTAAATTCATGGACTAGACTATAGCGCAGTGTTCTTTCCACCATCGGTAAAGGCTGTAATTTGGCTTGTTGCAAAGCATCATGCACTTTCTGATCTACACGCACAGAACCTGAGGATCGGATGGTTTTAGATTGTAAAATCTGGCCTGATCCCGCCTCCACAATCATTTCCACCTTAATGGGCTGGCGATAGCTCTGATAATCCTCCGCATTCACCCGAAAGGATGGCTGTACCCGCCACGTCACTTCATATTGTCGTTTGGCAATTTTAGGATCAATCACATAAGGTTGAGTATCAACCTTATACTCAGCAATAGGTGTGGTCAGCATTTTTAATAGTTCATCAGTTTGAGTATCCGCAAAAGCAGACCCAGAAAAAATAGCGCTAAAAGAAATCCATACAAAGTGAAATTTATAATGTTGAACCACAATAACCCTCTTATGGATTTAATTTATTATCAGTTTTCAATGCTTAGCCACGCATACCACCACCTTGTTAAACACGCACTAAGCCACTCACTCAATATAAATGAACCCTGCTATCTTTGCAAAATTGCTGAATTAGGCGTTTTTATTATTTTTTTAGACAGTACCTTCATTTCTGACAAATCACTACACACTAAAAAAGTTTCACCTGGAAAAGTAATTGTAGATTTGAGCACATTGATGGTTTGAAGTACCAGTTCAGCATCTACTTTATCAAACATACCGTCCTTTAAGCTAAACGCAAAAACAAAGCAAGGCTGTTCATTTAAATACTTAGTCCGCTTTCTTACCAGCCACATTTTTTGAATTGAACTAAATTTTTCTAATTTGCTGAGTAGCTGATTCAACTCATCTTGTGCCAAACCATGCGACATGAACTTGTCATTTGACGAAATCGTCTCACGCTCTTGCGCTGCCTTCATTTCAATTTCAACACGTTGCTCTAGCATCTGTCTAAAATGTGTCGCTTGTGCATGATCCTCTACATCTTCATAGTATTGAATCAATAATTCACAACTTGGAATCGTAAAAAATGCATTCTTATTCATGGCCTGTTGCAGTAAAGTTATGCCTTGTACGTCTTTTCGTATAATCAATTCTTTGGCATACAGATAAATCGCATGCTCATGCACTGGAAAATCTTGATATAACTGTGCCTTCAGTTCAAAAGCACGTTCAGGCTGATAAGCAACATATTCGGTTAATTCGATATAATTTATACGCTCTTCAAAGGTTAAACTGTCCGTCGGCTTTTCAGATAACTGTGCTAAGTAGTCTTTTTGCTCTTTAAATGTTTGGTGATGCTTTTGCCAATCATACTGCACCGATTTTTGCCATGTTTGATCAAACTCAGTGGCTATTTCCAGTCGTTTTTGTCCCAATAAATAATCTGAAGTTTGACCTATTACCGGGTAGTTTACCTTAGCAACTTGACCAATCGACTTTAAACGATCTGATAATGATGGATGTGTATCCTCAAAATTGGTATGCACATTTAAAGAATGATTTAACCAAACGTGCGTATCTTCACTAGAAACCTCATCGGAGAAACGTTGTACATAACCCGTATAAGGCAAAACATTTGGTCGAGATGACGTCTCAGCTTGCTTAAAAATTTTAGGCCAATAATTTTCCGACAAATAAAACCCAATAACATTCACCGTGCTCAGTGTTTCCGCTACGACTTCTGCAGAAGTTAAGTTCACTGATATTTTATCGGCCTCATATTCATTCGCCCGTGCAATCGGAAATGAATATGCCACAAAATAAGGAACAAACCGCTTTAAAAATGGTCGAAAAATAATATCGACATGACTCACCTTTTGCTCAATTTCAGTAAATAATTGTGCCCAGCGGATACGTTGTCTGTAAATCCAATTGGCTGTCCGCGCATGGTTTTTGGATAAATGACCAAATTCATGTGCTAAAACAGCAGTTAACTGTTCAACCTTTAAGGACTGCATCAAAGGCAAACCTATAATTAAATAGTTTTCATACCAGCCAAAGATTCCTAAACGTGGCCGTTGTACCACAGCAGCATTAAAATCATCGGTAATTAATACATGATTAAATTTGACTGCGTTCAACTGCCCACTTAAACGCTCAATAATTTTAAAAAGCTCAGGTGCATCTTTTTCCGAGATTTCAATTCCAGTCGGTGCATCCACCGTAACCCAAAGTGAACGCACCACAACAAATAAAAATACCCCAGCAATCGCAATCAGTTTAATTGCAAAAGCTTTCAAAACTAAAATGGATAAACAGGCAAGGATTAAAAGAACTAAAAGAATGAAAACCCCAAACACGATATAAAAATTACCTAAAAGTGCCAGTAACATCACTTTAGTTTGATAGGCTTTTGGATTTTGTCGTAACTCACGTTCTAGTTTTTCAATTAATTTAGGGTCATACATTTATTATTTTCCACAGATTAAATCCATTATTTTTTATCAAAAGCGTGTCTTTTTATACTGCTTATACTGCATCCCTCAGTATAAAAATAAGCCATCTTATGCTCAAAATTTTGATTTCTTTTTTGAATTGATGCTCAGCCAAAGCTGTGTATGTTAGTTCAATCTAAATGCAAATAAAAAGTAACCCATTGGCTACTTTTTTATTTTGCACAATATGCATGACTATTTTCTTTTTAAGCAGATCAAGCTTTTTAACTGGCAAGCGCTTTTTCAATATCTGCTTGTAAGTCTTCTGGCTTGGTCGTTGGCGCATAGCGATTGATGACTTTGCCATCTTTACCAATTAAAAACTTTGTAAAATTCCATTTAATACCACTTCCTAAAATACCTTTAGAATTATTGGTTAAATAACGGAAAATGACATGCGCTTCTGCACCTTTTACATTCACTTTGGCAAACATTGGAAATGAAACGCCGTAGTTTTTTTCACAAAAGCTACCAATTTGCTCATTAGAACCAGGATCTTGGCTACCAAATTGGTTACATGGAAAACCCAATACTAGCAAGCCCTGATCTTTATATTCTTGATAGAGCTTTTCTAGCCCAGAAAATTGTGGTGTAAAGCCACATTTACTGGCTGTATTCACAATCAAAAGCACTTTGCCTTCATAATCGGCAAAAGATTTGTTTTTCCCATCTAATAATTCAGCTTCAAACTGATATATGTTGGTCATGGATAAGTTTCCTCGTCATTTTTTTCTTGTGTTTTTAGGTCTAAGGAAGCCGAATTCACGCAATAACGCAATCCTGTCGGCTCTGGGCCATCAGGAAAAACATGCCCTAAATGTGCGTCACAATGATGACAAACTATTTCAGTTCTGACCATACCGTGCGTCGTATCCAAATGCTCTTCAATAACCACACCATTAACAGGACGTGTAAAGCTTGGCCAGCCACAACCGCTATCAAATTTAGACTCCGATGTAAATAATGGTTCACCACAACAACGGCATACATAGGTGCCTTCTTGCTTGGTATTCCAATATTTACCTGTAAACGCTGGCTCCGTCCCCTTTTGACGTGTAATGCGAAACTCTTCTGGCGACAACTCTCTTTGCCATTCTCGTTCTGTTTTATTGAGTTTTCCCATGATGACGTCCCTTTATATCGTGCTATTTAAAATAGGATAATCCTATATTTACGTCATTCAATGTTAAATTTCTAGTCTTTATTCAACAATTTACAAAATCGATATAATGACCATAAAAGCAAAAAGTAAGCATTTTAAATTAACAAGTAAGCAAATTAAAAAATTAAATGCTTTTTTGTGAGCAAAATAAGTGTTAGGCTTAGCTCTACTCTTGCTCAGGATTAAAAAATGTCGCAAAAAAAGAGCGTAATTTTTAAAAATCTGCTGCCCGTGATTAAACAATATCAGCAGGCTGGGTTTACGCATGAAAAAATTGTTGCTTTACTCAAAGATGAACACCATCTTGACTTAGTAACAACAGAGACATTTAAAAGCTATTTATACCGTTATGCAAAAGTGACCTCCACTCCTTCCGAGACTATAAAAATGCCGAACACTATCAACACCCCACGCGAAATTAAGAAATCGTCTAAGCTTGAGCATGTATGCTACGACATTCGCGGACCAGTGTTACGAGCGGCCAATGAAATGGAAGAAGCTGGCCATAAAATTATTAAACTAAATATTGGTAACCCTGCACCATTTGGCTTTGAAGCGCCACAAGAAATTATTAATGACGTTGCATTAAACTTACCTAATGCGATCGGCTATACCGACTCAAAAGGTATTTTTCCTGCACGTAAAGCAATTTGCCAGTATTACCAGCAAAAAGGCATCCTTAACATGCACGTAAATGACGTGTACGTAGGTAATGGTGTATCTGAACTGATTGTTATGGCTATGCAAGGCTTGCTGGATGATGGCGACGAAATGCTCGTGCCAATGCCTGATTACCCACTTTGGACTGCAGCAGTTAACTTATCTGGCGGTACAGCGATTCACTATAAATGTGATGAAGAAAACTTCTGGTATCCAGATATTGCAGATATGGAAAGCAAAATCACACCAAACACCCGTGGTATTGTGATTATTAACCCGAACAACCCGACTGGTGCTGTATATCCACGCCACGTGCTTCAACAAATTGTAGATCTTGCTAAAAAATACGATCTCATTTTATTTGCTGATGAAATTTACGACAAAATCGTTTATGACGGCATTGAACACGTTTCTGTAGCTGCTTTAGCAGGTGATCAACTGTGTATCTCATTTAATGGTTTATCCAAATCATACCGTATTGCAGGTTATCGCTCAGGCTGGATGGCAATTACAGGTGATAAATCGCGTGCGCTAGACTATATTGAAGGTTTAGACATGCTGGCATCTATGCGCCTCTGTGCTAACCATCAAGCACAATATGCGATTCAAACCGCATTAGGTGGCTATCAGTCTATTAACGATTTGATCCGTCCAGGTGGCCGTTTATACGAACAGCGCAACATTGCTTGGGAAATGTTGAATGATATTCCTGGTGTTTCATGCGTGAAACCTGAAGGTGCAATGTACTGCTTCCCGAAATTAGACCCAGAAATTTATCCAATTCAGGATGATGAGAAGTTCATGCTGGACTTCTTAAAAGCAGAGAAAGTTTTATTGGTACAAGGGACTGGCTTTAACTGGCCAACACCGGATCATTTCCGTGTGGTATTCCTCCCTGCCGAAAATGAACTGCGTGAAGCATTAACGCGCTTAAGTCGCTTCTTGGCAAAAATGCGTTAATTCGCTCTTTAAAAAAAACCGCATTCTGTGCGGTTTTTTTTGGCCTAAACGAAACACATCACATCCAAAAAAATGCATTTTTAAAAAATATTTGCGGTTATACATTACTTTTAATCCGTCTTCACGCATAATACTCGTATGCAAATTCACTTTATTTGAGATTTATACAAGAAACCTCTATGTTTCTTTTTTCAATAAATCCTCACCAATTTCTAATTCATGTAATTACAGAAGTTATTTTTTATGAAAATCGTCATTCTTAACAAGCCTTATGACGTGCTCTCCCAATTCCGCAAAGACGAAGCTCACATGACGATGTCAGACTTCGTAGATGACCCAACACTTCGTTTGGCGGGTCGTTTGGATATGGACTCTGAAGGCTTAGTATTTTTAACAGACCATGGTGGTTTAAACCAATACATCACCAACCCTGAAAACAAAAAGTTTAAAACTTATTTGGTACAAGTCGATGGTGATGTAACTGAAGAAGCTTTAGAAAAACTTCGCCAAGGTGTTGAATTAAAAGACGGTATGACTTTACCTGCTAAAGCAAGTAAAGTTGAAGAGCCTGAATGGTTATGGGAACGTGATCCTCCTGTACGTTACCGCGCAAATGTACCAACCTCTTGGGTTGAAATTTCAATTTGTGAAGGCCGTAACCGCCAAGTTCGTCGTATGACGGCTGCTGTTGGTTTCCCAACTTTACGTTTAATTCGTACTAAAATTGGTTCTATTGACTTAGTTCAAATGGCTTTACAACCAGGCGAAACCAAAGATATCGAGCCTTTATTGTATAAAGACTTTCAAAATGTACCAAAGGAAGAACCTTATCGCTCACGTTCATACGTGAAAAAGCCAGGCGGTACGGGTGGTAAACCAATGGTACGTAAGAACAAAGATGGTTCTGTGAAAAAGTCAGGTACTAAACGTATTTGGCAAATGGATGAGAGCGAAAAGCCAAAACGTCGTACCAATGGTACAACACGTCCAAATACCAAAGCGCCACGTGGTAGTCGTAGCCGTAATGGTCGTGGTTAATCCCCTCTGAAATTAAAATTAAAGCTCACGAAAGTGGGCTTTTATTTTAATGGAACCACTCTGTGTAAAATCAAATCCTCGGGTGCAGACTTCATATTTTCCTCAAACTGCACTGCAAAAGATAAATACATTAAAGAGTTTCTAACCAATCGAATAAGATCCATTAATGAGCTTTCAAATTCCGATAAAGGTATTTCTAAAATATAATTTGCTTTCTTTTCTTTTTCTTTTATTTTTTCCAATATTTCTAAGTATTCAATAGACTTAGCTTCTCCTTGTTCCATTAAAGTATTTTCCTGTTCTTTTAATTGCTCATACGCAAATTTTGATGTCATATCAAACTTTGTATTTAGCTCATATCCAAAATCGTCAATAACTCTAAAAGACCGATGTTCTAGACTGTTCCGAATCTTCGCCAATCTAGGCTTTTCAACTTTTCCTTTAAAATTTATTTCATTTACTTTATCTGAACCACTCAGCTGATCAAATTCAATTTCTTTTAAAATATAAAACAAAGCGTGTAAAAAGTAGTTCTTTGAATCCTTCAGTTTATCACGTGGCTTAAATTTTCTATTTTCATTCCATCCAAAAACTTTTGAAAAAGTAATTTGACGATCACTCATTTCTAAATCTAAATACTTAGCTAAAAAGTATGAAATTTTGTCAAAAATTGAATATAAAATTCTAAAAGCCGATTTCATTTGTGATGTTTTTAAATTATCAATTGCATGTAAAGTATCATACACATGTGGATAGGTTTTATTATAAAAATGTTGAGTATCCGTTTTTATTTCAGAAGCTTGAAAAATTAAAAATCTAGCATAAGTATATTCATTTCTAAGCTCATCAAAATTTGAATGATATACGAGACTTTCTTTAAGGCTCAAAGACGAATTAATTTTATAGGTCATATCAGGAAGCCCCAAAATGTCCTGAAGTACAATTTCATCCTCAAACAAATCGTTTAAGTCATTTAAAAATAATTTGTTTTCTGCACTCCAAACCAGATACCTAAGCTCAGCCTTAGTTTTTGTCTTTTGTTTATATTCTTTTACATAATCAAAATCAGTATCTTGGAAGTGCTCATGATACCAGCAAGTAAAATGATATAAATCACCTGTCTCCTTTAACGGAATTTTCTGTTCCTCTTCTAAAGCATCAAAACTCATGTATGCCTGCTTTATCAACTGATTTGCAAAATAGTAATGAATATTTACATGTGATTGGTCATACAGTTGACTTGACCTAAAAATTACACCTTGTGCTTTAGCAACTAACGCTACAGGGTTATTATCCATTTTTATTGCTTGATCCCAATAATATTGAGCACAAAAACTGCGCCCTATTGAAGATAAAAAATTCCCAAAATTTGTTTTTTTAAGGATATATAATGACTTCTCATACAAATTAACCGTAGTTATTAAGTTTTTCAAAAACCAGTGCTCATCCTGATATTTATAAATTTCAGAACTACAATTCGCTAAAATATAGTAGAAATAACCCTCACAACACTCATCAGTAAAAGTGAACTCTGTTTTTAAATGAACATTAAAGCACTCGACTAGTTCAGCTTTTCGACTAGCATCCAATAACAATTCATCTACTAACTGCGCTAATTCATTTAATTGTTGTAGCCCCAATTTCATAATATTTTTCTAATAAAAAACCCATACCTAAGTATGGGTTTTACATGGTTTTTATAGCGTATGCAAATTAAACATTAAGCCACTTTTCAGCTTTCGCCTGATCTTCCACTTTTAACTCAACTTCAGTTAAAACAGAACCAGCTGCATTCACTTCAAATGTCATTAACTCATCACGACGGAATGCATGAATAGTAAAAGTACCATCTTGTTTAGCATATTTTTCTGCAAGCTTCGCTGTGGCTTTAATGCCATCAATCGCCACAATCACATCATTGGCAGAAAGGCCTGCTTTAGCAGCCACCCCATCACGGCGTGCAGAAGACACAACCACACCTTCTGGCTTGTCTGTTAGTTTCAAACCAAATGGCAAAGCTTTATCGCTGTTTAATGTATAGCTTAAACCAAACTCAGGGAATAATTGATCCAGTGGCAATTCATCGGTCGTGTTAACCAAATGATTGATTTGCTCAACCCAGTTATCACCTGTGAGTTCATTGCATAACTCTACAATCGTACGTTCATTAACTTGTATGCCATTTTGCGCATTTACATACAACTTACGCATTAAGGCATCAAGGCTAGAACCACGCAAACGCAAGCCTAAATCTAGGCATAAAGCTACCAAACAACCTTTGTTGTAATAGCTTGTACCTGCGTTATTGGAGTTTTCATCCTGACGGTAGAATTTTACCCACGCATCAAAACTTGATTCAGATACCGACTGAACCTCACGCCCCGGATTTTGCAAATAGCGATCAATCTGAGCTTTCAACAACTTGATATATGACGCTTGAGAAATCACACCACTTCGAAGCAAGATTAAATCATCATAATACGAAGTGAAGCCTTCAAAAATCCAAAGCAGTGAAGTGTAACCTTCTCTGTTTAAATCATAATTGACAAAGTTTTCAGGGCGAATGAATTTTACCAACCAAGAGTGGAAATATTCATGGCTACATAAACCCAAGAAACGCTGATAATCCGCAGAAGGCTCTACAGGCTCATTGGCTTTTGGCAAATCGTCACGCGGGCTAATTAAGCTCGTGCTGTTCGGATGCTCTAAACCACCATAACTGTTGCCAGTCGCCATAGTCATAAAGGTATAGTCTTTAAATGGCGCCGAACCAAACATTTGAATTTCTGTTGCACAGATTTTTTCAATGTCTTGTTGCATACGTGTGGCATTCATTGCATGTTTGCCAGACACCACAAATTCATGCGGAATGCCTTCAGCTTCAAAGCTAAAACGTGTTTGCTCTGCAAGCTCAAACGGTGCATCAATTAATTGTGCGTAATTGTCGGCTTCTAAGGTAAAACGACCTTTCACTAAAGTGCGTGACTTCAATCCTGTTGCCAATTGAAAGTGCTTTAACTCTTGCGGTAAAAACAACTCAACTTCAATCGCCTTATGCTCCTGCCCTTCCAAAGCTAAGCATACACATGCAGGATTCACATATAAGCGTTTTTCATCAACATAGGCACCACGCACCGATAAATCATACGCATAAACATCATATTCAACCGTAATCAGCTCATGATCCGTATTAAATAAACGCCATTTATTTTTTTCAAATTTTTGAATTTTTAAAATTCGACCATCTTCATCATAAGCACGTACAGACTCAATATGCTTTGAAAATTCACGGATTAAATAGCTACCCGGAATCCATGTTGGGAGAGACAAGATTTGCGTTGGATCTGCAAGAAAACGTGCAGTGACATGAACCAAGTGCTGACGATAATCGTCAAATTCGATTTGATAATGCAACATAATGGGCAATATAAAATAAAAATAGATAACTTAGTAACTAGCTTAACATTTTTTTATTGCTACAGCGCTGAACTGTCGTAATTGTCTACAATTAAGACTAGTCAGCAGAAAAAAAAAGGCATAGCATTCCTAAAATTTTTTTGTATTTTCAGCCTAAGGATAGGCCGTAAGGAAACCCATTGAAACGCGTAATTTACTTCATCTTGGCGCTCGCAGCTTTATGCTCCACGATAACCCATGCAGCCTTACTCAACATCAAGCCTGAATCCGTAGAAGCTGAAGCTTGGACCATTCTAGATCCTCAATCTGGACAAGTCATCGCCGAGCACAATAGTCATCTTCAACGTGCCCCTGCATCATTAACCAAAATGATGGTGGCCTATATTACGCTTAAAGAAATTCAGGCTGGTCACCTACGCAAAGATGAAGTGCTAACCGCAACACCTGTTGTAAAACTTGTGCAATGGGACGAATCCCAAATGTATCTTAAAGAAGGTGAGCAAATCACGATTGATCATCTTCTTGCAGGTTTAGTGGTTATGTCTGCCAATGATGCCGCTGTTACACTTGCAGAGCGTATTTCGGGTAGTGTTCCAAAATTTGTAGAGCGCATGAACAAAGAAGCCAAAGCATTGGGGATGAATGACTCACATTTTGAAAATCCACCTGGTGTCACAATGCCTGAGCATTATTCATCAGCAACTGATTTAGCGCGTTTAGGTGCTGCCCTAGTTAAAGAAGTTCCAGACTACTTAAACTACTCAAAACAACAAAGTTTTTCTTATAATGGTCGTTTTCACCGTGCAACCAACATATTATTAAAACAAGACCCGAGTGTGGATGGCTTAAAAACAGGCTTTACCCGCGCTGCAGGTTACAATCTAGCGCTCACCGCAAGCCGACCAACAGGACGTTATAATGACCCTGATCGTCGCTTAATTGTTGTGGTATTAGGCACAAAGAGTGGTTTAAAACGCGCAGAAGTTGCGCACAAACTGATGAACCTCGCTTATGTCTACACACGCAATGAAGTTGCAGTAAAAGACAAAACACTTTTGGCTGAAGTCCCTGTGATTAAATCTACTTTGAAAATGTTTAAAGTTGAAACTAAAGCACCACAAATTATCAGTACAGCGCTTGTTGATCCTGCTGTTCAGCTTGATTTAGCCAATTTTGATCCTTTACGCCAACGTATTGCACAAGACTTAGGCAATGGTCAAATTCAAGTCCTTGAGCCACTCCAACAAACCAATACTAACTTAGAAGTAAAAATGAATGAGAAGTTGCTAACCGCACCACTGTCTCAAGTGATGAAACTTGCAACAATCGAGGTCTATCAAAACAATCAGCTCATCAATAGCTTTGATATTGAAGATGACGTACAGATTGAAGAAGCTGGCATTTTCCAGCGCTTTTTCCACTGGTTAAGTAGTTTATTTGGTGGCAGTGTAAATAGCGAAATTAAAACTTATCCTATTGGCAAATAACTTTTGCAATGATGTGTTTCTGTAACATGTCAGACAAAGGTTTATAAAGCAAAATAAGAAGATGGCATACTAAGGCCATCTTTTTTTTACAATAATAAAATAGGTAACTGCAATGCCGAATGACAAAAATACCACTTCAGAAAGCACAGCTCCACATCGAATCGTGATCGTTGGTGGTGGTGCTGGCGGTTTAGAACTTGCAACACTATTGGGCGGCAGTTTAGGTAAATCTCAAAAAGCTCACATTACTTTAGTCGATTTAAAACTCAACCATGTGTGGAAACCCCTACTGCATGAAATTGCAGCAGGCACCATGAATATTAATGATGAAGCAACCAACTATTATGCACATGCCAGCAAAAATCATTACGAGTTTGTACTAGCTAAGCTAGAACAAGTCTATTCCAAAGAGCAGCAAATTGGCTTAAGCCTAATTATCAATGGTAAATATGCCTCTACAAATGAAGAAACACGTCTAAGTTATGACACCCTCATTTTAGCTGTAGGCTCAGTATCCAATGACTTTGGTACGTCAGGTGTACAAGAACACTGCCATTACTTGGACAGCCTACAACAAGCTGAAGTCTTCCAACAAGACCTTCTACACCTATACCTCGATGCCCAAAATAAAAATGCTGACCGCACACTCACCATAGGCGTGATTGGCGCAGGTGCAACTGGGGTCGAACTGTCAGCCGAGTTAATTCAAGCCAAAGAAAATTTCTATAAATATGGCTTAAATAAAATCCATCCAAACAATGTCAAAATCACCTTAATTGAAGGTGCAGAACGAATTTTACCTGCCCTGCCTGCCCAAATGGCAGATCACGCACAACAGCAACTCACACGTATGAAAATTGATGTTTTGAGTGGCAAGCGTGTAGAAAAAGTCGACGCGACTCATATTTATTTTAACGATGGCACGAGCATTCAAGCAGAACTCAAAGTTTGGGCTGCAGGGATTAAAGCACCAGATGTCATTAGCCAATTAGAAGGTTTTGCTAAAGACAGAATGGGACGCCTCGAAGTATTTGCTACCTTACAAACCAAATCTGATCCCAATATATTTGCTCTAGGTGATTGTGCACACTGCCAACCGCGTGCAGATGAACCTGTATTGGGCCCGCGCGCGCAAGTGGCTAGCCAACAAGCCTCTTTTCTTGCTGAAGCCATGAAAGCACGCATAAAAGGTCAATCCCTACCTATGTTTGTATTTTCTGACAAAGGCTCTTTGGTGTCATTGAGCAAACATAAAGCGGTTGGCGAGTTACTTGGTCAAGTGAATGTTCAGGGCTTTGTGGCTAAATCGATGTATGTTTCATTATATCGCTTACATCAAGCTACTATTTATGGCTATACCCAAGCTGGCCTGCTAACAGCCAAAGATTTTGTTACACGAAAAATCACACCAAAAATAAAATTGCATTGAAAAATAAATATTCATCCCCATTAATGAAAAAAGCATCAGAAGAACTGAAATTTTGCATTTTTTTCGCAAATTCAGTCTACAAAAGTGCAAATTCACTTTATGATGTAACCCTTAAAAAATTGAACGGATCAATAACATGACTGCTATTGCAAATAACCTCGTGGTTTCTTTCCACTACACATTGACTAATGCAGAAGGTGAAACTCTTGACAAATCTCAAGGTGAACCACTTGCATATTTGCACGGCGCAGGCAACATCATTCCTGGTCTTGAAAATGCACTTTTAGGCAAAACTGTTGGTGAAAAATTCACTGTTACAGTACCCGCTGCTGAAGGCTACGGCGAATACAACCCAGAACTAGTTCAAGAAGTTCCTGCGCAAATGTTCCAAGGCGTAGACAACATCCAAGCTGGTATGCAATTCCAAGCGCAAACTGATGATGGCGTTCAAATCGTTACTGTTAAATCTGTTGAAGGCGACAACGTAATCGTTGATGCTAACTTCCCACTTGCTGGTCAAGATTTAACTTTCGAAGTTGAAATCGTTGAAATCCGTGAAGCTTCTCAAGAAGAACTTGACCACGGTCACGTACACGGTGCAGGCGGTCACCACCACTAAGATCTATTGATCTAAAGTGTGAAAAGGCAAAGTTTTTACTTTGCCTTTTTTTATGGCTTTTATTTGATTTATTTGTATTTGATTTCAACGATTGTTTGTATAAATCTTCAGATTGTGCAGTTGTAGATATGAAAATTACATTCTATCGACTCGTTACGCTCCTACAATCCCCACGCTCAATAACAGTCACAACCAGTTAAATAAACATAGCCCCTTAAGCTTTAAATTAAGCTAATTGAATTCTCTATATAAATACACAAACTCACAGTGCAATAATGCTTATTGGCCTGCACCATTTTTTTATTTTTAAGACATAAAAAAGCAGAGGATCGACCTCTGCTTATTTACACATAATAACTGCTTATTTACGCTGAATATAAATGGCTTGCGCTGCTGGCAAGTTTTTACGCATCGCATCAATACGCTGTGTATTTGATGGGTGAGTCGACAAGAAAGTTGCACCCCCCTTACCATCGAGTTTGTTCATTTTTTCCCAAAGTGTGATTGCTGCTTGCGGGTTATAACCAGCACGCGCCATCAACATTAAACCACCTTGGTCTGCTTGGCTTTCCAAACTACGAGAATATGGCAAACCTACACCAATTTGACTTCCTAATTGCGCAGCTGCAGTACCAGTCTGACCTACACCCGCAGCACTTAAACCAATACCAAGAGCAATGTCAGTTAATGCTTGCGCACCAATTTTTTGCTTAGAATGCTCTTCTAAAGCATGGGTCATTTCATGGCCCATAATGGCTGCAATTTCGGCATCGGTTAAATTTAGTTTATTTACAATACCTGTATAGAATACAACCTTACCACCTGGTGCAACATAAGCATTTACCTGATCAGATTTCAGCACAGCCAATTGCCAATCAAAACGAGTGCCTGTTTGATTGTATTGATCTGCTACAGGTTTAAGACGATTAAATACAGCATAAATACGCTTATAGGTTGCAGAACTTGTATCTAGGGTTTTATTACTATTGGCTTCTTGAACCGTTTTATTAAAACCTTGACTGGCTGCTGCATTTAAAGTCGCAGTATCAGCACCTGCCATATCAGCAATAGTCGTACAACCCGAAAGAGTCAACGTACCTGCAACACACAGGCCCATCCATATATTTTTATTCATTGTATTTAAACTCCAAAACATCAGTATTCCACAAAAATATGCTTCATTATATTCTTTAAATTTAGGAGCTTAAATAAATATTAAGGACAAATTCATTTAATTTATGTAACGGCTTTAGCCAATAAACTGCATATAGAGCCAATACAACAAACAAGCGATATTTAAAACAAAATAAGCTTTCATTAACGGCTTAATTTTAAGATCTAATGCCTCATCATTACGTTTAAACAATAAGTATGCATTTTGAATCAGAATCACAGGTGCTAAAACGCAGGCAATCATTACAGACAACCCCACAAAAGCCTGATAAAAGATATCTGGATGATAGCTTTGCCCCTGAATAATCAGCATTGCGATGGTGGGAGCACCACCCATTGCAAACAATAACGAATACAAAATTGTTTTGGCAATATTAGGTTGTAAGGTCATAGCATCTTTATTCATTTTACTTTGTGGTATTTTTTAACGTGAATTTGCGCTACAACATAGTCAACTTTAGTCGGCAAAAAAAGGAATGCCTAAGCATCCCTTTTTTGAATCTTCAATTTAATCTTTATTTAAATCCGTATTAAGGCTTTGCACTTGCGGTATAAAATTGTTTTGCCTCAGCTAAGCTTTTTTTCAAATCAGCAATACGGTCATTATTTGATGGATGTGTTGAGGTAAACTTCTGTGCACCATTCGTGCTACCCCCATCCATTTTATTCATTTTTTCCCATACTGTAATCGCCGCATCTGGGTTATAGCCTGCTTTAGCCATCAACATTAATCCACCACGATCAGCTTTTGATTCTAAATTACGTGAGTATGGCAATCCCACACCATATTTACTCCCAATATCTAAAGCTTGCGATCCAGTACTACCAAGTTTATCGCCAGCATAAGCCTTTCCAGCTTTCACTGCTAAATCCGTAATGGCTGTTGCGCCTGCTGCACGCTTTGAATGTTCTTCAAGTGCATGTGTCATTTCATGCCCCATTACAGCTGCAATTTCTGAATCTGTTAATTTTAATTTAGTCACAAGTCCAGAATAAAATACGACCTTACCACCTGGCATTACAAAAGCATTTAGCTCATCTGACTTTAATACACTCAATTTCCAATCAAACTGCTGGCCTGTTTGATTCACCTGATCGGCAAAAGGCTTCATTTTTAAAAATATGGTATTGATGCGCTTATACGTTGCAGATGTTGTATCTAAAGCTTTTTGCGCTTTCGCATCTTCGACAATCAGCTGATAATCTTGCGCGGCATTTAAATTTAAAGTAGCAGAGTCATTTCCTGTTAATTCAGCAACAGTTGTACAACCAGACAGACTTAGGATCAGGCCAAGCCCCAGTAAACTTTTATTATTCAACATTTTTTCACCAAAAATAATTAATTATTATAAATTATGTCTTATTTGACATTTTTATTTATAAGTGCCAACTATAAATCATTTATGAATAAAATACAATCATTTAGTTATTGAATATGAAGGCAAAAAAAAGCCCTACGCATGTAGGGCTTTTTTATTCCATTTAAAAATGCAAATTAAGCATCAAATGGATGGCGAAGAACGATTGTTTCTTCACGGTCTGGACCAGTTGAAATAATGTCGATTGGACATTCGATCAATTGCTCAAGACGTTTAACATAGTTAATTGCCGCTTGTGGTAATTGCTCAATCGATTTAGCACCGAAAGTAGACTCAGACCAACCTGGCATAGTTTCGTAAATAGGTTTTAAAGTTTCAAATGCAAGCGCATCAGAAGAACCTACACAACCAGAATCAGCTGCTTCGTAACCTACACAGATTTTCACTTCTTCTAAACCATCTAGAACGTCTAGTTTAGTTAAGCAAATACCAGAAAGTGAGTTTACTTCTACTGAACGACGTAGAATTTCAGCATCGAACCAACCACAACGACGTTGACGGCCAGTAGACGCACCAAATTCAGAACCCACTGTACCTAAGTGTTTACCGATTGCATCACCAACATCGTTAGCAGCATCATAAACAAGTTCAGTTGGGAACGGACCAGCACCTACACGAGTTGTGTATGCTTTCGTAATACCCAATACATAGTCAAGGTGTAATGGACCAAGACCTGAACCTGAGCTTACGCCACCAGCAGTGGTGTTTGAAGAAGTAACATACGGATATGTACCATGGTCAACGTCAAGAAGTGAGCCTTGCGCACCTTCAAACATGATTTTTTTACCAGCTTTACGGTATGCGTGAAGTTCACCAGTCACGTCCATTACCATAGGCTCGATTACTTTGCGCCATTCGTCGCATAGTGCAATCACATCTTCAACTTTAACTGCTTCAACACCGAAGAATTGAGTCAATTGGAAGTTATGGTACTCAAGAAGCTCTTCTAGTTGAGCTTTAAGATGTTCACCACCACGTACCAAGTCAGCAACACGGATTGCGCGACGAGCAACTTTATCTTCGTATGCTGGACCGATACCACGACCAGTCGTACCAATTTTCGCATTACCACGTTTAATTTCACGTGCTTGGTCAAGAGCAATGTGATGTGGAAGAATCAATGGACAGTTTGGAGAAATACGTAGACGTTCACGTACAGGCACGCCTTCTTTCTCAAGGATATCCATCTCTTTGATAAGTGCTTCAGGTGAAAGTACAACACCGTTACCAATTAAGCACAGTACGTTTTCACGTAAAATACCAGATGGAATGAGGTGTAATACAGTTTTCTTACCACCTACAACTAGAGTGTGACCTGCGTTGTGTCCGCCTTGATAGCGAACTACCGCAGCCGCTTGATCTGTGAGCAGGTCGACGATCTTACCTTTACCTTCGTCGCCCCATTGGGTACCAAGTACCACAACATTCTTGCCCATAATAGCCTCATTGCATCATGCTGTTAAAATTGGAAATAGCGTGTGTGCCCGCAGGCACATCCGCGGTTAAATTTGTTTGATTGTCCATTCGTCATTTGCGCGCACCAATTGGTGTGTCGCAGATGAAATTGAATTTAAATCATCATTACCTAGCAATTGAACCACACTAAACCCTTCGTTACGTGCTGAATCAATTGCCTTTAATAAATCTGCTTCAATGCCTTTAGGTGCAACCAAAACTTGAGTGCTCTGAACTTGACCAGCTGTTAAAGCATATAAGTCACAAGAGAAACCCGTTGCTGGACGTGCACGACCAAAGTGCTCACCAATACCATCATAGCGACCACCTTGAGCCAGTGGTGCAGCACGGTTTGGTGCATATACTGCATACATTAAACCAGTGTGATAGTGATATGAACGAAGTTCAACCACATCAATACCAATATCTAGCGCTGGCCAACGTGCTTGAATTGCTGCTTGAGTCGACTTCACAGCATCAAAAGCAAGTTTAAATGCTTCGTTCGCTAATACTTCAGGCGTTAAATTAGCTTGCAGTGCATCTAAATCACTTGCAAAACGACCTAATGTATAAAAGTCTGCACCAAACGGAATAGTTTGTGTGAATTCAGCAAGTTCAGGCAAAGCTTTGCGTTGATATAAGTCAGACAATTGGCGTTCAAGCGCTTTGCTCAAGCCTGCTTGTTTCACCATGCTACGGAATAAACCGACATGCCCTAAATCAAGATGAATACCATCTGCATGACCGGCTTTTTCAAGCAAGTTGATCATGACATCAATCAGCTCAACGTCAGCATCAATGCTGTCTGAACCAAATAATTCCGCACCTAACTGTAAAGGTGCACGCGTGGTATTAAAACCCTGTGGCTTAGTATGTAGTACTGTACCAGCGTAGCAATAACGAGCTACACCTTCGACAGGATGTACATGCGCATCAATACGAGCCACTTGTGGTGTCATATCGGCACGCACACCAAGCAAACGACCTGAAAGTTGGTCGATCACTTTAAAAGTGGCTAAGTCTAAATCTTGATTCGATTCTGAAAGAGAAGATAGAGATTCGATGTATTCAATGAATGGCGTGTACACCAACTGATAACCTCGAGATGCGAGGAAATCTAATGCTTCACGACGCAAAGATTCAATCACTTGCGCCTGTTTTGGCAGTACATCAGCTACACCATCAGGTAATAACCATGTCTCTGAAATGGGCATGTTGTAAACCTAAATTCTTGTCAGCGCGGAACAAATCCGCATAAAAAAATCGGGAGCACACCCGATTTCTCCTAGTCTAGCACGATCACTTAGCTTGTGCACATGACTTTTTCATAAATCATGTGCAAATAAACACGCTTGTATGAAATCTATCGTTATATTTTCTTAAGAACTGATTATATAAAGTATTTTTATGAAGGAAATAGCAAACTACCTGCGCATAATTTACACATCCAAGCGCTATTAACACCTAAGAATAACGCACCAAAAACTAAATACTATAGTGGTAATGCCGTGGTTTGCTTAATTCGCTGTAATGGTATTTCTGTTTTCACACTCTGTATGCTGATAATTTTGTTTAAATGCTCAACCTGAAAACGTCGATATGCATCCAAATCTGCCACAACTATTCTTAAAAAGAAGTCACAATCGCCTGCCATTAATTGACATTCAACCACCTCTTGCAAATCTTGTATTGCCTCTACAAAACTATTTACTGTATTGGCATCTTATCCTTTCAACCAAATCCGTGCAAAGACTGTTAATCCTAAATTTAATTTTTGTGGATTTAACAAGGCAACATATTTTTCGATATAACCCTCATCTTCCAACTGTTTAACCCGACGTAAACACGGTGATGCAGACAACCCCACCTGCTGGGCCAGCTCATTATTTTGTAGCTTCCCTTGATGTTGCAATACTTGCAAAATCCGTTTGTCTAATTGATCCATAATTAAAGCACTTAATATCTCATTTAAGATAAAATTAGCAATAAAATTGCGTTAAGGCAAAACATAACCCCAATTTCAATCACAAATGCCAACATAGACAGAATAAAATAGATTTTCTATTTGCAGTTTAATGCCCAACATGTACAGCCTTCGTAGCAGCTCAACACATACACCCAACACACAAGTTCAAGCAACAGAATTTAAACGTGGTCTCAAAGTGTCTCTACCACTACTGCTGGGTATTATTCCATTTGCTTTGGTTTTAGGTGCTCAAGCGACGCAAAAAGGTTTTTCTGCAATAGAAGTTCCACTGCTCACAGGTCTTAATTTTGCAGGTGGGTCCGAGTTTGCCATTTTAGAAGTCTGGACCAATCCACCCAACATTCTTATGTTGATTTTTATTACCTTTTTGGTGAATAGTCGCCACCTACTTATGGGTGCAAGCTTAGTGCCCTTTTTACGTCATTTACCCAATAAAACGGTTTATACCGCATTATTTTTTATGTGTGATGAAAGCTGGGCTGTTGGTTTAGCCGATGCACAAAAGAAACAAGGAATTTTAGCCCCCTCTGCATTTAGCATGATGTTTTATGCGGGCATTTGTACAGCGCTGTACCTTATGTGGGTCGGCTTTACTACATTGGGTGCCATGATTGGACCTATCTTAGGTGATATTAGTCGTTTCGGCTTTGATATGGCATTCCCAGCGGTATTTTTAATCTTGCTACGCAGTATGTGGAAAGGAATGACTGCGGCACGTCCATGGTTGGTGAGTTTAATTACAGCTGCTTTAGCTTATTTATATTTACCTACAGGCTGGTATGTCCCTGTCGGTGCAATTTGTGGCATTGCTTCAGCTTTTTACTTTGTTGGAGATGATGCATGATTCACACAGCCACCCTTATTGCCATTCTTTTTGTCGCGATCACAACCTATTTAACCCGTATATTGGGTTATGTTTTATTAAAAAATAAAACGCTGAGCACAAAGCAAAAACAAATCTTAGAAGTCGTACCTGGCTGTGTGCTCATTTCAGTGATTGCACCTTATTTTGTACGTGATAATCCTGCGGACATGATTGCAATCGTAGTGACATTAATTGCAGCATCTCGCTTGTCACTACTGCCAACTGTCATCATTAGTATGAGTACTGCGGCTTTTTTACGTATGGCACTCAGCTAAACAATGTATTCAGCACTTCCTATTCATTCTTTTGAATTAAAAAAGCTCAATGCATATATTCGATATGCACCGAGCTTTATTCACATCATTTAAAGATATTCTCTTAACCAATAGCAATAAAGCTTTATTCTTTAGGAATAACTACTTTTGCCAGCAAGGTTACCAATTCGGCATTTTGTAATTCGACTTGCTGTAATTTATGTGTGGTTTGATCTAAAACCTCTTGTTGGGTATGCATTTTTTTTGCTAAATCTTGCATAATTTCTAAAGTTTTTTTCAAATTCTGCTCAAGATTTACAACTTTCTGATCCAGTTGCACGTGCTCAGACTGCTTAAAAACTTCATCCCCTTGGTTTTTAAATTGCATCCATGTTAAAAAAATTACCGCCATAGACAGCAAAAAAACAAATCCCCACAAAATAATCATGTGCAAACTCTACTTATATATTTAATTCCATTCTATCTTAACCAAATTCGAGTTAAATGAATGCTTAATTCTATAAAATACATCTACTTTTCACGTCATTTCATCTTTTTAATTATTTGAATGCCTTTAAAACACATTCGAAAGTAAATGATGTTGAAGCCAGCAAAATTAAATATCGGCTTTAGCCAATATGCTCACCCATCAACCAGCACGCACAGCTTTTAAAAAATCGATCAAACAAGCACAAGAAATAAGGCTTAGAAATAACAAAAACCGCTGCACAAATGATGTTCAAAAGTAATCTTATGGTTAGTACCGTATAATCCTGAGCTGTTTTAAAAGCATTAGACGGTAAAAGACTCACATAAATCTAATAAGCGGTTGGCATAACCCCATTCATTGTCGTACCACGCAAAGACTTTTGCTTGCTTACCCACCACCATAGTTTGGGTTAAATCCACAATTAAAGAGTATGGAGAGTGATTAAAATCACTCGACACCAATGGCTCATCGGTTACCTGCATAATTTCAGCATAACGGCTATGCGCAGCTTCCGTTAAAACCTGATTCACCTGTGCTACATTAATTTCTGTTTGCGAAATAAACGTAAGATCTATGGCTGCCACATTAATAGTGGGTACACGAATTGAATATCCATTAATTCGATCGGCCATTTTAGGCAACACCTGCTTTAAAGCGCCTAATGCAGATGATGTAGTGGGAATAATATTTTGACCTGATGCACGAGCACGACGTAAATCACGATGTGCATGATCCAAAACTGATTGATCCGCTGTGACTGCGTGAATTTCAGTCATCATCGCAGTATCTATACCAAACGCATCATCAATAATTTTAACCAAAGGCACCAATGCTTGGGTGGTACAAGACACACTGGAAATAATCTGATCGGTATCTTTTACATCTTGGTGATTCACACCATATACAATGGCCGCATCTACGGTATCAAACGGTGCCGCACCAATAATGACACGCTTTGCCCCAGCAGTAATATGTTGTGTAGCCGCTTCACGTGAGCGAAATAAACCTGTGCACTCAAGCACCACATCAATATCTAAATTTTGCCATGGCAAATCATAAGGATGAGCTTGATTGAGTACTTCCACGCGCAAAGTTTGCGTCGCAGACTGAATATTTAAATAATGATGGTATTCGTGTTGTTCAACACTCACTAGCCCCTGAAAGCGACCATGTGTTGTATCGTATTTAAATAAATGCACCAAGGTTTCTATGTCTGCAACATCATTGATGGCTACAACTTCAAAATTAAAGTGCTTTGGATTTTCAAACCAAGCACGTAACACATTACGCCCAATTCGACCAAATCCATTAATTGCCACTCGTTGCATGACTCAAACCTTGTAATATGAAACTGTTACCTTAAAGCACCTCTATGTTAATTGATTTCAACCCACAATAGTTATCATTAATTCTTTTATTAGTTATTGGGCATTTTTTTATTTTTACATCAAACATCTCAATGATGAAAAAGACTCCTTAACTTGAAGTCAAATCTATTCAAACGGCTGGGTAATTTCCTAAAAACGCTTAAAATTCATCAACATTAAATTTACTACGTATTTAACCTCACCAAATAAGGAATTCCATCCAATAGATTTCAAAAACAGCTTGGAATATTTTAAATATCACTTCAAATTTAGCTGGCAAAATAAACATTAACTCAATACTGAAAAGTCATTCCATAACGAAGCAAAATCCAGCTGAAAACACAAAACAATCTAAAATAAAAATAAAGCAAAAATTCGACAATTTTCAGAGAAATGCATGATTCCCTTTGAATTGTATAAAAAGTCATAGAGATAGCCGAAAATCATTGGTCACCACACCTTTTTCCGTTATAATTTAGCGTTTTTAAATTTTATGTCAGCATCTCAAGCCAGCTTTAAATTTTTGTAAGACTTGCTTGATATGCTATTACCAAATCGAAATTAGGAGAGACTTGGTTGTGAGTACTCGTTTTATGACATCAGCTGAAATTCGCGAAGCTTTTTTAAGCTATTTTGAATCGCAAGGGCATACACGTGTCGCGTCGAGTTCTCTGGTACCTGCCAACGACCCAACATTATTGTTCACAAACGCAGGTATGAACCAGTTTAAAGACTGCTTCCTTGGTCTTGAAAAACGTGACTACGTTCGTGCAACTTCTTCACAAAAATGTGTACGCGCAGGCGGCAAACACAACGACTTAGACAACGTTGGTTATACAGCACGTCACCACACATTCTTTGAAATGTTAGGTAACTTCTCTTTCGGCGATTACTTCAAACGTGATGCGATCACATTTGCATGGGATTTCTTAACCAACGAAAAATGGTTAGGTCTTCCAAAAGACAAACTTTATGCCACTGTTTATCACACAGATGATGAAGCTTTTGATATCTGGAACAAAGAAATTGGTCTAGATGCATCTCGTATTATCCGTATTGGTGACAACAAAGGCGGTCAATACGCATCAGATAACTTCTGGGCAATGGGCGACACTGGCCCTTGCGGTCCATGTTCTGAAATCTTCTTTGACCATGGCGACCACATCTGGGGCGGCCTACCAGGCACGCCTGAAGAAGATGGCGACCGTTTCATTGAAATTTGGAACAACGTATTCATGCAGTTCAACCGTACTGCTGACGGCGTACTCCACCCTCTTCCTGCACCTTCTGTAGATACAGGTATGGGCTTAGAACGTATTTCTGCAGTTTTACAGCACGTAAACTCAAACTACGAAATCGACCTATTCCAACACTTGCTTAAAGCTGCGGCTGAAATCATTGGTTTAGATACCACTGAGCTTGAAGCAAAAGCTCAAGCTGAAGGTAAACCTGTTGAATACCCAGCGTCTTTAAAAGTTGTAGCTGACCATGCACGTTCATGCTCATTCCTAATTGCTGATGGCGTAAACCCTTCTAATGAAGGCCGTGGCTATGTACTACGCCGTATTATCCGTCGTGCAGTACGTCATGGTAACAAGCTTGGCGCAACAGGTTCATTCTTCCACAAAATGTTGAAGCCACTTATTGAAGTGATGGGTGCTGCTTACCCTGAACTTGCTGCACAGCAAGCGCGTATCGAAGCACAGCTCTTGAAAGAAGAGGAACAATTCGCGAAAACTTTAGAGCAAGGTTTGAAATTGCTTGAAGGCGAATTGGCACAACTAAAAGGTTCTGTAATTCCTGGTGAAGTGGTATTTAAACTTTACGATACTTATGGTTTCCCAACTGACTTAACTGCTGACATTGCACGTGAACGTGAATTAATGATTGACGAAGCTGGTTTTGAAGTTGAAATGGCTGCGCAACGTCAACGTGCACGTGATGCAGGTAAATTTGCAATCGACTACAACGCTGTTGTTAAAGTTGAAGGTGAAACTCAATTCGACGGTTACGATGCAACTGCGGGTGAAGGTCAAATCATCGCAATCTACAAAGATGGTGAGCAAGTTGATGAAGTGGTTGAAGGCGACGAAGCTTTAATCGTATTAAACCAAACACCTTTCTATGCAGAAAGTGGCGGTCAAATCGGTGATACAGGTATCTTCAAAAACGATACAGGTATTTTCGAAGTTCAAGATACGAAAAAATCTGGTGGCGCATTCGTACACCAAGGTATTGTGACGATGGGTAACTTGAAAGTTACTCAAAATGTTGAAGCAACTGTAAAAGCAGACATTCGTGCAGCTACTGCGCGTAACCACTCTGCAACTCACCTTCTACATGCTGCATTACGTCAAATCTTGGGTACTCACGTACAACAAAAAGGCTCATTGGTTGCGTCTGACATTTTACGTTTCGACTTTGCCAACGACCAACCTGTTTCATTTGAACAGCTTCAAGAAATTGAACGTCTTGTAAATGCCGAAGTGATTGCTAACACTGCTGTTTCTACTGAACTTCTAGACATCGAATCTGCGAAAGCAAAAGGCGCGATGATGTTGTTTGGTGAAAAATACGGTGAAGAAGTTCGTGTACTTTCAATGGGTTCAATCATTGAAGAGAAAAACTTCTCAATCGAATTGTGTGGCGGTATCCACGTTAAGCGTACTGGCGACATCGGTTTGTTCAAAATCACTTCTGAAGGTGGTGTAGCAGCAGGTGTACGTCGTATTGAGGCAGTTACAGGCACTAAAGCAATTCAAGTTGCTCAAAAAGCAGAACGTGATATTCACGCAATTAACGATTTGCTTAAAGCGCAAAAAGATCAAACCTTAGAAAAAGTTGAAGCTTTGTCTCACACCGCATCTAGCCTGCAAAAGCAAATTGAACAATTGAACCAAAAATTAGCAAGCTTCCAAGCTGCTGAGCTTTTGAGTCAAGTTCAAGACATCGCAGGTCGTCAAACTTTAATTACCACTGTTCAAAATGTAGATGCGAAATCGCTTCGTAACTTACATGACGGCGTGAAATCTAAGCTAGATAATGCAGTGATTGTAATTGCAGCAATTGATGCCGATAAAGTGAGCTTAATTGCTTCAGTTGCTAAAGAATTTACAGCAACTGTTAAAGCGGGTGACATCATCAAACACCTTGGCCAAGAGCTAGGTGGTAAAGGTGGTGGTAAACCAGATATGGCTCAAGGTGGTGCGCCTTATAGCGACAAACTCGAAGCTGTAATGAGCGACCTTGTAGCATGGTTAGCTGCAAAATAAGAGCAAATATTAAAAGTTGATCAAGCAATTTTGATCAACTTTTGTATAAAAACCAAACAAACGTCAGACTCATGTGGATTTTTTAATGATGCATAAGTTCTAACGTGATAAAAATGATGGAGTCCACGAGAAAGCACTCTGCCCACTTGCGGACAAAAATGCATTCTCTTAAATAACCGTGAAAACAGTTATTTAAACATGCGTGGTATATTAAAGCCGCCCCGAAAGGACGGCTTTAAATATGTAAAAGTGCTTTAAGCCTTGCGGCTTATATACTTGGTAAGGATAGTTATGGCATTAATCGTTCAAAAATATGGTGGTACCTCAATGGGTACTCCTGAGCGCATTTTAAATGTTGCTCGTCGTGTAAAGCGTTGGCATGATCACGGTCACCAAGTTGTGGTGGTTGTTTCTGCAATGAGTGGCGAAACCAATCGCCTACTTGCTTTAGCGAAAGCCATTACCGAAACCCCTGATCCACGTGAATTAGACCAAATGGTGTCTACAGGTGAACAGGTAACGATTTCTATGTTAGCAATGGCGCTCAATTCTATTGGCGTTGCAGCAACATCACTAACAGGCCGTCAAGTCGGCATTAAGACTGACAGCGCTTTTACCAAGGCACGTATCGAATCGATTGACACTGATGTGTTAACTTCAAATTTAGATGCTGGTCGCGTAATTGTAGTTGCTGGTTTCCAAGGCTTTGATGCAAATGGCAACACAACAACACTTGGTCGTGGTGGCTCAGACACTTCAGGTGTAGCGATTGCCGCAGCACTTAAAGCAGACGAATGCCAAATCTACACAGATGTAGATGGCGTGTATACGACTGACCCTCGTGTTGCACCAAAAGCGAAAAAAGTTGACCGCATTTCATTTGAAGAAATGCTAGAAATGGCATCTCTTGGTTCTAAAGTTCTACAAATTCGTTCTGTAGAATTTGCAGGCAAATATCAAGTTCCGCTACGCGTATTATCAAGCTTTGATAATGATGATGACGGCGCATTTGATGAAGAGTTCAAAAAGAACGTTGGTACACTTATTACGACTGAATTGGAAGACAACATGGAACAACCAATTATCTCTGGTATCGCATTTAACCGTGACGAAGCTAAATTAACGATTTTAGGTGTTCCTGATGAACCAGGTATTGCGTCTAAAATCTTGAAGCCAATTGGCGATGCAAACATTGAAGTGGATATGATTATCCAAAATGTTGAAGAAGATGGTACAACTGACTTCACATTTACAGTTAACCGTGGCGAACTTGCGAAAGCGAAAAAAATTCTTGAAGAAACAGCTCAAGCAATTGGCGCTCGTGAAGTTGCAACACGTGATGACATCGTAAAAGTATCGATCGTTGGTGTTGGCATGCGTTCACATGCTGGCGTAGCAAGCAAAATGTTTACTGCCCTAGCTGACGAAGGCATCAACATCTTGATGATTTCTACTTCTGAAATCAAAATCTCTGTAATTATCGAAGAAAATTACTTAGAGCTTGCTGTACGCTCTCTTCATACTGCTTTCGGTTTAGACCGTGAACATGGTGAATCAAGCGCTCGTGCGTAATTAATGTGTCAAAAATTGTCATTGTTAGACAGTATTTGAAAAACATTACAAAAAATCAGGGCCACTATAGTTTTTCTTATAGTGGCTCTGTTATATTAACTGTGAGGATATTAAGAAAAGAATCAGAATAAAATTCGTAACAATGACGGTTACAACTTCTGATATATTTTCTTTGCTTTTTCAGGTTGTGTTTTTACATTCTAGATCAATTGCAGGTTTAGCGTTTTGCAAGGAGATAAACATGCTGATTCTGACTCGACGTGTCGGAGAAACATTGATGATTGGGGACCAAGTCAGTGTGACTGTACTTGGTGTTAAAGGCAATCAGGTGCGCATTGGCGTAAATGCTCCAAAAGAAGTTTCTGTTCATCGTGAAGAAATTTACCAACGAATTCAACATGAACGCGCTATGCACGAACACCTACAGCATCTCGATCAAGATTATCAACCTTCTTTTGAAGATGATAATTTTTCACAGAACAATTTTAATCGCTAAGATTAAAACTGGTTTGAATATAAAGCGGCTCTTGAGCCGCTTTAAATTTATCTATCCATTGTAATACCTTGAACCATAATACTTATTGGTTTTGCATTTGCTCTATGACCTTGCGCACTGGCCCAAAGCTACGACGATGCTCATCAATCACGCCATGTAAAGCAATCGCCTCAAAATGTGCCTTGGTTGGATAACCTTTATGTTTAGCAAAACCATACTGAGGATATTTGGCATCTAATGCCACCATGTCATGATCACGTGTTACTTTCGCCAAAATACTGGCTGCCGATATTTCAGCATGCAGTGCATCACCACCAACAATCGCATCACAGCTCATGGTTAAGCCCAGTGGCACTTTATTACCATCTACCAGCAAATGGTCAGGCTGAATCTCTAATTGCTCTACAGCACGTCGCATTGCAAGCAACGAAGCCTGTAAAATATTAATCTCATCAATTTCAGCTGCTGAAGCTTCAGCTATAGCCCAAGCCAAAGCCTTTTCTTTAATTTCCACAAAAAGCTTTTCACGCTTTTTTTCCGTCAGCTTTTTAGAGTCATTTAAACCTTCAATTGGGTTATTGGGATCTAGAATAACTGCAGCGGCCACCACCGAACCAACTAAAGGACCGCGACCTGCCTCATCTGCACCTGCAATACGCATATTTTTTCCTCAAATATAAAAAGCGGCCGAATTCGACCGCCTTTTGACACAATTTTATTGTGCTTAGTTTTTCAATACTTCAACAACACATGCATTTAATGTTGTTGTTACTAATTTATTCACCAATGTCGCTTGAGATGTTTTATCCATTGCTGCAACCACAAGATCAGTTGCAGTCACGCTTGTTGTTGCCTTCTCACCTACACAAGAACACACTTCTGTTTCCAACTCTTGCTTCTTGCTCTCGGTCAATAATTTAGAGCCTGTTTTCCAATAGGTGTTGTTGTTAATTTCAGCCACACATTTCGCTTGAACACCAACTTTTACCGCCATCATTGCTAAGCTATTACCCGTGCTTGCTGTGGTTGAGCCCGCGCCCGTTGTACCATCTACAGTCGCACATGCAGTTAAAGCAAAAGCGAGGGGAGCAAGTACAGCTAGTAATTTTTTCACTATTTATCCTTTGTTTTGGTGTAAAGATGCGCTATTTTGCCGAAATTTTCACAGTGAATAAACTGCTAATTATAAAATTTAATACAGATGCACAATTTATGTCATCCCACTCAGCGTTGCAGTATATCAACGCTGAGTTCTATCTAAACTATAGAGCGCATCAGCAAACTCGATTAGCATTTCTACTGACTCAACACACAACTGCCCAGCAACTCAATATGAATAAAAACATAGAATATTACACACGTACGGCTCAAGTCCTGCATTGGCTCATGGCCATTATTTTCATTGTCGCTTGGATTATTGGCTTCTATAGCGGCAACTTTTTAAGTTATGACAATGACGGAAGCTTTAAAGGCCAAGTCATTACCTTACATAAAAATATTGCGACTACACTGATCTTTTTAGTCGTTGTCCGTATATTTTGGCGTTATACCCATCCTGCACCAGCGCTACCAGATAGCATGTCAAACGGTATGAAAAAACTTGCTCACTTCGGGCATTTAGCTTTGTATTTCGTTTTGCTTGCATTACCAATTACAGGTTGTTTATTCAGTTGGAGTGCAGGCCATCCCGCACCAGTATTGTATTTATTTGAAATCCCTCGCCTTGTACAAGACAATCCCGCACTTTTAGCTGTGGTAAAACCTTTACATATTTATATTTCGTGGGCGGCAGGTTTGTTATTAGCAGGCCATATTTTAGCTGCACTCAAACACCACTTCATTGATAAAGACAATGTACTGAAGAGCATGATAAGACAAGGTAAATAAACGAGAAACTAAATAGTCGTTTCAAGCACTCTATAGTTTATAACTAAAAAATAACAGGCAAAGTGCTGTTATTTTTTAGTTTTAATCACACAACTTTTAATGCTATTGAGTGTTGCCTTACGAATGAGTTGATTTTTCGCCTCCTCACTCAACAAAGCCTGTGTAATTTCATTCACAGTCACGTCATTCAAAGCATTTTCCCCCACACACTGACATACCTCTGCTTCAAATTGCTTTTTATTATGATCAGTCATTAAAAATGTTGAAGCCTTCCAAACATTAGAGTCCTTTAATTCTGTTATACATTGACGCTCAATCACTGGCTTTAGCATTTTAACTGCCAGACTTTGCGATGCTGCTTGTACAGATGTCACACTAAAGAACATGCTCATCAAAAGCACCATCGACTTAAATTTTGTTTTCACTTGATACCCATTTCAAACTATAAATTGAATAAAACCATTAAGAAAAAGCATAAAAAGGCAGCCCAAGCTGCCTTTTTTGTGACCTAAAATTACACCAAAGATGTAATTTTAGAAATCCATTGTTGCTTTTCAGCATCTTCTATAAATGATGCTTCAAATGAGTTTATAGCCAATTGCTTCAACTCATCATTGCTTAAGTCTAATGCTTCTGCAATAGCAATAAAGTTATCATTCATATAACCACCGAAGTACGATGGATCATCTGAATTGACTGTGACATGCACACCCTGTTGTAGCAAACGACGAATATTATGCTCCGTCATATCTTGCACAACACAAAGCTTTAGATTTGATAAGGGACACACTGTTAACGGCATTTTTTCAGCAATTAAACGCTGCATTAACACTTCATCTTCTTCAGAACGTACACCGTGGTCGATTCGGTTTACTTTAAGTAAATCCAAAGCTTCCCAAACATATTCTGGCGGGCCTTCTTCACCTGCATGTGCCACAATCAAGAAACCATTTTCACGCGCTTTCGCAAATACACGTTCAAATTTAGCAGGTGGATGAGAGGTGGTCCCACTTGTTTGAACAACTAAAAGCGTATTTATAAGTGATATTCCGCTCTAGTTAAGCCACCTTGTTTTGTTGGGGTAGCTGATCATAGTAAAACTCATTTGGTGTCATTTTGTCTAGACTCGAATGAGGTCGTTTCAAATTATAAAACTCAAAATATGCACTTAATTGCTTTTTCGCATCTGTGACACTGCTATAAGCTTTGAGATACACCTCTTCATATTTAACGCTCCGCCATAATCGTTCAACCATCACATTATCTACCCATCGACCTTTACCATCCATACTGATTTGAATGCCATTTGATTTCAATACATCAATAAATGCATCACTGGTAAACTGGCTGCCTTGGTCTGTATTAAATATTTCAGGTCGACCATATTTTTCAATCGCTTCATTTAAAGCCGAAATACAAAAATCCACCTCCATACTAATCGATACTCTATGCGCAAGTACCTTGCGGCTATGCCAATCAATCACAGCACATAAATAAACAAAGCCTTTTGCCATAGGGATATACGTTATATCCGTAGACCACACTTGATTACTGCGCTGAATAGCCAATCCTTTGAGCAGATATGGATATTTACGGTGAGCTTGATTAGCCTGGCTTAAATTTGGTTTGCAATATAACGCCTGAATACCCATTTTCTTCATTAAAGTACGTGTATGACGTCGTCCTATATGATGTCCTTGACGATTCAACAAATCACGCATCATACGACTGCCTGCAAAAGGATATTGCATATGTAATTCATCAATACATCGCATCAGCTTCAGATCTGATGCACTCACAGGTTTTGGGCGATAGTAATAACAACCACGGGAGACTTTCAGCAGCTTAGCTTGCTTAGATACTGAAATCTGAAGTGAGTCGTCGATTAACTTTTGTGGTTGAAGCGGCCCAGTTTCTTCAACACACCTTCTAAAAAATCAATTTCTAATGCCTGCTCACCGATTTTTGCATGTAGTTTTTTTAGATCGATGGGTGGTTCTGTTGGAGCTTTTGATTGATCGAAAGCTTGCGAGGAAGCTGAGATCAATTGATTTTTCCAGTCAATAATTTGGTTTTGATGAACATCAAACTCAGCACTCAATTCAGCAAGTGTTTTTTCTGCTTTAATCGCAGCAAGTGCTACCTTAGCTTTAAAATCATTTGAATGATTTCTTCTTGGTCTACGTGCCATAAAATACTCCATATATTGATGTTTATAACATCATTTGAGGAGCAGAATATCACTTATAGGAGTTGTTCAAATTTACGGATCCATCTCTATGCCCTACTTCACTTGAGTCTAAACCTACGCCAATAATCTGGTCTTTATAAGGTAAGGCTTGTTCAAGTGTGGTAAATGCAGCTTCTTCGCTCAAATGACGCAAGAAACACATGATTAAGTGCGAACTAATGCCCAGCTTTGTTTTCGCATCATCACATGCACGTTGCAAACCATCGATAACCGTTTTAAAAGCTACACCACGATCTGTATGTGTTTGCGGATCGAAAAACATTTCTGTGTGTACAACATTGTCTTCAGCACATTTTTCAAAGTATGCCCAAGCCAAATCATAAAAATCTTGTTCATGTACAAGTACATTTGCACCAGCATAATAAATATCTAAAAAAGACTGTAAATTATGGAAGTTGTACGCTTGTTTAACTTCTTCTACAGATTTGTAGGGAATCTCAATCTGATTGCGCTGGGCAATCGCAAACATCAGTTCAGGCTCAAATGTGCCTTCGATATGAACATGTAATTCAGCTTTTGGTAAAGCACGGATGAGCTCAAGTCGATTCATACTTTATTCCTCTTTAAAAATAAAAAAGGGTGCAAACTGAGTTTACACCCTTATTTGTGCTCGGAGAATTAACCGCCAAACAACGCAAATTTTAATACCCAAAGCACAGCAATAATCCATACCATATACGGTACAGTAGATGCTTTGCCTGTACATAATTTGATTAATGCATAGCTAATAAAGCCCATTGCAATACCATCTGCAATTGAATACGTAAATGGCATAAATACAATAGTCAAGAAAGCTGGAACAGCTTCAGTAATGTCTTCCCAGTCAATATGCGTAATACCTTGAATCATCAGCACACCAACAAACAACAATGCCGGCGCTGTTGCAAAACCAGGTACTGACTGTGCAAGTGGTGCTAAGAACAAGCACGCAATAAAGAGCAAACCTACAACTACAGCTGTTAAACCAGTACGACCACCAGCAGCAACACCCGCAGATGATTCGATATATGGTGTTGTAGAAGATGTACCTAATGCAGCACCTGCAACAATTGCAGTTGAGTCAGCAAAAAGCGCTTTTTTTAAACGTGGTAACTTACCATCTTTCAGTAAACCTGCACGGTGTGAAACACCGACTAAAGTTCCTGTAGAGTCAAATAAATCAACCAAGAAAAATACAAAAATTACCCCGATTAAACTTGCCGTGAATAAGCCTTCAAAGCTCATTTGCATGAATGTTGGAGCAATTGATGGAATAGCACCCACCACACCTTGGAATTCATTATAGCCAAGTAAAGTTGCGATAGCGGTAATGGCAAGAATACTAATAATGATTGCGCCACGAACTTTAAAGTGATGTAAAATAACCACCATTAAAAAGCCAAGCAAAGCAAGCAATACAGACGGCTGCTTCAGATCACCCAATCCCACCAAAGTTGCTGGATTATCAACAATAATGCCTGCATTTTTGAGTGCAACAAGTGCCAAGAACAAACCAATACCACCACCGATTGCCAGCTTCAATGACATTGGAATGGCATTGACAATCGCTTCACGAATTTTAAACAAGCTAATCGCAATAAAGACAAAGCCTGAAATAAATACTGCACCCAAAGCCGTTTGCCACGGCACGCCCATGCCCAAACATACTGAGTATGTGAAGAAAGCGTTTAAGCCCATACCTGGTGCAAGAGCAATAGGATAATTTGCAATGATCCCCATTACCAAACAACCAATTGCTGCGGCTAAACACGTTGCAACGAAGACAGCCCCATGATCCATGCCTGTTTCAGACAAGATCATTGGGTTGACAATAATGATATAACACATCGTTAAAAACGTTGTTATACCTGCCAGCACTTCTGTACGAAAGCTGGTTTTATTTTCACTCAGCTTGAACATACGTTCTAGCACACTTTCGGAAGACGGATTAGGAGTCGTCATGACCTAGCCCCTATTAAGTAAACTTTATGCCTTAAGCATTCCACAAAGTTAAACACAGCACTGCATATGCTTAAATTTGTGTATGTCGAAGCACTACAATTCCAGCACTGTTCATTCAGAACAAAATATGCACAAACAATCAATAAGTTAAGCTTAACAAGCTCAATCATTATCAATCGTAAACAAAAAAGCTGCATAACAGTTATGCAGCTCTATTTACCTGAATTAAATCATAGGTTTATTTAACTATGAATATGATCTAACCCTATGCGAACAGAATTATAACACAGGGATTTTTTAATGTTTCTAAATTTTAAGTTTAATCGTTTTTTAATATATATAACATATTGGTTTTATTGAAGTCTTATAAAAAATTAAGAAAAAAATTATAAAAATAAATTTGAACTCAAAAGTCAGCACACGATTTTAAAGTTTGTTTTTTAGCCTTATTTAACGCTTGATGAAAAATTTTCTGAATTTTGCAGATGCTCTTCTCCAACCAGCTGATCTACATTTTGCTGTCGCTTGGCTTCTGCATCGTTATATACCAGCATGCATAGCCCACCAACAAGGCTCAAGAAAATTAAAATCACAAATGTCTTCATAACTAAAAATTATTGTTTTGCTAACTTTTGCTAATAATAACAAAATGAAATACAAAAATGTGACTCAATAGACATTATTTTATTTATTTGAATTAATATACATTTTTTTTGTAATTTTACGTAACTTCAATTTCTAGCAAGATCTTTATTTTTCAAGTTTTTAGCATAAGGAATATGACATAGTATCCATATACAAGAGCGACGAATGACATATTTAGTTCTACAAAAAAAAAGCAGACCCATGCAAATGATCTGCTTTCATCTCGTTTATTTAAACTGAATTAAGCGACTTGTTCATCTCTTTTGAATACTAATTCACTTGATGTCGAATTGGTTGCATCAAAATAATAACCATCACAATTAAATGAACGAATATCTTCAATTTTCTCAATTTTATTTTCAATTAAATAGCGTGCCATCAGGCCACGTGCTTTTTTAGCATAAAAGCTAATAATTTTATATTTGCCATTTTTTTGATCCAAAAACACTGGGCGTACAATTTGTGCTTGGATTTTGCTTTCTTTCACCGACTTATAGTATTCGTCTGACGCCAAATTCACTAGCAATTCACTCCCAGCCTCAGACAAGTCTTGGTTAATGAGCTGGGTAATAATATCACCCCAGAACTCATATAGATTATGTCCACGTGAGTTTTGTAGCTTAGTTCCCATTTCCAAACGGTACGGCATCATTAGATCCAAAGGACGCAATAAGCCATACAAACCTGATAGCATGCGCAAATGCTTCTGTGCATAGTTAATTTGTGCATCATCTAAATGATATGCATCTAATCCTGTATATACATCACCTTTAAATGCAAATAGCGCTTGACGAGCATTTGAAAAATTAAAATCTGACTGCCAATCCCTAAAGCGTTCTACATTTAAATTTGCAATTTTTTCACTCACACCCATCAAACTGGCTATTTCAGATGCTGACAGCCTACGACTTACGTCGATAAGCGCTTGTGAATGTTCTAGCAATCTTGGTAATGTGTGCTGATCTGTAGGTAATGCAGTTTCATAATCTAAAGTTTTAGCTGGGGAAATTAAAGCGAGCATAGATAACTTGATTAAAATTTAAGTAATCAAACTATAACAGTAGACTTATTTTATTTCCAATCTGTGTTTTTACTGAGCATTATCGGTAGAATACTGCATTCTCCTGCTATTTAATCTATTTGTTATGTCTGAACAAATTTTCCTTCAAGGCCAAGCTGGCCAAATTGAAGTTTTTGTAGATTATCCACAGGGTGAAGTGAAAGGATTCGCGGTAGTTACTCACCCCCATCCCCTACAAGGTGGAACACCACAGCATAAAGTCCCAACTTTACTTGCTCAAATGTTTTTAGAGCGCGGTTGTGTTGTGTATCGTCCTAGCTTTCGTGGTTCTGGCCAAAGTGCGGGCGTTCACGATGAAGGTAATGGCGAAACGAAAGACACCTTAGATGTCATTGCCTATGCACGTAGCCAACATGCAGACTTGCCTTTCTTTGCAGGCGGTTTTAGCTTTGGTGCACATGTCATGGCAAAATGTTATGCCATGCTTGCCACTGAGCTTCAGCCTGTACAAACCATCTTATGTGGTTTACCTACAGCAACTGTTGCTGGTGTACGTCCATATGTGACGCCACACATTAAAGGCGATATCCTCTTCATTCATGGCGAAGCAGATGATGTCACTTTATTGTCAGATATGATTCAATGGGCGAAACCACAACGTCATTTAATCACTGTGTTGCCTGGTGCAAACCACTTCTTCACAGGTTACTTAAAGCAATTGCGTATTGCGATGACACGCTTCCTCATTAACTAATATAAATAAGCCGTTTAAAAATAAAAAAGCCAGTCTCAAACTGGCTTTTTTATTTTATCTTTGATGAATCACACTGATTTTTCCAAAGCAATACATCATCAAGCTTAGGACCACCTAAAATCTCTTTCGACTTTAATACCAAATGCCCAAGCTCTGTACTACTGACTGCTAAAGTAACACCCAGCAATACATCTAAATCATAATATTCATCATAGTGAGCAATTTTAACGGCTTCATCATGTGCGATTTCAGTATAACTCAGCGCAGCATTGGCTTTATTAAAATACTCACCATCAACCAATGCATGTGTATTGTGGAGCACATCAATACGCTCAATTGGTGAACCACTTTGATTAATACAATAAAGTTCGCGCCCTTCGCTACTTGGTCTACAGCTGAGCCAAATATAGGGACGGTCATTTTCTTTTATGGCCCGACTCCATCGACCATAAGCTGAACCAGGATTCCATTCAAATTGCTCAGTGATACGTTTTAAATCAAACATCGACTTCCTCCAGACATGGATTGGACGGAATTTCACACATCTTAAAGTACCCAAACATTCCGTTCATGAACTTTCTAAAGTCCACTTTTCTTTATTCGTTTTCTCTTGAGTATCATCATATAACTTAGATTTCGGTCAGCATAGCATGAAGCGACATATACTGACGCGAAGAACCCCAAAATCAAAATTTAGCCTTTCCAGCTAAATTGACTGAATGCATCATCTTCTTTCAATGAGCTTTCAACAGCTTGTGCCAATTGATTAAGCAAACTTTGCTCAGTAATGCGCTCCAACCAATCTTGATCCTCATCAGGATAAGACGTAATTTCACAGACTAAATGACCTTCAGCATTATGCCCTTGGCAGGTTACAGAAAGTGGTAGCTCATGATTATCTACACTGACCGCAACACGGTCAGCGCCTTGAGGCAATACTTCAAAGCCATATTGCCCCAGCTTGCTTGCCAAAAGATCCGCGACGTGCTTTTGCGCCACAGTTGAATCTGCTTCCTTTGCTTGATGTTGCTCACAGTTGGCTGCAAATTGTAATTTTTTCATGATCAAACCCTAAAGGCATTTTTGTTGTATGGTTTTAGAATAAGCAATAAATGCAAAACAGCCAAGCTTTTGCTTGGCTGTTGTCTAACAAATAATCAGTTTTAACAATTTTTATTCTGTTACTTCAATTGCTAAGCCCGCTTTCGCTGTTAATTGTGTAAATGTAGGGAAACTGGTTGCAACTGTTTCAGTACCTACAATTTTAATTGCGCCCGAAGTTCGTAAGCCCGCAATTGAAAAACTCATTGCAATACGGTGATCGTGATGTGATTCAATTTCACCACCTGTGAAAATTGAGCCCCACTCACCTGACTTACCCTTACCTTCAATAATGATACCATCATCAGTCGGCGTACAATCAATACCCATGATCTTCAAACCATCTGCCATCACTTGAATACGGTCAGACTCTTTTACGCGAAGCTCAGCAGCACCAGTTAAAACTGTTTGACCTTCTGCACAAGCAGCCGCAATAAATAAAGCTGGGAATTCATCAATCGCCAACGGCACTTGATCTTCAGGCATGTGAATACCTTTGAGTGTACGCGTACCTTGAATACGAATATCAGCAATCGGCTCACCACCTGCAATTCGTTCATTTTCAACTGAAATATCCGCACCCATTTGCTTTAATATTTCAATCACGCCAGTACGTGTTGGGTTAATCCCAACCGCTTCAAGCGTAACATCCGCACCTTCTGTAATGGCAGCACCCACCATAAAGAAAGCTGCTGAAGATATATCTGAAGGCACTTGAATATTGGTACCCACAAGCTTACCACCGCCTTGTAGCGAAATACGGTTACCTTCTGTTTTTACATCATAACCAAATGCACGAAGCATACGCTCGGTATGGTCACGTGTTGGCTCAGGTTCAGTTACCGAAGTCTCACCCTCAGCCCAAAGTCCCGCAAGCAAAATACCTGATTTTACTTGGGCTGAAGCCATAGGCAAATCGTATTGAATGCCTTTTAAAGCTTGGCTACCAGAGATAGACACTGGTGGCGTACCACGCTCACCCGTCGTTTGAATTTGCGCGCCCATTTCACGTAAAGGCTTCGCAATACGCTCCATTGGTCGTTTAGACAATGACGCATCACCTGTCATCACCGAATCAAATGCTTGCGCAGATAACATGCCTGAGAGCAAACGCATCGATGTACCAGAGTTGCCCATATACAATGCACTTGCAGGTGCTTTTAAACCATGTATGCCCACACCATGAATCGTAACTTCACCATTTTTTGGGCCTTCAATACTCACTCCCATGTCACGGAATGCTTGTAAAGTTGCAAGTGCATCTTCACCTTCGAGAAAACCAGTCACATGTGTGGTGCCTTCAGCAATCGCACCAAACATGATTGAGCGGTGTGACACAGATTTATCCCCTGGCACTGTAAATTTACCTTGGAAATTCTTTTGGCCCGGTAAAATTGTAAATTGCTGTGTCGTCACTTTGTTTTTCTCCATCAAGGGTTTTTTAGCCAGCATGTGATTAAAGTGCTGTCGTGCTGCTTGCGCATGTCCGAGCAATCCCATCAATGCTTGCGAGTTTTCATCTTCAATCAACTTGCGCAAAGTCGTTAGCTGCTGTTCAAAGCCATCGACTGCATTTAAAATTGCCTTTTTATTGGCAAAAAAGATGTCATGCCACATTTGTGGATCGCTGGCAGCAATGCGTGAGAAGTCACGGAAGCCACCTGCTGCATAACGGAAAATATCTAAATTGTCTTCACGGTTGGCCAATTGCTCAACCAAATTGAATGCCATAAGATGCGGTAAATGACTGGTGTGAGCAAGCACCTCATCATGCTTGTCCACATCCATACAAATGACCTCAGCTTTGGCTGCTTGCCACAGTTGAATGAGTTTATCTACTGCCCAATCTGCGCTACTTGGCAAAGGTGTCAAAATAACCTTATGGTTAGCAAATAAATCGACTTTACCTGCGTGTACCCCTGTATGCTCTGCTCCAGCAATTGGATGGCCAGGTACAAAACCAGCAGGTAATTTCTCACCATAAACTGCTTTTGCTGCCTCTACCACATTGCCTTTGGTACTACCTACATCCGTAATAATGACATTTGCGCTTAAATACGGTTGAATAGTTTCTAATACCTTTTGTGTCGCACGTACAGGTAATGCCAAGACCACTAAATCTGCGCCTTTTACAGCATCAATCGGATTGGTATAACCCGCCTGAATCAGACCCAGCGCTTTCGCATCATCTAAAGTTTTTTGCGATCGCGTCGAAGCGACGATTTCCGTTGCTAATTTTTCAGCAATGATCACTCGAGCTAGACTTGAGCCAATTAGCCCAAGGCCAATAAATGCAACTTTTTCAAACAGTGGCGTTGCCATAATTTACGCTTTTGCCTCTAAACCCAGCACCTTAGCCAAAGCAGCTAAGAATTTTTCATTTTCTACTTCAGTACCAATTGATACACGAAGATGATTTGCAATTCCAACATGACGCACAATCACACCTTCTTTAAGTAAAGCTGCGAATGTTTGTGCAGGATCTGCATTTACATTGATTAATAAGAAGTTCGCACGCGAAGGTTCAAAACTTAACCCTAATGCCGTTACGCCAGCTTCTAACTGCGCCATACCCGCCTTGTTCACGACACGTGATTGCTCAATAAAAGCTTCATCTTTGAGCGCAGCAACTGCCGCCACCATTGCAAGGTGGTTCACGTTAAACGGCTGACGAATACGATTAAGGTAGTCGGTCACTTCAACAGAAGCTAAAGCAAAACCTACACGAAGTGCAGCTAAGCCATAGCACTTTGACATCGTGCGGCTAACAATTAGGTTTGAATACTGATCTAAGAACTTCAAGCTGTTAAAGTTTTCTGGGAAATATTCCACATAAGCTTCATCCAATACCACAATCACATTGCTTGGAATTTTTTGCATAAATGCATCAAATTCTGCTTCTTCAAACCAAGTCCCTGTTGGGTTGTTCGGATTTGCAATAAAAATTAATTTGGTATTGGCTTGAACCGCAGCAGCCATTGCATCTAAGTCATGTGAAAAACCTTTTGCAGGCACTTCAATGGCTTGTGCATTAATTGCTTGAGTCACCAAGCCATAGACAGCAAATGCATGCTGACTGTACACAACTGAATCCTTTTCAGATACAAAACTGCGTGCAAAAATCTCGAGTAGATCGTTTGAACCATTGCCTAATGTAATACGGTCATGTGCCACGCCAAATTGTGCCTGAATTTGGTCTTTTAAAATAAAACCACCACCATCTGGATAACGGCCAATTTCAGCTAATTCAGCAGCTACCGCTTCTTTTACTTTTGCAGAGCAACCCAATGGATTTTCATTAGAAGCCAATTTAACAATATCAGTAATCCCCAACTCACGCTCAAGCTCACTGATTGGTTTACCTGGTTGATAAGGCTTTAATTTTTCAATGCCTTCATTGGCTGGGACAAACGTCATTTTACACTTCCGATTATTTCAAGTAATAAAGGTGATGTGCATGCAAACACACACATCACAGTTGTGAACTTAGAGCACCGCAATTGGATATGAACCCAACACGCGAACTTCTTTAACTAAAGGTCGAATTTCTTCAATGGCCGCTTTCACATTGTCTTGCTCAACATGACCTTCAAGATCAATAAAGAACACATAGGCCCATTTTTCTGGCAATGCTGGACGCGTTTCAATACTTGTTAAGCTAATATTGTGTTTAGCAAATGGTGCTAAAATTTCTAACAATGCCCCAGCGCGGTCATGTGCAGAGACCAGTAATGACGTTTTATCATTACCTGACTGTGGCACTTTCTCGCGACCAATAACCAAGAAACGTGTCGTGTTTTCTGGGTTATCTTCAATATTGCTATGTAAAATTTCTAAGCCATAAATACTTGAGGCAACCTCAGATGCAATGGCTGCCGAATGCCATTCATTACGAATACGGCGCGCAGCTTCTGCATTTGAGCTTAATGCAACACGTTCAACACCAGGATAATGCGCATCTAACCAACCACGGCACTGCGCCAAAGTTTGTTGATGAGCATAAATTTGTTTGATGCTATCTTTACGTGTATTTTCAGAAATTAAGAACTGGTGATGAATTGGCAATTCAACCTCACCAATTACGTTCAGATGTGATGTCTTGAAACAATCTAGTGTGTGATTGACTACACCTTCAGATGAGTTTTCAACAGGCACTAAACCATAATGCGCACTGCCCGCTTCAACTTCACGGAATACTTCATCAATAGTCGGTAAAGGGCGAATGACAGCATCCTGACCGAAATGCTTTAAAACTGCCGAATGAGTATATGTACCCACAGGGCCTAAAAAAGCAATACTTTGTGGTGCTTCTAAAGCCAAGCATGCCGACATGATTTCACGGAACAAACGAGCCATGGTGACATCAGACAATGGGCCTTCATTGCGATCCATAACTTTACGTAAAACTTGCGCTTCACGCTCAGGACGGTAAAACAGAGGATCTTCTTCTGAAGCAAATTTTGCTTTTGCTACTGCCTCTGCCAATTTAGCTCGACGGTTAATCAATTGCTGAATTTGCATATCCACTGAATCAATATCTTCGCGGATTTGAGCTAGGTCAAGAGAAGCCTTCGTGTTTTGATCGTCGTTGATCATTGTTATATCGCCCTTCAAAAACATGGTTTGCAAACAAGTATAACAATAGTTAGCTTTCAAATGTTGCGCAATACGACTTTCATTGATTCAGCCTTAAAAACAGACAGTTGTTTAAACTATCCACATGATTTCTGCCTTTATGCTTTGCTTAAATTATCATCTTCTTGTGTCATTCAATCTTGTTTTGTATATATACAACCCTGTTATTAAGTTATGAAAACTACAGGAATTTTCATGATTCAACATCTAAGCTAAAAAGCCAACTCAACCACTTTATTCATAAAAAATAGTTCAGTTATTCCAATTAAAATTTCATAAAAGAAATACCTTTCACACAAACTAATGCCCGAGTGCTAGGTCTTAAAAAAACACGATTAGAGTACCGAGGCTTGGTTACCTTTTCATACTTTATTATGACAAATATCGCACTTTATAAATGCAGACACGGTGTAATATTTTTTAAAAGATTTCTTGAGTCTCCGACCATGCCAAAAAATATTGCTGTACTGGTGACCCATAATTTTGAAGACACACATTACGACGAAACCGTAGAAGCCTTTCGTGCTGCTCGACATTCGATTTTAAATATTGAAGCACAAGCTGGTAAAATCATTCATGGTCAACATTGCACCAGCGCCGTTACAATTGATCAAAGCATTGCAGAAGTTGACTTAAACAATTTTGATGCATTATTAATTCCCGGTGGCCATTCACATGACCTCCTCTCTCAAGATCTGCGCTATCTCGAATTTATTCAACATTTTGCCAATTCGCATAAATTAATTATGAGTATTTCAAATGCTCCACAACTGTTAATTCAAGCACGGGTTGTGGCAGGTCACTTAATGACAATTAACAAACCAAATGCATCGTCTTTAATAGATGCAGGTGCAGTCTATTATGATGTCAGTGTAGTAAATGATAATAACCTCTATATTTCTTCACCATCATCTACCGATTTACCTTATTTTATTCGTGAAAGTTTGATTGCCTTGAGCCAATAAAAAAGAACCCGAAGGTTCTTTTTTATGACTAAAACTCAATATATAACCATCTAAGCTTTACGGCCCAACATACTACGAACTACAATTTCTTTCATAATTTCGTTGGTTCCGCCATAAATGCGCTGGATGCGCGCATCAACGAAGAAACGTGAAATTGGATATTCAGTCATATAGCCATAGCCACCAAACAATTGTAGTAAATTGTCCGCGATTTTCATCTGCATATCCGTTGAAAAGCTCTTTAAGGCAGCTGCAGTTTCTACATCCAGTTTATTTTCCATGTAGAGCTCAACATTACGCTCATAAAATGCAATGGTTGCCAATTCATCAATTTTGGCTTGTGCCAATACAAAGCGAGTATTTTGGAACTGCCCCACCGCCTGACCAAAAGCTTGACGTTCTTGCACGTATTTTACTGTTACTTCAATCGAACCACGGATTGCACCTACAGCAGTCGCTGCAATTGCAGTACGTTCACGTGGAAGCTCTTGCATAAGATAAGCAAAGCCATGACCCGCTTGACCCAATAATTGCTCTTTTGGCACTTTTACATTGTCATAAAACAGCTCTGAGGTATCTTGTGAGTGCAGACCAATTTTGTCGAGGTTTGTGCCTTTCTTAAAACCGTCCAAGTGTGTATCCACCAACAGCAAAGACACGCCTTTAGCACGCGCTTGCGGATCAGTCTTAGCTGCCAACACCACTAAATCTGCATGCTGACCATTAGAAATAAAGGTTTTAGAACCATTTAATAGATAATGATCACCTTGTAAAATGGCGCTACTACGCATTGACTGTAAATCAGAACCTGCACCCGGCTCTGTCATACCAATCGCGCCCACAACTTCACCTGTTACCATTTTAGGTAACCAGTATTGTTTTTGTTCTTCTGAACCAATATGTAAAATATACGGTGCCGCAATTTCAGAGTGACACGAAATACCTGTAGATAGTGCGCTAAAACCTGCACGTGCAGACTCTTCGACCAGCATTAATGAATAATGTGTTGGAACACCATAACCACCATATTCTTCCGGCACATCTACGCACAGGAAACCGTTATCACCTAAAGCATTCCATACAGAGCGTGGCATAATGCCTTCGCGTTCCCATTGCTCATAATGCGGTGCAATCTGCTCTTGCATAAAACGACGAAAGTTATCTCTAAATAATTCTAAATCTGCATCATAAGCAAGCATTGAACAGTTCCTTTTCAGATTGTTGTTTTTGAATACTCCCATCCTAGAGGAGTTTTAGAGGCACGTCATGAAGGAAAACTTTTGCGTTCAAAATGTATATTTTTCCAATGGCCCACAGCTGAACACAACAAAAATGACTTGGCTGAATGCCATGACATGATGTCTTGCAAGAAGTTCTATATCACCCAATAAACAATAAAAAAGGAAGCCAAAGCTTCCTTTTCTAAACCCAACTTTAAACTTCTGCCGAATTAAGCATGTGCTTGGTCTTGCTCTTCAAGCATTTTGCGGTCAACTTCTTCTGGATTTGCCAAATAATAATTGAGGCTTTCAACATCCAATTGACCTACCCATTTTGCAACCACAATTGTTGCTAATGAGTTACCAACCAAGTTAGTTAATGCACGTGCTTCAGACATGAAACGGTCAATACCTAAAATCAATGCTAAACCAGCCACAGGAATATGGCCAACTGCTGATAAAGTTGCAGCCATAACAATAAAGCCAGAACCTGTAACCCCAGCCGCACCTTTAGATGAAATCAACAATACTGCAAGTAATGTAATTTCATGTGCCAAATCCAAATGGGTATTGGTTGCTTGGGCAATAAAGATTGCTGCCATAGTTAAGTAAATAGACGTACCATCCAAGTTAAATGAATAACCTGTTGGAATAACCAAACCTACAACTGACTTTTCACAACCTGCAATTTCGAGCTTTTTCAGCATACGTGGCAGTACAGATTCTGAAGAAGATGTACCCAGCACAATGAGTAGTTCCTCTCGAATCATACGAATCATTTTCAAAATACTGAAACCACAGAAGCGTGCAATTGCGCCCAGTACAATAAAAATAAACAGCAAACAGGTCACATAGAAACAAATGATTAATTGCGCCAATTGCGCTAACGAACCAATACCATATTTACCAATCGTAAATGCCATTGCACCAAATGCACCAATCGGTGCAAGCTTCATCACCATGTTTACAATATTAAAGAAAACATGTGAGAGTTGATCGATAAACTTCAATACAGGTTTACCTGCATCGCCAAGTTTATGCAGTGCAAAACCGAAGAGTAAAGCAAATAGTAATACTTGTAGAATCTCCCCTTCTGCAAATGCTCCAACAACTGTGTTAGGAATAATATGCATTAAGAAATCAACTGTGGACTGCGAAGCACCCGACTCAACATACTTTGAAATACCTGAAGTATCTAAAGTTGCTGGGTCGATATTCATGCCTACACCAGGTTTAGCAATGTTAATTACAAGTAAACCAATTACTAATGCAAATGTAGAAACAATTTCAAAATATAACAGCGCAATACCACCTGTTTTACCTACAGATTTCATGCTTTCCATGCCCGCAATACCACTCACGACGGTACAGAAAATAACTGGCGCAATAATCATTTTAATGAGCTTAATGAAAGCATCACCCAATGGTTTTAATTGCTCACCCAAACCAGGTACGCTTTGCTTAACACCATTTACAATTTCAGTTGAACTTGGTGAGAAATGCCCCACCAAAACACCTAAAAAAATAGCAACAATCACTTGAAAATAAAGTGATTTATAAATTGGTTTTTTGGTCATGATAATACTTCACTACATATTTCTCATGATAAGAAATATTCAGTTTTTGTTTATTTAACACAAATAAACAGTTGAAACCCTTTTGCCCAGACAAAAGAATACCTATGTATTTAGCATGCTAAATACAGAAAAATGTGTATACGTAATTTTAATAATTACTTCAGGACCTGATAAAAAATCAGAATGGATCAGGAGATGAGTAATACACTCGAATTGGTTTAAATTTTACCTGTTTTTTAGTTTTTTGTTTTCCCATAATTGTTAATTTAGGTTAAATAACAAACACAACCTCTTAGACTATAGTCTCATAAGTGCTAGTTTTAGCGCCAAAATCAAGCTGAAATCTCGCATGCATACACGTAAACTAGGATCAAATGTCATGCATAGCCTGAAAATATATTTATGAATACCAAACGAAATATTTATCAAGATTTTGAACATCCCTTTGCACAGTTTGTACGTATTATTGGTAAAGGCAAAAATGGCGCACGCTCATTAAACTATGATGAAGCCTATCAAGCTTTTAGCATGATTTTAAAAGATGAAGTCTTGGACGTGCAATTGGGTGCATTTCTCATGTTGTTACGTGTTAAAGAAGAATCTGTGGATGAACTTGCAGGCTTTGTACAAGCAACACGTGATCAGCTTAATTTTAAACCTCTAGCTGTAGATTTAGATTGGTCATCTTATGCAGGCAAGCGTAAACATTATCCTTGGTTTTTATTGGCAGCACTAACACTTGCGAAAAACGGCTATAAAATTGTCATGCATGGGGCTTCTGGCCACACGCTTAACCGTGTTTATACAGAGCAAGTTCTCGAATATTTAGGCTATCCAATCTGCCAAACAGATACTGAAGTTGAAACTGCACTGAAGCAAAGTAATTTTGCCTATTTACCTTTACATGCTATTTCACCAATTCTAAGTGACTTAATTGCACTGCGTAATGTGATGGGCTTACGCTCACCAATTCATACACTTGCGCGTTTAATTAATCCTTTTAATGCCAAAGCCACCTTGCAAGCGATTTTCCATCCTGCATATCGCAGTTCACACCAACAGTCTGCCTACCGCTTAGGTTATCAAAATAGTGCCGTTATTAAAGGAGAAGGTGGCGAGTTTGAACGCAATCCAGATGCTAAAACTTTAATTTGTGGCATCCAAAATGGCGAGCTATATGAACATGAGTTAGCAAAGCTCACAGACAACCGTAGTCCTATCGAAGAAGAACTCGACCTTGCGGTATTTAAAGCTGTTTGGGAAGGCCAACGCACACATGAGTACGGCGAAGTTGCCGTGATTGAAACCATGGGCATTGCTTTATATACCATGGGCGTTTGTGCAGACTACCCAACTGCAATGCAACATGCTCGTAAACTTTGGCAGGCACGTTAAATATTGCGGTGAATAACGCCATAAAAAAAAGGATGCTAAGCATCCTTTTTTATTGATCAAAAAGACCGTATTACTTTAAATAAATTTAATTGGCTTAAATTCTTCTTCAGCATGATCATGAGAGTCACAATGCTCATCTTCTTCTTTCGTGCCACGGTCAATATAACCACTACGTTCATCTTCAGGTAAGTTTTTAGCTTCCCACGCATAAACTGCTTGCATACAGGTTTGACGTTGTTCTTTTGTCAACGCCACGCCATTAGGCCATTTACCAATTTCAATTGCCGTTTTTAAACGACTAACAATTTCAGGATCGAGTACGGCCAGCATTTGTTCAATATTCATCATCTAATCCTGTTTTAATGAGTCAAAATCTTGGTTCCAACCAAGTTTAGTCCGGCATGCCATATAAAAGTCATAGCCTGGTGGATGGAGTAGATTAAGTTTAAATGGATGTTTACGGATATGTAAACTGTCCCCCACATTTAATGAAACACTATTTTGACCATCTGCGCTCACCATAGGCAATACACGGTTTTCACGAATCAAAATTTTAATTTCACTGTGCCCGCCCACCACAATCGGACGTGATGACAAAGTATGTGGGTGCATAGGGACTAAGGCAATCGCATCCATACTTGGATGTACAATTGGGCCACCGCCAGACAAAGCATACGCTGTTGAGCCTGTCGGCGTTGAAACGATTAAGCCATCACTGTGTTGACGATACACATACTGCCCATCGATATTCAGCTCAAAATCGATCATGTGTACAGAACGACCTGAATGTAGCACTACATCATTGAGTGCTATGGCATCGTAGATTGTTTCACCTTTTGAGCGGATTTCCATTTCTAATAAGAAACGACGATCCAGCTGAAACTCACCTTTTAACACTTGATCAAGCTTAAATAATACTTCTGTTGGTTTGATATCGGTTAAAAAGCCCAACCGACCACGGTTTACCCCAATAACAGGTGTATTGTGCTTGACCAGTGAACGTGCAGCATGCAGGAGTGAACCATCGCCACCAACGACAATCACCAGATCAACAACTTCGCCTAATAGCGCCTTACTGACCGTCTGCGTATTGGTATATGGCACCAAGGCTGCAGTTGCATTATCAAATACAGGATGCAGACCTAGACTTAAAAGATGGTCATGAATGAGACATAAAGTATCCACTACAGAAACTTTATCTGGACGTCCTATTAGTCCAATATTTCTAAATGATTTGTGTGAAATTTGCACCTGCGCCTTTGCTCCACTACGCTTCATGCCTATCATAGCATTAACACATTTGTTTTAAAAAAAACTTTAAAGCCATTCATTACAACGGATTTCACCGTATATTTTGCATTCTTATACAGTTTAAATATTGCAAATTAACAAAAAGCTTCGCATGATTAGCACAATTTATCAGGGTCTTATCATAGTTTATGAAGTCTGAACGTGGCATAGGCATAATTGCTTTCATTTTTTGTGTACTTATCATTGGCATGTTTGTCGCAATGAGTGTCTATCTTATTCGTATTGATAACATTGTACGTACAAAATTTGAAGGCCAACGCTGGGATATTCCTGCGAAAGTATTTGCTCGCCCTTTAGAAATCTATACAAATGCCCCTGTAAACCAAGAAGACTTAAGCCAAGAACTTAAAATGTTGGGCTATAAAAACACTGAAAGTTATGCCAAAACCGGAAGTTACGTTGTTTCTGGAAATGAAATGTATGTACACACGCGTGGCTTTGACTTTGGTGATAGCGTCGAGCCTGAGCAAGTACTTAAAATTGCCTTTAATGAAAATGCCATTGCCGATGTAAGCGCAACTAAACCATCGTCAACAGGTATTGCTCGCTTAGAGCCAATGCTGATTGGTGGTATTTACCCACAGCACAATGAAGACCGTGTACTGATTAAATTAAAAAATGTACCACAGCCTTTAATTAATGCACTGATTGCCACAGAAGACCGTAATTTCTATAAACACCACGGTATTTCTGTACGTGGTACTGCACGTGCCTTAGTGAGTAATTTGACTGGTGGTAAACGTCAAGGTGGATCTACCCTGACACAACAGTTGGTTAAAAATTTCTATTTAAGCCCTGAAAAAACCTTAAAACGTAAAGTCAACGAAGCACTTATGGCGCTGTTGATTGAATTACACTATGACAAAAATGAAATTTTAGAAGCTTATTTAAATGAAGTGAACTTAGGCCAAAATGGAAACTACTCCATCAACGGCTATGGCTTGGCATCACAGTTCTACTTTGGTTTGCCTCTACGTGAGTTGAATATTGCACAGCAAGCTTATTTGGTTGGTTTGGTACAAGGTCCAACTTTATTTAATCCGTGGCGTAACCCTGAAGGGGCTAAAAAGCGTCGTGATATTGTCTTAAACAATATGTTAGTTATGGGTACGCTAAGCCAAGAGCAGTATGAAACTGAAATTGCACGTCCATTAAATGTATTGGCAAAACCAACTTTGGGCCCTGCCCGCTTCCCTGATTTCTTAGATATTGTCCGTCGTCAATTACGTACGGAATACCAAGAAGGCGACTTGACCAATCAAGGCTTACGTATTTTTACAACTTTAGATCCGATTGCTCAAACACGAATTCAAGACAGTTTTAAAATCTCAGTTGCCAATTTAACCAAAAGTAATCCTGCACGTTTAAAAGATTTACAAGGTGCAGTACTGGTGACGCATCCAGAAAATGGCGAACTGGTTGCCGCTGTTGGTTCTACTCAAGAATTTACAGGCTTTAACCGTGCACTGGATGCTAAACGTCAGGTCGGTTCTTTACTCAAACCTGTCATTTACCTCAGCGCAATCGAGTCTAATCGTTATAACTGGGCCAGCCCAATTGAAGACTCACAAATTAACATTCAAAGTGAAGGAAAAACTTGGACACCTAAAAACTATAGCGGTGGTGAACATGGTGTTGTGCCAATGATGACGGCACTTGCCAATTCATACAACTTATCTGCCGTGCGTTTAGGTCAAGAGTTTGGTATGTCGACATTTATCAATCACTTGAAAAAATTTGGCGTCACTTCAACTATTCCAAACTATCCATCGATATATTTGGGTGCTGTTGATATGTCACCACTGGAAGTGATGAGTATTTATGGCAACTTTGCAACAGGTGGTTTCAAATACCCTGTTAAAGCCATTCGCTCTGTGGTGGATGCAAATGGTCATTTGCTTGATCGTTATAGTTTATCTGTACAACCAACAATTGATCCATCCGATGCATACATTCTGAACTACGGCTTACAGCAAGTTATGCGTGCTGGTACTGGTCGCTCTGCTTATGCAACATTACCGTCATCTTTAGGCTTAGCAGGTAAATCAGGCACCACCAATGATACACGTGACTCATGGTTTGCTGGTTACTCTGGAAATTATGCAACCGTAGTATGGTTAGGTTTAGACAATAACAAAGCGACAGGTCTTACTGGTTCTTCAGGTGCACTGCCAGTTTGGACCAATGTGATGAAACAATTACGTCAAAAACCGGTAAATTTGCGTCAACCTGATGCAGTGACATGGCAATGGATTGATAGTGGTTCAGGTGATTTGTCTGCTTCAGGCTGTAATAACGCGGTCTATATTCCTTTGAATCGTAATTCAATACCAACACGTGCATCAGCATGTGCTACTTCACAATATGAATCAGAACAAAACACAATTAATATCGATTCTACACAGCCTTCAGTACCGCAAGATGATAATTATTCAGATGGTGGTTATATCCATGAAAGCGAATCGGATACAGATGCTGATTCATCGAATCAACCCCGAATGATTTCAAGCGGGAACTATGCAAATTAAGGTGTGTCATATTGAATAAATTGCAATTACATTGTGATGTAAGCAAACTCAGTTTAGTTGTCTGCCTTATGGCGTTGGTTGGCTGTCAAAGCGTACCAACGCCTGAGCAAAAAACAGAAGTTTCAAACAAAGCACCAATCAATAAACCAATTCAAGCTGCGGATGGTGTTGTCATTCATCCTTATGATGTGCCTGAAATTAAACGTAAGCAGATTATTATTCCTGAGCAAAAAGCACCTAGCCAAAAGTTTGATGATGGTCGAAACCTACCTGCTTTTCAAAAATTGATGCAACAAACGCAAACTGCATACGCAAAAGGCGAACTGAATCAAGCAGAGAATTTAGCCAATCAAGCACAGCGCTTAGCCCCTCAATCTGCTGAAAGCTTTTTATACTTAGCCCTTATTGCTAACCGTAAAAACCAAGCGGTCAATGCACAAGCTTTGGCACAGCGGGGTTTAAGTTATGCACAAACCGATGCTATGAAAAAACAGTTATGGCAAGTGATTCTTAAGTCTGGGCAAAAACAAAACAATACCGCAACCGTGAACAAAGCACTCAACGCGCTAAAAGGGCTATAACAGCCCTTTTCAAAACCCTTAAAAAACTTCCTTAGACGAAGCGTATTCCAGCAATACCATAAGCATGATGTTGCTTCGCCTCCATCAAATCCGAAATATGCATCCCACCCAATGCAAAGACTGGAATATCCACCTGCTGTGCAATGCTTGCAAAAGCCTGCCACCCAAGTGGCTGAGTTTCGCTGTGTGTCTCAGTATGCTTTACAGGGCTGAGTAATACAGCATCACAACCTATACGGCTAGCATGCAAGATAGAAGCCAAATCATGACAGGCAGCAATATAACGTACGCCTTGCTGTAAATCACCTTTGTTGAGTTGCAGACATTGTTGCTGTTTTAAATGAACCGCCCCCATACTTTGCTGTTGCACGCTATTTAACTTTTTCCAAAGTTCAATATTCACAATCAATCGTGACAAATCTTCCAACTTAATTTCTGATAACTCAATTTGCTGTTGCTGTGTGGCATCCGTGCGCCAATACATCAGCTTTGTGTCATCCACTTGCGCCAATTGACTCAATTGATCTGAAATTTTAATAATCTGTTGCCAATACAAACGCTTTAACATGGCTTTATTGGCTTTGGGAAAGTTTAAGTTGAGTAGTTCATCACGGCGATACCACTGCCATGGTTCACGAATCGATTCCAGCATACTGCTCGGAACTACCCCATGGAATATATGCAAATTCACAATTACATCGTCGTATTCATGGCGTATAAAATCAAAATGATGCCATTCACTTAAATTAATTCCAACTTCCTCAAGCACTTCTCGGCTACATGCCTCTACAGGGCTTTCACCCTCTTCCACCTTACCACCTGGAAATTCATTTTTATTGCCCTGATGTTGCTGTGCATCTCTCCAGCCAACCAGCACTTGGTCTTGATGTAATAAAATAGCAATTGCTATGTGCAAATTTGGTTTAGCCATAAAGCAACATCTCAAAATCTGACGAAATATGTTTAAGTGTAAACAGCTTTATAATTTTTTTAAATTATTATCATTTACCGTTGACAGGTCTATTCGATAATGATTATCATTTAATTCGTTCACTACCCACCACGGAGCACATAATAATGAACGCACCTTTTAGCTTATTTACTCATTCTAACGAAACTCATCATGCACTACCAATGCTACATTCTAATAACTTATTTGCATTGGGCCGTGAAATTCGCATTATGCATGCAGGCGAAGAATACCGTTTACGTTTAACACGCAATAACCGTCTTATTTTAACTAAATAATTTTCAATTTCTAATAATAATAAACGTGGGAACAAGCAGTATGAGTCAGCGCATACTGCTTTTTTACATCCAGATTAAAACAATTTTCCACACGAACGTAATGTATCTATTGATCACACCGACAATGAAGTTATTTAGTCCCCACAGTCTGCATCAGTCTACTCACTCAACCCGCTTTATATAGATAAGAGAACTTTGAGCCCACCCAATTCAGAAGCTGAAAATTTTATTTGGCCTTGATGTAATTCAACAATTTTTTTACATATCGAAAGCCCTAAACCACTGCCTTGTACTTGGCTTCCCAATACGCGATAAAAGCGTTCTCCAAAGTGCTGTATCACGGTTTCGTCTAAGCCTTCACCTGAGTTATCAATTTGCCAATAAAGCTGACGACCTTGTTGTTGCAAGCGAATCTGTATGGTGCCTTGATCTGGAGTGTAATTCACCGCATTGTCGATTAAGTTACGCAAACATATTTGCAATAACTCTGCGTTCGCTTCAATGGTCACAGGCTCTAAATTACTATGAAGAATCAAATGGTGCTGTTGCAAAGACTCTTGGTAGTCACTCAATAAACGTTCTGTGATTGCTTGTACATCAACCTGAGTTTTGGGAAGATCTTCCTCCTTTGACGGATCTAAACGTGCCAATAAGAGTAAATTTTCTAAGACCTGAGTTCCACGGCTGACATCTTGCTGTATGGCCAGCATTTCTGTTGCCAATTGTGGATGATCTTGATATTTACGGCGTAGTACTTGCAAACGCATTTGAATAGCAGACAATGGTGAGCGTAACTCATGCGAGGCATCTGCAGTAAAACGATGTTCTGCTTCTAAGGCACGCCCTAATCTTTGCATTAAGGAATTTAATTGCAAGCGTATGGGCTCTAGCTCGATGATTGCAGGCTGACTGGCATCAATCGGACTCAATTCTTTCGGATTTTTTAAGGAGATTTGTTCTGAAAACTGCCGAATAACTGCAAAATCCCGCTTCATTAATACTTTTAACAGCACCCACTGTAGCCCCCACAACAAAAGTAGAACCGCAGCATAGCCCAACACACTCTGTAACAACAGTTCAACCCGTTCTTGCATCGGTTGAAGCATGAGTACTTCACGCTTTGATTCTGAGTCTATTCGCTTATAACTACGCCACAGTTGCCTGTCTTGCCAATAAAAGCCGTAATCATCAGCTATACGTTCCGATACAAAAGCGCTCACATCATGCTGATCTTCAAGTTTAGATTGTGCCAATATCCGTTGCTGATGTTGAACCACATAGGAAATATCAAATTCCTTACTGAGTTCACCTATAGTTTGGCTCGACTGTGTGGGTTGCGTCTGAGCGACCAGAAAATCGGCTATTTCATCCATAATGGCATCTTGCGTATCCATCGTCTGATAGGCCGACAATGCAAATAGCAAACACAGTGCAATTGCACCTGCCAAAATCGAACTCCATAAGGAGGTCTTAATCAGCTTTTGCTGGAGTGAAATCTTAGCTTGACTCATGATGTAGCCCTATTCATGCGATAACCTAAACCACGGATCGTCTTGATATATTCACTGCCAATTTTTTTTCTTAATTGGTAGATATACACTTCAATTGCATTACTTTCGACTTCATCGCCCCATGCATATAAGGACTCCTCAAGCCTATCTCGGCTCACGGTATGCTCAGGTCGTTGCATCAATTTATATAAAATCTGAAACTCTTTGGCGGTTAAATCTATGCGTTCTGCAGCCCTATATAAAGTTTTCGCCTGCACATCCAACTTTAGGCTGTCAAAGCTGATGATATTGGCTTGAGTCTGTTCGGCTTGCTTTAAACGAAGTTGTGCACGTATGCGTGCAGAAAGTTCATCCAAACTAAAAGGCTTAATCAAATAGTCATTTGCACCTAAATCTAATCCAATGACACGGTCTTGTATGCTGTCTTTGGCTGTAATAAAGATGACTGGCGTTTGCGGCTGCGTTTTACGTAATGCCACAATAACTTCATCGCCTGTTGCTTGAGGCAAGCCTCGATCTAACAACACACAATCATATTGATGTTGTTGTAAAGCCAAAATTGCATGATCCCCACGTGCCACCCAATCTAAGCTATAACCATCCATTTCTAACCATGCTTTAATGCTCTGTGCTTGGGAAGCGTCATCTTCAGCCAGTAATATACGCATGTTGATATTCCTTACATTGGTGGTGGGCAATCAAAATCTATCTGTTTTTTATTCTGTCAGCATAATAAAAAAACCGTATGCACGCATACGGTTTTCTGTTGGGTAATTTACTTGCTGTTAAAATTTGATGTGATCAACATCAATTTCTACATGCTTGGTCGGTAGTAAATCAACATCCACTTCACCCATAATCACAACAGGTGTTTTGGCAGAAATCGCTTTGCCTTGCCACAACTTATCATCGATATCGACAGTAATACTGCCAGTGCTATCACGGAATTGATATTTTTCATCACCTAAGGCTTTCACAACATAGCCTTTTAACTGAACATCAGTATCATCTTTTAAAGTCAAAGCTTGCTTTACAGTCACCAATGCTGGTGTAGCAATAGCTTGTTGATTGATGGCTGGCGCATTTACCTTAGCTTGTGGTGCTGTTGGGTTTGCAACTGCATACACAGCTACACCTGCAAAAACGGTTGCAATCAATGATTTAGTTAATGTGTTCATGCTCATTTCCTCTGTTTAAATATTCAATGCTTGATTCGATAACTGCATTTAAACAAAGTAAGATGAGGTGAATCTTAGGATCAAAACATCTTGCGTATGAAATTGGACACACTAAATAAATCACACCCCATTAAAACAAGAAACATTTTAGACCATCAGACATATATGCAAATGCCTAGTGCTCAGTTTAAAGGCACAACACGTAGCACTTCCTCTAAGGTGGTTACACCAGCCATTACTTTACGCGCACCTGCAATTCTTAACGGTTCAATGCCTTCTTTACGAGCTTGATAACGAAGTTTGGTTAAATCTGCATTGGCGCCAATCAGTTGCTTGGTTTCCAAACTCAGTGGCATAAACTCATAAATACCTACTCGCCCCTTATAGCCTGTATTGCGACATTCATCACACCCAACAGCCTTACACACAAAATCTGGCATATCAATGTTGTAATCGAATGTAAGATGCTTCCACTCTTGATGATCAATAAAAGTTTCTTGCTTACAATGCGGGCATAGTTTCCGCACTAAGCGCTGTGCCAAAACACCCAATATGGTTGCTGCCGTCAAAAAGGGTTGCACACCTAAATCATGTAAACGGGTTAAACTCGACGGCGCATCATTGGTATGTAGCGTAGACAATACCAAATGACCTGTTAATGCCGCTTGGATGGCCATGTTGGCTGTGTCGTGATCACGAATCTCCCCCACCATAATAATGTCAGGGTCTTGACGCATTAAAGCTCGTATACCATCAGCAAAACCCAAATCAATGCCTGTATTGACCTGCATTTGGTTAAAGCTAGGCTCTAACATTTCAATCGGGTCTTCAATAGTACAAACGTTCACTTCATCTGTAGCCAATTGTTTAAGAGATGAATACAGCGTAGTAGTTTTACCCGAACCTGTTGGACCAGTCACCAAGATAATGCCATGACTATGGCTGGTCAGTTCATTCCACGCATTTTGTAAACGCCCTTCAAAACCCAACTGCTGAAAACTTCGTACCAACACTTCAGGGTCAAAAATACGCATCACTAGTTTTTCACCAAATGCAGTTGGCAAGGTTGATAAACGTAATTCCGTTTCTTGGCCTTTTGGTGTACGGGTTTTTAAACGGCCATCTTGCGGTTTACGCTTCTCGGCCACATTCATTCGACCTAAAATTTTAATACGTGAAATGACTGCGGTCAGTGTATTGGCTGGCATATTATAAATGGTGTGTAATACTCCATCGATACGAAAACGCACCTTACCTGCTTCTTTGCGCGGCTCAAGATGTATATCACTTGCTCCTTGCTCAAAGGCAAATTGCAGTACCCAATCAACTAACTTCACAATGTGCTGATCATTGGCATCTGGGTTTTGCGTATCCCCTAGCTGGAGTAAAGCTTCCACGCCTTTATTATCACGATCATAAGCCGAGGTTTTTTGCGAATTATTCACCGCACGGCTGACCTGATAATATTCGACCAAATAACGCTGTAATTGCTCAGGATTTAACAATACGCGCTGAATTTTACGCGGTAGTACCGTACGTTCTAAATTGGCCATCCACTCCATTTTATACGGTTGATCTGTAGCAATCAGCACCACATCATTTTGTAACTCAACAGCCAAAATACGATTTCGAAATGCAAATTCTTGTGACATCACACTGGTTAATGCCGCCACATCCGCTTTTAATGGATCAATAATATAAAAAGGTAACTGGCTTTTTTCTGCCAACCACTGACATAAGCGATTCAGCGTTAAAACTGACTGCGGGTGACTTTGATCAGGCAAATTAAAATTTGAAATCCACTGTAATGGATGCCATTTCAGTTGTTCACGTTGACGATGTGTCGTTTGAATTAATAATCGATCTCGCTCGGTAATTCGGCCATCTTTTTCTAATTGCTCTAAACACCAAACCGTGTCAATTTCAAAATTATGTATCATTATTTTCAGTCCCCAAACAGACTTTTACTATAACAAGTTTCACCTTGCTTTTTATATCAATAAACCATCAATTAACACCTAAAAGTATTTAATGGTCCTGCCTTATTAATCTGCCTAAAGCAAAATCTTAAAATAAATAAGGATATTTCTTATTTTGAGCAATACAACGCTTGAAAGACATTCAAAACTTCGCCTATATTTCAAGCACATCTAGATAATAACGACAGTATTGGTGACCTTTTGGATTATTCATTTGCCACACAATTTCCAGGCTCATTTGCTACATTGCTTTCTATATTTGCATCTGCACTAGGTTGTGGCTTACTCATTGGCTTAGAACGTGAACGTAGTAAACAACGTGAAAATCAGCACAGCTTTGCAGGACTTCGCTCCTTTGCCATTTGTGCCTTACTTGGCGCACTCTGTTTTTTATTTGGTCAGTATATTGGATTAATGGGCGCGGCCATTGTGGGCGCAATGGTAGTATTTTCAATTAAAAACCAAACGGATGACCCAGGCATTACCACAGAACTGGCTTTTATGATGACCTATTTTATTGGGGCACTATGTTTATGGAATATGCCTTTGGCTGCAGGTTTGTCAGTGGGGTTAACCATCATTTTAAGAGCCAAACACTCCATGCACAGCTTTGCAGGAAAATGGATTACTGAAGCCGAATTTAGAGATGGTCTGTGTTTATTGGCATTAATCCTAATCGCACTTCCACTTACTCCCAATACCCCACTTTGGGGCGACGTACTTAATCCTTATATTATTTTAAAACTTCTTACACTGATCTTGGTCGTGCAATCCTTAGCACATATTGCAAAACGTTTATTGTCTTCTAAAAATGCCATGATGCTATCTGCTATTGCCTCGGGTTTTGTGTCCAGCACTGCCACGGTTGCAAGCTTAGGCATGGAAGTTCGCGCTGGACGTGCCAATGCAAAACACAATGCAGGTGCTGCACTCATGTCTTGTGTCGCTACACTATTGCAATTACTGATTATTGTGGCTGGTCTGAGCATGCTGTGGCTAAAAAGCATTGTCATTGCTACTCTCATCGCCACAGTTGTTTTGGCATCCTGTGCATGGCTCTTATTAAGAGATGCTCCTCTTACAACACCCAATCAAGATTTAGATAGCCGTATGTTTAGCTTAAAAGAGGCTGCAATTATCGCCTTAACCTTAACGGTGATTCAGGCAGGTGTTTACGCGCTTAATTTGAGTTTGGGCTATGCAGGTTTAATTCTTGGAACCTTACTAGCATCTTTATTTGAAATTCATGCCGCGATGGCAACTGTTGTAATACAAGGTACGCCCGACAATAGCACCGTATTTTATGCATTTGTTCTTGGGATGATTGCACATGCAATTGCTAAATCGATCAATGCATTTATCACTGGCGGTTATCGCTATTTTGCCTACTTTGCACCAATTCAAATTTTGCATATTGCTGTGCTCATCACGCTACTGTATTGCCTATAAGGAATCACGCTATTCAGTTACTGTATTAAGCTCACAAATATGTACTGCTTCAACGCTTACGGTAAATGCAACATCAACATCAGCAAAGCGCATTTTATAAACACGCATTGCATCTTCCTGATAGGCAGGCCTCGGATCAAGCGCCAATACTTGTTCAAGTTCTTGCAATTGCCGTACATCAATTTTTTGGGTCTGCAATAAGTGGATTTTTTGCTGCTCTGCGACTTGCTGCCATAACACCACTTTACGCCTAGGCTCGTCTTGTGCATAACCACTTTGTGCATCGACCACTGCATCCGAATACTGTATATAAGGTTTAATATCTACAATGGGTGTGCCGTTGAGTAAATCACTGCCCTGCACATAAACCCGTACAGATTTTCCAACTTTTTCCACTTTTTTTAGCTGTACTACAGATAAACCAATCGGCGCAGGTCGATACATACTCCGCGTAGCAAAGACACCTATTTTTTCGTTGCCTCCTAGGCGTGGTGGACGCACTTGCGGACGGAACTTTTGAGTATCCTGATTTTTATTGTCATGAAACTGCCAAATCAGCCATAAATGACTAAAGGCTTCAATTCCTTCAAATGCCAGCAAGGTATTATATTCACCTGTCATTTCTATATATGACTCAACCTGCACCAAATTCGGCTGACGCGGTATTCCGAACTTTTCTTGGTAAGGAGAACGCATATAACCAATAATTGGCAAAATCAAACCCGACATAATCACTTTTTCTGATAAGCTCAATTAAATATATTCAGTTTATCGAGAATGATTTTAGATTAGAATAGTAAGCTGTTCTAATTTGATAATTTTATTGAGACCTTTAATGGCTGCTTTCAACGTCGAAAAGATTACTCACGTTCACCACTGGAATGACACTTTATTTTCTTTTAAAACGACTCGCGACACTGCACTACGTTTTAAAAACGGTCAATTTGTGATGATCGGCCTTGAAGTAAACGGTAAGCCTTTAATGCGTGCTTATTCTATTGCTAGTGCAAACTATGAAGAAGAACTTGAATTCTTCTCTATTAAAGTGCCAGATGGTCCTTTAACATCTATTTTGCAACAAGTTAAAGTTGGCGACGAAATTTTAGTTTCTAAAAAGCCTACAGGTACTTTAGTACTTGATGACTTAAACCCAGGTAAAAACTTATACCTTCTTTCTTCAGGTACAGGTCTTGCACCATTCCTTTCTGTGATTCGTGACCCTGAAACTTACGAACGTTTTGAAAAAATCATCGTTGTGCATGGTACGCGTTTCATTTCAGAATTGGCTTACCAAGACTTAATTGAAAATGAAATTCCTAATCACGAATTCTTTGGTGAATTAGGCGCGAAAGAAAAATTGGTTTACTACCCAACAGTAACGCGTGAAGAATTCCACACTCAAGGCCGTGTAACAACTGCAATTGAATCTGGTCAGCTATTCGAAAAAATCGGTCTGCCACGTTTCAACCCTGAATCTGACCGTGCAATGCTTTGCGGTTCACCTGCATTCCTAGACGACGTTGCTGCGCTTCTTGACCAGCATGGCCTTAAAGAATCTCCAAAAATGGGCGTTCTAGGTGACTACGTAATTGAACGTGCATTCGTTGAAAAATAATTAGCTGTAAATTAAAAAGCGCATGTCATCATGCGCTTTTTTTGTACTCCAAACCTGCAAATGAGTAGGGCTATTCCTTCTGAAAGATATGACTCAATAAATAATACGATCTAAAATATCGCTTTCTACTAAGCGTTGCAGGAAACAGAAAAGAAATATCTCCATATAAAAATAGGGTGATGCGCTGATAAAAAACTTAGCATACATCTAAAGCAAGTTAATTTAATGCTGTCTCGGGTACAGTTTCTGATTGATTCACAGCTTCAGACATCGCATTTTCACGGGCAATTTGCTCATGAACTGGTCCTAATTTTTTATCTACACGCTTACCTTTCCAGCTGCGCTTAGGTTCATACACCGTCCGCTGTCTAAAGTAACTGAATGGTTCAGCATTATAAATAAAGCCATATTTTGAATCATGAACATAGTTTGAATAAAATTTAATCGTGTTTTCCTTTGCTTCTTTTTCAAAGCTTTCAAGTTCCCAGTCATCAAGACCAATATAAAATTCGTAAAATTTTTGCAAGGGGTAAAACACTCGATATAACTGTTTATATCCAGTCACTTGATTACTGTCTGCACTGGTATACCCTCTGGCTTTTTTCACCCGTTCAACTTCAGTCGCCATATCAGTAGGACCCCACCAGCGTCTGCTTTCAGCACGATTTTTCTGCGCAACGGATTGAGCTATATTCGCATCTGAATTGCCAGCAGCATGCAATGCCTGTTTTTGTCTATGCAATGTTCCATATGCGCTATAGTAAATCTGCATATAGCGCTTCATATCATCTTCAACTTTACCTGTGCTTGCTCCAGCCTCCTTTTGCAAGGCATCCCAACAGGCTTGCGTCTCTGCTTCAATTTTAAATTGCTGATTAAATAATTCTGTTGCTTCCACAGCTGTTTTTTCATAATTAAACAGCTTTACACCAGCTTGCTCAGCGGTATCCAGCATATGTCTTAAAGTAATACGGGCAAAATTATTACTTACATGCTGAGAGTTTGTCTCGTAACCGCCGCCGACATCGGAGTGCATGCCGGGGTAAACCACTTCTTTCCAGTTTTTAGGGTTAGCCAATACCCCATCCTTTCGAACCAGATCTACCGGAAAGGCAAAGCGCTGCTCATTGCCCGCAATCAAATGCAGACAATTTTTTACGCGAGGATCGACCACCATATCCCGCCCAGAGAAAGTCAGTTTATTCGGCAAATTTGTTGCCGGCAGGCCAAAAGAAGCCACCGTATCAAACAAGCCTAAAAACTTGACTTCCATCGGTATTTTTTCGGCATAGCCTTCCATTTCATATTTCAGCTCTAAATTTTCTGCTTCAGCTTTCCAAATCATTTCATTGGTAAATACACGCGCCAAAGCTGCGCCACGTGAAAAGCCAAATACAGAAAGATTGATTTTTTTGATTAATCGATGCTGATTTAAATTGCTGATAACTTTAGTATTCACTTCATTTTTTCGCTGCATCACATCCTGTTGCAGTTCAGCTTCCAGCTTTTCAATTTTTTGAGCTAATATATTCTGTAACTGCTTATTTACTTCATCTTTACCATACTGTAGCCTTTTACTTCCACCAATACCGGTACTTCCTCCCGTTAAGTCATTGTCTTGCATCCAGCATACAGATGCTTCTAAATGATCCATTTCACCATTAAATGGTGTCCCAACACCTGAAATATAAATCGCATGACTTAAAGCATTGCTAAGTTTATTTATTTTTATTTCAGACTGACTAAAAGTATCTGCGTTACGCCACAAGCGAGCTGGATTTGCCCATTTTTTATCAGTTTCATCATTTTTTAAATTATTACCTGTACCATCAAAATAAACCGACAGATTTACTATATCTTCACAGCTTTGCTTACTTACAGGTGGCTGATTAGACACATCTTGATTATTATTTTTAATTTTTTCTGAGATCGTTAAAGACACAAGAAACTCCCAATGATTATTTTAATTTATTTTCCCAATCTATACCTTTTTTCGTCGGATCCGGAAGGTCATTTGAAGTCGTAATTTCTACGCTATCATCAGGATATAAATGCACCGCCAAATAACTCTTATTTTTTAACTCTTCTTTGCTTAGATGTACAATATTGATGGCTTGATGTTTACGCGTACTGTTATCCTCACCCCAAGTGATGATTTGTGGACCGAGTATCACAGCAGAACGCATTGTTGCACTGCCGTATCCGCCACCCACCTCATATCCATTCACTTTAACCATATAAGGCCGATAGCTTGGATCATAGTTGAATGAAGTTGTGGTCAGCACATAGGTTTTATTTGGACCTATACCCATACACCCAGCCAAGCCAAAAATCAAAGAGACTGGTAAAATCATTTTTTTAAATTTACGCATTATATATTCTACTTATTATCCTTAATTATAAATCAATATTTTCCCCATCATTAGGGACTTATTTTTCCCATAATGTATCTCTCCATTTTAACCCCTTTGATGTTGGCCTAGGTCCATTTTCAGAAGTCACTATTTCAACACTGTCATCAGGATATAAATGTACAGACAAATACCGCTTATTCTTTAAATCATCTTTTGTTAAATTCACAACATTGATGGCTTGATGTTTACGCGTACTGTTATCTTCCCCCCAAGTAATAATTTGTGGGCCGAGTATCACGGCAGATCGTTTGGTTGCTCCACCAAAGCCTCCGCCCATTTCCTCTCCATTCATCTTAACCATATAAGTCCTATAACTCGGATCGTAGTTAAATGATGTTGTTGTCAACACATAAGTTTTATTCGGACCTATTCCCATACACCCAGCTAAGCCTAAGGTTAAAGACACAGGCAATAACATCATTTTTGTTAATTTACTCATTTTCTATACTCATATATCAACCATGGCAGTACTAATGTTAATTTCTTTATTGAAATAAATTATTGTCAAAATTACAGAATTTAAATTTTCATTTATTTATTCTTAGATTGTTTTCTTAATTTATCCCGCCAATCTAAACCCTTCTGTGTCGGGTCAGGCAGATCATTCGACGTGGTTATTTCTACGCTATCATCTGGGTATAAATGCACCGCTAAATATCGTTTATTTTTTAAGTCTTCTTTAGCTAAGTTAACACTATTGGTCGCTTTATGTTTACGCTTGCTGTTATCTTCTCCCCAAGTGATAATTTGTGGACCAAGTATCACGGCCGAACGCTTCGTTCCAGCACCAAAAGCTCCTCCCACTTCCTCACCATTCACTCTCACCTCATAAGTTCTATAACTTGGATCATAATTAAATGAAGTTGTAGTCAGCACATAAGTTTTATTCGGACCTATACCCATACACCCAGCCAAGCCTAAGGTTAAAGACACAGGCAATAATATCAACTTGGTTAATTTACTCATTTTCTATACTCTTTATTTAATAATTGCTTATTCTGTTCTCTTAAGTGTTTCATCCACTCTAAGCCTTTTTGCGTTGGATCAGGCAAGTCATTCGACGTGATAATTTCTACGCTCTCATCAGGATATAAATGCACCGCTAAATATCGTTTATTCTTTAAATCTTTTTTGCTTAAATTTTCAACATTAATCGCTTTATGTTTTCTATCACTATTCCCTTCACCCCAAGTAATATTCTGTTGGCCAAGTATCACTCTTGAGCGCTTTGTCGCTCCGCCAAAGCCTCCGCCCATTTCTTCTCCATTCATCATAACCATATAAGCTTGATAATTTGGAGCATAGTTAAATGAAGTTGTGGTCAACACATAAATTTTATTCGGACCTATACCCATACACCCAGCTAAGCCTAAGGTTAAAGACACAGGGAATAACATCAATTTTATTAACTTATTCATTATCTATACTGTTTATTCAGTTCATATTTTTAAATCTAAAAATATATTTTTCCGCATTACAAAGCTGGCGAGGAATCCTCTAGCATCTCCATGGCTTGATCCATCGTGATTTGCTTTTCTTTAACCCTTAACAGGACTGTCTGCAGCTGTAGATCCATTTCAAAATGTTCCTGATAACCTAATTTTAAACAAATGAAATTTAAAATATCTCGTGTTCCTTGCAAGTGAAAACATCTTGCTTGTTTAAGTGCAGAAATCACGTATTGATACAAATCCCAAGCGGTAAAGTTTTCAACCAAAAAATAATTATTCAATTTTAAGTAATAAATTAAATGATCAGGAAATGTCGCTTCGACCATTTTCTCTTCCTGATCCACAGAGAAACACAATGGATTTTGTGAATCATAACTTTGCTGAAAAGATTGGAGGTTTAATCCTGTTATCTGTTGTAATTGACCTAGCCGATCCCAATACCACCACGTGTGTATTGGCCCTAGTAAAATCTGCTTTTGTTCCTTATCTAATACTTGTTCTTGGATATACAAAGTCTCATCAGCTTGATGTCCAAGCAAGGTCGCTAAGATGATAGGGTCCCAAAATGCCAAAAACATTTCTAAACCGCCATCGAATCTCACATTGGTAAATTGCCTTAAATGTGCATACATTTCCTCAAAATTTAGAGGCGATACAATCAATGTCATTTTAGGTGTAGATATCACTCTTTTTTGAATGTGTATCCATTCCAAACTGGTCATTTCACTATTTAACTGTATTAAATGTGGCGATATTTGTGCAGCTTTTTCACCTGCAGCTTCTGTAAGCAAATTACGCTGGGGCAAATGCATCCATTTGCTTAAAAAGAACTTATCCTGAGCCGCATCAGCAAGGGCATATATAGATAATCCTTCTGCAACATGATCACTTTGCGTGGAAAAAATTCTTTTAATATCATCGTGAATATAATATGACATTTATAAACCATCTCCTTTATTCACAAATGCACCGCGTTGATTCATTCTTCGTGCTAAACACTCCCAACACACATTTTGCGGAAAAAATGGCAATTGCATATTGACCTGTGCTCCAGGAATAAACGTATGCTGACCTGCCTTCACCTCAAACTTTCCAGCCGTTGTTGGCAGCACCCCTGCACTACTAATCTCAATTTGACTGCCACCTGCAGTCAGCACTATTTTCTTACTGGCTTTAATTTCCACGCTATCTTCAGTCGAAATAATTTGAATACCTTTACGAGCAATCAAGTCAGCCCCATCTCCTTGGGCTTGGATTTCAACTTTGCCTTTGCCTGCATACGCACGTAATCCTTCTTGTGCCGCAAATAGACTGATCTTGCTTTGTGCATGGGCAATTAAGGATTTTTGACTACTGATATTAATACTATCCCCAGCACTTTGGCTGATCTGCCTATCTGCTGAAACATGTATATCTTCATTGCTCGTCATCGCAATTGAGTTGGGCGCAGATAAAATCATGAGGGCTTGTTTAAAAGCATCGGCTTTTTCTTGACTGCCTTTTTCGATTTGACCAAGGAAGTGCTTTAAATTATCCAAGACTTCAAGTGGGTCTGTTTGCTGATTTTTCGCCACTTCACTTAATGCTTTACTGCTGTTTAAGTTGGCTTCGATTTGTTCTTTTGCAGCTTGTGCATCGAGGTGCATTGCAGTCGCTTGTTGTTGTGAGTGTGTGCTGACAAGTAGCCCTTGTCCTGCTCGTACTGCGCCCCATTGGTCTGTTCTTAGTTCAAAACCTTCGCCTCGACCTTCACTTTCTGCAGTTTCTTTGGGATGACTGAGGTTTCCTAAGTTGAGCTGAGTGGCGCCATGGGTACTTTGTAATTGTGTAGATATCTGTCCAGTCGTATCATCAAAGCGCAGTTGTCCAAAGCCTTCACCTTGTACTTCCTTGCTTTTTATTCCAGCCAGCTTTTTGGTCTCGGGTAATTGACCTTTATTGTCAAACTTGGTTGGACTGCGCTGTGCTTCATGTATGCGCCCCACCACAAATGGTCGGTCGATATTGCCGTCAAAGAAGTCGATGACCACAATTTCATTAATACGCGGCAAGAATCTTGCGCCATAGCCTTCACCTGCCCACGGTGTGAGTACATCTACCCATGCAGAGTCCGTGTCATTGTCATTACTGCCTGCACCGCCGTCATGGCTATGGTCATCACTTCGGGTAAATAAGAAGCGAACTTTGATTCTTCCCCATTCATCAACATGTATTTCTTCACCGCTTGGTCCAACGACTTTAGCCCGTTGTGGATGAGTGCTTGGACGGTGTTCGAGCGGATTATATGCCGGAACAGTCGGAGTATTACGCCGTTGCAATGTGAGCTGATTGGCCTGACGCTCTGCCTGTTCATGGATGGGTTTAATGTTCCACTGACTTTGTTCAATCAGCTGATTGACTTGTTCAGTGAGATCTTTGGGTAAGTTATTTTGGTTATAGAATTTCTTTTCTGTGATTAAAAATTCTTTGTCTGCACCACTGTGTTGATCGATTTCTGGGTGTTCATTCAGTTCAAACCAATAACCCACTTGTGTATCACGCACGGTCGATTGTGCATTGAATTTTTTCGATTGTAGCTCGTGATATCGCGTTAGATTTTGATTCAGTTTTTCAATCTGACTGTTGGATGAAGCTGTGGCTTGATCTTCACCTGTTAAGTCTTGCATCCATGCAGGGCTGACATGCCATGCTTGTTCTAGGCTTAAGCTGGCATTGTCTTGGCTTTGGCTATGCTGATGTTTGCTTTGGACTGAACCTGCACCTTCTTCTTGGCTGAGGCCATCAGCTTGCCAACGTTGCACATGTACTGCTGTCGGTTGAATGCTACGCTCACCGATAAAGCTAGTGATGCTGTCTTGTTGCTCTGTTGCACTAGAACGATGAAAGCGGATACTGCGACGGCTAAGCGCTTGATATTGACTATTGTCATCAATCAAGCGGAGTTTTTGTTTTTCAATTGGTACTGAGGAATGTGGCACTTTCAGCTGTGCTTCATCAATGAGCCAATTAATGCCTTCACTACGCCAAAGTCGGGTTAAAAAGTCATAATCGCTTTCATTCGACTGCATGATGAAGGGCCGAACATCATAGTTTTGGCTTAAACCACTTAGATCAAGCATTAGACTGGATGCAAAGAGTGGACTTTTGCTTTGCCATTCTTTAAAAATAGTTTCACTGACATCACGCACTGATTTATTCATAAACACACGGCTATTACGACGTTTATGCCACAACGACGTTGCATCTTCTAACGTAAGTTTATATAGGGTGAGTGAACCGTCACTCTGGCCTTGAGTGGCTTCGGTGATGATACCCGTAGTCCGAAACAGTTCGCCCCGATCTGTCACTTGATCAACAGCAACTTGTACACCAATAAATTGTTTCAGCGGAATCAATGCATTGGTGGATAAGCAAATCAGGGTCGCTTGCAGGCCTTGGTTTAAGACATGCTCCCCATCAATACGTTGAATAAAAAGCTCGTCATTCAAAGCAGGATTGGAAAATTGCGCATGAATGGCACGCTTTTGAGCGGATAAACCTAATTTTTCTAATACAGCAAGTATTTTGCCTAGCATAATAAAAAATTCTTAATTGTAATTTTAAAAATTATATTTACTGAAAATTAAATAAAAACAGAAAGCTGATAAAGATAAAATCATAAAAGATGTTGATTATATTTTCTTTAGTACACTGACCATTTTCTTTCAATTTTCATATAAATCTGTACTTTTTTCTAATTTATTGAGCCTTTACCCAATAACATAATTATATTCATTTTCTATATTCTACATTTTTTAGACATAGACAGCTAGCCTTGGACTAAAGACTAGCGCATCTCTTATAAAGCAAATTGTATTGATAAAAAAGTTGCAGATTGTAAATTAAGAGCAGTTCATTGGTGCTTCTACTTTTATTTTTCGCTCTTTCAAAGCTTGCTTAATCACCGCATAACCACCCGTTAAACCTAATACCGCCATAATTCCTGCCACAATAATGTCTGGCCATAAACTGCCTGTACCAAACACCCCCACTGCAGCCAAGATCACGGCCACATTGCCAATCGCATCATTACGGCTACATAGCCAAACCGACTTCATATTGGAATCGCCATCGCGGAAGGCATATAAGATCACCGCAGAAATCACGTTGGCCACCAAGGCTAAAACACCAATCGCGCCCATGGTGATCGCTTCAGGCGGGATACCTTGCATATAAGAGTAAATGACTTTACCAATGACCACGAAGCCAAAGGCCGCCATCGTCAGCCCTTTTAACAGTGCAACTGTCGCACGCCAATATAGACTCGCCCCCAATACAGCCAAAGACACACCATAGTTGACAGCATCACCAAAGAAATCCAAAGAATCCGCCCACAGTGATGCAGAGTGCGCATAAGCGCCACCAATCAGCTCAACCAAGAACATCGCTAAGTTAATGAATAAGGCGATCCAAAGCGCGGTGCGAAATTTACTATTTGGCTTTGGCGGTGCTGGTTCATGACTGCAAGTACAAGCCATACAAAACTCCCATGCATTTCAGTATTGATCAGGTTATAGTCATTAAAAACCCTCGAGTAACTCTAAGGTCAAGCATGGCAACTTATAAAATTGGTGAACTGAGTAAAAAAACAGGATTAACAACCGACAGCATTCGTTTTTATGAAAGCAAACAGCTGATTCAGCCCTCATTTCGGGCGGACAATAATTACCGTTATTATTCTGAAGATGCCTTAAAACGCCTGCTGTTTATTCAGCGCTGCCGTGCGCTTGATTTATCTTTAAAAGAAATTGAAACTTTAATTGAACTCGAACAGCAACCACAGCAAAACTGTCAGGCGGTGAATGAAATTATTGATCTGCATTTAGCACAAGTCGAAAAAAAATTGGCAGAACTGCATAAATTCCAACAGGAATTACAGCAGCTCCGCCAATCTTGCAATGCACAAAGCACCATTGATCATTGCCAAATCTTAAAACAGCTTGAAGCTGAATAAGCGGCATCAAATCATGTATTAAATTGATTTTTGATTAACACGTTTAGACAATTCAGCTGCCGACTCTTTACGTTCTGAATAGCGGTTGGTCAAATAACTTGACTGCCCACGGGTCAATAACGTGAACTTATACAACTCTTCCATCACATCGACAATTCGGTCATACAAACTCGACGCTTTCATACGGCCATCTTCCTCAAACTCCAAAAAGGCTTTCGGCACAGAAGATTGATTTGGAATGGTGATCATACGCATCCAACGGCCTAAAATGCGCATTTGATTGACCGCATTAAAAGATTGCGAACCGCCAGACACTTGCATCAAGGCCAGGGTTTTTCCTTGCGTGGCGCGAATTGCCCCAGCAGCCAATGGAATCCAATCAATTTGCGCTTTTAAAATAGAAGTCATCGCACCATGACGCTCAGGACTGCACCACACCATCCCTTCCGCCCAAGCCAATAGCTCATGTAATTCTTGCACTTTCGGATGTGTCGCATCGCCATCTTCAGGTAAAGGCAAACCTTTAGGATGAAAAATTTTCACCTCAGCACCAAAATGTTCAAGAATACGACCCGCTTCAATCACTGCTAAACGACTATAAGAACGTTCACGGTTTGAACCATACAGCAATAAAATCCGTGGTGGATGCGCAAGTTCTTGCGCCTGCACATTTGCAAAGGTCGGTTGCTCAAGCAAGTCCATCTCAATGTTTGGAAGATCTGTATTCGCTAGATCAGTCTTTGATAAATCAGTACTCATTCAGCATTTGCCCCTGCATTTGAGAAATATTTTTTACGTAGCCATAAAGACACACTGACCAAAGCAATCAGCACAGGTACTTCAACCAATGGCCCAATAACGGTGGTAAATGCCACAGGTGAGGCCAAACCAAAAGTAGCAATCGCCACTGCTAGCGCCAATTCAAAATTATTGCCTGCTGCAGTAAAGGAAATCGCCGTGGTTTTGGCATAGTCATTGCCCATCAACTTGCTCATAAAGAAGCTAATGAAAAACATTACGACAAAGTAAATGGTCAGTGGAATGGCAATGCGCAGCACATCCATTGGCAGACTCAGCACTTCACCGCCTTTTAGACTAAACATCGCCACGATGGTAAACAGCAGTGCCAATAAACTCAGCGGACTAATTTTTGGAATAAACTTCGTTTGATACCAATCTAGTCCTTTTTGTTTCACCAAAAGTGTCCGGCTGAGATAGCCCAATAAAAATGGAATGCCCAAATAAATGAGCACCGCTTTGGTAATAGTCCAAAAACCGACATCAATCACTTGCCCTGCCACACCAAAATATGGCGGCAAGAAGCTTAAGAATAACCATGCGTATGTACTAAAAAACAGGATTTGGAAAATACTGTTAAATGCCACCAAGGTAGCCACATATTGATTATCACCACAAGCAAGGTTATTCCACACCAAGACCATCGCAATACAGCGCGCCAAGCCAATTAAAATCAGCCCCGTCATATATTCAGGATAATTCTGTAAGAAAATAATCGCTAAGGCGAACATCAAACACGGTGCAATCAGCCAGTTCTGTACCAGTGACAACACCAACGTTCGCTTATCCTGAAACACTTGCGGCAAATTGGCGTAATCCACCTTTGCCAAAGGTGGATACATCATCAGAATCAAACCAATGGCAATCGGTAAATTAACCGTGCCTAAGCTCATACTTTCTAAAGCAGTTGATGCCTGCGGAAATAAATAACCGATCAAAATACCCAGTGCCATGGCAATAAAAATCCACAGCGTGAGATTACGATCTAAAAAGGATAATTTTGCAGTTTGCATATCTTCAACTTATCAATCTAAGACGCAAAAATGAAAAGCCATGTACAAAAAACAGGCTTCTATTTTTGCAGAATTGCGATTTAATTAATCAATCCGACCAATTTTATTCAGCTCAATAATTAAATCTTCTTTGCTTAATTGGTTTAAATCCAAGGCAAAAAAGGCATCAAAACGACGTTGAATATGCTCTACTGTCTGCATAAATGCCTGCATTTTTTCATCATCTTCGCAATCTAAATGTGAAGGATCTTCTAAGCCCCAGTGCACTTTAATCGCATTGCCTAAATATAATGGACAAGGCTCTTCTGCGGCAGAACCGCATACCGTCACCACAATTTCAGGATTAAACTGTTCGCAATCTTGCATATTTTTGCTCCACAAACCTTCTGTGGAAATATTCAAACTTTGCAAGGTTCTTAATGACAGCGGATGCACCTTACCTGAAGGCTGACTGCCTGCGCTGCACGCACTAAAGCCCTGCGGTGCACGTGCATTAAAAAGCGCTTCCGATAAAATACTGCGGCAGCTATTACCTGTACATAAAAATAAAAAATTCATAGTGTTACTCTTAATATTAGTCACAACATGGCGCTGCATTTTCAGTACATTTAAATTGCTCTGCACGTGGATTATGCTGCAGCGTTAGTTTCAAAATATCGACACACCACGTTTCTAATTCAGGATGAATTTGATAATAAATCCACTGCCCTTGGCGGCGATCTTGCAAAATTTTGGCACTGCGTAATAAGGCCAAATGACGGGATATTTTCGGCTGGCTTAAATCTAAGGCAGTCATCAAATCACAGACACAGCTTTCACCGCGCAGCAGCAAAATAGTCAATATGTCGAGACGCGTTTGATCTGACAAACATTTAAAAAAATTCAGTTGATCCATAATATATATGCATATTCGAATATGCATATATATTATTCGCTATTCGGTGAAAATAACAGTGTTTTGGATCTATAATTCCGAGCTTTTTACTAGGTTGAATCATTTTTTTAGATTCATACAATAAAGCCATATTTTTTATATGCCTTAATTTTTGTCATGAGCATCACGACTGTAACTGAACTCTTATCACCTGCCGGCTCACTGAAAAACATGCGCTATGCTTTCGCATACGGTGCAGATGCCGTCTATGCAGGTCAGCCACGTTATAGCTTACGTGTTCGTAACAACGAGTTCGATCATGACAACTTACAAATTGGCATTAACGAAGCCCATGCTTTGGGTAAAAAGTTTTATGTGGTGGTCAACATCCAGCCGCATAACTCAAAATTAAAAAATTTTATTCGTGACCTTACACCAATCATTGAAATGAAGCCTGATGCACTGATCATGTCAGACCCTGGTTTGATTATGATGGTGCGCGAAAACTTCCCTGAAATTGACATTCACCTTTCAGTTCAAGCCAATGCCGTAAACTGGGCAACGGTTAAATTTTGGCAAAAAATGGGTCTAACCCGTGTGATTTTGTCACGCGAACTGTCGATTGAAGAAATCGAAGAAATTAAAACGCAAGTCCCGGGCATGGAAATTGAAGTCTTTGTTCATGGCGCACTCTGCATGGCCTATTCAGGCCGCTGCATGTTATCTGGCTACATGAACAAACGCGATGCCAACCAAGGTGCATGTACCAATGCTTGCCGTTGGGAATACAAAGTGTCTGAAACCGCTGAAGATGCCAATGGCGATGTGATTCCTGTACAAAATATTGATACAGCAAAAAAATCTGGTTGCTGCTCAAAAGATGCAGATGAACTGCACATGCAAGCGCAAAACCAAGTTTCTGAACCAGTGTTATTACAACGTAATGACGAAGAAGCTTTTGCTGCCGAAGAAGATGAACACGGCACATATTTCATGAATTCTAAAGACTTACGTGCCGTTCAGCATGTTGACCGTTTAACCAAGATAGGCATTCATTCACTGAAAATTGAAGGTCGTACCAAGTCTTATTTCTACTGTGCCCGTACTGCGCAAATTTACCGTAAAGCCATTGATGATGCGCTGCAAGGCAAAGACTTTGACCCATCACTGATGACTCAGCTCGAAGGTTTAGCAAACCGTGGTTATACCGAAGGTTTCTTACGCCGCCATGTGCATAGCGAATATCAAAACTATGAAAACGGTTCATCAAGTTTTGACCACCAAATTTTCTGCGGTGAAGTTTTAGAGCGCAATGGCGACTACATCAAAATTGATGTGAAAAACCGTTTTGTGGTGGGTGATTCATTGGAACTAATGACCACTAAAGGCAACATCACGTTCACATTGACTGAAATTAAAGACAAAAAAGGTAATTCCATTGAAGATGCGAAAGGTTCAGGCCATATCGTGGATATTCCTGTGCCTGCCGATGTCGATATGACTTATGCCCTGCTCATTCGTAACTTACCAAATTCGACGGCAGATATTTCTGCATCCTCTTTGGCTTATCAGGCTTAATTGGGTTCGCTATGGCCTTACTCATTACTGACAAATGCATTAACTGCGATATGTGTTTACCCGAGTGCCCGAATGAAGCGATTTATGAAGGTGCGAAGGTCTATAAAATTGATACAGACCGCTGCACAGAATGTGTGGGTTTTTATGAAACTCAAACCTGTGTTGATGTCTGTCCAATTGAGTGCATCGTGCCCCATCCCGAGCATGTGGAAACGCAAGAGCAGTTAATAAAAAAATTTAAAGGATTGAATTTATTCAAGTCTTAATATGAAACGCCACTTTGGAATACTTATTGCTTATAAGCTTAGCAATTAAAAAGAACAACCTTGGGGAAAGTATAAAAATAAGGTTGTAAAACAAAAATAGACGATGGGCAAAGAACGGGATCAAAATGCGTGGGGACATTTTGATTCTTATCTTGCAGATAAAAAAAGGAACTCCGGTGTTAGCATCCAAAGTTCCTATAAAACGAGAATATTGATAACAACAATATTCACAATAACGCTTAGAAAATAGGTCAGTGTGTATGGGGAACACACTGGCCTTTTCTTTTATTACTGACCTGAACGGATAATGTAATCGAATGCTGAAAGTGATGCTTTCGCGCCTTCACCTGTAGCAATGATGATTTGTTTGTAAGGCACTGTTGTACAGTCACCCGCAGCGAATACACCTTTCACATTGGTTTCGTTGCGTTCGTTAATCACAATCTCACCGCGGTTTGAAAGTTCAACGGCTGTTTCTTTTAAGAAATCAGTGTTTGGCAACAAACCGATTTGTACGAAGATACCTGCTAGTTCAACAGTGTGTTCAACATCAGTTGCACGGTCTTTGTATTTCAGTGCAGTCACTTGTTTGCCATCACCAACCACTTCTGTAGATAAAGCATTCTTAATTACAGTGGTGTTCGGTAAGCTGTTTAACTTGTCTTGAAGGACTTGGTCAGCACGAAGCTTAGTATCAAACTCAACAAGTGTTACATGCTCAACAATACCTGCAAGGTCAATGGCTGCTTCTACACCTGAGTTACCGCCACCGATGACTGCAACACGTTTACCTTTGAACAATGGACCATCACAGTGTGGGCAGTACGCTACACCGCGTGTACGGTATTCAGCTTCACCCGGTACATTCATTTCTCTCCAACGTGCACCTGTAGATAGGATGACAGTTTTCGATTCAAGTTTTGCACCGTTTTCTAAAGTCACTTCAACCAAACCATTTGCCGTTTGTTCAGCACCTTTGATGTCAGCTACACGTTGCAGATTCATGATATCTACGCCGTATTCACGAACGTGCGCTTCCATTTCAGCTGCAAACTTAGGACCTTGGGTCTTTTGAATAGACGTGAAGTTTTCGATGTCCATTGTATCCATCACCTGACCGCCCATGCGCTCAGCAACGATACCTGTTTTAATGCCTTTACGTGCAGCATAGATTGCAGAAGTATTACCTGCAGGGCCACCGCCAATCACAAGAACATCAAATGCGTCTTTTTCATTGATTTTCGCTGCTTCTTTCGCATCAGAATCAGTGTCTAATTTGGCAATGATTTCTTCCAAGGTCATACGGCCTTGACCAATATGGTTGTTGTCTTGGAACACCATTGGAACTGCCATGATTTTGCGTTCTTCAACTTCGTCTTGGAAGAATGCACCATCAATCATGGTTGCAGTTGTGCCTGGGTTGTAGATTGCGATCAAGTTAAGTGCTTGAACCACGTCTGGGCAGTTATGGCAGCTTAAAGATACGAATACATCAAAGTCAGATTTAATGCCTAAGCCTTTAATTGTTGCCAAAACTTCGTCAGATACTTTTGGTGCATAACCAGAAGTTTGTAGCAATGCCAAGATCAGTGATGTGAATTCATGGCCCATAGGAAGGCCCGCAAAGAATACACGCGGCTCTTCACCTGCTTTTGCAATACCGAAGCTAGGCGCACGTTTGTTTGTGCCATCGAAACGAGCAGTCACTAAGTTTGATAATGCAGCAACTTCTTCAACCAATTCTTTGATTTTGTCTGATTTGTCAGAGCCATTTAAAGTCGCAACGATTTCAATTGGACCTTCAAGGCGTTCAAGAAGAGTTTTTAATTGTGCAGAAGTATTTTGATCTAACATTGCTAACGTCTCCAAAGGAGTAAATGTATATTTGATGGGATAAGAATAAGATAAATATAAAAATAGATAAAACAGTTTGTTTTTATAACAATGATCGAAAAATTAGATTTAAATACAAAATAAAAATCTTTTTCAACAACTTAAGGAAAAGGAGACATACCCCGTCTGTCACTAAACGCTCAGATCGACAACACCATAGCCACTGAGCGTGAACAATTTAACTTAAATGTTGCCCAATCCGTTGAATACGGCTTTTTAAATGTGAGGATAAAATAAATAACAGTGCACTCATGGTGAGAAAAAGTACAACAGCAGCCCATAGAACCCAATACACCACAGTACTCAGCACATTTGCCTGTGCAACTTGCTTACTCACACTTTGTGCCATAGGTGTGATAGTTTTATCAAACAATTGATTTTGCATACTCCACAATTGCTCTGGCTTAAAGCCATAACTTAAAAATTGTGGATCATGTTGCTCTGCTTTTATCAGCGCTTGTACATAAGGAATAGCCGTTGCGCGGTCGGCTGGCTGATGCAACAAGGCAGTTTGTGCCAATAGATAATTTTTGACAGGCAAAGCGACGTTTGACTCATTCAAATAATGTGATATTTCACTTTCTTGAATATTTTTATCATAACGAACCAGTTGCTGGTATTCACCATAATGCTCTGATTTTAAATCGTATTGCACATAGGTCAGCCCACTCCAAAGCACAATAAATGCAATAAGCCAACCCACAAATTTCAACACAAAAGATTGAAATCTGACATAAAAAAAGCGAATTTTTCGAAGAAAATGGATCACCAAAAACGACCCTATAAAAGCCACAAAGAGCTTAAGAAACAGCCAACCAAACCATGACAATAGATTCACAAAATAATCAGGTTGCTGACTAAAATTCGCTAGCTGGGCATCAATACTACTTGGTAAATGCAGTTGCTCAACCTGCGTTGTTAAACCAAAGAATCCATATACAAAGTCTTGTTGTACAAATAGACCTATCACTGATGCAATAAAAAAGACAGATGAAGTTATACCCAAAAGCATTAAATTTCGTTGTCGTTTTTTCAGCGTCACTAAGCCCGTTTCTATCTGTTGCGGACGTACTGCATATTCATCTAAGGGAGGCATATATTCTCCTAAGTATCTGACAATATTGCCTTCCTAAGCAGTAAAATGGCATGACCCTTATGCCATTTATAGAATGCTCTTAAGAACTCTTCGAGCCATTTGAGCTAGTTTCAAGCACCAAATGATTCAAATTATCCTGTAAAGCACGTAAACGGATTGTCGCTTCATCACGTTTTTGCATGCCTTCTTTTTGAATCACAATTACATCATTAACTGTTTTAATGAGGGTATTTTGTACATGTTCAAGGGTTTCAATATCAATTACTGAGCGCTGATTGGCTTTGGCGGTATCTACCGAATTTTGATGTAGCAAGTCTGCATTACGTTTTAATAGATCATTGGTCGCATCATCAATCGTATTAGCCAGTTGCACACTATTCTTTTGTTCTTGCAAAGAAATCGCTAGGCTAATTTGGTTTTTCCATGCAGGTAAAGTAATGTTTTTAATCGCATAAAACTTATCAACCAACATCAAATTATTCGACTGAATAATACGAATCATCGGTAAAGTTTGCATGGCTGATTGTTGCAACACTTGCAAATCACTCACGCGTTTTTCCAAATTATTGGCCAAATGGTTTAAATCATAAATTTTTTGCGTAGTGTTCTGATCTTGCTCTAACGCAGTTAAGCTGGCAATTTCTTGCTGAATATCTTGTTGCTTTAATTTACCTGCCGCAACATAGACACCCAACTGCTTATATTCATCTTGTACGCTATTAAACATGCGATCTAAGGTATCTACACGCGCTTTCAAACCGTTCTGCGAACTTTCAATTTCTTTAACCAATGCGTCAATTTGCTCTTTGGTGGTATTAAAGTGCTGATCAAAACTTTGCTTCGCACCCTTAAACTTATTTAATAAGCCACCCAAAAAACCTGAGTTTTTTGATTTATTTAAAATACTACTGGTATTAAGTTGCTGTGCTACTTGCACCACTTGATTCAGCTTTTGACCCGTTGCATCAAGGTCTTTATTTTGTACCAAACTCAAGAGCTCATCAGTATAGGTAGATGTTTTGGTCGCAATATTTTTACCATATTCTGCAACTGCATTATGGTTTATCTCTGCCAGCTCTTTATGTGCAGTCATGACTTCCTGAAAATCAGCCGGCTTTAAACCCATCCCTTGTAAATCGAGCTGTTTAAATTTTTCTTCTACCACGGTTACAGCAGTTGTTGGGTTATCTTCATTTACAAGCAATTGGAGGTTTTCTGGATGTGTCATAGCGCACCTTACTGATTATGATTTAGAGGATTTCTCTAATGATTTTCTTAAATTTTTAATGAGGGCTTCTCGGCTATTATCAAGTTTTTCCAGTGAACTTGTCGAGTTATTCTGCTGGCTTTGTTTCACATGATACTGCCATGCTGGAATCAGCACCTGCTGCGCCTCTTTAAAACGATCCAACAAACTAAAGGATAATTGCTGTGACAAGTGCATTTGCATAATCGCAATATCATTACTGGCCTGCAAGGTTCTTAAGGTTTGAATCTTTTTTGCTAAGCGTTCAGCAAAACTGTCCAATGGCTGTTGATGATGTGCAAAACTAGGATACTCTTGTGCAAATTCCTCAGCCGCCTGAATATATTTTGCCATTTGCTCACGTAAACCTTGTAACTGACTCAAACGTGATTGCGACTTTTGAATTTCAATTTGTAAATGCTGACTGAGCTGATTAGCATCGCTTAAGGTCTGATCTAGCGTTTTATAATAATCAACCTGATTGGAACCAAACTCTAAATCAATACCTAACCATTTTTGTAAACCGTTAAATTTACGTTTTTTAAAGTATTTTTTTGAGTCAGATAATAATTGGATTAATGTTTCAATCTGTTGACTCAATTTTTGTGTCAAATGTGGATCTACACCATTTAAGAGCACTGACTGAGCTTGAATAATTGCATCGGCATAATGATTCAAACGATATTGATCATTTAATATGGGGACCAGCTCGTTACATTTGACCGACAGCGCTTCCTCAGAAGATACGGCTATCTCTGTTAAAGGGACCAACACATCGACTTGAGACATAAATCATTAAACTCAACAAAATCATTTTTATACTAAGGCTTTTAACAGGCTTTTGATGTAGTTTTTTGCAAAACTTCTAACCTTCATTTGAGCTATGCTGTTCCACTATTTTGCCCTTCACCCCTACATTTAAGCACACATAATACTGTCTTAATTCAAGCTCAGCATGTGTTTAGATTTTTCGATTATTTATCGACTTAGCATCGATTTAATTTAATAAAAAATATTCCAATCGTGCACCTATTTTAAAAACACTCTTTTATACTCATATTAAAATAACACTAAAAGAATCATCATGATAACAAACCACTTCAACAATCCAGTAGATTCTACTTTATCTGCAACCAAACGCATGCAACACATCCGCAGGCATTTTCAGGATACTCAAAATCAGCATGAATTTTATATTGCAAATGCTTTTAATACGGTCAATTTAGATCAAAGCTTTACTAGCTTTCAGCGTCTTGATCAATTATTTACAGCCTTTAAAAAACAAGTGGGAACATTGGATATTCAACATAATGCTGAAGCTAGCCAGTTAAACACAGCCTTATGTTACTGGCCAGCCATTTGGGTCAATTTTTAGCTGAGCGCACTGCAAGCACAGAGCAATGGTTCAGTCGTGAAGAACTCAATCAAAATCTTCCTCAAAGCGATGTATCTTTACCTAAATCATATTTATACGACTTTGCATTGGTTTTATCTCATAAAATTGTGTTTCCACTTCTTGTGATACATCAGTATTTTAAACAAGATGACATTGCGCTCAGTTTGAGTCAGCATGTTGAAATAGAATTACTTAATCACACCATCATCAGTGGTGAAAGTCGGCTAAAAATTGCCGAAGAAATGCATGCGCTACAAAAGATGTATCAAAACCAATATCCTCTACCCAATGGAAGCCCTTATTTAAAACTAGTAGAAATATCACAACTCGACTATTCCCTTAAAAGCCTTGAACGCTTAGATGATTTAATGCGTGAAATGCGTCAAAACTATATTATTTCTGCAGAAAAATTTTTAACTGAAGAAAGCAATTATTACTTCATTTTATATTTAAGTGGTTATTTAGGCCGAGTTATTGCTCAACATGCAGGAACGTCTTTACGCTGGCTCAATCCAGCACAAGCAAGCCAACTCATAGGACAAGAGATTCAAGCTCAATTACCTACTGCACGTATTGCTCATATTCATAATCGCATATTTTTTACCACGGGCCATATTTGTGATTTTCTTTTTGCACCGATGATTCAAACCAGTTCAACACAATATGCACAACAGATTATTAACGAGATTTTAAACATACGTAACCCCATGTACCTCGCCCAGCCATCTACTGAAATTGCATATAAAAACTCGCCTTATCATGATGCTTTATACCAAGCTGGGGAATTAATCGCTTACGTTTTTCAATTTATTCATGGTGTTATGCCAAGAACAAACCCTGATGACAACATGACGCCAACCAGTTTTCCGCCAGGTTATACATTTATTAAGCACATGGATGGCCCAGATCAAGGCTTAAAACAATTGGAACAGAATCCTCAAAATTACCCATTTAATGTACTTGCCTATGAAATGTATGCATGTTTACCTCATATTCGTACAGATGCTTTTGCTATCCACATACGCCAATACGGCGCACATGCAATGAACTTACAATTGGTGATTCCTTATTTTTCTGTATTTGATTATCGTGGCTTTTCTATTATCCAGCCTTATTTAAATGCCTGCGACGCCATTACTGACAGTGCAATGCCAAATATTTTATCTGCAATGCAAGCCTTATTTGATGGTATAGAGGGCTTTGAAACACCCCTCCCTACAGAACGAAAAGTTTGGGCCAAGTATTATCAACCACAATTACACCCATATCCGCAAGGTTTTGCTCAAAACTAAATAAAAAAACTCCAGATCATAAATCTGGAGTTTTAGTTTTCACCTAGGCCATACAAGCAGCTTATAAATAGTTGCCTTCCCGTTCTGGCTGGTATAGCACCTTTTCAATTTTTACTTTCATAATGTGACCGTCTGGTTGTGGCCACTCTATTTCTTGACCTTCCGCTAAACCTAAAATTGCAGCGCCAATGGGAGCAATGACATTCACCTGCCCTTTTTCAGCTTTAAAGTCATGTGGATATACCAATGTTATTTCGGTTGCTTCTATTGATGGTGCTATCGTAATTAAAACTTTTGCATTCATGCTAACCACATTAGGTGGTACATCCTGTGGTGCAACTACATCTGCACGTGCTAATTCATCTTCAAGATGTTTCATTGTCAATGTTAGTTCAGACTGATGCTCTAACATTGTTTCTAAACGATGTAGATCTTGTTCAGAAAGAATAATATTAGGTTTATTCATCTATGAAGTTCCTTCAGTTTTATTAGACCACGCCAAGGCAGTGGTCTTCATGTTCTTGTTATCACTCATTCATTTATAACAGAAATATAAAGGTTTAGATAACATTCGAGTTTTTTCATGCCATAAAAAAAGCCCCCTTGAGGGGGCTTTTCTCAAGTATGACTTATTTCGCGTAAACAGGGAATTTAGCGCAAACTGCAGCCACTTTTTCTTTCACTGCAGCAATTACCGCTTCATCACCTTTGCTATCTAAGATGTCAGCAATCCAACCAGCAAGCTCACGTACTTCAGCTTCGCCGAAACCACGAGTTGTTACAGCTGGTGTACCAATACGGATACCAGAAGTTACGAATGGAGAACGTGGGTCGTTTGGTACAGAGTTTTTGTTCACAGTAATGTGAGCAGCACCTAACCAAGCATCCGCTTCTTTACCTGTAATATCGCCTTGTTTGATTAAAGACAATAAGAACAAGTGGTTTTCAGTACCACCAGAAACAACATCGTAACCGCGAGCGATCAACACTTCAGCCATTGCTTTCGCGTTTTTAACCACTTGTTGTTGGTAAGTTTTGTATTCAGGCGCCATTGCTTCTTTAAAGCAGATCGCTTTAGCCGCTACAGCGTGAACCAATGGACCACCTTGGTTGCCTGGGAATACAGCTGATTGTAATTTTTTCTCAATTTCTTCGTTTGCTTTCGCAAGGATTAAGCCAGAACGTGGGCCACGAAGTGTTTTGTGCGTAGTCGTAGTCGTTACGTCAGCAATTTGTACTGGGCTTGGGTAAACGCCAGCAGCAACAAGACCAGCAACGTGAGCCATATCTACAAATAGGTAAGCGCCAACTTTGTCCGCGATGTCACGGAAACGCTGCCAGTCAACAATTTGGCTGTATGCAGAGAAACCAGCAACGATCATTTTTGGTTTGTGTTCTTCAGCTAGACGTTCAACTTCTTCATAGTCGATTTCGCCAGTTTCAGGGTTTAAACCGTATTGAATTGCATTGTATGTTTTGCCAGAGAAGCTAACTTTTGCACCGTGAGTCAAGTGACCACCGTGAGCCAAGCTCATACCCAATACTGTATCGCCTGGGTTAAGAAGTGCTAAGTAAACAGCAGAGTTTGCTTGTGAACCAGCATGTGGCTGAACGTTTGCATAGTCAGCGCCGAAAAGTTCTTTAGCACGATCAATCGCTAACTGTTCAATCACGTCTACATATTCACAACCGCCATAGTAGCGTTTGCCTGGGTAGCCTTCAGCATATTTGTTTGTAAGTTTTGAACCTTGTGCTTCCATTACAGCTGGTGAGCAATAGTTTTCAGAAGCGATCAGCTCAATGTGAGCTTCTTGGCGCGCATCTTCGTTCGTGATGGCTTGAGCTAATTCTGGGTCAAATTGAGCAATTGAAGTATTGGCAAACATTAGCGAGGTCCTATGAAATGTAGGGCTTTTAAGCCGTGCTAAGATTGGCGCGTATTGTAGCATGAAGTTTTATAAAGTAGAGAATGAACTTCGTACTGTTTGCAATAAAAAATGCTCATCTTTATTCTAAAAATGAGCATTTCAGTTAAATTAACTTATTGAATTGGCATTAGAGATTGCACATCTTTCACAATATTACCCAAATTTAAAGAATAGGCTGTAATGTGATCCCACTTACTTGTCTCTGGAAGAGCATCATCCGTTTTATAACTAATCGTTGTACCTGCAGGTGCTGACTTCACCAAAGTGTCCGTCACTTGGCGTGGTACAGTTGGATCCAGTGTTCCTTGGTAAATAATAATCGGGGTTTTAATAACGGTTTTTAGTGGCTGTGAACCATTGACCAAAAAGTCCTTTACTTCAGGAACATTCGTCATGAAATCTGTCTGTGTTCGTGGGTAATTTGTCAGATTCATATTGAGTTGAAAATATTGCCCCATTGCCCCACCTAAAGCATCCCCCAATTTATCAGAGCATAGTGATTCTGCTTTTGCAGCAATTAAATCTGTGGGTGATTTAAAGACTTGGTTATATTGCAAATTCGGATACTGATTTTTTAGCCCTGCTGTAATCAAAGATGTAAAAGTATCTAAAGAAGCGAGCGTTTTAATTATTTCTGTTGGATCTGTCATATTTTTAGTAGAACCTTCCCCTAAGGTTAGTACAGAACCAAGGAACGATGCTGGTGCCACAGCAATTGCCCCTTTATAATTGAGTTGTGCACGTGATGCATATTGTGCTGCACCTAAGGCCGCTTGCCCTCCTTGGGAATGTCCAACGACCAGCCATCTATTTTCTGTGGTATTGCCCAGATAATTACGCGCAGCAACCACCGCATCTGTAATTGAAAATGCTTCACTTTTTAAATTTAAAAATGGATGCGGTTCACGGCCACTCGGCTCACCAAGTCCTTCATAATCAGGCGCAACCACTGCATAACCTGCAGCCAAAAGACCTTGTATTAAATATTCATTGCCTTTTAAGCCCTGTTGACTCGGTGCACACATATCTGCCACACCCGTAGTTCCATGTGCCCAAGCAACAATCGGCCATCCCCCTGCAGGTTTAACTGTCTTTGGCGTGAAAACTAGAGCTGTTGCTTGCGTCTCTTTTCCATTTACACCTAACATTTTATACGTCATCAATAACTTGTCTGAACTAACAGACGCTAAAAGATTATCTGCTGTTTGACTAGCATCGGTATAGCCTGTTGTTTTAACCACTGGAGCTACAATATTATTTTTAGGGACTCCATCATCAATGACATAAGTGGACTCACCACCATCACCGCCACCACATGCCGTTAATAAAATAGAACTGCCGATTAACACAGCTAAAACATGTTTTTTCATTTTGAGCCCTTCCTTGTTGTTGTTTTCATCTTCTGATTTTATATATACCCTGTCAGTGCTCACCAACACAAGAGTATTTAAGATCAATGACAGCTTGGCTGTTATAAGTGTACGCGCCTCATCAAAATCATCTGCTCGCATTTAAAATGCTCATTGATCAGATGAGCTGAGAAAATCATGTTTGAATAAAGATCTGAATAAATTCCATTCCACAGCCATCTTTACCGCGCTGATCACTAGCACCTATATGTTGTATTTAGCATCACATTTTTCTAAGTTTTTTGTTCGATCTTCTTTTAATTCAATGTACTCAGCTACATTATGCTCAAAAATGCGCAGAGATTGAGTTATATTTTCAGCAAATACTGGGCAATATCAGGTCATTCAGTGCAGTTTGGTTTGTCAGTATTCTCTGCAAATGATAGATTGAGCATATTCATTTTGCTTTTGGATTTGGGCATGCAAGCCATTATTCTTGATACAGAAACACATACATTAAATGGTCAGCCCATTGAAATTGCATACGCTCCAATTGAAATCCAAAATGGCAAACTCAGCTTAGACAAAACAAAAGTTTTTGATCAACTCTATTCAGTTGATGAGCCAATTTCATTTGCGGCAATGGCTGTGCATCATATTTTAGAATCAGACTTGGTTGGTATGCCTCATTACAGTAGTTTTCAGCTGCCGAAAGAAACCAACTATATTATTGGCCATAACATTGATTATGATCTTCGCGCTTTAGAAAAGTGTGGTGTAGATACTTCAAATCTTAAAGCCATTTGTACACTTGCCCTAGCACGTCGTGTGTGGCCAGATGCAGAAGCACATAATATTTCTGCACTCATTTATATGATTAGTAAAGGTAGTGAAAAAGCACGTGAAATGATTCGCAAAGCACACCGTGCGGATATGGATATTATTTTAACAGCAAATATTTTGATGCATATTGTGCACCAACTCAAAATTAATGATTTGGAATCGCTTTATACCATTTCAGAAGATGCCCGCATTCCACGTAGTATTAATTTTGGTAAACACCGAGGTACTGCAATTTCTGAACTTCCGGCAGACTATGTACAGTGGCTCATGCGTCAAGAGGATTTAGACCCGTACTTACGTAAAGCTTTGGAAAATTCCTCAGTAAGCACACTATAAAATTGTTAAAAATCAAATAACCATTCATCAAACTGTCATTTTAGTGTAATTTTCACACAATAGGATATGCCTTAATTTATTGGGGGAATAAATTAAGGTATGTCTCGTTTTTATAAAACCGAACTTGGTTTTCGCACCATCAAATTACGTGATTTAGCATTAAATGCCAAACAACGTCAACTCTTGCTACTTATTGGATCAGATGACTTCAATGCAATGAATCCATCAATGCAACATCGAATTGCCACGCCTGAATTAATCCAACAACTATTAGAATTAGGTCTAATACATACTAAAGGATCATTACACACCGCGACAGATACGCCACCGACAATTCAAAATACGTCAACTGAAACACCAATACCAACTTCAGAGCTTCCAAGCCAACTGCATGAACCAGTCATATATAATGATCAAACTTGCGTAATAACGGACACTATGCCACTGAGACGATCTAACTCAAATGACAGTAATCTGGTACGTATGCATGCTTCAAGCTTAAATGAACTAAAAGAGTTTATGACTCAACAGCTTCAACAATACTGCGGACTGATGGCGAAACGATTAATTGAAAAAATTCACAATACACAACATCCAAATGAATTAAAAACGTGCCAAATGCAGTGGATGACGCATTTACAAGAATCACGCATTCAGCCTGCACAGCTCAATATGGCCTTAAAATATGTGAATTCCAGTATGTATACCTTAGCTTCGAATTGAGCCAATCAATTTAACTTTAGCACTTCACTGTTAGAGCTTTTATATTATTTCTTATTTATAAAAGCTCTCATTTTTTATACTTGTGACTGCTGAAAACTTTTAATTTGGCTAAAATAGGATTAATTCTATGCAAATAAGCGAAAGTGGCATTTCATGCTACGACTTAATGCTAATGGGGTTTTATTTTAATATTTGGCATAGATAGCATAGTTTTTTAAGAGCATGACGCATGGCCGTTTTATTTGAGTTTGACCCTTTTGACCATCCGACTCAATTGAGTAAAATTGGTAATTGGGTGATTACCTTTTTAAGCCCTGCTGATGAACAGCAAGACATTCAACTGGCTATTACGTATGTTTTGCCACGACAAGCCAATGATCAATTACAGGCACGTCGTATTATTATCAATAGCACGGCCAATGAACAACGCTGGCTTATTGAAAAAATTGAATGCTTTGACAGTGCTCAAAATACTGAACTTGATTTGTTACCAACAACGCCTGAAGCACAACAAGTCTTAGATACAGTTATTCAAGAATTTGCACGTTATGATGTCCAACTACAGCTCATCAATGAATAAACCAAACTGGCAACACCTATAAATATTAAAAAGCTCCCTACATAGGGAGCTTTTTAATATTCATTCCACTGATGATTGAATCAATTTAAGCTTCAATCACTTTATAAATACTGGATGAGTTTTGGCTTTCATACAAAAATTCAATGCTGGGTTGAATCATTTCACCATTCACAAAAATATGATCAATATGTTGAAATACAGGTGTGCCAGCCTCAGCTTGCTCCATTAGACGCGTACTCAAAACTGCTTTTGCATCAAGAATTTGGCTATATTGATCTTTCACTTTAATATCAATCATTTTTATCATTTCCCTACTTCCTTCTTCAATTATTAACGTCGTCTAGCTATTTAGGTTTATATCACATGACAAAAAATCAACCACAAAGAAAATGTTAGATTTCATGGCAATGTAACTTTTCTTAATTTTAAAAATGATATATCAATGACATAGTTTGAATAAATTAATATTGTATGACAATTCTTATATAAATCTGACCCATCAGTTTTCACTTTATATACATTCATATATTAAAAAAGCCCGCACATTGGCGGGCTTTATGTTGGAAGGCTAGTGCTGATTGTATTGTTTGAACTAGCAAACTCAAAACGAGCTGTCATTGATCCGTCCAACTACTTTGTAGCGTCTACTTTATGTTTCGACCTACTGTAAAATCAATATATGCCTGTAACAGATTGCCCGCAAGTAGCTGTGACACTTCCATACATTTGTACAAATAAACAGCAATTGTTTTATTTTCATTTTAAGAGAACAATTGCTTGCTTATTTTTAACTATAATCAATTTGCAAACTGTATATTGACAGCCCTATCTCTAATATTGTGTAGTGAATTTAACCATGTTATCCAAACTTATTTTAAGTGACCTCTATCGCTACTGTGGTAACACCAGTTGGAAGTCGTTTATTAAAAATTATTTGTTTAACCGTGGTTTTAATTTTAGTGTTTGGTTGCGTCTTGCCAGTCCTCAATCGCCTTGGCGCAAAGTGGCCTACCCTGTTTTTTATTATAAAAAGAAGAAATACAGTATAGATATCCACTGTACGACTCAAATTGGCTATGGGCTGTATATCGGACACGGCGGCCCGCTGGTCGTCAACCCGACAACCATTATTGGTAACAATGTCAATCTTTCTCAATTTACGACTATTGGCGCCAATGGTGGCAAACAAGCAGCAATCATTGGAAACAATGTATATATTGGTCCCAATGTCTGCATCATCGATGATGTCCGTATTGGCAATAACGCAACCATTGGCGCAGGCAGTGTCGTCACTAAAGATATTCCTGAAAATGCGACAGCCGTGGGTAACTATGCCAAAGTCATTCATTATAATAATGCTGGAACATCTGTAAATCGGCGCTGGGATATTTAGAAATAAAAAAATAGCCAATATTGGCTCTTTTTTAAATTTGGTGCGCTCAGCGCGCACCGGAATCTGCTGCTATCATATTGTTTTATATTGATAAAAACAAAAGTCCATTGAGCTTTACCGTAAAAAATACCGTATAAATATTATTTACTTTTTTCATATTGCTAATTTGAAATTTATTGACCAAATTTTGATCCAAATCAGATTTAGTGTATTGAATCACTTAGAAATCTTGTTCAAATCCTAATTCAGGATTTGAAATGATGTACTGATTATATCAATATTAAAAGCACCATAAATAGGAATGATATAACATATCATTTCTTCAATATTCTTTTTTGATGTATCATTCTTTTAGACACATTCAGGGACAAGGTAATGTTTGAAATTATTGATGATTTAAAAAATAAATTAGATCAGCATCGCCCCCTATCACCAGCTATAGTAAAAAATTTACAAGAAGATCTTATTGTACGATGGACCTATCATTCGAATGCAATTGAAGGCAATACACTTACATTGCTAGAAACAAAAGTCGTGTTAGAAGGCATAACTGTCGGTGGGAAGGCATTAAGAGAACACTTCGAGGCAATTAACCATAGAAACGCTATTTATTACGTTGAAGATATTATTCGAAAAGAAGAACCATTTTCTGAATGGCAAATTCGCAATATCCATCAACTCATTTTAAAAAATATTGATGATGATAATGCTGGCCGCTATCGCCAACAAAATGTCCTAATCTCTGGTGCCACGTCTACCCCGCTTGATTACACATTATTAAATGACAAGATGGCTCAGCTAGTTGATTGGTATAGTAATGACGCACATAAATTTCATCCTATCGAACGTGCAGCCAAAGTACATGCTGATTTTGTAGGTATTCATCCATTCATTGATGGCAATGGCCGTACATCACGTCTATTGATGAATCTTGAATTGCTTAAAGCTGGTTATCCCCCTTGTGTAATAACAGTTGAAAACCGATTGGCCTACTATGAGGCCCTAGATCAATGGATGGCTTATGGAAAAACTGAAGCATTTATCCAGTTGGTTTCTGAAGCTGTACTTGAAGGATTTAAACCTTATCAAGTTGTATTGGGCATTTAATCGGCTTGATCGGTGTATTGATCCCTAGTACTAGATACCATCCACAATTGCATCTAAAATTATTTGTAAAATAAACTCATTAGATGCTGTAACACTGAAGATATGAGCGGTACAAAGAATATCGCTAGTGACTCATAAATCCGTGGTGATTTACTCAATCAATTTCAATCTGATGAGCGAACAGATTCTGTCTATACTGAGTTGTACGACACTATAGGCTGTAAATCAAAAACCTTTAGACTCAGCATTAAAAGCTTTTTTAATAGTTTTTCCTCCAAATCTATCCAATAAGATTTGATCTACAACATTTAGTTCAATAATACTCAACGCAGCATCTACCCCAAAGTACCCGAAATGCAACTGTCATCAATTTGTAATAAAAATCGATTATATCTCGTGTGATAATGCAACTTTTATTTGCGAGTTTATAAATGTCAGACAAAATCAGCTTAAACTATTTAAATGAACTCATTCGTAATGCTGAGAAAAAAGATAAAAAAATTGACAAGATCTTATTAGGCTATAAGGCGTATTATTTTTTTATGTCTGACAGCGAATTCCATAAAGAAGTCACTAACTCTGCCCTTTCACCAAGTAAACGTAAATATAAAGACTATAAAATCAAAGTGACTCAGGACGAATATCAAATTGATTTAAAATTTCAGGAAAAATAAGCAGGATTGCTCTAATTCTCAGGTTTAAACTCTTTATTTATTGACAGCCACTATGATTAAAGCATCAAAAAAGACAATCTAGACATTAGATGACCTGTTGTACTTAAGATCGTTACCCGCCAATTCAACATCATCTGATACAATCAAAATAACGGTTCACGTATCCTGTGAACTCCTGTTTTCTGACCAAATAGCACTCCGATAGTGTTCTCTTAAAATTTATTGGACACTATCGTGGTATTAATGAGTTAGAAAAGTGGGGCTCAGCGGATGCTTACGATTAAACAAACGATCGAGCCATCCGTTACCCTGCTCACACCATGACGAATCAGCTTTAAAGATTACGCTGATTGACTCGTTTAGACAGTTCTTCAGCCGATTCTTTTCGCTCCGAATAACGGTTGGTCAAATAGGCACTCTGACCGCGAGTCAGCAAAGTAAACTTGTATAGCTCTTCCATTACATCAACAATACGATCATATAGCGATGAAGGCTTCATCCGTCCTTCCTCATCAAACTCCAAAAAGGCTTTAGGAACAGAAGACTGATTTGGAATCGTGATCATCCGCATCCAGCGCCCAAGAATTCGCATCTGGTTTACACTGTTAAAAGACTGTGATCCACCGCTCACCTGCATCAAAGCCAGTGTTTTACCCTGCGTAGCACGAATTGCTCCTGCAGCAAGTGGAATCCAATCAATCTGTGCTTTGAAGATTGAGCTCATCGAACCATGCCGCTCAGGCGAACACCAAACCATGCCTTCAGACCAAGCCAACAATTCATGCAGCTCTTTAACCTTTGGATGTTCCAGATCACCATCTTCAGGTAAAGGTAAACCTTTGGGATGAAAGATTTTAACCTCACAACCAAAACGCTCAAGAATTCGCCCAGCTTCCATCACAGCTAGGCGGCTATATGAACGCTCTCTGTTTGAGCCATATAGCAATAAGATACGTGGTGGGTGACTTAGTTCTTTAGCCTGCACTTCCGCAAAAGTTGGTGTCGGTAAAAGATCAGATTCAAGATTAGGGAGTGTCATCTTTGCCTCTTAAGAATTTGGATAATATTTTTTCTTCAGCCACAAGGATACGCTAACCAGTGCAATCAGCACGGGCACTTCAACCAATGGGCCAATAATCGTAGTAAAGGCAATTGGTGAAGCCAAACCAAAGGTAGCAATCGCAACGGCCAACGCTAACTCAAAATTGTTACCTGCTGCGGTAAATGAAATTGCGGTGGTTTTGGGATAGTCATTCCCCATCCACTTACTCATGAAAAAGCTGACAAAGAACATCACGACAAAGTAAAGCGTCAATGGAATTGCAATCCGCAACACATCCATTGGCAAACTCACTACATCACCGCCTTTCAAGCTAAACATGGCTACAATGGTGAATAACAAGGCCAATAAGCTGAGTGGACCAATTTTGGGTAGAAACTGATTCTGATACCAGTCCAGACCTTTGGCTTTCACTAAAGATAGACGCGTCAGGAAGCCCATCAGGAATGGAATCCCCAAGTAGATAAGGACAGCATTGGCAATGGTCCAGAAATCAACATTGATGACATTCCCTTCTATCCCAAAAAATGGCGGCAGATAGGTCAGGAAGAACCAGGCATAACTGCTAAAGAACAGAATCTGAAAAATGCTGTTAAATGCGACCAATGCAGCACCGTATTGATTGTCCCCGCATGCCAGTCCATTCCAGATCAGTACCATGGCAATACAACGCGCCAAGCCAATCAGAATCAGACCTGTCATGTATTCTGGGTAATCACTCAAGAAGACTATCGCCAATACAAACATCAGCACTGGCGCAATCAGCCAGTTCTGAATCAGAGAGAGCGCTAATGTTTTTTTATCCTGAAATACTTTGGGCAAAGCTGCATAATCTACTTTGGCTAATGGTGGATACATCATCAAAATCAAACCAATCGCAATTGGCAAGTTGACTGAATTTACACTCATTGCATCCAATGCGACGGATGCTTGTGGAAATACCACCCCAATCGCAACTCCCAATGCCATAGCCACAAAAATCCATAGCGTCAGGTTACGATCCAAAAAGGATAATCCTGGTTTAGACATGATCTGCTCGCTTAAAGATGGGAAATTTGATTGATTTCAGCAATAAGCTGAGGACGGCTCATGTGTTGGGTATCTAATGCAAAAAGTGCATCTAAGCGTTTGTTGATATGTTCTACAGTACTTAAAAATGCCTGTAATTTTTCTTGTTCAGGCAAATCTAAATGTGATGGATCAGATAGACCCCAATGTGCTTTGATTGCTCCTCCTAAATACAACGGACAAGCTTCTTGTGCTGCCGCATCACACACGGTGATGACGACATCGGGCTGATACTGTTCACAGGCATCAATCGTTTTACTCGACAAACCTTCGGTAGACAAACCCAGGTTCTGTAAAGTCTGAATGGTTAACGGATGAACTTGGCCAGAAGGTTTACTTCCAGCGCTATAAGCTACCCAACCTTCAGGCGCTCGACTATTAAACAAAACTTCAGAAAGAATACTGCGACAACTGTTACCCGTGCACAGAAACAAAAATTTCATAAAAACTTACTCGCAATGGCTCTGAATCGATAGAGCTGAGGGATCAAATAACACGGGAACATTGCTACGTTTAAGTGTATTCAGAATTTCAAAGCACCATTCAGGTAGTTGTGGGTTAAGACTGTAATACACCCACTGCTTTTGCCGACGGTCATTCAGCAAACCACTTGATCTTAACAGGGCTAAATGCCGTGAAATTTTTGGTTGGCTTAACTGGAGTTTATCTGTCAAATCACAAACACATTGCTCTTCGTTTTCTGCGATAAGCATGACAATACTGAGACGTGTTTCATCAGATAAACATTTAAAAAACTGAACGTGGTCCATAACTGCTCCCATTCTATTATGCAAATATACACATATCCATATATTCAGTAAAGAGTACTCATTATAAAAGTATACCCATATCCGTATATGCTTGCCAGAAAGGGAAAAATTTAAAACTTCTTAACATCTCAAGACACAAATAAAAAAGACCCGTGGCTTATGCCACAGGTCTTTTTTACAGTTTTCCACATACACTTATTTATTTTTTTCAATCAACTCCACAATGGCTTGTGGTTCCAAAACTTTGCCACTTGAAACGATTTGATTATCTATGATCAGACCTGGCGTACTTAACAACCCTGTTTCAGCAATTTGCATCATATCAGTTACATATTCAATTTCTGCCTGAACACCCGTACTTTTTACAGCTTCTTCAGTTGCAGCCAATAAGGCTTTGCATTTACGACAACCTGTTCCTAAAACTTTAATTTGCATCTTTATTCTCCACACTTTTTATAAAAACCAATAACCCAAAGTATTCAGGCTATAACCAACAATCAAGATTCCCACAAAAACAATCCCTACAAACAGGCTCAATAAACGGGTTTTCACCACTTGTTTTAACAAGATTAGCGATGGCAGAGAAAGTGCGGTGACCGCCATCATAAACGCTAAAACCGTCCCCAAGCCAACGCCTTTAGTCACAAGTGCTTCTGCAATCGGCAAGGTGCCAAAGATATCCGCATACATTGGCATTCCGACAATCGTGGCAATCAGTACGGAATACCAGTGTTCCTGACCAAGTAAGGCGGTAATCCACTGCTCAGGAATCCAGTTATGAATTGCCGCACCAATCCCGACACCTATCAAGACATAAAGCCAAACCTTACTAAAAATGTCTGTCACCTGTTCCCAAGCAAATGTACGCCGCTCTTTTGCAGTCATGCTGAAATCTTCATCGTCACCTGAGATTGTTTGATGATGAGTCACAAATTCAGCCACATACTTTTCCATTTTCAAGTAGCTGATTAATGACCCGCCGATGACTGCCAGCACTAATCCAAGTAACACATAGACCAATGCAATTTTCCAGTTAAAGATACTCGCCAATAAAATAATTGAAGCCAAGTCAACAAGTGGTGATGAAATCAGAAAGGAAAAAGTGACGCCTACCGGAAGTCCTGCACGGGTAAAACCAATAAACAACGGAATGGAAGAACATGAACAAAATGGCGTAATAGTACCGAGTAATGCCCCCATGATATTGGCTTTGATTCCTGTCATCCGACCTAAAATCAGCCGAGTACGTTCTGGAGGGAAATAGCTTTGAATATAAGATAATGTATAGATCAACACTGAAAGCAGAATAAAGATCTTGAATACATCATAAATAAAGAAATGGACACTACCACCCAACCGGGTTGCAACGGATAAACCAAATACATTTTCAACGAACCAGCGCACCCCATCCGAGAGCCAGGTCATTTTAAGTAGAACATCATTTAACCAAGCAAAAATTGCGACAATATTCTCCATTTAGATCTCCTGCTTTACACTGATACAAAGTCCAACAGCGTTAGGGGTTTCACCTTTTATTTTAAGCGTCTGCCTTGCTCATCAATGATGACTTCACCATCTTCTTTAGCGAAAGCTTTTAATTGCGGCAAAGGTAGAATATCTAGCACTACTTCAGATGGGCGACATAAACGAGTGCCCAAATCTGTCACGACCAAAGGACGGTTAATCAGGATGGGATGTTCAAGCATAGCATCAAGCAATTGCTCATTTGTCCAGTTCGCATCGTCTAAATTAAGTTCAGTATAAGCATCTACATTTTTGCGTAACACATCACGAACACTTAAACCAGAGTCCTGAATCATTTTAATCAGCTGATCTTTTGATGGTGGCGTAATCAGATATTCAATGACTTCTGGTTCGATCCCCGTGTTGCGAATAAGCGCCAAAGTGTTACGAGACGTGCCACAGGCAGGATTATGGTAAATTTGAACTTTTGGCATTTGATCCATGAGTATAATCTCTTAAACAGACAGCCTTTTATATATGAATATTCGAATATACGCAATATGGAATATATGATTAACTACAAGTACCAATAAATAAGAAAAGCTCCTGAATCAATCAAAAACCTCCCATTTAGGTATTTCTGAAACGGTGTCAATTAAATTAAGAAGCTAAAGCTTCTTTTCGGATTCTCAACTCACATTAGGAACATCCCTCATCTAACAAACTGCTCCTAGTCAAATAAAGGATATTCCTCCCCTCACCCTCTGCTATAGCAAGAGTTTTTCCCACAATTGGAATCTGATCTGCTATCTGTTGAATAAAATGATTGGGCGAAATGCCATACAGATCCTGTGTTTGCGAATAAAGATTATCCCAATGCTGATTCATATCTTTTCACAATGATTGAAAAAATTAAGCTGTGAATTCTTTAAATGCTTCCAATGCATTAGCGGCATACATCAATGAAGGACCGCCCCCCATATAAACTGCAACACCAAGCACTTCCTCTAATTCTTGCAATGTCATTCCCATTTTGACTAGGGTTCTGACATGAAAACCGATACATCCATCACATCGTGCTGCAACACCAATCGCTAAGGCAATCAGTTCTTTTGTTTTAGGATCAATAACACCATCTCGCATTGCAACTTGTGACAATTGATTAAAACTTTTCATTAAATCAGGAGAATCCTGCGCTAATGTCTTTAAACTGCCTGAAATATTTTGAGTTAATTCTTTGTACTTCATGATTTTCTCACTTGAATGTCCATAAACTTAAGTTAGACTTAAAATAGAAATCTAGTTATTTCTCTACTGGATAACCCTGCTCTAGCCATGCTTGGAATCCACCCTGAACAGATTTCACCTGAGTAAATCCCATATTCTGTAAAGTATCTGTAGCCAGAGCTGATCGGCCACCCGTCCCACAAATCAAATAAATCGGCTGATCTTTAAGATGTTCTAGTGCTTGCAAGGTATCGCAATGATGGCTCGCCACAGGATGCTGGTGAATTCTCATTTCTAAAACACCACGAGGATAATTCACGGCTCGGTCTATCGCTGCCGCCTGAAATTCATCTGGTTCCCGAACATCAATCAGAATGGTTTTATGGTTTTTCATGGCTTCAAGTAAGTCTGCGACCGTCACTTCTTGAATTCGGTTTTTTGCCATTGAAATTAATTGTTCTGCTGTTTTCATTACTCTTTACCTCTTCCGATCTTTAGAAATCTGGTCTCTGATTAAATATTCATGTCTTTAAAATGCAGTCTTTAAATTTGGCTCTAATCTCTTGCTTGTATTAAGTTATGATGACTGTAGAAATTAAATAAAATGCTACGCTTATGACAGTTATGGCAAAAACCTTTTGGATTTGACTATTCTTAACTAAAGGCATCAAAATTCGACCAATCAACATCCCAGCCATGCAAGCTAAAACGAAAGTCAGCGTGACCGAAACGGGGTATTGAAAACCATCTAAAATATGAGCTGAAATGCTGACACCACCTATCAGGAAAATAATCATCAACGAGGTCGCAACAATACTGCGCATATCAAGATCAGTTACTTTACTCAGTGCTGGAACAATCACGAATCCCCCACCTACCCCAAGCAAACCAGTCAATAAACCTGCCACGACACCAATGGCACCGAGAGACAATGCAGTTTTCATGTTCCAAATCAGACGACCAGTTGTTTGGTTAACTTTACACAGCACACCTGTATGGTCATTCACTTTTTTAAAAAAAATCCGGTAAGCAACCACGAGCATGACTAAACTGAATGCTAAGGTAAGCCATACAGGAGAAATTATTCCTCCCAGATGCACACCATAACGTGCTGAAGGAATGCTAATCAGTGCAATCCAAAGCGCAGCCCGATAGCGTACTATCTTCTTAAATAAGCCTTCAAATGTTCCAACCAAGGCAGATAAAGTGACTGCAAGCAAGCCAACAGGTGCAGCTTGTGCGACCGTCCATCCTTGACTTGCCATCAGTGCGGGTACGGCCAGAATGCCACCACCAGCACCGGTTAACCCAAGCAAACCACCGATGGCCAGTCCTTCAAGTATTAGCATCCACATCGCTACTGCCCCCCTCTATTACCAAACCAATTAAACAAAACTTGTTGTTTAATCTTAAAATTTGCCTATTTGAAGTAATTCAGTGGAAGTTTTAAATAAGAAACACCATTCTCTTCGGGTTCAGGGAATTGTCCTGCTTTCATATTGATCTGTATCGAAGGTAAAATCAGTTTGGGCATACTTAAACCCGCATCGCGCTTATTACGCATTTCAACAAAATCATCTTTGGTCGTGCCGTCGTGAATATGGATATTCTGATTTTTTTGAGTCTGAATATCCGTTTCACACATATAGGTATCGCGCTTTTCTGGCAAATAATCATGGCAGAGAAATACACGTGTTTTCTCAGGCAGTTGATACAAACTTTGTATTGAATCAAAAAGGATTGATGCGCTTCCCTTCGGGAAATCACAGCGCGCTGTTCCATAATCTGGCATGAATAAGGTATCACCCACAAACACGGCATCACCGATGACATAACTCAGGCAAGCAGGCGTATGTCCCGGTGTTGGAATGTTATAGGCATTCAATGTTCCGATTTGGAACGACTCATGATCTTCAAATAAATAATCAAAGAGCTGCTGGGCATTCCATTGTTTAATATCCAGATGATAAATCGCACCAAAGGTTTCCTGTACAATGCCAATTTTCTGGCTCATGGCAATTTTGCCACTTAACTCAGCTTTGAGATATTGTGCAGCAGTCAGATGATCAGCATGTACATGGGTTTCGAGAATCCACTCAACCGTTAAACCCTGCTCTTTAATATAGGCAATAATTTTATCGGCATGAATAGTTGATGTACTTGCTGATGCCGGATCATAATCCAGAACGCTATCAATAATGGCGCAGGCTTTAGTCGCAGGATCACGTACAACATAACTGAAGGTATTGGTATCTTCGTGAAAAAAATCTTTTACTATAGGTAAGTTTGACATCGTTAAGCTCCTGACCATTTACGGTGAATCCATACACCCACCAACATTGCTACAATAAAATAGAGCACTTGATAGTGGCCCAAACCGATCAAGGTAAAACTTGGTGCCGGACAGATGCCGGCAATGCCCCAACCTGCACCAAATAAAACCGCACCCGTGATCAGCTTCTTATCTATCTGATTATTTTTAGGTAAATCAATAGGTTCATTAAATACTGTTTTCGGTTGTGCCGTACGTAATACTTTCTGGAAAGGAATAAAGGCCACCGCAATCGCGCCCATCATGACAAAGGCCAGACTAGCATCCCAGTCACCAAACAGATCCAAGAAATCGAGTACTTTTTCCGGATTGGACATACCCGATACCATCAACCCCACAGAGAACAGTGCACCAAATAAAAAGGCAAACAGATTTTTCATTTTAGAATGCTCCTGTGATATGACGGATAATATAAACAGCGACAAAACCTGCAAACATGAAAGTCATGGTCGCGATGAAAGAACGTTTAGACATGCGACTGATGCCACAAATTCCGTGACCACTGGTACAGCCCGAACCTAAGCGCGTCCCAAAACCCACCAGCAGACCTGCCACAATCATCATCAGTGGGCTGGCATTCAATTCGATTTCAGATTGTACAAACAGACCATAAATAAACGGTGTGAGAATCAAGCCTGATAAAAACCAGATTGCAGGTGTTTTAAACATGGTTTTTGAGTTTAATACTTGCCCAATCAAACCACTGATTCCTGCAATACGGCCATTGACGTAAAGATAGCCAACCACGGAAAGCCCGAGCATTAAACCGCCAATAAATGCGATGAGGAAGTCATGCATGATGAATTAATCCCTACATAATATACTTTTTTATATTATATAATTAAAAATATTAATCAAGCAGTTTTATGGTAAATTATGTAAACTGCACGGGCTACATCAAAAGTTGTGAGGACATTTATGGATATGATTGCTGAAAATGCCAAAATTGATTTTTCTCAAGTCGATTTCGTCAGCCAATGCCTGAAAGTTTTGGCCAATCCTGATCGCCTGAAAATCTTATGTGTCCTGGTGGATGGGGAAATGAATGTTCAGGAAATTGAAGAATCCACTGACATTCATCAACCTACACTTTCACAACAACTGACTGTCCTACGTAAGGCTGACATGGTCAGCACACGACGTGAGGGTAAACAGATTTTCTATCGTCTGAGTGATCCCAAGGTCTTAAGTTTGATGCAAAAGCTGTACGAGCTGTATTGTGCGAATTAATCCGCTTAGTACAGCCAAAAAGAAATGATCAGAAGCAGTAAACCTTTGTTTTTTTAATACTCTTAATATGGAAAAATCTTGTACTCATTTTTTCTCTAGATTAGATTTAGTGAACTAAATCTGAAAAATATTTTATTCAAATTACACAGGGTTATAATTTATCGATTTACAAGTTTGTTCTTATATCGTGCTAGAATTTTGAGGTCTACTCAATGTTTTGAACTGCTTTTACCAGAAGAGTGATCTACATTCCGGCTCATTCCATCTCGTGTTTGGAATCACTCTGAATTCTCCCATCCACCAAATTAATGGTTCGATCACAGGTCGCCGATAATCTAGGATCATGAGTCACCAATAAGACTGCACAGTCATGTTCGCGATGTACTTTACGAAATAATTCAAACATTTCCGCAGCAGTTTGAGTATCCAGATTACCTGTCGGTTCATCGGCCAACAATAGTGCAGGCTGAGTAATCAGTGCACGTGCAATCGCTACGCGTTGCTGCTGCCCTCCAGAAAGCTCATTGGGTTTACGGTCAGCGAACTTATCTAACCCTACAGCGGCCAATAATTCATGGGCATATTGCAACGCAGATTGATCTGGCTTACCTTGCTTCAGCATTAATGGCATGAGTACATTATGTAAGGCAGTAAAAGCCTGTATAAGATGATGGAACTGAAACACAAAACCTATACTATTGCCTCGTAATGCTGTCCGAGCCGTATCATCCATACGGCTTGTAGCCTGCCCCAACAAGTACAACTCACCACGACTAGGCTGATCTAATAAGCCGAGAATATTCAGTAAAGTACTTTTGCCTGAACCAGAAGGACCAATTAATGCAGCAAAGTCATTCCGTTGAATACACAGGTCAATTCCATGTAATACCTCCACTTCATTAGGCTGCCCAACATTGTAAGACTTTCGCAATGCTTCTAAACGCAGTACTTCCTGAGATGGATCAAACATGACGAATTGCCTCCACAGGATCAAGTGCAGCAGCCCGACGAGATGGTATTGCAGCAGCCAAAATACCTGTCACTGTCGCCAAGAATAATGCCGACAAGATAAGCTTGATTGAAATCGAAATATAAAACAAGCCGGGACCAAACTGATTAAATCCCCAGATCAAACCATAACTGACTACACTACCAAGCATCGAACCAAGCAGACCAAAAATTGCTCCCTGAAACAAGAAAACTCTTAAAATTTGTGCTTGTGTCGCCCCCGTCGCACGTAAAATACCGATTTCCCGAGTTCGTTGCACCACACTCACCGACATCACACTGGCAATGCCAAAAGCGACTGAAATCCCTACAAAAACAATAATCATGTTGGTCGAAAGACTTTGAGCGGTAATCGCATTCATTAATTGAGCATTGGTTTCAATCCAGCTTTCTGCTTTTAAGCCAGTTAGGCGTCCAACTTGTGAGGCAACTTGATCCGCCTGAAAAATATCTTGGATCGTCAGATCAATCACGGTGACCCCACCCGGCAAATTAAGTAAAGATTGCGCCTGTTTCAAATCCAGATAGACATAGCGCGCATCCAATTCACGCACACCCAATTCAAATATTCCAGAGATGTTCACAACTGCATTTTTCTGTTGCCCGGTATCTAATCTTAATTTGCTCCCAACTTGCACACCCAAATCTTTGGCTAATTGACGCCCAATTAATACATTATCCGCACTGACCTGTAATTCACCACTCACCATATATTGCTTCAACGGAATAATCTGTTGATAACGTTCAAGGTTGATACCAACCAATGCAATAGATTGAATCGCATCTCCGCGCTGTACAAATGCAGGACCTGAGACCACAGGAGAAACCGCAGTCAACACCGGTAAATGATCTAAAGTCCCAGTAATCTGCTGCCAATTATTAATAGAACGTAAGCGTTGTGCACGCTTATCTTCTTGTAACAACTGAAGTGTTCCTGCTGCTGGTGGCACAATACGATTCACCTCATCTGGTGAGAGCAAACGAATATGCGCCTGTGTCCCTAAAGTTCTTTCTACAATATTCGATTGTAAACCCTGAATTAAGGCGCTAATGAACACAATGACGGCTACCCCCACCGCGACGCCAATGGTAATCATCATCGACTGTGTGCGACCCTCTCGCAAAAAACTGATTGCGATGGTCCACTCGGTCCAAAGTCGCCTAAAAAAGTTTTTCAATCGAATTTCACCGGTAATTCATTTTTGCTATTTTTCTGATCCGTTTGACTCTGGAAAACAGGTTTAGTTTTCTCTATTCGGACACGAGTTCCATCTTTAAGCACTGATTCTGCATCGGTAAGGACGTGATCACCTTCTTTCAATCCAGCTACAACTTCAGACATGACCAAACCACGTAAACCCAGTGTGATAGGATGACGTTGAATTTTTCTATCTCTTACTAAAATGACCATAGCCTTGTTGCCACTTATACTGCTTAAAGCATCATTTGGAATGACCAAGGTTCGCTCGCGCTTGTTGGTTTCAACATTTACCGATACCGTCATGTCTTGACGCAGAAAACCTGGGACTGGATCAACTGTTAATCGGACGTCTACTGTGCCACGTTGAGCATCAATACTTGGAGCAATAAAATTAATATGGGCAGGAAAAGATTGATTTGGATAGGCATCTGCAATCACTGCGGCTTTTTGTTGTAAAGCCAACAGTGGTAAATTTCGTTCATCAAATGGCACTCGTATTTCAGTCGCACCATCCAGTGCAATAGTGAAGAGAGTCTGACTCGGTTGTACCAGATCCCCTGGCTCAACATTACGCGTTAAAATAATACCCGAAACTTCTGCACGAATTTTGGTCTTGGCAAGTTGCGCTTGAAGTGCAGCGAGTCGTTCGCGTAATTTTGTCTCTTCAACTTTATTTGGGGCAAGTGAAGCAACTTTTAATCGAGCTGATTCCAAATTATTACGGGCGAATTTTTCTGCCTCTATCGATTTCTCCCTTTCCTCTGCTGATAATATTCCTAATTCGGTATTTCGTCTGCGTACCGCCTCTCTTTGAGCCTGTTCTAATTTCACTTTGGCATTCGCTAAATCGAATTCTGCTTGCGGACGTCTAGTGGTTGCGAGTTCCTTTAATTCAGCTTCTGCCTGCCGCACCTGCGCTGAAATTTCATCAGATTTCAGTACTAAAAGAACATCCCCTCGAGAGACCCGATCTCCCTCTTGAACCAAGCGCTCAAGAACAACCCCTGTAATTTCACTACCAATCTGAGTCCGAGATACTTTCTCTACCCGTCCTGAAGCAACAACTGTCTGAATCAATGGACTAGATACGACTTCATAACTAGGTAACAATGGTCCTTGCCACCAGCGATATATAGCAAAACTGACGAGCAAAACCAGTAGTATGATCATGATCCAAGGCTTATAACGGGTAACAAGCAATTCCATTCTCCAAGCCAGATTTAAGAAAAGTTTTTGAATTGAATAATTAATGTCTAGTTAAATATATATGAAAATTTAGTTACAACACACCAAATTAAAAAAGCACACCATTTTTATTAAATTATTTTCTCTTACTGTTATAGTTTTTTCATAATTTTGATTAAAAAAACAAACAAAAAATAAACCTATATTTCTATATATTTCATAATTTTATATAAAATAATAACACGTTTTAGACTTTAACATTCCAGCTATCAATAACGTAATACATAGCCATATTTAGTAAAGTAGCTGTGATGGCGTCAATTGAACTCAAACCCTAAACCGCTAATTCTTAAAAGAAAATTTAAAACCCCTAAGATTCTGTACCCAATATGTACCCAAATTAGATTTAGTGCATTGAATACTAAAACTAATTTTGTTCAAATCCACCTTAAGGATTTGAACTTGGGTACTGATTTTAACACGTATGCATTAAACATTAAATGAAATGTTATATCATTACTTTTTTATAATTCTTTTTTTCATGTATCATTTAAGAATACGACTGCAGGGACAAGGTTATGTTTGAGAATATTGATGCTTTAAAAAGAAAATTAGATCAGCATCGTCCTCTTCCTCCAACTATTGTAAAGAATCTACAAGAAGATCTTATTGTCCGTTGGACATACCACTCAAATGCAATCGAAGGCAATACACTGACATTACTAGAAACAAAAGTTGTTTTGGAAGGCATAACTGTTGGTGGAAAAGCATTACGAGAACATTTCGAGGCAATCAACCATAGAAATGCTATCTACTATGTTGAAGACATTATTCGCAAAGAAGAGCCTTTTTCTGAATGGCAGATTCGAAATATCCATCAGCTCATTCTAAAAAATATTGATGATGACAATGCAGGACGTTATCGCCAGCAAAACGTATTGATTTCAGGTGCTACGACTACCCCGCCCGACTATACATTATTGAATGACAAGATGGCTCAACTTATCGATTGGTATAACTTGGAAGCACATAAACTTCATCCCATTGAACGTGCAGCTAAAGTACATGCTGATTTTGTAGGTATTCATCCGTTTATTGATGGCAATGGTCGCACATCACGTCTCTTGATGAATTTAGAATTGATGAAAGCTGGTTATCCACCTTGTGTGATCACAGTTGAAAATCGATTGGCTTATTATGAGGCTTTGGATCAATGGATGGCTTATGGAAAGACTGAACTTTTTATTCAATTGGTCGCAGATGCTGTACTAGAAGGATTTAAACCGTATCAGGTCATTTTAGGAATTTGAATTTCCCACACTCAATATTTTAGATGAGAAAAAGAGGGCTTGTACATTATATAATTACGAATAGTACTTCTTACAAAACACGCACAATACATATGAAATTTGAAAAAAATTATATTAGAACGCAACTTATGGAGTTAGGGTCTACAAGTGAAGAATATCCAATTACATTTACTGGCCGATATAAACATACAGAATCGCAAGACTATATAACCTTAACAACAATTAGAGTCTATAAAAAAGAAGCTGGGAAACAAAAAACTATATGTAATCATATAAACTTAAAAAAATCATCTATTCCTCAATATATGATTTTAGATGTTAATGTACACAACAGAAAAGTATATTTTGTAGGTGAAGTTATCTTATATGAGCATGATGGTAAAGTACGTGCAGGCATTCAGCTTATTGATAAGCCTAATGAAATTATTATGTGGTTTGCAGACCCAAAATTAAACTTTAACGAGTTAAAATATCAATAGTACTATTTATATTCTACTTAATTGGTAAGCATCTGCTGAACCCCATCGCTATGTTTTAATGGGATTAGGGTTTCCAGCAGTGTGGCAATAATTCTTCAATCTGAGTCACTTTATGTGTCGGCAGCCTTTTCAACACATCACTTAAATAGACATATGAATCCAAGCCATTCAGTTTTGCTGACTGGATTAAAGTCATAATATTGGCAGTTGAGCCAGCAAACAGCCAGTTCTTTCGCCCCAAAGCCCAAGGACGCATCTGGTTTTCGATCCTGTTATTGTCAATCGGTAGATTACCATCATCCAGATAACGACAAAGTGCCTGCCAACGTTTTAGACTGTAGTTGATCGCCTGAGCGGTTGGAGAACTCGATGGCACCGTCAGTTGATATTGGTTGAGCCACTCATATAGCCGTTGTATCACCGGTTGACTATGTTGTTGTCGGTATTCGTAGCGTTGTTGCGCTGGCCCATTTGCCACGTACATGCTGTTTCTTATAGAACCTGTGCCGGTCTGAAATTCAGTTTTTCACTAATATCTTCACTGATACAACGGAGTTAGCATCCACAAGCGTATTGGATTGATACAGGTTCATGCTCAATACGGAGTAGTATAGAGGAACCTCAGTAAAGGTTCCTCTTTTGAAAAACCATGGGCGAGCAGTCAAACCTCAGTATGTTCTTTTTTAGCTCAAAAGATCATAACGCTGTGCTGTTAAAGCTGCTTTTTGATAAATATGTGAAGGATATTTATTTTTTAAATTATGTTTTACCCATTGAGGTAAATTCTTCCATTGTTTGCGCACATCTTTAAATTCAGACTTCTGTACTTCTGTTAAATAATAACTATAATTATTTTGCCCTTCTGCAAAGTAAACTCTTTGGTCTTTTGCTTGAATTTTAAAATGCTGATCTAACGTGTAGGCTAAATCACTTTGCCATTTAAATAAATGATCATGAATTAATACAAGATTCATCTGCTTTAACTGATTATCTAAAACCAACCTTTGATTTAGAATTTGTTCAACTTGATGTATATCATCTGTCATCAATAAATCATTATTAGCTGCCGTGCCTAAAAAATATTGAAATACAAAATAATTCTGTATTTTTAAAACCACCACTGGATAATCTGCACCTTGCAGTTCTTTCACATTGGATAAATCAGTTTTATTTTTAACGAAAAATTCATGAGGTAATAATAACCATGCTTCCTGAAACAAAGCTTGATAATTTTTCCAAAAAATATAACGATTGGTTGTTTTAGACAAATCTCCTTCATCAGCCTTATTTTGCGCAATTTCTACTAAAATTTGACGCAATGATTCATAGTTACCAAACCCAATCCAACAGCCCAACCTTTGTCTTTCCTCGCTTGTCAGTTGCAATTTAAATTCAGTATTTCTTGCACATGCTGACAACCAAGCGACGAGCTCAGGATAATCTTTCACTTTTTGTTCTAATGACTCATTTTTTAAAGAGAAAAAATTGTGATTTAAGATACTCGAAGCCAATTTACATTGCTGCTCCAACGGCAGACTCTTATTTAACAGTGCATTTAATGGCTGACGAAATATCTGACGTTGCTTTTTACTCGATTGAATCCATAAGCTTAACCATTCAATATTTGCATCATGAATAATGAGAAGTTTTTTAGGAAAATTAGCTTCCAGCACCAGTTGCACTACGTTCTTATACTCTCGCATAGCGATTTTTGCTAAGGTTTTTGCATCCCCAGAGATTAATGCCAGTAAGATATCAACATCAGTTTGCTCCCCCCATTCATCTGTTCGAATCAAATCCTCCAAGACATCTCTCATCACCTTCACCACATCTATAGGCGCAGGATAGCGCTCTAAATCCGCAAGTACAGTACGTAGTACCATAACCAATCGTAATAATGGCTCGCCTTCCCGATCTTTTTCCAATACGGATAACCACCAATGCTTCATGGCTTGTCGACCTTGAGCACTTTTCCATTGATTACCATCCCAGCCCATTAATGCAAAGACTTGAATTAATTGCAGATCAATTGGTGAACGTATCAATTCCGCGAATAATTTTTCAGGATCAAGCTGCAGTATCAGAGATTCATCAAATGGAAAATTGATAAAATCTGCAATACTTTTCATTCCGCTGAATTTACTTTGTAATTTAGCTTTTTCTGTAAAAGCAAAAAGATCATGATTCAAAAAATTCATTCTTCGCATCACTTCTCACTCAGCTGCTTTGTTTTTTCTATAATTTTATTTTTTGAAATATCACCAAATAATTCCGAAGCGAACTGAAACTTAAATACAACTTTCCGATCACTCGCATCATCATAAGGTTTAGAGTCAATATTGCCACGCCCCACAGGTGTAAGCTTATATAAAAAAGGTAGCTTCCCTCCAAATGCAGACATGTTATTTACATGTTGCACAACTGCGTTTGAACGACTTAAACTTAAAGTCATATTTTTCGAATAGTCAAAACTCGTATTGTTATCTCGGCTGCCGTGCCCCTCTACGATAATTCTTGCAACTTGCTTTTGCTGTTCTTTACTAAGGCGATTAAACAGTACATGACTATATACAGGAATAAATTCATTTAAAAAAACTTTACCCTGTGCCGAAAGTTGTGCAGAACCGTAAGGAAATAATATATTCTCAGCAATACTGATATCGCCTGTATTGGGATCAATCTCGACTTTAATTCCTTCTGCCTTCATGGATTCTTGTATAGATTGAATAATCATTACACGTGTACGATCCTGATTGGTCAACATCAATATACAAAGCACCAGAAAGATCGCCATTAAGCCCGTCATCAAATCCGCAAGTGCGATCCATGTTGCAGATTGACTTTCGTGGTCGGAAAATTCATTTTCATCAATCATTGGATTTTCCTTTTGCTTATTGAGTCATTGCATCATGCAATGGAATTGCAGCTGCTAAAGCAGCAACAGTGCTCCCTAAACGATTTACCGCATCTTTTAAACCATGATCCAAATCTGTGAAAGCGCGTTGATATTGGTTATCAAGCTGCTTAAAGGCATTTGCAAATTCTTCAGGTAAATCTTGTCCTAATTGCCCTAAAGCATTAGTAACATCTGTTAAATATTTTGCTGATTGATCTAACTTTTGACTTAATTTCGCCTCACCCGCATTCAATTCCTGCGCAATACTTTGTACTTTCGGCAGAATGGTGCTTTGTACTCCATCAATACGTGAAATTAGTCCTTTAGTTTCTTCATTCACTTTACGTTGTTTTTCATCCATAAACTTAAATTGTTCAGTTAAGCTATTCGTTACTTCAACCAAACCTTCACGTTGTTCACCAATTGTCTGCTCTAACTGTTCATTTTGACGATCTAAGAAACCATTGAGATTTTCAGTTTGCTCATTTAAATAAATTGTTAAAGATTCTTGATACTGAATACGGAATTTTTCAAGCGACTTTTCTAACTCACTTGAAGTATTTAATAACTTTTGATCAATATCGCCTAATGTATTTTTGAGATTTTCAGATGCAAAATTAATCATATTTTCCGCATTATCACCAACAGCTGCTAATTCTGTGGCCATACGATCCAAATACCCATTCATATCTACTGAGAATGTAGTCAGAATTTCATTAAATTTTGTTTGTGCATGATCAAATTGTGTAAAAACATCCTGAATCGATTTATTTTGTTCTTGAATAATAGATTTGATGGAAGTGTTAAGTTCCGTCGTCGCTTGTGAAACTGCTCCTTTTAGCTCTGTTCCCGCATCATTTAATACTGATCTAATATTCGTGACCATTTCATTTGAAGCAGATTGAATATTTTCTTGCATTTTTTCTGAAGCACTATTAATGCTAGTGTTCATTAAGACCGAAGCACCGCCAATTGCTGTTTCTAATGCTTCTTTCGCATGATTTAGACCATTTTGAATAGCAGGCTCAATACTTGATAAATTTGTTTTAAGTTCTTTGTTAAATGCATCCAAAGATTGTTTTTGTTCATTCTGAATATCATCCATATGCTGAACAGTTTCACCAATTTTAGTGACTAGACCATTCATATCTTGACTTGCAGCTTGCATATTTAATGCTGCTTCACCCACAACAGTAATTAGCTTCTCATTATGCTGTTGAGAAGTTTCAATTGCTTTAATAGTATCTTTGACCGCTTGAGTGGTGTTTTCCAAAGCTATATTGGTTTGATTTAATGCCCCGTTCATTGGCAGTAAAATTTCAGTTTTTAAATCTTCTAATACCTTTTTTATTGCTTCAGTACCTTGATCAGCAACTGCAGTCTTAATTTCAACCAATAAAGGCGTTAAACCCTGAACTACACCTTGACTAATCAGCTGTGCAAGTTGGGTATTGTCATTATCAAATTGTAATTTTGCGATATCTTGCTGCATGAGCTTTTGATTATCGAGCTGCTTTTTTTGTAAAGAAGCAAGTTGTAATAAAGCATTTTCCTGACTTCTTTGAATTTCTAATAAATCTTGGTTATGAAGTTTTGCTTTAGCTTGTAAATCCTGACGTTCTAATAAATGTTTTTGATTTTGTGCTTTTAAAACAAATGTATTTAGAAGCATAAACAACAGGGAGGAGGCTACACCACTCAGAGCATATACAAAGACAGCTTTAAGTTTATCCATTAAGCCTGCAAATGACTGAACATCTATATTTCCATCATTAAATTCAATCCCCTGTAGACCCATTGTTAATCCTACAAACGTCCCTAAAAGTCCTGCAGTAGTTAGAATTGTAGGAGCATACTGAGAAAAAATAGTCAGTTTTTTTTGCTTTAAAGAAATGAACCAAGCAATGAAAGATATTGCAATCAAACCAAGAATAATGACTCCAATTACAGGAACCTTACTAATAAAGGAAATAAAAAAAAAGGATAAAAAATCCATAAAACCCTCAAAAATTAAAATTTAAAATTATTTAATATCCCAAGCTTCTAATAGCTCTTCTGATAAACCCTGCTGCAAAATATACAATGGAATATGACGTGCATATTCATCAGGAAAACCATGCAATCCCAAGGACCATTCTTGGTGCAGCTGATTTAAATCTGGTCGAATCCAAACAAGTTCAGAGGAGGCAAACTTTAACAGCATCAACTGACAACGATTTTTACTCATCCGCATTAATGCATGAAAATCTTTTAAATGCAGTTGATTCTCGCTATCATGAAACTGATCATTAAAAAAGTGTATTTGTTGCATCATAGCTACCACTTCATCTTTATTCATACGCCAGTAATACCTCCTAAAATTAAACCATATATAGTAGCTCTAGGATTATAAAATTAAAGGGAATATTATAATGCTATATAATATCCCCTAACATTTTTACTAAATCAAAGTATATTAGTTTCAATTAACTCCAACATAAACTTGAAGTATTATTTAACTTCAATCAGCTCAACTTCAAATATTAATGTACTATTAGATGGTATAAGTTCTGGAACTCCTTGTTCCCCATATGCTAAATAAGGTGGTATATACAGTACGGCCTTGCCACCTTCTTTCATCAATTGCAGACCTTCAGTCCAGCCCGGAATAACTTGATTCAATGGGAACTCAATTGGTTCACCACGGTCAATTGAGCTATCAAAGACTTTACCGTCAACCAATTGACCTCTGTAATGTACTTTCACAATAGAGTCCGCAGCAGGTTGTTTACCTGTACCTTCTTTAGTGATCTTGTACTGTAAACCAGATGCTGTCGTTTTTAAATCAGATCCGATTTGAGCTTGTATACTAGACTCATTTGGAGAAGAGAGCTGTATCTCATCATAATCTGTATGCTCCGCATTCGACCATTGTAATACGCCATCTAAAGCATAATGTTCAATCGTACCATCAGCTCGTGTCACGACGTAATAAGTATCTATTCCGTGATCTGCTTCAATCCTTTCATATTTATCCCCTTTCCTTAATTCGAAAGGTAAAACTTCTTCTTCTTTAGATTCATCTTCAGAATTTTTTTCACTTGAGGCTATTTCCTTTCGCTCTACAGCAGATTTCTGATTTTCAGGTGTAAGCATTCCTGCCACAACCAGACTAGGTACAGGTAAAATCATCATTAAATATAAAATAACTTTACTCACTGAGTTATCTAATGGTGGCGGTGGCGGTGGAAAACCCGTTCCTTGATTGATATACAGTCTATTTTTTTCATATTCAATAGGATTTTCCCCATGATTATTTGCCTCAGATACACTAGGTATTAATCCTACAACCAACCACATAATACCTGTTAATATACAAGGAATTGCCCACCAACCAGACCAGTTAATATCATGTAATCGTTTCACTGTAAGTACAAAAAATACGTACCAGTAAAAGAGTACAATAATTATCATAACAATTCCTAGTTGCTCACTATTTATGATCAAGGCCTGTTCAGTAGCAACCAAAACAACGAGTAGAGCAAAATACACGAAAAATAACAGTAAGTTAGATTTCCAAAATAATCCTCTCGTAATCCGTCCCTTAACTGAAAAAAATAAAGGGACAATCTGTTGCTTCATTAACTTTGTTGACAACATATGCTCACCTTAGATTTCTCTAAATGCTGTATCTATAGAACCCATTCTCTGAAAGTCCTGCGTAATTTTAGTCAATTTTTCTTTTTTGAATTGTAAAGAATCCAACTCTCGTTGCTGTTGTTGCAGTAACTGCTTAAACATATCTAGTTGAGGAGCAAAATTAGTTATTGCAATATCTTCGTTCTTTAGCAGGTCATATACTGTTTTAAAATGCTCCATTACAAGCGCATTAATCTGATTCTTTGCATCTATGAACTCTTGCTCTGCTTTTTGTTTCTGATATTGATCATTAACTTGTGAAAGAATTGAAATACCAATACCGATTGGACCTGCCCACTTTCCAATTCCAGCTGCTAAATTTACAGCTCCCCATGGTTTAAATTTTAAAGATAAGCCAGTAATACTTGATAAAACATCACGAGCAGCAAAAACGCCTGTTTTAATAGTATTTACCGGTAACTTTCCAACCTGCTTTAATGCAAAACTAGAAGAACTAAAAGCTGCTTTTGATAAAGAGTTTGCATATTGCTCAGACTGATATAATTGATGCTCAACTTTAACAGTTAAGTCATGAATAATACCTACAGCATGATTAAAATGCTTCTGACAAACTAATTCGATATTCTGTCTAAGCTTATAACCAACGTCATTACCTGAGTAACCAATTTCGCTATCAACAAAAAATTTTATATCTTCTGGTGTTAATGAACGTATAGCTCCTAACAAATTTTTTTCACTTAATTGTAAATCTGTAAGAAGATCAAATTTAGCATCTATAAAAGCACGTCGGGCTTTTGCTAAATCCCCCTCTATCAATTTCATTTCTTGATGAGTATTATTTACATAGGCATCAATAGATGAGTATTGTGATTGCGCTAACGTCAAATTTTGTACCAATACATCTTTAACAACATCCAACCCTGTTTTATTAATCAAATTCTTTTTTGTATTACTTGTAAGAATCTGATTAGTCAATGTTTTTAAATCACCAATTCTTGAACGCCCCTCATAAATCTCTTTTTTCTCAAACCAGAAATCTAAACCACGACCATTAGGATTCGATGCCAAACATACAACATTCACAGCTTTCCGTTCATCTACTGTAAGCTGAATAAATCTATCCAATTTACCTAATAAATTATCTTTCTTAATTGCTGCATGATGAGCAAACTCCTCTTCATCTCTTAAATCTGCAACCTCATCCATTTTATTAATGATAAATACAGTAGATGATAATTTATTTAAATCTCGCAATATCCATTGCACAGTATCTTTATGACTTTCTTTCAAAGGATTTGTTGCATCAACAACATAAAAAATTAAATGTGCTTCAGATATGTACTTACGAGTAAGATCACTATATTGAATAGTATTACCTCGATCATCTAACTGCTGTTTATCACCAAATAAGCCGGGTGTATCTACAATTTCACACTTTTCAGGCAAATGATCTGGTCGATATATTGCTAACTCATTAGAAGACTCATCGCTGTCAATTTTCATGTTATCCATGATATGGCCCAACCAACCTGCGATTACACTTGTTTTCCCATCAGAAAATGCGCCTAATAATGCAATTCTAAGTGTATCTTCAGAGGTGGTCCCACTTGTTTGAACAACTAAAAGCGTATTTATAAGTGATATTCCGCTCTAGTTAAGCCACCTTGTTTTGTTGGGGTAGCTGATCATAGTAAAACTCATTTGGTGTCATTTTGTCTAGACTCGAATGAGGTCGTTTCAAATTATAAAACTCAAAATATGCACTTAATTGCTTTTTCGCATCTGTGACACTGCTATAAGCTTTGAGATACACCTCTTCATATTTAACGCTCCGCCATAATCGTTCAACCATCACATTATCTACCCATCGACCTTTACCATCCATACTGATTTGAATGCCATTTGATTTCAATACATCAATAAATGCATCACTGGTAAACTGGCTGCCTTGGTCTGTATTAAATATTTCAGGTCGACCATATTTTTCAATCGCTTCATTTAAAGCCGAAATACAAAAATCCACCTCCATACTAATCGATACTCTATGCGCAAGTACCTTGCGGCTATGCCAATCAATCACAGCACATAAATAAACAAAGCCTTTTGCCATAGGGATATACGTTATATCCGTAGACCACACTTGATTACTGCGCTGAATAGCCAATCCTTTGAGCAGATATGGATATTTACGGTGAGCTTGATTAGCCTGGCTTAAATTTGGTTTGCAATATAACGCCTGAATACCCATTTTCTTCATTAAAGTACGTGTATGACGTCGTCCTATATGATGTCCTTGACGATTCAACAAATCACGCATCATACGACTGCCTGCAAAAGGATATTGCATATGTAATTCATCAATACATCGCATCAGCTTCAGATCTGATGCACTCACAGGTTTTGGGCGATAGTAATAACAACCACGGGAGACTTTCAGCAGCTTAGCTTGCTTAGATACTGAAATCTGAAGTGAGTCGTCGATTAACTTTTGTGGTTGAAGCGGCCCAGTTTCTTCAACACACCTTCTAAAAAATCAATTTCTAATGCCTGCTCACCGATTTTTGCATGTAGTTTTTTTAGATCGATGGGTGGTTCTGTTGGAGCTTTTGATTGATCGAAAGCTTGCGAGGAAGCTGAGATCAATTGATTTTTCCAGTCAATAATTTGGTTTTGATGAACATCAAACTCAGCACTCAATTCAGCAAGTGTTTTTTCTGCTTTAATCGCAGCAAGTGCTACCTTAGCTTTAAAATCATTTGAATGATTTCTTCTTGGTCTACGTGCCATAAAATACTCCATATATTGATGTTTATAACATCATTTGAGGAGCAGAATATCACTTATAGGAGTTGTTCAAATTTACGGATCCATCTCTCTTCCTTAACATTATCTATAGAGTTTTCAATTTTCTGTATCACATCGGCTGAATCAATTCCTACTTCATCCAACTGCACAACTAAATCTTTTAATTGACTTAATTGAGAAATCACATCATTTTTTTGTAGGTTATATTCTTTAAATTGTTCCATAGCCTTTACTCTTAATTTGATGACTTAAAGTTGTTAACAGAGATGGATCCGTAAATTTGAACAACTCCTATAAGTGATATTCTGCTCCTCAAATGATGTTATAAACATCAATATATGGAGTATTTTATGGCACGTAGACCAAGAAGAAATCATTCAAATGATTTTAAAGCTAAGGTAGCACTTGCTGCGATTAAAGCAGAAAAAACACTTGCTGAATTGAGTGCTGAGTTTGATGTTCATCAAAACCAAATTATTGACTGGAAAAATCAATTGATCTCAGCTTCCTCGCAAGCTTTCGATCAATCAAAAGCTCCAACAGAACCACCCATCGATCTAAAAAAACTACATGCAAAAATCGGTGAGCAGGCATTAGAAATTGATTTTTTAGAAGGTGTGTTGAAGAAACTGGGCCGCTTCAACCACAAAAGTTAATCGACGACTCACTTCAGATTTCAGTATCTAAGCAAGCTAAGCTGCTGAAAGTCTCCCGTGGTTGTTATTACTATCGCCCAAAACCTGTGAGTGCATCAGATCTGAAGCTGATGCGATGTATTGATGAATTACATATGCAATATCCTTTTGCAGGCAGTCGTATGATGCGTGATTTGTTGAATCGTCAAGGACATCATATAGGACGACGTCATACACGTACTTTAATGAAGAAAATGGGTATTCAGGCGTTATATTGCAAACCAAATTTAAGCCAGGCTAATCAAGCTCACCGTAAATATCCATATCTGCTCAAAGGATTGGCTATTCAGCGCAGTAATCAAGTGTGGTCTACGGATATAACGTATATCCCTATGGCAAAAGGCTTTGTTTATTTATGTGCTGTGATTGATTGGCATAGCCGCAAGGTACTTGCGCATAGAGTATCGATTAGTATGGAGGTGGATTTTTGTATTTCGGCTTTAAATGAAGCGATTGAAAAATATGGTCGACCTGAAATATTTAATACAGACCAAGGCAGCCAGTTTACCAGTGATGCATTTATTGATGTATTGAAATCAAATGGCATTCAAATCAGTATGGATGGTAAAGGTCGATGGGTAGATAATGTGATGGTTGAACGATTATGGCGGAGCGTTAAATATGAAGAGGTGTATCTCAAAGCTTATAGCAGTGTCACAGATGCGAAAAAGCAATTAAGTGCATATTTTGAGTTTTATAATTTGAAACGACCTCATTCGAGTCTAGACAAAATGACACCAAATGAGTTTTACTATGATCAGCTACCCCAACAAAACAAGGTGGCTTAACTAGAGCGGAATATCACTTATAAATACGCTTTTAGTTGTTCAAACAAGTGGGACCACCTCTTAACTTCTGAAGTTGAGCAGTTAAAATCCGCTCAACATCTTGCATTTTTTCATATTCACTATAAATTTTTACAATAATGCCTTTCTCTGTATCCTGCCTAACAACACTCACCATCTGATAAATTGAGTTACGTACTTGAGACTTAAAATCAGATTGTGCTGAATTAACATTAGTTCTAAAGTGACTTTGAGCTTTTTTAATCTTTGATTGTTTACTACTAAGACCACCAATAACAAACTTAACCAAACCAAGTCCCGCACCGAGTAAACCTCCGACTATATTTCCCACAACCGGAAAAACCATGCCAATGCTTGCCCCTAAGGCTGCCATTCCCCCTATCTCCATTAAACCTTTTCCCATACTTTTAGCATCAAACATGGACTGATGCGAAAATTGATTTGAAACAACCAAATCTTTTGAGTGCTCTAAATCAAAATTAAATTGGATTTGTTCAACACTTCTACCAACCCTTTGAACGGCCTCTTCAAGACTTTTTGAAAATTGTTGATTCATCTCAATCTTTATAGTCTCTAATCGCTCTAACAATTGCCCACTTTCAACCTTTACAATGCTTTCGATTCTTGAAGAAATAGCATCCTTATCCCCAAAATAATTTTCGATTACACCACAACCACTATCTGCAATATTAAGAAAAGTAGAACTAATAGCATTATTGGACTTATTTGATAAATTATTCTCGAAATCGTTCAATAAGCGATTAATTGAGTCCTGGCCGACATCAAGCTCTTTCTTAATCTTAGTTTGAAACACAAGATGTTTATCTAATTGCTCTTGTATTACCCCTATACTTTCTTCAATTTTTCGCACTATTTTATGTTTATTGCTCTCAATAATATCTTCTTCGAAAGTAGCAAACTTAGATATTATTTTTTCTTCCAGTGCATTCACCTGACTAAATGACTTCATATTTTCCAATGAAGAAAAGTCACTCATATATGATTTTTGACTTTTTATTAAATCCTTACGACTAGATGAAATAGTTGTTTCTTTTTTATTCTGATCATAAGCTAATGCAGAAAATGCCAATAACCCCTGAATACATTGCCCCCCTTCAATCAAATCTTGACCTACATTTTGATTTAGTACTGTCAAAGTCTGATCTAGAACATCACTTATATCCTTATGAGTTTTTGTTAGTAAAACTTGATCTTCTTCAAACTCATAACTATCAGCTTTACCACGAACATTACAGACTGCATACACTTTTGCATACTGATTAATATAACTTTTAATCTTTCGTGTAGTTTTTTCTTCTGGTTTTTTATTTGTGCCATTAACATAAATAACCAAATGAGCCTTTTCAATTGCCTGTTTCACAAAATGTTCATACTTTCCCTCATTTCCTTCAATCCCAGGAACATCTATCAACTGGAAAATTTTATCCTGATATGTGAATTCATAAGGGACATTACCTTTAGTAAAGTCAGCCTCTCCAGTTCCAATAATTAAACCATCTGGTTTATTTGGTGATAAACGCAAACTTTCTAATCTTTTTTGTACAGCCAGATTTTGTACAATCTTTTCAGTTAAGTTATTTACATGTTGCTTATGCTGCTCTGACAACCAAACCACTTGATATGGCGTTGTATAATCTACTCTTTGTACTCGTGCAACTGGCGTATCTAGCACTTGATCAACAACAGATTGATGATACTCAGCCGATACTTTCTGAATAATAGAAGCTGCCTTAGCTACATCTTTTTTACCAAATAAAGACAAGGATGGGCGTACATCCTCAAATCTTTTCCAATCATCAAAACCATCTTTCCATACATAACTTCTACCAGTAATTATTTTTTTTTGATATAACTCTAACAATTTCTGGCTGTTATAAGTCCCTAAAGTCTGATGCTTTGCATCTAGATAGTACCATTGATCATTTTTCATATTTGTCATTCTTATAGATCCTATACAATCCACTGATAGATAACTGTTAAGATGACACCTAAAATAACTCCTAAAACACCAACTAAAACACTATTACTCTTAGGTTTATTTTCTCTTTTAATTTCAGAAATTTGTTTTGCTATACTTCTAGTTTCATGCGTATACTCCTTCATTTTCTTATTTAATTCAGCGATTAAAATATCCGATTTTTCAGAGAAACTTTTCTCTAAGTCAACTAACTGCGCTTCACCATTTTCAATTTGTTTTTGGCGTTCCTTTTCTTGAAAAATAATTCTTAAAGACTCAATAATTGTGCTTTTACCTGCATTTGTTTCACCAAAAAATGCAATTGTAAACTTATCCCACTCAGAGTTTTTTTCAAGTCCTTCAATATCTTGATTAAAACTATGACTTATATCACTTAGTCTGTTTTTAATATTCAAAATATGATTTTGTTCTTCCGTAGTTGATAATGATATTTCACTGATATCATTGATAGCATGACTGACGCTGCTCTTTACCTCATTATACAAATTTACAATTTCTTGCTTAGCAATGGCCATAGAACCCTCTAGATTAATAAAATATTGATATAAAATTGGGACTTAAATACCCAAATACATTCTTAATGTGCTTTCTAATTCATCTTGTAATCTTTCTGGATTAACAATTTTAATATGTGGAATCCAAAATCTAATTAATGGCAATAACTGCATGTCATGATTAATCTTAGAAGAGACCAATAAGCCACCATCGCCTAATTCTTTAACAATTTGCTGTTCAGGAAGTATTGGCCTTTGCTTAAAATAAAAAGCAATCTGGTGATCAATAGACAAAATTATTTCCTGCTTATCCTGACCAAACCAAATACTGTCATCATCTTCCACAAGTTTTACAATATTTTGATCTGGAATAAATTGAGGATATTCATGCGAAGCGTGCATAAGTTGAATATGTGAAATACGATAAGTGCGTAATTGATCTTTTCTAACTGCTGCCAAATACCAACTGCCATGGTGATGAATCAACCGATAAGGTTGAACCAGTCTAGGCTCCCCTTTATATAAAAAACCAATTTGTCGCTGCTCTTGAATTGCTTTTCCAAGAACTTTGAATAGTTCTTTAAACTTACTCGCATCTTCAAAAGAGTAACCTTTAGCACAATAAATCTGTTGTGCTCGACTATCTAAAAGTTCACGCAAAAAGGACATATCCAATGACGGATACAAATGACTAACTCCTGAGAGCTGTGCAAAATTACGGATATCTTTAGGAGCAATTTTTCCTAAATAATTTGGCTCTAAGTAATATCTTTTATTTTCAATATCCTGCAGCAACGGCAAATAAGTATTGAGGCGATCAAAATCTCTCAAAATCGTCCGTGTACTTACCCCAAATTCTGCAGCGAGCTCTTTTATACTTAACTGATATCCCATATTTAATTTCGTTAAAATATTGGCCAATCTATCAGCTAAACGCTCATGAGTAGAATCATCACGTTGCATGGATTATCTCTAATTATTAAAAAGTAACATCAAAGTTATACTTGATTTATATTTGAAATATAACACATTAAAAATACAAAAAGTTACACTAATTCACAAAAAAAATGAGTCTTGTTTTCCTTTAAATAGAGTTTAGTCGATCTAAATAACGCTCTAAGTGCAACATTGCTAGATAAATTTTTTTTGATTCAGCCCACTTTATTTTCCCAAGTATTAATGCCCTAAAAATACGTGTTAAGGCCTTTTTCTTATGTTTATTGGTAAATGGATTTGGGCATATTTTCATGCAAATTTCCTTTCAATATTGCTTTTAAACCTAATTGCTTAAAGTAACTATTCAATTGAAAGATGAAGATAAGGCATGAAAATGACAGGAGATGTCATAAGGCTTAAAAATTTATTTTATTTCTTAATTTTCTTCTTTTTGAAACCGTTATTAAATAGAGGAGATGGCGTCAATTGAACTCAACTCCTAAACTATTGATTTAGTGAACCATAAAGTCAATAGCATTTTACCTGTACCCATTTTTTACCCAAATTAGATTTAGCGCATTGAATCACAAAATTTATTTTGTTCAAATCCATTAACAGGATTTGAAATGGTGTACTGATTTTAACACGTATGCACTTAATATTAAAAGAAATGTTATAACATTTCTTTTTTATATTTGTTTTTTTCATGTATCATTTAAGAATTCAACTGCAGCGAAAAAGTTATGTTTGAAAATATTGATGCTTTAAAAACAAAATTAGATCAACATCACCCTCTTTCTCCTGCAATTGTAAAAAATCTACAAGAAGATCTTATTGTTCGCTGGACATACCATTCAAATGCAATTGAAGGCAATACACTTACATTGCTAGAAACTAAAGTCGTTTTGGAAGGCATTACCGTTGGTGGAAAAGCATTACGAGAACACTTTGAAGCAATCAACCACAGAAATGCCATCTACTATGTCGAAGACATTATTCGAAAAGAAGAACCTTTTTCTGAATGGCAAATTCGGAATATCCACCAGCTTATTCTAAAAAATATTGATGATGACAATGCAGGACGTTATCGCCCACAGAATGTATTGATTTCAGGTGCCACAACTACGCCACCCGACTATACAATATTGAATGACAGAATGGCTCAGTTAGTCGATTGGTACAATACTGAGGCACATAAGCTACATCCTATTGAACGTGCATCTAAAGTACATGCGGATTTTGTGAGTATTCATCCGTTCATTGATGGCAATGGACGCACATCACGTCTTTTGATGAATCTTGAATTATTAAAGGCTGGCTATCCGCCTTGTGTGATTACAGTTGAAAATCGATTGGCTTACTATGAGGCTCTTGATCAATGGATGGCTTATGGAAAAACAGAAGCATTTATCCAGCTGGTATCCGATGCTGTTCTAGAAGGATTTAAACCATATCAGGTTGTTTTAGGTCTAGAACCTCATATAAGATAAAGAGGCTGCACTGTAGTTTATTATTTTCTTTCTAAATGAATTTAGGGCCTATCATACAAAGTAATATTCATTAATGCTTATATTAAGTAAAACCAAGTCAGATTAAAATTCTACCGATAAAGCAAAGTGAGCTCTGCCTTCATTTTTTAGTATTTTGGATGTAAAAACAGTTTCCACATAATTTAAAACTAATATTACTAAATTAATTCAATAAAATAATATATCAGATTGTTATATTTCATTAATTGTAATTTTTTGTTAAATTTATAAAGTTTTCAAAATGACATACCCTGTCAAAATATTATTGAAAATAAAAGTTCATAGTTATAACTAAAAATTAGGTTGGGAATGGCAAAAAGTTCTGTAGCTTCACAATTGGCCGAACGCTTAACAAAGATTATTGTAATGTTAAACAATGGAATACATTTGGACCTAAAAAGTCTGGCTGGTGAATTTGGGGTTAGTAAACGTACATTGGATCGGGATATTGAACGTTTATCAAGCTGTTTACCTTTGCAACAGAATAGTCAAACTAAAAAATTCTATTTAGAACGTCATTATTTGGGGCAATTAAAACCACAAGATATTAAAAATTTTGCTCAACTTTCCGGAATTGCTCAACTTTACCCAAGTTTAGACATCTCATTTCTACGTGAAATTTTAGATAGTCGTGCCAGTTCTATATATAGTGCTAAAGGTTCTTCCTCTGAAGATGCAACACTATTTACAGTATTTTTTGAAATGTTTTCAACTGCAATTGAAAAAAATCAACAGGTCGCATTTTTATATAACAATGAGATACGTATTGTTGAACCATATAGATTGATACATCATCATGGAAGTTGGTATTTAGCAGCTGTAAAAGAAGGGTTAATCCGTGTATATCGCATAAGTCGAATGGCGATATCTTATCAACAACACAAACTTCAAAGTTTTATACCTGATCCTAAAATCATACAACAGCTAAATAATGAAAATAGCATTTGGTTTGGTAGAGAAAAGACCAAGGTAGTTTTAATTATTTCTGCAGAAATCGCTTTGCATTTTAAACAACGTTTACTTTTTCCAGAACAAGAAATCATTGAAGAGTTGAAAGATGGCCGTTTGCTAGTGTCGAGCAGAATTAGCCATACCATGCAGCTTTTACCTTTAGTTAGATATTGGATCCCACATGTAAAAATTACTGATCCTGAATATCTACAAGGTGAGTTGGAAAATGAACTGAAAGAATATTGGGGAAGTTAGGAAAAAATTATGGAACAAAATCGTAAAGATACTTTAAAAACGTCTATAGATGTATGTCCTATTTGGTCTATGCAAGCAGCTGATAAAGTCGGTGAAATGATTAAAGAAATCAAACAAGCTGATTTTTTGATCTTAAAAGAAATTGTAAATGGACGAAATATTCCTCAATCAGCAGGCTATGTAGCAGAAACATGGCATGCCGAATCTTTTAATTTAGATGCAATTCTTAAAGATAAAAATGTAAGAGCATTTACAGATAATTTTAAGGGTAATCATGGTTTATCAAAAAATAATACTGTCCATGACATAGTAGTGAAGGATGGAAACAAGCAAGTATTAACAGCCCAATCGAAATATTGTAAAGATGCTGAAACAACAGCAAATGCGTTTCGTGAATTAGATAAAACAAATAAATTTAAATATGCTGAAAATGATATTTTTCTAGGGCCTTCGGACCAATTAAATGATATTAAGAAACATGCCCAACAAGATATTAATACGCAACAACATCGTGAAAATCCTGCAGTTGTTGAAGGTGCAACACATGTTAAAAATAAAGCATCAGATCGCTTAGCAGTAGATGGCGTGGAGTCTACAGCGCTAAGTAAAAAAGAGGCTGAACACCTTGGACGAGGTAGTAAAACTGGTCAAAAAATGCACAAAGAAATGCAGCAAGGTTATCTAAATAAATCTACGGTTCAACAAAGCGTAAAAGCAGCAAAAAATGCGGCTGTGATTACAACAGTTATAGCAGGAACCATTAATTGTATTGAATATATTCAGAAAGCTCAAAGTGGTCAAATCTCTAGTGATGAGGCCATACAAGCTATTCTAAAAAATACTGTAATAGCGGCTGGAGATAGCGCTTTAAAAGCTGGTGTAGCTACAGCAAGCGTAAGCACTGCAGCCCAATATTTACCAAATTTATTTACAGGTACAGTATTTCAGCAAAGTTTAGCCGCAGGTAGTGTGGGGGGAGCAGCAGTTTGTGCTGTGGACTTAGTTCAATGCACTGTAATGTTTGCTTTAGGAAAAATGTCAGGAAAAGAGTTAGAAGAACGCACAGGAAAAAATATTTTTCAAACTGGTTCTGGCGTAGTTGGGTCTGCAATAGGCACAAGTATTGGAGCTATTGGCGGCCCTCCTGGAATGATTATTGGAAGTATTTTAGGTGGGATGATTACTTCGATCGCAACAACAATCGCTATAGATAATGGTATAGAAAAGCCTTTTAAAGAATCTCTAGCACAAACTCAAAATCTAGTTTCTCTTGGGAACGTAATGAATGATTCTTTAATGTATTTATCAATATCACAAGATTTTTATGCTGATTTTCAAAAAGGATTGTTTTTGTCAGAAAGACATTTTAATACCCAAGTTCATGACATGAAAAAGCAAAGTTCAAGATTAAAAGCAAAGTTAGGAAAGTTTTAGGAGTTCATCATGACAGTTTTAGACCACAGTACTCTTGACCATATCTTTCATCAACCTCTTACTCACGAAGAAAATTCAAGATTAAGTTCTCTGATAGAAAAATCTAAAAGAAAAAAAGCCTTTTCACAACAGTTAGCATTAGATGCATCAAAATTACTAACTACATCAGAAAATAGATTAAATAAAATCAAAGATGCTGGTTTTGTTAAACGTTGCTGGTATTCTTTTACCGGTAAAAATCAGGAAGTTATTAACCAAAACAGTTCAGATTTAATAGCAATACAACATTTTGCATGGCACTATTTAAAAGAATTACAAGAACAAAGTCTAATAAAAGCTCAAAGTATTGCCACTATTAGGAACAACCTTAGTGCGACCAATGAGCTCCTTTATGAAACCAGAGATTTTTTAGAGCAAGCTATTGATAAAATAGAAAATATCAATAGTCGTTTAGGCCTAAGCGAATGGTCTTTAAATATTAAAGCTAATAAAAGAAAATTTAAGTCTTATCCAAAAACAATACTTGTTTTATATCTAATTTATGATTTTGTTAAAACGCATAGAGAATTTGATTTTGGTCGTAAAGATGTCAATCATCTTATCGTTTTATTAGAAGAAATGAATATAAACTGTGATGAAGATCTACGGTTAATTGATTTTATAATAGAACTATTAAATGACATCGAAGTTATTAAACTAGATGGTTATCAAAATTTAATAAATTTATCTTTTGATGAATACTATATTGATAATAAATTTATTAATGAAAATATTTCTAGCCAGTTCTTTAATGCATTGTATTTCTTATCCAATGACTATAATAAAATTTATGATCTCGTTTCAGATGAAACCATTTGTGATTCAGATGAAAAATTTGAAAAAATTGTCTCTAAATTTTTCGGGGAAGAATTTGATTATCTAGACTCAATTTATACATTTAAGCAAATTATTGAAGAAATTTTTGGTAATAGTGTACTGACTATTAACATATATAAAGAACTAAATGGTTTAGATCAAGATATTGAAGAATATGATGAAGATCATGAGTCAGCTCAAGTTAATGAAATAGAACTGAATACTAGCTTTAATGAACTTATTAGTAAGCTAAATTCTACATCAGCAGATAGCTCCACATTACTGCTTAAAAACTTTAATATAGTAATGAAATCACATGACTATGCTTATTATATTAATGATTTAGATTATGATACAGGTTTTTTTAGTAAGGTTCGCTCCTCTGTTAGCGGATCAGCTACCTCTTTTGGAAGATCATCATGTACATCTGATTTAAATAATTATAAAAAAGAAGTTCGTGACTTTATCTCAAATCATAAAAATAATTTATATGAAGCAAACAAAATTATAGAGGACTATAAACTTGAAAAAATTGACTTTAAGGATAGTATTGATTACTCAGATATTAATCTAGATACATCAGCTACTAATGAAAATTGGCATGATCAATTTATTTATATTAATGATGGCATAGAAAGTACGCTTAATTCATTTGTGCAAGCTTGTGAATATGCTGTACAACAACTAGAACTTTTTAAAAAAAATCAATACGATAAGTCTATTGTACAGATGAAAAAACAAGAAAAAAAAGAGGTAGAAGAGCAAAGAGAGCTAGAAAAGCAAAATAAGAGGGCTGTAACATTTGATAATTTTAAAAAGGTCTATATTACTTGGAAGAGGGTGGAAAATTTACCATGTCACTCAGAGGACATAAGGTTCATTGAAGATATCAATGGGAAATGGTTACTTATAGATAATGATAGTAACTTCTATGTTAGTGATGATGGAGAAATATGGGATTCTGTAAACATAACCTGTATTGAATTTTCTTATATTAATGAAATCAAAGTCATAGATAATATATGTATTGTCTTTAATAGTGGCTTTGAAGAAAACGGATTTATCTATTCATCTGATGGGACAGAATGGAAAAAAGGAAGTATTCCTGATGGCGTTAATTATTCTAATGGAATTTATCCAACAGTTAATATAACTAAATTCAAAGATCAATGGTTATGGATATGTACTAAAAGAGCTGAGTATTGCTATACAGAAAAAGGCTTTTTCTCTGACTCTGTTAAAACATCCGATTATAAAAAATCTGTTGTAATGTATTCATCTAATTTAAATGGAGAATGGAATGAATGGGAAAATTCACCATATTTAGATGAGGGGTTAGAAATAAAAAACCTAGTTGTTTTACCAGAATTGAATATTCCTATATTGTTAGCTGAATATGATTGGTTATATACATCTAATAAAAAGAAAGTTGATGCAAAGCCAAAAGCTCTTTATTTGAGTAATAACCAAAAATGGCGAGCATGTACTTGGAATATAGAGAGTATTCAAAGTAATACCTTCTTGGATAAGGTAAACAATGTATATTTCTGCCAAGCAGGATATAGAGAATCGTTTACATCTAAGAATGGTTTCGAATGGACTAAATTTGATATAGATTTCTCCATCGATAAAATATTAAAATTACAGGATTTTAATATTTTTATATCTTCTAGTACTTTATACCTTTCCAAAGATATGAGTGAGTTTAAAGAGATGATTCTGGAAGATGGTAACTGGCAAAAATTTTCATCAAATGGTGAAAAAATATTAGCTGTACATGCACCATCTAGGCATGAAGAATATTTGATGTTGGGAAATATCATCGTAAGCGAGTGATCTTTTTAAGTTGTAATCTTTAAAATTTTTCTTACACGAATCTACTTAAGACTTATTCAGCAATATAATTTTCTAATGAATAAGTCTTAGGTGGTAATCCTACTTGACCACGATCCTCTTTAAGCCAATAACTCTATAATCTGAATTGTTGGCTTATTTCGATAGTTTAATTGATATGCACACAAAGTATTCTGGTCACAGATCTTTCGCTCGTGCAATAGCCCATATCGGACATGTCATGAACCAAAGCTGATTGTAATGGCAGAATACCATTTGAAATATTACTTGATGGAAAATATATTTGGGCTGAAAAAAATTTAGCTCAAATTTAACCTGACAGTTTTAATCAAATATCGGTAAATGTCAGCTCAGGTTTGAGCTAGTACATCTAAATAACGTTCTAAATGCAACATTGCTAAATAGAACTTCTTTAATTCAATCCATTCTATTTTCCCAACTATCAATGCTCTAATAATACGCTTTAAAGCCAGCTTCTTATGCTTATTGGTAAAAGGTCCAGGTCTTATTGTCATGCAATGTCCTTTTAATTTTCCTTTTAAATTTAAACTTTTGATCAGGTTGACTAATCAATTGAATATAGTAAAGATAAGCTACAAAATTGACAGGACATGTCATAAGTCGTAAAAATTATTTTTCTTTCTTAAATTTCAAATTTTTAGGACAAACTACAAAAACAGAGGTGGTGGAAGTTTAACTAGCAATTGAAACTATTGTAACTATTAAAGAACATCCATGTTCTTTAACCTAGATTTACCCGAGCTCGATCAAATTATCTTGTGAATGCTCTTCAGCATCATCAACTCTTTCGAATTCTTCTTTTGCCGTAACAACGTCCTCTTTAATAAGTGACATTAAAACTTCATGATTGATGAATTTCATAGCAGAAATAATTGCTACTAAGACTCCAACTATTAAGATAGCAAATTGAGAAAAAATATATGTATTTTCATCGACAAAAAACAAGTTCCATCCTAAATATTTAAACAACAAAGTTAAGAGAGTATTTGATATAAAAATTGGTACTGATGATACGTATAAAAGGAAATAAATTATTGGTTTAAATTTTAATGCCTTAGATCTATCGATTGAAATGAATACATCTTCCTGCCCAAATTTTTTAACTTCTATCTTATGTCTAATTTTTTTTATTTTATTGACCATTGAAAAAAAGTTATTAGGGGATTTTAGCTTAAGAATATTCACTTCCTTAAAGCCTAGTTTTTCAGTGGCAACCATTGCCTGTGCAAAGGCACTCTTTTCATAATCAGTGATATCAGCTCGCTTAATTTCTTCTTCATATTTTTTAACAGATACCGCCCTATCTGCATAAAATTTTGCACTATGGGTAAAGCGTTTTCTGCTATCTAACCAAGATAAAATTGGGTAAATAAAAATGATAAGAGGTAAATATTTTAAGATTACATCCAATGATTACTACTCCAAATGGCTAGTTAAACCTGTGGGATGAAATAGCACCCCACTCTATTCACTACTTCGAATTTGACCACTAATTAATGCTACTTACAATTTCCAATGCTTTAGCTTGGATCAAATAATGTTGATCTGTTTCATCTGGATCATACTGAACTCTAATAATTAAAGGGTTAGATTCAGCAGTACTTTTATCTTCTATTAACCCATCTTGATTTTCGATCTTATATTCAATAATGCCATGCTCTGCAGCAAACTTTATGAGCTCTTTTACCTCATCGCTTAGGTTTAAAAAATCATTTTTACCTGCGATATATGTCTGAATATAAGACTCTGTATTCGTATCAGCCATATAAGAAATAACCTTGTGAGCTGAATCGGACTGCTCATCTATTTCTAGCTTTTCTAAAAAAATTTGAATTCGTTTTAAAGTTTTCGAATTGATGATCTTTTCTGCCGAAATTACTTCAGGGACTGTACTAACTATGATTCGTCCAAATTTGTCCTGCAATTTATCCGTTATAATTAGCTTCTTTAAAAATTTTTCAAGCAATCCGATTTGGATCTCATTTTCAGGGTCTTTCACTTCACAAACCAATTTTTGATGTAAAGGAAAGAATATAAATTTAAAAAATCGTGGGTTTGCCTTTAAATTAGATGGAATATAATTTTCCTCTACATTTTTATGACGATTCCTTTCATTTTTTTCTTCGTCATACCAATCACTTGTAAGCCCATTACTTTTAAAAACTTCACCACTAAAACCATTAAGTAAGTTTTCTTCATTCAATGGTTTAATGAAACGAAATTTTAAATAGTTATTGCGTTCCAAAGGAATCTGTCTAGGGTTCTTTCGAAGCTCTTCAAAAAGCTCAACATAAGTTTCAACCGTTGTACCTTCCCGAAGTAACTTAATATCTACAACAGCATAGTTTACAGTACGATTACGCGCCATTATTACAACCTCTAATTCAAAAATTTAATAGGATGATCAATGACTTCGAAAAGCCATTGATCATTATTTACTTGTCTATTTTTCTTTACGAACACCTTTAAAAGGTGTTTTATCCGATGTCTTAACATCCATAAAACGCCCAGTCCCAGTATCACGTTTAACCCAATGACCACTTGGGGTTTGTGTTTGAGAACGGTCTCGAACCATTCCATTACGATGTCCATCACCTGATGGAGGATTTGTAGCCATAGCATCACCTTTTTCTGCTTAAATAAATCTGATTAATCAGATTTTAAAGTTAAAGGACTTCGCTGTCCTTATTTCTATAATAACCTGATTATTCTGATTAAGTAAATACAATTAAGCAGATTTTAGCAAATACTTTTGTAAATAAATTCAATACCACCAGATTCTGCTACTTCTTCAACTCTAAGGATGTAGCCTCCATCAACTAATTTTTTCAATTTAGTACTAGCATTGGGTACAGATAAACCAAGTTGTGTCGCAACTTTATTTGTAGTGATAGCTTTTGCTTTCATAACTAAATCAAATACTTCCTGATTGGAACTAGAAAGTTGATTTCCCAACAAACGGATCTCGCCTCCCATTTTCACCAAAATTGGTTGTTCAACTTTTTCAGCTGCATAATCCCAATTATCAAGCATATCAATATTGTCCGGATCAAAATCAGATAAAAAAATACCTTTATTGCCCCTAAACATCTTAGCCAATAACAAAATACTTTCTCTTGCAAACGAGGAGTCTGTAAACTCAATTCCATCAAAAGATATTTCAAATACATTCTGATTTGGATTCGAGTCTATAATTGCTTTCAATTGTGGAAAAACCTCTCTACCCTTTTTATTTCCAAAAGGCATCGAATTTCCTGAGCAGTAATCAATTAATTTCATTTTTTGCATTTTCTCATTCATGCCGTTCTTTTAATCAGAAGAAGCTATATTGTCAAGACTATTGATAAAATAAATTGCGTTCCACCAATTTTTGTATACTCTTCTTTATAAGCTAAGTCACAACTTTTCAATTGGTTATGCTCGTAAAGAAAATCGTATAACCCATCATCTAAACGTATTGAAACATTCACATCTATTTTCTTTATATCCAATTGGGCTACTGTTTCATATTTAGAAATCTTAGAAATTGCTGAATGTGCTTCATTTAAGCCTAATCCTCCTCGATTTTGATCTTCTTTCTGGGTAATCCCACCATTATTCAGAACATGTGCTAATAGCTTTTTATTGTTCTCAACCGATTCATTACCAAATTGTTTTGCTAATACATGATAACGCTCATACCCTAGTGCTTTTCTTAATGTCGTAATTAAACCTTCACCATTGTCAGCAATGACCAATATAATTTTTTTTTGGTTTTTACTTTTAATATTATAGATCTGTAAAGCAGAGTATCCTATTAGTTCTGAATAACCATGTTGTCTAACATTGTCAATTAAGCTTCCTACAAACATTTGTAATTTAGGTAACAGTATTCGTTTCTCATGCTGATTAAACGAATTCTTTAATACCTCTGATATCCGTAGTACATCTTCGTTATCGATATCTTCAGGACAAATTGGGAACACCTCAATAAGACTATCAGAACCTTTTTTATAAATATCTAATAACGATTTTTCTGGTTTTTCAGGTATAAGCTGGACGGATGAATGTAGGTGCTTTAAAAATCCTAATCGATCTAGATACCCAAAAGCGTCTAAACAATGTGTGAAGTCGAGACACACTATTCTGCCTTGATGACACAATTGATTGGTCAAACACAATAATCTCATGATTGCATCTAAAAGCAGTTTTGTATCTGAGAACACAAAGCGAATTCTTCCATTAAGAATAAATAAATTTGGATGCTCTGCTAATTTTTTTTCAAAGGCATTTGCACTAAGCCAACCTTTTTGAAACTCAAAAACAAATTCATTTTTATGCTGTTTATTACTCCAACGATATTCATTATTCTGATAAAAAATATCCTGATTTTTATTCAAGAAGGAATTTACCTCTTTTCTATCTTTACCTATTTTTTTTGCAATTTCACGACCTAGAAGATTTGGAGATACTTCCAATAAGCCAAAAATTGAATCCCTCACTAGACTTTTCCTTTAAAATTTTAAAGATCACCTATGTATAGGTGATCTTTATACAATACTTTACACTTCTTCCATCTCTATCAAATTTTCCAAGGTCTGACTAAACGTATCTTGGAATGCAGAATCCTTACGGTAGAGGTTATACAAGTCCACCATATTTTTACGCTGTACCACCATAATTTCATCAAGCATCTTTTTAAATACCAATGCTTTATTCTGCGGATCTTGTGTCTGCTTATACTTTTTCATAAAGTTTTGATGCTGCTGAATACGTTTCACCAAATCAATGATAATCACTCGTTGATCTTGTGGTGTCGCACTCCAATCCTGAAACCACTTTTCATTAAACTTGGCAACGATCGAATCTAAAGTTTCATCATCATTTTCTTCGCTTGGATTACGAGGGTTTGGATTTTGTGGATCTAAAACCGTTTCTTCGGCATCAAGCGTAATGGTCTTGTTGATATGCTCACGCTTCAAGGCATAAGTACTTAAATCGACTGATTCCAACAGGTCATCAATACCATTTAAGCGTCCATCTTGAACATTCAGTTTTGGAATAAGAAATTTTAAGAACCAATAAAGCTGTTCCCATTCCTTGTTATTAAACTGCATAATTGAAGACACTTGAGCATAAATTTTAACGAATTGTTTTGCCTTGACTTTAAAATCAACTCGTTGTTCATGTTCCCATGAGCCTTTTCTCTCTTCATCGAAGCGTGCTGCCACTGTATCAATAATTGGGCTTAAATCGCTGCCCGACGCATTACTAAAGAACAGTTCATTAAACTTCACCACTTCATGTAATTCATAAATGCCTGTGTCATCTAGTGCAGTTTTAATATCATTTAGTACATTGACATCAGTCGCATTGGACAATGAAGTCGAGGTATAAAAATCATCAAAGGCTTTTTTAATATCATCAACATCATTGTAGAAATCTAAGATAAACAAGTCTTCCGTGCGTTTGTTGTATTTAGGCGCAGCACGGTTTAAACGTGACAATGCCTGCACGCATAGTACGCCTGTGAGCTTTTTATCAACATACATCGTGGTCAGTTTCGGCTGATCGAAACCTGTCAAATATTTGTTTGCCACCACCAAAATTCGGTTTTCATCTAAATCAAACTTTTCTTTGGTTTTAGCGTCATTAAAGCCATTCAGTGATTCTTCAGTATAGGTTGTACCATCAACTTCTTTCTCACCTGAGAACGCAATCATGATGTTAAATGGATTACCTTTTTGATCTAGCAATTTTTTAAGTGACAAGTAATAGCGGATCGCAGCTTCTATGCTTTGTGTCACCACCATGCCCTTTGCTACACCTTTGAGCTTTTTCTTATTGACCACATTGTCAATAAAGTGCTCAAGCATAATGCTGGATTTAGCATCAATCGATTGTTGTGATGCTTCTACATAAGCTCTTAAAATACGTTGTGCTTTTTTCGATTCAAACATTGGATTGTCTTCAATCGACTTTTGAATCTCATAAAAGCTCTTATATGTCGTATAGTTTGCCAACACATCTAAAATAAAGCCTTCTTCAATGGCTTGTTTCATACTGTATAGATGAAATGGTACATATTTGCCTGTCGCAACATCTAGTTGACCAAACTTTTCTAAAGTGGTGTTTTTAGGCGTTGCAGTAAAAGCAAAGTACGATACATTTTCACGCTTTTTACGTGTGGTCATCATTGCCACAAGCATGTCCTGAACATCATCAGCATTTTTTAAGGCTTCATTGCCCATTGCTCGATTCATGCTGTTATGCGCTTCACCTGACTGTGAGCTATGTGCTTCATCAATAATAATGGCAAAATTTTTATCACTTAGGTCAGTCACGCTATCCCAAATGATGCGAAACTTTTGGATAGTGGTGATAATAATTTTCTTACCTGTTTCTAAAGCGCTTTTTAGCTCGGAACTATTGTGTGCAGGCGCAATAATATTTTTAATTTCTGAGAAGTCTTTAATATTGTCCCGAAGTTGTTTATCTAAAATTTTACGGTCTGTCACAACAATCACAGAGTCAAACAACGGCTGATGTAATGCTCGATTACCTGCTGCCAATGCATTGTTTGGATAGGCTTCAATGAGCTGAAAAGCTGCCCAAGTAATCGAGTTCGATTTACCCGAACCTGCAGAGTGCTGGATCAGATACGGTTTACCCACACCATGTTGTGACACATCACGAATGATTTTACGTACCACATCAAGCTGATGATAACGTGGGAAAAATAATGTGCGTTTGCTCAGTTGATCTGAATCTTTACCGTCTAAACGGACAAAGTGCTGAACAACATTCACCAAGCTTTCTTTGACAAAGATTTCTTCCCACAGGTATGCGGTCTTATAACCATTTGGATTAACAGGATTACCTTGCCCACCTGATGCTGTACCTTTGTTAAATGGTAAGAAGTAAGTCTTTTTACCTTCTAATTTGGTGGTCATATAGACTTCATCGGTATCGACAGCAAAATGTACCAAGCAACGTGCAGGTGTCAGTAATGGCTGTGTTGGATCACGATCTTCACGATATTGTTTTTGACCGTGATAACGAGCTGTTTGATTTGTCCATGCGTTTTTAAGTTCCATCGTCACCAATGGCAAGCCATTGAGGAAGATGACCATATCAATTTCTTCACGACGGTTTTTGAGTGAATACTGAACTTGTCTTGTCACGCTAAAGATATTAGACGCAAAGTTTTGTTTGACTGATTGGCTACTGCTTGCCAATGGGCATGGGTACATAAAATGAAAATGTTGTTCATCCAGCGCCATGCCTTTTTTCAGCATATAGGCAATGCCATGTTTTTTAATAAGCTTGTCAAAACGCCCTAGAATTTTTTGCTTCCAGTCGTTTTTGTTATAGGCTTTGTAGGCATCTAAGCTGTCTTTTTGAGTGCTTTCTAAAAATTGAAAAAACAGTTTTTCGTCTAAAGCATACTCAGAATTAAAGTCAGACACTTGCCCGATGACATAGCCCAAACCCGTATGGGCTTGAGCGATGCCTTGAGCAAGGTCTTCTTTACAGATACCGACCAATGCACGTTCGATATTTTTTTCTAAAGCCAATTCGTTTAAATTTTTGTTCACAAGGGCTTTGTTGCACAAACCTATCTGTAAAGGCTTTTTCAGCGATATAATTTTCAAATGAAGAAGCCTACACACAAAATCTACCGCACAACCAATTGGCCCGCATATAACCGAGCACTCATGAGTCGCGGAAATATTGCCATTTGGTTTGATCCTGCTACGCAATGGTATGCTCCATCAAAAGGCAAACAAGGGCGAAATCAAACCTACTCCGACGCAGCTATCCAATGCTGCTTAATGATTAAATCTCTATTCCGTTTGTCTTTACGTATGGTCACTGGCTTTGTGCAAAGTCTGATTAAACTTTGCGGATTAAATTGGACCGCACCAGATTACAGTACGCTTTGTAGAAGACAAAAGCATATTGATATTGCAATCAGCTACCAAAAAAGTAGCGATGGGCTGCATCTACTCGTAGACTCTACAGGCATGAAGTTTCTAGGTGAGGGCGAATGGAAACGCAAGAAACATGGAGCTGAATATCGTCGCCAATGGCGTAAACTACATATTGGTATAGATGCCAAAACCCTACAAATACGCGCTATTCAGCTCACAACCAATAATGTCAGTGATTCACAGGTGCTTGGTGATTTACTTAATCAGATTCCACAAGATGAGCAGATTGACTCTGTTTATACCGATGGAGCTTATGACACCAAGCAATGCCGTCAGGTCATTGCAGATCGGCAAGCGCATGCGGTGATTCCACCTAGAAAAAATGCGAAACCATGGAAAGATACAAAGAGTAGCTCGCTAGAGCGAAATGAATTACTTCGAACAGTTAAACATTTAGGCAGGACATTATGGAAAAAATGGTCAGGCTATCATCGCCGCAGTTTGGTGGAAACCAAGATGCATTGCATCAAATTATTAGGCGATAAATTAATGGCAAGAAGCTTTCCTAGTCAGGTGAATGAGATCCATGCACGTGTAGCAGTCCTTAACAGATTTACGGAATTAGGTCGCCCACTTACCCAAGTTACGCCTTAAATTTGGATCAATTAGGGGCGCTTTGCATTTCAAATCTTTGTGCAACAAAGCCAATTCGAATTACAGTACTTAAAACATGTAATTTTTTTCCTATCTTAAACAGCTCGTCTAAATCACTTAGTATTAAACTTTTCGTCTCTGAGAATTTTTCAGCTGGTATGCCATATCGTCTTAAATTATCAATGTAATGTTCATACCATATTTTCAAGAAATCATTCTGCCAACTCCCTGCATAAAATTGTCTGAATTGTTCTTGCCTCAGGAAATGTTGCTGCTGTTTTAGATTTGTTGATTTAGCAGTCCTATGGACAAAACTATCAAAGATTCGACCAAATTCAGTTAGTCTTTTATTTTTTAGACCCATTTGTAGCTGATCAAAGTTAGGCATTACATAAAGTTGATCTAGCGCTTTTCCTATACCCAACAGAAGCTGCTGACTTCTATATCGGCCTACTTGATTCGTTTGCTCACCGCAATGTAAGTGCCGAAACTCCGTTTCGATCTGTTCACACCACTGCAAAATATTTACCAATAAATTGATTGTTTCTTTATATGCACAACCTGCCTTGGGTTCTTGAGAGAAGAACGTATCCTTCATAGATTTAGAATACATGTAACCTAATAATTTATTGTAATTTGAAAGCTTCATACTATAAATATAACCATTTCAACAATCTAAGTTGTTGATAATATAAATTATAAAAACACTTTAAAACAGGTTTATCACATATATTTTAAGTAAATTAAATCATTTTTCACACATAGCAAATAAGCAATAAATATATTTATTAATATACTAATAATTAAGCAATACAGAAATGTTAGGTATAAAAAACCACGCCATCAGGCGTGGTTTAGAGATGGATCCGTAAATTTGAACAACTCCTATAAGTGATATTCTGCTCCTCAAATGATGTTATAAACATCAATATATGGAGTATTTTATGGCACGTAGACCAAGAAGAAATCATTCAAATGATTTTAAAGCTAAGGTAGCACTTGCTGCGATTAAAGCAGAAAAAACACTTGCTGAATTGAGTGCTGAGTTTGATGTTCATCAAAACCAAATTATTGACTGGAAAAATCAATTGATCTCAGCTTCCTCGCAAGCTTTCGATCAATCAAAAGCTCCAACAGAACCACCCATCGATCTAAAAAAACTACATGCAAAAATCGGTGAGCAGGCATTAGAAATTGATTTTTTAGAAGGTGTGTTGAAGAAACTGGGCCGCTTCAACCACAAAAGTTAATCGACGACTCACTTCAGATTTCAGTATCTAAGCAAGCTAAGCTGCTGAAAGTCTCCCGTGGTTGTTATTACTATCGCCCAAAACCTGTGAGTGCATCAGATCTGAAGCTGATGCGATGTATTGATGAATTACATATGCAATATCCTTTTGCAGGCAGTCGTATGATGCGTGATTTGTTGAATCGTCAAGGACATCATATAGGACGACGTCATACACGTACTTTAATGAAGAAAATGGGTATTCAGGCGTTATATTGCAAACCAAATTTAAGCCAGGCTAATCAAGCTCACCGTAAATATCCATATCTGCTCAAAGGATTGGCTATTCAGCGCAGTAATCAAGTGTGGTCTACGGATATAACGTATATCCCTATGGCAAAAGGCTTTGTTTATTTATGTGCTGTGATTGATTGGCATAGCCGCAAGGTACTTGCGCATAGAGTATCGATTAGTATGGAGGTGGATTTTTGTATTTCGGCTTTAAATGAAGCGATTGAAAAATATGGTCGACCTGAAATATTTAATACAGACCAAGGCAGCCAGTTTACCAGTGATGCATTTATTGATGTATTGAAATCAAATGGCATTCAAATCAGTATGGATGGTAAAGGTCGATGGGTAGATAATGTGATGGTTGAACGATTATGGCGGAGCGTTAAATATGAAGAGGTGTATCTCAAAGCTTATAGCAGTGTCACAGATGCGAAAAAGCAATTAAGTGCATATTTTGAGTTTTATAATTTGAAACGACCTCATTCGAGTCTAGACAAAATGACACCAAATGAGTTTTACTATGATCAGCTACCCCAACAAAACAAGGTGGCTTAACTAGAGCGGAATATCACTTATAAATACGCTTTTAGTTGTTCAAACAAGTGGGACCACCTCTGTTTTTTTTACATATACTGAGTGACTTACTTCATCCATTCCTGCACCTTCCCCCCATACCACTCCATAATCATTACTCGTTCATCCCAATACTGTGCTCGGTTATAAGCAGCATGAATGTTGTTTTTGTCGCACAGGTGCAAGCTTACTAATCAATCCATAGTCTTATGCATCAACCGATCTAAATAGTCAGACCATGATTGCATCATCACCGTACGTTCTTCTAAATATTTTGTACGGTTGTATGCTCTTCCATGCATATCACGAACCTGATGAGCCAATTGCTGTTCAATCCGCTCAATTGGAAATTTTAGAACCTCATCCAAGAGTGTTCTCGCAGTCGCTCTAAAGCCATGACCTGTCGTCTCACCATTTTCAAAACCATATTGTTTCAATCGTTTGTTAATCGTCGATTCGCTAATCGTTTTGGACTGATCCCGCATCGATACAAAGCAATACTCCGTATAACCTGTTATTTGGTGTAATTCTTTAAACAAGGTGATAACCTGATCTGACAGAGGAACAATATGCTGTAATGCGGTCTGATTCTTCGTTTTAGGAGGAGTGTATTTCCAAACCCGATTTTCAAAATCAATGTCTGCCCACTTGGCTCCTCTCAATTCTCCTGGGCGTACAAAAACATGGGGTAAAATTTTTACAGCATAATCTATCGCAATGTCACCACGGCCAACACTATTATTAATATTACTCAATAACTGTCCTAGCTTCTGCTCATCTGTGATCGCAGATCTATGCTTGGTTTTACCAACTTTTAAGATCCCACTAATTTGGTCTGCCACATTAAATTGACATAACCCTAAAGCAATCGCATAACGAAAGACTTGGGATGCTTTGCTTCTCATGCGCTTTGCTGAATCTGTCTTACCCTGCCTTTCGTAAATACGACAAACTTCTAAAATTTGCGATGGTGTAATACTGTCTATTGGATAATCCCCAATTGCAGTATACAACTTACCCCAAACAAATTGATTCCTTCGCTGAGTACTAAGTTCTAACTCCTCTGTCTTTCTATATTCATCCGCGATTAAAGCGAAAGTATTTTTGCCTGATTTAGCTTCTTCTTCATTTTTCTTCACAACCGCTGGATCTATATTTTGGGCGAGTAATTCTCGACATTCAGTTCTTTTTGCTCTTGCATTTAGCAACGATACCTCTGGGTATGTCCCAAAAGAAATGCTATTACGTTTTTTAGTAATTGGGCGAGCATAGTCCCACCTCCAATAGGTGTTACCATTTTTATCAATGATAAAAAATAGTCCTTTACCATCGGCTAGTTTAATTTGAACCTTGGTTGATAACTTTTTATGCGAATTTACTGCTGAACGAATCTGTGTATCTGTCAGATTTACAATTATTTTTGGCATTTTTACGGTAAGCCTTTGCAATAATTTTGAAATTACCGCAAAAATTACCGCAAAAAACTTAAATAACCTAAAACATGCTCGGACAATATCGGATAACAGAAATACATAAGTTGTTTATTTTTAATGATTTTCGTATTTGATCGGATGAGGTAAAACAAAGAAATGGTGCGCTCAGCGGGACTCGAACCCACGCCACAGGCTTCGGAGACCTGTACTCTATCCAGTTGAGCTATGAGCGCGCGTGCACATCATATCAAAAAATTCTCTCAGGTAAAGCAACTATATATAAGTCTTGCATATTAGTGTCTACGCTTTGTACAAAGTTCTATATTTGCAACTCAGAATTCCATCCCATTTACTTGGTTTATTTGCCTAGATCGCTCACAATAACCACATTATTCACCAAGTGAGAACCACATGACTGATGCACTGACACTCAGGGAACTGTCAAAAACCTATAAAAATGGGTTTCAAGCTTTAAAAGGCATTAATTTGACGGTGCCCGAAGGTGAGTTTTATGCCCTACTTGGCCCAAACGGTGCAGGCAAATCAACCACGATTAGCATCATCAGTTCTTTGACCAAAAAAACTTCTGGAACAGTTGAGATTTTTGGCCATAACTTGGATACCCATCCTTCACATGCAAAACAACAGCTAGGTGTCGTTCCTCAAGAATTTAACTTTGGGCAGTTTGAAAAAACCTTCGACATTTTAGTCACTCAAGCTGGTTATTATGGCATTCCTAAAAAAATTGCAGAAAAACGTGCAGAAGAATATTTAGAAAAGCTTGGTCTCTGGGAAAAACGTAGCACTCAAGCACGTATGCTTTCTGGCGGTATGAAACGCCGCCTAATGATTGCCCGCGCCATGATGCATGAACCAAAACTGTTAATTCTTGATGAACCAACAGCAGGTGTCGATATTGAATTGCGCCGTTCAATGTGGGACTTCCTGACAGAAATAAATGAAAAAGGCACTTCCATCATTCTCACCACACATTATTTAGAAGAAGCTGAAGTACTGTGCCGTCGCATTGCAATTATTGACCGCGGTGTGATTAAAGAAGATACCAGCATGAAAGGCTTCTTAAGCCAGTTAAATGAAGAAACCTTTATTTTTGATTTAGCTGAGCCTATTCAGCCACTTCTGATCGATATTATTGGTGTGCGTTTTAATTTGGTCGACCCTATGACACTTGAAGTGACCATGGATAAATCTCACAATTTGAATGATTTATTCCAGCTGATGCAAGCACAGAATATTCAAGTTCGTAGTATGCGCAATAAATCAAACCGCTTAGAAGAACTCTTTGTAAAAATGGTTGAAAAAAATCTTGAGGGCGCAGCACAATGAATTTCTCCCAGCTCCAAGTCGCACTTTATACCCTCGTTTATAAAGAAATCCGCCGTTTCATACGGATTTGGCCACAAACACTACTTCCACCTGCAATTACCATGAGTCTGTATTTTGTGATTTTCGGCAATTTAGTCGGTTCACGTATCGGTACGATGGGTGGCTTTACCTATATGCAATTTATTGTGCCTGGCCTAATTATGATGGCAGTGATTACGAACAGCTACGCCAATGTATCATCCAGTTTTTTCAGTGCTAAATTTCAAAAAAGCATTGAAGAGCTGATTACGAGCCCAGTACCGTTGCATATGATTTTATGTGGCTATGTGATTGGTGGTGTTTGCCGTGGTGTATTGGTCGGTATTATTGTTACTGCAATGAGCCTATTTTTTACCGACTTATATATTACCAATTGGTTTGTAACTATATATACAGTATTAGTCACTTCCCTACTTTTCTCATTGGGCGGGTTTATCAATGCTGTCTACGCAAAATCATTTGATGACATATCCATTATCCCAACTTTTGTACTCACACCACTGACTTATTTAGGTGGCGTATTTTATGCAATTTCAGCATTAAGCCCTTTTTGGCAAAATCTTTCTTTAATTAACCCTGTGGTATACATGGTCAACGCTTTTCGTTATGGTATTTTGGGCCATAGCGATGTCAATGTTGCTATTTCATTGACTGTTATTACAGCCTGCTGTGCTGTGTTGTATACCGTAGCTTATCAACTCCTCTCCCGCGGTTCAGGAATGCGTGAATAATGACTGTAGAACAATCACTTTTAGGTAAAGACACCAATTACCCAACTGAATATCAGCCCGATATTCTATTCCCGATCGCTCGTGCACCTGCACGTGAGACTTATGCACATGTTGAAGGCATTCAACAAGGTAAAGACTGGTGGCATGTTTTTGAAATTTCATGGCTCAATGCAATGGGCATTCCACAAGTTGCAATTGGCCGACTCACTTTACCTGCATCATCAACCAATCTCATCGAATCTAAATCATTAAAGCTCTACTTTAATAGTATGAACTTTACCAAGTTCGACTCTAAAGATGCCTTTATTGCAACCGTAGAGAAAGATTTATCACAAGCCGCTCAAGCACCTGTGACGATTGATCTATTTGCTGCTAATGATTTAGCCATTGCACAACCTGAAGGTATTTGTATTGATACGCTTCAACCGGAGCGCTTAGAAGAACATCCTGATGCCTCTTTATTACAATTTGATGCAAGTGATGAGCACGTTGAAGTCCAACTTTATTCACATTTATTAAGAAGTAACTGTCCAGTCACTGGACAACCGGACTGGGGCACTGTATTTATACGTTATAAGGGTAAAAAGCCTTGTTACAAAAGTATCTTGGCCTATATTATCTCTTACCGTCAGCACAATGGTTTTCACGAGCAATGTGTAGAACAAATGTATGCTGATATATGGCAGAACCTGAAACCAGAACAACTGATGGTTTATGCCACTTATACACGTCGCGGTGGTTTAGACATTAATCCTTGCCGTGTATCGGACCCAACATGGATGCCTCGCCCAATTCGATTGGCGCGTCAATAAAATAAAGAACATTGAGGTTTAATAAGATGCCATTTTTTGGTTTTATTCCTTCAGAGGAACTTCTCAGCAGTATTCAAGAAGGTCATGCAAAGAAAAATTCAAGCGAAACACTTTATCCACTACGTGATAAAACTGCTCTGCTGATTAACGAAGAAATTATTGGAGCGACAATATTAGCTCCAGTACATCTATTCCCAGCCAGCGACAAACGTGATACCGCCGAGAAATTAGCGGGTTACGTAAAGTCCACAGTTGCAGTATTACTGAAACAACTTTTAAGCAAAGCTTCGAATGATGTAGTTAAACAATCGATTGAATTTTCTGAACGGAGCTTATTTAAAGATGCAGCTGGTGCACATCGTGTCGGCTTTAGCCTGGATACAAGCTTGGTAACCAACCTTAAAAATAGCTTTGCTGAAATCAAAAGTGGCGCAGATGTAAATAAAGCTGCACTTGCAGAATTGTATAAACAATTTGCAGAAGCAGCCGTACGTCATTTTATGAATGATTTTAATAAAACTTTAGATTTGGGCATGATCAAACGCAAAGCAGCGGATATCGGCTCATCTGCTGTGATTAAAGCCATCCATATTGCAATTGATAAAATCTTCCCAAATTTGACCAAAGATGAACTTATAGCACTTGCTGAAGCACATGACGATATGTTCAATATGAACTAAATATTGTCTTTCACAAAAAACCTAGCCTAGCTAGGTTTTTTTGTATGAATAACCATACTATCACGGATGAAGAACAGATCACGTGATAGCATCGCGCCCAACTTCATGTGGGCGGATGATAACGATTATGCCTTTACAATCAGATATTCAGCTAAAATTTTTACGCCATTCTCCACGCGATGGGCTCAGCATCAAAAATGAGCATCGATTTTTCACACGTATTCATCTAGATCCGTGGCTATGCCTTTTTATACTGCTGACTGCTTGTCTCGGCTTAATGACCTTATATAGTGCTTCAGGTCAAAATACGTCTATGGTTTTAAAACAAGCCATGAGTTTCGGCATTGGATTTGCCGTCATGTTTTTTCTAGCACAAATCCCACCTAAAATTTACCAAGCATTATCACCATTTTTTTATGTTTTTGGTTTGTTGTGCCTATTTGCAGTATTTGCATTTGGTGAAGTCCGCCTTGGCGCTAAGCGTTGGATTGGTATCCCTGGATTCGGCAGTGTGCAACCCAGTGAGTTTATGAAAATTGCTATGCCAATGGCTGCCGCATAGATTTTATCCAGAGCATCCATCCCACCTGCTATGAGTAAAATTTTTAAAGCATTATTGCTGACTTTCGTTCCATTTTTACTGATTGCGAAACAACCTGACCTCGGAACCTCCGCATTGGTCTTAGCAAGCGGGATTTTTATTTTATTTTTAAGTGGCTTGTCGTGGAAATTAATTGGTAGTGCAACGGCGCTCATTTCTATTATTGTCCCTATGCTTTGGGAATTTTTACTACATGACTACCAAAAAACTAGAGTCCTGACGTTATTTAATCCTGAAGCAGATGCTCTAGGTGCAGGCTGGAACATTATTCAATCCCAAATAGCCATTGGATCTGGTGGATTCTTTGGAAAAGGTTACTTAAATGGCACGCAGTCTCACCTTCATTTTTTACCTGAAGGGCATACAGATTTTATTATTGCTGCTTTTTCTGAAGAATTTGGACTGATGGGCATCATTATTTTATTTTCACTTTATTTGTCCATTATTTTACGAACACTGCAAATTAGCATGCAATCCTTTCATCATTATGGAAAATTGCTCGCAGGTGGCTTAGGTTTGTCCTTTTTTGTATACATTTTTGTAAATGCAGGAATGGTTAGCGGTATATTACCTGTAACGGGTATTCCTCTGCCGTTTATGAGTTATGGCGGAACTGCAATCATTACTTTGATGGCATCTTTTGGCATCGTCATGTCGATTTACACCCACAAATAATATTCGTGGAATTGAGTTTTTATGCATACACACTTTTATAACAAACTGAAAAGCATTTTATTAATTACTGGCGCGTTATCGCTGACCAGCTTTTGCCAAGCCAACGACTTTCAATCCAACCCTGCTTACCCCAGCTTTAAACAAAAAACCATGCAAACCTATGGTTTAACAGCCGAACAGGTTGATTGGGCGATGAATGGTGCGAAAAATATACCCAACATTATTAGTATTATGAACAGACCTGGTGAAAGCAAACCATGGTATGACTATAAAACCAACTTTTTAGCCAACAGCACGATTCAGCGTGGTGTCCGCTTTAAACAACAATATTCCGACACACTCAATCGTGCTGAACAGCAATTTGGTGTACCGCAATCGGTTATTTTAGGCATTTTAGGTGTAGAAACAGGTTTTGGCTCAAATAAGGGTTCATTCGTGACCCGTGATGCGCTCGCAACCCTAGGTTTTGGCTATGAACGTCGTGCTACTTATTTCCAAGATGAGCTAGCAGCTTTAATCGCTTGGTCATACCGCGATGGGATTCCAACCAACTCGGTAGTTGGCTCATACGCTGGCGCAGTGGGTTACCCACAGTTTATGCCGAGCAATGTAGCCAAACTCGGTGTCGACTACGACGGCAATGGTCATGTTGACCTTAGAAATTCCGCTGTAGATGCCATCGGCTCGATTGCAAATTATTTAGCACAACATGGCTGGCAACGTGACCAACCGATTGCATTTGCAGCCCGTTATGCTGGCAATAATCCAGATAGCGTTATTTCTAAAGATTTAACACAGCCCGTACCCTACGGTGTGTTAAAGGCTCAAGGCATTAGCCCATTGAATCCTATCGTAAAAATAGATGACTTAGATCTTGTGAATGTCATTCAATTGCAAGACAGTTATGGGCCAATTTATTACATTACCTACCCCAATTTTCAAGTCATTACCACCTATAACAAAAGTCGTATGTATGCCACTGCTTTATGGCTCCTAGGTAACGAAATTACAAGCCAATAAGGCTTGTAATTTAAAACTGACAAAAAATGTCAACATTTTTTTAGACAATTTGATCACATTTCGCACTTTTTACATATATTGTTACAATATTGATTATTTTTTATACAGCAAATGTTATTTTTTCGTACAATTTTAAATTATTTTAATTAAACACTAGACAGCGGAATCGGAGGATGAATATTATCCATTTCGTTAAATGTAGTTGCAAAAGTGAAATATCAGACATGTTGGTATGAATATCAATCACTTGAATGATTCATGCTAAATGTCCTTGGGAGATAAACAATGCAGTCGTCGATTATTAAATATATCTTAGCGGTCGCTACCACAGTTGCCCTGAGTCAATCGCAAGCTGAGATGGTTCAATCATCATCATTCAATAATGATAATGATCATTCACGTCTAGCCGCTCGTGCCCTCAACAAAGAAGCACAGAGCTTTAATTCAAATTTTAAAAACCTAAGCAGCCTTTCAATCACTGAGCGTTCTGGCGATAAAATTCGTCGCGAAACAATCGCTGCTAAAATTGAGATTCCTGAAGACGAGCCTTCAGTGATTGAAAAACTGAACGATGTTGCATCAAACACCGTACGTCGCTTTAGCCAAACAGGTACAGCGTCATGGTATGGTCGTCAATTCCACGGTCGTAAAACTGCCAGTGGTGATACATTCGATATGAATGCATTGACAGCAGCACATCGTAGCTTGCCACTCAACTGCTTTATTCGTGTAACGAATAAAAACAATGGCAAAAGTATTGTTGTAAAAGTAACAGATCGCGGTCCATTCCACGGCAACCGAATCTTAGACTTGTCTTATGGTGCTGCAAAACAACTCGGCATTACCAACAGTGGTACAGCAAGAGTCAATATTGAACGTGTAGATGGTCCATCTTCATAAGGCTCCCTATGAATTTGCATACATTTAACAAAAAAACCGCTTATGCGGTTTTTTTTATATCTTGTGTTTATAAATGGGCTTCACGTATATCAGCTCCGCCCTATCTTGATCCAACATTTTTTAGCTTCGTTTTGACCAACACATCAAACTGAATTATATTTTTAGCTATACCCGATTAAACTACGCGAAGGACATCGCAATGAAAACTATTCAGGAATGGTTTGATGAATATAGCGAAAGCCACCAAGATCCCACTAATAAATTAATGCATTGGGTCTGCGTGCCAACCATCTACTTTTCCATCATCGGCATCTTGGCTAATTTTAGTGTGTTGTTGGCGGCATTAGTGTTTATTTTAGCCCTCATTTTTTATGCGCGTTTAGATGTCGTATTAGCCATTGCAATGGCTGCCCTCACCTTGGTCATGGCATGGCTTATTTTTCTCTTACCGAAGGGCTTTGGTTTATATATTTCGCTGTTTGTTTTGGCATGGATTGGCCAATTTTATGGACATAAAGTTGAAGGGAAAAAACCTTCTTTCTTTAAAGATCTTCAATTTCTCCTGATTGGCCCTATTTGGTGCCTAGATACATACCTTGGTAAAGTTAGCGCAAAATGGAAAACACGCCATAAAACGCAAATGAAGAGCATTTAGCACATATATTTTTTTATTATGCTGAAAATTACTTTTTAAAATGTATTTTTCAGCTTTTTTAGTCTATTTCAATATGCAATTCGAAGGGTTTAAGCAAAGTTAAAATAAATACAGCAATCCATAAAAAAACAATAAACTTGCCACAATACTGAGGAGCATTTTTTGGGTGATTGCTGTTATTAAAATGCAAAAAATAGCACCATAAATATATTCATTATGCCCCATGCCTTTCCATGTAGCATGATCAAAAAACACGATAGGTGTTGCAATTGAAATCATTAAACAGGGGGCAGCATATTTCAGCATACACATCATAAATTTAGGCACAACAACACCTGTTTTCGGCTCCAAAAAAAGATAACGATTAAAAAATGTCACCATTACAAGACTGATTAATAATACCCAACTCATGTTTAAGCCTCCTGCAATGTATCGAGACATGCTGAAACACACATACCGCTCAACCCAGCAAGTAAAATCGCCACATCCAATTGCATCCACGTTAAAACAATGGCCATAACAGCAGAAACACATATCCCAACGATCGCAATTTTATTTTTAATGAGAAGAATCGCCATCACAATAAAAATGGCCACAATAGAAAATTCCAAATGAAAGCTATTTAAATTGGGAATCCGAGTAACCAAACGTATTCCTACAAGGCTAAAACCCACCCAACAGACATAAAAGCTCAAGCCAGCCCCAAGTAAATACCAATATGGACGGTGATGTTTTAACATTGCTGTCGCGTATAGCTCATCTGTCAGTAAAAAGCCAATCGTGATGCGTTGAATAAGTGGCCTATGACCGATGTCTTTTTGAAGTTGTAATGCATATACAAAATGCTGACTGGTGAGAAAAAAATAGTTAACACAATACTAAAAATTGATGCGCCTGCAGTCAGCATACTTAAACTGACCAGTTGCGCAGCGCCAGCAAATACCATGCTGACATTCCTAAGGCTTGCATAAATGTTAATCCAGCATGCACAGCAACAGAACCTGCCAGCACAGCCCAAGGAATAACAGCAATTGATAATGGCAATATATCTTTCATGCCATGCAAAAAACCTAAAGATGGGTGTTTATTATCCTTACAATCTGACCTATTCATCGCCAACGACTCAATTCAACATTTTGACCTTGCCAATATGCAACTTCAGCACGTGTGATACTTGTACAAAATTGCTCATGTATTTATTCAAATAGTGGAATCACACGTTGAATAAGCTTCAATTGTCTTAACACAAGATCATCTTATTTATGATGCAATGTATATTGAGCAGGTGTACAGCCTAAGGATTTTTTAAAATGTCGATTAAAATGGCTTTGATCTGAAAATCCGCACAATTGCGCTGTAATGGCAATCTCTTGACCCTGTTTTAATAATTTTAATGATTTACGTAAACGGCACTGGATGAGCCATGCATGTGGTGGCAATCCTGTATGCTTTTTAAACTGTCGTAACAAATACCACTGGCTTAAGCCCACCATTTGCGCTAAATCCGCAAGCTGGTGCTCTTTTTCTGGCTCAGCGACTAAAAGATCTTGAATAATTTTTATTTTATCCTGCACCTCGGTGCATATTTTAAGTTGTTGTTTTTGTTTAGCATACTTACTGCACAAATAGGCCACAGTTGACACATATAAACTTTGTTTAAACAACACATTTTTAGGTTGTATTAACAAGTCAAAGAGTAAATTTAATTGTTCAGCTAGCCCCTGATCATGTATGACGGCTTCAGGAAACCAAGGTGCCATACTACGCTCATTAAAAAAATCGTAGCTCATCTCTTTGATCATTTCAGGTGTTGGATAAATAGCTCGATAACACCAACCCGTTTCAACAGCCGATGATCCCGTATGCACCTCATCAGCATTGACTAAAATAATGTCACCTTTGGGTGCAATATGTTGAGAGCCCGTACGTAAGAATGATTGCGCACCTTCATCAATCAAACCAATACAATAGCCCTCATGTGTATGTTTTGAAAAATGTGTTTGTTGATAGGATGCTTTTAAGAGCTCTAAACCTCCCAACTCTTGGACATGCCAATAATCTACAAACTCAATCACATTAGTATCTTGCATACTCATTCCTATGCGCTAAGAATTTACATTAGCAAGAACGTATGAAAAGCATAGAACAAAATTGCTCTCCCCCTTCATAAAATATACAATTATTGGTAAATTTTACCCTGATGTTTCAGCCAACCATCCACATGGCGACCATTTGGATCATGATGCGTCCAATGAATTACACCACCTTGCGCCGAATATTCGTACTCACCATAAAATTCCACAGTATCTCCTTTTTGCAAATGATCAATTCGCGGTGAAAGATCAATATTATGTGCAACCAATACTGTCTGCCCATTATTCAACTTTAAAATAAATTTTTGATGGCGCGATCCTTCGTTATCATCTTTTAACACAGCTTTAACTGTACCGACAGATTGCACCTGTACATTACTTTTCTGTTGAGCAAAGGCTTGCTGAATTTTTGCAAGGTCATCCTGCGATACAGTATCTGTATTTTTTTGATGATCAAATGTTTTAGGCGTTTCTTCTGGCTGAACTTTGGGCTCATTTGCCTGTTCAGCTACAGATACCTGCTGCGATCCAGATTGCTCTGATTTAGACCCTACATCTAAACCCAAATATGCTGCAATCAGTAAAACGATGACCGAGCCAATTCCAAGATGTGTTTTATTCGCCATTTTTAATCTATTTCTTCCTCTATTTGCTCATTATCTTAAAGCAGTTCATCACATTCTAAATGCACAATTTTGCTGCAAACTTACAAAACTTAAAATGATGTTCATATAAAAGTGCAAACATAAAAAAAGCCCCCAGTGGGGACTTTTTTAACACTTAATTTTTAGCGAAATCGCAAAAAATTATTGTGCAGCAGCAGCTTGAGCAGCAGCAACTTCGTCAGCAAAGCTCATTTCTGCTTTTTTCTCAATACCTTCACCAACTTCGAAACGTACGAAGTTTGCTACAGTAGTTGAAGTCGCTTTAAGAATTTCAGCAACTTTCTTGTCGTTGTCAATTACGTACATTTGGTTAACAAGTACAACTTCGTTAAGGTACTTTTGAACTGAACCAGTAACCATTTTTTCAACGATGTTCGCTGGTTTACCAGATTCAAGTGCTTTAGCTTCAGCGATTTCTTTCTCTTTAGCGATAAGATCAGCAGAAACGTCAGCTTCAGTTACAGCAACTGGGTTGAACGCAGCAACGTGCATTGCCAAACCTTTACCAGTAGCTTCGTCACCTGTGTAAGATACAACAACACCGATTTTTAAACCGTGTTTGTAAACAGCAAGGTTTTCGCCTTCAACGATAGTTGCGCGACGAACTTGGATGTTTTCACCGATTTTTTGAACAAGAGCAATACGAGCTTCTTCAACTGTAGCGCCATCTTCAAGTTTTAATTCAGCAATTTGAGCAGCATCAGTTACGTTTGCAGCAAGCGCAGCAGCAGCAACTTTAGCAGAGAAGCCAGCAAAGTTTTCGTCTTTAGCAACGAAGTCAGTTTGGCAGTTAACTTCTAAAAGAAGCGCTTTGTTACCTTCTTGAGCGATAGTGATCGCACCGTCAGCAGCAATGTTACCAGCTTTTTTAGCTGCTTTTGCTTGACCAGATTTACGAAGGTTGTCAATCGCTAATTCGATGTCACCGCCCGCTTCTGTTAATGCTTTTTTACATTCCATCATCGCAAGACCAGTACGGTCGCGCAATTCTTTAACCATGCTTGCTGTAACTGCAGTCATGTTATTCTCCTAAATACGGTAGAAAATGAATTCTTTTTAGAACAGAAACGGCCCAGAGGTATCTCATGGGCCGCCTGCATACATAACGCTTACTTTGCCACCATCACATGTCGCAAAAATGACAAGCTCACGTCAAACGCATTAAGCCTCAGAAGCAGGAGCTTCTTCGCCTTTAGCTTGTGCATTTGCTTGTGATTGAGCATATTCTTTACCAGCAAGAATCGCGTCAGCCATAGCAGAAGCATAAAGAGTAACTGCACGGATCGCATCGTCGTTACCAGGAATAACGTAGTCTACGTTGTCTGGGTTAGAGTTTGTATCAACGATACCGATTACAGGAATACCAAGGTTTTTAGCTTCTTTAATTGCAATAGCTTCGTGATCAACGTCGATTACGAATAATGCGTCAGGTAAACCACCCATGTTTTTAACGCCGCCAAGACCGCGTTCAAGTTTTTCCATCTCACGAGTACGTTCTAAAGCTTCACGTTTAGTAAGCTTAGCGAAAGTGCCATCTTGAGATTGAGTTTGAAGGTCTTTTAGACGGTTGATTGACTGGCGAAGAGTTTTCCAGTTAGTCAACATACCACCCAACCAGCGGTGATCAACGTATGGTTGACCTGCGCGTTGAGCTTGTTCACGGATGATTGCAGAAGCTGCACGTTTTGTACCAACGAACAAAACTTTGTTCTTTTTGCTAGCCAAGTTGTTAGCAAAGTTCAAAGCATCATTTAACGCAGGAACAGTGTGCTCAAGGTTGATGATGTGAATTTTGTTGCGCGCGCCGAAGATGTATTCGCGCATTTTTGGATTCCAAAAACGTGTTTGGTGACCGAAGTGAGCGCCAGCTTGAAGAAGGTCGCGCATGCTTACGTTGTAATCTGCCATTTTCTTTACCTTAAAGTTTGGGTTAGGCCTCCATATACCCGCATTCTCCACCTAAAAAGGCACCCAGAGATATGTGTCGATATATGTGCGGATTTTAATGCCCCATCGCACAAAGCTCGTGAAAGATATTCACGAAAAAGCATTTGATAAAATGGGCGGCTATTTATACCATAGTCACATACAAATTTCCAAAAGTTTTTAGAGATCATGAACAGTACTTACGAAGCTCCCCGCCGTTTAATTAAAACTCCAGACGAAATTGAAAAAATGCGTGTGGCTGGTCGGCTGGCTGCAGAAGTTTTGGATATGATCAAACCGCATATTGTTCCAGGTGTGACTACCCTCGAACTTGATACGATTTGTCATGACTATATTGTCAACAAACAAGATGCAATTCCAGCATGTTTAGGTTACGGTGCAGCGCCTGGTCGCCCAGCGTTTCAGCATGTAATTTGCACATCTGTTAACCACGTGGTATGCCACGGGATTCCATCTGAATCTAAAACATTGAAAAAAGGCGACATCCTCAATATTGATGTGACTGTAATTAAAGATGGTTATCATGGTGACACCAACATGATGTATATCGTCGGTGGTGAAACATCTATTTTGGCCAACCGTTTATGTAAAGTAGCTCAAGAAGCAATGTACCGTGGTATGGAAACTGTTAAACCTGGTTCTACCATTGGTGACATTGGCCATGCGATTCAAAAATATGTTGAATCTGAACGTTTTGGCGTAGTACGTGAATATTGTGGTCACGGTATCGGCACAGTGTTCCATGATGAGCCACAAGTATTACATTATGGCCAAGCAGATTCAGGCATGATTTTAGAAGAAGGCATGACTTTTACCATTGAACCTATGGTAAATGGTGGTGACTGGAAAACTAAACTTCTTGGTGACAAATGGACTGTGGTAACTAAAGACCACAGTTTATCTGCTCAATACGAACATACGATTTTAGTGACTAAAACGGGTATTGAAGTATTAACTGCACGTCCAGAAGAAGATTTATCACGCTTCCAAAACTAAGTGTGAGATAAACATAAAAAGGCCGCCCTGTTGCGGTCTTTTTTATTGCGCATGTGAAATGGTATATCACTCTATTTTTCTCAAAAAATTTAGATTTAATCTGTAGTTCTCTTTTATCCATATTCATATTAATGGCTAAAAATTCAAAATAAGTTGAAGTCTCCACTTCATTTTTATGCTTTTTCAAAATTTATGTAGACTTTTTTATGATTAAGCCAATTCACACTCCCCTTTATGCACCATTTTAGGCTAAGATAATGTGCTTTTTAATTTTTAATCCCTATAAGAAGGAATACTGCCGTGGACGTACGTCTCTCTGATCGTGTAAATGCCATCAAACCGTCCCCAACTCTTGCTGTAACGAACAAAGCAGCTGAATTGAAAGCTGCGGGTAAAAACGTTATTGGTTTGGGCGCTGGCGAACCTGATTTCGACACACCACAACACATCAAAGATGCAGCAATTGCAGCAATTAACAACGGCTTTACAAAATATACAGCTGTTGACGGTACTCCAGGCCTTAAAAAAGCAATTATCGCAAAATTAAAACGTGATAATAACCTTGACTATGCAGCAAACCAAATCTTGGTTTCTTGTGGTGGTAAACAGTCATTCTTCAACTTAGCACTTGCTTTGTTAAACAAGGGCGATGAAGTGATCATCCCTGCACCATTCTGGGTAAGCTACCCTGACATGGTCATCATCGCTGAAGGCGTGCCTGTAATTGTAAAATGTGGTGAAGAACAACGCTTCAAAATCACACCTGCTCAATTAGAAGCAGCAATTACTAACAAAACTCGTTTAGTTGTTTTAAACAGCCCTTCAAACCCAACAGGTATGATCTACACTAAAGCTGAATTAGAAGCTTTGGCTGAAGTTCTTCGTAAATACCCAGAAGTTTATATCGCTTCTGACGATATGTACGAACCAATCCGTTGGGACGACGAATTCTACAACATCGCAACTGTAGCGCCTGACCTTTATGACCGCACTATCGTTCTTAACGGTGTATCCAAAGCTTATGCAATGACTGGCTGGCGTATCGGCTACGCAGCGGGCCCTGCTAAACTGATTGGTGCGATGAAAAAAATCCAATCTCAATCAACTTCAAACCCAACTTCAATTTCACAAGTTGCTGCAGAAGCTGCATTGAATGGTCCTCAAGACGTTCTTGAGCCAATGATTGAAGCATTCAAACGCCGTCACGACTTAGTTGTGAAAGGTTTGAACGACATCAATGGTATCACTTGCCTTCCTGCTGACGGTGCATTCTATGCATACGCAAACATCCGTCCTTTAATTCGTGCAAAAGGTTTAAAATCTTGCACAGAATTCTCTGCATGGTTGTTGGAAGAAACTGGTGTTGCAGTAGTTCCTGGCGATGCATTTGGTCTAGGTGGTTACATGCGTATTTCTTATGCAACTGCAGACGAAGTACTTGTAGATGCGCTTGCACGTATTAAGAAAGCTGCTGATTCAATCGAAGGCGTAGATGCTGCGATTGCTTCAATTGCTGCTGAAAAATAATTTGATTTAAATATCAAATTTGAAAAACCCGCGAATTTCGCGGGTTTTTTTATACCTACTCATAAGTCATGAGATAAATCAAAGCACTCCATCTTCCCACACAACCAATTAAATGAAATTCACGATTCAAACTAGATCAGTAAACTCATTTGGCCTTTTTTCCAAAAAAATTAACTCAAATACAAAACCTAAAAACTTAAAATTGACTTTTGCATTCAAATATTGAATTTGCATTCTTTTTATATATTCAGCTATGTTATTCAAACAAGTTCCTTTTTAGAACCTATAACCGACCACAAAATTAATTTATCTCGAGAAATAGCAATGAATATAAAAGAAATGACTGGACTTGAAATTTTAAAGGCAATGATGCGAGGCCAAATTCCTCCAGCAAGCATTAGTGAAATCATTCCTATGCAACCGCAAAAGATTGAACAAGGTCATGTAGAGTTTGTTGTACAAGCTGATCAGCGCCATTTAAACCCACTTGGTGGGGTACATGGTGGCTTTGCCGCAACGGTATTAGATACGGCCATAGGATGCGTCGTACACTCAGCATTAGGTGCAGGTGTCGGCTATGGCACGATTGATCTCAATGTCAAAATGTGTCGCCCAATCCCTAAAAACCAAGAGCTACTAGCAATAGGTGATTTAATTAATATCAGTAAAAACTTAGCTATTTCAGAAGGGAAAATTATTGATGCTAAAGGAAAGATATATGCACATGCCACTGCAACATGCATGATTATTCATCCTTAAAAAGTTTTCTGCTCGCATGGTCATGCGAGCATTTAATTTTTAACTTTAAATGGCGGACTGCAATGCACGAATTAATTGATGCTGCGTCAAATCAATTCGATTGCTACCTTTCTGAAAGCAATAATATTTGAGTGTGCTATCTAGCTCAACACTTAACACTTTCTGCTCAGACACAGACCAGACTTTTGATCGGTTTGAACCAGAGAGTGCACTACCCGCCAACTGAAATAAAAACAGATCATGATCACGCTGCAAGGGAATGCGACGGCCGTCATCCTTATGTTCAAAGCGCAAATGACAAGAGGCATTAATTAACCACTTTTCACTAAACCATAATTGCAATAAATCACCCAACTGCAAGTCACGATGACCCAAAGGCCAAACGTTAACATACGCACCTTCTACAGGTGTTTGATATTGAGTTTGATCGGCAATAATCGACAAGTAGTTGTCTTGATAGAATTTGAAATTTGAGAAGATTTGAGAAATGCTAAGCGTATTCATTCGCTTTCTCCTATTTAGCCATTTTAGTGCTGGCAAGTTGGATTTAAATCCACACTGTCTAAGCTTTCGCCTAAACGCTCTGTTGTTAAATTCAGACTATCAACTGAATTTTATTTTTGCAAGCCCACATTTAACATTTCAGTAAAATTAAATTCTTTTGCGCAAATAAACAACATCCAAATCAAATATCAACGAAAGATCGCAATTTCTTCTTGACCCTCCCTCAAATGTCCTTATAATCGCACTCAGATTCTCCCATAGCTCAGTCGGTAGAGCGACGGACTGTTAATCCGCAGGTCCCTGGTTCGAGCCCAGGTGGGAGAGCCAAATACTTAAAAAACCCGTTCATTGCGAAACGGGTTTTTTATTAACTATTATTTTTACTTTTCTTTCTTTTCATTCCTTTTAATCATCTTTACTCACGATTAACTTGCACTCTAGCTCAAAAAATCCAACATCCTTACAACACAATGCTAAACAAGCAACAAACCAAACAGAGTGTTTCTCAACATCTCAACTCAACAGATTTAACACCCACCCAACACCCAGCCTTAAAAATAAAGTTCTTTCAAAAAGTAAAAAATGATTTATGAGAAAAGTCTAATACTGCTTAAATTTAGCACCAATTTTTAAAAAACATTTTAGCAAGATTATGCAATATCGTATTTAACAAGCATTTTTTTGATTAAATAAAATTTACGACTTGTCAGCAAAATACCAATATTGATAAATAGCTAAGAAAAACAAAAAAAACCGCATAAATGCGGTTTTTTTGGTTGCATTGACTGCAACATAAAGCAATCGCATGGGCGTAAAGTCCCACTTATATTGCTCTATATAGAGAAAATAACCATATTTTTAATCTTTGTCAAAGTTTCAATATAAACCCACAACCCTTTTAAACCATAAAACCAACGACAAAAATTATAACAACAGTCTAAAACTTCTCTCAACTCAAGTTAGATATCACATGCCCTATTGATTCAAAAAAATGCCGACTTCAAGTCAGCATTTTCATGATCATGTTATTCAACAACGTTAAATGCCAATGTGTATTTATAACGTTTTAACTGATCCCCTTTTGCAGTAAACGGTTGCTGATAATCTACAGTCAAAAGATACTGGCCTTGATCTTTAATCACAAAATTTAAGTGACCTTTATCATCAGATTGCAGGGTTTGATAAACACGATCTGTACGTTCAAAAGCATAACTTTGTGCCAACACCGATGCTTTTACATCTTTCACACCTTGAGCAGAGTCAACAACTTGCAACTGAATTGGCTGATTTACTTTCAACGTATTTGGATGACTTATAAAACGCACATCAAAACCTTCATGCACATGCTTTACAGAAACATCTGACATAGTACGACGTGAAATAAAAGTTTCTATAATTTCCTGTGTTTCTACAGTTTTAACTTTGCTATTTTTTTTCAAATCAGATTAATACACCACATTTGCTTTAAGCGGCTTAGCTTCATCACGTTTTGCTTGAATAAGCGCTTTCCACTGCCCGTCAACCAAAGCAAAGCGAGATGCAGAACCTTGTTTTACGCCACGAATACGGTAAGTACCTTCTTTTTTATTTTCCAAACTAAAACTACTTAATGTTTGAGTTTTTGCCCAAGCATCATCTGCAATTTCAATTTTTTCACCGGAAGGCGTGTGATAGTGGAATTTGAAATTCTTAATCGCGATCTCAGACACAAAAGGATTGTCATAAAAGCCTGAAACCACTGCGCTATAATTATTAAAAGTCTGATAATTTAAAGGTGCAATATAAGGATAGTGCGCAAAACCTGCTGTACTCAACAAGCCCAATGACAAGAACATCCAAGGTTTTAAAAAAGAATGCATAAAAATTTGAATCATCGATTAATAATGCCGACATTTTAAAAACCAAAAACCCAATTGTAAATGATTATCAATTATATTTATTTATTGGTATAAAAAATCCCCCATTTATGGAGGATTTTTTTAACTTAAGCAGCCTGAACTGGCACACCACTATGAAAACGAAATAATTCATCAGGTGAACTAATCAGATTCTTTTCTACTTCACGAATATGATCAATCCGCTCCTGAATATCTTCTTTCGGGTTTTTCAGTTTAGACGTCGTAGCCACATCCATTGCAAGCGACAGATAGTCCTCATAATGGCGTGATTCAGACTTAAGTAAATAACGGTAGTAACGACCTAACTCTTCATCTACACGCGGTGCAAGCGCATAAAAACGCTCACATGAGCGTGCTTCTACAAAAGCACCAATCACCAAAATATCAATTAAGGCTTCTGGCTCATAAGTACGTACTTCTTTTCGCAAACCACCCGCATAACGACCAGCACTAATTGCCGTCCACTCTTGACCGCGCTTTGCCATCAACTCAAGCACTTGTTCATAATGAAGCATTTCTTCACGCACCAATTGCGCCAGTTTAATCTGTAAATCTGAGAAAAAACTGTAACGGAACATCAAGTTCATGGCCGTGCTGGCAGCTTTCTTTTCACAATTGGCATGATCCTGCATCAGGATATCCAAATTATCTACTGCCATATCCAACCATGCAGTTGGCGTTTCACAGCCCAAGAAGCCAATGACTGGCTTCATGAGTTCATCATAATTAATATTCGACATTATCTTTACTATTTAATTAACGAGCGGCTTTAATCACAGCTTTCATCTGTTGCACAGCTTGTGCCAAACCAACAAATACAGCATCTGCAATGATTGAGTGACCAATGTTTAATTCGTGAATCTGTGGGATTTTCGCAATTGGCGTCACATTGTCAAGGTTTAAACCATGCCCAGCATTTACAATTAAGCCCTGAGATGCTGCATATTCAGCACCTTTCACAATACGCTCTAATTCATGTTGCTGTGCTTCTGCTGTTTCGGCGTCCGCATAAGCACCCGTGTGCAATTCAATGGTCGGCGCACCACATGCAACAGCCGCATCAATTTGCGCAAAATCAGCATCAATAAATAATGACACTTCACATCCGATTGCTGCTAATTCTTGTGTCGCTTTTTTAACATCTTCAAAATGCCCCACCACATCTAAACCACCTTCTGTGGTAACTTCTTGGCGTTTTTCAGGCACAAAACAAACATGATGAGGTTGGATCTCTTTTGCAAAGGCCACCATTTCATCTGTAACTGCCATTTCCAAATTCATGTGTGTTTTTAATACAGGACGCATACGACGCACATCATCATCTTGAATATGACGACGGTCTTCACGCAAATGCAAGGTAATACCTTCTGCACCTGCTTGTTCGCAAATCAGCGCCGCATTTACAGGATCTGGGTAAGTGGTGCCACGTGCTTGTCTTAAAGTCGCGACATGGTCAATATTTACACCAAGTAATGCAGCCATAATATTTTCCTAAATTACGCTTTCGTTTGAGAATTCTGTATCCAAAGCTGGCGACTTTTTAAAGGTCTGTCACCCAACAAAGAGCTAATCATTTGCCGATAGAGCTTAGAGAGTAATTGTAACTGTTCTGAATTAAAATCCATACCCTTTTCATAATTACACATAGACAAGATCTTCTGTCCACTTAAGCTCGCTCGACTGGCTTGCACAATCGGCATAAAGCCTGCATTCAGTTGAAACTGATAATACTGTAGGGGATTAATATCGGCCTGTGATGCATCAACAGAAAAGTCTAATGGATAACCCAATTCTTCAATCAATTCATGTTCAAATTTTCTTAAAATTTGCCTTAAAAATTCATTTGGATTGATCTGCTGAGCCATCGTTTGCAAACTACTTAGGGTTTCAGCATATTGTAAAAATGTTTGAGGCATTTCTACTTCTAATGGGCATAGTCGCAACAAAATTTCATTTAAATAAAAGCCAGAAAAGAAGGCATCACCAAAAAAGAAAATCGGCTGATTGACAATTTCTAATTTTGTAAAATTTTTTAGATCAGATTTACCTGATGCTTGCAGTGAGATTGGCTGATATTGAGGAGGTGGCGTTTGCCTAAGAATACCATCGACACGGCCGTGTTCTTGTGTAAATAAATGCACAATATGACTACGTTCACGGTATTTTCTATGATGGATGAGATAACCATGCAAAACTTCATTACGCATGATTCAGGCAATTATTCCTTGCTCTGTTTATCTTGTTCTTTACTGCTATCTTCTTCACCATCTGGAATGATAGCTCCAACTACAGCTGCAGTGCCTTTCACTACACCTTTCGTCGTTTTATACGCAACTTTAACAGGAACAGTCACAATTTTAGTAATACAGCCTTGTAGTAAAAAAACACTCGCTACAATGAATACAACTTTTATCATGACCATTCCTTTTAAAGTTTAAACTTTAGATATCGCTATATCCTAAGCTTTTTAATGCACGCTCATCATCAGACCAACCGCCTTTCACCTTAACCCACAGTGTTAGCATGATCTTTTGTTCGAACATTTTTTCCATGTCCACACGTGCATCCATACCAATTTTTTTCAGCTTCGCGCCTTTTTCACCAATCACAATGGCTTTTTGACCTGGGCGATCCACAAAAATAGTTGCATCAATATAAGTACATGCAGCCTTCGGACGACCTGTTTTTGGATTGATGGTTGCTTCTTCTGTTTTAAATGATTCAATTTGAACCGTTAAATCATACGGAAGTTCTTCACCCAATTGACGCATAATCTTTTCACGAATCACTTCAGATGCAAGGAAGCGCTCTGAACGATCTGTAATTTGATCCATTGAATACAGTGGTGGCTGGAATGGCAAATACTTTTCAATTGTGTCACGCAGGTGATCTAAGTTTGCACCACGTAATGCTGATACAGGAACAATTTCCGCAAAATTCATCAGTTTTGCACGTTCTTGAATCAATGGTAATGCGTGGTTCTTGTTTTCTAGCGTATCAATTTTATTGATCACAAGCAGCACAGGCATATCTGCATTTTTAAGTTTTTCCAAAACTAAATCATCGTTTTGAGTCCACTTATCTGCGTCAATCACGAATAACACAAGGTTAACGTCACGCAGTGCCGAATGCGCCGCACGGTTCATCATTTTATTGATAGCGCGAACTTCTTTTTTATGCATCCCCGGTGTATCCACAAATACAGCCTGTGATTTTTCTCGCGTATCAATACCAACAATTTTATGTCGTGTAGTTTGTGGCTTACGTGAAGTAATAGACAATTTTTGACCCAAAATATGGTTCATTAATGTCGACTTACCTACGTTTGGACGACCAACAATCGCCACAAAACCACTTTTGAAGTCTGACGGAATTTCAGTACCTTGGGCACTAAAAAACTGACTAATTAAATCGTTACTGTCGCTTTGCGACTCGTGATCAGCATCAACGTGATCGGAATGAGTAGTCATTAAGACTTTTGCTCCAAAATTTTTAAAATATCAGCCGCCACTGCTTGTTCAGCAAAACGACGACTGGATCCTTCACCATATTGCACAGCAATACCCTCAACAATACATTCAACTTTGAAATGCTGATTTGGAGCATCACCTTGAATATCTATCACATCGTAAACCGGGAGAGGCTTTTTACGTGCTTGTAAATATTCTTGCAATCGCGATTTTGGATCCTTCAATTGATCTGTTGGTTCAATGTGGTCTAAATAAGGTACATACCATTTCAGCACGATTGGCTCTAAAACCTTCAGGTCTTGGCAATCCACATAGATTGCACCAATAATCGCTTCTACCGTATCTGCCAGTATAGACTCACGATGATGACCGCCAGATTTCAACTCACCCGTACTTAAAATTAAGTTTTGGCTGAGTTTTAAATCGTTAGCAATTTTACCAAGTGCTTCCTGACGTACAAGCGTTGCACGCATACGCGTTAAACGCCCTTCATTTTCATCAGGATAAGCGTGGTATAGATAATTGGCAATTATCATACCCAACAATGAATCGCCTAGATATTCTAAGCGTTCATAGTTGTATTTGTGGCTCACCGATCGGTGGGTCAACGCCAGTTTCAGCAATTCAGGCTGTTTAAACTGATAACCGATTCGACTCGCTAAACGGGCCTCATTTAGCTTGGACTGAGCTTTGATCAAAACGTTTCTCGAACTTTAACACAATATCTATATTCAATAAGAATGGCTTTCTTATTTCATAATTTTTTTCAACAAGTAGACCATTTTCATTGCTGACTTTTGCAACATCAGCAAACTTCTTATCCACCATATTCATCTGAAAACGCTTATCCATCTCCTTATCAAATGCCGCCGGAGATAGATTTTTAGGACCACTTGCTATTTGTTGCTCAATTTGATCATTGATCAAACGATCATCAACGTATGGCCCCCAAACTGCAACCAGTGCTTTAGCAATAAATGCTAAACCAATAACTGCAAATAGAATTGCAATGTATGACGCCCCTTTTTGATGTCGCATTTTTATTTTCCTAAAGACATATTAATCGATCGCACCATTTCGACCAAATGATGGGATTTTAAAGCCAGGCTCTTTATGCATCCATTTGTAGAATGCACGACCTGTTAAGTTCTCTTCTGGTACAAAGCCCCAAAAACGACTGTCAGCACTTTGATCACGATTATCCCCCATCGCAAAGTAATGACCTTCTGGCACTTTCACTTCCCAATATAAACCATTTTCATTGGCATACTTACCATTGTCAACATAGTTGATAAACGGTGCTTGACGCGCAACATTCACCCCTTCAAGTTCACGCATCGTAAATGTATGCGTACCTAAAGTTTCTTTATGATAAATAGACGTTGGTGTATCTAAACTATCTTTTTCTCGACTAAATTCAGTCGGAACTTTTGGAACCTTTTGACCATTAATAATCAACTGCCCATGATCATATACAATATGATCCCCTGGCAAACCCACAATACGCTTAATATAACTAATTGTTGGTTGTGGTGGATAACGGAAGACCACGACATCGCCACGCTCTGGCTCGCCTACGTTAATAATTTTCTTATTCACGATTGGTAAGCGTACACCGTATTCAAACTTATTCACCAAAATAAAATCACCTGTTTCTAAGGTTGGTACCATAGAATCCGAAGGAATATTAAATGGCTCATATAAAAATGAACGCAGAATAAGTACAACGGCTAATACAGGCCAAAAATCATAAGCCCATGTAATGATGACATTTTCATTACCCTTGCCCTTGGTTTGTCTTTGTTTCCAAACCAGTTTATCCAACAGCCACACTAAAAAGAAAATTAATGTAACTGGTACAAGGATTAAATTAAAATCAAAATCCATGAGCTAAATGACCTCTGTCTTTATTATCTTTCTACTTTCAATACTGCAAGGAACGCTTCTTGTGGGATTTCAACACTACCCACTTGTTTCATACGTTTCTTACCTTCTTTCTGCTTCGATAAAAGCTTTTTCTTACGTGATACGTCGCCGCCATAACATTTTGCCAATACGTTTTTACGCATTGCTTTTACGGTTGAACGAGCAATGATTTGAGCACCAATGGCCGCCTGGATTGCCACATCAAACATTTGACGTGGAATCAAGTCTTTCATTTTCTCAACCAATGCAATACCACGATGACGTGCATCTTGACGATGACAAATCATTGCTAAAGCATCTACCTTATCACCATTAATTAACACATCAACCTTAACTAAAGATGAAGACTCGAAACGAACAAAGTTATAATCAAGTGATGCAAAACCACGTGAGCATGATTTCAACTTATCAAAGAAGTCCATGACAACTTCAGCCATTGGAATTTCAAAGGTAATTGACACTTGGTTCGCCATAAACTTCATGTCTTTTTGCACACCACGGCGCTCTACACACAATGTCATTACATTACCCAAGTACTCTTGTGGAACTAAGATATGACATTCTGCAATCGGTTCACGCAGGTCTTCTACTGTCGAACCATCCGGCATTTTAGATGGGCTATCAATGTAAATGGTTTGACCATTTTTCATGACCGCTTCATAAATTACTGTAGGCGCTGAAGAAATAAGGTCTAAATCGTACTCACGTTCTAAACGCTCTTGTACGATTTCCATGTGTAGCATACCTAAGAAGCCACAACGGAAACCAAAACCTAAAGCATCTGAGCTTTCTGGTTCAAAGAACAACGCTGAGTCATTAATTTGTAGCTTGTGCAATGCTTCACGGAATGGTTCAAACTCGCTGGCATCAATTGGGAATAAACCTGCATAAACCTGTGGCTTCACCTTTTTAAAACCAGGCAAAATTGCAACATCTGGTGTGCTTGCCAAAGTAATGGTATCACCTACTGGTGCACCAAAGATGTCTTTAATACCCGCAATAACGAAACCAACTTCACCCGCTTCTAGGATGTCAGTTTCGGTATGTTTTGGATTAAACACACCCACAGAAGTAATAATGTGCGTTTGACCTGTTGATTTCATCAACATTTTGTCACCTTTACGCACACGACCTTCTTTAATTCGTACCAGCGAGACAACACCTAAGTAGTTATCAAACCAAGAGTCAATGATCAATGCTTGTAATGGTGCATTTCGATCGCCTTGTGGCGCTGGAATCACATCTACCAAACGCTCAAGCACGCCTTCAATGCCTAGGCCTGTTTTTGCTGAACATGTTGGCGCATCGGTTGCTTCCACGCCAATAATGTCTTCAATTTCTTGAATTACACGTTCAGGCTCTGCCTGTGGTAAATCAATTTTGTTTAGAACGGGAAGAACTTCTAGCCCTTGCTCAATAGCGGTATAGCAGTTTGCTACTGATTGTGCTTCTACACCTTGTGCAGCATCTACAACCAATAAAGCACCTTCACACGCAGCAAGTGAACGTGAAACCTCATACGAGAAATCCACATGTCCTGGTGTGTCAATAAAGTTCAGCTGGTATTCTTCGCCATTTGGATGTGTGTAGTACAAGGTAACTGAGGCAGCTTTAATGGTAATGCCACGCTCACGCTCAAGCTCCATAGAGTCGAGGACTTGCGCTTGCATTTCTCGATCTTGTAAACCGCCACACGTTTGAATAAATCGATCGGCAAGCGTCGACTTACCATGGTCGATATGCGCAATAATCGAGAAGTTACGAATGTTTTTAATATCAACAGATTTTTTAGCTTGCGCCATGGGCTACCTTGAACAAAATAAAACGCTATGCATTAAATCTCATGCATAACAAAAGCCGAATAGAAATTGCCGTGGATTATAGCAGATGGTTTTTTTAAAGTATCGAAAATAATGAACTCGTTTGCGTGCATTTCTAACCCAGCTAAACAATGAACCTAACTTGTATGTTCCCCAGTCATATCCTCTGTATGATACTGCTGAAAGTCCGTTGGATTTTGATCTGCATCAATCGGCTGATAAGCTTGGGTAAATGTTGGAGATAAACGTTTTGGTCGACCTGTGGCAATTTCAATACAAGCCCATTGCGTATTGCCCATAAACAAAATTGCACGATCTTTTGGTCGATAAAACATATATTGGCGATATGAATACAGCGCATTAATATCACTAAGCCATGTTCGCAAAATAATTTCATCTCCTAACATCGCAGCTTTGCGATATTGAACATGATGTTCTACCGCAACCATGGCATGTTTTAAAGCCAAATATTCATTTAAACCTAATCCTAAAGCCTCGATATGCGCTGTTGCTACATCTTGCATCCAACTTACATACACCACATTGTTGACGTGACCCAATATATCTATATGTTCTGGCTGTACTGTCAGTTTTAAATCAAATGGGGTACTCATGTTGGCCTTCATTTTTACTTTTCAAGATCCCTACAGTCTACGGTAAAACACATATAGGTAAATGACCAAATGTTAAAAAAACCGTTTCTTTCGAAACGGTTTTTAGCTATGCATTCATCAATAGCCAGTTTTTTATTGAATACGCATTCCAACGATTGCACGTTGCCCTTCACGAATAATCGCCACTCGTGCAATCGTTCCTTTTTTCAGCTCAGAAACGGCTGATACAAAATCATTGGCATTATTAATGGTCTTATTGTTTAGCTGTGTCACCACATCGCCTGGCAAAATTTTCGCTTGGGCAGCAATACCATCTCGTAAGACATCCTGAATTAAAACACCACCCTTAACATCTAAACGGCTTAATTCAGCTTCGGTTAAATTGCGAATACTCACTCCCAAAACTGGACCTTTACTTACCGGTGCCTTATTTTGTGATTGTGCAGGTGTATCATCTGGAGCAACCACTAAAGTCGCACTAATATTACGGCGCTTATCATCACGTAATACTTCTAATTGAATCGTTTGATTTGGCACAGATCGATTCAAGTTATTTAATAAATCAGAAGTTCTTGAAATTGGTGCACCATCTAATTTTAAGATGACATCACCCGCTTTTAATCCTGCTCGAGCAGCTGGAGAATTTGGAGTGACTTGAGTAATTAAAGAACCTTCAGGTTTAGATAAGTTATAAGACTCTGCTAAATTACGGTCAATATCTTGCAAACTCACCCCTAAATAAGTTCGCGTAACTTTACCGTTCTTTTTCAATTGCTCTGCGACATCCATTGCAACATCAATAGGAATAGAGAATGACAAGCCCATATAACCACCCGTTCCACTAAAAATACGTGAGTTCACACCCACGACTTCTCCACGCTGGTTAAACAATGGACCACCTGAGTTACCTGGATTTAGCGCGACATCTGTTTGAATAAATGGTACTGAGGTTTCCCCCATCATATTACGCATTTTTGCACTGACAATACCTGCAGATGCTGAATAATCAAATCCGAATGGCGATCCAATTGCTAAAACTGGCTCACCCACTTTTAATTGCTCAACATTCCCCGTGCGTAGTTCAGGAAAATCAGTCCCTGTAACTTTTAATAAAGCCACATCGGTACGTTCATCACTACCAACTACTTTGGCATCAATTTCACGGCGGTCATTCAATACAATGGTGACTTTAGATGCATCTTCCACAACATGGTGGTTCGTGAGTAAATAACCATCTTTACTGATAAAAAACGCACTACCATACGCAGTTTTTTCTTGTGGCATACGTTGCTGCGGAATAATAACTTGATTACCGAAAAAACGCTTCAAAATCTCAGGGACTTGCTGTTGTAGTAGTTCTTCTTGACTTAACTTTTTAACTACATTCACACTGACCACAGCAGGACTGACCTGCTCTACCAAATTGGAAAAATCGACAGGTGCCGCCGCTTGAACTTGCGTCGCCGCTACAGTGAAAACCGCCGCGTATAATCCTTTTTGTAGGTATTGGTTTTTCATAACAAGTATGCATCCCTTTTTATTGAAGTTTTGAAATAAAATTGTTTTTATCACAAAGTAAAAGCTTCATTCGTAACAATATGTTTAGATATACATCCTAATAAACAATAGCTTAATTATTCCTTAAAAACACACGGTGTATGAATAATATTCATCATTTTTCAATCAACAAAGGCTTGCCTTTTTGATTAAAAAGCGCTGTTATTACCAAACTTTTTTCAAATTAGCTTAATGGATATGCCTAATTTAGAAACAACACATCATTTTGATGTAATTATTGTAGGTAGCGGTGGTGCTGGCCTGAGTTTGGCCTTGTCATTACCCGCACATTTTAATATTGCAGTTTTGGCTAAATCGACACTCACCGATGCCAGCACTTATTATGCACAAGGCGGTGTGGCTGCAGTACTAGATAAAACCGACTCACTTGAACAACATATTGATGACACCATGATTGCTGGTGCATATTTATGTGAACGTGATGCAGTCAAACAGACGGTTAAGGGTGGCAAACCCTCCGTCGATTTTCTACTCGATCATGGTGTGCAATTCACCCTAGATCAGGATGAACAATTACACTTAACCCGTGAGGGTGGCCATTCACAGCGTCGTATTATTCATGCTGCAGATGCGACAGGGCGTGCAATCTCGACTACCTTAGTACAACGGGCACAAGAAAAACAAAATATTCATATTTTTGAAAACTATATTGCGATTGATTTAATTACTTCGCAGAAGCTTGGCCTTGCAGGTAAGCATCGAGCTTTAGGTCTATATGCTTTAGACGAACAAAACAATCAAGTCCACACGTTTCTTGCACCATTTACCGCACTGGCATGTGGTGGTGCAATGAAAGCTTATTTGTATACCTCAAACCCAGACATTGCGACAGGTGATGGCATTGCGATGGCATATCGTGCGGGTTGTCGTGTCGCAAATATGGAATTTAACCAATTTCATCCGACCTGCTTATACCATCCTCAAGCACGTTCTTTTTTAATTACAGAAGCCATGCGTGGTGAAGGTGCATATTTACGCCTTCCAGATGGCGAACGCTTTATGCTCCGTTTTGATGAGCGTGCCGAACTCGCACCACGTGATATTGTCGCACGTGCAATCGATTATGAAATTAAACGTTTAGGCATACGTCATGTTTGGCTTGACATTAGCCATAAACCTGCTGATTTTGTCAAAGAACACTTCCCGACACTCTATGAGCGTCTATTGGAATTAGGCATCGACATTACTACAGATATGATTCCTGTGGTACCTGCTGCCCACTATACCTGTGGTGGTGTGGTGGTTGACGAAAATAGCGAAACAGATATTGCAGGATTATATGCAATTGGTGAGACATCTTATACGGGCTTACATGGCGCCAACCGTATGGCAAGTAACTCACTTTTAGAATGCTTTGTCTACGGTATGGCCGCTGCCAAACATATTGAAACGCATCTACAGCCTGAGTATGTTTCCCCTGAAGTTCCTGCTTGGGATGATTCTCAAGTTACCAATCCTGATGAAGATGTCGTGATCTTGCAAAACTGGGATGAATTACGTCAAACCATGTGGAATTATGTGGGGATTGTACGTACGACCAAGCGTTTGCAACGTGCTTTGCATCGAATTGAAATGCTTAACCATGAAATCACAGAATACTATCAAGACTATCAAGTCAGTAAAAACCTGATTGAATTACGCAATTTGGTTTTAGTTTCGGAAATGATTGTACGCTGTGCGATGGAACGTAAAGAATCTCGTGGATTACACTTTACACTTGATTATCCAGATTTGGCTCCTGAATTACGTAAAACCGTTTTAGCACCTCCTAATTTCCAAGTCGATTGCCCACTAGTGAACGAAGACTAAAACGTTGTAGATCATTCAAAACCATTTAAACAACAAGTAAAACGTCAGGTCGTGGCTTACACGGCCTGATATTTACCCGATTTTCAGCCTGCTATGGATGATGAATTCCATAAGCCTCTTGAGCAGCCCGAAAGCTCAATAAGTGTAATTGCACCAAATCTTCTAATTTTTGATAGCCACCTGCTAATACAAACATCATGGGTATTTGACTGCGATGCGCGAGTTTAAACACCATTTCTTCACGCTTTTGAATGAGTTCCGTACTGAACCATGAAGAGCCAAAAGGATCTGCTTGATGACAATCCATCCCTGCTTGATACACAATTAAGTCCGCTCCCCAATCTTTTGCCATTTGAAAAGCCTCATGCACGGCCAGCGTATATTGTACAAAACTGCCTTTATCTTTATGAACATGCCGTGTCACGGAACGTGGATATGTAGGGCAACCAAAAATTAAGCCATAAATACTAAAGTTAAATAGATTACTGAAGCGTCGCGTAAATTCAGCAGTACCGTCTCCACCGTGTTGATCACAATCTAAAACAAATATTTTTTTATTGGGAAACTGCTGTGCAACCAGTGCTAAACCATTAAATGTGCAAAATGACCCACCAAATTCAGGCATCGCATGATGAAATCCTTGTGCGATATTGGCAGCAATACCATTTTTCCATGCCAGTTCTGCAGTCAAAATTTGCCCTGCATTAATATTGAGTACTGCATCACGCAGCTGTGTATTCCACGGTTTAAAACCAGAAAATGTGGCTAATTTTTCAGGTATTCCAGTATTAACAGCATCAACATAAATTGGGTCATGTAACTGTTTTAAAATTTCTATATCCAGAACTTCTGGCCTGTGGAAACGAATATTAGGCCATGTCCCCAATGCATCTGCAACCGCTTTAAGCTTTTCCATACTATTGGTATGTGTATGTGCCACATACTGAGCTGAATAGCAGACATCTAACATGCAAATTATTCCAATTGTGCTAAAGCAACATCCATTAATTGTTGTAACTCTGTGGTCCCTGGGCTAAATAACCCATTGGCCACTTGCTGTTCAAAATGCGTACTAAACGCTCGTTTTCGATGTACTGGAGAAACAGCCAAAGTAGTTAATCTTAAAAACCAGAAACCATCAATGGCATTATGTGGAATGATATAGCCACTATATTCTTGGTTTGGAATTTTTTGCGCAATCTGCGTAATGTCATAATCTACTGAAAATAAAGAACCCGCAGGAAGTCGTACACCGTTCATAATCACTGGGCGCAAACTAATACAAGAGTGATTATCTCCCATATTCATTTTTTCCATGAGTAGAGGCTTCCCCTGTTCATCAATAAAAATATTAATTTCACCCTGTCTTAATACTCTACGATGTGCAATTTTTAGAAAAAAATTCTCTGCCATTGGGCAAGACCCTACTTTGGGCTTTTCACTTCGATTTTTTAATTCAACCACCCCTGTTCCATCACGGGTCTTAGGTAAAATGACATCCTCAATTAAATCGCAAATGAGCTTGCTTTCCTCTAACTGCGCATGTTGACCCAGTCCACGTAATGCTGTTTGAAGCTGATATTCAGTTTTTAATTGCTGCTTATAATCTGAGTCTGGCGCATGTGCCAAGAATTGTTGAACTTGCAGATTTTGATCCAGATTATGCCAGTCATCAACCTCTAGCTGATACGAACTACTTTGGTCTTTTAACTGGCGTAAGTTTTTAGCTTCCCATGTCTCAAATAACTTTAAATCTTGATAATCTGCGACATCACGTGTGGTATTTACATACTCCGCGAGCACACGTGTGGCCTGCGTATAACCACAGCCACGACGTTCACTTTGATGTGAATAATGTTCATTGAGCATTTCACTTAGTTTTACAGACAAAGGATGTACACGAGAAGTGAAAAGCTGAAGGACTTCATGATCTTTATCTGCCATTTTTATTATTCCTGTCTAACTGTTTTTATTATATTTTTTATTTTTTTTTGCAACATAAGTATTTTGTATGTCAGTCCATTTTCCCGCCTAGTAGCCAACATAAACACCAACAATTGCAATAAAGTTGGCATTTATATTCGACAAATGGTCATGCGCATTTTTCATTTACATGATTAGTCTTTATTCAGCCTCACGTTTTGGAGGGATCGAATATGTTCCTGTGACATGCGCGACGGGATCTTCTGAATCAACTGAATAAATCCACACCTCTCCCACAACCAATACTTTACCTACTTTGATTAAGCGGCATTCAGCCCGCAAATTTAATCCCCCAGTAGGCTTACGTAAAAAGTTAATGTTCATATTTGTGGTGACAGCCAGCCCCACTAAACCAATTTCTCCCAAAATGGCCACATACATTGCAAGATCAGCCAATGCCATCATGGTGGGTCCTGAAATGGTTCCGCCTGGGCGAATATCAATGCTACTCACTTTCCACAATACGGAAGATGAACGTTCATCTACAGCCAAAATTTCACACTTTTCTAAACTCGGCGGATAGACCAATGATAAAAATTGAACCACCTCTTCCAGTTTCACAGACATTAAAAATCACCCATCACGATGTAATGGATGATTTTTAAAGTAGTTTGCTGGTGAAAACTATGACCATTTGGACAAGTGTAGTGAATTTATTTATCCAGTTATCGCAGTATTATTCATACATGGTCACAGATCTATGCAAAACTTATAAGTAGTTCATTGCTTGTGTAAAAACATGTTCAGGGCTTTGTGTCGCATCTAAGCGTTTCACACGCTGTGGTTCACGCATTGCCAAACTTGCATAACCCGACCTTACTTTCTCAAAGAAAGTGACTTTCTCTTGCTCAAAACGATCCAGCGCACCACGTGCTCGTGCACGATCCATACCCAACTCAATAGGCGCATCTAACCAAAATGTGACATCGGGCATACGACTAACAAAATGCTCATTTAGCATCTGTAGTTTGCTTTCACTTAAACCTCGGCCTGCACATTGATAAGCAAAACTTGCATCAGTAAAACGATCACAAAGTACGATTTTCCCTGCTTCTAATGCTGGCATAATCACTTGTGCAATATGTTGCGCACGTGCGGCATACATCAGTAAAAGCTCAGTATCATTACACATTTGCTCTTCATGATTTACTGCTAAAAGTAAGCCACGAATCTGCTCTGCCATAGGTGTACCCCCTGGCTCACGTGTAAGAACCACATCTTGAGCTTGGCTTTGAAAGTGCTCATAGATTTTACGAATGAGCGTGGTTTTACCAACCCCTTCAGTACCTTCAAAACTGATAAACATGCTCACTCCTTATTTCTTCGAACGTATCACAGCAAGATACTCTTGCACTGCGCGATTATGATCTTGCAAATTTGCGCTAAATTTATGCCCACCATTGCCAGTTGCAACAAAGTAAATATTGTCTGCAGCATCTGGATGCATAGCCGCTTCTATGGCTTTTTTACTTGGTAAGGCAATTGGTGTTGGCGGTAAGCCACTCATAGTATAGGTATTATACGGCGTTGGCGTACGCAAATCCTGACGGGTAATATTGCCTGTATATTTATCACCCATGCCATAAATCACGGTTGGGTCGGTTTGTAAACGCATGCCTAATTTTAAACGGCGTACAAATACGCCTGACACCTGTTCTAATTCACTGTCGAGACTGGTTTCCTTTTCAATAATGGATGCCATTACCAGCGCTTCGTATTTATCTTGATATGGCAAATCTGTTGCACGATTCGCCCAAGCTTGATCTAAAGCTTTCATTTGACGGCTGTATAAGTCTTTTAAAATCTTTTTATCCGACTCACCTTTGGCAAAGAAATAAGTATCTGGTGCGAATAAGCCTTCAGGATGGTCAAAAGGAATATCTAATGCCTTTAACAGCTCAGCTTGAGATAAATGAGATACATCATGTTGTACCAATGGATCTTTTTTTAGTGCTTCAATCAATTGTTTAAAGGTTGTGCCTTCAATGACTAAAATGCGATTCATTTGAGCATTATCAACATTTGAAATCATTTGCATGACTTCGCGAATGCTCATACCTTCACGCACTTCATATACACCCGCTTTTAAGGTGTCGTGTATCATCAATTTTTGATACAGCTTCAAAACAATTGGAAAACTAGCTTTATCTTCCTTCACCAATCGATCGATAAAACCTGAATATGTATCGCCCTGACCAATGGCGAGCATCTGTTTTTTACCCTCAATTGGATAAGACTTAAACAAGCTCGACCATAGTACAGCACAGAGCATCACAGCCATGAGCAAAAGCACAAGTAAAATGACTTTTGGCTTTTTAGAAGCAGGCTGTGGCTTTTTATTTTTAGATTTTGGCTTAGCGGATGACATATTCATGAATCTGATTTAATTGAAGGATATGAAACAATTCAGTACAGGCCTGAACATCTAAAGGTGTCGCATTTAAGTGTGAAACAATTTTCATTGGGTGTAAGGCATTGCAAAAAAATAAGCTTTGAATATTTGCTATCTCACTCATATCTATTGAGCGTTGCACACACTGAACGCCAGATTGTTGCATACGCATTAAGATGGCTGCCCGCATTACACCATGTACGCCATTATAACGAAGTTCTGGCGTAATCCATGAATCGTTTATACGAATAAAACAATTACTGCTCACACCTTCAACAACTGTCCCTTGTATATCTAAAACGAGTGCTTCACTCCAATTGCTTTGATCGGCCTCTTGTTTAAGCAATACTTGCTCTAAGCGATTCAAGGTTTTAAGTCCTACCAAATTAGGCATACTCAACCCTATCGCCTGCTCCAATACACCACTTTTAATAATGTCGTATTCAAAATCAGTTTGCGTTTTAGGATAATAAAACAGCCATACATCTGCAGGGTGCTGTGGCCAACTATAACCTCGCTGTCCTTCACCACGGCTCAACACAATTTTGACTGTGCCCGACGCTTTTGTATTTGCCTGAACAATTAATGCTAATGTTTTTAAAATAAGTGATAAATCTGCGTTTAGCCCTAATCGCTCATTGGCATGTTGTAAACGTGCCCAATGTAAATCGTGTAATTCAAGTTGCCCTTCACGTAAACGCGCGGTACTAAAGCAACCATCCCCATAATGAAAAGCACGATCCGACAAAGCAATTGTTGCCTGTTCTGCCCCATTTTTAAAACACAGCATGCACTACGCCCCCGCCTTAGCAACTTAATTTTGCGCCTAGTTTAAAAATTGTGAGTCACAATTCCTAGTGTTTATTGGTATTGCATTTTTACAGATATCAAATGCATTTCTTATTATTTTTTCTAAAAACAATCAGCAGATATTCTGCACCCAAGCTATCTGATAAATCAAAATCCAAAGGATAAATAATCATGCATACACTTAAAATTGGGGTATTGGCGGCACTCATTTCAGCGACGTCATTCAGCGCTTTAGCAAAAGACTTTCTCAATGTTTCATACGATCCGACACGCGAACTATATGATAACTTTAACAAAGACTTCGGTGAGTATTGGAAAAAGAAAACTGGCCAAGATATTACATATAAACAATCACATGGTGGTTCTGGCAAACAAGCTCGTTCTGTAATTGATGGCTTAGGTGCTGATGTCGTAACTTTAGCGCTCGCTGCCGATATTGATGCCATTGCAGAAAACTCAAATTTATTGCCTAAAGATTGGCAAAAGAAATTTCCAAATAACTCAACACCCTATACTTCAACCATTGTCTTTTTAGTGCGTAAAGGCAACCCGAAAGGCATTAAAGATTGGGGCGATTTGGTTAAAAATGACGTAGCCATTATTACGCCTAATCCTAAAACTTCCGGTGGTGCACGTTGGAACTACTTAGCGGCATGGGCATGGGCAAAACACCAAGCAGGTGGTAATGATGCCAAAGCACAAGAGTTCGTACGTCAAATTTATAAAAACACAAAAGTACTAGACTCAGGTGCACGTGGTGCTACCACTACATTTGCTGAGCGTGGTATTGGGGATGTACTCCTGGCTTGGGAAAATGAAGCCTTCCTTGCACTACGTGAACAGCCGGGTAAGTTTGAAATCGTGACACCGTCTTTGTCTATTTTGGCTGAGCCACCTGTGGCAATTGTAGAGAAAAATGCCGAAAAAGATGGCAACCTGAATTTAGCCAAAGCTTATCTTAACTACTTGTACTCACCAGCGGGTCAAACCATTGCAGCAAACAACTACTATCGCCCACGTAATAGCGCTGTAGCTGCCAAATACACGTCTGTATTTAAGCCATTAAAGTTAGTCACCATTGATAAAGAATTTGGTGGCTGGTCTAAAGTACAGAAAAAACATTTTGATAACGGCGGTATATTTGATCAAATCGTAAAAACCAACAGCGCAAAATAATTTTTATTAGATATTCAAACGCTTATTTTTATATCAAACAGCAGCAATCTTCGGATTGCTGTTTTTTTTAGTCATGCCTTCAGCACACTTATCTTATAATTTCATATTAAATTCATTTTTTATTATTTTTTATGCATAAAGATTGGCGCTATTCTTCTCTGCATTGATAAACATTCAAAAAATTGAGGTCTGTATGCGCTTTTCAGCACAATTGAAACTTGGGGTAATCGCCCTCGCAGTATCAACATTTTCTTTAGGTGCTGCTGCCAAAGACTTTTTAAATGTTTCTTATGATCCGACACGCGAATTATATGAAGCGGTAAACAAAGACTTTGGCAAATACTGGGAAAGCCGTACAGGACAAAAAATTAATTTCAAACAATCTCATGGTGGGTCAGGCAAACAAGCTCGCGCCGTGATTGATGGCCTCGATGCTGATGTTGTAACTTTAGCTTTAGCTGCCGATATTGACGTCATTGCAGAGAAAACCAAAATCTTACCAAAAGATTGGCAAAAAAAATTACCAAACAATGCCACACCATATACCTCAACTATTGTGTTCTTAGTGCGTAAAGGCAATCCAAAAGCTATTAAAGACTGGGGCGACTTAGTTAAACCAGGCGTAGGTATTATTACACCTAACCCTAAAACATCCGGTGGCGCACGTTGGAACTACTTAGCGGCATGGGCATGGGCAAAACACCAAGCAGGTGGTAATGATGCCAAAGCACAAGAGTTTGTACGTCAAATTTATAAAAATACGAAAGTGTTAGACTCAGGTGCACGTGGCGCAACCACAACTTTTGCTGAACGTGGCATTGGCGATGTACTCCTAGCTTGGGAAAACGAAGCATATTTGGCGCTTCGTGAACAACCAGGCAAGTTTGAAATCGTAACGCCGTCGTTGTCTATTTTGGCTGAGCCACCTGTTGCAATTGCCGAAAAAAATGCAGAGAAAAAAGGCAATAAATATTTAGCACAAGGTTATTTAAATTTCTTGTATTCACCACGAGGACAACAACTAGCAGCTGAAAACTTCTACCGTCCACGTAATGAAAAAACTTTAGCGCAATACCGTCACGTATTTAAACCACTCAAATTGGTCACGATTGATCAAGAGTTTGGGGGCTGGGACAAAGTACAAAAAGCCCACTTTGATAATGGCGGTATCTTTGACCAAATCGTAAAAGCGAATAACGGAAAATAATTCCGACACCGTATAAGGAGTATAGACATGACGCATACTGTAATTGTTCCTGGTGTAGGCGGTAGTGAATACAATCACTGGCAGTCTTGGCTTGAACGCCAGCTCATGTCATGCTCACGTGTACAACAAAAAGATTGGAACCAACCTATATTAGAGCAATGGATTGCACAATTTGTGCAAACCGTAGCTCCAATACAAGACCAAATTCAGATTGTTGCGCACAGCTTTGGATGCTTAACCACTGTAGCTGCTCTTGCACAGCACCCAGAATTCAATCAAAAAATTAAAAAATTGATTCTGGTTGCACCAGCAAACCCTGCTCGCTTTGGTGAGGCTGGTTTTGCTCGTGATAGTCAAAATGACTATGAAGCTTATTTTCATCAATTAAGCATTCATGTCCCAACGACTTTAATCATTAGTGAAAATGATCCGTGGTTAGCTTTTGATGATGCACAGCGTCTGGCAAAATCTTGGCAATTGACACCAGTCAATGCGGGACTTGCAGGACATATTAATGTTGCGTCTGGTTTTGGGCCATTTCCTGAAGTATTTAATTATCTAGTTTCAGAAAAAATCATGCCACATATCAGTAAAGCTGATGACAGCAAGTATTTTTTTAAATTTGCAATTTAGTCATCGCCACTTATGCTTGAGCCAATTTTTCATATTTTTGTTGACTGACTTCAGTCAACGTTCTCTCTTTGAGGAGTAATCATGTCGCAGCGATCCCGAGTGCTGCCAGGATTTGGTCTGTCTCTAGGCTTTACCCTAGCGTATTTGTCTTTAATTGTGCTCATTCCTTTATCTGCGGTGTTTATCAAATCGTTAGGTATTGGTTGGGACGGTCTTTGGGAAATTTTAAGTTCTGAGCGAATTTTAAAATCCTTACAATTAAGCTTTAGTGCCGCCATTATTGCGGCCTTAATCAATGTCGTATTTGGCTTATTGTTGGCTTGGTGCTTAGTGCGCTATACCTTCCCAGGTAAACGTATTGTTGATGCCTTAGTTGACTTACCTTTTGCATTGCCAACTGCAGTTGCAGGTATTGCCCTAACGTCGCTGTATGCACCAACAGGCTGGATTGGTCAGTATCTTGAGCCCATTGGCATTAAAGTGGCATATACCCCGATTGGTATTACCCTCGCTTTAATTTTTATTGGTATTCCTTTCGTTGTACGTACCGTACAACCTGTACTGAGTGACTTGGAAACTGAGCTTGAAGAAGCTGCTTCTGCTTTAGGTGCAAACCGTCTGCAGATTGTGACCAAAGTGATTCTGCCGATTTTATTCCCAGCACTTATTACAGGCTTTGCACTCGCATTTGCACGTGGTGTGGGTGAATACGGTTCAGTCATTTTTATTGCAGGTAACCAACCGTTCAAAACGGAAATTGCGCCGCTAATGATCATTTCTCGCCTAGAAGAATATGACTATGCAGGTGCAACGACTATTGCTGTCGTTATGCTGGTTATTTCGTTTGCAATTTTGTTCCTCATTAACTTGGTACAAGCTTGGGCGAGCCGCCGTACAGGGAGAACTGCGCGATGAACGTAAACAGCAATGCTTTAGCTGAAAAATTGCAGTCACGTGATGCAACGCGTGAACCGACTTGGGTTCGTCGTACACTCATTATCATTGCCATGATTTTCTTTGCCAGCTGCTTAATGTTGCCATTGGTACTGGTATTCGTTGAAGCCTTTAAGCAAGGGGTCGGTGTCTATTTCCAAGCTTTGGTTCATCCAGATACTTTATCTGCAGTTAAACTCACCTTGCTTACGGCGGCAATTGCTGTGCCATTGAACGTCGTATTTGGTGTGGCTGCTGCGTGGTGTGTTGCTAAATTCAATTTCCGTGGTAAGTCTATTTTAACCACCATTATTGATATGCCATTTTCAGTATCGCCAGTTATTGCAGGTTTAATGCTGGTACTGATGTTTGGTACTCAAGGCTGGTTTGGTGGCTGGCTCATGGACAACGACATTAAAATTTTATATGCCGTTCCTGCGATTGTATTAGCCACTGTGTTTATTACAGTACCTTTTGTTGCACGTGAGCTTATTCCTTTGATGGAAGCACAAGGTACCGAAGAAGAAGAAGCTGCGATTGTTCTTGGTGCTTCAGGCTGGCAAACCTTTTGGAAAGTCACACTTCCAAATATCAAATGGGGCTTAATTTACGGCGTGATTCTGTGTAATGCACGCGCAATGGGCGAGTTTGGTGCGGTGTCGGTTGTTTCTGGTCATATTCGTGGTGAAACCAACACCCTACCCCTGCACGTCGAAATTCTTTATAACGAATATACCTTCAGTGCAGCTTTTGCGGTTTCATCTCTCTTGGCATTACTGGCAATTATCACCCTGATTTTAAAAACATGGGTTGAAATCCGCCAAGAGAAACAAGACAAACGCAATGATGATTCAACAGCTTCTTAAGGAATGACCTCATGAGTATTCAAGTAAAAAATATTGAAAAACACTTTGGTGCATTCCATGCGCTGAAAAATATTTCACTCGATTTTCCAGATGGCCAATTGGTTGCACTCCTTGGCCCATCTGGCTGTGGTAAAACAACCCTGCTACGTATTATTGCTGGTCTAGAATCTGCAGATGGTGGTCAAGTGATTTTAGAAGGTGAAGATGCGACCAATGTGCACGTTCGTGAACGTGAAGTTGGTTTTGTATTCCAGCACTATGCCTTGTTCCGCCACATGACTGTATTTGACAATATTGCCTTTGGCTTACGTGTACGCCCACGTGCTACGCGCCCTTCTGAAGCTGAAATTAAAAAACGTGTAACGCGTTTACTTGATTTGGTTCAACTGGGTTTCTTAGCGGATCGTTATCCTGCTCAATTGTCTGGTGGTCAACGCCAACGTATTGCTTTGGCACGTGCTTTAGCTGTTGAGCCACGTGTACTTTTACTCGACGAACCATTTGGTGCCCTCGATGCCAAAGTACGTAAAGAACTCCGTCGTTGGTTGCGTACTCTTCATGATGAATTACATATCACCTCTATTTTTGTAACGCATGACCAAGAGGAAGCTCTGGAAGTTGCCGATCAAATTATTGTGATGAACAAAGGTAATGTTGAGCAAATTGGTTCGCCACGTGAAGTCTACGAAAAACCAGCAACACCGTTTGTGTTCGACTTTTTAGGTCAAGCTAACCGTTTTGAAGGTCAAAATAGCAATGGCATTATTCAAATTGGTGAAGACCGCATTCAATTGCCACAAGCACCAAATTCGCCACAAGGCCCAGTGATTGCCTTTGCCCGTCCTGATGAACTGCGTATTCATGCACAGCCTCAAGACAATGCCATTCAAGCAACGTTCTTACGTGAAGTATGGATTGCAGGCAAAGTACTGGCTGAACTACAAGATCGCCAAGGCAATTTAATTGAAATTACCCTTACACCAGATGATGCAAAATTGCACCAATTCCGTCCAAATCAGACGGTTTGGTTAAGTGCTACTGCTTTGCATTTATTTGAAAATCAAGTCGCATAATACTTATAGATGGGGCTAGGAAAGCCCCATCATTTTTGAGGTAGTCAGAATTATGAATTTCCAACAACTTAGAATTATTCGTGAAACCGTTCGACAAAGCTTTAACCTTACTGAAGCTTCAGCAGCGCTTTACACTTCACAATCTGGCGTAAGTAAACATATTAAAGATTTAGAAGATGAACTTGGCGTACAACTTTTTATTCGTAAAGGTAAGCGTCTTTTAGGCTTAACTGAGCCTGGCCAAGCTTTACTTGGCATTGTAGAACGCATGTTGGTCGATGCCGATAATATTAAACGCCTTGCCGATGACTTTAACAAAGTAGACGAAGGTACATTGACCATTGCCACCACACATACCCAAGCGCGCTATGTGTTACCGCCGATTGTGAATCAATTTAAAAAAGAATTCCCTAAAGTTCATTTGATTTTACAACAAGCAAGCCCAGTCGAAATTACAGAAATGCTGTTACAGGGTGAAGCAGATATTGGTATTGCAACTGAATCACTTACAACTGAAAGTAATCTAGCAAGTGTGCCTTACTATAACTGGCAACACAGTATCATTACGCCACAAAATCATCCATTGGCAAGTCAAGACAATATCCAAATTGAAGACCTTGCCCAATATCCAATTATTACTTATCACGGTGGCTTTACAGGTCGTTCTAAAATTGACCAAGCCTTTGATGATGCAGGCTTAGATGTCGACATCGTAATGTCTGCCCTCGATGCCGATGTTATTAAAACCTATGTAGAGCTGAACATGGGTGTGGGCATTGTCAACAATGTTGCTTATGACAATGAACGCGACTATCGCCTAAAACAAATTGAAACGGATATTTTTGGTATCAACACCACATGGCTTGCCGTACGTAAAGGTCATTTATTACGTGGCTATGGTTATGAATTTATTTCACTCTGCTCACCTGATGCAGATATTAAAGCGCTGAAAAAAGTCGCCTACCCAGAAGATTAAACATAAAAACATAAACAAAAAGAGGCTTCGGCCTCTTTTTTTATCTTAAAAAAAATTTTTTGTGCTTTTTTTAACTTACACTATGGAACAAAAATCACCCAATATTAGGCCCGTTTATGAAATCTGCATCTATGCTTGCGCTACTCCCCCTATGTATCGCATGCCACACGCAAGCAGCAGCGCTCGAACGATCTGGACAAAGTACCTTGGCCTTCCTAGAACCCAACAATTATACGGAATTTAATTTTGGCGTTGTTACGGGCAATCTAAGTGGTGAAAACTCAAATAAAGAAGAATTGTCCCAAGTCCTGAATGTCACTGACTTTTCAACAGGGAACTTAATTGAAGATTTCCATTTTGTGCAAAGTGCTATTAAATTACAGCTCAATCCACAGGTTTCAGTAGGATTATTACTCGATCAACCCTTTGGCGTTAAACTGAATTATGACTATTCACCTGAATCTATTCTTGGACATGAACAATTAGAAGCTATTGATATTCATCTTAAATCAGAAAATATTACTGCACTAATGGGGTATCAACCCACACCTCAATGGAATATTTATGGTGGATTGGCCTATCAAAACTTTGGTGGCGACCTGAACTTATTTGGACAAAGCTTCTATTTTTTTAACGGCTACAACGTCACCTTAAAAAATGATCGAGCATTAGGATGGCTGGGAGGTATCAGTTATCAGATTCCTGAAATTGCATTACGGGCCAACTTAACTTATCGCTCTAGAATCAAACATAAAAATCAAGCAATTGAAAGCACAGCCATGCATGGCGATTTTTCCGATCGCACTGAAATTGTCACACCTCAATCTGTTAATTTTGACTTTATGAGTGGCATCACCACACATAATCTGATTTATGGTTCTGTAAGATGGGTGGATTGGTCAAATTTTAAAATTAAGCCTAAAGGCTTTGACCAAATTATTCAAAATACCATTTCCGATTTTAAGGCCTTAACACCCACACCAGAAATTTCTGCATTTATTCAGGCATTGGCTAATTTTAATTTAATCGATTACCAATCAGATCAATGGTCAGCCAAAATTGGTATAGCGCATCAGCTCAATGCTCGCACTTTCGCAAGCTTAGAAACGGTATGGGACAGTGGTAGTGATAATCCCGCTTCAACCATTAACCCCGCAAATGGTTATAACGGATTAGGCACAGGTCTTCGTTATCAATTTAGCCCCAAAAGTTTTATTTCTGGTGGTTTGTACTATTTAAAATTTAAACCCTCCAAAGAAGACAAGGGCAGTATTTCAGTAAGTTCTATTTCAACCTTAGATGATCGTACTGCTTGGGCTTATGGTCTAAAAATTGGGCATTTCTTTTGATATTTCAATCGCGAATCTTTTAATATCAGACCATAAAAAAACAGGTCGGAGCCTGTTTTTTTATATGCGGTGAATGCAGCTTACCAATGGTAGCTCACACCCACTTTGCCGACTGGAAGCCATTCAAATTTATCATCATTGGCAATTTGATTCGCTTCGTCATCGACTGCAGCCTGCGCGCCCGTTGGGTTGCCGCTGACTGGACTTAAATTATACTGAGACAATTGTACAGAAGGATTGCCGGTATAATAAGCGCCTACTTCACCGAACACACCCCAGTTTTTATTGATTTTTGGCGCCCAGCCTAAACCAAGGTATGGCGCGATATCATTTTTATATCCCATGGTGCCGCGCACACCGCCTTGACCGGCTGCTGTACTTGCAACTTGGTAGTTTTTACCGTCAATAGATAAGGTTTCGCCCGGGTTGATACGTTTTTGCAGGTCATAGTCGTTATCGATATAGCCAATACCCGCTGCAACATATAAACCTTGCGCCCAAGGGTTTTCACTTGCGCCCCAAGGACGGATTTCAGCGTTTAAATAGACATTGTTGTTTTCCATGTCTAAATCGTATTTAGTGCCGTTGACAGATACATCATCGGTCCATGAAATATCGCCACCGTTATAACCTAGAGCTAAACCAACATAAGGATTGGCTGTCCAAAGTAAAGCACCACCATAACCTGTTGTACCCACTTCAAGGCGTGCGCCAGTTGGAATCAGTTTATTTTGATCAAATGCATAGCCATCATGCACAACTGCTGAATCGGCCATTGCTGTACCAGCTGTAGCCAACATTGCAACTGCTAGAATTGTTGTATGTAGAGCTTTCATTTTGTTTCTCCTCTCAAATAACAACATTAGATAAATTGTTTTACAAATTGATTTTTCATTCTGAGTTGCAATATAAATTAGATACCGATCACGTTTTATTCAAATTTTGCTGAGTTTTTGTTATTTTTTGATACAAATTTGACTGAGATATTGATTTTTAATTTATTTAGAGCATTTTTTAACCACATCTCGGCTTGGTTTTTAACTTCTATTCATTTTAATTATTAATTCCGATCTATTGGTTATTTTCCATCTATTTTTAGCCCAATTTAGTGTAAAATCGATGAAAATTTTTTTCTGGATGGAAGATTATGTCTCAGCTTTCAACAATCATTGAACAAGCGTTTGACAACCGTGCTAACTTCACTGCAGCAGACTGCCCTGCTGAAGTACGTGCAGCAGTTGAGGAAGTAATTGCTGGCCTTGATAACGGCTCTTTACGTGTAGCTGAAAAAATCAATGGTGAGTGGGTTGTTCACCAATGGGTTAAGAAAGCGGTATTGTTATCTTTTAAATTAAATGACAACAAGCCAATCGAGTCATGTGACCTTCAATTCTACGATAAAGTAGACACTAAATTCACAGGTTGGACTGAAGAACAATTTAAAGCTGCAGGTGTACGTGTTGTACCACCAGCTGTAGCACGTAAAGGTTCTTTCCAAGCGAAAAACGTTGTATTAATGCCTTCTTATGTAAACATTGGTGCTTACGTTGACGAAGGTACAATGGTAGATACATGGGCAACTGTAGGTTCATGTGCTCAAATTGGTAAAAACGTTCACCTTTCAGGTGGTGTAGGCATTGGTGGTGTACTTGAACCACTTCAAGCTAACCCAACAATTATTGAAGACAACTGCTTCATCGGTGCACGTTCTGAAATCGTTGAAGGCGTGATTGTAGAAGAAGGTTCTGTAATTTCTATGGGCGTGTTCATTGGTCAATCAACTAAGATTTATGACCGCGCAACAGGCGAAATTTACTACGGTCGCGTTCCAGCGGGCTCTGTGGTAGTTGCAGGTAGCCTTCCTTCTAAATGCGGTACTTACAGCCTATATGCAGCAATTATCGTGAAAAAAGTTGACGCTAAAACACGTGCGAAAACAAGCTTGAACGATCTTCTACGCGACGAATAATTTTTTATTCATCTCTTTTGTGTCTCTACGATCAGTCATGATCGTAGAGATTTTTGTTTTCTAAACTATGGTTTAATTTTGCTATGAGTACGCTTCGATCTTCCGCCATTCCTGTTTCTGATCCTTCTGCGGGTTTACGTATTACGGAGATCTTTTATTCATTGCAAGGCGAAGCCAATGCAGCTGGTTTACCGACTGTATTTATCCGTCTTACAGGTTGCCCTCTACGTTGCACCTATTGCGATACCACATATTCGTTTGAAGGTGGTCAACGCCAATCATTAGAAGAAATTATTCAAACCACACTCGACTTTAAAACGCCTTATATTTGCGTTACAGGTGGTGAGCCCTTAGCTCAGCCCAATGCACTTCCACTCATGACCAAACTTGCAGATTTAGGTTGCCAAGTGTCATTAGAAACCAGTGGTGCTTTGGATGTGTCCAAAGTAGACCCTCGTGTATCTAAAGTTTTAGATTTAAAAACCCCAACTTCCGGCGAATCTGCACGGAATTTGCTTAGTAACCTCGATTATTTAACTGAGCACGATCAAATTAAATTTGTCATTTGTAATCGTGAAGATTATGAATGGTCAAAACAGCAAGTTGAACAGTTCCAATTGCATCAAAAAGTCAGCACCGTATGGTTCTCTCCTGCGTTTGCTGTAGAGAAAGGTGCTGCACGTCTTCCTCAACTTGCACGTGATCTTGCGCAGTGGATTTTAGATGACCATCTCCCTGTCCGCTTCCAACTTCAGTTGCATAAACTTCTTTGGAATGACGAAACTGGTCGTTAATAGTATTAAAGAATGTTTGGAGATTTGAACATGCGTCCTCGCGCGATTGTCTTATTATCTGGTGGCTTAGACTCTACTACTTGCTTAGCATGGGCACAGTCAAACTATGAATGTATTGCGCTTAGCTTTATGTATGGTCAACGCTCAACGACTGAATTAGTCGCTGCACAGCAACTGACTAAACAAGCAGGTGTTGAACACCGTGTAATTAATATCGACTTGGGTAATTTAGGTGGCTCTGCACTTACTGATCACAGTATTGAAGTACCTGACCATGAGCAAGAAGGCATTCCTGTTACTTATGTACCAGCACGTAACACGATTTTCTTATCTTATGCCCTCGCAGCAGCAGAAGTTTTTGGTGCTGAAGCAATTGTCATTGGCATCAATGCCGTTGATTATTCAGGCTATCCAGACTGCCGCCCTGAATTTATTGAGGCTTTTGCTAACATGGCGCGCTTAGCAACAAAAGTTGGCGTTGAAGGAAAACCTCTTAAATTTGAAACACCTCTGTTACATTTATCCAAAGCAAATATCATTCGCTTAGGTATAGAACATGGCGTAGACTATAGCCAAACGGTGTCTTGCTATCAAGCAGATGACCAAGGACGTGCTTGTGGTAAATGCGATAGCTGCCGTCTGCGTAAGCAAGGCTTTGCAGATGCAGGAGTTGCAGATCCAACACGTTATATACCGGTATAACAAGGTAGAGTTTATGAATATGCTAAAATCAAACATTATGCTTTCTATTGCAGTATCTGCAACAGCACTATTTGCTTCTGTTGCTCATGCTGACAATGACAAATTACAGCAAGCTTATAAAAGCACTAACGTTAAATCTGCGTTAATTAATGTTTGTAAAGAAGAAACTGGCAAAGGTAAAAAGCTATCTGCTGCTGAAGTCAGCAAATACTGTACTTGTGCTGTTGAAGCAGACGGTCGTTTGACGAATGCACAAAAATGGGACATCCAAAGTGCAATTAACCAAAAGAAAAGCCCTGCATCTTTAGCTTTTGTTCAAAAACAAAATAAAGATTTACAAGCATGTTTTGGCCCTCAGTTAACAGGTAAATTAAAAACCTTAACTGAAGAAGCAATGAAATCTGCTCAAGCATCTAAATAATTTTTTGATGCACTAAAAAGCCTGCAAATTGCAGGCTTTTTTATCTTTGGCAATCTCTTGCTTACGTATATCCAAGCACTCACTGTACCTCTTCGTACGAACTTCTGTATGATAGATTGATTATCTTCACTATATATTTTGATATAACAGCATCATTTTTGAAGGAACAGCCCATGTCTGATTTGACCCTACCTCAACACGCCTTCCCTGCAACAACAGGTGAAGTCAATTTAGCTGAATTGGCAACTGAATGGCTGATTGTTTATTTTTACCCAAAAGACTCAACGCCTGGCTGTACCACACAAGCAGTCGGCTTTTCTTGCTTAAAAGACCAATTTGATGCACTTAATACCACGATTATTGGTATTTCACGTGACTCCGTAAAAGCACATCAAAACTTCACTGAAAAACAAAACCTCAGCATTAATTTAATCAGTGATAAAGAAGAAGTTCTTTGTCAGCTATTTGATGTCATTAAAGAAAAAAATATGTATGGCAAAAAAGTGATGGGCATCGAGCGTTCGACGTTTATTTTCCATGAAGGTAAATTGGTAAAAGAATATCGTAAAGTAAAAGCTGCTGGGCATGCTGAAGCAGTTCTAGAAGACCTAAAAGTCCTTCAATCTGCATAAGCACAAGCACCACGCGCGACAAAATTACACGCACTTTTTCAAGCAAAGCTTCTCAATCAGCCTATTTTAAAATAGGCTTTTTTATTACTAAAAGATTAAAGACCAAGCAATGCTCCACATCACCAGCGCAATGAGACCATCTAAAACTTGCCATGCTTTAGGACTTTTAAACACTGGAGTTAATACACGTGCTCCATAACCCAGTGCAAAGAAAAATAACCATGATGCCGTAATTGCACCTGCTGCAAAATATGCAACAGCCTCAAATTGTGCAGAAATAGAGCCCAATAGAATAACGGTGTCTAAATAAACATGTGGATTTAACCATGTCAGACTTAAACTAATGAATATCAAATGTTTTAAGCCTTGCACACTTGCATTATTGAGTTCAATAGCAGACTGGCCACGTCGTGCTTGCTTAGCATGCACATAGCCATACCAAAGCAAAAATAATGCACCGCCCCATTTTGCCAATTGCACAATTTCAGGATAATGTTGCAACACCGTTGCAAAACCAATCACACCTAAGACAATCAAAATTGAATCTGATAGCGCACAGCTCAAGCAAATCCAAAACACATGCTCTTGTCTTAAGCCTTGCTTTAATACAAACGCATTTTGCGCGCCAATCGCCACAATTAAACTCAGGCCAACCAAAAGACCTTGAATATAGGTATGCCACATAAGCATCAAACATGGAAAAGATGAGGCTTATTATCAATACTTCTGTTTAAAATTGAGTATTATTAAGAAAATATCAACCTAACTAAATTATTTTAAGTAAAGATCAATATGCTGAATCATAAACAATGCGATGCATTTTTAGCGGTGGCTGAAACAGGCAGTTTTGAGGCTGCGGCCATCCGTTTATCCATTACTGCTTCTGCTGTGACTTTGCGTGTACAAAGCTTAGAAAAAAACTTGGGACATATTTTAATTGTGCGTGAACGGCCATGCTATGTAACAGATGCTGGACGCAGCCTATTAAATTACTTACAACATAACCGCTTACGTGAGCAGGATTTTTTACATCAATTAACTGGGCAGGCTCAGAGTTTTTACACGGTCAATATTGCGACCAATGCCGACTCGCTCGCGACTTGGCTACTTCCAAGCATAAAACCCTGCTTAACTCAGCATAAAATTATTGCGCATTTTCATGTAGATGATCAGTCCGAAACGCATCTATTAATGCAAACGGGTTTGGTTAATGCCTCTATTTCTGCAGAGCCACGTGCAATGCAAGGCTGTATTGCACAGCCTCTAGGCGAAATGCGCTATCGCTTAGTGGCAAATCCTGAGTTTGTAAACACATGGTTTAGTCAAGGTCTCACACGTGAAGCCTTAACTCATGCGCCAGCGATTATTTATAACAATAAGGATCAACTGCATAGCAACTTGCTTTTGCAACATTTTGGATTAAGCCCCGCATGCTACCCACACCATGTTATTCCCTCATCTTCCGCTTTTGCTGAGGCTATTTTTATGGGTTTAGGTTTTGGCCTAGTCCCAGACCACCAAATTGAGCAACGTTTAAAGACAGGGCAATTAATTGATTTAATGCCAAAGCTAAACATTGAAATAACGCTATATTGGCATCATTGGAAGCAACAGGCCTTGGCTCTTGATCAACTAACACAACACCTTTTACAGCATGCAAGTGAAAATATGAATGGTGCTATTAAGTAATTAATCTTATCCAAATGAATGATTAAAATAGCGAGCACATTATTTTGACTGTAACTGCCCTTTTAAACGAATATTCACTTTTTCCCCTACGCCACCATAGGCCTTTTTCATCCCAAAATCACTGCGGTTAATTGAACCCACTGCGTTCACATCCAATAGCCTTGGATTGGCTGTATTTGGCTTGAGTAAGGTCATAAATACTGTTGGTTTGGTAATGCCTTTTAAGGTCAAATTGCCATAGACGTTATAATGATCGGCATCAATAGGAACAAATTCAGTGCTCTTAAACATGATGGTTTTATATTGATCGGCATCAAAGAAATGTTCACTCAAAATCATTGGCCGTAATACAGGTGGATTAAACTGCAAACTGTTGGATGATAAAGTCACAACGACTGATGCATTTTTAGGTTGATTGATATCAAAATATAAACGTGCCTGAGCCTCGTCTGAAACACCTTGTACCACCGTTAAACCGACAGTTTTAATATCAAAACTAACCAAACTTTCTTTGGTAAGCCCCCAGACTTCTGCATGCGAAGTTGAATAAAGCAATGCTGATATACCAACACTTGCCCCAACTTGCATGACACCCCTCAGCCCCATGAACAACACTCCACGCTACCTAAAACGTAGCACTATATTTATATTTGCTGTATTTCATGCCTTGCATTAGTAATTGACATTGAAATACAAGCCTAGGATAAATTGCTTTTGTCTTGATTTTTGAAGTGTTTTTGTAACTGTTTATAGGTATCCGTGATTTGAAACTGCTTTAAAAATTCAATCGTTCCTGCTGGAAAGGCTGTTTCATCAATTTCACCGCGGTAATAGGCTTCACGGATGGGTGTTGCAGACATAGCGCCTTTTAAGCTTTCTAGCTCAACCAAAGGCCATTCTGGGAAGAATTTTAAATAATAAGATGAATCGTCTTTAAAATGCCCAATCAGGCCAATACGGTCATCGGGCTGTGTAATTTCTGCAACCGAAGTTTTCACTAGTTTTTGCCATTTCTCATCGTTATACACATCAATCACATGCACAAATTTAATCCGTACTTGATCTGCTTCAGAAAAATTCGACAAAATCATCTGCTCACGTTCAGTCGCTAAAAATGGATTTTTGATATTGCGTTCATTTTGTGCCGAGCCCAAAGCCAAAAGCACATTGCTACTTTGTTCTAAGGCAATTTTTATCGTTTGCAGGTGCGCCAAATGAAAAGGCTGAAAACGACCGATAAAAACCAAATAATCGAATGTATATTTCATATCAAATCAAACTTTTTATGAACTGAGCAGTTGTGCCACTGGCTGAAATATGCGACATAATGTCGGGCATAAAATCAAAACGAACTTTAACGCAAGGATAGTACGATGACACTGAGCTGTATTCAACAACCTCATGAACATTTGAATGCGAATTTGGACAATGGCGTACTGACCTTAGCCATTAACCGCCCTCAAGCAAAAAATGCGCTGTACAGCGAACTCTATCTTTGGATTGCCAAAGCGCTAGATGAAGCAGATCAAGACTCGTCTGTGCGTACGGTTATTTTACGCGGTGCAGATGCAGACTTCAGTGCCGGCAATGACATGCAAGACTTTATGAAGTCTGCTGCCATGAAAGATCAAATTCGCGCTGAAGATGGCCCTCCATTTGTACTCTTAAAATCTGCTGCAAAATTTTCTAAACCGCTCATTGCTGCGGTACGCGGTGTTGCCATTGGCATTGGTGTGACGATTCTTTTGCATTGTGATTTAGTCTATGCAGACAATACTGCCTTATTCCAAATTCCTTTTGTGAGCCTTGGTTTATCGCCTGAAGGTGCTTCAAGCAAATTGCTTGCACGCCAAGCAGGCCACGTAAAAGCAGCTGAATTACTGCTTACTGCAGACCGCTTTAACAGCGAAAAAGCGCTTGCGACCAATCTCATTAACAGCATTGAAGAAGATGTCTACACAACTGCTCAGAAAAAAGCAGCTCAGCTTGCAGCATTACCGCTTGCATCATTGGTGCAATCTAAAGCGCTTATGAAACATGATGTCGATGAAATCGTGTCGTGGATTGACCATGAAGCGGTGATTTTTATGAGCCGTGTCGGTTCTCCTGAAATGATGGAAGCTGTGGCTGCCTTTATGCAAAAGCGCAAGCCAGATTTTTCTCAGTTCAATTAATCTTAAAACTGCATCATCGTTAACAGAAACCATCCAAAATTTTGGGTGGTTTTTTTACATTTGCCCCCATCTCTATTGCAAAACAATCATGGTACATTTGTTATGACTGAATCTCAGAACACTGAAAAAAAGCGCTACTTTGAGCCTGCGCCTGAAGGCATCGATATTGAAAATTTTAAAAAAGTAGTTCAAAGCCGTCGTTCAGTACGTAAATTTACGGATAAAGCGATTCCAAGCGACGTATTAGATGAATGCTTAGACCTCGCCCTGCTTGCGCCAAACTCATCAAATTTGCAGCCTTGGACTTTTTATGTTGTGCAAAACCCTGCAAAGAAGAAACAGCTGGTAAAAGCCTGTTTAGGTCAATTGGCAGCGAAAACCGCAGCTGAGCTGATTGTATGTGTGGCGCGTACTGACCGTGTAGATGAAATGGCAAAACTGAATATTTCTGAATTTCCATTTCCTGAAGCACCTCCTGCTGTGCAGAAGTATTACAAGTTCATTCCTTATAACTACAAAACAGGTTACTTCAATGCACTAGGTAACTTTAAGAAAGTCGCTTTCAAAGTTGCACGTACATTGGATAAACAATTGCCTGTGACTGCCTTTAATGAAGCAGATGCGAAACTTTGGGCAAGTAAAACCACAGCCTTGGCTTGTGAAAACTTAGTTTTAGCTTTGCGTGCTTATGGTTTTGACAGTTGCATGATGGAGGGTTTTGATGAGCCGTTGGTGAATAAAATTTTAGGTTTAAATAGTCAGCAATACCCTGTGATGGTGATTGGCGCAGGTGAACGTGCAGCAGATGGTGTGTTCTTTCCGCAGTATCGTTTTGACCGTAATTTATTTATTCAGAAGGTTTAATTCAAACTATATTTACGTTTAGCAGTAATATGAGACGCGGAAATGTCATCAGCAGCTGTACGAGGCAGGACTCGATTCAATAATTATCGTTTTTGCGATGTTATTCATCACATGACGGAATATAACGAGTTCTGCTGATGACAATGGTTTTGCCTACTTTTCCCGAAAGAAAAGTAGGTCGAACCGAAGGTTATTCCCAAAAGTAAAATGTCTAATAGCAAGACACCTCTACAACCTTATTCTTTTAGAACGTTATATCCACCATTTGAATAAACTCAAAAGCTGGCTCTTCATAAGGATGACTTGCCTTTAAAGCTCTTGCTACCTCGCTCGCCCTTTCTTCAGACACTATCGTTTCCACGCGCCATTCTGGAATTTGCTCCAAAGCGTCCAGCTCACCTATAAACGGATTTGCGCCTTTAACAGGTTTAAATTGCCCTGTACCTAAAACTTGCCAAGCGCAGTGTTCATAGTTTCCTATACCGCCTGCACCTGCTTCAAAAATCGCGAGTTTTGTAGATTCAAGATGTGATTCGGGTACGTAGTAGATGAGTTTGAGCATTTCTATTTAAGATGTATTTCATTAATATCAAAATAATAATATGAAGCGGTTAGTACAATGTCTAATAAAAATTCGAAAACAGATTTAGTTTTAACTTCAGCTGAGAACCTTGCAGATGAAATTCTCTTTAAAACTGCCAACACTTTTTTAGAAAATGCTGCTAAATCCATTCCCTTTGCATCACTTATTAGCAGCTCAATTCAAGCTTATACACGATTTCGAACGCTTAAGGAGCAAAAACAACTTTTAGCTTTTATTCAAGAAACAGAAGCTAATAATCAAGATTTTATAAAACATTTTTTTCAAGATAAACACAACACTGAGCTCGGTTTAGAGCTACTAGGTGAACCGTACCAGGTTTGTCGGAGACTCAGTATTCTGAGAGAATGTTCCGATGACCAAATTAAAATATACCCCTGAAATCAGAGAAAGAGCGGTTCAATTATTGATTGAATCTGAAAAAGACTATCCATCTAATTGGGCTGCGATCACAGCTATTGCGCCTAAGATTGGTTGTACTCCTGAAACACTTCGTGCTTGGCATCAAAAGCATTTAGATGAGCAAAATCCTATCAAAGTACAACAGATCTCTGATCAAGAAAAAATGAAGCAAATGGAACGTGAAATCAAAGAATTAAAGCGTGCCAATGAGATTCTACGTAAAGCAGCCGCTTTTTTCGCCCAGGCGGAACTCGACCGCCCACACAAATAATGGTGGATTTTATCCATAATAATAAAGAGCTGTACGGAGTCGAGGCGATTTGTAGAATTTTACCGATCGCACCCTCAACCTATTACCGGACTCTAGATCTCTGCGAAAACCCAGAACATCGAGCAAAGCGAGATCTACATGACTTGCATCATGCTGAACAAATTAAACGAATTTGGAAGGAAAGTTCAGGTCGATATGGTGTACGTAAAGTTTGGCAAAAACTGAAACGTGAAGGCTATATTATTGCACGCTGTACAGTTGCTCGATTGATGCAAAAGCTAGGTATACAAGGTGTTTGGCGAGGTAAGAATAAATACACTACCCATAGCCGAGATGATCAAAAAAGAGCGGATGATTTAGTGAAACGTAATTTTACTGCTGATTATCCTGACCCTTGCGAAGCAATGCTTCTCAGGTCGGTGACTTCACGTATATTCAAACTCATTCAGGCTGGGTCTATACCGCCTTTATTATTGATGTGTTCTCACGAGCGATTGTTGGATGGAAAGTATCAACACGTATGAATACAGACATGGTGCTCGATGCACTAGAGCAAGCATTGCATGACCGAGGTATGCCTAAGAATGTGATTCATCATTCAGATAGAGGTGTTCAATATCTTTCAATTCGCTATACCAATCGTTTAGAAGCAGCAAATTTACGAGCATCAGTCGGTACGACCGGTGATTCATACGATAACGCTTTGGCTGAAACAGTGAATGGGTTATACAAAACAGAGGTGATTGAATATTTAAAAGCAGACTGGCAAGGTTTAGCGGATGTACAACTTGCGACATTAAATTGGGTAGATTGGTTCAACAAAAAGCGTGTACACAGCGCATTGGGTTATGTATCGCCTTTTGAGTTTGAAGCAATGTACTATGATAAGATTAACCCGTTAGGTCACGTGGCCTAACTTAAATAAAAATGTCTCCGACAAACCCGGTACGGTTCAAGGTATATTGGATCAAACCTATTTAGAGCATCAAGCTCGAATGATTGGACGCGCTGTTTTATTAAAATATAATGGGGAAATATCAAAGCAAGAATTTGATAAATATACTTATATTATTACAAAGTTAAACAATCACTTAATTTATTTAATTCAATCTCTAGTTAATACTGGAAAGGATTTTGAAGCTGAAATGCATGATACTGGAAACCCTTTAATTACTGTTATCGGCGTAGGGATGCAAATGTCTTTTCCTAGTCCCAATATGGACTTAGTTAGTTTTGGATTCCTAGAAGAATACTCAAACGAAAATAAACAAATGATAAACTCTCTTTCTCAATATCGAAGAACTCAATTCTTTTATCAATTTTACGAAACCATTTTCAAAGACTAAATCTAATCACATGACTAGCGACATGGATGTCGTCCGTTAGACTGTGGGACAGGACGTCCCATCAGTCTGACAAAGCATTTTTGTTACTTTTGATGCTTCAAAAGTAAGGCTAAAATTACTATTAACTCATTACAAAAGATCACATCTGCAACGCATAACCCAAAACTAAAAACACCAACTGCAAACATATAACTGCACCAAAAAGCTTCCAGCCCTTTTTACGCAGTGCAGACTTATCAACTGCCGAATATTCCACTGTTTTAATCATGTCATCACCTCATCATGAGTGTTGATACTGAACTCGTTTAGTTATCCATCTTTCTTTTATTTTGCATAGTGATTGTGCATAAATTACACACTAGCATGTTTCCACAAATATAAAAGCAAAATCTAAACCAAGTTCAGCATGGGAGACTGCAAAAGTTGCAGACACAAAAAACCACCAAATAGGTGGCATAATAATGAGGCATCTTAACCAATGTTTTAATATTTTTCCATAAGGTAAAATTAAGACATTATTTTACAATATTATTTATTACATAAATTACTATTAGCCAATGTCATTACAGTTCCATCCAAAGCCTGACTAAATGCTAAATGCGCTTTAAAACGTATTTTGGTATTCATAGTAATTGCACTGATATCTTTAACAACCGTCATTGCTCTAGGTAATTCATCTGCTGGAAAACGTTCATAGATGCACCCTATCGCACGTGATTTCTCAAATGAAATATGTTTAACCTGCGCTAGGTTCTGTTTATCTACTAATAGGCTATTTTGTAATTGCACCGCATATTGGCTAACTGCCCTTTGCTGCTCTATCTGTTTAAAATTTTGAGCGATATAAAGATCAATATCATCACGGATACCATTCAGATCTGCATCCACTCCCATTAAATTGTGATCAATATCCAGCTGAAGTTGTCCACCTCTTTTTTCCACTTCATGGAGCTGTACAACATTCTGTCGCCACATATACGCTTCGCAGCCATTCAAAAAAATAATACTCAGAATAACAATCAGAGGAATTTTTACTAATTTTTCTAGATTCATAAGCGATCTATTTTTTATTTTAACAATCCATCTTAAACGAAAAGCTGAACCATTTAAAACGCTGAAAGATGAGTATCTCTTCGCCATAAAAAAAGCCCCTTGCGGGGCTTTTTCAATTTGTTGATTAAATCAATTAACCAATAAATTTACGGGCATTACGGAACATACGTAACCATGCACCATCTTGATCCCAATCTTCTGGTTTCCAAGAATGCTGAATCGCACGGAAGTTACGTTCAGGGTGTGGCATCATAATCGTTGCACGGCCGTCTTTAGACGTTACACCTGAAATCGCTTCTGGTGAACCATTCGGGTTCATTGGGTAATGCTGTGTTGGGTTGCCTTGGCTATCTACATAACGCAAGATCACTTGATCACCAGCATTCAATGCTGTAATGTTTTCCGCGCTAGCAACCACACGGCCTTCACCATGTGCAACAGCGATAGGAAGAATCGAACCTTCCATACCTTCTAACAATACAGAATTTGATTTTTCAACGCGTACGTTTACAGCACGCGCTTCAAACATCTCTGAAGTATTGCGGTGGAAACGAGGCCAAGCTTCTGCACCCGGAATTAACGGCGCAAGCTGAGACAGCATTTGACAGCCGTTACAAATACCTAGAGAGAATGTTTCATCACGGTTGAAGAATTTCTCAAATTGGTCACGAAGTTTTGGATTGAACAATACAGATTTAGCCCAGCCGCCGCCTGCGCCCAATACGTCACCGTAAGAGAAACCGCCACACGCGACTAAACCTTCAAAGTCATCAAGACTAATATGGCCAGCAAGCAAATCGCTCATGTGTACGTCTACAGTGTTGAAGCCGACTTTATCGAATGCAGCAGCCATTTCTACATGACCGTTAACACCCTGCTCACGCAGAATCACCATGTTTGGACGGCGTTCATTGATGTACGGTGCTTCGATTGGCTCGTTCAAATCAAATGTTGGTTTTGCAATTAAACCTGCATGTGATTTATCAGCGATCAACACATATTCTTGATCCGCAGTTTCTACGTTGTCACGCAGACGTTGGATTTGATGTGACACTTCAGTCCATGCTTGCTGTAATTCAGCACGGTCTAAGCTCAAACCATTTACAGTTAAAGTATCTGTATTGTTTACAGTACCTACAACTGCAATTGCATCTTTAAGGCTAGACGCTGCAACTTCAGCTTCTAATGCAGCCCAATCCGCTTTGCTGATTTGAAGCACTGCACCAATTTCTTCTGCAAACAAGCTTGCAGTAGATTGATCTTCAAGCGCTGCACCAAGGCGTGAAGCGAACATCATTTCTGCGACAGTTGCCAATAGACCACCATCACCGATGTCATGGTAAGCCTTGATTAGACCACGGTTGTTCCAATCTTGAACCAACGCAAAGAATGCTTTGAAGTCATCGAAACTATCTACGTCTGGTGTTACAGAACCAATGGCTTTATAAACCTGAGCAAGGATCGAACCGCCTAGACGGAATTGACCTTTAGAAAGATCGATACGTACCAGTACAGACTCGATATTTTTAAGTTCAGGTGTAAGAGTTTTGCGAACATCCGTCACAGGTGCAAATGCTGTGATCACGCCTGACATTGGAGAAGTTACAGATTTATCTTCGCCTTCGTCATTCCAAGTGGTACGCATAGACAATGAGTCTTTACCTACAGGAATTGCAATACCTAGTGCAGGACACATTTCCATACCGATGGCTTTAACACCTTCGAATAGCGCTTGGTCTTCACCTTGTTGACCTGCAGCAGCCATCCAGTTTGCAGACAATTTAATGTCGCTGATCTGGTCGATTTTTGCAGACATGATGTTTGAAATCGATTCTGCTACAGATAAACGTGCAGAAGCAGCAGGATTTAACAACGCAACTGGCGGACGTTCACCCATTGCCATTGCTTCGCCTGTGTAACCGACAAGGCTCGTCGTTGTAACCGCAGCATCCGCTACAGGCACTTGCCACTTACCGACGAACTGATCACGTGCAACCATACCTGTAATCGAACGGTCACCAATGGTGATTAAGAACGATTTAGATGCAACAGTTGGGTTCTTAAGAACGCGGTAAATCGCATCTTTCAAATCTGTTACAGTTTCAGCAGTGAAATCATCACCCTTACGTTCAACAGTTTCGTATGACCGGCTCATACGCGGTGTACCGCCAAGCATCACTTGCATTGGCATATCCACAGCTTTGTTTTCAAACAATGGATCGTTCACAGTCAATTGACGCGCTTCAGTTGCTTCACCAAGTACGGCGAATGGGCAACGTTCACGTGCACATAATGATTCAAATAATTCTAATGAGCTTGGACGAATCGCCAATACATAACGCTCTTGCGCTTCGTTCGACCAGATCTCCATTGGAGACATGCCTTTTTCCAATGATGGAATTTTACGAAGATCAAGGATTGCACCTAACTCATGATCGTTCACAAGTTCAGGCATTGCATTTGAGATACCGCCCGCACCCACGTCATGTACAGATACGATTGGGTTATGGTCTTCCATGCGCCAGCATGCATCAATCACTTCTTGGCAACGGCGTTCCATCTCTGGGTTTTCACGCTGTACAGATGCGAAGTCTAGGTTTTCACCTAACTTACCACTGTCTACAGAAGACGCAGCACCACCGCCTAGACCGATCAGCATGGCAGGACCGCCAAGTACGATTAAAAGATCACCCGGTTGGATTGCATCTTTTTCAACATGGTCAGGACGGATGTTACCGTAACCGCCAGCAATCATAATTGGCTTATGGAAACCTTTTACGTCGCCATTTACATTTTGTTCAAAGGTACGGAAGTAACCATTTAAAGCAGGACGGCCGAATTCGTTGTTAAACGCAGCGCCACCCAATGGGCCTTCAATCATAATTTGAAGCGGAGATGCCATACGAGACGGCTTGCCGTAGTTTTCTTCCCAAGGCTGTTCAAAGCCAGGAATGTTCAAGTTAGAAACAGTGAAACCTGTTAAACCTGCTTTTGGCTTACCGCCACGGCCTGTCGCGCCTTCATCACGGATTTCACCGCCTGAACCAGTCGCTGCGCCTGCAAAAGGTGCAATCGCTGTCGGATGGTTATGCGTTTCCACCTTCATTAAGATGTGAGCAGCTTGGCTCTTATATTTGTAAACGTGCTGACCTGTTTCTTCGTCTTTTTTCGGATAGAAACGTTGAGTGTCAAAGCCCACGATCACTGATGCATTGTCTTTATATGCAGACAAAACGTCATCTGGAGATTCTTTATACGTGTTTTTAATCATTTGGAACAATGACAATGGCTGAACTTCACCATCAATTGTCCATTCAGAACCAAAGATTTTATGACGGCAGTGCTCAGAGTTTGCTTGAGCAAACATCATCAATTCGATGTCATGCGGGTTACGGCCAAGCTTGTTAAACGCTGCAACTAAATAATCAATTTCTTCGTCAGATAGTGCAAAACCAAACTCAGAGTTTGCTTTCACTAAAGCGTCTTTGCCTTGACCTAAAATATCAATTGCATTTAATGGCTTTGGTTCCGTTTCAGAGAACAGCGCAGTCGCTTCTTCAATTTGATTGAACACGCTTTCTGTCATGCGGTCATGCAATGCCAGTTTTACTTCATCAGAAACAGCATTTACGCCCTTCAAAGTAAATAAAACACCGCGTTCAAGGCGATGAACCGGTGTATTACAGTTTGCAAAAATATCCGTTGCTTTCGATGACCACGGAGAGATTGTCCCAACGCGTGGCGTCACTAATATTTGGACTTCATCACTTGCTGGCTGGCGCAATTCAAAAGATTGACCATCATTAAGCAGCTGTAAAGCAGATTGCTGTTGCTGTTCGCTTAGCGCTTGGTCAAATAGATAGACCAATTGGCTTTCAATTTCTTGAACAGAACTAATCGAAGATAGACGTGTTAATAGTTGCGTTTTCTTAAAAGAAGAGTGTGCTGGTGCACCGGCCACGATAAACATGCTGATTTTGGCTCCACGGGCTGGTCTTTTGAACCAAGCCGCAATGTGACTTGAAGAGAGCGCATATTCTACTGTGAATTAGTTAAATCAGCTAGATGGCAAAAGCAGTTTCTATCCGAGAATGACACAAGATTTTTTAAATTTTGTTTTTATATTCAGTAAGCAATATTGAATCTAGTCGCACAGATTAACATAGTTTTAATTGTAAAAATTATTAATTCAAAATAAATATTAAAACGTCTTGTTTTTCCTCATCCGCCCACTTTAACAACCATGCAACGCCCTAAATAAAGCAAACAACGCTTAAACCGCTCATTGATCATCTATTCACATTTAAGCATGTAAAATATGCAATCTCAGCGGTTTAAACATTCAGTCAGTACATTGGCCTTGCTTACTTTTCCAAGGACTGCATCAAATGCAGTACAGCCTCCGAAGCCAAACTTAAAGATGCTGGATCAACCAAATCGATGGAATCACATTCCTGATGATAACAAGGTGCAAATTCTAAAACATCACCTTTCAATTGTTCATCAAAAAGAATAATTGATGCTACAGGCACTTTACCTAAAAATGGTGCGGTATCACTTGCCGTTAAAGTAGATACATCTTTTTTAACTGTAATACCCTTTTGCTGGAAAAAACCACTCAACTGTTTTTCCAGTGCCAAGTCACCAGCATGTACAGGTATAGCGCGCAGTCCATCCAGTAGCGGTTTGTATTCAGTCTCATTCATGCCACGCTCTTTCAGCATTTTCTCCATTTCATCTACAGAAGACTTCGTCACATCTGCAATCATAATGTCTGGATTTTTTGTTCCTACCATATCAACATTAATATAAGCCAATGTGTGCTGCAGCTGAGATGGCGTCAAGTTTTTAACAAAGGCCTGTGAACCGCCTATGCCTTCTTCTTCAGAATCCCAAAAAGCAAGATAAACGGTATTGTTCGGTTTATTTTGCGGTTTTGCATAATGGTGAATCAACTCCAGCAGCAGCGCAGTGCCTGAACCATTATCGTTAATCCCCGGACCTGTTTTCACAGAATCATAATGTGCACCCACAATGACCGCGTCATCTATATTTTTACCTTTGATTTCGACAATAATATTTTGACCAACCACCTTTGCTCTATTTTCAAAGGCAATCATCTGCGCTTGGAATCCTGCTTCTTTGGCTTCATTCATAATGTATTTTGCACTTGCCAGCCCACCCGCAGTTCCTACCGCACGGTTGCCTGCATGTTTTACAGCAATATCCTGTAAAGCCTGCAAATGCTCCATCATTTTCGTGCTGCTGAGTGTAACTGCAGCGTATTGAACTTCTGCTGGCGAAATACCTGGTGTTTGAACTGAAGCGCAGCCAAATAATGAAATACTGCAGCCAATTGCCAATAACGGCGCTAAAAAATTAAATTTCATTCAATTCCCCTCATCTTTATATGCATCAATATTTAGAGAATTCTAATTCAGCATATATATGAGGATATAGGCGCTTTAAGTAAGTCACTGCCTCTTCATTTTAAATATAAAAATGGAGCAATATCTATATGCTCCATTTTTCAAAAATAGTTAAGCTGATTTGTTTAAAGTAAAGCCGGCAGTAGCAAATTCAATCACGCCATTTTCTTTGACATAAACTTTCCAGTCTTCCAGAAGCTCATGCAGTTTTTCTGGATACCGCTCTGCCAAATCATCAATCTCACCAGCATCTACTGCCAAGTTATACAGCTGCCACTGATTTGGGCCATTTGGCGCAGGGATAAATAAGGCTTTCCAATCCCCTTTACGCAATGCTTTTTGCCCGAACAGCTCCCAGCCTGTAATGTGGTCTACATCATGAATATGATCTTGCTGCTGGTTTAAGTACGGCAGAATACTTTTACCGCGCAGCGGCACTAAATCACGGCCTTTATATTGTGTACCCGGATGCTGTACATCCAAAACATTTAAGAGTGTCGGCAGCCAGTCCATCACGGTAAGAAACTCGTGGCTGATTCCTTGCTGACGCCCAAAACCTGAATGTTTAATAAAAGCTGGTGTACGGATGCCGCCTTCACTGGTATGCGCCTTATACAGACGCGCTGGCGCAGTGGCTGCCTGCGCCCAATGTTCGCCATACCACACATAGGAATTGCCATTGCCGATATTGTCTAAAGCATTGTCATAATATTTGGCAATCACCGTCGAAATGTCTGGGCCAAATACAGGCAATGCTTCCAGCTGCGCGCCTTCTGCGCCATTATCAGACAGGAATATAATAACCGTATTGTCGTATTGCCCTGTTTTCTTTAAATGATCAATCACACGGCCAACGTTTTGATCCAGCCTATCCACCATCGCAGCATAAACTTCCATGGTGCGCGCAGATTGCTTCCTATCTGCATCTGACAATTCATCCCAAAATTTAGTTTTCGCCAGTACTGGATGAATGGTTGCATCCGCGCCGACCAAACCCAGTTCGCGGACACGATCCAAACGTTTTTGACGTAAGACTTCAGGGCCTGCATCATATACACCCTGATATTTTGCAATATCATCACGATGAGCTTGCAGCGGCCAATGCGGCGCCGAAAATGGCAGGTAGGCAAAGAATGGACGGCCTTGGCGCTGTGTATCATCTTGCAAATAGTCCAGCAATTTATCCGTAAAATAGTCTGACGAGTAAAAATCTTCGGGCAGTGAAGTCACATATTCGTCATTTTCCGCATATAAACCGCGGGTCACTTTTAACAAACCCGGCACTTCTTCTTCAGGTATATCCGCTTCAAAGGCATAATGATTGGCCGCCCCTGGCAATAAGGTAAAAGACTTTTCAAAACCGCGTTTTGCTGGAAAACGATCCGCTGTTAATCCCAAATGCCATTTCCCAGACATCACAGTGTAATAGCCAGCATCTTGCAGCAGCTCTGGCAAGGCTGCCACCTGATCATTCAAATAGCCTTCATAGCCCGGCTGGCCCTTTTGTTCAGGACGGATCGCTTCCGCCATCGACCCTAGTCCAGCCAAATGGTGATCTGTGCCTGACAGCAGCATCGAGCGGGTTGGCGAACAAGTTGAAGCTGTATGAAAATTAGTAAATCTTAAACCTTCAACTGCAATCGCATCTAAATTCGGTGTTTGTATTTCCCCACCAAAGGCACCCAGGTCAGTAAAACCCAAATCATCTGCGACAATGAGTAAAATATTTGGCTGCTGTTGTGACATCTGTTTTTATCTGCGTTTTTATAAAAAAACTACAGTGCCTGAAAACAGGACTGAAACCCTGTCAAAGATTTGACAATCTCTAGCTAAATTTCCGCAAAGCTATGCACTGAATAGCGTAGGAAAAGTGTCAAACTATAACGCGTTGCTCTAGTGCATTTCCTGTAATTTTGGCATGATGCATACAGTAAATAACTGAATAATGATAAATGACTCACATGCGTTGGCTTGAACTGCTCTCCACAGTTCGTATCGGCAGTAAAAAACAAAGTTCTGAACAGGCGCGCAGCCCTTTTCATAAAGACTATGACCGTATTATTTTTTCGCAAAGCTTTCGCCAGCTCAACCGCAAAACCCAAGTCCATCCGCTGACACAGCATGACGGCATTCATACGCGTTTAACACACTCGCTCGAAGTGTCTTGTATCGGCCGCTCACTTGGCATGCTGGCTGCTGAAAAAATTAAAGATCAGCTTCCGGTTTGGATTTCCCCTGCAGATGTCGGCGCAATCATTCAAGCTGCCTGTCTGGCACATGACATTGGCAACCCGCCATTTGGCCATGCTGGTGAATATGCCATCCGTGAGTGGTTTGATGACGCATCACATACCGATTTTTTAAAAGACTTAAGCCCTGAGCAAGAAGCCGATGTACGCCAATTCGAAGGCAATGCACAAGGCCTGCGCTTACTGACTAAAATTGATTATCACCCCAATGACGGCGGGATGCGCTTAACTTACGCAACCTTAGGGGCTTACTTAAAGTATCCATGGCTGTCCAAAACCATTGCGTCACAAGGCAACACGCCAGCCAGTAAACGCGCAAAGTTTGGCTGCTACCAATCTGAAAAAGAAATATTGCAGCAAATTGCTGAACAGCTCGGCCTGATCCAGCTCGGTGATTTCCACTATTGCCGTCACCCGCTGACCTACTTGCTCGAAGCTGCCGATGACATGTGCTATGCCCTAATTGATTTGGAAGACGGTATTATTCTCAACATGCTGAGCTATGAAGAAGTTGAGCCTATTTTTCTGAATTTGATTGGCGACTATGGTATTCCATCTGAGCTTTCAATGAATACCACGTGGCAGCAGAAAATTGCCGCGCTGCGCGGGCGCGTCATGAAACGCCTAGTAGATGAAGTGACGACCGCTTTTGCCAAACATCATTTTGAAATTCTTTCAGGCCAGCTGCAAGGCAGTCTACTGGACTATTGCCCAAATGATATTGGTCAAGGCATTAATCGTGCTAAGGATTTAGCACGGGATAAAATTTTTGAACATCCGCAAAAAGCTGGTTTAGAAATTATTGCGCATCAAAGCTTACAAAATATTTTAGATGCGTTCATTCCGCTAACCACGCCAAATAAAACGCTGAGCTTTAAAGAGCAGCGCCTAATGTCTATTTTACAGCGTTCAGGCACACAATTTGGTGAAGATCACTATGAAAACATCATGAGGGTATTAGATATTATCTCTAAATTTTCAGACCATCAGGCCTATAATTTGTCGCAAGAACTACAAGGCAATAAAGTTGGTTTTTTTTAAACCTATTCATTAAAATTTTTTTGTAGAACAGTGAATTAGAATATAATCTTTCGATGTTAAAAATGTAAATATCATAATTAGGAGAATAACTAAATGCTTAACTGGAATGATGATAAAACTATAAATGAAATCTTATACACCTCACTAACTCTCGCCACTGCTAAAACAGACCAATCATTAATCGGCGAAGCAGATCAGGCTGCACGTAATGCAATTCATTTTTGCCAACAAACTCCCCCTGTATCAGGATCTTTTACGCAAATTAAAAATGCTTATATTTTTAAAAATGTCAAACATGATAATTTTGGTGGGGTGAATGCAGCGATCGATGGCATTGTCAAAATCACACCTTCAAATCCAATTATTCGGGAAGATCTAGAAATAACGCTTACGACCATTGAAATGAACTTAACTATTGAATATTTAGAAGGTAATGAGTTTATTCAAGGTGATAAAAATACTTGGCTCGGACGAATTACAACAACGACGGTCAAACCGCACACACAAAGTCGACTCATTAATGCACAACAAGCGAGTAAAATTAGATTGGTTAATAAATCAGATCAACTTGTTGTTTACTCCCAAACAAAAAAAAATCGCTTTGCTATGACTACATACACTTTAACTGATTTTGAATCTGCACAATATTCAACATTGGATCAAAATGAGAATAAAATTAATTGGTTATCAACCAAAGCAAAATTACATGTAAAAAATAGTCCCATTGGCACCTATGAAGTTAGCTTCGATAATCAAGAACAACCCTTTATGATGGATATCCATTTTCCTATTTCGGGACATCTTGAAATCAAAGATCAAAACTCTTCTAACCTCATTCTTATAAGTGCAGATGAAAACGCCAAAAGATTTAATTATCAAGTTTTCCATCAAGGTAAGCCTCAGGATAAAATAACTAAAGATTGGGAAAATTTCTTAGGTTGGGAATCTGAAATTTATTCATTTTTATAAAGATAATTTTTATATTCTATTTTATAAGCTGATATTCATTCGAATGAGCTTAAACAAACATTTAATTTGAGTTTGTTATTTAGGGCCAAACAAATTGTTTATAACAATGAGCAATATTATGCATAATACTGCTCACTCAATTTACACTTTTCGTTTAAGAAGATAACTACATGATCGGATGCCTGATTGGTGAAGTGCTGGCGCTTGAAGCCCCAACTGTACTTTTAAATGTAAATGGCGTTGGCTACGAAGTTGACACCCCGCTTTCAACATTTTGCCAATTGCAAAAAGGACAAAAAGTCACTTTATGGACTCACTTGGCTGTACGCGAAGATGCTCAGCTTCTTTATGGCTTTGCCAATGCGCAAGAAAAAATCATTTTCCGCACACTGATTAAAGTGAATGGTGTCGGCCCTAAAATGGCACTTGGCATACTATCTACCTTAAGTGTCGAAATGCTGATTCATACCGTTGAAAATGGCGATGTGAAAACACTTGTGAAAGTACCAGGTGTAGGCGCCAAAACAGCTGAACGTTTGATGATTGAACTGCGTGACCGTTTTAAAGCCATGTCAGCTGTATCTGTTCCAAGTAACTCGACCAGCCCGCAAATTCAATTTACGGGCAACTCCGCTGTGGCTGAGGCAGAAGCTGCTTTACAATCTTTAGGCTATAAACCTGCCGAAGCACAAAAATTAGTGAATGCGACTAAAGGTGATTTCACTGAAGCCAGCGATATTATTCGAGCGGCATTAAAGTCGATGAATAAATAACTCATTAAAAAACATATCCCGACCTATCATTTGATATGTGCTGGCGACATGGATGTCGCCGTTAAACTGTGCTACAAGAATGTAGCATCAGTTTAACAAATGGGTTTTGTCACTTTTGCCCAGTCAAAAGTGAAAATCGCCTATACAATAGGTATAAATAGTCCAAAAGTTATTTAAGGCAGTGCTCACATTGACCTTGAGTTTTAGAGATTAATTACATCAATATGCAAGACCGTCTCATCAGTGGCTCCGAAAAACCCGAAGACCACTTCGACCGCGCCATTCGCCCAACGTCCCTCGAAGACTACATCGGACAACCCGTCGTACGCGAACAAATGGAAATCTTCATCGGGGCTGCCCGTGGTCGTGCTGAAGCACTTGATCACACATTAATTTTTGGCCCACCTGGTTTAGGTAAAACCACACTGGCCAATATTATTGCCAGAGAAATGGGTGGTAACCTAAAATCGACCTCTGGGCCAGTATTAGAACGTGCAGGCGACTTAGCGGCGATGCTGACCAACCTCGAAGAAGGCGATGTACTGTTTATTGATGAAATTCACCGCCTTTCACCAGTCATTGAAGAAATTTTGTATCCTGCAATGGAAGACTACCAGCTGGATATTATGATTGGCGAAGGCCCTGCTGCCCGCTCCATCAAACTAGATTTACCTCCATTTACGCTGGTGGCGGCAACCACTCGTGCAGGCTTGCTCACCTCGCCACTGCGTGACCGTTTTGGTATTGTGCAACGCTTAGAGTTTTACTCTGTCGAAGACTTAACACATATTGTTAGCCGTTCAGCCAATCTCATGGATGTGCCCATGACCGCTGAAGGCGCTCAAGAAATTGCCCGCCGTTCACGAGGCACACCACGTATTGCCAACCGCCTATTGCGTCGTGTACGTGATTATGCACAGGTCAAAGGCACTGGCGAAGTCACTCAAGATATGGCACAGCGCGCATTGGATATGCTCAAAGTTGATAAAGATGGATTAGATACACTGGACCGTCGCTATTTATCTATGCTTCTAGAGCGTTTTGACGGTGGGCCTGCTGGCGTTGAAGCACTCGCCGCCGCTATGGCTGAAGACTCTGGCACACTTGAAGATGTCATTGAGCCATACTTAATTCAGCAAGGCTATGTGATGCGTACAGCACGCGGTCGCATCGCAACCAATATGGCTTATTTACAATTTGGAATGACTCCACCAGAACCCAAAGATAAATAAGGCCTAGACCACAAGATAAAAAGCAACTTCGGTTGCTTTTTTATCTTTCAATTGAGTGAATAATGCAGTGAAAACCTAAAAAAACACCTTCAAATTTGGGTAGAGATAAACATCCTTACAGCTCATAACATGCCATATAAATATGAGCGCTTAGTTAAAAAAGATACTTGGTTTTTTATTTTTAAAATCATAATCATAATTTATACAAATGAATAAAATCGTCTTTCTCAGTCGCAGAAATCACACTCCAACTACATTTTAAACAATAAAACAACAATTCATTCATCAAAAGATCTTGTTTAAAACATAATGCTCAGTTAATTTTATAAATGTGATTCATTTAACACTATTTTTGTAAAATGTAAGTTGAACAATAAAACAGCGGAACATAAAAATAAAATCTAAACCCGTATAGCCAGATCAAAAGAAGTACAAAAGTTTTATTGCTGTTCTATGTCAGCGTACATAGACAGCAATAAAACACTTAAATTACTTAATACTAAAGGGAAACGGTCATGAAAAATTTTATTTTATTTGCGTGCGCATCTTGCATAGCAACAGTTGCTTTAGCAGATTCGTCTTGGCAATGTGCCAATTCAATTGCTGAAATATCTTGTGCTAAACAAGGATATTGTCAAATTCCTCAAAACCTAAACAATACATTTAGCATTACCATTAAAAATAACAACCAAATTGCCGTATGTGCGCAAAATAACTGTTGGCGTGGTTCTAGCCAAGCCGTACAAAATGGCAACCAAACCACCTATGCCATTAAGCAATTTAGTTGGACTACCCTTGATCAACCCAATAGTGAATACCTACTCGCAGTAGATCAAAATACACAGCACTTATCACTACAAGGTGCAGGTAAAAAATATAATCTACAATGTGTAAATGCCTAATCCAATATATCTATCGAAATTAGAAGGAAATTATATGCACCACATCAGGCTGTGAGCGCTAGCACATCGAACAAAAAAAATACCTTGTGCTAGCGATCTTCCAGTTTCTCATGTGACTTTTATTGAACAACCAAAAAACCAACGAAGATATAAAAATTTCATGCATGTCTATGTTATATGTGTCGCGAGCCTTTCCGACGTTTAAAACAGCAAATATCCTTATAGAAAGTTAAGTACTGATCAAATAAACCACAGCCTCATAGGCCAGTCTAGATTTGAAATCTTGTGCCATTGGACTAAGCAGTCATAGTGCTAAAATTTTCGCTCACACCGCTTGACCTTTAGCTAAGTAAAAGTCAATTTAAAGACCTCAATCTTATGCTAAATCACAGCAATCATTTTAAAATAGATCCAAAAACGGAATAAACACATGGCGAATAAATTCGAGTTCAATATTCGTGTCTATATTGAAGATACTGATGCTGGTGGCATCGTCTACCACGCCAATCATATTCGCTTTATGGAACGCACTCGCACCGAATGGCTTCGCGCATCAGGCATTAGTCATTATTGGCATCAAAAAGACTATAATTTTGTCGTACATAAAATTAGTGTGAAATATGCACGCCCTATTCTTATGGATGACTTAATTACCGTAACTGCTTCTGTGGTTTCATGTAAAGCTACGTCATTTGTATTGCAACAAAATATTTATCGTGGTGAAATTATGCTTGCATCGGGTGAGGTCGAATTGGCATGTATTAATGCAGATATGCGACCAACCCGACTTCCTGAAGAAATTCGTGATCTAATTCTAAAAGAATTGGAACAAGATTAAAAAAATTACTTGGCTTAATGTAACTATGGCAACACAACTAGAATCTTCTCTGCACGTCACTGATCTAATTTTACAGGCGAGCCCTGTTGTACAGCTGGTGATGCTTCTCCTTCTATTCGCATCACTGTATAGCTGGTATCTGATTGCCAAATTGCATTTAAGCTATAAAAAAGCCCAGACCGATGATGAACATTTCCAAAAAATCTTTTGGTCTGGTGCTGAACTAAATACGCTATATAACAATGCCCAACTCAACTCTAAGCGTGTTGGCCTCGAAGACATTTTCTATCAAGGTTTAGGCGAGTTTTTAAAACTTAAAAAGCGTCAAGCAAGTTTGCCACAAAGCATTGAAAGCACCGAACGTATTTTGCGTGTTGGTTTAAGCCGTGATCAAAGCTATTTAGAACAAGGCCTTGGTGCTTTAGCCAGCATTGGTTCTGTTGCGCCTTATGTGGGTTTATTTGGTACTGTTTGGGGCATTATGAATGCATTCATTGGTCTTGCAGATGTTGACCAAGTGACTTTGGCAACGGTTGCGCCAGGTATTGCAGAAGCCTTAATTGCAACAGCCATCGGTTTATTTGCCGCAATTCCTGCTGTACTTGCATTCAACCATTTTACTGCTAAAGGTGAAGCAATTTATTCAGATCGTGCCTTATTTTCTGAAGAAATGGTGGCTTTATTACAACGCCAATCTTTGGGTTCTGATCAGGAACAAAAATAAATGGCTATTCAACGTTCTGGACGCTTTGAGCGTATTAAAAAGCCCCTAAAAAGTGATATGAATGTGGTTCCCTACATTGATGTCATGTTGGTACTTTTGGTTATTTTCATGGTCACTGCACCCATGATTACCACCGGTGTAAAAGTCGACTTACCACAGGCCAATAGCAGTCCTATTCAATCTGAAGACCGCCCTGCCATTGTGACTTTAGAAGCTGACGGCACAATTAAACTTGAAGATAAAACCCATAAAAATGATGTACTCAGTTTGGCTGAGCTGACTGTGGCATTAACAGATGCTCAAAGTCAGGCAAAAGCTGAGCAAAAGCAATTGAGCGTACTCATAAATGGTAGCGAATCTCGCCCTTATGGCGAAGTCATTAAACTTATGTCCGCATTACAAGATGCAGGATTATCTCAAGTTGGATTACTGACCGAGCCATTAAAATAATTTATGAAAGATTTTAAGAAGCCTCCGTTTAAGCAAAAAAAAATTGCCATTGGTTTTACGCTCGGCGTACATATAGTGGCAGTTGTTGGTTTGCTTTATCTCGGCATGAGTAAACCACCTGAACCCCCTAAACAAATTAAAACGCTTCTGATCAAACCAGAAGATTTAAAGCCTGTTACACGTGAAGAAACAGCCTTTGATGAAACTGCACATGAAAATATTGCTCCTGAGATCACACAAACTGCTGAGCCGAGTCAAGAGCCTGCACCGGTTGTTCCAACAGCCCCACCACCACAAACAATACCAACACCTGTACCAACGCCTGCAGTAGACACTAAAAAGCTAGATGCTCAAAAAGCGGCGCAGCAAGCTAAGTTAGCCGAAGAAGCTGAACGCAAAGCGGCAGATGATGCGAAACGTGCAGAACAAAAACGTTTAGCTCAAGAAGCGAATCAGCAAAAAGCGAAAGCCGAGGCTAAGGCAAAAGCTGAAGCTCAAGCACAAGCCGAAGCAGATATTAAACGCAAAGCTGAATTAGAAAAGGCAGCGCAAGATGCCAAACGCCAAGCGGATTTGAATGCTAAACGTCAAGCTGAAAATGCAAAATTAAAAGCAGATGAGGCAAAACGTAAAGCTGAAGCAGACGCGAAGGCTAAAGCTAACGCGAAAGCCAAGGCAGATGCCGACGCCAGAGCGAAAGCAAATGCAGAAGCGAATAAACGTAAAGCAGATGCTGATGCCAAAGCAAGAGCCGATGCAAAAGTAAAAGCAGATGTAGACGCCAAAGCGAAAGCAAATGCGGAAGCCAATAAACGTAAAGCTGACGCGGATGCGAAAGCCAATAAACGTAAAGCTGACGCGGATGCGAAAGCAAGAGCCGACGCTAAGGCCAAAGCAGATGCTGATGCCAAAGCGAAAGCAAATGCGGAGGCCAACAAGCGTAAAGCAGAAGCTGATGCTAAGGCTAAAGCCGATGCAAAAGCCAAAGCAGATGCAGAAGCGCGTGAACGTGCTGCCGAAGAAGCCAAAGCCTCGTCTGCACGTAAAGCTGCTGAAGAAGCTGCTGAGAAAAAAGCGGAAGCGAAAAAAATTGCATCGTCTGCAAAACGTGATTTTGAAAATAAAATCCGTCGCGTATGGGACACACCTTCTGGTTCAGCAGGTAAAACTGCAACTGCACGAATTAGCTTAACCGAAAGTGGTTCAGTTCGTTCCGTGGTTGTTACAGCCAGCGATCCTGATATGAAAGCGAGTATTGAAGCTGCAGTTCGTGCCGCTGCTCCCTATCCAATGCCATCAGATCCTGATGCAAGACGCGAAGCCATGACTTTAACGTCTACGTTTAGGTCTGCAAATTAAATACAAGCTATTCAACATCTTTAAAATCCCTGCACATCTGTCAGGGATTTTTTGCAAGTGCTTCAAATAAATCACTAGACTAATATGCTCAATAAAATGCAATTAATAACCCTAAAAATTCAAAATAATTCCACATTCCGCAGTTAATTTATATGCATGGAAAATACTGTCATAAAAAATTCACTGCCTAATGAACACTGCAACACAACAAGCTGATAATATTTGGACAGTTTTTCACACTCCAATAACAGATTAATCATAATGTGATGCTTTTAATATTTTTAAAACATGCCATTATGTGACACATTCACAGTAACAAAAATTTATAGATTTAGAGTATTCAGCGAATGATGGAAATGACGCGTAAACATCTGCTTTGCTTAGCCGTTTTGACTGCATTTAGTCCTGTTTTAATCACTCAATCCCATGCACAGTTGCATTTGGAAATTACCAAAGCACCTGAAGAAGCCCCAAAGATTGCCATTATCCCTTTTGCCAATGATCAAAACATTTATCCAATTGTCGAAAATGATTTAAATCGTTCAGGCAAATTTAGCAGTGCATCAAAGAATCTTCCTGCAACAGCGGCATTAAATGCACCCAATGCAGAAGCTTGGCAAGCAGCGGGTATTCCGTATGTTGTGACAGGTAACCTAAAACAAACTGCGGACGGTTCATACGAGATTCAATATCAGCTCTATGATGTTGAAAAAAAACAGTATCTACTCAATGAACTTTTGAATGTGCCTGCTTCGCGTACACGCCAAGCAGCACACATGATTAGTGATGCAATTTACGAAGCACTCACTGGCATTAAAGGTGATTTTACTGGCCGTATTGCTTATGTATTACGTAATCCTGCTACACCAGAACAGCGTTATACCCTACAAATTGCAGATACAGATGGCGAACAACCACGTACCGTATTAACCTCGCGTGATCCTATCTTATCGCCTGCTTGGACACCGAATGCAAAAAAAATCGCTTACGTTTCATTTGAAACCAAACGACCTGCAATTTACATTCAAGATTTAGCGACTGGCAGTCGCGAAAAAGTTGCAAGTTTCCGCGGTTTAAATGGAGCACCAAGTTTCTCACCTGATGGTAAAAGCATGTTGTTTACAGCATCTATGCACGGCAACCCAGAAATTTATCAAATGGACTTGGAAACCCGCCAACTACAGCGTATGACCAATGACAGTGCAATTGATACTGAAGCACGCTATGCCCCAGACGGGAAATCTTTTATTTTTACCTCTGACCGCGGTGGCTCACCACAGATTTATCGTTATAGCTTTGCCGATGGCAACAGTAAACGATTAACTTTCCGTGGTGCATTTAACGCTCGTGGCACCCTGAGTGCTGATGGTAAAAAACTGGCATTGGTACATCGTCCAAGTGGTAGTAACTACAAAGTCGCAGTACAAAATATTGACTCGGGTGTAACCAATATCTTAACGCCGACCAGCTTAGATGAATCACCAAGTTTTTCTCCAAATGGACAAATGGTGGTCTACGCAACACGTGAAGCCAATCGTGGCCTTCTATCAATCATGTCACTTGATGGTCGTTTCCGTATGAACTTACCAAGTGAACAAGGTGAAGTTCGTGAACCCGCATGGGCACCAAAATAATATTTACTTTTAAAAACTTTATGGAGATATAAATATGCAAGCAATTAAACTTTTTGTTTTACCTTTATTGGCTACCGCTGTTGTGATGACTGGCTGTGCAAGTCGAAAACCAGTGAATGTTGCTGAAGCAGGTCAAAATCCATCAACTTCTACAACTGTAAACACTGAAGGTCTTAGCGAAGACGCAGCTTTAAATGCGCAGAACCTTGCTGGTGCATCTTCAAAAGGTGTTACGGCTGCCAACAAAGCATTTTTAGCAAAACGCGTTGTGCACTTTGATTACGATAGCAGCGAATTAAGTAATGATGATATCCAAACATTACAAGCACATGCGCAATTTTTAATGGCCAATGCAAACTCACGTGTTGCTTTAACAGGCCATACAGATGAACGTGGTACGCGTGAATACAATATGGCACTTGGTGAACGTCGTGCAAAAGCAGTCGAAAGCTTCCTTGTAACAACAGGCGTAAATGCCAACCAACTCGAAGCAGTAAGCTACGGTAAGGAAATGCCGATTAATGCGGGCCATGATGAAAATGCATGGAAAGAAAACCGTCGCGTAGAAATCAACTACGAAGCTGTTCCTCCATTACTTAAATAAGTCGCACATTTGCTCAAGTAAATCATTTTACTCAAGCAATAAAAAAAGCCCTCCATGAATGAGGGCTTTTTTTATTGCTTAATGTTTGAAGGAGATGCTACCAGAATATGTTATTCAGCTGATTCAGCAGGCTCTTCTGAACTTTGCATAGACTCAATAAGATCATGCTTATTAAATTTTTTATATTCAGGCTTAGCGTCGTAACCACTCCAAGCTTCCTTAACCTTTTCTGCAGAAATTTCATCCAATGAAATTCCTTCTGTAGGTGATGGAGTCGCATCAAATTTTTGAATCGTCATTGTTGTGCTCCTATGTATTAAAAATCAATCCCCATTCCTTCAACATAGCATGTTCTTCTAGACTTGCAAGCGCAAAATCACGGCAAATAATCGAGTTTAATTGTTCTTTTAACTCATTCTCATCTAAAATACGCACATATTCAATTCCGATCATTTTGACCGCTTTATTTTGGAGCCATCCAGTTATGTCACGTTTAAGCTTATCCCAATTTTTACAACAACAAAGTGGAAATTTAACGCCTGCTTTAGCTCAAGTTATTGAAACTATTGGTAATACGTGCAAAGACATCGACGTACTCCTTCAAAAAGGTGCTTTAGCTGGTGTATTAGGTAGTGCTCAACACGAAAACGTGCAAGGCGAAGAGCAAAAGAAACTCGACGTTATTTCAAATGACTATCTTATCGATGCTTTAAAAGTTCATCCACATGTTGGCGGCTTAGCTTCTGAAGAACTTGATGAGTTTACACCAGCACAAGAAAATGGTGATTACCTTGTGTTATTTGACCCACTTGATGGTTCAAGCAACATCGATATCAATATGTGTGTAGGTACAATTTTTTCAATTTTGCCAGCTAAAAATGCGGTAACGCAAGCTGAAGACTTTATGCAAGCAGGCCGTGAGCAAGCAGCTGCAGGTTATGTCCTCTATGGTCCATCGACCATGATGGCATTAACAGTCGGCGCTGGTGTTGTATTCTTTACTTTTGATCCAGAAACTAAAGAATTTTTATTAACCGCTGATGCAATTCAAGTAGCCGCAGATACCAAAGAATATGCAATCAATGCATCAAATGCACGTCATTGGGAAGCACCTGTACAACGTTATATCGATGAACTACTTGCAGGTAAAACTGGCCCACGTGAAAAAGACTTCAACATGCGTTGGGTTGCATGCATGGTTGGCGATATTCACCGCATCTTATGCCGTAGCGGTATCTTCATGTACCCATACGACTTAAAAGATCCGAAAAAAGCTGGTCGTTTACGTTTAATGTATGAAGCGAACCCAATGAGCATGCTTATGGAGCAAGCTGGTGGCGCATCAACTACAGGTCGCGTACGTATTCTTGATATTCAACCGACTGAATTACACCAACGTGTTCCTGTCATTATCGGTTCTAAAAACGAAGTTGATTTAGTCACAAGCTACCACAACTAAAACCTTATTTTTCTATAGACCCATAGTACCTTGTACTATGGGTTTTGAGTCTCCCCAATATGTCTATTGTATTTTTAGAATCTAAAGATAATGCCAAAATTAAACACCTCCGTGGTTTAATTGAGCAAAGTAGCTACCGAAAAAAACAAGGTCAAACCGTACTTGAAGGTACACATCTTGGTTTAGCGTGGGTTGAACAAAAACGTCGTATCAACTCGATTTTCACCACAGAAAAGTACCTCGAACATCCAGATATCTGCGATATTTTAGATGAATATGATGGCTCAGTTTTTGTCATTGCCGAAAGCTTGTATCGAGACCTCAGCACTTTAGGTACAACCTTGCCCTTCTTAGCGATTGTTGACCTGCCAAGTTCTAGCCAAGCATTACAATTTGATTTAGACACGCTTATTTTAGAAAACGTACAAGATCCTGGTAATGTTGGCACCTTGTTACGTTCAGCTGCTGCTGCGGGTATTCAGCAAGTTGTATGTACTAAAGGTTCAGCATCACTTTGGTCGCCTCGCGTGCTCCGTGCAGGCATGGGTGCTCATTTTTCAATTAAAACCTTTGAAAACATTCAACTCGAAGATATTTTAGAACGCTTTGAAATTCCAGTTTATGTGACCAGCTCACACCGCTCAACCAGTTTATATGATCAAGACTTAAAACAGCCTAGTGTTTGGGTTTTAGGCAATGAAGGTCAAGGCGTAAGCGAATATGCACTTGCGCATGCAAAAGCTGTAAGCATCCCACAACCAGGTGGTCAAGAATCATTAAATGTTGCAATCGCAGGTTCTGTTTGCTTCTTTGAAATGGTTCGCCAACGTATTTAATCGTTATTTTATTTTAAATCGGCTAGCCGATTTAAAAAAATAGATTACACTAGAAAAATAACAAGTATTTTTGTCAACCAAACCATTATTTTCAACGTTATATGTAGTATGAATTTGGAAATAATGGTGGGTATCCAATGACAGGATTTTCCATCTCTATGGATTTAGCGCCTAAACAGTCAGACAGTACACCAGCTAGTGTTCTTAAGAGCACGGCTGAGTCTCGTCTAAAAAACTTCATGCATGAAGTGACTGGTCGCGCCCTTGTCATGATCGAAAGTGCAACACAAGGTCAACAAGGTATTGCAATGGACTTGGTTCAAGAAGCCTTTATTTCATTACATAAGTCCTATGCAGAAAAATCCACAGAAGAATGGTATCCATTGTTCTACACCATTTTAAATAACAAATTACAGGATTGGCGTCGTAAAGAAGCGCGTCGTGCACAGCCCTTCTCTTTTTTCAGAAAAGTTTCATTAGATGATGACGAATTTGAAGTACAAGATGTGGTTGACGAATCGACCCCAAATCCCTCTGATTTTTTAACTCAAGCAGTGACTGCAGAAGAAATTCAAGAAGCCATTGCTCAATTGCCTGTGCGTCAACAACAAGCATTTATGCTCCGCGCATGGGAAGGCTTTGACACGCATACCACTGCAGAAATTATGAATTGCACCGAAGGCAGTGTTAAAACGCATTATCACCGTGCAATTCAGGGCCTTCGCGCCTCATTAGCACATTTAAATCCCAATTTGGGAGGGTCATCCGAATGAAGCAAGATGATTTTGTAAAAAACGTGAGCCAAAAGCTTGATCGGCTTGCACAGCAACATCAACATAAAGCACAAGTGATGAATAACGTGCTTGACCAAATCCATGAGCGAGAAACATCTCGTTATGGCTTATGGAAAATGTCTAGCTTCGCACTCGCCGCAGCTATTGCTGGTTTTATTGTATTACCTAATTCAGTCACTTTGAATGAAAAACCTGATACTCAAGTTATTTCTACACCTAAACTTTCACCTCAAATGGTTGAAGATTTAGAAATGTTAATGGTTTTGGGTGAGGATAAATCTTCTCATGGTAGCTAAAAAGTTAGCATTGGCATTTTGTGCGTTCAGTTTCCTGCAAACTAGCTTTGCGGGCTTTGAACGTTTTTGGATTTTTTCAAAAGATGCCAATACTCAAGTCAGTGATACCTGGGACTCTTTGTCTGATGCTGAACAACTGGCACTGATTAAACGTTATCAGTCATTGAAAGAAATTCCATCTGAGCAAAGTACCAACTTACAACAACGTATGGATTGGTTTAATCAGCTGCCTGATGCAGATAAGCAACGTATGCGCGAAACTTGGCAAAAAATGAGTACTCAAGAACGTAAAGACTTGGCTCACCGCTTACAACGTGCTGCACCTGATGACCGTGCTAGTATTCGCGAAGAATACATCAATAAATATTTAAAGGTTGAAAATCTTAGCCATTAATTATGCATGACAAGCTTAAAAAGCTCATTAAAATGCCAGCATAATCGCTGGCATTTTTGCATAAATTGCAACATTAAATCCGTAAGTACAAACTACTTTTAAATAATGCGATAAAACTTCAACATAACTACTTTGTCAAATAGGTACAAAAAAGCCAGTACATGAGTACTGGCTTTTTATATAAAGGGCTAGCCATAAAATAATACATAGCTAACCAAGACTACAGATTATGCTTTTGATTTACGACGGAATACTGCTAAGCCCATTAACGCAAATACACCCAACACGCCCATAGAGCCTCCACCACCACTCGATGAAGTATTGGTGTTTTTAGCTGCATTTTTAAGTGTAATGGTAGCTTGATTTGATTCCGTACCTTCAGAATCAAATACTGAATATTTCACAGGATAATCAAACTGACTGAGATTATTTTTCACAGAAAATTCAATATTGCCACCATAGCATGTCTCACGTGCATAAGCTTCAGGACATGGCCCACTAAATTCAGCTTTAAAGTTTAAACCTGCAGGAATCGTGTCAAATTTAATTGCTGTGTTCTGACCTAACGCATTTTGGAACCAGATTTTTTTACCAGCAGGTACTGTATTTTCTGGCCCATCTCCGTGATCGTGATCATTTTCCAACGGATTAACGCTGACCGTTAAATTATTATTACTACTAATGCTGTATTCATCAGATACAGCCACTGGCGCAATGTTGTTAAATGTAGACTTTAAAATGCCTGAAGATGTAACTGTTGGATTTTCTTTATCCGTTAGCGTATATGTGCAATAACCAATTACACCTGGAGCACTCACCGCACCACTACTACGGTATAAAACAATTTGTTTTAAACCAGCATTCCACTCACAAATCAAATCAGAATCAGCACCAGTATTAACAACCGTAGGCACACCATTATTTATCAATAGATCTGTGCCTAATCCGAGTGTTTTAACACTGACGTTATAATGATCTGCATCCAAGCGTTTAACAATTTGATTCCCTGAAGCATCCGTTGATTTTTCACTTGCCAATGCCAACTTGAATGGATCGAAATAAATCGCGCGATATTTCAAATTCGCTTTTAAGCTATTTAAATATGGCTCCATTTCAGATAAATCATCTTGGTTCGCAATTTTGTATTGTTTAAAGTTTGGATCTTCAATGTCTTTTTTCAGTTGATCAACAATTTTTTCATAGCTATCAACCAAGGTCACCAAAGATGTATTTTTTAAGTCTTGTACATCTGCAGCGGTTAAGTTCATTACTTCAACTGAACCAATTTCACACAGGTTACGTTGATCCGGTGTTAACAATAACGTCGCATCAATGACACGCTGAATCCCTCGTTGATCCGCTGAAACGGTACTAAAGGTATTACAGTTAATAGAAGAGACATCAAATAAGTCATAGCCCGTTGAATATCGCTTAGGATAATACAATGGTAAGAAAACGTTATATGCAGATGCTGGCATTAAATTCGACAAGATATTCGACATCGCTGTATTACTGACATCGACATTTTTATAGTCATCTACTGCTTCATCTAATGCAGACTTTGGTAAATCACATTTTGATGCGCTCAGTTCTAAAGCATTGTTAAAAGCAATGAAGCTTAATTCATCATCAGGTTTTGCATTATTTATAAAACGACATGATTTAGAGTTTGCAATATTTTTACCATTATATGCAAAGACATTAAAGCCTAATTGCTTAGTACCATTTTTGTCATAATACAGACCCGTATATGCATCATTTTCTACAATAGTATTATTCGCAAGAACGATATTTGAGTACTGACTTAATAAGTTATTTCCTTCTGATATCGCCTTAATCACGCTACCATTGTTTGGATTTGCAATATTTTGCGCAATTGTATTGGTCGATATCGTAGCAGAGACATTTCCACAAAAGTCTAAAATACTTTGGTTATCCGTCGCGCCATTTTTAATAATACTGCTTTGCAATAAGCTAAGAACAGGCTTGCTATCACTCATATTGCTGACGCAATCCATGGCCAATACGCTACCTTTCGTAGCTTTATTGCCTTGTAATAATGTACTGTTAATCGTTAAAGTTCTTTCACCATTTTGTGCCAAAGCATAGATTGCACCACCAGCCTGTACGGCAGTTGAATCTAGAATTGCACTTCGGTTTAAAGACAAATTACCGCCAGAAAAAATTGCACCACCCAAATCAGCTTTACCATTTTTCAATGCGACATCGGTCAAGTCTAAATTGGCAAAAGTTTGCGCTGTATTGAAGATACGATGTGTGCCATCCCCAACAATAAAGGTTTTTAAATCTTCATAAGCAGGATAAGCATCTGTAAGCGCATTGCGTTGATCGTAGTTATAGCGTGTCGCACCTCGAATATCGACAGCTGACTCTGGCTTCAATTCTCCACGAGTTAGCTTGTAAGTACCTTCCTTCAGCTGAATAACATCGGCTTGTGTAGAATTGGTATCACCTGCGCTACAACCACCAAACGCGGCATTTTTATGCGCCGCAAAAATGGCTTCACGTAAAGAACAGTTATCTAAGTTTTCACCATTCTCATCTTCAAATGTGTTGACTTCAATGGTTTTTTCTTCTGCCGCCATCAATGACATCGCAGAAAGAACCATGAGCACTAATAATCCTTTTTTATAATTTTTCATGGCAATTCCCTTCTTATTTTTTTAGACGGCGTAAACCAATCAATCCAAACAAGCCCATTAATCCATAAAGGCCAAATGCGCCACCGGAGGTTTTTACAGACTTACTATCAATATCGTTGTCTGGTTCTTGATAAATACGGACTTCCGCAGAAATATACTTATTTGCTGGGTTATAACGTGTTGAAGACGTTACGACTTGAAGCTCAAAAATATCAGCGCCATGCCAAGCACCATTTGGAATATATTCTAAATCGCCATTCAAATTGAGCGTTGTTTTTCCTTTAGATTCCGCTTGAGTCTGTTTAATGACTAAGCATCCATCTTGCCAAGCTGCACCTGTGGGATTTTTACCAACAACAACATCACATTGTTCTTTAGGAATTAAATCGCTATCCCCTAATGATTGTAGAATATTAAATTTTGCGGTTTGGCCTGGCTTAATATCGTCAGCAATACGCGGAATACTGCTTGGAACAATAATTTCAACTGCACCACGGTCACACCACAAATTATTTGTTTCACGGTTTTTATCACGCTGATCCTTACTTTCACACGCTACGAATTGCTTATTTCCATTCGCTTCAGTTTGGCCTTTATTCAAGATAGGACCAGAAAAAATATCGGCAAAACTTACTAAAATACGTGGACGCAAATAACCCAAAAATGCATTGTTTGGAACGCTATATGGACACAGTAATGCAGTTGTATCATCATTTAGATTCTTACAAACACCTTCGTCTTCACCCGCAATTAAATCATTTTTTGCCCATACCGTATTATTATTTTCAACAGCCGCCGTTGGACATTCAGCAGTCAGTAAGTTGTTATAAATAACGCTTTTATCGGTACTTTGATCTACAACTTTACAGTTCATTGAGCCACTGGCAGTACCATTGCCCAACAAGATACTATTTGCAAGATATCCCTGTCCGTCTTGAACATCTAGCAAAACACCACCACCATTTTTAATAATAGTGAGGTTATTTAAACCAATGCCATCTTTAAGATTCAGTGCAAAACCTGAATTTTTAAAAAATGTTGAATTGGTAATTAAATGATCACGTGCTGGAAAAACTAATGAACTTGCATTCGCCAATGGATTTTCGGTATAAATCGTCACATCGCCCGTATTTCCTTTAAACACAGAAGAAGCGATCCAGAAATTTGGCGCAACACTATAAATCGCCGCTCCGTTATTGGCTTGGTTATTTTCGAAGAGCACATTATAAGTTTGAACGACGCTGCCTAAAGAGGCACTTTCACTTGAAAAACCAACATTATAAATAGCACCGCCTTTATCTGCACGGCCACCTTTTAATGCACTACTTTGCAGTGTTAATTTCTCATTATTATAAATAATACCGCCTAAACTTGCACAAGCACTGGTTCCACAACCTTGAAAAGAAACTTCTTGGAAGTTGACTGTAATCAAAGCTTTATTGCCATCATCAATATGGAAAATTTGATCTTGGCCATCCATTTGAATCGTGGCATTGTTTAAGCCAACCGCGACTGATTGATTTTCAGTACTGTCATAGGTGGTTTTAAGGGTTAAGCCTGCTTTTATATCAATACGGCTTTTTAATTTATATGTTGCTTGTTTTTCAAGCAAAATAATTGAGACAGCACCTTCGCCTCCACAGCCGTGATAGCCTTCTTTTGGCATGCCTGCATTAATATATTGAATTGCTTCACGTAGTGAACAAACGTTGTCATCTACATCATTATCATCAGTCGTTGTTACTGCAATTTCAGCACTATAGGCGTGCCCTGCAAAACACAGTAAACCCATGACTATGCTCCGTTTGAGCATCACATTCTCCTTGATTTTTTTTTATCTTTTTATATTTCGCTGCTCGTTCCTGACAGCTACATACTATTTTTGTGTACTTTGTCACAGCTAGAGCAATTACTCAAGTTTTTTATCGATTAACGGTATTCATCAATCAGTGCATAAATTTGACGTAAATTTGCATGGCTAATTTTCAGCTTTTCACCTTTAAGTAGTTGAATTAACTGCTCAAGCGTTTGTAATAATACCGAGGTTTGATGCGGGCCATGTAAAAGTAAATAATCTATGATTTGCGGATCAATATGTATGCCTCGACGGTTCAACACTGAAGTGACCAAAGCCTGTCGATCTGCATATAAACTACCATTTGGCACCTTTACACTCACCGCTTGTGTTAAACGTGACTGTAAATCAGGTAATTCTAGTTTGAGCTCAATGGGTGCAAAGCGGGATGAAAACACCAACTGCCCACCGCCTTCATTATTATAATTGATTAAATGAAATACTGCTTTTTGCCAATGTGGTACACCGCTAATCGCTTCAATGTCATCTAGTGCCACCAGATCATAACGATCGAGTGATGTAATCGCTTCTGTCGGGGCATCTAAAAGTTCTAACAACGAAACTTGTATCGCGGTTTTACCAATTTCCAGATATGAATCGCAAATCGCCGAGAGTAAATGACTCTTTCCAGACCCTGCTCCCCCATAAACATAAAAGCGATTCATGAGACCTGCATGTAGCTGTCGAACCGCATCAATGACATGCCCCCAGCTCGGCCCTGAAAAATCACTGATTCGGGCATCAAGTTGGGGTTCTATATCTAATTGCAATTGACGCATTTATTAAGCAGGCCTTATCTATCTTTATTTTCTGGTTTTTCAATCTTACTCGAATTTTCAGCGTCTTGCAGTGTATTTAGCGCGCTGTCTTTCAATTCAATATCAATATTGGCTTGTTCGGTTTCAATGCTAATTGAACCTGCACCATGAGTATTCACATGTGCGTTTGCACCAATATATATTGTACTACGTTCATAAGTCTCACGCGCATGGCGCAATAACACCACAATAACCGCAGCAACAGGTAATGCAATCAACATGCCCAAGAAACCAGCCAACTGTGCACCAGCCAAAACAGCAAAAACTACGGCAACAGGTGATAAGCCAATTTTATCGCCTAAAAGGAAAGGTTGTAGAATATAGCCTTCTACAGCCTGACCAATTAAAAATACAACCAGCACCAGTACCAACTGCATCCAATCCATACCAAATTGGAAGAAAGTTGCAATGACAGCAGCAATAATACCTACCGCAAAACCTAAGTAAGGAATAATACTGGCTAGGCCTGCAATCATGCCGATAATTAAACCGACTTCCAAACCAATAACTTGTAGCCCGACTGCATATACCACGCCAAGCAAAAACATCACCAAGAACTGACCTTTTACAAATGCACCTAATACACTGTGACATTCACCTACAATTGTCATGGTGCTAGCTTCATATTGGCGAGGAATTAAACGACGCATACGCTCAAGCATCGGCTCCCAATCCAGTAAAAAATAAAAAGCAATCACTGGAATAAGTACAACCGTACCGCCAATTTGGATAAAGTTCAGACCAGACTGTGCAACCTTCATCAACATCGCTTGAATGCTGTCTGCACTATAATTTGTTTGGATATATTCCATGATTGCCGCAGACATCTGCTCGGTGTCAATTTCCATTGGCACAAGATTAAATGTATGAGACAGCCATGGCAGAAAGGTATAATTAATCCAATGAATATTTGCAGGAATATTTGTTTTTGCATACATTAATTGTTGCCAAATGAGAGGTACCAAGTACCAAATGGCAATCGTTAATGCGACACCAATACCGACAAATACTACGCTGATTGATATCCAGCGAGGTAAGCCAATTCGATGTAGTTTATTCACCAAAGGACTAAACAAATAGGCGATTAAAAAAGCACCTACAAAAGGAATCACCACAGGTTTGAGTAAATAAATAACCCAAAGAATAAGTGCAATGCCAGCCAGAATAAAAATGCGGCGCAAGGTGCGATCGCCCATAAAACTCACCTTTATGTCAGTGTAATCGTTATAAAAGAGAAATATTTTAATAAAGATAGCATTTTAGCGCATAAATAACATAAGAGTTTCGTTTATTCAGGTTATAATCGCCGCGCGAATGCGGAGACTTCATTATGAGCAACTCAACTTCTACCCCAAACACTGGTTTAAGCTACAAAGATGCAGGTGTCGACATTGAAGCGGGCGACGCATTAGTCGATCGTATCAAATCAGTCGCTAAGCGCACAAAACGTCCTGAAGTAATGGGCGGTCTAGGTGGCTTTGGCGCACTTTGTAAAATTCCTAAAGGTTATGAAGAACCTGTCCTCGTATCCGGCACAGATGGTGTTGGTACTAAATTACGTTTAGCATTGAATTTGAACCGTCATGACACTATTGGTCAAGATTTGGTTGCAATGTGCGTAAACGATCTTTTGGTTTGTGGTGCTGAACCATTATTCTTCCTCGATTACTATGCAACAGGCCACTTAAATGTAGACGTTGCAGCTAATGTCGTAACAGGTATTGGCGCAGGTTGTGAACTTGCAGGCTGTGCGCTTGTAGGTGGCGAAACTGCTGAAATGCCTGGCATGTATGAAGGTGAAGATTATGACCTTGCAGGCTTCTGCGTAGGTGTAGTTGAGCAAAGCAAAATTATTGATGGCTCTAAAGTTAAAGCGGGTGACGTTTTAGTAGGTGTTGCATCAAGTGGCGCGCACTCAAACGGTTATTCACTTCTTCGTAAAATTTTAGATGTGAAAAACGTTGATATGACTCAAATCGTTGATGGTCGTCCACTTGCTGATACAGCGATGGAACCAACACGCATTTATGTCAAACCAATTCTTCAGTTATTAAAAGAAGTTGATGTACACGCAATGGCGCACATCACAGGTGGCGGTTTACCAGGTAACCTACCTCGCGTACTTCCAAATGGCGCTCAAGCTGTAGTCAATGAAGCTTCTTGGGAATGGCCAGAATTGTTCAAACTTCTTCAAAAAGAAGGTGGTGTTGAACAATTTGAAATGTACCGCACATTTAACTGTGGCGTAGGTATGGTATTGGTTGTTGATGCTGCAGATGCAGAAAAAACAGTTGAATTGCTCAATAGTCTTGGCGAAAAAGCATTCGCAATGGGTCATATTGCAGACAATGCTGAATCTGTTGAAGGCGCTGACGAAAAAATCCGTGTGATTTTTGCATAAGCACTTCCAATGATTAAAATTGCTGTTCTTGTTTCAGGAAGTGGCTCTAACCTTCAAGCCTTAATCGATGCAAATCTATCTGGGAAAATTGTTGGAGTCATTTCAAATAAACCTGAAGCATTTGCACTACAACGTGCAAAAAATGCAAACATTGCAACTGCAGTGATTGAGCATAAACAATATCCAAATCGTGAAGCCTTTGATGATGTGATGCATCAGCAACTACTCGACTGGGATGTTGATTTAGTCATTCTTGCAGGCTTCATGCGGATTTTAAGTGCCAAATTTGTGCATGCTTGGGAAGGGAAAATGATCAACATTCACCCTTCTCTATTGCCTCATTACAAAGGCATGCATACGCATCAACGTGTACTCAATACAGGTGATGCCCTACATGGTTGTACAGTTCACTACGTGACTGCAGAACTCGATGCTGGCCAAGCGCTTGCACAAGCAGTGCTTAAAGTGAATACGCATGATACTGCTGACAGCTTAGCAAACCGCGTACATGTTTTAGAACACATCATTTACCCACAAGTAGCTGAATGGATTTGCACTGGCACCATTCAACACACTGAAAATGGTGTACTGTTCCGTGGTCATCCAATGACTGAAGCAGTTCAATTCTGCAAATTTTAAGCCGTATATCAGATATAAAAAAACGCATCCTAGGATGCGTTTTTTATTATGCTGAACCTTAGTTCTGCTAATTTTTTGTTGCAAGCAACTGCTTAAGCAAATTCGCAACTTCGACAGGTTGCTCTAATGGAAACATGTGCCCGCCTTCGGTCATACGTAGTGGTATGTCAAATTTTTTGCTCACCTGTTGCGGGAACTTATGTTGCAAAAACGGACTGCCTTTAGGCACCAGCAACTGTGCAGGAACTTTGGTCTTTGACTGTGGTAGCCAATACCAAGACGGATTCGTGTTGAACATTTTGACTTCATCATATTTGCTAATGGTCAGTTCTACACCACCGCGAATATGGTCTTCAGTCAAAGCATAGTCAATATAGTGTTGAAAACACTCTGGATCGAAATCTTTATAAAAGCCTTTCGTCACTAAAGATGTAAATGCTTGCTCACGAGATTCCCAATGATCACGACGATTTTTTGACAGTCCTGCAGGTGACAACTTATCCAACATTTTAAGCTTCAAAGTTTTCACTACATGTAACATGAATGATGCAGTGCCAGTCACAAACGGCGGATCCATCAAAATAAGTTGTGAAAACAATTCTGGACGTTGCTGCGCTGCTTTAAAAGTTAGTACCGCACCTAAAGAGTGACCAAGACCAATGACTGGGCGCCCTTTGGCTTGTCTTACAATACTATCAATCAGTTGTTGTGTCAGACTCTGCCAATGATTATCAATAGGATAACGGCGATCTGGGCCAATAAGTGGCACATAAATCACGTCAAAGTCATCTTCAAGTGCTTGAAAAAACTTGGTGTACACTTGTGCAGGTACACCATTGGCATGTGCAAAATGAATAATCGGCTTCATTGTAATTTTGCACTACCTTCAGTCTGTACTTGCTGACTTAGAGACGTTGCAAAACCTTGTCCAATTGAAGCCCCCATACGACCTAAAATTGAATCGAATGGACTATATTCAACGGTATAATTCACAGTTTTATCAGTTTTTAATTCACGTTTTAAACTTTGAATACTGCCAGTACGGTCTGCAATACCCAATTTAACTGCTTGTTCACCAGTCCAGAATAAACCAGAGAAAATCGCTGGATCTGTAGATTTTAGTTTTTTACCACGACCCTGTTTAACCGCATTAATAAAGTGGTCATGGACATTATCCAATACACCTTGTACATGTGCTTTTTGTGCAGGATCTACAGGTTGAGTCATCGACAGTAAGGCTTTGTTTTCACCCGAAGTCATGGTGCGATCTTCTACACCTAACTTTTGCATCAATTGATTGACGCCATAATTTGGCATAATCACACCAATTGAGCCAACTAAACTTGATGGGTTTACAATAATTTCATCTGCTGCCGAAGCAATATAATATGCACCTGAAGCACCAGTATCACCAATCACGGCATAAAGTTTTTTATCTTTGTGCTGTTGTTTTAGATACTGAATTTCTTGCCAAATTTCGTCAGATTGAACAGGTGAACCACCTGGTGAGTTAATATTTAACACCACAGCTTTGCTCTGTTTATTTTCAAAAGCACGCTTTAATGAACGAATAGTATCTGTGCTATTTACACTTTGTTTATCCGCTGCAATCGTTCCAATAATATCCACAACCGCAATGTGTGAACTTGAAGCTGCTGCATCACTTGAAGTTGAACTTGCAGTACTACAGCCCTTACCTAAAGCAACCAATACAAAAAGGATATAAGCAAAGGTCAAAAATTTAAAGAAAATCCCCCAGCGACGTGTGCGACGTTGCTCTTCAACTGACGCTAAAACCGCTTTTTCTAAGATTTTCCATTCATTGCCAGTGGGCTGATGGACGTTATTTGTTGATGTTGTCTTCTGAATTTCACTTTCAGGCTTTGGTGGCCAATCGGACATAAAAAATCCAATATTCAATTATAATGTTGTCCCATTATATACATGTAAATGGTGAAAACTGTCTATACCACGCAATTTCGCCTATAATTAATTTAATTTTTCTCCATTTGAAATAATCCAATAAAACATGAATGATCAAAGCCCTCATAACGCCACCCACCGTGCATTGAGTTTTATCAGTCGTATGCCGATTCAGTTCTCGCGTTTTTTTGCTCGTGGATTAGCGGCATTGGTCAATACTTTCAAAATTTCAAAGACTTCTGCCACAATTCGCTTAAATTTAAATATTGCACTGCCAGAACTCGATCAGACAACACGTGAAAAAATTACAGAACAAGCGATTCGTAATGAGTTAAGTTCATATTTTGAATTTTTCAGCATTTGGGGTTCATCTGCTGAGAAAAATTTAGCGCGTATAAATAAAGTATATGGCGAAGAGTTTTTTCACGAAACTTTAGCTGAAAATAAAGGCTTAGTTTTGGTGGTCCCACATTTTGGTACTTGGGAAGTAATGAACGCTTGGTTTGCCCAACACAGCAAAATGACCATTATGTACAAACCCGTCAAAAATGAAACTGCGGACCAGTTTGTGCGTAATGCACGTAGCCGAGAGCAAGCCACACTTGTCCCTACAGATGAATCTGGTGTGCGCCAAATTTTCAAAGCGCTCAAACAAGGCGGTATGACCGTCATATTACCTGATCATACCCCTAATGTTGGCGGTGACATGATTGAGTATTTTGGCTTACCCCTGGCAACCAGCAATCTGAGTGCTAAACTGATTCAAAAAACCAAATGTGGTGCTTTATTTGCCTATGCAATGCGTAATGAAGATGGGCTTTTTGATATACACATTGAAAAATTAGATTCACATATTTATGAAGGTACGGCAAATGATGGTTCAGGTGTGATTTTCTCAGCTTTAGAAAACCTGATTCGCCGTTATCCAGAACATTATCATTGGAGTTATAAACGCTTTAAGGCCAATCCTGCTTTAGAAGATATTTATAACATAGCACCTGAACAAGCGATTGAAATTGTGCAAACATTGCGTTCAGAGACTGCACACTTAAAACACGTGGATTACACTGCGCAAAATACCGTAAAGGCATAACACTTCAACAAATTTCGAGCTCAATGATTTAACCATTGCCATTGATCTCGAAATGCGATGAGCTGTATTCGACCATCTTTGGCTTTAAATTCTATACTGCCTTTTTCGGCTGTACTCAACATCGGGATATTTAAAGCCTTCAGTCTTGCCAGAGTTTCTTTACTCGGGTGTCCATAGCGGTTCCACTTTCCAGCCGATGCAATAGCCAATTTAGGCTGATAGTGCTGTAAAAAATCAAATGATGAACTGTGTCGACTGCCATGATGGCCCAAGACCAACACATCGACTTGTAAATTTGGATAAGCTTTTAATAACTCATATTCCGTTTGCCAGCCTGCATCCCCCATCAATAAATAGGATTGATAAGGCATTGCATGGTTCATTCGAATGTACAGCACACATGAGTTTTCATTACGCTCAGCCCCTGCTCTCACCGCTTGTATATTATTGGGTGAAAGGACTTCTATCTGTACATTTTCCCATTGCCAAACTTGTCCCTGTTGACAGTATTCAAATTGTGTTGCATTAGGCACAGCTACATGCTCACTGGCATATAAGCTTTTAATTGCCAGTTGATCTTGTATAGAAAAATAGGCCCCACTATGATCTTGATCTAAATGCGTCAACACCAATTGATCTATGCTTGATAGTCCTTGCCTCGACAGAAAAGGCAAAATAATATTCTTACCAATACTAAATTTCTGCTCATCATAATAACCACCTGTATCGACCATCATGCTGTGCCGACCTTCACGCACCAAAATAGACTGACCTTGCCCTACATCTAATACCGTGAGTTGAAAAGGTTGCGGTGTATAGGACTTCAAGCAAATCGCAACTAAACCTAATAACAACCACGCTTTCGGTACAATGCCATCTGGAAGATAAAAAATAAAAATACATAGGCTCAGAAGTAAAATCGTCGCAGGATTAAAAGTAATATTTAATAATTGTGGATTAAATACATGGTCAATTACATTCAATAGGCTCAAAAGTAGCGTTAGACAAAAATCATTGAATTGAAAAATCACCGCTGCAATGCCCGGCGCAAAAAAATTAACGAACGCCGCCAGCACATCTAAAGGTACAACCACCAAACCTAAGCTTGGAATTGCCAATAAATTACTTAAAGGTGCAATCCAAGCCACCTGCTTAAAAAACAGTGCCATCATGGGAAAAAGTGCTATAAAAATTTTCCATTGTGATGTGATCAGCACATGAAGGGATAAGCGCAGTTTGACCCACCAAGCCGTATTGGCTTCAAGCGATTGCTGTTGTAGCCAAAGTGTTTGATAAATTCTGAGTAAAATAAAACATGCGCCATAAGACAACCAAAACGCTGCCGATAAAATACTAAAAGGATCAAATAACAATAAAAGCGTTGCACTATAAACCAATAACTTAAGGGCATAGACTCTTAAGCGTAAAACCAACATGCCACTGGCAACGACCGTCATAATAAAAGTTCGCATTGCAGGAATTTCAAAACCCACAAAAGCACAGTACACAAATACACAGCCCATAAATGGCCAAATTAAAATAAATTGGCGTGGTATTTTTAAATACAACCGCGGTGCAAATTTGCGTATGCAACGCGTGATGATCCAACAGATCAACATGGCAAAAATTAAGACATGGGGCCCAGATATGGCCAACAAATGACTGATGCCAAAACGTTGAAATTGATCTACGGTCGCTTCATCTAATAAGCTTTTATCTCCTGTTAATAAGGCCAGTAACAATCCTTTATGTGCTAAGGGCAAATGAAAGATTTTGACTCTAAACGCCAGCCTTTGTTTTTCAGTCCACAGACGAAACTGAGGGATTAACTTTTGCTGTTGATACAAAATATCGCTATAACCCAATGCTTTAATTTGAGCTTCATTTAGCGCTATGGCACGTTTAACTCTAAAAGTGGCCTGAATATTTTGCTGGAGTAACCATTGTTCTTGATCAAATACACCAGCAGTTGCATAAGTGTGCGCAGGCTTTAACTGGCCTTCGAGTTGATAATAATGACCTAATTCCAACTCTAAATCTGAAGATGAAACCGTCTTGGTTTTAGGCAAATAAAGTAAATACTGCAAAGGTTGCCGAGCGGCATTTAACACCATAACGCGTTGTTGAATACTGTGTTCACTATATTGATTTAAAGCATGCACATAAACCAATATGCTGGTATTTTCAGGCTGATGTACTGTGTATTGTAAACGTTGCTTAAGTTGTTGATTGGCGTACGCAAAGCCCAAATAAGCACCTAAACACAGAACCACTGCCATACTTAATGTTTTGAATACAATGCCTTTTTGAGCAATAAATTTACTACTGATGATAATGAATACAAAGCTCAGTAAAGCCAATACTGTGCTCATCTGCGCATCAAATCCTGTTGTTCCCATCCACGCTGTGCCAAAAATCCAGCCCAAGCAAAAACAAAGCAACATATTTTTTATTCTAATATTTTATGATTGCTGGCAATAATAAAGCCCACCGAGGTGAGCTTCAATTCATAGCGGAATATTCCAATAATATGCTTATACACCAAGCACTCAATTGATACTCAGTGATCGACCCAAACACCATCTTGCATGTGCAAAACAGCATCTGCGGATTTTGCCAATTGCTCGTCATGCGTCACAATCAGCATCGCCATATTAAATTCTTGACGTAGCTCCGAAAGTAACTCAAAAATTTTCACCGCAGTTTTACGGTCAAGGTTACCCGTTGGCTCATCTGCCATCATCAGTTTGGGTTTGGTCACTAAAGCGCGAGCCAAAGCCACACGCTGACGCTCACCACCTGATAATTCGCCTGGTTTATGGGTTAAACGATGCGATAATCCCACACGCTCAAGCAAATACTCAGCTTGCTGATTTACTTCTTTAAAATTCGTACCTTTGCGAAGCATCAATGGCATCGCTACATTTTCTAAAGCGCTAAATTCAGGCAATAAATGATGAAATTGATAAACAAAGCCTAAATGTTCATTACGGATATAACCGCGCTCAGCCTCACCCAAATTATCAAAACGGCGTCCCTGTACAAATACCTGCCCCGTTGTTGGGCGATCTAGGCCACCCAAAACATGAAGCAATGTACTTTTACCTGAGCCACTCGAACCCACAATCGAAATAAACTCGCCTGTTTTAACCTGAAGCGACAAATTACGAATCACATCAACAGTTGTTTTACCATCGGTAAATGACTTACTGATATTTTGCGCATCTAAAACTACATTACTCATAACGCAATGCCTCCGCAGGTTGAATTTTAGCTGCACGCATTGCAGGGTAAATCGTTGCCAAGAAACTCAACAACAATGACAACACCACGATTAAACACACATCTTGCCATCTTAAATATGATGGTAAATAGTTAATAAAGTAGGCATCAAACATGTGTAAGCCTAATGCTGTATTTAACCAACCAACAAAACCACTAATCCCTGAAGCTGCAATAATTCCCAAAATTGCACCAGACACCGTACCAATCACCCCAATAATGGTGCCTTGAACCATAAAGATTCGTGTAATTGTCCGCGGTGAAGCACCTAAGGTACGTAAAATTGCAATATCTGATTTTTTATCCGTAACGACCATCACCAATGAAGAAACAATATTAAACGCAGCAACCAAGACAATTAGGAACAAAAGCAGACTCACCATGGCTTTTTCCATTTGAATCGCGCTAAACAAATTCCCGTGAGTATACGTCCAATCCGAAGCATAGAAGTTTGCAGGTAACTCACGCACAATTTCTTGTGAAACTTGTGGCGCCATAAAAATGTCGTCCAACTTCATTCGTATGCCTTGCGCACCATCTGGTAGGCGCAATAAAGTAGATGCGTCATTTAAGGCAATATAGCCCATCATAGAATCGACTTCGGCACCAATACTAAAAATCCCCACCACTTTAAAACGCTTAAAGCGAGGTACAACCCCTGCAGGCGACGGGGTTGCTTCAGGCAATACCAAGGTAATACTGTCATTTAAGCCCAAACCTAAAGCGTCAGTCATTTGCTTACCCAGCACAATACCAAACTCACCTTGCTTAAGTTTATCTAGGCTACCAGCGATCATGTGATCTTGGATAATTGAGACTTTTTTCTCATACTTTGGTTCAATACCATTGACCATAATACCAGCAACTTGGCCTTGTGCTGTCAGCATTCCCTGCAATTGTGTAAAAGGTGCAACACCTTGAACATGGGAATGATGCTCAATTTTCTTTGCAAGATCGGGCCAATTTGTTAAAATTTGTGTTGATGAAACAGTGGCTTGAGGTATCATTCCCAAAACACGGTTTTTCAACTCACGGTCAAACCCATTCATTACGGAAAGGACCGTAATGAGCACAGCCACACCTAACGTGAGGCCGATCATAGAAACCAAAGCAATAAAAGAAATGAAGTGGTTACTGCGCCGTGCGCGAGTGTACCTCAACCCAATATATAGCGAGATCGGTTTAAACATAACCATCTAGTCCGAGGTAATTTAATTATGGAAAATGTACAGCATCAAAGCGGTTTAACGGAACGTCGCGTAATGTCTCGTATCGATGCTGCCTTGCGCATTAACTATCAGATCATTTCTGATGAGGTTGCGCTAAATGATCCTTACGATCCTAATTTTATCTTGCCGCGCTATTTTCTACTACTTGCAGAGTTAGATCAATTTGATCATGCGCTCAACTACGAATTAGAACAATTAGCTGAAAAAGATCAACAAATTTCTCGAATATTATCCTTATTCAACCAAAAGTTAAACCTGATTACGGGCTCTTTATACGACGCAATTGTACAAAGCATGTTACCAGTACCTGAGCATGTGAATTTTTCAGAAACAGGTTTAAGCTTTTTTAGCGACCGTCCAATCATGGAAGGCACTTATTTACACATGACGCTCAGTCATCCTGAAAATTTCTTCCATATTGCAGCGACAGCGCATGTAGTTTATAGCCGTCAGGAAGAAAATGGGAAATATCGTACGGGTGCATACTTTATTACTTTACACCCGCAAGACCGTGTAAAAATTGCAGAATGTGTAGAACTCACACAAAGTAAAAACTGAGGTCTTTATTTTTTCAGGTTGTGGGCGAGCGTTCGATTCGCCCTAAAATCTTTATAAAAATAAACACATAACCCAAAAAGTAAAACTGCAGTACCGCACAATACCAACAATGTTAATTTTTCATGGTTGAATACTGCCCCCACCACAATCGCTAACATGGGCGTCATCACTGTGGTTAAAGACAATGTCGTCGCTTTAATATTTTGCACCAATTTAAAATAGCAGAACATTGCAATCAGCGACGCCATAATCACAGCATATAACAAGGCCAACACTGACTTAGTGGAAGGCATCTGAGTGGGGAAATCTGCCCAAATAAAAGGCACCATACATAATGCAATGAGCGAAGAAATTAAAATAGAGCCCGTTGCTTGGGCTATTGGATTCAGAGGCGCATTGACTTTTTTTACCCAAAATATAGATGCACAATAAATCAGCACACTCATAAGCATGAGTAATATACCTATAGGCTGTACATGCTGACCACTACCACCCATACAGATAATTCCAAGGCCACATACTGCAATACACATACCAAACCATTGCAGACGATGCAAATGCATACGAAAAACAAAATGACCAATCAACCCAGTAATAATCGGAGCTAAACCAAACATTAAGGCAATAATGCCTGAGCTTAAATAACTGGTTGCCATATACGTAAAAATTTGCGAGCCAATAAAACTACATGAACCAGCAATATAACTATGTATGGACCGTGCGTCATAAGGCAATGCTTGGCGCATAAGGAGCAATAACACACCAGCTAAAGGCAAAGCTAAGAAAAAACGTAGTGCTAAAGCCCAATATAGGTTGATATCTTCCACACTCCATACAATCGCCAAGGGCGTTGTGGCCCAAATGATGATCAATAGCACATAGGTGGACATGAGATTGAGTTTTGAAGGCATGGGGCTTATACCGAGGTCTTACGTTTTTGTTTCATAATGGTCTGGTCTAAACTACTTGAAAACTCACGCTTGTCTCGCTCTGAAATCGGTGGCGGCCCACCTGTTTGCACCCCTGCACCACGTAATGTGTCCATAAAATCACGCAGATGAAGGCGGGCTTTCACATTGGCTATTGTGTAAATTTCACCACGTGGATGAATAGCAATCCCGCCTTTTTCAATCACTTGCGCTGCCAGTGGAATATCTTGCGTCATCACAATGTCGTTTTCTTTCATCCGATCGATAATTTCTTTATCGGCCGCATCCGCACCACTCATGACCTGAATAGAATTAATCCGTACCGATGGTGTAATGCCCACGTTTTGATTGGCAACAAAAGTGACTTCGAGTTGATAACGGTCAGATGCGCGAATAATGACATCTCTAAGAATGCGAGGTAATGCATCGGCATCTACCCAAAGTTTAAATGGCAACAAAAAAACGCTTCCAACACAAAATACAAAGAACTAGTGTAGCAAAGAAGCATGACAACTCGATGCCAAAGCCCTACGTTTTACCACATAGAATTCAAATCAATCTACTTATTTACATATATAAAATGAATGAAAGAATCTAAAAAATGGCAGTTATTGCCAATCCATTGGGCCATAGTTGAGAGGTTTTTTGGCATATTCTTAAAAATTTGCACTATTTCATTGCGATTTTTTCATGACTTGACTTGAAAATTGAAAATAACCCTCGATTTAATATATAGATAACAACCCAGCATCAATTGTGTATATGAAAAATCAAAATAGACCAGAAATTATCACCATTGAAGACCAAAACTTCGGTAGTCATATTGAACATTGGTCCCTGCTGACAGATCAACCTGCCTCAGACGTACCAAAATGGTTAGGCCAAGCGCTTGATCAACCCATTATGCCTATGGGGCTTTGTACTGCTGAATGTGATATGGATGCGACGACATGGCTCATTCAAGGGCCAAATAAAGCATCTGTGCAACTCTCCCAAGTGATTGCTGTAGAAAACAATAAACCCAAAGCAGTAAAAACCGCATTTCCATGCTTTGATAGCCCGTATAAAGTTACGGCCAAAGTCGAACGGATTATTCGTTGCACAACCAATACACAAGCGGTCTTACAACTCAATGTTGGTGGCAATAGCGTGGTCTATGCTTTTGATAATTTATATAGCGTAAATTCTGCACACTATGACAAAGCACAAAATTATGCAGTACAGTTAAATGCATGGGCATATCAATTAGAAGCCGTTGCTGAACAAGAGCAATTGGTGGTTGATGATCCTGCTTCAATTAAACATCACCGTGCTTTAAATGACATTTTGGCACAGCATAATGGTGTGGCGCCAGAAAACTTACAAGACTTGCTCGATGCTTGGGAGCCTCAATCTGAAGATGACAAAGCGCCTGTTACTGTTAACTTTTCTAAAATGGTTGCTTACCTATACGGCGAAACACTCGGTCAAGAAGATGAGGCGTGGTTCCAAGGCAGTATTGTAGGTAAAACTGAAATGCAATTTATGCAACAAAGCTACACACTCTATGATGTTACGCTCATTCATGAGGAAAACCAGCCTGCAGTATTGATGCGTATTGCTACCCGTGATGCGAATTTTAAAGATTTTCAAATTGGTCAATTTATTCGTGGTAACGTTTGGCTACAAGCGAATATTTATAGCAAAGCTTAGTCCTCAGTAACGACTTCGCTTCAAAAGTAAAAAACAATCATCCCTGCACATGCAGGGATTTTTATTTAATTAAAATCAATTATTTAAAGATATTCCATTGATTTTATTTCATTAATTTTTAAGCAACATGCTGGTCATAAAACTTTAATTAAATAGAATTACCCACAGTTTTAGATTTATTAATGCTTTTTAAATTCATTTTAAAATACACTTATCCACAATTTTAAATTCAAAAACTATCTTAAATAAATCACAAAAAATATACCGATATAATCATAAAATGCCTGCAAGAAATAGAAATAGCCTTAAAAATACGTTGCTTAATGTAGATGCTCATCCTTGGACTAATAAAATAAAAGCATTGTGTTATTTAATTGAGATTAGTACTTTATTTAATCAATTATTTGTGCTAAAAATGCAATCTTGAAATAGGAATTAACGATAAATAGATCGGAAAATAAATATCTATGAAAATCGTGCAAGAAGAAAATATTCAGAGCGTCGAACACCAACTGAATTCTCGATACCAAGTCGATGGAATGTCATGTCTATTTTTTGCATTAGGCATGTTGATGTGCGCATATATTTTGCATACATTTATTCTTTAATTTCCAAACAAATACAAAAAAAGCCCATCAATTTGATGGGCTTTTTTCGCTACAGAAATTATGCATTACGTTTTGCAAAATCATCCATAAAGTCAACCAAAGCTTGTACGCCTTCAAGCGGTACAGCATTGTAAATGCTCGCACGCATACCACCTACTGAACGGTGACCCGCCAAATTAAGTAAGTGATGTTCTTCAGCTTCTTTCAAGAACTGTTTTTCAAGCTCAGGCTTAGCCAAAGTAAATGGTACATTCATAATTGAACGGTTTTCTTTAGCAATTGGATTTGCATAAAAGTCGCTTGAATCAATATAGCTATAAAGCAGTTCAGCTTTTGCAAGATTGGCTTTATGAATGGCTTCTACACCACCTTGTGCAAGTAACCATTCAAAAACTAAACCTGATAAGTACCATGCATAAGTTGATGGCGTATTCACCATAGAATCATTTTTTGCTTGTGCAGAATATTTCAAAATACTTGGAATTTCAGCTTTTGCTTGATCTAACAAATCATCACGAACAATAACGATTGTTAAGCCAGCTGGGCCAATATTCTTTTGCGCACCAGCGTAAATTAGACCGAACTTGCTGACATCAATTGGTGCAGACAAAATACTTGAAGATAAATCCGCAACCAAAGGTTTATCAGTTTCTGGAATATTCGCGAATTGAATACCACCAATCGTTTCATTGTCTGCATAGTGTACATAAGCAGCATCTGCAGATAAATTCCATTCACTTTGGTCTTTAATTGCAAGCTTACCGTCTACAGTTGTACCCGCTTCAACAACATTAATGTCGCCATAGCGCTGTGCTTCTTTGAGTGCTTTTTCAGACCAAATCCCTGTATGGATATAATCAGCTTTGCTGTTTTTACCCAATAGATTCAGTGGAATTGCAGAAAACTGCAATGATGCACCACCTTGTAAGAACAATACTTTGTAGTTCTCTGGAATATTCATGAGCTTGCGTAAGTCTGCTTCTGCTTTTTCAGCAACAGCAACATAGTCCGCACTACGGTGGCTCATTTCCATGATCGAAAGACCCTTGCCTTGCCAATCGAGCATCTCAGCTTGAGCTTTTTCTAAAACGGCAGTAGGTAATGCAGCAGGACCAGCACAGAAGTTGTACGCGCGCATGATTTTTCCTTTCAAAGTGAAACACAATAAAATGATGGCATTTAACCACAGATAGCCTGTGCTTGCAGTAAATTAAGTTGAAAAAATTTCAATGCTGTCGGACATTTAAAGCTAAAACTTCAATAAGGCGCTGATCTTTTTGTGAGTTTTACTAATAATATTTCCTAACCTACACATACAAGATCATTCAATTTTTTGCTGGATTGAATTTCATTCGATCTATTACCTAAATGCCTACCCCAATTTAAACCGACTGAGGTCACCTTCATGTGTGAGCTATGCCTTTTCAATTGCGCAAAATTTTCCTTAAGCTTCATACTGTTTTGCGTCCAATTTTCAGCTTATACTCAAGCTAAATAAAGTATATATTTCAAACAGAATTAAAAAATTGATATGCATGCGGTGCGAATTAAGCTGTTCTTTGTTTTATACTGCAGTTGAAAATACGGAGAATCGATTGAATGTTAAAATATTTCGTACATTTCAATAGTGCAGATTTATGCCTCAATACAATGATAAAAATGAATAGCGCAACAAAATGTACAATGCTAGTTTGCACGTTGCTGGCAAGTCCATTCTGCACAGCACAAAGTATGAGTTTTCAACAAGCCGAGATTGATTTACTCAACAACTCCTACAGTAATCAAGCCAATTTAGCATTACAACAAGCCTCACAACTAGAAGCTGAAGCCATTAAAGGCATTGGCTTACCCCGCGTAGATTTAAACGTACGTGCATACGCTTTTCATAATGAATTAGACGTGCCTTTAGGGGCCGTTAAAAATAACCTTGAGCAGTCGCTAACGAATGGCTTAAATGCCAAAATTGATGAGTTTAATTTAGGTGCAATTGCAGACCCACTCAAAGAAAGCTTAAAACAACCTATCCATGATGGTGTTGGTTTAATTCCAGATTCGTCACAGGTTGTATTGGATGATCAAGTGATTCGTCCTTCTGTCTCTGTCATGATGCCTCTTTACACAGGTGGCTTAACCCAGAGCGCCAAAGACGTTGCTAAAATCAAAGCACAGCGCAGTGAATTAACCACGCAGCAACAACAAGACACACAGCGTTTTGAGTTAATCCAAGCCTATTTTAATGCTCAACTACAAAAACAATTATTGGCCAGTAGCCAATCCAATCTCAGCGCGATGCAACTCCACTACCAAAATGCACTTAAATTAGAACGCCAAGGCTTTATTAGTAAAGGTCAGCGCATGCAATTTGAAGTGGCTCAAAATAATGCAACACGTTCTGTCAATAATAGCCAAGCACAATACCAAGCCAGCTTATTTAAGCTGAATAATCTTTTACACCATAGCCAAATTAACGATTTAACCACGCCACTGTTTATTAACACCCAACCGCAACGTGCGCTACAACAGTGGCTAGACAGTTTTGCGAATGAATCCACACTCATACAAAAAATGCAGATGGACACTGCACTAGCCAATGCCAATGTAAAAGTTCAACAGGCAAGCAAAAAGCCGAATGTATTTGCCTTTGGTGAATACAGCCTAGACAGCAATCAAAACTGGATTGTGGGTGTCGGTGCCAAATACAATCTATTTTCAGGTATCGATAAAAACAAAAATGTGCAAGCTGCCGAATTACAACGTTATGCCTCTGAACTATTAACTGCACGAACCAAGCAAGAAATTGAAAATACAATTTTTAGCGCATTTAGCGAGGCACAAACTGCACAGCAAAGTGATGCGCTGCTACAACAAAATATAAAGGCAGCTCAAGAGAACCTACGCATACAGCAATTATCATTCAAAGAAGATATGGGTACGGCGACCCAAGTGATTGATGCGCAAAATACACTTAACGGCTTAAAAGCCGAAACAGCATTGAATGCTTTTAAATATGTCATGTCATTGGCAACATTATTACAAAGCCACGGCTCAATACAGCAGTTTCAAAGCTTTATCAATCAACCCAATACACACTACATTCGTTAAATTCACATGGGGAATCGTATGAATCAGGATCCAAATTCAAAAGAGACCACAGAAGAGCTCCCAAGCCCTGAAACGAATGCTAAAAGTGATGTAACAGCAAACAGCACGCTCGATCATTCAGATTCAACTCAAAATCGTCATTCCGTAGCTCAATCTGCACCCACGTCAGCTGAAAATCAGAAACAAGAGCAGACAGAATCTACAAATATGCAAAAAAAACCCGTTTCGAGCATCGTGAAGCTGATTGCAATTGTGCTACTGATTTGTGTATTAGGACTGATTGCTTTTGGACTCTGGAAAAGTTATCAACCCAAAGAGGTAGAACTACAAGGTCGAGTTGAGGCAGAAACCATTCATATCGCGACTAAAGTGCCGAGCCGAATTGAAGAAATTTATGTGCATGAAGGGCAAAAAGTACATAAAAACCAAGAATTGGTACGACTATATAGCCCAGAAGTTGATGCTAAAAAACAACAAGCACTTGCCAGCTTACAATCTGCTTTAGCTTTACAGTCCACCACAGATCGCGGCTCACAAGACGAGAATATTGCCAGCTTATACGCCAATTGGCAGTCGTTAAAAGCTCAACAAGAATTAGCACAAACCACCTATACCCGCGGTGCTCACTTGTTTCAAGAGGGTGTTATCTCTCGTCAACGTCGTGATGAAATGCAGGCAGCCGCGCGCTCTTCTGCACAAATGACTGAGGCCGCTTATCAGCAATATGCCCGTGCACAACGTGGCAGTACGCCCCAACAGAAATCTACTGCCGACGCACAAGTCGACATTGCCAATGCTGCAGTTGCTGAAGCCAATGCGCTTGAAGCTGAAACTAAATTGCTCTCACCAGTAAATGGAACCATTTCCAAAACCTATGCCAAACCGTCTGAGTTAGTGGCAATCGGTGTGCCTGTGGCCAGTATTATTTTAGATGATGACATTTCAATTAGTTTAAATGTTCGTGAAGATCAATACCGTTCGGTCTATCAGGCTCAAACCATGCAAGGCTATGTTCCTGCCTTAGATAAAACAGCAAACTTTAAAGTAAAAAATATTGATGCCGAAGGTGAATTCGCCACCATCAAAACGACGCGTCAAACAGGCGGTTATGATATTCGAAGCTTTAAAGTGCATTTAGTGCCTGAGCAGGCAATGCCCGAGTTAAAAGTGGGGATGAGTGTCTTATTTAAAGTTAAAGAGGCACCATAAGTATGTGGGCAGGGATCAGCCGTGAATGTCGCTACTTATTAAAACACAAATGGGATTTGTGTTTGGTCAGCCTTGCCCCCCTGTTTGTCATTGTTCTATTTAGCTGTATGTTTGCCCAAGGTAAACCGTCTCATTTACCCATTGCAATATTAGACCAAGACCACGGTGCCTTAAGTCAAAACATTGAACGCTATTTGGCACTCAATGAAACACTACACATTCAAACAGTCAGTGAAAACCAAGCTGAAATAGAACGTCTACTGAACCAAAATAATATTTGGGGCTATGTGTTGATCCCTTCGGGCGCAGAACAGCGCTTTGTACAAGCCAAAGATGCTGAAATTAGCATTATGTATAACCAAAGCTATTTTAGCGTAGGCAATACTATTTCTTCTGCCATGCTGGTAAGTACCTTACAAGCACTCGCTAACTTTGCAGGACAAAATTATTTAGAACAAAAAATTCCTTATTTGGAAGCTCCTACGGCAAATGTCAAAATATCTGCACTTTACAATCCAGGCTTAAATTATGAGTTCTATTTAGAACCTTATATGATTCCGGCAATATTGCATTTGTTGCTCTGTTGCTGTGTGGCCTTTGCTGTTGGGCAAGAGTTTAAGTTTAATCGCGCTCAAGATTGGTTAAAACCGCAAGGTTTGTTTTACGCCCTCCTCTCTAAGAATTTAACCTATGTCGCAATTTTTAGTGTGTGGACTTGGCTCTGGATGTTTTGGCTGATTGATGTACGAGGTTGGTTTATTGCTGGCCATTTGTGGTTGATTCTGCTGGCTCAAATTGTATTTTATAGTGCCTATGCCTTTTTAAGCAGTGCCTTGGTCTTAGCTACAGGTAATTTAAGTAAAACCTTCGGCGTGATTGCCGTTTATGGTGGCTCATCCTTAAGCTTTGCGGGCGTGACTTTGCCTTTAAATAATGCCCCTCTATTTACCAAGTTTTGGGCGCATATTATTCCCTATACTCCTTATGCCAAATTACAAACTGAACAATGGGTGATTGGTAGCCCTTTAAGCTCCTCAGTACAGCCCTTATTGGTATTGTTGGTCTATGCGCTCGTATATGGTGCGCTGGCCTATCTATTTTTAAAGAAACAAGCACGAGGGCTTAAACCATGAATAGCCTGCTGTATTATTTCTGCAAAACCTTTAAAGATATTTTTGCCAATTCATCTATTTTAACTACACTGATTTTATCAGTTGTGCTCTATAGCTTTTTTTATCCAACGGCCTATCAGGCACAGCAAGCTCAATCCATTCCCATTGTAATTGTAGATGAAGAGCAAAGTGCCATGACGTCAGCGATTATTGGTCAAGTTGCTCAAAGTCCAAATGTTGAAATTAAAGCCGTGACTGCAAATTTTTTAGATGCCGAGAACATGGTTCGGCATCAGCAGGCTGATGGTATTTTATTATTACCAGAAAACCTCAGCCAAAGTATACGACGCGGCGAAGAAGGTGGGATTGGACTGTATTTAAGTGCGGTTAATTTTTTAAAAACCAAACAAATTGGCCTAGGCTTGGCCAGTTCAATTGAAAACTCATTGAAGGAATACACAGAAAAATTTGGCAATATTTCGCATTTCTCCCCCGCTCTTTCTGTTCATCAAGTGCCTTTGTTTAATACCTTATCTGGTTACGGTAGTTATATTTTTCCAGCAGTTGCACCTTTAATTATTCATCAAACGATATTACTGGGGTTGTGCATGCTCATTGCAGGTTATCGTGAACAAGGCTGGACTGCCCAGCCTAAAGAACTCATTGCCATTTTCCTTGCAATATTATTCATTGGCTGTTTGGGATGTTTTTATTTATTTGGTTTTACCTTCTGGCTTTATGACTACCCACGTGGCGGAAACTTTTGGGGTATGTTACTTGCTGTACCTATCTATGTAGGATGCATTATTTCTTTAAGCATGCTCTTAGCTTCATTTTTAGATATGCCTGAACGCGCTGGACACCTCATTGTATTTACATCTATTCCGCTCTTTCTATTAACAGGTACAGCTTGGCCATTGGCCGCGATGCCTGAATGGATGCAATCTTTCTCAATGCTTCTACCTTCTACCCAAGGGATACAAATGTTCATCCAACTCAACCAAATGGGTGTAGAAACTAGTCTTGTCGTACCTAAATTAATCTATTTAGCATGTTTTATGGCCATTTGCTTCACCATTGCTTATTTCAGACTCACCGCTAGAGCTAAATTGCATTGATTCTTCGTTTTCATCTACTTTATAAATAAAATATAACTTAAAAATCGATTTCATAACTAAAACTGTCCCAAATATAACCAAATAGAATAGCAATGATTAAATTTTGTTAGCCGATTCACCACAATCGATTCACAATAAAGTTCTCCCAATCCGCTTTTTCTCGCCATGAATACTCTGTTTTTTAATACGGGTATGAGGACCTTTTGCGGATTTTATTTCTAGATAACTTTTTTCAGAGCTGAGTATGAAAAAAATTAAGATGAGCCTTGCGTGGCAAATCGTTATTGCGCTGATTTTAGGTATACTTGTAGGCTCATTCCTTCACTATTCTCCTGAATATCGTGATGTCCTAGTGAGTAATGTTTTAACTCCATTGGGCTCAATTTTCATTAACCTCATCAAAATGATTGTGATTCCACTTGTGGTATCAATGTTAATTTTGGGTATTGCAAATACGAGTCAAGGGGCAAGCCTTGGTAAGCTTGGTTTCAGAACGATTTTGTATTTTGAAATTATTACCACAGTTGCAATTTTAGTGGGTTTAGTTGCTGCAAACATTTTCCAACCAGGTGCAGGCATTGACATGTCTAGCCTCACCCAAGTGGATATTTCTAAATACCAAGAAACGACCCATGCAGTTAGTGAGCAATCACATGGTATCGTGCAAACTGTATTATCGCTGATTCCACCAAACTTCTTCGCAGCTCTCACTAGCGGTCAAATGCTACCGATTATTTTCTTCTCGGTGATGTTTGGTATTGGTTTAGGTGCTTTAGATCAAGAAACAAAACAACCTTTACTTAATGTATTGAATGCCGTTTCTGAAACCATGTTCAAAGTAACGCACATGATTATGAAGTTTGCACCGCTGGGTGTATTCGGTCTGATCGCTGCAACTGTTGCGAACTTTGGTTTTAGTTCTTTATTGCCTTTAGTAAAATTAGCATTATTGGTTTATGGTGCAATTTTATTCTTTGCTTTTGTTGTTTTAGGGTTGGTTGCCAAAATTTGTGGTTTCAGCATCTGGACCATTATTAAAATCTTGAAAGACGAGCTCATTCTTGCATATTCAACAGCAAGTTCTGAAACTGTATTACCTCGTATCATGGAAAAAATGGAAGCTTACGGTGCGCCAAAACCGATTACTAGCTTCGTGATTCCAATTGGTTATTCATTTAACCTAGATGGTTCAACACTTTATCAAAGTATTGCCGCAATTTTTATTGCGCAGCTCTACGGTATCGATCTTTCAATTGGCCAACAAATCATTCTAGTACTTACACTCATGATCACCTCTAAAGGTATCGCAGGTGTTCCTGGCGTATCTTTCGTGGTACTTCTTGCAACATTGGGTAGTGTAGGTATTCCTTTGGAAGGCTTAGCATTTATTGCAGGTATTGACCGTATCTTAGATATGGCACGCACTGCATTAAACGTAATTGGTAACGCACTTGCGGTACTGGTTATTAGTAAATGGGAAGGCCAATTTGACACTGAAAAACAAAAAAATTATCACGAGACGATGAGTCAGCGCGGATAATACTTTTTTCAAGTCAAATCAAAATGGACGTTTCGGCGTCCATTTTTTATGGCTTGGCTAAAAGTATATTCTGCAATTTATATTGCTATGAAATATAAAATCGATAATATAGATTAAATAATAAACTAAAAATTCAATAACATGGGGAACATAAAATGGAACAATTTATTGCCAAAATTCAAAATCATATTGAGCATGTAAAACGTGTCGGTAACCATTGTTCTACAGAAGAGACAACAAAACAGGCACTTATTTTACCGTTATTAGAAATTTTAGGATTTAATCCCTACGATCCTACAAAAGTATTAGCAGAATTTGCAGCTGATTTTCCTGGTGTAAAATCAACTGAGCGCGTTGATTATGCGCTTTACTGTAATGGTCAACCTGTTATGTTCATTGAAGCTAAAGCCCATGATGCAAACTTAACTAACCATGCTCCACAATTATCTCGATATTTTAATAGTAGTCTAGGTGTGACAATTGGTGCGATTACAAATGGCCGTGAGTGGAGGTTTTTTACAGACTTAATTAATACTAATGTCATGGATGAAAAACCTTTTTTGACTATAGATTTCACCAAACACAAAGCTGAGGAATTAATTCAACTTGCCGAATTTAAACATGACAACTTTCACGTAGATAAACTAAGATTTTTCGCTGAGGAAAACCAATATATCCAACAATTCAAAACAGTTATTAAAAAAAGTATAAATGAAGTAGATTTAGACTTTGTCCGCTATGTCGCTCAACAAGCGAACATACCTCGCCAACTAAATACAAAATTTTTAGAAACCATTCAACCTTTTGTAAAGCAAGCAGTAGAACAGGCCATCAGTGATACTGTAGTTAAAGGCTTGTCTTCACCAACAATTATTACTGCTCAACCTATAGAGCTTCCAATAGCTCCTAATCCAATAGAATCTAACATCGATTCCCCACGTGATATTATTAATGAAGAAAATACAAAGATTGTTACTACGCTTGATGAACAATTACTATTTAAGCTAGTTCAAGAACTATTACCCAACCATGAATTAATCGCAAAAGATACCGAAAGTTACTATTCGATACTGTATCAAAATAAAAATAATAGATGGCTATTTCGCTATGATGTAAATCGTAAACGTCCAACCATCCAGTTTATTGTCCCACTCGATGACACAAAGCGTAATGAATTAGCAAGAGCTGGACTAGAAGTACAAGCAAATGGTCAAATATTTTTAGATAAACCAGAGTATATTTACCGTACAGTGGGTTTACTCAATGACGCTATTGAATATTGTATGAATGATGAAAACTTCAAAAGAAATGTATAAAAGGACGCTTATGCGCCCTTTTTTTAATCAGATCCAATTGAATACACCCAGATTATTTAGTTGATTCACCAAATACTGACAGATTCAAATTACGAATTTTGCTACTTCCAGCGGGTTTATCAAAACTCACATCGTACTGTACGAGGTTTTTATTACTGTAACCATATTCATAGGTCACCGTGTATAAAGATGGCTTTTCTGTTGATGTTTCAATGTGTTTAGAAACAATATTTTTACGTGTGTAGTCTTGCTTTGGAATTGTGCGCGTAAATTTACGTAGCTCTTTTTCATTTTGCATAAACTTGGCTTTCAGTTCAGGCTCGAAATATGGATATAGTTTTTCAAGGTTACCTTCACGTAATTGATCATAGACGGCTTGCGCAACTTGAGCTTGTTCCGCACTTGGATCAGCTATGGCATTTTGTCCAATTTGACCACAACCCGACATCACTATTGCACAACCGAGTAAAACTATTTTTGCCTTCATATCCACGCTTTTCCACATTTCAGGTCTGTAGTATATACATCATTATGACCATATTATTTAAGTTTAGAAATAAAAAAGGACGCCGTAGCGCCCTCTTTTAAGATCATGACTTAGTCTTCTTCAGGCTCATTTAAATCGTCTGATTCAGTTTCAGTTTGATCCATAATAGTTGAGTCATCTACCAATTGCTCTGCATCAATCGCTGAAACTTCTTCTAAAATTTCATCTTCTTCTACAGCTTCAATAGCTTCAACACCCACCAATGTTTCGTTGTCACCCAAACGGATTAAGCGAACACCTTGTGCGTTACGACCTGTTTGTGCAACTTCAGAGGCACGTGTACGAACCAATGTGCCACCATCAGAAATCAACATCAATTCTTTCGATGCATCAATCGCAACAGCACCCACTAACTCACCATTACGGTCAGAAGTTTTAATGGCAATAACACCCTTACCACCACGTTTCTTGGTTGGGAAGTCATCTACAGGAGTACGTTTACCATAACCATTTGCAGAGGCACAAAGCACTTCGCCAGTTTCTGGTACAACCACAAGCGATACAATACGGCTCAAGAAATTAGCATCTGAATCTTCATCATCAGAATCTACATCTGCTTCTTCTGCTTCTTCAGATTGTGCAGCGCCAATCGTTACACGCATACCGCGTACACCTTTGGCTGAACGGCCCATGGCACGAACATCAGTTTCAGCAAAACGAATCGCCTTACCTTCATTCGAGAACAACATAATTTGCTGTTCGCCATCCGTAATCGCTACACCAATTAAGGTATCGCCTTCGACCAACTCAAGCGCACGTAAACCATTTGAACGTACATTTGAGAACTGGTCTAATTCAACACGTTTAATCGTACCAAATTCAGTTGCCATAAATACGTAGAAGTTTTTACGCAAGTTTTCAGCAAGTTCTGCAAATTCAGCAACAATTTCATCGTCCAAATCAGTTGTAGAAAGCTCTACACCTAATTCTTTCAATTGAACACGCAATGCATCCGTTAGGTCATCACCATCTGCAATCTCTGCAAAAGCAGCTTCTAGTGCATCATAGTGATTCGCAATAATTTCATTTTGTTGCAATTGTGCTTTATTTGCTTTCACAAACGTGCGGAAATCAGCTAAACGCTCTTTGAATTTCTTCGGCGCATCAATCACAGGAAGAATCGCTGTAATTGTCTCATTGTCATCCAGTGGCAATAAATTCACCATTGGACGGCCTTTGGCACCGCGAGATGCTTGAGGCACTTCAAACACACGTAAACGGTAAACCTTACCTACGTTCGTGAAGCAAAGCACTGTTGCATGGCTTGATGTCACAATCAGATGCTGAATGTAGTCATCTTCTTTCATTGAAGTTGCAGACTTACCACGACCACCACGACGCTGTGCAGCATAATCAGATAATGGCTGTGTTTTTGCATAACCTGATTGAGAAACAGTCAGTACCATTTGCTCTTCAGGAATTAAATCTTCACGAGAGAAGTCAATACGTGACTCTACAATCTCAGTACGACGCGCATCGCCATACTGTTGCAAAATCAGCGCAAGCTCTTCTTTAATCACATTCATCAATAAATTGAAATCATTTAAAATTGCAGTGTATTCAGCAATTTGAGAAAGAATTTCAGAATATTCAGCTTGTAATTTATCTTGCTCTAGACCAGTTAAACGATGTAAACGAAGCTCTAGAATCGCACCCACTTGCGTTGGAGATAAGCGATAAATATCGCCAGTCAACCCAAATGGACGGCTTGGATCTTCACCTTCAATCTCGTCTGGACGTACAGATACTGCACCTGCTTTTTCAAGCAATGCAACAACACCGCCACCTGCCCATTCACCCGCTTGCAAGCGCTCACGTGCTTCTGCAGGGTTCGCAGAGGTTTTAATGGTTTCAATAATTGCGTCAATGTTAGCAAGCGCAACAGTTAAACCTTCTAAGATATGACCACGTTCACGCGCTTTGCGTAGTTCGTACATAGTACGACGTGTAACCACTTCTTGGCGGTGACGAATAAAGGCTGCAATAATATCTTTTAGATTCATCAACTTTGGCTGGCCATTGTCTAGGCAAACCATGTTGATGCTAAATGAGTTCTCAAGCTGTGTGTTTTGGAATAGGTTATTCACCACAACTTCAGCGTTTTCACCACGCTTTAAGTCAATGGCGATACGCATACCGTCTTTGTCTGACTCATCACGAAGTTCAGAAATACCTTCCAGTTTTTTCTCTTTAACCAACTCAGCAATACGTTCAATCGTTTTCGCTTTGTTGACCTGATAAGGAATTTCTGTAAATACGATGGTATTACGACTCGTTTTTGCATCTTCTTCAATGTGGTATTTACCACGAATATGCAAACGGCCTTTACCTGTACGGTAAGCATCAACAATACCTGATTTACCGTAGATGATGCCACCCGTAGGGAAATCTGGACCAGAGATATGCTCCATCAAACCTTCAATTGAGATTTGTGGGTCGTTGGCATAAGCCAAACATGCATTAATCACTTCCGTCATATTGTGTGGCGCCATATTGGTCGCCATACCTACTGCAATACCCGCTACACCATTAATGAGTAGATTAGGTACACGAGTAGGCATTACTTGAGGAATACGTTCAGAACCGTCGTAGTTATCTTCCCATTCAACGGTATCTTTTTCTAAGTCAGCCAAAAGCTCATGCGTTAATTTACGCATACGAACTTCGGTATAACGCATTGCAGCGGCACTGTCACCATCGACAGAACCAAAGTTACCTTGGCCATCGACCAATTGGTAGCGCAAACTAAAGTCTTGTGCCATACGAACAATTGTTTCGTATACAGCATAATCACCATGCGGGTGATATTTACCGATCACGTCACCAACAACACGGGCAGACTTTTTGTATGCTTTGTTGTAATCATTGCCCAATTCGTGCATTGCGAACAGCACACGACGATGAACTGGTTTTAGACCATCACGTACATCAGGCAATGCACGAGATACAATCACGCTCATCGCATAATCGAGATATGAACTTTTCAGCTCATCCTCAATGGCAATCGGTCTAATTTCCGATACGCTCATGCATACTCCTTGTTATACAAGCAGAATTCTGCCCGCATTTATATATCGTAAAATCAGCTAAAAATTGGTTCAAAAAAACCGAACCAATATTAAAAATTCAGTCGGCCATTATAGCACAAATAGCATCGTTTTTGCGTCAAAGATTACGATCTATAACTATGATTTTTTGTGTGTATTTTCAGCATTTTCACAAATATTTAACAGCTGTATTTTAATCACTTTATCCATCTATAATTATTCTGTAATCGCCTCTTCAACTGCTTATTCTTTTTAAATCTTCTTCATGCATTTAGCGTGAGCTAGATCACCTTAAGACCAGCATACGCCGAAGTAACATCATTCAGTTATGCGCTCTATTTGGACGCTATACCAGTTTACTTTTATGAGGCATGACAACGTTCATTTTGGGTTGATTAAACCCCTTCAGCATGCGTATTTTCTCATCTACGTAGCTTTTAAAAGCTTCCCCATATCTAAATTATGAAAACTTACACAAAATCTAAACCCAATAAAAAACGCCCTTATGCATCATGCATAAGAGCGTTTTTTGAACTAAGTTCAGAAATTAGATTTTAGATACTAATTCTGGAACTACAGTGTTCAAATCACCTACTAACCAGTAGTCAGCTACTGCGTTAATTGGCGCTTCTTCATCTTTGTTGATCGCAACGATCACTTTAGATTCTTTCATACCTGCCAAGTGCTGAATCGCACCAGAGATACCTACAGCGATATACAATTCAGGCGCAACGATTTTACCTGTTTGACCTACTTGCATGTCGTTTGGAACGAAACCAGCGTCAACCGCAGCACGTGAAGCACCTTGAGCAGCGCCTAGCTTGTCAGCTAATGGGTCAAGTACAGCGTGATAGTTTTCACCTGAACCAACACCGCGACCACCAGATACAACAATGCGAGCAGCTGTTAATTCTGGACGTTCTGATTTCACGATTTCTTCAGAAACGAACTTAGAAATGCCAGCATCGCCAGTTGAAGCAGCAGCTTCAACTGCAGCAGAACCGCCTTCAGCAGCAACAGCATCAAATGCAGTACCACGAACAGTTGCAACTACAACTGATTCACCAGATTCTACAGTTGCAATCGCGTTGCCTGCATAGATAGGACGTTTGAAAGTTTTAGGACCTTCAACAGCAATGATGTCAGTGATCATGCTTACGTCAAGAAGCGCAGCCGCACGTGGAAGTACGTTTTTACCCGTTGTCGTAGAAGCAGCAAGGATGTGAGAATAACCCGCACCGATTGAAGCAACTAATTTAGCAACGTTTTCAGCCAATTGATTAGCATAAGCCGCGTCATCAGCAAGTAATACTTTGCTTACACCCGCAACTTTAGCTGCTTGGTCTGCAACTGCTTGCGCGCCAGAACCAGCTACCAATACAGTGATATCACCACCGATTTTTTGCGCCGCAGCAACAACGTTTAAAGTTGCACCGTTAAGTGCTTTGTTGTCGTGCTCAGCGATAACTAAAATACTCATGATTTTATCCTTCTGTATTAGATCACTTTCGCTTCGTTTTTCAATTTTTCTACAAGCTCATCTACAGATTTCACTTGTACGCCAGCTTTACGTTCAGCAGGAGCTTCAACTTTAACAGTTTTAAGCTTAGTTGCTGGAGAAACGCCATAATCAGCTGGTGACTTAGTATCAAGCGGTTTTTTACGCGCTTTCATGATGTTTGGAAGAGCCGCATAACGTGGTTCATTCAAACGCAAGTCAGTTGTGATGATTGCTGGAAGAGAAAGCTCAACAGTTTGTAAACCACCGTCGATTTCACGAGTCACTTGTACTTTGTCGCCTTCAACTTTAACTTCTGAAGCAAAAGTACCTTGACCTGCGCCAAGTAAAGCACCCAACATTTGACCAACTTGGTTAGAGTCGTCATCAATTGCTTGTTTACCAAGAAGAATCAATTGAGGTTGTTCAGCGTCTACTACGCCTTTAAGAATTTTTGCAACTTCAAGCGCACCTAGTTGGCTGTCATCAGCTTCAACTAGAATACCGCGGTCAGCACCAAGAGCCATAGAAGAACGAATTTGTTCTTGAGCTTCTTTAGGACCAATAGAAACAACAACGATTTCTGAAACAGTTCCTTTTTCTTTTAAACGAACCGCTTCTTCCACTGCGATTTCACAGAATGGGTTGATAGACATTTTAACGTTAGTAAGGTCAACCCCACTATTGTCCGGTTTAACGCGAACTTTAACGTTGGCATCAACCACACGTTTTACAGCAACAAGAGCCTTCATGTAATCCTCGGCTGTTTTAGCAAATGTAAATGTTATGAAAAGTTATAATAACTCTTCACTTAAAATTTTTTAGGTGCCCTATCTTGCAATGTGTATGGCATTTCGGTCAAGTCACAATTATCGAAAGACCTGTAAAAATGCGTAAATTTCCTTGAACTAATGGTTCACATTTTTATATCGCACTTGAATTGGACTGTTTTTCATAAAGTTTTTGTTATTTTTTAACCATTGATTTATATTATGTTTTTACCTGATTTACATCATCAAAAGTTTTGATCGATCTGTTTTTAGATGTTTATCCACTCAATATGGCTCGCTTAAATGCGCAGATTGCTTGTAATCGGGGTTATGTCATTTAAGACAGAATAGTTTTTCATCTTATTTTTTATACAATCTAACAATAAATCAGATGTCCTATTTTTTAGCTTCCATTCTTGTGGCTGTGACTCAAAACCCAAAATACATCATGATTCAAATCATAAAAAAAAGCCCGTTTAGATAAAACGAGCTTCTTTAAAGTACTTAACTGGTTCTAGTGCTTATGTATTTTTAATTTGAAATTAGCCAAATTGCTGCCAATCCCAATAGACCGCCAGATGTACCATCAATCCATTTTTGTTTGCGTTCATCAATATGGGTTTTTGCGCTAATTTTTGCAAAAACCAAACTCAAGGCGCAGTACACGATAAAGATCAACCCAATAAATACCAATGAAAGTAATAGGCCTTGAGCAACTGTATTGCCTGCTTTATCTATAAACTGAGGCAGAATTGCAAAATAAATCAACATGCCTTTGGGATTAAGCAATGCCGTAAAAAAGCCCTTCTTAATAGGTGAACTGGTGCTTTTATTTTCAATATGGATCGCATTTTTACTAAAGACCGACTTTAACAAGGTCACAGCCAGATAAATTAAGTAAGCAATCCCCAGCCAACGAATAGTTTCAAACAAAATTGGGAACGATACAATAATAGCTGCTAAGCCTAATGCGACCAAAATGGAATGCACCAAATAGCCCGAGCAAATCCCTAGAGTTGCCATCATGCCTACTTTTGCATCCTTACCCATCACTTGAGACAGAACAAATAGCATATCTGGCCCTGGTGTAAAAATTAGCGGTGTAACCGTTAAAGCAAAGAGTACTAATACAGACATTTTCCTTTTCCTATCGCTGTACTGATGGAAAAAATAGTATCTTCGAATTGCGCTAAAATATGATTTCAAATATTCTAATAAATTACTTATTTTTAGAATTATATTCTATTTTATGAAAATTTCTTCCAAGTCTATTCTAGTAAAGCTGGATCGTATTGATAAAAATATCATTCACTCGCTTCAAAGTAATGGTCGCATGCAAAACAATGAATTGGCCAAAGCCATTGGGCTTTCACCTTCATCTTGCTTAAGACGTGTAAAGTTATTAGAAGAAGCTGGCGTAATTCAAAGCTATACCACAGTGGTAGACCCACAGCGGATTGGTTTTCAATTGTTATTATTTTCTCGAATTTGGTTGGTTGGCCAAGATGCCGAAACAATCGATTTATTTATCGAAGCAATGAAAGAGCTACCCCAAGTCATGGAGTGCTATATTATTTTAGGTGAGTGCGATGCCATGCTAAAAGTCGTGGTGCCAGACTTAGAAAGTTACCGTAAGTTTCAATCAACGCATTTGACCAAAAAAAATGGCATTACCAGCGTAAAAACGGATGTTCCAAGTCAAATCGTGAAACAGAGCTACCAATTACCTTTAGAAGATTTATAAGTCTTAAAAGATTTATCCGTCTGCCCATGTCTTATTTACGTAAGTCATCATTCAACATAAAAGAGATCAACAATCAGGATGAATTGATGATCTCTCTTTCGCTTGTCTCATTACTCTTTATCTGCAGACTGATTGTCTAAAAAGTCTCGATGAATATGGCTTAAATTAATAAGCTCGTGGTCTTTTAAATTAAAAATCTGCCAAACAGCAATTGCATCTTCTTTTAGGTCTACAGCAACAGTCGGTTTGGTATAAATTTGCCATTGTAGATCTGAAATCCAAACATAATATTGTTGGCTTGCCTCATGATAAGCCAAAACTTTACCTTCAGCATTAATGCCTTGTACCTTCGCACCTTCGGGCAATGCCACTTCTATTTTAGGCAAGCTAATTTCAACAAAATGTTTAATTTGTCGTAAACCATAGCCGATAAAAATATCTTTCTGCGCTGGGCTAAGCTGGTTATATTTTTCTTGAAGATTGGAAATCATTGTTTCTGCCTAGTTTTTAAATCAAATTCTTTATATTGCATGGGTGCTTAAGGAATGCATTTTCTGTATGGTTTTCATTGAGTTCAGCCATACGATTGCGACTATGTTTTATCCATCTCTATTCATCTAGCAGTTATACGCTATTTTTATACTTGAAAAAGTGACTATTTATTATTCTACATTAGTACAAAAGATCAATTTAAGTCATTTCAAAACAATAAATCACTATAATAAATTGAATTTAAACATATAAAAAATTACCTACAGATTTTAGAAATTTAATATAGAAACGAAAAATTCAAACAATTGCTGTGAATCTTCTATTTTTATGTCACTTTTAAAGCATTAAATTCTCGATAAATGCTGGTACTTTTTATTCTAAAATTTTAAATCAAACACTAAAAACAAGAATAATCAAAACTATACATGGCACAAGCATTGCATTAGCAAGTCTACAAACATACATTTCTGGGGTAGGCTTCATGTTGGGTTTTAAAAAAACTATTTTACTAATCTCTCTTTCAGGTTTTCTAACCGCATGTAATGACTCAAAAGATAGCAATTCAGCTTCTGAAACAATCCAGCCAGTACCCTTTAATCCTGTTGAAGCCAGTATTGCTGATGTGCATCAATCGATTCAAACCAAAGGTGCAACATGCGTTCAAATCGTGCAAAGCTATTTGGATCGTATTCAGGCCTATGACAAACAAGGACCAACATTAAACAGCATCATTTCTGTTAATCCTACAGCACTGAAAGATGCCAAAGACTTAGATGATTACTATGCCAGTACAGGTAAACTGAAAGGTGCTTTACACTGTGTGACAGTATTGCCTAAAGACAACATTGATGCCATCAACATGGCCAATACAGCTGGTTCTAAAGCACTGATTGATAATTTCCCACAAGACGATGCATACATTATTAAAAATATTAAAGATCATGGTGGCATTATTTTAGGTAAAGCCAATTTAGATGAATTTGCCTTTGGGTTTGGTGGTAGCTCTAGCCATAAAAATGGTGGACAGACCAAAAATGCTTACGATCTGAGCAAAGGCCCAGGGGGTTCATCCGCAGGTACAGGTGCTGCCATTAATGCAAGCTTAGCCCTGATTGGTATTGGAACAGATACAGGTGGCTCAATTCGTATTCCATCATCATTACAAGGCCTTGTTGGTTTGCGTCCTTCACTACGTCTAGTTAGTCAAGATGGCATCATTCCTCTTGCACCAACACAAGATACGGCTGGCCCGATGTGTCGTAAAGCCGTCGACTGTGCCATTTTAATGGATAGCATGACGGGTTTTGATCATTCAGCATCTTCAAATCAACGCAATGATTTTGACCGTTTAGCACCATTATTAAGCACTGAAAGCGAATATAAAACCTTGTTTTCAGTACCAACAAGCTACGTGCCTACAGCAGATAATAACTTACAAGGAAAACGTATTGGCTTAGTCCGTGCACTATATGCTCAGCCGAATAATGCGGGTGTATTCACTGAGGACGGCCAATTAATTAATCAAGCAATGGATCAAGCAGTTGCCAAATTAACCGCAGCGGGTGCCATTGTTGAGGAAGTAACAATAGATGATTTATCTACGATTCTTAGCACTTATTCAAGTTTGTCTTCTTATGAGTTTAAAATTTCACTTACTAACTATTTAAAAACCACACGAAGTATTTTTCAGTCTTATACCGATTTGCAAAACAGTGGCTTAATGATTTCAAGTTTTAATAACTATGACCGTGACAGTACGGCGCAATCATTTATTGAGGGTTATCACCTGAACACCGTCGTACGTGCGCCACATGTCCGTGGTAGTTTAAATAAAGCCTTAGATCATACCAATGCAACTGGACAACTTACAGGGACCAGCTTTGATGCGCTTGCTTATCCAACCATGCATGCTTTGGCGCCAAATTTAGGCCGTAGCCCATCGGCGGGGACCAATAATCGCCTGAGCCCATTTAGTGGCTTCCCTGCACTTTCAATGCCTGCAGCACAAGTGGTTGCGAGTACCAGCCAATATCCAATGAACGTCAATATTGAATTTATTGCACGTGAATTTGATGAGCCTACACTATTTAAAATTGCGACAGCGTTTGAAAAAATTAACCCAGTGCGCCAAACACCCGTACATACGCCTGCTTTATAAATATTGGGCGGACTCATCTGCCTTATAACAAGCACAAAATAAAAAGAAGGCCATGCCTTCTTTTTATTTTGTCTTACTTTTTCAATTGTGCTCTGGGGTGCGCCTGATCATAAACTTGTGCCAAATGATCAAAATCCACATGGGTATAAATTTGAGTTGTGGTTAAATTACTATGCCCCAACATTTCTTGTACGGCGCGTAAATCTCGACTATTCGACAGCATATGACTGGCAAAACAATGTCTTAACAAATGCGGATGGAGATCGATATTCACCCCAGCACGTTGCGCTTGTAGCTTCACGCGATTTTCAATTTGACGTGCACCAAGTGGGTTTCCCTTTTGGGTAATAAAAACATTTGCTTCTGGGACAAAGTCCCCATGCCACAGCGGATATATTTGTAGCCATTGTATGACGGCATCTTTAGCTTTCACGCCAAAAGGGACCACACGCGTTTTATTGCCCTTACCTGTAATGCGCAGTAACTGTCGATTAAAATCAACATCCTTAATTCTTAAAGACTGTACTTCTGCTAAGCGTAATCCACTGGAATATAAAAGCTCTAAAATCGCTTTATCTCTAAGCCACATCTGCTGTTGTGCTTCTGAAGCTGGTGCAGGCTGATCTAAAATTTGATTGACCGTTTCTATATCGACTAAACCGGGCAATGGACGAGACTGTCGTTTGAGCTGAAAATCATCAGCTGGGTTAAAGGCCATATATTGCCCCTGCTCAGCCCACTTCATAAACTGGCGCACAGCGGATAATATGCGTTGCAAACTACTCGAACTCAGTTGTTGATGTTCAACTTTAGAACCTAAAAACTCACGTAAATCTGCACTTTCAATATCATTTAAGTTGAGGTTTCGCGTCGCACAAAATGCCAAAAAATCACTGACATCGCGTTCATAAGCTTGCAAAGTATGTTCCGATTGATTTTGGATTTTTCGCTCCTTTAACCACATAGATAGCAATACTTGTGGCTCAAATCCTTCTAACATACTTCAGCACTCCCACTGAGCTAAATAATGAGCAATAAACGTCGCGGTTTGATCTGGATATTTTTCTGCAAACAGATGATCACCACCTTCTACAATGTGAAGTTGCGCTTTGGCAAAGGTGGACTGTAAATAAGTGCCCACCGCGATAGGGCTCACGGGGTCCTGATCTCCCCACAACAATAAGACAGGCTGTAAAATAGTCTGTAATTGTGGGCTGTAATCAATACTTGCTGTACAGAACCAATCAGGATAGTTTAAATATTGTTGTTGATAGGCACTACGCCTATCTTGCGCCTGAAAAGGCGCTAAGTTCACTCCACCGGAGGTTGCCAGTAAAACTAAGCCTTTCACCAAGTGCGGTTTTTGCAATGCTGCTTGCACTGCAAAAATCCCCCCCATTGACTGCGCAATAACAATGCTTTCCTGCTCAATTTGTTCTAATACGTATTGAGTCAAACTTGCAAAATCATAGACATCTGCATGCGAAGGTTGCATGCCGAATGAAGGGTATGCAATCACTCTTTGAGATGTAAAATTACCAAATGTGCGCTTAGCCAGCCTTTGCTGGACAGGTTGCCAAAAAGCTGTGCTACCCGATGCGCCTGGTAAAAAGATCAGTTGCATAGTTTTAATTGATGAAAAATATCTGATTAGAAACAGCATAGCTGATTTTTACCCATAAAAAAGCACCTTCATTTGAAAGTGCTTTTTTCGTTTTCCATATTTAGCCTGGTTTTGGCTTAAGCTTGGAAATATCGCAAATCTAAACGGCCTTCGTAAACGGTCGCAGTCGGACCTGTCATCCAAACTACATCGCCTTCTTTCCATTCAATTTGTAGCTTACCGCCAGCCAATTCAATTTCGACTTTGCTTGAAAGTAAACCACGGCGCATACCCGATACAGCAGCTGCACATGCACCTGTACCACAAGCTAAAGTTTCACCGACACCACGTTCAAACACACGCAAACGCGCATGCTTTTCATCAATGATTTGCATAAAACCAGCGTTTACACGTTGCGGAAAACGCTCATGAGATTCAACTTGTGGGCCAATACGTGGCACATCAGCTGTAATCACATCAGGAACAATGGTCACCGCATGCGGATTACCCATATTCACCACATCAATTGTCAACTTTTCATCATTGGCTAATGCAATGTCATACAAGTTTTCAGGCTCTTCTGCCAAAAATGGAATTTCTTGTGGCAAGAATTTTGGATAGCCCATATTAACGCGAACCCAACCATTTTCACCCAATTCAGGTTCAACAATACCTGCTTTGGTTTGTACCTTAATTTTGGTTTTTGTGGTCAATTGGCGCTCGTGTACAAAACGCGCAAAACAACGTACCCCATTACCGCATTGCTCTACTTCAGAACCATCTGCGTTAAAGATACGGTATTTAAAATCTGCATTTGGTACATCTGGTGGTTCTACAATCAACAATTGATCAAAACCAATACCAAAGTGACGATCCGCTAAACGCTGAATCGTTAGTGCATCTAAATAAACACGTTGGCTAATTAAATCTAAAACCAGAAAGTCATTGCCCAAGCCATGCATTTTGGTAAATTCTACTAACATCTCGAATCACTCCTTAAGGCAAAAGACGTTCACGTTCCCATAACGATTCTATTGTTTCGCGTTCACGAACTAAGTGTGATTGCGCACCATCGACCATCACTTCAGCTGCACGACCACGGCTATTGTAGTTCGAACTCATAACAAAACCGTATGCGCCTGCGCCCAATACAGCAAGCACATCATTTTCTTGAATGGCTAATTCGCGCTCTTTACCTAAGAAATCGCCAGTTTCACAAATTGCACCCACCACATCCCAAGTTTTTGTTTCAGCTTGAGGATTTGGTGTAACTGCTTGAATGTCCATCCATGCTACATAAAGCGCGGGACGGATTAAGTCATTCATCGCTGCGTCAATAATGGCAAAATTGCGGTGATTGGTTGGTTTAAGCAAATCAACTTTGGTTAATAATGTACCTGCATTGGCAGAAATACTACGACCCGGTTCCATATAGACTTTCATACCAAGTTTTTCTAAAGCAGGTTTCATGGCATTGGCATATTCTTCAACAGAAGGTGGCGTTTCATCTTTATAAATCACACCCAAGCCACCGCCAATATCGATATGCTTAAGATGAATACCTAAAGTTTTTAAATGATCAATCATGATCATGACGCGCTCTAAAGCATCAACAAATGGCTGCGTTTCAGTTAACTGCGAACCAATATGACAATCAATACCCACAACATCTAAATTGGGTAATGAAGCAGCATATTGATAAGTTTCATATACACTGTCTGATGGAATACCAAATTTATTTTCTTTTAAGCCAGTCGAGATATATGGATGTGTTTTAGCATCGACATCTGGATTCACGCGTAATGAAATCGGCGCTTTTTTGCCAAGTTTCGCTGCGACATTTTGAATACGATCCAACTCTGCATAAGATTCAACATTAAAACATGCAATGCCAACTTCAAGTGCTTTTTGAATATCTGCTTCAGTTTTACCTAAACCCGAAAATACAATTTTAGACGCATCGCCACCCGCTTTGAGTACACGAGCCAATTCGCCACCAGTCACAATATCAAAACCTGCACCAAGCTTGGCCAATACATTCAATACCGCAATGTTGGAGTTAGACTTCACCGCAAAACAAATTTGATGGTCGATAAAGCTAAATGCACGATCCATATCTAAATAATGCTTTTCAAAAGCCGCTTTAGAATAGACATATAGTGGTGTGCCGTATTGCACTGCGAGCGCTTGTAATGAACATTGCTCAGCATGCAAAACCCCATTGATGCGGGTGAAACTCATGAAAGTATCCTTGCTTAAATCAAATCAGATGTAGTTTTTGAAGCTCTGGCTTCGGTCTCTGCAGACTACTGAGCTGGTGCCTGTTGCTCACGCACGTCCTCAGCTTTTTTTTCTGTATTCTGATCTGAATACAGTAAATATTTTGCACGTTTGTCAGCGTTCGCATCGCCTGGCAAATGTAATGCGCCCGACTGGCCACAAGCAGTCAAAAGTAAACTGCCCAAGAAAAGCATCACCACCTTGCAACTCATAACACGGTTCATACGCGTACCTAAAAATATTTTTTCCGAGTATAACGTGATCAACACACGGATAAAAGAAAAGCCCACGATTTCTCAATAAGCTGATCCTGACTCTGATTCAAAATTAGGCAACTTTGATTTGCTTTGGCACAAGTTCTTCTTTAATTTTACTGTGCATTGTAAGCAATAGTACTGCAATTAAAATAGAGCTTAACGCGTAGCGTCTTTAAATCTTAAAATAATCATCAGACTCGCATCACAATTCGATCTTTTATTCTTCAGTCTTTTTCAGGTTCGATACGTATGACTTTATCAATTATAGTCATAAAAAAACTGCCCAATGTGGACAGTTTTTTTAACACAGATACTTATTTTTGCTTTTTCTTATAAAAACCAAAATAACCAATGACCAAAATGACAAACCAGATTGGGCTCACCATCAAGGCTTTCATGGTGTCTGCTTCCATTGACAATACATAAATCATGCCGATAAAGAAGGCAATAACCAACCAACACGTATACAACCCGCCTGGCAGTTTAAATGTTGATTTGGCATGAAGCTCTGGACGTGTTTTGTAGTACACAATATAACTCCAGATGATCATCAGCCATACACAAATAAACAAGACTGTTGAAAGTGTAGTTGCCAATGTAAAGGCTTCAACCGTATTCGGAACAAAGTACTGAAGTGCAGCACCCAATAACAAACAAACTGCAGAGAAATACAATGCATTTGCAGGTACAGCGCGTTTATTCAATTTACCAAAAGCTTTTGGCCCTTGCTCTTCACGAGACAAACCAAACAACATACGCGAAGTTGAAAATACGCCACTGTTCATCGATGACATCACCGATGACAAGACCACCAAGTTCATAATAATGGCAGCTGCAGCAATACCCGCTTGGCTAAATAAATTTACGAAAGGCGAAATGCTTGGATCAATCTTGTTCCAAGGTGTTACAGACATCACGATCACCAAAGCCAATACATAGAAAATAATAATACGGATTGGAATCGAGTTAACCGCTTTAGGTAAATTATGCTCAGGATCTTTGGTTTCAGCAGCAGTCGTACCCACCAATTCAACCCCCACAAATGCAAAAATAGCAATTTGGAAGCCTGCTAAGAACCCTGTGACCCCTGTTGGGAATAATCCACCATGTGACCATAAGTGCGTAAATGAAGCAATTTCACCAGCTGTTGAAGTAAATCCGGTAAAAATCATCCACAAACCGACGCCAATCAGCACCACAATGGCTAAAATTTTGATGAGGGCAAACCAAAACTCTAACTCACCAAATAGCTTAACGGTGACTAAGTTTAGCCCCATAATAAACACAATGGCGGCAATACTAATGAGCACCCCTTCTTCAGGCGAAAATGGGTTACCTCCATTAAAAAACTGCAAATAGTAAATAATTGCAGAAAGATCGGCGATACCTATCGTAATCCAACACAGCCAGTAGGTCCAACCGACAAAATAACCCGCCCACGGGCCAATCAAATCCGTTGCAAAGTCAATAAAAGAGATGGATCCGTAAATTTGAACAACTCCTATAAGTGATATTCTGCTCCTCAAATGATGTTATAAACATCAATATATGGAGTATTTTATGGCACGTAGACCAAGAAGAAATCATTCAAATGATTTTAAAGCTAAGGTAGCACTTGCTGCGATTAAAGCAGAAAAAACACTTGCTGAATTGAGTGCTGAGTTTGATGTTCATCAAAACCAAATTATTGACTGGAAAAATCAATTGATCTCAGCTTCCTCGCAAGCTTTCGATCAATCAAAAGCTCCAACAGAACCACCCATCGATCTAAAAAAACTACATGCAAAAATCGGTGAGCAGGCATTAGAAATTGATTTTTTAGAAGGTGTGTTGAAGAAACTGGGCCGCTTCAACCACAAAAGTTAATCGACGACTCACTTCAGATTTCAGTATCTAAGCAAGCTAAGCTGCTGAAAGTCTCCCGTGGTTGTTATTACTATCGCCCAAAACCTGTGAGTGCATCAGATCTGAAGCTGATGCGATGTATTGATGAATTACATATGCAATATCCTTTTGCAGGCAGTCGTATGATGCGTGATTTGTTGAATCGTCAAGGACATCATATAGGACGACGTCATACACGTACTTTAATGAAGAAAATGGGTATTCAGGCGTTATATTGCAAACCAAATTTAAGCCAGGCTAATCAAGCTCACCGTAAATATCCATATCTGCTCAAAGGATTGGCTATTCAGCGCAGTAATCAAGTGTGGTCTACGGATATAACGTATATCCCTATGGCAAAAGGCTTTGTTTATTTATGTGCTGTGATTGATTGGCATAGCCGCAAGGTACTTGCGCATAGAGTATCGATTAGTATGGAGGTGGATTTTTGTATTTCGGCTTTAAATGAAGCGATTGAAAAATATGGTCGACCTGAAATATTTAATACAGACCAAGGCAGCCAGTTTACCAGTGATGCATTTATTGATGTATTGAAATCAAATGGCATTCAAATCAGTATGGATGGTAAAGGTCGATGGGTAGATAATGTGATGGTTGAACGATTATGGCGGAGCGTTAAATATGAAGAGGTGTATCTCAAAGCTTATAGCAGTGTCACAGATGCGAAAAAGCAATTAAGTGCATATTTTGAGTTTTATAATTTGAAACGACCTCATTCGAGTCTAGACAAAATGACACCAAATGAGTTTTACTATGATCAGCTACCCCAACAAAACAAGGTGGCTTAACTAGAGCGGAATATCACTTATAAATACGCTTTTAGTTGTTCAAACAAGTGGGACCACCTCTAAATGACTTGTACTGCAAGTTAGATAACAAAAGTTCACCTAATGCTCGCATGACCAAAAAGACCATGAAACCAATGATCATATAGATCACCAGTATAGATGGACCTGCCAAACTAATTGTTTTACCAGAGCCCATGAATAAGCCCGTACCAATCGCGCCACCAATTGCAATTAATTGGAGATGTCGGTTAGACAGACTACGTTGCAGATCGCCATTTTCAGCTGGCGAACTATTATTTTGGTGATTCATTCTTGATTCAATTTTGCTGTCCAATCGGCACAAATTAACTTAATTGATTAAAAAAATACAAAATTATTTTCGCTTGATCTGTATTTTCGGATTAATTGCTGTATTTAATTTATTTTTCTTATATACAAAGTATAAATATTACACTAAATATAAGTAGTGACATCAACGCATACATCAATATAAAAACTTGAAAACATGAGTAATAAAAAAACCTCCTTGCCTCAAAAAGGAATTAAACACTGGAAGTTTCGACTAACTGGCATAGCACTTGCTTAATGCAAGCTTAAATAACCTAGATGGGATGGATAAGAAAAATATGCAAAACTTACAAAATTTTATGGAGACCCTAAGCGGATTAGTCTGGGGTCCTTACATGCTCGTACTGATTGTCGGTACAGGTGTGTTCCTCACATTCCGCTTATTATTTTGGCAATTCCGTATGTTGCCATTGGCTTTCAAACAAGTCTTTGGTAAACATCCCAAAAAACATGAAGGTGATATTAGTCAATTTGCCTCACTCATGACGGCCCTTTCAGCCACGATTGGTACGGGTAATATTGCAGGTGTTGCTACAGCCTGCGTACTTGGTGGCCCTGGTGCTGTATTTTGGATGTGGATGACCGCGCTATTTGGTATGGCCACTAAATACGGCGAAGGCGTATTGGCAGTTAAATTTCGTATAAAAAATGAAAAAGGTGAAATGTCTGGTGGCCCGATGTATTACATCGAGCGTGGACTAGGCGCTAAATGGAAATGGCTGGCAGTACTTTTTGCGCTGTTTGGTACCTTGGCATCCTTTGGTATTGGCAGTTCCGTGCAATCTAACACTGTGGCATTAGCGGTTGAAAAGAGCTTAGGCATTAGTACACTTACCACAGCGATTATCATTACTGCTTTCTCTGCCTTGGTCATTTTAGGTGGTATTAAATCAATTTCAAAAGCGTCTTCGGTGATTGTTCCTGTCATGGCGATAGGCTATGTGTTAGGCGGTCTCATCATTATTGTGAACAACCTAGAGCTGGTTGTCCCTGCACTAAAATTGATCTTTACTTATGCATTTACAGGTGAAGCGGCCGCAGGTGGCGCAATCGGTGCTGCAATTCGCTATGGTGTTGCACGCGGTGTATTCTCAAATGAAGCAGGTATGGGTTCTGCGCCCATTGCGGCAGCAGCAGCACAAACTGATCATCCTGCACGCCAAGGTCTTGTATCTATGACAGGTACATTCCTCGATACAATTGTTGTGTGCTCAATCACTGGTATTGTTTTAGTCATGGGCTTTATTATGGCTGGCAATTCGTTTGGCGATCAAACCGGTGCTGTCCTCACGATTAGTGTATTTGACAAACTCCTACCAGGTTTTGGTGGCTGGGTGGTGACCTTTGGTATTATTTTCTTCGCCTATTCAACGATTTTAGGTTGGAGCTACTATGGCGAAAAATGCTGTACTTATTTATTGGGTGATAAATCCATCTTAATTTATCGTCTTATTTATATCGCATCTGTCTTTGTAGGCTGTGTGGTGACCCTTGATTTGGTTTGGTTATTTGCAGATACCTTTAATGGACTTATGGCTGCACCAAACTGTCTCGCACTGTTACTCCTTTCGGGCATTATTGTGAAAGAATCCAAAGACTTTATTGAACGTCGTAAAAACGGTGAACTGTACTAAAACAAAGTCTACCGCTCAAAAAGCCACACATTTGTGTGGCTTTTTTAATGTGTCCATGAGCATCCAAATAAATACTCAATGGTAAACCTTAACTTAAACGACCACGTGCCGTAGAATCTTGGTCTTCATCTTCAAACTGATTTTCTAAGTCAGCTGACTCTTGACGATCAGCTTCAATTTCTAAAGCCACTTCCAGCGATAATACAAAAAAGAAGACATCTTCAATTTTCATATTACCCTCTTCATCTTCAAGATGCTGTTGCACCAATTGATATTGTGGATCTTGCTCATCAAATGGAAGCTCTAAATAAACATCTCCTAAATAGCCATCAATGAGACTTTCATCCTCAATGCCCATACATGGTGTATATGCAATTCCATGTTCATCTAACCATGCCAAAACAACATTACGCGCATTGTCTTCTAAATCTTTATCTTCAATGTAATTTTCAAAATGTAAAAAAAGCACATCACGTTTTTTTTCACGCGCAATCGCATCGATATGTTGTATTAGCATTGGCATTGCAGTGATCCATTTTGAGTAATTTAAGCATCTATTATAGAGCCTGAAATGCAATTCATGCTAATGAGCAAGCACTTATGCGACACAGATTGACTGGAAACAGCCAATTTTCATTCGAATCCATAGCGTTCCAACTTATTCATGGTTATGCTCTTGCACAATGACAACAGCTTTCGACTTGGGTTATGGCAAAAGCAAAAAGTGTTTATCGTTGCGAACAATGTGGTGCAGACCATCCTAAATGGTCAGGCCAATGTAGCGATTGTGGGGAATGGAATTGTTTAAATGAAGTCAGCATTGCACCTGCTGTCAGCCATCGCGCACAGCCGAAAATGGGCGGTGGTTATGCAGGCCAAGCTGCCAGTATTACCACACTCAATAAGATTTCAGTGTCCAATGAAACACGTCTGGCAACTGGCATAGGCGAATTTGACCGTGTATTGGGTGGCGGTTTAGTCACAGGTTCAGTGGTACTGATTGGTGGTGACCCTGGTATTGGTAAATCTACCATTTTATTACAAACCGCCACGCACATGGCATCTGCCAATAGCCCAGCACTCTATGTCACAGGTGAGGAATCACTTTCTCAAGTTGCGCTACGTGCTAATCGACTCGATTTGCCCACGGATCAATTAAAGGTTATGGCCGAAACCTGTGTTGAGCGTATTTGCGAAGTACTGGCACATGAACGTCCCGCTGTAGCCATTTTAGACTCAATTCAAACGCTGTATACCGAAACCTTACAATCTGCACCTGGCGGTGTTTCACAAATTCGTGAGTCGGCAGCTTTACTCACACGCTTTGCCAAAAATAGTGGCACGGCGTTGTTTATTGTGGGTCACGTGACCAAAGAAGGCTCATTAGCAGGCCCTCGCGTATTAGAACACATGGTCGATTGTGTATTGTATTTTGAAGGACAAGCAGACTCTCGCTTTCGTATGATTCGTGCGGTTAAAAACCGTTTTGGAGCGGTCAATGAACTGGGCGTGTTTGGCATGACCGATAAAGGCCTACGCGAAGTATCTAACCCTTCTGCTATTTTTTTAAGTCGTTATGACGAAGCCATTCCAGGCTCGATTGTGATGATTAGCCGTGAAGGTACACGCCCACTATTAGTGGAGGTTCAGGCCTTAGTGGATGATGCGCATGGGCAACCACGTCGCGTGGCTTTGGGCTTAGAACAAAACCGCTTAAATATGCTCCTTGCTGTTATGCACCGACATGGTGGCGTACAAACCTCAGGCCAAGATGTCTATGTAAACATCGTGGGTGGCTTAAAAATTACCGAAACAGGTTCTGATTTAGCAGTCCTACTTGCCTGTGCATCCAGTATTCGCGGTAAGGCCTTACCACAACAGCTAGCTGTTTTTGGTGAAGTCGGGTTATCTGGTGAAATTCGCCCTGTGCCCAATGGTCAAGAGCGCTTAAAAGAAGCGATTAAACATGGATTTAAATACATTATTGTGCCTCGGGGCAATGCGCCACAAAAATCGATTGCAGGCGTACAAATCATTTCTGTCGCCCGTTTACACGAAGCTTTAACAGAGGCGATGAACTTAAGTGAAGAGCTCAGCTAATCCAAGTGATGTTTGCTTGTATATTTTTTAATTAAAAATACGATTTAGATATTGAAATTCAGCGCAAATGACTGCATAAATAAGAAGAATCTATTTCTTTTTATTTTTTATAGGAAAACTCAATGGAAGTTCGACAGCGTGGTTTGATTGCGGGTTTATTAACGGCTGCTTTATTAGTAGCGCCTTTAACAGCTGAAGCGAAACGTGCTGGTGGTGGTAAAAGCCATGGTATGTCTCGTCAAGCAGCACCAACTCAGTCTTACCAACAGCCTCGTCAAGCTACTCCAGCTCAACAGCCAGTTGCTCCTGCAACTGCGCCTGCTAAATCTGGTCCAGGCGTTGGCGGTATGGTTGCTGCTGGTGTAGCTGGTGCTGCAATTGGTGCGGTAGCAGCCAATGCATTAGCAGATGACAAGAACACTCATGCAACTTCGGAAGCTCAGCAGCAAGCTGCTGCACCAGCTGAAGAAGAAAAAGGTGGTCTTCCAAGCTGGATTTGGATCTTACTAGCTGCTGCTGTTGCCTTCTTCATTTTCCGTAAGATGGGCGCAAAAAAAAAACTAGCTACTAACAACCCATACGCACCTAACAATGGTGGTGCTGGTAATACAGCACCATTTGGTCAAGCACCTAATGCGCCTCGTGGCGGTGATAACACCAATATTTTTGGTCAATCAGTGGGCGGTTCAACACCATCTGCACCTGTAAATAACGCACCTTTTGCAGGTGGCGCATACACGAATTCTGGTAGTCAGTTGCCTGATGGTACTGAGCCTGCAGCATTCTTACGTATTGCACGCCAACGCTTTAACCATATTCAGTCTATGAATACGGCGAGCAATATTTCAGAAATTCAGCGTTATTTAACTCCTGATCTTTACCAGTCAATGTATCAAGATATTATGGCTAACCAAGATCAAGACGTTGCTGAGTTTTCTAACTTAAATGCAATGGTGACTGATTCTGCAACTGAAAATGGCCAATACGTTGTAAGCGTTCGCTTTACAGGTACTGTGAGCGAAGACTTAAACAGCCTTCCACAACCATTTGCAGAAATTTGGCATTTTGTTAAACCTGCTGGTTCTACACAAGATTGGTTGGTTGCTGGCATTCAACAAGAAAGCTAAGCATCACTTCTAAAAAAGCGATCTTCGGATCGCTTTTTTTTATGGCTAAAATTCGCTTTTCTGAGCCAATCACTTTAATCTAGGCAGGTTTATTTTTGAGGTTGCCTTATGTCGCAGCGTATTACTCCCCCTATTGCTTTAATTAATCGTGCATCTGCTGGTAATGCTGAAGCTCAATTTGAGCTAGCCGAAGCCTATATGCACAGCGAACATGAAGACGATATTGATCTGGCTGAAGAATGGGCACTCAGAGCAGCACAATTGGGCTTAACTGAAGCAATGTATTGGCTGGGTGAAGGCTATACAGTTTATGCTAAAGAATTACGCGAAGAAGACCCAGAAGAGTCTAAAAAATACTTTGAATATGGTTTTAATTGGTTAACTCAGGCCAGCAAAGATAAACATGCTGCCGCTATTTTTGAGTTAGCAGGCTATTACCGCCGTGGTGATGCCACTGAAAAAGACGTGAGCAAGTCTATTGAACTGGTTGAACAAGCAGCCAAATTAGGCGATGTACAAGCCATGCGCGATTTATCTTTTATCTATGCAAATGGCTTAGGTATTGATGCCAATGAAGAACAAGCTGATTTTTGGGATCAACAAGCACAGCTTGCTGAAAGCAAAAATACTGAGCAATAAGCAATACAGCCCATCATAATGGGCTGTAATTTTTTGCACTCTTACATTAAGCATCAACAACAATGGCTTGTCTAAAAATACCTTCCACTGCACGTTGTTGTTCAAATAACGCTGCTGGCATTGCTTCAAAACTGTCAAAAAAACTAATCTCATTGGCATCAACTGCATACACCAACGAGTGATTGCCCTCACCTTCTAAAGTGTCGTAATACACAATCACATATTGCTTTTGCTCAAAAGCTTGCTGGATTTCTGCATAGCTAAGTGCAGGTAAAATTGGCAATTGAATTTGTTGTGCTGTGTTCAATTCCTTTAGATCTTCTTCACTTGGCTCTAAGTCTTCATCAGTATGAAATTGAATCTGATAGCCAAACTTTTTTAAGCCAATGGCAAGACCCAATGAACTTGTTCCATACTCTGCATCATAGCCGCACACATTGACCAGCTGATCTATTTCAGCATCTAGGCCTAAGTGCTGCAGCAGCATCCATACGGCATAGATACCGCCATTGGCTTCTAAATTGGCAAGTGCTTCTGGGATTTCCAAAGACATGAAAGGAACTCAAAATTTATCTAAAATTAATATTAATATTAATATTAATACAAATACTTTAATTTTAGGGATTATTCCAACAACCTGAACTTTGACTATCAAAAAATTCTACTTCTATTTTAGGAGCTATTACTTTAATTAATGTATTAATCCGATGACATTCTTTCTGCTCTTTAGAATAAGTCGAGATAGCAACTTTACCTACAGTACCTTGTTTAAAAATTTGCTGGATTAAATGGGACTCTTGTTCACCTAAGCCCCATCCATAAATAACTAAATTTTTATTTTCAGCCACTAAGCTTGGTAAAACTTCATAAAATATTGTGCTCAAATATGGACTACTTTTTATTGACTCTAATTTTTTAATCCCTGTGCCTTCAGCTATAAATAATGGAATTTTGTCTTCACACCACTGCGATGTAATAACATCCAATAAACTTTTAGACTCATCTCTTTGTAGTTTATTCTCAGCATTTTTAGCATCTCTAAAGATACATAAATTACCATGTTGGTAAAAGGTCAACGTGACGTCTTTTTGATGCCGTCCGTATGGTTGTTTAAACTTTTCCCAATCATGATCAAACTGGCCGTATCCAATAAAGCAATCTTTAAAAATATGACCATCATTGTTGATGCTACTCCCATTACCATACATACGTATCCAATACAGAATCAAATCATAATTAAGTGAAACAATCGTAGAAAACTGCTTTGTAAATTTATAAAGATCAGATAAATGATCAAATATTTGTGCATGTTCGCAATGAACTTCTTTAACAACTTCGATTAGAGCATTTTTAATATTCTCATAAGCTGAATCAATTTTTGTATCGTGTATACCTAAATGATTATTTACCAACTTTGCATGCCAAACTAATCTCAAAACTAACTCGAAATCATCTGTATCAAACTCCTTAAAAAGTTTGGATATATCTGCATTAAAAAGTTCTAATTTTTCAGCTTCTTCTTTTAAAGAATCAAAACGAAATTTTTGATGCAGAGCAACACTAGCCCCATTGCCAATTATTAAACTCCCATTTTTATAATCATCCTTAATTTCACCCCATTCTTTGATAGGGTAATTAAAGCTATCCATCATAGTACAATCTCGAAATTTACTTATATGACAGATATTAACCAATTGAAGATTGGAACTCACTCTATTTCCAAGTACAATACTTCGCTAGTCGAGGGATGCTGCGACTTTCTTATAGGCACTAAATATAAGATCGCTAGGCTCGACGATTCGGTTGAACATTCGTTTCAATCAACAACGGCATCCGCGAACATAATGATCAATTGTTTTTATTAAGGAGATCGTGATGAACGCGGTTAATGCTTCATTTACAGATTACAAAGTTGCCGACATTTCACTAGCTGACTACGGCCGTAAAGAAATCAAACTTGCTGAAGCAGAAATGCCAGCGCTAATGGGTCTTCGTAAACGCTATGCTGCAGCTAAACCGCTTGCTGGCGCGAAAATCCTTGGCTGTATCCACATGACAATTCAAACTGCAGTTTTAATTGAAACTCTAGTTGAATTAGGCGCAGAAGTTCGCTGGACTTCATGCAACATCTTCTCTACGCAAGACCACGCTGCTGCTGCAATCGCGGCTGCTGGTATTCCAGTTTTTGCTTGGAAAGGCGAAACTGAAGAAGAATACGTTTGGTGCTTAGAACAGCAAATCAACGTAAACGGCACACCTTGGGATGCCAACATGATTCTGGACGATGGCGGTGACTTAACTGCACTTGTTCACGAAAAATATCCTGAAGTGATTGCTAAAATCCACGGTATTACTGAAGAAACTACAACAGGTGTTCAACGTCTTTACGAAATGCACCGCGACGGTACTTTAAAAGTTCCTGCAATCAACGTAAACGACTCTGTAACTAAGTCTAAAAACGACAACAAATACGGCTGCCGTCACTCTCTAAATGATGCAATCAAACGCGGTACAGATATGCTTTTATCTGGCCGTCGTGCGCTTGTAATCGGTTATGGCGACGTAGGTAAAGGTTCTGCTCAATCACTTCGTCAAGAAGGCATGATTGTACGTGTAACTGAAGTTGACCCAATCTGCGCAATGCAAGCATGCATGGACGGTTACGAAGTTGTTGCTCCGTACAAAAACGGCGTTCAAACTGGCAAAAAAGAAGATATCAACCTTGATCTTCTTCAAAACACTGACTTGATCGTAACGACTACTGGTAACTACCACGTATGTGACGCAGCAATGCTTGATTCATTAAAAGCTGGTGCTGTTGTTTGTAACATCGGTCACTTCGATACTGAAATCGACACAAACTACCTACGCGGTTACAAGTGGGTTGAAGTTAAGCCACAAGTTCACCAAGTGTATCGTACAGAAAACGAAAACGATTACTTAATCCTTCTTTCTGAAGGCCGTTTGGTGAACCTTGGTAACGCAACTGGTCACCCATCACGTATTATGGATGGTTCTTTTGCTAACCAAGTATTGGGTCAAATGCACCTATTCGCTGAAAAATTTGCTGATCTTCCAGAAGATCAAAAACAAGCTGCAATCCGTGTAGAACTTATTCCTAAGAAATTAGACGAAGAAGTTGCTGCGGCAATGGTTGCTGGTTTCGGCGGCGTATTGACAACTTTGACTCAAGAACAAGCTGATTACCTAGGTGTTCAAGTTGAAGGCCCGTTCAAAGCTGAGGCTTATAAATACTAAGTTTTTCACCTCTCCTAACCTCTCCTGTTAGGAGAGGAACTTTCCATTGAGAATTTAATTTTCTCATGGACTCTCCTTCTCTTGCGCCATATATGGCTCAGGAGAAGGCTGGGATGAGGGCAATAATAAACAAACAGTATTTATAAAAAAGGATTTGAACATGTCAAAACAGATTCCTATTTCCTTTGAGTTCTTCCCGACCAAAACTGATGCTGGCGCGGAAAAACTTAAAGTTGTTCACCAAGAACTTCAATTATTAAATCCTGAGTTTTTCTCTGTAACCTATGGTGCAGGCGGTTCTACGCGTGAACGTACACTGTCTACCCTTGCCGATTTTAATGGCAAAGGTACACCTGTTGCTCCTCACCTTTCTTGTATTGGTGACAGCAAAGAACGTATTGCAGAACTTCTAGATTTGTACAAATCACAAGGCATTGACCGTATTGTTGCACTTCGTGGTGACTTACCTTCAGGCCAAGTTGGCTTAGGCGAATTGCCTTATGCAACTGATCTTGTACGTTTCATTCGTGAACATTCAGGTGATCATTTCAAAATTGAAGTGGCAGCGTACCCAGAAATGCACCCGCAGGCAGACAGCTTTGATTTAGACATCAAACGTTTCTGTGATAAAGCCAATGCAGGCGCAAATGCAGCATTGACACAGTTCTTCTTTAATCCAGATGCATACTTCTACTTCGTAGAACGCATTCAAAAAGAAGGCGTGAACATTCCTGTAGCACCAGGCATTATGCCTATTACCAATGCAAGCAACCTCATTCGCTTCGCTGATGGTACAGGTGCTGAAATTCCTCGCTGGATTCGTAAGCAATTGGCAACTTATGGCGACGATACTGATTCAATCAAAGCCTTTGGTCATGAAGTGATTGTAAAACTTTGCGAACGCCTAATTGTAGGTGGTGCACCAAGCCTGCACTTCTACACCATGAACACCACTGATCCAACTCGCCAGCTTGTGCAAGACTTAGGTCTGGCTTAAGTATTTTAGACTTCTGAGCCTTACAAAATTTCCTATTTCTTTACTGAGATAGTTATAAGCCGTAATTCAGAAGTCTTTTTATTTCACCTTTTGAGAGTAAAGCCAAATGCCTCGTTTTTTTATTGAAGCAGACCTAAATGTTGATACCACTGTCGAACTGACTGAAACAGTATTTCATCACTGGGTTAAAGTGCTACGCGCGCAAACAGGTGAAACTGCCACATTCTTTAATGGCCAAGGTGGCGAATACGAAGTGACATTAACGGACGTTGCTAAAAAATCAGCATCTGTTGCTGTAACAGCTTTTAATCCTGCCAACCGTACCCCTGCTTTTACAGCCTTACTTGGCCAAGTCATGAGTAAAGGCGATCGCATGGATTATGCGATTCAAAAAGCGGTTGAACTCGGTGTTTCTGAAATTCAATTGCTCACTTCTGAACGCTGTGAAATGCGTTTGAAGTATGACCGCGACCAAAAAAAATTAGATCATTGGCAAGGTATTGCGATTGCAGCCTGTGAACAATGCGGTTTGAATGTGGTTCCAAAAATCCTTGCACCCATTAGTTTAGACAAATGGCTTGCTTCTAAATTACCAGTCACTAAACTCGTACTTGCTCCAAACAAGGACCAAACAGACGTCTTAGCCAATGCAACGCCAAATATCGCATTGCTCATTGGCCCAGAGGGTGGTTTAAGTGAAGCAGAAATTGAAAGTGCTAACCAAGCTGGCTTTATCAATTGGTGCATAGGTGAACGTGTTTTACGTACAGAAACCGCCCCAGTTGTTGCACTTTCTATACTTAATTATCGAATAATCAATAATTTCATCTGATTTTTTATATTTATGTATACATATTGATTGATTTTTGTGCTTCTGGCAATTACCCTTATTTAGATAAAATGTATGGCCTTGAAAGGATTTCGAGCTGTTTACAGCTAGGCCAATAAAAATTGACTTAATTATTACATTGAAATAAGGCATTGATATTCATGATAGAAGATCAATATGAATATATTCGGGAGCATAATCATGCCGCCCAAATTGCAAATACAATTCGTTTAAGCCGTTATTTTCTAACCAGTATTCTCGTTGTTTGTCTCTATATTTTCTGTATTTACAAATTTTTTAGTTCAACGCCTGCACCTTATTTTTATACATGGTTTTTTACAACAGAAATTATCGTTTGCCTGTTTTGGCTTGTAAGTACAGCGCATTTTAAACCTGGGCTTTATAATTTAAATCACGCCCATCGCTGGCTACAAATTCAGTGTTTTACCGTAGGTTGCTTGGTAGCTATAGGAATTTATATCCTTTACAACTACCTCCCAACCATCAATCCAGATTTTGAAGAAATTCATGCGCTAACACTTTCAGCATTATTATTGATCGTGACTCAAAGCTTTAGCCTGACCTACTTAACCCAAAAGTTAAATTATTTTTGTCTCACTTTTTTGCCTTCGATCATTCCATTTTTATTTTCACAATATTTTATTCAACACGACACCAACCCCCTTTTTAGTCTGGCTCTGAATTTTGCACTTATTGTTATTTTATTATGTGCAACAACGTCATATCGAATTAACCTGCGCCTGAGTACCACGTATGCACGCAATCAACTCTTAATGAAAGATGCTGCACAACAAGTCACGTGGACAGATGATTTATGCAAACAGCTTCAAGATGAAATAAACCACTCTAAAGATATTGAACTACAACTACAGCTGAACAACCAACTGCTCGAGCAAAAAGTACGTGAACGTACCTATGATATTGAGCAAATGAACAAAGACTTAGAAAATCAACAAGAAAACTTAGTATTAGCACACGAAATTGCAGGCCTTAGACCTTGGGATTGGAACATTAAAGATCGTAAAATTCGGATCACCAACCACTTATATGAAAAACAAGTCCGTGATTCAAAACAGCACCTTGAACAATTACAACACCAAATTCATCCTGATGATGCAGAACAATTAAAACTAACCTTAAAACTGCATTTACGCGGTGAAAGTGAACGTTACGAAGCCAACTACCGTATTCAAAACTCAGAGGGCAAGTGGACTTGGGTACATGACATTGGTCGTGTGGTTGAACGTGATCCAAATACAAAAAAAGCCATCCGCATGGTAGGCATTCGTCGTGATATTCAAAAAGAAAAAATGTCACAAGAGCGAATTAAATTAGCCACCAGTGTATTACAACAAGCTGCTGAAGGCATTTTTATACTCGACGAAGAGCTCTGTTATATCGACGTCAATCCTTATTATGAAAAGTTAACAGGCTTTAGTAGCAACCAAATTTTAGGTAAACACCTATTTGACATCACAGCGAATTACAAGTCACAACAACGTAGTGCCCACTACAGTGTGATTAAACAACTCATGAATATGAATGAGTTTGATGGCGAATTAAATGAAAAATTCCTCTCTGGCAAAGAACTTACCTTGTGGATGCACATTAATGCCATCACTGATGAAGACCATAAAGTCACGCACTATATTGGTATTGTGTCTGACTTAACTGAACGTAAACTCCAAGAGCAACGTTTATCTTATTTAGAAAATTATGACACGCTGACAGATTTACCTAATCGTTTTTACTACAACTATCAATTACATAAACTTTTGGTAACACAGCGTGACTCACAATTTGCCATTATTCGCCTCAATATCGATCGCTTCCGCCCACTCAACGAATATTTAAACCATAACGGTGGTGATGAATTACTACGCCAAGTTGCTCAGCGTTTGCGTTTGACCAACCCAGAAGCACTATTCATGGCGCATTTAAATGGTGATGACTTTGCCATTGTGTATGAAGTGTCCCACTTATGCCCTTCGGTACACGATCAATGTGCACGTATTAACAAAGCATTTGGCTTGCCATTTAATATTGCCAAACAAGATCATTTAATTACCATCTCTATGGGCGTTGCTTTCTACCCAGAGCATGGACGCCAATTGGATTATTTAAACAATTGTGCCGAGCAAGCCCTCACCGAAGCTAAAACACTAGGTGGCAACACGATTCGTTATTATTCGAAAGAAAATACAGCCCTTTTAGAGCAAGGTATATTCCTCGAACGTGACTTACGCAAAGCCATTCAAAACAACGAATTAATGGTTTATTACCAGCCTAAAATCAACTTTAGAGATAAAAATGTATGTGGTTTTGAAGCACTAGTACGCTGGAATCATGCTGAAAAGGGAATTATTCCACCTAATCTTTTTATTCCACTTGCAGAGCAAACTAGCCTAATATCAGACATTGGTCGTATCGTAATACAACAAACTGCCAAACAAATCCGCCAATGGAAAGACATGGGCTTTAATAATATTTGCGTCTCAGTGAATATTGTTGCACAGCAACTCAGACGCGGACAATTGCTCGAAGTTTTAGACGATGCAATGAGCCTCAACCAAATTGAAGGCCAAGATTTAGAACTTGAAATTACCGAATCTTCACTGTTAGAAAATTCCGAGGATGTTAAAAATCAACTGAACGAAATTAAGCTACGTAATATTAATATTTCACTCGATGATTTTGGAACTGGTTATTCTTCACTCTCCTATCTTGCTGATTTTCCAATTGATATATTAAAAATTGACCGCAGTTTCGTATCTAAAATTGGGCAAAACAAACAAGCCGCCATTGTGAGTGCCATGATTGCAATGGGCAAAGCCATGGGAATGACCGTCGTTGCTGAAGGGATTGAAACCGAACAGCAACTTCAATACTTACAAGACCTCGATTGTGATATTGCACAAGGTTACCTATTTTCTAAGCCGCTACCAGAACAAGAAGCAACCGAATATTTAGAACAAAATACCTGTGCCTCACTTATAGCTACTTAATATAAGACAAAAAAATGTGACAGTTCAGGATTCAAAAAATGACACGCTGAGTCTGTCCCAACTGTCTAACAAGTGATATATTCAGTTGATTAATAGCTATTAAACTCCCGTTTTCTGGGCAACTTAAAACAATCGAGATACAGATGGACGATCAATCTTTAAAACAGCAGGCATTGTATTATCATGAGTTTCCAACGCCAGGTAAAATTAGCGTAACACCAAGCAAACAGCTTGTTAACCAACATGATTTAGCGCTTGCTTACTCTCCAGGTGTCGCTGCACCATGTTTAGAAATTGAAAAAGACCCATCTAAAGCTGCACTGTATACTGCACGTGGTAACTTGGTTGCCGTAGTAACGAATGGTACTGCCGTTCTTGGCTTAGGTAATATTGGTCCTTTAGCTTCTAAACCTGTGATGGAAGGTAAAGGCGTATTATTCAAAAAATTCGCTGGTGTTGACGTATTTGACATCGAAATTGCTGAAAATGATCCAGACAAAATTGTTGATATTGTTGCAGCATTAGAACCAACTTTTGGTGGTATTAACCTTGAAGACATCAAGGCACCAGAATGTTTCTATATTGAGCAAAAACTCCGTGAACGCATGAATATTCCTGTATTCCATGACGATCAACACGGTACATCAATTATTGTTGGTTCAGCGCTGTTAAATGCCCTACAACTGAATGGCAAAAAAATTGAAGAACTCAAAATTGTCGCTTCAGGTGCAGGTGCTGCTGCTCTATCTTGTCTTAACTTGCTTTGTGCCTTAGGTGCAAAAAAAGAAAACATCATTGTGGCTGACTCACGTGGTTTATTAACTACGCAACGTCAAGGCCTTGATGATTCTAAAAAAGCATACGTACAAGATATTGAAGGTACACAACTTGCCGATGTTATGGCGGGTGCAGATATGTTCCTTGGCCTTTCTGCTGCTGGTATCTTGACTCAAGATATGGTTAAAGAGATGGCGGACAACCCGATCATCTTCGCTTTGGCTAACCCAGATCCAGAAATTTTACCTGAACATGCCCACGCTGCACGTCCAGATGTGATTATGGCTACAGGCCGCTCGGACTATCCAAACCAAGTAAACAACGCCCTTTGCTTCCCATATATTTTCCGTGGTGCATTGGATGTTGGCGCAACCACCATTAACGAAGAAATGAAAATTGCATGTGTACACGCGATTGCGCGTATGGCACATGTAGAAGCAGATGCTGCATCTTATGGTGAAAAATCTGCATCATTTGGTCGTGATTACCTTATTCCACGCCCATTAGATCAACGTTTGATTTTGGAAATTGCACCAGCAATTGCACAAGCTGCAATGGACTCAGGTGTTGCAACTCGCCCAATTCAAGACTTTGCTCACTACCGTCAACGTTTGTCTGAGTTTGTTTATAACTCAGCATTCATGATGAAACCTATTTTTGCGCAAGCAAAAACAGATCCGAAGCGCATTGCATACGCTGAAGGTGAAGACCTTCGTGTACTTCGTGCGGTTCAAATTGCTGTAGATGAAGGTATGGCTAAACCAATCTTGGTGGGTCGCCCTGCTGTGATTGAAGCAAATATTAAAAAGCTTGGTTTACGCCTTGAAAATGGTTTCAACATTGAAATCGTAGATCAAGAGAAAAACCCGCACTATGAACAATTTGCTGATGACTATTATGAGCTTATGGCACGTAAAGGCGTAACACCTGAATACGCGCAACGTGAGTCTCGTCGTCGTTCTACGCTCATTGCAGCAATGCTGGTTCGTCATGGTTTAGCAGACGGTATGCTTTGTGGTACCTATTCAAGCTATGACATTCACCTTGACTTCGTAAAAAATGTGATTGGTTTAAAAGAAGGTCGTAGCACATTCTTCACCCTCAATGCATTGATGCTTGAAGATCGCAATTTATTTATTGCCGACACCTACGTAAATACTAATCCAACGGCTGAACAGCTGGCTGAGATGACCATTTTAGCTGCTGAAGAAGTACGTCGTTTTGGTATCACACCACGTGTTGCTTTACTTTCGCACTCAAGCTTTGGTTCAGATCAAAATGATCCAAGTGCACAAAAAATGCGTAAAGTATTCGAAATTTTAACTGAAATTGCACCTGAACTAGAAGTTGAAGGCGAAATGCATGCCGATGCGGCATTAGACGAAAATATTCGTCATTTTGCATTCCCGAATTCACGCTTCAAAGGTTCTGCAAATTTATTGATTATGCCGAACTTAGATGCAGCCAACATCTCGTTTAACTTGTTGAAATCAACATCAGGTAACAATGTCACCATTGGCCCGATCTTGCTTGGTGCAGCGAAGCCTGTTCATATTTTGACACCAACAGCGACAACACGTCGTTTAGTGAATATGACAGCACTTACAGTTGCTGAAATTCAAGAAAACGAAAAAAATGCACTGTGATTTAGTTCACTGAATCCACAGTTCTGACTTGAGAAAACCTCTATTCTGTAGCATGATGACTGCAAGAATAGAGGTTTTTTCATGCAAGTTTATTTAGTGGGCGGTGCAGTTCGAGATCAATTGCTTGGACACCCCTATCACGAAAAAGATTATGTAGTGGTCGGCGCGACGCCGGAACACATGCTTGCCCAAGGCTATCAACCTGTGGGTAAAGATTTCCCCGTTTTCCTTCATCCAGAGACCAAAGATGAGTACGCCTTAGCGCGTACAGAACGTAAATCCGGACATGGCTATCATGGCTTCGAGTTTTATACCGATGTCAGCGTAACATTGGAGCAGGATTTAATTCGTCGTGACCTGACGATCAATGCAATTGCAAAAGATCAGGATGGAAATATCTACGACCCATACGGCGGTCAACGTGATTTACAATTGCGCCTATTACGCCATGTATCCGATGCATTTGCGGAAGATCCGCTACGTGTATTACGTATTGCGCGTTTTGCAGCCCGTTATAAAGCACTCGGTTTTCGTGTAGCAGATGAAACACTTGAGTTAATGCGTCAATTGGTCACTTCTGGTGAGTTAAATGCGTTAACGTCTGAACGTGTATGGAAGGAAACATCTCGTGCACTAATGGAAAATCATGCCGATGAATACTTTGAAGTACTCAGAAGTTGCGGTGCATTAAAAGTCTTATTCCCTGAATTAGATGCACTCTACGGTATTCCTCAGCGCCCCGAGTACCACCCTGAAATTGACTGTGGCATTCATACCATGATGTCATTATATCAAGCTTGCCGTGCTGGCTATTCCCTTGATGTACGATTTGCAGTATTGGTTCATGACCTTGGTAAAGCACTCACACCTGCAGAAGAATGGCCACGCCATATTATGCATGAGGAACGTGGTGTTAAACCTGTATCTGATGTTTGTGATCGTTTAAAAGTTCCAACAAATACCATGCAGTTAGCAATTGCTGTATGTAAGGAGCATTTAAAGTGCCACCAAGCACTTACCCTAAAACCGGGTACTTTATGGCGCCTATTACAACGTTTAGATGTATTACGTCGCCCAGAACGTGTTGAAGCCTTTGTACAAGCTTGTGAATGTGATTCTAGAGGCCGTTTAGGCTTAGAAGACCGTGACTACCCTCAATCACGCTATGTTTTGGATGCTATGCAAGTGGTGCGTAATATTAAAGCACAGGATTTGCCGCCTGAGATTCAGGGACCAGATATTGGAGAAATGCTGATTGAGCGCCGAATTGCAGCACTTGGCGTTTTAAAAGCTAAATACACTGCTCTTGCTGATTAAGCACATTCTGAAATAAAAAAGCTTCTTTGGGAGCTTTTTTATTTTTGGCGAAACAGTAATAAAGATGTAAAAATAATAATAACAGCGTTAATGTTCATCTTTTTTGCAACAATCTTTACCATCAATCTACCAATAAAACATTTATGCTCTAACTAAACAATGGAGCAGTTGCTACATGCATGCCTATATTCGCCCACTTCAATTAGATACTGATCTCAAAGATATTCATCGTCTTACCTACCAACTCGGTTATCAAATTAAGCTTGAACGCATTCAAAAGCATTGGCAACTCATTCATTTAGATCCGCATTATCAAACATTGGTTATCGAATCTAATGCACAAGTCATTGGCTATGCAGGATTGATCAAACAATACAGCTGGGAATTTGAGGATGGTTTTTTTCGAATTCGAGCTTTTGTCATTGATGAGCAGTATAGAAGTCTTGGCTTAGGTAGAACACTGATGCAGGCTATTGAGAAAATAGCGATCAAACAAGGTTTAAAACGTATTTTACTTAATAGTGGCAATCGTCCCGAACGGTATCCAGCCCATGTTTTTTATAAAAGCTTAGGATTTGAAGCCTATAGTTTGGGCTTTACGAAATACTTAAAATGATCGGCTGATTTAATCATCAGCCTATCATTGAATAGATCTTATGAAATATCAGCGGTGAAAGTAATGACTTTTTCCAATTTCATTTGATTTTGCACCACCATTAGCAAGCGATCAATGCCTAAAGCGATCCCTGAACATTCGGGCATATTGGGTAAGGCAGCTAGCAAATACTCATCAATCGGCATGATATGCAAACCAAGCTTTTCACGTTCCGCATTATCCGCCTCAAAACGACTACGAAGCACATCTGCATCAATCAGTTCATCATAGGCATTGGCCAATTCTAAACCTTCGATATACAGTTCAAAGCGTGCCGCCACCAACTCACCGTCTTCATCAATACGCGTTTTTGCTAGTGATGCCATTTCAGGTGGAAAGTCCGTTAAAAATACGGGGGTATCAAACCCTAAACTCGGTTCTACCATGTGTGAAAACAATAAATCGATATAGGCTAAACGGTCGTCGCCTAAATCTAAATTTAAGCCCACACGGCGACAAGCATCTTTCAGCTCTTGTAGCGTTGCCTTAAGTGGGTTCAAATCCAAACGATCCATAAATGCGTGTTTATAACTATAAATGGTGGGTCTAACTTCACCAAAGCGATGTGCTAAAACAACATTTAATAAGTCGGTAACCTCTAACATTAAATCTTTCAGTGAAAATGCAGGTCGATACCATTCCAACATGGTAAATTCACTATTATGTTTACGACCATGCTCATCATCACGGAATACTTTGCAAATTTGATAAATGGGTCCGCTACCATGCGCCAATAAACGCTTCATAGCAAACTCAGGCGAAGTTTGTAAATAATGCGTGGCCTTTTTACCTAAAACATGACGCTGGGCTTGTACTGAAGCCAAATGCACATCCGTTACCCCTGCTTGAGATAAGACTGGCGTTTCCACTTCCAATACATCACGTGATGCAAAAAACTGACGTAACTGTGCATACATTTTTGCACGCGCACGCATCGCTTCTAAATCACAAGTCGGTTGATAATGTACATGACTCATGCTTTAGGCCCTCCATGCGCAGCCCATTCACGACGAAGCGGATAGGTTTTACGTAAATAGTCAAAAGCTTTTTGATCTACCTTACCATCCGCCAGACAGGCACGCAGATTTGCATCATCACGAGCAATATCATAAATTTCTGTCAGATGATTTTTTAGCGCTTCTTTTAGTGTCTGATTAACGAATAGTGCTTCGCAAGTGGGTAATTGCGTTTCAAATTGTTTGCTTGCAACATAATGAAAGGTTTTGCAAAAAGCCTCATAGATCATTTGTGTGCCACGTGCTTTGCCTTCTAAGCTATAACCCGCAATATGAGGTGTAACCAAAGTGATTAAGTTAAGCAATTCTTCTGAAATTTCTGGCTCATGTTCAAATACATCAAGCACGACTTGACGCTGATTTTTTTGAATATCTGTAATTAAATCCGCTTCTGCAACCACTGGCCCACGTGCAGAGTTAATCAAAATTGCATCTTTTTTCATTTGCGACAATGCAGATGCATCGATTAAGTGATAAGTCGAATGCTGAACATTTTTGGTCAACGGCACATGTGTTGAAATCGCATCGGCAGTTTTTAATAGTTCTGCAAATTCTACTTGCTTGACATGATCGCGTTGCACAAAAGGATCGTAGCCAATCACATTCCAACCCAATAGCTGTGCCATTGTCGCCAAACGTGAACCGACATTACCCAAACCAACAACACCCAAAGTAAAAGCATCGCCAGCGTCTAATAATTCAGGTTTTAATTTTAATAAAGCAGTAATGACATATTCTGCAACAGCTTGCGCATTACAACCTGCCGCATTTGACCATGTCATGCCTTGTTGCTCAATTGCAGCGATATCTAAATGATCTGTTCCAATCGTTGCACTACCCACAAATTTTAATGATGATCCAGCAATAAGCGTTGTATTTACTTTCGTTACAGAACGAACCAAAAGTGCATCCGCATCTTGCACATCAGTTGCCGTTAAAGTGCGACCTGCTTTTTGTTGTATTTCACCAAATTCTGCAAAGAAATATTCGGTATATGCCAGATTTTCATCTGCAACAATTTTCATAATACATTCCACTACTGTAATGGCACTATGATAACGCTTTGGCTAGACGCTGACTATTCTCTCTTCCCTCACGCCCAGACCTACTAAGATAAAATAAGCCACATCTTATTCAATTCGTACTCTGCCTTAGCTTTATATAAAGCTAAAACCATGTCGATTTTTTGATTGGGCAATGCTTCGTCAAACTATTGGCAATAATCCGCTTTTTGATCTTCAATTAATGACAATGCGGCATTCCAGGCCACCCTAATAATAGGCTCTGCCTGTGGACTTTCAAATTGTTTGAGTGTGTGTTCACGCACTTCTGGACTAGGATAATGCAATGATGAACTGCTCAAGGCTTTAATCTGAATTTGGCATGCACGTTCTAAAAAGTAAATTTCATGAAAGGCTCGTGCAACCGTATCACCTGTTGCCAGCAACCCGTGATTACGTAAAATCATGCACCGATAATGGGCCATGTCTTTCACCAAACGTACCCGCTCTTCAGTCGAAAAAGCAATCCCTTCATATTCATGATAAGCAATATTTTGATAAAACTTCAGCGCATGTTGTGATAAAGGTAATAGGCCTTGTGTCTGTGCTGAAACCGCAATACCATCCGCAGTATGGGTATGTATTACACAGTTTATATCTGCCCGCGCATGATGTAAGGCGGAATGAATTACAAAACCTGCAACATTAACCATTTTACCTTCATCATAATGTGCGACGATGTTCCCTTCATGATCAATTTTGACCAAATCTGAAGCGCGCATACGATCAAAGGTAACGCCATATTTATTAATTAAAAAATATTCAGGCTGATGTGCTAAACGTAAACTAATGTGCGTATCAATTAAGTCAGTCATTTTATAATAAGCAATCAAACGATATAAGGCCGCCAGCTGACAACGTGCTTGCCATTCCTGTTCATCAATTTCTAGTGGTTTATCCATTTCTCACTCCTTATTATTTGATAACTCAGCGACTTTTTATTTGATTATTCGTATGAATTATTCTTAGCAATTTTATCATAGTGCTACCACGAATCTCTTGTTTCAGACTACAGTCTATTTCATACAGATTTATGGTTACTATGCTTTTATCGCATTTAATGTTGGACTTAAGCAAAGTACTTCAATAGTAGAATGTTTATTTGTATCAAGTCTATCTATTCTTTCGGCTCATGAATGGATATTGGCCTAAATGAGACACAAAAAAAAAGCCCTTGTTTTCACAAGGGCTTTTTTGAATTTGGCGGAAGCGGTGAGATTCGAACTCACGGAGGGGTATAAGCCCTCGTCGGTTTTCAAGACCGGTGCATTAAACCGCTCTGCCACGCTTCCATGGGCGCTATCATATAAATATTCTTTCAGAATGGCAAATATTTTTCAGATATTTCATAGTAATTTAGCACTGTTTAATTATTTTTTATTCAATTCAACGAGAGCGACATGTTTTTTAGGCATTCATGTACATTTAAATGTCTTACTCAGCATTGTGTTCTAGATCGTTAGCGTCTTTATAAAACAAAATACAAGCGTGGATTTTGCCTTAGAAATAGACGTCATCTTAGCGTGAGCATTTTAAGACGACTTTGCTATCAACAACAAATAAAATTCCAAGTATAAAAAAACCCAATCTTTCGATTGGGTTTTTTGAATTTGGCGGAAGCGGTGAGATTCGAACTCACGGAGGGGTATAAGCCCTCGTCGGTTTTCAAGACCGGTGCATTAAACCGCTCTGCCACGCTTCCATGTTGCGCATCATATAAATAAAATGAGTGCTTGGCAATTATTTTTCAACAATTTCGGTTTGAGTGCTCAAAATAAAAACAAAATACTCATTCCACAACTGTACATATCGCTTGTGAGGAAACGATCAGCAAAAACTCCGTGCTGAATCGAATAAGATCTTTCAAATCAAAGCGCTTGATATTCAGCTTCAGCGCCCTATGATAGTAGCAAGCCGATAACAGCTCATTCTTACTACGGCATCGTTTATCACACAAATTGGAGACAAATCTTTTGAATCGAAAACTACTCACAGCTGAAGGTTATCAACGACTACAAGATGAGTTAAACGATTTGGTTCGTAAGGAACGTCCTGAAATCACCAAAATTGTGTCTTGGGCTGCCAGTCTTGGCGATCGCTCAGAAAATGCTGACTACCACTACAACAAAAGAAAGCTACGTGAAATTGACCGTCGTATTCGCTTTTTAACCAAGCTGTTTGAAGTGGCACATAAAGTCGAATACAGCCCAGAGCAAGCTGGTAAAGCATATTTTGGCGCGTGGGTTGAACTCGAAAATGATGATGCTGAACGCATTAAATTTCGTATTGTCGGTGATGAAGAAATATATGGGCGTAAAGATTATATCTCTTTGCAATCTCCTGTAGCCAAAGCCTGCTTAGGCAAATCCATCGATGATGAAATACAAGTACAAACACCGAATGGTAAAAAAAGCTGGTATATCATTCAAATTCAATATGATGTACCAGCCTAATCTCAATTCAAGATTGCCATTAAACCCCAAACACTGTGTATGTATTTGTAGGTAAAGCTAAGCTTACTTTATACATAGTAAATGGTGCGCTTCTTAGAAAATTTATCTAGCTGTTTTAAAAAGCCTTCAAAATAATCTTTTTCTTTCTCTTCAGTTCGATAGCCAGCATATAAGGTGCGACGCAAACCCGTTGCTGACACACAATCTAAACGGCGTGAAGTCACCCAGCCTTTTTGTTCATATTCATTTACCACCCAATCAGGTAAAGCAGCAATACCTCTACCACTTGCGACCAATTGAATTAACATTTGCGTTAAATCTGTGGTACGGATTTGCTTCGGCAAAATATTTGCAGGTATAAACAAGCGCGACATAATATCCAAACGATGCTTATCGACGGGGTAAGTTACCAATGTTTCATCTGCAAGCTCTTGTACCGTAATATCTTTCGCTCTAACTAAGGGATGCGTATTCGACAAAACTAAACGTGATTCATATTCAAAGATGGGAAAATATTCAATGCCTTTTAGTGCAATAGGATCCGCAGTAATTAATAAGTCAAACTCCCCTGTTTGTAACAGTTCATGCGGATTCGCCTCAAAACCTGAGGCAAAGTCTAAATCGACATCTGGATACTGCTGGCGATATTGATTAAGCAAAGGCATGAGCCAATCAAAACAACTATGACATTCTGAAGAAAAAGTAATTCGACCCGTTTGCCCATGCACAATACGCGTAATATCCGATTGGGCAATTTGCACTTGAGGTAAAATTTCATCGGCTAACTTTAATAAACGTTGCCCTACATTGGAAAAACTTACCGGGCGACTGCGACGGTTAACCACCTCAACACCAAACCAATGGTCAAGCTCTTTAAGTTGATGCGAAATCGCAGAAGGTGTGAGACACAAATCATTGGCTGCTGATACCAAAGAGCCATGCTCTCTTAAAGCAATCAGCGTTTTTAAATGACGAAGTTCAATCATGGGAGATCTAGATGTAATAATCAATGCAAACACTATAAGTGAATATTTTTCATCTTTCAATTTTAATCATTAGATTCCTTCACAAACAAAGTTTTCTTCCTTTCAAATACAGTCCTCCTATATGTGGAATTCCGTCCAAATCCAGATTCTCAACGACAGACTTGCTCTGCAAATCAAATAGCATCAAGAATGCTTTAAATGGCTAGCCTTAATACAGCGACATTTATGGATCAGGGATCTATCAAATATAGGCATCAAATTTTTAATAGCTAAAATCGTAAATATGACTAAAAAGTGTCAATGAAAAATGGGACATGATTGGCTGTTATTTCCTGCAAAAGCACAGCAATTTTTACTTATCAAGCTGAACACTAAAATTTGCATAAATTTCATACATTAGATCAACTCTTTTCTTCATATATACATCCTGAATTTTATTTAAAAATCTCAGTTTTTAAAGCTCTCATGATGGCCTAATCTTATCGGTAGTTATCGCTTAAGCTCGTTGTACTGTTAATGGCTTATTTACAACTATCGTTTTCACCTATAAAACAAGTTAATTTTGTCTATTTTTACAATCAAGCATACAACAATATCTCGTTGTTATTTATTGCATATTTAGTGCATTTTTTTTAAAAGTAGCCCAATACTCCAAAGTTTAAATTGAACCATCAAATACACTGTAATATACGTAAAATCTGAGTTTATTTAACGCATAAAATAAGTCCATTTAAGATACAAAACAGCCTCGTTTCAGGTCATTTTTTGAAGAATGACATTTTCAATTTAATAAGATTTTTTGACATATTTACTTTCATTTTCAAGTATCAAAATTTACACAATTCGCTCACTTTTAACACAACACTTGTACCACCATATTTTGCAATTTTTTTTATTTATTTATTTCAATAACTTATATTGTTAATTTTTAAATATTTTCGTACAAAATTTGACAAGCATTTTTTTGCTCTTTATTATGCGCACATCTTTTAAGCGAATTTGTTTTTTCATCAGTGTAGAAATTCTACATATTTCCCATTTTTTCCTAGTCATTCTGAATGACGTTCATGACTGCCCAACCCTTATTGAATTTATCAAACTTGAGAAAGTATGAGGCATTTTTTGTCTTCACTTTTTAGGGCATAAATTACTTGTAGCGGAGACAACATGCACAGTAGTTCAACTTCTGGGTCGAGGCTTTGCCTTAACTCTTTAAACTCTCTCCCTTTAAAAGCATTTGTATTTAGTACTGTCTTAATTCCGTTTCACAGTATTAATGCAAGTAAGACAACCCATCAATATGATTCGGTTGTAAATAGCAACAAACTAATTGTCGTATCAGTTGCAGATGTAAGCACTGCCTTTAAAGATGGCCAGCACTTACATGGCTTTGGTTATGATCTTGCGCGCAACTATGCAGAAAGCATCAATGTAAAACTTGATTTTAAAATTGTTCCAGACAATGCAACCGCTTTAAAAATGGTATCTAAAGGTCAAGCCAACTTCGCCATGACCACCAGTAGCATTCAATCGATTGAAGCTAAGCATTTAACTTCATTTTCTGCGAGCTGTGGCGATACCGTTTCACTGCAAAAAAATGGCTTAAATAGCAACCTGAATTGGGTTTTTAAAGACGCCAGTGATCCACTTAGCCAAACTGCAAGTGGTTTTATTTGCCGTGCAAAGCAAAATGGTTCTATTGGGCAATTAGCATCTTTTTATAATCGTAATGTTTTAAAGCAAGATGCGCTCAACACGATCCAACGGGATCTGAGCAAACGTATGCCTATATATAAGGCAAGCTTTAAGAAAACTGCACAGCAATATAATCTTGACTGGCATTTATTGGCAGCTATTGGTTATCAAGAGTCATATTTAAAACCGGACTCTGTATCACCTACTGGCGTACGCGGGCTGATGATGCTGACCAACAGCACAGCGAAAGCAATGGGTGTAAGTAATCGCACAGATCCAGCGCAAAGCATCCAAGGCGGTGCGAAGTACTATGATCAAATGCTGGCACGATATGCACATATCCCAATGCCTGACCGTAACTGGTATGCATTGGTTGCATATAACATGGGGCCAGGTGCAGTTTCGCAATTGCAAAGCAAAATTAAAGCTCAGGGTAAAAATCCAAACAAATGGGTGAACCTCTACACTTATTTAGACCGTAACAAAGCCAGCAATGGTCGTTATCGTCAAGCTGTACAATATGTCACACGTATCCGTGCCTATTTAGAGCATATTAAGACCACACCGCAATTGGTGAATATCTAAAGCTAGTTTTATACGCCTCGCTCAAAGATCGAAAAAAAAAGCTTACCCAAGGGTAAGCTTTTTTGATTTGAAGTGATTCACTTCATCTCATGAGTCTTAAGCCGTTTGCTCAAGTACTTTTTTGAATAAGTCTTTTTGTTCTTGGCTAGGCTTTGCAGTTTGCAGTGCCATCAATTGTGACATGTCACCTTGAACTTTTATTTTGCCTGTCATGAATGCTTGCATAGCTGCAGCCATATCAAACTCAAGGAATACTTTACGTAAAGTTTCAGCATCCATGTTTAGCGTTGTTTTTGCGTTTGCAGATAAGCCTTTTTTAATTGCGCCACCGTCTAAAGACAATTCAGTATTGCCAGAAGCGTCTGCAACAACCAAATTAATCGCAAGATTTGCCAGAGCTGGTGGTAAGTTTAAGTCACCTGCTTGAGCAGTTAGAGTTTCTACAGTCGAAAACCAATCGTCAGTTAAAAAAGCTGGCATGTTCTATCCTCAATCTCTTTGTTCGTGTGTGCAGCCTATCCAGACAGCATTTTAAAAGAAGCATTTTTTGCTTGTCGCTTGTTATAGCATGATCACCTGCAAAATAGCTAAAGAATTTTGCACGCACCGTTCAATTTTAATCAAAACCATACAACAATGAATAAAATCAAATACATAAAAAAAGCACCTGAGTTTCAGATGCTTTTTTGAATGCCTTTAGAACTTAGTCCGCAACAAAACCTAAATTCACCATGTTAATGCGTTTGCTTTCGCCTTCTGGTGCTTCTTCAGTTGAGCATGCACCCTCTTTGAAGTCAAACTCACGTTCACTATCTAGCGCTTCGAAATCAAATAATTCTCGGTCAGCCAATTGTGATGGTGATACATTTTGCAATGCACCAAAAATGCTGTGCAAACGTTTTGGATATTCTTTATCCCAGCTACGAAGCATATCGTTCAATATGGCACGCTGTAAGTTTTCTTGCGAGCCACATAAGTTACATGGAATGATTGGAAACTTGCGCATTTCAGCATATTTGATAATGTCTTTTTCTTCCACATAAGCCAGTGGACGAATCAAGATATTCTTTTTATCCGAAGATAAAAGTTTTGGTGGCATCGCTTTTAAGCTACCGCCATGGAACAAGTTCAAAAAGAAAGTCGCCAAGATATCATCACGATGATGACCTAAAGCCACTTTAGTTGCACCAATTTCTTGCGCAAAACCATACAAAGAACCACGACGTAAACGAGAACACACAGCACAATAAGTTTTACCTTCAGGGGTAAGTTTTTTTGTGATGCTATAAGTGTCTTTTTCCAAGATATAGTACGGAATGTTATTTTCTTCTAAATAACGTGGCAGTACTTCTTCAGGGAAACCTGGCTGTTTTTGGTCAAGGTTAACTGCAACCACATCAAAGTTGATTGGCGCAATGCGTTTAAACTGAAGCAAGATATCCAGCAAGGTATAACTGTCTTTACCACCAGAAATACACACCATAACCTTGTCACCATCTTCGATCATTTTAAAATCGCGGATCGCATGACCGACTTGGCGACGGAGCTTTTTCAGCAAACGATAGTAAGCTGAGCTGGTAGGCAGTTCAGGCTTGAAATTAAATCCTTGTTCGGACTCAACTGGCGAGTACATAGACGAGATTAACCCATAAATAAAATAACCGCGCAATTTTAGCTGATTCGCTCTCTCACCGCATTAAAAGAATGTAAATTCCATAAATTGTCAAAATACAGTCATAATCAAGTAATCGAAGCGCGGTAAATTTGAACGCTTGCGTCTGTTTTTTAGCCAAGATGCTTATCTTTTGGACTTTTCCACAGTTTTCCACAAAAGCTGTGGATAACTTTGTGGATTCTAAAAGGCTTGACAGCTTGATCCACCCTTATTTTAAGGCTTTCATTTAGATTGATCATTTTTTGATCAATTTAATATTCCTTAAATATCAATACCTTAAATGTGTCAAGTTATGCTCATTAAAAAAAAATAAATATTTTTTTTGATTATTGAATCAGCAAAATGACTTGCTTTTTACAAACTAGCCGATAAATAAACAGATCAAAGCTTTTCATCGCTTTTATTTTTGCTACACTCTATTTGTACTGTTTGGGGACAGAAGTTTTTTCGACGACGACAATGAAAAATAAATCAAAAAATTTTGCATTTTGCATTTTGGGATCAGTACTGTCTTTCGGCATGGTTGAAATAAGCCATGCAGGAAAAATTTATATTTATAAAGATAAACAAGGCAGCACCCTACTCACCAACCGTCAAAGTGCAGATAAATCACTCACAAAAGTGAAAGTGACCTATTATCCAGACAGTAATATCCACACTTATAATAACTGGGGATCAAACGAATCTTCAGTTTTGCCCAGCTATAGCCGTAACAAAAATGCCTTCGACCACATTATTAAACAGGCCGCTCAACAACACGGTGTTTCTGAAGGTTTAATTAAAGCCGTCATGCATACTGAATCTGGCTTTAATGTGAATGCCCGTTCCCCAGTCGGTGCCCAAGGTCTAATGCAACTGATGCCAGCAACAGCTCGACGCTTTAATGTGTCAAATGCTTATGATCCATTTCAAAACATTATGGCAGGTGCACGTTACTTGGCATGGTTAACCAAGCGCTTTAATGGCAACACGTCTTTAGTTTTAGCTGGTTATAATGCAGGAGAAGGCAATGTGCAAAAGTACGGCGGTGTGCCACCTTTTCGTGAAACACAAGACTATGTACGCCGTGTGACCAGTCGCTATAACAACTTATATGCAAACGGCGCAAGTACAATCAGCGATTACAATACCAGTACGGCATCAAATTCAGGTGCAGGCAAAATCATTGCTAGCTCAGCCAATTATGAGCAAAATGAAACATCGACTGAACTTAAAGCCAGTAATAAATATCAGCGTCATGTAATTCAAAATGCGAGCAATAGCTTTACTGATGCACCAGGCTCCTATACCACGGCCAATGCGACTGCCTCTGCACATATCTATTTTAAAGATTAAAAAGACAGCATTTTTCTTTTTTCTGAGAGATTTACTAATTATTTCTTGAAATTATTAGACTTTCACCTCATATTGAACTTAATGATTATGATTTGTAGATCAGATTATTTTTCCATAATACGAGGATTTTCTCAATGATGCGGATTGGTTTGTTCTTGCTAACCAACCTCGCGGTACTGATTGTAGCTGGCATTATTTTGTCACTCTTCGGTGTCGGCAGTTACCACGGCGCAGGCGGCTTACAGCTTGGCAACCTAATGGTAATCTGTTTTGTGTTTGGTATGGTTGGTTCTTTAATTTCTCTATTCATGTCTAAATGGATGGCGAAAAAAACCACTGGTACTGAAATTATCGACCCGAACGCACCGCGTAGCCAAGCTGAAGCGTGGCTTTTACAAGAAGTTGCTCAACTTGCGCAACGTGCTGGCATTAAAATGCCTGAAGTTGGTATTTTCCCCTCTTATCAATCTAACGCTTTCGCAACAGGTTGGAACAAAAACGACGCACTTGTCGCTGTTTCAACGGGTTTGCTAGAACGTATGAACAAAGACGAACTTCGCGCTGTATTGGCACATGAAATTGGCCACGTAGCCAATGGCGACATGGTGACCTTGGCTTTGGTTCAAGGTGTAGTCAACGCCTTTGTGATGTTCTTTGCACGTGTTGCAGGCGATTTTATTGACCGTAATGTCTTTGGTCGCGAAGAAGGTGAAGCACCTGGTATCGCTTATTTTGTGATTACGATTGTGCTGGATATCGTGTTTGGTATTCTTGCTTCATCTATCGTGATGTGGTTCTCGCGTTATCGTGAATACCGCGCTGACGAAGCGGGTGCTCGCCTAGCAGGCAAACAAGCCATGATTTCTGCATTGTTACGTTTACAAGCAGAATCTGAAATGCCAGATGCGATGCCTAAAGAAATGAAAGCTTTTGCGATTTCTGCAGGACGTGAAGAAGGTTTTAGTTTAGCTGCTTTGTTCCAAACTCACCCAACGATCGAACAACGTGTTGCCGCATTACAGCAATTAGATTGCCCATAATGTTAGCTTAAGTATTCGATGAAAAAAGCCTCCTTCGCGGAGGCTTTTTTAATGTCTGTATTGTTGTTTAAATACATCACATTTAAAAATGCTGTATCCATTGCCACAACCAAACACCACCCATCCACATCGCAAATAAAAATAATACAATGAACAACAGCCCCAACAAGTCTGGAATATGAATCCAGATCCACGCCACAATTGGATTACGCCAAAAAGCTGAATGTTGCTGTTTCTGTTCTAATTGTTCGTGCAAGAAAGGATGCACCACATGTGTATCACTACGAATTTGATATTCTTCACGAATATGCGTATGTACCACATCTAAGGCCTTGCGACTTGGACGAATAAAAACATCAAATACCGTTCCTACAATAGGAATAAAGCCCACAACAGCATCTAACATTGCCATTTTCATCACAGGGTTTAGTTTTTGCTGTGGTACACCAATTTGCTTGGCTTTCATAATGGCATAACAGGTCAAAACAAAACCTGCGATGTCTCCTGCAATTGGAATGGTACTTAAAGCAGCATCCGCACCTACGCCTTGCTTGGTAAATGGAATCCTTATGACAGAGTCCATCATGTTGGCAAATTTAGCCAAGTCACGTTCTAAGCGAATCACCTCTTGCTCTGACAATTTTTTTTCAAGATTTTTAATCTGTTTATTTTCGGTCATTGTATTGTCCAAATGCGATTAAATCAGGCAAAACATAAGTTATAAATCCATAGTAACTTACTTAAAGTAATAGCTGAGAGGCAATAAATAAATACACCAATACACCAGAGGCGTCACAAATAGAAGTCACTAAGGGTGCAGATGCACTGGCTGGGTCTAGCCCCATGCGGTTTAATATAAATGGCAGACTCATACCAATCAAACAACCCAACATCACAATTGCCATCATACTGAGTGCCAACACCAAAGCGACCATTTCATCACCACGGTAATAGCCCAATGCAGAGACGGCAATTGCCATCGTGGCGCCAAGACATAATGCCACCAAACTTTCACGGCCAATCAGATAAAACCAGTCTTTAAAATGCACATCCCCTGTTGCCAAGGCACGCACCATTAAAGTTGCAGATTGTGATCCTGCATTTCCGCCACTGCCAACCAATAAAGGTAAGAAGAACACCAATACTAAATTTGTGGCAATAATATCTTCAAAGTGTGCAATTCCAAATCCCGATAGCAAACTGCCAAATACTAAAAACACCAGCCAAAATACCCGCTTTTGATAGAGCTGAAAGATTGGCGCTGTTTTTAAACTCAGTTTGCTATTGGCATTGACCGCACCCGCTTTTAAAAAATCTTCAGTGGCTTCTTCACTGACCACATCCAAAGCATCGTCATAGGTCACAATACCCAGTAATTGCATTTGATCATTCACAATTGGCAAAGCAATAAAATCATAATAACTAAGCTTTTTAGCAACGCTTTCTTGGTCATCATCCACATGTGCATAAATTACTTCTTTATGCATTACATCGGCAATGATGTCCTCAGGATTGGCTAAAATCATTTCTCGTAATGAAATCACGCCTTTCAGTTGTTTGTGTTCATTCACGATATAAATTTGGTACAAGGTATCTGGATTAGACGTATCTTGTCTGAGTTGTTCTATCGCCTGCTGAATAGTAATTTCCGCAGGCAAAGTCGCGACATCCAAACTCATAATCGCGCCAGCGGATTCTTCCTGATATGCTGCTAAGGAACGAATTTGTAGTCGCTTATTTAAACTGAGTCGGGTATATAATTGCTTTTGTACGATGGGCGATAATGCCTTGACCAAATCTGCACTATCGTCTGAATGCATTTGCTCAATTATTTCAACCAAATCTGCAATATTCAGTTGCTCAGCTAATTTAACGCGCTCGGCTGGGCTATAAAATGAAAATACATCAGCCTTATTTCCCAATAAATGCAATAACTGCACCTGAGTGCTTGGCTTAAATTGCTGTAGTACCAGTGCAATATCGGCTACATTTAAATATTGTAATAAATGATTAGCCTGTTCATATTGTTGGGACTGGATTGCGATTTTTATTTGCTCAACTAAGTTTTCTCTTTCAACCATCATCGCCTCCACTTATTTATGCATTCATGTCATCTTCATTTTTTATAAATTTTTACTACATTCTTTATACTCATTATGCCCTCAAGTCGGCTTATAAAAGCCCAAAAGTACAATAAATAAATATTCTCAATGGGTTTAAAACGCTTGTACTGATTGGAGATAGAACCTCAAACTGCAGAGCACTCTACACACGCAAAAACCATAAGACCCAGCCAAAGTAAAAATATTTTTAAATTATGCGCAATTTAATCACTAAGCATAATGAAGTGCTTTATTTAGAGATAATCTATATTTTCCTTAAATCCAATCATGGCTTCAGTTTACATTTGTAACATATAGGCACGCTTGCAAAGGCATGCAGTCAATCAAGTTGTATTTATTTTTTAGACTTGTTGCATGAGCTACATTTTTTATTCATGTTTTTAGTATATAAGTACAAAGTAATTTCTGTGTTTATGCTCAGTCTATTTTGGCTGATTTAAAGCGTTGGCGCTCGTAGCTTAACCTATAAATGGAACTTTTCAGCGCAATGGAAAGTAATTAAATTATGCTCTCTAAATATTTTATCCAGCGCCCTATTTTTGCTTTTGTACTGGCCATTTTTGTGATGGTTGCTGGTGTATTTGCATTATTAAATTTACCTGTAGAGCGTTATCCAGATATCGCGCCACCGCGTATTTCCATTAGCGCAACCTATTCAGGTGCAGATGCGCAAACTGTAGAAGAAAGCATCACCCAAATATTAGAGCAGCAAATTACAGGGCTGGATCATTTACTGTATTTTAGCTCCAGCAGTGATGCCAATGGCCGTAGCCGCATTAATATTAGTTTTGAAAATGGTACTGATCCAGATACAGCGCAAGTTCAAGTACAAAACTCTATTAATAGTGTATTAAGTCGCTTACCAGATGATGTCCAACGCCAAGGGGTTAGAGTCCTCAAGTCTTTAGGTGATACCTATATGGTGATTGGCCTATATGATGAGCAACATAAAAGCAGCAATATTGAACTGTCTGATTATTTATTGACGCATTTAGAGAGCGAATTAGGACGCGTTGAAGGCGTTGGTGAAGTTGACGTATTTGGTTCAAAGTTTGCCATGCGGATATGGTTAAATCCAAATCAACTCAAAAAATACAACCTCATCCCAAGTGATATTCAAAAAGCAGTTGAAGCACAGAATACGCAAGTGGCTGCTGGTGGTATTGGTGAACTTCCTAGCGCACAAGAACAATATTTAAATGCCAAAGTCAGTTCGGGCTCTCGTTTAAAAACGCCTGAAGAATTTCAAAATATTATTTTAAAAGCCAATGTTGATGGTAGTTTTGTCTATTTAAAAGATGTTGCACGAGTAGAGTTAGGTGCAGAAAATTACCAATCTTACAACAGCATTAATGGTTATCCTTCTGCAGGTATGGCTATTTCTTTAGCCTCTGGTGCTAATGCCATTCAAACTGCAAAACGTATTCAAGACACCGTCGACCGTTTGTCTAAGTCTTTACCAAATGGCTATAAACTGGTTTATCCAAGCGACAACACACCATTTGTCCGTGAATCCATTAAAGAAGTGGTCAAAACATTATTTGAAGCCATTCTTTTGGTTATTGTCGTCATGTTCCTGTTTTTGCAAAGCTGGCGTGCAACTTTAATTCCTGCCATTACTGTTCCTGTCGTACTTTTAGGCACAATGGGTGTACTCCTGCTTTTAGGTTTGAGTATTAATACCCTCACCTTATTTGCACTTGTACTGGCCATTGGCCTACTGGTGGACGATGCCATTGTGGTGGTTGAAAATGTTGAACGGCTGATGCACGAACAACATTTAGATGCCAAACAAGCGTCTTTAGCTTCTATGCATGAAATTAGTGGCGCACTGGTGGGTATTACCTTGGTGCTCACTGCTGTATTTATTCCAATGGCATTTTTTGGTGGTTCTACTGGGGTCATTTATCGTCAGTTTGCACTGACCTTAATTACTGCCATGTCGATCTCACTTGCAGTCGCGTTAGTACTTACACCTGCATTGTGTGCACTTATTTTAAAACCAACGACACAACCATTTACTTGGGCGACGCGATTTAACCGCTTGCTTGAAGCTATAAAACATCAATATGTAAAACTTAGCCATACCATTATTGATTTTAAATGGGTGAGCTTTGTAATCATTGCTGCACTTATTCTTGTGTTTGCACTGTTTTATCGTGCCTTACCAACCAGCTTCTTACCCAATGAAGACCAAGGTCGTTTAAGTGTACAAATTACCTTACAAGACAATGCACCAATGTCACAGACCATGAAAGTGGGTGAATCGGTTCGTGATTATTTCTTAGAACATGAAAAAAATAATGTTGATCTGGTTATGCTCCGCTATGGCAGCAACCGTACGGGTACAGGTCAACACATGGCCCAAGGCTTTATTAAGCTCAAGCCGTGGGATGAACGTAGTGGGCAAAAAAATAATGCCAATGCTATACGTGAGCGTGCGAATGCTTATTTCCGTAGTCATGCCAATGCCAAAATTAACATTACTGCACCGCCAGTTGTCATTGGCTTAGGAGATACCGACAGCCTAAGTTTTTGGATTCGTGATATTAATGGTCAAGGTCGTCAATTTTTAAATCAGCAATTCACGCAATTAAAGCAAGATTCTGCGCAATACTCAGGTTTTGAAAATCTTGATAAAAAAGCTGCGCCAGACAAAGCCAAATTAGAGGTTAATATCGACCCTAAAGCGGCCATGTCTTCTGGCCTCGCGATGGCTGACATCAACAGTACATTATCAGCTGCATTGGGTGGTAAATATATCAATGACTTTATTGATAGAGGCCGAATTAAACGCGTCATGATGCAAAGTGATGCGCCCTTCCGAGCTACACCAGAAGATTTACAATACTGGTCTGTACGCAACAATCAAAATGAAATGGTACCCTTTGCGAGCTTCTCAACCATTAATTGGTCTGGTGGTCCAGAATTGGTCAACCGCTTTAATGGTTATAGTGCACTTGAAGTTAATGCAGACAAAACTGCAGCTGTTAGCTCAGGCCAAGCAATGCAACAAGTCGCAAGCTTGGTAGATCAAGCCAAAGATATTGATTTAGCTTGGAGCGGACTGTCTTTTGAGGAACAAAAAACCAGTAATCAAGCACTGTTTTTATATGCAGTTTCTATCGGATTTATTTTTCTATGTTTAGCGGCTTTATATGAAAGTTGGTCCATTCCTGCTGCAGTCATGATTGCAATTCCTTTAGGGATTGGAGGCTGTGTGATCTTTTCATTCTTGGGCGGTTTCCCAAATGATATTTATTTCCAAATCGCACTGCTCACAACCATTGGTTTATCGTGTAAAAATGCCATCTTAATTATTGAGTTTGCTGCAATGGCACAGCGCGAAGGCAAACATGTGATTAATGCAGCTATAGAAGCAGCTTCATTACGTTTTCGTCCTATTCTAATGACATCATTGGCCTTTGGTGCTGGTGTTATTCCGCTGATATTTGCACAAGGTGCTGGCGCAGTCAGCCGTCAAGAAATCGGCCTGGGTGTATTTGGTGGAGTGATTTTTGGTACGGTCTTGGTTCTCATTTTTATTCCTTTTGCCTTCGTGATGATCCGCACATGGTTTAAACCCAAAGCCAGCCCAACAAAATAAAGTTTCTAACATAAAAAAGACGCAAAATGCGTCTTTTCTTATGTGCTACCGATCAACCTACAGTTTAGACAAGATGATCTTCAATGACATCATTTGGGCTGTACTGTAGATGTCGTATTCTGCGCCACTTCAACAACATGCTCAACGATAGGCTCCACTCTTGTTTGTATGTCGGCTGTCACTACTTTCACTTGAGGCGTTTCAGCATGCGGTTCACTCAAATGCTGTGCTGCTGGATGATCAGTATTGCCTTCTTGGGCTTTCACTGTAGATGTTGCTTGTACGACTTGCTCAGGTTCTTGCATATTCACTGCTGTTACTACTGGGGTTGCAGCCACTGCTTGTACGGTAGCTTCAGTCGGTTGCACAGGTGTTGCAGGTGTTGCAGGTGTTGCAGGTGTTGCAGGTGTTGCAGGTGTTGCAGGTGTTGCAGGTGTTGCAGGTGTTGCAGGTGTTGCAGGTGTTGCAGGTGTTGCAGGTGTTGCAGGTGTTGCAGGTGTTGCAGGTGTTGCAGGTGTTGCAGGTGTTGCAGGTGTTGCAGGTGTTGCAGGTGTTGCAGGTGTTGCAGGTGTTGCAGGTGTTGCAGGTGTTGCAGGTGTTGCAGGTGTTGCAGGTGTTGCAGGTGTTGCAGGTGTTGCAGGTGTTGCAGGTGTTGCAGGTGTTGCAGGTGTTGCAGGTGTTGCAGGTGTTGCAGGTGTTGCAGGTGTTGCAGGTGTTGCAGGTGTTGCAGGTGTTGCAGGTGTTGCAGGTGTTGCAGGTGTTGCAGGTGTTGCAGGTGTTGCAGGTGTTGCAGGTGTTGCAGGTGTTGCAGGTGTTGCAGGTGTTGCAGGTGTTGCAGGTGTTGCAGGTGTTGCAGGTGTTGCAGGTGTTGCAGGTGAGCCTAAAGGCTTCCACTCATAATGACCAGTACTAAGTTCTACAATTTCACCCACCCCAGGAAAAGGCAAATGCGGTGCAGCAATCCAAGTATGAGCCTGTGCATACTGTGCAAATAATGATTCACGTGTGTGACTGGCCTGTACAGGATCAGTATCAAAATCAACCGAAAGTTTAGGTTCAATAAACTGTAAAGTATGCGAATGGACAATATCACCAACAAAGACCAATGCCTTATTTTGGCTCTTTAACAAATAAGAATAATGCCCAGGTGTATGTCCAGCGCTTTGTATAACCTCTATGCCATTAATATCTGAACCTGCTTTAAATGTCCTTAAACTTTTAGACAACTGATAAGGTGCCAATACCGCCTTAATTTGCGCTGCTGTAGCTTGATAATTTGCTCGCTTGTCTTCTGCAACACTTTGCGGAACTTGCTCTGCCGACCAAAAAGCAAGCTCGGGCTCACTCACATATACCGTCGCGAGTGGAAAAACAGCGACATTATTTTGCGTCAAACCACATACATGATCTAAATGTAAATGCGTCAGCATTATGCTATTAATATGCGATAGTTTATAACCTGCTGCCTGAATATTCGTGGCCATCGCACCGAGTTTATCGCCCATACAACTCCCTGCACCATTATCTACAAGGGTTAAATTACCGTGACGATCATCAATTAAAAACGCATTGACACTGGTAGGCAAATACTGGGATTGAGACAAGTTGGCTTTTGCAAAAACTTGTTGTACCTCTTCTGGGCTCAGATTTTTATTAAACAAACTTCCTTTTAGATCAATCGAGCCATCACGTAGCGCAATCACTTTATATTCACCAAAGTTAAATGCAAAATAACCTTGCTCAGTCAGTGCTTCATTGACGACTGTCGCTGTTGTAGGTTGCACTTCGGTGGCATTGGCCTGAAAAGTCAAACAAGCCAATAGGATGAGGAATATATTATTTTTCATGGTACTGCCTTATCAAAACGCTACCTCAATCTAAACTGAAGTAGTAATCTTATTATTCAATGTCGTTATAGGAATTTTGTGCGGCAATTTTGCCTGATTTTTATGCATTTTTTAAGTCTTAAACTGACTTTAATCACATTAAATTTTAAATTTACTGCTAAAAGCATGTGTTTTAGTGTAATTGTCTTACTCAATTTTCAGTCACATTTAAGTTATGCCTCATAAAATGAATGAAATATAAAACTTTCACCATGACACATGAGTAGCTATTCCCCATACAAAGGCAAAACTGGCGTTAAGCGTATTTTAAACGCAACTCAATATTCTATCGCTGGTTTTAAAGCCGCATTTCAAAATGAAGCCGCATTTCGACAAATCGTGTTGATAAATGCGATCCTTATTCCAATCAGCTGTTTTCTTCAGGTGAGTCGTGCAGAACATGCCCTGATGATTGCGGTCTGCTTGTTTGCACTTATTGTTGAGTTATTTAACTCTGCAATTGAAGCTGTTGTAGATCGGGTTTCTTTAGATAAACACCCCCTTTCTAAAAATGCCAAAGATATGGGCAGTGCTGCACAATTTGTCGCATTAGCCATTATTTTCTTTACTTGGCTCATTATTCTTTGGCCAAATCAAAGCTAAATACTCTATAAATATAGTGCAAGACTAATGCGAATAATCAATAAAAAGCGGGCCAAAGCCTGCTTTTTTTATGTATATATTTTTGACTTAAATAACTAAGTAATAGGAATAAAAAAACCCAGCTTATGCTGGGTTTTTCGAATCAGTTCAGTGCTTAGTGAGCAGCGAATTGGTTCATTGTGTTTTTAGCATCATCGTGTGCTTTAAGAGCGTTGTCACCAGAGAAGATCTCTTTGTGGTCATCACCGATGTCCGAACCAGCCATTGCTTGGTGTTTAACACAAGCGATACCGCCACGGATTTCTTTACGCTGTACGCCAGCAACATAAGCCAACATACCTTCAGAACCGAAGTAACCTTGAGCAAGCTCGTGAGTAGAAAGAGCAGCTGTGTGGTAAGTCGGAAGTGTGATCAAGTGATGGAACACACCAGCTTCACGAGAAGCATCTGCTTGGAATGTACGTACTTTTTCGTCAGCATCAGCAGCTAATTCAGTCGCATCGTACTCAGCGCTCATTAGTTTAGCGCGGTCGTAAGCAGAAACGTCTTTACCTTCAGCAACCCAACGGTCGTAAGCTTGTTGACGGAAGTTTAAAGTCCAGTTGAATGAAGGCGAGTTGTTGTAAACAAGCTTAGCATTTGGAACTGTTTCTTTAACACGGTTAACCATGTGAGCGATTTCTTCAACGTTTGGAGTCGCAGTTTCGATCCAAAGAAGGTCCGCACCGTTTTGAAGGCTAGATACACAGTCAAGTACAACGCGGTCGATTTGCGTGTCTGGACGGAATTGGTACAAGCCAGAAGCAAGACGTTTTGGACGGTGAAGTTTACCGTTACGCTTGATTAGGATTTCGTCTTCTTGAGCTTCTGAAATGTCGATTTCAGTAGTATCTAAGTAGCTGATGTATTGAGAAGCGATGTCGCCTGGCTCTTTAACCACTGGGATTTTTTGAGTCAAGTCAGCGCCTTCAGAGTCAGTACGAGCAACGATGATACCGTCGTCAAGACCCATTTCTAAGAATGCATAGCGAAGAGCGTGGATTTTCGCGATGAAGTCTTCGTGTGGAACTGTTACTTTACCAGCTTGGTGACCACATTGTTTAGCATCAGATACTTGGTTTTCGATTTGAAGTGCACAAGCACCCGCTTCGATCATTTTCTTAGCTAGTAAGTAAGTTGCTTCTTCGTTACCGAAACCTGCGTCGATGTCCGCAATAATTGGCACAACGTGAGTTTGGAAACCGTCGATTTGAGCAGTGATTTCAGCAGCTTTAGCAGTATCACCAGCTTCGTTTGCTTTTTTAAGCGCACGGAACAAGTCGTTTAATTCTTTAGCGTCAGCTTGACGAAGGAAAGTGTAGATTTCTTCGATCAATGCAGGTACTGAAGTTTTTTCGTGCATAGATTGGTCAGGAAGTGGACCGAATTCTGAACGAAGCGCAGCAACCATCCAACCAGAAAGGTAGATATAGCGACGTTCTGTAGTACCGAAGTATTTTTTGTTCGCAATCATTTTTTGCTGTGCGATGAAACCGTGCCAGCAACCTAGTGATTGAGTGTATTTGCTAGAGTCTGCATCGTATGCAGCCATATCACGACGCATAATTGCAGCTGTGTATTTCGCGATGTCTAAACCAGTTTTGAAACGGTTTTGCAGTTGCATGCGTGCAGCATCTTCTGGGCTGATGTCGCGCCATGTTGCACCGAATTTTGCTTTTAATTCGCGGATTGCATCAATCGCTGATAAATATGTAGTCATGATATTTTCCTGTAATAATATTAGGATTTCCCAAACGAATGGCTAAAATCATACCCTCAATTTATTGTTCAGATTTAGAGCGCTTCGTTTCGATGAACTTAGATTAGATTGGCCAATAAAATTAATCCAATATTCTGTATTAATTTTCGATATTTATTTAAAAAATGGGTAGATCAAAGTCTAAATATATTTTAACCAAAATTATATAAGTTATTATTTTTAAATAATTTATATAATTTATTTTTAGTTTACTTTTCACCCAAGTTGTTTTCTTTTTATTCATTAGACTTAAGTCTTGAAAGGCTTTAAAAGTGTGATTTTTTACTAAAAATTGGCAAATTTGATCAAAATCACAACACTTTTTAACTTAACTGAGCGGTTTGTTTTTAGCTTTTAAATGCTAATTTCATCAGTAAAAATAAGTATTAAATATTCCTGTTCATATTCACATGTGAATGCGAATTTTTATCTTCTTTAAGACGCTATGTAGCGCTCATGCCCTCGCGGAACAGTTGAATTTATTAGGCTAACTGTATTTTTTAGCCTGCAATTGGACGTCTTTTTTTTCATCAGTTTATTACACAAGGCGGATGGCTTATGGCATAATCAAAATAATTTCATGATTTTATTTTCGGTATTTATTTTATGAATCTGGAGCGTGTCGATCTTAATCTACTCATTTACCTTGACGTGCTACTTCGTGAAAAAAATGTAACGCGTGCTGCAGAACAATTAGGCGTAACCCAACCTGCAATGAGTAATATTTTACGTCGTCTACGTAATTTATTTAATGATCCGCTTTTGATTCGTTCTTCTGAAGGTATGACCCCGACAGAACGCGCCTTAGAATTACAACCGCGTATTCGCGATGCGCTTTCTGATCTCTCGATGATTTTGGAACCACGTACTGAATTCCGACCTTATACATCGAATCGCGTTTTTCGCATTATGACTTCTGACTATGCCGAAGCGACTTTAGTACCTCGCTTAGTCAAAGCACTCCGCTCAGAAGCACCAAATGTCGTACTCGACTTTTTAACACCAAGTGATGTGTCTTATCGTGATATGGAACAAGGTAAGGTCGATCTTGCAATTAACCGTTTTAATGAAATACCGCAAAGTTTTCACCAAGTTTTAGTTTGGCGTGACAGCTTTTCTTGCTTACTCAATGGTAAACACCCTGCTGCAAACAACCTCAATTTAAAAAGCTATTTAGATGCTCAACATATCTGGGTATCTAAAACAGGTATGGGCGTTGGCTTTGGTGTCAATCCAGAAAAGCAAGCAGGCTTAGGTTGGATTGACCAAGCCTTAGAACGTATTGGTCAAAAGCGTAAAATTTCTGTATTTACACGTCATTATCAAATGCCTGGGCTATTGGCTTCCAATGTTGATTTAGTTGCGACCCTACCGACACGTATTGCGCGCCTTCAAGCAAAAAGCCAAAACTTACTGATTAAAGACCCACCATTTTATATTCCAGAATTTGAATTAAAAATGGCTTGGTGTCCTTTATTACATCATCACCCTGCACATCGCTGGTTACGTCAGCTTATTTTGTATGTTGCACGCCAAATGATTGAAGAAGAAAACCGTGAATTTTTAATGAATAACTCTCAATTTTCTCATTATTAAACATAAATTTTCTTAAATTCTTCTTTTTTAAGCTTATACTAGAACTCGAGGAAATCATTAAACTGATCTCCTTGAGTTTTTTTATGTTAAAAATATTCAAAATAATGATGATCCACAGGTGCCTCAGTGAGCCTCTTCCAAAACATCCTAATCATCGTCATCCTTATTGCGGGAGCTGGTTTTTTATCTTTAACTGAAATCGCCCTTGCCGGTGCACGTAAAGTTAAATTAAAAATCTTGGCAGAATCGGGCGATGAGCGTGCTCAGAAAGTGCTCGATTTACAAGAAAATTCAGCAGATTTCTTTGCTGCCTCGCAAATTGGCCTAAATGCAGTCGCAATTCTCGGCGGTATTTTGGGTGAAGGTGCATTTCGCCCTTATTTCTATGACATGGTTGCACGCTTTTATCATGGCCCGTGGACGGAAAGTATTAGCTTTGCCTTGTCTTTCACATTAGTTACTTCTTTATTTATTTTATTTGCAGACCTCATGCCAAAACGTTTGGCAATGATTGCACCTGAAAAAATCGCGGTTTCTGTGATTAACCCGATTCAAGTCTTCATTGTGGTCTGCAGACCATTGGCATGGTTTATCAATGCCATTGCCAATATGCTGTTCCGCTTATTTAAAGTGAACACCACCCGCGACGACAATATTACCTTTGATGATATTTCAGCAGTGATGGATGCTGGCGCACAAGCTGGCGTTCTGCAAAAACAAGAACATCATTTCATTGAAAATGTATTTGAACTCGAAGAACGTAACGTCCCTTCAAGTATGACGACCCGTGAAAACGTGGTGTATTTTACCCTCAAGGAATCTGAATCGAGTATTCGTCAAAAGCTGGCAGAATATCCTTATTCTAAATTTTTAGTCTGCAGTGAAAATATTGACGATGTGATTGGTTATGTTGATGCCAAAGATATTTTGGTTCGTATCCTCAATAATCAATCCCTTTTACAATTAAACGAAAATACCATTCGTAATGTACTCACCATTCCAGATACGCTCACACTGTCTGAATTACTCGACCGTTTCCGTTCCACCAAAGAGAAATTTGCGGTCGTTATTAATGAATATGCGCTGGTCGTTGGTGTAATTACCTTGTCAGATATCATGATTACGGTAATGGGTGATTGGGTTACGCCAATTGAGGAAGATCAGCAAATTATTAAACGTGATAATAATTCATGGCTGATTGAAGGTAGCACACCAATCGAAGACATGATGCATGCGCTAGCGATTGATGAAATGCCAGATACAGACAATTATGAAACCTTAGCGGGCTTTATGATGTATAAGCTTCGCAAAATTCCACGCCCTGCTGATGCAGTCATTTATGGTGGTTATAAATTCGAAGTGGTCGATGTCGATCATTTTAAAATTGACCAATTACTGGTAACGCGCTTATTAGAGCAATCCGAAGTACCACCTGAAGAAGCAACAAGTTAAATAAATGATTGAATGTAGGGCACAAGCGTGCCCTACAACTTCAACCACAAAAGACAAAACAATAAAAAATAACGGATTTACCTCATGTCGATACATGCTTTAATCGCCTGCTTTAGTTTTTATTCTGCAGTGTATTTAATTTACCGCTTTTTTGCGGTTCAGCCCCAACCCTTATATTTAATTTTTGCGGTAATCCTATTTATTTGTTCTTGGTTAGTCGTTCCAAGTCATAACAGTCGAAAGCGCAGAAATTACGACCAAACGATGCAAATGGGCTGGGATTCAATGCTCTTTGATCCACTCATCTTTTGGTGGCGTCTGTTTATGTTTCCTATTCGCTTTATCTTTCGTTTTTGGCTGCATGATTAGCCATTAAGATGCTTTATGTAGCCACAACATCATCCATCTTAGTTACCAAACTACATCAAAGCACTTATGGTTGTGTTTATTTAAATTACAATGACTTACATTATAAAATTCCACAGCCTCAATCACATGATTTTTCAATCAACTAAGCTTTTGTTTTATTGATTTTATTTTTTCAAAAAATAATGATGAAATTCACATTTTAATTACATAGTTTTGCCCCTGTTGTTTTTTTTATATCCTCCATGAGCGCTTTGAAAGCCCTCATGAATAAAAACTCAAAGGATTGAAAAACCATGTTAACGCTACTTGGCCTTGGCATGATCATCTGCTTTATGTATTTGATTATGTCTCGCCGAATGAGTCCACTCGTCGCACTCACCCTAATTCCCCTATTGTTTGCACTTCTTGCATGGTTAATGGGTTTTTATTTCGACAGCCTTGCTCATATTCAAATTCATGAAATTGGCGAAATGATGCTTGAAGGCGTTAAAAAATTAGCGCCAACGGGGATTATGCTGTTATTCGCGATTCTGTATTTTGCCATTATGATTGATACAGGATTATTTGATCCCTCAGTTAAGTTTATTTTACGTTTGGTTAAAGGTGATCCACTTAAAGTCGTCTTAGGCACTATTACCCTTACTATTATTGTGTCGCTAGATGGTGATGGCTCAACAACTTATATGATTTGTGTGGCAGCCATGCTTCCCTTGTATCGTCGTCTCGATATGAGCCCACTAATTATGGCCTGCCTGATGATGCTCTCGAGTGGCATTATGAACTTAACACCGTGGGGTGGTCCTACCGCACGTGCAACCAGTGCTTTACATGTTGATCCTAGCGATGTCTTCATTCCGATGGTTTTACCCATGCTGTTTGCAATAGCTTGGGTGTATTTCTTAGGTTATATGTATGGCCGTATGGAACGTAAACGCTTAGGCGTTATAGAACTCGATATTAGCCATGGCGACAATATCCAAATTTCGACAAATCCCGAAGCAAATCGTGCACATCTACGTTGGTTTAATGGCTTGCTTACTGTTGCACTCATGGTTTGTTTAGTCATGAATGTACTACCTATGCCTATTTTATTTATGGTGGCATTATGTATTGCACTGGTAGTTAATTACCGCCAAATTGACATGCAAAAACAATTGGTCGCACACCATGCAGGAAGTGCGCTCAATGTCGTAGGGATTATTTTTGCTGCAGGCATTTTTACCGGTATTTTGGCTGGTACAGGTATGGTCGAAGCAATGTCTAAAGAATTGGTCGCCATTATTCCAACCAGCATGGGCCCCTACTTAGCACCTATTACAGCGGTCATTAGTATGCCTATGACCTTTTTTATGTCGAATGATGCATTTTATTATGGGGTACTACCAATTTTATCTGATGCTGCCATGCACTATGGTATTGAACCTGTCGAAATGGCACGTGCATCCATTGTCGGGCAACCCGTACACCTACTTTCGCCACTGGTTCCTTCAACTTATTTACTCTGTGGCTTAGCAGGGATTGAATTTGGTCAACATCAACGCTTTACGATTCTTTGGGCTATTATCACTTGTTTGGTTATGCTGGTATCTGGCTTAGTTTTTGGCATGTTCCCGTTTTATTCATCCATTAGCTAAACGCGATATATTCTGTACATTATTCAAAAATAACCACAAAAAAAAGCGCCAAAAGGCGCTTTTTTTTGTGGCTACATACATATCAGTGTTTACTGATTAACGCATCCAAAAGTGCTTGATAATGAATTGAAATATCATCTTCTAAAATAGCATAGGCATTATCAAACTGAACCATTGGCCAGCCTTCTTTCCAGAATGGGAAAATATTATGCAAATCATGCGTTACTGTTGCGTCTTCACGCAGAATAGCTTGAGCAACTTGTGACAACACCTGAGCTGTTTCAGCACCATCTACAGCCATATAATCAATACCACGCACTTTTAAAATACGGATACGGTCTTTTTTATAACGAATTTTTTTACTTTGTGCTTCATTAAGATTTAAAGCCAAAGTTACCGCTTCAACAAATTTATCTTCAAAAGACTGGTTGAGTGCGACCAATGCCTGCTTATGCGATTCTTGACGGCCTGCTTTACCCCCATTACGGATAATTTGCGCAGCCTCAGTATTTAAAACATCACTTTTCATCGATGTTAAAATATCTAAAATTTCGATATCGCTTAAAGATTCAGGAGATTGACCAGCCATACACTGCCTTTACAAAAATTCTTAAAGCAGTATTTTCTCATATTCAGCTTATAAAAAGGGAAATATCTTTCATTGTGTTTTGCTTTTTAGCCTAGATCATTCAATTGGCGAATAAAAAATTGCTCATCCGTGTAAAAATTGTTTTATATTGAAGCGTCTTTAAATCGTTTATTCTTTCCATGCTTAAAATTCCACAGGCTTTACAGTATCTAGAACAATTAAAATCACAGTATCCTGCAGCCTTTAAGCGTAATTTTCTATTTTATAGCCTCATTAAAACCAAAGGCTTAATTGATGAAATCAAAGAGCTTTTGCCATGGTTATTGGCAGCTATGATTTTTGTTTCGAGTAGCATGGTACTCGGAGATTTTTTGCAAAAGACATTACCCAATTGGAGTGAGTTTCGCGCTGAAGGCCTTGCTGTACTTGCGATCATGCTTTTTTTTATGCTGATATGCCCACTGATTATTAAGCAAATGAAGCACAGCTCAATTTCATTGTATAAGCAAGTGCGCCATACCCCCATTAAGCTCACTGTGCTGATTATTATACAAGCTATCAATATTGCTTATATCGAAAGTTCTTTTTTACAAGCTTTGCTGTTTTTCTTTGCGCTAAGCTTTGGCTTTGTTAAATTTTACAAAGAAAATTTATTTCGTTCAGATTGTGAAACTACTGGTTATTTTTGCTTACAAGAAATACGTCGCGTCAATTATTGGACCTATAAGCAGATATTAAAAACCAAACTCCGTTTGCGCTTTTGCAAAAGCCAATCTGCTCAGTACACTACCCTTACACAACAACTCAAACAAATGCAGGACTTACATTTAGAAACCCTACATTTTGAACATAAACTATGTAAAAGCATTAAACATATTGATATCGATGCTTATTTAGAAGAAATGAGCAAATAAAAAAACTGGGCAACATGCCCAGTTTTTAGTTTTAACATCTAAGTGCTCTTTACAACTGTCTAAGCACTCTTTGCAACCGTCACAACAGTTTTGAAGTTTGAGTCGAAAGATACAGCTTTCGCAGTTGTTGAGTCTATTTGGTAGTTTTTATTTTTTACCGTATCAACAAAAACCCAATTTGCATTTACAGCTGTTTGCTTAAACTCTACAAGTAAATAACCACGTTGACTCAAATTACAATATTGCAATTCATCAATCAATAAAGCAAAAGCTTGCTCAAAGCTGTGTAAATCTGTTGGGCTAATTTGCAAATATTTTTCCATCCCTGGAGATGACACAGAACTGGTTGCCAACTCTAGACCTGCTTTCTGGCCATTTTGTGCATACAAGGTCGAATACCAAGCATTGTGTGTATCGCCAGCCAATACCACCACTTGCTTTTTCAGCTTTTGTAACATGCCATACAATGCTTCACGCTCATATGCATAGCCATCCCAAGCATCTAAATTATAAGGCAATACCGTTTGAATCCGTGTCAATTGCTGTGTTGTCAATTTAGATGGATCTGTTAAATACTGGATTTTAATTGCAGATAATTCTGTAATCATCTGCTTGATTGCTGCGAGCTCTGTAGCACCAGCCGTACCACTTTGCACTTTTGCTAAAATAGTTAATACTTCTGCGGGTATCAGCATTTTAGCCATTAAAACCTGCTGGCCCAGTACATTCCATTTTGCTTGAGAATTAGCAAGCGACGTGTTTAACCATGCGAATTGTTCAGCACCCATTAAAGTACGAGAACTGTTATACAAATCAGATGTAAATTTTGCACTCTCTAAGCCACCTACTGCTGTCATATAGTTTGCATAATCAAGCTGTTCGCTACGCGCTAGTATGCGTGTATCTAGCATATTTAGTTGCACTAAATTGCCATAATTAAACTGACGGTAAATATGTAAATGATCTTCAGCGCTTTTAGCTCGAATTGGCATCCATTCAAAATAGGCTTGCAAAGCCGCTGCCTTTCGTTCGGCAAAACTGCCTTCATTGGCTTGATGGTTTTCTGCACCATCTAACCATGTATCGTTACTTAGCTCATGATCGTCCCAAATAACAACAAAAGGATGGCGCTGATGTAAAGCTTGTAAATCTGGATCTAAACGATACAAAGCATAGCGTTTACGGTAGTCGTTGAGGTTGAGAATTTCTTGACTATTGTCAGATGCAAACTCACGACCTAGGGCTTTAGCATCTTCTGTCGCATAGCCACCTTGGCCATATTCATAAATATAATCACCTAAATGCAAAACTGCATCGACATCAAGCGTGGCCATTTCTTTATACACATGAAAATAACCCGCTGGATAATTTGAGCACGAGCACACAGCAAAACGGACCTGCTCGAGCGCTGTAGACGGCTCAGCTAAAGTCTTGGTACGCCCCACAGCTGAAATGACAGCACCAAATTTAAAACGATAATAATAATTTTGATTGGCTTTTAATTTATCGGCATCTACTTTCACGGTAAAGTCATCTGCACTACTGGTTTGGGCCTTACCACGATTTTGTATATTTTTAAATTCGGAGTCTGTGGCAATTTCCCAATCTAGTTCCAAACGTAAATTTACATCAGCGACCGTTACCCGCGTCCAAAGGATGACTCTATCTTGGAGCGGATCCCCACTTGCAACCCCATGCAAAAATTGTAATGCAATTGTATTAGATGCGTCCGATGCATCATCACTGCCACAGGCGGTTAAACCAATAGGCAATGACACCGCACTCACTCCAGCCAATGCACGCTGAATCAATTCACGTCGATTTAAAATTGGTTTCATAAAGATTTCCTTTTTTTAAGCAAAATAAGAAATCCGTATTTCAATTTCATCTCAAACACATGAATATTTGATTAATTTTCATACTTAATGGCTATTTTTGGATTTTTTTTAGACATAAACTCATGTTTTGCTTGAAAATAAAGCAATTAATGTTATTTATGCTTGCCAAGTTACATTTGCTCCTCTATTATTGCGCTCATGCCCGAGTGGTGAAATCGGTAGACACAGGGGATTTAAAATCCCCCGACCTTCAAGTCGTGCCAGTTCGAGTCTGGCCTCGGGCACCATCCTTCTCCTATAGAAACGATGGTACAAATAAAGAACCCAGCTTTAAGCTGGTTTTTTTATGTCTAAAATTTAATAAAAATATCTCATCAAAAAATAAAGCTCGAAATTCGCACCCAGCTCTAAGCTTAAGTCAGATAAATTACAGTTAATAAAAATCATGCTGGGACATAAAATTTTTAGCTAGATTTACGTGTATATACTGAAATAAAAATGTTCGCTACAACTTATCAGTACTTAAAATTGCAGAAAGATTTCTGAACGTCTCACCTCAACCAACCACTGATTAATTTACTAAGCGACTCCTAAGACTCAATCACTAAAAAATCCAATAGCCAGATACAACAAGAGAGTGGCTTACCACTCTCTATTTGCAACCAACTCTTCCATTTCAATATCCATATACCCTTCCTCTTGTACGGCCATCATCATTGCTTCAGCAATATAATCAGCAGCCGTATCATCAAGTGAAGAGTCCAAATCTTCAAACTGAGGTTTCATCTTATTCACCAGTGAAATTGTTTCATTGGCAAATTGATAAATATCAGTTTCAGAAAGATTCGCTTTAGCGACTTTTTTAGCAAACAGGACAATCAATTGTTTAACTTCAGCAACCAAGATATCTGGGTAATAATCATCGTCAAACATCGGGAGAAGAAGATCTGCAAACATACAGGTTCTCAATACAAACACATTAAGCGAGCTTATATACCATATTGATTAAATTTCGCCAAATGAAACCGCTTAAAATTTCATACCACAAGATTTACCTCCTGTGTCATGTTATGTTTAGTCTTCGGCCGAACGCATAGCATTCCACACTAAAATTGCATCTTTAGTGGCTTTTACATCGTGCGCGCGCACCATACAAGCACCCTGCTGAATACTCATCAAATGTGCTGCTACAGATCCAACTGCACGGTCTTTTGCATCCACAGCCCCCACAGCTTCACCAATAAAACGTTTACGCGACAACGCTGACAAAATTGGATAACCCAGTACATTCAGCTGATATAACTCTTTTAATAATTTTAAATTCTGCTGGGCATTTTTAGCAAAACCAAAGCCTGGATCAATCATGATATTTTCAGCTTTTACACCTGCATCTAGAGCATCTTGTACTCGCTGTAAGATTTCCGCCATGACATCCGTAGTCACATCATTATATTGATCCAAATGATTCATCGTGGTTGGTTCACCACGCATGTGCATAATAATCACGGGTATGTCTAAGCGAGCTGCAGTTTCTAATGCTTGTGGACGAGTTAAGGCACGTACATCATTCCAAATATGTGCTCCAGCATTTACAGCTGCAGATATCACTTCTGGTGAAGAGGTATCAATTGAGATCACCACACCTAATTTTGCTAATTCTTCTACTACTGGTACCACGCGTCGGATTTCTTCTTCGATAGCAACTACAGATGCACCTGGTCGGGTTGATTCGCCCCCTACATCAATGACTGTTGCCCCTTCGGCAATCATTTGCTTTGCACGTGCTACCGCTTCATCTTTACCATTGTGTTGCCCGCCATCACTAAATGAATCTGGTGTCACATTTAAAATCCCCATCACATGTGGGGTCGACAGATCTAATGTCAATTTGCCACACTTTAAGATTTTATTTGGTAAAGGCATTAAGCGCATACAACATCTCCTACATGAATCTAACTATGTTATCAATTTTGTGTATGTGAAGGCGCAATTGTGCTAACCCAAAAACAAAAAAGAGCCTCATTGAGACTCTTTTTTAAACTTACGCAGTTAATGCATTAATTTGCAGGTAACGGCGGTGGCGTAGCTGGACCATCTGTAGGCGTAACATCAATCACAGGATTTTCTGCTACATATACTTTAGGTGGTTGAGGCTCACGACCTTCCATAATGTCACGAATTTGTTCGCGATCAATGGTTTCCCACTCAAGCAATGCTTTCACCATTGCATGTGCAATATCCATGTTGTTTTCAAGAATATCGCGAGCTACACGGTACTGCTCATCAATAATACGACGAACTTCAGCATCTACTTGTTGTTGCGTTGCTTCAGAAATCGTACGGCTACCAATGCTTCCCATAAACGACTGTTGAGAATCATCTTCGTAAACCATAACGCCTAATTTATCAGACATACCGTACTTCGTTACCATTGCACGTGCCATTTTAGTTGCACGTTCAAAGTCATTTGAAGCACCAGTCGACATTTGATTAATGAACACTTCTTCCGCAATACGACCACCAAACAAAATAGAAAGTTCATTCAACATTTTGTCTTTGTAATGGCTCGTTTGGTCATGCTCTGGCAACTGCCAAGTCACACCCAATGCCCAACCACGTGGCATGATCGTTACTTTATGTACAGGGTCAGTGCCAGGTAAAATTTCCGCAACAATTGCATGGCCTGCTTCATGATAAGCCGTTGCACGACGCTCTTCTTCACGAAGTACCATCGATTTACGCTCAGGGCCCATATAAAGCTTGTCTTTTGCATCTTCAAAATCATGCATATCGACAGTGTTTTTATTACGACGAGCAGCAAATAATGCAGCTTCGTTTACAAGGTTCGCCAATTGCGCACCAGAGAATCCTGGTGTACCACGAGCTAATACTTTAACGTCAACGCCAGTTGTTGATGGCAATTTCTTCAAGTGAACATTTAAAATTTGTTCACGGCCTTTAATGTCTGGTAAGCCCACCATCACTTGACGGTCAAAACGACCTGGACGAAGTAAAGCTTTATCGAGAACGTCTGCACGGTTAGTGGCAGCAATCACGATAATACCTTCATTACCTTCAAAGCCGTCCATTTCTACCAACATTTGGTTCAGTGTTTGTTCACGCTCATCGTGACCACCACCTGTACCCGAACCACGATGACGACCTACTGCATCAATCTCATCGATGAAGATGATACATGGTGCATGGCGTTTTGCTTGTTCGAACATGTCACGTACACGAGACGCACCCACACCCACGAACATTTCAACAAAGTCAGAACCAGAAATACTAAAGAATGGAACTTTGGCTTCACCCGCAATGGCTTTCGCAAGTAAAGTTTTACCTGTACCCGGAGGACCAACCATCAACACGCCTTTAGGAATTGTTGCACCTAAGCGTTTAAATTTTGCAGGATCTTTTAAGAAATCAACAATTTCAACAACTTCTTGCTTCGCTTCATCACAGCCAGCAACATCGGTAAATGTTACTTTAATTTGATCTTCTGTCAGCATTTTGGCCTTAGACTTACCAAAGCTCATCGGACCATTTTTGCCACCAGCACCGCCACCCATATTCCGCATAAAGAACATGAATAACAAAATGATTAACAATACTGGGAAGCTTGCAATTAAAAGTTGCATCAATAAACCTTGACGCTGAGGTGCAGTACCTTCAACAACAACGTTATTTTTAATCAAATTCGGCATCAGTTCAGGATCTTGAACCGCTGGGCGAATGCTTTCAAACTCAGAACCGTTTGATTTTTCACCACGGATTCTTTCACCATCAATAGTGACGCGTTTAATTTGACCAGCATTCACCGCTGCAACAAACTCTGAATAATTCAGCGCTGTCGGCTGATTGCGGTCACTGACGTTGCTGAAGATAAGCACCAGCACACCCAGTATGACAAGCCACAACACGGCATTCTTAAAAAGATCGCTCAAAGCTTTATTCCCATTTCAATCTAATTTGATCATGCCCAATACTGGGTGACCCTAATTTAACGCTGCAGATCAGCAAGCAATAATGTAAACCGTACAAAATGCACAATTTTTAACGCATTGGCAAGTAAACTTTATTTCAAAGCTTTCTTACGCCCCTGCCCGACTAAAAATACTTCTTTAGATCGAGCACGCGATGCAGCAGGTTTAGCAGTTTTTAATACATCAAAACTGTCTACGATCTGCTTACGAAACTCATCAAAACCTGTGCCTTGGAAAACCTTAACAACAAATTGACCATTTGGACCAAGTACTTTGTTCGCAAAATCAAGCGCAAGCTCACAAAGATAAATTTGACGTGGCTGATCTACGGCCTTATTACCTGATGTATTGGGGGCCATATCAGAAATTACAACGTCAACTTTGCGTCCATTTAAAATATTTAACAATTTATCGAACACTTCTTGCTCACGGAAGTCACCTTGCAAGAAAGTAACATCGGGCAATGCATCCATTTCCAAAATATCAGAAGCAATAACTAAGCCTTTTTCACCAACCAATTTACCCGCAATTTGCGACCAACTGCCTGGTGCAGCACCCAAGTCTACAACGACCATGCCCGGCTTAATAAGCTTATATTTTTCTTGCATTTCTAGAAGCTTGTAAGCTGCACGAGCACGATAGCCTTCCTTTTGTGCTTTTTTCACAAAAGGATCATCTAAATGCTCTCGCATCCAATCACGACTACTTTTAGATAACTTTTGGTTGGTAATGCGCGTCGCCATAACTCTCTAAATAAAAATAACTTCTAATATTTTATTGTACGTGAAAAACACACTTTTTGCAGTATGCATGTGTATATAAATCATTATCCAACACATGTTTTTCCAATAAATTACATCGATAAATTGCATAGAATTTACAGCGTTTCAATCTCACTTTTGTTATACTAAGCCGTTTTAAAATTTAGGTTATACTTATGGCGGCTTTATCTATTCAAGAACGTAAACGCTTACGTCAAATTGGTCATGCATTAAATCCTGTTGTAATGCTTGGCGACAAAGGCTTATCTGAAGGCGTAACTGAAGAATTAAACCGCGCGCTTAACGACCACGAACTGATTAAAGTTAAAATTGTAGCTGAAGACCGCGAAGCACGTGCTGCGCTTATTGCTGAAGTGGCGGCAGTGTCTGGTGCTGAAGTTGTACAAACAATTGGTAAAATTGCATTGCTTTACAAAAAAGCACCAAAGCAAAATCCAAAACTTTCAAATCTTGTTCGTCACGCACATTTGTCAAACTAATCTCCCTGTATGGCTAGTTTCGAACTCAGTGCCTTTGATCGCCGGTTTCAAGCGATTTCTGTAGTTGGTGCAATTGAACAACAAAGTCCGTTTACCTTAAACACAGGTTTTTGGATACGTGACCCCAATCAACTGATCCAATGGCCAGAAGCTGCTGTATCTAATCCGCGCCGTGACTTTCTATGGGAACAGACCTGCTTCGAGATTTTTATTGGTGTACACGGTGAAGACTATTACCGTGAAATCAATCTTTCTCCCTCCGAAGCATGGCAAGCCTATCAGTTTGAAGAATACCGCTATCCGGAAAATATGCCGCCGCAAGCAGCGTATGATATTGAGCTGAACCAATTAAAGCGCACGCATTACGGATTAAATGTCAGTCTTGATCTGACCGAATTTATGCTGGTTCATAAATTAAAGTGGAGCGATCTTTATATTGGTCTAAGCGCAGTACTCCAAACCTCACAAGGTGAACAGTATTACGCAATGCAACATAGTAGCCCACAAGCAGATTTTCATAACAAGCGCGACTGGCTACATCAATTTTGATGTCCATCAAAAGCACAAAAAAATGAGGCGATTAGCCTCATTTTTTTCGCCTAGAACTTAGCTTTAATAACAAATACTTCACTCATGTTAATCGTCATTCAACGACAACTTATTTCTTTATTTGTTTTACCTTAAATTTTGCACGCATAGCCAAACTCAGAACTAACACAACAACTAGGCTAAATTCAAAACTCCAAATTAAGACAAAAAAAATGGGCAGTCCCTGCCCTACCCATTTTTTATACTAAACACCCACTTGAGTTTACTTATGTATATTCATTACTCAGTAAATTTCCCTTTCAAGTGAACTTCAGCTGAAATATTTAGTTTTTTAACGTTGAATTTTGAGCATCTGCTTTAACTGGATTCACTTTTTTCCATGCTTCTAACGTATGCTCTTTTGAGCGCTTAAACGTTTCCGTAATTTGCTCTTTGTGCTTACCTGAAATTTCAGAGACATCTGCTTTCAATTCTTTACCTAATTTAGATAAATCATCTAATACAGCATTAAATTCAGTTTTGACAAATGTTTTCAACTCAGTGAAATCTTTTTGCGATGTACCAAAATGACTTTTTAACAATTCAATTTTTTGCAAAATGTCTTGTTTCAATTGCTGTAGTTGACCTTGCACATTTGCATTCAGCACTTTCGCTTCTTCCTGAAGTTTTTCTTTACTATCTACAACTGCCTCTACAGCTTGTTCAGTTGCTTCTTTCGCCACTTTTTCAAGCTTATCAGCACCCTCTGTTGCAATAGCCTTCAGGGTCGTTTTCTCTGTACTTGCTTTTTCTTGAGTTGCCATGATTGTTATACCTATAGTTATTCATGAAACTACATATTAGCGATTGTTGATAAATTTTAATTTATGATTTGTCAGACAATAATTAATTGCTTACATTTTTTGACAAACAGCAAAAACAAACTTTTTAAAGAAATGCAAGCGCTTTATCTCATATATTCACGACTTTTAGAATGGACTTTCAAGGGGTTCCTGCGTATAATGCCGTGTTAAGTTCAAGCGAGCAGACATAGGGAGGGTAGGTTTTAAAGTAACCTTCCTTTTTTTTCGTCTTCTCGCTTTTTTACAGCCTAAATTTCAGGAGCTTTGGTTTGAGCACCCCAGCAATTTTAGCCCTTGCCGACGGAACTATCTTTAAAGGTACTTCTATTGGTGCATCGGGTAGTACGACTGGTGAAGTCGTTTTCAACACTGCCATGACTGGCTATCAAGAAATTTTGACTGACCCAAGTTATGCACAACAACTTGTAACCCTAACTTACCCACATATCGGTAATACAGGTTGTAATGATGAAGACGCTGAGTCAGGTCGAATTCATAAAGTATGGGCCAACGGATTGATCATTCGTGACCTACCTTTATTGCATAGCAACTTCCGATCTACGCAGTCATTAGGTGAATACTTAAAAGAACATAATGTTGTTGCCATTGCGGATATCGATACCCGACGATTAACACGTATCTTACGTGACAAAGGCGCGCAAAACGGCTGTATTCTTGCTGGTGAAAATATCACTGAAGAACAAGCATTAGAAAAAGCACGCGCTTTTGGTGGTTTAAATGGTTTAGACCTCGCAAAAGAATGTTGCGACCCTGAAGGCTTTGAATGGTCTGAAGGCTCTTGGACACTTGGCAAAGGCTTTTCTCAGCCTGAACTTAAATTCCATGTTGTTGCATACGATTACGGTGTCAAAACCAACATCTTGCGTATGCTCGCAGACCGCGGTTGTAAATTGACTGTCGTGCCTGCGCAAACTCCTGCTGCTGACGTACTTGCGTTGAATCCAGATGGCGTGTTCTTATCGAACGGCCCCGGCGATCCAGCTGCATGTGACTACGCAATTGAAGCTGTAAAAACAATTGTAGAAGACGCTCGCAACGTACCTGTATTTGGTATTTGCTTGGGTCACCAAATTCTTGCACTTGCAAGCGGTGCTAAGACTGTGAAAATGCCTCACGGTCACCACGGTGCCAACCATCCTGTACAGAACATTGAAACTGGCACAGTGATGATTACTTCGCAAAACCACGGCTTTGCAGTGGATGCAGAAACACTTCCTGCAAACCTTAAAGCTACGCACAAATCACTGTTCGACCAAACTCTTCAAGGGATTCATCGTACAGACAAACCTGCGTTCAGTTTCCAAGGTCACCCTGAAGCAAGCCCTGGTCCACATGACTGCGCACCATTGTTCGATCATTTCATCGAACTTATCGAAGCATCTAAGAAGTAATTAAGGAAGCATCATGGCTAAACGTACTGACATTAAAAGCATCTTAATTATTGGTGCTGGTCCGATTGTCATCGGTCAGGCATGTGAGTTTGACTACTCAGGTGCTCAAGCGTGTAAAGCGCTTCGTGAAGAAGGTTACCGAGTTATTCTTGTAAACTCGAACCCTGCTACGATTATGACTGACCCTGCTATGGCAGACGCCACTTACATCGAGCCAATCACTTGGCAAACTGTAGCTGCAATCATTGAGAAAGAACGCCCAGATGCTGTTCTTCCTACAATGGGTGGTCAAACTGCATTGAACTGTGCGCTTGCACTTGATGAGCACGGTATTTTAGAAAAATACAATGTTGAATTGATTGGCGCGACCAAAGAAGCAATCGAAAAAGCGGAAGACCGTAAACTTTTCGATATCGCAATGCGCAAAATCGGTTTGGAATGCCCACGTGCTGACGTTGCAGAAAGCATGGAACACGCTTTGGAAATCCAAGCACGTTTCGGCTTCCCTGTAATTATCCGTCCATCATTCACGATGGGTGGTTCAGGTGGTGGTATCGCTTACAACCGTGAAGAGTTCATTGAAATCTGTGAACGCGGTTTCGATCTTTCTCCGACTAAACAATTATTGATCGATGAATCGTTAATTGGTTGGAAAGAATACGAAATGGAAGTTGTTCGTGACAAAAACGACAACTGTATCATTGTATGTACCATTGAAAACTTTGACCCAATGGGCGTGCACACAGGTGACTCAATCACTGTTGCTCCTGCACAAACATTAACAGACAAAGAATTCCAATTACTCCGTAATGCATCTTTAGCTGTACTTCGTGAAATTGGTGTTGAAACTGGCGGTTCTAACGTGCAGTTTGGTATCAACCCGAAAGACGGCCGTATGGTTGTGATCGAGATGAACCCACGTGTTTCTCGTTCATCTGCCCTTGCATCTAAAGCAACTGGCTTCCCAATTGCAAAAATCGCTGCGAAATTGGCTGTTGGCTATACCCTTGATGAATTGAAAAATGACATCACTGGCGGTACAACTCCTGCTTCGTTCGAACCTGCGATCGACTACGTTGTAACAAAGATTCCACGTTTCAACTTCGAAAAATTCTCACAAGCTGACGCAACGCTTACAACTCAGATGAAATCTGTAGGTGAAGTGATGGCGATTGGTCGTAACTTCCAAGAGTCTGTACAAAAAGCCCTTCGTGGTCTTGAAGTTGGCGCTTGTGGTTTTGACGAAAAAATCGAAGTGGGTTCTGAGGGCGCGCGTGAGAAAATCTTACAAGAGCTTAAAGTTCCAGGTCCTGAGCGTATTTGGTATGTAGGCGATGCATTCCGTCATGGTTTCACACTAGACGAAGTATTTGCTGCAACCAATATCGACCGTTGGTTCTTAATCCAAATCGAAGACATCATCAAATCTGAAAACCAAATCAAAACTTTAGGTTTTGGTGATTTGAACGCGGACAACATCCGTTCATTCAAACGTAAAGGTTTATCAGATCTTCGCATTGCGAACTTGATGGGCATTTCACAAAAACAATTCCGTAAACACCGTTGGAACTTGGGCGTAACGCCAGTTTACAAACGTGTGGATACATGTGCTGCAGAATTCGAATCTGACACAGCTTACATGTACTCAACTTACGATGAAGAATGTGAAGCAAATCCTTCAACTCGTGACAAGATCATGGTAATTGGTGGCGGTCCTAACCGTATTGGTCAAGGTATCGAATTCGATTACTGCTGTGTACACGCAGCGCTTGCTATGCGTGATGACGGCTATGAAACAATCATGGTGAACTGTAACCCTGAAACTGTTTCTACAGATTACGACACATCAGATCGTTTGTACTTCGAACCAATTACACTTGAAGATGTACTTGAAATCGTGCGTATCGAGAAGCCTAAAGGCATTATCGTACAGTACGGTGGTCAAACACCTTTAAAATTGGCTCGTGCTTTGGAAGAAGCTGGTGCGCCAATTATTGGTACCTCACCTGACGCGATTGACCGTGCAGAAGACCGTGAACGTTTCCAACAAATGATTCAACGTCTACAACTTCGCCAACCAAACAACAGCATCGTAAAATCTGCTGAAGAAGGTATGGCTGAAGCTGCGAAAGTTGGTTATCCACTTGTAGTACGCCCTTCTTATGTATTGGGTGGTCGTGCAATGGAAATCGTTTACAACGACGAAGAATTAAAACGCTACTTACGTGACGCGGTTCAAGCATCAAACGAAGCGCCAGTACTTCTTGACCGTTTCCTAGATGACGCAATCGAAGTTGACGTAGACTGCGTATCTGACGGTAAAGACGTTGTGATCGGCGGTATCATGCAGCACATCGAACAAGCTGGTATTCACTCTGGTGACTCTGCATGTTCTATCCCTCCTTACTCTTTATCTAAAGAAGTACAGGACGAAATGCGCCGTCAAACAATTGCAATGGCGAAAGAGCTTGGCGTAATTGGTTTGATGAACGTACAGTTTGCTGTTAAAGGTAATGACGTTTACATCTTAGAAGTGAACCCACGTGCATCACGTACTGTTCCATTCGTATCTAAGTGCATCGGCGAATCTTTAGCGAAAGTGGCTGCACGTTGTATGGCAGGTCAATCTCTAGAATCTCAAGGATTCACTGCAGAGATTATCCCTGAGCACTTCTCTGTAAAAGAAGCAGTGTTCCCATTCAACAAGTTCCCTGGCGTTGACCCAATTCTTGGACCTGAGATGAAATCTACAGGTGAAGTAATGGGTGTGGGTAAAACATTTGGTGAAGCATTCTACAAAGCTGTTTTAGGTGCAAACGAACGTTTACCTGGCCTACCAACTGAAGGTGAAGTGAAACATGCATTTATTTCAGTGCGTGATTCAGACAAGCCACGTGCTGCAGGCATTGCGAAACAACTTATTGATTTAGGCTTCAAGATTCTTGCGACTGATGGTACATTTAACGTTATCAGTGAAGCTGGTCTTGAATGTGAGCGCGTGAATAAAGTCACTGAAGGTCGTCCTAACATTGTGGACCGTATTAAAAACGGCGAAATCCACCTTGTGATCAACACGACTGAAGGTAAAAAGGCACAAGAGGATTCATTCTCTATCCGCCGTTCAGCACTCCAAGGTAAAGTGTACAACACCACTACATTAAACGGTGCAGATGCTGTATGCCAAGCCCTAGCAATTAAATTGCCAATGGATGTATACCGCTTGCAAGACCTTACCAAAGGTTAATTAAGCTACCGAGAAGTCCCGTCACCTTCTTGGTGGCGGGCTTTTTTCATTTATATACTTTGTCTTTTTGACAATTTTTTGAGGGACAACCATGCAACGTTATCCTATGACTCCTGAAGGCAAAATTGCCTTAGAGAAAGAATTACACCAACTTAAAACTGTGGATCGCCCACGTATTACTGCTTCTATTGCTGAAGCACGCGAACACGGTGACTTAAAAGAAAATGCAGAATATCATGCAGCCCGTGAGCAACAAGGTTTCTGTGAAGGTCGTATTCAAGACATCGAAGGCAAACTAGGTGCATGCCAAGTTGTTGATGTAAAAGACCTTGAGCAAAACGGTCGTGTCGTATTTGGTGTAACAGTGACGATTGAAAACCTAGACACTGAAGAACAAAAAACTTACCGTATTGTTGGTGATGACGAAGCTGATTTTAAAATTAATAAAATCTCTGTGAACTCACCGATTGCACGTGGTCTTTTGGGTAAAAATGAAGGCGACGAAGCAAAAATTCAAACACCAAATGGTGAAGTTGAATATGAAGTTGTTAAAGTTGAATACCTTTCTTAATTGAAATGATTCACCATTGAAGCCCCTCTTTAGAGGGGTTTTTTATTGCCATTTGAAAATACTTACTTGCCAACTTGCAACAACATTCAAACGTTTAAATCATTATTGTCATTGCAAATTTTGCGCATTCTATTAGTGTAATCACATCAAATTAAAATAATTGAAGTGTGCATGCATTATGAAAAATGGACGTGCCAGCAATACCGCTCAAGCAGCAGCCGCTATTCGCGCTTACGACAACCTTAGCAATCAGCCACCGTTATTTCATGATGCTTATGCTATCAACATGACCAGTCCCGCATGGCGATTTATACTTTCAAATAAGGCGCTCATGCGACTATTAAAAACGTCGCCCGTACGACACGCATGGGATTTGCTGGTCACACAAGTTGCATTACGTTCGGCTTATAGTGAGGACTGGCTATACGAAGCGCTCGATCGTGGCGTAAAGCAATATGTGATGATTGGCGCTGGCCTAGATTCTTTTGCTTTACGTGCTGCAGCCAAATACCCTGATGTCAAAATTTACGAAGTTGATCATCCAGATACTCAAGCACTAAAAATTAAAATTTTAAGCGAACATGGAAAAATTCCAGAGAATGTCGCATTTGTGCCCATTAATTTTGAACAAGAAAAACTCAGTGAGGCACTTGGAAAAAGTAGCTACGATGCCAATCAAATTGCACATTTTTCTTGGCTAGGCACAACACATTATCTCAAACCAGAAACAACACTCAGTACTTTAAAAGATCTGGCAAGTTGCGCCGCCATTGACAGTGAACTTGTGTTTGATTATTCGGTGCCATATCAAAATTTACAGGGTATTGAACGCCTTGGCACCATGTTACTCAGTCAAGTGACACACTTACTCAATGAACCAATCATTGGTTTTTTTAATACACAACAACTGCACGACTTAATGCGGGATTTGGGCTATCTTGTTGTAGAAGATTTAACTGGAAAAGATATTACAGAGCATTATCTAGCATGGCGTAAGAATGGAATACGTCATACAGATGCAGCACATTTAATCCGTTTACAGTTTATTTAGACTTTTGCACCCAGTGATATAAAATAGCACTGCACTTGTTTAGCTTTTTAAATTGTATGTCTGAAAAATTGATTAATTCTCCTGTGAATCATTGGTGTGAATTTGAGTTTATCTCTAAAACAGTTAAAAACCCCAATATTCATATTAAGGGCAATTATAGCTATTACTCAGCTTACTGGGATCAGGGCTTTGAGCGCTGTGTCGTGCGTTATTTGCATGACAAGCCTTCAACTGTAGATAAACCAATTGATCAGCTACATATCGGTAATTTTGTCTGTTTTGGCGCAGAGTGCGTGATTATGATGGGTGGCAATCAATTGCACCGTACGGACTGGATTTCAGCTTTTCCATTCGATACGCGCAGTTTTGTACCTGCAGGCGATACCATTATTGGTGATGGTTGCTGGATTGGCTCTCGTGCCATGATTATGCAAGGTGTGACGCTTGGCGAAGGTGCTGTAGTCGCCACAGGTACAGTCGTAACCAAAGATGTGCCACCTTATGCAGTCGTAGGCGGTGTACCTGCAAAAATTATTAAATACCGCTTCTCCGAAGAAGATATAGAAAAACTGCTTTCTCTAAGACTCTATGACTTAGATGAAAAGCAGTTTTTAAAGATGCGGGATGATTTTCAAAGTAATGATATTGAAAGGCTTTTTAATATACTGTAAATTCATCCAACTATATTTTTGAAAATTTTTAAATGCTTAGAATAAATTTAAATGATGAAATTTTTGGTAATGAGGCTGGCGAAGATGAGGATATTAACGTTCTCGAAAGCTATTTCGTAGAGAATCCTAAATTTTCCAAATTTTTTAATTTTGACAAGAAAATTAGTGTAGTTAGCGCTAAAAAGGGTATGGGAAAATCTGCTTTATTATCAGTCTTTCACCAAAAACTTTTAGATAATAATAAAAAGTTTGTAATTAGGGAAACAGGAAATAATTTATTAGGTCTTGGGAATTTCCATAGTACTGACCAAGCTTATCTCGAAAATTACTGGAAACAAGTAATTTGCCAAAGAATAAATATTGAAATTGGTTCTAAAATTTCTATTGCACTGAATGATACAGATATATCTTTAGTTGAAGCATCCGAACTAAATGGTCTCAAGGGCAGAAATTTACTAAGTGCTTTGATCGATCGACTTACACTAAAGATCCCTTTATTACCCGAAAAAAAAATTACTAATAAAGTTGATCCAATTACATTGCTCAATAGATTCCAAGAAGAAAATCAAAATATTGAAATTTGGTTTCTTATAGATGATATCGATGCAAAATATCTAGATGACGCTCTCAATCAAGCACGTGTTGGCGCATTCTTCAGTGCTATTAGATCACTTTCCAATGAAATGAACGGTCTTTTTATAAGATCAACAATTAGATCTGATGTATGGTCCAATCTCAGAACATTAGAGGATTTAGATAAATGGGAACAGTACATTACAGAAATAAGTTGGTCATCTAGACAAATAAGAGACATTTTATCAAAACAAATATTAGCCTATATAAATAGGAAATATCCAACATCAAAAGAAGCAAAATATAATTATGAAAATCAATATCATGATTTAATTAAAGTTGTCTTTGAATCTCCTATTACTTGGCAAAACAAAGAACAATCTATATTTTTTGCTATCCAATCTTTTTCAAATAAGAGACCAAGATGGCTAAATCAAGTATGTCGAATGGCATTAGAAAAAGCCGCCGAAAACCCACGTAAGCAAAAAGTAAGCTTAGAGCATATCAATCAAATTTTGCACACATTCGGTGAAAAAAGAAAATCTGATCTAATTAAAGAGCACAAGCATCAATTTAAAGAGTTAGATAAATTCATTGATAGCTTTAGAGGCCATAAAAAAGAATATAATTATAACGAACTAATTTTTGCTATTGAGAGTTATTTCATAAGAGGACGTTCACCTGAACAAATAGGTAAAATTGATGGTTTAGATTACAAAGATGCACATGACCTAGGAAATTTTGCTTATAAAATAGGTTTAATTTCTCGAAAAGATGAAAATAACTTTACCTCATATAATGATGATCCTGATCTATTTAATACCCAGATGAATAGAAATAATGATTTCACTTGGTCAATACATATTTCTTATTGGGAATACTTAGGACTACGTAGTTAATAAATCTAGTTAAAGCACCTGAAATTTAGGTGCTTTTTTTAATTAAAAAATATTTACCTTAGATAAAAAAACCCGCTCAATCGGAGCGGGTTTTTTCAGAATATGGTGGCTATGACGAGACTTGAACTTGTGACCCCCGCATTATGAGTGCGGTGCTCTAACCAACTGAGCTACATAGCCTTAAACTGTGCGCGCATTATGTGGTTTTATCCACGGTACGTCAAGTACCTAATGCGCTTAATTGATCAAAATTTGTTGAAGTGAGCCGATAAGCCGGGTTCTGTCTAGAACGATCATTCCTCTAGGCGCACAATCACTCATACGCTCAAGCGACCTACCCGGATCCAGCATGGGCCATGCCTATTGGATCCCTATTTGGTCTTGCTTCCGGTGGGGTTTACCTCGCCATGAACTGTTACCAGCCATGCGGTGCGCTCTTACCGCACCCTTTCACCCTTACCTCCGATTCCGATTGCTCGAAAACATAATGAAGGCGGTCTTCTCTCTGCTGCACTTGCCGTCGGTTTACACCGCCCAGGCGTTACCTGGCACCTTGCCCTATGAAGCCCGGACTTTCCTCCCCTGCTTCAATCACGGAGATTTCCACAGCAGCGATCGTCTGGCTCACTTCGAGGCGCATCTTAGCAAAAATTTGAACTAATTGCTTGATGTTTTTTGAGCAGTCAGTTTTTCATACTTTGCAAATAGCTCATCCTGCGTTTCCGCATGATTGGGATCAAGCGGAATACAGTCGACAGGACAAAACAATTGGCATTGCGGTTTATCATGATGCCCAACGCACTCTGTACATAAATTAGGGTTAATTTCATAAATGACCTCCCCCATAAAAATTGCCTCATTTGGGCATACAGGTTCGCAAACATCACAATTGATGCATTCATCGGTGATATATAAAGACACTCTACCAGCCTTGTTTAAGTTTGCGCTTAAAGGCAGCTTCGACATTTGCAGGAACAAATTTCGTTACATCACCTTGTAAGCGAGCAATTTCACGTACCAAGGTACTTGAAATAAATGAATACTGTTCAGATGGTGTTAAAAACACCGCTTCAAAGTGTGGGTCTAATTGGCGGTTCATGTTGGCCAATTGGAACTCATACTCAAAATCCGATACGGCGCGTAAACCGCGCAATACCGCTGTGGCATTTTGCTCATGAAAAAAATTCACCAGCAAACCATCAAATCCTACAAATTCAACATTGTTCAAATGGCTCAAAGAATCCTTTGCCAACTCGACACGTTCTTCCAAACTAAATACCGGATTTTTATGATGCCCAATCGCAATTGCAACCACAACTTCATCAAACATGCGAGCTGCACGTGTAACCAAATCAATATGACCATTGGTAATGGGATCAAATGTACCCGGATAAATTACGCGAGTTTTAGACATCCATTTGTACTCAGTTTATTTTGTAGGACTATATTTTAGCAAAATCTTGTTTTTGGGTGAAGAAACTCCATCATTTAAAAACTTCATATCTATGTAAGTTCGGGTACAATAGTCTTAAGTTTGGAAGTATCAGATTATGGCGAAAGCAAGTATTGTAGTTAAAAAAAATAACGGCGGCACTATTGCACTCAACAAGCGTGCACGCCACGATTATTTTATTGAAGAAAAATTTGAAGCAGGACTTTCTTTACAAGGTTGGGAAGTCAAATCAATGCGTGCAGGCCGTATGACCATTGTTGAAAGTTATATTACTTTTAAAAATGGCGAAGCTTTTCTATTTGGCGCGCAGATTCAGCCCCTACTCAGTGCTTCTACGCATGTTGTACCTGAAGCAACGCGTACACGTAAGCTTTTACTCAACCGCCGTGAAATTGAAAAACTCATGGGCGCGATTAATCAAAAAGGTTATTCATGTGTACCACTGGCATGTTATTGGAAAGGTCCAAATGCCAAGCTGGAAATTGCCTTAGTAAAAGGTAAGCAATTGCACGATAAACGTGCAACTGAAAAAGACCGTGACTGGCAACGTGACAAAGCCCGCATTATGCACAAATAAAAATTTATTTTTTATCTGTAAAAAAACCTCCTAATGCGGAGGTTTTTTACTTATATGCTTTAACTAAACCTGTTCAATGTGTTGGATTAGCAGAATTTCAAACCACCATAGCAGTTAGATGCAAAGCTTTGGCCTTTTAAAATTAAGTTTTCAACATTTAATTTCAATGGCGTGTTACTCAAATCAATATTACCAATATTGGCAGTTAATGCACCTAGCTTTAACAAGCCCCCCAAATCATTGGTTTTGGCAGGATTCTTTTGTAAATAATCACTGACGGCCGTACCAATTTGTGGGAACAGTTGATCAATATTAATCAAATCTTGTGGGATTACTTCACCAATATTGACTGGATCTTTTGCAGACAACCACCAACCTTTTTGTGCAATATCATCATCATTGGTGCCCAACCATTTGACCGCTTGCTTTTGCAAACTTAGGGATACGGCGGAGTTGATCGGTAAATTATGAATTAAGCCCAAAGACTGATTCAATGTTAAATCCGCAGTTACGCCGGTAATTTTTCCGTTCATATATACATTTTCAAACTTAGAGTTTGTTGGTGCCAATAAACAAGCCAATAAATTACAACTGGTCACGGTTGCTGTTACCTTTCCGCCCAAAGCAGTAACACCTGTTGGGTATCCAGTGGTTGGGTCGTAATTAACTTTACCTTCAGGCGCATAACCACTCTTATCATCGCCCAACAAAATATCAGGTACATTTACCCGAGATACCAGTGTGACGGATTTCATACGTGTACCATTCACCACGATTGCGGGCGTGGTAAATGGGTTGTTATTGATATCTGGAATATTAAAACCACCCGCCGTGGTGGTAAATGCAACTTCTGCAATTCCGCCTAAACCTAAGGCTTGTAATCGGCCATTAACAGAAAGATTGCCGTATTGATTTGAGCCATATAAATTGTATCGTGTGCCTGCAGTGCTGGCTAAGCCTTTAATGGTGCCACTGCTGTCTGACTGTACTTTCATATAACCAGATAAACTATTAATCCCATTAGGTTTAGAACTATTTTCAGTCCCCGTAGTGAGCGAGCCCACAACTTTATCTGCACTCAAACGGAAACCTACAATTTCACGTGCAGCTGCACTTTTAGGGTTTTTCACTGCAAACTCAATAAATGGATTGGTGAGTTGAGCAGAAGATGATGCTCGTCCATCTGCAGTATTGCTTTGCCCGCTCAGGCTTAAATTATCAATATCGATATCACAGCCACCTGCACCATTTACACCGCCACAGCCGAGTTTTAAGCTCTTCACATTAATGTTTAAATCCATGACAGCATCCATACCAAGCTTATAAAAGCCAATATTTTCTGCTTTCATTTGCACATTGGTAAATTCTGGATCGGTTACGGTCATGCTCAGTAAAGCTTGACCATTGACTTTGGAGAGCTCCTGATCGTCCAAGAGATTTAGCCCATCTGCTGCATATACGCTATTTGCAAAACAGAGCGTAAGCGCAACGACAAGTTCTGTTCTTTTCATTTTAGCTCATCCTTCTTTTCTTTTTTAATCGCGCCGTCCTCGGCGGTTTTATGAGAAGATTAGAACAAGAAATATCTCAAATTTGTATATCATTATGTGACTAAATTCACACTAAAACCCTATAAAATGCCAATTTCAAGGCAAAAAAAAGCCAAAAGTAAGCAATTTCTTTTGGCTTTTCATTCATTTATAGTTGAAATATATATTAACAATTAATTCCAACAACACATTATTATTTAAGGCGACTTAACAATAATCCCAAATACTCACCAAACCAAAGTGCAGTTTGCAAATCTCCTGAAGGTGGTGTTACTTCTACAGGTGCATTGTCAGATTGTGTCATTAATCCTAAAAAGCTCGACATACGATTCAAATCTTGAGTGCCACGGCCTGTAGGCATCATCGGTAAACCTGACCACAACATGCCATGTTGCATGGCAAATAAGTTAATTTGCTGTAAGACAGCCAACTTATCACCACTCAATCCACCACCATTGGTAAAACCCGCAGCTAATTTGCCTTGCCATGAACGCGCGAGCCAACGCTTAGAAGACTGCTCCATAAATAGCTTTAAGCCCGAGGTAAGATTACCCATATAAGTTGGGCAACCAAATACAATCGCTTGAGCTGCATCTAGTGCTTCCCAATCTAAATGTTCAATATCCATTAAATGAACTTGAACCCCGACTTTTCGAGCCCCTTGTGCAATAAAATCAGCAACTTTAGCGGTATGCCCGTATGGACTGTGATAAACAATAGCGAGAGATTGATCAGACAAAGACATAACAATTAAAAGCTGATAGATTCACTCAAGTTTAACATTTTCAAGCCATAAACACGAATGTTGCCATGCGCCCTGTTTCGGCATGACGGCGATATGAAAAATACTCGTTTGCTTGGCTGTATGAGCATTGATCGCCACCTAAAATGGTCTGTACCCCATGTTGGGCTAAAATGTAACGCGCAATAGCATATAGGTCTGCATAATATTTATCGGCTTTTTCACCTGTTTTAAAGGCATCTTCTAAGGCAGGATATTTTGAGCAAAATGCATGTTTTACTTCTGCACCAATTTCAAAACACGCTTGGCTAATGGCCGCACCTAACCACGCCCATGTTGGCGCTGTTTGCATTTCTGCAATGGTGTTTTCAATAATACCGCCTGCCAAACCGCGCCAACCTGCATGCAAATTTGCAACTTCAGTGCCCATTGCATTGCCCAAAACCACAGGTAAACAATCTGCTGTCATCATCATCAGCGCATGGCCTTGACGCTGAGTGACCAAGCCATCTCCCTCTAATGCTTCAAAAGGAATTTGTTCATTAATGGTATGACACATCGTGCTGTGGGTTTGCGTCATCCATGTGACTTTATTTACGCCATAAACAGCAAAGTCATTAAGCAAGGCCATACGGTGGTGTTGCACACGCTGTGCATCATCCTGAACATGTAATGCTAAATTAAATCCACTGAGTGCTTCATTGCTAGTTGCCAAGGTCTGCGCGTGGTGTACACGGGTCTGACCAACATAGATCCCTTTTGGCAAGCCTTCAACAAACTGCATGTCCATTCCCTTTCATTTACAACATTAAACCCATCATAACGAAAAAAGCCCATACTCAGGCAACTTAGATTGACTTTATATGGGCTTAATTTCATATTGAAATTAGTACGCTTTATTTTCTGTGCGTAAGACTTCAACCAATTGTGTAAAGTCTTCAGGCCAAGGTGCTTCAAACATCATGTCTTCACGTGTACGTGGATGCACTAGACCGAGTTTAGCTGCATGAAGTGCTTGACGTCTAAAACCACGTAAAGTGTCTTCTAATAACTCAGAAGCACCTGCAGGTAAACGCACACGTGGCACATATACTTGATCGCCCACCAAGCCATGACCAATATAAGTAAAGTGCACACGAATTTGGTGCGTACGACCTGTTTCTAAGCGAGCTTGTACACGTGTAAAATGTTGGAAACGTTCTTTGACGTTGTAATGTGTAACCGCATCTTTACCGCCTGGCAACACGGCCATTTTTACACGGTCAACTGGATGACGCTTAATCGGTTGATCTACTGTGCCACCCGCAATAATGTTGCCATATACAACTAAATCGTAAATACGGTAAACCGATTTTTTCTCAAGTTGACGGCTTAAAGCGAACTGAGCTTCAAGATTTTTTGCAACAACCAATAAGCCCGAAGTATCTTTATCGATACGATGTACCAAACCTGCACGTGCAAGTTCAACAGATTTTGGATAGTGATACAGCAAGGCATTCACCAAAGTACCTGTAATGTTACCGGCACCTGGGTGTACAACCATACCTACGGGTTTATTAATGACAATAATATCATCATCTTCATAAACAATATCCAATGGAATATTTTCAGGCAAACTGCGTGTTTGAGGCTCTAATTCAACATCAAGGCTTAATAATTCAACACCTTCACATTTAAATTTTGGCTTTACGACTACGCCATCGACCAGCAAACTGCCGTCTTTAATCCATTGTTTTAGCTTCTCACGTGAAAAGTCTGACCAAACTGCTGCTGCAACTTGATCTATACGCTGTCCCAGATAGCTTTCATCCAATTGAAATTGCAACGATAAACGTGTTGCAGTTGAGTCTGAAGTATGGTTATCTGCATCCTCAGAATCTTCAAGTAAATTGAAATCAGTTTCAGGGAAAGTAGAATTGGAAGATTGTGCTTGACTCATTTGCTCATTCAGACAAAAGTGGTTTAATAGTGCAATTGTAGCTCATTGCCCGTAATAACAGAGGAATTTTTATGTCACTACCACATTATAAAATGACAATGCTTGCTCTAACAATTGGCATTGCATCGGCAATGGTAGGCTGCAGCAGCAATCCCAAAAAAGAAGTTGTAGATACTGGCCCACTCTCTAGTGAGCAAGTTTATATTGAAAAAGCACAAAAAGCGTTAGATCGTCATCAATATACAGATGCCGCAAAACACCTAGAAGCTTTAGAAACGTATTACCCAACAGGTAATTATGCAACACAAGCGCAGCTTGAATTGTTGTATGTGAAATTCCAGCAAAAAGATTATGAAGGTGCAGTGGCTTTAGCAGACCGCTTTATTCGCCTAAACCCACAACACCCGAAAGTAGATTATGCTTATTATGTTCGTGGCGTTTCAAACATGGAACAAAACTATGATGGCCTACTTCGTTACACTTCTTTAAAGCAAGCACATCGTGATGTGAGCTATTTAAAACTTGCATATCAAAACTTTGTCGACTTTATTCGTCGCTATCCATCTAGCGAATATGCGGTAGATGCAGCACAGCGCATGAAATTTATTGGCCAAGAATTGGCTGAAAGTGAAATGAATGCGGCACGTTTCAATATTAAGCGTAAAGCTTATTTGGCCGCTATTGAACGTTCACTTTGGGTCATTGAACACTATCCTCAAACCCCACAAATTCCAGAAGCACTGGCAACCACAGCATACGGTTATGAAAAACTTGGTGATAAAGCCACTGCTCAACAATATATTAACGTTTTAAAACAAAACTATCCTGAGCTTGTAAAAGCAGATGGCACAGTGAATATGCGTGCAGCACGTAGTGACGGCAGTTTAATCAACCGTGCCACCCTTGGTATTTTTGGTAAAGAAGGTCGTACGCACTCTGAGCAAGACAGCAAGACCCAGTCTTCTGCTGACAATGACGACCGTAGCCTCACAAATCGTTTGAGTTTCGGCCTACTGGACCGTCCAAAAACTGAAACGACGACCATTGAGAAACCAGCTGAGTAATTCCACCGCTATTCTGGGTGCAATTTTTCATAGGGCAAGTTATCATACTTGCCCTTTTATATTTTAGTTTTGGGCTTGTGCTCAACAGCTCAACAATTGTATAAAAGATAGACTTAAACCTTTTATCCTACAGCTACGCTTATTGAATCACTCAATATTTGTGCTGTAAAAACAATTTCTTATTTGTTTCACATTAAATTTCTAGATTAAATCGGCAACGGCATGGCTATCCCTCAACATACAATTGATCAAATTTTAGATCGCACCGACATTGTCGATGTGATTGGTCAATTCGTGAAATTGAAAAAGACTGGCCGTACCTATTCAGGCTGTTGCCCTTTCCATCAAGAAAAATCACCTTCTTTTCATGTTTATCGCGATAAACAATATTTTCACTGTTTTGGTTGCCAAGCCAACGGGAATGCCATTCGCTTTTTAATGGATATTGGCAGTCGCAATTTTGTGGATGTCATGAAGGATTTGTCGAGTCAGACAGGAATTGAGTTACCTAAAGATAACCGCGACGCCAATAAACTTAAATACAAACGCGAAGCAGCCAAACCCAAAGTCACTGCAGCTACAGTTGCGCCAAATAAAGACAATCCAACTAAAGCACAAACCAGCAATGACGCATTTACCCCCAATTTAGAACATGACCCATTTGCTGAATTTCAAGTATTTGACGAATCTGCTTTTCAAGACCCATTCGTAGGCTTTGATCAATTCAATGTGCCTGAAGAAGTCACTCAAGATGGTAATTTGTATGATTTGTTGGAAAATATTGCGCAATTTTATGAACAAAAATTACCTCAAAGCCAAACAGCACAGCAATATTTTAAACAACGTGGCCTAACAAGCGACACCATTGCTTATTGGCGTTTGGGCTATGCACCCGAAGATTGGCAACATTTAGAAAAAGCATTTCCGCAAGATATTGAAGGCATTAAGTTACTGGGACTTATTCGTACCAATGATAATGGCCGTAGCTTTAACTTATTACGCGACCGTGTGATTTTCCCAATTCGAGATGTAAAAGGTCGGGTTGTTGGCTTTGGTGGTCGTGCACTTAACGACGAAATTAAACCCAAATATATCAACTCCCCTGATTCCGAAGTTTTCCATAAAAACCAATTGCTGTACGGCCTATATGAAGGACGTAAGCAAAAAGCCCATGACTGGCTTATGGTCGAAGGCTATATGGACGTGATCGCCTTGCAGCAATATGGTGTTGCTGGTGCTGTAGCGACTTTAGGAACAGCCAGCAATACAGAACATCTCAATATTCTTTTTAATCAAAATGATAAAAAGAATAACCGTATTACTTTGGCCTTTGATGGTGATGCTGCAGGCCAAAAAGCAGCCCGTCGCACACTGGAAATTGCCCTACCCTTACTCAATGATGGTCGTGAATTAAAATTCTTTGTACTACCAAATGATCACGACCCAGACTCATTAATCCGTCGTGAAGGAATTGAAAACTTCCGTCGTTTATTAGACACCTCTCCGCTTCTGTCCGAATTTGTATTTGCACAACTGACACGTGAACAAGATATTGCTTCACCTGAAGGCAAAAGTCAGGTGATGGGTGAACTACGCAACTTAACTGAGCTTTTACCAAAAGCGGGGTCATATCGCTACTTATTACAGCAGTATTTCCGAGAAAAGCTTGGTTTTAATAAACGTTGGCAACCTCAAGTCAACACAGATGCTTCCCTCAGCTTCAGTACTAAAATTGATGCTGAAGAATATGTCATCGCAATTTTAATGAATCATCCTTACTTATATATTCACTTTGAACCTTTACGTGCGTTGGTTCCACAAGATCAACTGTTATTTAAAATCTTAAATGTCTTAAACATCATTTTTGATGACTTACCTGATGATCCAGAATTGTCGAGTTATTATGTGATGGGCGCTTGTGCTAATTACCATCATGAATTAGCCCAGATTCTACCTCAGGCCAATGTAGACGACTATACCTCTTCACCCGAACAGGCTGATAAACTTGCAGCCGACTTTTCGACCAAACTGCAATATCAATTCCTACAGCAAAAATTAAAATCGAAAAAATTTGCCAGTTTGTCTGAGATGAGAAATTTAAAACAGCGCATTTATGATATTGATAAAAAAAGATCGCTTACCCTCATAGACGAATAAGCGATCTTCATTTTCTTTTTGACTTAAAATACAGCACAAACTTTAAGCAACCTTTTCATGTATTTACTTTTTAGGTTTACGACGCTTTTCTGCTGTTTCAATTAAATCTTGCTGAAGCATTTCAAAATATGCTGGATCTTCTGATGCTGCTGCATGACGCAATAATACAGATGTCGGATGGAGTAGCTTTTGAGTAAGTCGATGCGTTAGCTCTTCTACCACCTTGCTCGCATCTTCACCTTTTTGCAAACGTGCCAATGCCAAGCTCAGCTCTGCTTGACCCAACTCTTGCCCCTGCTGACGATAAGCATGAATTGTCTCACCCGCAAGATTCACTTTTTGCTGTGTAATTAATTCTGTGGCCAATTGATTGACCATCACCTCTGCTTCTACTGCAGCTTGGCGACGCTGTGCAAGGTTTTCATCGATTACAGACTGTAAGTCATCTACACCGTACAAATACACGCCATCTAGTGTTTCAACTTTAGGTTCAATATCACGTGGTACAGCTAAATCAACCAATAACATCTGCTTATAACGGCGCTTTTTGAGTGCTGCTTTTACATCTGCAAAATGAATGACCTGATGCAAACTCCCCGTACAGCTCGAAATCACATCTGCACGGTGCAGATTTTCTGCTAACTGAGAAAATTCGATAATTTCTACATCAACACGATGTGCGATTTCTTGTGCTAATGCTTCGGCACGACTGCGAGTGCGGTTACAGATAATGATTTTACCCACACCCATTTCAGCCAAATGCTTTGCCACTAAGCTATTCATTTCGCCAGCAGCCACCACCATGACGGTCAGCTGTTCAGGCTTACTAAACACCTGCAACGCCAGTTGCGCTACAGCATATCCCATTGATACAGCATGACTACCTACAGCAGTTTCCGAGCGTACACGCTTGGCTGCATAAAAGGCATATTCAAAGATACGGTTTAAATTTGGTGAAACGGTAGAAGCATCTTTGGCCAAAGACAATGCTGTTTTGACTTGACCCAAAATTTGTGGCTCGCCCAACATCAATGAATCAAGACCACTTGCCACACGCATCAGATGTGTTACCGCATTGGCATTTTCATAGCGATAAACATGATTGCTTAACTGCCGAACATCTAAACCATTTGATTGTGCGAGCCAATTCATCACCATGTCTGCATTTTCAGACATCGCATAGACTTCAGTCCGATTACAAGTCGAGACCACAACCATGTCGTTTAAATCGGCACACTGACTCTGCTCCGCGAGTAAAGCACTTAACTTTTCTGGGTTAAATGCAATCTGTTCGCGTAGCTCTACAGAGGCGGTTTGATGATTGACACCTAATGCAAAGAAAGACATATCAGGTCATCATTTCGCTAAATTTATGCTATTGTGCAACATCGGTGTCATAAAAAGCATTACTTGGATCAAGAAAAATTGCGTCAAACAAATAACCGAATTAGCGGCGTGACAATAAAGCAGTATTCTACCACATTCTTGTTACTTGGTAGCATGGCTTCTAGTGCTCAAATTCGAGCATCTGGAGAATTTTACCATGCAAATTCAAATTATGATGCACTCAAGCAAAGCATGATTGCTGAGTTTGCACTGGCTTATGACGATATTCCTACCGCAGTTCATAATTACACTGTTTTGGCCATAAAAAGCAATTCAACAACGGTTAAACAACGCGCATTAAATATTGCAATTGAACAAAATGATCTACGTGCGGCTTTAGACATCGCAACATTTTGGGTGGTACAAGAACCTGAAGATGTGCCAGCCATGTTCTACTTGGCGCATATTGCCCTCAAAACACATGAATATGATTTGGCTGCAGATACCTTAAATAAGATATTAAATATTGATCCAAATGCTGATTTAGCTCAAATTTTAACTGGAATTTCTCCTGAGTCTGAGGAAGATCGTGACTTTTTAATTCGCGCATTAAGGGCAAGCAAAGAGAGTTCCAACCCATCTATTTTGGTACTTATTGCAGGCTTAGAAGCTCAAAACAACCAGCTAGAGAATGCCCTCAGCACTATTAATCTTGCACTCAATAAGCGCCCTAAAGTCACCAGTTATATTTTATTAAAAGCCAATATTTTAAATGCCTTAGGCAATGTGGATGACACCGTCAATTGGTATGCTAAAGCCAGTCATAAGCATCGCAACAATATCGATATTCGCCTTGCGGAAGCAAAGTATTTAATCAATATCAATCGATCAGAATTAGCCCTGAGCAAACTAGAAGATTTACTCAAGAAATGGCCAAAAACCGATGAGGCACTTTTTATTGCAGGCTTAACCAGTATTGATTTAGAGCATTATGAACAGGCCGAAAAATATTTGGTCGAACTACGTTATTCAGCACAATATCAAAATGAAGCCTACTATTATCTTGCAGTCAATGCTGAGCGAAAACAACACTTTGAAACTGCTAAAGCCTACTATCGCTTAGTAGACGGCAGTTTATATACGGTTTCACGTCGCAATATGATTCATATATTTGCTGAACAAGACAAACTTAACGATGCACTACGATTTTTAACCCAAGAGCGTGTGAACTACCCCCAGCATGCCAGCTTTTTATATCTTGCTCAGGCTGATATTTTAAAGCGAATGAACAATAAAAAAGCAGCTGTGCGCTTATTAGATGAAGCCGTTAAAAACTTGCCTGATGATCCAGAGCTGATTTATGCCGAAGTGCTGATGCTTGATCCTTTTCAAGATCGGGAAAAACTCGACAACTTACTCAAAAAACTACTCAGATTAGAACCCAATAGCCCAACCTATCTCAATGCTTATGCCTACACCTTGGCAATGCAAAATAGACGCTTAGATGAAGCGCGTAGTTATGTCGAACATGCGCTGGAATATGCACCAGAACAAGCATCTATTTTAGATACATTGGGCTATATTTGCTTTTTACAAAATGACTTTATCACCTCTGCACAAGTGCTCGAAAAAGCTTACAACTTAAGCCATAGCGTCAATATTGGCACACGCTATGCTCGTGCTATTTTTATGCAAGGTGATATGAATAAATTCAACCAAGTGTTACAGCAACTGCAACAAAAATACCCAAATGATCCGCAATTAGATCAATTAAATTCGCTATTGTTACCTCAATATATTAAAAAGAGTTAAACCCGCATGATGCGCCAACTGTCCAAATACACCCTTCCCTTTTTTGCATGCAGTACTTTGGCTTTGACAGGTTGCCAACAATTTAGTAAACCACAGCTTCCCCCACAAGCTATCCAACCAACCGCGCCTGAAGAAACCCAAACGCAAAACGTAGCTAAAGATCAGTTTGCCCTACAAGGAAAAATTGGTGTACGTACACCACAACAATCTGGTAGTGCATTTTTTACGTGGCAACAGCAACAAGATAAATTTGATATCGAGCTAAGTGGCATCTTAGGCGTGGGTAAAACGCAAATTACAGGCCACACAGGCCAAGTAACGCTTAACAGTGCTAAAACTGGTGAAATCCACGCAGATAGCCCCGAAGAGCTACTCGAACGCGCAACAGGATGGCATGCACCTATTACACATTTAATCAAATGGGTACAAGCAAAACCCGCGACAGCATCTGCCCAACTAAACAAAGATGAACAGCAACGCATAACTCAAATTATTGAAGATGACTGGAATGTTGACTTAAGCTATGCAGAACATGCAACCTTGCCAAATAAATTGATTTTGAAACAAGCCCTCGAATCGGGTAAAGAAAACCGCATTACCATGGTAATTCAAAATCGTTAAACACCAGAGTTAAGGTATAGCCAAGCCCAATCAACAAGTGCTTGGCTATAACCAGTGGCTAATCTTTTATTTTGATAATAAAACAGCAAATGAATACATCATGAGCTTTTTTTAATTTGCTCAACCTAAAACAAGCACAAACAAGCAAAGTACTAAACAACTCATGCCCATTTCTTTCGAGCAAAATTCCATCACTTATTTTTTTTCAAACTAAGCACATCCCTCACAATTTCAAATTGCAATCAACACAAAACAATATTCGACTATAATGCCAGCCTATATATGATGCATTTATAAGCACAAAGCTTTAGGAAAAAACGATCGTGAATGTAATTCGAGTTCCGTCCCCAGCCAAATTAAATTTGTTTTTGCACATTACGGGGCGCCGTGAAAATGGTTACCACGAATTGCAGAGCATTTTTCAGCTAATCGATTTATACGACTGGATAGATTTTAAACAAACAAATTCAGAGAACATCGAAATTGATGGCATTGGTTCGGTTGAATTAGAACAAAACTTGATTTACAAAGCCGCACAAATCCTAAAACCGTATGCAAAAACACCGACTGGCTTAAAAATAAGCATCGAAAAGCATATTCCAATGGGTGCAGGTCTGGGCGGTGGGTCATCTAATGCGGCCACTACACTGCTTATTTTGAATCAACTCTGGCAGTGCGGGCTAACAATTGAACAACTCGCAGCACTCGGCGTTCAATTGGGTGCAGACGTTCCAATCTTTGTACACGGTCAAAATGCATGGGCTGAAGGCATCGGTGAACACTTAACATTCATAGATTTAGCTCAAAAAAAGTTCATTGTGCTCAAACCTGACTGTTTTATCAGCACTCAACTACTTTTTTCACAAAAAACGTTGACAAGAAACTCAAAGCCCTCTAAATTTTGCGCCTATCAGTTAACGCCATCGAGTTTCGGCAATAACTTTGAGCCACTGGCAAGAAGTTTATATCCAGAAGTAGATGAAGCAATGCAATACTTAGATCAGTTCGGTACTGCAAAACTTACAGGTACAGGTGCTTGTGTGTTTATTGAGTTAACCGAAAATTTGAATGTAAATGACATTCTTGAAAATTCACCATGTAAAGCTTACTTGGTCAATAGTTTACAAGAATCGCCATTACGCAAATTCAAGGTGTGTTAGGGGTATCGCCAAGTGGTAAGGCACCGGGTTTTGATCTCGGCATCCGTTGGTTCGAATCCAGCTACCCCTGCCATTTAATTCACCTGTAGATGTACTGTATTAGGGGTATCGCCAAGTGGTAAGGCACCGGGTTTTGATCTCGGCATCCGTTGGTTCGAATCCAGCTACCCCTGCCATCTTACAGTCATCAAATTAGGGGTATCGCCAAGTGGTAAGGCACCGGGTTTTGATCTCGGCATCCGTTGGTTCGAATCCAGCTACCCCTGCCATTTTCTCAAAAAAGACAGAACATTCTTTTGTAGCTTCGATGTTAAATAATCTTGACAAAAAGCTGTAAAAATATTAAAGTTCTGCCGCATTAGGGGTATCGCCAAGTGGTAAGGCACCGGGTTTTGATCTCGGCATCCGTTGGTTCGAATCCAGCTACCCCTGCCATCTATTTTCCCTATATATCAACCGCCAAGGGTGCTTCATGCCCAATCTTGTCGTTTTTAGTGGAACTGCGCATCCACAATTCGCTCAAAAAGTCGTAAGCCATTTACATATTCCTCTAGGTGCTGCTGCCGTTTCTACCTTTTCTGATGGTGAAATTGCTGTAGAAATCACTGAGAATGTTCGTGGTAAAGACGTATTTATCGTACAGCCTACGTGTGCCCCAACAAATGACAACCTTATGGAAGTCTTGGTTATGGCAGACGCTTTACGCCGTGCGAGCGCTGGCCGTATCACTGCTGTAATCCCTTACTTTGGTTATGCTCGTCAAGACCGTCGTCCTCGTTCAAGCCGTGTGCCTATTACTGCTAAAGTTGTAGCAGATATGCTCACTACTGTAGGTATTGACCGTGTTGTGATGATCGATCTTCACGCAGACCAAATCCAAGGTTTCTTCGATATTCCTGTAGACAACATCTACGGTACACCTGCTCTTTTAGCTGATCTTCGTCAACAGTCACATGACAACCTTATGGTTGTATCTCCTGACGTTGGTGGTGTAGTACGTGCGCGTGCTGTTGCTAAACAAATGGGTGATATCGATCTTGCAATCATCGATAAACGTCGCCAAAAAGCAAATGAATCACAAGTGATGCATTTGATTGGTGATGTAAAAGGCCGTGACTGTGTCATTGTTGATGACATGGTAGATACAGCGGGTACTTTGTGTAAAGCAGCTGACGCATTAAAAACTTTTGGTGCGCGTAAAGTTGTTGCATACGCAACTCACCCAGTATTGTCTGGTAAAGCAATTGAGAACTTAAAGAACTCTGTTATTGATGAACTTGTTGTTACTGACACAATTCCTCTTTCAGAAGAAGCTTTAGCTCTTGGCAAGATTCGTCAAGTTTCAGTAGCAAGTATGGTTGCTGAAACGATTCGTCGTATTAACAACGAAGAATCTATTAGCGCAATGTTTGATTCTTATCTATAATATAGCGCTGAATTCCGAAGCCCTGCCTTTTGGCGGGGCTTTTACTCACTAGACTGGTCGAAGGTCTAGTCAATTAAACTTAAATTAAGGATGTCTATCATGGCAAACTTCGTATTAAATGCAGTAGCACGTGAAGAAGCAGTACAAGGGAAAGGTTCGAGCCGCCGCCTTCGTCTTCAAGCTAAAGTTCCAGCAATCATCTACGGTGGCGAAGCAGCTCCTGTAGCAGTAACTTTAGAGCTTCGTGAGCTTGTTAAAGCTTTAGAAAACAAAGCTTTCTTTGAAGAAACTGTAGAAATCAACATCGACGGTAAAGTTGAAAGCGTTAAAATCCAAGCTTTACAACGTCACCCGTCTAAAAACACTCCTATGCACGCTGACTTCAAACGCGCATAAGTGTTAATGGTGTAAATTAGTGTCAAATATTTCACTGATTGTAGGTTTGGGTAACCCAGGTTCTGAGTATGCCCAAACCCGCCATAATGCTGGCTTTTGGTTCGTAGAACGTTTAGCCGAAGCTTATGGTATCTCGCTCAAAGCAGACCCAAAATTTCACGGAATTAGTGGTCGCGGTAATATTGAAGGTCAGGACGTTCGTCTGTTATTACCTACAACCTTTATGAACCTTTCTGGTAAAAGTGTTGTTCCCTTCGCAAAATTCTATCAAATTGCTCCTGAAGCAATGCTCATTGCACACGATGAACTGGACATGAATCCAGGTGTCATTCGCCTTAAAACAGGTGGTGGTCACGGTGGTCATAATGGTTTACGTGATATCGTTCCGCATACAGGTCCTAATTTCCATCGCTTACGCATTGGTATTGGTCACCCAGGTTCTAAAGACCGTGTATCTGGACATGTATTGGGTAAAGCCCCTAGCAGTGAACAAGGTTTAATGGATGATGCTATTGCTCATGCTTTATCACGTAGCAAACTACTGATAAACGGAGACATACAACAAGCCATGAACCAAATCAATGCTTACAAATAGAACTGATCAATCCATAAATTGTTGAACAATGTTTCTTGCCATGTTGCTCATTTCAGAGCAAAATGCGCTTGCTTGCTGAACGTAATCTGTAAGTAGAAAACTGATTTAACCATAAGATCAAAATCTTAGGTCCACTAAGGAGACGCTAGCCATGCTATCTCGTTTATTAAAAGCAAAAATCCACCGTTGTGTCGTAACACAAGCAGAATTACATTATGAAGGTTCTTGTGCGATCGATGGCATTCTTTTGGATTTAGCCGGTATCCGCGAATATGAAGAAATTCACATGTGGAACGTGACTAATGGTAAGCGTTTTACAACGTATGCAATTCGTGGCGAAGAAGGTTCAGGCATCATTTCTGTCAATGGTGGTGCAGCACTTCAAGCTGACGTTGGCGACCTAATGATTATTGCAACATTTGGTGATTTCACTGAAGCTGAAGCAAATGCTCATAAACCTCGTTTGGTATATGCAAACCCAAACAATACTGTAAACCACACAGCTAACTGTATTCCAGTTCAAGTGGCTTAAAAGTCCAAGATTTTAAAAAACCCGTAAACTGCGGGTTTTTTTATACCTAAACACTCATAATTAATTGCATCACGCTTGCTCACAACGACTCAAAAAAAACCATTAATTTTATTTAACTCACTGGTTTTTCAGTACCCTCTTGCCATTTTTGTTGTGCTTCACAATGCAGTGGTTGCAATTGCTCATTCACCAAATCCGCCAGTAATGGTTTACCCTCAGCCGACACTTTAAATAAGGCGAACCGTGCTTGTTCATAACAACCTGCTAAACCCTCTGCAAAAAAGTAGCTGTCTGATGCTGGAAATGGGCGCTCACCATGCCCTATTTTGAGCTGTAAAGGATAAACACGGCCCTGCCCCAGCAATATATCTTGTTTAAAGCTGGTTTTTAAAACACGCCCTTGTGAGTCAACCAGCACATAAGCCAAAGGCAATGCACCCCAGGGGGCTTGCACTATAGCACCCACAAAATTTAAGTTATAACGGAGCGCCATATAATCCCCTTGAAGCAATGCACGCGGGTCAGCTGGTGCCAAAGAAACATAAATGCTTTGACCTGTTGCTAAATGTTGCTCATTCTTTGCAATTAAGGTTTCAAATAAAATCAGACTTAAGATGGTCAACAAGATCGGAATTATTTTTTTCATATCTGCTCCTGCTGAGTATTTGGCAACTGATTACGGCGCACCAAATAAGCCAATAACAATACAGCGAGACCAGAAATAAAAATGCTCAGACTTTTCACCAAAAAGCTCAGCCCTAAGAAATAATATAAATGAGTAAGCAATAGACATAGTACGACAATACTGCATGCATAGATCAGCCGATCTTTGCGCTCCAACGCCCATGCCAGCATCAACATGCACAGAAAAATTTCAAAATACCCTAAAGCCAATAAAACTATGGAAAATATCCCCCACAGCGCCCACTGAAAAATCGTAAATCGTTGCGAACAAAAGTGTTGATATATATAGGCAAATGCAAGCCACCATAGACTTACAAAGATCAGCTTAGCCCACCACTCAACAGTAATTAAACTGCCTGATGGGGCAAACAAGTCACGCCCCATCATGAGTGATGCTGGGCCAATTAATAAAATTGCTAAACCCCAAAACAATAAACTACGCTGATATTTTTGATCTAAAACAAATAAACCAACCACGACCAAACTATATACAACATAATGCAAGGCATACCAAAGCCAACTAAACAGCTCCTGCCCCATCTGCCATTCATAAACTGCGAAGTTCAAACACAGCAATAACATCGAATAAAAAGAAATCAACTGTAACCACAGCAACCAAGCGCGTAGACATAATACATAACTAACCAGAATCAATGGAGGCATTACTAGCATTGCCCACACAGGATTTTTTGTCAGCCCAAGTACCCCACCATACATGCCAACTTGTGAAAAAATCAGTAAGCAATACAGTAATTGATTTTTAAAATGATGGCCGATTTGCTCTCCCTTTCTGAATTGAAAAACTACTACCACATACGCAATAGCGCCACACAGCAATGCACCCCATGCGGAGCGCACCATGCCAAAAATAAAGGCCGAGAGAAATATGCCTGCTAACCATGCGCCAATCCCCAAGGGAATAGTACTCACATAAGATTTTGGTAAGACCTGCAATATAAATCGTGTAATTAAATAAAAAATTCCAAGACTCAAAATGACCAAAATTAAAAACCCGAAGGTACCTAAATTTAATTGATCAATCAGCCCATACGCTACCCACATTAAAATATTGATACCTATGCCTGCACTGAGCAAGCTCACAGCCAAGGTATCTTGCTTGCGGTAGCTTTGCCAAGCCAGCAAAGAAAGTGGCACAAAAGCACTGATCAATAAAACGGCAGCACTTAGGTGGTCTGCATAGAAAAAGCCAACCATGCTCACTACAGATAAGACCACAATCCAAAGCAAAGTATATTTTTCTAAAGCATGATATTGCCAATAAGCCAGCAACCACATGCTACACCACCAAATTTGCAATAGCACAATACTCTGCCAATCATGAAAACCCAACTGTACCGAGGCCAAGTAAAGTGCTAAAAAACCAGTCAAACCCAATAAAATAAAAATCCCTGCATTCTGCCGATACAACCAAGGAAGCAACAAAATAGACCACAACAGAAATAACAAATAACTGTTTGCTCCTGTTTGATACACCTGCCCAATCACTGCAAGAGACAAACCGAGCATTAACCCACACAAAGCGTGTAACGTTTGTATCACCGCTTCAGACGCACGAGAAAAATACACACTCAGTACAGCAATAATCAACAGTAATACTTGTGGTAAAGCCAGTTGTATAATCTGAGGTAGCATCCACCAATTGGCTGCAATTAAGTACAGGATGCTCACGCCCAATAAGCCAAAACCAATTGCAGCTAAATGATGCTGAAAACTCTGCCGATTCAGTAAATTTTCCATAATTTCTGTTTTAACCCTTTTCTTCTTTATCTTTGGGCCCGTAAAAGCTCAGTGCTACATATACATTTTTATTTTTATCATACGTAAATAACGTGCATAGCACGCTATATTTTAATGCTAAAGCTTAAAGCGACACACCCAATAATACCAGTGATAAAGCACTATAAACCTAGCTTCACAAAAGACTTTCCCATATTTTGAATATGTATAGCTTGACTAGTCATATAGAAAAGCTGGCCTTTATGCGCAATCGGCTTATAATCAAATGACATCGCTTCAGGGCGGGGTGTAATTCCCCACCGGTGGTAATTGGTTGGATATTAATCCCCCATAGCCCACGAGCCGATCTCATTGCATGAGATGGCAGATTTGGTGAGATTCCAAAGCCGACGGTATAGTCCGGATGAAAGAAGACGACGTCACATTTTAATAGCTTACTATTTTCAAGCTATGCCGTAACGCCACACTATTTCACATGTCCTGAAATGTTCAACCGTACCTTAAAACTTACGCGAGCGTTTCAATGTCTAATTTAATTCAACCCGAAATTTTCTTTAAAGCCCTTCCCCCATCAGAACAGCGTGTTTTACAAGCACTGGAAGATATTCGTCAAGGCAAACCTGTTTTAGTCATGGATGATTTTGACCGTGAAAATGAAGCCGACCTTATCGTTGCAGCAGAAACACTGAATGTCGAAACCATGGCACGTATGATACGTGATGGATCTGGAATTGTATGCTTTACGCTCACCAATGCACTCGCAGATCACCTTGAACTTCCACCTATGGTGCAAAACAACTCTAGCCAATTCAAAACAGCATTCACTGTCACAATTGAAGCTGCTCAAGGGGTTACTACAGGTGTTTCTGCACAAGACCGCACGACCACCATTCATGCGGCAATTAAAACAGGTGCTGTAGCAAGTGATTTAAACCGCCCAGGACATGTATTTCCTTTACGTGCACGTGATGGTGGCGTACTTAGCCGCCGTGGTCATACTGAAGCCTCTATTGATCTTGCCCGTTTAGCAGGTCTTCAGCCCGCAGGAGTACTCTGTGAGGTCACAAATCCAGATGGCAGTATGGCCTCAGGCAAGCAAGTCTTAGATTATGCGAATGAGCACAAGCTCACGCTCATTAACATTGAAGAACTGGTACAGTATCGTCAAGCACACAATCTATAATTCATACGCAGTTTAAAATGCATCCCAGTTGGAACTCTCCTGCTGGGATTTTTTATGGATATGCAAGATCAGCTTTAGATCAAAATTTATTTTCCTACTTTTTCATCAAGCCTAAACCATATTCAGGCCACACTGCTCCTTTGCCAATATTGTTTACAGCATAAGCAACCAATACCAAACTCACCGCGCCCGAAAGCACTGGAAAAAGCAAAAAACTCCAATCATAAGCGGTTCTACTCGCAGTTAATAAAATAACCAATGGATTCGCTCCCGCGGGCGGATGCACACAGCGTAGATATTGCATACCAACAATAGCGAGGCCTACCGCAATTGCAATTGTGAAAATATTAATAGGAAGATATAAAGCAAAAAATAAACCGATTGTCGCAGAAATGACATGACCAAAAATAAGATTGCGTGGCTGGGCCAATGGCGACTGTACTGCTGCGTACAACAGTACACAGCTCGCACCAAAAGGTGCCATGATCCATGCATGATGTGAATACTGCCCAATCAGCAACAAAATAAAGATACTGAGCGTTCCCCCACAAAATCCACGCAGCAAGGCCTGCCCTGATGGTCGAGGTGCTAGTTTCTCTTTACCCGCGAATATATTCATGCTGATTTCCTCTTGATTGATATTAGATACAGCGCGCGCTATAATTAAAATAGTACAGATCTGTACTATTTGTAAATATGCTATTTCAGATGAGGTAAAACCGCGATGTCTAAATCAGCACAGAAAATTTTAAATACTGCAGAACAGCTGTTTAATCAGCAAAGTTTTAGTGCTGTTGGTGTCGATCTGATTCGAGATGAATCAGGCTGTTCTAAAACTACGCTGTATACCTATTTTAAAAATAAGCACCAGCTGGTTTACAGCGTTTTGCAAGCGCGAGATGAACACTTTAGGCAAAGCTTACTGACAGCCATTCAAGAGTTTGAAGGTCTAGAGGCTTTAGAAAAAATTTATGACTGGCATATCCACTGGTTTCAAGCAGATCATTTCAAAGGCTGTCTATTTGTTCGAGCTGTGGGTGAATCAAATGCTGCAGACACAGATATACTTGCCATTTCTCAGGCACATAAACAATGGATCCGTGATTTAATTCAAAGCAAAACTGCCTGCCTTCCTCAGCAGCAGAAAATAAGTGCCTTGTTTTATCTTCAGCTTGAAGGACTCATCAGCACAATATTGGTCGATGGTTTTAATGCCCAAACCTGCAACCAACAAAAAGCGCTGATCTTTCAATTAATCTATTTACTGATGGCTCAGCCTTCAAAATAAAGCACTGTAAATGCCGTATAAAGCCACCACAACCAGTACGGCGCCACAGATTCCCAGTAATTTTGGATAGACTGCTGAGCGCGATAAACGATTAAAAGCTAAATAAACTAAAGACAACGTAGCAAAATCTAGAATAATCCAACTGATGGTTAAAATACTCAGGCTCAAATTTAAATCCGCTGTAATACCTGTAAATTGCGGAAAGAAAGATGCAAAGAAAATAATATCTTTAGGATTAGAAATACCCACCAGCAAGCCTTGCTTAAAGCCACCTTGCGTATCTGGGAGTGCCACCTGACTTTGCTCAGGCTGAGCTTCACGTGCTTCTTTTAAAACCTGTAGACCAATATAAGCAATATAGATACATCCCAGCACCTTAATTGCATTGAGCCATTGCTCATTAATATTCAACGCACCTTTTAAAATCAATACAGAAAATACAATAAGAACCAATGAGGCCAAATTCGTGCCAAAAATCGTTTGTAGGGCTTTTTTATATCCACCTTTTAAACCAGCACTTGCCACCAAAAGCATGACTGGGCCAGGCGTTGCAATCATCACAATCACAGCCACGCAATATAAAAAATATTCAGAGTAGTTCATATTTGTATACCAAGATCAGCTTATATTCCCTCATTAAATAAAAAGAGGACTATTCGTCCTCTTCTTCATATCCTTTCAGTAAATGATGACTAATGCCATCTGCTCGCAAAAAGGCAAAATCATAACTGGCTGTCGCAAGTGCCAACACGCGACGCTCGAATTCTTCCCACAATGGGCGCACTTGTTTGTAGTGAATACCAAGTCCACTATCATCGGTAAAATGACGGTTTTTTTCACACAATTTTAAGGCATGGTACAACTTACGCCCTTTACTCGCATCTGGACGCAGACGCACACGCTTAGACAAAACAAAACCTTCAACATGACGAAGATCTGCAAAGGGCAGCATGGGCACTAAAATTTGATCTAACTGTGCATCTAGGCGCTTCCACACAGCGGTTTGTTGTACTGGATTATAAGTATTCCACTGAATAACTTCATGATTGAATCGGCGACAGCCACGACACACTGCATCACCAAATACCGTTGAACAACGCCCTGCACATGGCGTAAGTGAAGCAATTCGACGGTCATTACTCAAAACAAACTCCTAAAATTCTGCTGTTGCTATTAAAACAAAACACAACGTGAGGCCCCGAATATACACGCAGTTGCACATGAATAGAAGTCATCTGCATGTACTGTTTTACTCGCATATTCCATCAATACACGTTAAAATATGTGCCTTTCGAAATTCCTGTTTTTTTATTTTTCTATTTTGGAGTACTCCATGAACGCTACTGTAGAACAGCTTGCACCTGTAGAACAGCAAGCGACCACAGGTTGGGTTGTTGCCGCGCTATATCAATTTAAAGAAGTTCAAGACGCAGCTGCGTTAAAAGAACGCCTATTGAACTTAGTCGGCTCAATCAATTTGTGTGGTACTCTTATTGTGGCAGACGAAGGTATTAACGGCACTGTTGCGGGCGACCGCGTTGCAGTTGACGCTGTACACCAATTTCTTTTAGACGAAGGCTTTACGTCTATGGAATATAAAGAGTCTCACAGTTCGGAAAAACCTTTCCGTAAAATGAAAATTAAACTCAAAAAAGAAATTGTCACTTTAGGTGTAGAAGTAAAACCACGTGATCTAGTAGGCCATTACTTAGACCCGAAAGAATGGAATGAGCTGATTGCGCGTGATGACGTGATTTTAATTGATACACGTAATGACTATGAATACAAAGCGGGTACGTTTAAAGGCGCGATTGACCCACAAACAGAAACTTTCCGTGAATTTCCAGACTACGTAAAAAAAGAGTTGGAACAACACAAAGATAAAAAAATTGCGATGTTCTGTACAGGCGGTATTCGCTGTGAAAAATCAACATCATTGCTTCTTCAAGAAGGCTTCAATGAAGTTTATCACCTCAAAGGCGGTATTCTTAAATACCTAGAAGAAACCCCAGCTGACGAAAGCATGTGGGAAGGTGAATGTTTCGTATTTGACGGCCGTACCGCAGTAACACATGGCATGGAAGAAGGCGCAAACATTAAATGTCACGCATGTGGTTGGCCACTTGTTCCTGCGGAAGTTGAACTTCCTAGCTACGAGCATGGTGTATCTTGTGTCTACTGCATCGACAAAACAACCGATAAGCAAAAAGAAGGCTTCCGTATGCGTCAATCACAAATTTTAGCGGCTAAACGTAAACGCCTCTAAGTTGTATTGAACTAACAGCTTGAAAAACCCTCCTCAGGAGGGTTTTTTATTGTTCCTTAAATGGCAAGTACATGCTCTAAGTCTGCCTTAAACACAAATTTCATGATTTTGTAACACACAACAAGAACAATATCTTGCATACTCAGATGAGATTTTCCTTTTATTTACCCCTATTACTTTTGGAAGGCCCATGAATTTAACCGAATGGATATTAACCATCATGCAACAGCTCGGTTATTTGGGTATCGCCTTCCTCATGTTTCTAGATAATGTTTTCCCGCCCATTCCCTCAGAAATCATTATGCCTTCTGCGGGTTATACCGCATCGCAGGGCCAGCTTCTGCTCACAGGGGTCATTATTGCAGGAAGTATTGGTTCATTGATTGCAGCCGCTGTACTCTACTGGGTGGGCTATAAGTTCAATAACGAGCATATTTTTCGCTGTGTTGATAAATATGGAAAATATTTATTCATTAAAACAGAAGATGTTAAAACAGCATTGGCTTGGTTTGAGCAATATGGTCATCGTATTGTATTTTTTGGTCGCATGATCCCTGCTGTACGCTCACTGATCAGCATTCCTGCAGGCATGAGCCGAATGCCTTTTTGGAAATTCATGCTTTACAGCGCTTTAGGCACCATTATTTGGACCACCTTTTTAGCCTGTGTTGGCTATTACTTTGGTGAAAACCAAGCACTCATGCATGAAATCTTCAGTCGCGTTGGCTACGTGATTATTGCGATCGCCATCATGATCATCTTATGGATTTTATACCGTCGCCAGCAACGTAAAAAAGCCGCATCACAACAAAAATAAATGCACAGCCAATTGAGTGATATATCAAATCGCTCAATGTCACTTCTACATGAATAAACAATCCCTTATACTCATTCATCACAAAAAAAATGCTTAACACCCTACTGTGGTGACGCCTTATACCAATAACATTCGAACCTAAAACTGATGAAAAAATACATTATATATTTTGCTATAACCTATTTAATCGCTATGGCCATCATGGCAGTAATTATTTATTTCTTTAACCTACCTAACGGTACATCTGTTGCCTGCATCATGACTGCAGGCTTTGTAACTGCCAATAAATTCGTGCAAGACCATCAAAGAGCGCCTGAAGCAGCAGAGAAAATACAACTCATCTGGGGGTGTCTTGCAACCTCTATTGCAATCAGTCTCATCACCACCATCATCATTATACTTGTAGTATTTAAATCGCTTGCTATTTTCACTTTATTCACAGCACTACCACTTTGGATCATCTGTGTTGCAGTCGGCTTTACCTTATTTATTCATTATTTAATTCTTGCCATGAGTTTTGGCTGGATGGCAAATAATGCCGTCAAAGGTTTACAAAAACAAAAACAAAAGCAAAAGCAAAAGCAAAAGCAAAAGCAACGTAAATCCAAAATAAGCTGAACGACAAACTTATATAAAAAAAGCACCAAACTCGGTGCTTTTTTTATAACTTATTTGAATTAGTTTGGTGTGTGATACATCAAATACAATTCGTTTAAGTTCTCTGGAATCTCTTCTGCAAGCTCATCCATTAATTGACCATTACGGCGGAAGGTTTCCATTTGAGGATCTTCTTCATCAATACCGCTAAACACCATAATTGGCAAAGTCAAATCAACTAATTGTTCTTCAAATTCAGGCGCGAACCATGCTTCTTCATTTAAGAACATTGCATCAACAAAACCAACGCTCCAGTCGCCTAGGCTTGACTCTACGTCTGCTTCTTCCACTTCAAAAGGAAATGAAATTCCTTCTTCATTGGCTAAGTTTTGACGCAGTGATTCTAACCAAGCTTTCACCTGAGCAATAATGTCTGCAGGAACTTTTTTATGGTTATTGTCAAATAGTTCTTCTAACCATTTGTCAAATTGCGGGCCAACTGCAATTGCACACAAAAAACCATGAGTTGCAGCAAAATCCAGACCAAACTCATTCTGATCGCCGTCTAGATAGTCGCTCAAACGGTCTAAATCTAAAGCACTCATTTTACATCCACAAACATAGAAACTTAATGTGTAAGCATAGCATTTAAAAACACTACGCCAAAACTGATTTTAGTCGTCTTCATCGCCAAAATCGTCGTCATCGTCAAAGTCATAGTCAAAATCTTTGAGTTCACGCTCTAAACGACGTTGTGCAAGAAGTTCATCAATCAAGCGACGTTTTTCTAGCGATTCTTTAGCGCTAATTTTTCCGCCGGCCTCATCGAAATTAACATCATCATCACCGTAGTTATCATCTAGTTCAAAATCTGTCGAAGACACTGAAACTACCTCATAATGAAAAAATTTAAAGGGGTCTAGGCGCTATTTATATGGGTTATAGAACCTTGTCAAGTTTTATTTGTATTTTTAGCTGTTAAAGCCGTAAATTAGGCTTTTTTCTTAACCTAAGTTATGGCATGATATAATCCACCCTGCGTCTTTCAGTTTTATGAATATCGAGATGATTTCATCTGACCAAATACGTACGGGATGAACTTGAAAACAACAATTTCAGCCCCACCTAAATTACTGAATTTAATTTTTTAATATTCCATCGAATCGTCTTTCAAATAAGACTGAATATTTGATGGAATAAGCAAGCTATTGATAAATTTTTATTGAGATGAATCGTATAAGTCTACTATACGATTTTTTACTGTCACAGATTCAACGAAGAGTAAGCATAGATGAGCGATATGAATTCCCCTACTTCACAAGTAGCGGCGCTGATTAGCCGAGGCAAAGAACAAGGTTACTTAACTTTCGCTGAGGTCAACGATCATCTCCCGGATTCAATCACAGAAAGCGAACAGATTGAAGACATCATTCAAATGTTGAATGACGTTGGTATTCCTGTACATGACCGTGCACCTGAAACTGATGATGCCATGTTTGAAGGTGGCAGCGACGCAACGGATGAAGTTGCTGAAGAAGAAGCCGCTGCTGTACTTGCATCAGTTGAAAATGAACCAGGCCGTACCACTGACCCTGTACGTATGTATATGCGTGAAATGGGTACAGTTGAACTCCTTACACGCGAAGGCGAAATTAGCATTGCAAAACGTATCGAAGAAGGTATTCGTGACGTTTTAAATTCAATCGCTTATTGGCCAAACGCAGTTGAAGTCGTTTTAAAAGAATATAAAGATTATGAAGCAGGTGAACGTCGTCTTGCTGATATTTTATCGGGTTACCTAGACCCTGAAACTGACGATGATATTCCTGAAGTTTTAGAAGATGAGTCTGAAGATCTAGACGAAGACGATGCATCATCAAACAAATCAACCAAAGATGTAAAATTGGATGATGATGATGAAGACGAAGAATCTGAAAGTGATGACGACTCTGAAGGTGATTCAGGCCCAGACCCTGAAATTGCCAAAGCACGTTTTACTGAACTAGAAAATGCGTGGACCAATACCAAATTACTGGTTGAAAAACATGGTCGTAACAGTAAAGAAGGCAAACAAGCACTCGAAGATTTAGCTTCTGTGTTTATGATGTTTAAATTTACACCGCGCCTATTTGATATCATTAGTGAAATGATTCGCGGTACACACGAACAAATTCGTACCTCAGAACGTGAAGTGATGCGTTATGCAGTACGTCGTGGTCGTATGGATCGTACGCAATTCCGTACCTCATTCCCAGGTCAAGAATCAAACCAAGCATGGTTAGATGAGCAAATTGCGAAAGCACCTGCAGAAATGAAAGGCTACTTAGAAAAAGTACGCCCTGATATTTTAGCTTTCCAGCAAAAAATCTCAGACATTGAAAAAGACCTTAATTTAAGCGTTAAAGAAATTAAAGAAATTTCTAAACGTATGGCTGTAGGCGAAGCGAAAGCACGCCGTGCTAAAAAAGAAATGGTTGAAGCGAACTTACGTCTTGTAATCTCGATTGCGAAAAAGTATACCAACCGTGGTCTACAATTCCTCGACTTGATTCAAGAAGGTAACATCGGCTTGATGAAAGCGGTAGATAAGTTTGAATACCGCCGTGGTTATAAGTTCTCGACTTATGCAACATGGTGGATTCGTCAGGCAATCACGCGTTCTATTGCCGATCAAGCACGTACGATTCGTATTCCTGTGCACATGATTGAAACCATTAACAAGATCAACCGTGTATCTCGTCAATTGCTTCAAGAAATGGGCCGTGAGCCAACACCTGAAGAATTGGGCGAACGTCTAGAAATGGACGAAGTCAAAGTACGTAAAGTACTTAAAATTGCCAAAGAGCCGATTTCTATGGAAACGCCGATTGGCGATGACGAAGATTCGCATCTTGGTGATTTCATTGAAGATGGTAACATTACCTCTCCAATTGATGCCGCAACATCTGAAGGCTTAAAAGAAGCAACACGCGAAGTACTGGAAAACTTGACTGAACGTGAAGCGAAAGTGTTGAAAATGCGTTTTGGTATTGATATGCCTACCGACCACACTTTGGAAGAAGTTGGTAAACAGTTTGACGTAACACGTGAACGTATCCGTCAGATTGAAGCAAAAGCATTACGTAAATTACGTCATCCTTCTCGCTCTGAACACTTACGTTCATTCCTTGAGAATGACTAACCCATCAGTGGGATAATACAGGCTTGAATATGGGGGAAGCTCCCCCATAATAAGAGCATGTAGCAAATGAATCAAAATACCTGCACATTGCAGGTATTTTTAATATTGAGGTGTCCTATGACTGACATGACTGATCGTACTCCATCACGTGAATTACAAGAGCATCTTTGGGTCTTCCCAATGGACTACCCGATTAAACTCATTGGTAATGCAGGCGATGAATTACGCCAAGCAGTAAATGAAATTTTCGTGAAACATTTTCCAGAATTTGATGGTGCAAAAATGACTGTAACACCATCACGGACAGGGAAATACCACTCAATTACTGCACAGCTACGTTTTGAAGAACTTGAGCAAGTACATGCTGTCTATGCAGACCTTGCAGCTTGTCCACTGATCAAAACAGCACTCTAAGAAAAACACGCTTTCGGGCGTGTTTTTTTATGCAAACCCCACCAAACGAACAGACAAAATCTGTCCATTCTCGTCCCCTATCCCATCCAATTTATCTATAATAGATTTTTATCATGCATTCCTTAAGGACTTAAAATCGTGGAGATTGAGGCTAAACCACAACTGATCATTCGTCATTACACTCAGTTAACCTCTTATGAAGAGCGTTTTCTGGAAATGAAACAATTGACCGAACAACGTGACGAACACACACCAGATGAATTGTGGATTTTGCAACATCATGATGTCCTTACACAGGGCCAAGCGGGCAAACCAGAACATATTTTATTGCACAGTGACATCCCCGTTGTACAAAGCGATCGCGGTGGACAAGTCACTTGGCATGGCCCAGGTCAATTGGTGGCTTACTTCATGTTTGATTTAAATCGCTTAGGCTGGAATGTACGTACTCTGGTCAGCTATGCTGAAAACCTCATGATTGATCTGCTTAAAAAATATGGCATTGAAGCATACGCCAAAGCAGATGCACCCGGTGTATATGTAGACGAGCGTAAAATTGGCTCACTCGGCTTTAAAATCCGCAAAGGTCGCTCTTATCACGGACTAGCACTGAATATTGACTGTGATTTATTTGGCTTCCATACCATCAATCCATGCGGTTATGCAGGTTTAGAAATGGTCCGCGTACAGGATCTGGTAACAGACTACCCTAAATTTGAAAACTTATGCGTCGATATGATTGAAACATTGCAGAACAGCGGTTACTTTAAAGACGTTCAGGTCGAACAAAAATAAAGCCTTTGCTTTCATACATAAAATAAATTAGAGTATTTACTCTAAATAAATAATATTTTGAAAAGGGATGAATACGTGATTGCAACTAAATCCGTCAAGCCCGCTTTGCAGCTAGCCTATGTCAAACTCATGATGGATGTGATTGGCAGAGGCTTAGTGATGGCGAGTCAAGTCGATGCAGAAGTTAAGCAGGAAGTCGCTCAGTTTCCAGATCATTTCACACTCTCAATGAATGTATTCCCCAATGGGCCTGCATTCATTGCACGTGTGACGGCAAATAAACAATTAGAATTGGTTCCTGATTTAGCAACAAAGCCAGATTTAACCATTACCTTTAAGCATCTTAATCATGCATTTTTAGTATTTTCTTTCCAAGAAAGTACTGCGCAAGCATTTGCCAATGACCGCATGATTGCTAATGGTGATATTTCTTATGCGATTCGACTGGTTCGTTGCCTAAATAAAATGGAAGCGCTGATTTTGCCAAAACTGGTTGCAGAGCTGGCAGTCAAAGAATATCCAAGCGATTTAAGCCTAAAAGAAAAATTAACTGGAGCTGCAAATATCTATCTTAAGGTAGCTCAATCCTATTTCAAGCGGAGCGCATAACACATGGCTAAACCATATTACGAATTTTTTTGTCCAGTTAAAGTCATTGCTGGGCATGCGGCGCTAGAGCATATCCCTTTTGAACTTGCAACTTTAGGTGCTACTCGTCCCTTAATTATTACAGACAAAGGCGTACGCAGTAACAACCTATTAGCACCGATTGAAGCAGCTTTTGAATCTACAAATGCCGTTATTGGGCATATTTTTGACGATGTACCACCCGATTCAAGCCTTGAAACTGTACGTAAAGCCGCTCAGCTTTATCGCGATAACAATTGCGACGCGATTATTGCTGTCGGTGGTGGTTCAGTCATTGATACCTCTAAGGCCACTAATATTTTAGTGTCTGAAGGTGGTGATGACCTGCTGAAATATTCGGGTGCACATAATCTGCCAAAACCTTTAAAACCTTTTTTTGTGATTCCAACCACATCAGGCACAGGCTCAGAAGTGACCATGGTTGCCGTGGTTTCCGATAACCAAAAAAATGTCAAAATGCCGTTTGCATCTTATTACTTGATGCCACATGCAGCTATTTTAGATCCGCGTATGACGCAAACTTTGCCACCGCACCTCACTGCGATGACGGCAATGGATGCCATGACACATGCAGTAGAAGCCTATACCTGCCTTGCAGCCAATCCAATTTCTGATGCTTATGCAACAGCAGCCGTTAAAAAGGTAAGTAATCATTTATTTAACGTACTGGATAACCCAACTGATGCACAAGGCCGCTTAGAATTAGCTCAAGCATCTACAATGGCAGGCATTGCATTTTCAAACTCGATGGTTGGCTTAGTACATTCTCTTGGTCACGCTTTAGGTGCAGTTGCACATCTGCCCCACGGCTTATGTATGAATCTATTTTTGCCTTATGTACTGGAATACAACAAAGAAGTGAATGCCGATAAAATCGCAGATCTTTTACTTCCACTTGCTGGCCCAGATATTTACTCGCAAACCCCTGCTCACTTACGTGCAGATAAGGCGATTTCAACTATTTTAGCCATGCGTGATCGTATCTATAGCCTAACAAAATTACCACGTACACTGAGTGAGACTGGCAAAGTAACTCAAGCTCAGCTCGACGATGTTGCAGAAAAGGCTTTAAATGATGGTTCGATCATTTACAATCCGAAAGAAGCAACACTCAAAGATTTAAAAACTATCTTAGAAAAAGCTTGGTAATTACTGAAAAATAAGCCAATATAGCGAAAATTCCAGCCTGATGTTTTTTTAAGCATCAGGCTTTTATCTGTAAGCCTTAAAAACAGCGACTTTCACTTTATCTTCATGTAAGTTGGCATGTTTTCTGCTCAGAAAAGAAATAAAATCACTGGCAAAAATTTACATCTTGGAGTAAATTGGCGCGCTTTTGTTTCAAAATGTAGGGGGGATCGTTCGTCTCAAACGATCCTGACACAATAAGACTGATCCTTGATCAACGATTAAGAGGATAACGCCGTTGACAAATTTATCTGGGACTCAATCGGCAGCTAAACTGCAAAAAACACTCGGGCTTTGGCACATCATTATCATTGGTTTGGCCTATATCCAACCGATGACCTTATTTGACACGTTCGGATTAGTATCTGAAGAAAGTCATTTTCATGTGCCTACCTCTTATATTATTGCTTTAATTGCAATTTTATTTACGTCTATTAGCTATGGTCATATGATCCGTCGCTACCCTTCTTCGGGTTCGGCATATACCTACGCACAAAAGTCAATTCACCCAAACGTCGGTTTTATGGTGGGTTGGTCGTCTTGGCTTGACTATTTATTGTCGCCAATGGTCAACATTATTTTGGCCGTTATTTATCTTGAAGCATTATTCCCGTCTGTAAATCATTGGGTTTGGGTCATTGTGCTTACAGCATTTATGACGGGTGTTAACCTTCGTGGTGCACGCTTTGTTGCCAACTTTAACAGCTTAATTGTATTGATTCAGCTGATCGTGATTGGCGCATTTACGTGGTTGGTATACAGCAAGCTTCAAGCTGGATTCAATGCAGATGGCCCAATTACAGCAGAAACACGTGCGCAATTGTGGAGTCTCGAACCATTTTGGAATGAACTCACTAGCGTTGGTGCCCTCATTACTGGTGCAACTTTACTGTGTTTCTCATTTACCGGTTTTGACTCATTAAGTTCACTGGCTGAAGAAACCAAAGATACTGAAAAAACCCTACCTAAAGCGATTTTCTTAACAGCGCTGATTGCAGGTGTAATTTTCATTATCAGTACTTATTTCATGCAATTGTACTTCCCTTCTGCACCAGGAACGTACTTTAAGAATATTGCCGAAACACAACCAGAAATTTTACTGCTTGTTGGTGGTTCATTATTCCAATCGTATGTACTTGCATTTGCAATCGTTACCGTTATGGCATCAGGGATCTCTGCGCATGCAGGTGTATCACGTTTAATGTATGTTATGGGTCGTGATGGCGTAATTAACAAGAAGATCTTTGGTCATATCAGTCCAAAAAGCTTCACACCGTCTTATAACATTATCATTGTAGGCGTTGTTGCTTTAACTGCTGGTTTCATGGATCTTGATATTGTGATTTCTATGATCAGCTTCGGTGCCTTAACTGCCTTTACGTTTGTGAACCTTTCTGTCATTTCACGCTATGCACTACGTGATGGTCGTACTAAAAACTTCAAGGATATCTTCAGTTTTGTCGTCATCCCAATGTGTGGTTTCCTCAGTATCTTTGCCATGTGGTTAGAGATTGAAGAAACAGCATTGAAATATGGTTTATGGTGGGCGATGTTTGGTATCTTGTACTTAGGCTACAAAACTAAGGGCTTTAAACACCCTGCACCACAGCATAATGAATTTGAATAATTTTAAGATAATTCATGCTTAATTAATCAAATAAATTCTTTTTCCGTCCAACGGGACGGAAAAAGAACACTTCAAAATAACTAACTTCTCAATAATCTAAAGACTCTTCCGTGCCTATTCTCTAAAAATATTGCTTTAAAATATCCACTCAAACCTTTACGTAATATATTTTCTTAACGTAAGCGGCAATTAAAGCCCATGCGCGTATCCACAATATTATCTTTATAGCCCAAGCTTTGAATAAATAAATTTCGATCGGTCAAAAGCTTCTGATCTTGCTCACTCAAACGTTCACGATTAGTAACAGCACTATTAAACATTTCATCGACTGTACGTTGAAAAATACCGCAGACTTCTTGTCGCTTGGTTTTATTCAATTGACGCCCCAACAAAAAGCTACGTTCAAAGTCCTTATCTGTCAAAGTCTTCCCCCAATCTTCAATACGCTGGTTCTGACGTTGCATCATTTGTGCTAAACCTTGCTCCATTTCGGCAGAAGTGATTGGAGAGACAGTTGTTGTTGCTTGTGTAGCACTCGCACTCGGCTCGCTATCTGTAGCACTAGATGCATACTGAGAGAACAAAAAACTAACGAACAACATACTACTTACATTGATCCATTGGCGATATTTCAAAATCATCCCTCATCAGCTCAGTTTTTATTGTTTTTAGTTATACACAGTTTCAACATCAAGCAAAATATTCAACACATTTTACTTACATAAAACACAAACTTTAGTCCCGCCTTTTGCTTATGAAATGGCATAAAAAAACCACTCTTTCGAGTGGTTTTTTTATGGAGTTTTAAACCAGTTCTTTAAAATCTTGCTGACGCCATGCTTCGTATAAAATCACAGCCGTCGCATTAGATAAATTTAGACTGCGCGAATTCGCAGCCATTGGTAAGCGAATCCAATGAGACTGTGGGAACATTAAACGTACATCTTCAGGTAAACCACGTGTTTCTGGCCCCATCAGCAAGGCAACAGGACGGTTTAAATTAGAAGTATGTGGCGTTTCTGTCCCTTTGGTCGTCAAAGGATAAATCGCATCTGCTGCAATGCCTACGCTATCTAAATGTGCTAGACACTCAGCAAAATTTTCCCATACTTTCATGTGTGCCCATTCATGATAATCCAATCCAGCACGACGCAATTTTTTATCATCTAACTCAAAACCTAATGGCTTGACCAGATGTAATTGCGCTCCTGTATTGGCACATAAACGAATGATATTCCCTGTATTTGCTGGAATTTCTGGCTCGTATAAAACAACATGAATCACAGGATTTACTCTACTCTTTTCAATGTCGCAAGGCGCTTAGCCTTGCCACTGTAATTGTTCACGCAAGCGTACTACTTCACCAATAATGGTTAGCGTTGGCGCTTGTATTTGATGATCACTCACTTTGGAGGCAATATCTGCCAGCGTTCCCACCACCACTTTTTGATCAGGTGTAGTGCCTTTAGACACCAAAGCCACTGGCATATCTGCACGTTGACCATGTTCAATCAAGCGTTGGCAGATTTTTTCCAATCCAACCAAGCCCATATACAGCACAAGTGTTTGGTTTTCATAAACCAATTCTTGCCAAGGGAGTTCAGGTGAACCTTCCTTTAAATGGCCCGTTAAGAAACGTACACTTTGCGCATAATCACGGTGCGTTAAAGGAATACCCGCATAAGCAGAACAGCCAGAGGCTGCGGTAATTCCTGGTACAACTTGGAAAGCAATACCTGCTGCAAACAGCTCTTCAATTTCTTCACCGCCACGTCCAAATATAAACGGATCGCCACCTTTTAGGCGACAAACACGCTTACCTTGCTGTGCATATTGAACCAATAAGGCATTAATACCTTCTTGGGGTACAGCATGGTTTGAACGCGCCTTACCCACATAGATTTTTTCTGCATCACGACGACACAAATCCATGATTGGGGCAGAGACCAAACGGTCGTAAATCACCACATCAGCTTGTTGCATCAGACGTAAGGCTTTCAACGTCAAAAGCTCTGGATCGCCCGGCCCTGCACCAACCAAATACACCTCACCTTTCGGCTTGGTCCATTCAATTAAAGCTTGTTCAATTAAACGATCTGCCTCAGCAAGATTGCCATTAAACACCTGCTCTTTGAGTGGACTGGCGTATAAGTCCTCCCAAAAAATACGGCGTTCATCTGGATTGATAATTTTGGCTTTTACGACACTGCGCCATTTACCTGAAAACTCGGCCAAAGCTCCCATTCCATGCGGAATACTGGCTTCAAGCTGGGTACGAATTTGACGAGATAACACAGGTGATGTGCCATTACTGGCAATAGACACAACCAACGGTGAACGATCTATAATGGCTGGGACCATAAAACGACAATATGGCGGATCATCAACACTATTTACCAACACATTCTCAGCTTCACAGGCTTCAAATACATGACGATTGACTTCAGCATGATCTGTAGCCGCAATCACCAAGCGATATTGACGCAGTCGTATGTCAGCACTGAATGGTGCTTGTACATATTGCCCCTGCGATTGCTCAACGATCTCTAATAAGTTAGCTTCAATTGCTGGTGCAACAACATTGACTACCGCGCCTGCTTTGGCCAATAAGACTGCTTTACGATAGGCAATATGACCACCGCCAACAATCAGACAAGGTTGCTGTTGCAACTTTAACGAGATTGGAAAAATATCCACAAGAGACCTCAAAAAAACTATATCTGACTGCTTAAAAAAAAGTGCACACTTTTGTGTGCACTTGATTCAACTCGAACTTAGTCGATGTAAGTTTTACCACCCATGTATGGACGTAATACTTCTGGAATTTCAATCGAACCGTCTGCACGTTGGTAGTTTTCCATCACTGCAAGCAAAGTACGACCGACAGCCAAACCTGAACCATTAAGTGTATGCACAAATTCAGTTTTCTTTTGGTCTGCACGGTAACGCGCTTTCATACGACGTGCTTGGAAATCACCCATGTTTGAACATGAAGAAATTTCACGATAAGTATTTTGGCTCGGCACCCAAACTTCTAAATCGTAAGTCTTGGTTGCACCAAAGCCCATATCACCACCACAAAGAATAATTTTACGGTATGGCAAACCTAAAGCTTGCAAAATACCTTCTGCATGGCCTGTAAGGTCTTCTAGCGCTTGCATAGAAGTTTCAGGTTTTACAATCTGAACCATTTCTACTTTGTCAAATTGGTGCTGACGGATCAGACCACGTGTATCACGACCGTATGAGCCTGCTTCACTGCGGAAACACGGTGTATGCGCCGCATAGCGAAGTGGTAAACGATCTGCATCAATGATTTCATCACGGACAAAGTTCGTTACTGGCACTTCAGCTGTAGGAATTAAATAAAATTCTTTTTCGCCTTGAAGCTTGAATAAATCTTCTTCAAATTTAGGCAACTGGCCTGTACCACGTAAAGAATCCGCATTAACAAGATAAGGTACGTACGCCTCTGTATAGCCATTTTGCTCAGTATGCGTATTTAACATGAACTGAGTAATCGCACGTTGTAAACGCGCTAAAGGCCCTTTTAATACACTAAAACGCGAACCTGTTAATTTTGTTGCAGTTTCAAATTCCAAACCGCCCATCATTTCGCCAAGGTCAGTATGGTCTTTGATTTCAAAATCAAATGTACGTGGTGTACCCCACTTTAGAATCTCAACGTTATCCGCTTCGTCTTTACCTTCTGGTACAGACTCATCTGGCAAGTTTGGAATCGATAATGATTTTTCTTCTAACTCTGCTTGTAATTCTGCTAAAGCAACTTCAGCGGCTTTAATTTCATCACCAATAGCTGACATACGCGCCATAATTTCAGAAGCATCTTCGCCTGCTTTTTTAAGCTGACCCACTTGCTTCGCACCCGCATTACGCTCTGCTTGCAAAGATTCAGTTTTTGATTGAATTTCTTTACGACGTGCTTCAAGTGATGCCCACTCTTCTACATTTAATTGCACACCACGTTTAGCTAAGGCTAAATTTACAGCCTCAATATTATTTCTGAGTAATTTCGGGTCGATCATAGCCAGTCTTGGAATAAGAAAAAAACTGGCTATAGTGTAAGCTCTTCATGCTAAAAAATACAGTGACTGGGCATACAGCTGTGCCTTATTAGAACAATATTGCGAAGATTTTGTACAAATCCTCATCGCGATTATTGATTGTTATATTTTGGCAAACTTGGCAAATATTGCGCCTGAATCACTTCACCCGCAGATTCATAGGGCAATTTAAGCTCAGACATTCCCTCAGCATAGCTGGCCAATTCATACAATGGATAAACAAACATCAGACCATTCGGGCCATAATAAAAATTATCGCTGAGTTTTAACTGCGCCTTTTCAATTTTATGGTTATATAACCAGTTGATATTGGCATCATAGAGTGAATCTAGTACTTTTTGCTCCGCACCTTTTTTCAATATATCTTGTAAAGACAATCGTTTATGCGTTTTTAAATCAAAATTTACATATTCAATATGATACATACCATGTGCAGCCCCTGCACTGTAGCTATAGCTATAAATTGCAAACGTCGCAAGATTATACTGCTGACCAATATAACGAACAGACATATTTTGCTGATTTAAACCCGCTTGACTCCCTTCAGAAACATCCACCTTTTGTGGCGCATGTTCTGCAAATGCAATCGGTTCAGCCTTACGAATACGATCATTAAAATAATCATCGATCCAAGGCACACCCGACTCAACGGTTTGCAACACAAACTGAGTACAACCTTCTTTTTCACAAACATTCTTCTGGTAATTCGCTACATTCACCGCTTTAACTTGTAACAACGGAACAGATGGTGTCTCAGCGACCACAGGCGCAGATGCTGCAGCCTCTTGATCTTTTTTAGGTAAGTCATGGCGCTGACAACCTACAAACATTGTCGCCAGCAAGGTCATTAACAACACTGGTTTAAGTTGTACTGAGTTCATCCGAAATCCCTATGGTTATTTCTAGCCGAAGTAAAGTTGAATTTTCACATTATTCAAAGTCAAAAGTATAGCCAAAACACCAAAGCTCCTAAAAATAATTCATTGATGCATCAGCGTTATATACTTAACTCACTCAGCATAGACATAAAAAAAGCAAGCCTCAGCTTGCTTTTTGTATCTCAGATTTATTCAAGATCATCATCTTACTGATCAATAATATCTGTGCCTTTTGGCGGGGTAAAATTAAAGGTCGATGCTGGAATAGACGCATTCACTTTTACATTATTAAAGCGCACATAAGTGGTTTGACCTAAAGAATCCGCTAAAATCATTAAGTTTGGTGCTTTATTGACACCAAAGCTGATGGTTAAACTTTGAAAAACACCATCTTTTTGTTTTGGATATAGCGTGTAGTAAGTTTTAGCTTTGTTTGGCTGTGTTACACGATATGACTGCATAATTTGATTGGTATTACCCGAAAGTAACAATGCAGGTGTATTTGCAACTTGATCATCCAAACCTTGTCTTACTGCTTGCTGTAAGTCTGGATCATAAATCCATACCGTCTTACCCGAAGTCACAATAGTCTGCTTAGATGGGCTGGTGGTTTCCCAGTAAAATTTACCTGGGCGTTCAACCTTCATCACCCCTTTAAAAGTTTGATTCATGTGCTGTGCAGATAAACCTTTTTTCTGCACAGGCTTTGCACCTGCAGTTGCTTTAGAAGTTTGCTCAAATGTTGCACTTAGACTACGAATGCCATTTAACTGCTTAACTAAGCTTGCTGTCGCTTGCTGCTCCGACGCTGCTGTAGCAGCAAACACAGTCGTACTCATGGCTGGTGCTAACATTACTACACCCAATGTCATTGCACATACGGTTTTACGAAGCATTTTCATAATTCACCTTTTCTAATATTTGCGTGATCGCAATTTCAATCTATGCACACATCTTAAACCAATTTGAATCACTAAAATGAGAGAAAATAAGAAGTTTTGTATTGTTATTAATGCAAAATGCATAGTTTTATTCATCATGATGAAGACGTTTGTCAAATTTTAAGCATAAAAAAACCCACTTTACAGTGGGCTTTTTTCTATATCAGCGATTAAGCGTCAACAGATACGTAGCGACGGCCAAACTGACCTTTCACTTCAAATTTTACTACGCCATCAGCAGTAGCAAAAAGTGTATGGTCACGACCCATACCTACGTTTTGACCAGCGTGGAATTCAGTACCACGTTGACGAACGATGATGTTACCAGCAGTCACAGATTGACCACCGTAGATTTTAACACCCAACATTTTTGGGTTCGAGTCACGACCGTTTTTAGTCGAACCACCGGCTTTTTTAGATGCCATGTCTCTTTACTCCTCGTAATTAGCCTGAAATAGCTGTAATTTTCAACTCAGTGAACCATTGACGGTGACCTTGTTGTTTACGATAGTGTTTACGACGACGCATTTTGATGATGCGGATTTTGTCGTGGCGACCATGGCTTACTACTTCAGCAGTAACAGTAGCGCCAGCAACAACTGGAGCACCGATTTGAATGCTGTCGCCGTTTACAAGCATCAATACGTCATCAAACGTAATTGTTGAGCCAGTTTCAGCTTTCAATAATTCTACTTTAAGGGTTTCACCCTCAACTACACGGTGTTGTTTACCACCGCTTTGGATAACTGCGTACATAACGTACTCCAAACATGCCCGTGTCGTCGTGCCGATAAAGGAATATACCGATCTTAATACGATCGCCACTGGGGTTATACAAGGGCAAGGATTTTAAGTGATAATAGAACAAACAACAAGTCATTTGCACAAAAAATTATCTAGAATTAACGATTATTTAATAAACAATATCTTAGAACATGATTAAATATTGCTTAAGGCTTATACTTCTTTGAAAAATGACATAGATTTTTAAAAACTATTCGTTACTATAGTCCTTATAAACATAAGCACATGCGCTATTATTGCCAGAAATCAGCCATGTGCATTCGCATAGGGAGATTAGAAGGATGATATTTGTCGCATGAAAGCCTTATGCTTGCGACAAAACTGGTCGCTTCTATCTGTAAATACCACCACAATTGCTCTTTTAAAATTTAGAGTAATTTCAAACCAAATGAGGTTTTTCTTCACATGACCATCGACTTTAAGCAAGATATTCTCGCTCCTGTTGCAACTGATTTTGCCGCGATGGACACATTTATTAATGAAGGAATTACCTCAAAAGTGGCTTTAGTCATGGCCGTAAGTAAGCATGTTGTAGAAGCAGGCGGTAAACGCATGCGTCCAATTATGTGTTTACTGGCAGCCAAAGCGTGTGGTGCAGAAGATTTAGAAAAACACCGTAAATTAGCCGCAATTATTGAAATGTTGCACACAGCAACGCTTGTTCATGATGACGTGGTTGATGAATCTGGTTTAAGACGTGGTCGTCCGACAGCAAATGCAACATGGAACAATCAAACTGCGGTATTAGTGGGCGATTTTCTTATTTCTCGTGCTTTTGACTTATTGGTTGATTTAGACAATATGGTCTTGCTCAAAGACTTTTCGACTGGAACTTGCGAAATTGCTGAAGGCGAAGTCCTACAATTACAAGCACAGCATCAACCAGATACAAATGAACAGACCTATTTAGATATTATTCACGGCAAAACTTCACGTTTGTTTGAATTAGCAACTGAAGGTGCTGCTATTTTGACAGGCACACAGGACTACCGTGAACCGCTACGCAAATTTGCGGGTCACTTTGGTAATGCCTTCCAAATTATTGATGATATTTTAGATTACACCTCAGATGCTGAAACATTAGGTAAAAATATTGGTGATGATTTAATGGAAGGTAAACCAACTTTACCTTTAATCTCAGCATTGAAAAATACACAAGGTGAAGAACACGACATTATTCGTCGTAGTATTGCCACTGGTGGAACAGCAGATTTAGAGCGCGTGATTGCTATCGTACAAAGCTCAGGCGCACTCGATTACTGCAGCAAACGTGCTGAGGAAGAAACACAAGCAGCATTAAATGCACTGCAAGCTCTACCCGATACAATTTACCGCCAAGCGCTGATGAATTTGGCACAGTTGGCACTTCATCGAATTCAGTAATCTTTTATCATTTTTACTTTGCCTATGCATATAAATTTCAACGATTTATTTTTATCTATGCAACATCAGCTCGAGCAACCTCGGGCTGTGTTAGATGACCAATTACTGATTGATCTCGTTGATCGTATCCGTCCAGAAAACAGTAAAAATAACGAAGAAATACATACGAAGTTTAATGCTTTTTTACAAGCACTCCTACTAACACCAGATGCAGCATCTACACTGCAAAGCTTTGTTTTAAAGCTCATTAGCCAATATAAGCAAACAGGACTGTATGCTGATACAGGTATTTTATCGCTCGATGGCTTTTGGAATCAGCTCTCACAACGTCTAGGTGCACATTTTTTACCGCTGATTAATGATCAAAGCCAGTTACAAGACCTAGTCCGCCGTGTATTTCACGAACGTAGTGATAAATATTGGCTTGATCAAATTGATGCGCATGAATGGCAAAAGCTGTTTAAGCTTCTCAATCAAGGCCACAGTAACCAAGACGAAAAAAAACAAATTCGCCGTGAATTAATTAAAGCTATAACGGTACTGTCCTATCGTGTGAGTGGAATTGGTTTATACCCCGAGTTTATTAATGCACAGCCAGATTTAACCGAATACGAATCGCCTTTTTTGGTTCAAAACCGAGAAATAAACGAATTTATTCATCAATATAAACAACTTCACCAATCGACAGAACTCATGCATGCAGTTGTGCCACCCGACGCATCACAAGCGCTCGTCATGTTGGATCAATGTCGTGAAGTCGTCCTTAAAATTCGCCGTGCCACTAAACGAATTGGCGTGAGCGTCAGCCTCACCTATTTGTTGTCTTTATTAGAACAGTGCCTCGACCGCGTAGAACTTCTCTTAAAACTCATTGTTGAAGAAGACAACGAGCGTTACTTTGCCTTAGGCACACTCCTTGCAGATATCACTGATGCAATCTACAGTGAGCAAAGCGTACGCTCTTTACTGGCAACCAACAGTGAATTGATGGCCTTACAGGTCACAGAAAATGCCAGTAAAACTGGTGAACATTATGTAAGTACAGACAAAAAAGGCTTTTTTTCGATGTACAAATCGGCAGCAGGTGCCGGTGTGATTATTGCCATTATGGCAACACTTAAAACCCTGATGGCACGCGTATCGATGGCCCCGTTAATGCAGGCCTTTAGCTATAGCATGAATTATTCTTTAGGCTTTATGCTCATACATGTGATGCACTTTACCGTAGCTACCAAACAGCCAGCTATGACAGCGGCAGCACTTGCAGCCACAGTACAACATCGTAAAGGCTCAAAGACCACGCAAATTGCAGAATTGGCCGCCCTGATTATTAATATTATCCGCACTCAATTTATTGCAATTCTAGGTAATATTTCAATTGCGATTCCCGTGGCCGCGCTCATTGTGATGTTTTGGGATGTGGTGTTACATGAACACCTCATGACACATGCCAAAGCAACCAAAACTTTGCATGACCTCAACCCCTTTACCTCTTTGGCCGTTCCCCATGCAGCCATTGCGGGTATTTGCTTGTTTTTGTCAGGCCTGTTGGCAGGGTATTTTGACAATATGGCCATTTATCGTAAGGTTGGGCCTCGAATTAAAGCTCATCCTAAGCTGAAAAAAATAATGAGCCAAGAGCGCTTAAACGCCTTTGCAGCCTATATTGAACGGAATTTAGGTGCTTTAGCAGGTAACTTCTTATTCGGGATTATGCTCGGCAGTATGGGCACTATTGGCTATATTTTAGGTCTACCTTTAGATATTCGACACATTGCTTTTGCGTCTGCCAATTTTATTCAAGGCTTAATGCAAATTAATGGTAGCCCAGATATCGGACTCATTATTGTGTCCTTTATGGGCGTACTCATGATTGGTTTAACCAACTTATTTGTGAGTTTTACTTTAACCATTATTGTGGCACTTCGTGCACGTCGTGTACGATTTGAACAATGGAAACCGCTCGCAAAACTAGTGCTAACACATTTCCTCACACGTCCAAGTGATTTTTTCTGGCCACCTAAGCAAGCTTTAGAAATTCGTGAAAATAACGCCCCTCAAAAGAATTCCCACTAAAAGGATTTGTTATTTTATTTTACACAGTGTTAAAAAAGTACGAAAAAGAAATTAGCATAATTTACACACACTTGAAATAAAGTGTACTGATGAGTACACTTTAACCCATTATTTAACCCAGTTTCACTCGGTTAACATGACAAGGATACATGCATGCCAAAGCAATTGCTGTTCCTCGGCGGTTTGTTGTTGTTAATCAGTATAATTTTACTGAAAATTCCTGCATTTAAAGCTTCTGATTTAGGTGCAGTGCAATGGATGTTTGCTCATCGTAGCCACAGTCTCAACAGCATCGCTATTGGATTATCAATTATTGGTGGCATGCCATTTGTATTATTTATGACCACGCTATGGTGTTTAACTTTGGCATGGTATAAAAAATATATAAATATTGTTTTTATCAGTATAGGAATTATTGGAAGTATTGTTCTCACTTGGGCACTCAAATACTTCATTTCTCGACCACGTCCACCTGAAATGTATTTCTTAGTGCAAACCTATGGAGATTCATTTCCAAGTGGACATAGCCTCTATGCGGCAACGCTGGGGTGTCTTGCAATGTACGTATATCTGCAGCATACACACCATAAACTCATTTGTTTAGCGATGAGTTTATGGATGATTGTTATGGGTATATCCAGAGTGTACGCAGGTGCGCATTATCCTTCCGATGTTCTTTCTGGCTGGAGCATAAGTTTTATTTGGATCACGCTTTTATATCTCGCGATAAGCAAATACCAAAGCGCAAATAAAAAATAAACTTTAGATATAAATCTAATTGAGGTGGAAGAATGATGTCTGCAAAGCTTTGGGCCCCTGCCCTAACCGCTTGCGCATTAGCAACAAGTATTGCACTTGTTGGTTGCAGTAAAGATCCAAAGGAGGCACAGCAAGCAGGCGCTGCTCAGCAAATGCCACCAACTGAAGTTGGAATTATCGTTGCGCAACCGCAAAGCGTTGAACAGTCTGTTGAACTTTCAGGCCGTACGACAGCATTTGAAATTTCTGAAGTGCGTCCGCAAACCAGCGGTGTCGTTCTGAAACGTCTTTTTGCTGAAGGAAGTTATGTACGCGAAGGTCAAGCATTATATGAAATCGACTCAAGTACCAATCGCGCTAATGTAGACAATGCACGTGCCTCGATTGCAAGTGCAGAAGCGAATTTAGGCGTATTACGTGTTAAAGAAGGTCGTTACCGCCAATTAGTTGGTAGCAATGCGATTTCAAAACAAGAATACGACGATATCGTTGCACAGGTTAAACTTGCTGAAGCTACATTAAATGCAAGCCGTGCAACACTGAAAAATGCCGAAATCAATTTAGGTTATTCTACAGTTCGTGCGCCAATTTCTGGTCAAACTAACCGCTCTACAGTGACATCTGGTGCTTTGGTAACAATGAACCAAGAAAGCCCATTGGTCACAATTCAGCGTTTAGATCCAATTTATGTTGATATTAACCAATCAAGTGCAGAATTGCTTCGCCTACGCCAGCAATTAAGCAAAGGTTCTTTGGACAGCAGTAACAACACTAAAGTGAAGTTAACGCTAGAAGATGGTAGTGAGTATTCACAAGAAGGTCGTTTAGCTTTCTCTGATGCCAGCGTGAATCCTGATACTGGTACAGTAACACTGCGCGCGGTGTTCCCTAACCCAAATCACCTCTTGCTTCCTGGTATGTTTGCCAATGCTAAAATCGTTCAAGGCGTAATTCCAAATGCATATTTGGTACCACAAATTGCGATTACACGCACACCTACTGGCCAAGCGATTGCCATGATTGTGAATGCTAAAGGTGCTGTAGAGTCTCGCCCTGTAACCACAGCTGGTGTACATGGCAAAGATTGGATTATCACTGAAGGTCTAACCACAGGTGATAAAGTGATTGTAGACGGTATTGCAAAAGTAAAACCTGAGCAACAAGTGGTCGCTAAACCTTACCAGCCTCAAGCTGCTGCACCGCAAGGCGCTCAAGGTCAAGCCAAACCAGCTTCTGAAGCTACCGCAAAACCTGAACAAAAAGCTACTTCAAATACATAAGGGGTAGACTGAATGGCACAATTCTTTATTCATCGCCCCATTTTTGCGTGGGTGATTGCATTAGTCATTATGTTGGCGGGTATTATCACGCTGACAAAAATGCCGATTGCACAGTACCCAACCATTGCTCCACCAACGGTCACGATTTCTGCGACTTATCCTGGTGCATCTGCTGCCACTGTTGAAAACACAGTTACACAGATTATCGAACAGCAAATGAATGGCCTTGATGGCTTGCGCTACATTTCTTCAAACAGCGCAGGTAATGGTCAAGCATCGATTGCGTTAAACTTCGAACAAGGCGTTGATCCAGATATCGCCCAAGTTCAAGTACAAAATAAACTTCAATCTGCTACTGCACTTTTACCTGAAGACGTACAACGTCAAGGTGTAAAAGTAACCAAGTCTGGCGCAAGCTTCTTACAAGTTTTAGCGTTTTACTCACCAGATGGCAACTTGTCAGCAGATGACATTAAAGACTATGTAAACTCAAATATTTCTGAACCTCTAAGCCGTGTGGCAGGTGTAGGTGAAGTACAAGTATTTGGTGGCTCATACGCTATGCGTATTTGGATGGATCCATCCAAAATGGCCAACTTACAAGTCACTCCTAGCGATATTGCAAGTGCGCTCAAAACCCAAAACGCACAAGTTGCAGTGGGTCAGTTAGGTGGTGCACCTGCGGTACAAGGCCAAGTGCTAAATGCGACAGTCAATGCACAAAGCTTATTGCAAACGGCTGATGAATTTAAAAATATCTTCTTAAAAAATACATCTAATGGTGCTCAAGTTCGCTTAGGCGATGTTGCGCGCGTAGAACTTGGTGCCGATAGCTATCAATTCGACTCTAAGTTCAATGGTAAGCCCGCTGGTGGTGTAGCCATTAAACTGGCTACAGGCGCAAATGCCCTAGATACTGCAAAAGCAGTAGAAGCGCGTTTGGTTGAACTGCGCAAGAACTATCCAACAGGTATGAAAGACCAATTGGCCTTTGATACAACACCATTTATTCAACTTTCAATTGAAAGTGTTGTACATACACTGATTGAAGCGGTGATCTTGGTATTCCTTGTGATGTTCTTGTTCTTACAGAACTGGCGCGCAACGATCATTCCAACCATGGCTGTACCAGTTGTTGTACTTGGTACTTTTGCTGTAATTAATGTATTTGGTTTCTCAATCAACACTCTCACTATGTTTGCGATGGTACTTGCCATTGGTCTTTTAGTGGATGACGCGATTGTTGTGGTCGAAAACGTTGAACGTATTATGGTGGAAGAACACCTAGACCCAGTACATGCGACTGAAATTTCAATGAAGCAAATTTCGGGTGCATTAATTGGTATTACCTCTGTATTGTCTGCGGTATTCGTACCTATGGCATTTATGAGTGGTACAACAGGTGTTATTTACCGTCAATTCTCTATTACGCTTGTAACGGCAATGATTTTGTCATTAGTTGTGGCTCTTACCTTTACCCCGGCCCTTTGTGCGACCTTGTTGAAACAACATGATCCAAACAAAGCGCCGAGTAACAGCTTACCTGCCCGATTCTTCCGTTGGTTTAACACAAGCTTCGATAAAGTTGCAGGTAAATACCAAAACGGCGTTAACCGCATGACCCATGCCAAGCTCTTCTCTGGCTTGTTATACGGTGTTGTAATCGTCATTTTAGGCTTCTTGTTTACCAAACTGCCTTCTTCATTCCTACCAGATGAAGACCAAGGTGTAGTCATGACTTTGGTTCAGTTACCACCTAACGCAACCTTAGAACGTACTGACAAAACCATTAACACCATGACAGACTACTTCCTGCATAAAGAAAAAGATTATGTTGAATCTGTATTCAGCGTATCTGGTTTCTCGTTTACAGGTGTGGGGCAAAATGCCGGTTTGGCATTTATTAAGTTAAAAGATTGGTCTGAACGTACTTCACCTGAGTCTCAAGTAGGTGCAATTATTGGCCGTGGTATGGCATTAAACATGATTGTTAAAGATGCGTCTTACATCATGCCATTACAACTACCAGCAATGCCTGAATTGGGTGTGAGCGCAGGCTTTAACTTACAGTTGAAAGATTCTGGTGGTGCTGGTCATCAACAGCTTCTAAATGCACGTAATGCAATCTTAGGCATGGCTGCTCAAGACAAACGCTTAATGGGTGTGCGTCCAAACGGCCAAGAAGATACACCTCAGTACAAAATCATTGTTGACCAAGCGCAAGCAGGTGCAATGGGTGTCAGTATTTCTGAAATCAACACCACGATGGGTATGGCTTGGGGCGGTTCGTATATCAATGACTTCATTGACCGTGGCCGTGTGAAAAAGGTATATGTTCAAGGTGAATCAGACTCACGCATGATGCCTGAAGACTTGAATAAGTGGTATGTACGTAATAAACAAGGTGTAATGATTCCATTCTCAACATTTGCTACTGGCGAATGGACTTATGGTTCACCACGTCTTGAGCGTTATAATGGTATTTCATCCATGAACATTCAGGGTACGCCAGCACCAGGTGTGAGCTCGGGTGATGCGATGGCTGCTATGGAAGAAATCATTGCGAAATTGCCTTCTATGGGCTTACAAGGTTTCGATTACGAATGGACTGGGTTATCTCTTGAAGAACGTGAGTCTGGCGCACAAGCTCCATTCTTATACGCACTTTCATTGCTTATCGTATTCCTGTGCTTAGCAGCGTTGTATGAAAGCTGGTCTATTCCATTCTCTGTATTATTGGTCGTACCTTTGGGTGTAATGGGTGCTGTTGCATTAACATTCTTAGGTATGGTGTTGTTTAAAGATCCGAACCTGTCAAATAACATTTACTTCCAAGTCGCGATCGTAGCAGTCATTGGTTTGGCTGCCAAAAACGCGATTTTGATTGTAGAATTTGCCAAAGAACTTCAGGAAAAAGGCGAAGAGCTATTTGATGCAACAATGCATGCAGCAAAAATGCGTTTACGTCCAATCATTATGACAACTTTAGCTTTCGGTTTTGGTGTATTACCGCTTGCCTTAGCTTCTGGCGCGGGTGCAGGTAGTCAGCATTCTGTAGGTTATGGTGTCTTGGGTGGTGTAATCAGCTCGACGCTGTTAGGTATCTTCTTCATTCCTGTGTTCTACGTATGGATTCGAAGTATCTTTAAATACAAACCAAAACAACAAAACAATCAGGAGCACACATCGTGATGCAAAATATATGGTCTATTACAGGTCGTAGCATTGCGGTTTCTTCACTTGCGCTTGCTTTGGCTGCCTGCCAAAGCATGCGCGGTCCAGAACCGGTCGCACAGGCAAATATCCCACAAAGCTATACAGCAAGTGCTTCTGGCACGTCTGTGGCTGCGCAAGGTTACAAAGACTTTTTCGCTGACCAGCGTTTGGTTCAAGTTCTTAATTTGGCTTTAGCAAACAACCGTGATTTACGTACTGCTGCACTCAACATTCAACGTGCACAACAACAGTATCAAATTACGGCAAATAACCAACTTCCAACCATTGGTGCAAGTGGTGATGTGCTACGCCAAGACCAAGGTGCGGGTGCCCAAACACGTTATAACGTCGGCCTTGGTGTGACTGCTTATGAGCTTGATTTTTGGGGTCGTGTACGTAGCTTAAAAGACAATGCTTTAGACAGTTATCTTGCCACTGCCAGCGCACGTGATGCGACTCAAATTGCACTCATCGGCCAAGTTGCACAAGCATGGTTAAACTACTCATTTGCCAATGCGAATCTAAAGCTTGCTGATCAAACTTTAAAAGCACAGCTTGAGTCTTATAACCTCAACAAAAAACGCTTTGATGTAGGTATTGACAGTGAAGTTCCTGTTCGTCAGGCACAAATTTCTGTAGAAACTGCACGTAATGATGTTGCGAACTACAAGACCCAAGTTGCTCAAGCACAAAACTTACTCAACCTCTTGGTGGGTGAGCAAGTGCCTGAGAGTTTGTTAGCGAAACAACGTGTAACACGTATTACGTCAAACAATACTATTGGCTCTGGTCTACCAAGCGAACTCCTGAACAACCGTCCTGACATTCGCGCTGCTGAATATAAATTATCAGCTGCAGGTGCAAATATTGGCGCAGCCAAAGCACGTTTATTCCCAACGATTAGCCTCACAGGCTCTGCGGGTTATGCGTCTACAGACTTAGGTGATTTATTTAAGTCAGGTAGCTTTGTTTGGGGTGTAGGTCCAAGCATAAACTTACCAATCTTCGATTGGGGTACACGTCAAGCCAACATTAAAATTTCAGAAACAGACCAGCAAATTGCTTTGTCTGATTATGAAAAATCAATACAGTCAGCATTCCGTGAAGTGAATGATGCACTAGCTGTACGTCAAAACATTGGCGACCGTCTATCTGCACAAAAACGCTTAGTTGATGCAACCAATACGACTTACAAACTATCGAATGCCCGCTTCCGTGCTGGTATTGATAGCTACTTAACTGTATTAGATGCACAGCGTACGTCTTATGCTTCTGAACAAGGCTTGTTGCTCCTTGAGCAAGCAAATTTAAACAACCAAGTTGAGTTATACAAAACACTCGGTGGTGGTATTAAGGCTAACACTAGCGATGCTGTACAACAACAGCCATCAAGTGCAGAACGTAAAGCAGCAACTACCAAATAATTGCGCGACACTTAATAAAGAGCTCACTTCGGTGGGCTTTTTTATTGCTTTTTAGCTATAACTTTTCTATCTTCACTGTATTCTTTTTTTGATATTGATCACTAAAAATGCTACTGAGTAATCTTGAATCTGTACCTGGCCATACCATTACCCAACAACTTGATGTGGTTTATGGGAGCACTGTACGTAGTAAACACGTGGGACGTGACCTATTAGCAGGACTTAAAAATATTGTTGGTGGCGAACTTACAGCCTATACCGAACTATTAGAAGAATCACGCCAAGAAGCCATGGACCGTATGGTGGCAAAGGCGCAAGCTTTGGGTGCCAATGCAATCGTGGGTATTCGCTTTTCGACTTCAAATATTGCGCAAGGTGCATCTGAATTGTTTGTTTATGGGACTGCTGTGCGCGTAGAAGCCAATCAGCCAAAACTGCCTGATCCATTCCCAACACAAGGCTAAGGCTATGGATGCTTTTCTTTTTAAAGTTGTCATTTTTGTTATTTTATTTGCTATCGGTTGGGGTTTTGGCCGTCGTGCCGAAAGTAAACACTTGGCTGAGCTTGAGGTACAGGAAAAACGTCTTGCCTATATCCGCTTAGACAGTAGTCGTTTTAAAACCAGCGAACAGCCGGGACAAATGATCAGCAGCAATGTGGTCATTTCTCATGATTATTTTAAATATGTGATTGCCAATATTCAGAATTTTTTTGGCGGCAACCTGAGCAGCTACGAAACAGTCGTAGAACGTGCGCGCCGCGAAGCCGTAGTTCGCTTAAAGCTTGAAGCAGAAAAAATCGGCGCATCTGAAATATTAGGGTTACGCCTCAGCACCACTGAAATGGGCATGGAAGGTGGTATGGTAGAAGTATTTGCTTATGGAACAGCCATTCAAAAATAATAAATCGTTAGAAAAAATATTCGGCTTAAATCATGAATAAGAAAAAAGTTATTGGTTATATTTTAGGTGGAATTGGTGGGTATATATTTAGTCACTATGTGATTTCACCTTATTTTTTTGGAAGCAATGCAGATAAAGTTCAAGAGCAGATCACAATAGCACTTGATGAAGAATTAAATCATTTACGTCGTAAATTACCACTAAGAATAGATAAATATAGTACGTTAATTGCTATTGATCGACGTGAATTAAGTGTTGCCTACACATACGAACTGAATGCTGCACAGATTCAGAATAGTCCTTTAATGAATTATTCAACTCAAAGACACAAGGAAAATTTATGCGCATCAGTTGCTCATACATTTGAACATAACATTCACTACGATTTTATTTATAAGGATACCAACAACCAAATTCTACAAACTATTCCAATTGATAAAAAGTTGTGCAGAATTTGATGCCCAATGTAGTGGCATATCTCATGACGCTTAAATTTAAATAAGCGTCATTTCACTTTATATTTAATTTAATGAATGTGAGATCAAAAAATCACTTCACTTTCATTTTACGGATCATTTTATATAGCGTACTTGGCGACAGGCGTGATACCCATGTGCCCAAAACTTCTTTACGACCACCAACCACAATGTATTCTTCCCCTTTGAGCAATGCATTTACTGTAATTTTTGCAAACTCATCTGCTTCTAAACCATTGGCCGTGGCTTCATTATCATAGCCTTGCGCCTTGCCCTCTCCATTTAAAGCATTAATAGAGACATTGGTTTTGACAAAGCCTGGGAAAATGACAGATACATCGACCCCTTGCTCAGCAACTTCTGCACGTAAACTGTTGGCCCATAAGTGAATGGCTGCTTTAGCTGCCGAATATGAAGCGCGATACTGCGTACCCAATAGACCAGCCACGCTAGAAACAAACACAATGCGGCCTGATTTTTGTTGCAAGAAAGATGGTAATGCTGTTTTGGTCAAAAATACTTGTGAAAAGTAATCCAGCTCCATAATGGCGCGTTCAGTCTGCATGGTGGTTTCTGTAATGAGCGCGCGCTGGCTTAAGCCTGCATTATTAATCAGCCAATCGATACGACCTTTGCACTGTAAGACCTGTTCATAGGCATGGCGGACTTGATTTTCATCAGTAATATCCGCTGCTATAGATAAATGCTGTTCAGGTTTTAGTAAGCCAACACGTACATTTTCCAACTCCTCAAAACGACGTGCAGTTAGCACAACGTGTGCACCTTGCAATGCACATTCCTGTGCCAGCGCCTTGCCTAAACCAGATGAAGCACCTGTAATCCAAACAACTTTGTCTTGCAAACTTTTCAGTTGCGCCATGTTCTTCCCCTGTTATGCGAACTGCAAATCAAACTCGATATTTAACTTTTTACTGCTTCTTGCTGAATAAAGCCAATAAAATGATCAAAATATGGGCTTATTGCTTGGGCATTATAAATTGAACCCAATTTATCAAAGCGCTTGTAGCCCAGCTGAGTAGTTAGATTAATCACCCCATTTAAGGTTTTATCCACTACTATATTGAATTTCAACATTTTTTTAGGCTCACGCACCAAATGTGTAACCCCTTGATCGACCACTTCGGTAAATGCCTTCAGTGCAGTCGGTACATATTGGTTATTACCCAGTTTAATCTGTTCAACACAGCCCAGTAATTCTGTAATCAAGGCATTGTCGACTGGATAAGTTACAAAGGTGTTGCCATTTTGATCGACAGTCAGCTCATGCAGATAATTGACCATGGGTTTGAGACGATCATTGCCAAAAAATGACACCGACCACGGCATATATTTGCGGGTCATTTCAGTCACCTGCTTAATGATTTTTTCTGACTCATGATCACTTGAGCTGGACATTTTTGCCATACTTCCAAAGACTTGATCGATAATATCGCAGGCTATATCCGCCAGAGTATCCCCCAAGGGCTTTGCCATGCTATCGGTATTATTTTCGTTGATTTTTTGATGTATGCCCATAAAACGTTGGTGTGTTTCTGGCTGAATTTTAAGGAAAATTGTATAACTCATTGCAGGCCTCCTTGTTATAGTGTTTAACGGTCTACGTGTTCTTTTCTTAAGCCTATCATAATGCTAAGGATTGGTACTGCCAATTGGCGAAAGTTTACATTCTTGCAACATCCCTAAATCTCCATTTTTTTTGCTACAATAGGTCTAATTTTTTATCCACTTTTGATCTGTTTAGACTATGACTGATTCAGCGCAAAATATTGCTACGACCTACGATCCAACCGAGATCGAAAAAAAATGGTACCAAACTTGGGAAGAGCGCGGTTACTTCAAACCGTCTGAAAAAGGTGAATCATTCTGTATCATGATTCCACCGCCAAACGTCACTGGTAGCTTGCACATGGGTCATGGTTTTAACAATGCCATCATGGATGCTCTGACTCGTTATAACCGTATGTCTGGCAAAAATACGCTTTGGCAACCAGGTACGGACCATGCGGGTATTGCAACGCAAATGGTTGTTGAACGTCAGTTGGGTGCTGAAGGTATTAGCCGTCATGACCTTGGCCGTGAAAAGTTCATTGAAAAAGTGTGGGAATGGAAAGAACAATCTGGCGGTAACATTACCCGTCAAATTCGTCGCTTAGGTTCTTCTGTAGACTGGTCTCGTGAACGCTTCACGATGGACGAAGGTTTATCAAATGCGGTGAAAGAAGTATTTGTTAAGCTACATGAAGAAGGCTTAATTTACCGCGGTAAACGCCTTGTAAACTGGGACCCTAAACTACAAACTGCCCTTTCTGACTTAGAAGTAGAGTCTGATAAAGAAGAAGCAGGTTCATTATGGCACTTCAAATATTTCTTTGAAGATAAGTCACTTCGTACCCACGACGGTAAAGATCACATCGTTGTTGCGACGACTCGTCCTGAAACATTGCTTGGCGATACAGCCGTTGCAGTTGCACTGGATGATGAACGCTATGCAGCACTTGTTGGCAAAAACATTATCTTGCCAATTACAGGCCGTGCTGTTCCTATCGTTAAAGACGAATATGTAGACAAAGAATTTGGTACAGGCTGTGTGAAAATCACCCCTGCGCACGACTTCAATGACTATGAAGTGGGCAAACGCTGTGAACTTCCAATCATCAACATCTTCAACAAAAATGCGGAAGTTCTTGCTGAGTTTGAATACATCGCGAAAGCGGGCGAGCAAATTTCTAAAACCATTCCTGCACCTGCGGACTACATTGGTTTAGAACGTTTTGCTGCACGTAAACAATTGGTTGCTCAAGCAGAAGCTGAAGGCTGGTTAGACCAAATTCAACCGTACACATTGAAGCCACCTCGCGGTGACCGTTCAGGCGTGATCGTTGAACCACTACTGACTGACCAATGGTACGTAAAAATTGCGCCGCTTGCTGAGCCTGCAATTAAAGCAGTGAAAGATGGCGAGATTAAATTCGTTCCTGAGCAATACAGCAACATGTACATGGCGTGGATGAACAACATCCAAGATTGGTGTATTTCGCGTCAATTGTGGTGGGGTCACCGTATCCCTGCTTGGTACGATGCTGAAGGTAACGTATTTGTAGGTCGTGATGAAGCTGAAGTTCGTGCGAAAAACGGCATTGCACCTGAAGTTGAATTGAAACAAGACGAAGACGTGCTTGATACATGGTTCTCTTCTGGTCTTTGGACATTCTCAACTTTAGGTTGGACTGGCGATGCGGCGAAAGATAAAGAAAACTATTTCTTAAATACTTTCCACCCGACTGATGTGCTTGTGACTGGTTTTGACATCATCTTCTTCTGGGTTGCCCGCATGATCATGATGACCATGCACTTCATGAAAAATGAAGATGGCACACCGCAAGTTCCGTTCAAAACTGTGTATGTACATGGTTTAGTTCGTGATGGCGAAGGTCAGAAAATGTCTAAATCTAAGGGCAACGTGCTTGACCCATTAGATTTGATTGACGGTGTTGATCTTGAAACTTTAGTACAAAAACGTACGACTGGTTTGATGAACCCGAAACAAGCAGCGAAGATTGAAAAATCAACACGTAAAGAATTCCCTGAAGGCATTCAATCTTACGGTACAGATGCGGTTCGTTTCACTTTCTGTGCGCTTGCGAACACAGGCCGTGACATTAAGTTCGATATGAAGCGTGTTGAAGGCTACCGTAACTTTGCCAACAAAATCTGGAACGCTACGCGTTTCGTGATGATGAACTGTGAAGAGCAAGTGATTGGTCAAGAAGTTCGTCAAGACCTTTGGGAATTGCCTGAACAGTGGATTGTTAGCCGTTTACAAAAAGCGGAACAAGCGGTGCAAACTGCATTTGCAACGTACCGTTTAGACTTGGCTGCGCAAGCGATTTACGAGTTCATTTGGAATGAATACTGTGACTGGTATGTAGAGCTGACTAAGCCTGTTCTAAATGATGAAAACGTATCGGTTGAGCGTAAAGCTGAAGTACGTCGTGTTCTACTTGCTGTGATGGAAGCGTCTTTACGTTTGGCTCATCCGTTGATGCCTTACCTAACAGAAGAAATTTGGCAAACGCTTGCGCCGAAACTGAACATTTCTGGCGAAACGATTATGCTTGCACAGTACCCTGTTGCTGAGCAAGCATTGATTAACGAACAAGCTGAAGCGGATATGCAATGGCTGCAAGGTTTGATTGGTGCGGTACGTAACATCCGTGGTGAGATGGGCTTAGGTAATGCTCGCTTGTTGCCTGTTCTTCTGCAAAACACGACGGATGCTGAAAAAGCACAGATCACGCGTATCGAAGCGTTATTCACTGCGTTGGCGAAAGTTGAAAGCATTACTTTCCTTGCTGATGGTGAACAACCGCCATTGTCTTCTTCATCTGTAGTGGGTCATGTATCTGTATTCGTTCCAATGAAGGGTTTAATTGACCCTAAAGCGGAATTGGGTCGTTTGCAAAAAGACTTAGACAAGGTTCAAAAACAGCATGACCAAATTGCGACTAAGTTAGGCAATGAAGGTTTTGTAGCGAAAGCACCTGCTGCTGTGGTTGAAGGCGAGAAAGTGAAACTTGCTGAATTTGCTGATCAGTTAGCGAAGATTAAAGCAAATATGGAGCAAATTGCAGCGCTTTAATGCTGTAGTTTGATTCAAAAAAATCCCCTCTAATGAGGGGATTTTTTATTGAATAAGATTACTTAGTATTTTTTTATATTCAGTAAACTCTAAGTTATTTGGCTCAACATTTAAAACAAAATTTACACGCCCTATAAGAGAAGCTAAATAATCAGGGTTTTTAATTTTTTTCTTATTTACATGAGAAATAAAACCATATTTTTCTATATAGTAAATCTCTTGCTTCAATTTTCTTTTATATTGTTTAGGTACGGAGAGGATATTACCTTTAATTTGAATTCCTGTAATGATATTTTGGGATGCATTTACCTTAAGTCTAGTTTTCTTTGTATTTATTTTAAAACCATAATTCTTAATGAGAAAACTACAAAAATTCCTAAAACTTAATGAAATATAATTACCTGAAAATACAAGATCATCAGCATAGCGGCTATATTTTAAATTATTTTTTAGAGCATATTTATTTAATTTCCTATCTAAATTAACTAATAAAATATTAGATAGAGCCGGACTACAAGATGAACCTTGCACTAAACAATCTTTAAAACAACAAAGCCTGGATAAGTAAAAAGAAATTTTTTTTGAATACCCTAAACTATAAAAAAAATTAACTATCCAACCAATTGGAATTGATGAAAAAAAATCTTTAATATCTAAATGTAAAAAAACACTGGAATTAATGTGCTCTCTAGCATTGGTAATAATAGATTTTCCATCGAGAAACCCATGTGCATATGCATTTTTATTTTTTACTTTTAAAATGTTTATATATATCCATTGTTGAACCTTTTTTAAGGACTTAAATGGAGCATTAATTTTTCTGGTGCCACCTTTTTTCTTAGGTATTTCAAATTCACGATAAAATTTTTCGGGAGAAAAAATCATTGAGTATAATGTTTTTACATTTATACCAACTAATTTTGATAAATGCTCTATCTCAAAAATTACAGGGACTTTATTTTTTAATAGCTTTTCGACAACCAAGCCATATTCATTTATATATGCTTCTTGTAAACCTACATCATTAAAATAGGCTACCCATTCTTTTGCTTTATTAGACATAAAAAACCTGTAAGGATTACTCAAATTACTTGCTTTGTAAGAAACAAATTTATTGGGAAACATCCAAATAAATTTGTTTCTTACTTCGAATCAGCAAATGCTGTTCGACCCTCTCATTAAATCTTTGATTTAATGAGAGTAAAGGTCATAGACCCGTTAACACTAGAAGCGACTACACTTCAACATACTAATCCTTACAGGTGCTAATGAGTATATCTGCTTTCTTTTTTAAAGCAAACTTCTTTTAGGGATATACAGTTCATTAACCTCAAGTTCATTTTTTGAAAGAAATTTTTTTGGAATAAATGTTTCTTTAACTTGACGATTATTAACATTTAATAAAACTTTTTGTTCACCAGTCATTGTGAGTTTTACAAAAACCCCATCAATAATTAATAATTTTTCATCGCGCAGCTTAAAAATTAGTTTAAAAAAATCACTCGGAGGAACTGATAACCTCTGATTTAAAGTATAAGCTTGTAAAGTTTTATTTGAAGATGAAAAAAGTATTTCAAGCAGCTTGTTTGATATAATTTCACTTTTTCTCATTAAGCATCATCCATTGCTCTATGTAATAAAACATCTCGTACTCTATTATCTGAATAGTATTTCCACCAAAACACAGGAAAAACATTATTGGGTGTGTTTTTACTCTCTATAGAAAGTGCAACTTGTGATTCGCCATAGCCAAGACTAGGGAATTCTCTTTCATTATATGAGCTAGATAATTTTCTCTCTATTAATCTCATCAAATCTTTTTTTTGCTCTACTTCACTTAAATCATATATTTTCTCTAAAAGCTTATCATCGACTATATAATAAGATGAGAATTCAATGTCTGCTTCTTTAATTTTTTTCTTACCACCTTCTGTACAAATTAAAACCTTAACTAATATAGTTGGTTCTGGATATTTTGATTCATTAAAAAGCTCTCGAATTCTTTTTACTCTATTAATTACGGTTGATCCTGTCCCAACAAAATTATCTACTAGTACTATAGTAATTTCCCGCTCACCTACGTTTTTTTTGAAATCTTTATAAGCCTTTGCTGTCTGTTCAAAACGATTAACAGATCTATACCCTTTCCATTCAAGCTTTGATAGCTCACCTTTTAAATCATATAAAACACTTTGACCACTATCAGCCTCAGAGTTGGGAGACATAGCTGTTATGAATGATTGTATTGGTTCTATTCCACATGTAGCAATATCTAATGCTAAGTTACTTACACACTCATTATATTCTTGTATAGTGATATGCTTAAGTCGATCCAAAATGTCGATCACTAGCTGTGTTTGTGCTTCATCCTCACAATCTTCAAATAATAAAGCTGTCAAAGCCTGTGTTTTCGTTTGTAACCAAGGATATTTAAATGCCAATTGGAAGACCTTTTCAAAGGATCTTTTTTGTAATCGTCCCATTAAGATCCTTTTAAATTAATTTACTTTGAATATTCTAAGTCTCTTATCTATATTTTATAATCATTTATATTTACTTTAAAACATATTGTGTCTTAATTTATAAAAAATAATTATCCTACAACATTTCCAATCAACTCTTTTTCCCCATATACATTAACCATTGCTTTTCTGCTCTTTAAGCTGTTGCTTAAGCCCTCACTCCAACCCTCTCCCACAAGGAGAGGAAGCGTCATTTGACTTAATTCTTGTATGAATTTCACAATGGAATTCCCTCTCCTGAGCGAGTTTTAAAGCACTGCTTTAAAACGAAGCGCAAGTGAGGGTTAGGGAGAGGTGATTTTATAAAACCCCATTCCCCAACAACACCTCCAACCCTTTCACCTTCTCCATATATTTCAGCCGTTCTTTTTCCCACTTCACTTGCTCTTTCAGCACTGAAACATCGCCATCAATTACCTTATACACATCTTTCACCTGCATATTTTTCGGCTTTGGTTGTTCGCTCCAGTGAAAACTATCGGTAATGTCATCTATCTGACTGGCTAAGCGTTGGCTTTGAGCCTCTAAAGCCATTTTATAAAACTTTAAATGCTCATCGCCTAAAGCTTTAGGACTTTTGCCCTTATTGGTTTCAAGCTGTAATTGCAGCTTTAATAAATAAAACAAATCCTGCGCTTCATGGGCTTGGTTCACCACTTGCAGCAATTCAGTTTTTTCCGCTTTTTTAGTTTCATCAGGTTCACGGTCTGGGTGAATCATAGCGATGATTTTTAAATATACGGTTTTCAGTGATTGGTTCACTAACTTTTCAGCTTGCTCGCGCTTTTGCACTAAGCGTTTACGCTGATGCTCTTCTTTCTCACGTTGATATTGTTCGCTGTCCCACGCTTCATAAGATTCATATTCTTCTGTAGCTTCCTGTTCTATATCAACATGACTATTTGTGTTTAGCTGTTCTGCTTGAGCTGACTTGCCCTTTTTATTTGGCTTTTGATTATGTGCATGATGCTGCTGATAAAAAGCATCGACCTCTGCGATTTTTTCAAGTTCGGCACTATTTAAATAGTTGGATTTTTTCAGCTGCTTTGCCAGTTTCGCAAGCTTTGCATCGAGCTGTGCTAAATCTGCTTTAGCAAAGTCTTCTTGCTGTAGATGCTGCCAAAGTTGATTAAGCTGACGAAAGTACACCGCATGCAAATTACGATAGATCGGTACAAGTTTAAGCTGAATATAACTCTGAATTTCACTTTTGGCATTTTGCCAAAGTGCTAAATCTAGCTTTTGCTGTTCAATTTGCTCAATCAGTTTATTCAACTTTTTATGTAGCGGTGAAAGCGTCGCTGCGGTTTCAGGCAACAAACTGATTTTTAAATCGAAAGACATACTTAGGAGAAATGAACAAATAAATGTAAGGGCATTATAAAACAAATGGCACGACTATCCGAGTCGCTGAATGTGCTTTAACGCAAGGCAATGCCCTTGTTTTTTCGCGCACTATGCATCCGATACAACGCGATTACGGCCTTGTTTTTTTGCTTGGTACAAAGCTTGGTCAGCGCGACGGATCGCATCATTACCATCTTGATCCGAAACCAATACAACACTCACACCAATACTGGCAGTAATTGGGTAGTCCTGAATAATATTTTCATTTTCAATACTTTGACGAATTTTTCCAGCCAATAATACTGCACCATCTTGCTCAGTTGCTGGCAATAGCACAATAAACTCTTCGCCCCCAAAGCGTGCCACAAAGTCTGTCGAGCGTACAGCTGTTGCCACTAAGCTGGCTACACTTTGCAGTACATGATCCCCTGTTTCGTGACCAAAGCTATCATTAACCTTTTTAAAGAAATCGACATCCAGCAGCAGCACAGCATAGGCTTGTTGCTGACGCTGAAACTGACCAAACAAATAAGCCTGATAGTCGTTAAATGCCCGACGGTTATACAGACCAGTCAGGCCATCATGATTGGCTAATTTTTCCAATTCCAAATTGGCTTCTTTTAATGCCAGCGTACGCTCTTGCACTTTCTGTTCTAAAGTAGCGTTTGCCTCTTCCAATTGGTGTTTTTGAGTCAGTAGCGTGAAGGTCATGCTATTTAAAGACTGAGACAACCCTTGTATTTCACGAATGCTACTCTGTGCCTCAAAATGTACATCATCTTGACCTTTTTCCACTGCATAAGCACTTTTTGCCAGATTTTCGATCGGGCGACTAAAACGGTTGGCTAAGCGGTAAGTCACCACCAGCATCAGCAAAGTCACAATCAAACCAATCAAGCCAATTTGTTTTTGCATGGCACGTACATCTGCCAATGCTGCAGATACAGGCTGACGCACAATTACATGCCAACCCATGCTCATTTGTGTGTTAGAGACCACAGGTACATCTGTGGTCACATAGTTCTGCCCTTCATGCCAGTCATCAATAAAATAAGGCTGTGCAGAAGTTTTTTGATTGGGGAGCTGAACTTGTCCAATACTCTTATAAGGATACAGAATTTCGCCTTTGCCATTAACAATAAAGACTTCAATCCCTTGCTCAGCAGCATCTTCTGGCAGTGCACTTTGTAGTACTTGGCTAGCCCAACTCCAATCCGCATGTGCTGCAAGCACACCACGAATTTTCTGAGTTTTGACATCATAAATGGGCGTGGCAAAGTCAATAAAACGCATTGGCTCATTCGGGTTAATAGCTTTGAGTTTCTTTGCCAATAAGATCGCTTCATGTACATCGCCCAAATATACGCGTTGTAAGCCTTCCTTAAACCAAGGTCGAGCAGAAACATCTGCCCCTTCAAGCATCTTATTTGCAGCGACTTCTACCACACCATCTACATTGGCAATGCCTAACCACGCATAATATTTATACGAACTTTTAACCTGATCCAACTTCACTTGCAGTTGTTCATTTTTAAAATCTGTGGCCATAAAAAATGGCGATTCGCTCAGTAGCACCATTTCCCGTTCACGTTCTGTCAGCGAATTTGCCAAGGTCGTACTGATGCTTTTGGCAACCAAATTCAAAGTTTGAGCACTGGCTTTGGTCATCTGCGCAGAGGCTTTGTGGCCAATATATAAGGTAATGGATAAACCCAATACAAATGCTAGGCCAGCAAATAAAACCAGCAGGCGGTTGCGGAAAGTATCTACATTCAGCATTCCCTACAGCTCCAGTACTCAAGTGATTGATTTAAGAATAACTATATAACAAAAAAAATTGCAACGTCTGCCCCAAAGCTAACCTTCCATCATTTTTTCTACGCTCATTTCAGCACTCGGCCGAAATGAATCATCTCAATGTGCATGCTTGGGTATATAAGCAAAGCCATAGTGGTTTTTTATTGCTTATACTTTGGTCTATACCCATAAGCAAAAACATGATGCTAAAAAGTATATGCTGAACAAAATACATACAAAATCCAAATTATTTATGCCGTGCTTAATTTAAATAATGCATTGGCAGTAAAACCTGTTTTATCCGTAAAAACACCATAAACACAAGTACTTCAGCAAATAAAGATCACTTTAAAAAGCTAAGAATGGCATATTTTTTGCTCCACCTTTCTCATAAACCTAAATTTGAAATTATGTTAATTCCTAAAGAGTTACCGTTAACAATTCGGTAAAGAATTTTGCTTGAGCAAGCATTCAAATCTCGCTTAAGATGATTTTCAGTATGTTTTTCATACATAAAAGAAAAGCATTTTTGCATAACAAGGAATTTAGGATTTTAAAAGTTCCATCGAAAATGACAGCAAACAATGCAGCACAATAAAAGGAGTTTTGCTCATGACACAAAAACGTACACTGACTGCGCTTTTTTGCGCCAGTTCTCTAATGCTCGGTTTAACTGCTTGTGGTAACAATAAAGCACCATCCGCAGAACAAGGTGCAAGTACAGATTCAGCAGCTTCCTCAAATTCGGGTACGCTGGATAAAATCAAAAAGTCAGGCACCATTGTGCTGGGCTACCGCGACTCATCTATTCCATTTTCTTATATTGCAGACAATCCAAACCAACCCGTAGGTTATGCACATGATCTACAACTCAAAGTGGTTGAAGCGCTAAAAAAACAGCTGAACATGCCAGATTTGAAAGTTCGCTATAACCTTGTGACCAGCCAAAACCGTATTCCATTGGTATCTAACGGTACTGTCGACTTAGAGTGTGGTTCAACCACCAACAATAAAGAACGCCAACAACAGGTCGACTTTTCTGTCGGATTCTTTGAAGTTGGCTCTCGCCTGCTCACCGCTAAAGATTCTGGGGTGAAAGACTTTGCAGACCTAAAAGGCAAAAAACTGGTAACTACAGCGGGTACAACTTCAGAGCGCTATATTCGCCAGCATGAAAAAGAGCTAGGCATTGGCGAAGTAATTTCAGCCAAAGATCATGCTGAATCATTCCTTATGCTACAAAATGGTCGTGCGGCGGCCTTTATGATGGATGATATTTTACTGGCAGGTGAAAAGTCGAAAGCCAAAGATCCAAACAAATGGGAAATTGTGGGTACACCACCAATTCATGAAGTTTATGGTTGTATGCTACGTAAAGGCGATACAAGCTTCAAACAAGTGGTCGATGGCGCAATTAAAGAGGTATATAGCTCTGGTGAAATCAACCAAATGTATAAGAAATGGTTCCTTTCTCCAATTCCACCAAAAAATATTAATTTGAACTTTGAGATGTCTGAACAGCTGAAACAGCTGATTAGCAACCCGCATGACCGTGATGCTTAACCCTTAACCGCCATACATGCCTTTGCGTCAGCCGACTAACTTTGGCTGACGCCGTAAAAGGAGTCACTATGAATTATAGTTGGAATTGGGGCGTATTGTTCCAATCCACGGGCATTGGCGATACCACTTACCTGAACTGGGTCTTCACAGGCTTAGGCTGGCTACTGGTGATTGCTGCTGTCGCGTGGAGCATTGCGATGGTACTGGGTAGCATTTTAGGCATTATGCGCACTCTCCCTAGTCCATTAGCACGTTCAATCGGCACTGCCTATGTCACCATTTTCCGTAATATTCCATTGCTGGTTCAATTGTTTATCTGGTTTTATGTCGTGCCAAACTTCTTACCAGAAGGCATTCGAAACTGGTGGATTAATGACTTAGGTGCCAATACCACAGCACTAATTTCTGCAAGTATTGGGCTTGGCTTATTTACCGCAGCCCGTGTCTGTGAACAAGTACGCACAGGTATTGAAGCGGTGCCCAAAGGCCAGACCAATGCGGGTTATGCCATGGGCTTTAGTACGGCGCAATTATACCGCTACGTGATTTTGCCACAGTCATTTCGTACCATTTTGCCCCCGCTGAGTTCTGAATTGACCAACTGCGTTAAAAATACCTCTGTTGCATCTTTAGTGGGTGTTGCAGAAATTATCTCGCAGATGAAAACCATCAGTGAATACACGCAAAATACGATTGAAATATACACCTACGTTACCATTGCATTTATTTTGATTAATATCTGCCTGATTGGATTTATGAACTTTCTGGAAAAACGCTTGCGTGTTCCAGGTTTAATCGCAGGAGATAAATAATGGAATGGCTCACTGCATTTACACAAGATTTACAACAGTCTTGGCCTGCGCTTTGGCATGGGCTCAGCATTACCTTAAAAGTAGTGGTTAGTGCAGCCATTGGTGGGGTTATCATTGGCACCCTACTTGCACTCATGCGACTGTCTTCCATTAAAGCATTCAATTGGTTTGCTAAAGGCTACGTCAATTTATTCCGCTCCATTCCACTCCTGCTGGTACTTATGTGGTTTTATTTTGCTGTCCCGTTTATTTATACCGGGATCACAGGTAATTACCTCACCATTGATACAGCGCTGGTATCGAGCATTGTGGCCTTCATGCTGTTTGAAGCAGCTTATTTTTCGGAAATTGTCCGTGCTGGCATTCAGTCTATTCCTAAAGGTCAGACATCTGCTGCTTATGCACTGGGCATGACTTACCCGCAAACTATGCGATTGATTATTTTGCCGCAAGCCTTCCGTAAAATGACGCCCCTCCTGTTGCAACAGACCATTATTTTGTTTCAAGACTCCACCATGGTGTATGCCATTGGACTATTAGACTTTTTCCGCACCAACTACGTCCGTGGTGACCTCATGTCGTTACTGACCCAATACATTCTATTCGCTGGCTTGGTGTACTTCACCATCAGCATGCTTGCAACCTATGCAGTGAAAAAATTACAACGGAGGTTAACTGTATGAGTGAACAAAAAGTAATGATTGACCTCCAAAATGTCAGTAAATGGTATAAAGAATTTCAAGTACTAACCGATTGCACCACGCAAATTAAACAAGGTGAAGTGGTGGTGGTCTGTGGCCCTTCAGGTTCTGGCAAATCCACCCTGATTAAAACCGTCAACGGGCTTGAACCTTTTCAGCAAGGTGAAATTTCTGTCGATGGGATTGGTATTCATGACCCCAAAACCGACTTAAGTAAACTACGTAGCCGTGTCGGGATGGTGTTTCAGCATTTTGAGTTGTTTCCACATTTATCCATTACAGAAAACCTCACCATTGCTCAAGTCAAGGTGCTAGGGCGCTCTGAAGAAGAAGCAAAAAAGAAAGGCCTTGCCTATTTAGAGCGTGTTGGCCTGAGTGCACATGCAGAAAAATTTCCAGCACAACTCTCTGGCGGTCAGCAACAACGTGTTGCAATTGCCCGCGCGCTTAGCATGGATCCAATTGCCATGCTCTTTGATGAGCCCACCTCTGCACTCGATCCTGAAATGATTAATGAAGTACTGGATGTGATGGTCGGTTTAGCCAAGGAAGGCATGACCATGATGTGTGTCACGCATGAAATGGGCTTTGCCCGCCAAGTTGCAGACCGCATTATTTTTATGGATCAGGGGAAAATTGTGGAAGATTGCAGTAAAGATGAATTCTTTAATGCACCAAGAGGTGAACGTGCACAGCAATTTTTAAACAAAATTTTGCACTAATTTTAAACATTCCATTCATCTGCAGAGCTTTAACACTCAGCCACGGCAGTCAGATAATTTCTGACTGTCGTGCTATTTTAAACCTCAGACTTTAGAGTGTTTTTTAATGATTACTTAAAAATGAAACACCTGATCATTTCATTAACGCTTCTTTTTAATCTAAGCTCAATTAAAACTTAAACTCAACCTACTGAGATAAAAATTACAGATTTTCTATAGAACTTGCCCTGTGCCAAACATGCACTATTGCAATTCATTTAAATAAAAATACATTAAAATTATATATAAGCCATTCATATTTATTGTATTAATTGGACTTTAAAACCATTTAAAATTGCACCAACATAGTGCATATTGTGTTAATTTGCTTTATATCGAGTCTTGTAAGTTTTTGAAATTTATTAATCAAAATTTCCCTTGCTTGCCCCCCTGTTCCAAAAATACTACCTCGCTATACTGAACTTCTTTTTGTGATATACCGCACTATATTGGAGCACTACATGCAAAATATAGATTTATTATTTCTCCTCCTTGGTGCTGTTTTAGTGCTTGCAATGCATGCAGGCTTTGCTTTTTTAGAACTCGGAACTGTTCGCCATAAAAACCAAGTAAATGCTTTAAGTAAAATTCTCTCTGACTTTGCAATTTCAGCCATTGCATACTTTTTTGTCGGCTATTACATCGCTTATGGTCAGCATTTTTTCCATACTGGAACAACCTTAGCGGCCGATCATGGCTATAACCTTATGCGCTGCTTCTTTCTCCTCACCTTTGCAGCTGCAATTCCAGCGATTGTTTCAGGTGGAATAGCCGAGCGTGCGAAAATGCGCTCTCAAGCCATTGCAACGCTTATTTTAGTGGCCTTGGTCTATCCATTTTTTGAAGGTATTGCATGGAATGGTAATCTGGGTGTTCAAGCATGGTTAGCTCAAAATTTTGGCGCAGGCTTTCATGACTTTGCAGGTTCTGTCGTGGTACATGCAATGGGTGGCTGGATTGCATTTGCTGCCGTTATTTTACTTGGGCCTCGTTATGGTCGTTATAAAAAAGATGGCCGTATCAGTGCACACCCACCATCTTCAATTCCTTTTTTAGCGCTGGGTTCTTGGATTTTAATTGTCGGTTGGTTTGGTTTTAACGTGATGAGTGCTCAACGTTTAGATGCCATTTCAGGTCTCGTTGCGATTAACTCACTCATGGCAATGGTTGGCGGTACATTTGCAGCCCATTTGGTTGGCGACAATGACCCTGGCTTCTTACACAATGGTCCATTGGCAGGTTTGGTGGCGATCTGTGCAGGCTCAGATATAGTTCACCCTGTTGGTGCACTGTTTATTGGTATGGTGGCTGGAGTGATTTTTGTTAAATTATTTACCTACACACAAAACAAACTAAAAATTGACGATGTATTGGGTGTTTGGCCATTACATGGTGTATGCGGTGCCTTTGGTGGTCTTGCTGTCGGTTTATTTGGGCAAAAATGGCTAGGCGGCCTCGGTGGCGTATCCATGCTTTCACAAGTCTTTGGCACAGTCTTTGCTGTTATTATTGCCTTGGCTGGTGGTTTCTGTGTATACGGCGCACTTAAAGCAATTATAGGCATCCGTCTAAGCCAAGAAGAAGAATTCCGCGGTGCCGATCTATCGATTCACCGTATTACCGCAAACTCAGAAGATAATATGTTCTAAGTCAACACAGCTTCGGATAATCATTTAACCTTCAATTGGATAATCCATGACTCTTTAGGATTATCCAATTTTTTTATCTCATCATTGTTCGCATTTTTAACTTTGCAACACAGCGTCGCATGCATCATGCTTATAAAAATAGCTGTGTAAATTGCTATTTAAATCACTATTCCAATGACTGTTTAAAAAGTGTGGGCAATATTAAGCCAAAGATAAGGGCTCTAAATATTGCCAGACTTGTGCCAAGTTTTGAATGCGTCGCTCAGTCGCGACTCTGTTCACATCATCATGAAAGCCTTCTAATAAAACGGCATGCATGCCCGCTTGTTCTGCCCCAAAAACATCATTGATGGGATGATCACCTACAAATAAACATTGCCTTGCATCTAAGCCCAATTGCTCACGGGTGTAGTTAAAAATCTGTATATTTGGTTTTGCTACACCTGCCAATTCTGAGCTCACAATCACATCAAAATACGCTTCAAAGCCAAGGCCTTTTAAAATATTTAAACGGGTTGTATGGCCCCCATTTGACACTACAGCCAATTGAAAGCCTTGCGCTTTAAGTTGACTCAGCAGTTCGTGTGCCCCGGGCATCGCAACAGCATGTGCACCAAAAAAACGGAACCAGCATTGTGTCAATTCATCAAAATCAACTGGCTGGTGCCAAATTAATTGTTGTTGCAGTGCATAGGCCACAGAAGCACCAATACTTGGATGGGTTAAATCTGCAGCAATTGGATAACCGCCCCGATCAATTGAATTGATGATGTGCTTGATCTGTGCCAGATCAGGTGCAATTAAATGATGGGCATAATGCTGCGCTAAAAACTGACTATAGGCCACGACGCTTAAATCACGATGCGTTAAGGTATTGTCTAAGTCAAAGATCACGGCACGAATGGACATGGCAAACTGGCCTACACGAACAAATTGAAATGAATAGGCAATGTAGCACAGACCATTAAAGGCGTTTTGCTGGTTCTGTGCTAAGCATTGCAAGACGTTGACTAAAGATCTGACTAAAATATCCATCTTTAAGTTTTAGTTAAGCTGTTTTTGCCTTAATAGCTCAAAAGGAAAACTATTTAGCTAAGTATGCAAAATCATCCCAAATTCATTCTCTTTCATATTGGAATCTTATTAATTAGTTTCGGTTTACTACAAACTGTGATTCCTGTGGGCGGAGATCTTGATTTAAGCTTGATTCATCCTTGGATTAGTGAGTCTGGACAGTTTTTATTAAGAGACAATTGGTACTTAGCCAAATTAAATCACAAGTACATTAAAGACATTTTAATTGTCGTTTATGTTTTCATATTTTTTGCTTGGATTGCATCGTTTAAAGTTGAACGTTTAAAACCTCGTCGCACAGAACTAGGTTACTTATTTTGGGTCTCTATGCTCTGCACCATTGTAGTGAGCATCTTAAAGTCTCAATCCAGTCATGCCTGCCCTTGGTCCATGACCATTCCAGATACAGATGGTTTCTTTTGGGACTTTTCTGCAATGTCTGGTCATTGCTTCCCCGGTGGTCATGCCTCACTCGGTTTTTCATTTATAACGGGGTATTTCCTTTATCATATTTCACAGCCTAAACGTGCTTATTTTTATTTGCTTGCAGGGCTCGTTTTAGGCCTTAGCATGGGCTGGGCGCAAATGATGCGTGGTGCACACTTCATGAGTCATAACTTATGGACTTTATGGATCTGCTATTGTACCAATATGCTGTGTTACGTCATTTTCTATCTATGCAAAAAGCAATCCGTGTTCTTAGAACCTCATAACACGCAATTGGTGCTTTAATCGTAATCTAAGCTTAAATCATCAATCTGTGATTTAATTTTTACAGTTCTACACATGCCAGTACGAACATCCCTGCTCTTTTACACAATACTTCAGACTAAAAATGCCTTAGGACATCAACATTTGTCATCTATTAGCGTTTACTCAATATCCTACATCTATTCGTTTTTTCTCATATTTGACATGGCTAATTTATGAATAAGATATACGGCTCATTCAATATCCTTGTATTTAACTTTGTCCAATTTGTTGAAATACACTTTATCGCTTACATTGAATACAGACCCAGTTTATACAGCGCAACAAAAAAGCCCATGCAATATTGCATAGGCTTTTGTAAATGTTTCATTTAAACAAGATGAATCATTAAATAGTACATACTCAAACAAAAAGAACACCGCACAGATTCAAGCGCGGTGAAGTTAATTTTTATGCTTTTGGCGATAGTGGCAATTCAATGCTGACCTTCAACCCGCCCAAGCTTTCACTTGTACCAAAGCTCAGTTGTCCATTAATCCGTTGTACAGCTTTATCTACAATGGATAGCCCTAAACCACTACCCACCTCTTGATGATGATGCACGCGATAAAAGCGCTTTAAAATATGTTCATGTAATTGAGGGTCAATACCAGGTCCGCTGTCCTCTACCACAATCATGGCATGATCGTCTTTTGGATAGACCGAAACATTAATCACGCCATTATTGGGCGTATATTTAATGGCATTATCAATCAGGTTATAAATAATGGAATGCACAGCAGACTCTTGGCTATGCAGTTTCAATGCTTCACTCTGCTCCATACCTAAGTCTAAATTTTTTTGCATCGCCAAGTGAATAAGTTGCTCTACACAATTGACTGCTGTCGTTGAAACATCAAAATCCTGTAAACGTTCAAGGTCTTCAATAGAGGCATCTTGTTTGGCTAAATTTAATAACTGCGTCACTAAATGCTGAATACGAACTAATCCTAAGTTTAAGCGTTGTAAATCCGCATGTTCTGGAAACTCTTGTAATAACACCTGCATTTGTAAACTCAATGCAGTAATCGGAGTGCGTAGCTCATGCGCCGCATCTGCAATAAACTGGCGTTGCTCTTGCTGAGACAAACTAATACGCTCGAACAGATGGTTCATTTCTTCAATGGTTGGAATAATTTCAACAGGATAATCTCTTGCCAAAATAGGCTGTAAATCTTTGGAGTTACGCTGTGCCAGTTCTGCTTTAAAGTCATCTAAAGGCTGTAAAATGCGGCTAATCATCCAACTCAAGCCCCAAATCACAAAAGGCATGAGCACCAAATACGGAATCAGCATACTGCCGGCCAATTCTAAAGCGAGATCTTGGCGCACCGATTGTTGCTGACTGACCTGAATTTGATAGTCTTTTTGAGGCAAAACATAGGTATACCAAACATCATCGGCATTCTTGTGACGATAAAAACCTGCCTTCGGTACCGAATGCACCAAAATATCACTATGTTTTTGATTTTGTATGCGATCTTTATAAGACCACACATCAACAAATAGATCTTGCTCAGCATAACGCTGTGTTGGCTCAAAATCATTTCTGGTTGGTTCTAATCCATGCCGAACCACACGCTCCGCCAAATTCTTCATTTGTTGATCTAGAATTTCATTGGTTTCTTCCAAAGAAATTTTATAAGCCGACATCATCAACACACAGCCTACAATAAGACTGAAAAAAGACATGTACAGAATCAGTTTAGTCTTTAGTGAATTTGCAAAACTGTGTGTGCTGAACGTCATTTAAAGTTGTCCTAAGCGATAACCCAAACCACGAATGGTACGAATAAAATCTTTGCCCAATTTATTTCTTAAGTGGTGTACATATACTTCAATGGTATTACTGCTGATTTCACTATCAAAATCATACAGTTTGTCCTCTAAATTGGTTTTAGAAAAAATCTTATTCGGATGTGTCACCAGTGGAATTAAAATGGCCCACTCACGATTTGACAGATCAATATACTGACCTTTGTATTTAGCCAAATGCTGTTCGACATCGAGCACCAACTCACCATAGGTTAAAATGTGTTGCTGATTGGCCTGTTGCTCTTTTCCACTACGGCGTAGCAATGCATGAATACGGGCAATCAGTTCATCAAACTCATAAGGTTTAATTAAATAATCATCTGCCCCCTGATTTAAACCATCAACACGTTGTTGTAATTGATCACGTGCAGAAATAATCAGGACTGGTAAATTCGGCTGAATTTGACGAATCTGCTTAAGCACTTGCATACCATCCATCAAAGGCAAACCTAAATCTAGCAATACAGCATCAAATTCACTTTGCTGTAAGAGTTTTAAACCATCAATTCCGTTATTTACCCACTCTACTTCAAACCCCTGATACTTCAATAAAGTCTGAGTAGACTCAGCAATCATAAAGTCGTCTTCAATGATTAAAATTTTTGTCATGGCATCAACTCACTTAAGCAGCAGGCTTACAATTTTGTAGCATATCATTTTTTGCATCAATCACTTGAGTTTGTACACCCAATATACTCAAGAGACTTGGGAATAAATTATCTTGACTCAACACTTTGGATTTTTGTTGGCTTAAACAGCTTACATTGGCCGCTTGATGGGCTTTCCATTCTGCTGAAAACCACATAATCATCGGAACATGCGTCTGTTGTGATGGAGCCATCGCATACGGTGCACCATGTAAGTACATCCCATATTCACCAGTTGATTCACCATGATCCGATAAATACCAGAAACCTGTTTGATACTTGCTATTGGCTTTTAATGACTGAATCACTTCACTCAAGATATGATCTGTATAAACAATACTATTATCATAACTATTGATTAAAGCGTCTTGTGTACAACCCTGAATGGCATTGGTATCGCAAGTGGGTTTAAATTTTTGAAATTCTGGCGTTGCACGGGCGTAGTATGCAGGTCCATGGCTACCGACTTGGTGTAATACTATCAAGCGTGGTGTTTGATCATCCGCTGGAATTTTTTCGATATATTGATTCAACGCATCTACTAAAATTTGGTCATAGCATTCACCTTCTGGTGTACACCATTTTTTCTTCAATTCTGGCGAAATCTCAACTTGCTCAACACGGGTACACGTCCCTTTACAACCTGAGTTGTTATCAATCCATGTCACTTTATATCCAGCACGCTGTGCAATATCCAATAAGCCTTCACGGTGGTTTGCTAAGTTTTCATCATAGTCACTACGAGGCATACCAGAGAACATACACGGTACCGAAACTGCAGTTGCCGTACCACATGAGCTTACCTGACTAAAGTTTATTACGTCTAATTTAGACAGCTCAGGGTTGGTATTTTTTGCATAACCGTTTAAAGAAAAACTCTCAGCACGTGCTGTTTCGCCCACCACCAATACCATTAGTTTTGGCTTTTTGCCTTGCGCAGTTTTCTCTACCAAATGCGCATCTTCACCATATTTCACCAAAGGCAAATTTTCTTTTGGCGCTTGATGATGAAAATATGAAAAACCTGCAGCGATGGCATTTTGTGGCGAGATCATGCCTTTTAAATCGCGGTGTTGACGGAAAATCGCAGCATAATCTACATAGAATACAAAAAGCATTGCTGCCAGCACTGCAAAGGATGCAATAAGATGCACGCCTTTTTTGATCAATACTTTAGATTTGGTTTCAACTTTAAGTGGAATACAGGCCGCAACCAACATTGGTAAGGCCACCATAAAAAGGCTCCAGAACAACAAGCGTATAGACATTAAGCCTTTCACTTCTTGTGGATCCGTCTGCATGGCATTTTGAATCTGATCTGGCGAAATCACAACACCCAAACTGCACACAAAGTAAGCACTAAAACCACCAATAAATAGTAAAATTAATGCAACTACCTTTGCAGTCCAACGCCACTGCAAAAGTTGCAATAAGATGTTATACAGTGCTGTCACCACCAATACAGATGCGATCAAAAATAGCCACGACTTCATCCCTTGATACGGCGTAAGTTGATGCAATTTTTGATAAAACCCAATATTGAGGGCGAAGGCCAACCAAACACTCACTAATAAGTTAAAGCGTGAAACTGGCATTGTCGTGAATGTTTGCCATTTTCTTTTCAGTGATTCAAACATGCAAAATTTCTTCAAATATTTTACGAATGAAGCTAAATTAATCGCGCAAACTTAATCGATACTTAACAAGCTTAATTTATTCTTAAATCCATTATTTAAATTATGTTTTCAATAAGTTAAAAATAATTATCATTCAAACAACTGCTTTTCAAACTACAGTTTTAACGCTGAATTCAGCTCAGTTTAAGCAATATTTTTTTGACTTTCTTTATGCCAAATTAACATCGGAATAATACTCAATAATGCAACAACACAAATCATGCTTAAATACAGTGCATACCCCAATTGATCTGCAATGATGCCACTGACAATATATAAACCACCGCTGACCGTCGCCATGACACTCACCTGAAAAGTAAAATCGGTTCCCGCCATACGTTTACGACTATATTGCATCACTAAAGTCAGCATGACCACCAACAACATCGATGCAAGCATGTCTTCTACAGCATTAATGGTATAAATGAGCCACGGATGAACCAGCACCTGATTTTGGTACTGCCACGCCAGCCATGCATAAGCGCCCAAGCTGAAAACCTTGAGCACGGAAAACAGCCATAAAGCTTGAAAGCGCCCGATATATTTCAGCAGTAAGCCTGCCAATCCAGCCCCCAATAATGCAGCCAACGCCCCCAGCATGGTGATATAAATGCCAATTTGGCTATAGCTTAAGCCCAAATCCACCATCAGTGGTTTTAGCAAGGGCCCCGCCAAGCCATCCGCAATTTTAAAACTCAGTAGCACCATCAACCACCACCACATGTGTGGCTGACCTACAAAATAAGTTAAATAATCACGTACAGACTGCCAGTGAAAAGCTTGCTGAGTGGATGGTGTGGTAACCTGACGTACAGGCTCTTTATAAAAAAGAATAGGTAAACTATTGAAAAAAACCAATACAGCCAAGGCTAAAAAGGTGCTTTGCCAATTTAACCAATCTAAAGCCCATAGTATGGCTCCCCCCCCTATAATAAAGCCCAAACGCGACCCAACCACTTGAAACATGTTGCCCCAATATTGTTGTTCTGATTTGAGTAAACTCACGGCCAAGCCATCTGTTGCAACATCTTGCGTAGCACCCACCATATTCATACTCAGAAGAGCAACAAATAGTGCCATGAGATATAAAGGCTGATCCAAGGCCTGTATAGGCATAAAAGACAGTAGGATTAAAATTGCAATGCTCATGCCCTGCAAGGGCAAAATCCATGAGCGATAATGCCCATGTTTATGATGTCCAATTCGATCAATCCAAGGTGCCCAAAATACTTTAATTGACCAAGGCAACATTAATAGACCAAAACCACCAATATGTGCCAAAGACACACCCTGCGCACGTAAAATCACAGGCAATGCATGCGTCATAAAACCGACAGGTAAACCTTGCGCCCAATATAGAGAAAATAACAACACATAAATGTTCCGCATTTGCAGCATTGCATTTCCCCATTATTCAATTGGTTAAGCTAACTCTTTTATATGCAATTGAACTGCTCATTTTTGCCAATGCAGTTCTTATTTACAGCGCCTATATTAACCTTATCGCCAAGTAAAAGTGCATGACTTCTATGACACAAGACTTTCCTCATTTACCTAATTCTGTGCCCTCACGTGGCACTGCATGGAGTCAATCTGTCTTTAAGCGTTTATTTTTGGCACAAGGCTGGCGCTTTACTGGAGAATTCCCAAACTTCCCCAAAGCCATGGCCATTGTTTCTCCACATACGTCAAATCTTGATGCATGGTATGCCTTTCTCGCTTTACTTGGCTTAGGCATTCGAGTCACAGTGTTTGGTAAAAATACTTTATTTAAGACCCCTCTGAAGCCTATTTTAGATTGGATTGGTGTAATTCCAGTAGAACGCCAACACGCCAGTGGGCTAACTCAACAAATTGTTGAGATCATCCAAGCACAAGAAAAAATTTGGATTGCCATGGCACCCGAAGGCACAAGAAAGCGTGCTGAAAAAATTCGTAGTGGCTTTTATTACATCGCACATGAAGCCCAGATCCCTATTGTGATGTTTGCATTCGATTATGAAAACAAAGCCATCCGATGCTTAAGCGCCTATCACACAACAGGCAATTTCGAACAGGATTTAGCTGAAATTCTACAGTGCTATGAAGGCCATTTTTCACCTAAAAACCCCGACTGGCTAGCCAAGCCGTTACAAAAGCACTGGAAAAAGCCCTAGCAAATTGTTGTATTTTTTGATGAGATATCATACAGCTCAATACTGATGCGACTTTGCTAAACTTTTCTTGATTGTTCCAGATAATGAAACTACTAAAATATTCTTTGCTGAGCGTTTTAGCGCTCAGTTTTGCTGGCTGTGACAAAGCCACACAAACACCCGTTCAAACAACACCCCTCAAAGCACGTGAACCCGTTATTGCTGTTGCTTTAGGTGGCGGTGGTGCAAAAGGTTTTGCACATATTGGGGTACTCAAAGTACTTGAATCTCATGGCATTAAACCCAAAATTGTAACCGGTACCAGTGCAGGTAGCTTCGTAGGCAGCCTGTATGCCAGTGGTAAAAGCCCCTATCAATTACAACAAATTGCACTTGGTTTTAAAGAGTCTGATATTCGAGACTTAACGCTCAACCGCCAAGGCTTTTTATTGGGACAAAAGCTACAAGACTACGTAAACAAAAATGTAGCCAATAAACCGATTGAACAGTTTCCCATTCGCTTTGCTGCCGTTGCTACACGTTTAGATACAGGCCGTAAAGCGGAGTTTATTAAAGGCAATGCAGGTCAAGCAGTGCGTGCCTCATGTAGTATTCCCAATGTATTTGTACCCGCACTCATTAGTGGGCAAAAATATGTTGATGGTGGTTTAGTCAGTCCAATTCCAGTAAAAACAGCTCAAAATATGGGTGCAGACATCGTCATTGCTGTGGATATTTCAGCGCGCCCTGATGGCACGAAAGCCATGAATATGTTTGGCGTACTGGATCAAACCATTAATATTATGGGACAGCAAAGTATTAATGAAGAGCTTCAACAGGCCAACATTGTGATTCAGCCTAAAGTGGGCCACATTGGGACTTTAGATCTAAAAGCCAGTAATGAAACGATCTTGGAAGGCGAAAAAGCCACTCAATTAAAAATCCGAGCGATTCAAAAATTAGTGAGCGACTTTAAAGCATCTCCTGCTGCCTTTAAGCCTGTACCAGTGGCCAAAATCTAAGCACAAGCCCCATATACCATAGCACTGATTCAACCGATTTAGCGCTATGGTATGCTACTCTTATAAATATAAAACATAATAAATAGCTTACCCAAAATCGAGCAGTTGGCTTTTCTGTGCAAAAATACAAAAATAAATTTTATTTATACTCAAAAACTTTTGCATCTGCTACATTGATATCAATACACACCCACGATCTTTGACAACGACACGAGTAGCGGTATGGAATTTATTTTAGAACCTTGGCACTGGTTTGTTTTAGGCTTTCTACTGATCATTTCAGAATTAATCCTTCCAGCTTTCGCCGCCCTCTGGTTTGGTATTGGCGCAATCATGGTGGGTATTTTATATTTTCTGTTTCCAATGTTGAGCACAACAACTCAACTCGTGACTTGGATCATTCTCTCCATTCTTTGCACCATTGCATGGTTTAAATTCATTAAACCACTTTCAAAAGACAAAACCAAAGCCGGCCTTTCTCGTGAAGCAACCGTCGGTCAAGTTGGTATGGTCATTCAAACCAACCTAGAATTAGGACAAATCAAAGTTCGCTTTCCGATTCCCGTATTGGGCAATGCTGAATGGATATGCCGATCTCGCTCTGATGTACAAGTGGGTGACCGCGTGCGTGTCATTGACATTATGGGGAATGATTTGATCGTGCAAGCACATAGTTATAACGACAACTAACAAGAGAGTATTTGAATGAGCGGAGCTACTATTGTTGTTTTAGCCTTTTTGGCCTTTGTTGCCATTACGATTTTTAAAGGTGTCCGTATTGTCCCTCAAGGCTATAAATGGATCGTACAGCGTTTAGGTAAATACCATACCGTACTTGAACCTGGCCTTAACTTTGTCATTCCCTACATTGATGAAGTGGCTTATAAAGTCACCACCAAAGACATCGTATTAGATATTCCTTCTCAAGAAGTCATTACCCGAGACAACGCCGTATTGGTCATGAATGCCGTGGCTTATATTAATATTACAACACCAGTAAATGCGGTGTATGGTATTGAAAACTACTCTTGGGCAATCCAAAACCTCGTACAAACATCATTGCGTTCAATTGTTGGCGAAATGGATTTAGACGATGCCCTGTCTTCACGTGATCATATTAAAGCACGCCTAAAAGCCAGTATCTCTGATGACATCGCTGATTGGGGTATTACCCTTAAAACAGTTGAAATTCAAGATATTAAACCATCACACACCATGCAAGCTGCGATGGAAGAACAAGCAGCTGCCGAACGTCAACGTCGTGCGACAGTAACCAAAGCCGATGGTGAAAAACAAGCTGCTATTTTAGAAGCAGATGGTCGTTTAGAAGCATCACGCCGTGACGCAGAAGCGCAAGTTGTCTTGGCACAAGCATCGCAAAAAGCAATTGAATTGGTCACTTCAGCGGTAGGCGAAAAAGAAATTCCAGTGGCTTATTTATTGGGTGAACAATACGTTAAAGCAATGCAAGATATGGCAAAATCCAATAATGCCAAAACCGTTGTTTTACCTGCGGACGTCATGAGTACCATTCGTGGCATCATGGGTCGCGGCCAATAAAACTTTGAATATTTTTAATCCAATAGACAGCTTTCATGCTGTCTATTTTTATTTCTGACTATAAATTTCTGTATGTTTCGTTAATTTATGGTTAAATTTCACATTATTTTTGAAATTATTTATATGGGTTCATCACAAGCAACAGCTTTTTGACTTGTGAAATTACCTATTGTTATTTCATCCTCCCAAGCACTACGCAACTCAAAAAACGGATATCGTATGAGCTCCCTCGACCCCACCTTAATCACGTTTCTTTTTTATATTGTCGCCATGATTGCGATTGGCCTGATGGCTTATCGTGCGACCAGCAACTTCTCAGATTATATTTTAGGTGGCCGTCGTTTAGGCAGTTTTGTCACAGCGCTATCTGCGGGTGCATCAGACATGAGTGGTTGGTTACTCATGGGCCTACCCGGCGCTATCTATCTTTCTGGCCTATCTGAAATGTGGATTGCCATTGGCCTCATTATTGGTGCTTGGCTGAATTGGCTTTTAGTGGCTGGTCGCTTGCGTGTGCATACAGAAGTTCAACACAATGCCCTCACCTTGCCAGATTACTTCTCTAATCGCTTTAATGACCAAAAGAAGATTTTGCGCATTGTTTCGGCCTTTATCATTTTAATTTTCTTCGCTATTTACTGTGCTTCAGGCATGGTGGCAGGTGCTCGATTATTTGAAAGCATGTTTGGTATTTCTTATAGCACGGCCTTATGGATTAGCGCTGTTGCAACCATCAGTTATGTATTTATTGGTGGTTTCCTTGCGGTGAGCTGGACCGACACCATTCAAGCGGGGCTGATGATTTTTGCCCTCTTGCTCACGCCATTGGTTGTAATTTTATCATTCTCAGACTTGAGCCAAATTAGTATTGCACTGGATGCTGCACACCCACATGCAACAGATGTCTTGGGTAATTTAAGTTTTGTTGCCATTATTTCATTATTGGCTTGGGGCTTAGGCTATTTTGGTCAACCGCATATTCTTGTCCGTTTCATGGCTACCGACTCTGTAAAATCGATTCCAAATGCACGCCGTATCGGCATGACTTGGATGATTTTATGCCTAGGTGGTGCTGTTGCAGCAGGTTTCTTTGGTATTGCTTATTTCCAACAGCATCCTGAATTGGCTGCGGTGGTCAATGCCAACCCTGAAACAGTATTTATGGAACTCACTAAAATTCTGTTTAACCCTTGGGTTGCTGGTATTGTATTGGCAGCCATTTTAGCCGCTGTGATGAGTACTTTAAGTTGCCAGCTTTTAGTATGTTCAAGTACTTTAACTGAAGACTTTTATAAAGCCTTCCTGCGCAAAAATGCTTCTCAAAAAGAACTGGTTTGGGTAGGTCGCTTGATGGTACTGGCAATTGCCCTATTGGCTATTTATATGGCAGGTAATCCTGAATCTAAAGTCTTAGGTTTAGTTGCATACGCTTGGGCAGGTTTTGGTGCAGCTTTCGGCCCGCTAATTATTTTGTCACTGTTCTGGAAACGCATGACCTTAAATGGCGCGCTTGCAGGCATGGTTGTGGGTGCTGTCATGGTCATTGTATGGAAAAATGTATGGGGTGATACAGGCCTATACGAAATTGTTCCAGGCTTCATTTGTTCATTAATCGCAATTGTTGTGGTGAGCTTAATGGGCAAAGCTCCATCTAAAGATGTCACAGATCGTTTTGAACAAGCCGATCAGCTTTATAAAGACAGCGTATAAATACAGTCTTGAAGTAGTGCAATAAAAAAGAGGACGCCATGTCCTCTTTTTTATTGCTGTTCAACTATCAGTTTTACATACTAGATATACAGACCTATGCTTTACGTGTCAGTAAAAACTGCGTAATGTTGGTCAGTTCAGTAACTTGCGATTCATCAAAATGCGCCAAGGCATTCATTGCTTGATGATGCAACTCCAATGCGTAAGTCTGTGCCGCTTCAAGCCCCATCAATGCAGGATAAGTCGATTTATCCACTTGCTGATCTTTACCAGCGGTTTTACCTAATATTGCTGTGTCTGAAGTAATATCTAAAATATCGTCCTGCACTTGAAAGGCTAAACCAATGGCTTGAGCAAATTCACGTAACTTTGGAATGGCAATATCTGTGCCTTCAAAAATCGTCACTGCCGCCATCAAAACTGCCGCAGAAATAAGTGCACCTGTTTTATTGGTATGAATATTTTCCAAGGCTTGCTGATCGACATGTTTGCCTTCAGCCTGTAAATCAAGCACCTGTCCATTCACCATTTTAGATGAAGCTGTTGCAAGTATTTGCATTTGCTTTAACACAATACTGGCTTCAACTGCAGGACCTTGATCAAACAAACGACTTCCCAAAATCTCAAAGGCCATTGATTGTAAAATATCACCAGCGAGCAATGCAGTATCTTCACCATAAGCCACGTGACATGTCGGTTGGCCACGACGTAATAGGTCATTGTCCATACAAGGCAAATCATCATGTGCCAAGGAATAGCAATGGATAAATTCTATGGCAACCGCAGCACGACGTACTGCTGCAGCATTGGCATTCGGCTGAATCGCTGCTGTTGCATAACATAGTGCTGGACGTACACGCTTGCCACCCAACATCACCGCATGATGGACTGCACTTTTTAAAGGCTCTGGAATTGCAAAAGCATCTAAGGCTGTTAACAAATCCTGCTGAATTCGCTGCTGTGCTTCACTAAGTGGATGCACAGAAATGTCAGTTAAGGTTGACACATTCACCTCGATTACCTGATTAAGCTTTTATTTTAAAATGCTGTTCAGCACGTCGTCGCGCCAAAGCATCGCATCTGGTTGCCAGCATCATACTGCTTTCTAGGGCTATTCTCTATGCAACTTGATGTTTCTTGCAGCTAAATTAGCATTTAACCGTCCATGATCGCATCAAAGCGTGTGATTCAAATCATTAAACCTCAATATGCTAACCGCTAAAGCTCGCTTTATTTTTATATAAGCTTATGCTTTTCAAATTCATTCCAAGCCTAACTGAACAATAAAAACTATTGCCACGCTTGTTTACATTAAAAAAGCCCCTGTACTTGAAACATACAAGGGCTTTTAGAGATTAAAAAATATTAATGATTCAACTTAAGCGATGGTTTCCGCAGGAATACGTACCCAACCTTCCATTAATACACGAGCACTACGGCTCATTACTGCTTTTTTCACCACCCACTGCCCTTCGACCAATTCGGCCTGAGCACCCACACGGAGTGTGCCTGAAGGATGTCCAAAGCGTACAGCCTCACGTTCACCACCGCCTGCTGCCAAATTCACTAAAGTTCCTGGTACAGCAGCTGCCGTACCAATGGCAACAGCTGCTGTTCCCATCATGGCATGGTGTAATTTACCCATTGATAGTGCACGAACCAATAAATCTGTATCGCCAGTTTCAAGCTGTTTACCGCTTGAAGATACATAAGCTTTAGGCGCTGAAACAAAAGCGATTTTTGGGGTATGCTGACGTTGTGCTGCTTCTGATACATCCTGAATCAAGCCCATAAATTTGGCACCATACGCACGGATTTTCTCAAATTTAGCCAGTGCATTGGCATCGCTGTTTATATCGTCTTGTAATTCAGTCCCAATATAACCTAATGCTTCAGCTTTCATAAAAATCGTGGGAATGCCCGCATTAATAAACGTCGCTTCAAAAGTGCCAATGTCTGGAACTTCAAACTCGTCAACGACATTGCCCGTTGGGAACATAGCACCACCGTCTTCACCATCATCTGCAGGGTCTAAAAATTCGATTTGCACTTCAGCTGCTGGAAAAGTCACACCATCAAGTTCAAAGTCCCCAGACTCTTGTACCTGACCATCATGCATTGGGACATGCGCAATAATGGTTTTTTGAATATTGGACTGCCAAATACGCACCGTACAGATCCCATCTTTTGGAATACGTGTGCTGTCAACTAAACCATTAGAAATGGCAAATGCTCCAACTGCTGCTGTTAAATTGCCACAGTTACCACTCCAATCAACAAAGGCTTTATCAATAGCCACCTGACCAAATAAGTAGTCGACATCATGATCTGGTTGTGTACTTTTAGATAAAATTACCGTTTTACTGGTACTAGAAGTTGCCCCCCCCATGCCATCAATTTGCTTAGCGTATGGATCTGGACTCCCAATCACACGTAATAAAATTTGGTCTCGAACGTATCCTGCTTGTTGTGCAGCTTCTGGCAAGTCATCTTGCTTAAAAAATACACCTTTACTGGTACCACCACGCATATAAGTTGCAGGAATACGGATTTGGGGTGCATAACTCATTTTTATTCAGTCCTTCATATTTATCATTTGTTGAGTCAAATAGCGTTATTTGAGCACTCAGAATCATACCTTTTTTTGTCAATCTTTTATCTAACTCATGACTTAAGTATAAAAAAACAGCATTTGTATTTTCAAATCTTATACATTTCTAATAACCACTTCTAAACAAATAAAATTAATATATTGATTCATATATTTTTAATATGAAAAATCAAATTAAATAATTTCAATTCGATTGATAAATATTTTTTATAGATTTTGAGCTACTAGGCTATTTCTTCTCAATCTATTACAATCTTTCACTTACTCCATTGTCGGGTGAGTACTTTGAATAACGAATCTTCACAACTGCAGCGCGGCTTAAAAAACCGTCATATCCAGCTCATCGCGATGGGCGGAGCGATCGGTACAGGCCTATTCTTGGGTTCAGCCCAGGTCATTCAATCTGCAGGACCCTCTATTATTTTAGGTTATGCCATTGGCGGCCTGATCGCATTTTTAATTATGCGCCAACTCGGGGAAATGATTGTTCATGAACCTGTTGCGGGATCTTTCAGTCATTTTGCAAACAAATACTGGGGTAAATTTCCAGGCTTTTTAGCAGGTTGGAACTATTGGATTTTATATGTCCTAGTTGCCATGACTGAACTTACTGCTGTCGCTAAATATATTAATTATTGGTGGCCTCACATCCCTGCATGGTCTTCAGTTTTATTCTTTTTTATCGTGATTACTCTAGTCAATCTCGGCAATGTGAAGTTTTATGGTGAATCTGAATTTTGGCTATCAATTGTCAAAGTGACTGCTGTCGTTTCGATGATTCTATTCGGTTTGTATCTGCTCTTGACAGCAGATGCGGGTTCTACTGCGTCATTCTCTAATTTATGGAGTCATGGCGGATTCTTCCCGAATGGTTTTGATGGTCTCTTTTACATGCTGGCATTCTTAATGTTTGCCTTTGGTGGTATTGAACTAATTGGTATGGCCGCTGCAGAAGCAGAAAATCCAGAAAAAACCATTCCTAAAGCCATCAACCAAGTGGTTTTCCGAATTCTGATTTTCTATGTCGGCTCTCTAACAATTCTCTTGTCTTTAGTGCCATGGAATCAATTAGATTTAGGTGGTCTAGATAAAAGTCCATTTGTAATGATTTTCAGTCAATTGGGCATTAACTGGGCAGCGCATTTACTTAATTTCATTATTTTAACTGCGGCACTTTCTGTATATAACAGTGGTATGTATGCCAATAGCCGAATGTTATTTGGTTTAGCGCAACAAGGAAATGCACCCAAAGTATTCTTAAAAGTAAACCGTCAAGGTGTGCCAATTCCAGCCGTGTTGTTCTCTGCACTGCTTATTTTTGGATGCGTACTTTTAAACTACTTCGTCCCAGAAGATGCTTTAGGTCACTTAATTTACATCGTGGTAGGTGCATTAGTATTAAACTGGGCAATGATTTCATTGACTCACTTCAAATTCATGCAACACATGAAAAAAATTGGTGAGAAAACAAAATTCCCTGCACTTTGGGCACCAGTAAGTAACTTTGTGGTTTTGTTGTTCATTGCGACCATTCTTTACATTATGTGGACTCAAGGATTTAAAGAGTCTGTATACATGATTCCAGTTTGGATTCTGGTTATGTTTGGTTTATTTAAATCACTTAATAAATCAAAAGCATAAATTACAGCGTTGCTTTAAAATAAAAAGTTATTGTTTCGGCAATAACTTTTTTTTTATCTCAAATTAGAGTAAATTAAGCCGCACTTGCGCTCTTAGCTTAACTGGATAGAGCAGTTGCCTCCTAAGCGACCGGCGTGGGTTCAAGTCCCGCAGAGCGCACCATTTCCTCTTGTTCTAATCATTTGAAGCTATCTCACTCAAATGTGATCAATGCGTTATTTTAAGAATCATAAATACATCCAAAAATTAATTTGCATTAAAGCTTCAATAAAGCCCCTGTTATATTTATTTCAGCACAAGGCACACAATACATAGCGCTATGTAATTCAGCTCAAAGTGAAGTTAAAAGAACAAAATTTTCAATTAAATCAGCTGACACATCATGATGGTCTTTCCTTTCAACATCATCATATACACACTAAACAATACATCAGCCTATATTTATGTGACATGCAACACAATAAAAAAACTTAATATTTCAACTAATTAAATAAAAAATAATTTTTCAAACAGCTTATTTATTTATTATAGAACAATAGCTTAATTTAACCATTTTTTAAATTTTTAGAATATTAACTCTAATAGATCACAATTTATTCGTTTTTTTATTTCTAGAGCATTTACTCTTATTTAATTTGTGCTATTTTTGTGACATGGAGTAAACAGCCAGGCAACATAAAAGCAGGAAAATCCTCCATAAAATATAACAATCGTCACTTATAAAAATGCAGTAACCGAACGAATTTTCACCTCAAGGAAAGATGAAGAATGAAATTGAAAACGCTATCTACAGCAGTACTACTTGCAACACTACCAACTGCGGGCGCATTTGCAGCAGCATTAGACCGTTCTGGCCAATCAATCTCAGCTTTTTTACAACCTGGCAACTATTTCGAAGCAGGTATTTCTGTACTTGACCCAACTGTTTCAGGTAAAGCAATTGCCAATGGATCTGGCATTGCAGATATGGCTGATGATTATTATTTCCCGAATGCCGCACTTAAACTACAGTTAACTGATAATATTTCTTTTGGTTTAATTTACGACCAACCTTTCGGCGCTTCAGCAACTTATGCTACAACTGATGCACCTTTATCTGCAACAGGTGAAGGTTTATTCCATGGTGGCAATGGCGAAGCAACAACAGTGGATGTAAAAACTCAAAATATTTCAATGATTTTTGGCTATCAGCCAACTGAAAACTTTAACTTTTATGCAGGCCCTGTTTACCAAACTGTAAAAGGTCACCTACAGCTACGTGGTCTTGCCTACAACGGAAAAACAGCTTTTGGTGCTTATAATGCCACAATGAAAGAAGATGGCGCTGTAGGCTGGTTAGCAGGTGCTGCTTACCAAATTCCAGATATCGCATTAAAAGCATCTGTTACGTACCGCTCTGAAATTGATCACAAAGTAGCAAGTGATGAAACCTTTGCCGCAACTTCTGCATTTGCTGGTTTAAATGTGGCACCAAATGGCAACACTGACATTACAACACCGCAATCTGTAAACTTAGATTTCCAAACTGGTATCATGGCTAATACAGTCGCATTTGCTAATTTGCGCTGGGTAAATTGGAAAGACTTTTCAATTCGCCCTTATAAATTTGACACAGCGTCTAAACTAGCTTCTGCTCAAGCTACAAATAATCTTTATACTAAAGGCTTCAACTTAGTTGACTACTCAGACGACCAATATAGTGCAACTGTAGGCGTAGGCCGTAAAGTCAATGAACAGTGGGCGGGTAACGTATCTGTAGGTTATGACACGGGTGCAGGCAATCCTGTGTCTACACTTGGCCCAACAGAAGGTTATTGGAATATTGGTCTAGGCCTTCAATTCAGCCCTGCACCTAATTACTTCATTGCGGGTGGTATAAAATACTTCTGGTTAGGCGATGCAACTGCTCGTTCAGGTGCTTACTCAATCCCTGGTAATGCTGAAAAAGCACAAGTTGCTAAATTTGAAGACAACAATGCTTGGGCATACGGCCTAAAAATGGGTTACCGCTTCTAATTCATCTTCTATTTTTAAACGACTGCAGTACGCTGCAGTCGTTTAACTTCTAATTGATCAAACTATAAGCAAACAGTTCACCACCCTCCATACGCTAAAAATTAAAATAATTACTCTATTTTTTTATTCAAAATCATTTAGATAAGTTCACATAAATAGTATTTTTACTCTAGACAACCCTTTTCTATGCATGCATAAGTTCATTTTTAGAGCAAATCTGAGTATTTACTCATTTTTTTTATGTGTTACTTTTCCCTCATTGAACTTCTATGAAAAGTTACAAACAGGGAAATGTATGAAACTAAATCGCCTTAGCCTTGCTATTTTACTCACGGCTTTACCAACATCATCAATCTTTGCTGCTGGTTTAGATCGCTCTGGTCAATCTATTTCTGCCTTTTTGCAAAATGGAAATTATGCTGAAGCTGGGATTACAGTTATCGACCCAACCGTTAAAGGGCAAGATAATTTTCTTAAAAGTAATGTCTCAGATATGGCGGAAGACTACTACTTCCCTAGTGCAGCAGTAAAAGTACAACTAACAGATAAAATTTCGCTCGGTTTATTATATGACCAACCTTTTGGTGCAGATGCACAATACAGCATTGAAAATCAAATTTTTGAGCAAAATAACGAAGGTACTGCTGTAACTGTTAAAACAGAAAATATTACAGCTCTTATTGGTTATCAACCAAATGAAAACTGGAATATCTATGCTGGTCCAGCATGGCAAACAGTGGAAGCAAATGTACGCTTACGTGGTAAAGTGTATGGTGGCTTAAATTATAATCTTGACATAGACACACAAGAGGCATGGGGATGGGTTGCAGGCTTCGCATACTCAATTCCAGATATTGCACTAAAAGCAGCATTAACCTATCGTTCAGAAATAGAGCATGAAGCTACATCAAAAGAAAAATCATTGCTTACAGGTCTAAATACGGTTACAAATCCAATCAATGCAACAACCCCTCAGTCTGTCAATCTTGACCTTCAAACTGGTATTGCAGCTAATACAATTGCCTTTGCTAATATTCGATGGGTTGAATGGAGCCAATTTGCTATTACTCCAAAACACTTACAAACAGCTTCTGGCGGTGCAAACCTTCTTGATTACTCGAAAGATCAATGGTCTGCGAATGTTGGTGTAGGTCGTAAGTTTAATGAAAAATGGTCAGGTTCAGCACTTGTAAGCTATGACACAGGCGCTGGCAATCCTGTAACCACACTTGGACCAACCGAAGGGTATTGGGGTGTAGGTTTAGGTGGTCAATATAGCCCTGAAGAAAACTATTTCATTCAAGCTGGCATTCGATATATGTGGCTAGGTGATGCAACAGCTAAAACAGGTACTACACCAAATGTAGGTAGCTTTTCAGATAACAATGCTATCGCATACGGTCTAAAAATCGGTTACCGCTTCTAATTCGTATTGATTAAATATAGCCCAATCAAATGATTGGGCTATTCTTTTTTATATATTGATTATTAGAACGACTAAACAATTCATTCGTTCCATATTTTAATCAATACTTAATCATATTTTAATCTGCTTAAATTGAGCTCATCAAATGATAGTAGCACAGTAAAATAATCTTTATATGCACGTCTAAAATTGCACAGCTTTCCACTTTTTCTCTAATATAAACACCAATATTATTAACAAACTTACTTTTATATTAAAAACAGCAGCCATTAACAATTCCAAATTTACGGACTTATTCATTTATCAAAATAATAAATCCTACCTATTTAAATCGCTCTATCTATTAAAATATCTTAATAGTTTTAATTTAATACTTTCTTCGCTATTTAGATTACATTGTTAAAATTCCACTTCCCCACTACACCTAATATTTAAATCAATAATTTTTATACCCCCAACAACCCTTTAAAAAATTACAAAAACTCTAAAAATAAAATGTATTACCCTATTTTTTTAAAATATAAATGAGACATATTTCACATATTATTTTTTTTAATGCTTAAGAATTGATGTTTTTTACCCAATTGACTATAGCGTTTAATCTTATAAATATAGTATGTATTTTCATAATGTTAGTGATATTTTTTAGAGTAAAAGCACCAAAAAACCAAATATAAAAATCTATTTTTTGACCAAATATTAAATTTAGAGTCTTTACTCTTTTTATATTTATGGTATTTTTCGCCTATAAGGTATGAGTAAAATTAAAATGATTTCTCATATTTTTTAAAGCAATGAAGCGTTTATTTATACTTGGATAGTAAAATGAATTTAAAAAAATTAACGAGCGCAATAATTTGAGCAAGTCTACCAGCATCAAGTGTTTTTGCTGCAGCAATGGATCGTTCAGGGCAATCCATCCAAGCTTTTTTACAGCCAGGGAATTATTTTGAAGCTGGTATTTCAGTATTAGATGCTGATGTTTCTGGAACTATGAAGGAAGATGCAACTGGTCAGCTTAAAAACACACCATTAGGTGATATGGCGAACAGTTATTACTTCCCTAATGCAGCCTTAAAATTTCAAATTAATGAACATTTTTCTGCTGGTTTAATTTATGACCAACCATTTGGTGCAGATGCAGAATACAAAGTGTCAGGGTATTGCTCTACTCCTTCTGCAAGTAAAGGCTGTAGTAATTCAAGTGGTGCCTTTAATAGTGCAACCGAAGGCACTAAAGTTGAAGTTAAATCACAGAATTTATCTTTGATCGCTGGTTATCAACCCACTGAAAACTGGAATATTTATGGTGGTGCAGTTTATCAAACTGTAAAAGGCAATATTAAACTTGCAGGTAGCGAATATTCACTCTTCAGTGGCTATGGCGCAACGATTAAAGAAAACAGCGCTGCGGGTTGGCTAGCGGGTATTGCATATCAAATTCCAGAAATTGCATTAAAAGCATCCGTAACTTATCGTTCAGAAATCGACCACTCAGTTAATGCGACAGAAGAATTTGGCGGATTACTTAACCTAAGTTTGTATAAGCCTGCAAAACGAACTAATGGAAAAACAGATATCACCACACCGCAGTCTGTAAATATTGATTTACAAAGCGGTATCATGGCAAATACTGTCGCATTTGCTCAGTTACGTTGGGTGGACTGGTCTAATTTCAGTATTCGACCTCATCAATTTGGTGAAGCAACTCAAATATCGACTATTGCAGGAAGCACAGGAAAACCAACTGGTTTTGATTTAATCGCATACGATAAAGACCAAATTTCTGCAAATGTGGGTGTAGGTCGTAAATTTAATGACCAATGGGCTGGTACAGTCATGGTGGGTTGGGATTCTGGTGCAGGTAATCCTGTTTCAACACTTGGACCAACAGATGGCTATTGGAGTGTAGGTTTAGGCGGCCAATTCAGCCCAACACCACAAAGCTTTATTCAAGCTGGCGTTAAATACTTTATGCTCGGCGATGCTAAATCACAAGTTGCGAGTGTATTTGGTTCAGATGAATATTCTGCCAACTTTAAAGACAATGATGCAATCGGTTATAGCTTGAAAATCGGTTACCGCTTCTAATTGGCGTTACAAATTAGGATTAAACAAGAAAGGGCGCCATTGGCGCCCTTCTCTTATTGATTGCTAAATTCACAATCACATTTGATTATTCAGGAATATCACGTACCGATGCTTCACGAATCGCTTGTTTTAATGCTGCATAACCATGAATTGGTGGGAATTGCGGGAATTCTGCAATAACGTTTGCAGGTGCATCAAACAAGAAACCTTTGTCTGCTTCGCCTAGCATCGTCGTATCATTATAAGAGTCACCAGCCGCAATCACACGGAAGTTCAAACCATGTAATGCTTGTACTGCTTTACGTTTTTGATCAGGCTGACGCAGTTTATACGCAGTGATCATGCCATTTTCGTCAGTTTCTAATTTATGACAGAAAATCGTTGGCCATCCCAATTGTTTCATTAATGGATGAGCAAATTCATAGAATGTGTCAGAAAGAATAATGAGTTGAAAATGCGTACGCACCCATTCTACAAACTCTTTCGCACCTTCAAATGGCCCCATATCTGCAATAACCGCTTGAATGTCGTTTAAACCTAAACCATGTTGTTTAAGAATGTTTAAACGTTGTGTCATTAGCACATCGTAGTCTGGGATATCACGTGTGGTCGCCTCAAGCTCCTTAATCCCTGTTTTTTTTGCAAAGTTAATCCAAATTTCTGGAACTAACACGCCCTCAAGATCTAGACATACGATTTCCATGGGTTCTCCCAAATGTCAGTGTTGTAAAAAGTTATTAAAAGTTGTATCTATCATAGCCGATGTTTATATATGAACGCTCAGCTTTATTAATTCTATTTTTTTCATATCAATCTAATTTTTATTAATAAGTCATCTTTAGCATTTCTATTAAAATAGATGTGAAATAAATTAATATAGGTTTGCCGTTTCCAAGCCTATTGCCAGGACACACATGACTACAATCCCAAGTATTAATCTTGTAGATGCACTTGCATCTGAATATGCAGACAAATCTCCGTCTGAAATTATGAAACTTGCACTGAGCCAACAAGGCGAAATTGCGATTTCTTTTTCTGGTGCAGAAGATGTTGTTCTTATTGATCTTGCATCTAATTTAGGTATTCCTTTTCGTGTCTTTAGCCTAGATACTGGTCGCTTACACCCAGAGACCTATCAATTTTTAGATACCGTGCGCAAACACTATAAAATTGATATTGAAATTTGCTTCCCAGAGTCTGAAGCTGTACAAAAACTTGTGTCCGAAAAAGGCTTTTTCAGTTTTTATCAAGATGACCACAAAGAATGCTGTGGTATTCGTAAAGTACAGCCACTACGTAAAAAACTAGCAACTTTGGATGGTTGGATTACAGGTCAACGTAAAGACCAAAGTCCAGGTACGCGTAATGAAATTCCTGTGGTTCAAGCCGACCCTGGTTTTTCAGGTCCTGGCAAGCAACTCATCAAATATAACCCATTAGCTAACTGGTCTAGCGCAGATGTTTGGAATTATATCCGTCTCATGGAAATTCCATACAATCCATTGCATGAACGTGGCTTCACCTCCATTGGTTGTGAGCCTTGCACTCGCCCCGTTCTTCCAAACCAACACGAACGTGAAGGTCGTTGGTGGTGGGAAGATGCCACGCATAAAGAATGCGGTTTGCATGCAGGCAATATGAAAAAATAAGCCCATCAAAACCACTGCCCATGCAGTGGTTTTTTTCACCTTATAAATGCACAGAATTTCATTTTTTTTTAAGCTAAACCCGTTATACTGCATAAGAAATCATATAATTCTAACAAGGTAACTCAGACAAGAGTTCCCATAGATATTGCAATGAGGCAATCACCCCTATGCGTCCATTACACCCAATTGACTTTATTTTTCTATCTTTGGAAAAACGGCAACAACCCATGCACGTGGGCGGTCTATTTTTATTTCAAATTCCAGACAATGTAGCCGCATCTTTTATTCAAGATTTAGTCTCAGATATTCGAAACTCAAAGTCGATTCCCATTCCACCTTTTAATAACAAATTGAATGGGTTCTTTTGGGATGAAGATGAAGAATTTGATTTAGATCATCATTTTCGCCATATTGCCTTACCACAGCCTGGTCGAATTCGTGAATTACTTACTTATATCTCACAAGAACATAGCGCACTCATCGACCGTGCTAAACCTTTATGGACCTGCCATATTATTGAAGGAATTGAAGGCAACCGCTTTGCCATGTATTTCAAGATTCACCACGCCATGGTGGATGGTATCGCAGGTATGCGTCTGGTACAAAAATCTCTTGCGCATGATCCAACAACTAAAAGTATTGTACCGCCTTGGTGTGTTGAAGGCCCGCGTGCAAAACGCTTAAAACAGCCCAAAGTCAGCCGGGCAAAAAGTATTTTAGATGGTCTAAAAAGCCAGCTACAAGCCACACCACGTGTTGCCTACGAGCTGTCTCAGACCATCATGAAAGACATGGGACGCAATCCTGACTACGTGTCTAGCTTCCAAGCGCCGAGCTCTATTTTAAATCAGCGTGTCAGCTCTTCACGTCGTTTTGCCGCACAATCATTTGAGTTTTCGCGTTTGCGTCATATTTCCAATGCATTGGGTGTGACGATTAACGATACCGTACTGGCGATTTGTTCAGGCGCACTGCGTGAATATTTAATTCATCAAAATGCACTTCCGAAAAAACCATTGATCGCCATGGTCCCTGCTTCTATTCGTGATGATGACTCAGAAACATCAAACCGTATCACCATGATTTTAGCGAATTTGGGTACGCATAAAGATGATCCACTAGAGCGTTTAAAAATAGTGCGTCGCAGTGTGCTGAATGCCAAACAACGCTTTAAACGCATGAATGCGAATCAAATTTTGAATTATAGTGCGTTTATTTATGGTGCTGCTGGCTTAAATATTGCGTCTGGCCTTATGCCAAAACGTCAAGCGTTTAACCTTGTTATTTCAAATGTGCCAGGCCCTCAAGAGCCTTTGTATTGGAATGGTGCACGTTTAGAAGCCTTGTATCCTGCTTCTATTATTTTGGATGGCCAAGCGCTGAACATTACAATGACCAGTTATATGGATAAATTGGAAGTGGGTTTAACTGCTTGTCGTAATGCATTACCTAAAATGCAGAACTTACTTACCCATTTAGAAGATGAGATTCAAACCTTTGAAGCAATTGTGAATGCCAATCACCCAAAGTTGCAAGCGGTCAGTTAGATTCTCCAATCTGATCGCATTAAAAGAACTTAGCAATCCAATTTAAATCATCTCACCCCCCTCAGCTTGAGGGTTGAGACTTCAAAATGACAAAAAAATAAGGGGCTCTATATGCCCCTTATTTTTTAATGTGTCTACACTGTTTTAATAATTCATGACAAGCTGAACGAATCATAGATGCTGTAATTTGTACTTCATTACCACGCTCATCTACGATGTAAGCCGTATGCATATTTTTTGCATCTAGTACATGTTTTAAGCCTGTTTCAATCACTGCTTTACTTACACCCATCACACACCTCACTTTGCTAAACCATTTCCCCTCTCTCAATTGAGAAATGGCTTTGGCTATTCGATGTGTCTAGTATTGTAAATCTGAGATTAAAAGTAAAATTTCAGATGTAACAAGTGTTTAACGATATTCTGTTACAATTTCAACTCAGAATGATATCGTATTGCTCTTGCGTATACAGATTTTCCACCTGAAACTTGATTACACGACTAATAAAGTGCTCTAAATCGGCCACTGCAGGTGCTTCGGCTGTTAACAATCGGTCAATCACAGACGGATGTGCAACCACGGTAAAGCCACCTTGCGATTCAAAAGCACGCGCATATCGTAAGATTTCTCGAAATATTTCATAACATACTGTCTCTGCAGTTTTCACATAACCGCGTCCCTGACAAGTTGGGCAGGACTCACACAACAAGTGCTCTAATGACTCACGTGTGCGCTTACGTGTCATTTCCACCAAACCCAGTTCAGAGACTTGGGTAATTTTGGTTTTGGCATGATCACGTTCGAGCATTTTTTCAAACTGGCTCATCACCTGTTCACGATGCTGTGCTTCTTGCATGTCAATAAAATCAATAATAATAATGCCACCTAAGTTACGCAGTCTTAATTGACGGGCGATCACTTGTGTTGCTTCCATATTGGTTTTAAAAACAGTATCTTCCAGTGAACGACCACCGACATAAGAGCCTGTATTTACATCAATGGTGGTCATTGCTTCGGTCTGGTCAATCATCAGATAACCGCCCGACTTTAAAGCCACACGCGTTTGTAAGGCTTTTTGAATATCTTCTTCAACATTATACAAGTCGAAAATTGGACGCTCACCTGGATAGTGAATGAGGCTATCGCGCATATTCGGTACAAAAACGTCTACAAACTCTTTGAGTTTGCCGTGAATTTCTCGTGAATCGACATGAATTTTAGCGGTGTTTTCGTTGGCCAAATCACGTATAACACGCTGTGGTAAAGGTAGCTCTTCAAAAATTAACGATGGAACTGCAATACTTTTTTGCTTACGTTGTATGTATTCCCACAGCTTGGCCAAATAAGCCATGTCTTGTGCAATGGCTGCTTCTTCAATACCATCCGCTGCCGTTCTCACAATAACTGAACCAGGAAGCTTATGCTCGGCTTGAATACGCTCGATAATGCCACGTAAGCGATCACGCTCCTCTTCAGACTCAATGCGCTGTGATACACCTGTATGACTGCCAAAAGGCATCATGACCAAGTAGCGAGAAGGAATAGATAGGTCTGTGCTTAATCGCGCGCCTTTGGTACCAAGCATATCTTTCATGACTTGAACCGTCAGGATCTGCCCAGGTTGGAGTAATTCAAAGACATTAGGTGTGGGTTGATTACGTGGCCAAACCATATCATTGATATGCAAAAAAGCTGTACGCGAGAGACCAATATCAACAAAAGCAGCTTGCATACCCGGAAGCACACGTACCACTTTTCCCTTATAAATATTGCCCACCAATCCACGTTTAACAGTGCGCTCAACAAATAGCTCATTGACGGTGCCATTTTCAATTAAAGCCACACGACATTCCATCGGTGTGACGTTAATCAACAATTCGTCAGACATAATAAGACTCAAAACATTATAAAAATTCTGTATTGCAGTTAATTTAGTACCTTAACTGTCTTTAATAACTCTACTGTCTCGTGCAAAGGTAAGCCAACCACATTGGAATAGCTTCCTTCAATTCGGGGAATATAGCGCGCAGCTATTCCCTGTATCGCATAGGCTCCCGCCTTGCCAACAGGTTCACCCGTTGCCCAATAGTCTTCCATATCTTGCACAGTAAGTGTTTGAAATTCAACCTGTGTACGCACTACTATACTGTAAATTTTATCTTTTGTACGTACACAAACGCCAGAATACACATCATGGGTGCGACCAGAAATTTGTTGCCACATTTCAAATGCGTGTTGCTTAGATATAGGCTTGCCTAAAATTACACCGTCTACCCCTAAACTGGTATCGGCAGCAATAATCACGGCATCAGAAAAATGCGCTTGGACGGCTTCAGCTTTTTGACGCGACAGACGCTCGACATAGTCCGCAACATGTTCATGTGCTCGAACCGACTCGTCGATGTCTGGGCTAAAAATATCGAACTCAAGCCCGAGCTGTGTGAGCAATTCACGGCGCCGTGGCGAGCTTGAGGCAAGAACTAGATGCGCCATTTATGTAGAAAATAATAAATGACAGGCCAAAACAAAATGCTGGTAAGCAAAGGTTGCCAATGGCGCGCAAATGAAAAGTGAATACCACTCATGACCTGCGTCAGCCAAACAATGGTTAAGTGCGCTAAAACAGCCAAAGCACTAATAATCCATAAATTGCTAAACGTCAGTATACGGCGTTCACGGATTAAAAACCGTGAAAGAAAGGCAATAAGTACAAAACTTAGTGCATTCATCCCCAATGGGGAATCTAAAAGTAAATCTGCAAATAAACCTGTGCCAAAAGCGAACCAAATACCACACCATGTAGGTTGACACAATACCCAAAAGAGCATGATTAACAACATGAATAATGGTCGCCACCCCGTGATCTCATAAGATAAAGGGTATACCATCAGAATCGACCCTAAAATGACCGAAAAAATAATGGCCATTAAAGGATCGCGATGTACTTTTGGACTTTGTTTAGCGATCAGCATTCGGTTGCTCCATCGCTAAAGAATCTGAAAATAAAACCACAACGTGATGTCCGCCTGCCAATTGGGCTGCAGGTATTACATCAATTTTAGCAAACTCGCCTGAATTATGACGGCTCACTTTTGCCACTGTCCCCACCAAATAGCCCGCTGGAAAATGTGCGCCTAAGCCTGAGCTATACACTTTTTCACCTACTTTGATGTTGGCACTGGTTGGTACATATTCCATTTTTAAATGGCCTAAATCGCCTGTACCCGTAACAATTGCACGCATACCCGTATGTTCAAGCCGTACCGATAAAGAATGTTCTTTATCAGAGAGCAACATCACACGACTACTATGCGGATAGACATTGATAATTTGCCCCATCACGCCCTTATCATCAAGCACAGTTTGGCCAACGCGTAGTTGACTGGTTGAACCGCGGTTAATCACAATAATATGACGTAGAGGGTCAGCATCTGTACCAATCACTTCTGCAATCTCCATACGCCCATCAATAATAAGAGGTGTATCGAGTAAACCACGCAAGCGTGTATTTTCTGCAGAAAGCTCAGAAAGCTTTTGTAAGCGCACTTGTGCCTGCAATAGCTCTGCCTGCATAGCAGTGTTTTCACGGCGCAGTTGTGCTTCTGATTTGGTTTGCTGGTTGAGCCATTCTCGCGATAACACTGGATAGCTTGCCATGGCATAAATAGGATTATATGCCGCGTACAAGACGTCTCTGGCCGGTTGAATTACGTGTGGCATGCGCCAATCAAAGAATAGCACAACCAAGCACGTAATTACCGCAATGATAAATGAGCGAAAAGATGGCGGTTGTCTAGAAAACAGTTGAGTTTGCACCCGCCCAGTCCTTTTCTTAGCCTACAAATAACATGTCGTGATTTGGATTATCAAAGAAATCTAGAACTTTTCCACCACCACGAGTGACACAAGTTAGAGGATCTTCAGCAACCACCACAGGCAAGCCCGTTTCTTTCGCAAGAAGTTTGTCTAGGTTACGTAGTAATGCACCACCACCTGTAAGCACAATACCGCGCTCAGCGATGTCTGAAGACAGCTCTGGTGGCGTTTGTTCCAAAGCAGATTTTACTGCTGAAACAATGCTTTGTAATGGATCAGAAATCGCTTGAGTAACTTCATCCGATGTTACTGTAATCGCACGAGGTACACCCTCTGCCAAGTTACGGCCACGAACTTCAATCTCAAGTGGTTTTTGGCCTTCATCAGGCAATGCCATACCCACTTCTTTTTTAATATTTTCAGCAGTGGTTTCACCAATCACACAACCATGCGCTTTACGCACGTAGTTAATGATTTGCTCATCAAATACATCACCACCGATACGGAGTGAGTCTGCATATACACAACCTTGTAGCGAAATAATCGCAATTTCAGTTGTACCACCACCCACATCAACCACCATAGAACCGCATGCTTGCTCTACAGGCATGCCCGCACCAATTGCAGCCGCCATTGGCTCTTCAATTAAACGTACGTCACGTGCGCCAGCGTTATACACGGCTTCACGAATAGCACGGCGTTCAACCAAAGTTGATTTGCATGGCACACATACCACAACACGTGGCGCTGGTGGGAAGAGACGTTTTTCATGCACTTTGCCAATAAATTGGTTCAGCATGGTTTCAGTCACTTCAAAGTCTGCAATCACACCGTCTTTCATTGGACGGATAGCAGAAATGTTGGCTGGTGTACGACCTAGCATTTGTTTCGCGTCAAGACCTACTGCGGCAACGATTTTTTGTGAACCACTGTGACGAATAGCCACAACCGTGGGTTCATTTAATATAATGCCTCGTCCTGGCGCATAAATAAGTGTATTTGCAGTACCTAAATCAATGGCTAGATCAGGCGAAAACAAGCCAATTAGTCGTTTTAGAATCACGGGGACGTTCTCAGTTAAACTTTTATATGGACGCAAGGTGGCAACTTTAACTAAATGTGATGATTTGAACAAGTCAATCGCTTATTATAAGCCTCGATATTTTGAATTTTTTTAATACTGATTAGGTAATGTTATGTCTACAACGGATGCACAGCATTCTGCAGATCTCAATGCACAAACAGTTTCATCGATTGCCCATCTGGCTCGATTGTCGCTAGATGACACGCAATCTGCTGAATATGCTCAAAGTTTAAATAAAATTTTAGGCATGATGGACACCTTAAAAGGTATCAATACAGATGGTGTTGAACCATTAAAGAGCCCATTTGATCATCCACAACCATTACGTCAAGACGTGGTATCAGAAAGCAATCATCGCGATGAATATCAAGCAGTTGCGCCAAGCGTGCAAGAAGGCTTGTACCTTGTACCTCGCGTAATTGAGTAATTTCCGATCAAACGCACTATTGTTTCAAATTAAACGTAAAGAAATATTTCTCATGACAGATTTACATCGCTTATCAATTCGTGAATTGTCTGAAGGTTTGGCGGGCGCTAAATTTTCTTCACGCGAATTGACCGAACATTATTTAAAACGCATTGAAAAAATCGATGCTCAAGTCAAATCATACGTGACCGTCACTGCGGAACAAGCACTTGCACAAGCCGATGCTGCTGATGCTGCCATCAAAGCGGGCACTGCATCTGTTTTGACTGGTGTTCCAATTGCGCACAAAGACATCTTTTGTACCCAAGGCATTAAAACCACAGCTGGTTCTAAAATGCTGGATAATTTTATCTCTCCTTACGACGCAACCGTTGTAGCGAAAGGTAAAGCTGCGGGCCTTGTCACTTTAGGTAAAGTGAACATGGATGAATTTGCAATGGGTTCAACCTCTGAAAATTCATACTACGGCGCAACTGCTAACCCATGGAACTTAAGCCATGTACCAGGTGGTTCATCTGGTGGTTCTGCAGCGGCTGTAGCAGCTGACCTCGCACCGTTTGCCACAGGTACAGACACAGGCGGTTCAATCCGTCAGCCTGCATCTTTCTGTGGTTTGACAGGTCTTAAACCAACTTACGGTCGTGTATCACGCTTCGGTATGATCGCATACGCATCATCTTTAGACCAAGGTGGCCCAATGGCGCGTTCGGCTGAAGACTGTGCTTACCTCATGAACGTGATGGCAGGTCATGACGCGAAAGATTCAACCTCTGTTGAAAAAGACGTCGACAACTATGTTGCGAACTTAAACGGCACATCGGTAAAAGGCTTACGCATTGGTATTCCTAAGCAATACTTTAATGTAGCTGGCTTAGATGCTGACGTAAAAGCACGTGTTGAAGAATCTCTGAAAAAGCTTGAAGAAATGGGCGCAATCTTGGTTGAGATTGATCTCACCATGACGGATGCTTATGTTCCAACCTATTACCTGATTGCGCCTGCTGAAGCATCTTCTAACTTACAACGTTTTGACGGCGTACGTTATGGCTACCGTGCAGAAAATCCAGTTGATTTGATGGATCTTTACAAGCGTTCACGCTCTGAAGGTTTTGGTAAAGAAGTTCAACAACGTATCTTGATTGGCACCTATGCGTTATCAGCTGGATACTACGATGCTTATTATGTGAAAGCACAAAAAGTACGTCGTTTAATCCAACAAGATTTCTTAAAAGCATTTGAATCTGTAGATGTGATTGCTGCCCCTGCTGCCCCAACAACTGCGTATAAGATTGGTGCAAACCTTTCTCCTGTAGAAATGTACTTAGGCGACATCTACACCATCGCAGTGAACTTGGCAGGTCTTCCTGCGATCAACGCGCCTGTTGGTTTTGACAAAGACAACTTGCCTGTTGGCTTACAGCTGATTGGTAACTACTGGTCAGAATCTCAATTGTTGTCTGTGGTGCATCAGTACCAACAAGCAACGGATTGGCATACTAAACGCGCTGCGATTGCTGAGGAGAATGCATAATGGCTAAGAACGCTGCTAAACCAAAATCTAACCTGATTGATGGTTGGGAAGTCGTTATTGGTATTGAGATTCACACTCAGCTTGCAACCAATACTAAAATTTTCTCAGGTTCATCCACTGTATTTGGTCAAGACCCAAATACACAAGCGAGCCTTGTTGACCTTGCAATGCCGGGCGTATTGCCAGTATTGAACAAAGAAGTGGTTGATCTTGCAATTCGCTTTGGTTTGGGTATTGATGCTTACATCGACCAAGCTTCTGTATTTGCTCGTAAAAACTATTTCTACCCAGATTCTCCTAAAGGCTACCAAATCAGCCAAATGGACAACCCGATTGTGGGCTTGGGTCATATCGACATCCAGCTTGAAGACGGCACAGTAAAACGCATTGGCGTTACCCGTGCGCACCTTGAGGAAGATGCAGGTAAATCAATCCATGACCAATTTGAAGGCATGTCAGGCATCGACTTAAACCGTGCAGGCACACCTTTACTTGAAATCGTATCTGAACCAGATATGCGTTCAGTTGAAGAAGCGGTTGCCTACATTAAAGCGATTCACACGCTGGTACGTTGGTTAGGCATTTCTGACGGCAACATGGCGGAAGGTTCGTTCCGTGCTGACTGTAACGTGTCTTTACGCCGTCCGGGTCAACCTTTTGGTACACGTTGTGAGTTGAAAAACCTCAACTCATTCCGCTTCATTGAACAAGCGATTAACGTTGAAATCGAACGTCAAATGGAAATCCTAGAATGGGATGGCACAATTGACCAAGAAACGCGTTTATTCGACCCTGTGAAGATGGAAACACGTTCAATGCGTTCGAAAGAAGAAGCGAACGATTACCGCTACTTCCCAGACCCTGACTTGTTGCCTGTTATTATTGCAGATGCACAAATTGAAGCAGCTCGTGCTGCGTTACCTGAGTTGCCTGCTGCACGTCGTGCGCGTTTTGTCGCTGACTTTGGCGTGACTGAGTACGATGCACACGTACTTACGCTTACTCGTGAAATGTCAGAGTTTTATGAAGACGTAGTAAAAGCTGCAGGCGGCGCTGCGCAAGGTAAAGTGGCTGCGAACTGGGTGATGGGTGAATTCTCTGGTGCTTTAAACAAAGCGAGCCTAGAACTAGCGGATGCTCCTGTAACAGCAGAAAAACTTGGTGGCATGATTGCACGTATTGTGGACAACACAATTAACGGTAAGATTGCGAAGCAAGTATTCGGCTTTATGTGGGAAGAAGGCAAAACTGCGGACGAAATTATTGCTGAAAAAGGCTTGAAACAGGAAACTGATACAGGCGCAATTGAAGCAATTATTAAAGACGTACTTGCAGCTAACGAGAAGATGGTTGAAGAGTATAAATCTGGTAAAGAGAAAGCCTTTAACGGTCTTGTTGGTCAAGTAATGAAAGCAGCGAAAGGTAAAGCCAACCCTGCTCAAGTGAATGAATTGATGAAAAAATTGATTGGTTAATCTGACCTTTCTCTAAAAGAAAACCCGCTTTAGAGCGGGTTTTTTATTTTTTCAATAATTTCTTTAATGTTGGCATTAATCTCTTCTACATGATTAAAAAACTGTTCTGATAAGTTTTCTCTAGCAATTTTTGACTCAATGATTTTATGATCGGCTTCTGTTCTATCTTTTTGTAAAAGACGTACTGCTTTAGTTAATTTTTTTGAAGATCCTATTTTTTCTTCAAACAATCCTAATAACTCTAACTTACTAATATCTCGTCCTGATTCATATACAAAATCCTTATCTAAACAACCTTTATTCTTCCTAAGAAAATCTTTTAAAGTTTTCTGATTAATATTATCTGGCCCGACTAATTTAAAGAGTTCACTACAACTATCAAAATAAGATTTTTGAGTATTTTCGACTGGAGGACGGCAATAAATATTTTGTACTTTATTAAAAATCTTATTCTCAAACAGTGAATTTAATGACTCTAAGTTGTTAGTTAAGTCTGATAATTCATCAGTATAGTTCACCCATGCACCTTCATAATTTCTATTAAAGAATTTTTCATAGGCTTCGTCATTAGGGAGAAAATCTAATTCATGGATATTAAGCTCGTGCGAATGCCAATATCTTTGTTCAAATTCACTCATGTTAGCCAAATCTTTATATATGGCAACAATGGCTGATTTTCCATTTGCTAATGTTTTTCTACCATGTCTAACATGGATATATCTTTCTTCAGGCGTTTCTTCAGAACAAATATAGATATGCCCACCTGATCTAGAATCATTGAGTTCATAATATTCAGGATAATCAAAATATCGAGCTAATACAGATTCATCAAAAAGTACCTGTGATAACTGATGAGCTCCTAGATATAATCTTTTCTTATACTCTGGAATACTTTTTCTAACTAAATCACTAGAGTAAAAAAATTCTTCTAGCATCTGCTTTGAAGGAAAATATATATGCACCTTAATCGGAGTAAATTCAAACTCTCTCGTTTCTGAGTCTATTGATATTTGAGACAATTCGACATTTGCATTGATAGTCCCATAATTCTCAGCTACTAAATCTTCCATAGCCCCCATGACAATTGAATTATCAATTTCAATTTTATTTGCTATTTCCGAACTAGCTGTTCCACCAAATGATTTATTCCAATTTTCTATGGAAATTTTCGCTATTTTTCTCTTAATTATGTTCAAGTCCATTATCCCTACCTAGCTAATATGCTGATAAAATATTTTCTAAATATAATTGCTTAAACAGATAAAACACATCACATAACCAAACAAAATTATTTTCTATAGCAATGTTTAAAAACTTAGGACACTTCTAATTTTCAGATCTATTCTTTATGCGTGACTAATACCCTCATCCCCCGCCTTCTCCCAGAGGGAGAAGGAGCTTCCATTGCTAATTTAACACCGTTATGGATTCTGTAATAGAAATTACCACTCTTTTAAAGAGAGGGTTAGGGAGAAGTAAATATTTAATTTTCATAAATTTAATAATAAAATCAGTCTAAACACTTAGACTAAAACAACATGACCATCAAAAAAGTATCCTGTATCGCCAAACTTGAAGACTTAGGACGCATCCAACTTTCAAAGTCTTTCTTTATGCGTGACTTTCTCTATAGTGAAATCGCAAACTGGTATGGTGTACCCAACTTCCCCGACCATCCCGAAAAAGCAATCTACACAGGTACACAACTGTGCGAGCAACTGCTCGAACCATTACAAGAAAAGTTTGGACGTATCGCTATTCGTTCAGCATATCGCTCACCAAGCGTCAACCAACTTGGCAATGAAAAAGGGCATAACTGTGCAAGCAACGAAAAAAACTTTGCCAGTCATATTTGGGACTATCCCGATACTAATGGCTATGGTGCAACGGCTTGTATCGTTATTCCTTCACTCATAACTTTAATTGAAAAAGATCCATATAATTGGAAGCAGATTGCATACTGGATTCACAATCACTTGCCGTACAGTCGTCTCGAATTCTTTAAAAAAGAAAATACGTTTTGTGCATTCAATATTGGTTGGCATGAAAAGCCGCTTAAAGAAATCAATAGCTATGTGACGGGATCGAAAGGCAAGCTGAAAGTAACACATGACCCAAACCTAGACTATGAAAAGTTGTATCCTGATTTACTGTGATTCCCCCCTTGCGAAAATGCTTCTCATCCCAATGGGCGAAAGAGTGTCACGTAATTTCTTAGATACGTGAAATTCCCTCTCCTTCTAGGAGAGGGTTAGGGAGAGGTTTTATTAGCTCCCTCTCCTGAGCAAGATTTAAAGCACTGCTTTAAATTGCAGCGCAAGTGAAGGCTAGGGAGAGGTTTTAGAAAATAATTAATGTGAGCGAGTTTTAAACCCCCATCCCGCAAAGGAGGGCTAATCATTAATACTTTAAAAAATTCTCCAACTCATCTGCCCTTTCCGCTGTCATATCCATAAAACAGCCAGCACTCATTACACGAACAATTGAACCGCCATCAGGGTCATAATAAAACTTACAGTTCGCATCCCGATACTTCATCCATAAACGCTGTGTATCTTGTAGCTCTTTTTTACGTGTTGCGCTTAAGGTATTCATCAAATTTTTATAAGCCTTATTCAAGCGCACATCTTGCCGTTTTGTTTCTGCTGCTATGCACTCCACCATGCTTGCAGTCACACCGCCAGCTTTGTCCATACAGCCATTAAATTGCTTACTTAGATTACGCTCACCTGCCTGCCCCATTTGCATAAAACCAAAAACACATAGCAACGAAAACATGATTTTCTTGAACATAGCGCTCTCTATTCTTTTCATTTTATTTTGAAATATTTATAGCCTTAAAGCCTTTATATAAACTTAGGCACCACAGCATTTCAAACTCACTTCAAAATACTGTGGCTCACTAGATAATCAATCAGATTAAGCTTTAGCAGTAAACTTAACGGATCACGCCCAACTTATTAAACAATTCAGGCGTTAAAAATGTCGTCACCAATTTATTTAAATCGATATAACGCACAACACCTTTTAGCTGATCTTTCACTTCAGGGGTTTTTAAAATTTCTTCACCCGTAATACTGCCTAACTCTTGAAAACTTTCACCTACCGCCTGAAGGCCTTCAGCTTTAATCACCGCTTGTGTTTGCGCAGAGCATTGCTCAGTCAAAATTCGTTGCAAAGTTTGCGCTAAGTTTTTATCTAACTGTGTACGCTGTTCTTCATTCACATTACTAAATTTTTTTAATTCTGGATGCGCCGATAACGCCACAAAAGTCCATTGCAATACCGCAGTTTTATCTGCAGCTGTGGTGGACTTCACTAAGCACTGACTCAACTGGTCTACAGTTTGCCCTGCATTCGCCACTTGCATGCCCGTCAGCATAGTAAAGGCCATAATAGCCGAGCAAATTAAACCAGAGCGTTTATTAATTTTTTGATTTACCACCAATGCCATGTGCTTACTCCAAAACGAAAACAGCCTAGTTGTACCACATTGGCAGAACTAGGCTGTTATTACTCTTGTAAATATTTAAAGCAAGTCACTTACATTTGACTCAGCATGTGCTTTGCCCCTGGATGATTATAATTTGTAGCAAGGTTTTGTAGTACACGTTTGGCTTGTCCTTTAGCATTTGGAAAGCGCGAGTTATAGCTTGAAATACTGGTTAAGCAACGCGCCACCAGCATGCCAGATTCAGTATAAATACGAGTACCGTCGGTGCCTTGTTGTTTGCCGTAGTTATAAGCCAACTGTGCATTGTTACATGCGTTATTTAAATTTTTACCGCTGTTAATATCACGGCGTGCAGCCACATATAGCTTCATCTGCTGTTGCTGTGAACTGTCAATAACACTCGCTCTGATAGGTTCTACTACAGAGGTTTCTTTTTTCTCTGCTGGCTCTTTAACTTCCTTCGTTTCTTTTACCAAGCTCGCTTTTGTAGCGATGGCTTTGGGTGTTGCTACTGGTGTTTTTTTAGTATTGGCTATGCTGAGCCCGGTATTTTTATAAAATTGTCTGGCTTCGCTGGCACTCATGAGCTGTACATTTAAGCGAATAGCGCGTGCATCGGGATATTGCGTTGAACGTACATCCGCCGTAGGTTCAATCGACACAATCCAGCTATTACTCTGCTGGCATTGATACGCACCAATTGCCTGTTTTACATTAGGCTCATTGTTCAAGCTGGTTTTAGTTTTAGTATTTTTGATATTGGCCAAATTACTTTTGTGCAATAGCGTAAAATGCCCACCATTGGCATGGCAATACTTTGCCAGCTGTGCACGGGGTATGAGTGATTGTGGCTCGGCCTGCTTATTGGCACGTCCCCATGCATATACGTAGTCTTGATCGCTTAAACGATTTTGCGTAATAAACTGCTCTGCAGATGTATAACGCGTCATTGGGTCTGCTCCCAAAGAATTCATCGTGGCGCAACCATGCAGTAGCATACTTGCACTACCAATCACTACCAAAGCTTTAGCTTTCACAGCCATCTACTCACTTATGATGGAACGCTAAATTTAAACGAAGTAGCCTAAAAATTCAATCATAAGTATTTGTTTTAAAAGTTATTTTTATATGAACGGCGTACTGTTTTTATTCCCAAAAAGCGACATAACCTACGCTTTTTAGCACAAAAATAGACTTGGCTAACGCTTCTGTTCAAACTTTTCAATTAACATTCAATCCTCTACATGCCGACCTACATTTACTGCGTATACGTTTTACGACCAACCTTAAGCTAGAACAGATCGTTTCAAAAAAAATCCCGCGTAAAGCAGGCTAAATTTATCATGCAATCAATTAAGCTTATTTATCGAGTGTCGATTCAAATGCTTTTAAACGCTTATAAATAGACAATAATTCAATAATCGTGGGCCACGATGAAATTAAATATTGAAACGATTCGCGTACTTTGCCAAATACATTACTAATCTGCATCATTAAACCCAAAGTAATCGCACCCGCAGCAATACTTGGAAACAACACGAATAAACCATAGAGATTATCTAACTGCATATACCAAATACGCACTAAATTAAAATAAGCATAATGGAAATATAATCTGAAATAGTTAAAGCGTACTTTACTAAAAAGCTCTTTCAGCGTTTGTGGATCGGCACGGTTTTCATAGTCTTCTCCATAGACCAATTCTTTACGGTAAGCCGCTTCTACTTTCTGATTATTAAACTCAAGGCCAGGCAGTTTATAACCTACTAACATTAAAATGACTGTACCCAAAACCGCCCACGAAATCGCAGCCCACACCAAGGCGTAGGGTATTTCACCTACAATAGGTAATGCTTTCACATGTGAAGATAAACTCAGCAATACGGGTAAAAAAGCCAACAGGGTCATGAGTGCTTCAACCAAGCTTACCCCTAAACTTTCAACAGTTTTGGCAAAACGCATGGTGTCTTCTTGAATACGCTGTGATGCCCCTTCAATATGGCGTAACTGTTCCCAATGTGCTGTGTAATAATCATTCATTGCAGTACGCCAGCGAAATACATAATGGCTCACAAAGAACAGATTAAATACAGCTGTGGTCACATACACCATCGCCACATACAAAAAAGTCAATACGCCACTATAGAGCTGGTTAACATCACCGCCACCACTACTGAGCATTTTTTGAATCAGGTCATAAAATGGGTTATACCATGCATTGACCACAACACTCATTTGCACACCAAACCAGATGTTAAACAAGATAAAAGCCGATCCCCAAACAGACCAAGCCTGCCATGGATTATTTGATTTCCATTTCCAAAACAGCGCAAATAGCGCAGTGGAGATAAAAAACCATAAATAAAACCATAAAAATGAGGCTGTCCAAAAACGACTAATTCCAATTGGAAGCTCTGCGGTGGCATAACCTTCTGCAAAACCAAGATAACTTCCCCAGCTTTCGCCACCGCTATACCAAAGGGCTAAATTGATGACAAACCACAGAATAAGCGATCCAAAAAACCATTTTGGATTTGGAAAAAAAGACTTGAACATAAGCGAATAAAGTTCCTTTTATTATTGCTCTTAGCATAGGGGCTGATCATAAAGCTTAAATCAAATTTTTATTATGATAATTTCAGTATTTTGATGATTCGTTTGTAAAAATTAAGTCTATTTTCAGTTCCATCGTATTTGCTTGTGACTACATATCCCAATAAATCTAGCCAATCCCTACAAGTAAAAACAGACATCCATTGCAAGCAGTACAAAGTAAACTATTTTCCTACAGTTCAATTCAAGCCTTTTTTACTTTTCATAGTCTAACAATCTGTTTTTGCTCAGCTCGTTTCGCTATGGGCAACCTAAAAACCAGCCTCTTTGATTATATTTATACGCCTACAACGATTATTTTTATAACCCCCTATAAAATAGCAATAAATATTAAATTCTAAAAATATTTTTATAAAATCATTGTTTAAAATATAACTCAAGAATGATCACAATTATGTATTAAAGTATGACCAAATTATTAAGCTGTTTTTATTTTATTGAACTATCGCTCAATATTTACAAAAATGGTTAAATAATAAAAATTATGTTATGCTTATTAAAAATACAACACCACTCGGGGAGGTATATATGGAAAACCTTGTCATTGAATTGCTTAAACCTGTGACACTTAAAAAAGAAAACTGTAACCCAATGATTTTTGAATCAGGTACAGTACTTAAAGTGATCATGCATACACCTGAAGGCCTATTGGTATCTGATGATTCGAACTTTAACTTCACCATTTCAATGAAAGACCAAAACACGATTTGGCGCGAAATTTAAATTAAAACTGTATTGCTGTATCTTTCATGAGCTTCCCCCAAAGCTCCACACACTCAGGTACAGCATTCAGCGTTTTATCCACATTCTAAAAAGGATTTAACTTGTGATTGAGTTAAACAGATTTATCAGCTCTCCCTACGGTCTAGTAATCCATTCCAGTTATACATCAAGTTATTTTGCGTGATTTAGAGAATTAATCAGTCACTCAAAATACATCTATATTTCTTATATACTGCGAAATAAGATTAAAGCAGATGACTTATTACCATATTTTGGCAGGCCTATATTTTTTGTATTGGTCTAAACTTTCACATCGACACATTCTTATTTCTATCATTATTATTTTCTTTAAAATCTAAAACGCTATCTGACATCATTACACCAAATGATCTGTAGCAGATCATTTTCATGGATATGCTTTGATCCATGGCCAAGGGAATAATAAAAACGTCAAGCTATGTCGCTTCACGCTTTAAAAATAAAACCCATCTGTTAAAATATGCATATAAAGCAAGCTGTTGCTAGTAATAGAAAGCACAAAGTTCTGCTTTTCTCTTATTCAAACCATAAAGTTTCATCTGCTTAATTTTTTTTAAAAAACCACAGAATAACAGCCATATCAAGCAACAACTTATTTTGTGAATCACACGCAGGAGTGATGATATTTCTAGTTTAGAACTGGCCATTACACTGGCAAAACAACACCATGCGACTCAAGTAGATAAAGCGGGCCAACCTTATATTGAGCATCCAATGCGAGTGATGCATCAAGTTGAAGGCACTGAGGCTAAAACCGTCGCCATCATGCATGACTTATTAGAAGATACTTCAGTCCGTACCAATGACCTGATTGAATTGGGCTTTGAACCAGAAATTTTGCAGGCACTACTTGCGCTTACCAAACAGCCACATGAGAACCGTTTTATAGCAGCACAAAGAACCAAGCAAAATGCTTTGGCATGTAAAGTGAAACTAGCCGATCTGGCAGATAATATGAACTTATCGCGCTTAGGCACGATTCAAGCCAAAGACCTTGCCCGACTCGCACAATACAATATTGTGAAAGCTCAATTACTCGAAGCAGATCAAATTTATGGTTGTATTCAAGCTTTGAAGCCAAGCACGGACTACCCTGCTTTTCACTATTCAACACGAGCACAAAACTATCAATATTTGTTAAATTTGATGTTTGATCAGACTGTTCCCTACTTAGCTCAAGAATGGTGGATTTTATTTGAAGATGCCTCACAGTATTTAAGCTGGTGTAAGCGTCATCAGCAACCTGCTGAACTGTCTTATTTTTTAGCATTAATTCATTGTACGGATCGCGTATTTTTCGATGGTCAATTTGTGGATGCACATTACCATGCTGTATTTAAACGGATATTTGAGCAATTTCAGGTGGCTATACTTGAGCCATAAGCCTTAGTGCCAAAGCATAAAAAAGTTTAAATCAGGCGCTTAAAATCAACTGCCAAATACCCCGCCCTCCCTTTCAAATCGGTTTGATTCAACTGCATGTATGAGCATATACATTCAAACAATTTAGAAAGGGATGATGATAAAAATACAGGTGTGTAACGATTCTTTAATGCTCACAATTGTGTGGGCGCTCACGGCTCATCCGCAAACGCTTGATCTAATTACAGCGACGTTTTAGACCAAATCGCACCTGCCTCCGCGTTGTATTGTCGTATCTTGGCTTGTTGATAGAAGCGTAAAAATGCCAATGCAAACACGATAGTGATTAAATCAATCCACCATAAAGTCATAGGGGTTGAAGCGATCAAACTAATTATAAAACTTACAGGTGCAACTAAGCTTAAAACTATAGCAATAGCCAATAACAACTCAGGTAATGCTTTGGCCGCGCCCACCATAAAACTATAGACCAGGCTGAAAATAAAGATCAGGTAATAACTATAGACCAGAAGATGGTTCATACTTTCTAAGCCTAAATTCGCCAAACTGCCCCAGCGTCCAATCGCCATACTAACCACAACCGCAAACACACAGCCCAAACATGCACCAATGCTTAAATTTGCAATAAAGCGCACATCTTTACGTTGTTGTACTGGAGCAAGTTGTGGATTTTTTTGACGTTTAATCCGCGACTCAATCCATAAAATATTGCCTGAATAAAATAAAAATGCCCCGCCGATCCCAAAGATAAAATACAGCCAACGAGTCAAGTCGCCACCATAATTACCAAAGTGCAAACTAAACATAGAGCGAATTACTTGATCCATCGCGGTGGCATGCGTATTTAAATTATTGGTTCTATACGGCTGAGTTTGATAAGGATTAAACATCATTACATCAAAGCGATCGCCACGCAGCATTTGCTCTGAGCTGTACAAATTGACACGTGCCGAAGCTTTCTCTGGTTTATCCAAGTTATTAAAGCTGATGGAGCTAATTTGATATTCAGGTGCTTGGCGCTGAATATTGGCAAAGATTTTTTCTACATTTAAGGGCTCGACAGGTTCAACCACTTTCATTGCGGGTGGACGTGCAGATAAAGGCTTATCTTTTGAGACTAAGCCACCAATCGCACCATAAATAACATCGTGATAAGCAAAAGCAATAACTGTCGCGCAAATTAAAATATGAAAAGGTAAACTGGTAATACCAATAACATTATGGGCATCAAGCCAAAAGCGCTTTTTATTTTTCCCTGCCCGAATGGCAAAATAATCTTTCACCAAAGTAGGTAGCAGTACAATTAAACCTGTCATTAAAGCTAAAAAGTACAAAACCGAAACAAAGCCCATGACATACATACCAACGGTATGATCGCCCAAAGTACCTGGAATACCTGCTGTTTCATGTAGTTGTTCAATGAGCCAACCCAACTTGGATAAGTTTTCCTGCTCAACATGCAAAGTTCCATCTTGTTCTAAAGTTGCCAACATCGCATTTTGATGCAGATCAATACTATGCTCATCATTTTTGACTTCAGTTGTGGCTTTCCATTGCATTGGCGCATAGTGAAACTCTTTAGAGTCGAGATTCAACTGAAAACTTTTCAGAGTTTCAGGATGCTGTGCTTGTACTTTTTCAACCAATTCATTGTATTGATGCGTTTCAATAGTATTTAAGCTTTGCGCTGGTGGTGTCACCCATCGACTGATTTCATGTTGAAACATGCTCAGCCCACCCGCAAAAAAGCAGATGAATAATAAAATGCCAGATGTAATCCCCACCCATGTATGTAATTCTTTGGCATGGCGAATAATATCGGTACGAACTTTCACAATGATTTATCCTCGAAACGCCAATAAAATGCCATAGGCTATACAATTCAATACGCTATAAATTAGAACAGCTTGCCAACCTTTGGGAATAAAATAAGCAATAAATACCAAAGGCAAATACAGCCAAGGTACAGACCACATGCCCAGTTGTGGCGCTAAGGCTTTGTCTAAATGCTGAAGTCCCCAAATCGTAATAAAAGATGCACCTGCAATCGATAGGCTTAAACCTAAAATCCAGCCTGCAAAGCTTTTCGACCACCAATCAGCTTGGATTTTTTGTTGAACGAGAAATTTCATGCGGGATATTTTTCTTAAATAAAGCAACAAAAGGAATTAATGACCAGACCACCAGTAGCGTCATGAGCCACATATACACGGCAACCAGCTTAAGCACAGACATCAACAGAAAGATGAGCGACACTAAAATTAAGCTAAGCCCAATATATAAATGGTGTTTGCGAAGTGACTGCTGGAGTAGATTTTGATGGCGATGGCTGAAATACAATAACAAGCACCCCATCATACAGAGAATGACAGCAAGGATTTTCATGGATCTAAACCCTATGGAGAGAACGAGTGATGTCAAAACAGTAAGGGTTGATATAGACATGAGACAGCCACTTGGGGTGACTGTCTCATGCCAATTTTAATAAACCCTAAAGGCTTAAAAGAGATGGATCCGTAAATTTGAACAACTCCTATAAGTGATATTCTGCTCCTCAAATGATGTTATAAACATCAATATATGGAGTATTTTATGGCACGTAGACCAAGAAGAAATCATTCAAATGATTTTAAAGCTAAGGTAGCACTTGCTGCGATTAAAGCAGAAAAAACACTTGCTGAATTGAGTGCTGAGTTTGATGTTCATCAAAACCAAATTATTGACTGGAAAAATCAATTGATCTCAGCTTCCTCGCAAGCTTTCGATCAATCAAAAGCTCCAACAGAACCACCCATCGATCTAAAAAAACTACATGCAAAAATCGGTGAGCAGGCATTAGAAATTGATTTTTTAGAAGGTGTGTTGAAGAAACTGGGCCGCTTCAACCACAAAAGTTAATCGACGACTCACTTCAGATTTCAGTATCTAAGCAAGCTAAGCTGCTGAAAGTCTCCCGTGGTTGTTATTACTATCGCCCAAAACCTGTGAGTGCATCAGATCTGAAGCTGATGCGATGTATTGATGAATTACATATGCAATATCCTTTTGCAGGCAGTCGTATGATGCGTGATTTGTTGAATCGTCAAGGACATCATATAGGACGACGTCATACACGTACTTTAATGAAGAAAATGGGTATTCAGGCGTTATATTGCAAACCAAATTTAAGCCAGGCTAATCAAGCTCACCGTAAATATCCATATCTGCTCAAAGGATTGGCTATTCAGCGCAGTAATCAAGTGTGGTCTACGGATATAACGTATATCCCTATGGCAAAAGGCTTTGTTTATTTATGTGCTGTGATTGATTGGCATAGCCGCAAGGTACTTGCGCATAGAGTATCGATTAGTATGGAGGTGGATTTTTGTATTTCGGCTTTAAATGAAGCGATTGAAAAATATGGTCGACCTGAAATATTTAATACAGACCAAGGCAGCCAGTTTACCAGTGATGCATTTATTGATGTATTGAAATCAAATGGCATTCAAATCAGTATGGATGGTAAAGGTCGATGGGTAGATAATGTGATGGTTGAACGATTATGGCGGAGCGTTAAATATGAAGAGGTGTATCTCAAAGCTTATAGCAGTGTCACAGATGCGAAAAAGCAATTAAGTGCATATTTTGAGTTTTATAATTTGAAACGACCTCATTCGAGTCTAGACAAAATGACACCAAATGAGTTTTACTATGATCAGCTACCCCAACAAAACAAGGTGGCTTAACTAGAGCGGAATATCACTTATAAATACGCTTTTAGTTGTTCAAACAAGTGGGACCACCTCTTAAATTAGAAGTCGAAACTTACGCCAAGCTTATAGGTACGGCCTGAACCAATAGTTGTGTATCCGCTGTTAAATACACCTGCCCAATATTTTTCATTCGTCACATTATCGACATTGGCACGGAAAGTCGTGTCTACACCACCAATATTGGTTTTATATTTTGCACCTACATCAAGCAAGGCATAGTCTGGTAACTCTAGGGTATTGGTATTATTTAGATATTGATTATCTACATAGTTGCCACGTGCATTGATACTTAAACCATCCACAGGGAGTTTGTATTCCACACCCAGACCTGCTGTAAACTCAGGCTGACCTTCAACTGTTTTGCCTACAATATTTGCCGTGGTGTTTTTGGTATATTTCACATCTATATATGCAAGATTACCCCAAATAATCACGTCATCTGTGACATTACCCGAGAAGCCATATTCCATGCCTTTTGAGGTTGTTTCGCCACCGTCTGTGGTAATTTGGGTGATGCTAGGATTATTAGAATCGGAATATTCAGAAGTGATGGTGCTTGGCTTTTCAATTTTATAAGCCGATAGCGTGTGTAACCAAGAACCGTGCTGATATTTGGCACCAATTTCATATTGTTTCGTTTCAAACGGCGCAAAGGTCTTACCAAAATTGGCATCTACAGTACTAGTGACCATGCTACCTTGTGATAGACCCTCAACATAACTCGCATATACCGATATATCTTCACCCCAAGGTTTAACCACAACCCCTAAGCTTGGAGAAACTTTGTCTGAACTATAATTATTTGCTGGTTTTGTTGGATTTTTAATATCGATGTCTTGATAACGTGCGCCCAAAATAAATTGTAGTTTGTCATCCAACATCGAAATTTGATCGGTCAATGAATAGCTAATGTAATCATTATCGGCTGTTTGAGAAATTGCTGGCTCAGCTGGCATTACACCGTCTTTGCTAGGGTTATATAAATTGGTCAAGAAGGTATTTTGACCTGCTGTACTATGCATATTGGTATCTCTATGCAAATAATCTGCTCTTAAACCCACAACATGTTTCACAGACCCTGTGTTAAATGCACCTTCCAAGCCTAAGTTGGCTGCAGTATTACGTTGGTTCATTTTCACATGGAAATAATAGGCTTCAGCATCACCCTTATTATTGAGTTTTTGTAGACGTGTGCCAAATAAATGCCCTTGGTATTTTTGTTCTGCCGTACCCACACCTGCAATCACTTTTAGATTATCCAGTAACTTATATTCCCCAGATAAGCCGACATAATTGGCCGATTGTTTACCCCAGATATTTGGAAAGTAATTTGTACGTCCATCAGGTGCATCGAGTACTGTTGAAGTCGTTGTAAATTGCACCATTGCTGGTGAACCACCCTTTCGATCATCATTCGTGGTATATGCATCTAAATTGATTTTTGCTCGATCTGTAGTCCAATCTAGGCCCATAACAGCTGAAATAGTTTCATCTTCAAGGCCATTAACAATATGTTCACCTTGACCATAGTTCGCACTTAAACGTGCACCAAATTCTTGATCTTGTCCAAATCGGCGTGCAACATCAAAGCCTGATTTATAAAATCCTTCTTCTTCAAAATTTGCTGTAACACGAGTCAATTCTTTATCTGCACGCTTGGTATTGGCAATAACGACACCGCCCACACTACCACCCGGCGCCATACCAGCGACTAAGGCATTAGGGCCTTTTAAAACAGTGACTGAACCTAAAATATCGGTAGATACTCGACCAGATGGTGCCATACCATAAGCGCCGTTTAAATTCAGGTCATCCCAATTGACATTAAAACCTCGAATATTAAAGTTTTCGTTTAAATGTCCACTGTTGGTTGTGGTACGAATACTTGGATCAATTTTCAGCACATCCATAATGGTATGTGCATGTGCGTCTTCTATGGCTTGTTGGCTGTAGTTACGAATCGTAAAGGGCGTATCTAAAATATCTTTTTCACCCAAAATATTAAGTGTCGCTTTTCTTTTTAATTTGCCCGTGACATCTGTTTCTTGTGAATCTGCTTTCACCACAATAGTTGGCATGGAGAAGCTTTCAGCTTCTGCAGCCACAACAAAACACGGACAAGCAAGCAAAGCTAAAATTAATATCTTACGTTCCACAGTCAAACCCCTCATTCAACAATTTAAATTTTAATAATTGCAAGAGGTGACTATATCATAATAATAACAATTCTCATTTACATTATTATTTAATATTTTATTTTAGTTTTATTTATATAGCTTTATGGCAAGCGAGTTTGAAGCAACAACATCAATTTATTTTTAAGGTTTTAACGCGACTTAATCAGTGCTTAAGTGCTACTTAATATGCTAAGAAAATATAATAAGTATTTAATTTATTTAAACTTAATTAAATAAAAAACATAAGGAGTTATAACAGCAGAAAAATTATTACTAATTATAATCGCTCGATCAAAAGCGAAGAATTGAGGAGACTCTAAAGTACCCGTCAATTCTTCTCGATAATTCAAATTAATTAAAACTTCCACGTATAATCAATATTTACACGTTGCTCTTTCGCTGGCTGGAATGTCGCTTTAGGGCCAAAGTCATTTTTATAATCTTCATGACGTAAACGAATAAATAAGCCTTTTAATTTGGTACTTTGCAATTGATAGCTCAACTCGATACCAAACTTTCGCTCTTCCAATGTTTCGCCCGGTTTTAGGTTTTCAAGCTTAATGTCTGTGCCTTTGGTATAGCGCGTCATAAGTTTTAAACCAGGAACCTGATTTTTAAAATCATAGTCATAACGCACAGACCATGCTTTTTCATTCGGGTTTAAAAAGTCCGTTGCCCACGCATCAATATAGGTATTGGCCTCACCACCACTTAAATATGGAAAACCTGTATCGCCCGAGTTATGAATATAGCCCGTGGTAAATTTATGGTTATCCACGCCGAGTGCCAATACGATATTGCCATGATGACTATCGACCTCGCCTGCCAGCTCCGCACCTGATTCCACCGTACGGAAATAACGGAAGTCGGTAAACAGATTTACCCGTTCATTAAAATGATGTGTATTGCGTACCCAAAATGTATATTGATCATACACATCCACTAAATTTGCAGTGTATAAAGCAAAGGTTGTTTCAGGTCTTAAATAATAATAACCACCCACATAATATAAGCCATCTGTTTCGACGGATTTGTATTTCATATTAGCGCCTGATAAGCGAATCTTTTCCCAATCAGTCGAGTTTCGATGATTCACGCGGTTCACATAACCCGCTTCCACTTTAATGTTGTCTACATCTTTTGATTCAACCGCGACACCTCGGTACTGCTGAGGTAATAAGCGGGCTGGCGAACCAACAATGACTGGATTCAGTGGCTGTAATGTGCCCACTTTTACTTCAGTTTCAGAAATTTTTGCCTTGGCTGTTAAGCTCGCTTCTGCCCATGTATCTACAGGATCGCCATTGTCTTTGAGCGGTGAAAGCCCCACTACACCTGGTGCATAGTCTTTATCGCCCCACAAGTTAATGCCCACCCCTGCATAGAGATCAACACCAAAACCCACCGTGCCTTCGGTAAAACCTGATTTGGCATTTAAAATAAAACCTTGTACCCATTGTTTGGCTGCAGGTGCGGCTGCATTAGGCTCAGTAAAATTACGATCCAAATAAAAATTACGTGCCGTCAACGTGACAGACCGGTCTTTTACAAAGTCCGCAAAACACAAGCTTGGTAATGTTGTTGCTATACATAAAGTAGATAGTACGAATGTTTTCATTGTCATTTCCCTAAGACAAAAAACCTCTATTCCATTGATGAATAATCAATAGAAACAGTGATAAAAATGAGTGATATAAAGTTAGAACTGCCTCACGGCAATGCATTAACGTGCGCTATAATTTTTCATTAAACTCTCCATAGAACCCCTATAAAACATCATCCTGATGCGCAAAAAATGGAGTACCCATCTAAAATGAATACTCCAAAACTCCATTACACGAGGGTAAATGCAGCGCTGGCTTTTCCCACTTCTTTACCGTTTTGATAAGCCACACTTTCAATATTTGAAATACGGCGGCCTTGGCGCACGAAGTACACTTCCACCTCAACAGGTGCAATATTGCATGGACGTAAGAATGAAACATTCATGGTGACTGTTGCCGATGGCTGGCCTTCTTGCGCAATAATCGCAAACAGCCCCATGGCATCGTCCAGCATGGAACACAGCATGCCGCCTTGCACATGCCCCATCGGGTTGGCAAATTCAGCACGTGGTTGGTAGCTGATACGGGCTTTCCAGCCATTTTCATGCTCAACCTGCTCCACCTTTCCACCCAAAAAGATGTGGATCGGTGGCGCTTGCATTTGATCTAAAAAAGCTTGTACATCAAAACTCATGACTTATTCACCAAAGTAAGCATTATCAAATGCGGTCACAGCAGTCCCCGCATGTTTTACGCTGTACGCCAAACCATGAATTTCTGGTAATACCATGCTGTGATAGAAACGCGCGGTTTGAATTTTGCCTTTTAAGAAGTTCACATTGCTGTCGCCTGCTGCGAGCAATTCAGAAGCTTTGGCTGCACTTTGTGCCAATTGCCATGCACCCACGACATTACCCACGAGCATTAGATACGGTACAGAAACAGACAGTGCTTGCTTAGTCGATTGCAAGAACTGAGCGGCTATTTGCTGGCTATTTTCAGACAGAATTTCGATAGCATCTGCAAACGCTTTGGCCACATCTGCAAGCTCAGCATTGGCTTGAACTTGTGCCAATGTCTCTTTCATCAGGCCAATCAGCACACTTAAGTTTTCGCCTTGGTCTTTCACCACTTTACGACCGACTAAGTCTGCTGCTTGAATCGCAGTTGTGCCTTCATAAATCACACTGATCACAGCATCACGTAAATATTGCGCCACGCCAGTTTCTTCAATAAAGCCGATACCGCCATGTACTTGAATACCTGTAGTCGTCGTTTTTAATGCTGTTTCTGTTGCCCATGCTTTAAATACAGGAATCAGTAAATCAACCAAGCCTTGATTATGCTTACGCACGTCTGCATCGCTATGGCGGAAGCTGATATCTTGAGCTTGAGCAATAAACAATGACAATGCACGCATCGCTTCAACATTGGATTTCATGCTAAGCAACTGACGGCGCACGTCTGCATGTTCAATAATGGCAACTTGTTTGCCTGTTTCGACATCTGCACCTTGCACACGTTCACGGGCATAATCTAAAGCAGCTTGGTAAGAACGCTCTGTTAAAGCAACACCTTCCATGCCTACAGTTAAACGCGCCATGTTCATCATCACGAACATCGCCATTAAGCCTTTGTTTTTCTCGCCCACGAGGTAACCCAAAGCGCCTTCGTTATCGCCATAAGCCATCACACAGGTTGGGCTGGCATGAATACCCAACTTATGTTCAATCGACACGCAGCGTACATCGTTACGCTCGCCCAATGAACCGTCATCATTGACTAAAAACTTCGGTACAAGGAACAATGAAATACCGCGCACGCCTTCAGGTGCATCTGGCAAACGTGCCAACACTAAATGAATGATGTTGTCAGTAAAGTCATGCTCACCAAACGTGATAAAGATTTTTTGACCGCTAATACGGTATGTCCCATCACCTTGATCAATTGCCTTCGTTTTTAAAGCACCCACATCTGAACCTGCACCTGGCTCAGTCAGGTTCATGGTGCCGCCCCATTCGCCAGAAACCAGCTTAGGCAAGTACTTTTGCTTTAACTCATCAGAACCTGCATGGCTAATTGCTTCAATCGCGCCAATGGTTAAACCAGAACACATCACAAATGATTTGTTCGCAGACATCATGATTTCATTGACTGCAGTCGACAAAATATAAGGTAAGCCTTGTCCGCCAAATTCAGGCTCTAAGGAAATATTGTTCCAGCCTGCTTGCGTGTACTGCGCATACGCTTCTTTAAAGCCTTTTGGTGTTGTCACCACGCCATCAGCTATTTTTAAACCTTCACGGTCACCGCTGGCATTGATCGGATCCAGTACATTGGTGGCAAATTTACCTGCTTCATCCAAAATAGATTCATATAGATCTACGCCTAAGTCCTCTAAACCCGGAAGCTGAGCCAATTGCTCTTGATCTAATAAATGATTAAAGATAAAGCTTAGATCATTGAGAGGGGCTTTGTAGCTATTCATGCGCTCATTTCCTTGTCTTGCAGTAAACGCCAGTTAATTTTTCCGCTTGCCGTTTTTGGCAGTTCTGATGCGAACTCCACCACTTTCGGCACTTTGTAGGCCGACATATTGTCTCGGCACCACTGTCTTAATTCGTCTTCAGTCATCATTTGATTGGCTTTTAACACCACAATGGCTTTTACACTTTCGCCACGGTCATTTTTATTGCATGGGATAATGCAGTTTTCTAAAACTTTAGTGTTTTGATACAAAATGCTTTCGACTTCAGATGGCCAAACTTTGTAGCCCGACACATTGATCATGCGTTTTAAGCGGTCAGCCATAAAGAAGTAGCCTTCTTCATCGAAATAACCAACATCACCTGTTTTAAAGAAGCGTTTGCCATCATGTTCAATAAAAGAAGCTTCGGTCGCTTCGGGATTTTTCCAATAACCGCTGAATAAACATGGGCTAGTCGAAATAATTTCACCGTTTTGGCGAATGCCTAGTTCTGTACCTGTTTCTGGGTCAATCACACGGGTGTCTACATCAAACAGTGGCACACCTAAACATTGGCGCTTACCACGGCCATAAGGATTGAGATGCACACCAGCTGCCATTTCAGTCATGCCCCAGCCTTCAATAAACTCAATACCTGTAAGTGTTTCAAAGTCTTGGGCAATCGCATGTGGCATACCTGTACCGCCACCATAAACGTGGGTAAAGGATTTAAAATTGAATTTATTCACATCTGGCATTGCCAGCAGATCCACCACCATGGTTGGAATACAGCACCAATGTGTTAGGCCATGTAAATCGACCACTTGTGCAGCACAAAGGCGATCCCAACGAGTCATCAGGAAGGATGTTGCACCGAGCCAAATCGGCAAGCACATGGCATTCACCATGCCTGTAACATGGAAGAATGGCGTGACAGACAATACTTTTGCTGTGTTGTTCCACGGGCTCCAATTGATTTGCGTCAAAATTTGCGCAACCAAAGCACGATGACTCAGCATGCACCCCTTTGGATGTGCTGTTGTACCCGATGTATATAAAATAACGGCTAAATCCTCACCTGCTCGAACAGCTTGCGTTTCAATTGCTGAATGCTGTAAAGCAGTTCGCATGTCGGTTACATATTCAGTTTCAGCAACTGCAGGTGCTTGAATCACTGTTTCAGGTATTACAAAGCTGGTCGGCGTGAAAATATCATCACCATAACGTGCTGCAATAATTTTTCCTAAACAGGTTTTACCCAATAAAGTTTCAAACTCGGCCACAAGTTCAGAACCGACCACAGCAACTTTTGACTCTGTATCGGATACATACCATTCCAGTTCCAAAGCTTTGTTCATTGGATTGACAGGCACCACCACCGCGTCACAACGCAAAATTGCATAATAGGCAATAATAAATGACACGCTGTTTTGCATGCTGATCACAACACGGTCACCCGCCTGAACATTGGCTTGGGCTTGCAGATAACCCGCAAAACGTTCCACGCGTGCATTCAGTTCTGCATAGTTCACTTGGCTACCGTAATAATTCACTGCCACTTTATCTGGATAGCGCTGTGCATTGGTTGCCAAATGTTCATATAAACCTGTCTGTGGATACGACAAGTTTTTAGAAAGATGGCGTGGCCAATGTTCAAAATGTAATGTACTCATGATTTAACCCTCTGAGTGCCCAGTCATGTGCCCAACTGGGTCACCAAATTTATATTTTTATAACGTCGCGAATTAAGCTACTGATTGTGCTAACAATGCGGGTACTTGCCAAAAAGACGCATCTGTTGTTGGGTCTTGAGCAAATTGCTGCATGTTCAAACTCATTGTGTCGAGACCCTGTTCTGTCGCGTAGAACATTGGACCACCACGCCAGCGCGGGAAGCCATACCCTGCCAAATACACCACATCAATATCTGACTGGCGGAGTGCAATTCCTTCTTCGAGTAAACGGAAGCCTTCATTGGCTAAGGCGTAGATGCAACGCGCGACAATTTCTTCATCGCTAAACTGTTGTGCTTGAATGCCTTTTTCTGCACGGTAGGCATCAATCAATGCAATGACTTCAGCATCGACATCCCCACGGCGGTTGCCTTGGCTATAGTCATACCAACCTTTTTGTGTTTTTTGACCAAAACGTTTCAGCTCAAATAACTGGTCGGCAAAGCCTGAGAATTTCTTCGTTGGATTAAGCTTCAACTGATGCTTACGAATCATGTAATCAATGTCATTACCTGCCATGTCACACATGCGGAATGGCCCCATTGCCATACCCCAATTTTCCAAAGCGCGGTCAATTTGATACGGCGATGCACCTGCATCAATGAGTAGTCCTGCAATGCGCAAATAGGCATTTAACATACGGTTGCCAATAAAGCCGTCACACACTCCTGCAACCACTGCAGTTTTTTTCAGACGTTTGCCAATTTCTAAAGCGGTTTTTAAAGTGGCTTGGTCTGTGCTGTCTGTGCGGACAATTTCGAGAAGTGGCATAATTTGCGCAGGACTAAAGAAATGTAAGCCCACCACAGATTCAGGACGAGAGGTTTGCGCCGCAAGTTGATTCAAATCCAAAGTAGAGGTATTACTTGCCAAAACCGCATGTGCTGGTAAATGGGTATCCATGTGCTTGAGCACAGAAGTTTTTACATCCCAATCTTCAAACACCGCTTCCACGGCTAAATCCACCGTTGCAAGTGCAGAATATTCTAGGCTGGTTGCAAGATTCGCTTGAATCGCTGTGGCTTTTTCTTCAGTCAAACGACCTTTAGCCACTTGTCCTGCAAAGTGTTTAGCAATCAATGCTAAACCTCGGTCTAATCCCGCTTGCTGATTTTCAATGAGGGTCACAGGAAAACCTGCTTGCAAGAAGCAAATGGCAATACCACTGCCCATAGTCCCTGCACCAATCACAGCTACACGTTCAATGGCTTTGGCTTGTACAGCCACATCTAAATCTGGAATATGTTTTGCTTCACGCTCTGCAAAAAATGCATGACGCAAGCTTTTAGAAACATCCGAGGATGTCAGTTCTTGGAACAAAGCCTGTTCTTTGTCAAAACCTGCGAAAAAGTCTAAAGTTAATGCAGCTTCAACCGCTGAGAGAATAGCGTGCTGCACCACATGTTGTGGCTTATTCCCTAAAGCATCACGTTTTGCTTGCAATAAGGCCTGTAGTTCTTCTGTGAGTTCTAAGTTTTGATGCTTGATATGTGTCGAATTTGTTAATGTCTGAGCAAATTCAACTGCTGCTTGTTTAGCATCAGTTTCCGTCAATACATCAATGAGTGCTGAGTCAGTTAGTGTCGCGAGTTTTAAAGGTTTCGCTGTTAAAATAGCGTCTAAAGCCAATGCTGCACCAATATAACGTGGTAACAGTTGTGTACCTGCCGCACCTGGTAATAAACCCAAGTGCACTTCAGGCAAAGCCAGTTGTGCTTTTGCATGTACCACACGGTGCTGACAAGCCAAAGCTAACTCTAAACCACCGCCCAACGCAGTACCAGAAACTGCAGCCACAATCGGCTTTTGGGCATCTGAAATCTGATGAATTAAATCATGTAATGATGGAAAGTTAAGATGAGTTCCTGCTGAGAACTCTGCAATATCTGCACCTGCGCTAAATACTTTCGCTGAACCTGCTAGGACGATAGATTTAACGTGATCATCTGCTAACAATTGCTCAATTGCCTGATAGAGATCTGAGCGTAATGTATGTGAAAGTACATTTAATTTTTCAGTTTGAAAATTCACTACAGCCACATTGCCGTGTGTTTCAATCAGAATGTGATTTACAGAACCCATGCTCATCTTCCATTTTTTCAGTTGAATAAATGCAGTGCAAATCAGTTAAAATTTGCACTACAAAATTGTTTTATGCTTGTACTTGAGCACGTTTTTGCATTGTGCCCAGTAAGATCAGAATCAGAACAGCTGCGATAATAATGCCCGGAATACAGGTCGCAATCAGACCCGTTGCGCCATTCCCCATTGCAAGGAATTGACCCGCAACTGCAGGACCTGCCATCGCGCCAAAACGACCAACAGTCATTGCTGTCCCTACACCTGTACCACGCATTTGAGTTGGATAAACCTGACTGCCTAATGCATACAGCACCATCTGTCCACCAATCGTGAAACAACCCACCAATGCACCAGCAAAATACATCGCATTTACGGTGCTAAAACTGTTCAGCGCGATCAAACCTAAAATGATGCCGCTATACATCAGCAAAATGACGTTTTTCATTTTCCAATGGTCAACCAGCAAGCCCAGTACGATCGTTCCGACAAAAGCGCCCACCGAGAAGAACATTTGCACCATGGTTGCATCTTTTTTCTGGAACCCGAGCTCCATAAGTAATGACGGCAACCAGTTGAGTAGCATGTACACCACCATCATGGTGAAGAAATAACCCACCCAAAGTAGGATTGTTGGCATGCGGAAATACTGGTTAAACAAATCGCTGAATTTGCTTTTCTGAGCGGTATCAGCACTTTGCTGCGTTGCAAGAAATGCACGTGATTCAGGCAAGAATGCCATCATGAGCGGAATGACCATCAAAGGTAAAACACCACCCACATAAAAAATGACTTTCCAGTCTGCAGCCAATTGCGTACTCGCAAGTAGTGATACTGCAATACCACCAATTGGCATACCGCAATACATCAATGAAATTGCACGTCCACGTGCTTTATCACTCACTGATTCAGAAGCCAATGCCACTAAATTTGGCAATGCAGCGCCCAACCCTAAGCCTGTCATAAAGCGTGCAAATAACAGCCCTGAGTATGACGTTACCCAAGCGGTGAGAATTGAAAATAAACCAAATAATGCAACAGCAATGATCAGCACTTTTTTACGGCCAATGCGGTCCCCTAATCGACCACCAATTAAACCACCAGGCAATAAGCCTAAAATTGCAGCACTAAAAAATAAGCCCAGACTTGATTTATCTAAACCAAAATGTGCGCTAACACCTGCAGCAGCAACACCTGCAGACTGCAAATCAATCCCCTCAATCAAGGCGATCAGAAAGCAGATTAAAATCGTCATCACAGCATTACGCTGTGTATTTTGTTGTTGTTCCATACAACGTACCCTTCTTGTTTTGCGTTCCTAGCAAAAACAAACTAATTTGATATGGCTATATTGTCAAGCATACTTGACGTTTTAAGAATTAGAAAAAAGTCGTAGATAAAAATGGAAAAAAAAAATCATATTGCTTATATTGAGAGCTCATTTTTAGCCATGTATAAGCCGTGAAATCTCTAAGAACTTTGCTTCGATCTCGCCTTGAATGGATCGAAGACCATTTAATGAAAAATGCAGAAAAAAATGGTTATGGCTACGTAACACCATCGATGGCGAGGCTTTATAGTTATCTTGGCGAAACACCTGTGCCAATGTCTGAATTGGCTCGTCGCTTAAAAATTTCCCGCCAAGCGGTGCATCAGTTAGTCGCTGAAGGTCTTAATTCTAAGTTCTTAGAAGTTATTGATAGTCCAAATGACAAACGCATCAAAATGGTTAAGTTTTCGACGAACGGTAAAGAAATGTCGGATGTTGCATTGGCAGAAATTCATCAAGCCGAGCAAGAACTCGCAAAACATTTGGGTGAGGACAACGTTAAACAGCTCAGACGTATATTGGAATTAGATTGGCCAGAGAGTTAATACTGAAAGTACAAGCTATAAATTAATAGCTTGTTTTATATAAAAATTTATTAAATTCTGACGTTCGCCAATAGATTTTTGATAATAAGTTGAACTTAACAACAGGCAGGCACCATGTGTGATGGTCCAAACATAAGAAAGATAATCACGCAGGCTAATCGCACAATTGCGAGAAATTAGATATTCGACCGTAATATCTTTAACCTCGACTATTCTTTTTTCTCGAACTTCGTACAGTTGCTCAAACTTATTTTTTATTCCTCTTTCCTGACTGGTAATTCGCTCTTCAATACTATGCAGTAATACAGTTCGATTTGAATTCATCAGATGATAGAGCATGAACTGTCTAATTCCCTCTTGCACATCCGTTTTAAATTTTTGAGCGATCTCCAAGAGTCGCGTTTCATTCAAAATGAGCAATTCGAGATAGAGCTGGTTTTTACATTTAAAATATTTATAAATGGTGCCCTTCGCAATGTCTAATTCTTCTGCTAATTCCCCAACTACAATATCCTGATTATTTTCGAGCAGTAGCTGTTCGGTCACTTCTAAAATCTTCTGTTTGAGCAAAAAGATCTTTTCGTGGCGGGATATGGTCATAGGATTTCAACTCAGTACGAATCAATAAATTTTATATAAATTGATATCGCCCTATCATGATTAAGAACATCATAAAATGTCAATATTGATTGACGACATACATTTGTTTTTATTGCCTGAAATTAATCAGTTCTCGTGATTCCCATAAAGCTCAGCCTTATAAACATCTATCTCCAACAATAAATGAACAATATAAAAGCCTTAAATTACTAAAAATTTAGGTTTCTTTGAATTTTAGTGAGGAATGTATGGCTTATAGAGGTGGTCCCACTTGTTTGAACAACTAAAAGCGTATTTATAAGTGATATTCCGCTCTAGTTAAGCCACCTTGTTTTGTTGGGGTAGCTGATCATAGTAAAACTCATTTGGTGTCATTTTGTCTAGACTCGAATGAGGTCGTTTCAAATTATAAAACTCAAAATATGCACTTAATTGCTTTTTCGCATCTGTGACACTGCTATAAGCTTTGAGATACACCTCTTCATATTTAACGCTCCGCCATAATCGTTCAACCATCACATTATCTACCCATCGACCTTTACCATCCATACTGATTTGAATGCCATTTGATTTCAATACATCAATAAATGCATCACTGGTAAACTGGCTGCCTTGGTCTGTATTAAATATTTCAGGTCGACCATATTTTTCAATCGCTTCATTTAAAGCCGAAATACAAAAATCCACCTCCATACTAATCGATACTCTATGCGCAAGTACCTTGCGGCTATGCCAATCAATCACAGCACATAAATAAACAAAGCCTTTTGCCATAGGGATATACGTTATATCCGTAGACCACACTTGATTACTGCGCTGAATAGCCAATCCTTTGAGCAGATATGGATATTTACGGTGAGCTTGATTAGCCTGGCTTAAATTTGGTTTGCAATATAACGCCTGAATACCCATTTTCTTCATTAAAGTACGTGTATGACGTCGTCCTATATGATGTCCTTGACGATTCAACAAATCACGCATCATACGACTGCCTGCAAAAGGATATTGCATATGTAATTCATCAATACATCGCATCAGCTTCAGATCTGATGCACTCACAGGTTTTGGGCGATAGTAATAACAACCACGGGAGACTTTCAGCAGCTTAGCTTGCTTAGATACTGAAATCTGAAGTGAGTCGTCGATTAACTTTTGTGGTTGAAGCGGCCCAGTTTCTTCAACACACCTTCTAAAAAATCAATTTCTAATGCCTGCTCACCGATTTTTGCATGTAGTTTTTTTAGATCGATGGGTGGTTCTGTTGGAGCTTTTGATTGATCGAAAGCTTGCGAGGAAGCTGAGATCAATTGATTTTTCCAGTCAATAATTTGGTTTTGATGAACATCAAACTCAGCACTCAATTCAGCAAGTGTTTTTTCTGCTTTAATCGCAGCAAGTGCTACCTTAGCTTTAAAATCATTTGAATGATTTCTTCTTGGTCTACGTGCCATAAAATACTCCATATATTGATGTTTATAACATCATTTGAGGAGCAGAATATCACTTATAGGAGTTGTTCAAATTTACGGATCCATCTCTTATGGCAAAACTAAAGCTTTTATTCAATTAATTTTCAAAGCTGTATTAGAAGGATTTATACCCTATCAGGTTGTATTCGTGACTTAGCAAAGTTTGTTCAATAGCATGTGCAAAGGATCAATATTTAGGTTTAAACAAATATTTATATTCAGCAAATATTGTCTAAATATTAGTGGCTATTTATGTTTTCGTATTTAAAATCACCTATCTCAACAGCTGTTTCATCAATATGAATATGCTGTTTAGGGCTTTCATTTGATTCAATGACAGAGAGGCGCATAAATGCGCCGTCTTGTGGATTAAGTCTTATACAATTTTCTAAAATTTCTTTAGGCTGTTCTAGGCTCGGGGCTTCACGATGTACTGTTATTTTGTCCCCCTTATTCACCTTCATCATTGAATGGCAACTTCAATTGAAGCTGGTCCATAATTTTTAAGATGCTTTTCCTTAGTAATGGCTTGGCAACTTTTCCTAAATATTGCAGATTTCTTCCGGCATTACTTGCCCCTTGATCTACCAACATATATTCCAAAGTCGCTTTATTTAGCAACGTATAGAGCGATTGTTCTTCATAGGAAATTTTCTGTGCCATTTCTTCAAACACACGAGTGTATATTTCAATACATTGATCATTAATTCGCCATTCTGTATGAGAGATCAGGAAAGTAAATCCTTGTTGAGTAATCTCAAAATAATCAAGCGTTCGACCTGTCGAGTCTTTATAAGTACTGAGCAAAAAATTTCGTTTAGTGAAATCCTCCGAACAATTAAAGTTTCTGATTTTTTTCATTAAGTCAGAATGACAAATCCCAAAATCTTGAGCGAATTTAAGGCTTGAAATAGTTGGTTTCATCCTAAAACCTCCTGTTCCATTACTTTCATTTTTTGTGCTTCATGCCATTGCATAAGCTCGGCATAATCGAAAAAAATAGGGCTTTGTTTGCTTTCACCCATTTTAATAGGACGAGCAAATGATTCATCTGTACGTACGATATGGCGCAATGATTCACGGCTTATATCTAGGATTTGGCAAGCTGTTTTGAATTGAACTCGGATTGGTCGGATAGTCATAAATAAACCCATATTTAAAAGAATATGGGCTTAGTATGTTTATGTTTTTATAAAGTTATCCTAGTTAGGATTAAGTAATATCCTAACTAGGATTTTGACTATTTTTATGCTTATTAGCCTTAACCAACCATTTTTTAATGGTTTCGTCACTAGGAAACTTATCCACTCCTAGCAATTCAGCTTGAACTAAGAGGCTCTCATGTATTGCATGAGGCTTACTAACATCAATATCTGCCATCTTTGCCAATACAAGAAGTAATTTGGTGACATTGTTTTCTGCCCTTGTATTCCCTAGTTTGGATTCATCTACAGTAGTTTGGATTAACCCAAGTTCTTTTATTTTTTGATCTTTCTCTAAAAGCTCTGCTTTCAGTATTTTATTTTCTTCTAAGAGTTGGTCACGTTGCTGTTGGTAATGTTCGGGCGAAGCATGTCCAACACTTGGTATACCAACATCATTGGATGAAGCTTTTAGGCTTTGCACTTCTTTGCTCAATTCATCTATCTTAGATTTCAGATTGCTATTTTCATTTATGAGCCTAAATTCAACTTCAGATAAATTACCATCATCATTAAATCCCTCAATAATTTTTCCAATTTTATTAAGATATTTTTTTAACTCACTAGATCTGATGATGTAAAAATTATGCTCAAGTTCTTCAAATAGATTTCCTCTTACTAGGGAATATATCCAATTTTCTGCTTCAACATATTTAGGATTATCATTACGCCAAGCAACATAAGTCGATCTTGATTCAACATTTATTACTTCATACCCCGATACTAAACAAGCAGCCTCTTCAACTGTGAACGTTTCATTTTTATAAAATAAAGGGTAGTTTTTCTGTTTGTTACTGCCTTTCAAAAAATCTTCATTACTATCAATAAAATCAGGAAATTCTAACTCATCATTTTGATTGTCTATTACAATTGAATTTTCCTCCTCTAGTTGACATAAATAATCCTCATCCCATACATTTTCATCTTGTGTTTCTTCATCAAGCTCATCATTAAATCCATCTATAACTATCCCATTTTCACACAAAATACTTTTAAGAAGTTTTTTCTCAATAACTATGTCAAAATTTGAATTGATATCAAAATAATTAAAACAGCGTTGTAATGATTCTACAAATGCTGAAATAATAAAATTTTCTTGATCATTTTTAATATAGGTTCTATGATCCTCTCCTAATAATTCTTTAACATCATCTATAGTTAATTCATCGATATTTTTAAACTTTTCTATTGGTAATTTTTTATTCTTAATTAAATCAATTATTTTTTTTACTCTAAAGTAAAAATCAATAGATAATTCTCGAAATAATTTTAAATTGTATAAATCAGATAGCTTCCAATACGAGGAAGCTAATAATGTAGAAATATTTTTTTCATGAAATGTAAATGCATCTTCAAATTCTTCATTTTCACTAATTTCATTTAAAATTTGATATGTATTCGTAAACTTTCCCCAATTATGATCATCATCATGTAGAACATAATATTTATTACAAGCATAGGTAGAAACTTCTTCATCAAACATCTGATTTAATAAAAAAACTCCTACATACTTAATTGTCGTATTTTGTGTTTTTGCCAAGATTGAAATTGCATCAACTACTGAAATATATTCTTCTAAATTTTTTTTTGCTAAGTTTAATAGCTTCAATGTTGTGCCTCCCACAGCATCCCACAAAAAGTTGATAAGCCAATCGAATTGGGTATTCGACTTTCACTCCGTCGAGCTAGACTTAACAAACTAAATATAAATGATATTTAATCAAATCAGTGCAAATTTTGTCATTTAACTTTTTTAAATTGAATAATAATTTGATCTGCTATTTCTTAAATGATTCACATACCATTGCATCATATTCGCTCTGTCCTGTAAGTACTGCGCCTTGTTATATACACCCGACACGCCATCCTTAACATGCGCTAAAGCCAATTCAATATGACGTTCATCAACTATATTCCAAACCGTTTTTTTTTAAATTCAAACTCACCCCACTTTGCAAGCAACTGTAAATCCATACGAACGTCCATCGTAGGATAATTATTGATAGCTCTAATTAATGCGGGTAATTCCTTTTCGTCCACATGCGCCATATTTGTTTTTTTACCTTGCTATAGATATTTCTGAATACCCTCTAAAGGATTGTAACTTTTACAAAGTCATAAATCTCACAGTACATTGCCCGCTTACGATTCACCTGCACATAAATTCCTTTTCTTGTTGTATCCCTCGGATTCAATTTATATTTAAGGATATATACAGGGATGCACGATAAGCAAAACTATATCTTTTTATGTTTGGTTATATTTAGGCAAGAAAAAAGGCTTAAACCCTTAAGATTTAAGCCTTTCCACTTGATATTACGTCATATTCAGTCATATCAAGTTAGGTATTTGGTGGAGATGGCGGGAGTTGAACCCGCGTCCGCCAGCACTACGCTCGAGAATACTACATGCTTAGATATCGTCTATTGTTTTAACTCTTTGTGACCCGACGAACAGGGTACAAATCGCGATCCTCTAAGTTTAGTACAAAGCCCCGAGGCTTGGCTTTATACGGACTTGTGTGCTTGCGCTTCAGTCGGGATCTCTAACCACAAGTATTCAGAGATGCGGACAAGCTGCCCTTAGGCAGCTAGAGCGTATGATTCGTCGTTTGCGACTAAAAAATGCAAATTTGATTTACGAGAGAAAATGCGCTCTCGACATGCATCTATGAGTTTCATCACCAGCGTCGAAGCCAGAAACATCCCCAAAGTATGAACAATCATAGCATAACTGATAAAAAATACGATGTATTTTCTGAACAATTACACAATTGAATGCGCTTAATTACATAATTGCGCTAATATTTTATTTTTCAAGACCACAAAAGAAAAAGATATGAGCTATTTACTGGCCCTCGATCAGGGTACGACCTCAAGTCGTGCAATCATATTTAATGAACATGGACAAGTTCAGGCAACAGCTCAACGTGAAACACATATTCAAACCCCACACTCTGGCTGGGTTGAACAAGATGCTCAAGAAATTTGGAGCTCTCAAATTGCCGTAGTACAGCAAGCTCTAGCCTCTGCGCGTATTCTAGCTAAAGATATTAAAGCAATCGGCCTCACCAACCAACGTGAAACCACTGTGGTTTGGGATAAACGCACGGGTAAGCCTCTCGCTCCTGCTATTGTTTGGCAAGACCGTCGTGCAGCGAACTGGTGTAATCAACTTATCCAACAAAATTTACAAGAATCAATTCACCATACAACTGGGCTCAGAGTCGACCCCTATTTCAGCGCAGGGAAACTGGTTTGGCTACTCGAAAATACCGAAGGCTTACGAGAACTAGCACAACAAGGCCATGTGGCATTTGGTACGATCGATAGCTGGTTGGTATGGAATTTAACCCAAGGTGCTGAGCATATAATTGAAGCCAGTAATGCCTCACGTACCATGCTCATGAATTTACAAATGCAACAATGGGATGAATCATTACTCGAATTATTTAATATTCCAGCATCCATCTTGCCTAAAATTATCAGTTCCGACAGCTATGTAGCAGATACAGCTACGGGGCTACTGGGGGCAAATATTCCAATTACAGGCATATTGGGTGACCAGCAGTCTGCATTGTTTGGACAGTCCTGTTTTGAAGCTGGTACAGCCAAAAACACCTATGGTACTGGCTGTTTTATGTTGTTCAATACTGGAAATGAAGTCCAATATAGCACTAATAAATTATTGTCGACGCTTGCTTGGCAAGCGCAAGGTCAAACCACCTATGCCCTAGAAGGCAGTGTATTTATGGCTGGCGCCATTGTGCAGTGGCTCCGCGATGGACTCGGAATTATTCAAAAAAGTGGTGATGTGGAAAAGCTAGCCTGCCAAGTCTCCTCAACCGAAGGCGTCGTATTAGTCCCTGCCTTTACTGGACTTGGCGCACCGCATTGGGACAGTGAAGCACGTGCCTTACTTTGTGGAATGTCACGGGGCACAGGTAAAGCACATATCGCACGAGCAGCCTTAGAATCAATAGCATTTCAAGTCTCTGATGTGCTGAGCGCTATGCAGTCAGATATTTCAAAACCTTTAAAAGAGTTACGTGTAGATGGCGGTGCCTGTGCCAATGACATGCTGATGCAATTTCAAGCCGATATTTTAAATGTGCCTGTACTTCGTCCTAAACTTTTAGAATCAACCGCTTGGGGTGCTGCAGCTATAGCAGGCTTAAAGGCAGGCGTATTTTCAAACTTAGATGAAATAGCGCAATCTTGGCAGTTAGAACGTGCTTTTGAGCCAAACATGCAAGCAGATGAGCGCGAATATCATTTAAACCGCTGGCAGTCTGCTTTAAAACGTGCCAAATCTGATTTATAAACACATCATTCTCAACAGATAAAAAACCGCAATCAATGCGGTTTTTTATCTGATGTTCATTTAAGGCTAAGGCTTAATGTGCATGTCCGCCTGCCCCTTCCACAATTTTAGGTCGTGGGCATAACCAAATGATGAGGGCTGCGAATATAAAGATCATCGCCAAGAGTAAAAATACATGATTGGCAGACAAGGTTAAGGCTTCTTTATCGACTAAGCTGGTGATATACCCCAAAGCCCCTTGTGAGCTCATGCCTTGTTGCATCAACGTCGCTTGTGTATCTTCTACATGTAAGCTTCCCACCATATCGGCGCGTGCAAGTTTGGTATGATCATCCCAAATTGTAACTGCAATCGATGCGCCGATTGCACCTGCCATGGTTCTTAAAAAGTTCATTAAGCCCGCAGCAGAAGCCATTTCTTGTGGTTGAACTGAAGCCAAAGCCATATTAGACAGTGGAATAAAGAAAAATGGCACCGCAAAACCTTGTAGAATTTGGGGCAATGCTAAAGAAAAGAAATCTGCATCTGTAGTCCAAAAGGCGCGCATTAGAGTTACACCACCCAATATACTAAGACCAAAACTTGCTAGTGCACGTTGGTCGTATTTTGTCGCCAGCTTCGCCACCAATGGCGACATGGTTAAACTGCCCAAGCCCATGGTTGCAGTTAAATAACCGGCCCAAGTTGCGGTATAGCCCAAGTTAATTTGTAGCCACTGCGGAATCAGTACAATACTGCCAAAGAATGCACCAAAGCCTAAGGCCAATGCCACAACTGATATAGTAAAGCTTCGATATTTAAAGATTTGAATATTGACCACAGGATGCCGCTCTGTCAGCTCCCAAATGGTAAAAATCACCAATCCAATCAGTGCGGTCAGCGCCAGAACCATAATCACTGGGCTATTAAACCAGTCTCGTTCATGGCCCAAATCCAACATCAACTGCAAGGCACCAATCCATAACACCAATAAAACGAGGCCACCCATATCAATTTTGAGCTTCGCGATTTCTGTTTCAGCGGGTTTTAATAAACGCATCGCTGCCATCGCACAGATAATACCTACTGGAATATTGATAAAGAAAATCCAGTGCCACGACAAATTATCGCTGATGGAACCACCCAAAATTGGCCCTAAAATTGGCCCAACGACGGTAGTCATCGCCCACATGCCCATGGCTTGTGATTGTTTTTCAGGTGGAAAAATACGAAGTAGCAACATTTGGCTGAGTGGCATAATTGGGCCACCAAACAAGCCTTGACCTATTCGGCAAAACACCAGCATTTCTAAACTGGTCGATAGACCGCATAGTACCGAAAATACCGTAAACCCGATTAAGCTCACAGTAAAAACTTTGACCCCGCCAAAGCGTCCTGCCAGCCAACCTGTTAAAGGTACACAAATGGCCTCTGCCACCGCATAGGATGTAATGACCCACGTCCCTTGCGAACTAGAAACAGCCAAACTACCCGTAATATGTGTGACCGATACATTGGCAATGGTCATGTCGAGCACAACCATAAAGTTTGCCAATGCCAGCACAAAGGCTGCCAATATCAATCGGCTACCTTTTAAATCACCATAAGGAACATAGCTATTCATAGGTGTTTACTTCGTGCTTAAGTCAATTTTTGCTTCCATCGACAAGCCCACACGCAGTGGATGTTCGGCCAATTGCTGTTGATCTAAACGAATACGAACAGGTAAGCGCTGTACAACTTTAATCCAGTTTCCTGTTGCATTTTGTGCTGGAATTAAAGCGAAAGCTGCGCCTGTTCCACCAGAAAAGCCCACCACTGTGCCTGTGTACTCCACGCTATCACCATATAGATCTGACGTAAGTGTGACTTTTTGCCCTGGTTTGACACGCTCTAATTGGCTTTCTTTAAAATTGGCATCGACATATAACTGTGAAATTGGCACAACCATTAATAACACTGAACCCGGTGCCACACGCTGTCCAACCTGAATTTTACGACTGGTCACCACACCATCAAAAGGCGCTTTAATGACTGTGCGCTCTAGATCTAATTCAGCCTGTTTGAGTTTTGCTTGAGCAACCAATACATCAGGGGTTGAATGTTCATTGCTGCCTTGAATTAAAGCATTGTTGGCTGCTAAAGAGCTTTGCGCTGCTTTTTGACTCGATTTCGCCTGCGCTAAACCTGCTTGAGCGAGGTCAAACCCTGCTTGTGCATTATTTACGGCGCTTTGTGCGGTGCTTAATTCTTCTTTAGAAATTGCACCCGAAGCACTCAATTGCTGACGACGATTCAGTTCATCTTGTGCTTTATTGAGTTCTGCTTTAGCTTTGGCCACTTGTGCTTCAGCACTATGAATACCATCATCGCTCACAAAGACTTGTGAATTTAAAGCACTACTGTTGGCTGCCGTTTGTTTATATTGACGCTGTGCCTTCATTAATTCTGCTTTTGCTTGTGCCAAGGCAATTTCAGCATCCCGTGGATCAACCTGAACTAAGACCTGACCTTTTTTAACCTGCTGCGTATCACTAACCAATACATCAGCCACTTGCCCTGTCACCATCGATGTGACTGATGCTGTTTCAGCACCCACATAAGCATTATCGGTTGATACACTTTGGTTAAAAAATAATTTCCAAATCAGATAAATCGCTACAGCAATCACTAAAATTAATGCAACAAAGGTCAAACTTTTCTTTCGTTTGGCTTTCAGTTCTGAATCGCTGAGTTGAGGCACTGTTTGAGTCTCTGGCAGTGTTTCTTGGGCATCTGTCATTGATTTTTCCTAAATCCAACAGACTTACTCAAACGGCAACATATTTGCATCCCGCAAATATCGGACATTTTTGTCCTCTATGATGTCGATGAAAAAGTCATTTTTTAAATTTGACGCATTTTATAGCGAGATAATCATGTTTTGAGAATATAAATGTAACTGTTCAGTCTTCATTTCTTTAAAACAACACAAGATTCGCATCCTGTGCTGTCAATTATTCTGTATTATTATAAAGTTAGCTTAAGCCAATATTAATATGCATACGATGCAATCGCTATTGCAATCGCTTTGCCTTCGTCATTGTGCATGGTCATCCGCATGGTGCAGCCCTTACGACCTAAACGTAAAGTTTCTGCTCGGGCTGTAAAATATTGGCCACGGCCTGGTGCTAAATAATCTACACGCATGTCCACTGTTGCCAAACGGGATACCTTTTTACTGGTTTCGGTCATATCTTCAGCTTTTGCATGCTTATAGAGCTCACCCATTGCAGAAATGCCGCCAATGCTGTCTAGCAAAGTTGCAGCCACGCCACCATGCAAAATTTGAAATGCCACATTACCCACCAAATTAGGCGCCATATCTACACGTGCTTCGATTTGCCCGTCTACCACTGACATGTGCATGAGGCTATGAGCAAAAAATGGCGATGCATTAAATGCCTGACACAACCCTTGTAAAATTTGTGTCATGTCCACATTCGAGCTTAAATCCATATTACCTGTCCAATTTTTTGCTGCGTCCGTCATAGTCTGCTCGAATTACCTTAATTGAATAAAAAAATGAAGCGTGTTGTACTAAAACAGGATTATAAGTCTACAATAGCTCTAGTTTAAGACTGATCACTGAGATTGTTATGACCTATACGTTCAATCGTCCAGCATTTCCTGCCACTCGTATGCGCCGCATTCGTAAAAATGATAAATTGCGTGCCATGGTTCGAGAGACCCAACTGACGGCTGATCACCTTATTTATCCTGTATTTGTATTGCCTGGTCAAAATCAAACCCAAGATATTCCAAGCATGCCAAATGTTCAGCGTTTATCTGCAGATCTACTGCTTAAAAAAGCTGAAAGCTTACTGGAATTAGGCGTATCAAAATTAGCGCTGTTTCCTGTAACACCACAAGAAGACAAAAGTCTGAGCGCTGAAGCCGCTTGGCAAGACAATGGCTTAGTCCAAAATACAGTTCGCCTGCTTAAAAAAGAATTGCCTGAAATGGTATTGATTACCGATGGCGCACTCGATCCGTACACGACTCATGGTCAAGATGGCATTATTGATGACACAGGCTATGTGTTAAATGACGAAACTGTAGAATGTTTAATTAAACAAGCTTTAAGTCATGCTGAAGCGGGTGCAGATGTTGTTGCTCCGAGCGATATGATGGATGGTCGTATTGGCGCGATTCGCCAAGCACTTGAAGCCAATGGCCATATCTATACCAATATCATGGCGTATTCTGCAAAATATGCATCTAGTTTCTATGGCCCTTTCCGTGATGCTGTCGGGTCTTCAAGCAACTTAAAAGGTGGCAACAAGTACAATTATCAAATGGATATTGGTAACCGCGCAGAAGCACTCCATGAAATCGCCTTAGATATCCAAGAAGGTGCAGACATGGTGATTGTGAAGCCTGGTATGCCTTATCTCGACATTGTCCGTGAAGTCAAAGATACTTTTGGTATTCCAACTTTTGTATATCAAGTCAGCGGTGAATATGCCATGTTGGCGGGTGCCATTCAAAACGGTTGGTTATCTGAAAATGTGATTATTGAATCACTGATGAGCTGTCGCCGTGCAGGTGCTGATGGTATTTGGACCTACTTTGCCGAAGAAGTCGCGCTCATGTTAAAAGACATGAAATAAGTGTCTTCATTTAGCCATAAAAAAAGCATCTGATCAGATGCTTTTTTTATTTTGCTTAAGATGCTTAAAACTTATAGCTATAGGCTAAACCTAAAATATTCTGATTCATTTTTAGGTTGGCATTGCCCCCACCAAAGTTTGCGGGAATAGAGTTTTGCCCCTTCACTTCTTTTTCTAAAGCATGGGTATATGCAATGCTGACATCCTGATGTGTGTCGATTAACCATGTAGCCCCCAGACTTAAATGATCTTGTACCACGCCTGGAGCTAAGATATTTAAGAAGGTCTGATCCGCTTGAATGGGCTGATCATTATGGCTATAACCTGCACGTAAGCTAAGTTTAGGTGTAGCCTGATAAGTTGCACCCACTTTATAAATATTAATATCTTGCCAGCCAAAACCCGCTCCTTGAGCAGTCCCCAGCGGTTGGGTTAAATTGAGCGGATTACCCACGGAAGCAATATCTGAATAGTTAATCCGTTCAACATCAGCTGCCAGCGTTAATGCGGGTGTAAGTTTAAATGCAGCGCCTACACCATAGCTTTCAGGCACATCAAAACCACCATTTTCTGCGAATAAACCACGGTATTTATCAAATGTACCAGCTTTAACTTTAGATGAATATTTAGCACCTAAGGTCAATTGGTCATCAAAGAACTGCCCAGACCATCCCAATTTAAAACCAATACCCGTTGACGAATCTTTTCCGCGATTACTTAAATTACTGCTGTCTTGTGAAAGCTGGGCAAAACCATCAATGCCCTTGGCTTCAAATTGCTGATACATAATATTCGATGCGACCGCCACAGATTGGTTCGGTGCATATTTCCATGCCACAGCAGGCGAGAAAAATACTTGAGATAAATTTACGCCAGCAGGGCCTGTACTGCCATATTTTTCAAAAGGGCTTTGTTTATAGCTGGTGTTCATCCCGCCATTGCCATAAATCGCAAAACCTACAGCAATTTGATCATTCACTGGATGACTATAAGCCACTTCTGGAATCACAAAATATTCACGTCCATTGGCATCATATTCACCATTGGCTTGCGGGCTATCTTGAATATTGGCAGAACGATCTGGCGCAAATACTGTTGCGCCAACATTGACTTGCTGCCCCACCCAACTCAAACCTGCTGGGTTACTGGCAATTGTTAATGCGTCATTAAAATTTGCAATTGATGTACCTGCATTACCCTGCGCTTTAACACCATAACCATGCATAAAATATCCAGTCGTCGCATGTGTTGCACTACTGAATATTGCCAATATCCCCAAAGATAATGCGCTATAAATTGTTTTCATCGTGACGCCCTTATTTTTAATTAAGGAAATCATATTTTGTTTGCGATATTTTGTAATCGAATAAAAAACAACAAGCTTATCTTTTTTAGAGATATAGAAAAAAGAAAACAAATCGATTTTTCATATAGGCATTCTAAAACTCAAAAGCCAATCAGATGCTTTATAATTGCCCTTATTTTTGAAGATGCAGTAACACGGAATGCATATTGCCATCATAGGTGCAGGCATTAGCGGCTTATTGTCTGCCCTAGAATTTATAGATCAAGGCTGTTCAGTTTCAATTTTCGATCAACAATCTGCGGGTAAAGCAGCCTCTTGGGCAGGGGGCGGTATTCTCTCTCCGATGTATCCTTGGCGCTACCCGCAAGCGGTCAATGACTTGGCCAAACACGGTAAAGACTTATATCGCACATGGAATGAAAAACTATGCCCTATTTCTGGTATCGACTTCGAAATACATGAAACAGGCATGCTGATTTTTGATCAAGCTGATTTTGAGATTGGTTTGAATTATGCCAAATTGCATGATGAACCTATGCAATACTGCGAACATCTACAATACGACAAAATAAAACAGCTGAATCCACGGATTTCTCATCAATTTGAACAAGCTATTTATTTTCCTCAAATTGCCAATGTGCGTAATCCTCGCCTGCTTAAATCCATCATTGGCTACTTAAAACAGCATCCGCAGGTGCAGTTTTATGAACAGACGTGGATTGAAAAATTCATTATTCAAGATACACAAATTCAAGCAATCGAAAGCACACGTGGTGAACGTTTTGAAGCAGATCATTATGTCATTAGCACAGGTGCATGGTCAGAACATTGGTCTAGCCAACTTCGGCTACAGATTCCTATAGCTCCCGTTCAAGGTCAAATGCTCCTGTTTAAAGGCCCAGAAAATTGGCTACCGACCATGTGTATGAATGAAGTAATGTACTTAATTCCACGTCGCGACGGGCATATTGTCTGTGGATCTAGCATGAATCATTTAGGATTTGATCACCGTCCATCTACACACGTTCAACAAGATATTTATAAGGCTAGCCTGAAAATGGTTCCTGCACTTGCAGAACTTCAGATTGTAAAGCAATGGGCTGGCTTACGCCCAAGCTCACCCACAGGTATTCCCTATATTGGACAAATGCCTAATACTACCAACTTATGGGCGAATTTTGGTCATTATCGGAATGGTTTATGTATGGGGCCTGCTTCTGCACAGTTACTGCGTCAGCTGGTGCTACAACAAGACACCCTTGTTAATCCACAGGCTTACAGCCCTTTAGCATTAACGAGCCTCCATTAAACCTCACAGCGCGCCATATAAAAAATGCCTGTTCATCAGGCATTTTTTATTGCTCGCTTATATGAACTTAATGTGACGCTAATAAATTGGCTAATGCTTCTTTGAGTGTAGAGAACTGAAACGTATAGCCAGCATCGAGTAAAGCTTGGGGTTTGACATATTGACCATTTAAAATCAATTGTGATTGCTCACCTAGCACTAACTTCATTAAACCTGCAGGTAAGTTTAATAGTGGTCGTTTATTTAATTGTCTGGATGCTAAAGAGACAAAATCTGCCTGACTCACTCGCTCAGGTGCCACCAAGTTCCACACCTGTTTGGGTACATTCGATGTCATTATAAATTCAATGCTTTGCAATACATCACGAATATGAATCCATACCACGGGTTGGCGTCCGTGACCTATTTTTCCAGCCACATTCAATCGAATAGGCAATAACATTTGCGGTAAAATGCCACCTTTTGCAGACAGCACAATCCCCAGCCGAATGATTTTAGTATTTTGATTCGAAAATTGTAGCGCAGTCTGTTCCCACTGTTGGCACAGCTCAGATTGAAAGATGGTTTGGGCGGGCGACTGCTCGGTACATGCCTGTTGCCACTGCTCAGTGGTGTCTATTCCATAATAACCAATTGCAGAGCCCGAAATAATGCATTTGGGTACAATACGGCGCTGTTCTAAGTACCGGTACAATTGCTCAGTTGTTTGTACTCGACTGGCAATTAATTTTTGCTTACGCGCAGCCGTCCAGCGCCCCTGCCCAATGCTTTCACCCGCCAAATTAATCACATAATCAATCTGGTCTGTTTTTAACTCACTGAGCGCTGTGATCCATTGCATATCAGGATGCGGCGAAACCAAATCTTTTTTACGACTTAAACCAATAACCGCATAATCTTTAGCTAACAAGTATTCCGTCAGGCGTGTACCAATAAAACCACTCGCCCCTGTAATTAACACCCGTTCCTTCAGCATAAACCGTCTCTAATAAATGGAGATACCCTACCATCTATAAGATAAGTTCATGTTTTGTTCAAGCCTTATTCATGGCCAAACATTTTAACTGACATGCGCTTTGCTTGCGCGCCATAAAACCAATAGGTAAGTAAATACAATGGAATCGCCAACAGCATACCCATAATAACCACCAAACTCATAAACTTAGGCTGTTGTAAGTACGATATAAAGTTTTGCCAAATTTCAGGATCTTTTATCGCAAATAAAGCAACGCCTAAAATTTGAAAGGCAATGTTGTAACCCCAAAAAATTAAGGTAAAGCCTAAAGTGATTTTTTTACGCTCTGCCTGTGTTGGTGCACGTTGATTTCGCTTTAAAAAGATATAAAGCACCCAAACCATTGCCACGATATAGGGTACAGCTGTTAAAATACCGCCTACACCCATTGGTAGTAGCGCGGCCAACACACCGCAAACACAGCTGAGCACCAAGCAAATGATAAAAAACATGACAAAATAACGAGTTAGCGACATCTGAATGATGACCTAAGAAATAAAATCAGTTCAGTATAAAAAAAAATGAATTTTTTTTCATTTTATTGTCAACCAATCTCTCATTGGTAGCGTTATATAGGGTACAAGGTCTGTAGCAGCCGATGATTTGTACTGGCATCCACAATGTTTCGGTGACCTTTCTTAAAGCAATAATTTTCTTTTCAGGTTTGAGCCTTTGAACAGCAGCCAAATCTTAAACCTTGAAATAGATTTTTTGACCGACGATTTCACCATCACTCGAATCGTCGGTCTTTTATTTTCTGCGTTTTTTTTCAACACAAAACTCAGTCTTATCATTCTAACTCAATTTTTAAAATTTCAATCCAAGCACTCATCTTTACAGAAAGACGCACATCGTCTGCAAAGCTATACCTTAAGATCAATCTCATCTCATTCCTTCTGCTGGAGCATCTCCGCATGAATGCTGTTATTTATTTTGAAATTCAATCTTCAAATCCTGAACGAGACACACAATTCTACAGTGAAATATTTGGTTGGACTTTTCATCGTGTAGACGGCCTTCCCATTCAATATTATCAAATTGAAACTGCGGGTATACATGGTGGCTTACTCGAGCGACCTGCCCAGACCCCGCCCACACATTGTGGCACCAATGCCTTTACCTGTTCGATTGAAGTTGAAAACTTTGATGCAACAGCAGCTAAAATTTTAGCGAATGGCGGTCAAGTCGCTATGAAAAAATTCGCCATTGCAGGCAAATGCTGGCAAGGCTATTTCTTAGATCCCGACCACAATACTTTTGGACTTGTGCAAGTCGATCCCAATGCAGCATAACCACTTTGTACAAATGCTCATATTTTAGCAACGCCCTAAGCGACTTAGCTTGACGCATGAATAATCAATAACCAACGGAATATTCAGTATTTATGATACTTTAGAGCCCAATCAAATCTTTTGATGTTTTGGGGCTAGCATGACTGTTCGTTTTTTTCATACTTCTGATTGGCATTTAGGACAATTCTTCTATAACCATTCGCGTGACTACGAACATGAACAGTTTCTCAATTGGCTACTTGAGCAAATAGCACAAAAACAGCCACATGCCCTGCTCATTGCAGGTGATATTTTTGATGTCATCAACCCTGCATCTAGAGCGCAAAAGCAGCTGTATCAGTTTTTAGCAGATGCGCATGAGCGTGCTCCGCACATGCAAACCCTGATGATCGCAGGCAACCATGACTCAGGCTACCGTATTGAGCAAGTTGAGCCATTATTAGAAAAATACCATGCCAAAGCTGTTGGCGTGGTCCATAAAAATACCGAAGGTCAGCTCGATTTAGACCGACTGCTCGTACCTATTTATGATGAACAAAAAAATATCGTGGCATGGTGTCTGACTTTACCTTTTTTACGGGCTGCCGAGATTACTGGTTTAAATGATCAAACCACCAATAGTCAAAATGCCATTGCCTATGTACATCAGCAATTAATTGCAGAAGCCAAAGCACGTAAAACCCCAGATCAAGCCTTAATTTTAATGTCACATGCCCACATGCAAGGCGGTGAAACCTCGGACTCAGAGCGCCCGATTATTATTGGCAATGAAGAAGCGCTTTCGACTGCGCTATTTGATGATGTAATCGACTATGTTGCACTTGGGCATTTGCATAAACCGCAAAAAGTCGGACAGGCTCATATCCGTTATAGCGGCTCACCGATTCCCCTGTCATTTAGTGAAATCAATTATAAGCACCAAGTGCTTGAGATCAGTATTGACCCGACTCAAAGCGATGAATCACGCTTTCAAATGGAGTCCTTAGCGATTCCGCGCAGTGTGCAATTGCATCGAATCAAAGGCACAATTCCAAAAGTTTTGGAACAATTATCTGCTTTGGCAAGCGGTGAAATTGAAGATATTGATCAGCGTGAATATGTCGAAATTGAATATCATACCGACACCCCGCCTGCACCTAATTTAAGACAGCAGTTTGAAGAGGCTTTAGCGCCAAACCGTTATCGTTTGGTGCGCATCAGCCGCCGTTATTTAACTTCAGATCAAAATAATCAGCAGCAAGCTGCAATCAACCTTGATCCGCCTACGCCTGAAAAATTATTCCAAAATCTTTGGGAAAAACAAGGCTACGGTGCTGATGACACCGTAATGAAAGATTTTTTAAGTTTGGTCGATGAAGCACAGAAATCACTTGAAGATGATGCGAACGCTTAAGGAATTGCCATGAAAATTTTATCTATACGTATTAAAAACTTGGCATCTTTAGCAGGTGAGCATTTTATTGATTTTGAATCTGAGCCCTTAGCCAGTGCAGGTTTAGTGGCAATTATCGGCAAAACAGGCGCAGGTAAATCTACCATTTTAGATGCCATGTGTTTGGCGTTATTCAACGAGGTACCACGTCTTAAAAACAGCGATGGTAAACTTATTGATGTAGATGGGTCAGAACTCCTCACGAAATCAACACAAACAATATTGCGCCGTGGTACAGCCCAAGGCTTTGCCGAGCTCAGCTTTGTTGCTCAAGACCAAAAAGTCTATGCTGCACGTTGGGAAATTAAACGTGCACGTGAAAACCCAAACGGTAAATTGCAAAGTGTACAGCGTTCACTAAAATGCTTAACGGACGAAACAATTATTGCTAATCAAACCAAACAGGTTGAAAAGCATATCCCCGAAATTATAAAACTCAGTTTCGAACAATTTACCCGTACAGTACTACTCGCACAATCAGAGGTCACTGCTTTTTTAAAAGCACGTGATAATGAACGTGGAAAACTTTTAGAATATCTAACCAACTCTGAAATCTTCGCAAAAATTGGTCAATTGGCCTTTGATAAAACCAAAGAAATTGCCAATCAGCGTAAAGAGCTGGAAAATGTTTTAGGACATATTGAAATATTGTCTGATGAAGATATTGCCTTACACACGGCGCAATTTCAAAGCCATGCAGATACTTACCAAAAACTTGATAGTGAAAAGCAGCAATTACTCAAACAGCAGCAATGGTTTCAACACAAAGACAAACTGATTGCGGATATTCAGCAGCGTGAGCAATATTTGGCTGTTCAACAGGAGCAACTTGATGCACTGCAGCCACAGAAGCTGCAATTGCAACAACTGGAAAAATTCGCCTCAATCCGTCCAAGCATCATTCAGCAGAAAAATTTAAATACAGAAATGGTGGCGCTGCAGCCTCAATTGACTCAGGCACAGCAGCAATTCAGCGCAATTGAAATTCAGTATAATCATGAAAAATCGCAATTTGAACAAATTGATCTGCAGCAAAAACAGCAGCACCAATTTGAAGTGGATTATCAAGATCAAATTGATGTAGTACGTGCGCGGATTGCCGACCGCCGAGTGCTAGGCGATCAGCTCATTGCTGTAAAAGATGAACTCAAAAAACTGCAAGATCAGCATGCCCCGCTGCTTCAATCCGAACAGCAATTGCTACAAGCACAGCAGCAGTTAGAACAAAATTTAGCACAGCAAAATACCCTACTGCTGCAAACAGCACATTTTCAAGTTTTAGATGAAGCGCTGTCTGCACATCTCAGCCCTTTACAGCGCTTTATTCAAAGTTATGTGCAATTTGAGCAGCAATATGGTGATGTCGCGCAAGCTACGCAGCAAGTCGCTCAAAAACAGCAACAGCTTGAACAGCTTATTCAGCAATTTGGGCAAGACCAAGTGCTCAATTCTAAAATTACAGGCTTACGTACATCACGTGAAGACCTAATAAATCGTCTTAATCAGTTGGATGTCACCAAGAGTCATTGGCAGCGTTACCACGCTATTCATGTTGAACAGCAGCAAAAATTGCAAGAACAGCAAAAACTGCAAAGCGATCTCACACAGCATCAGCAACAATGCAGCACAGCTGAAACTGAGTTTCATACACAAAAATCGGCTCGAGAAAGTTTGCAAACAGTGTTACAGCAGCAGCGATTACTGCATGCAGACAATATAGAACAGCTCAGAGCTAATCTGGTCGCAGGAGAAGCATGTTTGGTCTGCGGCAGCACCGAGCACCCTTATACACATAACCAAGATGTGCTTTCCCATGAACTGTTAAAACTGCAAGAACAGCAGGAACAACAAGCGCTAGCGCAGGAAAAAATAGCCTTTGATCTGTGGCAGCAACTGCAAAAAAAATGCACACAGCAGTCCACTGCTTTTGAAGCCAATGCACAGCAACTCATTGCAATCGGCACGCAGCAGAGCAATGTCCAAACCCAGCTTGAACAATCACTTCATGCACTGAGCATCCCTTATGATTTAAGTGCAGATTTGAGCTTACTTGAAACAGCTGTAAAGCATCATATTGAAAAAACACAGCAGTCTTTACAGCAAACAGAAGCTGATTTAAAAACCCATGAACGGGCACAGCAAAACAGCCAGACTTTGTCTCAATACATTCAGCACACGACAAAGCAGCTGACCGATGTACAGCATGCAGAACAAAATATTCAACCTATTTTGTCTTTATTCAATGACACTGAAAAACATGCATGGCAGCAATCGACCCGCACCGCTACTGAACAGGTTTATGAGAAACTACAACAGCGCCTCAACACCCTAAAACAACGCAATGAACTAGATACGCAACTGAATCAGAAAATGCAGCAACTGGAACAGGCGAAACAGCAAACTAAATTCAGTCTAGAGAATATTGCTACAACTGAAAAACGAATTGCGAAACTATTAGAAGAAGGTAAACAAAATAGCGATCTTGCGATTCAAGCTATTTTTACCATGACCCAAGTAACCGTTGAAAAACCGCATGAGTGGTTATTGCAGTTTGAGCAAAGCCGACAACAGCTGCAAACTCAGTTTAATACGGTGCGTCAACAGTTTGAGCAACGACGCCAAACCTTTGATGCCGCACAAGTAGCGCTGCAAAAGTATCAGGCACAGCAACTACAGCTGCAAAATCAACAGGAAGCAGCTGCACAAAGTATTCAACAGTGGTTATCGCTGCATATTGAGTTTAATGATGCCTTGTTGCAGCAGCTCGGTGAAATTACACATGAGCAAGAACTGCAGCTTAAACAGCAAATGATCGCGGCTGAACGTGCATATAGCGATGCACAATCTGCCAAAAAAACATTGGATGAACAATTACAGCAGCACTTAACACTGCAGCCTGAAATCACATTTGAAGCCCTGCTTGCACAATTGCAAAGCTTGGTTGAACAAATGACCCAAGTGATGGAACAGCGTGATGAAGTGAAACTCAAACTCGAAGTACATCAGCGCAACATCGCAAAACAGCAGCAATTTGCAGAACAGATTCAACAGATCCAATCTGAAGAACATCGTTGGAATAAAATTTCGAGCTTAATGGGCGATGCAACGGGCAAGAAATTCCGTGATTTGGCACAGCAATACAACCTCGATATTTTAATCGAGTATGCTAACCAGCAATTGGCGATGCTTTCTCAGCGCTATACCTTAAAGCGCCTTGAAAACTCTTTAAGCCTAGCGATTGTCGATCATGATATGGATGGTGAAACCCGATCTGTTTCTTCTCTTTCAGGCGGTGAATCATTCTTAACCGCACTTGCTTTATCCTTAGCCATTGCCAGCATGGCATCAGGAACAACGAAAATCGAAAGCCTGTTTATTGATGAAGGCTTTGGCACACTAGACGCTTCAAGTCTGCACATGGTGATGAATGCACTAGATCAATTGCAAAACCAAGGCCGTAAAGTGGTATTGATCTCGCATATTCAAGAAATGCACGAACGAATCCCAGTGCAAATTCAGGTCAATCCGATCGGTGCAGGTGCAAGTACCATTCAAGTCGTGGGATAAATCAAGCGTTGAAAATCCCCTCCTTAGAAAAAGGAGGGTTAGGGAGGATTAAATTTATTATTGCTGCGAATAATCGCGTGCGCCAAACAATGCTGTCCCCACACGAACCATAGTTGAGCCAGCGGCAATCGCATCTGTCATATCACCCGACATGCCCATACTTAAGGTATCCCAGTCTTCAGGTTTTGCATGCTGTGCTTTGACTTGCTCAAAGAGCGCTTTGGCATCAACAAAAGCCTGCGGATTGTTGGGTGCAGGAATCACCATCAAACCGCGTAAGCGTAAATTCGGTAATAAAGAAATCTGTGCCACCAAATCTGCAACTTCATTCTGCTGACAGCCATCTTTGGTATCTTGTGCATCAATATTCACTTGCAAACAAATATTTAAAGGCGCTTGCGTTTCTTCTCGCTGACTCGATAAACGCTCTGCAATGATTAAACGGTCGACACCATGCACCCAAGCAAACTTTTCAGCCAAATGTTTGGTTTTATTACGCTGCACATGACCAATAAAATGCCACTCAATCTCTAAATCTTTGAGTGCTTCAATTTTATCTAAAGATTCCTGCAAATAATTTTCGCCAAATGCACGCTGCCCCGTCGCATACATTTCACGCAGCATTTCACTCGGATGCGTCTTAGATACCGCCAGTAACTGTACAGATTCACCAGCACGACCAGCCTTCAGACATGCCCGATTAATCTGCTCTAGTACCTGCTCTTTTGCGTGTTGAAGTGTATTCATTGACGAGGTTCTCATTTCATTCATCTTTTTTTCCTTTGCCCTTTAACTAACAGTTGGTTAAGCTGAGGGAAAGCCTTATTATTCTACCAAAATAATTAAGATTTAGACGTACTCGGGGATTTTATGGATATCACAGAATTATTGGCATTTTCGGCTAAAAATGGCGCTTCAGATTTACACTTATCAGCAGGTATGCCTCCACTGATCCGTGTAGATGGTGAAGTTCGTCGTATTAACTTGCCTGCATTAGAACATAAAGAAGTACACAAATTGGTGTACGACATTATGAATGACAAGCAACGCCGTGATTATGAAGAAAAATTGGAAACAGACTTTTCATTTGAAGTTCCAGGCGTGGCACGTTTCCGTGTGAACGCATTTAACCAAAACCGCGGTGCTGGTGCGGTATTCCGTACCATTCCATCAAAAGTGCTTTCAATGGAAGATTTGGGCATGGGGCAAATCTTTAAAGAGATTTGTGAATACCCACGCGGTATCGTACTGGTGACTGGGCCTACAGGTTCGGGTAAATCGACGACATTGGCAGCCATGATGGACTACATCAATGACAACCGTTATGACCATATTTTGACGGTCGAAGATCCAATCGAATTTGTACACCAATCAAAAAAATGCCTAATTAACCAGCGTGAAGTCCACCGCGATACCCACGGCTTTAACGAAGCACTTCGTTCAGCACTGCGTGAAGACCCTGACATTATCTTGGTCGGTGAGATGCGTGACCTTGAAACGATTCGTTTGGCGCTTACAGCTGCTGAAACTGGTCACTTAGTATTTGGTACGCTACATACCACATCTGCGGCTAAAACCATTGACCGTGTGATTGACGTATTCCCTGCTGAAGAAAAAGATATGGTTCGTGCCATGTTGTCAGAATCCCTACAAGCGGTTATTTCACAAACACTATTAAAGAAAAATGGTGGTGGCCGTGTGGCAGCGCATGAAATCATGATCGGTATTCCTGCAATCCGTAACTTGATTCGTGAAAACAAAGTCGCGCAAATGTACTCTGCCATTCAAACGGGTGCAAACTACGGCATGACAACGCTAGACCAAAGCTTAAAAACTTTAGTGTCTAAAGGCATCATTAGCCCACAAACTGCACGTACTGCAGCAAAACAGCCAGAATCTTTCTTATAAAAATTAGCATTATATTATTTGGGGAAACCTTATGGATTTTAACGGTTTGCTCGACTTTATGGTGGAAAAAAAGGCCTCTGACCTTTTTATTACTGCCGATGTCGAGCCGTCCATGAAAATTAATGGTCAAATTGTACCTATTGGCTCTACAAAACTGCCAGGTTCAACGGTTGGCCAATTATTAAATGCCATCATGAACGATAAACAGCGTAAAGAGTTTGCAGAAACACGTGAATGTAACTTTGCAATCAGCAATCCATCTAAATCAGCGCGTTTCCGTGTGAGTGCATTTCAGCAACGTGATGAGCCAGGCATGGTGCTCCGTCGTATTGAAACGATCATTCCGACTATGGAGCAACTCAAGTTACCGCCAATTTTAAAAGAATTAGCGATGACCAAGCGCGGTATTATCATCTTTGTGGGTGCAACAGGTACAGGTAAATCTACATCCCTAGCATCACTCGTGGGTTATCGTAACCAAAACTCAAAAGGTCATATCATCACCATTGAAGACCCGATTGAATTTGTACACGAGCATCAAGGTTGCATTATTACCCAGCGTGAAGTGGGTATTGATACCGATTCTTTTGAAATCGCACTGAAAAATACCTTACGTCAGGCACCTGATGTCATTTTGATTGGTGAGATTCGTTCACGTGAAACAATGGACTATGCCATTGCCTTTGCTGAAACAGGTCACTTGGTATTTGCGACACTACATGCCAACAACGCCAACCAAGCATTAGATCGTATCATTCACTTCTTTGAAGCAGATCGTCACAACCAATTGTTTATGGATTTATCGTTAAATCTAAAAGCCGTGGTTGCACAACAGTTGATTCCAACCATTGATGGTAACTCTCGCCGTGCCGCGATTGAAATTTTGATCAACTCACCTTTAATTTCAGACATGATCCGTAAAGGTGATGTACATGAAATTAAAGACCTGATGAAACGTTCTCGTGAATTAGGCATGCAAACCTTTGACCAAGCCCTGTTTGACCTTTATAAAGCCAAGCAAATTAGCTACAAAGATGCACTCAAACACGCCGATTCACCAAACGACTTACGCCTACAAATCAAATTGTCTGAAGAAGGTGGAGATCGCTTAATGAATGCCAGCACCAACATTACCTTCGATGGTCAAGTGTAGGCTGTAATTTGCTAAGACTCTAAAATTCAAGCACAAAAAAAGGCTGATCTCTCAGCCTTTTTTTGTGCTTATTGGATTTGATTTACATAAAGCTAAATCAAATCCAGTTTGGCATTATTTTTTACGGTATGCTTCTTGGCATGCTGGCGCATCACAATAACCATATAGATTTAATGAATGGCCTGTCAGTTCGAAACCGAATTTTTTCGCCACTTCGTGCTGTTCGTGCTCGATCACATCATTGGTAAACTCGACCACTTTGTTACAGTTTTGGCACACGATATGGTCGTGATGATCTTCCTGCATAATTTCAAATACAGAATGATTGTTTTCAAAGTGATGACGCTGAATAATCCCTGCAGCTTCAAACTGTGTTAACACGCGATACACAGTTGCTAAACCCACATCTTCACCTTGTTCAAGTAAAGTCTTATAAATGTCTTCCGCGCTTAAATGATGTTGTCTTGAATTTTCTAGTAATTCCAATATTTTAATTCGTGGAAGCGTAACTTTAAGTCCAGCTTTGCGTAAATCTTGGTTTGATATTGGCATGAAAAAAGGTCTCTCAACAAAATTAAAGTTGGAATAGGCAACAAACTTTAGATGCAGTATGATCTATCCTTGGATCAAATGCATCATAATTAATTTGGGATAGTGTAGCAAAATGCAAAAACTCATGCTGACGTTGTTCGTCACTTCATTGCTCGTAGGCTGTTCAACCTTGGGCGTTTATAAAGTTGATATTCCACAAGGAACGCCGTTAACTAAGGCGCAAGCATCAAAAATCCAAGTGGGTATGACATTCCAACAAGTTCGTTTTGTGCTTGGAAGCCCAACAATTACAGATCCAATGAATCCTTTGCGCTGGGACTACATCTACAATTATACCCCAGGAACCTATGCTAAAAAAGCGAAGATTCCTGCTGCATCTGGTCAGCATTTAAAAGTTTATTTTAACCAAAACGGCATCGTCGAAAAAATCGAAGGTTTGGACACTATTCCAGAATCACAACCAGGTCTACCCGGCTCAAAAGAAGCAATTTTAACTGCACCGCCACTATAATCAGTTTCATATAAAAATAAACCCCTCTGTTGAGGGGTTTTTTTTATGACCATAATTGTTTAAAGCGATTTCCGCGACAATAACGACTGACCGGATTTTTTGCAGCCCGATTACGACGTATCTCTTTTGGATTAATCGTTAATGCACGATAAATCTCAACGCGATCACCCGCCTGTAAAATTTGCTGATGATCTTTTAAACGCACACCAAAAATACCCAATTGAAGGTTTTCGGGGAGTTCTGTTTGTTGCTCAATCCCACTAAGACGAATCGCATCTAATGCAGTCATGCCTTCATTAAATGGTACTGAAATATGAAATTGTGCTGTCGGGCCAGCATAAGCCACCCAAATTTTTTGTACCGCCATTAGAGCATCCGACCTAATACAGCCACAATCGCCAACACAATCGATAGTGGAATAACAATACGCACCGCTATACGCCAAATATTATAAAAAGCTTCATTTGAAAAATTCAGTGCTTTACGCAAATGGCTAATTTTCATAATCCAGCCAACAAAAATAGCGTACACCAAACAAATCACCAAGCCCCAGAGAATCAACACTGTGTTGAAAATAGGGCTAATACTTGGAATTGCCCAAATAAATACTGGAACCAGTATTACGAGCCACTGCACAGGCATTGCAATTTGGCGCTGCTGTAATTGTTCACCTGCTAAATTGAGCACTAAAGCTGCAAACATTGTTGCTGCAAATGCTAATGCATACGCAGGTACGGTTGTTTTGACAGCAAAGAAACCAAACGCAACAACTGCCAATAATTGTGCGAACCAAATAGGTAGTGCAGATTGAGTTGCAGATTCTTGGCTTTGTGTTGCGAATAAACTACTTTGCCAATATAGGCCTAGCCCTAAACCACTCGCAACTAGAGCCAATACTGTTGCACTTCCCCATTCACTAAATTCAACAGGTGTAACATGCCATGCTGGAAGCTGTGTGCCCATAACATTGGCCAACACTAAAGAAGCCAATACACCTACAGCTGTTAGAAGTACCGTAATTTGGCGTGGGATAAAGGACAAAACAATTGCCAATACTGCAAGACCCACCAATACAATAGGTGTTCCTAGCGCAGGAACTGCCGTAGCTTGTAAAAGCTGGCTAATATTAGACAGTACACCACCCACCAAAAATGGAATAAAAACAGCAGCTAACCAGCCTGCCAAACGCCATTTCGCAGATGCATCTGCATCGCGTGTTAATTTAGATAATGCCTGTAAAGCGGTGGTATTTGAGCGTTTTGCAAGTGCGATTTCTAAATAGCACAATGGCAATGCTAAAATGAGCATTGTTGCAAGCCAGAGCAACCAGAAATCTAGCTGACGGTCAATTTGAATCCCCGTTATTGGCGCAAGAGTCGCAATAATAATAAATGAGACACAAAAAGCCATCAGAGGCGATAACCATTTTGACATAGCATTATCCTGCATGAGGCGTTCCTTTAAAAAAGCTAGCGCTATTTTGCCCTGCTCTGTCTGGAAAATCAAAAACAAAAAGCAAACCACCTTACGGTGATTTGCTGCGCTAAATCATTATTAGATTTTAGTTCTTCTTATCTCGTTCATCTTGAATTATGAGAAGAAGCGAGCGAACCAGTTTTTACCTTTTTTCTGTTCTTTTTCTTTAATGATTCCCATCATATTTTCTTTCACGGCGCCGACATAATCTGCATCATCGTGTTGAATATGATTAATGAGCCATTTAGATAATACTTCATGAAGTTCTGCTTCAATCGCGTGGCCCATATTAAAACGATCGCGATATGACTCAATCTTTTTAATAAATAAATCGTGTACACGTTTGTGTGGTACACGGTATTTATAACCCGCTTCTTCTTGAAGAGACTCTTCAAAGGTAAAATGAGACTGTGTATAGTCAATAATATTATTCAATACTTCTTGAATACGTGCACGATCCGTATTGGCATCTACACTATCAATTTCATTAATATAATCAAGAATACGTTTATGCTGATCGTCAATCACATCAATGCCAGTATTATATTCTGGAATCCATTTCATTTTCATTACGACCACCTACCACTTTTGAATTATTTATCACATAAAATTAATCATATAGCGAAATAGATTAAATAAAAATGAAGTGATTTACTCGGAATTATGTGTATTTAAAGTAATATTATGTAAATCATTGTTTATTATTGTTTTAATATTTAATCTTGACCACAAGAGTCAGATATTTTTTAATCAATTCAAGTATAAATCATATAAATAATTACATCTATTTTCAAAAAAACAGTCATTTAAAATATAGAGCTCAATTATTTTGAATATTGAATGCAATCAATAATGATCTGCCAATGTCACGCGACGCAAAGATGGATCTAAACGCTCACGCTCTAAACGCGCAATTTCACTCATAGCATGACGAATAGGCTTACCATGTTGAAAGAGAATCATCTCACCGGGTTTAAATGCCGTCCAAACTTCATTTTGAGTTAAAGGCTCTGTGGTAATAACTGCCACACGATCATCAGCAGTCGTCACTTCACTAAAATCGACTTCCACATCTAAATCAATTAACTGTGCAGGTTTAAATGGGTACTCACGTACCAACCAATGTAATTTGGTAATGGCATAGCTAAACAAAGCTTGGCCATTGGATAAACAGAAGTTAAACGTGCCATGTTCAGCAATTTGCGGAGAAATCTCAATGAGTACATCAAAGATTTGGTCTAAGCTGGGCTCTTCATAGCCAAAACGTTTAACCAATTGTTCGAGCAAATAACAAAAAGCCAATTCGCTATCTGTATTGCCTACAGGCGTAAAACGACCTGCTAATTCAGGTGAAAAATCATGTAAATCACCATTGTGAGCAAAAATCCATTGGCGCCCCCAAAGCTCACGACTAAATGGATGCGAATTTTCTAAATTGATTTTACCTTGGGTCGCTTTACGAATATGCGCAATCACATTGCGTGATTTAATTGGATAATTACGAATCAATTCAGCAATCGGTGATTCAACGGCGGATTGATTGTCTACAAATAAACGGCAGGCTTTATCTTCAAAAAAAGCGATACCAAAACCATCACAATGATCCGATGTAATACCTGCACGCTGAGAGAAACCACGGAAAGAAAACGTAATATCCGTTGGTGTCGCACAATTCATCCCTAACAGCTGGCACATAAGCGTCATCATCATAAGTGTGGTCAATGATAACGCTATTCTGCATGAGTCCTGAAACGATTACAAATAACAAAATCCATCACAGCTCGCTATTTTGAACGCTATTGCGTGATTTTTTGCTGAAAAATAAAGTTTTTTGCCATTTTGGCTACCTCTAAAAAAACAAAATAATCCACACAATTAAATTCTTGATCGTAATAGGCCTGTTGCGACAAAGTTGCCTGCATTTTTAAATACACATCAAACAATTTTGGAATACGTTCATCCTGCTTAAAGCTATATTGCGGATATGCAGGTTCATACGACTGTTGTGCCCGTATAGAATTCGTACCTTGCTTTAAGTTTTTTATAAATTGATGGGTGTAATAAGCCTGCGCTTCATTGCCCTTGAGCCGCACACTCACACAACCAATGACATATTTGGCTTTCATTTCCCACAACACCTTGGGGAGTAAGTTTAGCCACAACACAGACAATGCTTTGCCTGAACGATAGCGTGGATGCACACAGGTTCGTCCAATTTCCACAATATGCTCTAAATGGCCCAGTTGGCTGGCTATATCAAATTCATGTTGACTATAGCTCTTTGTGACTAACTCATAGCCTTGTAAGCGCTTAATTCTGGTATACGCTACGATTTCTTGAGTGACTTTGTCACGTAATACGGCGTGTTCGCAATTAAAATCATATAAATCTTGATCTAGCCCATTTGCAAAGTGCAAATTAAACTGTGCCCCAAATTGCATTGCTCTAAATTGTTGTACTTGCTGAAGGCCAGCTAAGTCTTCAACCCACTCAAAACTATAACTGGTTGCTTTGATGCTTTTTTTATAAAAGGGTAAGGCAAAATTTTGACGGTACTGATTTAGTTTATCCAACATGTGCACAACCTCAGCTCTTTGACGTTGTTTTACACTAGGTGTACGCGATGACATTTTCATGACCACATAGCATTCTGTTGCAATTCAATCCAGCAAAAAAAGCCCCATCGAAATGGGGCTTTTTTATATTTACGGCAGACGATCTTGAAGGCTTAAGCTTTTTTAGCAGCTTGACGGTTGGTAATTAAAGTACCCACACCATGATCAGTAAAAATTTCTAACAACGTTGCATGGGGTACGCGACCATCGACAATATGTGCGCTTACCACACCACCCTTCACTGCATCTAATGCACAGCCTACTTTAGGAATCATGCCACCATAGATCACGCCCGTTTCAATTAAACGGTCAACTTCTTGTGTGCTTAAACCAGTCAGTAGGTTTTTATTTTCATCCAATACACCGCTGATATTGGTTAACAAGATAAGTTTTTCAGCACCGAGTGCTTCAGCCACTTTACCCGCAACCAAATCTGCATTGATGTTATAGGTGTTGCCTTCTTCATCTACACCCAATGGTGCAATCACTGGAATAAAATCACCTTGCGTGAACATTTCCAAGACATCAGTTTTTACACCAACGACTTCGCCCACTAGACCTAAATCAATTTCTTTAACAGAACCATCTTCTGCCGTCTTCTGCATCAATAGTTTCTGTGCACGAAGCAAATTACCATCTTTACCTGTTAAACCAATTGCACGGCCACCATGCTTATTAATCAGGTTCACAATGGACTTATTCACACTACCACCCAACACCATTTCTACAACTTCCATCGTAGCTGGGTCAGTTACGCGCATACCGTCAATACGGTCAGACTCACGACCTAATTGCTTCAAAAATGAATCAACTTGTGGGCCACCACCGTGAACCACAATAGGGTTTAAACCTACAGTTTTTAATAAAACAATATCACGTGCAAATGAGCTTTCTAGCTCAGGATCAGTCATTGCGTTGCCGCCATATTTTACAACCAGCGTTTTACCTGAAAAACGTTGAATGTACGGCAAAGCCTCAGTCAAAATCTGTGCTTTGTCGATGCCGGTATGCTGATGTGGCATTCGCCTCTCCTTATTGAGCATCTGAAATGTCTTGAGCGATGTCTGGATACTGCTCAACTAACATATTGACAAACAGGCGCTGTATTTGGCGCATACGCGTCATATCATCCGCATCAAAACGAAGGGTGAAATACTCGCCTGTATTCGATGCTCGAATGATGCCAAATCCATCATCAAAATCAAGCCGTATCCCATCAATTTTGCTAATTTCTGCATGAATCTGCTGAGATTGACGTTCTACTTCGGCCAAAACAGCTTTGGGGTCGACATGATGGGTGGAAATATAAAGATCTTCCGTACCCACGCGTTCTGGATAACGCGCCAAGAGTTCAGCCAAACTTAATTGCTCTGCTTGCATATATTCAATCACACGCAGCGCTGCATATAAGCCATCGTCATAGCCCCAGCCACGCCCGTCATTAAATACATAATGCCCTGCATATTCGCCACCAAATACCGCGTGACCTTTTGATTGCGCCAAATACTTGCGTAAAAAGGTACTTCCCGTGCGCAACATGGTTGCTTGGCCATTGAGTGCCTGCACTGTATTACGCACCATCGTCGAGCATTTTACGTCATAAACAATTTCGGCTTGCGGATGCGTTTTTAAACACATTTCCGCAAATAAACATAACAAACGGTCGGCAGTAATGACCGTACCTTGTGCATCAATTAACACCAAACGGTCGCCATCACCATCTAGCGCAATGCCTATATCTGCTTGCTGTGAAACAACCGCATTTCGTAGCTGACTTAAATGGGCAATTTGTGATGGATCGGGTGCATGGTCTGGAAACTCACCATTCGCCACACAACGCAAGGCACTCACTTCGCAACCCAACTTATTTAAAACTAAATTTGCACAGCGACCTGCTGAACCATGCATACCATCTAATACAATTTTTATTGGTGCTTGAAGCTGAATATCAGCCAATAATGCATGTTGGTATTGTAAGCAATATTGAGGCAATATTTGGTGTGGTAATTCAAGTGGTGTTACAGATTTCTTAGGCACAAAATGATGTTTTGCATCTGTTGCAACATGCTGAATCATTTCAGGTGTGGGTGGTTCGCCTTGCACAATCCACTTTATACCATTGTCTGTTTTTGGATTATGACTGGCAGTCACCATTACACCATTGCCAGAAAAATCACGTGCAATGTAATACAACATTGGACTAGAAGAACAACCAATAATCGTCACATCAAGCCCATAGCTTTCGCACACGTCTCGAATAATTGAAGCATATAACGGGCTATTGATACGTGCATCATAACCAATAGCCAAGCATGTTTGGCCACGTTTTAAATATTGCTGAGCTAAACCATGGGCGATCGAACCCACCATATCACTGGTTAATAAACTAGATTTACCACGGATGTCGTACGCGCGGAAAATATGAGACGGAAAATTGTTATAGAGTAAACCCATAAGATATTCTTCTTTTAATTGCCCGTATCAACAGTGGCCTACTTTAGGAGGAACAATCAGTTTGATTAAACAATTAAGCACATAAATACTTTAAAAAAGTGTTCCTTTTTTAAATCATTTTAGTTTAAGAATCAATTAATAAAACTTAAGCTTTTGAATATAAAATAGTTAATATCAATTGACCATTGAGTAAAAAATATTTTATCCAAAATTCCTTAAAAAATTATTAACCCCATAATTATAAAAGATAAAAATTTTAAGCGTGAAAATAATACGTAATTACAAAAAAAACAGTCGCTTCAAGTTAAAAGATAAAATATATCAAACAGATAGAATAGTTTATGCACCTCAAATATCGCACTATCCTATTTCTATATTAGGCTATTTGATCTGCCCAATAGTTTATGAGAATTACATAATACCAACAATCACTAATATTAGGGATATTTGATAAAGCCACCCATTAATACGCAAACTGGTTCACACTTTTTAATTTTTAATCTATTTCTATGACTATTATTTTTATAAATCAATCGTCAATATGCATGTAAAGCAATGAAAACATTACCTTACATGCATTGCCTGCTTAGTTTTTGCCAGTATGACCAAAACCGCCAGCACCACGTTCAGTTGCTTCAAATTCTTCAACTAAATTAAACTGTGCTTGCACCACAGGTACCAGTACATACTGCGCTAAGCGCTCGCCTGGTTCTAGGCTAAAAGCAGTCTGACTACGGTTCCATACAGAAACCATTAATTCGCCTTGATAGTCAGAATCAATCAAACCTACCAAGTTGCCCAACACGATGCCGTGCTTATGACCAAGGCCAGAACGTGGCAAAATCATACCTGCAAAATTGACATCTTCAATGTAAATTGCAAGACCTGTTTTAATCAGCACAGTTTGACCTGGTTCAATCACTGTCGTTTCGGCAACACAAGCACGTAAATCTAAACCCGCAGAACCTGCTGTAGCATACGCAGGCATTGGCCATTCTGTACCTAGACGTGAGTCGAGTACTTTAACTTGAACTTTCATGTTTCATTCCTGTTTCAATGTAACTTATTTTACAAATTGCTTATTAGCGCTTAATCAACGCACGTAAATTTTCTAAGTAATGCTGTGCTTGCAATTTTGGATCAATATTACCAGCCAGTTTTTTCTTACGACCTAACCAATCAAGTTCATCTTGTGGCAATTCATCCAAGAAGCGACTTGGGGTCATTTGTTTCATTTGCCCACCCGCTTTACGTTGCTCTGCCAAAGTGATGGTCAAACCTTGACGTGCACGGGTAATTCCCACGTACATTAAGCGACGCTCTTCTTCTACTGTGTCTGCCGCAATTGAGTTTTTATGAGGCAAAATTTCCTCTTCTAAACCAATCAGGTAGACATAAGGAAATTCCAAACCTTTTGATGCATGTAAGGTTAATAAATTGACCTTATCTGTATCTTCTTCTTCTTGCTGTTGCTCCAACATATCCAGCAACACCATTTTACGAATGACACTTTCAATGTTTTTTTCGTCGACATCTTCAGCACGGTTAATCAAGCTTTGAATACTGCTGTACAACACTTCAATATTGTCGAGCTTGGTTTTTTCCTGTGCTGGTGTGGCTGCCGTTTCTTTCACATAATCGATATAGCCAGCTTCAATCATCATTTGGCGGATAATGGGTACAGGTTCATCATCTTCGATTAAATTACGTGTGAAACGCTCAATGAAGTCATGAAATTCGGCCAATTGCGTGGTGGCTTTTTTGGGAATCGCCATAGTTAAACGCTGATCACCCGATGCTGCTAACAAGGACAAATTACTTTCTTGTGCAAACAGCCCCAGTTTCTCTAAGGTCACAGGGCCAATCGCACGTTTAGGTGTATTAATAATACGTAAGAAAGCGCTGTCATCTTCTGGGTTAATAATCAGACGCAAATAGCTCATCATGTCTTTAATTTCTGAGCGCGCAAAGAACGACTGACCACCCGATAATTTATACGGAATCTGCATTTGGCGAAGCTGCGTTTCCAAAATTCGCGCTTGGAAATTACCACGGTACAAAATGGCATAATCTTTCCAGTTTTTGCCATTCATTAATTTGTGCGTAATTAAATCCTTTACGACGCGTTCCGCTTCATCATCATCATTACGGCAAGTAATGACACGAATCACTTCACCATGGCCTTTGTCTGACCACAATTTTTTATCAAAAATATGTGGGTTATTGCCAATCACAGTATTCGCGGCTTTTAAAATGCGACTGGTCGAACGGTAATTTTGTTCGAGCTTAATCACTTTTAAATTACGGAAGTCTTCGTTTAACAAGGCCATGTTTTCAGGCTTAGCACCGCGCCATGCATAAATGGATTGGTCATCATCACCTACCGCAGTAAATTGGCCCATCACACCCACCAAGAGCTTGACCAAAATATATTGCGCGGTATTGGTATCTTGATATTCATCCACCAACAAATAACGAATTCGGTTTTGCCAACGATCACGTACTTCTGCATTTTCTTGTAATAATCGTGTTGGCATTACAATTAGATCATCAAAATCTACGGCGTTGTACGCACGTAAATTACGCTCATACAATTGGTATAAATGCGCAAATTGGACATCTTCTGCTGTTTCACAGGTGGTGTGTGCTTGCTCAGGTGGAATCAGGTCGTTTTTCCAATCCGAAATCATTTTCATGGCTTTCGCAATCAATTCTTTGCTTTCAGCACCAGATAAATTGTCACGATGCATTAAGTCCATCAAAATGCGTTTGCAATCATCTGCATCTAAAATGGAAAAGTTATTTTTTAAAGGTGTATTTTTAAGTTCAAGACGTAATAAATTTAAACCAAAGGTATGGAAGGTCGACACCGACAAGCCCTTGGCTTCTTCACGTGTTAATAGTTTGGTCACACGCTCTTTCATTTCACGTGCAGCCTTATTGGTGAAGGTCATCGCAGTAATACGATGCGCAGGAATACCGCAGTGTTTCACCAAATACGCAATTTTACGGGTAATCACCGAGGTCTTGCCTGAACCTGCACCTGCAAGCACTAACAAGGGTCCTTGAGTATATTTCATGGCTTCAAGTTGCTTGTCGTTTAACTGACTTGCGAGTGACATAGTGATTCCTCATCCTGATTCGGTGTCGATTATAGTCATCTCAGTGTTCGCTGTATAACCCTAAAGATGATTTAGCGCGATTGAAATTTAAAAACTCAGAGTGCTTAAATATGCAAAATATTGATAATATATAAATTATTTTAAAAATACACATAGGCTTGTTGTCTGTTTTTCAGGCATAAACTCTAAAAACCTGCCAGATACAAACGCAATGTATTGAGCTAAATTTTTAACTGTTCTGAATACCATTCAGTAAAAAATGCCCCTGCATATTTAAAAATTAGACCCACACAAAGCCAATAAAAAAGAGGCACGTTGCCCCTTTTTTATGTTACTGAATTGAATCTGTTATACAGCATCTAAAACAGCAAAAAATGACTTAACGTTTAAAGTTAGACAGCAAAGCTGATGTAATTGATTTATTATTTTGCACAACTTTCGTTTTTTTCGCTTTGGCTGAATTGTCTTCTACACGTTCAATCTTGACCGCTTTAAATTTATCACCATTTTTCACTGCGGTAAATTTCACACGATCATGACGTTTTGGTTCACCATCTGCAGATGGAAAATCTGAAATATGGAAGAAAATATCTCCCTCAGATGAACCGATAAAACCATAGCCCTTTTCAGGATCATATTGTTTGACTTTACCTACGTACACTTCATCTTTCATGCTACTGTCCTATGCTCAAATATCTTTTCATCATTATATAAAAAAGAGGCTATGAAAGCCTCTTTTTTCATTCGGTACTAAAATTAGTCTTTTTGTACTGAACCAAAAATTTTGTCACCCGCATCGCCTAAACCAGGAACGATGTAGCCATTTTCATTAATACCGTTATCTACAGAAGCCGTAAAAATGGTCACATCTGGATGTGCAGTTTCAACACGTTTGATCCCTTCTGGCGCAGCAACCAATACCATCACGCGGATGTCTTTACAGCCACTTGCTTTTAATACATCAATAGCAGCAACTAGCGATGAACCTGTTGCAAGCATTGGATCGATAATCATCGCAATACGGTTTTGTACGTCTGGTACTAATTTTTTATAGTAAGTACGCGCTTCAAGTGTTTCTTCGTCACGCTCTAAACCAAGTACTGATACTTTTGCACTTGGAATGAGGTTTAAGAAACCATCCAGCATACCAATACCTGCACGTAAAATTGGCACAACCGTAATTTTTTTACCCGCAATACGGTCTACAGTTACTTTACCTGCCCAGCCATCAATTTCATGGTCACACACAGGTAAATCTTTTGTTGCTTCATAAGTCAAAAGCATAGTGACTTCTTGCGCAAGTTCACGGAAATTCTTAGTGCTGATGTCAGCACGGCGCAATAAGCCAAGTTTATGACGGATTAATGGATGACGGATTTCATGGATAGCCACGGGAGAACACCTAAAAGGTTAAGATCAAATTCTATCTATTATAGTAAATTTTGCCGTACGATAAAATTAAAAAAGCCCCCTTTACAGGAGGCTTTTTTGTAATAACTGAGCTAAATAGCTAAATTAGTTAAATCCGCTTTGTACTAAAGACAAAATGAATTGTTGTAATTCTGGTGAAATCGCAAAGAAAGCAACTTTAGAAATTGCAATGATTGGGTCTGGATATACACCAATCAACAATACTAATGCAGCAGCGCCTAACACCATGATACCACCCACTTTTTGACCCCAATGATCGACAGCGTCGATACGTGGATTTTCTGGTGGTGTCATGTAAAGTACAACCATTACTCGTAAGTAGTAGTACAAACCAATACCTGAACCAACGATAACCATTGCTGCAAGGAACCATTCTTGGCCAGCAACAGCAGCTTTCACAACCATGAACTTACCAATGAAGCCCGCAGTTAATGGAATACCTGCAAGAGACAGCATCATTACCGTTAAAGTTGCAGTTAATACTGGACGGCGCCAGAACAAACCACGGTACTCAGCCAAGCTACCTGCTTCGTCTGTATTGTTATATGGACTAGACATAAGTGTTACTACACCGAACGCGCCGATTGTTGTTAACACATAAGTAATCACATAAATGTTTACAGATTCGAAAGTTGCAAAACCTTGAAGTTGTAAGAAATCAGTATTTTTTGCACTGATAATTGCAACCAATAAATAACCAAAGTGTGCAATTGAAGAGTATGCAAGGATACGTTTCAAGTTCACTTGACGAACTGCAAGTAAGTTACCTGCAAGAATCGAAAGTACTGCAATAATGGTTAATAGTGTTACGAAGCTGTCTGCAAGGATTAAACCTGAAGACAATAAGTAACGAACAAATAAACCAATCATCGCCACTTTAGCAACAGTTGCTAAGAATGTAGCGATTGGTGCTGGCGCACCTGCATATACGTCTGGTGTCCATTTATGGAATGGCGCAAGAGACAATTTAAATGCAACTGCAAATACAATAAGCGCTAAGCCAAGTACAACAGCTGGTTGACCAAATGTTGTAAATAATTTACCTGGCTCAGAAACGAAGTTTAATGAACCTGTGTATGCATATACATACGCCATACCCATCAACAACATCGCTGAAGCTGTTGCAGAAAGTACAAGGTATTTCACACCCGCTTCAAGCGATTGAGAACGTTGATGTGTGTACGCCAATAGACCGTATACAGGAATCGACATTAACTCAAGGCTGATGAAGAACGACGCATAATGCGTGCTTGCAACCATAAGCATTGCACCTGTTACAGATACAAGCATAAGGATGTAAAGTTCTTCGCGGTTGTCTTTATACGTTTCGATGTACGCATGTGACAGTGTGCAGCATGCAAGCGCTGCCACCACAATCACAAACTGATACAGCATCGTAAACGGATCTACGATGAACAAATTCATTACGTTTGCAGGTGCATATTGACCAGCAAGCACAATAAATACGATATATAAGGCAGCAAGGTTCAAACCAATAACGGATGTCGTTGCTGCTAAATTATGATTACGCTTAATCGCAACCAGCAACATCACCACTACTGCTGTTAAAGCAACAATCATGACTGGCGCTAGAGGCATAAGCTCTGCAAATGACATTGTGAAGTTCATGACTTATTGGATCTCCACATTTTCAGCTGAAACGACAGCCTGCTGAACTGTCTCAACTGTTTCTTGAACAGGAATGTAGCTATTCGCTAACCACGCCATGCTTGAATTAGAAACGTCAAGGAACGTTTGTGGGAATAGACCCAACCACACCAGACCCAACGCACAGATCAGTAAAATCACAACTTCACGTACATTCAAATCTTTTAATGGAGATGAATAATGTGCTTTTTGCGCTTCATTTGGCGTACCAAAAAGTGCTTTGTGAATCAGGATCAAACCATACAAACCAGCGAATACAAGGCTTACTGCAGCAAGAATTGTATACACAGGGAATTTTGCGTATGAGCCCATCAAAATCAGGAATTCACCGATGAAGTTACCTAAACCTGGGATACCCACAAGCGCAGCAACAAAGAACATCAAGAAGAATGCAAGATATTTAAACTGACCACGGATACCACCCATCAAACGCATATCACGCGTATGAAGACGTTCGTAAACCTGACCACACATAATGAACAAGGCAGCAGATGAAAGACCATGCGCCAACATCATAATCATCAAACCTTGGAAGGTTAAGATGTTACCAGCGTAGATCGCTAGAAGGACAAAGCCCATGTGCGAAATAGACGTATACGCCAAAAGACGTTTCATATCTGTTTGCTGGAATGCACACCACGCGCCGTAGAAAATACCAATCAGACCCAAAATAATCGCGATATCAGCAAATTGTGCTGAAGCCATTGGGAAGAATGGAATAACGAAACGAAGTAAGCCGTATGCCGCTGTTTTAATCAAGATACCCGCTAAGTCAACAGAACCTGCTGTTGGTGCTTGAGCATGCGCATCTGGTAACCAGCCGTGTAATGGGAAAACTGGAAGTTTTACCGCAAAACCAATGAACAAACACACCATAAATGCATAAGCAAGTGCTGGTGCTTGAGCTTCTACTGTATGAGCAACGCCCATTAAGTAGTTGTAGTTGAAGCTAAGTTGACCATTTAATGAGTAACCTACAGCAACTAAGCCAAGGATACCGATTAACATGATTAAACCAGCAACTTGTGTATAGATGAAGAATTTAGTTGCTGCGTAAACGCGTGACTTGCCTTCCGCACCACGGTGACCCCAAAGTGCGATTAAGAAGTAGATAGGTACAAGCATCATCTCCCAGAAGAAGAAGAACAAGAACATATCAATGGCAAGGAATACACCGATTACACCACCTAAAGACCATAAAAGGTTTAAGTGGAAGAAACCAACATTCTTTTGAATCTCACCCCATGAACAGCCTACTGCTAACACACCAAGGAGTGCAGTTAAACCCACCATAAGAAGTGATAAACCATCCACCGCAAGGTGAATGTTAATTCCGAGTGTTTGAATCCAAGGAATATTGAATTGAGCAGCCCAAGTTGGTGCTTGGCTACCTAATTCATAGCTATATGTACCTGTTTGCCAAAGTGCAATGGTTAAACCCAAAGTCACTAACATACCAATCAAGGCGATATAGCGTGGCAAGTGTTGGTCGAGTTTATCGACCAACCAGCATGCGAAACCTGCAATGAACGGAATAAGGATCAGAGCGGGTAAAATTAAATTATTAGCTTCCATTTTATTTCCCCACGACCTGAATCACGACCAAGATCAACAGTAGGACAACCGTACCGAATGCCATACTCGATGCGTATTCACGCAAAGAACCCGTTTGACGTGAACTTGTGAAGCTGTTACCTGCTTTAACAAGTGCAGGCAATACTAGCCACAAGCCATCAATTGGATCACGACCTAAGATTTTCGCGATAAGCAAATATGGTTTCACGAATACAAGGTTGTATAACGCATCGAAACCAAGTGCATTACGGCAGATATTCGCAAGACCCGCACCCAAAGAAGTTTTAGCAAATGCTTTAACTGCATTGTATGCGAAGGCAAATAACACAACACCAACCACAAGACCTGCAAGTGCAATACCTACAGCTGTGTATTCAGCACTGTGCATGCCATGCTCAAGCGCTTCAGGAACATTAAACGCAGGGATTTGAGCTGCATTTAAAATGTTAGTTACTGGTGCTTTTAATACATAAGCAAGACCTGTTGACAGCACCGCAAGGATGGCCAATGGACCCCAGTAAGTTACACCTTTAATTTCATGGTAAGGCGTGTTTTCTTTACCAAAGAATACAACCCAAATTAAACGGAATGTATAAATAGACGTTAAGAATGCACCTGCAACACCAGTCCAGTATAAGCAATCATATACTGCAACAGCTTGACCTTTCACCCATACCGCACCCAAGATCGCATCTTTAGAGAAGAAGCCGATTGTGATGAATGGGATTGCTGCCAAGGCACCACCACCAATTGCAAAACATGCAAATAGGAATTTGTTCTTATGGAACAAGCCACCCATTTTGAAAATGTTTTGTTCGTGATGGTAAGCAAGAATTACCGCACCAGAAGAAAGGAACAATAACGCTTTAAAGAACGCATGCGTAAGCATGTGGAATAGGCCTGCTTGGTAAGCTTCAGCACCCACTGCCATAAACATATAACCCAACTGACTCATTGTTGAGTAAGCAAGAATACGTTTGATGTCGGTTTGTACCAATGCTGCAAAACCAGCAACCAATAATGTTACCGCACCTGTGATAGAGATAAACATCATCACTTCAGGCGCTTGTTCAAACACAGTGAACATACGGCAGCACAGGTAAACACCTGCTGTTACCATTGTTGCTGCGTGGATCAATGCAGATACTGGTGTAGGACCAGCCATCGCATCTGCCAACCATGTTTGTAATGGAATTTGCGCAGATTTACCTGCCGCACCCAAGAACAACATTAATGCTGTCCAGATTGCGATCGATGAACTTTGTGCCAATACAGTCGGTGCAGCCACAACCACTTCTGCAATGTTTAAAGTACCAAACTGTTGGTAGATTAAGAACAATGCAATTAGTAAGAATACGTCACCCACACGCGTTACAGTGAACGCTTTAATCGCAGCAAAGCCATTTGCAGGGTTTTGGTAGTAGTAACCAATCAATAGATAAGAACACAGACCTACGCCTTCCCAACCTAAGAACAATAACGCCAAGTTATCGCCCAAAACGAGAAGCAACATGCTTGCTACGAATAGGTTGAAGTAAGAGAAGAAACGTGCAAAATCTTCTTCACCACGCATATACCACGTTGCGAAGATGTGAATAAGGAAACCTACACCTGTAATCATGCCCATCATAAGTAATGACAGACCATCAAGATGTAGTGAGAAGCCTGGTGCTAAACCACCAACGCTAAACCAAGTCCACAAATGCTGTGTTGTTGCTACTGAACCGTTATTTACAAAGTCCAAGCCAGCAATCAAAGCAAATAATGCAGATAGACCAACAGAACCCGCACCAATAACCGCTGCAAGTTTTTCAGGTAGGTTATTACGACCTGCCGCTAAAAGGATAAAACCAATGAGCGGAAATAATACTGTTAAATATAAATAGCTCATCCGCGCATCTCACTAGCAGCATCCACATCCAAATGATGGAAGCGATGATAGAACTGAAGGACGATAGCAAGACCGATACAAGCCTCTGCCGCAGCAAGCGTTAAGATCAAGATGAACATGATTTGGCCATCTGGTTGCGCCCATGCGCTCCCTGCCAAAACGAACGCCAAAGCAGCAGCGTTCATCATGATTTCAAGGCTCATCAAAATAAATAGTAAGTTGCGTCGTACCATTACACCGTAAAAACCCAGTGCAAAAAGAATGGTTGCAACGATCAAACCATGTTCTAAAGGGATGTTGCCCATTATTCTTTTTCCTCTTCTGCACTTGGTTCACGTTTACCAAGATGGAATGCTGCAACAAGTGCACCAAGCAATAACATCGCGGCAACTTCAACCAATAATAAGTACTGAGTAAAGAGTGTTGTACCTACAGCTTTAGGACCAACAATTTCCGCACCCATCACCAAAGAAGGTTTGGTGTAGTCTGAACCCAACATCCATACAAGAACGAGGCCCATGAGGAAGCTCATCAACGCAGGATAAGCCCACGCAGATGAAGTTAGCCACTTGCTTTCTTGTTCCATGGTTTGTTGACCCAAGTTCAACATCATCACAACGAATACGAACAGAACCATAATGGCGCCTGCGTATACGATGATTTCAAGTGCACCAGCAAACGGCGCACCCACGATCATGAACATACCAGCAACAGCAAGTAATGAAACAATTAAGCTTAATAAAGCATGTACTGGATTCGTGTTAGTCACAACACGAATCGTAGAGACGATGGCCACAAGTGCCATCAAATAAAACGGCCACATCATGGTAATAGACTCCGTACATCAACAGGCGCACTTTCGCGTTGTGCTTGACCTTTGTCTTTACCTGCAACTGCCATACCGGTTACACGGTAGAAGTTGTAGTCAGGGTATTTACCAGGACCTGAGATAAGTAAGTGTTCTTTCTCATATACAAGGTCTTGACGAACGTATTCAGATAATTCGAAGTCTGGCGTCAACTGAATAGCAGTTGTCGGACATGCTTCTTCACACATACCGCAGAAGATACAACGTGAGAAGTTGATACGGAAAAACTCTGGGTACCAACGACCGTCTTCTTGTTCAGCTTTTTGTAGTGAAATACAGCCAACTGGACATGCAACCGCACATAGGTTACATGCAACACAACGCTCTTCGCCATCTGGGTCACGCGTCAATACAATACGACCACGGAAACGTGGTGGCACGATTTCTTCGGCTGGCACTTCTGGATATAGAATCGTGTCACGTTTACGCGTTGCGTGGCTAAACACCATCCAAAGCGAACGTACAATCGATCCAAACCCGGCTAGAAATTTAAACATTTTGTTCTCCCTGCCCTTACCACAACACAACTGCGGCAGTAACTAGCAAGTTAACTAACGCTAATGGCAAGCAAATTTTCCAGCCAAAGTTCATTACTTGGTCATAACGAGGACGCATTAAAGAGCCACGCGCTAAAACGAACATCATTACAAAGAATGCTGTTTTAATAATGAACCAGAATGCTGCTGGAACATACAGAATTTCAAGGTTGAATGGCGCTAACCAGCCACCGAAGAATAAAGTTACGATTAAAGCAGAGATCAATACTACGTTTACGTATTCCGCAACGAAGAACATACCCCATTTCATACCGCCATATTCGACATGGTAACCTTCCGCCAATTCTTGTTCTGCTTCTGGTTGGTCAAATGGATGACGGTGAGTTACCGCAACACCCGCAACCACGAAGATTAAGAAACCTAAGAATTGAGGAACAACAAACCAAACATCTTTTTGCGCTTCAACAATTTCACGCATGTTGAATGAACCAGCAATTGCCACTACACCCATCAACGAGATACCCAAGAACACTTCATACGAAATGGTTTGAGCAGCAGAACGTAAACCGCCAAGTAATGCATATTTGTTGTTTGAAGACCAACCACCAAACAATACTGCATAAACCGCAATACCTGCCATTGCCATAAAGAACAACAAGCCAATGCTCATGTCCGATACGCCTAAATAAGGCGATACTGGAATAACCATGAACGATAACACCGCAGTTGCCATTGCAACTGCTGGTGCTAAACGGAATGTTAATTTGTCAGCAAATTTTGGTGTCCAGTCTTCCTTAAACATGATTTTAAGCATGTCGGCAACAATCTGGAACATACCGCCCGGACCTACACGGTTCGGACCATAACGGTCTTGCCACAATGCAAGTAGACGACGTTCAATAAACGACATTAACGCAGCGATCAAAACTACAACCAGTAAGATCACAATCGCTTGAACTACAGAGTAGGCAATCGGCCAGTTCTCAGCCCAAAGCGGCGTTTGACGTATTAATTCTTGTTGCATGAATTACACTCCTACCGCGACTGAAACAGGCTCAGCAAGAGAAACCGTTGGTGCTAGACCAATTGGGTAACCAATATAACCTGTCGGTAAATATTCAATTACTTGTACTGGCAATACGATTTCTGTTTCGCCAGCTTTCACTGTAATTGTTTGACCGTCTTGAACATTTAAGCGAGTCGCATCTTGTTCACCTACAGCAAATACTGCTTCAGGAATACGTGTTTCCATTGCAGGTGTTTTCACTGTAAATTCGCCAGATGCAAAAATGTGATGCATTGGCACTAAACGGAAGCTTTCAGCGTTTGCTACTACTGTTGCTGGAGCAACAAAAGTACGTGCTGGACGTTTCGCTAAACGATCGAATAAACGAACGCCTGAATCACCACCTTTCAAGTGACCACCCACGTTGTCTTGGAATTTATTCCAAGCTTGTGGTGAGTTCCAACCTGCAGACCAAGCAAACGGCACCAATGGTGATGGCGTTTGATTACCCACATAACCTTCCATAGAGAACGTTAATGCAGAATCTTTGTCTGTTGGCTGTTTAGGCTCATGAATTGAAAGTGGTGCGCGCATTGCTGTACGACCAGAGTAACGACGTGGTTCACGTGCCACTTTAAGGCCATGTACACGGAAGCCCGCATCTGGTGCTACATCTTGAATTGCTTCAAGTGCAGGTACGTTTTTCGCAACTGACTCGATGACATCATCAAGAAGTGTCCAAGAAATCGCTTTACCTTTCACACCAGTTTCAATGGCATGTAACCAGCGCCAAGATTCTTTGATCGCAAGTTCAGGTTTGTAATAGCTTGGGTCATACACTTGGTAGAAACGTTGTGCACGGCCTTCTTGAGAAACAACAGTACCATCACCTTCAGCGAAGCTTGCTGCAGAAAGTACGATATTGGCTTGTGCAACAGTCGCAGTTTCTGAGTGGTCAAGTACGATTACTTCTTTGCCAGCAAGAGCTGCATCTACTTGAGCTGCAGGTAAACGACGGTAAAGGTCATTTTCAACCACAACAACAGTATCAAAGTCTTGTGCAAATGCTTGCTCTAAGCTTTGGCCACCAAAGATTGCTAAGCCCATTGAGTTCACTTCTGGAACAGTCAATGTAAGACCTGCATTACCAAGGTTTTGTGCAACTTGTGCTGCAGCTTCCATGATTGATGCGTCTTGTAAGCTTGTACCTGAGATGATCAGTGGTTTTTTCGCTGCTTTTAAAGTGTCAGCAATGGTTTGTGCAAATGCTTTCGCATCGTCAGCAAGACCAGTCACTGTTTCACCTTTAACCGCAGCTGCAACTGCAAAGCCTAAACGCGCGATGTCGTTTGGAGATGCAACCACTTCGCCTTCAGCAATATCAGACAAACGTGTTTGTGTCGCAGCAAGAATGTAAATTGGAGATTTAGCATCTTGAGCAATACGTTGTACAGGTTCAGCCAACCAGTCTTGTGTACGGCGCTCTGCAGCCATCTCTTTGCCTTTATTTTTCGCAGCTTGGCGAACAGATAAAGCCATACGAGGCGCAGTTTGAGTCAGATCTTCACCCAAAATTAACACTGCATCATAGCTTTCAATTTCACGCATACCTGGGTTGTAAACACCCTCGGTTTGCATAATAGAAGCGGCTAATTCAACAAGGCTTTGCTCTTTTTGAGACATACCTGTTGAGTAGTTGTCTTGACCAACCAATTCGCGAAGCGCGAAGTTTGATTCAAGTGATGCACGTGGAGAACCAATACCCAATACTTTTTTGCCTTGAACTTTAGCAATTACAGTATCAAGTGCTGTATCTACAGATACAGTTTCTACAGTTGAACCATTACGGAACTGCGGTTGACGTGGACGATCAGCACGGTTCACATAACCTGTACCAAAACGGCCTTTGTCACATAGGAAGTATTGGTTAACTTCACCGTTAAAACGGTTTTCTACGCGACGTAATTCGCCATAACGTTCGCCCGGAGAGATGTTACAACCAGAAGAACAGCCTTGGCATACGCTTGGCGCATACTGCATGTCCCATTTACGGTTGTAGCGTTCTGAGTGAGTTTTGTCTGTAAATACGCCTGTTGGGCAAACTTCAGTTAAGTTACCAGAGAATTCAGACTCTAAAGTACCTGATTCTGGGCGACCAAAGTAAACACGTGACGCATTGGCATACACACCAAAGTCTGTACCACCCGCGTAGTCTTTGTAGTAACGAACACAACGGTAGCATGCGATACAACGGTTCATTTCATGTGAAATGAAAGAGCCTAGCTCTTGGTTGTAGTGCGTACGTTTTGTGAAACGGTAACGACGGCGGTCGTGTTGTGTCATCACAGTCATATCTTGTAAATGACAGTGACCACCTTCTTCACACACTGGACAGTCGTGTGGGTGGTTGGTCATCAAGAATTCAACAATCGAAGCACGGAAATCTTTGGCTTCTTTGTCTTCAACTGAGATGTAGGTATTGTCAGATGCAGGCGTCATGCACGACATCACTAAACGACCACGGGTATCTTCCGGGTTCGCATATTGAGTCACAGCACATTGACGGCAAGAACCGACAGAACCTAAGGATGGGTGCCAACAAAAGTATGGGATGTCAATACCAAGACTCAAACATGCTTGTAGCAAGTTTTCCGAGCCGTTGACTTCATACGATTTTCCATCGACATGAATTGTAGCCATAGTCGAATTCCTTAAGCTTGTTCTACGTTGCTAACTTGAGCAGCAGCATTTACTACTTTTGCTTCAAATTCGCCACGGAAATGTTTGAGTGCGCCCATTAATGGTTCCATCGCACCTGGAGCGTGAGCACAGAAAGTTTTACCAATCCAAAGCTTACGAGTAAGCTCTTGTAAATGGTCAATATCTTCTTTTTTACCCGTGCCATCTTCCAATGCTTTAAGCGCTTTAACCGCCCAAGGTAAACCGTCACGGCAAGGCGTACAGAAACCACATGACTCACGTGCAAAGAATTCTTCGAGGTTACGTGTTGCTGAAACCATACATTGAGTTTGGTCTACAACCATGAGCAAACACGTACCTAAACGTGAACCCGCTTTCATGATGTTTTCTGCATCCATCGGTAAGTCGATGTGTTCAGCAGCCAAGAAGTCAGTTGATGCACCACCTGGTAACCATGCTTTTAGCGTTAAGCCATCACGCATACCACCGGCATGATCTTCAATCACTTCACGCGCAGTTGTACCAAATGGAAGTTCCCATAAACCAGGGAATTTCACTTTACCTGAAGCACCATAAATTTTTGTGCCTGGATCTTTTGATTTACCTTGAGATAAACCAACATACCACTCAGGACCACGAAGCATAATTGCTGGTAAGTTGTTGTAGGTCTCTACGTTGTTTACGATTGTAGGACGACCCCAAGCACCTGCAACTTGCGGGAATGGCGGTTTAGTACGAGGGTTCGCACGGCGACCTTCAAGCGAGTTAATCAATGCAGTTTCTTCACCACAGATATAACGGCCCGCACCTGTATGCACATGTAGATCAAAGCTCCAACCTGTACCGAGGATGTTTTCACCCAAGTAACCTTTGGCACGAATTTGCTCTAATGCTTCGTTCAGGTATTTCGCAGCTTCAATGTATTCGCCACGAATAAAGATATAACCGTGAGTTGCTTCAAGCGTATAACCCGCAATCAACATCCCTTCGATCAATTGGTGAGGAAGATCTTCCATCAACAAACGGTCTTTGAACGTACCTGGTTCCATTTCATCGGCGTTACAGATGAGGTAACGAGGACCTGAGTTATCATTTGGCGCCATAAGCGACCATTTAATACCTGCTGGGAAACCTGCACCACCACGGCCTTTTACAGTCGCAGCTTTAATCACGTCCAGTACTTCTTTCGGTTGCATACCTAAAGCTTTTTTGAAGCCTGCATAGCCTTCAAGTGCTTCATAGTCGTCTGCACCACGAACATTCGCTTGCTTGCTTAAACGCCAAGTGAGCGGATGAGTTTCTGGGTTACCGTCGCCATAAATTGGTTTTGGTTCAGTATTCATACATACTTCTCCAATAACTGTTTAATTGATGTCACTTCAACTAATCCGTGAGTATCTTCATCAATCATCAACGTTGGACCTTTATCACAGTTTCCTAAGCAGCAGATTGGAAGCAAAGTGAAACGACCGTCTGCAGTCGTTTGACCAAACTGGATGCCTAATTCACGCTGGAATGCTTCTGCCAAAGTTTCTGCACCCATCAAGAAACACGCAATTGAATCACATAATAAAATTACGTGACGGCCAACTGGTTGACGGTAAATACGGTTATAGAATGTTGCTACACCTTCAAGGTCAGCAAGTGTCATGCTCAGCAATTGAGCAATCGCATTCATTTGTGCATCATCTACCCAGCCATTACGACGTTGAACGCATTTTAATGCATCCAAACACGCTGCACGTGGGTACGGATAATGCTCAATGTGATGTTGGATATCGTGAATTTCGTCCGCAGTCAAAATCCCTTCAACATTCACACGTGGCTTTTTATCAGTCAAAATCATCATAATGCGTTACCCCTTAGCGATCCACGTCAGCCATTACGACGTCAATTGTCGCTAAATAAATGATTAAGTCAGATACAAGACTGCCGTTAATCACAGAAGGCATTTGCTGTAAGTGCGTGAAGGTTGGTGTACGAATACGCGTACGGTAACTCATCGTCGACTTATCAGACGTGATGTAGTAGTTCGACGCACCTTTCACCACTTCTGCCATTACAGATGCTTCACCTGCAGGCATTACAGGACCCCAAGATACGCTCAAGAAGTGCGTAATCAGCGTTTCAATATCTTGTAATGTCTTATCTTTTGGTGGTGGAACAGCCAGTGGATGATCTGCTTTGTACGCACCAGAAGGCATGTTGTCTAAACATTGCTTGATGATTTTGAGTGATTCTTCAATTTCACGGAAGTGAACAAGAACACGTGCATAAGCATCGCCTTCGTACTCTAACGGTACATCAAAGTCGTAGTTTTCATAGCCACTGTATGGACGGTACTTACGTACGTCAAAATCGATACCTGTAGCACGTAAACCTGTACCTGTTACGCCCCATGCCAATGCAGATTTTGCATCGTACTGAGCAACATTACGGGTACGACCGATGAATACTGAGTTTTTAAGCGCAGCAGTATAGTACTCTTTCAAACGACCTGGCATCCAATCCAAAATTTCACGGATTAGTTTGTCCCAACCATTTGGTAAGTCATGCGCAGTACCGCCAATACGGAACCATGCTGGGTGCATACGGTAGCCTGTGATCGCTTCGATTGCGTCATAGATTTTTTGACGATCGGCGAACATATAGAATACAGGCGTCATACCGCCGGCATCCTGAATCGCAGTACCAATAAACAGCAAGTGGTTATTAATACGGAACAATTCAGACATCATGACACGGATACATTGCGCACGGTCAGGTACAGTAATACCCGCCATTTGCTCCACGCCCATCACATAAGGCATGTTTTGTGCACAACCACCTAAGTAGTCCACACGGTCTGTATACGGAATGAATGAGTGCCAAGTTTGACGCTCAGCCATCTTCTCTACACCACGGTGGTGATAGCCGATGTCAGGTACGCAGTCTTTAACTTCTTCACCGTCCAACTGCAAAATTACACGGAATGCACCATGCGCAGATGGATGGTTAGGACCCAAGTTCAAGAACATGAAGTCTTCGTCAGCATTGCCACGTTTTAGACCCCAATCTTCAGGTACAAAACGTAGGTGTTCTTGCTCGAAATCTTGCTTCGCTTGGTTCTGCATATACGGTGTATATTCAGTTGCACGCGCAGAATATTCTTTACGAAGTGGGTGACCCTCCCAATATGTTGGCAACAAAATACGACGGAGCATTGGATGCCCTTCGAAATTGATACCAAACATGTCGTAGGCTTCACGTTCATACCAGTTCGCATTCGGCCAAATGTTGGTTGCAGTTTGGATGTTTAAGTCCGATTCGCTTAACGCAACTTTGATACGAATGTCACTGTTACGCTCTAGCGATAACAAGTGATAGAACACGGTGAAGTCAGACGCAGGTAAACCGTCGCGGTGCGTACGTAAACGCTCATCTACCGCAGACAAGTCAAACAGCATAACGTAAGGACGTGACACTGTACGCAAGAACATTAATACGTCTTGTACACGTGCGCGCTCAACCCAGACTGTTGGAAAGTCTTCGAAAGTCGTTTGCACATAGAAGTTCTCACCAAATTTGGCTTTGAGCTCTTCTACAATTGCAAATGCTGGGCGTGAATCAACAGGCGTTGATTCTGGCATAGCAATTTCAGTTTCAGCCATTAGCTTGGCTTCCTATTTAATACAAATTCAGTCAACCTAAACGACAATTACACCCATGTAGGGTGCATCAAACATTTGTCGTTTAAATTATTTAATTTCATCCATAGAGCGCAGGTTTTTCACAGCAATACGCTGTGCTTGTTTGCGGTCACGTTCTGGCTGCATCTTTGGCTTATACACTGGCTTAAGATCATCACCAATTACCGCAGACAATGGGCGGCGCTCGAGTTGAATTTGGTCTTGCAATAACATTAATGCTTGAATTAACGCTTCAGGACGTGGTGGGCAACCCGGAATGTACACATCCACAGGAATAATTTTATCCACACCTTGTACAACTGAGTAGATGTCGTACATACCACCTGAATTTGCACATGCACCCATAGAAATCACCCACTTAGGTTCAAGCATTTGTTCATACAAACGTTGAATTACAGGGGCCATTTTCATGAAACATGTACCAGCAACAATCATCACATCGGCCTGACGCGGTGAAGCACGAATTACTTCGGCACCAAAACGTGATAAGTCATGCACGCCTGTTAAGGTCGTTGCATACTCTACGTAGCAGCATGATGTACCAAAGTTAAACGGCCAAACTGAGTTCTTACGACCCCAGTTTACTGCTGTATGCATCAAGTCCTCTAAACGAGTCATGAATACATTTTTATTCACTTCTTCTTCAAGCGGATCAGTAACGATTTGACGCTCTTGAAGTGGATATTGATCAGCATCCGGATTCGCACGGGTTAATGTATATTTCATCCCGTCTTACTCCTTATCAGATGACGCAGCCGCTGATTTTTTCACACGGCCAGAAGATTGAGCTGGAATTTGACCAGTAGGGTCAATTACCAATTCTTCAATTGAGTTAAAGCGGGTAATTTCAGCAAGGTCCATAGTTGGTGAACCAATTTTAGGTTTAATCCCTGCTGCTTTACGTTTGTCTGATGGTGACCAGTTCAGAGCACCAGTAGAGAATTCGTAAATCAAACCAACGAGTAAAACTAAAATAAATACGGCAGCAGCTGCAAAACCAATCCAGCCCACTTCACGCACTGATACAGCCCATGCATAAAGGTATAGTGCTTCTAAGTCGAAAACGACAAAGAAAATAGCCACTAAATAGAATTTTGCAGACAAGCGGATACGAGCACCGCCTGCACCAACAACACCTGACTCAAACTGCTCTTGCTTAGCACGGCCCCACGATTTACCCCCTAGGAGTAACGGGACAGTGAGCATAAAGACGCATAGAAACGTAACGCCGATCACGAAGGCAATAATTGCCCATTCGTATGGAGTAATGGCACTCATGCGGGGATAACTCCTGGCAGGCCTAATTTATTAACAAAGAATGTATGTATTGGCCTTCAAATACACCAAACACAAAATTAATCCCGCCAATTGTACCTGATTTCTGATTTCACTTGCTAGTTCATAAGCCTTAGTCTTTTGGATGATTTTTTGGACATTTTTAGCTATAAGCTACGCTCTGGCTGTATTTTCAAGCAAATCATCGCTTTATTAAATAATTTTCCAAGTTATGATTATTTTTATAAATTTTCATCATTTTCACGCCAACACACCACAAAAACACATATTTTAATAAAAAATATCACCAACCGATCAAATAAAAAAATATGTTAAATAATTTATTATTTTCAATAAAAATATCACAATACGATAATTTTAATAATTTTTACCACATCAATTATCCCCCAATGAAACATTATTCAATTTATTTTTTCACCAATAGTTTAGCTTGCGATAAGAATTAATCCTCTTTTTTTTAAACATAGCTCATATTCAAACGCAGGCACATTTGTATTTTTTTGCAACAAATTCAAGTGACCTATCTGCTTTTAAAAAGAATTATGCTATTCCTAATTAAAACAACTTAAATAGAACCTGAGGGAGCAAGAAATGAATTTAGAATTCACACACAAACCAAACTATTTTTTGTTTGCCCAGCTGATTGTTCGTCATATTGAAAATTATATTGAAAAGCACCCAGATGCGAACAATGCCATTTTTGATTTGCGCGATATCTATGAATTGTTCCGTCAAGATAAAGCCTCTGCCACCACAAATCTCGATGGAATTTTAAATATTGCTGATGAATATAAAGTGGAAACACTCAATGGCGATGAAAAGCTCATTAGTCGCTATAACATTGATGCTCAAAATAACTCACTGCTGATTGACTTTAATAGTAACGCATTAGATAGCCTAAAAAATGGCAAGAAAATTATTCCGCCTGATGCAACAGTTTATGAATAAAGTACGACCTAGCTTAAAAGAGCGTATAAAAAGCCATTCTTGAAAGAATGGCTTTTTTATGTGATCTGCAATGAAAACTCAGTCACCTATGGTTTTAATATTATATTTACTATGAATCTGTATTGTCTGACTCATTGCGCTCAACAGACTTTGTCCGTTTAAAGCGATTTGCAGGCCATGTCATGGTAAAGCGTGCCCCACCCAAACGCGGACTTTCATCGATCACCACTTGTCCACCAAACCAGTAAGCAATACGACTCACAATTGAAAGCCCTAAACCATAGCCACCTGAAGCACGAGTACGACTATCATCCAAGCGGGCAAACGCTTCAAAAATACGAGTACGCTCTTCTTCAGGAATACCCGGACCATCATCTTCTACACAGACATAGGCATTGCCAAATTCATCTAAACCACCACTAACTACCACACGATTATCGCAATAGCGCACAGCATTGCCCATCAAGTTTTGTACTACGCGATGCAAATAGCGTCGCTCTGCATCAACTTCTATATGCAAAGGTGGTACTTGTAGCTCAAGGGTTTTGCCTGTTTTTAAAGCTTCAGTTTCTATAACCACCTGATCCAAGAGCTCAAACAATGAAACTTTTTCAAATTCTAAAGAAGGCATGCCCTGCTCTAGTTTTGCATAAGTCATGATCTCATCAATTAAGGTATTGAGTGCCTCAATATCTTTATCAATCATTTCTACCTGTTGTAAACGGTACTCATAGTCATCTTCGTCGGCCAACATTTCCATGGCAAAACGAATACGTGCAACTGGGGTACGAAGCTCATGCGATACCGCTCGCATTAATTCACGCTGCGCCTCTATGAGACGTTCAATATGATCAGACATATTGTTATAACTGGATGCCAAGGAACCCATTTCGTCCGCACTATCTACAGGTAAACGAACCGTCATATCGCCTGTTTTCATTTTATTTAAGGCAAAATTAACCGCACGTAGTTTGCGCTGCATCGGCACCAGCAAGCCATACACACCAAGACTTAAGACAAATAAGCTTAATAAAGTAATGCCTGCTGCCAATTGAAAAGGCATCCAATTAAATAACGGTACAGGCCCCATAACCAAGACTTCAGACGTTGAACTTGGAATAGGAGAAACGATAGAGATGGTTGTACCACGTACAGAAGCACTGTCGCGATATAAAATAATACTGTGATCTAAACGTAGGCGTCCTATTTGCTCTGAATCTAGAGGCAAATCTTGCACATTTTGAATTTCAATTGGATAAGTAAAATAATGTTGAATCTTTTCTAGATATTTCTTTTCTTGTCCAGGATAGTAAACCAAATAATCCAATACAAATACCGGCAATGCCTTCATTTGCCGTTCTGTAATTTTATCTGCCTTAATATATAACAAGTGCTCAGGATCTTCCTGCAAGCCCATAATAATATAAGCAACATCCGTCTGAGCATCCCAACGCACCACGGCTTTACGCTTTTCTAAACGCTTGGCTTCTGCACGTGTTAAATCAACTTTTTCGGCTTTCACATAGTAAATAGGTAATTCCAGCAAAGCTGATGCATCTGAAATCCAATCCATTTTTTGTTGTGGATTGTTCTGACGTGCCACCCCTTCACTGATGATATACGCCATACCATCGGTTAAAGTCTCGCGATATTCTTGCGCACGCTGATAGTTAATAATCTGTACCAGTAAATAACTGAACAGCGCTACCAGCACCACAAGTATGACTAAACCTGTGTATATGCGCAAAAAAATACTATGTTTTAACAATTAGGGTGTCCTACAGCTCAAACTGGTGAAACGGCATCGCTTAAATGCCGTTGGTTTCTTTAACAAAAAGATAACCCTTACTACGAACTGTTTTAATTCGTTTTGGATTTTCTGGATCATCACCAATTTTTGGACGAATACGAGAAATACGTACGTCGATTGAACGGTCTTGGCCATCGTATTCAATACCACGTAGGCGTTCAAAAATATCTTCACGCGACAGGATACGCCCAGCATTCGATGCCAACAACCATAAAAGGTCATATTCCGCACTAGTAAAATCAACAAGTTCATTGTTTAAAGTGACTGAACGACCACCGTTATCAATTACGAGATCATCAAATTCAATGCGCTGCGCTACTTCTTCTTCTGGTGCTTTGTCTGTGCGACGTAACAATGCGCGAATACGTGCAAGCAATACGCGTGGTTGCACAGGTTTTGCTACATAGTCATCTGCACCCATTTCTAGACCCAATACTTGGTCCATATCTTCAGTACGTGCAGTCAACATTAAAATAGGTTGATGATAATGCGGACGCACTTCGCGACAAATGGTTAAACCATCAGCGCCTGGAAGCATTACATCAAGCACAACAAGATCTGGTTGTTCAGCAATGATACGACGAATCGCACGATTACCGTCTGGCTCTACCCCAACCTCTAATCCATTACGGATTAAATATTCTTGCGTTAAACGTGCAAGACGCTCGTCATCTTCAACAATTAAAATTTTTGGTAACTTTTCTTCTTGACTCATGTGAAGCCCCTTTATAGTAGTGCTTAGGTATCCTTTTGAAATCCAATAGATACGGCTAAATATAATTTGCAATATACACACGTTTACATTGTAAACAAGAGGGCGTTCACCAAACTGATACATCAATGCAACTTTTGATTAAAACTTATGGAGACTTTGAATTCCTTATCTTTTTTCTTTATACACCCACAAATTCCTGCCTTTTATTTAAAAATTAAGCGATAAAATGAATATCGATTTGCAACATTTTTATACATCTGGTGACTCTATGTTCAAATAACTTTTTATACATTTTTACTTATCCACAAGGTTATCTATAAGCACTTAATCCTAGCTTTGTTATGCTAGTGCCTTGTCTAATAAGGCATATACAAGAATCATAAAAAAAATGGATTTTTTTGCGATTGCGTCAAGCCAAAACCGATCGAAACATTTAGATAAATGTCAATATTGATCTAGCCAAATTTTTCCCGTATCTTGTGTCCAATTCACTTTTAAACCACTAAGTCTTGTGTTTATTCCTCAAACACTGTGGCATATTTTTTGCCCAGTTCAAACGGCCCTGAACATAACAATAGATGATAATGGAGCTATGCTGACATGAGCGTAATTACTTCAACCCCAGGCCAAATTCAGGTGATTAAACGCACCGGAGACGTGGCTACTTTTGATGCAGAAAAAATTTCTGTAGCAATTGGGAAAGCGTTCTTGGCTGTTGAGGGTCAACAAAGTACTGACTCTAGCCGTATCCACGACCGTATTTCTCAACTTACCGAGATGGTATTAAATACGTTCAATCGCCGTTTGCCTTCTGGTGGCACAATCCACATTGAAGAAATCCAAGACCAAGTTGAACTTGCACTAATGCGTACTGGCGAGCAAAAAGTTGCTCGTGCATACGTTATTTATCGTGACCAACGTGCAGAAGCGCGTAAAGCGACAGGTGCACACCATCACCCTACACTACAAATCACAGGTGCGAATGGCCAGCTTCAACCTCTAGATTTGAGCGCTTTAGAAGCCAATGTTGTAAAAGCAGCTGAAGGCTTAGAAGGCATTGACGTTCAAGCGATTGTTGAAGAAACCGTTAAAAACCTCTACAACGGCGTAAAAGAGTCAGACATCTCTACAACGATGATGATGGCAACACGTACACGTATTGAACAAGAACCAAATTACACATACGTGACTGCGCGTTTACTCCGTAACGAGCTTGTAGCAACTGGCTTAGAGTTTTTAGGTTTAGATGTAGAAACCGCTGAAGGTGATGCACTTGAGACTTTCTTAAAGAAAGGTATCGAGCTTGATTTACTTTCTCCAGAACTTCTTAATTTTGACCTTGCAAAATTGGCTGCAGCAATCAAACCTGAACGCTCAAACCAATTTACATATTTAGGTCTACAAACTTTATTTGACCGTTACTTCATCCACTCAGATGGCGTACGTTTTGAATTACCGCAATTGTTCTTCATGCGTGTTTCTATGGGTCTATCACTCAATGAAGCAAACCGTGAAGAACGTGCAATCGAATTCTATGACCTATTGTCTAGCTTCGACTACATGGCTTCTACGCCCACCCTATTTAACTCAGGTACGCTTCGTCCACAGTTATCTAGCTGCTACTTAACAACCATTGATGATGACTTGTTTGATATTTATGGCGCAATGCGTGATAACGCAATGTTGTCTAAATGGGCAGGCGGTTTAGGTAACGACTGGACTCCAGTTCGTGCGCTTAACTCTTACATCAAAGGTACGAATGGTAAGTCACAAGGTGTTGTACCGTTCCTTAAAGTTGCCAACGATACTGCTGTAGCGGTAAACCAAGGTGGTAAACGTAAAGGTGCAGTATGTGCATACCTTGAAACTTGGCACTTGGACATCGAAGAATTCCTAGAGCTTCGTAAGAACACAGGTGATGACCGCCGCCGTACGCATGACATGAACACAGCAAATTGGGTTCCTGACTTATTCATGCAACGTGTATTTGAAGATGCTGAATGGACACTATTCACACCTTCTGAAACGCCTGATCTGCATGACTTAACAGGTGCTGAATTCGCTGAGCGTTATGCTTACTACGAAGCAATTGCGAAAGAAACAAATATGTTGCACAAGAAAATCCGTGCAAAAGATTTGTGGCGCAAAATGCTGTCTATGTTGTTTGAAACTGGTCACCCTTGGATCACATTCAAAGACGTATGTAACCTACGTTCACCACAACAACACGTGGGTGTAGTTCACTCTTCTAACTTGTGTACAGAAATTACGCTGAATACAAGCAAAGACGAAATTGCAGTATGTAACTTAGGTTCGATTAACCTTGTACAACACGTTCAAGGTGGTGTGTTAGACCGTGAAAAACTTGCGCGCACAGTGAAAACTGCGGTTCGTATGTTAGACAACGTAATTGACATCAACTACTACGCTGTTCCTCAAGCACGTAATTCGAACTTGAAACACCGTCCAGTTGGTATGGGCATCATGGGCTTCCAAGATGCACTTTACGAAATGAAATTGGCTTATGGTTCAGAAGCTGCGGTTGAGTTTGCTGACGAATCAATGGAAGTTATTTCTTACTACGCAATTGCAACATCTAGCGACTTAGCTGTTGAACGCGGTACTTACGAAACATTTAAAGGTTCATTGTGGGATCAAGGTATTTTACCAATTGACTCGCTTGACCTTGTTGCAAAAGCACGCCCTGAGCGCATGTTTGAAGTTGACCGTACAACACGTTTGGACTGGGATACTTTACGTACTAAAGTTCAAAAAGACGGTATGCGTAACTCAAACGTGATGGCAATTGCACCAACTGCAACCATTTCGAATATTTGTGGCGTATCTCAATCAATCGAACCAACATTCCAAAACTTATATGTGAAATCTAACCTTTCTGGTGAATTCACTGTAATCAACCCGTACCTAGTACGTGCGTTGAAAGACCGTGGTCTTTGGGATTCTGTGATGGTGAACGACCTGAAACACTTTGAAGGTTCTGTTCAAAAGATTTCTCGTATTCCTGAAGAGCTTAAAGCGATCTTCGCGACTGCGTTCGAAGTTGAGCCACGTTGGATTGTGGATGCTGCATCACGCCGTCAAAAATGGATCGATCAAGCACAGTCTCTTAACCTTTACATCGCTGGTGCAAATGGTAAGAAACTGGACATGACATACAAAATGGCGTGGTTACGTGGTCTTAAGACAACTTATTACCTACGTGCATTAGGTGCAACATCTGCTGAGAAATCTACAATTAACACAGGCGCATTAAACGCAGTTAAACCTGCAACTGTAGCAGCGCCAGTAGCCGCGGTTGCAGCTCCAGAAGCAAAACCAGAAGCTCCTGCAGAGGAAGACGGCTTTGCAAATGCAGCGCCAGTGCCGCAAGCATGTTCAATTGACAACCCTGATTGTGAGGCTTGTCAGTAAATAATCCTCCCCGACCCTCCTTTTTCAAAGGAGGGAGATTCCTTGAAGCAAATGGCGGGATGCAAGTCCCCCTTTGCAAAAGGGGGATTTAGGGGGATTCAAAATTTAAGCAATAAAAAAGCCCTCTAGCGTCCGTCAAAACTAACTAGAAGGCTTACAATCTCGAAGTGATACCAAAATGGTCACGAAGAGGCTGGCATATATCAATGCGGTGATAATTCTACCATTGAATTATTATTCGAGCCAGTACAAGTCATTTTGATTTGTAAAGGAACGAGCCATGGGACATATCAAAAGTGTACATGTTCGCTCATATATTCGACGTCGATTTAATCGATTCGAAAATGTATGTGCACACTATCGTAGTCAACCCAAGTAATTGAGATGACTAGAGAGGCTCTTTAGCCTCTCAACTTTAACTGTAAAGGGGGAACCATGATGCACATGACTCATAACTATCAAATAGGGCTAATTGCTTTGGTAGTTTCCTTTATTTTGACCTTTTACGTTCCAATTGCTTATTTCTGGTTCAAAGCCCATAAATCGCGTAATCAACATAAATAATACTGCGTGTTTATCTAGACTTAAAACTTATTTATTTCCTAGTCACCGCGTGAATTCGATCATACCAACACCGACTAGTTTTTCTTAAAGACCTCGATTCTATCGGGGATTTTCGACGTGGATTAAAAATATAAGTCAATGATTTTTATTGATTTTTTCAATAAAACATAAACAACAACTAATGCTATAAAAATCAAAAAATTATATGACAATTATAACTTCAATGGTTAATTTAGCATCCGACTCATCTATCAAATTTAGCCAATAAAAACTACAATACCTCCCAAATTTATTAAATAACTAAATCGCCTAACTTTACAAAATGTTTGTTTGTTTTTAAGACATTCATCCATGTTTTGTAAATAAGTGAAGCGTATAATTTGTGAGAATTGATATGTCTATCCTAAGTTGGGACGATTTCGAAGATGATGAACCGAAACAAGCTGCACCAGCACAGCAGCCTGCGCCCGTCGAACCGCAAAAAGCGGCTGATTCGCAAGTGGTATCTCATGCACAGCAACCACAGACGAATTTGGCAGTTGCACAACCCGCTGGAACCAATCCAGCCCGAGGAGCAACAGCACATTCAACCAATTCGTTGGAAAGAGCATCTGCTGCCCTAAGTAATTTAGATGTAGCACCAGGCTTAGAAGAGTTGGAAATGGGTGCGCAACGTGTTCAAGTTGACGACAAAGCGATGATTAACTGTCGTGCTGACTTGAACCAACTTGTACCGTTCAAATACGAATGGGCTTGGCAAAAATACCTAGACGGTTGTGCAAACCACTGGATGCCTCAAGAAGTTAACATGACTGCGGACATCGCGTTATGGAAGTCTGAAAATGGCTTAACTGAAGATGAGCGTACGATTGTAATGCGTTCACTTGGTTTCTTCTCGACTGCTGACTCATTGGTTGCAAACAACTTGGTATTAGCGATTTACCGTCACATTACCAACCCTGAATGCCGTCAGTACATTTTACGTCAATCGTTTGAAGAAGCGATTCACACTCATGCTTACCAATACTGTATCGAATCTTTGGGTATGGATGAAGGCGAAGTCTTCAACATGTACCGCGAAGTTCCATCTGTAGCACGTAAAGCTGCGTGGGGCTTAAAATATACTCAACAGTTAAGTGATCCTACTTTCCAAACAGGTACAGCTGAAACTGACCAAATCTTGCTTCGCAATTTGATCGCATTCTACTGTGTACTTGAAGGTATCTTCTTCTACTGTGGTTTCAGTCAAATTTTGTCTATGGGCCGTCGTAACAAGATGAACGGTGTTGCTGAGCAATTCCAATACATCTTACGTGATGAATCTATGCACTTGAACTTTGGTATCGACATGATTAACCAAATCAAGATTGAGAACCCGCACCTTTGGACTGCTGAATTCCAAGAAGAAGTTGTTCAAATGATTCTTGAAGGTACAATGCTTGAAATCGAATATGCGCGTGACACGATGCCACGTGGTGTATTGGGTATGAACGCTGGCATGATGGAAGAATATTTGAAATTCATCTGTAACCGTCGTTTAAGTCAGCTTGGTTTACCTGAGCAATTTGCTGGTGTGAATAACCCATTCCAGTGGATGTCAGAAATGATGGACTTGCGTAAAGAGAAGAACTTCTTTGAAACTCGCGTAACTGACTACCAAACTGGTGGTGCGTTAAGCTGGTAATCGAAAGATTCAAAAAATCCCGTCCTAATGGCGGGATTTTTTATTTCAATAAATAATGTTAGAATTCATTAAAATCAAAAACTTAAAATAAAATATGACAGAAGCTCCGCTGATTCAGCAAGGCATTATTCACTATTATTCTGGAAATAATCGTTCAGGCATCATTCAATCTGAAAAACAGCATTATATTTTTGATGCTGACACCATTTTAATTGAAGACACAACTTTATATAAAAATGCTTCGGTCTATTTCTACTATCAAGCAGATAGTAAAAAAGTTACAGCCCTTTCTTCTGATAAAAATCAGCTAGTCTCGTATGTACAACAAATCGACCAAGACCATAACAAACTGATAGAAGTTGAAAGTTCTAGTACAGAAAAATGTGACAAAAAGGAAACTTCTTTAAAAGACAAAATTAAACGTATTCAAGTTCTCAATAAACGCCAAAAACTCATCTTTTATAGTTGTAGTATGTATTACTCCTGTATTGCATTGTGGGTGTGTAATTCAGATCGTTTTCTAGGCTTAAAATTTCACATTTGTTATCTACTTATCATTGCAATCATTTTTATGATCATCTTTATACAAGATAATAAATTAACCCATACTGGATTGATCTGGCATAGTTTTGTTTTTACATTATTATTCTTTCAATTAACACTCTATGAATTACATAAATACCCAGAAACACTAAAGTTTCAAAGCCAAGAACTCTTATCTATTCGGGAAAACTTTGTTGAAGGGATCATCCATAATGAATATAAATCCGTCGGTTCAGGTAAAAGTCGCAGGTCGTGGACAGATACCGAACTACATACTGCACAAGGGGATATTTTCACGATTTACTGCGATTTCATAGATACTTACGACTCCTGTGATCGTCTCAGTTCACTTTCAGAAAAACCTGTCCGCATTGGTTATGCAAAAAATATAAATCAATATACGACTCACCATGTACTTTTGCTATCACTTAGCAGTACTGATCTATCTATCCCAAAAAGTGCGATGATCAATACCTATCAAGAGCAGAAAAATACCATTTTTATTTATCTATTCTTAATACTGTTACCTCTTTATTTAGGGCCAATGCTTTTACAGATTGATTATTTTCGTAACCCCCCTGAATCGAATATCGATGACTCTCCGCAGTTAGCCATCGAATGATCTTTTCAACATAAATAAAAATAAAAGCTGCAACAATGATATTTCTATTAAAAACTCTTCGTCACACTCAAGCCCGCACTCCAATTTCGCCCTTCTGCTGGCTCAAAAAAGCGCTTATTACTTTCATTCACAATCACAGAACCCGAATAATCTTTATCAAATAAATTATCCACACGTGTAAAGGTATTAAATGCCCAGTCATTCACTGTCCATTTGTAGCCGATATTTGCAACAGCAACCACATAACTCGGTGCTGTATCCGAGTTAATATCATCTACATAAACTTTATCGCTATAACGCACATCAACACCTGCGTGTAAACCAGTTTCAGGTTTCCACCCTAAAGCTAAAAACGCCTGATTTTTGGCAATCCCCGGAATATTGTTGCCGTTTGGAATTGGGCTAATCCCTGCAATATCTACCGTGTCTTTATCAAAAGTTGCATCTATATAGCTATAGCTGGCTTGTGCGGTCAAATCACGCCATACATCTTTTTGCCATGACAATTCAATGCCTTGTCTTAAAGTTTGGTCGGCATTACGAAAGGTTGCCTTACCGCCTTCATTTTTAAGAGGCACAATGTCATCTTGAGTCAGGGTATAAAACGCAGCAGCGGTAAATTTCCCCAGTGCATTATCCGACTTTAAACCCAGCTCATAGGTTTCACTTTCGGCCGCTTTTAAACTAAAAGGCGTGTTTGTTGTGACTGCTGGATAAGCCATTTCAGTAAATGTAGGCGTTTCAAAACCTTGCGCATAGCTCGCATAAGCCATCAGTTCAGGAGCAATCTGCCAGCTCAAAGCCAGTGAGGGCAACAGTTTTTGATAATCCGTTTTACCTGAGTTATCACCATTACTTAAAAAATGATCTTCGGTTTTAAAATGCACATTGCTATAACGCAACCCCACATCAACACTTAAAGCATCATTGATCGCATAAGATGCTTGAAGATAAGGATCTAGATTCCATAAAGTATTGTCTTCATTACGGCGAAGTTCACCTTTAACCCCCAAGGTTTCGCCAATAAAGTTTTTATAACCGCGACGTTCTTCAGTCATTGCGTCTATTGCAACACCCGCAATCAGTTTTAAATTAGGCAAAAGTTCTTTGCCTGTCCAGCGCAGATCTGTACCATAAAAATTACGATCAAAATCAATCACACCGCCTGCATGATTGGCACCGCCCTGCGCTGTTTGCGGAATCGATTGATATTGCGTGACTGAACGCTGCCCTGCATAGGCCATGGCATAAATTTCGTGCTGATCATTAATCGGTTTATTCCACGTTAAACCTGTTTGCAGCTGCTCAATATCTTTGCGAGCGTTGTATAGCAATACATTTTTTGCGACTTGCTTAGGATTTTCTTTCCAATCTTTTTTCTCTAAACCACCCGGATCATCTGCATCAATTTTAACGTAATTAGTTATCCAATTAATTTTAGAACCATCATCTAAATTCCACGTCAGTTTTGCATTGCTTAAAACTTTATTAGCCGCGCTGTGATCTCTAAAACCATCTGTATCAAAATAAGATGAACTTAATATATAGCTCGGTTCGTTGGCATTTTTTGCACCGCCTTGCAGTACAACACTGGCCTGACCTTTATTTTCGCTACCGCCTGAGTAACCCAACGTAATGGAGTCCTGCCCTTGCCCTTCACGGCTTGTGGTTAGAATTGTGCCGCCTGATGAGTTGCCATATAGTGAAGACAGTCCGCCACCCAAAACCTCAATATGATCAAGGCTATTTAAATCAATATTCGACGTTTGGCCTTGTCCATCTGGCATGGTCGCAGGAATTCCATCAACATATAAACGCACTCCACGTACACCAAAACTTGAACGAGCGCCAAAACCCCGCATGGAAATTTGCAAATCTTGTGCATAGTTTTCACGGTTATTCAGCTGTAAACCCGGCACACCTTTTAAGGCTTCGGACAGGTTAACGTTCATGCCTTTTTGTGGCTCTTGCTGGATGTAATACGCAGATGCAGGTGTCGCCATGACATCTCGATCAGTTCGAGTGGCTTCTATGACAATGGTATCTAATGTTTGAACTTTTGTTGTGTCATCTACCGCATAAACACTCTGTCCAATACATGCAATCAATAAAGATAACGTCGTTTTTAAAAATGGGAAATTCTGCTGATCATACATAAATGACAAACCTTATATTTAAGTCACTCAATAAAAATTGTGCAACATGAGCACATTATCTATTTTTAAAATCTGTATTTTTTTGAACATTCTAATGACATATTGTGTGATATGGTTTTTTAGCAACAAATCAACATCACTTTTATGCGTCAATCGTTTTCAATGCTCTCTAAAAATCTGGATAAAAAAAGCCTGACGAATCAGGCTTTTTTAATGTGAGTCATCGACTTACTTATTTTTGATCAGGCAATGCATAGGCAACCAGTGAGTCACCCATTTTGGTACCAAATGATCCATGACCACCTGCCATAATCACAACGTATTGCTTGCCGTTTATTTCATAAGTCATTGGCGTTGCTTGACCACCCGCAGGAAGACGACCTTTCCAAAGCTCATCACCATTGGTTACGTTAATGGCACGGATATAGTTATCTTGTGTACCACCCACAAACATCACGTTACCCGCAGTTGAGATTGAACCACCCAACATTGGCACACCCATTTTAAATGGTGGCAATGGAATGCCCGGCATACTGTCACGAATGGTACCAATGCGGCGTTTCCAAACTGTTTCATGTGTATTCAAATCCACACCCGCCACAAAGCCCCAAGAAGGCTGTTTACATGGCAGACCAAATGGCGATAAGAATGCACTGATTTCAACACCGTAAGGTACACCATACATTGGCTGAACACCCGCTTCAGTGCCCGCGCCTTTGGCAGTTTGTTTACGATTTGGATCTTGAGGGATCAACTTGGTTACAAATGGCAATCCAATAGGATTCATTACAGCGATTTGACGATCAGGGTTAACCGACATACCGCCCCATTCGAACACACCCAAGTTACCAGGGAAAACCAAAGTACCATTTTCAGATGGCGGTGTATAAATACCATCGTAGTTCAATTTATGGAACGCAACACGGCACACCAATTGGTCAAACATAGTGGCACCCCACATTTGTTTGTCAGTCAATTTGTCTTTAGGCGCCATATCAAAGTCAGAGAATGGCTGCGTTTTAGAGTACCACTCGCCTTTAGTTTGCGGACCAAGTTTCACTGTTTGCGGAACAGGTTTTTCTGTAATTGGCACAATCGCTTTACCGTTGCGACGGTCAAGTACAAAGGCATTCCCTGTTTTAGTCAATACATAAATGGCTGGAACAATATTGCCATCTTTGTCTTTAATATCTGCCAGTGAGGGTTGAGATGGTACATCCATATCCCACAAATCATGATGTGTGGTTTGGAAGTTCCAAATCAATTTACCTGTAGTGGCATTCAAGGCAAGCATTGAGTTTGCATAACGTTCATGTAACTTCGTACGGTTACCGCCCCAAATATCTGGAGTACCGACACCTGTTGGAACGTAAACAATATCAAGTTTTGCATCGTATGCTAAAGGCGCCCATGCATTTGGTGAGTTTTGAACATATTTTTGACCCGGTGCTGGAATTTTGTTTGGATCTTCCGCACCTGTATCAAATACCCAAAGCAGTTCACCTGTATTCACGTCATAACCGCGAATCACACCAGATGGTTCTTCTGTAGAGAAGTTATCTGTCGTTGAACCAGCAATGATAATGGTTGTACCTGTTACCACTGGAGGTGATGTTGGCACATAACCACCTGGATAAGGGAATGGCATGTCTTTTTGCAGATCGACTTCACCATTATGACCAAAGTCAGAACATGGTTTACCTGTAGTTGGGTTTACCGCAACAAGTCGGCCATCGTTCACAGGAAGAATCACTTTTTGTGGACATTCAACAGACGTAGTTTTTTTGGCAGCTAAGCTTGCTTCAAAACCAACGGTATTATTTGCATCAAAATAAGATACGCCACGGCAGGTTAAATGCTGGAATGTATTGTCTGCGACTAACTTCGGATCAAAAGTCCATTTCGCCTTACCCGTAGCAGGGTCCAACGCTGTCAATTTTTGGTGGGTTGTACAGATGTACATGTTGTCGCCCACTTTAATTGGTGTGACTTGGTTCGTGGTTTCACCTGAGTCATTCTCAGTTTTAAACTCACCTGTGTGATATTCCCAAGCCACTTTCAGATCTTTGACGTTGTCTGAGTTAATTTGCTTTAACGGAGAATAACGCAAACCTGATTGTGTACGGCCATAAGCAGGCCAATCTTCATCCGCTACACCCGGAATTGCTGCGTGCTGTGCGGGTTGCTGAGTTTTTAACTCACCACGAACTTCTTGTGGGTCATTAAAAATAGAGTAGATCATCACTAAAATCGTAATTAGCAATGAACCGCCCAGCACCATTTGTGCGGTTTTCGATGCATCAAAACCACGGGTTACTGCTGGAATAAGTAGCAATAAACCAAAAACACCTAAAATATCTAAACGCGGTGCAAGCGCAAAGAAGTCTGAACCAACCTCCCAAAGCCCCCACACCACAGTACCGAGTACAAGTACGGCATAGACAATAAGTGCAGAACTTTTTAGCTTTTGTAATAGAACTGCAGTTGCGATGAAGAGAATACCTGCAATGATGTAGTACCAAGACCCACCAAGTACTGCAAGATAAATCCCTCCAATCAGTAGGCCTAAACCGAAGATTGCAGCAACTACTGCCAATATCGTTTTAAGCACTGAACCTGATGTCGAAGTATTCATGTTGAACACCTTTAAAAGATTCTATAGAAAGCCGATGGATGGGGAATCCGCGGGCACCTTATTATTCTTAGTTCCAAATGCAGTGATACCATCAACATGCATTAATCATCAATGCATCAAAGTGCCGTATGAATCAATAGTACGTTTGCAACTAAGAACACGCACTTAAAATGAGGTATTGAATTTAATACCGCCAATCCAAGCATTTTCGCCATTTTTATATGCACCCACGTGGCGTACATATTGGACATTCGGGCGAATGGTTAACCAGTTTGCGGCATGAAAACCGTAATAAATTTCTGCGTCATACTCTTCGCTTTGCAGACCACGGGCATCCACGGTGCCATTGGCAATTTTGGCGTCATTCACATCATCATTAATGCTGATTCGGCCTACACCAATTGCAATTTCATCCTTCGGACGGGCATCAAATGCACCCTTGTACACCAAGCCGACATTTTGCATATTGCTGACATTATTGGTGTCAGAATCATGCACTGTGAGGTTAACGAAACCGCTTAAACCGCGTGATGCATCATCTTTATGTGCAGTCAGTTGTTGCTTAGCAACGACCCAGCCGCCCTGATGATGATCTTTTTCATTGACAGGGCTGTTGATGACATTCGCATCTGCTGTGCTGTAGTAGTAACCCGCACGGTATTCACCCGGTAATTTGGCTGCACCTACTTTAGGTGACCAAACCACTTCTGCAGGAATAATCGCGCCATGTGAACCGTCTGTACTTAAATTCCAGCCTTTGCCACGTTCTAAGTTTTCTGGGTTGTATTCATACACCCCGACTTGGGCAAACACATCTGGACGAATACTATATTTCACACGGGCAGCCCACTGACTGACGGGCCAGTTGTACCATTGGTCGCCTACCCAGTTCCCAACTTGCGAACCGCAAAGCGCAAGGTTTTGAAAATCACAGTCGAAGCTGTTGAAATCTTCACCTTCACCAAAACGGCCGACTTTCACATCTAACTTTTGATCTAAGAATTGTTTCTTAATCCAAAAGTCTGTCAGGCGCCATGTTTGACCGCGGCCCCATACTTCTTGAGCAGAACTCAGATGTCCATTCAGCGCATCAGAAGTATTCGAAAGATTGCGTCCGTTACGCTGTGTCACGGTAATTTGCGCTTCGGTGTCCTTCCAGCCTGCAATTTTTTCCAAGTCAAGGTGAGCACCCAAGGCGAATTGATCAGCATACTCTGTGCCATGATTTGATGATTTTTTGGCATCAAGCAAAGTGGCCATTTCACCAGTATAGCCAAAGCTGAAGTCATAACCTTTATTTTGCAGTTCGGTACGTTGTCCATTCCAGTCACCCAACATCCATTGGCTTTCTGGATTAAATGCATCTGCCGCATAAACAACTGAATTAGAAAATAAAAAAACCACTAAAGTTGCATATACAGCCTTATTTAATGAAGAGAGGTTCATTTAAATAGTGCCTAGATCACAATTTATGTATATTTATGGTACTCCCTTTATATTTTTTTAATGTAAATAATATTTAAAAAGTATTAGTTTTGGTGATTTTTTGTAAAATACATATTTTTAATAATTTAAAAATCCACAACTAAATACTTGATTATTAATAAATAGTCAAATTAAAACCAATAAACAAAAAAAGATAAATAAAATCTTAGTCAAACTTTCAATTCTGTTTATGTAAAAAATCCTGCCGAGACAGGATTTTTTTTGTGGAAGATGTGAAAAATTCACTCAATCAAACTTGATTCTTCGGCTGTGCAATAAAGCTTTTCGCTAAAATCAAGCGTAAAGCATACGCTACGGCCATGGCAAATATGGCATAGCCAGCAGGCTCAATAAATTGTGGAATAGCTAGCACAATCACGACAGTCAGTGGATACAACAGCTTTTTAAAACCTACCTGATGATGTGCCTCATGTAATACATATAAACTGGTGGTGTATAAAACCAAACAAGTTGCCACAAAATAGCTTTCACGCATTGAGCTAATTAAGGCCTCATGTGAAACTACATCTACGGCCGCAGCCAAGCTGGCACCTAAGGCCGCAATACTAATGAACACAAAGAAATGCCCATAACCCCATGCAAAGGCCATTTTTCTGCTATTTAATCGCTCCGCGATTTCACTGTCGAAATATGCCCACCACATGGTAAACATCATGACCAAGCCACCAATCATGAGAAAAATAAGCTCAGTACTAAAGCGCTGATTGGATAATGCATCTGTCATGGCAATCGAACATCCCACAATAGATTCACCCAATACAATAATGGTCAGTAACGAATACCGCTCAGCAATATGATGGGCATGCCATGGCGTACGGCTAGCTGATTCTGCAAACATAGGCACACATAGTTCCGCAATGACCAGTAAAATGAACAAATAACCAGTAAAATTGACAGGGGAAAAATGAAAAAACAACCAGCCCAATTGCACTAAAATAATACCGCTTGCATAACGTAATGCAGTTTTACGCCGTTCGGGATCATGCTTGGCCACCCTAAACCACTGTGTGACTAGCCCCAAACGCATAATGGCATAACCAATAATAATCACATCGAAGTCTTGCTGTTGAAATGCGCTAGGAATGCCCGCGGCAATGACCAATGAACCAATAATCTGTACAAAAGTCACTATGCGATAAAAAGCATCGTCATTGTCATAAGCAGAAGCGAACCAGCTAAAGTTCATCCATGCCCACCAAAGCGCAAAAAACACCATGCCATAGAGCATTAAGCCATGAGCTAAATGATTTTCAACAATTGCATGGTGTAGCTGTTGCCCTGCTGTTGCAATGGCAACCACAAAAATTAAATCAAAAAGTAATTCGAGCGAGGTCGCAACACGGTGCTTTTCGTGGGGATCACGTGCTGATAGTGGCTTTAACCACTGTGCAATTGTAGGAGGAGTATTTGGCATTCAATACGCTTTTTATTTAAAGTTATTTAAAGTTATTTAAAGTTATTTAAAGTTATTTAAACAAATTTTTTCAAATTCACTCCTTTCATACAAGTTGAATTACAAAATAAAAAAATCCCGCGCAAGGCGGGATTTTCTATCTCATGAATTAAAATAAAATTTGTTGGTTTTTCAGTAAATCTTCCAGTGAAAAATCTGTGTTTTGATTGTTTAAAATTAATAAATCAACAGCAGCGTGTGCTCCTGCCGAACCATCCCGATCGACTGAAACAGTCATTGTTTTATTGCCACTGTCATAAGTCAACTTCACAAACTGATCCAAATTACCTGCATTCACATTACTATCCAGTAGCGCAGAAATATCTATTTTATCTGCCTCTGTATCAGTATTTACATTGCCAAGATGAAAATCATTCCATGTGTCCAGGCCATTGCCACCATCATTATCCGCCGCGTTCAGCAATTCAAAGATTACGGTGTCTGAACCAGCGCCACCACTTAACAGATCATTCCCTGCACCACCAATCAGAAGATCTTTGCCTGTACCACCAATCAATTCGTCATCGCCTGCTCCCCCAAAGAGTGTGTCATTACCAGCACCACCATTTAATGTATCTGTGCCGTCACCACCTCTTAACAAGTCATGACCTGAACCGCCTGTTAACGTGTCATTTCCAGTTGATCCATAAATTCGGACATCTGTACTATTAGCGTGCTGATCATAATCAGCGGCTTGATCAAAGTAAGTCGGCGATGCACCCAACAGTTTCACATCGGCTAAGGTTGTAGTGGATTGACCTGTTGGAGACTGAGGCGTCGGAATTATCGGTACGAGCGGTAATATTGGGGATGCATTTGCAATAAATGTAGGTATTGTAGAAGTAGGACTAGGTATGCCTGATTGTGTCGCATCCCACACATCTACTATTAATGTACTTGCCACATTTAATCCAAGTAAGGCTGACTGATGGACTGTGCTTAAGAATTCTAAAATAGCAGCATTAGAAACCAATCCCCCATCCGACGCCGAAATTCTTAATCCATAAGTTGCAGCGATAGCTCCTAATACACCTGCATCATAAGTTTGAACAACTTGAAGACCTAACTGATCTGCAAGTACTGTTGAATATTTCCAGCCTCCAGCTAAAGTCATTACTGAAACAAGAGATATTTCTACTTGTTTCAAATCATTATTTACATCATAGGCAGCAAATGGTCGATCTTCCAATTTCAGAACACCAAGTAAATCTGCGCCAACCAAGCCAAGTAAAGAACCTGTTTGAATAATCGCCACAGGTAGTGTATTGGCAATCACTGGGTCAGCACCTTTTACTGATAAATCAAAAGTAGATGTTGATTGATTTCCAGCTACATCTGTCGTAGTTGCCGACCAAGTATGTGTGCCTATCGCCAAAGCTGTAGGTTGTGTATAAGACCACTTTCCTGTAATTGCATCAGCTATTACAGATGTTAACGTACCATCTGGCAATGTAAGACTAATACTTGCACCAGGATCAGCAGTACCATATAAAGTCGGCTGCGTATCATCGGTTGAGCCACCACTGTATAAGCTTCCTTGACTTGAACCTGTGTCATCCTGCGCGCTTAAAATGGCAAGCTTAGGTGCTGTCGTATCAACCGTAATCACAGGTAAGTTTGTAACTGAACTATTTCCAGCTGTATCAACCTGTTTAACTTGCAGATTATTATAAGTTCCATCTGTCAAAGTGAAGCTTTTGCCAGAACCTTGAACCCATGTCGTACCATCTTTGCTGTAATACCATGTAGCCCCTTGTTCAAGCCCATCGATATTGATTTTACCATTTGAAGTAATATGATCCGTCGCGAGAGATCCCGTATCCTGAGCAAGTACAGCAGTTAATTGTCCCACTGTATGATCAACAATATTGATTTTAAGGACTGCACTGGCCTGATCTGTACCGTTTTTGATGGTATAGCTAAAACTATCTGACTGACCAACAGAATTTGCATTAGTGACTATATAGGTATAATCCCCTGTTTTATCAATAACGAGCTTGCCATACACACCATAAACCGTAATTTTATTTGTAAGACTATCTGGGAAATAATCTTTGCCATTGAAGGTAACTTTTATAAGCTCAGAGCCTATAGCTGGCGTATCTGCTGAAGCACCGCCAACACCTGTAATCACGTTACCCACTTGATCAAAATCACCAAATACAGTTTCGGTTAACTGCGTAGTAATGTTCGTATCTTGCAGTATAGTCAAAGTATTGTTTAACAAAGCCTGCGATACAGCATCCAAGACTTTATCCGTTAATGTTAATAACCCACCTGTAACAAATAACGGTGCTAACAATCCACTTTGAGCATTTAGCAATGTTGTAATTTCACCAACAACAACACCCAAACCCGAGCCATTCAATGGTGTTAATATGCCATTTAATAGCACACCTATACTATCTGCAATTGCACCGCCACCGAGTGCGCTTTTAACAGCATTTACGATCAATACCTGATTATCAGCACCTAAAACCATACCATTGGCACCCAAATCGGCAATCGTTAAGCCTTGTACCAATTGATTTAACTGACTTGAGTCGCTACGTACCACAACATTATAAGTACCCGGTTCAAGTCCATTAATTGTGGCAGCTAAAGTATCATTTCCAAGTAAACCTAAAACAGGCAAGCCAGCGACGTTACCAAGTAAAGAATTCGATGTTACTGCTGAATAAACCACCTTACCTGTCGCATCAATAACATCCAATCTAAAAGCATTGGCAACAGATACTAACGCTGTCTGCTTAATTTGGATCGAAAGCGTACCTGCACTATTTGCTGCAACGGTAACGGATGCACTATTGCCAGCGTTGTAGTTTGAATCCAAAAGACCAATCACATCTAAATTGCTACTGGTTTGTGCTGCATGGGCTACTGTTGTTTTAGAAATAATATCAAGTATAAGCGTATCATCTGTAGCAATAAGCTTGGTTTGGGTCGAGCCGTTGACCAGACCACCAATTAAGTTGTTGGTGCTAAAGCCATTGGCATCATTGCCTGCAATGTCTTGGATGACGCCAGTGCTGTCATTCAGGATTGGTGTTTTGTCTGCATAGACCACGTTCACCACATCGGTGCTGTAGATGGTTTGTGGCAGTATGAGGGTCACGGTGTTGCCGTTGATGCTGACATCTGTATCGCTAATGGTCTGTAATTGGCCATTCACCAAGACATTGAATTGTGCCCCTGCTGGTTTTACCCCAGAGTCTAATGTTTCACTGAAGCTTAGGCTGATGCTCTTACCATCCGTCGCAACGCTTGCACTGCTTAAGTACGGTGCTGTGGTGTCTGGTGTCGCTGGCGGAGTTTGGGTCGAGCCGTTGACCAGACCACCGATTAAGTTGTTGGTGCTAAAGCCATTGGCATCATTGCCTGCGATGTCTTGGATGACGCCAGTGCTGTCATTCAGGATTGGTGTTTTGTCTGCATAGACCACGTTCACCACATCGGTGCTGTAGATGGTTTGTGGCAGTATGAGGGTCACGGTGTTGCCGTTGATGCTGACATCTATATCGCTAATGGTCTGTAATTGGCCATTCACCAAGACATTGAATTGTGCCCCTGCTGGTTTTACCCCAGCGTCTAATGCTTCACTGAAAGTTAAGCTGATGCTCTTACCATCTGTCGCAACGCTTGCACTGCTTAAGTACGGTGCTGTGGTGTCTGGTGTCGCCGGCGTGGTTTGGGTCGAGCCGTTGACCAGACCACCAATTAAGTTGTTGGTGCTAAAGCCATTGGCATCATTGCCTGCGATGTCTTGGATAACGCCAGTGCTGTCATTCAGGATTGGTGTTTTGTCTGCATAGACCACGTTCACCACATCGGTGCTGTATATGGTTTGTGGCAGTATGAGGGTCACGGTGTTGCCGTTGATGCTGACATCTGTATCGCTAATGGTCTGTAATTGGCCATTCACCAAGACATTGAATTGTGCCCCTGCTGGTTTTACCCCAGAGTCTAATGTTTCACTGAAGCTTAGGCTGATGCTCTTACCATCTGTCGCAACGCTTGCACTGCTTAAGTACGGTGCTGTGGTGTCTGGTGTCGCCGGCGTGGTTTGGGTCGAGCCGTTGACCAGACCACCAATTAAGTTGTTGGTGCTAAAGCCATTGGCATCATTGCCTGCAAGGTCTTGGATAACGCCAGTGCTGTCATTCAGGATTGGTGTTTTGTCTGCATAGACCACGTTCACCACATCGGTGCCGTAGATGGTTTGTGGCAGTATGAGAGTCACGGTGTTGCCGTTGATGCTGACATCTGTATCGCTAATGGTCTGTAATTGGCCATTCACCAAGACATTGAATTGTGCCCCTGCTGGTTTTACCCCAGAGTCTAATGTTTCACTGAAGCTTAGGCTGATGCTCTTACCATCCGTCGCAACGCTTGCACTGCTTAAGTACGGTGCTGTGGTGTCTGGTGTCGCCGGCGTGGTTTGGGTCGAGCCGTTGACCAGACCACCAATTAAGTTGTTGGTGCTAAAGCCATTGGCATCATTGCCTGCAAGGTCTTGGATAACGCCAGTGCTGTCATTCAGGATTGGTGTTTTGTCTGCATAGACCACGTTCACCACATCGGTGCTGTAGATGGTTTGTGGCAGTATGAGGGTCACGGTGTTGCCGTTGATGCTGACATCTATATCGCTAATGGTCTGTAATTGGCCATTCACCAAGACATTGAATTGTGCCCCTGCTGGTTTTACCCCAAAGTCTAATGTTTCACTGAAGCTTAGGCTGATGCTCTTACCATCCGTCGCAACGCTTGCACTGCTTAAGTACGGTGCTGTTGTGTCTGGTGTCACTGGCGGGGTTTGGGTCGAGCCGTTGACCAGACCACCAATTAAGTTGTTGGTGCTAAAGCCATTGGCATCATTGCCTGCGATGTCTTGGATGACGCCAGTGCTGTCATTCACATTTGGGTTTGTATCTGTATAAATAACTTGAACATCCTGACCTGCATAAATTTTATTATCTAATTTTATTTCTATTTGCTGACCATTGATGCTTACTGAATATTCGGCAGGTAAAACAACTTTTCCATCCACAACAACAATAAATTTTGCTGGATTTATATTGGCATTTGGATCTAGTGCTTCGTTAAAACCTAAAATAATGTCGCCTGCAGCATTTACCACGGCACTGGTCATCTGCGGACTTGTACTATCTGGCACAGATGTTTGAATTTTATCTGAAATATTACCAGACTGATCTACAGCAGTGACATCTACAATTTTACCTTCAGTCAAAGGTGGCTGAAAATTGATAGTGACATTACCATTACTATCTGCAATTGCAGAACCGAGCAAATTCCCCGTAGTATCCTTCACATTAACAACAGCATTTGGCTCAGTTTTTCCTTGTAGCACCTTACCGTCGAAGGCGGTAATTTGAGGTTTATCAGGTGCTGTCGTATCACTGGTTGTAGGTGCTGAATCTTTTGAGTTTGAGTTATTACTGGCAATTGCAACTCCACCACCAATAGCTACAGCCCCTAAAGCCCAAGGCCATATTCCAGCAAAAACACCTCCACCACCTGTTGCTCCAACCAAGCTCGAATCTAATGGATGATAACTGATAAGATCGGTAAAAACATTGCCTTGAGCATCCGTAAACTCAGCCCAATATAACTTATTACCATGCTCAAATACTAAATAATTTGAATTTACCGGCATTGTAAAAAAATTATCAACTGTAATTATTTCACCGCTCTTCAAAGTAATGATTGCTGCATCACCTTGTCGAGTTATACTTGCAACATCATTATAATCAATATCAATCTTCACAATTGATTCTTTAACCAAATGAATATTATTTGATTGAGTTACATCAATAATTGATCCATTATCTTTTGAGAGAACTTCTATTTTTATAGTCATTTTGAAACTCCACAAATACTTTATGATGGTTCTAACTTGATTTACTTCCATCATTGTTAATAGCAGTAGTGATGCCTCAAAAAAATGCCATTTATCGCCCCAAAAAAGTGCAATGCATCGTTAGATCAGTGCGATATATCACCTCCGCTCAAATTAAGTTTAGATCAATGATTTTAATTGTATTTTTTATTTGATAAAAAAATCTCATTTGCGCGAACCCATGAGATAAACATCACAAGAAAAGCAACAATTAGCGAAGCAAACGACATGATTTTGTAATTATTATTTTTTGTTACCAAAATACATAAACAACCTAAAAACTTACATAACGCTACATGATGAAATATTTAATGACACAGTCAGCTCTATAGGAATGAAAATCCCATTTATGTAGTACAAAAATATAAAACGATTTAATAAACACGAATAAATATTTTATTTAAAACAAAGATATTAAAAACCCTCTATATATTTAATAAGAAGTTAAATTTCTCTTAAATATATAGAAGGAATAAAAATACTAATTAAACCAAATTTATTAATGCATTAAAACTGTCTATTTTATAACGTGGCTGTGCATGTTCTATTTCTTCCGACGTGCCATAACCATAGGTCACTGCAATTGTTTCAATTCCATTTCGACGCGCGCCCAATATGTCATATTCACGATCACCAACCATAATGCACTCACTTGGGTCTAGCTGCTCTTGTTGCAAAATATAGGCAATTAAATCCCCCTTATTTGTACGTTCACCGTTCAGCTCACTGCCATAAATGACTTTAAAATACTCGGCCAAATGAAAGTGCTCTAAGATCTGCTTTGCGTAAATGGTGGGCTTTGCAGTCGCTACATATAAAGCATATCCCTTTTGCTGTAAGTGCTTTAAGGTCTCTGCTACTTGTGCATAGACCATATTTTCAAATAAACCAATGCTAGAAAATCGTTCACGATAGCCCAATAGAGCCTGCTCGGCTAAGTCATCCTCTACACTGACTTGTAAAATTCGAGCCAATGATGCTTTCAGTGGTGGTCCAATAATCCAATCAATATTCAAATCATCTGCAATCGGATGCCCAACTTTAGCCAAACCATAACGCGCACATGTCGTAATCCCTACTTTTGGGTCAGTCAGTGTTCCATCCAAATCTATCAAAATATTTTTAATCACAAGTGTTCCTTGGCTTGATTTACGCAGAGCAAAAATGCACTCGAGTGTTCTTTCAAAGTTGCCTATACTAACGCATATTTATTCAATGAAGGATATCCTTGTGCGCCCTACAGTGCTGTGTTTTTCAGGCCTCGACCCTTCTGGTGGTGCTGGGCTTCAAGCCGATATTGAAGCCATTGGCCAAAGTGGTGCACATGCAGCCATTGCCTGTACTGCGCTGACCATTCAAAACTCGCAGCAGGTATTTGGTTTTGAAGCCACGCCTAAAGCATTGCTTCTTGCGCAGGCCAATGCTGTCATAAATGACCTTCCTATTCGCTGTGTAAAATCGGGTATGTTAGGCACGACCGATAACATTGCAGCGCTGGCTGAATTTTTACAGCAACACCCAGATTATCAATATGTATTGGACCCTGTATTGGTGGCCAATAGTGGTGGTTCTTTGGGCAATCAAGCGACTTTGGTTAAAGCTTTTGCCGAACTCATTCCATTGGCTAGCATCATTACGCCAAATACAGTTGAGCTACGTGCGCTTACAGGTGAAAATGATTTAGATCTGGCGACGCAAACATTATTTGCGATGGGTGCAAAAGCAGTCCTTGTCAAAGGTGGACATGAAGATACACCTGAATATATTCGTAATGCCTTATATATACAGGGTGAATTAATTTCAGAAACCCGTTGCCCACGCTTAGCAGGTGAATACCATGGTTCTGGTTGTTCACTGGCCAGCTTTATTGCAGGTCGTTTAGCTCAAGGCGATGCACTTAAAACTGCAGTACAACATGCCGAAACATGGCTATTTGGTGTGTTAAAAAATGCCGAGTCCCCTGTTGAGGGTGGCCAAAAAATTCCTAAGCGTTTTTAAACAAAAAGCCCTGAATCATTCAGGGCTTTTTTAATATGAACTGACGATTACAACCCCTGTTGTACCGTCGTTACCCAAGTAGGTAGCGCCCAAGCGCCACCAATAAATCCTTTACATTGTACTGTTCGTGCTCGATAGCTTAGTACAAATCGGCTTCCATTCCACGCCCACTCAGTTGTGCTATTACAATCAGCAATACCACGCCCACGTTGGTTGGCAAAAATCTGCCCTTCACTAAAACTATTACCCGAAACCGTCACCAATTGCTTCACTTGTTTTAACTGCCGATCCATCAGCCAATAGCCATTGCCATAATTATAAGCTGCGCGCCAACAAGGAATTTCCAGCAACAGATTTTGCTCATTAATTGGATACGCAATCACACGATCGCCCTCCATAAAATTCTGTTCAAATATTAAAGGACAATCAGATGCTTTCACCTGTTTTTTGAGTTGTACATACAACTGCTTGGCTGTTTTTGAATGCACACTATAACGGCTTTGCATACCTTTTTGATAATGCTGAATATTCACCTTCGGCATTTCTTGTGCTTTTAACACCTGATCAGAAGCGGTCTTGCCCTTACGTAATGTTGCAGAGTTTGTACCAATACGGCGCTGGAAATCATCCATACGCAATAGCACGGCACTTGCCCCATCTACAGACAATTGCCAACGCTGTTTTCCACTTCCCCATAACACGGGCTTAGTGCCTTGTAGTGCAGTCAACAATTGCTCTGTTTGACTCGCATCTAATACGCCTTCACCCGTTTTAGGATTGATATTAATCCAGCCTTGCGGTTTACCATCTTTATAAAACTGCAACGCGCTTTGCACACCATCCAATGCTGTCACATCAATTTTCACGCGTGCACTCAATTTGCTTTGTGCACCTGCTACGCGTTGTAGCAATACTGAAATAATGGAACTTTGTTGCTCTGCTTGATAACCCGCAACACGGCAAGTACCAGTATTGTCACATGCAACTTCCCAATCTTTATGCGCAAAATATTGGCCTTCAATTTGCGCATGCCCCAAGGCACTACACATCACCAGACTTAAGCCAATCCCGCATTGGATGATAAATTTATTTTTTTCCATTCCTTTGGCTCTAAATTTATCCTAACAGCATGTTAAAACCGTTTTTTATGAAATACCAGCCCAAAGCATTGACTACACAGCACAGCTACGCTTAAGGCACATCCGTTAAATTATCTAATTCCTGTATTTTTTTGACCCGTGTACGTTCATCACTCAATACTTTAATTAAATCATTGGCCAAACCTTTTAATAAGCTCATATCATCTTCACTAAGTTTTTTCGGTTGCCGATCCAATATACAAAAACTCCCCAAAGCAATGCCTTCACGGTTACGTAAGACCACACCTGCATAAAATCGAATCCGGTTATGCAATAGTTCAGGCAAATGTGCAAAACGCGGATCCCGCTGTAAATCTTCAATAATCAAACTTTCATTTTGATAGACCAAATGACTGCAAATTGAATCATGTTTAGATTGCCGTGCTTTCATTGGGTCATCTACATCCTGAGCCAGTGGACTAGCAGGCGTATACACCCAGTCCTGTTTAACCCATGAAATTTGGGCATATTTCACATCAAAGGCTTGTCTTGCCTCCTCTATATACTGGGTATAAATACTCAGATTCTGCGCATCAAAAACACCCAGCTCATCCAAAGCTTTTACACGTTTTTCCTCAAGTTCTAGGTCAGACTCATCTAGCCATTTTTCACCTTGGCGTAACCTTAAAGCATCAATACTGAGCAATACATCATTCATGTTATTGACCACAGCATCTGCATCAAACTGAGCTTTGATCTGATCTAATTGCTGTACATCATCACAACTCCACAAAGCGAAAATGAGCTTTGTATCTGGGTAATACTCTCGAATACGATGGCTCAATAGTCGCACTTGTGCTTCTGGCGCGGTATGAAAAATTGAAATACAGATAATCTGCACGGTGCTATTTAATGCGAGCAATGCTTCTGATTGCCCCTGAATGAGAACCTCAGTATATGCCTGAGCAGGAATTTCTCTTAAATTCAAACTATGCGCCAGCATCTCTGACACTTGTACATCCACTTCCCAGCGCGCCCCAGCACACCAGACCTCAGCCAACGCATTTGCATTGACATTTGCAAGGCTATAAGTTTGTTGAAAATGATGATTAAAACGTTTTAAGCCTAAATGTAAGCGTAAACGATGCTCTGCACTGGCCTCTGTATTATGGCCTCTCGAAAAAATTCGAATCGCTGGAATCGCCACTTGATCATAAAATTGATATATCCGACGTACGCGCTGTTCTGGCGTCGCCTTTTTGGGTAATTGATCTTGAATATAACCATTAGCCACATCCATAGCATCTTGCACATCATCTGCCACCAAGCGTTGATAAAAACGTTCATAGGGGGCCAAAGCTGGCTCACTGCCCAACAAAATTTTTAAAAAACTTAATGCAGGTACGTAGTTAGACAAAACCAACAAACAGGCCGTCAATGGTGTAGATAAAATTAAACCAATTGGCCCCCATAAGGTGGTCCAAAAGGTGGCTGCCAAAATAATTGCCAGCGTCGATAGCCCAGTACTTTCACCATATAGCCATGGCTCAATAATATTATTACTGATCAGTTCTAACAGCAAAATTAAGCCGATCGTCCATAGCACCATATTCCAGCCTGGATCTACAGCAAAGGCTAAGGTAATGGGGAAAACTGCAGAAATCATTGGACCAACATAAGGAACAAAGCGCATGACCACAGCCACCATGCCCCACATAATGGCCGCAGGCACCCCAATAAACCATAGCCCTGCCGCCATTGGAATGCCGTAGGTTAAATTGACCGTGAGCTGCATCCTTAAATAAGTTCCGATTCTATTCGCTGTTTCATCAAGCGCATCGGTTCCTATATTTAAATTACCACCCAACATTTTTAAAAAACGGTCATGTAAATCTTTACGATTAATTAAAATTAGAATTACGAATAAAAACACAATACCCGCGGTTGCCAATGGATTCAGTACCCGATCGCTCCACTCCAGCGCGGCTTCTGCTGTACTTTGCTCCTGCCCAACCACTTTGACTTTTTGCACACTTGGATCAGGCTCTTCAGGAATGGTTTTATCAATAGAGCCTTCAATAGTATCTAAAGTATTTTTAGCCCCATCCCACACGCTAGGACCTTGAGAATACTGCCGTACTGAGTTTAGTTTTTTTTGTATAGTGCCATGATATTGTGGCAATTCCTGACTTAATTGCCCCAGTTGATACCCCAAATATGTCGCGGCACCTGACAGCACACCCAAAACCAAAGTCACCACCAATGCAATGGATAACCATTGAGGCAGGCCTCTTTTTCTTAGTCGCATGACTAAGGGATCCACTAAAAATGCCAGCAAAATCGCCAAGGCCAAAGGAATAAGAATATCTTTCCCCCAATACAAGGCAGCAATGACCAAAGCACTAATAATAAAACCTGCTGTGATGCTGATGATTTTTTGCAAGCTAGCAGGAACTGTTGCAACGGGGGAATTTATCCCATCCACAGTCTTGTCATTTTTCGGCAGTGGCTGATACGGTGCGTTGGTGCTATTTTTGTTTTTATGATCCATTGTCTTCGTCCTGAACCATGAATTCTTATTGTTAATTTAGGCTGAACATCAAACACTGCGTATGATAATCATGTAATGATTTGCAACGTTAAGGCACAAGTTAATGTGATTTAAAGCTTTTTATGGCTTGCTCATCATGCTGGCTTTAATCCCATGATGCCATTAGAAAAATAAGCAGATATATATTAGAAATACAAAGGGATGGCCTGCTGAGTAGCAAAATCCACAGGCAAGGAAATATGTTGATGCTGAATTTTCCAGCCTTGCGCAGTTTTTCGTACAGCCAATGTAGAACGACACCAAGGAATTTTAGGCGTTTCAACACCATCATCTCGGTCAACTTTAGAATAACAACTAATAAAACCCATACTTTCAGTGGCGTGAATGAGTACATCTCGACGATAAACCCGAACATTGGCTTGGAACACACTGCTATAACGTTGCCATAAAGCCTGATAGGCTAATATTCCAGATGTCTGGCTACTGGTATCAAAGAAACAAACATCTGCAACGCAATAGCCCACGATTTTCTGAATATCCAACTGACACACCACATTATCCCAAGCGGATAAAAATTCTTGTATTTCTAATCCAGCCTGTTGCTCTCCATGAATTTTGACTGGATAACTCATTCTTTATTGTCCTGTGAATTGCGCTACCTTTTGGCTTTTACCCTAAGGCTCTCAATTTAAATTTAAGGCAGTTGTACTGCGGTTATTTTCCAGCTAAGCCCACGGCGTTGCATCATAAATCGAGTGTTTTGTTCTACATGCGTATTTGATTTTGCCTCGTGTGGCACGATCACTTCAAAGCGATTCCAACTCGTATAGTGTGCCTGTGGTCGACTGCGCGCTTGCTCAACAGCATGAGAAGCTTGCACAAGATCGTCATCGGCTGTCAGCTGTAGACCTTGTGTCTCTGTATCACTTATGGGCTGTGCTTCCTGCCATACATTCTGCACAGAACCTAACACAGATTTTGCACCCAATAAATCCTCTTTTTGAATCAACTCAGATAAGTTTTTCCCTTGCATTAACAGCATCAATGTCTGTGGATTAAGCACCATATCGACTGCATAGTCTGAAAACTTCTGACTCAGTTTAACTTGCCATTTTTGTAGGCTTGGGGGTAATGACTCACCTCCTGTATAGTGCTGAAAACGTTGTTCTAACTGGGGTTTTAAACTAATTTTAACTGCATCGTAATCAATGTATTGGGAAATTTTATTTGCCTGATTTTGTTCATAGGCTTGCTGAATACGATGCAACACCCAATAGGGCGAAATCACATAAGTCAGTATGGCTAAGCCTAGCCCCACAAAAAAACTGTATTTCAATACCTTCATCGTGCCTATATTCATTCCATACAAAAAAGACCTAGGTTAGTTCACCTAGGTACTTTTATATTTTTTGCTTTACATCATTTTCAACTCATCATCATTCGATGCCATTACGCTGTGCATCAATTCATCATGATGAAAGATTTAAGACTCTGATGACAGCGTATAGCTTTAGGTCGTTATATCTTTAATGACGGTTGAAACCCCATTGGTTTTGACCGATTCAATGCCCTTTTCACGCGATTGCTCACTGGCATAAAATTGACTCGTACCAATAATTTGATGATTGGCGGCTTTTAAATTGAAATATGGTTTCCCATTTTTAGCTTCTAATCGATCATAACGCTGATCATCGGTACAGTTTTTTTGCACAGACTCAATGCCGTTGTGTGCCGATGCTTTTGCTTTATACAATTCACTCGTCAAAATGGGTTCGCCATTTCCTGCTTTCAGTACAAAGCGAAATTGACCATCACTTGCAAGCGATATTTCATACCAACCAGCCATACCACACCTCTTGTTATTCTTAACTATTTTTAGAACATATTTTAATCAACATACCTTATTTAAAACGCTAAATAAATGCCATAAACTAAAAAAATTGCTGATTTTTTTAAAAATAGAAGTGCGTATGACATCATTAAAAATAGCGCTGAAAAGCGCTATTTGAATTTAGGCTTGAACCAGTTGCTTACTGTAGGTGGTTTTCGTCATTTCTAACACTTCAACGCACATTTGTACCGTCATACCTGACTGAGCAGGTAGAACCTGTTGCAAGGCTTGTAAGAGTTGCTCAGAAATTTCAGCTTGGGTTTCTAAACTTCTGCCACTCAGTAATGACAATTTAAGATGCACATAAGCCTGCGTCTCATCTGGCTCTAATCCAATCAACCAATCCTGTTGACATACTGCACGGCTTTTAATGTCTAAAGCCGAGCTCACATGACCCGTTGCAAAAAGAGTATGGTTTAAGGTTTTGAGTACCAGCTTGGCATCAATATTTTTAATATTGTTAGAATATTCAACATGAATATGAGGCATGGTGTGGTTTCCCAACGAAGTAAAAACAAATTATGCCTGATCCCCAAATACGACGCATACTTTTTGCCTCTTCAAAAGCTACAAGTTGCAACGTATGGGGGATAGCTGATTAATATCTGGTCAATATCAAACCCTAAGGTATTTAAACTTTTTTGACATATTCAGATTTCAGTTTAATCGCACCAATTCCATCCACTTTACAGTCAATGTCGTGACCATCAGATGCATCAGGTAGTAATCGAATACTTTTTACTTTTGTCCCCACTTTAACTACAGATGATGAGCCTTTAATTTTAAGATCTTTAATCACGGTTACAGCATCGCCATCGGCTAAAACATTGCCATTAGCATCTTTAATAACGACCTCTTGTTCGCTCAGGTCTTGTTCACCTGCACGCCATTCATGTGAGCACTCTGGGCAAATCAATAAGTCACCATCTTCATAGGTATATTCAGATTGGCATTTTGGGCAATGGGGTAAAGTCATAACAACCTCAAATGTGGATCAAACACAAAAAAACGGCACAATACATGCCAAAAAAAAGCCACTATAACAGGAAGCTAGAAAGACATACAAAAACTATGGTTATTTAGCTCATTTAAAAATACGAGAACTCAGTACAAAATTTCATTCGCTAGATCTGATCTATCAATACGCTTGGCGAAGCAAATCACCTATTTAACAGCGTCGCAAAGCAGGTCAAAATTATTGGTCTGGAATAGATGGATTCACTAAAAAAGACAGTAACTGTAAAGACTCCTGCCAGCCTAAATGGCATGCATCGGGTGGAATCACATCTGGAAGTCCCTGTTGCACTATCGTAACTTCTGTACCCACAGACACTTCTTTTAATTGCACAATTACTTCAATTTCACCCGCCAGTTCTTCCGCATCAAATATATCGCTATAACGTAGCAACTGGTTTTCAATCACCTCATGATAACGACCATGAAAAGCATGGCTGGTTCCCGTTGAAAAGTTGGTAAATGACATGCGGTAACTGCCCCCCGTGCGCACCTCTGCGTGTTCAACCTTTGCAATAAAACCATGAGGGGCCATCCACTTTACTAAGGCATTAGGATCTGTAAATGCACGAAATACGCGCTCAGGTGGTGCTGTAAATATACGTTGTAGGTGAACTTTATGACTCATGTGCATACTCCTTATTATTTTTGTATTGTTCCAATACTCTGCGATCTGTATTTATTGTTTCGCTTTTTTTCTGATTGACACATATAACGCGTTCAATAGATCAAATCAAGTCCGCTTCGAGTGTAGCCTCCTTTAGGAGCTTTACGATGTCCATAACATAGACCGATATTCATGATGTTAATTTAAATACACGAACAATATTTGACAGTGTTCAAATGCTTCTACAGCCAAATAAAAAAGCCTAATCGAATAAGACTAGGCCCTTTTTTAAATTTGCACGGTTATTGGCTGTTGAGTTCTTCTTCTGGATCAAAGTCTTCATCATCATAAATATAGGCCATACAGCCCCAGCCGTCATACTCACCCTCAAATTGCACGGCAATTTTGCTAAACCATTCTTCCAAATCGACAATGTCGGCATATTCAGGTTCCATATACACATAAATGGTAATTACCCATTCATTGGTATCTTCATCCTCAAATAAACTGATTTTTTGTTCTTCTTTTAGCAAATAAATCGCACACTGATCAGCTTTTTCTTCACTGGTAAACGCAATTGAATATTCAATTTCATGCGCTTCCGTCAAGTCATCACCATCTTCATGCATTTGCCATAGCACATTGCCATTGTCATCATCTGGGTATTGTTCGTAATCGCGTGACATATTCGAATCCTTTTATGATTGTCATTGGTTCTCGATATAAAGTAGCCGATTTTTATTGCAATTTGGCGATTTATTTACAAAACAATGCCTCACCTTTGCCTTGACAACATATTCTCAGCCACAACTGCTTACTTAGGCTAATATTTAATGCACACTTTGTACCAATACTTACTTTTATAAAAAAATTGTGATGGCTAGACACGCATTTAAAAAGGCACAACACCTTGAATTTCCAAATGTTCGCCACTCAAAGGTTGCTTAAAAGCCAAATAACTCGCGTGTAATGCCATACGATTGAGTGGACTCCAATCTGGATTAGGATGATACAGTCGATCGCCCGTAATAGGATGCCCAATACTCATTAAATGCACACGTAACTGATGGGAACGCCCTGTAATCGGTGTGAGCAGTACACGGCTGATATCTTGGCTGGCATCATAATCTAAAGCTTTATATAAGGTCTGTGCAGGCTTACCCAGTTCATAATGCACCATTTGACGCGGTCGATTTTCCCAGTCAGTAATTAATGGCTCATTAATACTACCCTCACCTTTGAGCTCGCCCTGCACCAAAGCGATATAGTTTTTCTTTACCGTGCGTGCTTGAAACATTTTACTTACCGCAACTTCTGCATCGCGATGTTTGGCAAACATTAAAATGCCTGATGTCGCCATATCTAAACGGTGGGTAATTTTGGCATTTGGGTATAAAGCCAGTACGCGCAAATAAGCGCTGTCATGATGCTCAGGTAGACGACCTGGCACAGACAATAATTCCGCAGGTTTATCAATAATCACCAAATCATCATCTTCATAAATAATCTGAAGTGGTCCTTGGGGAGGCATATATACAAATTTTTCGTCAGCAGGCATGAGGCTACAGCATTTGGAGCAGGTTCGGGCGCAAAATATCAACTGCACTGCGGTGTGTCAATCATCTGCCAACGGTTCAGCTCGCAAAATGCATTTGCCACATTTGCAATTACTGTGTACAAAAATACGACTCAGAGATGAGTTATCCATCTGACATTAAACGTTCTTAGCCACGTGTAAGTCATGTCTATTAACACACAAATTGGAAGATATTTTCGAGTGGATTGGGTTGCTTTGAAATTTATTTTCTATTGAAATGCTTTTTTGCTGGTTGTATTTGGCGTAGTTTTTTTTAATTGTTCATTTTTATTGGGTGATCACTTGAACTTTGAGGGTGGTGTCAGAGAAAACGGTTGGTTTACTTCAACTATTATCACTTTGTAAGTCATAATCTTATAGCCTATAAACTCTTGGTCTATAGCGTCCTAAGCCGAATCGAGACCTTGTGGGTAAGTACTGCTCTCGCGTCGTGCGCCCTCACAGCATACTGCTCTTTTCGATCTCTATCACACCCTTGAGATAAAGTTTAGAAAAAAGCAGGCGGGATTGTTTCCCTACTACAGACTCATTTTTATCTATTTTGGAATTTTTTCTCACCCATTCGCAAAAATATTAAAATAATTTTCAAACCCAACAAAAATACGCATTCAAGATCGCAAATAAGCATTAAAAAATCTATTTTTATTTCACGATCTCTTCGCTAGAGAGGTTCAATACAACAGGCTAAACCACTTTATGAGCTACACGCCACTTCAGTATCGCCACGTAGATACTGTTGTTTGAGTGCATCCAACTGGCCATTTAAAAAACGATCCAAATATTCATGAGCTTTTCTTAAATTGAGCTGTTTAAACTCAACATAATCTTTGGTTTTACGCTTAAATAAACCAAAGACTTCACGTTGTTCTGAAATGACTTCGATGTCGCTTTGTAAAACAAACTCTAAGGTATCAGACGTCGATAATTCATTTAAGCTAATTTTAATGGACTGGCTCGAATCGGGATTGGTCACCATAAAATAAGCCTGTCGCCCCTGTAGCTGAAGCAACAATAATTGCAAATTAAACCAATGCATCGCATCAAATGCTGTTGATACTTCCGCAATACTTTTGACATGTACCAATTCTAATTCGTTGTCTGAAGCATGGTGTGGATGCCGTATTTCAATATCAAACTGAGCCATTGCAATAATCCCCCTAGCAAGAAACCTATAATTATTTTAAGGGATTAAATATCGACTGGATGATCATGTTTTTAAATCAAAAGTTAAAAGCTTAAAGTTAAATTTTGATTAAATAATGATCTATCTCACAGTTTTAATTTAAAGCATGTTAAAGCTTAAATTTTATGCCGACCAACGGCTAAACCCTTGTTTCCATTCATCGTATATTTTAAGGCGATGAATGGAAAACCAAAGCTACGCAATTTTCCTATGAAGATTGAATCGCAATTGACGACACAAGATAAAGCACCTTATTGATGGCGCTGCTTATTCATCTCTTCGAGTAAATCAAGTTGTACCTGCTGAATTTTAGTAAGTCGATCCCACTGATGTAAAAGCAAATGGTCAACTTTTTCATGCAAATGTCGGATTTCAAGTTCTGCCTTTAAGTTCACTTGATAATCATTTTCTGAGCGCTGTCGGTCTTTGGCTTCTTGTCGGTTCTGGCTCATCATAATAATTGGCGCTTGCATGGCGGCCACGCAGGACAAGAGTAAATTTAACAAGATAAAAGGATAAGGGTCGATCGGGTGTTTCACCATAATGATGCTATTGACCGCAATCCAAACAATTAAAAACAGCGTAAAGCAGATTAAAAAAGTCCAACTACCACCAAAAGTCGCAATTTTGTCTGCGAGTCGGTCGCCCAAAGTCCACTGCTGTTCTAAGGTGGTTTCTACATTTTTACTAATCAGCTCATGTTGTTGCATGCTATGCAACACTTCAACTTCTAAGTCCGAGACTTCACCTTGCTCGGACTGTAAAAGCGATTGTACATACTGCACACGGTAGCGCGTTAAGTCACTTAAGCAAATGTAGTCCTGTGGTTTCCACTCTGGAAAGTCTTGGCTAATTTCTTGCGTAATGCTTTCTCTGACCGTACCCATTGGAACTAAAAAATGCGAACTGAATTTTTTTTGGCACACTAAACAAGGAAAGGTTTCATTTTTTGCGTTCATATACACGCCCCTAGTACGCATCAATCGTCCATAAGCACATTCATGCCAATGTTTTTTATATTTTTACCCGTCGATTATTTTGACGCAATGTATGGAACGAAACTATAAAATTCTAAAAAATAGTTCAATCTTTAACAAATATATCAATGCTATTGGCTATTCAGCATTTTCAATTCCATACAGCCACTCCATGTATGTATAGAATGAATTCTGGAATAATCTTGATATAGCTTGAGCTGAATAGATACGTGCAATTTTGCTTGTGGGGAGGATGTTCGGCATTTAATCTGGGGTTTATCTATTTTAGTTTTTATCTGTTTTGATTTTTAGTTCTTTTTATTTAATGTATGCATTATTTGTCAGAATTTTTTAGGGTGGTGTCAGAGAAAACGGTTGGTTTACTTCAACTATTATCACTTTGTAAGTCATAATCTTATAGCCTATAAACTCTTGGTCTATAGCGTCCTAAGCCGAATCGAGACCTTTTGGGTAAGTACTGCTCTCGCGTCGTGCGCCCTCACAGCATGCTGCTCTTTTCGATCTCTATCACACCCTTGCGATCTATAGTAGCGAAATGACTTAGGGATTAATTTCCGAAGTTTTACTCATTTAAGTTATTTTCAGAAATATTTTTCATATTTTTAAAATTTATAAAATATTTTCCCATAGACACGCTTTTTAGAGATATTTTCATCGTTCTTTATGTCATCTGAGCGAAGAGTTTTCACAATCCAGCCCCCGCGATATAATTGTTAAAAGAGATCATATTTAAAAATAGCTTTGTACCCACTGTGCTGTAAACCACCACGCACTTAATGCCGACATGCCACAGAGCAAATTGGCTAAGATTTTATTTAATTTACTTAACTCAGATCCATATACTTTAATGTTGATTACATAAGCCAAAGCGCCATATAGCAAGCCAATTGCCCCACCAAATATAATGAGGACCAAAGGCCACGCCGCATACGCATGCGCTTTTTTAGGTAGTTTATGGCCAACATCTGTTGCTGCTAGAGTATGCATGCACGCTTTCCTTACATTGAATGGGTTGATATGAAAATTTTGCATGGTGATTGTGCATTTATGGCAAGCACAGTATCTGCATTGCATCATTCATGTGATGCTCAGGTTGATTTAGCAATATTTAGGCCATGTACATAGATGTTTGCGTACGCTCCAACGTTTAACACCATTTACACTACTGCATAATGATAATCACAAGCCTTTTACGCCCCTACTTTGGCTGATCTGCGCCTCACTTGATCATCCAAACTCAAATTACTTTTTAGGCGCGAAAAAAAACTCCACCCGAAGGTAGAGTTTTATATTTAGGCTGCGCAGTGTGGCAACATACACGCGATGAAACAGCCAAAAAGCTTTGATCGGTTAAGGCTTACAGCAGGCACAGCCTTCTACTTTTTCTCTGGGCCAGTTCATTCTGGCACGTTTATAAGCCAGCTCAAAATCGGCAAAATAGCCGATTAATATTTGGTCATCGTATTTTGGTAATGCCTCACAGCCAATATCCCCATTATGTATTAAGTGCACACCTTTTTCTGTAGGTTGCTCATCTACAATAAATTTTATCATTCACAGCTCCCCCTTCATTTTGTTTTAATCGTTCAAGCTCGAATAAAACCATAAAAACTTTATGGTTTTAATTCCATAATAAAATTATGCCTTTTATGGGTAAAAATCAATCGTTTTTAAATGATAAAAATCAATTAAGTTGCTAGATTTAAACTCTACTTTTATTTTTAAGGCTGATGCACAACAGTTAAACCATGTCGGATCTCACTGCATTTTTTTTGGCTTTAATCCAACGTACAAACCAAATCATAGCCACAATGCCCAATACCACCACCAATACAGGCACTAAAAAGGCCAAGATCGACAGTACAAATGCGCCTATCCACTCACCTGTAGATAATACTGGGTTGGCTATACCACCTGTGGTGGCTGTGGATACGCCCCGTGCGGCAACTGTACTCATCTGCACGGCTGTGGCTGTACCGCCTCCAACAATAATGGCTGCTGCCCAGCTGGCAAATTGGGACATTTCACCTGAGCTGACTGCCATTGTGGTAAGTGTGCCTGCGACCATGGCTGCTGGTGTGGCAATGGTGTCGAGCATGTTGTCTACCCACGGAATGTAATACGCACCTATTTCACAGAGTGTGGCAAAACCCAAGGCAATACATACCGATGGCATGGCCAGCCATTCGAAGCCTTTCATGGGCTCAAACCAGCCCATAATGGCAGCTAGGCTCATGACCAGTAATGGTACAAATACGCGAAATCCGCAGGCTGCGCTAAGTCCTATGCCTATGCAAAGGCCGAGTAGTGTTTCCATGCTGTGTGTCCTGTTTTGGCGGTCTGTTTTTTATTTTTACTTTTTTTGAGCGAACAAAAAAGCCCTATGCTGTAATAGGGCTTTTATTTTAAAACAGGATTGGCTGTTTTAATGTGCTGTGCTTAGGCAACCTTATCGTTGTATTCGGTGCCCAGACATTTGGTACAAGGTGGTAGACGATCAGTACCAATTTCTAAGTAGGTGCGGTGGCCGCATTGAACACAAAAATAGAAGCCAGTTCCTGGTTTAGAGCCTGCAATTACCATTTTTGTTCTCCATGTGTTTTTAGAAATGGTGAACAAAGTATAGTCTTTTTTTTGGCGATGTCTATTGTCTATTTTTAAAAATAATGGTGTCATTTTTGCAAGAAATACCAATTATAAAACATTACATACATCATCCTATACGTAACTAAGAGAATAGATCATCAATATTAATATCTTGAAATTTCATAATTTTATTACTCCATTCTTCTAGACGTAAAATATATATTTTTAATGCTTTCTCAATACTTTCAGATCGTTGTGAATAATTTTCAGTGATTGCCTTAAACTCTTCATTTTTTATTCTATTTAAAATTTCTTTTCTAGTCGTTGCGGTTGTTGTTTCTGGTATATTATCCAACCTTTCATGTAAAAAATAATTTTCACTCTGCTCAATTTCATCTATATTTCCAGAAGATTTTCGTCTTGGTGTCCAAAAAAATTGATAATTAGTTTTTTTTCCTCTTTTAAATCTCTTTTTAATATCTTCCCGCATTGATGGTTTAATAAATTCTTTAAAATCAAATGCAATATAAGTATGAATATTTGTATCAAACAAGGTTAAAACCCTTACAACATTACCACTTCTTTTATTTTTATCATAAAACTTTGATGATATATAAATATTATCTAAAACTTTTTTAGATTTAAAATAATCTATATTATCATCCAATAAAGGTTTTAAGAAATTTAATAAAAATAATTTTTCATCAATAACCTCCATATAATCCACTAGATTAATATAATCTTGATAATTATTAATAACCTCATCCATCAAGCCTGATAAATTAATATTTCTTACGATAAATTTTGCACCAAAAAATTCTGGAATACTCGTATGCAAAAATGCATACGTTTGCCCCTCTCTACAAATGAAACATATCCCTGTAGTTAAATCTCGAATTAAATCATTCACAGAACATTTTAATTTTTCAAATTTAATTGCTTTTTCAACAGTTTCTCTAAAATTATATTCACTAAAAAAGAAAGTTTTTTGTTTACAACTTAAAAAACAAATACACTCAAAAACAGATTGTAATTCATTTGGCTTTAATCCTGTTACATAGTCTCTATTGTATATTAACTTAGTGCCATCATGTTTTCTTAATGTTAAATCAAACAATTGATTGTAAAATAAGGTAATGTCTGTACCAGTTATTTGTTCAGTTTTGTATAAATAAAAATAAAAATTAACCATTAAAGGTGTAACTAATACCCCTTGGATATCCTTGTTAGATTTCTTCAAATTAGTTATTAAATTTATTTTTAAAAAATCTTCATTGGTAAGCTTTTCAATTATCTTAACCTGCCCTTCAAGAGTAAGCTTATTAATCATAAATTTACTAAATATTGTACTTTTATCAATTGTTTCTTCAGGTCTTGAGGACACTATAAAATCTAATTTTGGAAATTTCTTCTCAAGTCTTTCAAATTCTTTAACAATCCTTCCCATTTCATTTGTCTTAACTTCATCAAATCCATCAAAAAATAAAATAACCTTACCATTATTAAGTAAATAATTATAAAGTTTATGATTATCCAATCCGATTATATAACTTATATTATTATGTACGAATTTTTCTAAGTTTTCATTTTCTTGTAAATCTCTTAATTCTATAAATATAGGGAATTTTTCACCTTTAAAAGATTCTTGTATCGCCAAATTTCTCATCAGAATGGATTTACCTTGCCCTACAATCCCAGAAATCAATACCTTTTTGGGACTAGCAAAGTCACTTAATTCATCAACCATAAACACATTATTTGATTCTAAATCAGTGACTTGAGGTGGAACATAAAAATCATATAAAGAAACAGATTTATCAAATTCATTAATAGTTCGGACTTGAGCTAAATCAGCCAGCTTATTATGAGCCTCTAAAGATAATGACTGAAAGTTAACCTTATCTAATTGATACTCTGCAAATTGCTTTAATGGATTAAAAATTTTTTCAAAAATATTGATTGCAGGCTCTGCTAAAACTATAGGATCGACCATAAAATTACATATGTTATTAATTATATTAGGTATATTTTATCAATATTTTAAAAACATGTGAAGACAAAGCCCTATTCTAAATAGAGTCTTTTATCAAAATTAAATTCTATAAAACTTAAGCTACATTTATTCCCACATAAGAAATTCTGTGCAAAGCATTGCGATGCCACTTATTTATACATATATATTTAATAAACCATAACAAAATGAACTACAGAATAGTAAAACTAAAATTAGTTCTCTTTATTCGCCTACACAAGAGATGCTTTTGATTAAATTCATATCCTATTTTATGTTCATTTATAATCTTTAAACATTTTTCTTTTTCTATTGCATGATGTACGCCTACACACCAAAATGTACGAATATAATTGTGCTCACTTGGCTTCAAAGAATGAAATTTATTTAAATCTTTCATCATTGCAGTAATACAGCTTTTTGCTGATTTAGCTTGCTTTAGCTCTATTGCTATCATTGTTTCAGTTGATTTATTTCTTTCTTTTAACCAAAAATCAATTATGCCTTTATCTTTTAATTTCTCTACTCGCTTATCTATTGAACAAGGTATTTCCCTAACCCACTCCATCACATTTTCTTGTTTATTAAGAAAAAAAGACAGCTCTATTTGTAGCCATACTTCCCAACCAGTAATGTTTGTTTTTTCAATTAAATTTAAGCGATCTCGGATAATCTTTTGTGTAAAAAACTTATCAAATAAATTAGATAAAAATTCAAAATCACCATTTATAATTCTATTACTCATTTTTTTCTCGAATAAAAACCCCACATAAATGTAGGGTCTTTTTTCAACAAAATCAATTATTTCAGCTCAAAATCTTAAGCCACATTTCCTTCTAAAAAGTCCTGTGCAAAGCGTTGCAACACACCACCCGCTTCATACACAGATACTTCTTCTTCAGTATCCAAACGGCAAGTTACAGGCACTTTAACAATCTCTTCTTTACCATCAGCCGTTGAACGCTCAACCACCAATGTTAAAGTCGAACGAGGCGCAATATTACCAATCACGCTATACAACTCAGTACCATCTAACTTCAAAGTTTTACGGTCTGTACCCGCTTTAAACTCAAGTGGCAGCACGCCCATACCCACAAGGTTAGTACGGTGAATACGCTCAAAACCTTCCGCTACAATCACTTCCACACCTGCAAGGCGCACACCTTTAGCAGCCCAGTCACGGCTAGAACCCTGACCATAGTCTTTACCTGCAATAATGATCAGCGGTTGCTTACGATTCATATAAGTTTCAATCGCTTCCCACATACGCATCACTTCGCCTTCAGGCTCTACACGCGCCTTAGAACCCTGCTTGATCGTACCGTCAGAGCGAACCACCATTTCATTAAACAATTTAGGGTTGGCAAAAGTTGCGCGCTGTGTGGTTAAGTGGTCACCGCGGTGCGTTGCGTATGAGTTAAAGTCTTCCTCAGGTACGCCCATTTTCTTCAAGTATTCACCTGAAGCCGAATCTAGAACGATCGCATTCGATGGAGATAAATGGTCTGTGGTGATGTTATCACCCAAGATTGCAAGCGGACGCATATTCGCTAATGTACGCGGTGCAGCCAGTGCCCCTTCCCAATACGGCGGACGGCGGATATAGGTACTTTGCGGACGCCAGTCATATAACGGGCTAGCTGCTTTCTCATTCACACCCAAATCAAACATTGGAATGTAGATTTTTTTGAACTGCTCAGGCTTAACAGCTTCTTTTACCAATGCATCAATTTCAGCATCTGACGGCCAAATGTCTTTTAAGTAAATTGGGTTACCGTCTTTGTCATTGCCCAATGAATCGGTTTCAATATCAAAACGGATTGTACCTGCAATGGCATACGCCACGACTAAAGGAGGTGAAGCCAAGAACGCTTGTTTTGCGTATGGATGGATACGACCATCGAAATTACGGTTACCTGAGAGTACCGCAGTGGCGTACAAGTCACGGTCAATGATTTCTTGCTGAATCACAGGGTCTAAAGCACCTGACATACCGTTACACGTAGTACATGCATAGGCTACGATACCAAAACCGAGTTTTTCTAAATCACCCAATACACCCGCTTCTTCAAGGTATAAAGCCGCTGCTTTAGAACCCGGTGCGAAAGATGATTTCACCCAAGGTTTACGTACTAGGCCCAGTTCATTCGCCTTACGTGCAAGCAAGCCTGCTGCAACGGTATTACGTGGGTTAGAAGTATTGGTACATGAAGTAATGGCTGCAATAATCACGGCGCCATCTGGAATTAAACCTTCCGCTTCTTGCGCACGCGCTGCTTCTAAGTTGCCTGCAATGCCTTTTGCTTTCAAATCACTTGTTGATACACGTGCATGTGGGTTTGATGGGCCTGCAATATTACGCGTTACAGTTGAAAGGTCGAAACGCAGTACACGCGGGTATTCCGCTTGAGTCATATCAGATGCCCAAAGACCAATTTCTTTGGCATATTTTTCCACAAGTTGAACTTGCTCTGCTTCACGGCCTGTCAGCGTTAAATAATCAATGGTGTTTTGGTCGATATAGAACATGGCAGCCGTTGCGCCATATTCAGGTGTCATGTTCGAGATCGTCGCACGATCGCCTACAGACATGCTGTCCGCGCCTTCACCGAAGAATTCTAAATACGCACCAACTACACGTTCTTTACGTAAGAACTCAGTTAAAGCCAATACGATATCAGTTGCTGTAATACCAGCTTGACGCTGACCGACAAACTCAACACCAATGATGTCTGGCAGACGCATCCAAGATGCACGGCCGAGCATTACGTTTTCAGCTTCTAAACCGCCCACACCAATCGAAATTACGCCAAGCGCATCGGTATGTGGTGTATGTGAATCTGTACCTACGCAAGTATCAGGGAAAGCCAAGCCACCACGGTTTTGAATCACTGGAGACATTTTCTCCAAGTTGATTTGGTGCATGATGCCGTTACCCGCAGGGATCACATCCACATTTTCAAAAGCTGTTTTGGTCCATTCAATAAAGTGGAAACGGTCTTCGTTACGACGGTCTTCAATCGCACGGTTTTTTTCAAACGCGTCTGGGTCAAAACCGCCAAACTCTACAGCTAAAGAGTGATCGACAATCAGCTGTGTTGGCACAACTGGGTTCACTTTAGATGGGTCGCCGCCTTGGTCAGCAATGGCATCACGTAAGCCTGCAAGGTCAACCAGTGCCGTTTGACCTAAAATGTCATGACACACCACACGTGCTGGATACCAAGGAAAATCATGGTCTTGTTTACGGAAAATTAATTCTTTTAAAGACTGCTCTAAAATCGCAGGATCACATTTACGTACCAGCTGCTCTGCCAGTACCTTTGATGTATATGGTAATTTTGCGTATGCGCCTGGCTGAATGTCTTCCACGGCTTGACGCACATCGAAGTATTCTAGCTGGGTACCTTGCAGCGGTTTACGGTAGTTGTTGTTCATGCCTTCCTGCCCTCATACATTTTTTTGCAGCTTATTTTTTGACGTTTTCGTCTTATGTCGCTAGGCATACTACACTGTCAAAACCCCATTTCCCAAATCTTATATTTTTCATAAACTTAACATAAAAAACAGGTGTTTTAGAAACATTTGGTTACATTTGTTTTTGTATATTTACTCTAAATCATGTTTTTGCCCAAAAATCAGGCAATTTCAAACCCCTTCTTTAGTCTTATATCTAGGCGAAAGCAGACGTTCATACTTCAATTTTACTGGAAATATCCATTTTTAATGACCAACTCCAGTTGCTTAGGTTGACTTTTTTTCGCCTAACCTCCTTATTTAGGGATTAAGCCATCGCAGAAAGCGACTTAAACTGCTGAATATTCTCCTCTCCCTTTAGGTATCTTGCTTTTTCCGCCCAATACCAATTGCAACACTACAGTTCAATCCACCATTTTGATGTCGGCCTTGCTCGCTTTGCCATCACACGCTGCCACAGTTTTGAGGTGGCGTTTTCTTCTTTTACTGCATGCATTTTCCCTAGCTGAGGCCATCAGCTCGGTCTGACTATGTGCTATATTTCAGTCCATATATTTTTAGTATTTTGCATAGGCGATCTTATGACTGGCGCTTCCCTCAGCTTCCAAAAATTCACCTTAAATGGTGTAGATGCACAAAAATTTTTACAAGGCCAAGTTACCTTACACGTCGAACGTCTCGAAGAAAATCAAACACGTTATACCGCTATTTGTGACCTAAAAGGCCGTATTCATTTTGGTTTGTGGCTCACTAAATTGAATGCTGAAAGTTTTGAGATTGTGACTACTGCCGATCAAGCAGAAGAATTTGCCAAACATATTAAAAAATTCGGTGCTTTTTCTAAAATGAAACTGGAAGAAGTTAGTGCCGTTTTCCCAACTTTAACTGAAAACACAACCACCTTCGCAACTGAAGCAACAGATATTAGCGCTTGGGAAATTCAAGCCATTCAAGCGGGTCAGGCCTATATAGATCAAGCGATTGAGCATGTTTTTCAACCTCAAGAGCTACGTTTACATCAGCGTGAAGGCGTACACTACGACAAAGGCTGTTATTTGGGCCAAGAAGTGATCGCGCGACTTTGGTTTAAAGCGAAACCAAAAGCTTGGTTACATGCAATTCAAGGTACAGGAACTGTGCCTGCACAAGCTGAACAGCTCCATGCACAAGTACAAGTGGTGAATAGCGCTGCGACTGAAAATGGCTATGTGGCTTTGGTTGTGGCACGTCCAGACGCACTGGCTGAATTAGCTATAACCGTTTTAGATTTGCCTGAAGCTTTAAATGGCGATGTGGCACGTCCGCAGTCAGCTTAAATAAATTCAGAAGATAGCTACATTTAGCTATCTTCTTTTATAATAAATCTAAGTTTTAAATTTTAAAATTCATCATGTTAATTTGACTATTTTTAAACTAAAATGCACTCCGAATTTTAACAATAAACTATATAACGATGCATCAGACACAATTTCAAGACCCAAAGCATAAGTTAATCGCACTCTACTATGGTGGTTTTTCAATATTAGCAGTTTTAATGATATTTTATTTTATTGGTTTTCTTAATCTTTTCTCAATTAACAATATTATTTATCTACTGTTCCTTCTTCAACTTATCATTACAATTTCTGGCAGTTATCTTTACTGGAAACAAAACATTAAAGGTTTAATAACCCTAAAATGGATAAGTTTTAGTTTGATCTTCCTTATATGTACGCCTTATTTTTTATATATTCCAAATATTGCACTTATTTTTGGTTAGAGGTGGTCCCACTTGTTTGAACAACTAAAAGCGTATTTATAAGTGATATTCCGCTCTAGTTAAGCCACCTTGTTTTGTTGGGGTAGCTGATCATAGTAAAACTCATTTGGTGTCATTTTGTCTAGACTCGAATGAGGTCGTTTCAAATTATAAAACTCAAAATATGCACTTAATTGCTTTTTCGCATCTGTGACACTGCTATAAGCTTTGAGATACACCTCTTCATATTTAACGCTCCGCCATAATCGTTCAACCATCACATTATCTACCCATCGACCTTTACCATCCATACTGATTTGAATGCCATTTGATTTCAATACATCAATAAATGCATCACTGGTAAACTGGCTGCCTTGGTCTGTATTAAATATTTCAGGTCGACCATATTTTTCAATCGCTTCATTTAAAGCCGAAATACAAAAATCCACCTCCATACTAATCGATACTCTATGCGCAAGTACCTTGCGGCTATGCCAATCAATCACAGCACATAAATAAACAAAGCCTTTTGCCATAGGGATATACGTTATATCCGTAGACCACACTTGATTACTGCGCTGAATAGCCAATCCTTTGAGCAGATATGGATATTTACGGTGAGCTTGATTAGCCTGGCTTAAATTTGGTTTGCAATATAACGCCTGAATACCCATTTTCTTCATTAAAGTACGTGTATGACGTCGTCCTATATGATGTCCTTGACGATTCAACAAATCACGCATCATACGACTGCCTGCAAAAGGATATTGCATATGTAATTCATCAATACATCGCATCAGCTTCAGATCTGATGCACTCACAGGTTTTGGGCGATAGTAATAACAACCACGGGAGACTTTCAGCAGCTTAGCTTGCTTAGATACTGAAATCTGAAGTGAGTCGTCGATTAACTTTTGTGGTTGAAGCGGCCCAGTTTCTTCAACACACCTTCTAAAAAATCAATTTCTAATGCCTGCTCACCGATTTTTGCATGTAGTTTTTTTAGATCGATGGGTGGTTCTGTTGGAGCTTTTGATTGATCGAAAGCTTGCGAGGAAGCTGAGATCAATTGATTTTTCCAGTCAATAATTTGGTTTTGATGAACATCAAACTCAGCACTCAATTCAGCAAGTGTTTTTTCTGCTTTAATCGCAGCAAGTGCTACCTTAGCTTTAAAATCATTTGAATGATTTCTTCTTGGTCTACGTGCCATAAAATACTCCATATATTGATGTTTATAACATCATTTGAGGAGCAGAATATCACTTATAGGAGTTGTTCAAATTTACGGATCCATCTCTGTTTTTACATAGAAGCAACTCCTGATTCTTTTTTCTATCTACTAAAAGCACATATAGGCTACAACACGTCAATAAAATTCAATACAGCTGGAACATTGCCTTGGGGCTTTGGTTTAAATTTTATTGAGTTAATTATGTTCTTACTTTTTAGAAAAATTTTAAAAGAAATTCTACAGCAAACATAGAAATAGAAGAGTTAGAAACTTCTCTCATTAATGATCATATTTTATAACATCAAACCCACAGCCAAAGCCTAAAGACGTTGGCTTTTTATCACTCATTTTTTTCCCTCACATAATAAATCACCCCTGCCCGATCATCTGAAAAATAAAATGATTTTCCATCGATCTTATAAATATCAGCAGGTCGCCCATACAACTTTTTACCGACTAAAAAACCATCCATAAAGGTTTCAAGTTTTTGTCCTTTACGCATCATTGCAATTTGATAGCCATGACCAATCGCCTCGTCGGTAGAGCCATGCAGGGCCACTAAAAACGCATTTTTAATAGTGGCATCGGCATGAGGGTCATCAAAATAATCAAAACCCAATGCAGAGGAATGTGAAGGGAAATAAGCATAGGGCGATGGAACATTTTTACAGCCAGATGCACGTTTAAATTTAGAATCCGCCAAGACTTTGCCCTGCCATGAATAACATGCAGGCCAGCCATAATCGACATCTCGTTTTAACGCATAAAAAGTTTCATCTGGCTTTTTACTTCCCAAATGATCGGAACCTTGATTGGTTGCAAATAGAAATTTTCCGATCCATTTTAATCCAACTGCGTTACGTAAACCTGTCGCATACATCCGTTGCTCTGAACCATCAGGATTCATCTCGATGACTGAGGCTCGCACTTTTTCTTTTTCTACACAGGCGTTACAACTCGAGCCAACCGACACATAAATTTTTCCATTTCTACCAACTGCAATCGTCCGTGTCAGATGCCAACCACCGTATTTATAACTCAAACCATAATCGGGAAATGTCGCTAAAACTTCAGCCTTATTCGATGGCTGAGTCTCTCCTCTGCTGAATTTTTGCCGGGTCAGTTGGTGCGTTTCCGCCAAATAAAGCCAATCCTGTCCTTGAGCATCGGTATAAAACTGAACTGAATTTGGATTTCTCAACCCCGTCAAATAAGGAATGATTTTGCCAAATTTACCCGTTTCAGCATTCCAATCATCCAATATATACACAGTGCCTTTTTTATTATCTGTTAAATCATACATATCCGTGACAAACATTCTGTGATCAGGTGCTTGTGCAAAAAAGCGTCCCCGTTTGAGACCTTCCGCTGCTGGAATAATTTCATACTGTGCAGGCAAATTTAATGAAAACTGCTTGCCATTTTTTAAATGGATTGGATAAGGTACAAGCTTGGGTTGTTGAGCCCAACTGGTCATTGAACAGACGAAACTTAGGATCAAGATGGCGCTTATTTTTATCATATTTAAATACATCTCAATGAATTATGTATATCTATATTCATCATAGATAGCATATCTCTAATTTATTCAGTTTATATTTTTATAAAATATTATTATTTTGAAATTTAAGGTTTTTTAAACCATATACGCTGTTAAATCACACAACAGTCAAAAAACAAGGAGGAACTTTATCCCCCTAATTTCTTCGTTGTTATAATCATGTTTTTAATTAAAAACCATGAAACAACTTATTCATATCTTTACAAAGATAATCTTTAAAGGAAAAATCACGTGCATGTTTAGCATCAAACTTAACTCTAAGTTCCCCTTTTTCAAAGATATAAACCCGATCTTCTTGACTCACTAAAAACTCAGCGCCAAGCTTCATTAGTAGCGCATCTATTTTATCTTCATGTGCAATGCTTTCATCTTGATTCACTTTGTCATAATTTCGCTTAATGCTTTTAATAAACATTTAAGAACTCACTCGTATATTACAAAAGCGATTAAAACAAACTGAGTAACAAATGCAAAAGATATTTTAAGTTTGTCGATGCAATATAAAGTAACTGAGATATTTTTAAACGCTTAAAATATTTCACAGAAGCACTCTTTACTTTCAAATATTTCTATTTATGATGAATCTGTTAATCTTATTCCTATACACATAGATGGAATTATGTGACTGTTTTTTAAAAGGTTTAAAAATGAAAAAACTACTCTTAGCAGGCCTTATTGCACTTTCTTCTCAATTTGCGGCGGCAGAAACAAATACTCAAAGCATTGATCCTGAGTTTGCAAAAATTGAAAGCATGGTGAAAGCCAACAATATGACAGGTGCTTATCAAGCATTAGATAAATTGGCAAAACAAGGCAATGCTCAGGCGCTGTATAATCTTGCTTATTTAACTCAAACTGGCCAAGGTACGGCCAAGAATGAGAAAAAAGCGATCGAGCTTTATCAACAATCTGCTGATAAAGGCTACCCTGTGGCCAACTATGTGTTGGGTAAAAACTACATCACTGGCTCTTTGGGCTTACCAACAGACATCAACAAAGCCAAACAATACCTAGGTAAAGCATCATCTCAAGGCTTTGACGATGCGTCTATCGATTTAGCGGTGTTGTTATTTTCAGAAAACAAACCTGAATCTGACAAAGCTGGCCTCGCAAAACTTGATCCACTAATCAAAAAAGGCAACTACCAAGCGATTCATGCCAAAGCCTTGTATGACATTAGTTTAGGCTTTAAAAACAAAGACGAAAAATCTGTACAAACTGGCCTAACCAGCATTCAGGATCTTGCGAAAAAAGGCTATATCCCAGCGCTGATGGCTGTAGGTAATATGTTTGTGAATGGCAACATCATTCCGCAAAACTTACCTGAAGCGAAAAAAATCTTTGCAGCTTTAGCCAAAGAGAATATTCCACAAGCAAAAGAATCTTTAGCTGTTGTAGATAAACTTATGGCTGAACAAGCCAAAGGTGGAAGCAAAGCACCAACGAAAAAGAGCTAAACTGCTTGCTATGCATGTGATAAAAAAGCCCTGACTCTTCAGGGCTTTTTTTTGCATTATGAGATGCTATTGCAAGGTGTCGATATATTTCAGACTATAGTTTTAAAACTTAAAAACATAGCTACTCAGCATTAACGTCATTTGCGAGGATCGCTTACATCCTTAGCCATACCACAGCGCAATTAAACAGCTCACCCCAGCAAAGCCAACAATAGTGCTCATGAGTAATGGTGTAAGCGCTTCATCCTTTAAGCCATTCAATTGGCCCAATATGGCAAAAATGGTTGGCATGGGTAGGGCTGCAATAATAGTTCCAGCATAGACCATTTCTTGGCTGGCATTTACACCATAACGTAAACCCGCATATACCAATACAGGCATTAAAATATTATTGCTCAAGACCAAATAAATGGTTTGCAGGTTCATATATTTCAAACTCATACCCACAATACCCCCACCAATCGCAAACAAAGCCAATGGTGATGCGGTATGCCCCAACATATCCAATACAGCATTCAACTGCGTTGGCATTGGTATATGCAATACCGCAAATACAATACCCGCAATGACGCTAACAAAAAGCGGATTTTTAAAAAGCATCAAAAAGGTGTTTCGAAAAACAGCAACCACGCTCGCGCCCTTTTGACTGCCCAATTCTATTAAAATTAACACCGTTGGAATGAGCAACACACTTTCAAAAATTAAAATTGGCATAATGTAGGTCATGGCTTTACTACCCAGCAAAAGACTGAGCACCGCAGTCCCCAGTAGGCCTGTATTAGACATACTAGCGCCTAAGGCCAAGATAGAAGCCTGGCTCATACGCTGTTTAAAATGCCGAATACTAAGATAAAACCCTAAGCCATAACAGAAATAGGCCGCGACTGCGAACACCAAAAAAAATCTGGAAGCCAAATTTCGGAAAAGTCTTTACTGGCCAAGGACTGAAACATCAGTACAGGCAAAGCGATTTTGATGACAAAACTACCAATCACTTCGACCTGAGCTTTAGCCAGCACATTCAATTTGACAGCTAAATACCCCAAAGCCAATAGTATAAATATGGGAATAATGACTTCAAAAACCATTCCTTACACTCCTGTTTTCGATTGTGCACTGAGCAAAAAAACCGCGCACAAAAATAAACTGCAACCGAAGTTGCAGTTTAAAAATTCTTAACTCAATAGCTTCATTTTAGCGTAATGCTCTGCACTTAAACTCAATTCTTGAGTGAAAAGGGTTCAAATTGACTGTTTAAAGCATGTGGCTGACAGCGTAAATACTGCGGTGCAATGGCAATCACTTCACCCAATTCCACAGCTGCATGCCAAGGCCAACGTGGGTCATAAAGTACGGCACGTGCAATGGCAATCGCATCGGCCTGTTCATACTGTAAAATTCCTTCGGCCTGCATGGCTTCAGTAATCAAACCCACGGCAATCACAGGAATGTTTACAGCTTGCTTTACAGCTGCCGCAAAAGGAACTTGATAATTGGCATGTATATCAATTTGTTGCGCCTGATGTAAACCTGCCGAAGATACATGAATATAGGCCGCGCCAAGCTGTTCTAAAGATTGCGCCAATTCTACACTCTGTTCAAGTGTCCAACTGTCTACATGATCCATCCAATCACTGGCAGAAATACGTACGCCAATCGGATAGCCTTCAGGTACAGCATCCTTCATGGCTTGCAATACTTCTAAAGTTAAACGAATACGATTGGCAAAACTGCCTCCATATTCATCCTCTCGGTGATTCGACAGTGGCGACATAAATTGATGCAACAAATAGCCATGTGCTGCGTGTAATTCAATCAGCTCAAAGCCCGCATCGACCGCACGCTTAGCAGAAGCTGCAAAGTCCGCAATGATCTGCTGAATTTCGACTTGGCTTAAAGCATGCGGTGCATGATCTTGTTCCGTAAAAGGAATGCTACTTGCAGAAACCGTTTGCCAGCCCTGCGCATGCGCTGGTGCCATTTGACCTCGGCCCTGCCACGGTTTATCCGTCGAAGCTTTACGCCCTGCATGCGCCAACTGTATTGCAAATGGCATAGGTGACAGTGTTTTCACTTTCGTCAGCAATGCTTTCATCTGTGCTGCTTGCTGCTCATTCCACAGACCTAAATCTGCATAGCTAATTCGGCCTTCAGGCTGTACTGCTGTTGCTTCAACAATACACAGACCCGCCCCAGACAACGCATAATTTGCCCACTGCTGTTCATGCCAAAAACTGAGCTCCCCTTGCTCATTGGCAGAATATTGGCACATGGGTGCAATCAAAATTCGATTTGACAGCGTTAACTGTCCGAACTGCAAAGGCTTAAACAATAAAGTCACGTTCATCCTCGGTTTTATTTTTCAATGATTGTTTATACTTTCACCAGCAGTCTAGTTTAAACCTTTGGCCACTTCAAAATAGCGTTCATCAGGCGGATTGACAACCATAATATTTGTATATTTTTCATCAATTTTAAAGGAATAATGATTGCTTTGATGCATACTTTTTTTTGCAAATCATTCCCTATCACCATGACTTTTTCAGGATGGCTGTTTTCGTTTCGTACGCGTATACATTCATAGCTTAAACGTCAATCATGGCCACACTTTTATCTTCCCCATCAGAGGTCTAACAACAAATTTCCATAAACTACATTCTCAATTACACTTCTAAACTTAAGTGTCTATACCCAAGTCTGAGCAATGCTCGTGCATAAAAAAACAGGCTTTAAGTCGCCTGTTTTTTTATATGCTATACAAGATGTAAAGTGCTTAGAAAGTCACTTTTGAACTTAAGCCAAGTACCAATGCATTATCAACACGGTTGGTAGAACCTGGGTTAATGACATATTGTAAGTTTGGACGTAGCGTTAACCATTTGGTTGGGTTATGGCTATAGTTCAGCTCGATATTATATTCTGCACTTGCATCGTAAGTGGTTTGTGAAAGACGGTCATTCACGTGCACGCGGTTTAAGCCTAAACCAATCATGTCGTTAGGTAAGCGATCTGCCAATCCAATATATTTCAAGCCGACTTGCTGTGAGTTATCTACTTTATTGGTCACACGATCATGCCATGTAAAATTTGCAAAGCTATGTAAACCGCGCTTGCCTTCACCTGTTGAAGTGAGCTGTTGTTCTATCGCCAACCAGCCTGCAAAAGTACGGTTTTTCGCATCTGTGGTATTGGCAATATCTTTTTGGTTTTTCACTTCATTGGCAGTGTTATACAAAGCCCCTAAGCGGTAACTACCAGCCAAGCCATTCACCAATGTTTTTGGTGTCCAAATCACTTCTGCAGGAATGGTGACACCATCTGCATTGTCTGTATCTAAATTCCAACCATGACGTTCTAATGCATTTTCAGGGTTAAATTCATATACACCAACTTGTACTGCCCACTCAGGATTCAACTGCTGTTTTACACGTGCACCCCATTGAGAAACAGGCGTGTTCATCCACATATTGCCCTGCCATTTACCCATTTGCGCAGCACAAAATGCAGTACTTTGGAAATCACAAGCCATCACGTTAAAGTCCATGCCTAAACCTAAACGGCCAGCTTTAATACTTAAACCTTGCTCTTTAAATTTCTTTTCAATCGAAAGCTCAGACAAACGCGTCTTTTGGTTACCACGGCCAAAGTTTGCTTGTACATTGGCCAGTTGTGGTGCACTGCGGTCTTGTAAGTCATCTAATGTTGTACTTTGGCCTTGGCGAGCTGTAACCACAGCACGAACTGTAACCCCATCCCAACCCGCAAGTTTTTCCATATCTAAAGCTGTTCCCAACCAAAGTTGGCTGGCTACTGTAGCAGCGTGATCTTCATTGCGCCCACCGTCAGCCAAATAAGCCACATCGGCTGCAATATTGGCTTCAAATTTCACACCTTGTTGAGCCAATTCGGTACGCTTACCATTCCAATCACCCAGCATATATTGACCTTTGCTATCAAATGCCTGTTCAGCAGCAAAGACATTGCTCATACTCGCCATAAGACAAAGGGGTATGATCGCTAGAGTAAAATTTTTCATCGGAAAAACCTAAATTTTGAGAGAGTTACAAGATGCCCCCACACAAAGGGTTACACCATTTGGTGTAAAAGTTACATAATATTTACAATTAAATCTCAGCATTATTTTTATTATTTAACAAACTTTAATTTATGAAATATTTATTGTTATATAAATTTATTTAAAAACATTTAACTAAGTAGTGATTTATTCATTTTAATGCCTGCACATAGGCTCAAATTTAGACTCCAATATCATGATTTCAATATCTTATAATTAAATACCAACACCAAATCCTGTACGACATTCAGATGACTTCAACCTAAGGACAATCAATCCGAGTTGTTCTGCTTAGGTTGGGCTATTACACAGTACATGGCATGTTTATTCTGTTCGAAGCTTTATACGCTATGCCTTGTAAACCATCGTAAACATCCCAATATTAGCCTCAACTCCAAAGTACACCTGACACAATGCCTGAATTACCAGAAGTTGAAACCACCAAGACCAGTCTTTTACCGTTGCTCGGTCAACGTGTGCAATCCGTTGAAGTCCGTCAAAGTAGCCTGCGCTGGCCTATTCCAAATGACCTAAACAAACTGGTTGGCCAATGCTTGCAGCAACTTTCGCGCCGTTCAAAATATATTTTGGCCAGCTTTGAACAAGACAGCATGCTGTGGCATTTGGGCATGTCAGGCAGTTTTCGGATCTGTGAATCACATGAAGAATACCGCAAGCATGATCATCTGATTATTCAATTTGAAGATATGCAACTGCGCTACCACGACCCGCGTCGTTTTGGCTGTATTTTATGGCTAAATGAAGACTCACAAACCAAGCTCATTGACACCTTAGGGCCTGAACCTTTAAGTGATCACTTTGATGCGCCCTATTTGGCCGACAAGCTTAAAAATAAAAATACCGCCATTAAAGTGGCCATTATGGACAACCATGTGGTCGTAGGTGTGGGCAATATTTACGCCACGGAAAGTTTATTTAATTTGGGGATTCATCCTGCACAACCTGCAAAGGATTTAAGCCAGCAACAGGTTGAAAAATTAGTTATTGAAATCAAACGCATCTTAAAGCAAGCCATTGATCTAGGCGGTTCGACATTACGTGACTACACCAATGCCATGGGCGAAAATGGCTATTTCCAGCAAACCCTATTGGCTTATGGCCGTGCGGGTGAAATGTGCATTAACTGTGAAACGACTTTGGAAAATATTAAACTAGGTCAACGCGCATCCGTGTTTTGTCCAGAATGCCAACCCTTTAAGCAAGTAAAAACAGTTCAACGAGGTAAAAAATGAAATCTGCCATTGTCCGCCACATTTTAGTGAAAGATAAAGAACTTGCTGAACAGCTTAAAAAGAAAATTAAAGACGGCGCAGACTTTGCCAAAATTGCAAAGCAAGATTCGACTTGCCCTTCAAGCAAAAAAGGCGGTGAACTCGGCGACATTAAAAAAGGTCAGCTGGTTGGCCCAATCGACAAAGCGGTGTTTACTTTGCCAGAACGTGAATTACATGGCCCAATCAAAAGCCAATTTGGCTGGCATTTATTAGAAATTAAATTCCGTATGGATTTTTAATATCAGCAGATAGCCACTGTTGCATTTGAATTAGCCATCTAGCACTGCGCAATACCAAGGATCGATGATGTAAAGTATGATCGATCCTTTTTTATTCGCTCGCTTAAAATTCCCATACATTTTCTAATCTAACTTTCTTCAGCACATCCGCCTTCAGTACAGTCCGATCAAAGCATGAGCACAAAAGCCTATTCATTTTATAGATAACTCTTGCGATGCTCACCCTTTCGATATGCGTCTACACGGTCTGCGTGACCGACATTCAGATAAAGCTTTGCTTTGTATTCCTTCTTTGATCAGGTAAAATTATTGCCCATTGCATAATGAATACGACTGAGAGAGTTAATCCGTGCGTAATATTTTAGTTACTAATGCCCTTCCATACGCGAATGGCCCAATTCACATGGGTCATTTACTCGGTTATATCCAAGCAGATATTTGGGTTCGTGCCATGCGTGCAATGGGTCATAACGTGACTTATGTATGTGCGGACGATGCTCACGGCACAGCAATCATGCTACGTGCAGAAGCCAACGGCATTACACCTGAACAGCAAATTGCCAATGTACAAAAAGAACATGAGCGTGACTTTGCTGGCTTTAAAGTTGATTTTGACCATTACGACTCAACCAACAGTGCTGAAAACCAAGCACGTGCTTCTGAGATTTATATTAAAAACCGCGAAGCAAACAACATTGCAGTACGTCCTGTAACGCAATTGTTTGATCCTGAAAAAGCAATGTTCTTGTCGGACCGTTTCATTAAAGGCACATGCCCGAAATGTAAAGCAGAAGACCAATACGGCGATTCATGTGAAGTTTGCGGTACAACATACAACGCAACTGAATTGTTGAATCCAAAATCGACGTTAAGCGGTGCGACACCTGTAGAAAAATCTTCAGATCACTACTTCTTTAAACTGCCGAACTTTGGTGAATACCTACAAAAATGGACACGTGATGAAGGTCGTCTACCTGTGTCGATTGCCAACAAGTTGGATGAATGGTTTGAAGCAGGTTTATCTGATTGGGATATTTCTCGTGATGCGCCTTACTTCGGTTTTGAAATTCCAGATGCGCCAAACAAATATTTCTACGTTTGGGTAGATGCGCCAATCGGCTATATGTCGAGCTTTGAAAACTACATCAAAACTAAACGTCCTGACCTAAGCTTTGACGACTACTGGAAAAAAGATTCGAAAAATGAAGTTTATCACTTCATTGGTAAAGACATCGTTTACTTCCATGCGTTGTTCTGGCCTGCAATGCTTGAAGGTGCAAACTACCGTACCCCAACAAGCTTATTCGTAAACGGTTTCTTGACTGTAAACGGTCAGAAGATGTCTAAATCTCGCGGTACGTTCATTAAAGCGGAAACGTATCTTGAGCATTTAAACCCTGAATACTTACGTTACTACTTCGCGTCTAAACTTTCTGACAAAGTTGAAGATTCTGATTTGAACCTTGATGATTTCGTTCAGAAAGTGAATTCAGACCTTGTTGGTAAAGTGGTCAACATCGCAAGCCGTTGTGCGAAATTCATTAATACAAAATTTGATAACAAACTTTCTGCGACTTGTGCAGAGCCTGAATTGGTTCAAAGCTTTATTGATGCAGGTGCGTCAATCGCTGCTCAATACGAAGCGCGTGAATTCTCTGCGGCAATCCGTGAAATCATGGCGCTTGCTGACAAAGCCAACCAATATATCGACGAGAAAAAGCCTTGGGCTTTAGCGAAAATTGAAGGCGAAGAACAACAAGTTCATGATGTATGTTCTGTCGGTATTAACTTATTCCGTCAATTGGCGGTGTATCTTGCACCTGTATTGCCTACATTGGCAGCAGAAGTTCAGAGCTTCTTAAAATTAGAATCTTTCGACTTTGCTTCTGTACAAACGATTTTGGTTGATCATGAAATTGCTCAATTCCAACCATTGATGCAACGTGTAGACCCGAAAGCAGTTGCTGCGATGGTCGATGCATCTAAAGATTCTTTAGCTGCCCCTGCGGAAGTGCCAAAAGCGGAAAAGAAAAAAGAGAAGAAAGCTGAAAAGAAACCAGAGCCTAAAGTCGGTGAAGCTGAAATTATTGGCATCGAAGACTTTATGAAAGTTGACCTACGTGTAGCTGAAGTTTTAGAAGCTGCAACGGTTGAAGGTTCTGACAAGCTACTTCAATTGACGTTAAATGTCGGTGAAGCTGAGCCACGTAATGTATTTAGCGGTATTCGTGAGTTCTACCAACCTGAGGACCTTAAAGGCAAATTGGTGGTGATGGTGGCTAACCTTGCACCGCGTAAGATGCGTTTTGGTATTTCTAACGGTATGGTACTCGCTGCGGGTAATGGCGAAGGTGTTTGGGTGATTTCACCTGAAACTGGTGCTAAAGCTGGTGATAAAGTGTCTTAAGATTTAAAGTCTTAGATAAAAAGCCTCTACGATGTAGGGGCTTTTTTTATGCCTTTAAGTTCCCTCTCTTTTTAGGAGAGGGTTAGGGAGAGGATTTATTGAATCACTCCCCCATGTTGGCTTTATGAAAAATTAATTGCTTTGCGTAGGCAGTACCTTACTTTTGAAAGATCAAAAGTAACAAAAATCTTTTGTCCACTTGATGATACGTCCATGTACCACAAGTGAACGGCGACATCCATGTCGCTTCCTGATCATTCGATTTCTTCTAGATTAAAGAATAATTCAGTGTATTATTTCTATGATTAAAATCTGTATAAACTGATAAAAAATGAAGTATTTCCTCGTTCATAATTGTAATTTTTGCGGATCTAACAATATTCGCTTTGATGTATTTATTACAACTATTCATAAAAATAGCTATTATCAGCACCAAATCCATTGGGAAGCTTTTTCTCAATGTAGTCATTGTAAAAAAGGATGTATTTTAATCATTCAAAAAGGAAACAACTTTAGAGATCTTTACCCGAACGAATATTCTTCTTTTGACTCGAACCTATGTCTAAATGAAAAAACAAATATAAATGACCATTTTGAAGTTAATAGACTACTTATTCCACCAACTAAAAATCAGAGGTTGTGCCCTCATTCTGTACCGGAAACTATCAAAGATATTTTTGATGAAGCTACAAAATGTCTTTCGATGAGTTGTTTTGTTGCGAGTGGCTCTATGTTTAGATTATGCCTCGACCTTGTCACAAAAGATTTATTAAACAAATTTTTAGAAGAAAATCAAACCTCTGAGCACCAACTAAATAAAGACCAAAGAAATAAATTAGCTAATCGAATTGATTTCCTAATTGAAAAACAAAAAATACCTAAACGATTAGAGGAGCTTGCTCATTGTATTCGTCATGATGGCAATGATTCGGCACATGATGGAAATACTGGTGAGAATGAAGCGTTAGATTGTTTAGATTTCACAGAAGCACTATTAACTGAAATTTATACAGTGCCTGAACAAATTAAAGAATCAAGTAGAAGAAGATTGGAACGTCGAGCAAAATCTTAGAATTCACTATAAATCTAATAACGTGACTAGCGACATGGATGTCGCCCGTTCGTTAGGAGCATACGGACGCACCCTCTAACGAACAAAGGATTTTTGTTACTTTTGATCCGTCAAAAGTAAGGCTCGTATTCCCAATTATTAAAACACCCTCACCCCAACCCTCTCCCATAGGGAGAGGGAGAAACTATTACTATAAATAATTTCGTTATATTTCCTTTCCGTTTAGAAGCAAAGAATCGCAACGTAGTTACGGAACTAAATTTTTAGAAATCTATGAAAACTCAAAAAATATCTGAGAAAATATAAAAACTAAAAAGCCCCTAACTAGAGGGGCTTTTAATTATTTCTGAGGACTTAATCCATTCTGTGCAAAGTTCGGCGAACGAGGCCCATACAACAAGCCCTTCTGCTCACTTAAACGAGGTGAATAAAGTAAATGACTCACCGTACCCGACAACACATAAGCTTTATCGCTTAAATGATTCGAAATTTGATCAACCAAAGCACCCACAAGCATACCCACTAAACCAGCATTATTATTGCTGTTAGACATTACTTGCTTTTCCGTTCCTTCCCAAAGTAGCTCACCCGTTTTAAGGTCAACCAACTTCGCTTCAACAGCAACCGTTGCAACAGTTTGAATAACTTGATACTTAGAACCGTATTCTTTCACTTTCACATAAAGCGCAGCATCGGCACCAAAAATTTCTTGAAGTTTTTGAGGACTAATCGTTGCTGCATCCGCGCCGTTATACACACCGTTTTCTTTAAACATGGTGTCAACAACACTAATTGGATAAACATAATAGCCCGCTTCTGCAACAGGTACGGTCACAGTCGACCAATAACTATTGCTTGCACGCGTATCAGGTGACTCATTCACAGGCGGCATCACCAAAATAGATTTTGGCATATTCGCAGTATAAGTACTTAAATCACGTGTATTTTTAGGTGCAGTTGCACAACCTGTTAATAAGCCAACAACAGCAGTAACTGTAAATAAAGTTTTTAAATTCTTCATTTTTTTGCTCCTGCTGAAGTTTGACCCGTCATTTTTTTCAATAAACGATCCATTAACACAGTCGACTCAGGATAAATCTGACGCTCAAGCTCAAAATATTGAATCGCACGCGGCGCATCATTCATATTTAGGTATTGCAGTCCCAAATGTGCATATAGTCCAGGTGGAACAGCTAAATTTTTCGCCTTAGCTTTTTCAACGTCTTTTTCAAGTTTTAATACTTGATCTTGTGGCATCGCTTTCTCAGGCAAACTTAAAGATAAATAAGTTTGCTGCGGAAATTCACCCCAGCTGTACAATGACTTTGGCGCTGTTGCGCACCCAACTAAACTTAGCGAAATAAGACCGCTCATCAATAAAAAAATATGTCGCACGGAAACATCCTATTACTTGTTAGACCACTTGCCAGTCTGTAAATCAAGCACAAGATTATTCACTGCTTCACGTACGGCTAAATCTAAAACTTTACCATTTAAAGTTGAGTCATAAGATGCAGTAGAACCAAAGCCAAGGACTTCTCTCTCACTTAATGCATACTCACCTGCACCTTGTACAGAGTGCACAATTTCAGCCGTTTTTACATCAACGACATTTAAGTTAACTTTTGCATAAGCAATTTGAGTTTTCCCTCGACCGAGCACACCAAAGAGTTGGTGATCACCAACTTCTTTACGACCAAACTCAGACACGTCACCAGTTAATACAAATCGCGCCCCCTTAATTGATTGCGCTGATTTGCTAAAACCTGATTCTTGCTGAAGTTCAGATAAGTTATCGCGGTTTAAAACAGAGAAATAACCTGTTTGCTGAAGATGCGTTTCTAAAATCGTTTTTGCTTGACCACCTAAACGGTCAACATTGTCTGAAAAGATACCACGCATATAGCTCGAACGGTTATCAAATTTACCAATAGATACTGGTGTTTTAACACCTGTATATTTTACCGTTGCCGTAGCTGCAGTTACTTGTGGTGCTTGAAGCGTTCTTGATGTTTCAGTGGTCGAACATGCACTTAATGTTAAACCCATGAAAACTATGCTTGCTAAAAACTTATATGACATTATATCCCTCTGATTTTTTTATAAAACGCGAATAGATCATAGCAATATTACGTAAAAATAACAGTATTTCTGTATTTCTGCAGATGACTTAAGCTGTACTGTTCATTACCTAAAATGTTGTTGTTTTTCTGAGTGTTGATTTATTTCATTGAGCAAAACAGCCATAAAATTGGATATGTCATTTAAATTTTTGTTTGTATTTGCGCTTCTTGTTTTTTAAAAATGCGGTTGTATGAAGCAATAAAAAGCCCCTATCACTAGAGGCTTTAAAACAACACAACATACTTAGTTCAGAATTACATCCCAAATAATATAACCTAGACCAAAGCCAAGCAGTGAATACGTCACCAGAATAAAAAACACAAAACTTGCGTTATTTTTCTTTCTCCAAAAGCTCATACCATCATCCAAAGCTATACAGATACACACCATCATAAAGGCAATAGCAACAAATTGGAAATATATGTAAGATATTAATTTATAAAACTTTATTAAAAAATAAATTTCAGTTTAATGCCCAAAAATCAATATACAGATTTGCAATATTTTATATATACAGATGAGTCATAAGTGGCAATCTTAACGCCGATCAATAAACTCAACATAGCCACGCCCCTGCGCTTTTAACTGTTGGAACTCTCCCGTCCACTGATAAGAACTCACATACCCCGCCGCCAAGCCATAACACATAGGCGTATCCATAACCGCCACAATATCCAACACTTTTACACCTTCATGATGTGCCGTCCAGCAGAAAGACTGAGGTACTTCCATCGCATGGCCATCGGGTGTAATCATAGGCTCTGTTTTAGATGCAATTACTTCAAAATACGCATGATCATATTGAATAGAAGTTCCGTCGATATGACGGTAATTCACCGAAGTATACGCAGGCTGACCAGCAAATCCGACAAAGGCCAAGACTAACTGTTCTTCGGCATTTAAGTTAATCACCTGATAAGAAAACGACGTTAAAGGCAAACTTATATCCTGTAAGCCTAAAGCCTTGGGCAACATCGAAACCGATGCCGATTTAAAATGTTCTAAGGTGCATAAACCACTGACTTCCACGCTATGTCGCTGTTGGCTAATCGTGCCGTCATAGCGCATAAGCAAACTAAAATGTTGATACCAACGACTATGTGCAAACCATGTCAACGCTGTTGTAGGCGTTAAGCTTAAATCCACTTTTAAATCATCTAAGGCCGACACCAAACGGTAAATGCCCGCCTCTTCATAAAGTGATGCATCCTTAGCAAAATCAACTCGAAATGGAGATTGCTGAAATTTTAAATCTTGTGAAACTGAATACATTCGAAATGCTTCAGCTTGAGTCGAAAGCGCTGTGCTATGTACCAACGTCGCTGTGTCTGTAGGCGAATAGGCCGACAATTTGGCTGAGGCTTGCGTGATCTGCGCACCTGGCTCAGCAATAATCGAGGCAAAGGAAAGATAACGATATGGTTCAGGCAAGTCAGGAATCATCACGCCATAATGACTACTGCCAAACTGAGCATGAAATAAATGTGCATCAAAATTAAAGTCACGCGGGAGGCTTGCTTGCTGTGCAGGACGGACAGCACCTAAAATTGGTGTGAGGCCTTGCCCAAGCTGATAATTGAATAACTGACGGAGCGTATTTTGTTGCGGTTTACTTTTTAATAATGAAAGCATATATCGCTCTAGGGAGAATAAGATGCTTCCAAATTACGGGCTAAATATAGACTTGTTCATAGCCAATAAGGCCTGACAAATGTGTTTTGAGGTCACACAGCATAAATTGTCAGACAATTTTTTAGAGTAAAAATAGCCTTATTTCATACCAAAAATTAGCTTTAAACCAAGTACAGTCATCACCGCACCAGCTGCGCGGTCAAAGCCTGCTTTAAATTTCAGATAGATACGGCGTGGCTTTTCTGCAGAAAGCGCAACTGCCACCAAAGAGCACCAACCTGCATCAATAAAAAAGCACAGCAGAGGCAACACAAAATAAAAATAGGTTGGGATTTCTTTGGGTAAAAGTGCTGTAAAAATACTGGCCAAAACAATAGCAATTTTAGGGTTTGACAGCTGGGTAATTAAGCCCGTGGTAAAAGCTCTGCGCAAAGACATTTGTGCCGTAACATCTTGCCCTGCATCAATCGGTTCTTTGGCATGTTTAATAATTTTAAATGCCATCCAAAGCAAATATAAACCACCACAAATTTTTAAGGCCAAATATGCAGACGGCACTGCCAATAAAAAGGCTTGTAAACCAAGCACGGCCAATAAAGCAAAAATAGCAGCGCCTAGTCCTGTGCCAAGTGCTGTAAATAAGCCATGCTGACGTGAAATCGCAATTGAGTTTTTAGCCACATAGATCGAAGTTGGCCCTGGGCTCATTGCTCCTAATAATAAAGCAGCAGCAATTGAACCTAAAATCCACAATGATTCCACAGCACTTCTCGTCTAAAAAATTCGTCCTAATTTTAGCGGGATCATCACTGAATTTCTCACTATTTATTTCGCTACATACGCAAATTGACCGTATAAATCACTAGAAGATGAAAAAAACAGCGAATCATTCATCAGTTTTAAGCCTTCAGTAGATGGATTAAACGGCACATATAAAAAAAAGCCCTACGTTGATGTATGGCTTTTTTTAATTGCTTATTCTGCTTTGTCGTGTTTGAACATCTATTTAATAACGATCATCATCTTGTGCACTTGCTTCATTTAACGCGAGTTCATCTTTTGGACTTCTATAATCACGTTCATTGACAGGAACTCCGCCAATAATCATGGTTCGCGCTTCAGTTTGAGGTTTACTCAAATCCTCTTTGGACTCGCAGGCAGTGAGGTTCATCACTATGCCGACCAGTATGACTGTGCTGAATTTCTGGCACATCGCCACGGATAATTTTGTCATGTTATCCCCTCTATCATTATTGTTGTTATTTTCAGCATAGCATTATTATTCAAAGATGCATCCCCTTTTTATCGTATATATTTAGGCTGTTTTGAGGAGATCAATGTACTTAGAGCATCTGAGAACTACACGCGACAATCCAATCCCATGCTGAATGAATACAATAAAATAATTTACCTTAAATATATAATTTTATTTATGTTTTATAAAAAATTACTCGCTAAACAACACGTTCCTTAAAAATTTTCATCTGGTTATACGCAGTACACAGCCGATCTTTCGCTGTGGCCACATGATTTACTCTTACAATTTGCAACAATTTAGAATATTTACAACGGACATTTTTGTCCGTTAAATAGCGCTATAAATATACATTTACTTTAGAACTTATTATGTCTTTACGCCAAGAACGCGCCACCCAAAACCGTGAAGAGCTTTTGGCAGCAGCCATTCGTATTTTTCGTATGCATGGCATCAATGCTCCATTACAACTGATCATTGATGATGCTCAAGTAGGACGGGCAACGTTTTATCGTAATTTTGCAGATCGTCGTGAGTTGGTCTTGGCATTGATGGAGCAAGCCCTCAATCGTTTAGAGTATCGAGCGCGTCAGCATGCGCAATATCATGATGGCTTTATTCGGCTCATTTACGACCATATTCATAATATTCCTTATCTTACCGCGCTAATGGAATACTGGCGTGTCATCGACCGCCATGACCCAGCAATGGTACAAATTTACCAACGTCGTGACAGTATTTTACAACCGCTGATTGATACAGCAATTCAACATGGACTTTGTCGTGCTGACTTTAGTCCCCAAGATTATGCCATGGTAACGTCGATTCTTCGCTCTGCACTACAAGGCTACACCCATGCCGAACAAGAACAATTAGCCACCCGTGCAGTTGAATTATTACTCAATGGTATACGTGCTTAGGTCACTTCACTATGAGCCAGCCACCACGTCTTTTAGAACCTGCTCCCGATTGGACTGCCGAAGAGAAACCCACTTTACCTGGGTCTCCCGCAGCCATTGCGCACCCCACTTATAAGCGCTATTTATACTTCTGCATTGGGCTTTTTGTTGCTCTTTCGGGCAGCTTAAGTAATGGTTTTATTACCGCGAATTTACCTCTAATCCAAGGTGAATATGGCCTAACACCTTCTGAAGTGGCATGGATTCCCGCAGCCTATGTCATGGCCAATGTCAGCTCAAACCTGATTTTATTTAAAGCCCGCCAACAATACGGACTAAGGCTATTTTCGGAAATTGGTCTGGTGGCCTTTATTGCAGTTTTAATTTTACACTTGTTTGTTCATACCTTTGAAATGGCAGTATTTGTACGCATTGTCAGTGGTTTGGTGGCAGCCCCGCTTAGCTCATTAGGCATGTATTACATTATGCAGGCCTTTTCGCGAGTCAATTTTGGTCGTGGTCTGTATTTAGCGCTTGGCTTTCAGCAATTGGGCATCCCTTTGGCATGGATCATGTCGCCTTATTTGGTCGATGTAAATGATTGGGCGCTGTTATATACCTTCGAGTTGGGCTTAGCACTGTGCTGTTTGGCCATGGTCGTTTCGCTCAAACTCCCACGTAGCCTACGTATTGCCGTCTTTGAATTTCAAGACATCTTTACCTTTGTGCTTTTGGCAACTGGCTTTGCATGCTTATGTGTCGTGCTAACCCAAGGGCCTATTTTGTGGTGGCAAAATACCGAATGGCTGGCCTATTTACTCATCGCTGCCTTGGTGCTGATCTGTGTCGGCTTGTGCTATGAACATTATCGCGTTAACCCTCTGATTATTACGCGCTGGCTGAGTACCTCGGCTACAGTGCGTTTTATTATTGGCGCATTTGCCATTCGTTTTTTAATGTCAGAACAAAGCTATGCTGCTGTTAATTTCTTAAAAACGATGGGCATGGGCCCAGACCAATTTGTGACTTTTTATGCCGTCATTATGGCGGGCATTGTATTGGGTACCTTATTTAGCGCCCTTACCTTTTCTCGTGAAAAAATGGTGCTCCATTTATTGGCTGCTGTATTGCTCATTCTAATTGCCAGTGCTTTAGACCATCATTTAACCGTAGATGTCCGTCCAGAAAATTTTTACCGTAGTCAGTTTTTGGTCGGTTTTGCCAGCGGCATGTTTATTGGTCCCTTATTGCTCACAGGCATTATTAGTGCTTTGCAAAAAGGCCCTAGCCACATGGTGACCTTTATTGTTTTGTTTTCTGCCAGTCAAACTTTTGGTGGCTTGGTTGGATCGTCATTTTATTCTAGCTATCAGCAAATGCGTACACAGCATTATCAAGCGGAAATTATGAATGATTTACCCCTCACCAGCCCACAAGTTGAACAACGGCTAGAAACTTATAATCGTAGTGCACATATTTACACCCTTGACCCGCAATTACAGCAAAATCAAGCCTTACGTACGCTTAATCAAGCGGTCACCAAGGAAGCCCAAGTACGTGCTTATAATGATGTCATTTTTCTCAATCAAATTTTTGCAGTGATGCTGTTTTTTTGGGGGCTATACGCGATTGGCATCAACCGTTACCGTAATTATCGTGCCCTTAAACATGTGCAAAACAATACCAGCTAAGACAGAGCAAATACGTACCCTCATTAAAACATCACGATACAGATTGAAATTTAGCGCATATAGAGAATTTTCATGTCAGAACAAGAAAAGCCGACTACACCTACTCCAACGACCACACCTGCACCTGTGGCTACACCCAGTAGTAAATTAATACCAACCGATAAACGTGTGTTGGTGCTGATGTTTTTTGTATTGTTAGTCGGGATTAGCTTAATTTTATGGGCATGGAAGCTTGGACCTTTTCATAGCAGTATCGAATCGACTGAAAATAGCTATGTCAAAGGTAAAACCACAGTGCTCTCTTCACAGATTAATGGTTATGTGAAAGATGTATTAGTCACTGACTTTGAAGTGGTCAAAAAGGGCCAACCTTTAATGCATATTGATGCCACAACCTATAATCAAAAAGTCACTCAAGCACAATCAGGCATTGATCAGGCCGAAAATAGTTTGGCCAATCAAAGCCAAGCCATTCAACAACGTAAGGCGGATATTATCGCCGCACAAGCCAAAGCAGATCAGGCTGAAGCCAGCTATATGCTGTCACTCAACCAATTAAAACGCTATCAACAATTAGGTGACTCAGGTGCCACCTCTAAAACAGAACAAGACAAAGCCAATGCCGATGTCAAAAATAACCTGGCGCTACTGCATCAAGCTGAAGCCAATGTATTGGTTGCAGAAGAAGCCCTAAAAACGGCACAAGTTGCGCAAACAGGTTTAAAAGCCCAAGTGAGCAGTGCTCAAGCGCAGTTTGATCAAGCCGTGACCACCAAAGACTACAGCATCATTTCTGCCCCAATGGATGGTCAGCTCGGTGAAGTCAGCCCACGTGTTGGCCAATATGTTGCTGCAGGCACACAGTTGATGTATCTCATTCCTGAGCAGCGCTGGGTTACGGCTAACTTTAAAGAAACACAAATTGCGCACATGAAAATTGGTCAAAAGGCTTGGTTTAGCGTCGATGCACTGAATCATCAACAATTCACAGGCAAAGTCTCACGCATTTCACCGGCAACAGGTTCTGAATTTAGCGTACTAAAACCTGACAATACCACGGGCAATTTTACCAAGGTGGTCAAACGGATTGCGGTGCGTATTGAAATTGATCCCAATCAAACAGACTTCGCCCGTTTACGCCCAGGTATGTCGGTTGTCACCTCTGTCGACACCGCATCTGAAGGCACTCATTAAGAGGTGCGTACCGATGTTAGCAATCGTCGGACTACACAGAATCTATTACAATAGTCATGATTTTTGTTCAGTCCACCTTTGCTATGTTTGATGCCATTGCCCATACCATCCAAGATCAAGTGCTGAATTTGCATGGCGTACAAGTCAGCTTAAGACGATTAGATTTGGTACATCCACAAATCTCAGGCAATAAGTTTTTTAAACTCAAATACAATTTTCTAGAAGCACAGCAGCAAGGCTATCGCAAAATTTTGACCTTTGGTGGCGCCTATTCCAACCATATTGCAGCCACGAGCTATGCTGCCCAGCAATTTGGCTTCCAAAGTATTGGCATCATTCGGGGGGAAGAGCTTAAAACCAAAGCGCTTAATCCTACCTTAGCGAGTGCTACACAGTTTGGTATGCAATTACATTTTGTCAGTCGTGAAGACTATCGACGTAAACAAAACCCAAACTATTTGGCACAGCTACAACAACAATTTCCAGACTGTTATATCATCCCCGAAGGAGGCACAAATGATTTGGCCATTCGGGGCTGCACAGAGATATTAAAACCAAGAGATCAACAGTTTGACCTGATCTGCTGTGCTGTGGGTACAGGTGGCACGATGACAGGGCTCATTGAAGCCAGCCTTCCACAGCAGCAGATTTTGGGCTTTTCAGCCTTAAAAGGCCTGTTTTTAAATGATGATGTCGCCCAACTTACCCATAAACGAAATTGGAAGATTATCGACACCTACTGCTGTGGTGGTTATGCCAAAACTACGCCTGAACTCTTGCAATTTATGCAAGACTTTGAAGCCATGCACGACATTCCTTTAGAACAGGTCTATACAGCGAAAATGATGCTGGGTATAGAGCACATGATTTTGCAAGGCGAAATTAGCCCTGAGCAACGGGTTCTTGCGCTCCATACAGGTGGCTTACAGGGAAAAATCAAAACAGATTCAGGCAAGACATCTGTGGCACCTTAATAAGGCGATCCTTCTATCCTGCCATGCAATGCAAAATTTGCGATTCAAAATTTTCTAGATAGATCCGATGGTCTTGGACTGTCCAATATCTACTAAATTTAAATCACTTAGCCACCTTCTGCTTTAGCATGTTGCATTGCAGCCATTTGAATCTGCCCTTAAAACGCTAAACAACATTCGGCTTCTGCCTAAAATTGTCTATAATGCTGTGCTTTTCTGTTCCATTGAGTTTGCCATGTCTTCAAATCACTATGATGTTTTAGTTTTAGGTGCAGGTGCATCGGGTTTAATGACAGCATATATGGCAGCTCAACGTGGCCGTAAAGTGGTGGTGGTCGAAAAAGCCAATAAAGTCGGCAAAAAAATTCTCATGTCGGGCGGTGGTAAATGTAACTTTACCAACCTGTATGTCGAGCCTGAAAACTTTATTTCACACAATCCACATTTTGTGATTTCTGCTTTAACGCGTTATACCAATTGGGACTTCATTGGCATGGTGTGCGAATACGGCATCGAATATGAAGAGCGCAAACATGGCCAGCTTTTTACCTTAAATGGCGCTAAAGAAATTTTGGCAATGCTATTGGCAGAATGCGAAAAAACAGGCTTGGTCGACATTAAAACCAACTGTGAAGTAAAAGCAGTCAACGCTTTAGAATCACAGGGCTTCCAAGTTGCAACTTCACTGGGCTACTTTGAAGTCGAATCTGTGGTAGTGGCCTCTGGTGGTTTGTCTATTCCTACCCTCGGCGGTTCAGGTATTGGTTATGATATTGCCAAGCAATTTGGTCATCATGTTTATCCTACACGCGCAGGCTTGGTTCCGTTTATGTTTTCGGACAGCTTTAAAGAAGTCACCACGCGCTTAAGTGGTAATGCCGTTGAAGCAACGTTGTCTAACGATTTAAATAGCTTTACTGAAGCCCTGCTCTTTACCCATCGCGGTTTGAGTGGACCAAGCTCGCTACAACTGTCAAATTATTGGGATGCAGGTCAAAGCTTTAAAATCGATTTTTTACCTAGCCTAGATTTACTTGATTTTTTAAAGTCGAAAAAGCAAAACCAAGCCAAAGTTCTACTGCGTACTTTATTGGTTGAGCATTTACCTAAAAGCGTGGTGACTGAATTACAAAACTTAATTTGGTTAGAACAAGCAGACACGGCAATTGGCAATATCAGTGATGATAAGCTAGAACAAATCGCACAGCGCTTATCTGCATTTGAGGTAAAACCATCAGGAACTGAGGGCTACCGCACTGCAGAGGTAACACTAGGTGGTGTAGATACCACTGAAGTTTCATCCAAAACCATGGAAAGTAAAAAACAAAAAGGTCTGTATTTTGTTGGTGAAATTTTAGATGTTACTGGTCACTTGGGTGGCTTTAATTTCCAATGGGCATGGTCATCAGCACATGCAGCCTCAGAGTATGTTTAATGCTCAGCTCATTTCAAGCTTAGAATAAAAAAGAGGCTGTTGATATCAACAGCCTCTTTTTATATATGCATTTTAAATATTGCGAGTACTTATTCTAAGTAATCCGTTTTAAACAATTGTACATGTTGACTGTTGCCCATACGATCAATCGTACGATCCATTTTAGCCACAGCATGTTGAATATGACTTGGTGTTGCAACTGTGTTTGACGTGATGAAATTAAATACTTTATGCATCATTTGGAATACCCCCATTATTTTAACTCCGTTTATATAATTGAAAGCATAATTCATGCCTGTTTCAATCCGATGAAAACCACGGCCTATGTTTTATTATTTATGCTTCAATTCATTTACTAAAATATCAAAATAAGATTAAATTTCAACCATCATTTTTGAACTTCTTGTTCATTTTCAATCTGATCTACCATTGGCTGTTGTTTTTCATTGCGCTTTTTTTGTGCAAATATAAATTGATATGCACTAGCAAGAAAACCAATAGTAATGCCAGCAATCACAATAGGCGCAAAAAATTTATTCGGGGCTTTCTTAGACATTTTTTTACCTTTTTTCGTATATAAATTTAACTTGAGTTCATGAAAATAACCACTCTAAAGTGGTTATTTTCAGTCTGTTTGTACAGGTTATTTTAGGTCATTCAGGTGTATCCGTTGGAGGTGGCGTAATAATTGGCTTTTGTGGTGCGACTAATTGCGCTTTCACATCCGTCGGCTTTTCAGCTTCTTTTTTCGCTTTATCTAACAAATCAGACAATAAGCGCTCTGCAGGTTGACGACCGCCTAAACCAAAGGCCAAAGCAAATGCAACGGCAACGGCGCCCAATGTTAGGCCAAAAGCCAAATTCACAATCGAATCTGCAATGCCCATCGCACGTAGACCCATCGCGACAACCAAGCCCATAATCAATACACGGACTAGATTAGCTAACCAGCGCGAACTATTGTACTCCCCACGTTGTACGACATTTGCCACAACATTTGCCAGCCAAAAACCAATCACTAAGATTACAGCACCGAGCAAGATATTGGCACCAAAGTGAATAAACATGGCAATTAAGTCACTGATTTGTGCAAAGCCCAAACGGTTAGCCGCTTCGGATACTGCAAACAGCATGGTAAAGAATACAATCAGATAACCTACAATATCAGATAGTTTCGTGCTTCCTAAAAAGCGCTGTAAGTCCACTTTTGCTGGTACGTTATCTACACCTGTACCCGCTAGAACTTCAGAAACTAAACGTGCCACCAAACGTGATACGACATAAGCCAAAATTAAAATTAGGCCTGCGGCAATAATATTGGGAATGGCATACATCACTTCGTGCAACATTGCAGTCGCTGGTTGCGAAATCGCATCAATGCCTAAAGCTTCAAATGCCACAATTAATGCAGTGAAGATAATAATGGCAAATACAAATGAGCCCAGTAACCGTGCAACATTGCCATTTTTAAACAAGCCCAGTTTTTCAGCTTGTTGTTGTATGCTCAAACTGCTGACCAGACCTTCGACAATTCCACGCACAATTTTTGCCAAGATGTAACCTACGAAGATAATCACGCCGGCAATAAACAGATTTGGTAAATATGAAACGGCTTCATTCACCATGTTTTGCACAGGATACAGCAAGCCATTCAGACCTAAAATCGACAGCACAATCGGTAAAAATAGCAATAAAATCAGCCAGTATACGATATTACTGATATTTTCACTCAGTGGGCTCACACCAACATCGGAGCTAAGTTTTTCATCCAGTTGTGTTTTATCTAATAGTTTTTGAGAACTGACTTTGACCAAATTGGCCACAATCCAGCCAATAAATCCAACAGCCAATGCCGCTAAAAGCTGAGGAACAAAAAGCAGGAACTGCTGAATCATATTACTAAATGGACCACTAATACTGTTCAAATTCAGCACATTTAATGCACCAATGACAGCAATTACCAAGATAATCCAAAATACAATCCGAGACACAATACTTTCGATATTTGAGCGATGACCTGTTGCATTGGACAATTTGTCATTGGTGCCAATTTTTTGCAAAAGCTTTTTAATTGCCCCTGCAACCAATAAAGCAACAATCCAACCAATTAATAAAATAGCCACTGCACTTAAAATTGGATGGAACTGATCCCAGTAATACATTGCATCGAACTGCCCATTTGGGCGATTAAGATATTGATTCATTTTGTTTGGCCCTCTTTATTGCTAAAAATCATGTCGTAACACGCTTTAATACTTGTTGTACGAGGTCTTTATATCTGTGACACAGTTATCTTTTTATATAACCTTTAAACATTAAGATTTGTTCACTTTCTAAACAATAGTTAAATGCATAACTACAACAAAAGAGCACAGAGCATTGCAAAAGACCCAGCACATGGGCTGGGTCTTGGATTTAAAAATTATGTATATTAGAGACTTAAATCATATACTCATAACATGAGTGATCAGGTTTTATTGAAGTGGATCACGTTGTAATCCACCTTAAACACAGATGCTCAACTTCACTGTAGAAACCTATACTTTTTGATTGCTTCTCACCTAATTCAAGTAATAAAGCTTAAGCAAACTGAATCAAATGGTTTATTTAATATTTAATTTCAACATTTTAAATATTGAAAACATACTGAGGATCGAACGCTTTTTAGCTAGGGTTTCATCCCAGCAAACATATACAATAATAAAGCAAGTAAGAAAAATCCCACTAACATCAAAATATAGACAGGCAATTTTTCTTTATGTTGTATGTCTGCTCGACTCAAACTAAAAGGTGGTTTTTTAAAATCATGCATCATAATCTTTACACCTTGTGTCCTTTGACTCTTTTATTTTAACAAGCCAAACACTACACACTGTATAAATGCATTAACATCTAGTGAAAACCTGTAAAGCATAAATGTATCCGTCGAGCCTAGTCGAATAGACTCAAGGTGATACTTTATCTGAACATTAAAATAAGCGTTTAGGGCGTGTTGTATCTTGTGTATCTATGGTCATTTCATGTTCATCTTTTAAGTGCACACCCGATAAGCCCAGTTGTTTAGATTTGTTCATCAGCCCCAATAAGCGCTGTATGGCAAGCTGTGTAGATAAACCTGCAGGGCGCACATTAGAAATACAATTACGCATCGCATCATGACAGCCACGCCGTGCTTGCCAAGTATAGTAAATCCCCATGCTGTCAGGTGAACTCAGCCCTGGCCGTTCTCCAATTAACATGACCAACATATCTGCTTGTAAAATTTCGGCAATTTCATCGCCCAATGCAACACGACTGCCAGTCGCAATGACAAAAGGTGCTACACGCCATTGCGCCTGCTGACAACTTGCATAAAACTGCTGCATAAAATACGGCGCGTTATCTTCTATGGCTCGTGCAGACAGACCATCTCCCGCCACAATCACCACATCATAAGTATTGGGGTTTGACTGCACATAATCTTTGAGTAACTGACGTGAAGCCTCTGATAGTTCCCGCCCTAAATCAGGCCGTTTTAGGTAAAGATCTTTATCCTGTGCGCAGCTTTCGACTTGCAAAACCTCATTATTCACCACAGTGAGTTGCAATCGTAACCCCTCTATATCTAGGGGTTTTAACACAGCATCCTTTGCTTGGGCATGTGCCAACTGAAATGCTAAAGAAGGCTGTGTAGGTAAACTCCCTCCCACACGTCCTAATGCAATACGTGCATCAGTAAACTGTTTTAGGCGTTCCCACGCGTTGGCCTCAACACGTGTTTGAAACTGAAGATCTGCTGATAATTTCATTCGCTTCAACTCCCTTTAAGAGCGCAACAGTCGTGCAAATTGATCGGGCATTTGGCTTGGCCAATGCAATTGCTGTGCTTGTTGCTTCAATATACCTTGTTGCTCTAACCAGACTGCAAATTCTGGTGCGGGCTCTAAGCCCAACAGCTGTCGAATGTATAAAGCATCATGAAATGATGTGGTTTGATAATTCAGCATTACATCATCTGAACCAGGAATACCCATCATAAAATTAAGGCCTGCATTGGCCAGTAAAGTCAGCAACACATCCATATCATCTTGATCAGCATCGGCATGGTTGGTATAACAAATATCACAGCCCATCGGCACACCCAGTAATTTTCCGCAAAAATGGTCTTCTAAGCCTGCACGTATAATCTGTTTACCATTGTACAAATACTCAGGCCCTATAAAGCCCACCACAGTATTAACCAAAAAGGGTTTGTACTTTCTTGCCACGGCATAAGCACGTGCTTCTAAAGTTTGTTGATCCACCCCAAAATGGTTGTTGCTTGATAAGGCACTGCCTTGCCCAGTTTCAAAATACATTACGTTCTGCCCAACGGTGCCACGTTTCAGGCTCAGTGCCGCCTCATAACCTTCTTGTAACATGGCAAGATCAATACCAAAGCCTGTATTGGCACTTTGCGTCCCTGCAATGGACTGAAACATTAAATCCACAGGTACATTTTGGTTCGCCAGCTGTATGCCTGAGCTTACATGCGTGAGTACGCAAGACTGGGTCGGAATGTCATATTCTTGGATAATATAATCCATCAGCTTGAGTAGCTCTGACAGGTTCTGCACATTATCTGTTGCTGGGTTAATGCCAATAACGGCATCGCCATTGCCATACATCAGCCCATCTAAAATACTGGCAGAAATCCCCAATACATCATCTGTGGGGTGATTGGGTTGTAAGCGCGTCGATAAATGTCCTTCTAAACCGATCGTATTACGAAATTTTGTGATCACTCGGCATTTTTTGGCAACCAAAATAAGATCTTGATTACGCATGATCTTACTGACCGCTGCCACCATCTCAGGAGTCAACCCGTGTTGTAGCGCCTGTAGTTTTTCTGTTGTGGCATCTGCACTTAATAACCAATCGCGAAAATCCCCAACAGTAAAATGTGAAATAGGATAAAACGCGACAGCATCATGCTCATCCATAATTAAACGTGTCACTTCATCACGGTCATAATCGACCAACGCCTCATTTAAAAACTGCTTTAATGGCACATCGGCTAAACACATTTGTGCAGCCACTCGCTCTGTGGCATCCACTGCAGCTATACCCGCCAACTGATCGCCCGAACGTTCTGGCGTCGCCTTAGCCATTAAGGTTTTTAAATCAGCAAAAACATAATGATGATGTGCCACATTCATTTGGTAGAGCATGTTTCCCTCCTAATTACCTTTATCGCTATTTCAGCTCTTGTTCTGCTTGTTGAATATTTGCGAACTCTTCTTCAGGTGTACCTGCAACCAAGTGATGACGGCTATACAGCAAGAAATACAAGATAAATAATACGTAAATGGCAGCCGCCATCAACCAAACTTTAGGGTCTACGACGAAACCAGCCACTACAGCAATAGCCGCCAACACCAAGGCAATACTTGCAGTCACCACACCGCCAGGTGCTTTATAAGGGCGCACCAAGTCAGCTTTTGAAGTTTTTAATTTAATATAAGACAGCATCATCAGCACATAAGAAATGGTTGCACCAAACACAGCCATCAAGATAAGTAAATCACCTTCACCTGACAATGACATACAAAAACCAATCACACCCGGCACTATAATTGCCCAATGGGGTGCATGGTTTTTATTGGTCAAAGACAATTTTTTAGGGAGATAACCTGCACGAGACAAGGCAAAGATCTGACGTGAATAAGCGTAGATAATTGAGAAGAAACTTGCGATTAAACCCGCCAAGCCCACAAAGTTAACAAAACCTGCCAACCAAGTATTGGCGCCATAAACTGCTTTTAATGCATCGACCAACGGTGCGCCAGAGGCTTTTAATGCATCAGCACCGGCGGCACCAGGCCCTAAAAATAAAATACTAAGTGCAAAAAAAGCCAAAATCAGCATTGAGCCAATTAAGCCTCGAGGCAATGATTTTTCAGGCTCTTTGGCTTCTTCTGCTGCCAATGGCACACCTTCAACAGCCAAGAAGAACCAAATGGCATAAGGCACTGCTGCCCAAATCCCTAAATAGCCTAGTGGCAAGAAAGCACTTGCACCTGTAGCCTCTGTATGTACAGCAATATCAAATAAATTCGCGCTGTTAAATGCTGGCAACATAGCGAAAATAAATACCATAAGTGCGACAGCAGCCACTGCTGTAATCACAAACATGATCTTAAGTGCCTCACCCGCGCCCTTTAAATGAATCCCCATAAACAGTAGATAACAGAGCAAATAAATAATCCAACCACCAATACCAAATAAGGATTCGCAATAAGCACCAATAAAGCAGGCAATAGCTGCTGGTGCGATTGCGTATTCAATCAGAATCGCAGTGCCCGTAAGATAGCCCCCCATCGGGCCAAATGCAGTTCGGGCAAAACTATAACCACCACCTGCAGTTGGAAGCATGGTCGACATTTCCGACATACATAAGCACATACACAAATACATCAGCGCAACCACAACTGTGGCTATAAACATGCCACCCCAGCCACCTTGAGCAAGGCCGAAGTTCCATCCTGCAAAATCACCTGAAATGACGTAGGCCACCCCTAAGCCAACTAAAAGCAACCAGCCCACAGCCCCTTTTTTGAGTTGTCGTTGTGCAAAATAATCGGCTGTTTCTGCATGTGCTGTCGATGGTGCAACAGCAGATTTTAATTCAGACATAGGCACCTCTGATCTTATGTTTATTTTTCACTCAGTGATAAGCACAAGCTATACCAATTTTGAATTTTTAGTCAAATTTGCCTTGTTCTAATTTGTTATCTTATTCAAATTTATTGAGTTTTAAGTATTTTAGTACGCCCATCTGTCCATCAGGGAAAGTCTGCATTTCCAAAAGGAAATGAGCTATAATTATGCACTTCATTTTTTATGCACTGATTATTTATGGCGTATAGTCAACAAAGTGTAACGCTTGATCTTGACACTGACGTCACTCATCACTGTACATTACACTACACCCGTGATCAGCATCTGATTGGGATCATGGAATTTAATAAACCGAGCTTTCTGCTGAAATGGGGCGATTTAGAATATTTTCGTCGTCGTACAGAAGAGTTCTCGGTGATGCCTTTTCCGGAATGCATCAATGCGATGGTGATTGATATTCGCAATGTCTCAGCCTTCTTAGACAACGAGGTGCCGATCATTCCTTGGCGTTTATTAGAAGAAGAATGCCCCGTTCGCTTGGTTGTACCGCAAGACCGCTTAGACCATTATGCAGGTTTTTTTGAACCAACTTGGCTAACCACTGATGTGGAAACAGCTATTCAAGAAATTCGCGAATTTATGGATATGTTTGTGCATTAATACCTTGGCCATTTAAGCCTGTATTACATGTCTATAGCTCTTGATTCAAAATCAAAAACGGCGCTCAAAGCGCCGTTTTTATATGTATCATCATGATTAACGTTTTTTCAATTCATCACGAATTTCACGCAACAATTCAATATCTTCTGGTGTTGCTGCTGGAGCTGGCTCTTCCACTTTTTGACGACGAACTTTGTTCATCAATTTCACTAACCAGAACACAACCCATGCAAGCAATAGGAAGTTAATCAAAATGGTGAGGAAGTTACCATAAGCTAAAACATTTAAGCCTGCATCTTGCGCTGCTTTTAAAGTTGTCAGGTTATTTGGATTATCACCCAGTACAACGAACCAGTTTGAATAATCCACGTCACCACCAAGGATCCATGAAATCAATGGCATCACAATGTCTTTTACCATGGAATCGATAATTTTACCGAAAGCACCACCGATAATGACACCGACAGCCAAGTCCATCACGTTGCCTTTCACGGCAAATTCTTTAAATTCTTGAATAATACTCATGTCATCTCCAGAAATTTTTTCACTTTAATTATGTGATGAAGTATACATTAATTTATGTATTTCGATTTCCGCCTAATTTACTTGGTTTTTGTTCATTTCTAAATGCCAAGTATAAAAATACACACAATATTTTTGACCTTATGTGCTATTCGAGCAACTGATCTGGCGCACTTTTATTTTAAATCAGCCTCAAACAAAAGTTAAACGACATCTTTGTACATAAAAAAACCGCTGATTTGCATCAGCGGTTTTTTATCCGAAGATAAGAATAACTTATTTGTTACGCTTACGTTCGTTTTCAGTCAACCAACGCTTACGGATACGGATTGACTTAGGTGTTACTTCAACTAGCTCGTCATCTTCAATGAACTCAAGCGCTTGTTCAAGTGTGTATTCAACTGCAGGAACAAGAGTTAACGCATCGTCAGTACCTGAAGCACGTACGTTTGTTAACTGTTTCGCTTTAGTTGGGTTAACAACCATGTCGTCAGAACGTGAGTTAATACCCACGATCATGCCTTCGTATACTTCAAGCTGTGGTTTAGCAAATAGACGACCACGGTCTTGTAAGCTGAACAATGCATAGCCAAGGCAAGTACCTTGAACCATAGAAATCAACACACCGTTTTGACGCTTCGCAACAGTACCTTGTTTCATTGGACCGTAGTGAGAGAAGCTAGACGTCATGATCCCTGTACCAGAAGTCATCGTCAGGAATTCAGAACGGAAACCGATTAAGCCACGTGAAGGAACAGTTGCTTCAATACGGATACGGCCTTTACCGTCAACTTCCATATTGGTCATTTCGCCTTTACGGTGACCCATTTGTTCCATTACAGCGCCTTGGTGCTGCTCTTCAACGTCAAACGTTACGTTTTCGTAAGGTTCTTGTTTTTCACCGTCGATTTCTTTCAAGATTACTTGTGGACGAGATACGCCCATTTCGAAACCTTCACGACGCATGTTTTCAATAAGTACTGAAAGGTGAAGTTCACCACGACCAGACACTTTGAAACGGTCAGGACTGTCAGTATCTTCAACACGTAATGCTACGTTGTGAATCAATTCGCGGTCTAGACGTTCACGGATGTTACGTGAAGTTACGAATTTACCTTCTTTACCAGCAAACGGTGAGTTGTTTACTTGGAAAGTCATAGACACTGTAGGTTCATCTACAGAAAGCGCTGGAAGTGCTTCAACTGCTTTTGGATCACAGATTGTGTCAGAGATATGAAGTTCATCGATACCAGTTACACAAACGATGTCGCCTGCTTGAGCAGATTCAACGTCGATACGTTCAAGACCATGGTAACCCATGATTTTTAAGATACGACCGTTACGTGTTTTACCGTCTTTGTCGATTACAGTTACAGGTGTATTTAACTTAACAGAACCACGTTGAATACGACCAACACCGATTACACCAACGAAGCTGTTGTAATCAAGTGAAGAGATTTGCATTTGGAATGGACCATCAACGTCAACTGCTGGTGGCTCAACGATGTCTACAATTGTTTCGAACAATGGAGTCATGTCTTCAGCAAGTTCTTCTGGAGAAGGACCCGCTACACCGCGAAGACCAGAAGCATAAACAACTGGGAAGTCTAACTGTTCGTCAGTACCACCAAGGTTGTCAAACAAATCAAATACTTGGTCAATTACCCAATCCGGACGCGCGCTTGGCTTGTCCACTTTGTTAATAATTACGATTGGTTTCAAACCACGTGCGAACGCTTTAGACGTTACGAAACGAGTTTGTGGCATTGGACCTTCTTGTGAGTCTACAAGAAGAAGTACGCAGTCAACCATCGACATTACACGTTCAACTTCACCACCGAAGTCGGCGTGTCCCGGGGTGTCCACGATGTTGATACGGTATTCAGTATCAGTACGTTTGTCTAACCATTTGATTGCAGTGTTTTTTGCAAGAATGGTAATACCACGTTCAGACTCAATAGCGCCAGAATCCATTACACGTTCGATCTCGCCTGCGCGATCGCCAAGAGCACCTGATTGCTGTAAAAGTTTGTCTACAAGAGTCGTTTTACCATGGTCGACGTGCGCGATAATGGCAATGTTACGGAGAGTTTTAATATCTGACATGTGTATTCGATACGCCTAAAGTTTGAGGGCAAATTATACAGAAAAAATATAGATTTTAGTAGTGACAGTTTATTGACATGATCAATTTTTTTCGCCATACGGCCCCTTTTAATTTTGTAAAGGGATGTAAACAGATTAGAATAGCGCCACCTAGCCTTAATTTGCTGTACCTTATGTCTGATTTGAACCAATCTCCTGACCCTAAAGATCAACTCGATTTAGTCTATGGACTCGAAGATCGACCGAAACCATTCGTCGCTTTTTTAGCGGCCTTCCAACATTTATTGGCCATTATTGTCCCTATCGTGACGCCTGGCCTGTTAATTTGTTTGGCTTTAGGTGTCTCTAAAGAAGACACGAATATGATTTTATCGATGTCTCTAGTCATTTCAGGCATCGCAACTTTCCTACAATGTAAAAAAGTTGGCCCTTTTGGTGCTGGTCTTTTAATTGTTCAAGGTACAAGCTTTAACTTTATTGGCCCAATTATTGGTATTGGTTCAGCAATGGTGGCTGCGGGCACGCCTGTAGAAGCAGTGATGGCTTCTATTTTTGGTGTGGTGATTGCAGGTGCATTCATTGAAATGGGCGTATCACAAATTTTACCGTGGATTAAAAAACTAATCACGCCACTGGTTACAGGTATTGTGGTTTTGCTTATTGGCTTGACCTTAATCAAAGAAGGTTTAATTTCAATGGGTGGTGGTTATCAAGCCATGGGCGATAAAACCTTTGCCAATGCAGATAATCTCATCATGTCATGCACGGTATTGGCTTTAATTATTTTACTCAACCGTGTACGTATTACATGGGTAAAAAGCTCAGCGATTTTAATCGCACTTCTGGTGGGTTACATCCTTGCAGGCTTTATGGGGCACTTAAACTTTGATGGTTTAAAAGATGCACCACTGGTACAAATTCCAACACCAATGCACTTTGGCTTAAGCTTCTCTTGGAGCTTATTTATTCCAATGGCATTTATTTACCTTGTAACTTCGTTAGAAGCCATTGGTGATATTACCGCAACTTCAAAATTATCAAACCAACCTGTAAATGGCCCACAGTGGATGCAGCGCATTAAAGGCGGTGTCCTCGTTAACGGTGCTAACTCATTCCTTGCAGGTATTTTCAACACTTTCCCAAGCTCTGTGTTTGCGCAAAATAATGGTGTCATTCAATTGACAGGTGTTGCAAGTCGCTATGTAGGTATTTGGATTGCTGCTTTATTGGTGATTTTAGGCCTACTTCCTGCTGTTGCAGGCGTAATCCAAGCTGTCCCACAGGCCGTACTCGGTGGTGCAGTTATGGTGATGTTTGGTGCTGTTGCTGCTTCAGGGATTAATATCCTCTCTGGGATTCAGTTAGATCGTCGTGCATTATTAATCATCGCGATTTCTTTAGCGCTCGGCTTAGGTGTTGCTCAAGTACCACAAATTCTTGAACACTTGCCTGAACTCATTCGCAACATTTTTAGTTCTGGTGTTGCAACTGGCGGTATTGCTGCCCTTGTATTGAATATTATTCTTCCTGAAGTGAAGAAATAATTCATTTTGCTCAAGCACCGTCAAGCGTTATCCCTTGGCGGTGCTTTTGTTATGGAGAAATAAAATGGTTCCTCAAAGTGAAGTTGTAATTCGTCAGGAAGCGTTTCTTGATGGTCGCGTATTGTTCGTAAATGCACCAACAGATGACTTGCTCAGTAATTTAGCTTCAAACATCAATGCCAGTGTTTGGACTTGGAATTTTAACGATTTTCAATATTTTCAAGCCCGTCAAGCAACTGTACATTTTGGTGTTGAACTCCCTCAAGGCGCGTTTGATCAAGCCATCGTTTTTGTTCCTAAATCTAAAGAATTACTCAATTATATTCTGCATAACCTTGCGAGTCGTTTAAGCCTAGGTGCTTCGATCTTCTTAGTGGGTGAGAAAAAAGGTGGCGTTGAACGTGCATCTAAACAGCTTCTTCCTTATGGTAAAACCCTTAAGCTAGACAGCGCACGCCATTGCCAAATGTGGCAAACGGTACTAGAAAAAAATACCACTGCCAAAGCATTGGAAGATTGGGCACAACGCTATACCGTACCAACACCACAAGGCGATTTAAACATTTGTGCATTACCCGGTGTATTTAGTCAAAATCGTTTAGATGTGGGTACAGCAGTATTCTTACCTTACCTATCTAAAGTAAGCTCTGGCAAAATTGCAGACTTCGGCTGTGGCGCAGGTGTAATTAGCGCTTATTTGGCCAAATTAAATCCAAAAAATCGTATCTTTGCGATGGATGTCGACGCCTTTGCTCTTGCTTCGACTAAAATGACTTTTGAAGAAAATTCTCTTGTTCCAGAACAACTTGAGATCAAGGCGGTTAGTGGCATAGAAGATGCACCACTGTTTTTACACGCAATCGTCAGTAATCCACCCTTTCATCAAGGGATTCAAACCGACTACAATGCCAGTGAAAATTTATGCAAAACTGCACGACGTCATCTCAAGTCGGATGGCGAACTGTGGATTGTTGCCAACCGTTTTTTAAATTATCCCGTTTTAATTGAACAAAGTTTTGGTCAGTGTATTACCAAGGCTGATCAACAAGGCTTTAAAGTGCTCTTCGCTAGCACTCAAAAAAAATCTTAAGGAATAACGATGAGCGAAACGAATCAACAGGCGCAACTCAAGCGTAAGCTTGGCGCCCGCCATCTAAATATGATTGCCATTGGTGGCTCTATTGGTACAGGTTTATTCCTTGCTTCTGGTGCAACCATTGCGAATGCTGGTCCAGGTGGTGCACTACTGGCCTATTGCTTAATTGGGGTAATGATTTATTTCCTCATGACCAGCTTAGGTGAGCTTGCAACACATAACCCAACTTCAGGTGCTTTCTTCACATACGGCACCAAGTATGTAGAAAGTGGTTTCGGCTTTGCTTTGGGCTGGAACTACTGGTACAACTGGGCAATTACCGTTGCATTCGAACTCGTTGCAGTTCAATTCATTATGAAATTTTGGTTCCCAGATATACCAGGATTTTATTGGAGTGCGCTCTTCCTAGCGATCGTCTTCGGTATTAATGCCCTTACAGTCAAAGGTTTTGGTGAGTCTGAGTTTTTCTTCTCCTTAATTAAAGTGCTAGCGATTGTTGTGTTTATCATCATTGGTATTTTCATGATTGGTAAAATCATGTTAACCCCTGGTGTAGAAACATTTGCCAACTGGACTAAAGGTGAAGCACCGTTTGTGGGTGGTTTGTCTGCCCTTATTGGTGTTGCCATGATTGCCGGATTCTCCTTCCAAGGTACAGAAATGGTCGGAGTTGCAGCAGGTGAATCTAAAGATCCAAAGAAAACAATTCCAGTAGCAATCAAGCAAATTTTCTGGCGTATCTTATTGTTTTATGTGGTGTGTATTTTCATTATTGGCACGCTCGTTTCATACGATGACCCATTGCTTTTACAAGCAGCATCTAGTGAAAATATTGCACTTTCACCATTTACGTTGTTGTATGAAAAAGCAGGCTTTGCTTTTGCAGCCTCTGTAATGAATGCTGTGATTTTAACTGCAATCTTATCTGCAGGTAACTCTGGCATGTATTCATCAACACGTATGCTGTTTGATATGGCAAAAAATGGCAGTGCGCCAAAAGCCTTCTCAAAATTGGACCGCCGTGGTGTACCAATGAATGCGCTTTATGCAACCACTGCAATTGCTGCTCTATGCTTCTTGACCACATTTATTGGTGAGCAAGCTGTGTTCAACTGGCTTTTAAATATGTCTGGTATGTGTGGCTTTATTGTCTGGTTAGGCATTGCGATTTCACACTACCGCTTCCGCAAAGGGTACGTACACCAAGGCTATAAGCTTGAAGATCTAGCTTACCGCGCTAAATTCTTCCCGTTTGCACCATGGTTTGCTTTCATTTTGTGTGCAATTGTCGTTCTCGGTCAAAACTACCAAGCAGTACTTGACGGTGACATCTTAGCAGTCATTTCAACGTATATTGGTATTTTCTTATTCCTAGCAATTTGGCTGGGCTATAAGTGGAAATACAAAGCAAAAATGGTTTCATATCAAGACATGGATGTACGTCCAATGAATGTTGATAAAGACGCCTAAAAGTTAACCCCAAAAAAAGCTACACTCCGGTGTAGCTTTTTTTATTTGTAATCACAATCAAAAAGAAAACTGCGGTCCCTACTTATTAAGTATTCCGACACCAAAATCAGTACATTCATGGTTTCGCCAATATACAAGCAACTTAACTCAATTTAATATCAGCTAATTTTGAACCATCAATCACAATCGCCTGACGACAAATTCCTTCTGCTTTACGTCTTTTTTCAAAAGTTCGTGCAGATAAAGTCGTAAAATTATCAAAAAAACAAATTTCACGGCTATTCATTGAATACACCAAAGAATGGTGTCCCACCCCTTCAACAGTATCGTAATACACAATTACAAAGTAACCCTGATCGATCTTTTCTTTAATTTGCTCATAGCTTAAAGCAGCTTGAATTGGAATATTGAGTTGCTTGGCTTCTTGATAGTATTCAATTTCTTTAGGTTGCTTATCTGGATCTGGTGCCGTATGAAAACTGGTTTTACAACCTAACTTTTGCAATGCCAATGCTAAACCGATACTAAATGCCCCTTCGCCATCATAGCCAGTAATTTTAACCAACCGCTGTATGTCTGCCTGTATCCCATAGTGCTGTAGCACCATCCACACAGCATAAACTCCACTATTAGATTTTAGCTTTAATAAAGCCTCTGGTATCTTCAAGCCCATAACAACTCGCAGTCAATTGATTTCTTTATCTTCATACAGGCTTATTCTAACAAACTCAGCAAAATTCGCCCCCATAAAAAAAGCAGCCTTTCGGCTGCTTTTTTTTAAACTCAATTCAATAAATAATTATTGAATCTTATTTAGCTACAACAGTACGGCTACCAGAAATCGTAGCGAATACGCGACGGTTCATAGCACGGCCTTCTTTAGTTTTGTTGTCAGCAATCGGTTGATCCCAAGCGAAACCTTGAGTAGACAAGCGAGCTGCATCTACGTTGTATTCGTTAACAAGTGCTGTTTTAACAGAGTTAGCACGAGCTAAAGAAAGACGTTCGTTAAGTGCACGTGGACCAGTGTTGTCTGTGTGACCTTCGATACGAGCAGTAGCGTTTGGATACTCAGAAAGTTTCTCAGCTACTTTAGCGATTTCTGGTTTGTATTGATCTTTGATGTTTGATTTGTTTGTATCAAAGAACACACGAAGTTCCATGTTAAGGTCTTCAGTCAACTCTTGTGGAGCTGGTTGAACTGGAGCTACAGGAGCTACAGGAGCAACTTCAACTACAGGAGCAGCTGGTTTCAAGTGACCACCAAGAACTACGTTAAGACCAGCTAAAGCTGTGTAGTTCCAGAAATCTTCGTCGATGTTGTAAGTTGCACGAGCTTCTGTACGAAGAGATAGAACGTCATTTAAGCGCCAGAAAGCACCAACACCTGCGTTACCCAAAGTACCTTCGTCTTTAAGACCAGCACCAGTGTATTTGTAGTGACCAGCACCTAACAATACGTATGGCTTAACTTTGCTATCGTAGTCTTTAGTGATCAAATCAGAAGTAGCATAGAAGTTACCGTTGATTTGAGTTTGCTTGTATTCTGCACCAGCAGCAACACCAGCACCTTCAACGTCGCCTTTAACTTGGTTGTATTCAGCTTCGAAACCTAACCATGGAGTCAATTCAACACCAAGCGCTGCACCAACGAACAAATCGTCTTGAAGTTCAGGACCAGAAGTTAAATGGTCTTTACCGTTGTTGTGCTGAGTGTCTTGGAATGTGTAACCAAGCATTAATGGAGTAACAGTTACGCCTGCGTTTGCAGCTGCTAAAGGAGCAGCTACGAGCATTGCTAAAGCAATACGACTCATTTTCATGGATTTATCCTCCAGAGATAACAATTGTTGTTCAAGCCTAAAAATACCGGCATCCTGAGATAGGCTTTCTAATACCCCAGTTTTATTTTTTAAGCTATTCACGCCGAATCATACAAACACTTCAATGGTTTTCCAAGTGCTTGATTAGTCTAATCAAGTAAATTATTGACAAAATTACTTACAATTTCCGTTGTAATTCGGTAATTTTTTACTCAATTTATTCTTGTGAATCGCTTATTTTTCACTTGCTAAATATTTTAGCAGTTTTATTAAAACTTGAGTAATAAAAAATTTTGCTCAACTCAAAAATGTGTCGAAGCACATTATTAATAACATGAATTAATAAAAATAAATACCAAATACAAGGTTCAATCCAATGTTTTTTATAGTAAAAAATGGTTTCACACTATTAGAACTCATCGTGTGCGTGGCAATTATTTGTATCATTTCAAGCTATGCATTACCTGCTTTTCATCGGTATCAGGCGAAGCAAGAAATGCAACTTACAGCAAAAAAAATACAAACCTTTAGTCGTCAAGCTAAAAATTTAGCCACCATTCAAAATTCCAATATTGTGATCTGTCCGAGTGAAAATTTCACTCAATGTCAGCCAAGCAAATGGAGCGCTGGCTTTGTAATGTTTGTCGACAACAATAAAAATCGACAAATTGATAGTACCGAAAGCATTCTGCATCAGGAAAAACTCAACCTTAAATACAGCACTCTCGATTGGCGTGGCACGCTCAGCATTCCGAGCCTAACCTTTCAGGCCACAACAGGAATGCCTATTGGTTCTAACGGAAGTTTTTTTCATTGTTCACTGATCGATTTGCCTCATCAAAAAATCATCATGAGTAAAATGGGCCATGTACGGCTAGAAAATATCAACAGTTGTTAGAACTGGTGGGTCTAAAGTTCTGGCACAAAGGTCATTTTCTCCACGGCTTTTTTTTATATACTGCTGTGGGTTTAACTATTTTAATAAAACAGATTCGGAGAAAATCACAATGACTGACATCGTAATTGTTAATGGTGCACGTACCGCAATGGGTGGCTTTCAAGGAAGCTTAGCAAGTGTAACAGCACCCATTTTAGGTGCAGCTTCAATTAAAGAAGCAATTGCTCGCTCAGGCTTACAAGCAACGGACATCGAAGAAGTCATTATGGGCTGTGTGCTTCCTGCTGGCTTAAAACAAGGCCCTGCGCGTCAAGCGATGCGTTTAGCAGGTTTGCCTGATTCAACAGGCGCAGTCACCATTAATAAATTGTGTGGTTCTGGCATGAAAGCTGTGATGCAAGCAGCAGACATGATTAAAGCTGGTTCTGCACAGTTTGTAGTTGCTGGTGGTATGGAATCCATGACCAATGCACCTTATGTATTGCCTAAAGCTCGTGCTGGCTTCCGTATGGGTCATGGCGAAATCAAAGATCACATGTTCCTTGATGGTCTTGAAGATGCTGAGACTGGTCGTTTAATGGGTTCATTTGCACAAGACATGGCCAACAGCAAAGGCTATACACGTGAACAGATGGATAACTTTGCCATTCGTTCTTTAAAGCGTGCGCAAACAGCGATTACTGAAGGCTATTTTGCAGATGAAATTGTGCCTGTAACTGTGAGTACGCGTAAAGGCGATGTAGTTATTGATAAAGATGAACAACCATTCAATGCCAATATCGACAAAATTCCAACATTACGCCCTGCTTTTGCTAAAGATGGCACCATTACTGCTGCCAATGCGAGCTCTATCTCTGACGGTGCTTCAGCATTAGTTTTAACCTCTGCAGAACAAGCTGTGGCAAAGGGCTTAAACCCTTTAGCTAAAATTGTTGCGTATGCTTCAAATTCACAGCATCCATCTGAATTTACCATTGCTCCTGTGGGCGCGATTCAAAAGGTATTAAATGCTACAGGTTGGGACGCTCAAGACGTTGACCTTTGGGAAATTAATGAAGCCTTTGCTATGGTGACGATGTGCCCAATGGATGAGTTCAAACTGGATGCAGAAAAAGTGAATATTAATGGTGGTGCATGTGCACTTGGCCACCCTGTGGGTTCTACAGGCTCACGCATTATTTTAACTTTAATACATGCCCTTAAGCGTACTGGCGGTAAACGCGGTATTGCTGCGCTGTGTATTGGTGGCGGTGAAGCAACTGCTGTCGCGATTGAAGTACTTTAAGACTTTAAGGCACTCCTTTTAAAAGAATTTAGGTAGATGAATAACATCGCTTTAGTTCCTTATTAATGGATAACTTAAAGTCCTATATCAATCTTCACTCACAAAAAATCTGTATAAAATCCTCCGTAATGGGGGATTTTTTAATCCGATCTTCAAATCAAAATTTCTTATCGTCATTTTAATAAAGCTTGCATGCTAGCAATTACAATTTTGAACACAGCAATCACATTGGCTTAAGAATTTAAGCTTAATCTTAAGTGACCACAACAACAAAAAACGCGGTGCTCACATGCAACTCAATCATTATTTAAACTTTAAAGGTAATACTGAGGCGGCATTTAATTTTTATAAGTCTGTCTTTGGTGGCGAGTTTTTATTTGTTATGCGTTATAGCGATGTGCCCACACAAGAAGGTCAATCCCCTTTATCTGAGGCAGACCGTCAAAAAATTATGCATATTTCTCTTCCGATTAATGAACATACCGTTTTAATGGCCTCAGATATTAGCGAACAATTTTGTGCTCAAACCAATAAAGCATTTAGCATCGGCACCAATCATTATATTTCGATTAATTTAGATGCCAGTGAACAAGATGAGGCAAAACGACTGTTTGATGCACTTGCCGTCAATGGCACAATTGAAATGGCTTTGAGTCCAACATTCTGGGGGGCTTTATATGGTGCACTCACCGATCAATTTGGCATTCAATGGATGATCAATTGCCAATTAGAAACTGCGTAATTGAGGTCAACATCTCAGCTCATTCGACACAAAAAAGCGACCCAATGAAAGGTCGCTTTTTTTGTACGGTGACCATGTCATTTTATGCAGATTGATCTAACCGAAAAGATGTCATTGTCAGTGATCCACCCACTGCTTTGGCATTAAATAAACTCAACTCGTCTTTGTCTTCTTGTAAAGCCAGTGCATAGATCATTGGATAATAATGATCAGGTGTTGGAATGGCGAGTTTAAAAGCCGTGCCTTGTTTATCCCAATCAATGAGTACTTGGTGATTACGCGCTAACAAAAAATTCTGCATTTTTTGGTCTGCTTCGAGCGCCCAATCAAAACCATATTCATGGTTGATTTTATCAAAGGCAACTCGACCCAAGTTATGAACCAAATTACCACTCGCAACAATCAACACCCCTTTACGGCGCAGACCCGCAAGCTGTTTTGCCAAATCATAATGATATTGTGCACCTTGGCTATAATCGATGCTCAACTGCACCACAGGAATATTGGCGTCAGGAAAAACGTGACATAACACAGCCCAAGTCCCGTGATCTAAACCCCACTCATGGTCATGATGAATATCAATGCTTTGGATTGCATCGACAGTTGCATCGACCAAAGCTTGATTACCTGACGCGGGGTATTGCATATCAAATAAAGCTTGTGGAAAGCCACCAAAATCATGAATGGTACGTGGCATTTGCATCGCAGTGACCGCTGTACCACCTTGAGTCAACCAATGCGCTGAAATACATAATATGGCCGTTGGTGGGGTTTCTAAAGTCGCCCCTACTTTATTCCATTCACGCGTGAATTCATTGTCTTGAATGGCATTCATGGGTGAACCATGCCCTAGAAACAAAACAGGCATAGGTGCAGTGTGTGGAAGTGTTGCATTCCAATTTTTGAGAAGAGATAAATCGCCTGTTTGCATGTGCATGATATTCACCTATGTGATGGATATTTTTATTATGCAAAGTTCATACATGTCCCGATAGTCTGTTTACGTCACTACAACATTGCAAAAATGGAACGCTGAGGCTAAATAAGGCAAATTGATCATATAGCGAAGTGCTGAGATTCACCCATCCATTAGCAACATTTCTATTTGCATTTAATTTGGCAAAAAAAAAGCTGAACCTCAGTCCAGCTTTTTCAGTTACTTAATTGTATTAAGCACCTGTTTGATAATGTGCTTGCGGTACAGCCGTTGAAGCTTGGTAAGGATTGGTAAAGTCACCCAAACCAGCAGCTGCTTCATGAATATCTTTGCCTTCTTTGATCACAAAAGTGTCAAAGCCTGCACGCTTCATGTAATTTAATACATCTTTAAATACATCACCTGTGGCACGAAGTTCACCTTGGTAGCCTTGGCGACGTAACAATGCAGCAAATGAATAACCACGACCATCATTAAAGCCTGCAAAATCAATAAAAATTGCATCAAGTTGATCTAGCGGAAATTCATTGCTTTCAGGAGAAGCATCCACCGTTAAGAGCAATGCTTTTTTGCCCGTTACATTTGCAATCTGATCTAACTGCTCAACAGTCAATAGCACATCACCTTGTGGTAATACGCCATCTTCTGCAATGATTTGATAGCTGTTGTCTGCAATTGTGCCATCTTTAGAGAGCACTTGTAGTGCGGTATTAAGCATAAGCACGCTCCTTAAATGGTTGAATGCCAACACGGCGATAGGTATCAATAAAGTCTTCACCTTCCGTACGAAGATCAAGATAGGTATTTAAAATTTCTTCGACAACATCAGGTACGCGATCCGCTGCAAATGATGGCCCTAAGATGTCACCAATCGATGCATCATGATCAGCATTACCGCCAAGCGTGATTTGGTAGAATTCAGCGCCTTTTTTGTCTACACCTAAAATACCAATATTACCCACGTGGTGATGACCACATGCATTCATACAACCTGAAATATTCAGATCAAGCTTGCCAAGGTTATAAATCGTATCTAGATCATCAAAACGACGAGAGATCGCTTCAGAAATTGGAATTGATTTCGCATTGGCCAATGAACAGAAGTCACCGCCTGGGCAGCAGATAATGTCAGTAATAAAACCAATATGCGCACGCGCTAAATCTTTTGCATCTAGCACTTGCCAAAGTTCAAACAAATCTTTTTGTGGAACGTCTACCAACGCAATATTTTGTTCATGCGTTGTACGTAACTCACCAAATGTGTACTTGTCTGCAAGATCTGCAATCAAGTTCATTTCTTCAGTGGTCACATCACCTGGTGCAATACCTGCACGTTTAAGTGAAATCGTTACGATGCGGTAACCTTTTACTTTATGTGCATTGGTGTTGATGTTGAACCATTGTTTGAATTTTGGATATTCAGCAAATTTTGCAGTGAAATCTTCATCTGCATAATCTTGGTAATTAAATGGCGTAAAGTTCGCATCCATTTTTGCCAAAGTGGCAGCATCAATTTTTAATGTTTTGATGGTATGTGCAAATTCAGCTTCAACTTTTTCTGCAAATACTTCTGGCGTTAATGCTTTTACCAAAATTTTGATACGTGCTTTGTACTTGTTATCACGGCGACCGTGTAAGTTGTAAACACGTAGTACAGCTTCTAAGTACGCAATTAAATCTTCACGAGGTAAGAAGTCACGAATAAAGCTACCAATAATTGGGGTACGACCTAAACCACCGCCCACTTTAATTTTATAGCCCATCTCGCCTGCTTCATTACGCACGATGTAAACACCGATGTCATGAAAAGCTGTTGCAGCACGGTCAATTTCTTCAAGTGCAGATACTGCAATTTTGAACTTACGTGGTAAGAAAGCAAATTCTGGGTGGAAGGTTGACCATTGACGAATCAATTCACACGTTGCACGTGGATCTTCGATTTCGCCTGCAACCACACCTGCATATTGGTCTGTTGTCGTGTTACGAATACAGTTACCAGAGGTTTGAATGGCATGCATTTGTACTGATGCCAACTCTTCTAACATATCTGGCACATTTTCAAGCGCTGGCCAGTTAAATTGGAAGTTTTGACGTGTTGAAACGTGTGCATAACCACGGTCATACGCTGTTGCAAGTGAAGCAATTTTACGCAGTTGCGTCGAGTTCATTAAACCATAAGGCACAGCAACACGGAGCATGGGTGCATAGCGCTGCACATATAAACCATTTTGCAGACGAAGCGGACGATATTCGTCTTCTGTCAATTTACCTGCTAAATAACGTTCCGTTTGGTCACGGAACTGTGCAACACGTTCATTAATCAGTTGCTGATCAAAATCAGTATATAAATACATGGCGTACAGCTAGTAGTTTCTATTATAACGATGCACAGAATAACGAGATTTGATCTATCAAGAAAATGCGTTTTTTACATATTTAATAGCGATTTTATTGATAAGACTATCTCAATATCATTGATATAGGCACTTTCAGGTCATTTGTAATTGCTTTTTTTAATATTGATTATTTTATTTAATCTTTAGCATTTTTTATCATAAAGAAAAGCCCACGATGTAGGCTTTTAATTAAAGAGGATGTTAATTGCAATCAACCACAGCATGCATTCATCTATGATCATTCACTAATCGTCAGCTGTAGACTTAAACCAAGTGCCAGCATCAAGTGCTTGTCCAATATATTGATAACTGGCCTGAGAACGTGAAAATTTAATTGGACAGGCCAACTGTGACTCGGTTTCTACGGCCTCAGCATTTAAGGGAACATTAACCACCCAATTCCGCGCAGCTGCCAAAGGTGAATTTAAAGCCTCTTGCAAAGATAATACGGGTTCTACACATACATCCAAGTTTTGAAACAATGCTTGCCACACTGCAAATGGCTCAGATGCAAATTTGTCGCGTAGCGCTTGTTTCACTTCTGCTCGGTCAGCCTGATCAAATGATGCTCCCTTCTGTAAAAGCACGGGTAGTTCGAGCGCCTGCCCTAAAGCCAGCATAAATTGGGGCTCTAAACTACCCACTGCAAAATAGCGCCCGTCTTGCGTTGGGTAATAGTCATAAAATGTTGCTCCATTCAAATGCGTTTGCTCGGCTTCGGCATGCTCACCACCAGCCAAACTACTGGCTGCCGCCATATTGTTTAATGCCACAGCACAATCAGTCATAGAAATATCAATATACTGTCCTATACCGCTTTGATAGCGCTCAATGACTGCAGCCAATATTCCCATAACAGCATGCATAGAACCGCCTGCAACATCGGCAACTTGTATGCCGAGTGGCGGTGGCCCACTCTGCTGACGGCCACTGTATCCCGCGATTCCAGACAAGGCTAAATAATTAATATCATGACCAGCTTTATCTTTATAAAGTCCGGTTTGCCCATAGCCTGTAATTGAGCAGTAAATCAATTTAGGATTAATCTGTGCCAAAGTTGCATAGTCCAAACCTAAGCGTTGCATAACGCCTGGGCGGAATTGCTCAACCACAATATCGACCTCTAATATTTTTTGATACAGCAATGCAATACTGTTTGGGTCTTTTAAATCGAGTGCGATCGATTGCTTGTTTCTGTTTAAATAACTATGTGCTACAGCCTGCCCATTTGCATAAGGTGGCATCAAACGAACTAAGTCTGGACGCGTAGGTGATTCAATATGCACAACCTTTGCGCCCAGATCGGCCAAATACAAAGTGGCGAATGGACCAGGTAGAAGTGTGGAAAAATCAAGAACTTTCAAGCCTTTTAGTGGTGCTGACATTGGAGTTTTTACTCTATTTATGTTGATTTTTTATGCATATTAGAAATATAAATGATACAAAACAATGTCATGTTCAGCCATTTACCTTGATAGTTTCGGCAATTTACCATGTAAAAATGGTATTTTCGCTGTTGTAAATTGCCATATTTAATTTTTTAAGTGTCAGTTAGGTCAAAATTTGTGAACATTAAAGAGCCTGAAGGAATCAACATGAGCCGCGATACGATCAGTATCCATTTCGTCAATGCTGCTTTGTCTGGTGTAAAACGCTTAGGCATGGATGTCGAAACTTTATTGTCTCACGTCGGAATTGAAGCCGAACTACTGCGCCAACCCAAAGCGCGTATTTCTCCAGAACAGTACACGCGTTTTATCAAAATGTTGTGGATGGTGACGCAAGACGAACACGTCGGTTTTGATATTCAGCCACGTCGTTTAGGTACTTTTGCCATCATGTGTCAGCTGATTATTCATGCCAAAACATTGGGTGATGCATTAGAGCTGTCTTCTCAGTTTTATAAATTATTTGGTGATGAATGGTCGGTAACCTTAGAACGCGATAAGCACGAAGCGCGTTTGGTGCCACTCATCCCAAAATCTATGGACCCTGATCATTTTATTACTGAAAGTATGCTCATGATTTGGCATGGCTTGGCGTCTTGGTTGATTGAGCGTCGTCTGCCTTTAGAGCGTGTACATTTCGGCTATAGCCGCCCAGAACATGCGGATGAATATGATGCGCTTTTCTTTGCGCCCGTAATGCAGTTTGATGCGCCACGTACTGAAATCACCTTTGCTGCGGATTATTTAGATCTTCCAATTCGTCAAAACGAAGAATCTTTAGAAGAATTCTTAAAAGCTGCCCCTGCACAACTGCTGGTGAAATTTAAAAATACCAACTCACTTACTTCACGTATTCGTGAAGTGCTGAAGAGCCAAATTGGCGAAGAAATGCCAACATTGAACGATGTTGCCTCAATGTTATATCTTTCACCTCAAACATTGCGTCGCCGCCTAGCAGCCGAAGGTAAAAGCTATCAAGGTGTAAAAGATGCACTGCGCCGTGATGCCGCGATTCACCTATTGCTAAACCCTGCTTTAACTTTAGAAGATGTTGCACAGCAAGTTGGCTTTAGTGAAACCAGTACTTTCCACCGTGCATTTAAGAAATGGACAGGTGTAACACCAGGTCTTTACCGTCAACTGCATGGTTATCACTAAGTTGAAATGAGACTTTTTGACTAATTTACTGTCTTATACTTCTCTGTGATTCATTTAGCCCAAGCACTCTGCTTGGGCTTTTGCATTGTATTAAAACAAACTCAACGATACTTTAAGCTAGGACTGAAATAAAAGTGCCTCTATGCCAAGAGGATAAATCGGTAAGTTCAATTGAGTAAGTTGTGCCTGCGTGTACCACGTCGCTTGATACTCATAGCCATTCGACTCTATACCTTTAATCATTGCCTGAGCATACATACGCTGATCTATAAATACGGCAGAATATACAAACACAATTTCATGACCTGCTTTTCCATCAAACGTAAAAATATTTTCGAGTACATCGAGATATTTCAGCTGGGTAATTTCTTGCTGAATTTCTTCCTGCACTTCTCTGCGGATGCTATCAGCAGCGCGTTCTCCGAACTCAATTCCGCCGCCGATGGGCATTAAATAATGCTCGTTCTTAGTTGGATCATAGGCTTGAGCTAAAAGAACCTGCTCTTGATGTCTAAATAAACAAATCACTTTTGCACGTATGTGGCTCATTGATCACTCCTACAGAAGGCGCAATATCTTAATACAGACAAATCAAAAATTTAAAATTAATTCAGGCGCACATTTGCATACTTGTTTTAGCTACAAGAGACAAAATCAAACTGGCAAAAAATCACATCTGACCTGACCCGTTCTTGTCATTGCACTCGTCCAAATTATCCGTACACTCAAAAAACCAATAAAAATTTATACATCAAAGGGACAGGATTATGAGCGAGGCTTACATCATTGATGCCATTCGCACACCGCGCGGAAAAGGTAAAAAAGATGGTTCACTGCATGCCGTTAAACCGATTAGCCTGCTGACCGGTTTATTAAACGAATTACAAAACCGCCATCAGTTTGACACTGCTGCAGTTGACGACATTGTATTGGGCTGTGTGACCCCAATTGGTGACCAAGGCGCAGACATTGCCAAAACCGCAGCCATTGCAGCAGGTTGGGATAATGATGTGGCAGGCGTTCAAATCAACCGTTTTTGTGCCTCAGGTTTAGAAGCAGTCAATATGGCTGCGCAAAAGGTGCGTTCTGGCTGGGAAGACCTTGTGGTAGCTGGTGGTGTAGAGTCGATGTCTCGTGTGCCGATGGGCAGTGACGGCGGTCCTTGGGCGCTCGACCCTGAAACCAATATGGCTTGTGATTTTATTCCGCAAGGCATTGGAGCCGATTTAATTGCCACCATTGACGGCTATAGCCGTGCAGATGTGGATGCCTTTGCGGCCAACTCTCAGCAAAAAGCAGCGGCAGCACAAGCCAAGGGTTATTTTGACAAGTCTGTCGTTCCGGTTAAAGACAAAGCAGGCGTCACTGTTTTAGCTAAAGATGAATTTATTAAACCAACGACCACAGCAGAAGGCTTAGGCAAGCTCAACCCAAGTTTTGCCATGATGGGTCAAATGGGCTTTGATGCGATTGCATTGCAAAAATACCCTGAAGTTGGCGCGGTCAACCATGTACACCATGCAGGAAACTCATCGGGCATTGTCGATGGTGCTGCCGTAGTGTTGCTTGCCTCTGAAAAAGCGGTCAAAGAACAAGGCCTAAAACCGCGTGCCAAAGTGCTTGCAACTGCATTAGTGGGCGCAGACCCAACCATTATGCTGACTGGCCCTGCACCTGCTGCACGTAAAGCCTTAGCCAAAGCTGGCTTAACCATTGATGATATTGATCTGTTTGAAGTGAATGAAGCTTTTGCTGCAGTGGTGATGCGTTTTATTACCGAACTCAAGGTAGACCCTGCCAAAGTCAATGTGAATGGCGGTGCAATTGCATTAGGACATCCACTAGGTGCAACAGGCGCCATGATTTTAGGCACCCTGATGGATGAACTAGAACGCCAAGGTAAAAAGCGCGGTTTAGCGACCTTGTGTGTCGGCGGCGGTATGGGCATCGCAATGATTATTGAGCTAGTTTAATTAACCGAACCGTACGTAGCATTTGATACTTGGTATGTGTCATCCACAACCTGACCAAAAATTGAAAATAATGTTTCTGCGAACTTTTAGAAAAAAGACATTAGTTGACAGGTTTTGTGGATAACAAATGGTTTTGCCTACTTTTGCCGAATGAGAAATATATTTCGCAAGGTAGGTCGAACCTGAATGAAGCTAAAGCACCGCTTTAGCTGAAATGAAATAACAGTAATGAATAAATTTGGAAAGACTCCGTAGTGACGATGAATAATTTAAATCTCAAAAATCACTAGCAAAGTCATAAAAATATTTGGATAAAATTTATGAGCGCAATTCAATTTGAAAAAAATGCCGACAATATCGTCATTTTAACTTTAGATTCTCCAAACCAATCTGCCAACACCATGAATGCAGATTTCCGTGCTGCACTGGCTGAAACAGTAGACAAACTGCAAGCTGACGAAAACATCGCAGGGATCATTTTCCGCTCGAACAAAAAAACCTTCTTCGCCGGCGGTGATTTAGATGAACTGATTCAAGCTACACCTGAGCATGCAACTGAATTCTTCAATATGATTGAAGAGATGAAAGCCAAACTTCGTTATATCGAAACCCGTGGCATTCCAGTTGTGGCCGCTTTAAATGGCACAGCGCTTGGCGGTGGCTGGGAGTTAGCTCTTGGCTGTCATTATCGTATTGCACTCAATGATGCTAAGGCAAAGTTTGGCTTGCCTGAAGTGACCTTAGGCTTACTGCCGGGCGGTGGCGGTATTGTACGCATGGTACGTTTATTGGGTTTGCAAAATGCATTTCCACTCTTAATGGAAGGCAAACAAATTGGTGTCGAAAAAGCCAAATCATTGGGGCTCATTCAAGACACTGCAGATAGCCTTGAAGACTTGATGGACAAAGCTATTACTTGGGTCAAAGCCAATCCAAAATCACAACAGCCTTATGATGTAAAAGGCTATAAAATTCCGGGCGGTACGCCATCCACACCTGCTGTGGCGCAAATGCTCGCCATTGCCCCTGCTATGCTGCGTGACAAAACCAAGGGCTGTTACCCTGCGCCTGAAGCCATTATGTCGGCTGCTGTTGAAGGCGCTCAGGTGGATGTCGATACGGCGCTCACCATTGAATCACGTTACTTTACTTACCTTGCAACCGGCCAAATTTCTAAAAATATGATCGGCACCTTCTGGCATGGTCTCAACGCCATCAAGTCAGGTGCAAGCCGTCCAAAAGACGTCGTGAAATGGCAAGCCACCAAAGTCGGCATTTTAGGCGCAGGCATGATGGGTGCAGGCATTGCTTATGCCACAGCATCAAAAGGCATTGCTGTTGTACTCAAGGATGTTTCTGTAGAAGCTGCTGAAAAAGGCAAAGCCTATAGCCAAAAACTGCTGGATAAAAAAGTATCTCAAGGCCGTTTAAGTGCAGAAAAACGTGATCAAGTTTTAGGACTGATTCATGCCACTGCAGATGCTACCGACCTACAAGGCTGTGACTTAATCATTGAAGCGGTATTTGAAAATGTCGAACTCAAAGCCAAAGTGACACAAGAAGCCGAAGCCTATCTGGCAGATAGCGGCATTTTTGCATCAAATACCTCTACTTTGCCAATTTCAGGCTTGGCACAGGCATCCCAAGATCAAGCTAAATTTATCGGTCTGCATTTCTTTAGTCCTGTCGACAAAATGCAATTGGTCGAAATTATTAAAGGTAAAAACACCTCGGCTGAAACCTTAGCCAAAGCCTATGACTATGTACAGCAAATTGGCAAAACACCAATTGTAGTCAATGACAGTCGCGGGTTCTTTACCAGCCGTGTCTTTGGCACTTTTGTACAAGAAGGTTTACGTCTGCTGTCTGAAGGTGTGCACCCTGCCCGCATTGAAATGGCTGCGCTGAAAGCCGGCATGCCTGTAGGTCCATTGGCCATTCAAGATGAAGTGTCTTTAACGTTATCTGAGCATGTTGCAAATGAAACACGTAAAGCCTTACAAGCTGAAGGCAAAGACTTGCCTCGCTCAGGTGCGGATGACGTTATTCAAACGATGATTCATGAGTTCGGACGTAAAGGTAAAGCAGCTGGTGCAGGTTTTTATGAATATCCTGAAGGCGGTAAAAAGCATCTCTGGGATGGCTTAAGCAAATGGCAAAAGGATAGCAATATTTCTGAACAGGAAATGATTGACCGCTTCCTGTTTGTACAATCCCTCGATACCTTACGCTGCCTAGAAGAAGGCGTGCTTGAGTCAACAATTGATGGCAATGTCGGATCAATTTTCGGTATCGGCTTTGCCCCTTGGACAGGTGGCGCTTTGCAATTCTTAAATCAATATGGATTGGAAAAAGCGCTATTACGTGCCAATACACTAGAAGCAAAATACGGCGAACGCTTTAAAGCGCCACAATTGCTGAAGGATAAAGTAGCAAAGGGTGAATTGATCTAAGCCATCCGTTTCATATTTAAAAAAGGAGCCAAGTGCTCCTTTTTTATTTTATGTCACCACACTAAAGCATGTTAAAGGCTGAATGGATTGAAATTGCAGAGGAAAAAATTGGATCTTGTGAGGACGATAGATCATAGATGAAGCATATTGAATGAAAACAAATGCATAAAAAGGTCTAAATCTACTGCTTCAACAGCTCGCTCATTTTGGATAAATAAAAACCTTAAAATAATCATGACTTTCCTAGATAATCATCCCTAATTCAGCCATTCCATGTTATAAGATAACATCTCGTTGATTATTTGATTATTGGAATCCAATCATGACCGATTCTACATCTCCTGAAAAATCACCTTGGGGTTGGAAAGCACTCATTATTTCCTGTATTTTGGGTGCCTTGTTCATGGGCTTTTTCTGGCTTGCTGTCAGCAATGAACCAGATTACATGCCAAGCCAGCAAAAGAAAGACAATACCCAGCAGCATGCTTTTAAAAATGCGCCTGCGATGTCTCAGGAACAAATGGCTGAAGCACAGCAGCAAAAACAAGCACGTGAAGCTGCGCGCAATCAAACTGCTGAAGATATGAATATGAGCGAAAGTGAGCATGCAAATATGAACGGCATGTCGCATGGAGCATCTTCAGAAACCGCTCACGGCCATTGATCTCCTGTATTTAAAAAAGCGCTGATATCAGCGCTTTTTTTATTTCTTAGATTCTCAAATGAAGTGCAACAGAGATTAATGTATTGGAAGAAAGCAAGATGAGTTAGCATTATGCTTCCGACCGACCAAAGTCAAAGTTGCATCATGAACTATACTCATCTTACTCAAGAAGAAAGATATCAGATTTATACCTTGTTACGTGAAGGTTTTTCCAAACGTTATATCGCTTTGCGTTTAAATCGCTCTCCCTCAACAATTTCTAGGGAAATTCTGCGTAATAAAGCGAGAAATGGCTATTTCGCTCAACATGCCCATAAATTGGCTCGACGACGGCATTGTTCAAACCCTAAAACAATTCCTAATGAGCTTTGGATGCGTGTCATCTCTTATCTTGATATTCAATGGAGTCCCGAGCAAATCGCTTCTCATGTTTCAGTTAGTCTGCATTCCATCTACCGCTTCATACAACAGGATAAAAGCAAGGGTGGGACACTCTTTCACAACCTGCGTTTCAGAAATCAAAGAAAGAGAAAATATGGCTCTCCTGAAACCCGTGGTCAGCTGATCAATCGTAAAAGCATTCATTATCGACCTATAGAGATAGAGCTTCGGACTCGCTTTGGTGATCTGGAAATAGATACGATTGTAGGCAAGAACCATCAGCAATCATTGGTCTCGATTGTAGACAGGAAGACGGGTTATCTTTGGCTGAAAAAGTGTAGTTCACGCAAGGCAGAGGAAGTTTGCCAAGCCACAATCAGCTTATTGAATCCAGTTAAAGATCAGCTAAAAACAATGACAGCAGATAATGGCAAGGAGTTCAGCTTGCATGAGCATACTGCTAGAGAATTAGGGATAGAGTGGTATTTCGCTGATCCTTACAGTGCTTGGCAACGTGGTACAAATGAAAATACCAATGGTTTAATCAGGCAATATATTAGAAAAGGCAGTGATTTAAATGACTATACGGATGAATATATTTCAGAAATCACTCAACGCTTGAATCATCGGCCAAGAAAAAGACTCGGCTTTAAAAGTCCGAGTCAGGTATTATGGCAACAACATGGTGTTGCACTTCAAATGCTAATCTAAGTTTTAAAAGATGTTCACAAGCATGTTTTGGTAAATGGATTGATATCACAACACAGAGGCAAATGATCACTTTGGCTCAGCCAATCTTGGGCATCACCTATCCTCAACTTTACATTTTTTAAATTCCAATATTGATCGGATGCAAAAATATAATCGATATGATAAGCCTTAAGTGGATTGCGCTGAAGAAAGAAGGTCGGCTGACTTTCATGGCCTTGTTGTTCGGCCAAGGCGCGATGATAAATACTAAAGATATTTTGTTTTTCCAGCATGCTGACCACATCTGAATGATTCCACCAGCGGTCCCAAACATCCCATTTTGAATTGCTATTGAAATCCCCGCAGATCAGTACCGTCTCATCGAGTTGCGCCAAGTTAAGCTGCAAATACTTCCAAATCTGGCCAATATATTGAAAGGTCGGAGAATTGGCTTGTTTCGCCCAAACTGCAAGTAACTGTACTTTATCATTGAGTAACACAGGCAAAAAAAGCTCAAGATTTTCATCAGGTAAATGCAGTGCTTTAAGCTTTATACCTGCGCGAACAAAGATCCCTAGTCCTTTATTTTTATTTTCACCTTTCCAAAGAAAATCTGAAAAATAACGCTGATACAAGCCATTCGCCTGTTCAGGACTTTCACATTCTTGAATGACATAAATATCTGCTTGAAATTGCAAAATAGCCTCAACCTTTTTACGAAAAGCGCCATTGCAATTCCAAGTGATGATTTTCATCTTTATTCCAGTTCGAGTCGCATGTCTATATGCGGAATACCGCAATCGAGATATTCCTCACCTTGTACCTTAAAGCCAAGCCCTACATAAAACTCAATCGCATGAACTTGAGATGACAACTTAACAAAAGGTCTGCCCTGTTTTTTTGCAACCTCAATCACAGCAAGCATCAACAATTTGCCTATGCCTTTGCCACGAGATGAAGACAGCACTGCTACACGGCCAATACTGTGATTTTCCAGTAATCGCGCAGTCGCAATACACGCTTCACCATCCATGACTGCAAAATGCAGACTTACCAAGTCTTGTGCATCCCACTCATCAGCTGGAGCAATCTGTTGTTCTCGAATAAAAACTGCTTCACGCACAGGCCCCACTGCGGATTGCAATTCACTCCATCCACCAGACAAAATTTTGAAGTTAGACATCACGTTTTCTCAGCATTTACAGCCAATATCTTGCTGGTCCCACTGATCATTCAAGAGCAATTCTAATGAATGCTTTTGAATCCCATACATCTCTTTCAATGCTTGTATTTGTGCTAATACAGCCTGATCTGGCTCACTATAATCTTGACGCTTAACCGCCAAAATCATTTTGTTCTTACTGGTATGCTCCAAGGCCACAAACTCAAACACTTTAGTTTCATAACCATAGGCTTTCAACAATAAAGCCCGAATCGTATCGGTCAGCATTTCCGCCTGTTGCCCTGCATGAATACCAAACTGTAACATCGGTGAAAGTACTTTTGGCGCAGTCAGTTGTGGACGCAATTCTTTATGACAACACGGCGCGCACATAATCATCTGCGCATTTAAACGAATGCCCGTATGAATCGCAAAATCCGTCGCGACATCACACGCATGTAAGGCAATCATCACATCCAAGCGTTCTGGCTCGTATGTACGTACATCACCTTGGAAAAAACCGAGCTGCTCAAAACCTGCCTGAGCAGATACATTTTGACAAAACTCAACCATTTTCGGATTCAGTTCAACACCTGTCACAAAAGGCGTTTGCTGATGCTTTGCCAAATAGTCATACAGCGCAAAGGTTAAATAACCTTTACCTGAACCAAAGTCGACAATATGCAAAGGCCGATCAGGCTGCTGAATTTGTTCTACTGCCCCCGCACAGATCTCAACAAACTTATTAATCTGTTTCCATTTGCGAGCCATGCTTGGAACGATTTGCGCTTTGGCATCTGTAATGCCCAGCGGTTGCAAAAATAAACTGTCCTGATCAACATAACGGTGCTTAACACGGTCATGGCCTTGCTGTTCAGCCCTAGACTTAGCGACAACCTTATGCTGAGTGACGGTGAGCATGGCTTTTTTCTTGTTTTTCTTCAGCTGTAATTCTTCAGTGGCAGTAAATAAATTGGCCTGCTTACAACACAGTAATAACTCACGCACAATATCCAAAGCTTCACTTAAAGGATAATTTTTAGTGACATCTTGAGTTTTATATCGGTATAAAATACTCAGCATAGGTTGCTGCTGTAGTGAAATGACTCTTAAGGTCAATTTTTCAAGCTGCTCAAGTTCACCCTTGTATTGACTCAGGATCAAGCGCTCAAATTGATGCTTATCAATCGCTTGCTGAAATACATCAAGGAGTTGCTGTTCCTGTGAAAAGAGAGAAGCCGAAGCGGACATACTTTAAACCTAAAAATAATTGCAGCTAAAGTTTAAATCTTCTTACGACAAATGCAAATTTCAATTATTATACATCTGTATATTTTAAATATTGGGCGACATTAAATGATAAACAACGCTCCACTGATTCCAGATTATGACCCGCTTGAAGAACGAATTAATTATCTCAGCCATGGTGTAGGTGCAGTTTTAGCCCTTATTGCTGGTATTTTATTGGTCATTAAAGGGGCCTATTTGCCTGCATGGCAATGGTTCGGACTATGCGTTTATGCCTTGAGCATGGTGTTATTATTTTCTGCGTCTATGCTTTATCACATGTCGACCACTGCCGATCGACGCTATTTTTATAAAAAACTCGACCATACGGCTATTTATTATTTAATCGCAGGAACCTATACCCCATTTTTAGCCATTGCTATTCCCACCACTAAAGCACACTACTTATTAATTGCTCTGTGGGTCATCGCTATAGTAGGTACACTATTCAAGTTAATATTCATTAACTCTTTCCAAAAAGTCTCACTCTTTGCTTATTTGGCTATGGGCTGGCTGGCTTTATTGGTCATTGATGATATGAAACACTTTTTAAGCGCTCAAGCTTTAACCTTTTTAATCATTGGTGGGCTTTCTTACACCGTAGGCGCATTGTTTTATGCATTAAAAAGAGTAAGATATACCCACGCTATCTGGCATATTTTTGTATTGTTAGGTGCAGGATCACACTTCCTGTCCATCTACCTGTACGTGATTTAATCATCTCTTTCTTCATTTCAGCGACCCTGAGCGAGTTGAACAGAGAAGATTGCTGTTGTTTTTTTAAGAAATTACGCCTTTTTTAAAAAGATTACGCTTTTAAAACTAAGTTTTTTTTATTTTTAGTAAGTGTAAGGTCTATCATGGCGTCAACAAATTCTGCTGCGCAAGCGCCAGCAACCAATTCAAAATTTCGTGTACTTACAGCCAGCCTTGTAGGTACCACAATCGAATTTTTTGATTTCTATATCTACGCAACGGCTGCCGTTATTATTTTCCCGCATTTGTTCTTCCCTGCAAGTACAGATCCGATGACGGCGACGATTCAGTCTTTGGCTACGTTTGCAATTGCCTTCATTGCTCGCCCGATTGGCGCAGCACTCTTTGGCCATTTAGGCGACCGAATTGGTCGTAAGGCCACCTTGGTCGCAGCCTTGCTGACCATGGGGCTTTCCACCGTTTGTATTGGCTTACTCCCAACCTATGCACAAATTGGTATTTTTGCGCCGTTGTTATTGGCACTGTGCCGTTTAGGTCAAGGTTTAGGTTTAGGTGGCGAATGGTCTGGTGCAGTCCTTCTAGCAACAGAAAATGCACCTGAAGGCAAACGAGCTTGGTATGGTATGTTCCCTCAACTCGGAGCTCCTATCGGCTTTATTCTTGCAACAGGTTCATTCCTCACATTAGGTCACTTCATGTCTGAAGCCGACTTCATGCAATGGGGCTGGCGTATTCCATTTATCTCTAGCGCATTGCTAGTGATTATGGGTCTTTGGATTCGTTTAAAACTTCATGAAACGCCTGCGTTCCAAAATGTTTTAAACAAACAAAAAGAAGTTAATATTCCGTTTAAAGAAGTGATAACCAAGCATTGGGGCATGCTCATTTTAGGTACAATTGCAGCCATCTGTACTTTCGTTGTGTTCTACCTAACTACAGTATTTGCTTTGCAATGGGGAACAACTCAACTCGGTTATACACGTGAAGAGTTCCTTAAACTCCAATTGGTTGCAACGCTTTGCTTTGCGGCATTCATTCCATTGTCAGCAGTTTTTGCCGAAAAATTCGGTCGAAAAACCACTTCAATTGCTGTATGTGTAGTTTCAGCAATCTTTGGCCTCATGTTCTCTAGCTTACTTGAGTCTGGTAGCACAGCTATTGTGTTCTTATTCTTGTGTATTGGTTTAGCCATTATGGGCTTAACTTACGGCCCAATTGGTACAGTATTGTCTGAAATATTCCCGACTTCAGTACGTTATACTGGTTCTGCACTTACTTTTAACTTGGCAGGTATTTTTGGTGCATCTTTCGCGCCATTAATCGCAACTAAACTTGCGACAGGTTATGGTTTATATGCTGTAGGTTACTACCTTACTGCCGCGTCTATTCTTTCATTGATCGCATTCTTGCTGATCCGTGAAACGAAAAATGATGACGTAAACAACCAAATCTAAGTCTTGTCATGCATATAAAAACGCCAGCAATGATGCTGGCGTTTTTATTTCACTCTAGCGCTGTGCAAACCAAGCAATTATTCAATATCAAGATTAATCTTCCAGCTCTTGCTGCAAGTCATCCATCATCAGTTGGTAAGTATCCGCAAACTGCTCTGGATCACCACCCGAATTATAATAACTCGGCACAATATAGGTCACGACCTGCTGGTGCACATCATTAAAATACAGCACATTCACCAAAGCTTCGATCTCATCTTCTTGAATACCACTGGTCAATGCTAATTGCTCAAATTTTTGGTAAAACTGTGCAGAAAACGCCTGATCACTCACTTCAGACGCACGATTAAACTCTTGTGCAAGTTGTACCAATCCTAGATTTAAATGCTCAGCTTGTTGCTCATCCAAGCCAAATAAGGTACCCACTTCTTTATAAAATTCTGACATATAATTATTCTCAAGTAATTAAAATGATCTTGTGCCAAAACTACATTTGCACTATTCGCATCACAATGTGTTTTCAATCATAATGATATTGCTTTTATCATTTTTAGCCAGCACTGCTCTAATATAAAGAATCTACGAATCTCTTCACAAGAGCTGTATTAAATCAACTCAATAATATCGATGGTTGGTGGCACACGAAAACGAAATGGCACCCCCACCATCCCTGTGCCTACGGTCACAAACACATCTGCATGTTCATGCTGATATAAGCCTTTTTTATGGCCTAATATCGAAACTTTTTTCATCACATAATCGGTCAGCCATGGCAATTCCACTTGGCCACCATGTGTATGCCCCGACAGCATTAATGGACGTGTTGGAAGTTCAGGTACCATATCTACCGTATCTGGATTATGCGATAAAATAATCCACGGTTTATCTTGCGGTAACTGTGGCATAAAGCGCATATCGGCTTTACCTGCCCATAAATCACCAATGCCAATTAAACGAAATTCATTAAACTCAACCACCTGCCCTTCAATATCCATTACGTTGTTTTGGCTTAAGGCACGATTTAGCAATTCTTGTATCGGTGGTCCAGGATATTGCTCATCATGATTACCATTGACTGAATAAACAGGTGCATCAATTTGCTGTAGCACAGCCAATTCTTCAGCCAATTTATTTTCAGGCTCATAAGTCCAATCGCCTGCAACCACCACTAAATCGGGCTTTTGTTCATTTAATTTTTCAACAATTTGCTTTAACTGACGTTCATGGCCCGAAAACAACCCAATATGTAAATCTGCAATGAGTGCAATTTTGACAGGCTTCAGCATTTTACGGTCTTCGTGAAGCTGATATTTAAGGGTTTTTACCTGTATACAATGTGGCTCAATAAAACGTGCATAGCATAATAGCCCCGTAATGAAGGCAATAAAAATAGCTTCATGTACGGCGTAATAACCACTCCATCCCGCATAAAAGCTAAAGAAAAACAGCGGAATTAATAAATAGGAGCAATAAAAAGCCAATAGGTGAACAAAGGCCTTAAAAGGATGTATGGTTTCCGTTCGTGATTGGCTCAGCCATGCCTGAGAGATGGCCCAAATAGCCAAGAGTCCCATTGCTATATAAAAATAAATCACCACGGAATTCATATCCCACATATATCTGCTCTATCAGTTAATCGATCAGTTTTCTTAGTCACTATATTTATCTTTTCATAGCTCGCCACTATACTCAAATCTAATTTTGAAATTAGCTTACTATATGACGAATGCCCAGCCCAAAGCTCAGCACTTAGCCCCCACTCAAACATCGCGTCCAACAAAAAAAACAGCGGTCTTACTCAGTGTGAGCTTATGTTTAGGTATTCCTGCATGTACAACATTACCCAAGCAAGTCCAGCAACCTGTTGAGTACGGTTTTAGTACACCCACAGAACAAACTACCTTAGGCAAAATTATTACCCCATTACGCGATGCTAAGCCGGGTTTAACGGGTTATCACGTCTTATATGACCCGCTTGAAGCACTTGCAGCCCGATTAGAGCTCATCAATAAAGCCGAAAAAACGCTCGATCTACAATATTACATTTGGGACAATGACAAAATTGGCTCAATGGCCCTGCATTCGATTATTCAAGCGGCAGATCGTGGGGTAAAAGTTCGTTTATTAATTGACGATAATAATGCCAAGAAAATGGAAGGCATTTATCTTGCGCTTGATCAGCACACCAATATTGACGTCAAATTGTATAACCCCTATCGCTTTCGACATTATCGCGCAATGGATATGTTGCTCGATTTAAAACGCATCAACCGTCGTATGCACAACAAAAGCTTTATTGCAGATAACCAAATCGCTTTAATTGGTGGCCGTAATATGAGTAATCAATATTACAATGTCAGTGATAACTATCAATTTTCTGATGTAGATGTGATGTTGGTGGGTTCTGCATCTGATGAAATTGTGCATTCTTTTGATGAATACTGGAACGACGATTACGCTTTCCCGGTAAAGCAATTGGTCAATCCACGCCATTACACTTTACGCTTTCCTGAACTGAAACAACAATTAGAAAAGCATGATCAAGAAGTAACAGTACAAAACTATTTAAACTTGGCCAATCGCTCCCATGCCTTTGACAATTGGCTCAACAACAGTATTCAACTGGACTGGGTTAAAGCCGAAGTAGTCAAAGACTCACCGAGTAAAATTAAAGCCAAAGCAAAAAAAGAAGAACATCTAAACTTTCAATTGCTGAATCATTTAGATCATCCAAATGAAAGCATTGATATTGTTTCTGCATATTTTGTCCCTGAAAAAAAAGGCGCAAAACAACTCGCAGATTTTGCATCACATGGTACAAAAGTACGGATTCTCACCAACTCATTTAAGGCCAATGACGTTCCTGTTGTACATGCATTTTATGCCAAATATCGCGAAGACTTGCTCAAAAATGATGTGCAATTGTATGAATTTTTAGCCAATCCAAATATTGAAAACTTAAATGCCAATACTGATGAATTGGCCAAGAAAGCCAAAGTCAGCATTAAAGGTCTGAGTCGTTCAAGTTTACATGCCAAACTGATGGCACTAGATGAAAAACAAGTCTTTATTGGTTCATTTAACTTCGACCCGCGTTCGGCTTATCTCAATACCGAAATTGGCGTCTTGCTGTATAGCCCACAATTGGCCAAAGCAGTACACAAAACCATGGATGAAAACTTAAGTAAATTTGCCTATAAATTAGTCTTAGATGCCAACCAAAATATTAACTGGAAAATTAAGCTGGCCAACGAGCAAACTCGAACCTATAAAAAAGAACCGCGCATGAAATGGTGGCAACGTGCAGGCATGAAAATGATTGCATGGTTACCCATCGAAGGCTTTATGTAAGCTTTCTTGGCAAGAACATCAGTATTCTTAAGCGATGACAACAGGTTTACGAAGAACTTTGGCTTGTAACTCGATCAATCCTTCGTTCATCTTCTGTTGTACTTCAGCTGTTAAGCTATCTACTGTATGCCCTGTCGAATCAATGGCAGGCAAACTCATCAGATGTGCTGTAACTTCTGGCATTTCAAGCACATTTTGTACATGCTGTGCAAAGGTCATATCATCAATAAATGGTGCCACCATATCCAGCTCACCTTTCTGATTGACATAGCAAATTAAGCAAATTTGTACAGGTTTTTTGGCCTCAATGGCTGCACCTAATAAGCGACCATGTACCTTTTTAATTCGAGTACCATCTGTTGTGGTGGCTTCTGGAAAAAATAATACGGGACTGTCTTGTTTTAAGAAATCAGTCATTTGCTCACGAATTCGCATGGAATCACCTGAGCCACGTTTAATAAATAAAGTCCCACCACCCTTCGCTAACTTGCCCAATAAAGGCCAAGACTCAATTTCTGCTTTGGCCAAAAAGAACACCCGTGCACCTGATCCCAAAACAGCAATATCTAGCCAAGAAATATGATTACTCACCCACAGTGCAGGTTCACGCGGTATTTCACCATGTACCTTCACATCAATGTTAAACACCTTACACAGTTTGCGACAAAAGTACTGCACATAACGGGTATTTTTAGGATTGTTCGGATCTTTATATAAACGGTGACGAAACACCAAATAAAACCCTGCACTTACAGCAACGACCATGGCCACGACTTTTCGAACATAAAGCACAAATCGGGAGACGCCTTTAGAGTTTGTTTGTGGATGTACTACAGGTTGAGTCATAAAATGATCGCTGTTAAAAATATTGTATTTCGTGACATAAAATGCCTTTCACGCATCATACTATACTGCGTGTTGAAATTTTACATTGATCATAAAAACCGAAAACTGTGATTTCTTTTTCCCATTTTCATCGAATAAACAATTCAATTAATAAAATACTATTGAACTAATAGATCCAAATTCTCATGCACAAGCTCGACCTTCAATCAGAACAACTGTCAAAACACACCGCTTTAGCGATGATTGGTGGCCTTTCATTGCTCTATATTGGTTTTATGCTGAGCTTTGCCTTACTTTTTTCGTGGGTATTTTAAAGTAGTACTTTGCTCGGCACCTGAGTTTTCGCCTAAAATAGCTGTTTAATCTATAAATTATTGGCTGGGTGAATCATTTGAATAAACAGCACAGTGGCGATCGCGTTATTTTGGTCAGTGTAGCAGTACAAATGCTGGATGATCTCGATGCTGAAGAGTTTCATCTACTTGCGCAATCGGCTGGTGCCGAGATTCTGCAACATATTCATGCCTCACGTATTAAGCCAGATGCCAAGCTGTTTATTGGTTCAGGTAAAGCCGAAGAAATTGCCGAAGTAGTTCAAGCACTTGAGGCAGATCTAGTCATTTTTGACCATGCGCTCACGCCTGCCCAAGCACGTAATCTTGAAAAAATCATGCATTGCCGTGTCGTAGATCGGACTGAACTGATCCTAGACATTTTTGCACAACGCGCACGTACCTATGAAGGTAAGTTACAGGTCGAATTGGCGCAGTTACAACACATGGCTTCACGCCTAATCCGCAGTCGTGGCAATTTAGACAACCAAAAAGGCGGTATTGGTCTAAGAGGCCCAGGCGAAACTGTACTTGAAACAGACCGCCGTTTGCTTCGAATCCGTATGGGTCAACTCAAAGAGCGCATTGAAAAAGTCCGCCAAACCCGTATACAAGGTCGTATTGCGCGTAAAAAAGCCGCTGTACCAACGGTATCTTTAGTGGGTTATACCAACGCAGGAAAATCCACACTGTTTAATATCTTAGCAGGCAGTGATGTCTACGCAGCTGACCAGCTATTTGCCACACTCGACCCAACCTTACGCCGTTTAACCTGGGACGGAATTGGTAACTTAGTCTTGGCAGATACGGTTGGTTTTGTACGTAACTTATCGCATTCATTGGTTGAATCATTTAAGGCAACGCTTGAGGAAACAGTCGAAGCCAGTTTATTACTGCACGTCATCGACTCGAGTAACCCAGATATGCTTGAGCAAATTGAAGCAGTAGAAAAAGTCCTCCGTGAAATTGGTGCAGATGTGCCTGTATTACGCGTTTACAATAAAATTGATCAATCAGGTGAACAAGCGAAAATTGTTTATCACCGTCCACACCAACCTGAGCGTGTCTATGTATCTGCGCATACCTCGCAAGGACTCAATTATTTACGCCAAGCTGTGCATGAATGCTTAATGGGAAATATGCAAAGCTTTGAGCTCTCGCTAAAACCAGCCTATGGCAAATTACGCACGCAGTTTTATGCCCTCAATGTCATTCAATCCGAACATTATGATGATCATGGCAACTTAAAATTACATGTCATTATGGCGCCACATAAACTTGAACAATTGATTAAACAAGCGCATTTACCGCTTGAAGAAATCTTAGGTGAACGTGCTCAGCAGTTTCAACGTCCCCTAGAAGAATTTGAAATCGATGATCAAATCAGTTAAAACAAAAGAAATCAAATTTTAATGAAAGATCAAGAATGGATTGGATTAAAACACTCGATTGGAAAGCATGGGTCGGCACTGTTGCACTGATTATTATTTTTCGTGAAGGTGCGGTCTGGCTCATGGGGCAATTTAACCATCCAGAACTTGGAAACTTAGTAGGTCTGCTGAGCTTACTGGCCGTGCTGTTATTATGGCGTAAGTTCAAGCATCTGCCAGCACGCATGATTGATACCAACAATAAAATCATGAAAGAAAGCGCCTTTGCTTTCTTACCCATTAGTGCAGGTTCTTTGCTCATGCTCATGCACATGGGCAAAGAAATTCCGCTATTTTTAACCGTATTAGTTGTTAGCACGCTCATCCCGCTTTGGGTGTATGCCAAAATCTCTAAAACGTGGCTATAGGAGAAATTTATGCTGACCATCCTCCTTGCCTTCGTATTAACCTTTATTGCTTATATCTGCGCGAAACCCATCAATAAAGTCCTACCACAAATTCCTGTGATTGTGATTGCAATGTGTTTTGTCATTGTGCTTCTTGCTGTATTTGGCATTCCTTATGAGCAATATATGGCACAAGTAAACCCGTTGTTTAATCATTTACTGGGCTATGTAACTGTTGCATTGGCGATACCACTGGCTGCCATGCGCTATGATGACCTCCCACTAAAGGGAATTGTCAGCATTCTTATTTTTGCCAGTATTAGTGCTGTCGCCCTGCCAATGGGACTTGCCTATCTCTTGCACTTATCCGATGCCACCATCATGGCCTTTGCAACACGAGCAGTGACGACCCCTATTGCTATCAATATTGCAACCTTGCTTCAAGCGCCAGTCAGTTTAGCTATTTTAATTGTCATTTTATCTGGTGTGATTGGTGCTGCATTTTCACCATTTATCCTCAGGCACATTAACGATGAACGCGCCTCTGGCCTTGCACTTGGGCTAGCTGCCCATGCCATTGGAACAGCGCAGGCATGGCAACGAGGAAGCATTGCTGGTCGCTATGCAGCCTTTGGTATGGCTGTTAATGCAGTATTCACTGCAATTTGGCTGCCATCTTTCATTTTAATGCTACAAAAAATATGACTGAGTGATCATTTTTCCCTCATTGTTCCATTCGTTTATTCCACTTATAATTAAATAAGTGAATGAATTAATAGATAAATAGGAGCTTTTATTCATGCGTAAATTGATGTCAGCACTAGTCCTTAGCTCACTCTCTAGCCTTGCCTTTGCCAACGATTTAACTGGTCTGTGGCAAAATATTGATGATAAAACAGGTTCACCTAAAGCACTTTTAGAAATCCGTAAAGCCAATAACGGGACGTACACAGCCAAAGTTATTCGTATCACACCACGTGCAGGCTATACCCCAAAAGAAACGTGTGTAGGTTGCCCTGCGCCTTATACCAATAAACCTATTTTGGGTTTAGATGTCCTCACAGGCTTACGTGAGAGTACAGACAATAACTTTGATCGTGGCCAAATTTTAGATCCGCTTTCAGGAAAAATTTATAGCACCAAGGCAAAATTAAGCCCAAATGGTAAACGTTTAACACTACGTGGCTATGTTGGGGTCTCTGCATTAGGTCGCAGTCAAACATGGATTCGCCAAGACTAACAATTAGTCAAAATAAAATATGAATTTCGTCACATTTTTCTTGGCAAAATTCATTTTTTATGAAGTTTTTTATCAAAAGCTAGTTGCACGTCAAGAGATTCTTACCTAACATGAAACTAAGTTCAAAGATTGAACAGTTTAATAACTAGGAAGAAGAACGATGCATAAAAATACCAAATGGGCATCTCTCATCGGTTTACTCTTTTTAAGTACATCGGGTTTTGCTCAGGACCTCACTGGGGTTTGGAAACAAATTGACGATAAAACAGGTTCACCTAAAGCACTCATTGAAATTAAAAAAGATACAAACGGGTCTTTTAGTGGAAAGATTATCAAGATCACACCTCGACCAGGTTATACGCCACGAGAAAAATGTGTAAATTGCCCACAACCCTATACAGACCAACCTATTTTAGGCTTAGAAGTATTTAAAGGCCTCAAATTGGTGGACGAAAACAACTACGATGAAGGAAAAATTCTTGATCCTTTATCCGGGAAAATGTACAGCCTAAAAGGCAAGTTAATGTCAAATGGCAAACGCTTGCACTTACGTGGCTATATTGGAATATCAGCAATTGGCCGTACACAAATGTGGATTCGCCAAGAATAATTGCTTAGTTTCTTTGCTCTATAAGCTCAAAATCATAAAAAGGATAGCATGATGAAAAAGCTCAAACTTACAACACTTTTGATGGGTGTGTTCATGGCAGGCTCTGTTGCTGCTCAAGACTTATCTGGCCTTTGGCAACAAATTGATGATAAGTCAGGTTCCCCAAAAGCATTGATTGAAATTCGCAAAGAAAACAATGGTACGTTTACAGGTAAAATTATTAAGGTGACCCCACGCCCAGGTTATACTCCTCAAAAAACCTGTAATAACTGTCCTGCACCCTATACGAATCAACCTATTTTAGGCATGGATATCCTAACTGGGTTAAAGCATGTAGATGGTACAGAAAACTATGAAAAAGGTCGCGTGATCGACCCACTTTCAGGCAAAGTTTATGATGCAAAAGTCCGTATTAATGGCAATGGTAAACGCCTAACGCTTCGTGGCTATATGGGTGTTTCAGCCCTAGGCCGTAGCCAAACATGGCTTCGTCAAGACTAGTTTTTCAGACCTATCAAAAACCGCCACAAGGCGGTTTTTCTACTTTATATTGATCATTTTTTAAAAAATAAAGTTGACTATTCTAGTAAACTTTATAACATAGGCCCGCATATTGAAAAGCTTTTTTAGGGGTTTGGACGATCATGTTGAAAAGTATTTTGCTTGCTGTTAGTACCTTGTGTTTTGCAGGACATTCCTTTGCAGAAGATATCTCTGGTATTTGGCAACAAATTGATGATAAATCAGGGGCTGCAAAGGCAATTATCTCAATTCAACAAGATGACAATAATAGTTACACGGGTAAAATTATTAAAGTTACACCACGCCCAGGCTATACACCGCAAAAAACCTGCAACAAATGCCCTGCCCCATATACGAATCAGCCAATTTTAGGTATGGAAATCATTAAAGGTTTAAAGCATATTAAAGGCACCAATAATTATGAAAAAGGCCGTATTATTGACCCACTTTCTGGAAAAATGTACGACGCTAAAATTCGCTTAAATAGCACTGGTAAACGCTTAACCATCCGCGCAAGTATTGGCGTATCGGTCTTAGGCCGTAACCAAACTTGGATTCGTTTAGATTAATCCAGCATAAAAAAGCCCCTATTTATAGGGGCTTTTTTATGCTTATTTTGAGTATCTACAGTTGCACTGGATTATCCACCGAAAACAGCTTTTGATCTTCTAGACGGTAAGCGATCAACTGATTCCCCCAAACACATCCACCATCAACATTTTGAATCTGTGTCGAAATGGTTTTGCCTTGTAGTGCCGCCCAATGTCCAAAAATTACCTGATGGGTCTGAGCCGCCTGTGATTCAAATTCAAACCATGGCTTGAATCCTTCTGGCATTGGATCATCGAGTGAGTCTTTAAAACTAAACTCTAAGCGACCTTCTGCATCGGTTAAGCGCATACGAGTCAAATAATTGGTAATACAACGCAAACGCTCATGACCCGTTAAATCGTCAGACCAAAGCGTTGGCTTCTTGCCATACATATTTGCTAAAAAATCATCCAATACCGCAAAGTCTTCATCTGAAAGTACAGCTTCTACTTCTTTGGCTAAACGAGCGGTTTGCTCTACGCTCCAATTGCATGGAATACCGGCATGCGTAATCACGGTATGTTCATTCGGAAATAAACACAGTGGTTGCTGACGAAGCCATTGAATCAAGTCATCACTTTCTAAGGCATGAATAACATCTTCAGTCTTGTCCTGTGGCTTAATCTCTTTAATACCACGCGCAACTGCCAATAAATTTAAATCATGATTGCCGAGCACAGTTGCAGCTACGCCATTATCAACTAACTTCTTGATAAAGCGAATTGCGCCCAAAGAGTTTTCTCCACGAGCAACCAAATCACCCGCAAACCACAAAAAATCCTGATCTGCATCAAACTTAATTTCTTTGAGTAATGCTTTTAAAGCTTCAAAACAGCCCTGCACATCACCAATTACATAATTATATCGAACTGCGCGTGTCATCTTGTTAAACCATTTGATCAGCTAAAGCAACGAATTGAGCCAATGTTAAGGTCTCTGGACGAGCCATCGGATCCACCCCAGCATTTTCAAATCCATCTTCAACCAACATTCCTTTTAAGCTATTACGCAAGGTTTTACGACGCTGGGTAAACACATGTGAAACTAACCGCGCTAAAGCTTTTTCATCTTTCGCGACAATTGGTTTATCTGCATAAGGCTCTAAACGAAACACAGCAGAAGTCACTTTTGGTGGCGGATTAAACGAACCTGGTGGTACTTCAAACAAAAATGTTGGTTTACAGAAGTATTGAATCATCACCGATAAACGACCATATTCTTTGGTGTTTGGCGATGCTGTAATGCGATCTACCACTTCTTTTTGTAGCATGAAGTGCATGTCTTTAACTTTGTCACCAAACTCCAAGAGATGGAATAACAAAGGTGTAGAAATATTATACGGCAAGTTGCCGACTACGCGCAGAGGACGCCCCTCAGCAAACAATTCGGTAAAATCGTATTTTAATGCGTCGGTTTCTACAATGGTTAAACGCTCAGGATATGGCACACGACCTGGCAATCCTGCAGCTAAGTCACGGTCAAGTTCAACCACGGTTAAAGCATCACATTCACCAATTAAAGGTGATGTAAGTGCAGCAAGACCTGGACCAATTTCGACAATATTGTCACCAGTACGCGGGTTTACCGACCGTACAATTTTAGCAATGACACGTTGGTCATGTAAGAAGTTTTGCCCAAAACGCTTACGCGTGTGATGCCCTTCGTCTTTTGGGTTTAGGGCATTAATTTGATACATAGACATTTCCAACGTGTAAATAAGACAAAATCATGAATGCGCTAAATCAAGCGCCAAATCCACAGCAGCATGCAAGCTGGAGCATTTTGCTAAACCAGTGCCTGCGAGGGAGAGTGCTGTGCCATGATCAACAGAAGTACGAACAAAGGGTAAGCCCAAAGTAATATTGATAGCTTCACCAAATCCTTGAGATTTTAACACAGGTAAACCCTGATCGTGATACATCGCCAAAACTGCATCTGCATCTTTTAAGTTTTCAGGGGTAAATAAAGTATCTGCAGGTAAACTGAGACTCATATTGATTCCCTGGGCACGATAGCGCTCAAGCACAGGATTAATCACTTCAATCTCCTCCATGCCCAAATAGCCATCTTCACCTGCATGCGGATTTAAGCCACACACCAAAATATGCGGATGATCTTTTTTAAATTTGGTTTTTAAATCATGAATTAAAATATCAATCACTTGATGCAAACGTTCTTGAGTAATCGCATCTGCCACTTCACGTAAAGGCAAATGTGTTGTTGCCAACGCCACACGTAAAGTTTTAGTTGCCAGCATCATCACTACGCATTCTACACCAGCAAATTCCTGATAATACTCAGTATGTCCACTAAAATGAATTCCTGCTTCATTGATCACTGACTTCTGCACAGGCGCTGTCGCAACCCCCACACTTTTGCCAGACATCGCATAATCAGCAGAACGTCGTAATTGCTCTAAAACATAAGCTGCATTTTTCGGATTTAACACACCCAACACAACATCTTCATATAAAGGCACATGCTCGACATACAGTTGCCCTTGGGCAGCGGGTTCTTCTTGCCCTTTATATTCAATAATCTGAATATTGATATTTAACATTTTGGCACGATCGCGCAACATATCTATGTCAGCCAAAACGACAATTAGTCGCTCATCAACACGTGCTGCCAAACTCAAGCTAATATCAGGCCCAATGCCAGCAGGCTCACCACTGGTAATATATAAAGGACGCATGTGTTTATCCTGTATGTGTAATCCTCTTATTATACTGTGCGATACGCATGAGGGGCCGAATTAAATTGACTAAAAATGAATGGTCAAAATATGTGAGCCTAAATACTCATCAACCACGATAATCTTTCTTCCAACAACAATCCAATCTATAGATCAATGGAAAAATGACACTAGAAACCTGAAGTCAACATCTAAAAAAGATCATTGCGCCATCAACACCCTGTAAACAAATCCAATATATAAATACTAAAAATAACGTGCTCCATCCCCCTACGAAAACGCAACCCAGATCATAAAAATAAAGATCCAAATGAGCGGATTTAGCAGATTAGAATCTGACATCATTTATTTTCATCTGCTTTTTTAATATTTTCTGAATTCTCTGCTGTTTATTGCTGAAGAAATGTACTAGAATACAGCGCTTGAAATTTATATTTTCATTTGTGATTCTTCACGTTTTCGTTTAGAATCGCGTCTCCTTTTGTTTGGACAGCTTCCATAGTCCAAACCAACTATAATAGGTAGTGGTTTAATGAAAACTCTCAGCGCTAAGCCAGCTGAAGTTCAACACGACTGGTACGTTGTTGATGCTTCTGGCAAAACTTTAGGTCGCCTTGCGACTGAAATCGCTCGTCGTTTACGCGGTAAGCACAAAACTTCTTATACTCCTCACGTTGACACTGGTGACTACATCGTTGTTATCAATGCTGAGCAAGTACAAGTGACTGGTAAAAAATCACTTGATAAGAAATACTATCGCCACACTGGTTTCCCTGGTGGTATCCGCGAAACTAACTTTGAAAAGTTAATCGCTCACAAACCAGAAGCAGTTCTTGAAAAAGCTGTTAAAGGTATGTTGCCAAAAGGTCCTCTTGGTTATGCAATGATCAAGAAGATGAAAGTGTATGCAGGTACTGAGCATCCACACGCTGCTCAACAGCCACAAGTTTTGGACATCTAAGGGATACAGCACATGGCTACTAATTATGGTACAGGTCGCCGTAAGACCGCAACTGCACGTGTTTTCTTGTCAGCTGGTACAGGCAAACTCGTAATTAACAACCGTTCTTTAGAACAATACTTCGGTCGTGAGACTGCTCGTATGGTTGTTAACCAACCTCTAGAGCTTCTTGAAGCTACGACTAAATATGACCTTTACATCACTGTTGCTGGTGGTGGTATCGGTGGTCAAGCTGGCGCTATCCGTCACGGTATTACTCGTGCGTTGATCGCTTCTGACGAAACTCTTAAACCTGCTCTTCGTCAAGCTGGTTTCGTTACTCGTGATGCTCGTGAAGTTGAACGTAAGAAACTTGGTTTACGTAAAGCACGTAAACGTCCTCAATTCTCTAAACGTTAATTCGTTTTCCGAATTCGGACAAAAAAGCCTTGGATTTTCCAAGGCTTTTTTTATTTATTAAGCCATATTTAAATCTTTTTAAATTTGGTAACTAAATACCCCCAAATAATCAGATTAAACTCAGAGAGATCATTTTTTACCCAATAATTCTTTCCACAATCTTCTGGATATTCCTCATCAAAATCAGCATGAGATTTATATGCCACAGCCAAGGCAATATAAAAATCCATTCCCATAAAAATTATGGCAATTAAAAATAGTAACTTAGACAACATCATAAAGTGCATTTGCTATTTTCACTTAGATGCAACTAATTTTTCTTAAATGCATCATCAATTTTTTACTTTGTTTTAAATTTATCCTCTAGTAAAGATACCAATATACACAACCTAGGATCCCCGAAACGATAAAACTCACAATACAAGTTTTATAGGCAATATTTCCATACCTTAACCAGCGCTCAACTTCTTCATCAAAATCATCTTCATCTAACCAAAGCTCCTCGCTTCGCCAAAAAGCTTGGTTAAAATATCCATTTGCAGTACCTATAGAGATTATACCGATCAAAATAAATGTATAAATCAACGCCTGTATTATCATTATTAAAGTTCTCTATTTTTAGAATAAATAAAATTGTTTCCGTGATTTTAATCCCCAATTTTAGTATTCTATATTATTCAATTCACCAAAACTTGGGAAATATGTCAGTCGAAAATGCGCCTTTACAAGGGATTACACTGTATAGCCATGCGGATGACTTTCGCTCACATTGGATTCGATATGTCCTTGCCGAGAAACAAATAAAATATAATTTAATTATTGTTGATGAAGAAGATGAGGATCTGGCGAGCCTAAATCCTTATAACCAATTACCAATGATGATTGAAAATGAGTTAAAACTTTTTAATACTGCAATCATTTCAGAATATTTAGACGATCGCTATCGACAAAACAAACTGTATGCCGATGCACCAATGCCTCGCGCAGAACAACGCCAATATATCTGGCGCTTTGAACAAGATTGGATGAAATTAGCGGATATTATGCTTCGCCATCCAGATACACTGAATGAAGAGAATCGAGTTAAAGCACAAAAGCAACTACGCGATACCCTTATTTCACTCACACCCTTGTTTCAGCATTTCCCATATTTTATGTCTGAACAATTAAGTATTTTAGATTGCATGCTAGCCCCTATATTTCTACGTTTAAAAAGCATGGGGATCGAACTACCTGCACAACACTGTCGCCCAATTCATTTATATTGCCAACGAATTTTTAGTCGTCCTGCATTTATCAAATCTATGACATTGCAAGAAAAAAATCGTTATGGCATGTCATTAGCTAAAGCATAGGTTTTATTATGTCTGAACAAGAATTAAATATCACACCCACACGTCCATATTTAGCGCGTGCTATTTATGAATGGGTTTGTGACAATCAACTCACCCCTTACCTTCTTGTCGATGCAACACAACCTCACACCAGCGTACCAGAACAATTCATTCAAGATGGTCAAATTACGCTAAACCTTGCACCACATGCCGTACACGCACTTCTTATTAGCAATGAAGCTATTAGCTTTTCTGCACGCTTTGGTGGCGTATCACGTGATTTATATATCCCAATGTATGCAGTAATTGGTCTATATGCCCGTGAAAATGGTCAAGGTTTATTCTTTGATCCAAGTGAATATGAACATATCAATACAGATCAAAATGCTTTAAAATCAAGCAATGAAGAACAAACCGAGCAACCAAAGAAAAAACCAAGTTTAAGGTTGCTAGATTAAAAATTAACGGAGCACATGAATGGCTTTTGATTTAGTACAATATTTTTCAGAACAAATTGACACTCAAAAGCCAGCGCTTTTAAGTCAACTTAACCGCCAAGAACGTCGAGAGCATATTCAAGAAATTAATGCACTTACACTCGGCGAGTTAATTCAACAATGGCGTGAAAACGAAACCAAAGTCTATCAAGAGATTAATGCTCTTGATCCACTGTATATTCAAGAAGTTGCTCGACATCTCACCACCTCTGCACACAACGAATCAATTCTTGCTAAAGCAGAACTAGAAACTCTCACCAGTGAAATATTTTCTCTTCAGCTACATGAGCTTAAACAACTCCATGATACGGGTAGTCATACACAAAACAGTATTCGAGAACTACTGATTGGTCAAATTGAACATCTTTCTGGACAAGCAAATGACTGGGTTTGGTCAACAAACAACCTAACAGAACTTATTGGCTCTAAACCAATCCCTCAGGACGATATATCATTAGATGCATCTATGAAGGAGTTTAATCAAATGGTTAGCCAACAACACACACAAGACGATCAAGCACAAACTGAAACTGTTGTGAGCATCCCAACATGGTCTAAAATTTTAGAACCGATTGTTGCACTCGCAGTTTTATGGGTTTTGGCTTCAGCAGCCTGCAATATTTTTGCTTAATATGAAATCAAAGTGTTTCAGCAATATTGTATTGCACACTTAAATACAAGCCCAGCACTTAAAACTGGGCTTTTTTTACACCCCATTACTTGCCCAAAAAACATCGATCAACAGTTTTTAAGCCAATTACAAATGAATTACTTAACGGTTATTCTAATAATATAAGCAATAATAATAACATCATGCAAAATCGCATGATTTTTTAGAAGTATTAAAAACTCATTTAAACACTAAGTGTTTAATTTATTTCATTTTAATATATGAATTCTTTATATAAGAATAAGATTTTTAAGTAATAAAATATGGCTTATTATTTTTTAAGAGCTAAAAATCATACGCTTAATTATTTATATTTTTGTATACTTTTGTAACCAAACCCGCAAAACCTGTAAAATTTCATGTTTTTTCGTACAAATTACATTTTGTAACATTGAAATAATTTTACCAAAACTTAGCAATTTAGTCTGATTTAAACAAAATTTTAAATCATAAATGCAAACTAACGCACATTATTCATTCGCCATTTTTCACAATCTCGATCTAAAAAATTATGCATTTATAACGTATAAAAATAATTTCGTTGAAAAGATATATTGCTTTGCTAATAATAAATTTAAGTAATTAACCTCTGAAATTAATTACCTTAACAAACAATAAATAAACAACATGTATAACCGAAAGAGAGAAATAACTATGGCTAAAGTATCATTAGATTCACTCACAAGTATTGATGGTTTTCATGCTGCAGCACTTGTAGACGGAGAAAGTGGCCTTGCACTAGCGACTCAAGGTGGTGGGGATATTGACTTAGAATTAGCAGCTGCTGGTAATACCGAAGTTGTTCGTGCTAAACGCCGTGTAGCACAGTCATTAAACCTAAACGATAGTATCGTTGATATTCTAATTACTTTAGGCAAACAATATCACTTGATCCGCCCATTAGAAAAAAATGAAAATGTTTTCCTATACTTAGTACTTGATCGTGCAAAAGCTAACTTAGCAATGGCACGCCATGAGTTAAAAGCATACGAAAAAAATCTTGATTTCACCTGATTCAAAAAAAACCCCTTATATATTTATTATATAAGGGGTTTTTATTCCCCCGCTATTTCTAAATCACATTCCGTTCAGTTGATAGAGAGATAATAATGAATAAGCAATATATTAATATTGCAATTTCTGGTTTAAGTATTCACGATGCTGAAGAGCTTAAAGGCCAGCTAAGCAATATAATAGACAATAAATTTAACATTCAATGGAAAACTGCAACCGACATTAATTTAGACTGCTTATTTATTCATGAAAATTTCTTTGATACCGAAGGGATTCAACGCATTTTAAATAATAAAAGTTTTCCTTGGCTAAAAGTAGCCAAAGACAATAACCTATCAGGTAAATTAGAAAATAATACGCTCTATCTACCTATACAAAGTACACAAGATTTAAATCAATGGATTGATCAACATATTATCCATAATGATTTTACACCTCCGCTTGATGAGCCAGTAATCCCAGTAAAAAGAGCCTCTCAAGCTACTCTCAAAGAGAATCATCCATATACTGAAAGCTATTTCAAAACAATGTATGACACCGATGAAGGTCACCATAAGCTCTATATTTCAGATGCACAAGGTGCCTTAGGTGTGATTGATATTAAGCAAAATTTAGTGTTCTGTAATTCTGAACGTAAAGATTTCGAAACAGATTTTAGTTTTAATTATGAATTTGCCTCGACTTCACATCTTATTAAAGCTTCAAGAAAAGACTGTTATATCTTACAAGATTGGATATGGAATCTTTTTTGGTTCTCTCCAAACTTTTATCAAATTGCACCCGAAGATGGCCATTATCGAATACATTTTTGGCCAAAACCGCAAGATCGTGAAAATCGTAAACAAATCTTCCAAATGTCAGCTTGCTTTATTCAAGGCGCCAAAATTTCAAAAATTTCGGAACAACATAATATCCCTATACAAACGGTACGCCGTTTTATTGCAGCAAATATGGCTTCAGGTAACTTAAGTAAAATTAATATTTGGGATAACCATTACAACCCACCAGAAACTCTTGAAGAAAAACCCGAAGAAAGTCTAATCAAAAGTTTTTTTGGAAAAATTCGCAGAAAATTTGGTTTCTGATATAGGGAGAATATCTATGATTCTACAGCAATACAAAATTGTATTTGCAGGTTCTATGGGTGCAGGAAAAACTGAAGCAATTCGTTCGCTTTCTGATGTACCCGTACTATTAACAGAAGCCTTCAATACCGACCAAGACAGCCATGAAAAAATGGAAACAACAGTAGGTATTGATTATGGTGAAGTAACTTTAGAAGACGGTGTAAAAATCGGATTATATGGTACCCCTGGGCAAAGTCGTTTTGATTTTATTTGGCCTGTGATTTGTAAAGGTGCAATCGGTGCTATTATCCTTATTGATCATAATTCAGAAGAACCTTTACAAGAGCTTGAAAGCTATCTAGAAACCTTTCAAAACTACACAGATAATATCGCCATTGGTATTACACACGTGGATGATAATACAAGTACCAATTCTTTGAGTATGTATAAAGAATGGCTTATTAGCCAAGACTTATTTTCACCTCTGTTTTTTATAGATGCGCGTAAAAAAGACGATGCTCTTTTGCTGTTAGAAGCATTAATCACATCTGTTGAAGTTAACCACAATATCAGCGCCTAAGGAGCACTTATGTTTAAGATCAAAGAAAAACGTGCTGCTTCACCTGAACTCATTCATGTTGCGAAACAAGAATTACAAAATATTATGTCCAATGTACGTGGCGTAAATTTTGCAATGGTTTGTTCAACTGATGGTTTTGAACTAGCAACATTACACAAAAGAGATATCTACAATAATGGAAAATTGGCTGCTGTCAGTAGCTCAATTCTCGCAATGGTCACAGCATTTACACAAGAAATTCACTTAATTGGTTGCCAATCTATTACGCTTGATGCGGAAAATGGTAAAGCGATATTAAGCTCAGTTCAAGCAAAACAACATCCAATGATTCTTGTTGTACTTGCGGATAAGGATGTGTTGCTTGGTCAGTTACTATACGCTTTAAAAAACTCAAGTAATGTGATTAAAAATGCTGATCAAGATTTTGATGATTAAAATACATTACATGATTCTTAAATTCTAGAACACTCAAATCATCTTGCTTTGAGTGTTTTTTTATCTCTTTTCTTCGTAAAGTAACCTCCCCCCCTTAGACCCTAATATCCTCCAAGCCCTCTTTCTGTATATTCTTTATTTATAACATTCCAATTTTTCTAATTTCTAAAATATTTCACACATAAAAAAACACCCCCTGCACTAGTCAGGGGGTGTTTCGAATAATGAGCTGGCGATGACTTACTCTCACATGGGTAACCCCACACTACCATCAGCGCTAAGAGGTTTCACTTCTGAGTTCGGGAAGGGATCAGGTGGTTCACTCTTGCTATTGTCGCCAGCACAACTTGGATGCTTACTCGTTTGGTCTTACTTGGATGCCGAACTTTCGTCAAATGAGTTATTAACAGATCATATCTGAGTCGAATTGTATGTTCTAGCGTTAGCTGAATCAAGTATTTCAAGACCGTTTGGTCTTTAATGAATCAATCTCTGCTCACTGCTTGCGCAGTTCGTACAACAACTGTTTGGGTGTTGTATAGTCAAGCCTCACGAGCAATTAGTATTGGTCAGCTTCATGCGTCACCGCACTTCCACATCCAACCTATCAACGTCGTAGTCTTCAACGGCTCTTTAGAGGAATAAATTCCTAGGGAAATCTTATCTTGAGGTAGGCTTCCCGCTTAGATGCTTTCAGCGGTTATCCCTTCCGAACATAGCTACCCGGCGATGCGACTGGCGTCACAACCGGTACACCAGAGGTTCGTCCACTCTGGTCCTCTCGTACTAGGAGCAGATCCTCTCAAATTTCCAGCGCCCACGGTAGATAGGGACCGAACTGTCTCACGACGTTCTAAACCCAGCTCGCGTACCTCTTTAAATGGCGAACAGCCATACCCTTGGGACCTGCTTCAGCCCCAGGATGAGATGAGCCGACATCGAGGTGCCAAACACCGCCGTCGATATGAACTCTTGGGCGGTATCAGCCTGTTATCCCCAGAGTACCTTTTATCCGTTGAGCGATGGCCCTTCCATACAGAACCACCGGATCACTAAGACCTACTTTCGTACCTGCTCGACTTGTGGGTCTCGCAGTTAAGCGCGCTTTTGCCTTTATACTCTACGCGTGATTTCCGACCACGCTGAGCGCACCTTCGTACTCCTCCGTTACTCTTTAGGAGGAGACCGCCCCAGTCAAACTACCCACCAGACATGGTCCTCGCTCCAGATAATGGAGCAGAGTTAGAACCTCAATATTACCAGGGTGGTATTTCAAGATTGGCTCCACAGCAACTAGCGTCGCTGCTTCAAAGCCTCCCACCTATCCTACACAAGTAAGATCAAAGTTCAATGTCAAGCTGCAGTAAAGGTTCACGGGGTCTTTCCGTCTAGCCGCGGGTACACCGCATCTTCACGGCGATTTCGATTTCACTGAGCCTCTGCTGGAGACAGCGCCCCCATCATTATGCCATTCGTGCAGGTCGGAACTTACCCGACAAGGAATTTCGCTACCTTAGGACCGTTATAGTTACGGCCGCCGTTTACTGGGGCTTCGATCAAGAGCTTCGCTTACGCTAACCCCATCAATTAACCTTCCAGCACCGGGCAGGCATCACACCCTATACGTCCACTTTCGTGTTTGCAGAGTGCTATGTTTTTAATAAACAGTTGCAGGGGCCTGGTTTCTGTGGCTGCCGATAGCTCAGGAAGCAAGTTCCATCACCGTCAGCAGCGTACCTTCTCCCGAAGTTACGGTACCATTTTGCCTAGTTCCTTCAGCAGAGTTCTCTCAAGCGCTTTGGTCTACTCGACCTGACCACCTGTGTCGGTTTCGGGTACGATTCCTGTGTAACTGAAGCTTAGAGACTTTTCCTGGAAGCATAGTATCAGCCACTTCACTGTACAAGTACAGCTTGCTATCAGATCTCAGCATAGAGTACCCCGGATTTGCCTAAGATACATGCCTACATCCTTTCACCTGGACAACCAACGCCAGGCTGACTTAACTTACTCCGTCCTCTCATCGCATTACACAGAAGTATTGGAATATTAACCAATTTCCCATCGACTACGCCTCTCGGCCTCGCCTTAGGGGTCGACTCACCCAGCCCCGATTAACGTTGGACTGGAACCCTTGGTCTTTCAGCGAACGGGTTTTTCACCCGTTTTGTCGTTACTCACGTCAGCATTCGCACTTCTGATACCTCCAGCAGACTTCTCAATCCACCTTCATCGGCTTACAGAACGCTCCCCTACCACTTGCAATAAATTGCAAATCCGCAGCTTCGGCATATAGTTTTAGCCCCGTTACATCTTCCGCGCAGGCCGACTCGACTAGTGAGCTATTACGCTTTCTTTAAAGGGTGGCTGCTTCTAAGCCAACCTCCTAGCTGTCTATGCCTTCCCACATCGTTTCCCACTTAACTATAATTTAGGGGCCTTAGCTGGCGGTCTGGATTGTTTTCCTCTTGACTACGGACGTTAGCACCCGCAGTCTGTCTCCCGGATAGTACTCATTGGTATTCGGAGTTTGCATCGGTTTGGTAAGTCGGGATGACCCCCTAGCCGAAACAGTGCTCTACCCCCAATGGTATTCGTCCGAGGCGCTACCTAAATAGCTTTCGGGGAGAACCAGCTATCACCAAGTTTGATTAGCCTTTCACCCCTATCCACAAGTCATCCCCTGGCTTTTCAACGACAGTGGGTTCGGTCCTCCAGTTAGTGTTACCCAACCTTCAACCTGCTCATGGATAGATCACCTGGTTTCGGGTCTACACCCAGCAACTAAACGCCCTATTAAGACTCGGTTTCCCTACGGCTCCCCTATACGGTTAACCTTGCTACTGAATGTAAGTCGCTGACCCATTATACAAAAGGTACGCAGTCACCGAACAAGTCGGCTCCCACTGCTTGTATGCATGCGGTTTCAGGATCTATTTCACTCCCCTCACAGGGGTTCTTTTCGCCTTTCCCTCACGGTACTGGTTCACTATCGGTCAGTCAGGAGTATTTAGCCTTGGAGGATGGTCCCCCCATATTCAGACAAGGTTTCACGTGCCTCGCCCTACTCGACATCATCATATAAGCCCTTTCGTGTACAGGACTATCACCCACTATGGTTGCACTTCCCAGAGCATTCCACTAGAACTTATATGACTTAATGGGCTGTTCCCCGTTCGCTCGCCGCTACTGAGGGAATCTCAATTGATTTCTTTTCCTAAGGGTACTGAGATGTTTCACTTCCCCTCGTTTGCCTCGCAACACTATGTATTCATGTTGCGATACCTACCTTACGATAGGTGGGTTTCCCCATTCAGAAATCTCCGGATCATAGGATATTTGCCGCCTCCCCGAAGCTTATCGCAGGCTATTACGTCTTTCATCGCCTCTGACTGCCAAGGCATCCACCACATGCACTTAATTACTTGACTATACAACCCCAAACAGTCGTTTATCCTTACAAGTAGGATAAGCAACAGAGTTTGTCTTACGACTTACTCATACAGTTGGCGTCTTGTGCATTTAAGCACTGTACAGCTTCAATTAGATTCATATACCAAAACGCTTGATTCAGTTAATTTCGCTAGTAACTCATAGCTTCTATCTTCACATCACAGTAATAAATCACTGTTAGTGTTAATGTCAGTTATGAGTATGAACAAATTATTTCAACTCAAATATATTCTGTTAATGATTTAACATGCCTTCGTCAGGTCATGTTGCTGTGATAAATCACAGAGCTTAATAACAATGAAGCGCATTCTACGCTAGTTTGTTGCTAAGCTCTATAACCTAAGCACTTGATCGCTTAAAGACTAAACTAACAGTCAGCTGACTGTTCATTTATTAACTTGTCTTTTATACATCGCTTTGCGATGTATGGTGGAGACTAGGAGAGTCGAACTCCTGACCTCCTGCGTGCAAAGCAGGCGCTCTACCAACTAAGCTAAGTCCCCAGCTTATCAATTAAGTCAATGTCTCTGTTTTCTGTTTGCTCTCATATTTTATTCAAATATTTCGTTAGTCAGATTTGGTGGGTCTGACAAGACTTGAACTTGTGACCCCACGCTTATCAAGCGTGTGCTCTAACCAACTGAGCTACAGACCCTCAGATACATCGTCATGAAGAACAACTTGTTGTGGATTCTTACCAGTCGCCAATCTTTCGTTAAGGAGGTGATCCAGCCGCAGGTTCCCCTACGGCTACCTTGTTACGACTTCACCCCAGTCGTCGGCCACACCGTGGTAAGCGTCCTCCTTACGGTTAGACTACCTACTTCTGGTGCAACAAACTCCCATGGTGTGACGGGCGGTGTGTACAAGGCCCGGGAACGTATTCACCGCGGCATTCTGATCCGCGATTACTAGCGATTCCGACTTCATGGAGTCGAGTTGCAGACTCCAATCCGGACTACGATCGGCTTTTTGAGATTAGCATCCTCTCGCGAGGTAGCAACCCTTTGTACCGACCATTGTAGCACGTGTGTAGCCCTGGTCGTAAGGGCCATGATGACTTGACGTCGTCCCCGCCTTCCTCCAGTTTGTCACTGGCAGTATCCTTAAAGTTCCCGGCCGAACCGCTGGCAAATAAGGAAAAGGGTTGCGCTCGTTGCGGGACTTAACCCAACATCTCACGACACGAGCTGACGACAGCCATGCAGCACCTGTATGTAAGTTCCCGAAGGCACCAATCCATCTCTGGAAAGTTCTTACTATGTCAAGACCAGGTAAGGTTCTTCGCGTTGCATCGAATTAAACCACATGCTCCACCGCTTGTGCGGGCCCCCGTCAATTCATTTGAGTTTTAGTCTTGCGACCGTACTCCCCAGGCGGTCTACTTATCGCGTTAGCTGCGCCACTAAAGCCTCAAAGGCCCCAACGGCTAGTAGACATCGTTTACGGCATGGACTACCAGGGTATCTAATCCTGTTTGCTCCCCATGCTTTCGTACCTCAGCGTCAGTATTAGGCCAGATGGCTGCCTTCGCCATCGGTATTCCTCCAGATCTCTACGCATTTCACCGCTACACCTGGAATTCTACCATCCTCTCCCATACTCTAGCTTCCCAGTATCGAATGCAATTCCTAAGTTAAGCTCAGGGATTTCACATCCGACTTAAAAAGCCGCCTACGTACGCTTTACGCCCAGTAAATCCGATTAACGCTCGCACCCTCTGTATTACCGCGGCTGCTGGCACAGAGTTAGCCGGTGCTTATTCTGCGAGTAACGTCCACTATCCCTAGGTATTAACTAGAGTAGCCTCCTCCTCGCTTAAAGTGCTTTACAACCAAAAGGCCTTCTTCACACACGCGGCATGGCTGGATCAGGGTTCCCCCCATTGTCCAATATTCCCCACTGCTGCCTCCCGTAGGAGTCTGGGCCGTGTCTCAGTCCCAGTGTGGCGGATCATCCTCTCAGACCCGCTACAGATCGTCGCCTTGGTAGGCCTTTACCCCACCAACTAGCTAATCTGACTTAGGCTCATCTATTAGCGCAAGGTCCGAAGATCCCCTGCTTTCCCCCGTAGGGCGTATGCGGTATTAGCATCCCTTTCGAAATGTTGTCCCCCACTAATAGGCAGATTCCTAAGCATTACTCACCCGTCCGCCGCTAGAAATCGGTAGCAAGCTACCTATTCCCGCTCGACTTGCATGTGTTAAGCCTGCCGCCAGCGTTCAATCTGAGCCATGATCAAACTCTTCAGTTTAAAATCAATAGTACCTTTAAAGGGTACCAATCTTGGCTCATCAATTACTGACAAATATTTGCTCAAATAAACTTCGAGAAATTTCTACCAATTATCAATGAAAATATATTCGATTGATCAACCAGTAAAAATCCACACAAGTTGTTCTTCATAATCTCTTAATGATCTTCTTGTTGGTTCGTCACCAGCAAGCTAGGTCGGCTATATTACACTAAATTTATTTAGTGTCAACAAGTAATTCAAATTATTTTAAACTTTTTTTCTAAAACCAAACTTAATCTTTTCAATCAAGTCCTTGTTTTATCAGAAGTTTTAATCTTCATCACCGCCGATGGATGTGCATTCTACAGCATTTCACATCCGTTGCAACCCTATTTTTTATTTTTTTCCATTTATTTTTAAAAAATCCTACCAGGTGTCTTCTTTTTAAACACATTTAGCATTTTCTGTATTATTATTAGACGTATTACACAGTTTTTTATTTGTTTAAGAATAAATCGCCATTTATATAAACTCTCAAAAATATACACAATATGGTTTTTAGCAGAAATAAAACAGGATTTTTGATCTGCGGTCTTTTATTGAGTAGCTCACTATATGCCGCACCTGTATCAGATATCTACCACACATCTTTAGCCATTTTAAGCTACGCCAAGTGGCCTACAAACACGCCTGAAATTTGTGTGGTCAACAATAACCCCTTTGCGCAACAGCTGAAAAACAACCTACCAGCCGATAGCCCATATAAAGTGAGCAATAAACACAGCTCAGAATTACGCTCATCCAATTGCACAGTATTATTTTTTAGCAATCTCAGTGACAAAGAAGAGCAAAATATTTTAAATACAGCAGTAAACTACCCAGCCCTCTCGATTAGTAGTAATAATTTAAACTGTGAAACGGGTAGTGCTTTTTGTCTTTATAAGAAAAATCAAAGCTATGCATTTAAAGTTAATATGGAAAGCTTAACGCAATCCAAAATTCATATTGACCCGCGGGTATTAATGCTCGCAAAACCAGCGGAGTCAAACCCATGAAACAACTGTATAATCCAATTACATTACATCAGCTGTTTACACGCTCTCAGCTGACTATTTTTATTTTAACTTTTGGTATTTGCTCAGCTATTTTACTGGCAATTTCTACTTACACCATGAATGCCTATGCCAAAAATAGTTTAAGCATTTTATCAAATGCCATTAATGAGCGCGTCCAACCCGCTGTGGTCTTTCAAGACCAAAGTACAATGGGGCAAATTTTACAAGAGTACACTCAGCAATACCCGATTCGTTCTATTGATATATTTTCTACGCAAAAAAAAATTTTAGCGCATACAGAGCAGCAACCGATTAGCGCTTGGTCAAGCCAAAACTTACTTGACCTGCTGTTTTATCACGACCCCATTACCCTCCCTATTCGACACAACAACAAAACTTATGGCCAATTATTGGTGTACGGAAACTCTGCAGACTTGGTGAGTTTCTTTCACAAAATACTGCTCGGGCTATTTCTTGGTTTTTTAATTTTATTGGCTGCTGTTTTTTGGTCTGTCAGCTCTGTCTATCAATACCTTATGCATTCCATTCGTGACATTGTGGAATCATCGCAAACCATTAGTCTTAAAAAGAATTATACCATGCGTGTTTCAAATTCTGACATTCAAGAACTGCAAGCCCTCAGCACGGCATTTAATGGTTTACTCTGTGAAATAGAGCAATCCAATCAAAGTTTAATGTCTGAAAATAATAAACTATTACACCAATCTCGACACGATCCACTCACACAACTTCCAAATCGGCATTTTTTTTATGAAACACTCTTTCAATATTATGAAGATAATAGTGTGCGCAATGCAGCCGTACTGTTTATAGATTTAAATGACTTTAAACAGGTGAATGATCAATTTGGCCATTTAGCAGGCGATGCTGTGCTTCGCGCCTCATCATATTGTGTACGTAAAGTTTTGCCAGAAAATGCTTTTTTCTCTCGACTTGGTGGCGATGAATTTGCTGTCATTATCCCAGACATTATAGACAGTGACGAAATACAACAACTTTGCCAAAAAATACATGCTTGCTACACAGCAACCTATATGTTCGAGCAACAGCATATATTTTTAGATGCCAGTATTGGCGTTGCGCTCACCCAACTCTCTAAATCACCAGAAGATTTAATCAGCGACGCAGATCAAGCCATGTACGATGCAAAAAATTTTGCTGAGAAATGGCATATCTCCCTTCAATCCAAAAGTAAACAGGCCTAAATATGTACAAAAAAATTTTCAGCGCCCTACTCATAATTATTTTTAGCACAACCCTTACTGCCTGCATGAATTTAGGTCACCTAAATTACAAACAAGCCCGCATGTTAAAAAAAGAAGGTTTTGTATTAAATGATGAAGGCTGGACTCTTGCGCTTCCTGAACGCCTCTTATTTAATTTTGATGATTACCGTATTCAGAATCATCAAAAAGAAAAACTGACCGAGCTCTCACATCAATTACAAAAATATGATTTAGAAAAGCTCAAATTCACTGGTCATACGGATAATGTTGGTCAGGCCAACTATAATTATCAACTCTCTCAAAAAAGAGCCCAAAGTGTTGCGGATGTATTTTTTGCAGAGGGCTTTAAACCACAAAATGTGCAAATTATTGGTCGTGGCTCAGATCAACCGATTGCAAGCAATGACAGTGAAGAAAATCGTGCCAAAAACCGTCGCGTAAATGTCATTATCATTCCATAAACCTGAAACAAAAAAAGCCTCAAAATATTGAGGCTTTTTATTTCACTAAAATTCACTAAATTTTAGGCATAAAAAAACCGCTTAACGCGGTATCTTTATTTCGACCACTTATTTTAAAAGTGGTCGGAGCAGTAGGATTCGAACCTACGACCCCCTGGTCCCAAACCAGGTGCACTACCAGGCTGTGCTATGCTCCGATTTCAACTACTAGAGTTGGGGTGAATGACGGGATTCGAACCCGCGACAACTGGAATCACAATCCAGGGCTCTACCAACTGAGCTACATCCACCATTACAACATTTGGTTCTTAATACATCAAGCGACCAAATGGCGCGCCTGACAGGATTCGAACCTGTGACCATCCGCTTAGAAGGCGGATGCTCTATCCAACTGAGCTACAAGCGCTTAACTGATGTAAACATCATTTGCCTTGAGGAATTGGTCGGAGCAGTAGGATTCGAACCTACGACCCCCTGGTCCCAAACCAGGTGCACTACCAGGCTGTGCTATGCTCCGATTCATCTCAGCTTTCGAACCGTTCAACTTATCTTTCGATGTATCGTTCGGTACGGTGTGCATTCTAGGCTTGACGCCCGAAGACGTCAACACCTATCTTCAAAAAAATACCAAAAAATGCTTCAAGCGTTTATTTATCAAGCATAATTGATATTTTTTAAGCATTTTTAGCGTTTTAGTGATGCACTAAAGTTCAACATTCGATCAAGGGGTAATTTCGCTCGTTCAGCCAAAGCAGCATCGACGAATATTTCTTGATCATTTTTTTCTAAAACTTGCAAAATACCATCTAATTCGTTCATTGCCATCCATGGACAATGTGCACAAGAGCGACAAGTCGCCCCCTCTCCAGCCGTTGGTGCTTCAATTAAGGTCTTATTTGGCACTGCTTGTTGCATTTTGTAGAAGATACCGCGATCTGTTGCCACAATTAATTGTTCATTTGGCAATGTTTGCGCCGCTTTAATCAATTGTGAAGTACTTCCTACAGCATCAGCAATATCTACAACTGATTCTGGCGACTCTGGATGTACCAAAACTGCGGCATTTGGGTAGAGTGCTTTCATGTTTGCTATGCCACGCGAGCGGAACTCTTCATGCACAATACATGCGCCATCCCACAGCAACATTTCTGCGCCTGTTTTCTTTTGAATATAGCGCCCTAAATGCTGATCTGGTGCCCAAATGATTTTCTCACCCAAACTGTCGAGATGTTCAATAATTTCTACGGCACAGCTTGAAGTTACCACCCAGTCAGCACGCGCTTTAACAGCAGCCGAGGTGTTGGCATACACCACCACCGTATGATCGGGGTGTGCATCGCAGAATTGGCTAAACTCATCTACAGGGCAACCCAAATCGAGGGAGCAAGTGGCTTCCAGTGTTGGCATGAGCACGGTTTTTTCTGGCGAAAGAATTTTTGCAGTTTCCCCCATAAATTTAACACCAGCCACAACCAAGGTAGATGCCTCATGATCACGTCCAAAACGCGCCATTTCTAATGAGTCAGAAACACAACCACCCGTAAGCTCTGCAAGCTCTTGTACTTCAGGATCGCAATAATAATGTGCCACCAGTACAGCATCACGCTTTTTAAGCGCCTCTTTAATCTGCTCGAACTTTGCTAATTTGGCTTGCTCTGACAGTACGTGTTCTTTTGGCTCACCCAAACGGTCTAAATGCGCTTGCACAATCGATTTTGCTTCGTTGGCAATTAAATTTGTCGCATCATTCATCATAAGGTCTACTCTATCCATAATGCTCATTTAACAATGAGCTCACCTATATGGCTGTTCAAATGGCTGTATGTGCTTTTTGACCAGTCATTAAAAACTTAGCTTTATAAAAAAGCCTCCAATGGAGGCTTTTTAAAATCACTATTTTAAGAACGATAATCTGCGTTGATCTTCACATAGTCATACGACAGATCACAGGTATATACCGTGTCCTTCGCATCACCACGGCCTAAATCAACACGGATGGTAATTTCTGTTTTTTGCATTTCAGTGGCACCAGCTTCTTCTGTGTAATCTGCAGCTGCACCGCCATCTTTACAAATCTGAACATCGCCCAACCAAACTTGAATATTTTCAACATTTAAGTTTGGTACGCCTGCATAACCAATGGCTGCCAAAATACGCCCCCAGTTTGGATCTGAGGCAAAGATTGCTGTTTTCACTAATGGTGAATGCGCAATGCTATAAGCTACATCACAGCATTCTTGTGTATTGGCACCACCTTCGACAGCAACCGTAATAAATTTAGTTGCACCTTCACCATCACGAATAATGAGCTGTGCAAGACGTTTCATAACGCGTGTAAGCACATCTGCAACCGCTGTATAACGTGGATCAGTTGTAGCGCTAATTTCTTGACCACCCGCCTGCCCTGTTGCTACAAAAATACATGAGTCATTGGTCGAGGTATCACCATCTACCGTAATACGGTTAAAGGATACATTGACAGCTTCTGATAATAATTGTTGTACCAATTTACGGCTGATCGGTGCATCTGTTGCTACATAGCCTAGCATTGTCGCCATATTGGGACGAATCATGCCAGCACCTTTAGAAATACCTGTCATGGTATAGGTGATGCCATCCAATACGAACTGCTCAGAAGCACCTTTAGGCGTGGTATCTGTGGTCATAATGCCTGTAGCCGCATCTAACCATGCATCTTCTTCCAAGCTATCTAACGCAGGCTGTAAACCTTCGACCAAACGTTCAATTGGCAGTTGCTCACCAATGACACCCGTAGAAAAAGGCAGAACCTCTGCTGCTGAAACACCCGCCAATGACGCAAGTTTTGCACACGTTGCTTCTGCATTGGCCATACCTGTTGGGCCTGTGCCAGCATTAGCATTACCTGTATTAATTACCAAGTAGCGTGGATTTCCCACCTTTAAGTGAGCTTTAGAGATATGTACTGGCGCCGCACAGAATGCATTTTGTGTAAATACACCCGCCACATTTGAACCTTCGGCAAATTCAAAAATAACCAGGTCACGTCGGTTCTGATAGCGGACATACGCTTCAGCTGAACCAATTTTTACACCTTTCACCACATGCATCTGTGGCATAGATACGTCACCAACTGCCATTTTTAAACGCCTAATTCAATTTATGAAAAAAGACAGCTTAGAACAAAATTGAGTAAAAATCGAGTAGATGCCTAGTTTTAGGCTATTTTTATTCTGTAGTGATAGACAATAAAAAACCAGCCGATTGGCTGGTTCTTAAAATGATCGAAAATCAATTACGTGCAAGCTGTGCTGCTTCATTTAATAATGATTTTTTTGCATTTTGCTGACTTGCTGAAGACAGTGCAGGATTCTCTGCCACAATACGATCCGCATTTGCTGCATTGGCTGCTGTTACAGCTGCTGTTTGCATTACGATCGGACGATTTGGATTATCGAATGTATAACGAATACCTGTACGTGGGCTAGTTACTGTCACTTTACCATCTGTACCCACTTGTACTTCTGCCGTTGTCGCGCCAAGTGCTTGTTGAACTTTTGCAGGCGTTGTCGTTTGAACTGAATCTGCATACGCAAATGCTGGAACTGCCAAAATAGCAATCATGAGAGGCTGTAATAATTTTTTCATTGTCTGTTCCACAATTTCTTAAGGGACTGTGCAACTAAATACCATCTAATGGCTTAGGCTGCAAACACTATTCATCAACTCTAAATCTATACTACAAAAATAATCAGAACCCGTAGGTTCTGATTATTTTATGTATCACTTAAATTTTACCGTGACACTGTTTGTATTTTAGACCTGAGCCACATGGACAAGGTGAATTGCGGCTTTCTGGTGCTACAACCTCATCACCAACAGGTGTGAATTGCGCATCTACGACATCAGTGCTTACACCGTCATCCAACAAGCTATCAAACTCAGCATGAGATAGATTCAATTGCATTGCTTCAGCTTGTGCTTGCTTTTGAGCCTCCATTTCTGCAAGTTCTTCTGCAGTTGGAACATGTACGCGAGATAGATCTGTCACAACATCAGATTTAATTACCGCTAGCATGTTTACAAATAAGTTAAAGGCTTCTTTTTTGTATTCTTGCTCAGGGTTCTTTTGTGCATAACCACGTAAATGAATACCTTGACGTAGGTAGTCCATGGCAGCCAAATGCTCTTTCCAGTGACGGTCTAAAGCATTCAACACAAAATGACGCTCCAACATCGCTGCTGATTCTTCACCCATTTGCGCACGACGTGTTTTATAACGTGACAAAACTTCGTCGGTAATACGTCGCGCTAAGCCTTCTTCGTCTAAGCGACGATCATCTTCAAGCCATTGGGTAATTGGCAAATCGATACCAAGGTCTTCACGCAATGCGCTTTCAAGGCCTTGAATGTCCCACTGATCGTGAATTGATTCAGGTGGTACATAAATTTCAATCACACCTTTCATCACATCAGAAATCATCCCTTCGATGTTTTCTTCTAATGATGCTTCAGTTAAAACTTCATCACGTTGAGTGTAAATAATTTTACGTTGTTCGTTATTTACATCATCGTATTTCAATAAGTTTTTACGAATGTCAAAGTTACGTGCTTCTACTTTGCGCTGTGCATTTTCAATCGAACGTGACACCATTTTATGTTCAATGGCTTCATCTTCTTTCAAGCCCATTGCACGCATCATCCCCACTACACGATCACCTGCGAAAATACGCATAAGGTCATCCTCAAGGGATAGATAGAAACGCGACACACCTGGGTCACCTTGACGGCCAGCACGACCACGAAGCTGGTTATCAATACGGCGTGATTCATGACGCTCTGAACCAATAATGTGTAAACCACCAGATGCTAAAACAGCATCATGGTTTGCTTCCCACTCGCCTTTTAAGCGTTTTTCATCTTCAGCAGTTGGCTCTTCAATTTTTGCAAGTAAAGCTTTCCAGTTACCCCCCAACAGAATGTCTGTACCACGACCTGCCATGTTGGTTGCAATCGTTACTGCACGTGGTGAGCCTGCTTGCGCAATAATATCTGCTTCACGCTCATGCTGTTTTGCATTAAGTACTTCGTGGGCAATACCTGCTTCACGCAGTTTGTCAGATAAAATTTCAGAGGCTTCAATTGTTGCGGTACCAATCAAAATTGGCGCTACGCCTGCTTCATGAATTCGTTGAATTTCTTGAATAATCGCGCTGTATTTACCGTTACGATTTAAATAAATTAAATCGTTTTCATCTTTACGCACCATAGGACGATGCGTTGGAATAAGCACTACGTCTAGGCCATAAATTTCTTTCATTTCGGCAGCTTCGGTATCTGCAGTACCGGTCATACCTGAAAGTTTTTTATACAGACGGAAATAGTTTTGGAAAGTGGTGGTTGCCAAGGTTTGGTTTTCTGGTTGGATTTCCAAGCCTTCTTTGGCTTCAACGGCTTGGTGTAAACCTTCTGACCAACGGCGACCAGGCATTGTACGACCTGTGTTTTCATCCACAATGATAATTTCACCATCATGAATAATATATTGCACATTTCGTTGATATAAATAATGCGCACGGATAGCCGCCGATACATGATGAACCAAGTTCAAATTCGCAGATGAATATAGACTTTCACCTTCGGCCAATAAGCCCATTTGAATTAATTCTTGCTCAACTGTTTCATAACCAACTTCTGTCATTTCAACAGTACGTTGCTTTTCATCAATCCAGAAGTGACCACCATCTGCGACCTTTTCTTCTTTTTGCGCATGTAACTTCGGTGGAATGCTGTTAATCGCGGCATAAAGCTGTGAAGAGTCTTCACTTTGACCAGAAATAATTAATGGCGTACGCGCCTCATCAATTAAGATCGAATCGACCTCATCGATAATGGCATAAGTTAGGCCACGTTGTTTTTTCTCAGGCAGTGAAAACACCATATTGTCACGAAGATAGTCGAAACCAAATTCGTTGTTTGTACCATAGGTAATGTCTGCACGATATGCCAAGCCCTTTTCTGTTGGGTCTTGCATTGAATAAATAATGCCAATACTTAGGCCTAAAAACTCAAATAATGGACGGTTTAGCTCAGCATCACGTTGTGCCAAATAATCATTCACTGTAATCACGTGAACGCCTTCACCACTTAAAGCATTCAGATAACAAGCTAGCGTACCCATGAGGGTTTTACCCTCACCCGTACGCATTTCAGCAATTTTACCTTCGTGAAGGGTAATACCACCAATTATCTGTACATCATAGTGACGCATGCCCATTACACGCTTTGCCGCTTCACGACAAACTGCAAATGCTTCTGGCATTAATTTATCTAGGCTTTCACCATTTTTATAACGTTGTTTGAATTCTTCAGTTTTTGCAGATAAGTCCGCATCGCTAAGGGCTGATATCGTCGGCTCGAGCGCGTTAACTTTTTCTACGATCTTGCGCATGCGTTTGAGTTCACGCTCATTTTTGGTACCGAAGATTCCTCCGATCAGACTTGCCAACATGAATAGACTCTCTAAATCTTGCTTGTCAAATGAATAAGTTTTCTTAGTCGTTATTATGGTGCTAGAAATTTGAAGTACAAGGGCTTTGCACAAAAACCTCATAAAATTTCTATGAACCTAATGTGGCCCAATAAAGCTTAGATTTGCTAATGTAACAAATTTTAAACAGGCTAAAAAGTACGTGCATACAGAGATTTATTCAAATCGGCCAAATACAGCATGCATTCTTTATCTTTTAATTTCATAAAGAAATAAAAAAACACTATTTTTCATTATAAAAAAAATCGCTCATAGTCGTTCCCAGACACCAATATAAATAATCATTCGAGGCACGACCATGAGTTTACGTTTAGGCGATATCGCTCCTGACTTCACACAAGATTCAAGCGAAGGTCAGATTAATTTTTATAATTTTCTTGGGTATAGCTGGGGGATTCTTTTTTCACACCCAGCAGATTACACACCCGTATGTACAACTGAGTTAGGTTTTACGGCAAAGTTAAAAGATGAATTTAGCAAACGTGGTGTAAAAGCTATTGCCTTATCGGTGGATGATGTTGAATCACACAAAGGCTGGATTAATGATATTAATGAAACTCAAAATACCTCGGTGAATTTTCCGATTATTGCCGATCAAGACCGCAAGGTCTCAACGCTATATGATTTCATTCATCCAAATGCCAGCGAAACCTTAACGGTACGCTCATTGGTGATTATCGATCCAAATAAAAAAGTCCGCTTAATTATTACTTATCCTGCATCTACAGGCCGTAATTTCCATGAGATTTTACGTGTTGTCGACTCATTACAATTGACTGACAATCATAAAGTAGCAACACCTGCAAACTGGCAACATGGTGAAGATGTGGTGATTGTACCGTCATTAAAAGATGAAGCAGAAATCAAGCAACGTTTCCCTAAAGGCTATAAAGCAGTAACACCTTATTTACGTTTAACTCCACAACCAGAGTAAATGTACCCCCCCACAATTTATATTCCCAACTATAGCTTTACATTTTTACGAGCCATGTAGCGCTAGAATCAACAGCCTATCTTCGGATGGGCTTTTTTTATATTTAGAGATTGATTAAGTTTGCACAACAACTACGCCCAAGTGGCAAGCTTATGTGTAAAATCAGCATCAATAAATCAGCATAATCTAAATATAAAATCGCCATGATCCATAATATTCATCATTTACACTGTGGCACAATGTGCCCAGTCTGCGGCCCACTTTTTGGCCAGTCCAGCCTATTAGCGCATGTGGTCTGCCATTGCCTATTACTGGAAACAGACCAAGGCCTTGTTTTGGTCGATACAGGCTTAGGTATTCAAGATTATTTACATCCAAAGCAACGACTCGGTCGTATAACCACACACATTGGGCGTATTGAAACAAATTTAGAACTCTCTGCCATCGCACAAGTGCAAAAGTTGGGCTTTAAACCCAGCGATGTAAAACATATCTTGGTATCTCATTTAGATTTTGACCATGCTGGTGGTATTTCAGACTTCCCTGCTGCAACCGTTCATGTGCTTTCGAGTGAATACAATGCCACGCAAAATTTAAAAGACTTTAAAAATCGCGCACGCTATAAACCACAGCAATTTAAGCAACATCGCTATTGGAATTTTATTGAGCCATTAAATGGTGAAGCTTGGTTTAATTTAAATCGCGTACAGGGTTTCAACTTATTTCAAGATGAAATTTTACTCATTCCACTGCCAGGGCATAGTGCCGGACATTGTGGAATTGCTATTCGCCATAAGGATGGCTGGTTATTCTTCTGTGGTGATGCTTACTACTCACACCTTGAACTCGATGGCCAGCACAAGCTCCACACCCTGAATCAATTAGAACGTGTATTTGCGTATGACAACGTACAACGCATACATAACCTCAAAAACATCCAACACCTTGCGCAACATGAAAACAGTATTGAGCTCATTTGTGCACATGACCCAATTGAGTTAGCAAGGTATATCGCTGTATGAAAAAATACAGCCGTACAATCCTTATGCTCACACTGTCAATAAGCTTTACAGGATGCATGAGTTCCCCTAGCTGGACTGAACAACAGCGCCCAAAACAATGGGCAACTGTCATTGATCGGAAGATAAATTTATATCAAGTCAGCCCTTGGCTGTATCGTAGTGAACAACCGTCTAGTGCTCTCCTTACTGCACTTCAACGCAATCAAATTCACACCATTATTAATTTAAGAGCGCGCGATGCAGATACGCAGCCGTTTGCACAGCAAAATCTGGCATTGGTGCACATCCCTATTCATACATGGTCAATTTCTAGAAATGACTTACTTCAAGTGATGAAACAACTACAAGCTGCTCAAGCACGGCATCAAAATGTACTGATTCATTGCTATCACGGTTCAGACCGCACAGGTGCGAGCATTGCAATGTATCGGATTATTTTTGAAGGATGGTCTGAAGCAGATGCCTTAGCAGAAATGAAACATGGCGGTTTTGGCTTCCATCCTATTTGGATCAATATCGAGGCTTTATTTAGACCTGAAAATATAAAATGGATTCGTGAGCAACTCGCGAATCCATCTTAAATTTGTGGGTCATTTCCTGTGATTTGGCCGATTCAATGGGCCGAAGACAGTCAATGCAAAGCTTAACGTTTGTCGAGTGGCACCCACTCAATCACCCAAGCAGACTTCATGCCCAAGCTGGCATCAGAAGTAATTTTTTTACGTGCAGCATCAGCTGAATCACGGTCTTTGGCTGGGCCAACCATAATCCGCACACCCTTAGAGGTTGGACTTTTAGTCACTCTAAAACCTTTAGCTTTCAGTTTTGCCGCAAGAGCATCTGCATTGGCTTCATTGGCAGCCAAAGCCACTTGTACCATCCATTGCTTATCGCCATTTTCCAGCAAATCACGGGCTTTTTCAGCTTCAGCCTTTTTCTTTGCCTCTGCTTCTTTACGCTTGGCTTCAGCTTCTTTTTTCTCAGCATCAGCCTTACGCTTTGCATCAGCCTCTTTCTTTTCTGCATCAGCTTTATGCTTAGCTTCGGCTTCTTTCTTCTCTGCTTCGGCTTTACGTTTAGCTTCAGCTTCTTTTTTCGCAGTTTCTGCTTTGTGCTTTTCAGCAGCTTGGCGCTTTTCTTCAGCAGCTTTTTGGGTCGCAGTTGCTTTGGCTTGATCAGCCTGCTGTTGTGACTTCTGCTGATCTAGCTTTTTTTGCGCTGCCAACTTTTCCTCAGCTAAACGCTTTTGTTTAGCTTGATCATCTTCAACCAACTCAGGTGGAATATTATCTGAGCTTTGTTGTGCTGTGCGACGTGCATTTAAAGCTGCATATTCTTCTGCAGCTTTACGCGCCGCATCAGCTTCGGCCTGTTGTTGCATTGCTAAAAATTCAGCCGCGCGTGCTTCTTGCTCTGCAACTGATTTTTCACGTGCTCGTTTTTGCTCTTCTAGCAGACGCTTTTCTGTCGCAACATCGACGGTTAAGCCCGCATCATTGCTGGTTTTATTTTGTTCAGCGCTAGCAGTTTCAGGTGCAACGTTACGATTTTGATGTATTTCGTCCTGCCCTTTTAGCAGTAGAGCAGCCAGCAATACGCCGCCCCCTAATAAAACAGCGCCACCCATCCAGCGTTGTTTGTTATTCATTGACATTCTTCCAAATACTCCCAGACCGCTTCCAAGGTATGAAAAGAACCACATACCATAATCAGCTGATTATTTTTTGTTTCATCCAGCGCTGATTGAAAAGCTGTTTTTATGCTGTCGAAATGCTGTACATCTAATCCCTGCAACGCATCGTCTAGCTGTTCGATGTCTGCTGCACGAGCTACAGTTAATGGTGCAATCTTCCACATTAAAACAGAGTTTTTCAATAGGTTAGCGACAGATTTTATATCTTTATCCGCTAACATTGAAAAAACACTGATGACTTCAGTGTACTGTTTATTGTATTGCATGAATTTTCGCAATTGATTTAACAAAAATTCAACGCCGTGTGGATTATGTCCCGCATCAAAAATGACAGTTTTACCTGCAATTTCACGAACTTCAAATCGTCCCTGTAATTGCGCATTTTGTATGCCCGTGGCCAAAGCTTCTTGAGTGACATTTAAACCACTTAACAAAACTGCAGCCACCGCAGTTGAAATATTTTCTAAGGCCAAACGACCTACAGGTAAATTTAAAGTGGTACCTGCGGAAGCAAAAGACCACGTTTGACCATCTAAATTATCTTGATAGAAATAATCACGATTCACTGCATATAGCGACGCTTGACAGTGCTCGGCTTTATCTTGAATGGCTTGTGGGAGTTGTTGTTGGCCACCAAAAATTACTGGAATATTTGGACGAATAATGCCTGCTTTTTCAAATGCAATTTTTTCAATCGTATCGCCTAGCCAATCAGTATGATCTAGGCCAATGTTGGTAATAACAGCAACATCAGGTTCAATGACATTAACGACATCAAGACGACCACCTAAGCCGACCTCAAGTACCCATACATCACAACTTTGAGCTTTAAAAATAACAAAAGCGGCCAGTGTCGTCGCTTCAAAAAAAGATAAAGTTAAATCACATGCACGACGTGCTTGATCGACGGCAACAAAAGCATCAATCAGGGACTGATCATCAACCTCTTTGCCTTGAAGCTTAATGCGTTCATTAAAACGGTAAATATGAGGTGATTGGTAAAGACCAACTTTATACCCTTGCGCATTTAAAATGGCCGCTAGAGTTGTCGTGGTTGAGCCTTTACCGTTGGTTCCTGCAACGGTTAATACTTTTGCATTGGGGCGGGTAACACCCAAATACTCAGCTACAGGAATGACCCGCTCTAGGCCTAAATCAATCCCTGTAACATGAACATGGCCCCAATAATCGAGCCATGTGTTTAAAGAATCTGTTGCAAGAGGTGCTGGTGTGTTCAAGGCAAATTCATCAGTTTCGCGACAATACGGTAAACTGTATCACGTAATGCGTGACGGTGAACAATTTGATCGATTACACCATGATCAAGCAAGTATTCTGCACGTTGGAACGGTTCTTCCAATTTTTCACGGACTGTTTGCTCAATCACGCGCTTACCAGCAAAGCCAATCATGGCTTTTGGTTCAGCCAAGTGAACATCGCCGAGCATCGCTAAAGATGCAGTTACACCACCGTAAACTGGATGTGTTAATACCACTAAGTATGGCAAACCAGCATCTTTCATTTTTTGGATGGCTGCAGAGGTACGCGCCATTTGCATAAGCGACAACATGCCTTCTTGCATACGCGCACCGCCAGAAGCCGCGAAGCAGACTAAGGGTTGATTCAACTCAATAGCACGTTCTGCCGCTTGCACAAAACGATCACCAACCACTGTACCCATTGAACCGCCCATAAAGTCGAATTCAAAAGCACATGCCAACAATGGAATACCTTTAAGTAAACCTTGCATGACAACCAACGCTTCTGTTTCGCCAGTTTTTTTCTGAGCTTCTGCCATACGCTCTGGATATGGCTTACTGTCTACAAAACCAAGTGGGTCTTTTGCCGCAAATTCTTGGCCTAATTCTGCTTGTACTTGATCAAAAAACCAGTTCAAACGATCACGTGCTTTCATGCGCAAATGTTCATCACATTGCGGACAAACATAAGCATTAAATGACATTGCAGTACGTGTTACTAAGGCATGACACTCAGGACATTCGATCGTTGGCTCAGTAAAAGTCGCTTTTAATGTCTGTTGCTCATCTGGCACATGAATGCCAGGTACACCACGATCTGTCCACGGCGTAGCCGGGCTTAACGTTTTCCCTGTTTTGAGGTCTTGACTCATACTAACTCATCGAGCGCTGCTCGAAGCTCCTTCACTTTATTCACCGTTGCAATTACGGCTTGTTCTGGCGCTAAGCTGGCAAATTGCTTTACAAAAGCACTACCGACAATCACAGCATCAGCTACTGCACCCATGGCTTTCGCAGAGGTCGCATCACTAATACCGAAACCAACACCCACTGGTACATCAGTGGCAGCTTTGATTTTCTGAATACGGTTTGCAGCTTCAGACACATCTAAAGTTGCAGCACCTGTTACCCCTTTCAACGATACATAGTAAACAAAGCCACTGGCTTGTTTTACCACGTGCTGAATACGCTCATCAGTTGAAGTTGGTGCAAGCAAGAAAATTTGATCCATATCGTATTTTTTCAATACTTCGTCCAAATCTTTTGCTTCTTCTGGCGGCAAATCGACCAAAAGAATACCGTCCACACCACAGTCATGTGCATAAGCCACAAATTTTTCATAGCCAATCACTTCAACTGGATTTAAGTAGCCCATCAAAACTACAGGTGTTTCTGTATCATTTTGACGGAATTCTTTGACCATGTTGAGTGCATCAAGCGTATTTGTGCCACCTGCTAAAGCGCGCTCTGCAGCTAAAGCGATAACAGGGCCATCTGCCATAGGGTCAGAAAAAGGAAGTCCCAATTCAATCACATCTACGCCGGCATCGACCATTTGATGAAGCAACGGTACAGTTACATGCGGATGAGGATCACCTGCCATAACATAAGAAACCAAAGCTTTGCGCTGTTGAGATTTAAGCGCTCCGAATCGTGCAGCTAGACGTGACATAGAGATATACTTTCCTTGAATGGTTCAAAACTGTTTTGGCTTTGCAGAAATACAAGACTCCGCATTGTAACGCTATTTTTCACCCCTTGAATAGGGTGGCAAACGTTATGCTTGCATTTCTAACTTTCGCGCAAATATCCAGAAAAGCCTGAAAGCATCATTTACGGTTATTTCGTTTTTTTTCACAATGATCAAAGATGCCTAATTTTAGGAAATTAAAAAATCTTATGATTTTAGATAAACTTAATTTTATTGCTAAAAAAACGATATAAATAACAGGCTTAGCATTTACATTTAAATTTTCTGAAATTGCAAAACCTGCTCTATACTAGTTGCATTGTTTATTTTTTTTATCTCCTATGACCACCCTCTCCTCAGGAAAAGTGCAGGCCCGTGCCATTGCACTGCTTCCTCTTATTGTTTTTTTGACCGTATTTTTAGGAAGTGGTATTTACCACACACTCATTGGTACTGAGTTTGCTTTTTATCAAATCAAAGCGCCAGTTGCTGCATTTCCAGCAATTTTGGTGGCCATTTTACTCTACCGAGGCAAACTCAATGCCAGTATTGATGAATTTTTAAAAGGTGCCAGCCACCCCAACTTAATTTTGATGTTTATGGTGTTTATGTTGGCAGGGGCTTTTGCAAGCGTCAGCAGTAGCATTGGCAGTGTAGAAGCCTCAGTACAATTTGGTTTATCTATTATTCCACCAAGCTTCATCTTACCTATGCTGTTTGTGATTTCAGCATTTATTGCTACAGCGATGGGCACATCTATGGGCACGATTGCTGCCTGTGCACCAATTGCATTTGGTTTTACCCATGCAACTGACATTCCTATCGTTTACGCAATTGGTGCCGTGGTTGGTGGCGCCATGTTTGGTGACAATTTATCGATGATTTCGGACACAACGATTGCAGCAACCAGTAGCCAAAATGTACAGTTGCGTGACAAATTCCGTGTCAATGTTTGGATTGCTGTTCCTGCATCTATTGTCAGCCTAATCATTTATATGCTCTTAAGTGGTGGCGTTCAAACCATTAGCGTGAAAGCCTATAATCCTTGGTTAATGCTTCCGTATGTCGCCGTATTTATTTTGGCTTTTAGTCGTTTGCATGTATTGGCTGTATTAAGTATTGGCGTGATTTTATCGGGCGTGATGGGGCTGTTATTAAAATCAGATTTTAACTTTTTGGCTTTCAATAATGCCATTTATGATGGTTTTATTGGCATGTTTGAAGTGGCTTTGCTTTCTATGTTCTTGGGTGGTTTATCTGCCATTATGCAACGCGAAGGTGGTCTGGAGTGGCTCATTCAGCGCATTTACAGTATGACCCGTTTACTCAAAGTCGGACGACAACGCGCGGGCGAAATTGGGATTAGCTTCTTGGTGGTTTTTTCTAACTTCTTTGTGGCTAATAATACTGTTGCCATTATTCTTTCGGGAGATATGGCGCGTGAAGTTGCCAAAGAGTACGGCGTAGACCCCAAACGCGCTGCTGCCTTAATGGATATTTTCTCTTGTGTTGTACAAGGTCTTATTCCATACGGCGCTCAATTACTCCTTGCCTGCTCTATTGTAAAAATTTCACCGATTGAGTTAATCAGCTCAATTTACTACTGCTGGATATTGGCTATATTTGCCATTGTGGCAATCATCTGTCGTTATCCTCGACTTAAAGATGCCAAAACCCAAACATCATAAAACTTTAAAAAATATTTTCAGCGGTCTCTTAAAGGCCGCTTTTTATTGCTCATCAGCCTCTAACTTTAATGCTTTACGGCGTTGTAACAAGGTTTGGCCTGTATAACTTTTATAAGCACGTGCCAATGCAGACTGGTCTGAATAACCCAACTGTAAAGCAATATCCAATAAGCTTAAGGGCTGTAACAGCAGTTGTTCAATACGCTTCAAACGCTCTATTTCCAACACTTTTTTAAATGAACTCTCTTCCTCAGCAAGATGGCGTTGCAAGGTCCGTACTGAGGTATATAGCTCATCGGCCATCTGTTCTATTTTGGGTGCTTGTGCATATTGTTTTAAATGCTGCGCAATATGTTGATGTAACTGTTGCACAATATTTTCTAGCTTGGGTTTAGAGGCTATTGCTTCTTCAGCCTGCTTCAGCAGTAATTGCATCAGTGACGGGTCTGCAAGCTCTGACTTTAGATCCAAACTGGCCGTGTTTAATACAAAGGCATACTTAGGGTGTTCAAATTCAATTTTACAGGCAAAGAATTTTTCATAATGAAAACGAGCCATTTGCTGTGCATGCGCAAATTTCATACATTTTAGCACCAAAGAACTTGGAAATATTTGCTTGGCCAAATGTGCCATACAGGCCGTGGTCAGCTCGTTGACCAAAGCGTATTTAGCGTCATGCAGAGGCCAAGTTAAATAAAATTCATCTCCTATCGAAGACAATTGCATGGGTGTCACTTCTGCACCGTCAATCACCAAGCGACTAAATTTCATAATGTATTGCAAGGCTTCTGCCACGCTATTAGAACGGGTTGCCATATAGCCCAACACCCCAAAATGCTCAGGCCGTATGAGCTCCGCCATTTCAAAAACTAAATTTGGGCAGTTTAGTTCCTGCTGTGTTGCCTGCATGACCAAATTAAAAAAAGTGTATGGTGACTGAGAATCAATCGGCAGGCTTAATAAATGATCTAGCTGTGATACATACGGCATGATGCTTTGTAAGCAATGATAATCTAGCCCGCGTTTGAGCAAATACATATTCCATAACTGATAATAACCATTTGGTATGTGTAATTCATTCATGACATCACGCTCTATTTTTATTCTGTCTTTTTGACATTCTAAATTTTCACTTTGGCGTTAAATGTATAAAAATTGGCAAGTACTGTCAAAACTTTGTGCTTTTTATTCGACATACTGCAATCATCAAAGGCTATAACAGTAAAAAAAATATGAATGCGATAGTCCAAGTGCATCCAGTAGTACGCACAAAATTAAATTTTAAACTCGAGGAAATTCCACGCTTTTGGTTTGGTGGCGACCCCTTCCTCACCCGAATGTTTGATGCGCTTAGCCTAACCTTTCCAGATGGTGAGCGTTATTTTATTGAATCTGTGCGTTTGTTTCGCGATCAAATTCAAGACGAAGACTTAAAACTCCGTGTGGCTGATTTTATCCGTCAAGAAGCACAGCATGGCATGGCACATGACAAAATGAACCAGCTGATGAAACAGCAAGGCATGCCTGTTGATGCTTTCATTAAACGCTTAAATAAAATTTTTAAGTTTGAATTGAGCCAGCGCTCTGCCGAATACAATATTGCAATGACTGCTTCTGCGGAGCATTTGACAGCGCTCATGGCAGAAACTTTTTGTAGCCGAAAGGAAGTCCTACAAGAAGCACATCCTTATGTTCGAGCCTTGTTTATTTGGCATGCGATTGAAGAAATGGAACACCGTGATGTCGCATTTGATGTGATGAAAGATGTGGCAAATGTCGATGAAGGCTTGCGTAAGTTTACCTTAGTCTGGACCAGTGCCTTAATGACAGGTTTTACACTTTACCGTGCCAATGTGATGTTAAAACATGACGGCTTCAGCTTCACTGAGCGTCTGAAATTAAATGCCAAAGGTTTACCTTGGTTCTTTGGCAAAAAAGGCACATTAACGCGAATGAGCAAGCCTTATCGTGATTGGTTTAAGAAAGATTTTCACCCAAGCCAACATCCCATCGTCGATAACTACAATTTATGGCTTAAGACCTTTGAAGAAACTCAAGATCCTATTCAAGCTGCTGAAGTTTTTTGGCAAGCTGCTAAATAGCAATCACACGATCTAGGATCAAAAGTTAAAGCCGTATCATGCTCGCGATACGGCTTTTTTGTGCAGGCTTAAATATTTAATACAGCCTATTACCATTTGGCATAATGGCGCTCTAACAAGCCATATTCATTGAGCAAAATCACCTCTTGATCTTTATGCCGAATTGATCCGCTGATTTTGGCCTGCCACTGACTAAACTGGCTCCCCACCAAACGTAGATTGAGGTTTTCATAACGTCGCCAACTGGTATGTACCGTTAAATCTAAAGCACCATCTAAAGAGCGGATATGCCATAGGTCATCTGACTGTTGCTCAAATAAAATATCGCTGAGTTCGTACAGTACTCCATTGACCCACAAACAGTTTTCATTGCCAAAGCTTTCATTGACACCTGAAGCTAAATTCAGACCAATACGATTTTTCTCAGTATCCCAAAAATTACATGACAACCAAAACCATGCTGTTTCTGGTCTTAAAAATCCGCACGTATCGTCTAATGAGGCAAAGGTACGATCATTAAACTGTACCATTTGCCCACGCTTATTTTTAAAAAAACCTTCACAGCCTAAAGTGGTGAGTTTTTGTGTATAAGTCCAGCCATTAATACCTGTAGGCGTACATAAGCTAAGTGGATCTGTCCCTGCACAAAAAATACGTGCGCTTAATTGCAATTCACCATATTTACTTACACGGATGTAGCGCACACCATTGGCATGTTCAATATCCACTTGCATTTCAGATTTTATAAAATGACTTTGATTAAATAGCGGTTGCTCATCAACTTTGGTTTGCATTGACAAGATATTGATCGCATTCCAATCCATCACTTCATTATGGATATGATCATATACATACACAAAAGCATGCCCCGCCCAACCAATATCGGCGATAGTCAGACCAATCGTATAGTGCTGATGTTGAATGCTACAAAATTTAAATTTCTTATATTTAAGTTGCTTACGCCACCCGTTTAATACTTTTCCATACGGGGTTCGATATTCATAACGCTGAATATCAATTTGATTTGGCAAAGAACTAAAGCGCCCATAATGGGGCTGTCCATTGGCTTGTATTAAATCCATTTATGCCTATCCTTTGCATAATTGATTTGAAAAATCCTGTCCCTATTATGCGGATTAATCAGTCGCTGAACAGTCTATTCAGCAAAATACTGCATATCTTCACAAAAATAAATACCTGATGTGACAAGCCTATTCAGCACGCTATATTACAGGTCTAAGCTTAGACTCAATTTAGCTGGATATAGCAATTCTCCCACTCTTGCGAGGCAAAATCAGCTTTCATTAACTCGATATAACGCCCGTGTATGCAGTCCACCTTAATACAATCGTCTACCTCTAACACACGGTCCGTATGCTGTTTTTGCCAATGCGCTGCAAAATACTGTTTACCCTGTTGCTTCGCTTCGGTCTCAGTGATCGCTGGCACCAATACATAGCGGTGTAGCTCACCAAATTCTGCTGCATCATAACCACCCAAGTTAATCAACCAAAGCTTAAGTGAAGTCGCATGTGGCGCAGCATTAGTCAATTGAAGTTGATACGGTATGCCTTCTGACATCACACCACTGACTTTCATCCAAGCATCAATATGTAGACCCTTTTGTTCGCCAAACCATGCTTCGCGTAGCTGTGGATAGCAGTCTTCAAATTGATTGCCGATAGCAAAAACCACATCATGTACTTCTGTATTTGCACGTGCATGACGGCCACCCAACATCACCATAAATAAGCTCAACACAGCTTTCTCCATAAATTTTAAATAGAACCAAAAGCTTGTAGCATTTTAAATACAATCACCCCGCCCAAGGATAATACTGCATTATTCATAAAATGGATCAGTAATACATGCCAAATATTACGCGTCCAAAGATAGATTAAGTTTAGAAACAAGCCTGCCATCATAAAGCTTATTGTCGCAATCAGATTGCCATCAAAATTATGATAATGAATTAACCCGACCACAATTGAGTTAAACAAGACTAAAACCACACGCCACAGCCACGGCTGTACAAACAGCTTTTGCAGCAAGGTATAGCGGAAAATAATATCTTCCAGCAATGCAGTAAATAACGGCCCAAGGCTGATGATCAGCAAGCTGAAAAAGGCAATCGTATTGGGATCAATGGTCGATTCTTTTTCAATGCTCTCACCGACGGGCAACAGACTGCGTGTAAAAGAAATCACCACTTGTAAAGCGACTGCACCAACAACCACCAACAGGCTTGAACGCCAAAAAGCCTGTTTATACTTTTGCCAGTGCTCGAACAGCATGGTTTTATAGAGCCAACATACGGCAATAAATAAAATGCCTCGAAAGATCGAATCCCCTAAGGCAACTTGAACCGACGCACCAAACAATTGATCCAAGACAAAACTATTCAGCAAAATCAAAGGAATGATGAGTACCGCAAAAGTATCCCGTCATTGCCAAGAAATATGGGTTGGAAAGGATTCAGCACGAACCAATGGGGTAAACGTCATTGTTATAAAGTCTTTCTAAAGCAATAAAATTTCCATAGTATTGTGATTTATTTCACACTTTTATTCTGCATCTGTTTTGTAGAACTTTGCTTAAATAAAACATTCATCCATAAAAAATCGCGCGGAATAGTTTCAGCGCGATTTTGTTATTAAAGTACTCTATTCATAGCAATTCTGTATATGACTGAATTCTATCCACTTCTTGTTAATAAATAGCTGCCCCTTCAACTCCTCTAAATATAGTTGCAGCATTAATTGAATAGGCGAAACAGAAATTTAGAATTTCAGGTGCAACAATCTGAGGTACAGAAATTTTTAGTAAAGCATTAATACCCTTTTCACCTAAAAGTTCATTTAACAATTTTAATTCTCTAATTCTTTTAGGGGTTTCTTCATATGTTAAAGTTGTTCCGCGAACTAAGTTTTGCCGAAGCAATGTAAAGCAACCTTGTTGAGAAGAAATATTTTGATTAAACCCTTTAGGTACTTCAATAATCTCAAAGTTTTTCTGATTAAATTTATTTAATAAATTTTGCTTTTCCGTATCAAATACCCATATCGACATATTTCCATTCAAAAATTTATTAGCAACAACTTGAGATGCTGCAAAGTAGCTCGCGACTAAAGGGTTCCAACTCCAATCCAAAAACTCTGTTGGTAACCCATAATGTTGAGCAAAAGCTATTAATTCATATAACTTAGGATCAGGCCAACATTTTGAGTCAAAAGCGACATCACCTTTAAAGTCTTTCATAAATTCATTTCTAAATTGATAAGAATCAAATGGAATTATTGCAGCATTTAAATCGCAACCCTTTACGAAATCCTTTAACTGTAGCCAATTCTTAAAACAAAGCCCTTCATAAGAGGTTGTTAAAATATTTTTAGATATATTTCTAAATAAACTAGGTATCAATGCCCAGTTGCTTTCAGCCTGCCCTCTGAATATCAATTTGTAATTTGGACAATCTAAATATTGTTTTAAATTTTGTGCTTCAGGTCGAATCAAATCAATAAACTCGATCGCAGTATCTACCAATATTTCCGTAAACCCCAATTCTTCTCTAATTTTCATGTATATTCTCTTTATATTTAATTTTATAAAAATAAAGCCCCTTAAGGGGCTTCATTTAATATTGGATCTAAAATTACATCTCAACCATTTCCACACCATCAATACGGGCAACGGTCATTAAGTCTTTATCGCCACGGCCTGATACAGTCGCAATGATGATTTGGTCTTTATCCATCGTCGGTGCAAGTTTCGTGACATAAGCCATCGCATGTGAACTTTCTAACGCAGGGATAATACCTTCAATATGTGTTAAGTCGCGGAAGCCTTGTAGCGCTTCAGTGTCATTGATTGGCACATAGTTCACACGGTGCATATCTTTCAAGAAACTGTGTTCTGGGCCTACACCTGGGTAGTCCAAACCGGCAGAAATTGAATGTGTTTCAATGATCTGACCTTGATCATCCGACATCAAGTAAGTACGGTTGCCGTGAAGTACACCGACATGACCTGCGTTGAGTGGTGCAGAGTGCTTGCCTGTTTCAATGCCATAGCCTGCAGCTTCGACACCGTACATTTTCACGTCTTCATCATTTAAGAATGGATAGAACAAGCCCATCGCATTTGAGCCGCCGCCCACACATGCAACTAAAGCATCTGGTAAACGGCCTGCTTGTTCCTGAATTTGTTTACGCGCTTCACGACCAATGATTGATTGGAAATCACGAACCAATTGTGGATATGGGTGTGGACCTGCAACTGTACCAATCACGTAATAAGTTGAATCAACATTGGTGACCCAATCACGCATCGCTTCGTTCATGGCATCTTTCAATGTTTTTGAACCGCTTTCCACAGGTACAACCGTTGCGCCAAGTAAACGCATACGGTATACGTTCATGGCTTGACGTTTAACATCTTCTGCGCCCATGAACACCACGCATTCAAGGCCTAAACGCGCTGCAATCGTTGCAGTTGCTACACCGTGCTGACCTGCGCCTGTTTCGGCAATAATACGTTTTTTACCTGAAAGCTTAGCCAGCAAAGCCTGACCAATCGTGTTATTCACTTTATGTGAACCTGTATGGTTCAGGTCTTCACGTTTTAAGTAAATTTGCGCACCACCCAACTCTTTCGACCATCGCTCAGCATAATACAAAGGACTTGGACGACCGACGTAATACGCCAAGTCACGGTCGAATTCTGCCAAAAACTGTGCATCATCTTTCATGCGGAAATAGAGTTTTTCTAAGTCCTCAAGTGCTGCCATAAGAGTTTCTGACACAAAACGCCCGCCATGAATACCGAAATGCCCTAGTGCGTCAGGGAATTGGGTATAGTCAATCTTATTTTGCTGATCCACGATGGACTCCTTGCATAAAGCGTTCTATGAGTTGTTGGTCTTTAATACCTTTTGCCGATTCTACACCACCACTCACATCTACGGCGTAAGCACCAGTGATTTGAATCGCTTCTTCAATATTGTCAGGCTTTAAACCGCCCGCCAAAATTAAAGGAATATCGAGATTTGGGAACTGTGCCCAGTCAAAGCTATGCCCTGTACCGCCTTTCAGCTCAGGATGCCATGCATCTAACAGTACGGCACTTGCCCCTGCTTCTTGAAAGGCTTGAATCTTGCTAATCACATCTAAATCAGGCTTGACCTGAATGGCTTTGTACCAGCGGCGTCCAACGGTCTGCGCAATTATTTGGCACTGTTCAGGGCTTTCATCACCATGAAATTGCAGGATGTCTACAGGTGAAATTTTTAAAATATTCTGTATGTCTGCAGCCGATGCATTCACGAATAAACCCACTGTCTGCACATACGGCGGCACATGCTGAATCAGCTCAGCAGCTTGCGCTGCCGTTACACTGCGCGGGCTTGGCGCAAAGAATACAAATCCGATCGCATCTGCGCCAGCTTGGACGACAGATTGAATATCTTGAATACGTGTAATTCCGCAGATTTTGGCACGGGTTCGCATGTTGTTTTGGCTCTGACTCCGCCCTATTCATAGCCTATCTATGAATATGAAGGCGAATCATTGTAATGCAATTTTCATGCATTGCGTGGATTTTCAGCATGATTCCACTGCAAAAATAAAAAGCCCTGAATGATCAGGGCCTTTTGACATTTTAATGAATTATTTCATTGCATAACGTAATGTTAGCCAAGCAGTACGGCCTTCTTGACGGTAGTAATAATCACTCCAAGAGTCATACACCGTGTAATATTCTTTATCAAACATATTAGCAAGCTTCGCTTGTACAGAAAATTCAGGAGTCGCTTGATAGGTTAAACGTACATCTGCTGTCGCAAAACTGCCAAAGCTTGTTGTATTAGCGGCATCCTTATAACGCTGGTCTTCTGCGTGTACAGAGCCACCTAGCGTCCATTTATCCATCGTATAATCTGCAGATACATTCAATAATTGGCCTGCACGACCCGCGATTTGATTGCCTTTTGTCGCCCCCGAATTATATTCAGGCTCTTGATACGTATAGTTTAAGTTCCACGTGAAGTTATCCAGTGACTGTCCGAACTCAGCCTCCACACCCTTAATTTTTGCTTTTGCAATATTGGTTCCGCCTGAAATCATATTATCAATTTCATTATGGAAGGCAGAAACAGACCAATTGAGCCATTGCGATCCTTTGAGTCCAATTTCAATATTTTCAGACTCTTCAGGGACTAAGTTTGGATTTGACCAACCCGGATAATACAAGTCATTAAATGTCGGTGAGCGGAAAGCAGTGCCGTATGAAACATAAGTGCTGTAGTTGTCATTAAATGAATAACCAACAGCAGCATTGCCTGTAGTGTGATCACCAAACTGTTCATTATCATCTAAACGAATGGCAGCTTGCAGGTTCACTCGACCAAAATCGCCAAGATACTGCGCATAGTAACCGACATTATCACGCTCTTTTTCATCGTAATTGGTGGTGCTGTCGACTTGATCATTTAAGTAATCCACACCCACCAATAGTGTGTTGTTTGCATTGAAAGATAGTGTGTTTAACCAGCTGATGCTGTCTTTTGTAGTATCAAATACACCTGTCGATTTATCTGCACTGAAGGTTTCATATTTATCTTCTGAACGACCAAATTTCAGCTGCGTTTTCCAAAGATCTATAGGCGAATAGCTAAAACCTACGCCATATACATTTTGCTCAATCTTATTATAAGGATTTACATTGGATGCATTATCGTAGTGAGTTTCGCCGTTAACATACAATACGTTCAGGTCTGCTGAAAATTGATCATTAAACTGATGACCCGCTTTAATTGAAGCAGAATAGTTTTCATAACCATCTTTATCTGTTTCAGTCGGCAAAGTTGTTACATCCATGCCTTGTGTTTTTAAGCCAGCCAAACTCAGCGTCGCCCAAGAATTATCTTGACGAATATTCACACCGACATTGGCATCATAGGTTTCATGTGAACCATACTTAAGCGAAGCAAATGGTTTTACGCCATTTTGCGTACCTTTACGGGTAAAGATTTGAATCACACCGCCCACTGCTTCTGAACCATATAAACTTGAACGTGGGCCTTTCACTACTTCGACACGTTCAATTTGGTCAATCGGCAAATGCTCAAATGAAGTTTGACCTGATGTTGCCGAGCCAAGCTTTTGACCATCCACCAACACCAATACCGCCGTAGAGCCAGCACCACGAATGGAAATACTGGTTGGCTGGCCTAGGCCGCCAGAGTTGGTATAGGTCACACCTGGTACGGTACGTAGCAATTCTTGCAAAGACGAAAATTGCTTACGTTCAATTTCTTCACGGTTAATGACGGTGACTGCCGCCAAAGTTTTTTGTGAGTCTTGCTCTACAATATTGGCAACCGTGTTGGTAATGACTGGAAGCTGATGAACTTGGTCTGCTGCCATCGCAGCAGAAAGTGGAGATAAAACAAAAAGCGACCCGATAAGAGTCTTAGAGAAAGAATGCATGCTGTATTCCCCGATCGCACCGCCCGTGCGAAATAAAAGTGGTTAACGCGTGGCGGTTTTTGGGTAAGCGATGGCTTGCCATTTTCAGACAAAAGCATGCAATCCCGCTATAACGCCCGCCGCATTATGAATAGGTCTGCATCAGGCCGGTCTCCGGACTTACGTTATGAATAACGATTCACCGTTGCGGGGGCAGTGTCAGATAACAACAGCTCTATACTGCTGGACTGACTTCCCAGTTTCACTTCTTAATTAAGGAAGCACCTGAAGCATGGGCAGATTAGTTTCTGCCCCACAGCAAGTCAAGCTGAATATGCAGCAACCCTAAAATGCCCGATAGATTTGATTGTTCGATAAATCGGAGTTCTCTATACTTAAGCCATTCACAACAGTTGGCATGGGAAGTTTTGTAACACTGCCCCCGCAACGGTGCGCAAGCCATGCCTTGCCAGTCCGATACCTGCCAACTGTGTTCTATCACTCAATCATTTACGTGGGGTAAATGCATGGAGCTTTGTATGCCTTTTCCTTTTCAGCCGACTGCGCTTGCAGCTGGCATATCTGCCCTTTGTCTTTTTAACTCCCCAATGTCTGTTGCAGCAGATTCCATTGCACAACCTCAATTGGATACCATTGTCGTCACAGCAACACGTTCTGCAGAAAAATTAGAAAATGTGCCTGCGCGTATATCTATTATTGAACCTGCAACCATAGCGCAATCCCCTATTTCCCAAATGAGTGATTTACTGCGTAACGATGCATCTATCAATATGGTGCAAAACGGCGGTTTAGGACAAGTTGCTTCGATTTTTGTGCGTGGCACAGAATCCGACCATACCTTAGTACTGCGCGATGGCGTGCGTTTGAACTCGGCAACATCAGGCATGGCGCCATTACAGTTTTTAGATACTACCGATATTCAGCAAATTGAAGTGTTAAAAGGCCCTGCCTCTGTGTTGTATGGCTCAGATGCGATTGGCGGTGTGGTACAAATTATTTCCAAGACACCAACGGAAAATACAGTCTTTGCCAGTACGGAAGTAGGTGAACACAAAACCTATAAAAGTATTATTGGCGCAGATGCCGCAAAAAATGGCTATTACACACAGATTCGAGGGCAACGCTTAGAATCAGATGCCACCAAAGTTTTTGACCTAGATGAACTGAGCAAAGCAAGCTATGACCAAAAAGGCTGGAGTGCAAAAGTCGGATCAAAACAAGAAAATCATGCATTTTCATTGGACTATAGTCATAACGATGGTCGTAGCTTTTATGTCAGTTGTAGCAATGAAGATAAAGACTATAACTGCTTGAACTACAGCAATGTCGCGCAAGATTTTAACAATGAAATGATCAACCTACGTGGTGAAGTGCGTCTATTACCTGCTTTAGAACTGCACGCCCGCCTTTCTCAATTTAAAGATGAGCTAGATCAGGTCACAACCACCGACTTCACCCACAATAAAACCCAAGAAGCGGAAATCTATTCAAAACTTGAGCTGACGCCAAAGCAAACGCTTTTAAGCGGGATCACACATCGTAAAATCAGCGGTGATATTGTGTCTTATGGCACGGCCTATCAAGATGATAACCGTAGCACTGGTTATTACGTACAACATCAATATCATCAAGGTGGTCTTAATACCCAGCTCGGAATTCGCCTAGAAGATGATGCAAAATATGGCAGCCATACCATTGGTCAAGCTGCGATTCGTCTGCAAGCACTGCCACTCACCAGTGTGTATGCCAATATTGGTACAGCGTTTAAATCACCAACCTTAGACGAACGCTATAACAGTTGGTCAGGTAATCCAAACTTAAAGCCCGAAGAAAGCATTTCTTATGAAGTTGGTGTCGACCAAAAACTGAATCATGGGCTAAGTACCGGTCTGTCCGTGTACCATACCAAAGTGGATCATTTGATTGTGAATGGCCCTAATTACACCTTAGAAAACCTTAATACAGCGGTGTATAAAGGTGTGGAAACCTATCTGCAATGGCAAAATGGCGGGTGGTCAAGCAAACTCAGCTATCATTATGTGAAAGCACAAGATAATGAGAAAAAACAAGATTTACAGCGCCGACCACGTCAGAACTTAAGCTTGACTACAGGTTGGAGCAATGACATGTATGGCATGAATGCAACCTTAAATGCTAAGTCAGATGCCGTGGATTATCAGGCACGCAATCCTGGATATGCCACCATTGATATGAGCGCTTTTGGGAATATCAATCCCAACCTCAAAGTCTTTACCAATTTACAAAATATTGGTGATGTCGAATACAAAACCTCATCGTATGGTTCAGGTTTGTATTATATGAATGGTGGGCGTTTAGCCTCTATCGGTGTCACTGTTAAATATTAATGCACATCACTTTATTCAACTTTTTATCAAAAATGGACAATTAAAATGGGCCACCGTTTAAGTAAAATTTATACCCGCACTGGCGACTCAGGCACGACAGGTTTAGGTGACGGATCACGTGTAGCAAAGGATGATTTACGCATTGAAGCCTTAGGCGATGTCGATGAACTCAATTCAAGTATTGGCTTACTGCGTTCACAGATTGCACTTAGCAGCATTGAAGACAAAGCAGCTTGGGACACATCTCTTAGTCTGATTCAGCATTGGTTATTCGATTTGGGCGGTGAAGTCTGCATTCCAAACTTCAACTTGGTACAGCCTGTTTCGATTGAGTTTTTGGAAAATGATATTGACCGAATGAATGAAGCACTTCCGATGCTGAAAGACTTTATCCTGCCTTCAGGCACTTTAGTATGCAGCTTTGCCCATCAAGCACGTAGCGTTTGCCGACGTGCAGAACGCCGTTTAATGGCTGTACATAACCGTGACCAAAACATTCAAGCGCCGTCATTGCAGCTTTTGAACCGCCTGTCTGACTGGTTATTTGTCGCATCACGTACATTACAACGTGCAGAAGGCGGTTCTGAAGTGCTTTGGCAAAAGAACATTAACGACACGATTTAAATTCAGATCATTCTAAACCGTTTAATCTGCCTTAAAAAATGCGTCTTATACAATGTCTAATTCGCGACAGGCGGCAAGGATGCCGCCGTTGGGTAAAGGTTTCAGGGACGAACCTTTTACCCAACAATAGATTTTTGTTACTTTTGATCTTTCAAAAGTAAAAGATCAGCTTCACAAATCAATTTAACTTTTCACAGGATTCCAATGCTGTAAAGGCAGCATCCAATCCCCCAGCTAATTTTTTTAGCACAAATTATACCCAACACGACCAATAAGGCTTTTGCTCATCCTATATTCATGTAACTGCTTTTAACTCTCATGTCTTTAGCGTTAAAATCAGCTACAAACACATAACAGAAAAATGATCATGCAAATCATCGGACACCGTGGCGCCCGTGGCGAAGCCCCAGAAAATACCCTTGCAGGCTTTCAATACATCCATGACCTTGGCATACGCGCTGTAGAATTTGATGTCCGCCAACTCAAAGACCGAGAGTTAGTCGTCATGCATGATGATAATTTCCTTCGAACTGCTGGCACAGATCAAGCCTTGTACACGCTAGACAGCACCCAACTCACGCCCTACAACCAAGCCCATATTTGGATGGATTGGGAAAAACAAATCACTCCAACTTTAAAGCAAAGCCTGAATATCATGCAGGACTTTGCACACCTAGAAGTCGAAGTCAAAGCCGTCGAAACAGCAGAACAGGCCAACGCCTTAATTACCGAACTGCAAAAACAGCTGCAAGGCTTTGAGCACAATGCGGTGATCACCAGTTTCGACTTAAAAATTCATCAAGCTTTACAGCAGCAGAATTCGACCTTTAAACGCGGTTTGCTCATTGAAGAAGACATCGGCCTTTTAGCCATCGAACAGTCATTGCAATTGGGCTGCCATCAAATTGGCTGGATGAATCAATTAGCAACAGACGAAATCCTGCTGGCTACACAGCAAGCCGGTCTAAAAATCAGTGTTTGGACGGTGAATGATGTCGAACGTGCCAAACATTTACAGAAAATGGGCGTTGATGGGCTGATTACAGATTTTCCAAAACTGATGCTGCAGCATTTAGATGTCGTCTAAATCAACACAAATATACTGTTCTATAATGCAGTTAACGGACTCAAAAACATTGAAAAAGCCGACTAAAACACTGTGGAAATAATGACCGATTGTCCATTTATTTCACTATGCGTTTCACACATTTCAAGGCAATATAAAACCGCATCTAAGCCAACAGTAGCAATGGATTTGAAATAAATTAAATCACAGTTTTATTCTGTTACTGTTTTGCACAATACAGTTGTGCAATAATGCTGTGAGCATGAGAAAGCTCATGCTAATATGCAGTTCTATTAATCCATAATCTATTTATGGTTTTTGTATTCTGATATACCTCCCAAGGTTCTAGGAGTTAAGCTGGCGATGACCGCTCCCCAACCCAAAGCACCAATCAACTGGATTGCCGTTTTCGCACTGTTGTTTTTGCCGCTCGTGGCAATTATTGCAATCCCGTTATATGCATACCACCATGATTTTAGCGCGGCAGCCTGGATCAGCATGTTTGTGCTGCTTGGCTTCAGTAGCTTGGGGATCACGGCGGGTTATCACCGCTTATGGGCGCACCGCGCTTATGAAGCGACTTTGCCAATGCAAATTGTCCTGATGATCATGGGCACCTTCGCTGTACAAAACAGTATTTTGTTTTGGGCGTCAGGCCACCGTACCCATCACCGTCATGTCGATGATGTCGATCACGACCCGTACTCAATTAACCGCGGTTTTTGGTTTGCACACATTGGCTGGATGCTTCGTGACTATAAGTCAGGCGGCGCCAACTATAAAAATGCACCGGATTTATTAAACAATAAATTGGTGATGTTCCAAGACAAATACTACGTGCCTTTAGTCATTGCAGTACATGCCGGCATTTTATTGCCTATCGGCTGGGCTGTAGGCGACATGTGGGGCGTATTGCTGCTTGGCGGCCTAGTACGTTTAATTCTGAGCCATCATGTAACATTCTTTATTAACTCGCTATGCCACATGTGGGGTTCTCGTCCATATACAGACGAAAATACTGCACGTGACAACTTCATCCTTGCGATTGCAACTTGGGGTGAGGGTTACCACAACTACCACCACATTTTCCAATACGACTACCGTAACGGTGTGAAATGGTGGCAGTACGATCCTACAAAATGGTTAATTTGGACCTGTTCTAAATTAGGTCTTGCCAAAAATTTACGTCGTATCCCAAGCTTTAACATTAAAAAAGCTGAACTTGCGATGAAATTTAAATATGCAGAACAAGATCTTGCAGTGTATGGCCTAAATGTAAATGATGACGTAGCTCAAGTAAAAAGCAAAATTGCACTTGAATATGAAGCATTTACCAACACGCTAAACGATTGGGCTAAGCTGAAAGAACAAGAAATTCAAGCGAAAAAGACTGCGGTCGCTGAAAAAATCCACCAAATGGATGACAAGCTAAAACTTGAATTCCAGCAAGTTGAACAGCGCCTTTCACAGCACCGTGAAACAGTTACAACGCTCATGCGCAACATTAAAAAGAAAGCAGTTTCAGAATAAACTGAAGCGCTGCAGATAAAGCCCCGTCATGGGGCTTTATTTTTTGCACTGCTGCATAAATACCGTAACATCTGGCTCTGCCATCACTGCCTTCACTTTGCTATAGTTTCAGCACAGCTACTTTTTCCAAGACGACTATGCAGTTTAACCCGCGCTATAACACGCTCCCTTCCCGCCTATATCACCATCAGCAGCCAAGCCCGCTCAAAGGCGCAAAGGCTGGCCATTTTAATGCCGCTTTGGCAGCACAGCTGCAATGGTCCGAAGATGATATTCAGCACTGGGTTGAAATCTGCAGCGGTCAAAAAACCTTTGCAGAATTTGAACCTTTAGCGATGGTTTATGCAGGCCATCAATTTGGACAATGGGCAGGACAGTTGGGTGATGGACGCGGTCTGCTGATTGCGCAAATTGTAGATCAAACTGGTCAAACCATTGACCTGCATTTAAAAGGTGCTGGCTCTACACCATACTCACGCATGGGTGACGGTCGTGCAGTACTACGCTCTACTATTCGTGAATATTTGGCAGGACATGCGCTTAACAGCTTAGGTATTGCATCCAGTAATGCAGTCGGCTTTACTTCATCAGCGCAAGGCGTGCAGCGTGAAAAATTAGAGTTAGGCGCAATGGTGCTGCGTACTTCAGACTGTCATATTCGTTTGGGGCATTTTGAATGGATCAATCAATATCAGGGGGATTTACTGCCTGAATTCACGCAAAAATGTATTGAATGGCATTACCCGGAATGCTTAGAAGCAGAGCAGCCGATTTTGGCTTTTGCCACCCAAGTCATTCAACGTACCGCCGTAATGATTGCGAAATGGCAGCTGGTCGGCTTTGCACATGGCGTGATGAATACCGACAACCTCAATATCACAGGTTCGACTCTGGACTTTGGCCCTTATGGTTTCTTAGAGCGCTTCCGTCCAAATTGGGTCAACAATCATTCGGACTACCAAGGCCGTTATACCTACCAGCAGCAGCCAAGTATTGGTCATTGGAATTTATGGCAATGGCTGAATAACTTAGTACCGCTCTGCCCTGCAGACTATGACAAAGAACAATGGAAAGAAGATCTAGCCAAATGTTTAGAGCATTTTGAACTGACCTTCTTGGAGCATTATAAATTGGGCTTAGCTCAGAAAATGGGCCTGCCAAGTTTCCACACAGACAGTTTTGACTGCGCAATGGCGTTCTTGCGTATTTTGCAGACCGAACAGCTCGACTACACGCAAAGCTTTATCCGTCTGCAAGAAAAACAATATGAAACCATTAAAGATGACTGCCTTGACCGCCGTGCTTTTGAAGCTTTCCTAACGCAATATGAAAGCATCCGTGAACATCAGGACACCCATGCTTTAGATGCTGAAATGGCACAAGCCAACCCGCAATACATTTTGCGTAACCACATGGCGCAAAAGGCGATTGAGCTTGCTGAGCGTAATGATTTTTCGGAAGTTGAGCGTTTGTTTAACTTGCTCAGCCAACCCTTTAGCAAACAGCCTGAACTTGAACAAGCAGCAGATTTAGGGCCATTGCCAAGTGATGTACCTGAAGTCATGGTCAGCTGTTCTTCTTAAAATTTGTCCACACACTCAAGCTTGAATCAGCTCAAAATTGTGGATAATTTAAACATTATCCACAATTACAATTAGAACCGACTGCTTATGCATTTACATCAAATGGCTGCCCATACCGCCCTAAAACTGCCGGAAGTAACAGTGACTCAACCGTTTGGCGACGGCTGTGATGTATTTAAAGTGATGGATAAAGTTTTTATGCTAAGTTTTCATTTAGAAGGCAAAGCAGCGATCAACTTAAAGGTGCTGCCAGACAATGGAAGCATGCTTAGAGATATTTATCCCTTTATTCGCGCAGGCTGGCACATGAATAAGCAGCATTGGATTTCTGTATTTGCAGATGAAGCGTTGGAAGATGAATTGCTGCAAGATTTGGTGCTGAATTCTTATGAATTGGTGGTCTCAAAGCTAAAAAAAGCTGAGCAACAGCGAATTGAGCTCTTACGTCTGCTATAGCATGATTTTTAATTTTAAAAAAATAGAAATTTCAATCGATCAATCTCTAATTAAAGTTAGAATCACCCCCAAATTAAATGATTAGCTATTTTATTTATGCAATTCAGACACGATATCAATGGATTACGAGCCATAGCTGTATTGGCCGTTGTACTTTTTCACTTTAATCCACAATGGCTAACTGGTGGTTTTGCTGGTGTAGATGTCTTCTTTGTCATTTCTGGCTTTTTGATGACAGCCATTATTTTTAATGGCATTGAAAAAAACACATTTAACCTATTTAAATTTTATACCGCACGTGCAAACCGAATTATTCCTGTTTTAGCCACGATGACTATCTTTTTAGCCATATTTGGCTGGTTCTATTTAGCCCCGGTTGATTATAAAGATTTAGGGCGACAAATCGAAAAAAGCTCTTTCTTTATCTCCAATCTTCTTTTTTCAAAAGGTGGGGGCTATTTTGATACTGCTGAGCATACTAAATGGTTGTTACATACATGGTCTTTGTCTGTTGAGTGGCAATTTTATATATTTTTTCCACTTATCATTTTGATGCTTAAAAAATATTTAAGCCTTCATAATTTAAAACGTGTAGTGCTTGGGCTGTTTTTAGTCAGCTTTATTTATTGTATATATGCAACCTATAAAGACAGCAAAACTGCCTATTTTTTACTGACTAGCCGTGCATGGGAAATGCTCATAGGTGGTTTAGCATTCCTCTATCCTTGGTCATTAAACACCAAAAAGTCACAGCTTATAACCCAATGCTTAGGGCTCGTGCTAATTCTAGCATCGTATATCTTTATCTCTAAAGATACGCTTTGGCCGGGTTATATGGCGTTTATTCCCGTCCTTGGTGCGTATTTAATTATTGTGAGTCAATACCAACAGAATGTTTTCATTAACAATCCTATTTTTAGTCATATTGGTAAATGGTCTTACTCAATTTATGTTTGGCACTGGCCCTTGGTTGTATTGGGTTTCTACCTTGGTCTCGAAAATTGGTGGATATACGGGATACCGCTGTCAATTTTATGTGGTTTCTTAAGTTATCACGCTATTGAAAAGATTCGTTTCCCACGCTATTCATCTTGGAAAGAAATTTATAAAGTAAAAGCAATTTATCTCGCTTTATTCCTTTTAGGCTTTGGACATTTTCTTAAATCAAATGATGGTGTAGATTCTCGACTTCCAGAAGCAGCTAAAATAGCGAATGAAGAAATCAATAACACCAATCCTTATGATTGCGACCAACAAGAGTTACATGAATGTATCATAGGAAATCCAGCTAAAATTCAAGCTATTGTTATTGGAGATAGCCATGCTGATGCATTGACCACTTCCGTAGCAACAAGTTTTAATTTGAAAGCAGAAGGTATCATTTCATTTGCAACTGCTGCTTGCCCATTTATTCCCAATATGCAATTTTACAAAGATAAAAGTCCTTGCCCAGAAATCAACCAACAACGTTTAAACTTAATTGCATCCAAAAAATATGAAAATATTCCAATGGTGTTCATTGCCAGATATCCAAGCTACTTAATTGGAGAAAATGACCCGGATCACATGGACGCGAGAGGCTCTAAACCTTCTGTTTATTTTGATGATAATCCAAATATCAGTCAAAAGAATCGAATGATTTCATTTCAAAAAAATCTCACTGAAGTTTTATGTCAAACCTCTAAGACTAACCCTGTATATATCGTGCAACCGATTCCAGAAGTGGGTTTCAATTTACCGCAAAGAATCATTAAGAATGTATTCTACAAGCGCAATGAAAAAATATTTATTTCACACGATGCCTACTTAAAAAGATCAGGAGAAATTCGCAAAATTATTCAGGAAAGTGCAGCGCAGTGTCAGGCCAAGGTCTTAGACCCTGCATTACTTTTATGTAAAGGAAATGAATGTATTTCTGAATATAAAGGACGCCCGATTTATCGTGATGGTAATCATTTAAGTGAATATGGGAATAAGCTTTTAGTTCCAATGTTTAAACAAGCCTTCAATCCATAAAATATAAAAGCAGACCTAAATGGCTTTAATTTTTTAAAGTCATTTAGGTCAATTTACAAACTAAAATTTAAAATCTATTTGCTTCTAAAGGCAATTTCTTAAAACGCTTTCAACATCGTTGTTAAACAACTTTACTTTAAAAATTGGATACTTTAAAAGGCTCTTCCCTAAGCCTTTATTGCATTAAACCTTCTTTGTTTGCATCACTTTAAACAGCACAAATAGCAGTAAAATCCATAGTGGCTGCATCAGTACCGACAGCATAAAGCCCTGATTCCACATGATGTATAAAATCATCAGCATGAACGCTAAAACAAAATAGTTGGTGAATGGTGCAAATAAGGCTGGAAATTTAGTCTGTATACCCTGTTGCTGCATTGCTTTTCTAAATTTCAAATGAATCAAGCTGATCAGCATCCAATTCAGCACCGCAGCGCTCACCACTATATAAATCAAATAGCTTAACGCTTTTTCAGGCAAGAAATAATTCAGCAACACACAACCAAAAATCAGCAACGCAGAAAATAAAACTGCAGCCATCGGCGTACCGTGCTTATTCACTTGCTTAAAGACTTTAGGTGCATTGCCCTGTTCTGCCAAGCCTAACAGCATACGACTATTGGCATACATCCCGCTGTTACAGACCGAAACTGATGCCGTCAAAATAATAAAATTCAACAAATGTGCCGCCCAATCAATCCCCATCTGATTAAAGATCATCACAAATGGGCTATGATCCAAACCACCAAGTTTTAACTGATTCCAAGGCACCAGCGACAGCAAGACCGCCAAAGAGCAGATATAAAACAAGAACACGCGGATCACGGTTTGATTTACCGCTTTCGGGATGTTTTGATCGGGGTTTTCAGTTTCAGCGGCCGCCATGCTAATCAGCTCAATGCCACCAAAGGCAAACATAATAAAGGCCAACATATAAAATAAGCCTTCAAAACCATGCGGGAAAAAGCCCCCATGTGCCCACAAATTACTGATTGAAGCCGTAGAATCTGCATGTGCGGTAAGCAGCAAATACACACCAAAAATAATCATGGCAACAATGGCTACAACTTTAATCAATGACAGCCAAAATTCAGATTCTGCATACAATTTGACATTGGCTAAATTGGCAAGGGTAATGACCGCAAAAAATACCAGTACCGAAACCCATGCTGGTACATGTGGCCACCAATAATTCACATATTTACCAATGGCCGTCAGCTCAGTCATCACCACTAAAATATACAAAATCCAGTAGTTCCAGCCTGTTAAAAATCCTGCAAAATTACCCCAATATTTAAAGGCAAAATAACTGAATGAACCTGTTACTGGCTCTTGTACAATCATTTCACCCAGCTGGCGCATAATTAAAAAGGCAATCAAACCGCCAATCAAATAACCTAAAATGATCGATGGCCCAGCCGATTCAATAATATGTGCAGAACCTAAAAATAGGCCTGTACCAATCGCACCGCCCATGGCAATCAGCTGAATATGGCGGTTCTTCAATCGGCGCTGCAGTTGAGGCATTTGGCTGCTCACAACACGTTCTCATCTGATAAAAAAGTAGATTGTAAATCTTTTTAGCCGTGTTAGGCGCTATTGTGGCTAACTCACCCCAATAAAAAAGGCGAACACATTTGCATGGATTCGCCTTTAGATTGTCTAAATATAATTAATCTTCAGGATATTCAAAACGATAACCAACACCGTATACCGCCTGAATCCACTCATGGCGGTTGCCCGTTTCGGCTGCCTCAGAAATTTTACGGCGTAGGTTTTTAATGTGGCTGTCAATGACACGGTCAGCAACATCAAAGCTGTCTGGGTTAATGTGATCTAGCAACTGCGCACGCGAATACACTTGCCCCACATGCTCCAAAAATAGTTCCAGTAATCGAAACTCTGTTGGTGTGAGGTTTAATGACTTTTGCTGATACCAAACACGTTGCTGGCCTTTATCCATACGGAATAAATCGTTGCTTTCTGGCTCAGCTTTACGCTCTAAACGACGTAATACCGCTTGTACACGTGCAACCAATTCTTTCGGGCTAAAAGGCTTACAAACATAATCATCTGCACCCATATTTAAGCCCAACACACGGTCAATTTCTTCAGTACGGGCAGTGACCATAATAATTGGCAGATCTGACTGCTCACGCACTTTACGGCAAATGGTGAGACCATCCATACGTGGCACCATCAAATCTAAAATCATTAGACTAGGCTTACGCTGTGTAAAACTCTCATAGGCCTCTTGGCCATCATGAAACATGCTCACTTCAAAGCCTGCTGCTTCTAAATAATCACGCACCAGTTGTGCAAGTTCTACTTCATCTTCAACCAGCATAATATGTTTCATAAATGCTTATTTTCCTTTTAAGAGTTCACTTGTTTTGGGAAGCTTAACTTGCAACGTAATCCACCCAATGGCGAATGATCAAAACTGAGCTCACCACCCATTGCTTGCGCAATTTTGCCAGATAATGCCAAACCTAAACCTGTTCCACCAGTACTGCGTGTGCGCGAATCGTCTACACGATAGAAGCGTTGCCCTAAATTAGCCAACTGCTCATCGCTGAGCCCTAATGGACTATCGTCAACGTACACCGTCCAATAGGCATCATTTTGTTCAGTATGAATTCGAACCTCACCACCCGCTTCAGTATAACGAATACTGTTACCCAGTAAGTTCACCATAATTTGTTTAAAACGGTCTATATCCAATTGTAAATCAGCACCCTCACCCTGTGCACTCACTGTTAAGCGTGCCTGCTCAAACTTCGGCTTAAAGTTTTCAACTTCTTGCACAATCACCTGCCACGGATTCACATTGGCCATATAGCATTTCAATTGCATCGCTTCAGCTTGTGCTAAATCTGCCAAATCTTGGGTTAGTTTTTTCAAACTGCTCACCTGATTGAGCATTGAGGCAAAATGCTCAGGCGTTGGCTTACGTATGCCATCCTGCATGGCTTCAATTTGCGCTTGGAGTACAGCCAGCGGGGTTTTCAGTTCATGTGAAGTATCGGCCACCCATTGACGACGTGATGTTTCATGTTGATCTAAAATCATGGCCAATTGATTTAACTCATTTGATAAATCGCCTAACTCATCATTACGATTGACAGTAATTTGATGCTGATAATGGCCTTTGGTTAATTCACGTGTTCCATTTAATAAGCGCTGAATCGGCTTTTTAAAATAGGTCGCTAGTAATAATGAAGCAATTAAACTGGCCAATAAGGTTAAACCATACACCAAAATCAAATAACGTTTCTGCTTACTAAAAAAGTTAATACTAATCGCATCATCTTGATCAAGTACGGGTTTTAAACCCAAATAACCAACGACCTGATTTTTCACCATAATCGGACGATAGGAAATATTTGCATCTGTTGGTTCGCCCACAACAAATTGGTGTTTTTCATCATATAAAGATAAACGTGAACTCAAGCCCAAACGATCTGGCATTTGAATAAATTGCTTTTTGCCATCGGGTTGTGATTTTGAAGAGTCTGCCTGTTCCGATGCTTTTGCATCCTTCGGATCTTTGGGTCTAAATACATTTTGATTTGAACTTAAAGGAAATTTTAAGCCATCAAATGGGCGAAATTCCGAAGGTAAATTACGTTCAATAAAATCTAATTCGACAAGATCCGCCTTATGTTTTTCAATATCCGATGGATTTAAAGTCGGGGTGGCTGCGACCAAGGTATGTTCTTTAAAATAGCGTTGTTGTAACGCAATATCATACTGACGACGCAACCACCAATTTGATAATCGATCATAGTCATCAGGTCCAGCATTACCTTCTATTTGTAATATTTGCGCCTGAATAGCATTGCCCCAGTCCTGATACACATCATAGACATCGGACAAATTATGGATCAGTAAATCCAGTTTCTGCATTTCAACATCTGCAACATAATTGGTAAAATTACGTTGCATATTCCAATGAAGCACGCCCAAACTCACCGTTGTGATCACTAAAGTGGTCAACAGCACAGTCAGAAATAAACGTAAAGCAATGGGCACACGACGGATATTCAAAATAGAGTCTCTATTTTTTCTTCTATATTTATTATTGTAACGAACACTGGTCTAAAAAACTCTTCATTGTTTCTTCATCATTATTATTTAATCTTTAAGCATCAAATATTCAATATATGCAGTGGGGCGAAACCAATGAACAACATGACAAAACTCGCGTTAATCGGTGCAAGTGTTATCAGTATGGGTGCATTAACAGCCTGCCAATCAACCACTGCAAATCAAGCCAATGATCATCAACGTATGATGAAAGAACATCATGGTGATTCAGCGCGCAAAATGTCTCCAGAACAACGCGAGCAAATGAAAGAAATGCGTGCTGAACAACGCCAAGTGTTTAAAGAAATTAAGCAGGCCTGCGATAACAAAGCATCGGGGACTGCCGTTCAAGTCAAAGCTGGCGACAAAGTTATTGATGGCACATGTACGATTCAGTTTAAAGCAGATCGTCAAGCGCTTAAGCAAGAATTTAAACAAGCACGTGCAGAACAAAAGCCAATGCGTGGCGAACACCGCCCAATGCGTGGTGATATGAATGGCCCAATGCACATGCGTTCTGCTGAGCCACTCACTGATGCCAAACGCGCTGAATTGGTTAAACAATTTGATCAACGTTTAGCAGAGCGTCAAGCACATCAACAAGCCATTGCTCAAGCTTGCCAAGCTAAAGCTAATGGTACAGCGGTACAAATTAAATCTGGCGAACGTACAATTGCGGGTAAATGTGAAGTCCGCTTTATCCCTAATGCGCCCCTTAAAACCGCTTAAGCTGACACAAAAGATCCGATAGACTAGAAATAGTCACATGAGGCGCTCTATTGAGCGCCTTTTTTATGCACAGTATTTCACTTTTCATGACTCCATTTAGCCTCAGCATGTACTCATTACCTTCAGCCCTTTGATACAAGAACTTAATCATCGTTAAGCAACTGTTTTAAATAGCGCTTTATGAGGCGACATAACTTTTTACGTTTTTGACTATTCTGCTCATCAATATTGAAGCAAAACTGTATACACTCTACACACTTAGGATTTTCAAGATCAGATTCTTTGACTTTACAGTCACTAAGAAATGCCCTGGAAATGCTTGTACCTTACAATAAGATGTTGCACGATTAACCCATTGCAAAAACATGTGTCATTGAAGACACGATTAACCTTTATTTAGGATTATTAACGCTGGTAGAAACCAGTATTGAGGAAAACGATATGCCACAATACAAAGCGCCTTTACGTGATATGCAATTCGTTCTGCATGAATTATTAAATGCTGAAGAACATTATGCGAAACTTCCTGCGTTTTCTGACACCGTAAGCCGTGAATTGGTTGACCAATATTTAGAAGCCGCTGCAGATTTCTGTGAAAACGAACTATCTCCTTTAAACCAAGTCGGCGACCGTGAAGGCTGTACTTGGAATGATGGCGTTGTAACAACTCCAACTGGCTTTAAAGAAGCGTATCAAAAATACATCGAACTAGGCTTCCCTTCTCTTTCTGCAGATGAAGAGTTTGGCGGTCAAGCATTACCAAACTCTTTAGGTATTTCTATCTCTGAAATGGTCGGTACTGCGAACTGGGCTTGGGGTATGTACCCTGGTCTTTCTCATGGTGCTGTACGTACTTTAGAGCACCATGGTTCTGCAGAACAAAAAGCAGCTTACCTTCCAAACCTAGTATCAGGTGTTTGGACGGGCACAATGTGCTTAACAGAATCTCATGCAGGTTCTGACCTTGGTATTATCCGTACTAAAGCTGAACCACAAGCAGATGGTAGCTATGCAATTTCTGGCGAGAAGATCTTTATCTCTGCTGGTGAACACGACATGGCTGAGAACATCGTCCACATCGTTCTTGCACGTCTTCCTGGCGCACCTAAAGGTACAAAAGGTATTTCTTTATTCATCGTACCTAAGTTCAACTTAACTGCAGATGGTTCTGTAGGCGAGCGTAACGGCGTACGTTGTGGTTCAATCGAACACAAAATGGGTATCCATGGTAACTCTACATGCGTGATCAACTTTGACAACGCAAAAGGTTTCCTCATTGGACCAGAAAACCGTGGCCTAAACTGCATGTTCACATTCATGAACACTGCACGTATTGGTACTGCTGTACAAGGTCTATCTGCATCTGAAGGCGCTTTCCAAGGTGCTTTAACTTATGCAAAAGACCGTCTAGCAATGCGTTCTTTAACTGGCCCTAAAGCACCAGAAAAAGAAGCAGATCCAATTATCGTTCACCCTGCTGTACGCAACATGCTATTCACGCAAAAAGCATTTGCAGAAGGCGGTCGTGCACTAGTTTACTTACTTGCTCAACACGCTGACGTGGTAGAAAAAGGCGCGACTGAAGAAGAACGTAAGTTCTCTGACAACATCTTGTCTCTTCTTACACCAATCGCTAAAGCATTCTTAACTGAAACAGGTTCTGAATCTGCGAAACACGGTGTTCAAGTCTTCGGTGGTCACGGTTTCATTTCAGAACACGGTATGGAGCAAATCGTACGTGATACACGTATCTCTTGCTTATACGAAGGTACAACTGAAATCCAAGCGATTGACTTGTTAGGCCGTAAAGTATTGGGTACTCAAGGTGCAATGTTGAAAGACTTCACTAAGATCATCCACAAATTTGCAGAAGCAAACAAAGACAATGCAGCAATGGCTGAGTTTGTTGCACCGCTTGCTACCCTAAACAAAGAATGGGGTGACTTAACAATGCAAATTGGTATGAAAGCAATGCAAAACCCTGACGAAGTGGGTGGCGCAGCAGTTGATTACCTATACTTCTCTGGCTACGTAACACTTGCTTTCCTATGGGCACGTATGGCACTTGTAGCACAAGAAGCACTTGCAGCAGGTACAACTGAAGTTGACTTCTACAACGCGAAAATCACAACAGCACGTTTCTACTTCAAGAAAATCTTGCCACGTGTTCGCGCACACGTAGACGTGATTGCTGGTGGTGTAGATCCACTCATGACTTTAGATGCTGAACACTTTGCATTCTAATTTCAGTGCACACTGAACAATAAAAAGAACAAAGGACGGTCATTGATTTGGCAGTCCTTTTTCTTTATAACTAATTCAAAAATTAAGCCTTTAGTCGTCTAACACTGCAAAAAATTATCGCTTAGACTGATTAAATCGTTACGAATCAAACAATAAACAGGTGACACACGATGCCAATTTATAACGCACCTCTTGCGGACATGAAATTCATCCTAAACGATGTATTTAAAGCAGAACAATTCTGGCAAGACAATGAAAATCTTGCACATGTAGATGCAGCAACGGCTGAAGCAATTTTAGAAGAAATGGCAAAATTTGCTCAAAACGTAACGCATCCTTTAAACCGTACAGGTGATGAAGAAGGGGCAACATATAACAACGGTAGCGTAACAACACCTGCTGGCTTTAAAGAAGCATTTAAACAATATGCTGAAGGTGGCTGGATTGGTCTTGGTGCAGACGAAGAATGGGGCGGTCAAGGCATGCCAAAAATGCTGACTGTTCTTTCTGACGAAATGCTTTTTGCGACGAATCCATCTTTCATGCTCTACCCGCTTCTTTCAGTTGGTGCAGGCATGGCATTAAACAGCTATGCATCACAAGAGCAAAAAGAAACTTACCTACCAAAAATGTATACAGGTGAATGGTCAGGCACAATGTGCTTAACTGAACCACATGCAGGTACAGACTTAGGCATTATTAAAACTAAAGCTGAACGCAATGAAGACGGCACCTACAACATCACAGGTACGAAAATTTTCATTACTGGCGGTGACCACGATCTTTCTGAAAACATCATTCACTTAGTTTTGGCAAAAACACCAGATGCACCTGCAGGTTCACGCGGTATTTCACTGTTTATCGTGCCGAAGTTCATCGTGAATGCTGACGGTTCTTTAGGTGAGCGCAATGCAGCAGGCCCAGGTTCAATCGAACACAAAATGGGGATCAAAGCATCTGCAACGTGTGTAATGAACTTTGACGGCGCGAAAGGTTACCTCGTGGGTAAAGAAAACGAAGGCCTTGCTGCGATGTTCGTGATGATGAACTACGAACGTTTATCTATGGGTATTCAAGGCCTCGGCGCTTCTGAATTTGCATACCAAAATGCTGCGCAATATGCGACAGACCGTCTACAAGGCCGTAGCGCATCTGGCGTGCAATCCCCTGCTAAACCAGCGGACAGCATTTTAGTTCACGGTGATGTACGTCGTATGTTATTAAATGCACGTGCGAACAATGAAGCATCTCGTGCATTTGCAGTCTATGTTGGCCAGCAACTCGACATCACTAAATTCTCTACCGATGCAGAAGCTGTGAAAAAAGCCAATGACCGTGTTGCGCTTTTAACACCAATTGCAAAAGCATACCTAACAGACACAGCATTCAACGCCACTTTAGATGCACAAATGGTGTTTGGTGGACATGGCTTTATCCGTGAATGGGGCATGGAACAATGTATCCGTGACTTACGTATTGCCCAAATTTACGAAGGTACCAACGGCGTTCAGTCTCAAGATTTAATCGGCCGTAAAACCATTAAATGTGGCGGTGCATTCATTGCTGAATACATCCAAGAAATCCGTGATTTTGCCAATGACTTAAGCGCTGACCTTAACTTCATTAAAGATGCAACTTTAGATGCAGCGGCAGAAGTTGAGTCTGTAACACAATATGTACTTGAAGCAGCAAGTGAAAACGTAGAATTCTCGAACTCTGCAGCGGTGGATTATCTACATGCTGTAGGCCTACTCAGCTTCTCTTATATGTTTGCCCGCATTGCCAATGCAGCCAAAGATAAAGACGGCGAGTTCTATCAAAACAAACTGTCTCTTGCACTGTATTTCGTTCAACGCGTTTTACCTGAACTTGCTGTACGCATTCAAAAAGTAAAAGCAGGTTCTGAAGTGATTATGAACTTCTCTGAAGATTACTTTACCAATCAAGCTTAAGCCTCTTTAAGTTTGAAATAAAAAAAGCCCGAATATTCGGGCTTTTTTTATAATGAGTCTTTCATTGTTATAAATGAAACTTTTTACACAACCATCTTTTGCAGTAAATCAAAAAGTTTTTAGAAACATCTTTATCAGTCAACTCTATAAATTCTTGGTCTTTCCAAGTTTGATAACCTTGTATTGTTCGTATAGGTTCTTGACCACCAATTATTGCATAATCAGCATCTGAAGTTTCTACATACCAAGGATCAACAATTGTCTGGTAATCCCCCCTAAAAATAATAGGATCTAAAAGTAGAATTTTCTCTTAAGATACGAGCAGGAGATTCTGCATGAAAACATCTAAATTTACTGATAGTCAGATCATGTCCATCTTGAAACAGGCAGAATCTGGCACACCTGTAGCGACCCTTTGCCGTGAACACGGCATGAGTAATGCTACCTTTTATAAATGGCGTGCCAAATATGGTGGTATGGATACATCATTAATGGCTCGACTGAAAGAGCTAGAAGCCGAAAATACCAGACTTAAAAAGATGTATGCGGAAGAGCGATTAAAGGCCGAAATCATCCAGGAAGCGATGGCAAAAAAGTGGTAAAGCCATCTTGCCGGCGTAAGATGGCACAACAGGCAGTTGCCCAGCATGCCATTAGTATTCGTTTGGCTTGTAAAGCATTTGGCATTAGTGAAACCTGCTACCGCTATCAAGCCAAACTCAGTGATGACAATGCACTCATTGCTGAACAGCTCATTGAACTCACTGAGGAAAATTCCGATTGGGGCTTTGGTTTGTGCTTCTCGTATTTACGGCATGTTGAGAGTTGCTGCTGGAATCACAAGCGGGTTTACCGCATTTACTGTGAGTTGGCACTGAATCTGCGTATTAAACCGAGAAGAAGACTAAAACGGCATGCGCCTGAACCATTGAAAGAACCAATCCGAGAAAATCAGGTTTGGTCATTAGATTTTATGCATGATCAGCTTTCCGATGGTCGCAAGTTTCGATTATTGAATGTGATTGATGATTACCGCCGCGAAGGCCTAGCCATTGAAGCAGGGTTCTCATTGCCCACAATCAGGGTTATTCGTACGTTGAATCAATTGCTGGAGTGGAGAGAAAAACCGTTAGTGATCCGATGCGATAATGGTCCCGAATTTATCAGTCACGAATTTGTGCGCTGGGCTACTGAGCACGGTATTCGTATTGAATATATTCAACCGGGTAAGCCACAGCAGAATGCGTATATTGAACGCTATAATCGGACCATACGTTATAGTTGGCTGAGCAAGCATTTATTTGATACTTTGGATGAAGTACAAGATTATGCAACAAACTGGTTGTGGCATTACAACCATGAAAGACCACATCAAGCTAACAAAGGAAAGCCACCTCTAATGGCTGCTTAACCTCTACTTTTAACTTCGGTTATTTATGGGAGGATTACCGTCTTAGTAACATATTTACCTTCTGAAGTTGATAAAACAATACTTTTAGGAATTTTGGGATCACTCAAAACTTTAGTCAAATCTAACTTATATTCATTCGAACTATGCCAATGAATACGCTCAAACTCTCTCTGATGAACTTCATATGCTTTTAATATAAGTGGTTTCGATCTAAAGTCTTCAAGGAGAACATATGTATCGTAGCCTATTCTCAAATAAACTTTAAATACTACTATTGCTTTATCTTTTTCACTTTCAAGCAGATATTGATGAATGTAAGCTTTACCATAATGAGAGTCTGGGCTTGGAATATATGAAGCTTTTACACTAATTGATGATTTACGCCAATATGTTCTCAAGGCAAAAAAGAAAGCTATACAAGCAAGGACAAATGTTGCTAGCGGCAAATATTTGACAATTTTATCAAGGTCATATGTTATTAAAATTTTATAAATAGCAATAATATACAAGGGTATAACGATTATAGTTACAATATTCAAAAACCACTCTTTCAATTGGATACTAAATTGTTTAGACATATAAATTTATTTACCCTTATTTCAAATTATTATCGATACTGTCGAACTGACTCCGCCATTTCAGCATTCGAAATCTCTAGGGCCTTTGCGACATTTTCAGCATCTACAGCACTACGGTTTTGACTCACTTTAAGCTTACCCACAATTGAGTCTATTTCGATTTCAATCGCCACAATTTTCTCTAACTGTTCAGCAATAAAATCATTCGGTGCATCACCCATTTTCCATGGAACAGGTTGCTTCGCTTCATGAGTACGAGTTAAACGAGCCAAAATTCCACGCAAATATTTTTCATCTGCAATTTTACGTATCTTGCCTTTAACATGGACTACACGATAATTCCATGTCGGCACGACACGGTGATGTTCTTGTTTTCCTTCGTACCAATTTGGCGAAATATATGCCTGATCTGCATGAAAAATAACATAAGCTGATCGCTCATGTTCCAGTAAGTTAAACAGCGGATTTGCTTTGGCAATATGTCCACGAAGCATGCCCTTTTTGCCAGCTGAACGATCCAGTTCCAGCGGAATATGATTGGCCTCAATTTCCCCTTCATGAACCACCATCACACTGGCTAATGGATGCGCTTCAATACAGTCAAATAGCTCCGTTAAATCTTCCTGCTGAAAATGAGTCGGTAAATACATTCTATTTTTCTCAGACGAAATATTACCCGAACAACATAACATTAAAATTCAGCCGATTTATTTAAAAAAAAAATCTAATTTCGCTGTTTCATGTGCATGAAACTTGCTTGTTATTTAATGAAATTTAACACTTTATATAGGAGGATAAGCCATGAGCCACCGCGACCCACGAATTATAAAACTTGAATCCCTCCTCGATCGTTTAGGCAATCTTGCCGTAGAAAGCTTTCACTACATTGCTTTATTTATTATTGGCTGTATGGTGATTTGGTCTGCTGGACATACGGTTTTTGAAATACTCACCGTAAAAAAATTCGCGACTATTGACGATATTCTCTTGCTGTTTATTTACTTAGAACTGGGTGCAATGGTGGGGATATACTTTAAAACCAATCACATGCCCGTACGTTTTCTAATTTATATTGCCATTACAGCACTGACACGATTATTAATTGCTGACATCCAACACACGCACAAAGCCAGTATGGATTTGGTGATTATTACGGGGTCTATTTTAATTTTAGCCTTTGCCATTTTGGTCGTGCGCTATGCATCTTGGACATATCCATCGGTTATTCGTGATAAACACACCGAAAAACCACTACCTGAAGGCAAAACCCCACGCCCAGAAGATGATGAACTCGCATAGACTCTGATAGTGCCCGTCCTCACCTGAGCAAGCTTTAAAGCACTGCTTTAAAAGTGACGTGAAGTGAGGGTTCGGGATATCTGATAAAACCTGATCAATTCGATGCTAAGACATAACGACCATTTTCAAAGATCCAAAACATACCTGTTGGTGGTGCAGGCAAACCTAGTCGGTGCCAATCTGAAATCACACGATAAGTGGAACTCGAAATACTGGCCGTAGCAGGATCACCATTGACCCAACTATAACTTTGCGAATTTTGAATAATTGTTGTGGGTGCTTGGTACTGGATACTAATACCATTTTGAATTGGTGGACGGTGCTGTGGCGGACGCGGTTGATTTGGGTAAATGGGCGGACGATGCTGTGAATTGTTTGGATACTGCGGATAATGCTGAACATTAGGCTGTTGTGGATAGTTAGGACGGTGCCCCTGTTGCTGATAACCATTATGCGGTGGCATAGGTCTGTTTTGCTGCGCACTCGGAACACCCTGATAGTTTGCCCATTGATTTTCAGCAAAGGTCAACGGACTCGCACTGAGTAATCCAGCTGTTAGACTTAATGCAAATAATGCTGTTCTCACAAGATGCTCCTCCTCTATATGTGCATTCATTATAAAAGCATTTTTAGGAGAAAAAATGAACACTGCAGGGATTTTTTGCAATGCCGTAGATAAGCATGAATAAGATTGAATGAGCATTCATTACAGTGGAATATGCTAATATTCTTTTTATTTCGTTGTGGATCCAAAGCTGTGTCTGAATTAAGTTTTGACCGACTTTATCAATTCTTCTGTAAAGTTCCGAGTGTGCAACAAAACCATATTGACTCTTATGGTACAGATGGTAAAAGTGCATGGTGGTTTAAATTTCAAATTAATGTCGATCATCCCTTGGCATGGCAAACCGTACAAGAGCTTGGCCATGTGTTGAACTATATTTCTAAAAATGAACGCTTACCGACTCAGTTTTTACCGGTATCACCACCACCCTATATGAATGGTGAAGCTAAACAATTTTTAGCATGGGTCATTCAATGTAATCATGACGACTTTCCACCCGATGTGGTCTGTGACTGGCTTGAGGCACGCTTGCCACAACCTGTAGAAGATGAAAGCAAGTGGAAAATCAAAACTGATTTGCATGAATTGGATAATATGACGGATAAGGATTTAGATACCTTAGTACCACCAAATCCAGAACCGAAGAATTAAAACTTATTAAATCCCTCCTAACCTCCCTTTAAAAAGGGAGGAAAGTCCCTCTTTTGAAAAGAGGGATTGAAGGAGATTAATACAATTCTAAAAAGTAGATAACCCGCTCCATTCCATAAAACGGTATAAGGCATATTTCAGTTTAGATTCATCAGCATATTGACGATATGGCACACTCATTTGACGGCCATCTAAATTTGACCATGCACGATTAAAATACTGATTGGCTTGTGTAAATACCTGAGCATCACGCCCACCAATAACATTTAAATCTGTTTCCAAATTATAGTTTTTTAAATTGCGTGCAGTGAAATTTGCCGAACCTAAAATCAATTGAGTCGTATACATATCACGTTTTAACAGCATTTTACTGTGGCACTGCTCGCCTTGGGTATTGCACCAACGCACATCAATACCCGCATTGTTCAGCTCAGCCGCCACTGGCCGGTTAGGAATACCATTTTTAGTACGGCCAAACGCATCTTTATTTGGATCTAAGAGTACTCGGATTTTTACACCGCGTTGATGTGCTGCAATTAACTGTTGAATAATCTGACGCTCAGATAAATAAAACATTGCGATGTCGATTTCTACGCCAGCCTTTTGACTACTTTTAATCGAGTCCAATACAGCCTGATAAATCGCACCTTCAGTCAGCACTTGAACTTGCGGTAATGTTTTCGCCTCTTCAAATTCGCCCGTAATCACTGCCGGCAAATTGGCTTTCGACATTGCACCAACAGCTTGTTCTGTCTGCAGCACATCCAGTGCGGTTTTGCCTTGAACTAACAAGGCCACATTTGAATGGCGTGAGCTTCCATCATGTGGATTCATGGAACTAACTAAGGCTTTCCAACCATCAACCGTGTCCACCACCATAGTTTTACGATGATTGGCTTTAAAATTTAGAAGCTCAAAGTAGCTACGCAAAGTGATTTTTTCATTGCCAAATGGATTCGGCAACCAGCCTGATTCCGTGTTATTTCCCATTCCCTGACAACATAAATACCAAATGCCAGACCACGTTGGATTAGATGCACGCAATGGACTTAAATCGGTTTCAATCACATCAATCCCAACTTGGCGCAAGTCATGGTATTGCTCAGAATACACACCACCGTAAACGGTATTGATTGGATCAGTGATGAACTTAATTTCGAGATTAGGATTGTATTTACGCTTCTGAATAAGCGCATTCGTCAATTGTTGCATAAGCGCTTGATGCTGTACTTTAGAATCGCCTACTTGCTGATTAAACAAGAACATATCGATCACAATCGTGCTTTGCGCCTGCTCAATCAATTGAAGCATTTGCTTGAAAATTTGCTGATCTACATGTTGCTGACCTGTCGCATCAAGATAAGTTTGATCAACCAAAAATTCCACATTTGCATGACGTAATTTACCCGTGTAATCCAGCCCTTCTGGTAAAGGCTTATACATGTGATATACCGCGGAAGATAAATAGCCTAGCGCCAATAACCCTACAACCAGCCCCACATATCGACGTGTAGACCAATTGAGTTTACGGTGGATTCGCTCAAAAATACGCATAATAAAAAACCTAGTCCAATATGCTCAGACTAGGTATTATCCATTGATTTTTCAAGCGGATTTCTGTGATTGTATGCAATCAAAGGGCTATTGCGCACTCATGATTGCAACTCATTTAAAAGCCAAACTCTACGCCTACGCTAAAGTTACGGCCAACTTGTGGAATGGTCGATAAATACGATGCATGTGAATAAACTTGATCATCTAACAGGTTATTGGCTTTAAAATACACACGATAATCGTTGTCTTTGGCATATTGTCCTGCATACGATACGCCTAGGTTCACCATATTATAGCCTTGCGTCTCTTGCTCAAAGTCTGCAAATTTATCTTGCTTAAACACATGATAATACTCTGCTAAACCTGACCACTGATCCGTGAATTTTGCATCCACTTTAGTCCCTAAACGGCCTGAAGGTACGCGCGGTGCATTGGCGCCATCAATTTTACCTCGTACATAATCACCAAATAAGCTGACTTTATACAGATCACTCAGTTGATAACCTGTTTCCGCCTCTACACCATAAAATTTCGCTTTGTCTTGGGTATAGTCCACTAAGCGGAAGTTGTCGTGTGTCGCCGTTGTTGCTGCATAAATATAGCTGTCATACCAGTTGTGATATACATGTACATGGTAGTCCAACTTATCAGCTTCGTAATGTAAGCCCAATTCAACATTATTCGACTTTTCTACACCCAGATTTTCATTGCCACGTTCATAGGTATTAGTTGCAAAGTGTTTGCCATTGGCATACAGCTCTTGCGCCAAAGGCAAACGTTCTTGATGTGATGCCACAAAGGATAGTTTATAGTCTGGTGCAAATTCCCAGTTGACTGCACCTGAGTACGAAATTGCATAATCGCTAAAGTCTTTTTGTGTCGAATCAATATCAATTTTTTGCTGATCGGCACGTAAACCCAGTTCCACGTGGAAATCACCAAACTGCTTATGCTCTAAACCAAATAAGCTCCACTTTTCTGTGGTACTCGGATTCATCAAGGATTCTTCGCCTGAAATATTCAGCTTTTGGCGGTTATATTGCGTGCCTATCACACCTTCCCAATCGGCAATTGGGTTATGTACCAACTCTAAGCGTGCATCATAGCCTTTACTTTTAAAGGTGGTTAATACTTCACTTTCTTCTAACTCATCATGCTTATAGTCGGTATAACTCGCATGTGCACGAAGCTTTTGAAATCCTGCAAATGGTTCAGACAATTCCGTACGTAAATCATAACGCTCAGATTTTAAGTCAACCCAAGGCCCACCGTGCTCTTCTTCATCGTGGTCATGCGTATGACCACCTGCACCATGTGCGTCACAGTCCAACGCATCACCATGCGGATGACAGTTTTCATATTCATGACTATGCCCAGGCAAACCATACTGATCTTCACGATTACTATAAGACAGCCCGACAAAACCGCGATCATGAATCCATGATCCGCCAATATTTACGGTTTGGCCTTCGGCAAAAGTATTATCAACACGGCGTTCTTTTACAAACTCAGTGTGGGTTTCATGCTGGCCATTGCCCAAATCATGTTCATGGCTGTGCTCATGTACATAATCTGGCGCGATATAATTATTGGCTTTACGTTTTGAGCCTTCTACACGAATCGCAAATTGATCACCCAATGCAGCAGTGACCCCAGCACTCGCCAGCTTTTCATCACTACCTGAGTTATAGCGGAGACCAACTTGACCTTCGTAGCCTTTATCAGGCATTTGCGTTGGGATTTTTTGATCAGTGACATTCACTAAACCACCCACCGTGCCTGCGCTATACAGTAAAGTTGATGGGCCTCGAATGATTTCTACTTGTTTTGCCAAAATTGGATCAACCGTGACTGCATGATCTGGTGAAAGTGCAGAAACATCTGCGGTTTCAGAAGCATGCTGTAATACTTTTACACGTGGGCCATCTTGCCCGCGAATCACTGGACGGCTAGAGCCTGAACCGTATTGGTTTGAATACACACCAAGTTCATCAGCCAAAGCATCACCAATGGTTGTACCACGTTCAGCTAATTTTTTCTGACTGACAATATGATCAGCAACTGCAAAATCGGCAGCTGATTGTTCTAGGGGATGGGCTTGTACATGAATGGTATCGAGTTGTTGTACGGCCCCCTGCTTAGATTGGGTTAAAACTTCATCTGCAAATGCAAACGGTGCCATAGAGGCAAAAATAGATACGCTGATTAATTTCTTCTTGAATAGCATGCTGGCAGCTCAGGTAGATGGCTTTGTTTTGTTATATTATAACATTTCAATATTTTTTCAATAAAAAACATTTCTAAGCTGAGCTCTCAGCTATACTTTGACGCATTAGTCTTTTGATTTATTTTAAATAATTATATTTTAAATTATGCCCTTTACCATTTCGCATGCTGTCTTAGCACCGCCCCTCTCTAAATTAAGCGGTGGTCGTTTGCCCATTGCCGCCTTAGCCATTGGCTGTATGGTGCCGGATTTATTTCGCTTATTTACCAATGCCAATTATGATGGATCACATCAATGGTCGGGGCTCATTGTGCCTAATCTTCTCTTGGGCTTAATGTTTTGCTTGCTGTGGTATGCATTTTACCGACCGATGCTGTTTGCTTTTTTTGGTCTACATAAATCTCTCAATCTACACGGCCTCAATCAATGCTGTGGTTTTATTCTAAGCCTCATCATTGCCATTATTATCGGCACATCCACACACATCCTTTGGGATGGCCTAACCCATGTCGACTTTCGCACCTTTGCCTTTAAAAATATTTTACTGCAGCCTATTCAGCTCTTTGGTCACAGCTATCCGCTACACCGTGTTTTACAAATTGGCTTGTCTATATTAGCGCTACCTGTTTTAGCATGGATGATTTACCGCCATCACCTAAACCACCGTAGTAGCGTAATCGTCAATCGATGGACTAAAGTTTATGTCTACGCTCTAGGGCTACTGTCCTTGCTTGCAGGCTTTCTCAGCTATCTATATTTTGCAGAAAGCGTCTATTCTGATGCTTTTGTTCATGATCTCTATACTTATATTGGTAAATCGATTAATTATTTTTTTCGCGCATTTTTAGCTGTGTTTACCATCGGTAGCCTTATTTTTGTCATCCTTAAATCGACAACAAATATTTTTAAGCCCTCAGTTGAATAAGCACGATTTAAAATGATCAATGCAGGGAAATTTTACGGTTTTAAAGCTAAGCCCTTGTGACAAAATGGTCAAAAAGAGGCATAATCGCTGTTTCGAATAAAAGCGGTACGCTGTTTACGTATTCGCTGACCTTAACCCATATAGTTGGATTTCTAACGCTATGATGCGAACTCATTACTGCGGTTCTTTAACCGAAGCTCAAATTGACCAAACCGTAACATTATGCGGTTGGGTTCACCGTCGCCGTGACCACGGTGGTGTAATCTTCCTTGACATGCGTGACCGTGATGGTCTTGTTCAAGTGGTTATTGACCCAGATACTCCTGAAGCATTCGCAACTGCGGACAAATCACGTTCAGAATTTGTTTTAAAAATTACAGGTCGCGTACGTCGTCGTTACGAAGGCACTGAAAACGCAAATATTACCAGCGGTCAAATCGAAGTTCTTGGTAAAGAAATCGAAGTGCTTGCTGCTTCTGAAACACCGCCATTCCCATTGAATGACGAAAATACCAATATTTCTGAAGAAGTACGTTTGAAATACCGTTTCTTGGACATCCGTCGTCCAGAAATGTTAGATCGCTTACGTTTCCGTTCTAAATTAACCAACCTCATTCGTAACTACTTCGAAGACAATGGTTTCTTAGACGTTGAAACGCCTATTTTGACTCGTGCTACTCCTGAAGGTGCACGTGACTATTTAGTACCAAGTCGTGTTTCTAACGGTAGCTTCTACGCGCTTCCACAATCTCCACAATTGTTCAAACAGTTGTTGATGGTTGGCGGTATCGATCGTTACTACCAAATTGCGAAATGTTTCCGTGATGAAGACTTACGTGCTGACCGTCAGCCTGAATTCACACAAATCGACGTTGAAACATCGTTCATGAGTGACGATGACATCATGGATTTAATGGAACGTTTAACAGTTAAGATGTTCAAAGAACTTCTAAACGTTGAATTCGACAAATTCCCTCGCATGACTTATGCAGACGCAATGCGCGACTATGCATCTGACAAACCAGATATGCGTATTCCTTTGAAATTGGTTGACGTTGCAGACATGATGCAAGACGTTGAATTCAAAGTATTCGCAGGTCCTGCTAAAGATCCTAAAGGCCGTATTGTTGCGCTTCGCGTACCAGGTGCTGGCGCGCTTCCACGTAGCCAAATCGACGAATACACTAAATTCGTGGGTATCTACGGTGCGAAAGGTTTGGCTTACATCAAAGTCAACGATCTTGAAAAAGGTATCGAAGGTCTTCAATCTCCAATCGTTAAATTTATCGAGCCAATCGTACTTGATCTATTAAAACGCGTTGGTGCTGAAAATGGCGATATCGTATTCTTTGGTGCGGACAAAGCAAAAGTTGTAAATGATGCAATGGGCGCTTTACGTATTAAAGTCGGCCACGACATGAAGATGGCAACTTGCGAGTGGGCTCCACTTTGGGTTGTTGACTTCCCTATGTTCGAAGAAACTGATGACGGCAAATGGACGTCTGTTCACCACCCATTCACGCTTCCAAAATCAAGCGTTGAAGAAGTGAAGAACAACCCAGGTGCTGCATTGTCTGTTGCTTACGATATGGTATTGAACGGTACTGAAATTGGCGGCGGTTCACTTCGTATCTTCAACCTAGAAATGCAAAAAGCGATCTTTGAAGCGCTTGGCATTGGTGAAGAAGAAGCAGAAGAGAAATTCAGCTTCTTGCTTAACGCGTTGAAATTCGGTGCGCCTCCTCACGGCGGTTTAGCATTCGGTCTTGACCGTTTAGTGATGTTGATGACTGGTGCATCTTCAATCCGTGACGTGATTGCATTCCCGAAAACTAAAACTGCGGAATGTCCTCTAACTCAAGCACCTGCGCCAGTTGAAACAAATCAACTACGCGATCTTGGTATTCGTTTACGCGAAAAACCAAAAGCAGAAGAAGCTAAATAATTTTTTAAATCCTTCTTTTTCTCCCTTTTGAAGAAATATTAAGAAGGAATGAAAAAACCCTGCCAAGTGCAGGGTTTTTTTATTCCTTCTAATAAATTTAAGATCGAATCACACATCATAAAACCGAAAATTTGGTTTACTTTGCTAATTCTAAATGTAAATCCCTACGTTATGATGCCAAGCCTAATCATGCAAAATTGAAACCCTCAATTGTTCATGAATCATTTTATTTTGTTTTAAAGCTTCTGATCATTTTCATTCTTGAATACAACCAGTCCTCTCTTAGCAAAATTATTTTCATCCGCTTGCTCTACTTTTTGAGATCGACAACCTGATGTATTTCATTTTTAAAATCATCTCTGCCCTGCCTTTAGGACTGCTACAAACTCTCGCCACTGTCATTGCATTATTTCTTTATTATTCCAATTCATCCATCAAACGCATTACTGCAATTAATATTCAACTGGCCTATCCCGAATTATCTCCGACATTACAACAGCAGTTGACGAAAGAAAGTGTGCAAAGCCAATGTCTGACTTATATTGAATTTATTAAGTGCTGGGGCATGCCACCAAGCTTTAGTCTAGGCTTAATCCAACACATCCATGGAGAGAGCGTTTTAACCGAAGCACTGGCGACTAAAAAAGGTGTCATTGTCGTCGTTCCGCACTTTGGCTGCTGGGAATTGCTCAACGCATGGTTAAATGTACATACCAAACCGATGATTATGTATAAACCCAATAAAAATAAAGGTATAAATCGCTATCTATTAGAGGCAAGAGAAAAATTTAACGCAACTTTAGTGCCTACAAATGAAACTGGTATACGTGCTATTTTTAAACATTTAAAGCAAGGTGGCTTAACTGTTATTTTACCCGATCATTTACCCAAGCCTTCTGGTGGCATTTACGCTGATTTTTTTGGACAAAAGACCTTATCCATCACGCTCGTTTCTAAGCTAGCTGCAAAAACACAATGTAAGGTTATCGGCTTAAGCTGTATTCGCAATCCCGACTTGAAAAGTTTTGATATTCACTGTCAGTACCTACCTGAAGACATCAACGCTCATGATTTACAGCACTCTGTAACGAGCCTAAATCTTGCAATGCAGGAGATGATCAATCAAGCACCAGCACAGTATATTTGGTCCTATAAACGCTTTAGAAACTGTTTGGGTGATATCAATATGTACAATAAGAAAACCATGTAAATTCGATGCAAGTTTGTCGCTATTGTTTTGGCATAGTGTGGATTAGTTTTATTCAATTGAGATCAATTTTCAACAGTGGCATAATAGCAATCTCTTAGATTGTTGCTGTGTATCTCCCTATGGCTATGCGTCCTGAAGTTCGCCGTCGTGCAATTGTGTTAATTGTATTTTCAATCGTGCAATGGATTTTCATGCGCTACATCGTGGATAACCAATTATTTAATTTAACAACCTATAACCGTATTGTGATTTTTTGTGTCAGTAGTTTGGCTGGCGCTTTTGCTATTTTTGTCGCGCTGATCTATATGGTATTAAAGGGTAATGCAGATAAAGAATAATTATTGTTTTGGCTTATGTATTTTCTAAGCCTAGATCATTCACATAAGCTTTTTTAAGCATTTCTTATTGAATAAGCCTTGAACACACATTCTGTACATTAGCCCCTTCTGCAATGAGCCAAAGGGGCTATTTAGCGAAAATAATAAACTGTTAAGCGGCCTGTACTTTTTGATCCGATAAACTTTTATATGCATCAATATATTTTTGCGCAACGTTATTAATATCAAAACGGGCTGATTCAGCTTTCACTTTTGAAAACTTTTCATTGAATTCATCATAGTTTAAATAAACTTGATTCAATGTTTGAGTCAGCTTTTCTGCATCATCTTCAATAATAAAATCATCACCTAATACTTCACGATGATTCGCTGTATCTAATGCAAAGACCATTTTACCATAATAAATGCCTTCAATGAGTGCTAATGAAAAGCCCTCTAATCTTGAAGGTAAAATTTGCAAATCTGAGCTACAAATATAATCCCAAGGATTATTCACAAAGCCAACTAATTTAACTTTATCTGCTACATTTAATTTCTCAATTAAGTCTTTAAGTTCTTGCTCATAAATACCTTGTCCCAAAATATATAAGCGATAATCAAAATTGACCTGACTTAAAGCTGTAATGGCCAACTGCCAATTTTTATGTTCTTCTAGTCTTCCCACGCCAACAATATTAAAAACATCATTGTTTAGAATTTTTGTAGGATTTTGAAACTTAATACCATTTTCTATCAGAATATTTTTTTTCGCATTACAAAGTTTCAGTGTTTCTGGTGAAATACCCACGCAGATATCCGCATATTTCATACGCTTCTTAACAAACCAATTATGCTTCGTAAATACCAAAGGAATTTTTTTGGAGAGAAATATCTGACAATATTTCATAATTTCGAGCATCTTTGTATTATGACAATGAATCACATCAGGATTGATATTTTTTAAAATTTTGGCAATTTTATATAAATAGAAAATATTATGACGATTTCGGTCCGTTTCAATATCAACAAAATTCACAGTATCTTCAATATAATCTGTAATTTTATTCCCTTGAAAGTCGAGAGTATTGGCCAGTAAAAAAACCTCATTACTTTGACTCATCGCATTACACAAATCTACGCAGACTTTTTCTGTACCGGCAAACTCAGTAAAATATAAAATATGGACGATTTTCAACTTTTCATTCTCATAATAAGTTTTGCTTAATTCAGCTACCAAAGCTGTGTGAAGCTATTTTATACAAAAATAATACAATAAGCTTAATTTAATCTTATTAATTTATAAATATTTATTTAGCAAGAAATACATTACAATACAAATAGATACATCACACGACTGACTTAAAAATTTTCAAACCAGCCATATGTAGATAATATAAAAATGAATAAGAATTAAATAAGGGTTTGATATGCCTCTAAGTAGCTCTCTGCCATTTTTTGAATGCTAAATCTGTCTTTAGTAGACTTAACATTTGCAAACTCAACTACAAACTCATCATAGTTCTTATAAACTTCAGTAATTTTAGAGCGCAAAGCTTCTGCAGTACTGTCAAATTTCAAAGATTCTGGCAAAATTTGTTCACAAATCCCTGTATGAGATGAAATCATCAATGGCGCATAATAAATTGCATCAATTGCGACAAGACCATACGGCTCAAAACGTGATGGAATAATATGCAAATCACAACTGTACAAAACATTATTAATTTGGTTGCTAAAACCTTTTAAAAATACTTTTTCTCCCAAATTTCGTTCTTGAATCAACTGTTGTAAATTATTCTTTTCTTCGCCCTCGCCAAAGATATGACATTCAAAATCAAAATCCACAGAAGAAAGTGCTTCAATTGCAATATCAAAGCCTTTCATCTTATCTAAGCGACCTGTAAGCGCAATATAAAATTTCTCAGGACGCTCAATTTTACTTGGCGCTTTATAAGCCATACCATTTTTAATAATAATTGATTCTTGTTTTAAAAGTTGTTGCGTATCTTCTAAAATCGCTACACACAGATCAGCAAGATTATATTTTTTCTTATATTGCAAGGTGTGCTTTGTCGCAATAATCGGTATCTTTTTTTTCAAAAAAAATTGAGCATATTTCATGATCTCAATTTCCTTTGTATTGTGACAATGAATTATATCTGGAGATATTTTTTCTAATAACTTAGCTGTTTGATATAAAAATAAAGGATTATGACGATTCTTTTGAAAATCAAATTCTATGAGCTCTATCTCGTCATCAATATAAGGCTTAATCTTTTCATGGCTCAAAAGACAGACCTGATGTTCTTTCACCATCTCATTACATAAATCCACACAGACTTTTTCCGTGCCCGCAAACTGAATCCAATGTAACGTATGAAGAATCTTCATCTATCTTCCCAAAATTGTATTACAGCTCAATTATTTTCCATACAGACTTAGGCTATCCGCCCATAGTCAGATCAAAATAAAGCTATAAGCACTCATAAAATTTAAAACAACACGATACTACTGATGTAAAAGCCGAGCTCAACACCAATATTTTACTGAATGAATATCATACCTAATGTAGAATTAGATAAATAGTATTATGTCTTTACACAGCTTTATGATGCGCACAATTTTAAAGAAATGGTATAAATTTCAACAAAAGCAACATGCTAGAAAATTTGATTCTCATTGGTACATGCGTTTTGGCTGGTTGCAACAACCATTAAAACATCAAGAACAGCTTAAAACACTTTTTGAAATTCACTCACCGCGCAAATTTACATTTGCTGATTGTTTTTATGCGCAAGATAATGATCGACATTTCATTTTCTTTGAAGAAGTCGACGATATCCATCCTGTCGGTTTTTTATCAGTTCTGGAAATATTTAAAGACGGCACTTATACCGAGCCACAAACCATTCTAAAACTGGACTACCACCTGTCTTATCCATGTGTTTTTCAGATTGAAAATGAATGGTTTATGATTCCAGAAACCAGTGCCAATAAAACTGTTGAACTTTGGAAATGCACTGACTTCCCTTTAAAATGGGAAAAACATAGCAATTTATTAGAAGGTATAGAGGCTGTAGATACGACGCCATTTTTACATAATGGCATGTGGTATTTATTTACCTCAACCCGTCGAAATTGCAAAAAATTTGGTGATCGTTTAGATCTTTTTATGACTGAAGATCTTTTAAATCCAAACTGGCAAGAGCATCCACAAAACCCTGTCTGTAAAGGCCATCAACAATTCCGCATGGCTGGAAAACCATTTAGCTATGATGGCAAACTGGTGCGCCCAAGCCAAGATTCACTAAAACGTTACGGCGGCAATATTGAGCTTAAACATATTGTAGAACTCAGCCCAACCACTTACAAAGAAGAACTCTTAGAAGTGGTTCTACCAGATTGGAATCCACAAGATGATGGCTGTCATACCATCAATGCTGAAGGCGACTTTGTGGTACTCGATGCGATTCGCTTAACAGCTAAAAAGTAAATACTTATGCTGAGTGCAGCAAATCCTTGTAAATTTTCAGGGTTTGCTGTGTCATGGCTTCAACTGTGAGTTCTGCTTTTGCCTTTGCAAATAAAGGCGAAAATTCTTGATCGGCGACATTTGACAGCGCCTGCTGAATTGAGACATTTAACTGCTCAGCATTGCCAATCTCCGCCAAATATGGCGCAGGCAACCACTCAATCACACCATTCACTTTGGTCGATGCCATCGTTTTATCCGCTTGTAGCGCTTCCACCATGACCAATGGAAAACCTTCTCGGTCTGAGGACAACACCACAGTATCCGCTAGCTGGATTAAGTCACGTGCATCTGTACGAAAGCCAAGAAAGGCAACTTGAGACTGCATATTTTGCTGCTGAACTTGCGCCTCTAAAGACGTCCGTAAAGAACCATCCCCCACAATCCATAAGTTAGCATCAATCCCCTGCATTGCCTCAATCAACAAACTGATATTTTTAACTGGCTCCAAACGTCCAATGCACATCACCAGCTTTTTGGATCTATCCATGACCGGATACGCTGCATAAATATCGGCTTTTAGCTGGTCTTTCTGTTGTTCTGATAGCGCAGGCTGTGGATATACACCGTTATACACAATATGCGCTTTATGCGCGGGGATACCTTGTGTAAGCGCTTGGCTGACTGCAATGACCGCATCACCAGCAGCATAAATGGCTTTATTTTTTTTGGTGCCATGAACTGTCGTAACAAACTTGACTAGCTTAAGCCAGCCACGAATTTTAGTCATCAGCTCAGCAGCTTTACCCGCCTGCGCATGCACAATATCCGGCTGAATTTGATTAATCAGGCTTTTGAGTTGCCACAGCAAAAATATATTCCAGCGACTGCGAGCAAAATTCACCGGATGAAAATGAACCTTTTCATTGAATTTATCGGCATAACACGGATGCGCCAAAATATGCACTTCATGCTGTAGCGACATTTCATTGACTAAGTTGAAGCTATGCTGCTCCAAACCGCCTATACCGCCACTGGTTGCTAGAACTTGTACAATTTTCACGGTTGATCCTGTTTTTTCTTGGCTGCATTTTGATGCTGCTCAAAAAGCTTTGCCTCTTTTAAAAAGGCATAAAAAGCATTAATCATGCTGTTTACGAAACCGCGCCAGCCATTCAAGCAACTACGACGGATAAAGTAGGACTTTAAGAAAGTTACCGGCATGACCAAACTTAATTTTAACAAACTCGGCTTTTTGCCCTTTTGGAATTTTTCCGCTGCTTTTAAGTTTGAGTACTGATTATTTTTTTCTACTTTGACAAAAATACTCGATTCTCCGTAGTGATAAATATCGCCTTCCGCTTTGACACTTTGACCATCCACAATTACATTTTCGTGGACTTTATTTTCCAGGTCATATTGGCCTTTGCTTTTACGGAAAAAACGTACTTTGGCATGTTTTTTCGTATGCTTGCTGTTCGGCACCCCTAAGAACACATCATTAATCGGGGTAATCAGCGCATCAATTTGATTGGCTTGAATGGTCTGTTCAATTTCGGCTTTTAATTCTTTCGATAGAACTTCATCACCATCTAAATTCAGCACCCAGTCATTTTTGCATTGCGCCAAAGCCAAGCTTTTTTGCGCAGCATAACCCTGCCAGTCTTGATGTGAAATACGCGTATTGGCAAAAGACTGCGCAATTGCATAGGTATCATCGGTACTGCCAGAGTCTAAAATAATCACTTCTGAAAAATCTTGCACGCTCTGCAAGGTGTCCTGCAGCCAAGGACCGCAGTTTAAAGTTACGATATAAACACTGCATGGAATCATAATTTATAACGTCCTTTCGCTAAGGCAATACGCATTTGTAAGGCATTCATTGCGCCATGTGTACTTACGCGCGGAATATTAAATTGGTTCGCCGTGCTGATGTGTTCCACTTTTTTACGTGTAGACACCGCATTTTTAAAGCCGATTTCTTTGGCCATTTGCTGATGCTTTTCATTAAAACGGCCAAATGGATACGCAAAGCTTGGACATTTACCAACAATTGCTTCCACATCTTTTTTAGATGCGTGCATTTCTGCAAATGCCTGTTCATCTGACAGTTTCAGCAAATTTACATGGTGCTGGGTATGTGCGCCAAATTCAATCACGCCTGAATCTGACATTTCTCGGATCTGCTCAGGGCTTAACTTTTCAATACCTTCAATTTGTGTAGCCAAATAAATTGTCGCTTTGGCCTTATATTTTTTTAGTAACGGATAGGCATATTCGTAGTTATCTAAAAAGCCATCATCAAAGGACAGTGCAAACACATCTTTTTGTCCTTCATACTGATCAATTTCAGAGACAAAGCAGAATTTGGCATTCTTACTGACTAAATACTGTAGCAACTGCTCGAACTTAGCAGGAGGCATATTCATACCCGAAGCCTCTGCATTTGGCGTGACTTGATGTAGCATCACCACACGCGGAATATGTGCAGTACGTAATGGTGGCAACCAAAAAGTGTAGTTACCCAATACATAGAGTACGGTGGCCAGTAGCACTAAGCCCGCCAACACATAAAGAATCCACATTAAGCATATACCTCGTGTGACCATTCATAAGCTTCAGACAACGGCTGATCAAAAGTAACTTCAATCATAAACTGGGTAATACGTTTTGCATTAAAACTACTGCGGGTTTTATTCCAGCCTGCTTCTGCAATTTTCTTCGCTTCATCAGGATGTCCGGCATAGTGCTTAATTTTTGCCGCCAAATCATGTTGGTCATCAAAATAAACCACTTCTTGCTCTGTATAGAGCTGATCGAAGCCTGGAATACGCGGGCTAAATGTTAATAAGCCATTGCCTGTGAGCTGCACAATTCGGTCTGAACTGTATAAGGTCACGTCGTTTTTACGTGAATAATTGAGACCCATACGCGATTCTGACAGCACTTTATAATAGCCTTTGCCATATACGCCCGGTTGCTCAAAACAGCCATAATACTGATATTGAATACTGTTTTGAGTTAAGGTATCTGCCAAATCTTTTAAGAATTTCTCACGGACTGGTTCTTTATACACCACGCCACAGAAGATAAATTCTTTATCAATGCGCGTAGATTCAAATTGTTTTAATACTTCAACATTGCGATGACCGACGTTCGGCATATAAGCAGTTTTTAAATGTGGTTGCTTTAATTTTTTCAGGTATTCGCCACCTGTAGTACAGAAAATGGCATCTAAATATGGCGAAAACTCACGAACAAAACCTAACTTCTGCTCTAAGTACAGTGGATCGACATACCAAAAAGCAATTTTAGTTTGAGGAAATTGCTGTTTGATATCGCGTAGCACAGTCGGACTCATCAAGTCACTGTGACCCACCAATACGAGATCGGGTTCAATATTATTCACAATCTTTAAAATTTCTTTATTGGCCCAATTCGCACCGAGTTTTTTCGTTTTAAAAATCGTGCCCATACGCGCCATATCGCGGAAACTGAAATCATAAACAAAGTGTCCGTTTTCAATTAAACCAGCGGAAATTTTACGGTCAGTGCAATAAAAATGTGCACCCTGTTTATTAAATCCAAAATTCGCGATATGTAAGATTTTCATAAATCACTCAAAAACAATCTGCTATCTGCCTATTCGGCATATTCTAATATTCAGTTTAAAAGCATAGCATAAAGCAGTTTTGACAACAGTAGCTTAGTGATTGCTTTTCTACGCTAAGCCATTGAAATTCTGTATATGAACTATTTCTCGTTATTGTCCTGTGCTAAAAGCTTCTGCGCGACGATCGAAGCTTCTTCAAAAGCAACAGCCTCAGTGAGCTCTTTAAGATTAAACCGTGCAGAAACAATTTTTTTATCTAACAAGGTATCTACAGATTTCACAATTCGATCCGCTTTTAATCGATCCATCGAAATCACACCAACTTTACACCCAGCAGTTAGCGCCTCATAAATCATGGAAACGCTATCTTCTGTAACCCAAACAGCCTCAGCTTTTTGCATTTCTTCAAAAATCCAGCCTTGCGGTGTCTGCTCTACAGGAAAAATGTGCAATTTAGACGCATAATCCTGCCGTTCCAATTCAGCCAAAAACTCGGCTGGTGTACGGCGTGAAGTCGTTAAAATAATCTCGGCTTGTGCATTATCAGTTACGATATTTTGAATTGCATTTAATACTTTTTCAGCATTCCACTGATGACGTTTCGATGAACCGCCCAAAGCAATCAGAATACGGTTTTGCACATGACGCTGTTCATTCACTATCGGGTTTAATGCACCTTGACTAAGTATCACGTTGCCAGTTTCTGCAACGCCATCATGTGCAGGAATAATCACATGATTAAACCAGCTGAATGGGAAATTCGGCTTCATTAAAATCACAGTTTTCGCCTTTGGAAAAACTTTGCCTAACAGTAAAACACGAAGCTGGGTATGACTGCCCACCCCAATAATATAATCAGGCGCTTGACTGAATCCTACAAACTGCTGCTTTCCCCATACCGCCAGCAGACTAAAAACGGGCAACTGATCGATTGCAACCTCTTCAAAACTGACGTCTTCTGTGACTTGTCTTTGCAGTGCTTTGAATAAGCCTACAGCTTGCGAACGGTGCCCTGCTTTTCCATCACTCACATAGACAATATGCATTGAAAATCCTGTAAATCAGCCAATAAAAAAGGCGAAACACCTGTTTCGCCTTTTCATCTTAACCGATCAGCTTATTTTACGTAAGTTAACCAGTGTGCATATTTAGGGTCTTTACCCTGGACTGCATCGAAGTATGCTTTTTGGATTTGAGTCGTGATTGGACCACGTACACCTTCACCAATTTGACGATCATCGTATTCACGGATTGGCGTTACTTCAGCAGCAGTACCAGTGAAGAATGCTTCATCAGCAATGTAGAATTCGTCACGTGTAATACGGCGTTCTACAACATCATAACCCAAGTCTTTCGCAATGGTGATAATTGTTTGACGCGTAATACCGTCTAATGCACCACCAGCGATATCAGGAGTATGAATCACACCATCACGTACCAAGAATACGTTTTCGCCAGAACCTTGGCAAACGTAGCCTTGCGGGTCAAGCAACATTGCTTCGTCATAACCAGAGTGCGCTACTTCTTGGTGTGCAAGAATAGACAATGTGTAGTTACCAGATGCTTTTGCTTTACACATGGTCACGTTAGGATGGTGGTGGGTAAATGATGAAGTTTTAACGCGGATGCCTTTCGCCATCGCTTCTTCACCAAGGTAAGCACCCCAGCTCCATGCAGCGACTACAGCATGAATGGTGTTGTCAGTTGCCGCAATACCTAGTTTTTCCGAACCAATAAAGATAATTGGACGCAAGTAGCAAGATGCCAGTTTATTTTCACGAACCACATCAATTTGCGCTTGTTCTAGTGTTGCCTGATCAAACGGAACTTTAAGTTGATAAATTTTCGCAGAATTTAGTAGACGCTTAGTGTGTTCTTTTAAACGAAAAATCGCCGTTCCATTCGGAGTTTCGTAAGCACGGACACCCTCAAACACACCCATACTGTAATGTAATGTATGTGTTAATACGTGAGTTTTCGCCTCACGCCAATCAACTAATTGTCCATCTTGCCAAATAAAACCATCACGATCAGCCAAATTCATGACCTAAACTCCAAATTTTTATACACAGTCATTTTTATCCAAGGCAAACATTGCACTCGGATCGATTAATCTTTGCCATAACTTGCAAACGACCTCTCGGGTATCGTGCCAGTCCGTCGCATTCACTTGCATTGATTGATTTGCAAGGGCTAAACGGTGGCTCTCGGCGCGTTCGCGAAGATAAGCTTGAATCAATGCTGTCGCATCGTCGCTGGATAAGCGACTTGCTTTTGCGGCGTCTTCAAGGATTCTTACATTGTCGGAGTAGTGAGCGAGATCAGAATTCGTTCCACTCCATGCTAATACCACATACTGTGCCATAAATTCGATATCAACGATACCTCCTGCGTCTTGTTTTAAATGAAAAATTCCATCTTTTTGTTGTTCTTTAGAAGAACCTAAATGGTCTTTCATTTTTTGACGCATTTTTAAAACTTCAGCACGTACGTTTTGCTCATCACGTGGTAGGGTCAAAATCTGACAACGTAGTTGCTCAAATTTTTGACGCAATGAAGGCTCACCCGCAATCGAACGCGCACGTACCAATGCTTGATGCTCCCACACCCATGCGCTCTTAAACTGATATTGTTCAAATGCCTTTAAGCTGGTCACCAGCAAACCTGCCTCACCTGAAGGTCTTAAACGGGTATCAATTTCATAGACCCGACCATCTAAGGTTTGCGTGGTCATCAAAGACATAAACTTCTGTGCAACACGCATTGCAAACTCAAAGCCACTAATCGGTTTCAAGCCATCGGTATCAGCTTGCTCATCCATATAATGAATAAACACTAAGTCTAGGTCTGAGCCATAACCCAGCTCAATGCCACCAAGTTTGCCATAACCAGCAACAGCAAATGCAATATGGTCTAGAGCACAGCGCTGACCCTCTGCATCCACTGGATATCCATGTTTTTTAGCCACAATTTGATAAGCCAAATTCAAGGTCGCTTCGACTGAAACTTCCGCAATATCGGTTAAGGCATCAGACACTTTCATCAATGGGCTTTCCGCCAACACATCGCTGGCAGCAACTGTTAATACATTGGATTTTTTAAATAAACGCAGTACACGCATTAAATCTTCAACATCATCCAGTTCAATACGTAATAACTGCTGACGAAGAGAGTCTTCTAAATCTTTGCGCTTTGGAAGTTCAAAGTCCATAGATAAGAACTCATCTAACAGTACTGGATAATGCGTCAATTCTTCACATATCCATGGGCTCACCGTAGCCATCTTCACTAAGCGTTGTAATGCACCCTTACTCTCAATCAACATCACCAAATACACCGTACGGCGCATAACTGATTCAACCAATGGCATCAGTCGCTGTAAAGCAACCTGCGGATTATCTGACTGAATCACCGCCTCGACCAAATGAGGCCAGAATGTTTTTAATCGTTGTACCGCTTTAGCAGGCAGTTTTTTTAAAGCATGTCCATGCCAAAACTCATGAACCAAATTTTTAGCATTATCATCCAGTACATCATTCAACTGCTTTTCCAGCTGCGCAAAACTTTCAACCAATGGATCGGGTTCTTTTTCTTTAATCAAATGCTCAAATTGATAAATCACCCGCGCACGTTTGCTGTTGAGTACGCGTAAGAAGCCCTCCCAAGTTGCATAACCCAAGGTATCCAAAATACGCTGACGAGGCTCATCTTCATGTGGCAAAGACTGCGTTTGCTGATCATTTAAGGCCTGAATTGCATGTTCAATTCGGCGTAAAAAAAGATATGCATCTTCTAATTCTTGCACTGCGGTTATATCGAGTAATCCGACCTCACCTAAATGATGCAAACTCACCAAACACTGACGGTCTTGTAATTCTAATTTTGAACCACCGTAAATCAGCTGAAAAACTTGTACGATAAACTCAACTTCACGGATACCACCAGCACCCAGCTTGATATCATCTTCAATATTACGGCGTAGCACCTCGCGCTCAATCATGCCTTTCATTTCACGCATGGCTTCAAAAGCGGTGTAATCCACATATTTACGGAATACAAAAGGTCGAGTCATCTCCAGTAATTCGTCACCTTCTTGCCCCCCAGTCACAATACGCGCTTTGATCCACGCATAACGCTCCCACTCGCGCCCATGCTGGCTTAAATACTTTTCTAAGGCCACATGACTAATGGCCAAGGCAGAGCCATCCCCCCAAGGACGTAAACGCATATCTACGCGAAAAACAAAACCATCTGCAGTAATTTGATCCAGCAAATAAATCAGTTTTTGTCCCCACAAAATACAAAATTGCTGTACATCAATACACTTACGACCGTTGGTTTCGCCTTGCTCATCAAAAGCAAAAATGAGGTCGATATCACTGGATAAATTTAGTTCTTGAGCACCCAGCTTGCCCATAGCAATCACAATCAAATCTTGAAGCTTGCCGTTATAGCCAATTGGCTCACCATGCTTTGCCACTAACGGCGCATAAGCAAATTTTTTCGCCATACAAATGGCAATATCAGCAAAGTCTGAAAGCTCTCTGGTCAGGGTAATGACATCAGTAAGTTTGTTGGCATCTTGCCAAATCCAGCGAAACATTAAACGCGCACGCAAAATACGCATTTCCCGCATCCATACTTGTTCATCTTGAATTTCGCACAGTGCAACTTCAACAAATTCTTGTATTTTTTCGGTGCTTAAAGGCAATAAAAATTGGTCAATTGCATAATCTTGTTCTATTAAATTGCGATGGATTCCCAACACTTGCTCTGCATATTGGCTAGCACGTAAGGTCTTCTGCAATTGTTCCACATTCATTTGTTAACCCATAAGCCTATTTTTTTCTAGTTATATCAGCTGCACATGGCAAATGGGGAAAAATTTAGCGTTAATTTAGCCTCAATTATAATTTTACTTCAGCAATCACTTTAGACGTATGCTCTACATTTAAAACTTGATGTGCACTGGTGGCCTTTGGCAAATTAACCACAAAAAGGGTGCCTTCTCCTTCTTTAGAATGTGCGCTGATTGAACCATGGTTTAAGTCGACAAAGCGCTTACACAAAACCAAGCCCAAACCTGTGCCTTGTTCTCCCGCTGTACCTTTAATACTCACTTTGATCTGTTGTTCAAATATATTGGCAATTTGGTTTTGAGTCATCCCTAAACCCGTGTCTTGAACGGTGAAACGAATAAATTCATCTCGCTCTTCTGCACGTAAAATCACTTTTCCAAAGCCATCAGTATTGGTGAACTTCAATGCATTCGAAACCAAGTTTTGCACAACCGAGGTAATCATATTAATGTCGGCATTCACCTTCAGCCCTGTAGGGATTTCATTTAAAAGCTGAATATTTTTTTCACAGCCAAACTATTTAAAACACTGCAGACAATTTTGGCAGACTGATTTAAATCAAAATTAATTGGGTGGTATTCAAAACGCCCGCCTTCTGCCATGGCCCAATTGAGCAAACTTTCCAGCAAGTTATAGGTCGATTGGGCTGTATCACATAAATAATCAGCAATATTTTGAATACTGGATTCATCTAAGCTATCACGCTCTTGCGCCAGCACTTCAGAAAAACCTAACAAGCCATGAAAGGGTGCTCGTAAATCATGCGCAATAATTTGAAAAAACTTGGTTTTACTAAAATTCAATGCTGATTGTTGCTCATACATTTCTTTTAATTCAGCGTTTTCAATTCTTAGTTTTAATACGCTCAGTAGGCTTTGCACAAATTCAGCCACGATTTCCAATTGCTTGCGGGTATATTCTATTGTGTGGTCATCAAATAATAAAACTGTACCAATGCTTTGTTGTTCATCTCTTAAATGAAATGCAACCAGTCGCTGATGTGCAACCCCTAAGCTATGCACATATTGAGAAAACGCAGGATAGCATGCATGTTGCTGATCAATGAGACAATTTTCTTCTTCAAAAAACCGTTCTAATTGCTCATTTGAGTCCGCTAAAAAAGCTTTTACACCATCATCAGAACCATACCAAATATAGGGTTCATTTTTAAATGCCAAAATGCCACTTTCCATGCCTAAAATACTGCGGGCAAACTTCAAAAAATCGGCAATTTTATTATCATCCGTATAAACCCCCATCAACAAAGAGAGCCTACACGCGCCCAGCTGTTCCGTCTGTGCACCTATTTCTAATAAGTTTATTGCCATAGACTTCCCTCTCTTGAATTGACTAAATCCGCAAAACCGAGCTTTATACTCTACGTAATTAGCAAGATTACACATACATAGCAATAACAAAAAACAACATTACGACCAAAGGAATGTATTTAGGCCTTAATTTAATGTTTTTAACTTTTATGATTTAAAATACATATTTGAATTTTCTAAAAATAGTTTTGAACATTTTTCAAATAATTCATCACAAGCAAAAGCCTACTGAACGCCTCCAAGGGGCTATTTAAAGTATATTCACCCCTATATTTTACAGATTGATTACATTTAGTTTTTGTATTTTGTTATTTAAATCACAATTTTTTACCTATAGTGGGTACTTTACATTTCATCTAATCTATTCATTTCACAAGCAGATAAAAAGTAAAACTCTCATCAAAATATCGATCAATCTGTATCACTTAAAATCACACTTTTTTTGCAATTGTTTACAATTTTAGCTCTTCAAAACAGCGCTAACCACTATTGACTAACAACCTTCCCCAACTTCACTCTAAATCTAAGACCTAAAACAATACATTCCTTTTGTGAATAGAAGGAAAGAACAAGTTCCCATCAATAGAATGAAATCGAACAATTGTATGCCCGCAGTTTTTTTTATTTGCAACTCAGCGCGAAGGCCTATTTCTGTTTGAGGTTTTAAATCCATTTCAGTGAGCATGATTTAACATGATAGCCAAACTGGCTGAAGTTTTTTTTAATTTGGCGCTAGGGTCAATAGCCATTCTATGTAAATAGTGGTATATCTAAATTTAGGCGTTCTTGTCCCAAACGCTTTTCAAATCTTGCCTTTTATTGGATTGTTTAATTCAATTTCAATTTCTCACAAAATATTTGTGCGAAAAATAGTCATTTTTCTGTATTATTTTTCAGCGAAATGACGTCATCACTGTATCTATCGTTGACTGAAATGCGATGAGCACCGATACTTTCATAGTTTTATTTAAGCAAATCGGTTCGAAGGGGCTAAGTCATAAGCTCGGCCCTCAAAAACACAATCTCAAGCAAGGGGCTATATATGGCTGGTGGAAAGTCAACTATCATTTACACACTGACCGACGAGGCGCCATTATTGGCGACATACTCACTGCTACCGATCATTGAGACCTTTACTAAGCCTGCCGGCGTTGAAATCGTTAAACGCGATATCTCTGTAGCATCACGTGTGCTTGCAGAATTTTCTGACTTCTTAAGCGAAGAGCAAAAGGTTCCAAATAACCTAGCAGAGCTTGGCCGTCTTACTCAAGATCCAGACACAAACATTATCAAGCTACCAAACATCAGTGCGTCTGTAGGCCAATTGACAGCTTGTATTAAAGAGCTTCAATCTAAAGGCTACGCTATTCCGAACTACCCGGAAAACCCAGCGACTGAAGAAGAGAAAGAAATTAAAGCACGTTACAGCAAATGTTTAGGTTCTGCTGTAAACCCAGTGCTACGTGAAGGTAACTCTGACCGTCGTGCACCTGCTGCTGTTAAAAACTATGCGAAAAAACACCCGCACTCTATGAGCGAGTGGAAGCAATGGTCACAAACTCACGTGTCTCACATGGATGAAGGCGACTTCTACCACGGTGAAAAATCTATGACACTTGACCGTGCGCGCAATGTGAAAATGGAGCTCATCACTAAGACTGGTGAAACGATTGTTCTTAAGCAAAAAGTTGCGCTTCAAGACGGCGAAATCATCGACTCTATGTTCATGAGCAAGAAAGCGCTTTGCGATTTCTACGAAAAAGAACTTGAAGACTGTCGCGAAGCTGGCATCTTATTCTCATTGCACGTGAAAGCGACAATGATGAAAGTGTCACACCCAATCGTATTTGGTCACTGTGTTAAGATTTACTACAAAGAAGCTTTCGAAAAACACGGCAAATTGTTTGATGAACTAGGTATTAACATCAACAATGGTATGGCTGGTCTTTACGAAAAAATCGAAACTCTTCCGACTTCTGTACGTGAAGAAATCATTGCTGACCTTCATGCTTGCCAAGAGCACCGCCCTGCGCTTGCAATGGTTGACTCTGCTAAAGGCATCACAAACTTCCATTCACCTAACGACGTAATTGTAGATGCTTCTATGCCTGCAATGATCCGTGGTGGCGGTAAAATGTGGGGTGCTGACGGCAAACCTTACGACTGTAAAGCAGTAATGCCTGAATCTACATTCGCACGTATCTACCAAGAAATGATCAATTTCTGTAAGTGGAACGGTAACTTTGACCCACGTACTATGGGTACAGTGCCTAACGTAGGTTTAATGGCTCAAAAAGCTGAAGAATACGGTTCACATGACAAAACTTTTGAAGTTTCTGCTGCTGGTGTTGCAAACATCACGGATATCGAAACTGGCGAAGTGTTGATGTCTCAAAACGTGGAAGAAGGTGATATCTGGCGTATGTGTCAGGTAAAAGACGCTCCAATCCGTGACTGGGTAAAACTTGCTGTAACACGTGCACGTAACTCAGGCATGCCTGCGATCTTCTGGCTTGACCCGTACCGTCCACACGAAAACGAATTGATCAAGAAAGTTCAAACTTACTTACTTGACCATGACACTGATGGCCTAGACATCCAAATCATGTCTCAAGTACGTGCAATGCGCTACACACTTGAACGTGTTGCTCGTGGTCTAGATACAATTTCTGTAACTGGTAACATCCTACGTGACTACCTCACTGACTTGTTCCCTATTATGGAATTAGGTACATCTGCGAAGATGTTGTCTATCGTGCCATTAATGGCAGGCGGTGGTATGTACGAAACTGGTGCGGGTGGTTCTGCGCCTAAACACGTACAACAGCTTGTTGAAGAAAACCACTTACGTTGGGATTCTTTAGGTGAATTCTTAGCATTGGCTGTTTCTTTAGAAGAAATGGGCATTAAAGAAGACAACGCTCAAGCGAAACTTCTTGCGAAGACTTTAGACCAAGCAACTGGCAAACTTCTAGACAACGACAAGTCTCCATCACGTCGTACTGGTGAGCTTGATAACCGTGGTAGCCATTTCTACCTTGCAAAATTCTGGGCTGAAGCACTTGCTGCTCAAGACGAAGATGCTGCACTTAAAGCGAAATTTGCTCCACTTGCACAAGCACTTGCTGAAAATGAAGACAAGATTGTTGCTGAGCTTGCAGAAGTTCAAGGCAAATCTGTTGATATCGGCGGTTACTACGCAATTGATACAACAAAAGTAAATGACGTAATGCGTCCAAGCTCAACTTTAAATGCTGCACTTGCTGCTGCTCAATAAGTTGATGCTGAACTAACCTACGTTAGTGATGTAAAAAACCAGCGCTTCGGCGCTGGTTTTTTATTGGCCTACTCATTTTTATCACATTAAATGTATGCCAAAGCGTTGCAATACCAGTGACCACAAGAAAAATAATACTATCGTCACCAGACAACAAATTCCCAAAGTCAGCCAAAAACCACAGCGAACATATAGCATCGGAAAGAGTAAAAACATTGGCAAGGTCGGCACCACATACCAAAAGGTATACCATGCATGATTTGAAATTTTCTGTGGATCTTGATGTTCCAATTGCATCCAAATGAGCACAAGAATGGTGATCATCGGAAGTGCTGCTATCAACCCTCCCATACGATCGCTACGCTTTGCCACCTCTGAAATCAACACGATGACTGCTGCTGTCATGGCATATTTTGCAACCAACCAAAGCATTTTAGGATCCTTTTTCAACAATGAATGACAGGCCTTTGTCATTATTTTAAACCCGATACATTCAATATGATTTCTTTTTTCATTTAAATGCACAACAGCATCTTTTTTAATTTTCATACAGCCAATAAAAAACCCCAAGACTTTAAGTCTTGGGGTTTTTTGAATCTTGGTCCCGGGGGTCGGACTCGAACCGACACATCATCTCTGATAGTGGATTTTGAATCCACCGCGTCTACCAATTTCACCACCTCGGGAATGAAGGCTATAATACGCTGTTTTCAAACACTGTCAACACCACAAAGACACAATTGATTATTTTTAACCCAATGATGATTTTTTCGTCTTAAAATTAAGCAAAATCAGCGCTAAAATCCAAAAAAGCATATAATAGCTCTTATTCAATCCCCTATTGTTTTAAGCACAAACCATGCAACTTTCAGATTTCAGTTTTGATCTCCCAGATGAGCTTATCGCTCGCTATCCATTAGAAAATCGTACCGCTTCACGCCTTTTACACCTCGACACCACGGGGCAATATCATGACCATTGCTTTACCGACATTCTCGACCTACTCAATGAAGGCGACTTATTGGTTTTAAATGACACCAAAGTGATGAAAGCACGCTTAAAAGGTAAACGTGCAACAGGTGGCGCAATTGAAGTATTGGTTGAACGTATTTTAGATCCACAAACTGCTCACTGTCATATTAAAGCCAGCAACACCCCAAAAGAAGGTGCTGAACTTTTTATTGGCCCAGATGAAGTAAAAGTGACTGTTAAAGGTCGCCATGAGAATCTATTTGTAGTTGAGTTTTCACAACCTATTTTACAAGTATTAGATTTATACGGCGCATTGCCAATTCCGCCTTACTTTAACCGTGAAGCAGAAGCCATTGATACCGAACGCTACCAAACTGTATTTAACGACCCAACTAAACTTGCGTCTGTTGCCGCTCCAACGGCGAGCTTACACTTTGATGAAGCACTGTTAGCCAAACTCAAAGCCAAAGGCGTACAAACAACATTTGTGACTTTGCACGTGGGCGCAGGTACATTCTTACCAGTACGTACAACAGATATTGAAAATCATATTATGCATAGCGAATGGTGTGACGTATCTGATGAATCAATGGCTTTAATACGCGAAACCAAAGCCCGTGGTAATAAAGTGATTGCTGTAGGTACAACTGCAACTCGCGCAACAGAAAGTGCAGCTCAAGCCAATGGTGGCGAGCTCAAAGGCTGGACAGGTGATACACAAATCTTTATCTATCCAGGCTACGAGTTCAAAGTAGTTGACCGACTTATCACCAACTTCCATTTACCTGAATCTACCCTACTCATGTTGGTATCAGCATTGTCTAACCGCGACAATATTCTTAATGCCTATAACCACGCTGTAGCAAGCAAGTATCGTTTCTTTAGCTATGGCGATGCCATGCTGATTGACAACATCAACCTAAAATAAAAAGAGCAGCTATGCCGATCGATTCTGTTAAACACTCCTTTCATATTCGTCGTAAAAAAAACGACGTCGTTTTTCGGAATATCGCTCGGCTTTGGGAGTTGGGGCGTAGTGCCCATGATCATCAAGCCCTCCTCGATGGCTTGCATCCATGGAATGCCCCAATTAACCTAAAATTTGAAAATGTCTTAGCCTGGTTTCAAGGCTGTATCGGGCTCATTTTTTTACTGCCAGTATGGATTACACCTGCCAATATCTGGGCACAACTGAGCTTCATTCTCGGCTTAGTGATTATGGCATGGGCCTATTTTAGCTATGAACAAGATGATCCGATTGAGGAAGTCATCGATTTTTTAGAACAACAAAGTATTGCTAAAAAATATCAATTGGCTTTCGATCGCCAACCTCACCATATTAGTGTTCCATTTAATTCCATACATTTTATTGCGCATTTAAAACAGCTTTTCCCTGTATTTGAACAAGGCAGTGTTTCCAATAAAATCACTCGTTATGCCAGCACAGTTTGGCAAGACGAAAATGATCAAGCACATCAAGTCATGCTATTTCAGTACCATTATGTTAATGAAATTAGGGTACGCGATAAAAATGGCGATGAGCATCAAGTTAAAGAAATTCATAAAGATCTATGGGGCGTATTTGTTTTTGACATCAACACCCAAGGACTTGCTGTCAGCACCTCAAATAAAAAATTTTATTATCCTTATAGCTACCCTTGGCACAGTAGTGATATCCAAATCAATCAACGCCTTAAATTCTATGGCAGTGATGAAATGGAAACTGCTAAATTAATGACCCCCGCATTTGTACTTCGCTTAGCTGATTTTTTTAAAAACCGAGAAGGTGATTTGCTTTTTCATCCAGAAAGTAAAATGCTGTGCTATATTGGTCCACATGATTTATTTAAAATTAGTAGTAAAACAAATGTGATTCAGGACATTTCAGCATTGCGTGGACACCTAAGAACATTTAAATTAATAGAATTAGAAAACTTACAACGTGATTTATTACTTTTTTTAAAGTAAAGGACTTATGGGGGCTTAAGTCGATGGGTTTACTGATTTTTCTGCTTTTAATCGTCGCTGTGGTGATTGCCTGTATTGCGATTCGCAATAACATTGTGCGTCATCACAATGCAACGGTGCGTGCTTGGGCAGATGTAGCAACCTATGAACGCCAAAAAATTAAAATCTTAGATGGCTTACAAACGTTGGTTGAGCAATACTCAAGTTTTGAAAAAGGAACTTTAGAAAAAGTCACCGAGCTAAGACAAAACATTCTAAATCTTAATTTAAAAAATACCGATGTTTCGCAATTGCAACGCATTGAGTCTTTAAATAAAGAATTAATGCACAGCTTAAATGTTGTGGTAGAAAATTACCCAGAATTAAAAGCAAATGAAATTTATCTTAAAATGATGAATGAAATTGAAGAGCAAAATGAAAATGTGGGGGCAGCCATTAGTATTTTTAACCGTAATGTCGAGCTGTTTAATAATCACATTCAAATTTTCCCAAACAACATTGTTAACACAATGACATTGAGCAAAAAAGCGATTCGTCCTTTTCGCGATGCTCAAGCAACACAAAGCTTCGACTACAAACCTAATTTCTAAAATAAAACGGTATTCCTTGGAATACCCTCTAAAAAAAGAATATAAACCTCATGATAGAACATATTGATATTTTAAAAACGGCACTCATTCAAGAGTTTTATCAACTCTATGATTATTATTATGAAGACGAAATTTACGCCTGCACCTTGGTATTCAACAAATATTTATCAATCGACTATTTAGCTGTATCCACCAAGCGCAGTATGTTTTCAGAAGACGAAGACAGTAAGCAATATTTATCACCAAGTGATCAATGGAATGTCCCAAAATGGCGTTATCGCTCTAGCCCTGCTGTAGACTCAGGACTGACCAAATTTAAATTTATTTTGGCGGACTACTTCAACTCACAGCATAGTTTTGGTAACCCCCTATTGGACAACCCACAACCCGATGCAAGCAACAATCTCGATATCCTACTCAATGCCTTTAAACAGGCCAAAGAAGCGTTAGTTGACTCTTACGGCTTAGACATCGATCAAATTTTATTTTTTATCAGCATTCCAACGCAGCCCGAAATTGAATTGCAATCCGCGCGCTATCTCAACCCAGAAAATCGCTTATTGCTTAATTTTCTCAAAATTAAAGAACCTAAAAAACAAACTGAGCACCCAACAAGCAAGCGTTTTAAGCTCACTCAAGCCGATAAAGACATGCTAATTGATATTGCACAGCTGGTCGAAGTTGAACCTTATGACTATCTACAAGTTGCACAAGCGGCCTACATGCTGACGCTTGAGCCTCACTTTATCGACACCAATATTTATATACAAAAGTTAGTGCAAACCATTGCCGCTATGCCATCTGGTGAACGCGGGAGCTGTGAAATGCCCAAAAAAGAGATTTTGGCACGCCTGAGCCAGTTTTATCATTTGTCAAACTTTGCTCAACACCCAGCAGATTCACTCTAAGAAAATTACATCGACTAAACGATGCAAAGCTGGTGTTTAGTTGCAGAATCAAGGAAAATAGCGCGTTTTAGCATTAACAATCAGCGAACTGTTTTTTCGCCTTGATTTGGAACACCTATGAAGTTTGAAAAATTAGCGCAGTCGGGCCGTGCCCGTCGTGGTCGCTTAACCCTAGAACATGGCGTCGTTGAAACGCCAATGTTCATGCCTGTAGGTACTTACGGTACAGTTAAAGGCGTGTTACCACGTGATATTAAAGAAATTAAGTCACAAGTTATTTTGGGTAATACCTTCCATTTATATTTACGCCCTGGCTTAGAAGTGATTAAGCAACATGGTGGCTTACATCAGTTTATGAAATGGGATAAACCTATTTTAACTGACTCAGGTGGCTTCCAAGTCTTTAGCCTTGGCGCAATGCGTAAGATTAAAGAAGACGGCGTAACCTTCCGTTCTCCAATTGACGGATCTAAAGTATTTTTATCACCAGAAATCTCAATGGACATTCAACATACGTTGAACTCTGACATTGTGATGATTTTTGATGAATGCACGCCATATCCAGCAACACATGAAGAAGCGCAAAAATCTTTGCAGCTTTCACTTCGCTGGGCTAAACGCTGTAAAACGCAACATCACGAAGTCCTCAAAAACCGTAATGCCCTATTTGGTATTATCCAAGGCGGTATGTATGAAGACCTACGTGATGAATCTTTAAAAGGTTTACTCGACATTGATTTTGACGGCTATGCGATTGGCGGTCTTTCAGTGGGTGAACCTAAAGAAGAAATGATCAAAGTATTGGATTATCTTCCTGAGAAAATGCCAGCAGACAAACCACGTTACCTGATGGGTGTGGGTAAGCCTGAAGATATTGTGGAAGCTGTACGTCGTGGTGTCGATATGTTCGACTGCGTAATGCCAACTCGAAATGCACGTAATGGTCATTATTTTGTGACCGATGGTTTGGTGCGTATTCGTAACAGCCAATATCGCCATGACCAAGGTCCACTTGACCCATATTGCGATTGCTACACATGTACCAACTTCACTCGCTCGTATTTATTCCATTTAGAGAAATGCGGTGAAATGTTGGGTTCAATGCTCGGCACCATTCATAACTTACGCTATTACCTGCGTTTAACTGAAATGATGCGCGACGCACTCGACAACGGTACATTTGATGAATTTGTGCAAGACTTTTATGCCCGCCGTGGCCTAGAAGTACCGCCTTGTCCTGAAGATTAATCCTTCAGCATTTGCGCTAATGAAAAAGACAAGGTAAATTGCAGAACAAGCCAATTTATTGTCATGTAATTGATATACAATTTTATTCGTTTTAGGAAATACAAATGAGCCTTTTTATTTCTACCGCTCACGCAGCTGGTGAAGCAGCACAACAACCAAGCATGATGGCAAACTTGCTCATGATCGCTGTGTTTGTTGCTATTTTTTACTTCTTGATCTGGCGTCCACAGTCTAAACGTGCGAAAGAGCACCGTGCACTAGTTGATAGCTTAGGTCTAGGCAGTGAAGTTGTTTTTGCTGGTGGCCTCATGGGCAAAATCGTTAAAATTGAAGGTGATTTTGCAGTGGTTGAATTGAGTCGCGGTGTCGAAGTGAAAATCCAACGTGCAAGCGTGATTTCAGTTCTACCTGAAGGCACTTTAAACAACCTTTAATCAAAAAAACAGTCGTGCATTTGCACGGCTTTTTTCATTTTAAGAAGAAAACAGATGCGTTACCCAGCATGGAAATATCTGCTGATCATCGTTGTTCTCGTGATCAGTACATTATATGCCCTGCCAAGTTTGTATCCAGATGAACCTGCCGTTCAAATTTCGGGTGCCAAAGCCGGTACTCAGATTGACCAGAGCATCGTGCAAAAAGCAGAGCAAATATTAAAAAGTGACAATATTGCATCGCATGACAATAGTTTCACCAACAATGCTGCACTCTTACGTGTAGATTCAAGTGAAGCACAATTAAAAGCAAAAGACGCTCTACGCCGTGGTTTAGGTGATGACTATGTTGTCGCACTGAACTTGGCACCGACAACACCAGAATGGCTACAAAAAATTGGTGCTAAGCCAATGAAGTTAGGTCTGGACTTACGTGGCGGTGTTCACTTCCTGCTTGAAGTTGACATGAACAAAGCCATCTCTCAGCGTATGGAAACATCAGCTGCAGATTTGCGCCGTCAATTGCGTGACAATAAATTAAAATTCAATAGTCTGACTCTGAACAATAATTCGCTTACTTTGCAATTTGCAAACAATGACGACCGTTCAGCTGTGATGGATTTTCTACGCCGTAACGGTAACGAATATACACAACAAGCGATTGCCACTGATAATGGCTCAACTTTGCGTTTGACGTATACCGATGTGCGTAAGCAAGAAATTCAATCTTATGCAGTAAACCAAAACTTAACCACACTCCGTAATCGTATTAACGAGTTAGGTGTGGCCGAAGCATTGGTGCAAACCCAAGGTAGCAACCGTATTGTGGTTGAATTACCAGGCGTACAAGATACTGCAGAAGCTAAACGTGTTTTAGGTCGTACTGCAAACCTCGAGTTCCGTTTAGTCTCTGATCAAAATGATCAATACATTGATCCGTATACGGGTCAAGCAAAAGGCTCAGTTCCACCAGGCACAGAAGCATTTGCTTATGAGTCTTTAGATAGTGGTCGTCAATTACTACTGAACCGTAACCGTATTCTTACGGGTGAACGTGTACAAAATGCCTCTTCAGGCTTTAGCCAAGACACTGGTGGTGCTGAAGTAAACATTACCTTAGATACTGCGGGCGGTAAGCTCATGTCTGAGGCAACACGCGCTGCCGTTGGTAAACGTATGGCGGTTCTGTTTATTGAAAATAAACAAAAAATTAGCTATGTAACAGATCCTGCTACAGGTGTTCAAACAGAAGTTCGTACACCATATACTGAATCTGTTGTGATTAATGCTGCAACGATTCAAGCGGTATTAGGCTCACAATTCCGTATTACAGGTTTAGCATCACCACAAGAAGCAGCAGAGCTTGCATTAATGCTACGTGCTGGTGCTTTGGCTGCACCAATGTACTTTGTTGAAGAACGTGTTATTGGTCCAAGTCTTGGTCAAGAAAACATTGATAAAGGCGTGCTATCTACACAAATCGGCTTCTTGCTTGTTGCCATTTGGATGGTGGTCTTCTTCCGTCTATTTGGTTTAATTGCCAATTTCGCCTTGGTGGTGAACTTAGCGATGATCTTGACAGTTATGTCATGGATTGGTGCTTCCCTCACCCTCCCAGGTATTGCAGGTATTGTCATTACCATTGGTATGGCCGTCGATGCCAACGTGTTGATCTGTGAGCGAATACGAGAAGAAATGAAATGGGGTGCCTCACCCAAGCAGGCCATTATGGCCGGCTATGATCGTGCCTATAACACCATTTTCGACTCGAACCTCACCACATTCTTGGTTGCATTTATTCTTTTTGCCATCGGTACGGGCCCAATTAAAGGTTTCGCCGTAACACTGATGATTGGTATTGTTTGCTCAATGTTTACTGCTATTACAGTAACACGTGCAATCGTACAGCTCATTTATGGCAAAAAACGTAACTTAACCAAGCTGAGCATTTAGGAGATCGATCATGACTGACAATACTCAATTGGATCCTAAAAAATACGGCCGACCAGACAATGAACGTGTAATTCCGTTCATGAAGATTTCAGTGCCTGCTGCCATCATTTCAATTCTGCTCACCGTTGCCAGTGTTTTCTTTATTACGACCAAAGGTCTAAACCTCGGTTTAGACTTTACGGGTGGTGTATCTGCGGAACTCAACTATAGCAAGCCTGTGCAAGCTACGGATGTAACAGCTGCACTTGCTCAGGCTGGCTTCAAAGACTCTGTAGTACAGACATTAGGCTCAAACCGTGACCTTATGGTCCGTATGCCTGTACAAGAACATGCAGAAGCAGCTGATTTAACCAAAGAGATTACAGCAGCAGCACAGTTACCTGGTAACAAAGCTGAAGTGCATAAAGTAGATGTCGTGGGTGGCCAAGTTGGTAACGAGCTTTATCTACGTTCGGGTGGTGCTGTTGCACTTGCTCTGTTGTTAATGCTGGTTTACGTCACGATTCGTTTCGAATTCAAACTTGCAATGGGCGCAGTGCTCTCTTTGTTTCACGATATTATCGTGACACTGGGTATTTTTGCCCTCATGCAGTGGCCATTCGACTTAACAGTATTGGCGGCAATTTTGGCCATTATCGGTTTCTCTCTTAACGATAACATCGTGGTATCAGACCGTATCCGTGAAAACTTCCGTAAGATTCGCGGTGCTGAGCCTGTTGAGATCATCAACATTGCCTTAACTGAAACTTTACGTCGTACAGTTCATACCTCAATGACATTATTATTGGTTGTTTTAGCCATGATGTTCTTGGGTGGTGATGGCCTTAAATGGTTCTCTGTTGCGATGTTTGTTGGTGTATTTGTGGGTACTTACTCATCTATTTACATTGGTACGGCTTTCGCTTTATGGCGTGGTCTCAACCGTCAAGACTTTATCGTACAAGTTAAACCTGAATTTGATGAAGAAGAAATTCCTCACTAATTGAGCTAACCACATAAAAAGCCCATCTTCGGATGGGTTTTTTATTGCGTTATTGCAATCCTATCAAATATTTTACAGCCCTAAAAATGGCCAATATTACTATGCCAATTTCAATCAGAACGTGTATAAATCATAACGATTGGATCGATATGTCGCACATCAGCACAGGCAAAACTCACCGCTTTTTTCTGGTCTAAACTTTGAAAATAATGCTCTGTCGTGGTCGTTCGTACAAACTGTAAAAATAAACATAACTCATTGACCAATTTTACACAGACCCAATCCTGTGCCTGCGCGTCTAAAGCCCGATTACACAGCACCGTCCAGCCTGCATTTAACATGGGGGCATAATCCGAGCCCGTAATACCGATCTGATATAAATCCTTAGAACTTTTCCCATGTAAGTCTACATTTGCGCTGAGTACATCCGAGCTTATTTCCAAAGCGAAAACCTGCGCTTGCACACTCGCCATTGCATAATGCTCAATTTTTTGACCAATGCTTATATGATGTAAAGGTTGCGATACTTGTACCTGCTGAGTGCAGTATTGAAGCATTTCCTCTAAATCTAAAGCCCCCTCAGCCAACTGCAATTGCTGCTCAAGCAAGCGTGCTGTTTTTTGTGAAATCGGTCGGTGGCTATTTAACATTTGAGAAACTTCAGCCACACTCAAACCATAATGCTCACAAATGGCTTTTCCGGTTTGAAACTGCGTTTGCATTAAATATTCAAACCACTGATTTAGATTATCTCTGCGTCGTTCTGAAAGCGTCATAAATCGCAATATGTATTGTTTTAATGATCATTGATAATACATTACATGAAAAAACCCGCATTGACATGCGGGTTTTTTCATCAATTTATGAAGCTATTATATTAAATGAGAAGCTTAATTCCCTTGAACTAAACGTCGTGCACTAATAATGCCAGGCTGCTGCTCAAGTCGTGCGAGTAGACGTGAAAGCTGTGCCAAACCCTTAACTTCAATTAACAATTTCATGTTGGCAATACCATCAGACTCTGAAATGGTATTCACCTGACGAATGTTAATTTGGTCTGAGAAAATCACCTGCGTTAAGTCTTTCAGTAAACCACGGCGGTCGTATGCTTCCACCACAATTTGTACGCTTTGACCACGCGTTGGTTGCATTTCCCAATCTGCTTCTACTGCACGTTCAGGCTCTTGCTGAATCATACGCATGTAGTCAGGGCATGCAACTTTATGAATACTCACGCCACGATTAAGTGTGATATAGCCCCCAATCGATTCACCATGTACAGGCTGACAGCACTGAGCCACATGTAGCTCTACATTGTCTAAACCATCAATTAAAATACCATGTGCAGACAGTGTATGGCTGGCACGCGGGTTTAATGTCGGCTTCAGCACCAGTTCAGGCTCATCCTGATCTAAGTGCATGTGACGGTTCACCTGATTAATCAGCGCATGCAGGCTAATATCGCCACTCACCAATCCAATCAGAATATCTTCGCCCGTTTTGACATTGAAGTGACTGCAATAGTCATTTAGATCAATACTTTTCGGGTGAATCGCCAAACGTGCAAGTTCTTTATTTAGAATCTCACGTCCAACTTCTAAGTTCTTACTTCGATCTTGTTGGCGGAACCAATGACGTAACTTATCACGCGCGCGGGCAGTTTTAATGTAACCCAGCGAATTGACAATCCAATCACGGTTTGGTTCACGGTCTTTCTTGGTTAAGATCTCAACTTGCTCACCTGTTTTTAAAGTGTAAGTGAGAGGAACATAACGCTGATTGACCCGTGCGGCATAACATTTATTGCCGACCTGCGTATGCACGTGATAAGCAAAGTCTAATACAGTTGCGCCACGAGGTAATTCTTTAATGTCACCATCACGACTAAACACATAAATTTTTTCAAAGCCTTCGAAGTCTTGAATTTGCTCAAAACTTTCTTCACCTTCTTCATCTTTATGTGCACTAGCATCATTACGTTCTTGATAATGTTCTAAAACCGAACGTAATGAATGTAAACGATGGTTAAAAGAATGGTCGGTGTTTTTCGACCCTTCTTTGTAGTTAAAGTGTGAACACACACCCAATTCAGCTTCTTGGTGCATAGTTTGGGTACGAATTTGCACTTCGAGTGATTTATTTTCAGCAATCACAGCCGTATGCAATGAACGGTAACCATTGGCTTTCGGATTGGTAATATAGTCATCAAATTGATGTGGAATATGACGCCAGATTTGATGAACAATCCCTAAGGTGTGATAACACTCTGGAACGCTCTTTACCAATACACGCACGGCACGAATGTCGTAGAGCTGATCAAAACTCAAGTTCTTGCTTTTCATTTTTCGATAAATCGAATAAATGTGCTTCACTCGGCCGTTAATTTCCGCTTCGATATCATGATCGAGCAGTTCTTGGCGCAATTTATCGGTAACGAATTGAATATATTGTTCGCGCTCTAAACGCTTTTCATTCAATAAGGACGCAATTTCTTTATAACGCTCTGGTGCCAGATAACGAAAAGCCAGATCTTCTAGCTCCCATTTGAGCTGAGCAATGCCTAAGCGATGCGCCAATGGCGAGTAAATTGTTAAAATTTCACGTGCAACACGTTCCTGACGCTCTTTTGAAGAATGCGCCAATTCACGTAAAGCATAGGTACGTTCTGCCAACTTAATTAAAACAACTCGAACATCTTCCGTCACGGAAATCAGCATTTTATAAATGCCAGTTAAGTGTTCACGTTGGTTATTATTAAAATGATCTTCCAGACGTTTATTTTGTTCAATCAGCTCTGAAAGCTTACCCATGGCCAAAGTACCTTTGACCAAGGCGAAAACTTGTTCACCGAATTTTTCATGTACTTCATCCAGCGACATAACACCTTCACGTACGCCACGGTAAAGCATCGCTGCCGACAAGGTATCTTCGTCTACGTGTAAATGCGCTAAGATATCAGCCATCTCAATACCTGTATAAAAGGTATTGGAACGATGATGAATCGTCGACTCAAGCTCTTTTTGTAGCGTTAGATGTGCAACTTCTTCAAGCTGTGATAATGATTCACCATCTAGTATGCCACGCACACGATCTAGCCATTCGTCTAGATCATGTAGTGCTTGATCGGCATGTTCTACAGTCGTTTCCTGAGACAACTCATTGAGACGCCCCGGGAGCTGTTCACGTACTGTGACCATACCCTACTCCTATTTTTTTACTCTTCATCACTTCTTACATCGTCAATCTGAGTGGTTGGTTCAATCTGTTCAAATAACGCGATAGACTCTACGTGCCCAGTATGCGTAAACATATCCATAACACCTGCCCGGCTCAGCTGATAACCCTGCTGTGCTAACACACCTGCATCGCGTGCGAGTGTTGCGGGATTACATGAGACATAAACTATTCTTTTTGCACCAAACTTGGGCAGATAATGCATAACCTCTTCTGCACCTGAGCGTGGAGGATCAATCAATAATGCATCAAATCCCTGATTTGCCCAAGTTTGATGCGAAAAATCTTTTGTTAAATCTTGTGAATAGAAGCTCAACCAAGAAATTGCATTGTTTTTTGCATTTTCTGTACCTCGAGCGACCATTTCTTCACTTCCCTCAACCGCTACCACTTCACCTTGTGCACCAACACAGCGCGCCAAAGGTAAAGAGAAATTACCCAAACCACAAAATAAATCCAAAACACGCTCACCTGGCTTCAATTGAAGCAAATCACATGCCAGCTTCACCATTTTCGGGTTAACACTTGAATTTACTTGAGTAAAATCTAATGGACTAAAGGCAAAAGTCGTATCAAATTCTTCTAATCTGTAATGCAAACGCATTTCAGTCCCTTGGCCGTCCTCTCGAACTAAGCTTTCAGGCCCTGCTGCTTGTAAATAAAGTTGCCACTGTTTCTGTAACGTAAATTTTCGTAATTCGTTGACATCTGCGTCACATAATTTATCGGTATGACGAATCAGCAAAGCAACTTCAGCATCCCCCATCGCTAATTCTACATGACCGATGTCAGCTTTGCCTTTTAGACTTTGGAGTAATTGTTTTAAACGTGTAATCGAACCAAATTGCTGATCTAAGACCATACATCGGTCAATAGAAGTCAATTTATTGCTGGCATTTTCACGAAAACCCACCACCAATTTATCTTTATGAGGCAAATAGCGCACACCAATACGTGCTTTACAGCGATAGTCCTCACGACCTGAGCGTAAAGGCGAAAGCCATTCTTTCGGGCTTAATCCTGCAAAATGGGTTAAATGTGATTTTAGTACATCTTGCTTTAAACGAATTTGTTCGTCTGGGTGAATGTGTTGCATATTACAACCACCACAAATCCCAAAGTGCGGACACGGCGCAGGCACACGCATTGTAGAGGCTGCACTCAGAAGCTCTAGACTATCCGCTTCTTCTAAACGCTTTGCGGTATGAGTAATCACTGCGCGTACAGTTTCACCAGGTAAAGCATAACGAATAAAAACTTTTTTACCCTGTTTTTCAATCGGATGCTCAGGGTGTGAACCATAATGAGCAATGCCACGCCCCTCATGTGACAGCGACTCAACTTGAAAAATATAGCTTAGTGCTGGTGCTTTTGGGGACTTGGCTTTGTATTTCATGTGAACCTAATGTGTGGAAGATGGGAAATCAAATTGGGTAAAATCGGTTTGTTTCGAATTTTCTCGCCAAACCGCTAAAAATTCAGCCTGTTGTGGCTGTGTCGCTAAATACTGAATGGTCGATTGCACCAAGTGTTGATGATCGGAGGCTAAAATTTGCCCCTTCAACAATTGCCAGCGCAAATAAATCAACCATGTATTGAGCACATCACCTTCGCAATAGCTGGTCAGCTGTTGCCACTGTTCAGTACGGACATATTCAGGCACATGATATGCCCCATCACCACGCTTACCAGGAAAACCCAATAAATGTGCAATGTCATCCAGCTTTTGAAAATGACGACCATTAAACATCGCCATGACATCCATTAAATCGACATGACGGTGGTGATAGCGATTTTGGTAGTTATTATAACGCTTTTGTGAATCAATCTCGCCCTGATCAAATAAACTTGGCGCAGATAGACCATGATACATCGCACGAAATAAAATCACGGGGACATCAAATTGCGAGCCATTCCAACTTACCAATGTCGGTTGGCGTTTATCAAAAATAGATAAAAAGCGCTTTAAAATTTCAGCTTCACTATAGTTTTCACGGCTAAATGAAAACAGTTTCATGCCATTTTCATCTAACCAAAAACCTGAAATACAGACAATTTCATGCAAAGCCAAACGCTGAAAGTCTGTACCACTTTCTTGGCGTCTTAACTTTGCCAAAGCCGCGTCTAAATCGGCTTCGGGTAAATCGAGTCCGTATAAATGCGCACCTGATTTTAAATCAGTCAAAGTTTCAATATCGAAAGTTAAAATAGGTAAACGCATAAAGACTCTTCAACCCCGAAATTATTCAGCATCAACCACAGAGAATAAACCTGTAGATAAATAGCGATCGCCACGGTCACAGATAATGCAAACAATCACAGCATCTGGATTCTCTTCAGCCAATTTCACTGATGCCCATACTGCACCACCTGAAGATGTACCTGCACTAATGCCTTCAACACGTGCCATTTTACGGGCAGTTTTTTCAGCTTCAATTTGCGGAATATCCATAATACGGTCGACACGACTCGGATCAAAAATCGTCGGCAAGTATTCTGTAGGCCAGCGGCGAATACCTGCAATATTTGAACCTTCAGAAGGCTGTAAGCCAACAATTTGAATCTCTGGATTTTGTTCTTTGAGGTATTTTGAAATCCCCATGATGGTGCCTGTGGTGCCCATCGCGCTCACAAAGTGAGTAATTTTACCGCCTGTTTGCTCCCAAATTTCTGGGCCAGTGGTCAGGTAATGTGCTTCTGAATTATCTGGGTTACCAAATTGATTAAGAACCAAGCCCACGCCGTCTGCTTGCATTTGCGCGGCCATATCACGCGCTTCTTCCATGCTTGCAGATTCAATTAATTCTGCACCGTAGGCACGCATCGCGTCTTTTCGTTCTTGGCTTGAGTTGGCTGGCATAATCAGCTTCATCTTATAACCACGCATGGCAGCAACCATTGCCAATGCAATACCTGTATTTCCGCTTGTCGCTTCAATTAACGTATCACCCGGCTTGATCTGTCCACGCTTTTCAGCTTGCATAATCATATTATATGCTGGACGGTCTTTGACTGAACCTGCTGGGTTATTGCCTTCTAACTTGGCCAATACAGTTGCTTGAGTGTGACATGCCAGACGCTGTAAACGCACCAACGGAGTCTTTCCGACATAATGGTCTAACAAAAAATCGTCTGCTTGGAAATCAGGGGTTGTATTACTCATTATTTGTACCTATATCGAGGTGCGCCTATTGTATGAAAAAATGACTGCGCCTGCACCCATTTGCAGGGCTTTTTCGTGAAAGTGATTAAAGCGCAGTCAGTTTCAAATAAAGCATGCTAATATGCAGTGCATAAGGAATAAACTGCTTGAATCATGTCAAATATCAACAAAAAGCTTTTTAAACGCCTACACTTAAATCATGCCTATGGACAGCTCATTGCGTTAATTTTTGTGCCCATTACAATTTTGGCATGTGTGGGTGCAACCTTGGTCATTAGCGAAACTTCCAATGCCGCCAAAGCACAACAACGCCAAATGGCGATTGCGATTTTGACGCGTTTTCAGCCTGCATCCGAAGATGCGCTCAACTTATTGGCACAATATCCATGGCAATTCGATCAAGCACGAAATGCCATGCAAAATATGTTTAGCGAAAAACATTTGATTCGTGCTGCAATCTTAGACAGCCAAGAAAAAAATAGAATTAGTTTTGGCTTCCAAGATGATGCGCCATGGCCAAAGCTTGCAGAGAACAAAAAATCAGAGTTTATTGGGCCTATTCGTTTAAATCACAGTAATGTGTATGCCACACAAATTCATGATGAAATGAATACGCCTTACTGGCTGGTGATTGAGCTCGACAACCAACCTCTAGAAATTGCACACTATCGCGTGCTGATGGTGTTGGTCGCAACAGGTTTACTGACCCTACTTTTATTATTGTTATGCCTCAATTTCTATTCGCGTCGCTGGATTGCACCGATGTACGAAATTCGTATGCAATTACAACGCCTCAATGCTGACACCTTAGATCAGCACATGATTATTAACAGTACAGGTGAGCTTCGCCTTTTACAGCGTGACATTGCCAACGTGGTCAATCGTCTGCATTTTAGTTTTTTAGAATTACGCGAACATACAGAACAAACCGAAGACGATTTACGCCGTACGCTCGATACTTTAGAAGTGCAAAATATCACTTACCGTCAAGCACGCGACCAAGCGATTCATGCCAATCAATCTAAATCGGTTTTTTTAGCCAATATTTCCCATGAACTCAGAACACCCTTAAACAGTATTGATGGCTTTATTCATCTGTTACTGCGCCAAGGTAATTTGAGCAATGAACAAAACTTATATTTACAAACCATTCGCAAATCTTCTGCACATTTGCTGGCACTCATTAACGATGTATTAGATTTTTCTAAAATTGATGCCGGAAAACTCGAACTCGAAACTGCACCTTTTGATCTAGAAGAAGCCGTTTTTGATGTTATGGACATGCTTTCGCCTTTAGCGGCACAAAAGCATATTGATATGACCTTTTACTATGCGGACAACGTGCCCGTGCATGTGATTGGTGATGCCTTACGTTTTAAACAAATTTTGACCAATTTAATTTCTAATGCGATTAAGTTCACCCCTGATGGTGAAATTATTGTTCGTGTGCGAATGGAACATGATGATATTGGCCAGTGCCTACTTCATTTTAGCGTACAAGACAGTGGTATTGGCCTAAGTGGCACAGACCGTAAAAAGCTGTTTGAATCCTTCTCACAAGGTGATGCCTCCGTTACACGTCAATTTGGCGGTACAGGTCTTGGTTTGGCAATTTCTAAACAATTGGTCAACCTCATGCATGGTCAAATTGGCTTTGAAGACAACCAAGAACGTGCACCGACCGAAAAAGGGTCAACCTTTTGGTTTACCGCAATGTTTAGCGTGAATGAAGATGAAGAAGTCATCCATCCACAATTTGAACATTTAACTGTGGTATCATATTTAGCACATCCTGCTACAGCCAATGTACTACGCCACTACCTTGAAGATTATGCTGTACAACACGTCGAAGCACAGTCGATTTTAGATTTATTTAGCCGTCTAAATCAGTTTGAACATGCTGAAAATACTTGGCTCATTTTAGACCATAGTGGCGATACCGAAGCCATGCTCAAAGAAATTCGCTCACGTTATCACGGCAATTTGGCGATTTATGGCTATCAAATGCTACTCGATCCAAGCATGCTAAATGAATACCGTGCTCGTCCATTACATCAACCGCTGAGTCGTAGTGCATTGGCACAATTGTTGGGTAATGAGCCCTTGTTTGAACATGACGCCATGGATAACTTTGATGGCCAAGGCTTACATATCTTAGCGGTCGATGACCATCTACCCAACTTGATTGTATTAGAGGCGCTCTTATCTGAACTTAACGTGACCACCACCAAAGCACTCAGCGGTCAAGAAGCCTTAGATATTATTCAATCTCGCCATGCGCAAGGGCTCAAAGATTTTGATTTGGTCTTCATGGATATTCAAATGCCCGTAATGTCTGGCATTGATACCACGCGTGCGCTGCGTTCATTAGAATCCACCAAAGAAGAACAAAAACGTCTGCCGATTATTGCGCTCACGGCACATGCACTTTCGGATGAAAAGCAAAAGCTGTTGCAAAGTGGTATGGATGATTACGTGACTAAACCGATCCAAATGGAACAGATTATTCAAATCTTGACCCATTGGACCGCTGAAAACTTTAAAAAGCCTGTTGCTGTAGAACGTACTGCTGTTATTGATTCACTCGACAGCAATATTTTAGATTGGCAACAATGTCTTATGCTAGCGGCCAATAAAGAGGACTTGGCGGTCGATTTGCTCAAAATGCTTACTGACAGTTTCGAAATAGAAGTGAATGAAATTGAACAGCTGATTGAGCTTGAAGATTTCCCACAACTCGAACATGTGCTCCATCGTTTATACGGTGCAACTCGCTATGTCGGCACACCCAATTTGCAAAATGTTACGGGTAGCTTTGAGCAATTTGTTTCAACCTTACGTAAAGAACGCCGCAGAGCCGATGATGCCTTCATTCAAGAAGTCCACAAACGCTTTGATGAAATGAAAGCCATCATTGCGCAAGTTGAACTGGCAGCCCAACATATTTTAAGTCAGCACAATACTTAAACAGGTCGTCATGCCCGATTTAAATAGAAGGATGACTGAGCTGTCATGCATGCAAGATAAGCTCATGCTATGCTCGTCGCAAAGAAACAAAAAGAGTGTACAACATGGCTTTGGTCAAATTTGAAAATAACAACGGCATTGCAACCGTTAGCCTAAATCGCCCAGATAAACGCAATGCCATGAGTTTTGCCCTGCTCAAAGAGCTGGTAAACATTGCCAATCGTATTAAAAAAGACCGTACGATTCGCTGTGTGATTTTAACTGGCGAAGCACAAGTATTTAGTGCAGGCATTGATTTAAGTGATTTAAACAACCCGAAAAACACCGCTTATGCTGCATGGGAACTGATCCGCCCTGGTCAAAGTCTTTTTCAAAAAGCATTTTTGATTTGGCAAGAACTGCCTGTTCCAGTGATTGCCGCGATTGAAGGCTATTGCTTTGGTGCAGGTATGCAACTTGCTCTGGCTGCCGATATTCGTATTGCACATCCAGAAACACAAATGTCGATTATGGAAAGTCGCTGGGGTTTGGTTCCAGATATGGGGCTCAGCCGTTCGCTTAAAGGCATTATTGGCTTAGATTTGGCGAAAGAATTGACACTTACTGCCCGTATTTTTGACGCCAACTATGCCAAAGATATTGGTTTGGTCACGCATCTCAATGCAACACCGCTTCAACAAGCTCAAACACTCGCTGAAGAGATGCTTGGCCGCTCACCTGATGCCTTAACCGCAGCCAAACGTGTACTAGATGCTATGGAACATCAACCAAGTAAATCTTTACGTTTAGAAAAAATTTGGCAACTTAAATTATTGCTCGGCAAAAACAGCAAACTGGCACGTAAAAAAGACAAGAACCCTGAAGTTCAATTTTTACCGCGCCAATTCCGCTAAGCTTAAAACAGTATGATCATCTAATGGAACACGCATGAACTTCGACCTTCAAACTAAAATTGCATTTTTGGGCATGGGACTCATGGGAAGCCGTATGGCAACTCGTCTCTTGCAAGCTGGCTTTGCAGTCGCAGTTTGGAATCGTAGTCCGAGTGCTTGTGATGCCCTGATTGAACAAGGTGCAACTGCACTCGATTTGAGCCAACTTGGCCAATATCCTGCCATTTTAACCTGTTTGGCCGATGATCATGCTGTGCAAAATGTCTTTAGCTTAATTCAACCACACTTAAGCAAAGGGCAAATTATTGCAGATTTTTCAAGTCTATCCGTAGAATGTACAAAGCAACTTGCTCAAGCAGCACAGCAACAAGGCGTCAATTGGATTGACTGCCCTGTCTCTGGTGGAACAGCTGGTGCCGAACTTGGCACTCTGGTTATTTTTGCAGGTGGTGATGCACCAAGCATTCAACGCCTAGAACTGATTTATAATGTGTTATCACAGCGTGTTACCCGCATGGGAGAAACAGGCGCAGGCCAAGCCACAAAAATTTGTAATCAGCTCATCGTCGCAGCCAACAGCACCCTCATTGCAGAAGCTGTTGCACTGGCCGAACACGCGGGTGTCGACACAACACTTCTCGCACCTGCTTTGGCAGGTGGGTTTGCTGACTCAAAACCTTTCCAGATCCTCACACCTCGTATGGCGAGCCAAAGCTTTGAACCCGTGCAATGGAAAGTACAAACTTTATCTAAAGACCTAAACAATGCCTTAAAGCTGGCAGCTTCATATCAATTGCATATTCCTGTTGCCATACAAGCCCTTGATCAATTACAACAACATCAAGCCAATGGTTATGCCGAGGCAGACTTATCTACCATACGTTTACAGGTCAAATCTAACTAACTGTGTGCTGTCATCATTTTTCGCTTAATTTCAGAGGGTGCCAACCATGATTAAATTGGCCGTTAATCTGTCCATGATTTTTACCGAAGTGCCCTTGCTTGAGCGCTTTGCGCTGGCACGTGCTCATGGTTTCGATCATATTGAAATCCAATTTCCATATGAGCTAAGTATTGAGCAAATTCAAACCCAACTCACCATACATGACTTAAGCCTATGTTTGATTAATGCGCCTGCAGGTGACTTGATGACTGGTGGCAATGGCCTTGCTGGTATTCCAGGTCAAGAAATTGAATTTCATCATGGTTTAGAAAAAGCCATTCGCTATGCCAAAGCATTACAAGTACCTAGCATTAATATCCTTGCGGGTAAACAACCCCTAGATGCAGATTTACTACCCTGCTTAAAAACCTTGGCGACCAATTTAAAACTGGCATGCCACATGTGCAGTGATCACGATATTCAACCAGTATTTGAAATGATCAACGGCACCGATATGCCCCGCTTTTTGGTGCAAAACATTGCTCAAGCACAGGAAATGCTTGAGGCTGTACGTCACCCTGCCTTAAAAATGCAATTTGACTGCTACCACATGGCCATGATGGGCGAAAATTTATTGGAAAGCCTACAAGAAAATATCGATGCGATTGGTCATATTCAATTTGCAGACAATCCAGGTCGACATGAACCTGACACAGGAAACATTGATTATGCAGTCATTTTTGATTGGCTCAAACACAGCCAATATACAGGTTTCAGTGCTGCCGAATATCGCCCACAAAATTTGTCACAAAATTCTTTTGCGTGGAAAGACAAATACTTCTCATCAATAAACTGAAGAGATCAAGGTGCTGATTTGAAATTCAGCACCAAAACCGCTATATTAGATGATGAATAATTGTCTGGAAACCATACCCTCCATGAATTTAGAACCATCGCCCGGCGCTTCAAACTTTCAAGAACCTGCATTAAGTTCAAAAAAAGACGTACAAGCTTGCTTAGAAGTGGTACGTGAAGCTCTCGAAGATGTAAAAGCGAAAGAAATCGTCGAAATTGATGTTAGCGCGATCAGCAACGTTGCAGATGCAATCGTGATTGCATGCGGTACATCAACACGTCATCTCAAATCCCTTGCAAACAACGTTGCTGAAGAAGCACGTAAAGCTGGCTTCCGCCCGATTGGTGTTGAAGGCGAGCGTGATGCAGAGTGGATCTTGATTGACCTCGGCTTTGTCGTTGTTCATGTTATGCTTCCTACAGCACGCAAATTCTATGATTTAGAAAGCTTATGGCGCACAGCACCTGAGTCTGTGGCATAACATCTTTATCAATAAAAAAGCGGTCAATAGACCGCTTTTTTATTGCCTATAATATTTACCACTCACGCTGTTCTAAACTGGTCAAAGCCCGCAACATTTGACGCATAATATGGCGACGGCAGTGCTTCAAATCATCTGTTTCACAAACATCATTTAAAAAATGATTCAATGCATATACCGGCTGATTGCTATAACGTTGCTCCCAAAGACTTAATGCTTCTTCTAAAGCTACACTACTGATATAAGGCTCTAAGCTGCTGGCAATTGCAGATCTGCGGTTCTCAATATTTAATCGTTCTGTACTCATAGCGTCCCCCTGCTCAAATCAATAAACATGCCTTTCACTACGGTTATAAACTGCTTATTACTTATAGTTTTGCAAGAAAAATGCCAACAATATAAAACATAGCAATCATCAGGCTTTGCTTATAACACTCCCCCATTTGCCTACAAAAAATTGTCAGCTTGCGACCAGTTTTAGAGAATAATCTCTCAATATGTAGCAATTTTTGCGCATTACAGCATAGCTATCTTTTTTCATTTTCCATAAAAAACCGCCCGAAGGCGGTTTCTCATCAAAAGTTTGAGTCTTAATGACCGCCACCATTGATTGCTTTTGTCATATCTTCTACAACTTTCTTCGCATCACCAAAGATCATCATAGTCTTGTCGTTATAGAACAAGTCATTATCTAGGCCTGCATAACCTGTTGCCATAGAACGTTTGATCACCATGATCGTACGTGCTTTATGTGCTTCAAGAATTGGCATACCGTAAATTGGCGATGTTGGATCATCTTTGGCTGCAGGGTTTACAACGTCATTCGCACCAATCACAAGTACAACGTCTGTTGCTGGGAAGTCTGAGTTGATTTCGTCCATCTCTAAGATGTCTTCATACGCAACGTCCGCTTCAGCTAAAAGTACGTTCATGTGACCTGGCATACGACCCGCAACTGGGTGAATCGCAAAACGAACCGTTACACCTTGTTCTTTTAAGATTTCACACAATTCTTTCACTGCGTTTTGAGCACGACCTTGCGCCATACCATAACCTGGTACGATCACAACGCTGTCCGCATTTGACATTAAGAAACCAGCATCGTCTGCCGAACCTGAACGGTAATTACGTTGAACTTGCTCACCTTTGTCTGCAGATGCAACTGCTGCACCACCCATTGCACCACCAAACAAAACGTTGATGATTGAACGGTTCATAGCTTTACACATAATGTAAGACAGAATCGCACCAGATGAACCTACAAGTGAACCCGCAACAATCAGCATGTTGTTTTCAAGTGTGAAACCAATACCTGCTGCAGCCCAACCTGAGAAAGAGTTCAGTAGTGAAACGACCACTGGCATGTCACCGCCACCCACTGGCGCAATCCATACCCAACCAAACGCAAGTGCAAGTGCAGTCATTGCCCAGAATGCATTCATGTTACCCGTCGTAAAGAAGTAAACACCACATGCCAACATTGCAATAAACAACAATGCTTGTACTGGTTTTACCCAACCGCCTGAAATGGTTTTTGCCCATTTTTTGGCAGCCAATTTACCATAAGCAAATACAGATGCAGTAAAGGTAATCGCGCCTACAAAACAGCCCACAAACAATTCAAATAAATGAACACTACTCATGTGCGCATGCTGTACGCCAGCAGCTGTTAACGCCGCTTCGTTTTCTGCAAATAAAGCAGTTAACTGGTTGTTATGCAAAATGGCTGCTATCGCAATCAATACCGCAGCTAAACCCACCAATGAGTGCATCAATGCAACAGTTTCAGGCATTTGCGTCATTGGAACTGTACGTGCACGTGCAATACCCACGACTGCACCCAAAACCATCGCGCCACCAATCATCCAAACTACAGGATGATCTGCTACAAAGAATGTGGTAATCACGGCAATCGCCATAGCGATCATACCGTAGCGGTTACCTGCGATTGCAGTTTTCGGGCCAGATAGACCGCGTAAAGTGAGAATGAAAAGGACCGCACCAACAAGGTAGAACCAATCCGCATATTCTTTAATGAATTCCATGGATTAGCCCTCTTTTTTCTTTTGTTTTGGCTTAAACATTTCGAGCATACGTGCAGTTACTGCGAAGCCACCAAAAATGTTAATACTTGCCAAAAATACTGCTACTGCACCCAATACGCTCACTACGTTCACGCTTTGGAATTGTACGCTTGCTTCTAATACCCCAGGAATACCTACGGTTTGTAGCATTGCACCTACAATAATAATTGAAGACAACGCATTGGTTACTGCCATTAAAGGCGTATGTAAAGCCGGCGTTACACCCCAAACAACGTAGTAACCTACGAAGATAGCGAGGACAAAAATCGTAATCGTTTCAACCATGACAAGTCTCCTTAGCCGCGCTTCAACAGCACTTGACCGCTGTGAGTGACCAATAGGGCTTTTTGAATTTCTTCTTCTGGATTAATCGCGAAGTTTTTCTCAGCATCAAATAATGTGTCTAAGAAATTCAAAACGTTGCGTGCATACAGTGCCGAAGCTTCAGTCGAAACTGTAGAAGGAATATTTGGAATGCCTAAGATTTTTACACCGTTAGCAGTCATCACATTTTCACCACACACAGAACCTTCAACGTTACCGCCAGTTTCAACCGCCATATCTAAAATGATTGAGCCTGGTTTCATTTTGGCAACTGTTTCTGCTTTGATTAAACGTGGTGCATCACGGCCTGGTAATAAGGCAGTCGTAATCACGATGTCCGCATTTGATACAGCTTTATCAACAATAATCGCTTGATCACGGATGTATTCTTCACCCGGCATCCAACCATAACCATTCTTCGCAGCATCTGCCGCTTTTTGCTGTTCTTCTGGTGACATTGGTACGTCTAACCATTTACCGCCAAGTGATTCAACTTGATCACGTGCCGTTGGACGTAAATCTGTTGCTTCTACAACTGCACCTAAACGTTTTGCTGTTGCAATCGCTTGCAAGCCGGCAACACCCACACCCATAATCACTACACGTGCTGGTTTTACTGTACCCGCTGCAGTCATGAGCATAGGGAACATACGTTGATATTCAGCAGCAGCTAACAATACAGATTTATAACCTGACAAGTTGGCTTGAGATGAAAGTACGTCCATGTTTTGCGCACGAGATAAAGTACGTGGCAATAGCTCCAACGCAAATGCAGACACTTGCTGTGCAGCAAATTGGTCCAACTCCGGATTACGGTATGGGTCAAACATTGCAATGACTGCGGTATTTGGCGCAAGCTTTTGAATTTCGTCACCCTTCGGCGCACGTACTTTCAAAATAATTTGACTGCCGGTATAGGCATCATCTGTAATTTTGGCACCAACCTGTTCATAAGCACTATCGATATAAGCAGCGTTTACACCTGCTCCACGTTCAATAACGACATTATGACCAGCGCTGATCAACTTCTTTACTGTCTCTGGCGTCGCAGCGACGCGATGTTCACCGACAACAGTTTCGGCTGGAATTCCGATCTGCATGAGCGTTCCTCAAGCTAATTTTTCTTAAGTAAACATCGTAAAAACGATGCTTCCCCTCAGGATGTTCTTTTGTTGAATTTTTGGATTCTAATGGAACTTTTTTAAATTACCACCCAATATTTAGTTAATAAATACCCATATTTTGAACTGGTGATTCATAAAAAATATGATGCGATAAAGCAGTTATTCATTTTTATTTTTAATGGTATGAATCTTTTTTATACAAAATAATGCTGTTTTTAAGTTTTATTAAGCTAATTTAAATCTCAACTTATTGCTTATTGATCTAAATGACAAAAAAACATTCGTTTGATATTTATATTTTTAGTTGTGAAAGCCTTTAAATGCCATACATAGCAACCTATTTTAAATATCCCAAAAACAACAGTTGACCTTGCTGACAAATTTTAGGATTTTTAAACTCAAATAAATTAAGCTGTTTTTGAAAGACTTGTACAATTATCACCCCACATAAATTCTTTGATTAAATTGGCGTGATCGACAGCATTTCCCCTTAAATTATGCCATTTATGGCATTCGCCTTAAGTCTATAGATCGCATTTTTTGCTAAAAAAATAATTTCTGCGACATTTTGCACCATGATGAACACCTCACAATTTGGCGAATTTGGCTCTTTTATGCACAATATTGGTGCGTTATGAAAAAATTGATGTATTTCAAGGCCAAACAATCATTTTTTACCGCCATCGTATTAAATTTGATATTTCACACAATTCGTCAACTCAGAATTCCTGTGCTGAGCTATGCCCATTCCAAATGAAGCATTCCATTTGGGTATCGTGCCCATTCATTTTTTTGCATTTAATCTTTGTCTGTAATTTTCTTATAATCATCTTATATTCTTTTCTCTCCCAGCCATTGCATCGCCATGCCTACGCTCAGTCTATCCCCACGTCAAATGGGCGCACTTTGTGCTATTTGTGCCGCTTTTTTATTTAGCACTAAAGCTATATTTATTAAGCAAGCTTATGCATTATCCCCTCTGGTGGATGCCACCGTATTAATGGCACTCCGCATGGGCAGTGCTTTGCCCTTTTTCTTGATCATGTGTTGGTTTAGCCGTCGCTCTTACCAAGATCTAACAGCTCGTGATTGGGGCATGCTTATCCTTGCAGGTTTACTTGGCTACTATCTTGCGAGTTGGTTAGACTTCATGGGTCTGATGTACATTAGTGCTTCGCTGGAACGAATTATTTTGTTTTTATATCCTACCCTGACAGTTCTAGCATCTAGTGTTATTTATAAGCAAAAACTCAGCACCAAAACTTACCTTGCGATCCTATTAAGTTACGGTGGTACCGTACTCGTCATGCTACAAGAACAAAGTAATACGCCGCAGGATGGTAATTTTTGGATTGGCGCGAGCTTTGTTTTTGCCAGTGCCGTGGCCTTTGCCTCTTATTTACTGCTTACCCCTAAAATGATAACCAAATTTGGCTCATGGCATTTTAATGCCTTAGCGTTAAGCATTACCTGCTTAGGCACGCTCATTCATTATGTTTTATTGGTACCAGCACCAATACAACTCATTCAAAATCTGCCACCCGCAGTCTGGGGCTATGGGATTGCCATTGGGCTATTTGTGACTGTACTCCCAACGGTACTGATGATGCAAAGCATTGTTCGATTAGGTCCTGGCCACTCCGCCATGATTGCATCCATAGGTCCAATCTTAACGATTTTATTGGCAGTAGCCTTTTTAGATGAACACCTAAATTCTATACAGTGGCTGGGCTGTTTGCTCAATATCGTGGGTGTGTTGATGATTAGTCTATCCAAAAAATAACATTAATCATTCGCCTCATGACGGTGCTCGAACACCATGCATATTAGGATGTTGAATCATGATCAATCCCAGATTCAGTAAAGCGTTCTAAATGCATCAAGATGTGCTGAAAATGTGCGCCAGCCGATTGCTGGGATAGTTGGTCATCAGGGTTACGCAATGGACATTGTTGTAAAGATAGGCAACCACAACCGATGCAAGAATCCAACTGCTGGCGTAACTGTAATAAATACATAATTTGCGCATCTAATTGCTGTTGCCAACGCTGTGACATCTGTTGCCAATCTGCCTTAGATGCCACTTGATGCTTTGGCAAAACCTCAAAAGCTTCATAAACCTGTTGTAGGCTAATTCCAACTTGCTGAGCAATTTTAATAATTGCAATACGGCGTAACATTGCACGTTGATAACGACGTTGATTTCCTGTGGTTCTTGTACTCCAAATAAGTTGTTTTTCTTCATAAAAGCGAACAGTAGGTACGCTGACACCACTACGCTCAGCAAGCTGACCAATACTCAGCCATTGCTGTTTAGATTCTTGCATATTTATTCTTGACCTCAAGTTAACTTGAGCTTTGATACTAGCAAGACTTTAAGCGCTAAGGAAATTGCGATGCAACAAAACCTGCACTCAGTCATCCACCTCATGAACCCAGATACGCTGTATAATCCCACTCCGTTTGCTTATAGCCACATTGCGCAAGTCAACATTCATCAGTTGAATCGTATTGTGCATATTTCAGGTCAAGGAGGCGAACAGCGCGACCAAACTTTGGCAACTGACTTTACAATACAGTTGGCGCAAGCCATGCATAATGTGCAATTGGCTTTAGAGGCTGCAAAGGCCACGCTATATGATATTGCGATGTTAAGAATTTTGGTCTGCCAATATGATCAACTCAAACATCAGTTGATTATTCAGCACCTAAAAGCACTATGGCAAGCACATGCATTGCCAGCCTGCACACTGATTCCCGTACCATGCTTGGCACTTCCCGACATGCAAATCGAAATTGAAGCCACCGCCTACTGCGCTTAACCACACGTAAGGAAATCTATGAACCCCAACGTTGATATTAGCCAAAATAAAACCCTACTTTGGCTTATGGCAATTGCATGTGGTCTATGTGCGGGTGCCAATTATTATTGCCAACCGTTAATCGCCTCGATTCAACAAAGCTTTCAAGTAGCGCAATCACAAGTGGCGCTTACGGTCACTTTTGCCCAAGTGTCTTATGCCTTAGGGTTACTGTTTATTGTACCTTTGGGGGATATTGTCAATAAAAGCAAATTTATTCCCTTACTTATGTTTGGCGCAGCAGTAGGTCTAAGTATTTGTGCACTTTCGAATAGCTTAACGATGCTATGGATTGGCACCATTATTACTGGTTTATTTTCTGTGGCGGCACAAGTTCTTATTCCACTGGTCACCCTTGCGGTACGCCCTGAAAAAACAGGTGAAACTGTTGGCTTTCTAATGAGTGGCTTATTGGTGGGGATTTTACTATCGACCAGTTTGGCTGGGCTTTTATCTAATTTATGGCATTGGAATATTATCTATGTTGTAAGCGCTGTGCTCATGCTGGTACTTGCAGTGCTACTTAATCGTCAATTGCCTATGGTCAATACCAGTACACTTAGATATGCACAAATTTTTGCATCTATGGCACAGCTACTGCGCCAAGAGCGTCGCTTGGTCTACCGCTCCCTCATTGGTGGCTGTGCTTTTGCCTCGATGAGTATTTTATTTTCCACGATTGCCATGCTACTCACTGCACCGCCTTTTTCACTACCTGATGTGTGGGTGGGAATCTTAACGCTGGTGGGCGTATTTGGCGCGCTCTCGACTCAGTGGATTGGAAAATGGGCCGACCGTGGACATAATTTAGTCCTCACTTGGATGGGCTGTGGCATATTGGCAATCAGTTGGGGACTGCTGTATTTAGGTGGCCAATCTCTAATGAGCTACGCTTTAGGCTATGCAGTCATTAACCTTGGCTTAGCTATGGTACACAGCTGTAACCAAAATGTGATTTTTAAACTTAACCCGAATGCACGCTCACGCATTAACTCTATTTATATGACACTGTACTTTATTGGTGGTGCGGGAGGATCGGCTTTAGGGGTATATGCATGGCACCATGGTGGCTGGCCAGCGGCTTGCCTAACAGGGTTTGGATTAGTATGTGGTGCATCGCTTATGGCCTTAATGGATCAACTTGGGCAAAAGCAACCAGCGACAACACACTAAGTTTTCACTGAAACCAAAGCATGGGCATAGCCTCTCGCTTTGGTTATATGCTCTCACCAGTCTAGGTCTGTCTTAGCTGACTTGCACCACTGGATAAAACGGTTTTCCCAAATCTAAACTTTGTGCATTTTCCAAAAGTACTAAAATAAATACAGGCAGTAATACCTCTAAAATACGGCAAGCATCCTTTAATTGTGAACGATTCACCGAACTGTTATAAGTTGCCCCGCCATGGACAATTTGATTACGCAAAGTATATAAGCGGTTAAACAGCACCATTAAAATATCGACCGAATCTTTATGCCCCAAAGCATTCAATACTTTTTGCTTTTCCGCAGCCAAGCCAGTTTTACAGGCCTCTAAGCTAATCTTTTCATTTTGATAGTCCCAAAAACCTTGGTAAATATATTGGTTATCAAGTAGCACTCGAATGGGCTGGCTATATTTCTCCCATAAAATATTATAGATCTTATCTTCTTGGTCTTTTTGGCAAATTAAATGTAAAAACTGTCTTAAGCTTTGCTTGTCCTGACTTATCAGCAAATCTTGTGCATAAATGGCATTGAACGAGACCCATAAAGCAATAAATTGTAAGTCCAACTCTTGGTCTAATTGCTGTGCTTTTTTTAGCCAACTGAGTCCACGATGTATCCGCAAATTAAATTGGTCACTATTTTCTGCTTTTTTGTCCTTAAAAATTTCTTCTAACATCATTGTCTAATCTCCCCCAAAAAATTGTTTATTATTCTTCTTTTGCAAATTAAACAATTTATCCACAGAACTCAATCAACATGACTGAGTATTTCACATCTATTGTGTCAGCTTTCAGTGCCCTTCAATACTTCTCTAAATAGCCCTAATCCAATCCCCCCTTACTTAGGCTTCACTTTTAAGAGATGGCTCAATTTTACAATTCAATTTAGCCCGACCCCATTCGCCAAAATTATTTAACAGATCTTCACAAATATAAGAAATCCCAGTCTTTTCGACAAAGCCTATACCTCCTATTAATTCACGCTAAATTTCGTCAACCTTTCAATTTATTAATCAAAATATATTTAACTTATTGATTTTCCATTCATCTTAAAAATTATTTTTTGCTTTAATTTTAATTCATAGTTTAGCTAGCATTAACAATAATCATAAAAATAAAAGCTTCATATCAATAATGAAAACTCGATTTAAACCTGTTGCACTGACCTTCCACGGCAGTAGTTTTAAAGTGACACATCCAAAGCAATTTGGTCTTTTAAATATTCCTTTACCTACTTCAGCTTTAGAGCAAGTTTTAGAATTTAGTTGGAAAATGACCTTTGGCAAACAAGGTCAACATCGTGCTTATCGCACAGGCGGTTCAGAAATTCGTACGGACTTAATGGTTTTTCGTGATGTCTATCGGGGCAAATTAGGCGAAGTTGCTTTTTACTATTACTGTCAGCAGCGCCCTCGTGTACAACAGCTGTCACATATTGATTTTAGCTGTAGTGGCAAGGGTATTTGGGACTGTGCAGATTTTATTGTGAATGATGAACATCATATTTCAATTAAGACCACCAAAGACTTTGGAAATCTGTTGTATTTAGAAGCCAAAGACTGGGAAATAGACCTACTTCAGCACAAAGCGATTTATAAGCCGAACCAACATGATCAGAGCAAGAATCGTGGAATCTATGATTATTTTTTTCTGTGCCGAGTAAAATCCAATATTGATGCGATCATTCATCAAATTAGCCAAGAGCCACAGCCTGCGACCCTAGATGATTTAAAACTCAAATTGTTTCGCATTTTAAAACTGCAAAAACCTAAATTAGACATTGCAGGCTACATCAGCAATAGTGATTTATATCAGGTCTTACAACAAGAGACTTTCTTGCTACAAGCAGGCACCTTTGTTGGCAAAAGTGCTAAGCCACAAGATGCCGAAAATTATTATGTCCAAAGTGGCTGTATGCGCCCACTTATGCCGTGGGGCTCTCGACCTATACAACGTAGTGCTTAGCAGTTTCTTGCTTAAATTTCACACGCCACAAAGTCTATTTAAAATTGTGCTAATATAGCGCCCAATTTTGAAACGTTGTTTCAATGGTGCATCACATGACTCAATGTGTGCAATCTAATTTCTCTCCTAATTTCCATCTTTGTTTGCCAAGGCCTGATGTTTGATGACCGTAATCAATTCTACTGAAAATAAACTCGCACCTCGAATCAGCGTGGCGCCAATGATGGATTGGACATACAAATAAAATTAAATATTTATTATCAATAATTTAGTTTAATGTAAAAATATTGTGGCGTAAAATTGGTGTAAAAATGCGAAAGTAAATTTTTAACTGTTTAATTCATAATACTTTTCCCTCTCCATTAATTATTCAAAATTCAGTTTCAATTCATATATTCTAGATATCAATATTAATTCCTAACTGTATACATCTTGAAACAATTTAATTTCTATTTTTTACACCAAAAACTATGTTTATTTCTATTTTTACTACCAAAATCTATGTATGCTAAGCAAATGATAATTTACTAGATCGAACTTTATGCAACCATTATATTTAACAATAGATGATCCATTTCAAGCTAAGAATAGAATCAAAGAAGTTTTTGGGTTTGACCCGAAAATCTTGCTTGGAGTTATAGAGGATAGCTTCTCAGCTCGTAATGAAACTACAAACAATCATCCTAAAATTTATGGTGGTTATAGAAATTTTGCTGAAGGAACAGCTTTTTTAAGAGAGCGCTTGTTATCAATGGGTTATTTAAAATATACCCAAGGAAACTCAGAATGGGTTCACAATGAAAAGCTTGGAATTCTAATTAGTTTTATGACAGGTAATGCATGTGTTGGATTGAAAAACCAAGTTCCGTCTAATTCAGCGAGTTTGAAAACTGAGAAAATTGCTCGAAACCGAAACCCTAAGGGGAGCATGTTTTCAAGAATCGCCAATGCCCAATTACATGGAGATATGCTAACGACACAAGCTACTACCGATACTTGGTGTTGGGTGCTAATGTATTATATTGATTATAAAAATAAAATAATTCGAAGTGAACTATCATGTCCATCAAAACTGACTGAAGATGGTAAGTTTTTTACAGAATACCATGAACGAATTATTTTAGAAGAAATCAGTTTCGATCCTGAGTCTGAATTTGATACTATTCTTTCCCCTGCACCAACTCCCGCGCCAATTGATTTTGAGATCAAGCGCAAAAATGCTTAAGAGGCAATACTATGTTCAATATGGGTCGTTTCGATCTCGCTCGTCAACGCCGTGGTTTGACTAAGAGAGAATTGGCTCATCGATTAGAAGTAACCGATAGAACTGTTTCAAATTGGTATAATAACCAACAAGTTGATGAAAAAAATTTAGAAAAAGCTGCTGAAATTCTTGATTTTCCAATCAACTTCTTTTACGGACGTGAAGTAGAAAAAATTCAAGCTGAATCTGTAAGCTTCAGAGCGCTAACTAAAATGACAGCTAGAAAAAGGGATATGGCAATTAGCCAGACTATTTTAGCTGAATTGATTAGCGATTGGATTGATCAAAACTTTGATTTGCCACTTCCTAATGTACCTGATTTACATGAATTAAGAAGTGACTTTTCAACTGCGACTATTGGTTCATTGGATGAGACAGATGAAAATGATGTTAGATATTATCTTGAATATTCTTATCCTGAGGCATGTGCTGACACAGTAAGAAAAGCTTGGGGATTAGGCGAGCAACCTATTCCCAACCTGATTGCACTTTTGGAATCTAAAGGTATTCGTGTTTTTTCTCTCACAGATGAAGCACAAGATGTTGATGCTTGCTGTAGATGGACAAGTGGTCGTCCTTTTATTTTTTTAAATACTTCCAGAACTGCTGAAAGGTGTAGATTTGACTTAGCTCACGAGCTAGGCCATTTAGTTATGCACAAACATGGCATAATAGAAGGAGTTCACGTAGAACAAGAAGCAAATGCTTTTGCTTCTGCATTTCTAATGCCGCGCAGAAGCTTACTAGCAGATCCTTTACGGATTCCATCCTTAAAGAGTATTTTGTCCAAAAAAGTAATATGGCAAGTTTCTGCTGCTGCTTTGACCTATCGTTATAATAAGCTGGGGATTATTACTGACTGGAATGCCACAAGTATTTATAAACAGTTAGCCCAAAGAGGACGAAATAATGAGCCTAACCCCCTCCCTCATGAATCCTCTCTCTTATTAGATAAAGTTTTCCAAGCTTTAGCCCAAGAAAACTTTGATTTTTCTAAAATGACAAATGATCTATGTCTCAATCTAGTAGAAGTTAATAATCTTACTTTCAACTTAGCCTCTAAATACCAAAATTTAGATGCATTAAGGCGTCGAAGTGAGTTAATAGTTTTGGATTAAATCAAATTTAGAAGAGAACATTTAAAGTTCTCTTTTTTCTTTAAGTACATGCTATTTTCTTTAGGATTAAACATTTACCCCCCAATAAGCAATCGTGCTAGTTGATAGTCCAAGCATTAGACAAAGTCTCCGCCTGCTTCATCACCAACTCAATCGCTTCAGCTGCTTTATCAGGCGGGTACTTCCAACGCTGCAATGTACGTCGCACAAGAATTTTAAGCTGAGCACGTACACTGTCCCGAACCTGCCAATCCACTGTAGTTGACTTCCTAAGCTTCTCGGTAATTTCGCGGGCGATCTGCTTCAGAGTATCGTCTCCAAGCTCTCTGACCGCACTTTCATTATTCGCCAAGGCATCGTAGAAAGCGATTTCATCAGGATTCAAACCAAGTGCAGCTTCACGCTGCATTTCTGCCTGAAACTCTTTTGCCATTTGAATGAGTTCTTCAATGACCTGAGAAGTTTCAATCGCTCGGTTATTGTATTTCCTCAAGGTTTCCTGCAAACGATCAGAGAAGCGTTTTTCCTGCACGACATTGTTTCGTGTCTTTGCTTTAATGCCGTCATTCAACAACTTTTCCAGTAGTTCAACTGCCAAATTACGATATGGCATCTGCCGTACATCTTCTAAGAACTCATCTGAAAGCAAGCCAATGTTTGGTTTATCTAAACCACACATTGCAAAGACATCTGTTACGCCATCAGCAATGACAGCATTATCCAGAATCTGTTTTAGCGTACTGTCCTTTTCCGCTTGCGACAGTTTACGATCCACAGAGGTATGCTTGCTAATGACCGCTTTAATGGCTGAGTAAAAGGCAATTTCTTTGTGCAGGTTCTTCACTTCATCCAAGGTGCTGCATAAAGAGAAGGCTTTATTGATTGCTAAGACTAAATCAAGAAAACGCTTTTTACCATCCTTTAAGCTCAGCACATAGTTGGCTGCGGTGATAATCAGTCGGTGTGCCTGAGTTTCATAAGCACTTAAATCCATGCCTACCTGTTCATTGGTTTTGGCAAACATTCCCCGTATCGCATCCATCTTTTCAGCAAGAACCGCATAGGCTTCTTCTGCACGTAAAGTCGGCTCACCTTTACCTTTGGCATCGGTATAGGTTTTTAAGGCTTGCTTCAATTCATTAGCAATGCCGATATAGTCAACAACTAGTCCACCCTGCTTATCTTTAAAGACACGGTTCACACGTGCAATGGCCTGCATGAGGTTGTGCCCCTTCATCGGTTTGTCGATATACATGGTATGCGTGCATGGTGCATCAAAACCTGTAAGCCACATATCGCGCACGATCACTAACTGCAAAGGATCATTCACATCTTTAAAGCGTTTCTCAAGACGTTTTTTGACTTGCTTGTTATAAATGTGTGGCTGTAACAATGGTTTATCTGAAGCTGAACCTGTCATCACAATTTTGATTTTGCCTTTTTCAGGATCAGGGTCATGCCAATCTGGACGTAAGGCAATAATCTCATTGTAAAGGTGGACACAGATTTCGCGGCTCATGGTCACAATCATGCCTTTACCCGCCGTGGCTTCGGTACGGGCTTCAAAGTGTGCGACTAAATCCGCAGCAATCTGTTTCAGCCGTGGTGTGGCACCCACCAGCTTTTCTAGTCGGCTCCATTCGCTCTTAGTCTTTTCTCGGTTACCAACATCTTCTTCATCTTCTACAACCTCATCGACTTGATCAGATAACTCTTCAATCTCAGTCTGATTAATATCTAGCTTTGCCAAGCGTGATTCGTAGTAGATTGGGACGGTTGCACCATCATCGACGGCATCCTGAATATCATAGATGGAAACATAATCACCAAAGACAGCTCGGGTGTCTTTATCCTCACTCGAAATAGGGGTTCCAGTAAAGCCAATAAAAGCAGCATTCTTTAAAGCATCTCGCATGTGCTTGGCATAGCCAAACTTGTACGTGCCATCATTACCTAGTTTTGCTTTCAAACCATATTGGCTACGATGTGCTTCATCTGACATCACCACAATATTGTGGCGTCCATTCAGTAATGGATGCTCACTCTCACCTTCCAGTAATGCAAACTTTTGCACTGTGGTAAAGATGATGCCACCTGACTCACGTTCAGCTAAAAACTTTCTCAGCTCATCACGGTTATTGGCTTGAACTGGCGTTTGTTTTAATAAATCTTGAGCATTGCTAAAGGTTTCAAACAACTGTCCATCTAAGTCATTACGGTCAGTGACGATTAACAAGGTTGGATTGTGCATGGCAGGCTGCTGTAATAGCTTGCCTGCATAGCAACACATAGAGATACTTTTACCTGAGCCTTGGGTATGCCAAACAACGCCTGCTTTCTTATCCCCATTCGGATTGGCTGCCGCAATGGTCGCTTGTACGGCTTCTCTAACCGCATGGAATTGATGGTAGCCTGCAATTTTCTTAATGATCTTTTCGCCATCTGTTTCAAACAGCACAAAGAATCGAATGTAATCTAGGAACAATTCTCGGTCAAAGAAGCCTCGAATCACCGTTTCTAGTTCCCATTCTAAAGCGGGTTTATCATCTTCATTCTTGATGGTACGCCACGGTAAAAAGCGTTCCTGATTTGCTGTCAGTGAACCGACACGTGCTGTTACGCCATCACTTACAACTAAAGCTTCATTAAAGATAAATAGATCTGAAATTTCTTCTTTATAGGTTTGCAGCTGGTTAAAGGCATCCCAGATATCCGCGTTTTCATCGGTTGGGTTTTTTAGCTCCAACACCGCAAAGGGAATACCGTTAATAAAGCAGATGATGTCAGGGCGTCGCGGCTGCTTCACACCTAGAATGGTAAATTGATTGACCGCAACAAAACGGTTTTGCTGCACATGGTTGAAGTCCACCAAGAAGGCATGGTCATGTACCCAATCATCCTGTTTCTTATACGTGACAGGTACACCTTCCAATAACATACGGTGGAAGGCGCGGTTATTGGTCACCAAATCCAGACTTTCAGGTTTGCTCAGTTTCAGAAAAACTTGCTCAAAACAGCTCGTAGGAAGGTGCGGATTCAAGCGTTCAAAAGCAGCCTGAACATCAGCTTCTAATACAAGCTGTTTATAGTCTTTGCGTAAAGGGTTACTGCTGTCAGGCGCAATATCAATACCATGAACAACTTCCCAGCCATTTTCGGAGAACCAGTCAAGGCATAAGTTTTCGAGTTGTGTTTCGTTCATGGATTCAATCTCAATCTTTTATTTATAACTTACTTCGGCTTGATGCTTTGAAATTTTCAGCTTGACCGTCGATTAACTCTAAACGGTAACGACGTCGATCTAGAACCTCTAAAAAACCTAGTTCATGCCCTTCATTCACAAAGATTTTCCCATTTTGAATATTTAAAGAAACCCCTGTATGTTCACATAACAGTTTCAAACGATCTTTATCAATATTCTTAGTTTCAGCTTGTGATTTAATAGATGCAATATATCGAGCTGCACGAGGCCTTTTTTCAGCATAAGCCTGTATGCTAGTAAAATTGACATAAACGAGATCAGCTGCAATAGATGAAATGTTTGTAGGCACAGCTTGTAAAATAGCTTCTTGCAACTTACCAGCAAACTCAAAAGCACTCGGCCGAATTATGTGAATATTAGAATTATCAATTAAAAAATCAAAGTCAGCATCCAGTTTAAATACCTTTTCCTCAACAATTTTTAATGTGTCATCACATAAACTAATAAGTTTATTTTTCAAGATCCCCTTAAACTGAATAGCTCTGCGTAAAGCAGTTAGCTTCTTACCAGATTTATCTGTAAATCTTGCGAAATAGCAGAAAACTTCAGTTGGACTTTTTAATACTTTAGCATTCATGGCTAAGTTAGTAGCTTCATGCAAGTCTTTCATTGTTTGTGCCATTTGATCAGAAATTGGCAAATACAAATACTCAATACCAGCATGCTTTTCTGATGGTTGATATAAATCAGGACTAGGACTGTTTTTATTCATGATCTCAACAGTTGCGTTAGCCATCTCAACCAATGCTTTCTGAACACTCACATCTACAGGCACAGCCTCAAAAAACTGTTGATTTTGATCTTCTGATTCTCTCCCCACCCCAAATTCAATATTCTCAATATTATCAAAGTCAAAATCCACAACCACACTAAATCTCCCAAAAAACTGTATTACTTAATCTATACGCCACAATTTCATCACCATTAAGCACGATAGCTCTTTTTGTAATTAATACCTGAGGTGTTTTACCACTGATGGAATTATTATCTTCTGGCGGACAAATTGTAAAAATTCGATAGCCTTGTATTGCAAATAAAATATTCATGTAATGTAAATTTAAATGCAAAAATAAGAAAACCACAAAAATCAAGGCAACTAATGTCGTCCCCGCATCTCGCAAACTCTCTATACTGACAGAATAAAATGGCAATAAGGTAGCAAACAAATAAACTAAAATGTGATCCTTATGATCATCTGCAGTTCCAACTTTTATTGTACGTTTGTCATTTTGTTTCTTAGCAACGGCAATTCTTCGCCATAAAAATAAATTAGGAACAATGACAAATAAAGCACAACAGGGAATCAAGTATAAATCGGATACCTCTTGATTCCCTCTTAAAGCCCACAAAATAAATAATGGTGAAAAACTACTTAACACCATCATTACACGTATAAAACCTAGTGATTCATTCTGTTGAGTACTCATATTCTGTCTCACTAGCTAGAGTAGATACATCAATATCACCAGATATTAACTTTGGTAATAAAGCATCCCTAGTATCTGTTAATATTTTTATTTCTTTTAAATTTTTTATTTGTTGAGCAAGCATCGATTTTATTACTTTATCGAAGTTCACTACGAGTTTTTGGGTTGGTAGAATTACCGGCATAGATGCTAATAATTTTGTAGTCAAACTTCCTCTACTACTATGGGAGTCTGATAAAGAACGCATTTCATCATAGCGAGGCTCTAAGCAATAGTATAACCAATAGGATGAAACTTTATCGTTTGCTCTCAAGGCGACAATTGATTGATTAATATAGCACTCAATCGCGTTAAAAGAGGTTTGTCCTCGAGTATGCCCTTGCCCAGCACTCGCAATTAAAATATCTCCAAAAATTGCTAACTTTGTCGAAGATTTTTTAACTGCTATTTCAGTTATAGATTTTTCAGTGGATACAATAATTTTATTTCTGGTTTCCCCAGATGATAGCCACGGTATTTCACCATTCCAGTACGTCATTTCTTTCGTTGAAGGAGTACCTCCACTAAATATGGAAGCTGTTACCGCATTTATGTTTGTAATCTCCCACCCCTTCGGTACTTCCCCTAGCTCAGTCTCTACTAATTCATCAGGAAACAATGAAGCCGTTTCTTGTAACTCAGCAAAATCATCTTTTGCCATTTGCTGAAGCTCTACTTCACTTTTACCGCTAATAACACACATAGCAGCAAGCTCAGGGTCTTTACCTTCCTTCTTAGCTGCAATTTTGGCACGTACAGGGTCAAAATCAATAAACCAACTTTTAAAAAAGGCTTGAGCGATAAATTCTAGAGTTTTATTAGTTTGATAATTTAAAAAAATTTTTCCATCTAGATCCGACAGAATTCCAGCTATTTTCTGCTGTATTAGAAAATCTGGTATATTCAACTCAAAATTTAATAAATGTGGAACTTTAATACTAGGTTGTGCAGAGCCAATATTTAACCCTTGAAAATAATTAAAAACTTCCTTTTGGCTTAAATAATAATAAATAAAATCACTACAAACATTTTCTTTAAGTCTTAATCCAATTAAATTTTGTGTTATACAACCTCTATTTTCATTCATTAAAGAGATGGAACCAACATTATTACCTACTGTAATAATTAAAAGATCTCCCTTACAAGGATGACCATTTCTAAACCAATTTTTATAAGTATTATTATCTACATACTTTTTGACTAGTGAATAATCAGGATATTTTTTACTACCAGAAATACATCCGGTTTCAATTACTTCTATACCTGAAAAACTGTATTTTGGATTTTTTCCACGATTATCAATTATTTTATCCACTAAGTCTTTTAAAAAAACTATTTCCATATCTATTTCCCCCTCGATTCTTTATTAATCGCCCAATAGCCACGTGTTCCACCCACACGCTCAAGCCAGCCTGCATCTTTTAAGTTATTCAAATGCTTTTTCACTGCTGACTCATTAATAGCAAGTTGCTCTGCCATAGCACGATAGGAAACTTTCGGATTTTGTTGAATCAAAACCAAAATCTCTTTTTGACGATCTGTCAGCATCTCTTCTTGGATTGAGCCACCTATTGAGCCACCTATTGAGCCGCCTAATTGCTCAATAGGAGGACGGTAAAATTCCCAATCGACAAAATCACCTTGTGCTTTCAATTGAGGTTCGGCATTGCCTGCTTGTAAACAAAGATCTTTAATACGGGCAATACCACTGCCCCACTGCTCGATATAACCCAGCTCTTTAAACACACGCGCCAAAACACGGTTACGGATCTCAGAACGACCTTGAGCCAAATCTTCTTCTGTCAGTCCATTTGGCAATCCACCTGGCGATACGATATTCAGAATGTCATCATAAATGCCAACCTTAATATCACGCCCTGCATTGCTATAGTCACGATGTAACACTGCATTCACCAAGGCTTCACGAATAGCAGGAATAGGGATCTCATAGCTTTCTGTACGTTGCAACCCTAAAATTTCTGCTCGTAGATGCAGATGATTCTTGATGAATTGCTCTGTTTGCTTCAACTGGCTAAACAAGTCTCCACGGTATTCTTTTTTATCCAAAAACACCGTCATCGTCGTGCCTTTAAAGCGGCTACATTTAATCTCAACCTGCTCATAAAGCCCCAACAAAATGAGTAACCCATGACTTGGGTAATCCTGTCCATTCTGCTGAATGATCAATTTAAGATTACGCATTTTCTGCAAAGACAATTCTTTACCCACCCCAGTAAAGGCTTGTTGTAAAGGTTGTAAATCGATGTTATCTAAACTGTATTGCGGATTCGGCTGCTCATCAAAAGTCTGGTTCAGACGCTGCAATTCGAGTTGCTGGATATACTCAGGCGATGCCACACGATTACTTGCACCCAAACGGATATAGGTTCCCTGTGCCTTGCCTTGTGGTTTGAGATAATAAGGCAATAACGAACCACGGCTGACTTCAATCACCAGCAACTCTATGCCTTGGATATTCTCGATATAGATATACGGCAGAATGTTTGGCATACACAATTCATTGATCATCGAAGTGATCTGATCTTGCAGCTCAAAAATATCATCTTGAATACCTACGAGTTGGCGATCATCACTCACCCCCACCACCAATTTACCACCACTGGTATTGGCAAAAGCAATCAGGGTCTTTGCGACCTGTTGCCCTTTCGGTAACTGCTCTTTAAATTCAAGGGTTTGACTTTCACCCTTCTGAATTTCTTGCAATAAAGGATGATCAGAACTCATAGCCCAAGCCCTTTAGGTTCTTTTTAATCTCACTTTCCAACACAGCACTTTCAGCAAATTGTTCTTTGAGCTGAGCAGTCAAACGCAGCATTTTCTCAGCGAATGGCTCGCCATCATCTTCCTGCTCGACTGCACCCACATAACGTCCTGGAGTCAATACATAGTCGTGCTTTTGTATATCTTTTAACTCAGCAGAGAAGCAGAAACCTTTCTCATCTTGATACGCTTCGCCTTCAAAATTTTCGCCTTGTTGCCAAGCATGTAAAGCATTGGTGATTTTAGCAATATCTGCATCGGTAAAGTCACGCAGTACGCGATCTCTCATATAGCCCAAATTACGGGCATCGATGAACAGAGTCTTGCCTTCACGGTTGGCTTTCTTTTTATCCAAGGATAAGCCGTTCTTTTTATCTTTGGTCAAGAACCAAATACAAGCTGGAATTTGCGTGTTGGTAAACAGTTGTCCCGGTAACGCGACAATACATTCCACCAGATCGGCTTCGATCAAGTTTTTACGAATCTCGCCTTCATTGTTGGTATTGGAACTCATCGAACCATTGGCAAGTAAAAGTGCCATACTGCCTGTTGGTGACAGATGGTGCAGCATGTGCTGCATCCAAGCAAAGTTGGCATTACCTTGTGGCGGTATACCATATTTCCAGCGCACATCACTTTCTAGAGAAGCATGCCACCAATCCTTGATGTTAAAAGGCGGATTGGCCATGACAAAGTCAGCACGCAAGTCTGGATGCTGATCCTCTAAAAAGCTGTCTGCATTCTTTTTACCAAAATTAAAATCAATCCCACGAATCGCCATGTTCATGGCGGCCAGTTTCCATGTGGTCGGGTTGCTTTCCTGCCCATAAATAGAAATATGCTTTTTCTGTTCGGAGGCTTTGTAATGCTTTTCCTGAGCATGTTGTTCAATAAACTTTTCACTGGATACAAAAAATCCGCCTGAACCCATTGCAGGGTCATACACACGACCTTTATAAGGCTGCAACATTTCAACAATTAAGGTGACGATACTTTTAGGCGTGTAGTACTGCCCACCTTGCTTCCCTTCAGCCAAGGCAAACTGTCCCAAAAAGTATTCGTAGACGTGCCCAAGGATATCTTTACTGTGCAGACTGAGTTGCTCACCGTTATATTCTGGATTAGTAAAACTAGTGTCAGAAAAAGTATTGATCAGATCAAGTAACTTGTCATTGTCCAGCTGGTACTGTCCAATACGATTCAGAATGCCCTTAAGTTTTGGATTGGCTTTTTCAATTTCATCAAAGGCATTGTCAATCAGCCAGGATACAGAGCGTAGTTTGACATCTTGCCCTTGTTCATCCTGCCAGATGATAGAACCAATCGCTTGTGCTGCTGCATTACGGATACTTAACCAACGTGCTGCTTTTGGCACCCAAAATACGTTTTTTTCTTGGTAGTAATCCAGTATTTCTAGTTCATCAGCAATAGCCTGTTGGTATTCTTCTTCGCTGTCGTACTGATCACGCGGCATGTAATAGATGTTGTGGTCGTCTTTTTGTGCAAACAATTCTTTGAGTTCAGATTGCCGTTCATCAAAAGCATCTGATACGTACTTTAAGAAAATCAGCCCTAAAACAATATGCTTATAGTTAGCAGCATCCAGACTACTGCGTAATTTATCGGCGGCTTTCCAAAGCTTGTCATCTAAGTCATTTAGAAATTTTTGTTCCAATGAATGCATTTTATTTCCTCAATCCAAGATCAACCGCTTTGGTTTTATACTTAATGTTAAACAATGTTGCTAAGTTAGCATATCTGCGACCTATTAAAAGTCATGCACTTACCAAAAAAAATAGAGATTAATTAAGGCTTGTCATTTTAACGGGATAACTTTAGCTAAAATAGTCCTTTAACAACTGCTACGTCTTATAATGTCGTAAAAAAAAAGAGCAACCTAGAAAGTTGCTCTTTTCCAACCAATCGATTAATTGACGGGTCTTACTGATCGCTGCAACCCTTGCTGAATACCCTGCACAAACCCTTCAGGCGAAGCTTGTTGCTCCACCGTACGGTTTTGTTCTTGTTCAGGGTAGTATTCCTCCAGCACCTCTAACCCTTCCTCTATATCCGTTTCAAACCGTGCATTGGCAAAACCCTTCCTTGCGGTAAAGTCTAATGATTCTATGAATACACCTAACTTTTTCAACTAACTACAAATGTGTTGCACTTGGGATTTGAATCTGCGACTTTAAAAAATATTCATCTTAAATTTTATACTTATTTTACGCAAAATTTACGATAATTTTATTATATATCAATAAATTAAACCATAACATACATTACTTCAATGACTACTAATTTAAAGTGTTATGAAAAAATTATACCATCTACTTTTTAGCCTTATACCGCTCTATTCAAGTTATGCTTTTGCTACTGGAGATGAAAGCTCTCCCGCTTTAAGCTTTTCAGGTAATGTATCATTGGCCAGCGACTACCGCTGGCGCGGCCAAACGCAAACCCAGAATGATCCGGCCTTGCAGGGAAACTTTGTTTTAAGCCATGCTTCAGGATTTTATCTTGCTGCATTTGCATCGAATGTTGATTTTGATGACGAAGTAAATTTAGAACTGGATCCCCAGATCGGCTATACAGCGCCAATCGCGCTAGGTTCAATCCATCCTGCAGTTGATCTAGGCATGCTGCGCTACAATTACATCGGCAACAGCGATTTAAATTATAATGAATACTATTTCAAAATGATCTTTAATGCGTTGCTGCATCAGAACGATAGCTTTACACCAAGCATAAGCTATACCTATAACTATGGCGGCAAAGCTACCAGTGACAGTATAGGTAAAGATATCTCAAATTGGTATTTTAATGTCTTATATGCTACACCGATTGCTCAAACTAATTTTGGCACAAATGTTAGCTTAGGTTATTCCAAAGCAAATCAGGACATTTATGGTTCTGAAGCAAAAGACCATTTTTTTGATTGGAAAATTGGTGCAACTTACCGCTATAAGCCAATGGGAATAAATGCAGAATTAGCAGCGGTTGGTAGTAATTTAAAAACCAAAGACTTTACAAGTCAAAATAAAAAAGGGGTAAAAACTGAAGCAGTATTCACCCTGACTAAATCTTTTTAAAAGTTAAATGCCAATAGTATCAGCAATTCTATTGGCATAATTATTTTACTTGAGTGATTTCAATATATGATCTATCTCACTTCGATTAAAACCTCTTTCTTTAAAAATAGTATGAATTATTTTTTTCATACTTTTTGACGCATACTGGTATTTCTTTACTAAAATGTCAGAATCAATTTCCTGTAAACTATACTTCAAATACAATTCTTCATTGAGCTTCTGATTTCTAGCATCATGTTCATTATTTATCGTGTTATACATTTTTAAGCAGTTAAATATCCCAATGTTGTTCGATCAAAGTAATTTGGCTGTACATATACTGATGCTCAGCACGTTTAACTGCACACCATAATTCCATAAATCTTTTGCCGAGATATTTTTGCAAAACAGTATTCCGGTGAAAAAATGTTAAAGCATCCAGCTGATTCGTACTTAAAAAGTGCGGCTGATGTTTATTTTTTATCTGAGTGGCTTGCTGTGGAATTTCCAGATTCTGTGTCAACCCATGCAGTGTGCCGATCAAAATCAGGGCTGCAGTTAAATAAGGATTGCAATCCGCACCTGCAACACGATATTCCAAGCGTTGATTTTCATTGTCCGAACATGGTATGCGAATGGCCACATTGCGGTTATTCACGCCCCAATTAGCTTCTAAGGGCACATGGTTTCCAGCTTTAAACCGGCGGAATGAGTTTACATTCGGGGCAAGCACGGCCATGGACGGCGGCAGCAAGACTATCAGCCCGCTGATCGCCTTTAATAATTGCCGTGACGGTAAAGGATTCTGCTTCATGCTGAAAATATTCTGCTGGTCTTGATTTAACAAACTCATGTGAAAGTGCATGCCGCTGCCCGCTTTATTCAGATCAGGCTTAGCCAAAAAGCTTGCATGTAACCCATGTTCTACAGCGACTTGCTTAATGGTGCGCTTTAGCATCATGATCTGATCGCATAGCTTCAAAATATCACCGCTATGCTGAATATTAATTTCGTATTGCCCGGAAGATGATTCCGAGACTAAGCCTGTAATCTGAATCCCCTGCAAAAGGGCAATCCGTTCAATTTCATCCAGAACGTCTTGATATTTATCTTGCGCATTCACATCAAAACATTGATTTAAATAAATCTGATTGGAGCCAGATTTTTCATTGCTGTCAAATAAATAAAACTCCAATTCTACGGCCATGCAAGGATAAAAGTTTTGATCATGCAGCGCTCTTAAACTTTTTTTTAAAATATTGCGCGGTTCAACTTCGCAATCTTGATGATTGTCATCTTTCATGGTTAGGAATAACTGTGCCTTGGACTCTGGATTTAAAGCGCAGGGCTGCAGGCTTCCCAATATAGGTTTACATAAATAATCCGGCTCACCGATCGATTTTCCTAAACCCGATTCTTCAATCACTTCTCCATCAAGACTCATGGCATAAATAGACATTGGGAAATAACAGCCTTGTGCAATATTTTTTAGACCGACAATATCTATGCGCTTGCCGCGGACATGACCATTCAGATCGTGCAGGCAAATCTCAACATGACGGGTATTGGGATAGCGCTGCAAATAGTTTTCGATTTCTTCTGAAAATAGAATATCTTCAATATCGCAGCATTGACGCGCAGATGGCATGGATTCAGGGACCGCTTCTACGTCAGCTATATTATGTCTAGCCATGAGTAAATTACTCATTATTTTGTCCTGTTAAATATTAACAATGATCAAAATAAAACAAGTTCTACCGAATGTAACGTAAATAAACCGTAAAAAAGCACCCAACTAATATGATTATTTTTTAAACTATTAAAACCACGAAAAAGCTAATTTAAAATAAGTTAAAACATAAAAATAACAATAGACTCATGTAAAATAAATGGCATATTTAATATTAATAAATCTTCAAAAATCGCAAACCCACTCCCGGTTCAGTAATAATATATTTAGGCTGCACAGCATTATCATTTAACTTCACTCTTAATTTAGCTACCAGAATCCTTAAATAATGCGTATCTTCTTGGTGCGTTGGCCCCCACAGCTCTTTCAGTATTTGCGGCTGGGTAATCAATTGGCCTTTATTTTTCGCCAATAAATTCAGCAGCTGATATTCTTTGCGCGTTAAGGAGAGCAATTGTTGATTTAAAAAAACCTGCCGTTTGGAAAAATCGATTTTTAATACGCCATCATCAAAAATTGTCGTATAAACAGTACTATGCTGATGCTGCCTAAGCAGTACACGAATGCGCGCCATCAGCTCCTGAACACTAAACGGCTTGGTCACATAATCATTTGCGCCAGCATCCAGAAGCTTCACTTTTTCTTCTTCATTTGCCCGCACAGACAGCACTATCACTGGAACGTGCGACCATGTGCGAAGCTCAGACAAAACCTCATAACCATCCAAATCTGGCAAACCCAAATCGAGGATCACTAAATCCGCACCTTGCAAAGCTAGGAGTTCCAAGCCCTTTTGGCCATTTTCAGCCAAAAGCGTTTTATAGCCTTGCGCTCTGAGTGCTATATCCAAGAATTTTCGAATCTGATTTTCGTCATCAATAATCAAGACATTGGTCATGGAGCTGGCTGATTCATTCTGTTCTGGCATTTTCCCACCTAAAAGCTGCTAGATGCTTTAAGTAATTTGCTGAATAGGAAGCTGTATGCGGATACATGTTCCTTGATTGTTCTTGCCTGATGATGCCATGATTTTCCCCATATGCGCACCCACAATCGCTTTCACAATCGTCAAGCCCAATCCTGTACCATATTGCCCGCGGTCACCGCGCTGCATGGTATAAAACATGTCAAAAATGCGTTCCCGCTCACCTTCCGGGATACCCTGCCCCTTATCAGTTATGGCAATTTCGATCTCATTTTCATTCACCTGCTGCACCTCAATCATCACAGCTTTATTCTCTGGTGAAAATTTTGCGGCATTTTCCAGCACATTAAAAATGGCCTGTTCAATCAAGGCGGCATGTACAAATAAACTCAAAGATTCTTGAGGCGCACGCACTTCAACCAATGCATCTGGCATATAACGGTTTAAACGGCGCACTGCTGAACCGATCAGTTCATCAACTCCAATCCAGTCCCGCTTCAAGCTTAAGCCTTCATGGCCTAAACGGGTCATATCCAGTAGGTTTTGAATATAGCGGTCTAAACGCTCCCCCTCTAAATGAATCGCTTCCAGCAAGCTGTCCTGATCATTTTCATTCATGGAATGGCGGTAAGTGCTCAAAGTATCCGCTGCTCCAATCATCGACGCCAAAGGCGAGCGTAAATCGTGCGATACGGATGATAATAATGCCGAGCGCAATTTTTCCGTTTCAGAATTCACATTGGCTATTTCCAAAGCCTTGGTCAGCTGGGTGCGGAAAATCGCCTGCGCAAGATACTCTACCATGAGTTCAGCGAGCTGTTTTTGCTCCGTATTGATTACTGCTTGCACATCTTTAAGTTTCAACCCCACCACGCCTAAGCATTGCTTGGAAGCCAATAAGGGCAAAAACCACCACTCATTTTCCGTCAAGGTTTGGGTAAAGCGACCGGACGGTTGATGGTTTTTGAATGTCCAATCGGCTGAAATTTTTTCTTTATTACTCATGATAGTGGATGATGCTTGAGTTGCTGCAGTATCTGGGAAATACAGCCAGACATCTGCATTGAGATTTTTACTCAGGCTATGTTCAGCAATCTCCTTGATTTGTGCCAAATCTAATGCTGTGGACAGCTTCTGCCCTAAATCCTGCATAATGCTGTTATAACTGTTCGCCGTTTTGAGTGCAGTCACCTGCTCTTTCAAACGTGACGCTAATCGGCTCGAAATTAAAGCCGCGCCCAAAAATGCAATCACGGTGACAATCCCCTGATGTGCAGAAATTTGAAATGTAAATTGCGGGGAAATAAAGAAAAAATTATAAGCTAGAAAGAATAGGATGGCTGAAAAAGCTGCAGCCAGCATCCGTGTTTTTGATGCCACAAAAACCACAGCGGTGATAAAAATCACCGAAAGATCTTCAATCCCTAAATACTTTTCCCCTAAGCTTGCAATCACAATGCTGATGACCGTGGTGGCTAGTACGTACTGTATTTCTCTTAGCGACAAGAATGCCCTTTGAGTGAAAAAGGACAGATGCTTATTCTCTGCAATAATCGGCACAATACTGAGTTCAAAACTGGGCCGGTATTGCAACAACTGATCAATCAAATTGAGCCTTAAATTCAGAGAAAACTTTTGCGGAGCCGCTTGCGCTAAAACTAAGGTTGAAATGCCGCGGTCCATCACATAATCAAATAAAGTTTTAGCATGTTGCTGGCCGTGAAGGACTTCTGTCATTCCGCCCATTTGACGCGTTAAGTTTAAAGCCCGTTCTATTTCACGGCTTTGCGAGTTTTCCTGTTTATTCATGATTTGCGTATCATGAGAAAAAGCAACAACCGTCCAGTTTGCCACACGATGCTCGGCAATACGACATCCAGTCCGAACTAAAGCTTCAGAATGCCCTTTACCATCAATCATAATTAAGACATGATTTTTTAAGGGGATTTGAGCAAGCCCTTGAATGGCGAAATTTTCGCGTACATCATTATCAACATAATTGGCAACGGTTTGCATTGCCAGTTCACGCAGTGCCGTTAAGTTGGAGCTGTTGAAAAATCGCTGTAAGGCCTGTTCCGCCTGCTCAGGCACATAAACCTTCCCTTGGTTTAAGCGCTCCAACAGCTCATTCACAGGCAAATCAATTAAGCGGATATCTCTAATCCGTTCGAACACCCGGTCTGGCACGGTTTCAGTGACACGAATCCCAGTGATTTGATATACCACATCATTCAAACTTTCCAAATGCTGAATGTTCATGGTGGTAAAAACATCAATACCAGCATCTAATAATTCATTGATGTCTTGCCAGCGTTTTTCATGACGGCTGCCGGGCATATTAGTGTGGGCAAATTCATCCACCAAAACAATACTGGGCTTTTTATCCAAAACGGCATCTAGATTCATTTCCTCCAGATGCTGCCCTTGATATTCAATAGCCTTGCGCGGAATTATATCTAAACCAGAAATTAAATTTTCAGTTTCTCTACGGCCATGCGTTTCTACATAGCCAATGACGATATTAATACCCTGCAGCGCCAGTTCATGCGCACGAACCAGCATGGCAAAGGTCTTTCCCACGCCCGGAGCTGCGCCTAAAAAAATCGTCAGCCGCCCAGACTGATAACGCTGTGTATGTTGCAGCAAAACATCGGCTTTATTGGTTCGTGGATCAGTCATAGAAGTAATCTTTATTTATTGCTTTAAAAGATGTTTTTAAATTCATTTAAATGCGTCTAAAGTCAGCTTGGCTATTGCTGGGCAATATGGATGCCACCGTTGGGCGGAGGTATAGAACATCCCCTCGCCCAACAATCGTATATAACTTAATTCAGATTATTCAATAGCTTTCAATCACTATATTTTAATCATCAAGCCATTCATATCACTTCCCGCCCCGATCCAAAGCCAAATTCAATTCAAGCACATTGACACGTGCCTGCCCTAAAATCCCAAAAATCGGCTGAACCGTATGCGACTGAATCAGTTTTTCGACATTCTGTTCAGGCATATGCCGTGCATGGGCAATCCGCTTCACTTGAATCATGGCTGATTGCACGCTAATTTCAGGGTCGATGCCGCTGCCTGAAGCGGTGACCAGATCCGCAGGAATTTTAGATTTTTCAATCTGTTCCTTCGCTGCGATTCGATTCAGCCGTTCCTCTATGGCTTTCTGCAGTTCAGGATTGGTTCTCGCCATGTTGCTTCCGGCCATCGCCATAGGATCATAATTTGCGGCAGATGGACGCGGATGGAAATATTGAACTTGGACAAAAGGCTGTGCCACTAAGCGTGAACCGATCACTTGATTATTTTCGACAATCAAGCTGCCGTTGGCTTGTTTTGGAAAGAGCATTTGTCCTAAGCTGGTTGCAGCAGCACTATATACAAAGCCGCATAAGCCTAGAGCAATGATGGTCATTCCAAACGAAGCGCGCAGTTTCTCACCCCATGATGAGTCTGCCAATTGATGATTTTGCATATTCACTTTGTCATCCTCAAAAAATTTATAGGGCCAAGATTGGACTGATCAGCAGATCAATCGCTTTAATGGCAATAAACGGTAGCAGCACCCCGCCCACACCATAAATCAGCATGTTGCGGCGCAATAATTGGGTAGATGTCGAAGGTTTGAATTTCACACCGCGCAGTGCAATTGGAATCAGCAGAGGAATAATGATCGCATTAAAGATCAGCGCAGACAGGATGGCACTTTCAGAACTGCCTAGTTGCATGACATTTAACACATGCATTTGCGGAATTGCCGCGACGAATAATGCCGGCAAAATTGCAAAATACTTTGATACGTCATTCGCCAAGGAAAAGGTGGTTAATGCACCGCGAGTAATCAGCTGCTGTTTGCCTATTTCAACCACAGATAGCAATTTGGTTGGATCAGAATCTAAGTCCACCATATTGCCTGCTTCTTTGGCTGCTTGCGTTCCCGAGTTCATGGCTAAGCCAATATCTGCTTGGGCCAACGCCGGTGCATCATTAGTACCGTCACCGACCATCGCTACCAAATGTCCTTTGTTTTGCTCGGTTCGAATGCATGTGAGTTTATCTTCTGGTTTCGCTTCAGCGATATAATCATCCACACCAGCCTCTGCTGCGATGGCCGCTGCTGTGAGCGGATTATCTCCGGTCACCATCACAGTTTTAATGCCCATTTCACGTAAGCGCGCAAATTTTTCTTTAATGCCTTGCTTAATCACGTCTGATAGTTCAATGACACCCAACAAATTCTGGTCTTTAGCCACGACCAGCGGCGTTGCCCCTTTTGAAGCTATTTGTTCTACGCGCGCTTTCAATTCGGCATGATTTTCAAGGTTTTGCGAAGCGAATTTAAGAATGGCATCCATAGCGCCTTTACGCGCTTGATGACCATCCGCCAAGTTAAGGCCTGAAATGCGTGTGGACGCATTAAAAGCGATAAATTCAGCCTGTTCAGGCTCGGCCACTCTTTCACCTTGCTCTTTGGCCAAAGCAACCACCGATTTACCTTCTGGCGTTGGATCGGCCAAAGAAGTCAGTACCGCCGCTTGGCGAAGTTCAGACTCCGTCACTCCTGTTAAGGGATAAAAAGCAGTCGCCTGACGGTCACCGTAAGTAATAGTTCCGGTTTTATCGAGTAGTAAAACATCTATATCGCCTGCAACTTCAACCGCCTTGCCTGATTTGGCAATCACATTGGCTTTGAGCGCTCTGTTCATCCCTGCAATTCCAATAGCTGGCAATAAACCGCCGATGGTGGTTGGAATTAAGCAAACCAATAGCGCCACCAATAAAATCGGGCTGATTTCAATATGCAGGAAATGTCCAATCAACGGCAGGCTGACCACGACGATGATAAAAGTCACAGTCATCACGGTCAGTAAAATACCTAAAGCTATTTCATTCGGTGTTTTTTGACGGTTTGAGCCTTCGACCAAAGCAATCATTCGATCAAGGAAACTATTTCCCGCCTCTGCCGTCACTTGAACGATGATCCGGTCGGTTAAGACTTTGGTTCCCCCAATCACCCCTGATTTATCCGTGCCCGCTTCACGCAGTACCGGCGCAGATTCACCTGTTACAGCAGCTTCATTGATCGTAGCAAAGCCTTGAATGATCTCACCATCTGCGGGAATGAACTCCCCTGCACGCACTTCAATCAAGTCATGCATTTTCAATTCAGCCGCTGAAATCTGCACCCCATCCATATCATCTTTAGAATGGATCCGGCGCGCCGTCAAATTTTGACGCGCTTGACGCAGGGATGACGCCTGCCCGCGGCCTTTAGCTTCGGCAAGGGCTTCAGCATAATTGGCAAAGAGAACAGTCACAAATAAAATCAATGTCACCAATAAGCCAAAAACCAGACTGGCTTGCCCCAAAATTGTACTAACCAGTGTAATCAGCGTCCCAAGCCAAACGATGGCCATCACCGGATTTTTAATCACATGCTGCGGTAGCAGTTTAATAAAGGCATTTTTCCATGATTCAGCTTGAAATAAGGTTGAAGCGATAGTGTTTTGCTGTGTTTGAACAGTTTGTTTTGAATGATTCATTGTACTCACCCTTAACCTTGAACCAATAACAGATGATCAGCAATTGGCCCCAAGACCAGGACTGGCATAAATTGCAATAAGGTCAACATCACCACAATGGCGATTAAAGTCAGTGCGAATGTTGGCGTTTCGACTTTTAAACTGCCGCTGCTTTCAGGTGCTTGGCGTTTGGCAGCTAAACGTGTAGCGATGATTAAAGGAATAATTAATGTCGGGAAACGGCCGAGCAATAAAGCAATACCGCATGTGACATTCCACCACACGGTATTATCTGATAGCCCTTCAAAGCCTGAGCCATTGTTGGCAAATGCAGACACATATTCGTACAGCACTTGAGAAATGCCGTGGTATTGCGGATTACTGTTGCCCGTCAATTCAGGAAAAAATACAGTTATTGCGGTTAAACCAAGAATGACGATGGGTTGGATCAAAATCACAACAGCGAGCAGCTTGATTTCACCGGCTTCAATTTTGCGGCCAAACAATTCTGGGGTGCGGCCGGTCATTAAGCCTGCAATAAAGACTGCTAAAAACAGATAAATAATGAATTGCTGTAAACCACAGCCAATCCCGCCCCAAATGGCATTGATCAGCATATTGGACAATTGCACCATACCTGTGAGCGGTGCAGATGAATCATGCATCATATCCACTGAGCCGTTATTGACTTGGGTGGTGACCGCTGACCACAAAGCAGATGATGCCTCGCCAAAACGCACTTCTTTACCTTCCATGGCGGAAAGCAATGTCGAAGTCGATGAAAGGCTTTCTGACCAGATAGCGCTAGTCGCAGAAATGATCGACATCAGCAGCATTGAAGCAAAGACCAAGCCTGCGAATTTGGCGCGTTTGGTGAAAAAGCCCAGCATAAAAATCACCGAAACAGGGATCAGTAAAATCGCAAGCATTTCCAGAAAGTTTGACAATGGTGTAGGATTTTCCAAAGGTACACTGCTGTTCGGACCATACCAGCCACCACCATTACTGCCCAATTGCTTAATTGCTACCATGGGCGCAACAGGGCCTAAAGGTATTTTTTGCGTTGTTAATTCGCTGCTTTGGTCGATGACTTGAACTTCTGGGCCGCCTTGAAAAGTCGATGGTACGCCTTGGCTAGTGAGCAATAATGACCAAACCATGCATAAAGGAATCAGAAAGCGGAACGTCGGACGAATCACATCGGCCCAATAGTTGCCGATATTAATTTGTTGCACTTTATGCTTAAAGCTGGTCTGTTGATCGGTTTCAGAAAGTGCATTGGATTGTTTGTAGAACAGTGCTCGAACTGTAGCCACCACCATCGCCAGGCCCATCATCGGCGTGATGATCTGCAAGCCGACAATGCCGACCATTTGCGATAAATATGACAGTTGCACCTGTCCTGAATAGTGCTGCTGGTTGGTATTGGTCAGAAACGAAATCATGGTATGCAGCGCCAAATCCCATGACATATTCGGTGCATGGTTTGGGTTCAACGGCAGGCTGGCTTGAACCATAAATAGAGTCCAAGTCACTAAACCGATCACTGCACAGCTCATGATAAAATTGAATGAATAGGTTTTGACATTCATCCCCCGTTTGGGATTGATTCCTAAAACCGCGTAAATGGGCTTTTCAATCCAATTGAATAGAGGATCAATTTTCATATCGCGGTTGTGCATAATTGCTGCGAGGTATTTACCCAAGGGATAAGCCAGAACAAAGACGATGGCTAAAAGCAAAGCAAACTCTAACATGGCATTTCACTCCTATGTTTCAGAGCTGAAATCTGCTTAAAGAAGTTGAAATAAGATATATTTTGATTGTTTTGTACAACGCAATTTTTTTGATGCTGTACCTGCTGATGCGCGTGAATGACCGCACTCATGTTTTTCATCCTAAGTATTGGGATATTCCACTATCTAGTATGAAAAATAAAACCGTAAAGTCTCTATCCATAACTTTGGATGCCGCGTAAAGAAAGCGTAAAAATTTGGCTCAGTGAATTTATAAATGCAGAAAAATATCTTAAAAGTGATGGCTATTATTATTCTGTGACTCACTTTATTTATGGATATAATTTCAGTACTTAAAGCCTTATTTTTAGGTTTTATAGAAGGTTTAACGGAGTTTTTACCCATTTCCAGTACTGGTCATTTAATTTTATTTGGCCATTTAATTGATTTTCATTCAGACTCAGGCCGTGTCTTTGAAGTTGTCATTCAACTGGGCGCAATCTTAGCCGTTTGTTGGCTCTACCGTAAAAAAATTATTAATCTACTACATGGTTTTATATCAGGTGATTACCATGCGAGACGTTTTGCGATAAATGTCTTCATTGCATTTATTCCTGCAGTAGTGATCGGAGTTATAGCTGTTGATTTTATTAAACAAGTTTTATTCAGTCCTTCGGTTGTTGCATCTGCACTGATTATTGGTGCACTGTTAATTTTTGCTGTAGAAGCTAAAAATTTTAAAGTCCAAACCATTGAGGCAACCAATATTGGATTCAAACAGGCCATTGTTATTGGTTTGGTTCAATGTCTTGCGATGATTCCGGGGACTTCACGGTCTGGTGCAACCATTATTGGGGGGATGTTGGCGGGTTTATCACGTAAAGCAGCTACTGAATTTTCTTTTTTCCTTGCCATACCAACAATGCTTGGTGCCGCTACTTATGACATATTTCGCAACGTTGATGTTTTAACTTCAGAAAATTTATTGAATATTTCCGTAGGCTTTGTAACCGCATTCATCGCAGCTTTGCTTGTGGTAAAAGCCATGGTTAAATTTGTAGAAAAACATACTTTAAAAGTTTTTGCTTGGTATCGTTTGGTATTAGGTTCAATCATCTTATTTATTTTTTAATACAAGCAAAAAAATAAATAAATTAAAGAGAACTCGCTGTTCTCTTTAAGTTTTTTTAATTTACAACCCGTACATTCTGCTGCAAGCTTTTCTGAATCTCTTGTACAACACCCTCTCCCTGATGGAACTTAGGCCCTGATTTAGATCCCTTTTTGGTTCTAGTTTGCAGGGGTTCAGATTCAATAAGTTCATCTATATCAAACTCCTTAACTACCTCCAAGCCTTCCTCCATGTCTACGTCCATCCTTCCATTCCCAAAACCCTTCCTTGCCGTAAAGTCCAAAGCCTCCTGATAAAACCCAGCCTGCTTACTCTGCTCATCCATTTGCTTCGCTTGCATAATGGCTTCATTCAAGCTAATCCCCTCCCTTAAAGTTAAATCCACGTAATACACTGGTTGACGATAACTCTGTGTCGTACTCTTGCCCCGCAATATCAACTGCAATGGGAGGCAAGACAACAAACCATTTGATGCCGCATGGTAATAACTCAGCCGTGCAGCCAAAGTTCGAATGCTGTTAAAACCCGTGGTTCTAAAGATAAAAGTTCCAAATTCATCCGATTCATCCAAGTTCACATGCAAACGCCCGTAGGGCTTGCAGCTCCCTCCTTGAGCCAATGGACATAAATCAGGGGATGGACAGGGATGTTGCTCCACGCCTTGATTGGTTAAACGTTGGCAGGTTTCTCCATTACCGACACAGACGGGACGACCGGTCTGTCGGTCAAATAAGGTGTATTCAGCGCGTAAGTTCAGATCAGGATCATTGAAGATCATTCTGACGGGGATTGAGCGTAGCTTTTGATTCGGAGCATTCGCTCGGAGCTGTTCATCCAGTGGATGCTTCACCCAGCCTTCTTTGCTTTGAATCTGAGAAGTAATGGTGAACTGGTCATCTTTTTCAGGCAATCGCTTACCATTCTTTTCGATCATACGACCGATACTGATACGCCCCAGAATTGGTGGAGTAATAGCTAAACCTTTAATCATGTTGATATTCCTTAATGTATTACCTTACAAATTTGGGTCTATGTATGTAGGTCAGAACAAGGACCAAATAAGTTACCCAAAGAATGTAGAGCCAGATAAAGTGCTACAGAAATCGCGACCGATTTGCTCTCTACCGAAGGGTAGAGAGCGGGGAGCGATTTTTGTGAATTTTCGATTGGGTGCTGTGGATCGGGCTTAGTCGGTATAGATGTTGAATCGACGACTGCCCTGCTTTTGAAGTGGATAAAGCTCGATGAGTTCAGGCTGGTGCTGAAGCAATGCTTTGGTATTGAGACTGATAGAGTCCTTAGCTTTCTTCCAGACTACTGAGCCATTTGCAAAGACTGCCCTTTCCTTGTCTTGCATCATCATCTGGATTTCATGTTTAAGCTGGTCAAAGCTTTCCTGCTGATTCTGAATCTCTTCCTTCATTTTGATGAGCTGGTCGAACATCAAATTGGCATTTTCATTTTGCGAGAGATCCTCTACGGTTAAAGGTACATGCGCTGGATAGAGTTGTTGAATCGCTTTAGCTGCGGATTCACTTGCATCCACGGATGGTGGTGTATCCTTTTCCACGCATTCCCAGAAATATCGTTCTGCTTGAACAATATGTTCAATCACGGATTCTGATCGTGTCACTTTGAAGATCTTGGTTTCATGCCCACAGATCAAGACACAAACATGCGCTGCCTGTTTACCAGTCACTGCCAGTTGATGTTGTACCTGACAAAGCACATATAAAGGCACACCATCACGCCACAATTTTGCTCCATGCTCACCTGCTGTTTTGCATTCCAAAATTTGGACTTCATCGCTACCGACTACGCTGTAATCCAGATTGGCTAACATAAAGTGTTTATCGGGATCAGGATGCTGAAGTACTGCATTGATCCGTCGCACCTTGTTATGGGTGCGCATGCTATAGAACTCTGCCACCAAAGGTTCTAGCTGCTTGCCCCAATACAGCGGTGCTACACCTGAGCTTTCATCTTCTATGGATTGAGCCTGTCGTCCGGTTTTGATTAACCAGAGTTCCAGCATCGACATATAGGGATTGAGACCACAGGCAGTCGCGGCATCACTGCTGCCAATGCCTTGCCTACGAACTTCAAGCCAGTCCTGATATTCCATCCCTTTGGTATTAACCAATCGCTTGGCTGCTGTTGAGCGTTTGGTGGTGATGCTTGGATTGACTACAATCTTTGATCCTACCGTCGTAGACTGATGGGAAATAGATACAATTTGATTCATGGAATTATCCTTATAAATTCTGATCTCTGTAAAAGAAATGCATAAAAAAGCCATACCCGACACGAGGTCGGGCATGGCGATTTGTTTGCTGTTTTAATTGAGGGGGTTACATGAGTGCTATGACTAGCATTTGTTTGGGGGTGACTTGATTTCGACATAAGTGAGTCAATTAATTTCAGGCGATCAAAGCAAGTGCTTGCTCCAATCCTCGTTGTTTCAAACCCGCACCTGCACCGAACCAAGCTGAATCAAGACGGTGATCTGTACTCATGGCACGTCGTTCATGATCCACAAATTCTGTGATCGAACACAGTAAACCATAAGCCGTATCTTTAGCTGATGACAATTCAGCACCGCGTCCTTGTCCATTAAACATCTCTAAAGCTTTATTCATGGCACGACCATTCGGTTCAGGCTTTTTCTCCTGAACTTGCTGCGCGACATTACGATAAAACTGAATGATGTTTTCTTCAGGATCGGAAATTGACATGGTGCTATTATTAAACACGGCATCAAAGTAAGCTTTGGCTTCCTGCTGACTCACCTTACGCTGTGTGAGTTGTTTCATTTCATACATGTGCTCATCCCAGGCACGAACTGAAATACCCAATTGCTGCTTCACTTTCTCTGCATCAAACTTGGTACTATGTGGAACCTTCACTACACCTGCACTACTGCTCTGTCCACGTAGAGCAATGGCTAAAGTGTTGTTACAGACCACCCTAATACTTGTGAATTGTGCCGTCGTTGCCAACGTGCCGTCACACGCAGTAGCCAGCAAGATATAACCATTACTGACATCCTTAGACTTTAATGCAGTGCTTTGCCCGGTACGTGCCAAAGCCCAGAACTTCTTCCCACCTTTCAAAACCCCTGCGGTTTCCAACTCAAAGCCTGATTGTTCAGTCAGATCACGATAGAACTCCAAAATCTCTTTGGGTTGTACTTCCTGATAACGCTGACTGACCACAGATAACGGTGCATGAGTATCTGAGCGATACAGTACACGCTGTTCCTCAAATGGCATGATAATGCTTTGACCACGTTCATTCTGAGCCATGTAACTGACATCAGATGATTCGATGCGCCAATCCATCCCTGCTTGCTGTGCCCAGACTTCCAGTGGTTGATTCGGACTTAGCTGATTTCCTAAGCCATGCCAAGGTGTTTCGCCAACATAGGCTATTTGTTCAATTTGATGTGCCATTGCTTTGATCTCCTATGCTAACTCAACGAAAGTTTTGCTGACATTGATTACAGTGATAGTAGGTCATGGTGATAGGCTTTTTCGGCTCATCAAACACACTACTGAATAGACCACCAATGACTACACCTGCAAGCCCGCCAAGCAGTAGTGATACAGGCAAAGGTAAACCCTTTGAAATGGATGCACCGATGGTTGCGAACGAAGCTGATGCTGCTAGACCTGTAGAATCAGAACCACTCACCTGCTGATTAACCACTTGAATAACCTGATCGGAAAAACAATAAGGACAATTTAAACTCATAATATATACCTCTAGAAATGACAAAGGCTCACCGATTGGTAAGCCTTGCAAAGTTAAAAACCTCGTTTTCATCTAGATAATGTATATCTGAGATTATTTTCATTTAGCGTCTATCATACTGCACTCTTAACTGACCTTTACCAAATACTCTTCGTCCTTTTGGCTTTACACGTAAGTATTGAAGAGTACGTTTGTGATGATCAGCAATGTATTGCATTGCCTCAATGAAATTTGTCACTTGGGTTGAATCACGACGATAAATCACACCGATCCCTAGCTTATTCTCTCTTCGAAGTTTCGCTATACGTTCACGGTTCCAGCAATTATAGCCTTGACCAAAATCCCTAGTAATATCCCTCCATAGCTCAATAATTTCATTTCCCCAATATGCTGCGCTTCCATCACGATAGGCATTATCATAAATGATTGCTAAGTGACAGTGAAAACCTTTACTTTTACCGCCTTGCTCCACTCCCCATATATACCCGATCACATGTTTAAATATGCCATCTTTATTTTGGATACGGTTAAGCAGTATATCTAAGTCCTTATAAATATCTTCAACTCTAATTCGACTAGAATATTCTTGCAAATAACCCAAGTCTACACGAGCAACTAATATTCGACTGCATTTATTAAGTATTGAACTACAATATTCCTGCACTTCAATTTTATTTTCATCTTTCTGTTTTTCAATAGTTTCATAATCTTTCTTGAAAAGCTCAAATAAATCTAAAAACCATTTTCTCATCTCTCTGTACTCAATTATCTTTAACTCGTCCATAAGTTCAAGATAACCAGAGTCTATTCTCTGTAAGTCATATCTCAGAATTACAAAGAATTTAAGATAACCTGTGTATTCATCATCAGGATCATAAATATCATTAAAGTCTAATAACAGATTAGTAAGCTGTGAATAGAATCCATCCCATTTTGTACGTTCTCTTTTTAAACGTTTTAAAAATTTCTCAATCTCAAGTGTAAGTTTTTCCTGATTAATTAAAACTCTCATGTTTAAACCTATGTGTGTGACAGTTACATAAGAGATAGGGAATTCAGTATATATATACGTTTACTTTACAATAAAGTGTTACCTAATAAACGATTAGATTAATAACCAAAGCTTTAGGGAGTCCAAATTCCTCCTGTAGTACAGTACCTATTCTCCACATGAAAAACTTTTCCTCCCTGCTTTAAGCTTAAATTCATGCAGGCTCTAGTCTCAAAAAAGCTAGAATTAAGGAATAAAATGAATTTTAGACTATATCGTTTTAGTACCTAATTTTAGTTATAAAAAAATTAAATTAAAAACTTATATTGCCTAAACATTGTTTATTTATACCCCCCTTATCCCTTAGTAGAAAGCTTTTAAAAATATAGTGCAAAACAAGGGGAAATAGAGCGAAAAACTTAGTAGAAGGTATTGTTTTTATTGCCTAAAGTATGACGTAAGCTTTTTAGAAACAGGATACAAAATGCGCAATTCTGAACTAGACAATCTTAAATCATTCCTGACACAACTTCGAGATGAAGATCTTATCTGGGTACTGTATGTCTATCATCGCCCAAATATTGATAACAATCGCAGAATACGGGAGAGCAACGATGCTATAGAAAAAGACATCGCAAAACTGAACAGCCTAGATAAACTCAGGAACATAAGTAAATTTATAATTGATGAAATGAATAATAGTAGTGATGATGATATCTATTATTTTTTACGTGATTTAAAGGATTTTCAATCTAGAATCACAATACATTCTTTTGACTTTAATAAAATTAAAGATAATCAAAGATTCTTACAATTTGCATGCAAAGTCTTGAATGAAAAAGAAGGAGATCGCTTAATTTTAGATATAAAAAATCTATACTTCCAGCTCCTTTATCTGGCTTATACAATCCCTTTTTATTATGAAAATTCTAGATCAATTGAAAATATATATTATCGATTTGACAAAATATACACAAAATTCAACAGTCATTTTAAATCACCATGCTCTGATTTTTTTGTATGGGCTAAAAAGCATATTAATGAAAACTCAGAATTTAGGAGATACAGAAGAGATGCATCACATGTATCTGAATATGAGACTTTAATTAATTCAATATTTGATATTATCTATTATGAAGATGAAAATATTCACTATGCTCTAAGAAAAAAATTATCTAATGCGTGGTATCAAAAAAAGCACCGTGAGGAGAAAAAGGTGAAAAAACCTAACTATTACGCATTAACCAAAAGAGCTAGAGAAGCGTTGCTTACATTAGCTTTCAAGAATGGTGTGTCCGAAGAGCAAATGATCGAAAGACTCATCAATGAAACCTATGCCAAAGAATGCTGTTCAGTCGATGGAGAAAACCTATATTTGTAAAAATAATCTTTCCACCAGTCACACCCAATCTAGTCCATTATATAACTAAGATTGGGTTTGTGCGTGCAGACCTAATGAAAATAGGTATCTTAATAAAATTTTATTGATTTAAGCTCATATTCACTTTGCTTAAAGCACTTTTAAACGGCTTTGTTGCACAAAGATTTCATAACTATATGATTTAAAAAGTTTTGATTATTTTTTGATCCAAAGTTAAATTTATTTAAATCAGATACTTACATATTTATACAACAAAGCCTCGGTAGTGTAAAAATGACCCCCTAACGGCATTTAAAAACTGACCCCCTTGGTTAATATTGCGCTCGGTTATATGCCGAGCGAATTCTGTTCTGTGACACATGAGCAAGTTGCCGTTCAATGGGATCGGGATTAAACAAATTTAATTCGTTCACAACTGGACTGAATAGCGCTCTCAAACAGTGTTTGTTCATTCAACCTGTATAAATAAGCATGCTCTAATATTTTAAAGTTTAGCCTTAGCTGCTTGTAACTGCTTCTTGAAGAATGCATTAGAATTCGGATTATAGTAAAAATCATGAATAAAAACTCTTTCGTTCATTCCATACATTTTTTCTTCCACCAAGCACTCTATAGTTATACGTATAAGCCTGTAAATTTCATAGACACGATCATAGCAGTCAAATATAGTTTTTTCAGACACAGAGAAACCAAATTCAGCTAATTTTTTTCTTGCGAGCTTGGCACATGAGATATCCGAGTCCACAACATATTGAGGGGACTCTTTGAACAATGGTTTATCGAGATTATTACCTTTCTTAAGTATCAAATGCCATGCACCGATTAAGGCAATCCAATTAGCCGAACTATCTGAAAAAATGGGATTATGTCCTAATCGCTCTTCAATATTTATTAGGAACTTCTTCAGATCATTCTTAGTCTTTAGCTTATAAAATCCATCATATTCAATCCCCTTTAATGACTTGGCCTTACCCCTAGCCTTAATGGCAGCTGCTACTTTTTCATAATCTTCCAAATCATTTAAGTTAACAATCTGATCTTCGGAATAATACTCTGCAATTAAGTTATTTTTAAAAACTTCAAACTCTAGAAATAACATCGCCCTATAGAAAAGTTTATTTAAAAAACTCTCATTGATGACTTTATTCTTTTTTTGATATTTAGCTAGTGTTAAAAAATTAAAATCTAGAAATTTACTAAGCACCCCTATACTTATATTATCGTACTCAAAATATAGAACTTGACTAACAATTTTAAAAGCAGCAGCACCAGTAATTAACTGAATTGGATTTTGTATTAATATTTCATTTAAATCTTGCTTATAATGATCAATTTTAAAACCCACCGACTCTATTTGTTGAATTAGGTAGGCACGATATTTTTCTTGCATTTGAAAATAGATATCATTTTCAATTAATTCACCCTTTCCAAAAGCTAACTCAAAATCTACTCCTATCAATAACAAATGCTTGTAATGCTCCCTTATCAACATGCCCTCAGACCTACGATAAGCCAATGAATCAATAGTAGCTAATAACTTACTATATATACTTAACTTCTCTGTTGAGAAGCTCTGCATGGCTGCAACATCATGAAAATATAAATAATCTAATAGTGTGACTGTGCTGTTTTGAAAATCGTTAAGTTTTGGCATAAATGTGTATTCTTAAAAAAGTTCCCCTTATTTCAGAATTATTACCCATTTCATCTTATTTACAATTATTTCAGTTGATTTAGTTACCTAGACCTTAGCTCTATGTACTAAGAATTCGAAAAATTAACATTCTTTTAAAAGGTTCCCAAATGAGTACAGTAAAAATGAATTTATCAGACTATTTATTCATGCAATTTAAAACCATGACTCCCACTCTTGAACAAGTGGCAGCCATGTATTACCCCCATCTAAGTAAAGCAAAAATATTAGAAAAAGCGAGAAAAAAGGAATTTCCATTTATTTGCTACAAGATAGATGAAAGTCAAAAATCACCATACTTAGTTGATATTTTTGACTTAGCTTTTGTTTTAGACAAACGTTACAACGAACAAGCTAAAGAGTATGAAATTTTTACGAAGTCAGCTCTAACGAATTCTCAAAATTAAGGGTCTGTTTTCTTCGTTTAACCGATACATACCTTTCCAAACTCCCCCATGAATCGTGCAAACTAATTTGCTGTATCTGGGGGATAGTGAAACCTTGCTCAGCTAAACGGGTACACCCTTCATGTCTCAAATCATGGAATTTTAAATCATCTATTCCAAGCAACTTACAAGCTTTTCTAAATTCACCACCTATTGTTTTTGGACTAAGAGGTATCAGATATTCATCGCCATAGCCTCTTTTCAACATTCTAGCTCTAACTTCCTGCTCCGATAAAAGCTCAATAATTTTTTTACACTGAGGTAATACATTAAACTCCTTATGATTCCCTTTAGAGCCCGTTGGGTTTTTCAAATCACGTATTTTCCATGAGTTGTTATGCCTGTCAAAATCTATTAATTTCATTCGAGTGATTTCCGCTTCACGTCTACATGAGTAGATCGCAAACCAGATAATTAAATGCATTGGATAGCTATAGTTCGGATTACGCCATTTTTGTACAAAATATTTTGTAAGTGCCATCAGCTCATCATTGGTCGGGAGCCTATCTCTTTTCTGACTTGAAGAAATTTGGCGTGTTTTTCGTAATTGCGCTGTCGCTTTGTCAAAGGCATTTAGATCAATATCTATATCCCACATCACCGCTGCATGAGATAGCACCCCTCTAATATGTAACAACTCATGCTGGAGTGTACTAGATGCAACAGGGTCAAGTCCTAGATCTTCAATGCCCTTTTTGCGTAGGGCCACGTGTTCAGCAATATGAGTCGATTTAATTTTTGTGATAACATGCCGCGCGATTGGAAACTTCTGAATAAGTTTGAGTGAATATGTTTTAGTTCGTCCATACTCAGCTCCCACTTCCGCCAAATATTTCGAAATAGCGTTAGAAAGAGTTAGATCTATTACATCTTCTTGACCAAACAAAATTTCAGGATTTTCTTCTATTTCAGCTTCCCTTTTTGCTAACCAAATTGCTGCAACTTTCTTCGATCCAAATGTTTTACTTTCTTTATATATTGGTAAATCTTTTCGATTGATTCGAATTTCAGCACGATAGCGTATTGATCCATTGACTAACTTACGCTGCGTGATTGTACCCATTTTTACGCCTTATGATATTTTTACTTATTATGGCGTATTTATGGCGTAAATCAAATTTTAAAAAGAGCAAAAAAAGATGAAATAGATGCAAATAAATTCAACACAACACTGATTCAATAGGTTGATTTTCAATGAGTATTTTATCAAAACCAAGCAACACACAGAATCCTCGAATCAGTGTTGCACCGATGATGGATTGGACCACCAAAGATTATCGTTTCTTTGCACGTTTATTTAATCCAAATGTCATCCTCTATACAGAGATGGTGACCACTGGCGCGATTTTATTTGGTGGCGCGAACCGTCATTTAGACTTCAACAAAGAAGAACATCCGATTGTGCTCCAGCTGGGTGGTTCGAATCCTAAAGACCTAGCAACTTGTACTAAAATGGCACAAGACTGGGGCTATGACGAAGTGAACCTTAATGTAGGTTGCCCAAGCGATCGCGTACAAAACAATAAAATTGGTGCATGCCTCATGGCTGAGCCTGATTTAGTAGCAGAATGTATTGCAGAAATGCAAAATGCTGTGGATATTCCAGTGACGGTTAAACATCGTATTGGTATTGATGACATGCAGTCTTATGAAGAAATGTTGCACTTTGTCGACACTGTTGCCAAAACTGGATGTAATAACTTTATTGTGCATGCACGTATTGCTTTACTCAAAGGCTTATCACCCAAAGAAAACCGTGATGTACCCCCCTTACGCTATGAAGATGTCTACCGCTTAAAACAAGAGCGCCCGAATCTGTTAATTGAAATTAATGGTGGTATTAAGACCTTTGCCGAAACCGAAGAACATTTGAAGCATGTTGATGGGGTCATGATTGGACGTGAGGCCTACCATAATCCCTACCTTTTGGCAGAAATGGGGCAATTATGGAATTTGGAAGCACCTGACCGCTTTGAGATTATGCACAGCATGATGCCATATATTTCGCAGCGTATGGCTGAAGGCGCGCCTTTATCTATTATCACTCGTCATATTTTAGGCCTATTCCAAAACTTACCAGGCGCACGTAAATGGCGTCAGGCACTCAGTGGTGGTAATGCAAAAACACTCAAAGATGTTGAAACAGCATTGTTTAATATTCAAGATGCGATGAAGCGTACTGAAGAGTATGTGCGTGAACACCAAGCTTAAGTCAGTTCTACTTTAGCTCGAACCAATTAAAAAAAGCCCTCAATCATTGAGGGCTTTTTTGATTCAAGCTTTCAGCTTGTAATGCGAAGTTGAGTCAAGAAATGAAGGCTTAAAGCAACTCATCTGTTTCAGCTTCATGATGTAATGCATCATGAATAGCCTCAACCAACTGCTGTGCAATCTCTTGCTTGGAAGCTTTTTCTAAATCGCGCTTTTCCATTTGATACTGTTCTGCAAAAAACACAATCATGGCATTTTCATCAGAAGCAAAGCCAATATCTAGACGGGATACATCATTGCAAGCAATCATATCGAGCTTCTTGGCAACCAATTTACCGGCAGCATATTCTTCCACATTGCGCGTTTCAGCAGCAAAGCCCACCATAAATGGACGTTTATCCTGCTGGGCAATCGTCGCCACAATATCTGGGTTTTTAATCAGCGCAACATTTAACTCATCGCCTGCTTTCTTAATCTTATGCTCAGCCACTTCTGCCACACGGTAATCCGCCACTGCTGCAGTTGCAATAAAGACATCACACCCTTGATCCAACTGTTGCATGCTGTGATCAAGCATTTGTCTTGCTGATTGTACATTAATACGGCGTACACCATTGGGGGTGTCCAGACTCACAGGCCCAGCCAACAATGTTACTTTTGCACCAGCAGCATAACATGCCGCTGCCAAAGCAAAGCCCATTTTGCCAGTACTGTGATTGGAAATATAGCGCACAGGGTCAATCGCTTCACGGGTTGGACCTGCCGTAATCGTGACACGTTTTCCAGCCAACAAGCCAAATTTTTCCGCAATTGCACGTTGCGCACGGTGGAAGTATTCAGTCACTTGATTTGCTAGATCTTCGGGCTCAGGCATACGGCCCAAACCTACATCACCACAGGCTTGTGAACCTGCGTCAGGCATAATCACATGCACGCCATCTTCAATGAGCGTATTTAAATTGCGCTGTGTTGCTTTGGCAGCCCACATTTGTTGATTCATGGCTGGGGCAACCCAGACAGGCGCTTTCGTCGCCAAGTAAAGCGTCGAAAGTAAATCATCCGCCAAACCCGCTGCAAATTTTGCCAAGCTATCACAACTGGCAGGAGCCACCAGCAATAAGTCCGCCCAACGCGCAAGCTCAATGTGCCCCATACCTGCTTCTGCTTCTGGATCGAGCAATGTTGTATGCACAGGATTACCCGAAAGCGCCTGAAATGTTAATGGCGTAATAAAGGCTTGTGCACCGGCGGTCATGACCACACGTACATTAAATCCAGCGTCTTTTAAACGACGAACCAAAATCGCACTTTTATAGGCAGCAATCCCACCCGTAACAGCCAAAACAATGTTTTTATTTGGAATGACACTCAAGTCGAAGCTCACAAACAGGCTTCCTATCTGTTGCAGTGGCGCTCACAATAGCATTAAATATGGACAGACCCAAGATTGCACTTGGAAAAACAACGACAACTCATAATAAAAAAGTCTAACAAAAATGAATTTCTCAATTAAACATTGGCCCAGTCAAGAACGGCCTCGTGAACGCTTACTCCAACAAGGTGCACAAAGCTTATCCGATGCTGAACTACTTGCGATTTTTTTACGCTCAGGCTCACAACAACATTCCGCCGTAGAATTGGCAAGGTTATTAATTCAACACTTTGGAAGCCTAGGCCCTATCCTCAATGCTTCTTTAAGTGATCTCAGCCAATTTCATGGCATCGGCGCAACCAAATATGCACAGCTCATGGCGGTCAAAGAACTTGGCAAACGCTACATTAGCCAGCAAATGAGTCAGAATGCACTGACTTTAAATCACTCTACGCAGTTGATTGATTTTTTACGTTTTGAATTTTTATCCGAGACTCAAGAAGTTTTTGCAGTACTGTGTCTCGATGCACATTTAAGAAAAATAAACTTTAAAAAATTGTTTTTTGGCGCTGTTAATTCCTGTGAAATTTCGATCAATCAATTGTTACGCTATGCCATTTCACAACATGCAAGCGCGATCGTGATTGCACACAATCATCCCTTTGGCATGCCATCTCCATCTGAAGCTGATCGCGTGCTCACCGCACAAATTCATCAAGCTTGCCAACTCCTCGAAATCCAGTTAATTGACCACTGCATTATTGCGCAGGAGGGAAATTATTCTTTTGCTGAACACGGGCTCATCAATCATTAAAAACTGTCGTTTTCATATATTGACAAAGGTATGAGCAAAGATGAAGATCAGAGCAAATTTATGAAGATTCTAATCATATGATTGTTCGTGACCAAACCAGTGTATTTAAGCTGTTGTTCTCATGGCGAGGAACTATTTTACCTAAAGTTTTACCGCCATTAGGTGTGGTCATGTTGCTCTCAACCGTTATTGGTGGTCTGTCATATTTTAATATTTTTCACTTCCCAGAATTACCCTTGGTCGGCTTTACCTTAATTGGGGTTGTACTGTCTATTTTTTTGGGCTTTAAAAACTCTGCCTGCTATGACCGCTGGTGGGAAGCACGGCGTTTATGGGGCATTTTAATTGCCAATGCACGCCACTTTGACCGTGACTGTCGTATGCTCAGTCAGGGTCGCCGTGAGCGTGTGATTCAACATGTGATTGTCTTTGCCAATGTTCTGCGCGATCGCTTACGTCACGATACAGCCAACCCTACGGAACTCATCGAAACCAGTGGTATGAGCGCTCAAGCCATTAAACAATTGTATCAACAAGTCAATGCGCCACAGTACACGCTCAGTCTTATGCAATGGGAACTCATGCAAGCCCTAAAAGAAGGTGAAATTTCCGACATCATCTATGCACAAATGAACGATCATATTATGGAGCTCAGTACGGTACAAACAGGCTGTGATCGCATTGCGACGACCCCCTTGCCATTTGCCTATTCAGTATTACTTAACCGTACGGTCTATTTCTTTTGTTTTATGTTGCCTTTTAGCTTGGGCTCAACCTTAGGGCTAGTGACCCCTCTTTTGGTGGGTATTTTGGCGTATACATTTTTAGGTTTAGATGCCTTAAGTTCTGAAATAGAAGAACCTTTTGGTACACAAAGTAACGATTTACCCCTAGATTCAATGGTGCGTACCATTGAAATTGAATTGCTAGGTACCTTGGGTAAACCAACACCACCCCCCATTCAAGCCCACGACAACAACTTGCTTTAAGTTTTACCAGCCATCCCTCTTCAAAATGGAGAGGGAAAAAAGCGTGTGTTGCTCATTAAACGAAACTTTCCCAAATACCTCTTTGCCCGTCATTAACACGTGGAATATTGCCAAGCTTAATCCATGGCATATTGCTCCCATGATAATCACTTCCGACAGAGACTTTTAAACCAAATTCAGCAATCATTCGATCGACCATTTGACGTGTGCCCAATGGATCTACTGCAGGTGGGAGCTCAACAGCATCACCACCAAATTTCGCAAAAATTTCGATTAAGTAGCGAATATTGGTTGCAGACAAATCATAGCGGGTTGGATGTGCCAATACAGCAAAACCACCACTGGCATGTATGACTTGAATAGTTTCTTCTAAACCTAAACCATCAAATTTTACATAGGCTTTTTTGCCTTCTTTAATATATTTGTCAAATGCTTGCTGTGCACGGCTGACATAGCCTTTTTCTACTAAGGTTTTAGCAATGTGTGTTCGCGTCACACGATCAGGCACATTGTCCACTTTGGCAATAACATCTGTATAAATATCTTCACCAATTAACGGGATCAGTAAGTCACAAATTTGTTTGGCACGTACGGCGCGTATGTGCTTTTGTTGTTCGAGTAATTCAAGTAAAGGCGCAGGATTTTGCATATTGAGTGCAACGACGTGTACACCATAGCTTTTTTTAGTGGCCGGGCGTGACCATTGGCTGGAAATTTCCACCCCAGAAATCAGTCGCATGCCGAACTCTTGCGCCACTTTTTCAGCTAAATTTAAGCCATCCATGGTATCGTGATCTGTCAGCGCTAGGGTATGAATGCCAATTTCATGCGCCGCTTGCACCAGTTGCTCTGGAGACAAAGTTCCATCAGAAATATTACTGTGTGTATGTAAATCTACGCCTAGCATCACTTATACTATGTCATTTATTTGATCAGATACCAGATACTCTAACATGAAAGCACTTTTAGACTTTGTGCCACTCATTATTTTCTTTTATTTATATAAAACTGTAGATCCAAAAGATACTCAGCATCCATTATTACAACTCTTCGGTTCTGCTGGAGGCATTGATAATAATAATATTTTAGTTGCAACTACAGGTTTAATGCTTTCAATGCTGGTGGTTTACGGCGCATTATTTTTTATTCAAAAGTTCCGCTTAGACAAGCAACAATGGATTGTTTTGTTTATGACCGTCATTTTTGGTGGCATTACTTTGGTACTGAGTGACGATTTCTATATTCGTTTAAAAGCGGTATTGTTGAATTTAGTCTTTGCAGGGGCGTTCTTACTGTCGCCTTGGTTTAGCAAAGACCGCAAGCCACTGATCGAACGTTTGTTTGGGCCTGTACTCGAACTGAGCGCATCAGGATGGAAAAAACTGAACTTTGCATGGGCCTGTATGTTTGTGGTGATGTCTTGCTTACATATTTTCTTTGCTTATTTATTTATGGGCGGAAAATATTGGGGTGAATTCACTGCATTTGGCGACATGATCGTGATGTTTTCCTTTATCATTATTCAGTTTATTGTATTGCGAAAATACTTTAAGACCTCTGAATAATACTTCTAGTTTAAAAATCGAGAAATCACATGCCATTATTTGTCGTTAGCTGTACAGATCGTGAAGGTACAGTCGAAAAACGCCTAGCGGTTCGCCCACAACATCTTGCGCGCTTAGAGCAATTAGATACTGAAGGCCGTTTGATTGTTGCAGGTGCAATGCCGAAAGACCCAAGCAATCCTCAAGCGGGCTTTTATGGTAGTACGATTATTGTCGATTTTGAAACGCGTGAAGCTCTCGATGCATGGCTCCAAGATGAACCATTCCTAAAGGAAGGCGTATATAGTCATATTGACGTTAAACCGTTCAATAAAGCCTTCCCTAAAGGATAAGTTCATGCGTGCCGTTTTTACCTGCATCATAGGCTGTTTTCTTTTTAGTTCCGTAAGCTGGGCAGTTGAACCTGCCCCTACGCCTACAGAGCCAGTCACAGCAACAGCTGCTGTACTCCCTGCCACTGTACCTCAAACTTTGCCAGCCAATAAACCTACAACTATGCGTGTGGCCTCCCAGCCCAATGCAATGATGGCTGCCGAAAATGCACCGCTGACTGCTGAGCAACAGATCAAAAATAAAGTTTTACAAGATGCTAAAATTAAGGCGCTGGTCAAAGATCAACACTCACGTTTACAGCAACTTGAAAAAGCAAACCTTGACGCTTTAGCACAAAACCAAGAGCTACAATTGAAAAATGATAGTTTAGGTGTACAAGTGCAAGTTCTACAAAGTGAGCGCAGTGCACAAATGTTTTTATACGGCGCTGTGACCATTGCAGTAGGCGTACTGCTTGGCTTCTTAATGGCGAGTTATATTCATACCAAACGTCGTCGCCAGTGGTAATTTAAGTTTTTATCTGTATCTGTAAAAGGCTCTCCTGCTTTGTCTCAAGCAATTCAAACGGCTGATCTTGATTGGCGTATGATCGATGGAATTGATGTTCCAATTTCTAAACAATTTGGCGATGCCTATTTCTCCCGAGATAATGGCCTGCTCGAAACACGACATGTGTTTTTAAATGGCAATGACCTCCCTGAACGGTTGGCACAGTTGCAAGACTTTGAATCTTTTCATGTCGGTGAAACAGGTTTTGGTACGGGCTTAAATATTTTGGCCTTGTGGCAATTATGGCAAAAGGTTCGCCCGCAAAACCACAGTCGCTTGCATGTGGTCTCTGTCGAAAAATTTCCGTTGTCTAAGCCAGACTTGATCCGCGCTTTGAATGCTTGGCCAGAATTACAGCCCCTCTCTGAGCAACTACTTGAGCAATATCCATTGCCCATCGCAGGCTGTCATCGACTGTCTTTTCCAGATGAACGCTTTATCCTAGATTTGTGGTTAGGCGATGCGCATGATGTTTTTCCTGTGATGGCAAAAACCAGTCAAATTCATGCCTGGTTTCTAGATGGCTTTGCTCCAGCATGCAACCCAGATATGTGGGAGGAGCACGTTTTAAGTCATATTGTTCGCCTTTCAGGCTATGGCACAACTTTCTCGTCATTTAGTGTAGCAGGCGTATTAAAACGTGGCCTCAAACAACACGGTATTCGTATTAGTCGCCCACGCGGATTTCGGCATAAACGTGAAATGCTCAAAGCCATTTGGCTAGAGGAAGATAAAGACCTTCCCTCTACAGATGACCTCATTATTTGTGCCGAGCCACCCACACAACCGATCACACAGCCACAGCAGCATAAGCAGCGTCATATTGCGATTGTAGGCGCTGGAATTGCAGGATTAAGCTGTGCTTGGGCACTCGCACAGCGTGGCCATTCAGTTACGCTATTCGATCAAGCAGAGCCCTTAGCAGGAGGTTCTGGTAATCCCCTTGCGCTCTTAAATCCCAAGCTCTGTCCAATCGAGCAAAGTGCGGAGCATCTGATGACGCTCACCTGGCAACACGCCATGCGCCATTATCCAAAATTTAAGGCTTTTCGTGCGCTAGACATCCATCAAATTGCACTCAAAAAGCCCGAAGAATTATTAGGCTTGATCGACCAGTACCCAACAGGGCTATTAACCGAGGATCAAGCATCTACGGCACAAGCAGAGTCACCATCATTACAAAGTGAATTTTCCAGTCTGTGCTTAAATGAAGCAGGTGCCGTTTCACCGCATCAGCTACGTGATCAGATCTTAGCATCGCCTCTCATTCAGTTTCAGCAAGCACAGATTACACAGATTGAGCACTTAAGTACGGGTGTTGAATTATTCAGTCATACACAGTCTGTTGGGCAGTTTGATCACGTAGTGGTCTGTGCGGCTCGTCAAAGTATGCAACTGATTGAGGACTATCCACAGCTAAAACCAATACGTGGCCAAGTCAGCTGGCTCAGTCAACCAGACTCTGCGTTGAGTACGCAACATGCGTATAGCTATGGCGGTTATTGTATGCAACTCGATGCAACGCAATTTATTCTCGGTGCATCGTTTTATCCAAATAGAGAAGATAGCGAAGTGCTATTAGTAGATCATGTGCATAACTACAATCTTATCCACAGTGTCTTTCCTCACTACGCCGAGCAACTCCCAGCTGTAGAAACATGGCAAGGTCGCGCATCCGTTCGTGCACAAAGCTTGGATTATTTCCCTGTCCTTGGGTCAGTGAAAGCAGAGACAGAACTTTATACCTTTGCTGGATTGGGTTCTAAAGGTTTCTTATATGCTCCACTGTGTAGTGAAGTCTTGGTAGCGCAAGTCTTGTCTGAACCTTGCCCTATTCCTATGAGTTTATTGCAAAAACTCAGTGCACAACGTTTTAAAAAGAAAGTCAAAGCTAAAAAAGCATACTTTAAGCCTGATCAAACCATAAAACCGATTGAATGAAGCGTCATCGCTCCAATTTATAGACATAAAAAAAGCGCCCTTCGGCGCTTTTTTCTGAGGCGGATTAAGCGCCTTCAATCAGTGGTAAACCTGCTGCTCGAGCGGCACGAGTGCCTCCCATTAATACAACATATTCACGACCACTGTCTAAACCCTCTAAAAGCTCAGCAGCTCGAGGTGCTTTACTACCACCACCACATAAAATGTAGATTGGCTGATCCGTTGACACCTGAGTCAAACTATCTGCAGACAAATCAGTGATTGGCTGATTCACAGCACCTTTTAGGTGTGCCTCAGTAAATGCACTTGCGTCACGGACATCCCAGATAATCGCATTTTCTGGGAACTCAAATGTTGTAATTTCTTGTTTACGGATCATTGCGCACTCCTTTGATGTAAACAACACTTGGCAAATGAAGAAAACATCCCTAGCATCTCAGATATTCTTTCCCTTTGTAAAGGTCTAAACTATGCCTTCTTTCGATATTGTTTCAGAATTAGAAGTTTTTGAAGTAAATCATGCAGTTCAAAACACGCAAAAAGAAATTGCGACACGTTTTGACTTCCGCGGTCAGGACGTTTCAATCGAACTGAACGAAAAAAACAAAGAAATTAAAATCAGCACTGAAAGCGACTTCCAATGTGAACAAGTCTATACCATGCTAGAAAACCATTTCTTTAAACGTAAAGTCGATATTCAAGCACTTGACCCACAAAAAATGACCGCTTCTGGCAAAAACGTGATTCAAGTGATCAAACTCAAAGATGGCCTTGACTCTGATACCGCAAAAAAAATTAATAAAGCCATTAAAGAAAGTGGCGTGAAAGTGCAATCTTCTATTCAGGGCGATAAAATCCGTGTAACTGATAAAAAACGCGATACCTTGCAACAAGTGATGGCGTTCTTGAAAGAACAGCAGTTCGGTGTGCCTTTACAGTTCAATAACTTTAAAGATTAAGGCAGGACACCTGCCAAGCAGAGGAATCATGGCGCAAGGCAATCGTTTATCTAAGCTGGTCAGTTCAACATCGAAATTTCCACAAAGCATTCGCACTGCGCTATGGTCCAAAGCCTTTGGCAAAATCGTCCCAATGGTCGGTTCTGCCAAAATTCGTTATTTAGAAGTCAGCCCTTCCCGCGTTACGGTCAGCATCGCAAATCACAAAGCGATGCAAAACCATATTGGTCAGCTACATGCTTGTGCTATGGCACTCATCGCAGAGACTGCAACTGGCTTCGTGACTGCAATGAATGTACCTGACAGCGCCATTGTACTCATTAAATCATTTAAAGTTGATTTCCAACGTCCGAGTAAAGGCGCAATGCAAGCAACCGCTATTTTGACTGAACAACAACAACAGCTCATGCGCACCACAGACCGTGGCGAAACCTTAGTTCAAGTCACCGTCACCGATGAATCTGGCGAAGCACCCATTCAATGCGAAATGCTTTGGGCATGGGTAGAAAAGTCCTACCTGAAAAAGAAATAATTGTAAATAAAACTTACTTTTAAGTAAGTCTATTACTTACCGAATTAAGACTAAATCTTTACCAAAGGGTGCTATTTCTATAGCACTTCCTTGCTCATGATGGAGTTATATTTATAACGAGAGCAAAATTAAATGAAACCCTTTTTAATCACCAGCGCGCTACTTTTCACTAGCATTGCTGTAACCGCACAAGCAAAAGCACCTGCAGACAAAACGCCAACTCAGACACCAACTACCGTCATTACTGCACAAGCTCAGCAAGCCGAACGCAACAAGAAACTGGTGACCGATTTTTATAATGGTGTCTTTCAAAAGCATCAGGTAAAAGCTTACTCAGATCAATATATTGGAACTGAATATATTCAACACAACCCTCATGTGGCCAATGGTAAAGCGCCTTTTGTAAACTACTTCACCCAATATTTCAAAGAAAATCCTCTCGCAAAAAGCGTAATTAAACGTGCTGCTGCCGAAGGTGACCTTGTCTATTTACATGTGCATTCACAGCAAAATCCACAAGATAGAGGTGTTGCTGTCGTTGATATTTTTAGAGTTGAAAATGGAAAAATTGTCGAACATTGGGATGTTCAGCAAGCTGTTCCAGCTGAAAGTGCCAATCAAAACACGATGTTTTAAGCTTCAACAAAATAAAAAACCCAGCATATATGCTGGGTTTTTTAAACACTCAAACTGCTTTTAGCGTCTTATTCTGCTTTCGTTTGTGATGCTTCAAATAACTGTTTTGCTTCTGCAGGAATTTGGCGTTTTGCACCTTTGACATCCACAGCAACAAAAGTATAGACCCCTTCCGTCACACGAATAGGATCACGTGAGCTGTCATGGCTGTCCCAAACCTCGATTTGCATTTGAATTGAAGTATTTCCCACTTTCAAAATTTTGGTATAGCAACTGATAACATCACCCACTTTTACCGGTACTAAAAATGTCATCTGGTTAATGGAAATTGTTGCACAGCGACCTTTACTAAAACGCTCTGCGTGAATCGCACCTGCCAAGTCCATTTGTGACACGATCCAACCACCAAACACATCACCGCTCCAGTTGGTATCTGCTGGCATTGCAATTGTTTGTAGTGAGAGCGTACCTTCCGGTTTTACATGAGTTTCTGACACTTTAACTCCAAGCCCCATTATGAATGGGCAGTCAATTGTTGATCGAGCCACTGCTGCAATTCACTTGAACGCAGCGCTCCACTTATTCTAGCAAGTTCGTTGGTTTTATTCATCAAAACTAAGGTTGGAATGCTCCGTACATTAAAAGCACTGCTTAAACGTGGGTTTTCTTCAGTATTAATTTTGGCAAAAATTACATGCGGATATTGCTTTGCAACTTGAGCAAAATGCGGTGCCATCATCTTACATGGCCCACACCACTCTGCCCATAGATCAATGAAAATCGGTAAGTCGCTATGACTAATGAACTGACTAAAATTTTGCTCATTTAGCTCAATAGGTGCCAGTGGTACCAAGGCTTCATGGCATTGACCACATGCAGGTTGTTCTGCCAATTTTTCTTCGGGCACACGATTTTTTGCCAAACAATGCGGGCACACAATAATCATTAACTTACTCCTACATGCTGATTTAAAAAATCTAACTGCTTTGCCACTGCTTTTTCAAACCATGCGCCATGATAAATATCAAAATGAGCCATATCCCATTCATAATAATCAACATAAGGTGCAATATTCGTGGCTGCTTCACGGCTAGACTCAATTGGAATCAGACTATCATTCTTCGAGGCGATATACAGTACAGGAACAGCAATCTTGCGTAAATTTTGAATGGGCCGATAACGCATCAGATTAAAAAATACTCGTGCAGGCACCTGCCCACTCCAATAATAATCAGGGTGAATAATCGATTGATATCCTGCGTATGCATCTTTGGTTTGCACAAAACATAATCCAGATGGATCTGTTACCGCCAAAGTCCTTGGCGATAATCCCACCTTCGCCCCCATATAATCTTGACTGGAGATTTTGAGTGCTTTTGGCAATAAATTTAAGGGAAAATTTTTAGCACTTTCTGCACCATCAACAAATGGATTTTGTGCAATGACCGCTTGAATATTTTTATTTTCCGAAGCCAATTCAAGTGCATAACCCGCACTCAATGAAATGCCCCACAAGACAATTTTACGAGAATTAATCGATTTACGCTGTGACACATGCATCAACATTGTACGCCAATCGCTTAACTGCTCTTGAATGCTCACTAGCTCTCGAGGTCGACCCGTACTCCCCCCCCAATAGCGGTAATCAAACAAAACCACCGCATAGCCTGCCTGTGCAAAACGCTTAGCAAACTGTACTAATTTAAATTGTCTTAAACACGCAAAACCATGTGCCATGATAATGACACCCGGTGGAACATCTGTTTTGGGCCGATAAAAATCTGCTGCAATCACTTCCTGTCCGCTTTTCACATACAGCGGTTCAACGGTATAAGCGTGCATACACACTCCATGCAAAAATTGAACTGTTATTCTTTATAAAAATTTTAATACGCCACGCTCATATTCTCGCTTAATGCTATCATAAAGCATATTTCTATTTTTAAAATTTTGGAGTGACACCATGAGCGAAAATGTTGGTTTTGCAGGTCAAATTAGTCCTGAACATGTAACGCAAATTGTTGAAAAAGGATTTAAATCGATTATTAATAACCGTCCAGATATGGAAGGTGGTCCAGAGCAACCAACAAGTGCACAAATTGAAGAAGTTGCACGTGGTGCAGGCTTAGACTATGTTTATCAACCTGTAGTCGCTGGTCAAATCACTGAGCTTGATGTACGTGCATTTGCCAATCATTTTAACCAATTGCCAAAACCTGTCCTCATGTTCTGCCGTACAGGCAATCGCTCAAACAACCTATTTCAACTAGCAAAACAAATGGACTTGCTTGATGATTAAGTCGATTTATGCAAGTTTACTTTGTTTATGCTTGAGCATGCTTAGCCCAGCATTTGCAGAATTGCCACAAAGCACAGCCCTGACACCCCAAGTCAGTGTTGCTGGACAAATGAACTTAGATAAATTTTCTGCCTTGCTCAAACAAGGCTTTAAGTCTGTAATCGTTAATCGTCCAGACCAAGAAAATGGCAATCTGGTAAGTGTAAGTCAATTACGTGAAGTTGCTGAAAAAGCACATGTCAGCGTGATTTACCAACCTGTAGATAGCGGTAAAATTTCTCAAACAGATATTCAAGAATTTGCTAAGTATTATAATGAGCTGACTAAACCGATTTTATTGGTATGCCGTAGTGGGACACTTTCAACGGCACTCTTTAATCAAGCAAAAGCTCAAGGACTCTTGAATGAATAAAATATGGATGCTGGCAATCATCACTGCACTTTTACTATCGGGCTGTAATTCTATGCAGATTAGACCCACTGTTGGGGTAAGTGTTGGAAGCTCTATTTAATTATTATTCATAAAAAACAGCGCCGAAGCGCTGTTTTTTATAACTTTAAAGCGCAAAAAATTCTAAGTATTATATTATTTATAAGACTTATTCTATAAAAATTAAAAAAAATAAACTATTGAACTTATTAAATTTAGCTTAGTATTTCATACTAGTTATACACATATTTCACTTAAATTAAAGTCAAATACACATTTAAAATGTCGCTACACTCTCAAAATAGGAAAGGCCTATCCATGTATGATCTAATTATTATAGGTGCAGGTACAGCAGGCATTTCTGCCTATAAAGAAGCCATAAAATATACCGATAACTTATTAATTGTTAATGATGGTCCTTGGGATACGACCTGCGCGCGCGTTGGCTGTATGCCAAGTAAAGTTCTCATTGCATCTGCAAATCGGGTGCATGAAATACAAAATCTGGAAGGATTAGGTTTAAGTGCCACAGTAAAAATTGATACTTCGCAAGTGATGCAACATGTACAACAACTTCGAGACCGTTTTACTCGTGCAACACTAAAAGATGTTGAATCTTGGCCATCAGAACACAAAATTTCAGGTCGCGCCGAATTTATTAATGCCAATACTATTCAAGTCAATCATCAAGAATATCAAGCCAAAAATTTTATTTTAGCCGTTGGAAGCACGCCAAACATAGATGCAAAATTAAAACAACGACTTGGGGATCGTTTAATCACGACTGATCAAATCTTCGAATTAAAGCAACTCCCACAAAGTATAGCCGTAATCGGCAGTGGCGTTATTGCCTTAGAGCTGGCTCAAGCGATGCATCGTCTAGGTGTCAAAACTGAAATCTTTGCACGTAGCCGTAAAGTTGGCACATTGGTGAGCAAAAATCTACAACAAGTAGCTCAAAATGAATTGCTCAAAGAATTAAATCTAAACTTCGAAATTTTGCCTAGTGACTACACTCGGACCGAACACGGTATTGAAATAATATATCAACAGAATGATACAAAACAGCTTATAACGGTTGATTACGTGCTATCTGCTACTGGTCGTCAATCACGCCTAAATACATTGCATCTTGAGAAAATTAGCAGCATTTTTAGTGATCCTAAAAAAATACCAGTCAATCCCAATACAAAACAGCTTTCTAACTATCCAATCTATATTGTAGGTGATGCTTTTACCAATACTCCAATCCAACATGAGGCTGCGCACGAAGGAAAATTAGTTGTTCAAAATATATTAAGTAACAAGCAAGTTTCTAATATTAAAACATTAACACCGTTGGGCATTGTCTTCAGCTCACCAGAAATGGCATCAGTTGGGCAAAATAGTCTGCAACTTGAAGAACATAAAGTTAGCTTTATTACAGGTGTTATTAACTATGCCAAGCAAGGGCGAGCAATTATTAATGCTAAAAACCAAGGTGCAGTTGAGATTTATATAGATAAGGATTCCCGCAAAGTATTAGGAGCTGAATTGTTTTGTCATGAAGCAGAACATCTCGCACACATACTTGCATGGATGATTGATGAATCACTTACAGTGGATGACTTACTCGATAAGCCGTATTACCACCCAACAATAGAAGAAGGCCTGAGAACGGCTTTAAAACATGCGAGAAGACAATTAAATAATGATTAAGGGTTAGCTAATTATTTAGTTTGTTATTGAGAGTAGCTGTTGCTTACACATTAGTGCTTTAATGCAACAGCTCTCATGCCAATCAATATTGTCAAAAAAACAATAATTATTATTTGGCTTATTATGGCAACGAGAGCACAATTTTTAAATGTATCAATACTAAGCACATATTTAAAAACAATTGATGCCAGAAAAATAGAGAATATGAACAATATGAATTGATTATCTATCGTTTTCTTTATATAACCTGTAATTGCAGAATTCAAAAATAAAGAAAAAAAATGCTTAAAAAATTTGCTCTCAATTTATTGTCTTTATTTTATAAGTACTTAATAAGTATATAAAACTATTTACTGATCTTCAATCAATTGCCCCCTATATTTTCTTTCAAGCCTGTTTCTAAATAAGCTTTAGCCTTATTTAAAATATTTTTTATGCATAAAAAAACACCCCCTGCACTAGTCAGGGGGTGTTTCGAATAATGAGCTGGCGATGACTTACTCTCACATGGGTAACCCCACACTACCATCAGCGCTAAGAGGTTTCACTTCTGAGTTCGGGAAGGGATCAGGTGGTTCACTCTTGCTATTGTCGCCAGCACAACTTGGATGCTTACTCGTTTGGTCTTACTTGGATGCCGAACTTTCGTCAAATGAGTTATTAACAGATCATATCTGAGTCGAATTGTATGTTCTAGCGTTAGCTGAATCAAGTATTTCAAGACCGTTTGGTCTTTAATGAATCAATCTCTGCTCACTGCTTGCGCAGTTCGTACAACAACTGTTTGGGTGTTGTATAGTCAAGCCTCACGAGCAATTAGTATTGGTCAGCTTCATGCGTCACCGCACTTCCACATCCAACCTATCAACGTCGTAGTCTTCAACGGCTCTTTAGAGGAATAAATTCCTAGGGAAATCTTATCTTGAGGTAGGCTTCCCGCTTAGATGCTTTCAGCGGTTATCCCTTCCGAACATAGCTACCCGGCGATGCGACTGGCGTCACAACCGGTACACCAGAGGTTCGTCCACTCTGGTCCTCTCGTACTAGGAGCAGATCCTCTCAAATTTCCAGCGCCCACGGTAGATAGGGACCGAACTGTCTCACGACGTTCTAAACCCAGCTCGCGTACCTCTTTAAATGGCGAACAGCCATACCCTTGGGACCTGCTTCAGCCCCAGGATGAGATGAGCCGACATCGAGGTGCCAAACACCGCCGTCGATATGAACTCTTGGGCGGTATCAGCCTGTTATCCCCAGAGTACCTTTTATCCGTTGAGCGATGGCCCTTCCATACAGAACCACCGGATCACTAAGACCTACTTTCGTACCTGCTCGACTTGTGGGTCTCGCAGTTAAGCGCGCTTTTGCCTTTATACTCTACGCGTGATTTCCGACCACGCTGAGCGCACCTTCGTACTCCTCCGTTACTCTTTAGGAGGAGACCGCCCCAGTCAAACTACCCACCAGACATGGTCCTCGCTCCAGATAATGGAGCAGAGTTAGAACCTCAATATTACCAGGGTGGTATTTCAAGATTGGCTCCACAGCAACTAGCGTCGCTGCTTCAAAGCCTCCCACCTATCCTACACAAGTAAGATCAAAGTTCAATGTCAAGCTGCAGTAAAGGTTCACGGGGTCTTTCCGTCTAGCCGCGGGTACACCGCATCTTCACGGCGATTTCGATTTCACTGAGCCTCTGCTGGAGACAGCGCCCCCATCATTATGCCATTCGTGCAGGTCGGAACTTACCCGACAAGGAATTTCGCTACCTTAGGACCGTTATAGTTACGGCCGCCGTTTACTGGGGCTTCGATCAAGAGCTTCGCTTACGCTAACCCCATCAATTAACCTTCCAGCACCGGGCAGGCATCACACCCTATACGTCCACTTTCGTGTTTGCAGAGTGCTATGTTTTTAATAAACAGTTGCAGGGGCCTGGTTTCTGTGGCTGCCGATAGCTCAGGAAGCAAGTTCCATCACCGTCAGCAGCGTACCTTCTCCCGAAGTTACGGTACCATTTTGCCTAGTTCCTTCAGCAGAGTTCTCTCAAGCGCTTTGGTCTACTCGACCTGACCACCTGTGTCGGTTTCGGGTACGATTCCTGTGTAACTGAAGCTTAGAGACTTTTCCTGGAAGCATAGTATCAGCCACTTCACTGTACAAGTACAGCTTGCTATCAGATCTCAGCATAGAGTACCCCGGATTTGCCTAAGATACATGCCTACATCCTTTCACCTGGACAACCAACGCCAGGCTGACTTAACTTACTCCGTCCTCTCATCGCATTACACAGAAGTATTGGAATATTAACCAATTTCCCATCGACTACGCCTCTCGGCCTCGCCTTAGGGGTCGACTCACCCAGCCCCGATTAACGTTGGACTGGAACCCTTGGTCTTTCAGCGAACGGGTTTTTCACCCGTTTTGTCGTTACTCACGTCAGCATTCGCACTTCTGATACCTCCAGCAGACTTCTCAATCCACCTTCATCGGCTTACAGAACGCTCCCCTACCACTTGCAATAAATTGCAAATCCGCAGCTTCGGCATATAGTTTTAGCCCCGTTACATCTTCCGCGCAGGCCGACTCGACTAGTGAGCTATTACGCTTTCTTTAAAGGGTGGCTGCTTCTAAGCCAACCTCCTAGCTGTCTATGCCTTCCCACATCGTTTCCCACTTAACTATAATTTAGGGGCCTTAGCTGGCGGTCTGGATTGTTTTCCTCTTGACTACGGACGTTAGCACCCGCAGTCTGTCTCCCGGATAGTACTCATTGGTATTCGGAGTTTGCATCGGTTTGGTAAGTCGGGATGACCCCCTAGCCGAAACAGTGCTCTACCCCCAATGGTATTCGTCCGAGGCGCTACCTAAATAGCTTTCGGGGAGAACCAGCTATCACCAAGTTTGATTAGCCTTTCACCCCTATCCACAAGTCATCCCCTGGCTTTTCAACGACAGTGGGTTCGGTCCTCCAGTTAGTGTTACCCAACCTTCAACCTGCTCATGGATAGATCACCTGGTTTCGGGTCTACACCCAGCAACTAAACGCCCTATTAAGACTCGGTTTCCCTACGGCTCCCCTATACGGTTAACCTTGCTACTGAATGTAAGTCGCTGACCCATTATACAAAAGGTACGCAGTCACCGAACAAGTCGGCTCCCACTGCTTGTATGCATGCGGTTTCAGGATCTATTTCACTCCCCTCACAGGGGTTCTTTTCGCCTTTCCCTCACGGTACTGGTTCACTATCGGTCAGTCAGGAGTATTTAGCCTTGGAGGATGGTCCCCCCATATTCAGACAAGGTTTCACGTGCCTCGCCCTACTCGACATCATCATATAAGCCCTTTCGTGTACAGGACTATCACCCACTATGGTTGCACTTCCCAGAGCATTCCACTAGAACTTATATGACTTAATGGGCTGTTCCCCGTTCGCTCGCCGCTACTGAGGGAATCTCAATTGATTTCTTTTCCTAAGGGTACTGAGATGTTTCACTTCCCCTCGTTTGCCTCGCAACACTATGTATTCATGTTGCGATACCTACCTTACGATAGGTGGGTTTCCCCATTCAGAAATCTCCGGATCATAGGATATTTGCCGCCTCCCCGAAGCTTATCGCAGGCTATTACGTCTTTCATCGCCTCTGACTGCCAAGGCATCCACCACATGCACTTAATTACTTGACTATACAACCCCAAACAGTCGTTTATCCTTACAAGTAGGATAAGCAACAGAGTTTGTCTTACGACTTACTCATACAGTTGGCGTCTTGTGCATTTAAGCACTGTACAGCTTCAATTAGATTCATATACCAAAACGCTTGATTCAGTTAATTTCGCTAGTAACTCATAGCTTCTATCTTCACATCACAGTAATAAATCACTGTTAGTGTTAATGTCAGTTATGAGTATGAACAAATTATTTCAACTCAAATATATTCTGTTAATGATTTAACATGCCTTCGTCAGGTCATGTTGCTGTGATAAATCACAGAGCTTAATAACAATGAAGCGCATTCTACGCTAGTTTGTTGCTAAGCTCTATAACCTAAGCACTTGATCGCTTAAAGACTAAACTAACAGTCAGCTGACTGTTCATTTATTAACTTGTCTTTTATACATCGCTTTGCGATGTATGGTGGAGACTAGGAGAGTCGAACTCCTGACCTCCTGCGTGCAAAGCAGGCGCTCTACCAACTAAGCTAAGTCCCCAGCTTATCAATTAAGTCAATGTCTCTGTTTTCTGTTTGCTCTCATATTTTATTCAAATATTTCGTTAGTCAGATTTGGTGGGTCTGACAAGACTTGAACTTGTGACCCCACGCTTATCAAGCGTGTGCTCTAACCAACTGAGCTACAGACCCTCAGATACATCGTCATGAAGAACAACTTGTTGTGGATTCTTACCAGTCGCCAATCTTTCGTTAAGGAGGTGATCCAGCCGCAGGTTCCCCTACGGCTACCTTGTTACGACTTCACCCCAGTCGTCGGCCACACCGTGGTAAGCGTCCTCCTTACGGTTAGACTACCTACTTCTGGTGCAACAAACTCCCATGGTGTGACGGGCGGTGTGTACAAGGCCCGGGAACGTATTCACCGCGGCATTCTGATCCGCGATTACTAGCGATTCCGACTTCATGGAGTCGAGTTGCAGACTCCAATCCGGACTACGATCGGCTTTTTGAGATTAGCATCCTCTCGCGAGGTAGCAACCCTTTGTACCGACCATTGTAGCACGTGTGTAGCCCTGGTCGTAAGGGCCATGATGACTTGACGTCGTCCCCGCCTTCCTCCAGTTTGTCACTGGCAGTATCCTTAAAGTTCCCGGCCGAACCGCTGGCAAATAAGGAAAAGGGTTGCGCTCGTTGCGGGACTTAACCCAACATCTCACGACACGAGCTGACGACAGCCATGCAGCACCTGTATGTAAGTTCCCGAAGGCACCAATCCATCTCTGGAAAGTTCTTACTATGTCAAGACCAGGTAAGGTTCTTCGCGTTGCATCGAATTAAACCACATGCTCCACCGCTTGTGCGGGCCCCCGTCAATTCATTTGAGTTTTAGTCTTGCGACCGTACTCCCCAGGCGGTCTACTTATCGCGTTAGCTGCGCCACTAAAGCCTCAAAGGCCCCAACGGCTAGTAGACATCGTTTACGGCATGGACTACCAGGGTATCTAATCCTGTTTGCTCCCCATGCTTTCGTACCTCAGCGTCAGTATTAGGCCAGATGGCTGCCTTCGCCATCGGTATTCCTCCAGATCTCTACGCATTTCACCGCTACACCTGGAATTCTACCATCCTCTCCCATACTCTAGCTTCCCAGTATCGAATGCAATTCCTAAGTTAAGCTCAGGGATTTCACATCCGACTTAAAAAGCCGCCTACGTACGCTTTACGCCCAGTAAATCCGATTAACGCTCGCACCCTCTGTATTACCGCGGCTGCTGGCACAGAGTTAGCCGGTGCTTATTCTGCGAGTAACGTCCACTATCCCTAGGTATTAACTAGAGTAGCCTCCTCCTCGCTTAAAGTGCTTTACAACCAAAAGGCCTTCTTCACACACGCGGCATGGCTGGATCAGGGTTCCCCCCATTGTCCAATATTCCCCACTGCTGCCTCCCGTAGGAGTCTGGGCCGTGTCTCAGTCCCAGTGTGGCGGATCATCCTCTCAGACCCGCTACAGATCGTCGCCTTGGTAGGCCTTTACCCCACCAACTAGCTAATCTGACTTAGGCTCATCTATTAGCGCAAGGTCCGAAGATCCCCTGCTTTCCCCCGTAGGGCGTATGCGGTATTAGCATCCCTTTCGAAATGTTGTCCCCCACTAATAGGCAGATTCCTAAGCATTACTCACCCGTCCGCCGCTAGAAATCGGTAGCAAGCTACCTATTCCCGCTCGACTTGCATGTGTTAAGCCTGCCGCCAGCGTTCAATCTGAGCCATGATCAAACTCTTCAGTTTAAAATCAATAGTACCTTTAAAGGGTACCAATCTTGGCTCATCAATTACTGACAAATATTTGCTCAAATAAACTTCGAGAAATTTCTACCAATTATCAATGAAAATATATTCGATTGATCAACCAGTAAAAATCCACACAAGTTGTTCTTCATAATCTCTTAATGATCTTCTTGTTGGTTCGTCACCAGCAAGCTAGGTCGGCTATATTACACTAAATTTATTTAGTGTCAACAAGTAATTCAAATTATTTTAAACTTTTTTTCTAAAACCAAACTTAATCTTTTCAATCAAGTCCTTGTTTTATCAGAAGTTTTAATCTTCATCACCGCCGATGGATGTGCATTCTACAGCATTTCACATCCGTTGCAACCCTATTTTTTATTTTTTTCCATTTATTTTTAAAAAATCCTACCAGGTGTCTTTTTATTGTTCAAATTCGGCTATTTTTACTTGTTTTTAATCAAAACTGGCATTGAATCTGCTTGTTGAAAAGCCGATAGATGATCTTGATGATGCTCTTGCCAATTTAAATTCCGGCAATCAATATATTCGCTATACCCCTCTTCCCCCTCTTCTTGTTCTTCATTCAACTGCAAACGATAACTAAAACTGCCCGCATAACCCGCACCCAAGCCAAATTTAAAATCACCTCGACTTTGTCCTTGCAAGCGAATCTGCATGGTTTCATTTTGCATAAACCATTCAAATTCACGTGGAAGATACATATTACGTCCATTGGGGGTGGTTATTTTGGGATAAACGCGATGTATTCGGAAATGGACTGCTGTATCGAACATCTGATGTTTATTTGCTTTAAGATCTCTTAAGTAAATACGTGATTGTACAATCTGATTTCGTGCATCCCGTACTTGCATAAACATGAGTTGTCGATTATTACTTAGATTCAACATGCTCATGCTGTAAAATGCCACAGGAAAATAAGGAAATGCCCTAGCTCTAGCAAACTCTAAAGTTCCGAGCTGTGCAATATCAAAAATTTGCCCTTTATAAACCACTTTACCAGCACATTGGCTTAGCACACTCCAATACTCTGCCATGCCCATTCGTAACTTGGTAATACATGAAACAAGATCCGAACTATTCACCTGTAGATCTAAACTGAGTTCTTGATGTTCGCGCTGAAATTGGAATTTTGGAAATTCACCATATATATCGACATGATCGGCACATTGAATATGTTTAGACGCCAGATGAAATGTCGCCTCTTTTGTATCACACTGAAATTGCCCAACCATGTGTGCACTACAACTGCTCATCAAATAAATTTGGTTGGTTGCATTTTTGGATTTAGCGTGAGCATGATGCAATATCGGTAAATTCAGCTGCCCTAATTGTATAAATAGGTTGAGGTAATGTAAGGGTGCTGGCAAATTTGGGATTTTAAGTGCAATGAGAATGCTTGGATATTTTTGTGTTTGTATATGAAAAGGTAGTTTTTGTTGTTTGCAATAAGGAGCCTGATTCAGCTGTTTGGACTGATCAAAGAAATCTTGAAATAACTGCATATCAAGCTCCTATTGATTTAGATTTTACATTTATAAGGCGCTCTGCTTTCTCGCCATTATGGTTGTAACAAAACCTGAAAGTGCATAAATGACTGCAATCACCAGTACGCCAACAGGAATATTATAAGTTACTGCAGCTAAAACAAAAACCACGATTGGCAACACTGCGAAAGGGACGCGTTTTCTGTCTACTGTTTTAAATGAGTAATATTTAATATTTGAAATCATCAGTAAGCCAACGGCAATAATCACCACAGCGTTGAGTGTTTGAATACCCGCTTCACGCAAATCAAAAACTGCAGGGAAATCACGGGCAACCAAGACCAATGAAATAATAATAACGGCGGCTAATGGACTGGCTACACCAATAAAATAGCGTTTATCGACCACACCAATTTGCACATTAAAACGTGCTAGGCGGAAAGCCGCACAGGCGGTATAGACAAAGCATGCAGCTAAGCCAATACGTCCAAGATCGTGCAAGCTCCAGCTATACATTAAAATCGCAGGTGCCACGCCAAATGCAAGCAAGTCAGATAGTGAATCAAACTGTTCACCAAATGGACTTTGCGCACCAATAGCACGAGCAACTCGGCCATCTAAACCATCTAATAGTGCGGCAATAAAAATAGCATACACCGCTTGAGTGTAATCACCATTCATACTGGCAATAATTGAATAGAAACCTGATAACAACGCTGCGGTTGTAATCAGGTTCGGCCACAGATAAATACCTCGACGTTTGACTTTCTGTCCTTCATGGGTATGTTCTTCTTCCTCCACCTCAAAAGTAATGCCATCAAAGGCACTTTCATCTTTAGTAGAAGCTTCCCGTTCAGGTTTATTTATATTTGTCATTCTTCGATCCTAACTGTGACCTTTTGTCTTACTTAAATATTGTGTAGCGTCTGGCTTATTCGCCAACCAACCAACGTACAGCAGCATGACCACCACTTTCACTCATGCGAAGGTGTGGGAATAACCATTGTAATGCCTCATCTGCATCTTCTGAGAATTTCCAAGGTGGGTTAATCACCAATAAACCACAACCATTTAAGCCCACTGGTGTGTCATCTGGCCATACGCAAACTTCACATACCAACTGACGGCGAATACCCGTTTTGTACATTTTCTTTTCAAAACGTTCAATCATGGCGCGGTCTTTAATTGGATACCACACTGCGAAAACGCCTGTCGGCCATTTTTTATAAGCAGCAACCAATAATTCTACCAATTGTGGGAAATCTTTTCGTTCCAATTCGTAAGGCGGATCAATCATCACCAAGCCACGTTTCTCTTTTGGTGGAATAACACCTAAAAGACCTTCGTAAGCATCGCGCTCATGCAAGCCCGCACGTTTATCAAAAATATTGTGGCGTAACTGTTGAAATACATCACGTTGCATTTCAAAAATAGTGGCCTTGTCGGTTTCACGCATGCCTTCAAGCGCAAACCAAGGTGAGCCTGGATAAGCACCTTTGCCAAAATTTTCACGCATTTTTTCAACAATTTTTAAATATTGTTGCACGCCCTCTGGCGCATTACGCTTAATTGAATCATCTAGTTTGACCAGACGATGAATACCATTTAAAAACTCACCTGATTTTTGTGCTTCAGAGGTTGATAAATCATATTTACCTGCACCACCATGGGTATCTACATAGCGATAAGGTTTGTCTTTCGCATTCAGCCGACTCAATAACTGAAGCAATAAAACATGCTTCATAACATCGGCAAAGTTGCCTGCATGGAAATGGTGACGGTAGTTCATGTTTCTAAAATTCCTAATATCAACGGCTATTTTAGCATGAAAAATAGTTTCATTCCGATGCTATTCTTCTACTAGAATACATCGCTATTTTCTGACGATCATTAGGCTGTTTTATATGGATGCAATGCATCTCCCAAAGTCTTGGCCTGTTGAGCAAATTTTAGATAATTTAGCTCAACATGGCTTTGCAATTATTGACCAAGCATATTCACCTGAATACACAGGCGCATTGGTCCATGAATGTTCAACGCATTTAAATGAATTCCGCGATGCGGCCATCCAAAATGGCGTAGTCTCTAACATCCGCAGTGACCATATTTTATGGATTGATCAGCAACTCAAGGTCGCACAACAACATATTCAAGCTTTAAACGCCCTTTCACAACATTTGAATCAGGCGTTTTTTTTGGGCATTAAAGAAGCTGAAGCGCACTTTGCTTGCTATAACGCAGGTGAATTTTATGCATTACACCGTGATAACCCACAAGGTAAAAATGGACGTATGATTTCTACTGTCTATTATTTGCATGAAGCATGGGAAAATGACTGGGGCGGAGAACTACGCCTGCAAGATAAAAACAATCAATGGCATATTATTCATCCAGAGCCAAATCGTATTGCCATTTTTCAAAGTGATTTGCTCCACGAAGTATTAGAAGCCAAACATCAACGCCTTTCTATTACGGCGTGGCTTAGAACAGACCAGCCACTTTGGTAAGCACAAAACTTTAAATTTAAAAATTCATCCTCATATATGCTTCATTGCAAACATGAGGATGCCACCAATGCGTGACCTAACCAAAGACATCATTCAACGTATTGGTGAAACTGATCAATTGTATTTACAAGGCAATCAACCCGAACTGGCTTTAGAACGTGCTGACTTGCGCTTACAGTTGGTCACCTTAAGCCGTGTACGCCAAGAGCAAATCCATTTCCTACAAGAAGCGGTCGTGCTCTTAGAGCAAGGCCGTATTGAATTCGAAGAAATGCCTCTGAGCTTATATATCGACTTGTCTTTACACTTGGCTAAAGCCTATATGCTGTATTTTGAAGTAACCCGTGAAGAGCGCTTTGCCGTGATTACCCAACAAATCTTAAAGCCTCTTGCACACGATGATGATGGTGATATTTACTTTTTCTTGGCCTATGCAGCAGCTTCAAAAAATGAACCTGCTATGACACGCCACTGGCTGACTAAATATGCTAAAACCAATGCTTTTGACTTACAACTGATGCAAACACATCCTGCATTTGATACTTACCGTGCCGAAGCGTGGATGGAGAAGATTGTAAAAAGTCGCTTGCATTAAATGATGCATAAACTTCTGTAGATGCAAAAGCAAAAAGCCTCAATAAAAATTGAGGCTTTTTTTAAGTCGAAATTAAATTATACCGCTTGGAGTCTATAGGCATCTAAATGGAGTTGTTGATTCAGCTCGTCTACCCAAATGGCCCAATCATCATCTTGTACCAAATGACTGATTAACAGCGCACGCTGCCCCTTATTCCAAAATGGCGCATCATGTAGTGACACATTGGCTGCAAGCTGATGTGTACGCACATAGAGTTCAATAGCAGCAGGACTATTGGCCAAACCGAGCTGCGAAAATAGAAGTTCTAAGGATGGTTTGTTCTTCATGAGCTTTCGCCCTCCTTATCAGCTTAATTGTCATTTATTATTGAATTAACTTATAAAATATCTCAAAAAAAACCTAGTCATAAAACTAGGTTTGTTGTTACTTTTTGTGAGCACTTTTTAATCAGCATGCAATTGCTCATTCAGTTGATCAATAACCATCGCCCACTCATCATCTTTTTTCCAATGGCTAATTAAAAAGTCACGTTGTGATTGAGTCCAGAAATCGGCCTGATGCATAGGAACTTCAAGCGTCAGCTGATGTGTTTGAATAAATTGCTCAATAGCCTCTGGCGAGCTGTCTAAGCCCAATTGCTGAAATAATAATTCTTGGGTTACATCCATATCTAACATGGGAATTTTCCTGTTGTTTTATTATTTTTAACTTAGCATGTTCAACCCTCGGCTTCTGCTGATATTGCTCAACGCATTGTTATTTTTTGTGCATAAAAAAAACGCTCCGAATGGAGCGTTTTTTCTAACTTAATCTAAGTGATTAAATTATTTGATCATGTCAGCAACTGCTGCACGTTCTTCTTCAAGCTCATTAAGAGTGAAGTTGATACGCTCACGGCTGAATTCGTCGATTTCAAGACCTTGAACGATTTTGTATTCGCCATTTTCGCAAGTTACAGGGAAACCGAACATTACGCCTTCAGGGATACCGTAAGAACCGTCAGAAGGAATACCCATAGTTACCCATTCGCCGTTTGTGCCAAGAGCCCAATCGCGCATGTGGTCGATTGCAGCGTTTGCAGCAGAAGCAGCAGAAGACAAACCACGAGCTTCGATAATCGCAGCGCCACGTTTACCAACAGTTGGAAGGAATACGTCTTTGTTCCAAGCTGCATCGTTGATTTTGTCTTTTAAGCTTTCGCCGTTTACTGTAGCAAAACGGTAGTCAGCATACATTGTTGGAGAGTGGTTACCCCAAACTGTCATTGTTTTGATGTCAGAAACTGCAACGCCAGCTTTTTGAGCTAATTGAGTCAACGCACGGTTGTGGTCAAGACGTAACATAGCTGTGAAGTTTTTCGCAGGAAGATCTGTAGCAGATTTCATAGCGATGTAAGCGTTAGTGTTCGCAGGGTTACCTACAACAAGAACTTTAACGTCACGGCTAGCAACTTCGTTAAGCGCTTTACCTTGACCGATGAAGATTTCACCGTTTACTTTAAGAAGGTCAGCACGTTCCATGCCAGGACCACGTGGACGTGAACCTACAAGAAGAGCATAGTCAGCATCTTTGAATGCAACTTTAGGATCATCAGTACCGATCATACCTTCTAGAAGAGGGAATGCGCAGTCATCAAGTTCCATCATTACGCCTTTAAGCGCTTGTTGAGCTTTCTCAACTGGAATTTCTAATAATTGAAGGATAACTGGTTGGTCTTTACCCAACATTTCACCGCTTGCGATACGGAATAATAAGCTATAACCGATTTGACCAGCTGCGCCAGTAACGGCAACACGAACTGCTTGCTTCATGTAATTATCTCCAATTGAGGAAGGTCATAATGATTAAATAGCTGTTCTATCTAATCTTAATAATCATAAACGGCAAAGATTGTACTCCAATCTTTTGGCAGTTGCATGTAAAAGAGAATGCTTTTCAACAAAAGTATGATAGGAAATATAAATAAAATAGCAATAAAGGCTTAAAAAGAACCTTTAATTGTGAAAGTTGCAGGGCAATTATTTTGTACGTTTTTCGGACAAGCCTTGTAATGCCCATTGTTTTGATAGCAAATTTTAATTTCTGTCAAAATGCTATTTGTTTTGTTCTGCTGGCAACTAAACTCAAATCCTTGGGGCGGCAAACCGGGGTTCAAACGCAACATACGGCTACGCAAAACCGCTGCCTGCATCACACGGGTCTCTTGGCTGGTTAATTCATCAGGAATTTTGAGCTTTTCCGCATAGTTAATCATCATACGAAAATATTGATTGGCTGGCATAGGCACACAGCCCCCAACGCCTTGCCACAATTGTTTACGTGCATTTTCATCAGGCATGACTCGCGCAACCACTTTCGCTTGAATCGGAGGTAAATTTAAAACCGTATGACTCGTACAATTACGCTGCGCTGCCACTTCAGGATAAAGCCCAAGAACATTCAGGGAATAACCCTCTAAACATTTGCGCTTTTTATTACGCTGAGGGTCAAGCGAGCATGCTGCAGGCACAAGCTGAATTTCCATGACATAACCCGCTGGTGCTGGGCTTGCATGTACAACTGCAGTACATATTCCCATACCCGCGATGCCATAAAAATATCGCAACAACTTGTTAGCATTCAACCTGCTTAACAGCATTTATGTTGTCCCCAGTTTTTTTAAATTTTTGGCGCCATTGACACAGGTATTATTGCGAATTTCTCAATGGAATCGCTTGCATACGCTGTCCAATCGTTTGTGAACCTTGCCCCAATAAGATACCGTAATGAGTCGCATTCGTCATTACATGTTTGACATAATCACGGGTTTCAGTGAGTGGAATCGTTTCTGTATATTGGTCAGCGGCAATCGGTTGTCCATCGGGTTGCCAACGTCGAGCACGATTTGGACCTGCATTATAGCCTGCTGTAGCAAGCACTGGACTATTGCTCAATTGACGTTGAATCATTGATAAATAGAAGGTGCCATAACGCACATTGGTATTCATGTCACTTAAGGCCGCAGGGTTATAGGTTTCCCCCATTTGGCGTGCCACCAGTTTGGCGGTATCCGGCATAATTTGCATGAGACCACCCGCACCAACATGGGAACGTGCACCAGTGACAAAACGACTTTCTTGACGCATTAAACCATACGCCCAAGCAGGATCAATGCCTGCATTTTGGCTATGTGCAACCACATAAGAACGGTGTGGCATCGCATAACGATAACCATAATTGTGTTTGGTTGTCGTACGATCTGCCGCATAAATGGCACGGTCATACCAACCCATATCGGTAGCACGTTTAGCGGCAGCCAAAATCAAACCATCATCATGTCGCAAATAAGCCTGTCGCACGGCCCAGTTCCATTCACGGTTCACAAAACTGTCCGAAGCACCAACGTTACGTAAAGCAAATGCACGGCGGAAGTGAATATCCTGACTCAAGCGCACTGCATCTTGATTGGTCGCTTCGCTATAGGCTGGAATATTATTATAGGCCTGCCCAATTCGGTCTTTGGCTAATAAATTATGGTAATCATCACCAACAGACAATTGACGATAAATATCTTGCGCTGCTTTTTTAGATTTTGAATCAGTTTGTTGTTCGTACGCACGTGCTAACCAATACTGCCAACGGTCTTCTTGACGTTGAGTTACACTCATTCCCTCAATGGCACGAAGCAGACTATTCCAGCCATTAAAACGAATCGCTTGGCGTGCGTAAATTTCAGCTTCTTCAGGACTCAGCGGTAAACCGTAACTCGCATCATAAAAATCGAGTACTTCACGATTAAAATTATTTTTCATCACCGTAGTACCACCGACATAAGCCACTGCACGGTACACAGCCTTTTGAGCATCTTCAGGTAATCCTTCTGCTACACGACGCGCGGTCGAGAATGCAGCATTTAAATCACTATCTGCTAAACGACCAATGGCATAAATAATATAGGCTTGATCTTCTTTGGTTGCTTTAGGTGCATTCCATAAATAGTTTAAAGCATTGGCTTGAATACTATTGAGCTGTGCCAAACTCAAATTGATGCCAATCGTTTGCGCTGTGGCAATGGCTTGACCTGGTTGACCTGCACGCAACTGCCCCCACAAACGTTGCTGACGATCTTGTGTCGTCATCAGTGGGCTAGAGAGCATCATCCGCCCTAAGCCCGTACACGAATCAGGTTGCGAATTGGTGGTGAGCCATACATCTTTATATTCAGCAAAGACCAATGGATCGCCTGATTTTGCACGAACCTGTGCCATAGCACAGCTTTCTGCTTGGTCAGGATTACTGACATATTGTAAAACTGGCTGAGCCGAAGCAAAGTCTGCCATTTTGACTTTTTCTTCAACATAATCTGCTGACAGTTTTTCTGCCATCGCAGACTGAGGATAACGCTGTGCAAAGTTCGTAATTGAACTGGTCGGTTGCGAAGCTAAATTGGTATTGAGCATCCAATATTCAGGATAATAACCCAATGCATCGTTTTGCATTTGAGATTGGTATTGTTGCAATAACGAAATATTACCGGCATTGGCTGCACGTAGTGCATCATTAAACTGTTCGTCTGCGGCTTGTGCAGAAATGCTGGCACACGCGGTCGCGACACCTAAGGCAAGTAATGGATAATAATTTTGAGATTTGAAAATTCGATTTAGCATCTACGACTTGCCTTCTATTTCTTGCATCGTTTTATGACATCGCCCATGACATTTTTGGTGCTCATGTTTAAATTTAGCTATGCAGCTACATTTGCAGTTTTCAACCAGTTTAATAAGTCTAAACCAACGATATTGTTCTGTTGTGTAACCTTATGATTAAACAATATTAATTTTCAAACATTTTTCGTTCACAAATCAATATTGATCATTGGTTATTTTAAACTATAAGTTTAGCTCGAATTACTGTTAAAATACGGCCCTTTCAAAATTTCCTTATACAGAACTTCGCCACTTAGCGCCAAATTGCGTGCAAAGCAGCCAATAATGTATATCTCAAATCTATCCTAGGAGCCTGCATGACGGTTCAAACCTTCATTCCAAATGCTGCCCCAGCTGCCTCAGAAAACACTGTCTCCCAGCCACAGCACACCCCAGCGAACGATACAGCAGTGAAAAAACTGTACATCGAAACGCAAGGGTGTCAGATGAATGAGTATGATAGTCACCGTATGGCTGACCTGTTAGGCGACTCACACGGTTATGTACTAACCAAAGACCCGAAAGATGCCGATATTCTATTAATGAATACCTGTTCTATTCGCGAAAAAGCACAAGAAAAAGTGTTTTCTGAATTGGGTCGCTGGCGCAAACTGAAAGAAAAAAATCCAGACTTAATTATTGGTGTGGGTGGTTGTGTTGCTTCACAAGAAGGCGACAACATTCAAAAACGTGCCAATTATGTCGACATGATTTTTGGTCCACAAACCTTGCACCGTTTACCTCAAATGCTTGATCAACATTTTGAGCAAGTTGAAAAGCCGAAAAAAGAAAAAATTAAACTGGTGGATATTTCTTTCCCAGATATTGAAAAATTCGACTTTTTACCTGAACCACGTGTGGAAGGTTACAAAGCTTTTGTTTCCATCATGGAAGGCTGTTCTAAATACTGCTCATTCTGTGTTGTACCTTATACACGCGGTGAAGAAGTTTCTCGCCCGCTCGATGACGTATTAGCAGAAATTGCAACACTGGCTGAAAAAGGTGTGCGTGAAATTTCGCTATTAGGTCAAAACGTCAATGGTTACCGTGGTGAAACCTTCGAAGGTGAAATTTGCACATTTGCAGATTTACTACGTTTGGTTGCAGAAATTCCGGGCATTGGCCGTCTGCGCTATACCACTTCTCACCCGCTTGAATTTAACGACGACTTAATTCAATGCTACCGTGATTTACCACAAATGGTTTCGCACCTTCATTTACCCGTACAAAGTGGGTCAAATGATGTGTTACAAGCCATGAAGCGTAACCACACCATTGATGTGTATATCGAAAAAATTGCCAAACTGCGTAAAGTTCGTCCAGATATGCATTTATCCAGTGACTTTATTATTGGTTTCCCTGGCGAAACAGATGAGAACTTTGAAGAAACCTATCAATTTATTAAAGATATGGACTTTGATCACTCCTACAGTTTTGTCTATTCAAAACGCCCAGGTACGCCTGCAGCAGAGCTTGAAGACACCACTTCTGAAGATGTGAAAAAAGAACGTTTGGCAAAAGTTCAAGACTGGATTAAACAATCAAGTATTGATAAGACCAATGCGATGTTGGGTAGCATTCAACGTGTGTTGATTGAGTCTGTTTCAGAAAAAGATCCAAACTTACTGATTGGTACTGCAGATAACACTCGTTTAGTGGGCTTTATTGGTGATCCAGCTTGGGTGGGTCGCTTTGCAGAGATTGAAATTACCGACATCAAAACTTTGAAGTTTGTTTACGGTGAACTCTTGAATCTTGAGCCTGACGTGGCGTAATGTAGAGGTATTCGCTAGACAACTTAAAGGAATACTCTTGACTGCAGCGATTCGACGTACAGTAACATTTCCTGGTATTTCAGTTGACCGTTTACAAAGCATGCTTGGTGCATATAACGGTCACCTGAAACAAATCGAACAACGTTTAGAAGTCCAAATTGCTCACCGAGGCGATGCCTTTTTTGTCGATGGTGATATTAATGCGGTAGAGCGAGCCGAAGGCTTGCTCCACCGTCTCTTTGAAGAATCCGAAAGCACCGCACAAATTACCGCAGATACCCTTCACCTTATGATTCAAGGCAGTCAAACTGACCGTGAAATTCAAGAAGATTTTGATGATCAGGAACATACTGGCTTAGAAGACGTTTATTTACAAACGCGTAAAGGCCGTATTAACCCTCGCGGTGCAAACCAAAAACGCTATGTACAGCGTATTTTACAAAGTGACATTTCTTTTGGTATTGGCCCTGCGGGTACGGGTAAAACCTATCTTGCAGTTGCTGCTGCCGTTGATATGCTCGAACGCAACGAAATTCAACGTATTTTATTGGTGCGCCCAGCCGTTGAAGCGGGTGAAAAACTGGGTTTCTTACCCGGTGATTTAAGCCAAAAAATTGACCCGTATTTGCGCCCTTTATATGACGCTTTATATGAAATGCTGGGTTTTGAAAAAGTCGCTAAGCTCATTGAGCGTCAAGTGATTGAAGTTGCACCCCTCGCTTATATGCGTGGTCGTACACTTAATCATTCATTTGTGATTTTAGACGAAGCACAAAACACCACGCCTGAACAAATGAAAATGTTTTTAACCCGTTTAGGTTTTGGTTCGCGTGCCGTGATTACCGGTGACATTACACAGGTCGATTTGCCTCGTGGCCAACAATCGGGCTTAGCGCATGCGCTTCGCGTGATTGATAAAATCAAAGAAATTCATATTACTCGTTTCCACTCTCGCGATGTCGTTCGTCATCAGCTGGTACAAAAAATTGTCGAAGCGTATGAGGGCTGGGACAGTGAACAACAGCGTTTAAGCGCAGAAGCCCGTGCAGAACGCAAAGCGCGTCAAGAAGCTCTCATTGCAGACAATGACGCCAAAGCCGATGCACAAAATGATGATAATTAAGGATTCATTTTGAAACTTAGCCTCTCCCTACAGCAGGATTTTCAAGCCCCTGAATTGGTATTGAAACGTGCTTATATCAAAAAAGTGGTAGAAACTACCCTTCGCTTTATTGATACCCAAAGTGATTGTGAAATTGGCATTGCCTGTGTAGACAACGAAGAAAGCCATAAACTGAATTTGGAATATCGAAAGAAAGACAAGCCAACCAATGTATTGTCTTTCCCCAGCGATTTACCAGATGAAATGGCTGCCGTCCTAGACGTATTTCCAATTGGTGATTTGGTCATTTGCATTCCCGTTGTACTGCGTGAAGCAAATGAACAACAAAAAGCGCCACTCACTCATTTTACGCACATGCTCGTTCATGGCACCTTGCATTTAATGGGCTATGACCATGAAACTTCTGAAGCCGATGCTGAAGAAATGGAAGCTTTGGAAATCGCAATTTTGGCGAAGCTTGGTTTTGACAACCCTTATTTAGAACAAGATTAAAACCTTAAAAAAGCGAACTTCGGTTCGCTTTTTTAACTTTGAGCTGAATATTCAACATCCCAATACATTAAATACAAAATCGTCAATAATAAGTAGTTAAAACAATGAAATATGTCGTTATTTTTAAAGCTCAGATATTAAATTTTGACGCGAGTTATGATCAGACCGCACAAGCCCTACGCGAAAAAGCCCTGAAACATTTTAACTGCCGCCACTTTGAAGCATTAAGCGAAAATGGGCAGGAAATTGCGTTGTCTTATTGGGACAGCCTTGCTGACATTCGAGCTTGGCATCAAGATGCAGAACATCAAGCCGCCCAGCTTTTAGGGAAAGAAAAATGGTATAAAAACTTTAGTGTCGATATTTGTGAAATTACAAAACAGTATGCCTCATGCTCAGCCACAGCGCACTAAGCCATAGCGACAGCCCCATCAACACTACACGAACGACCAAACCAATCATGACAAATTTAAACCATTCAAAGTGGGTATAACGCACATAGCTTTCGCCAAAGCGTTGCCTCATATTTGCAACTTGCTGACGTACAAATAAAAAATACCACAAGATTAAATACCAGAAAAAAAAGCCATTGACCATTGCGGTATTTGTGGGATAAGCCAAACTACAAATGACCGAGAGTAACCACACAGCTAAACCTGCGATCATCCAATTTTTTGCTTTGCTCGCCGCACCTCGATCATTCAGCTTTTGCGCATTTTTATACAGTAAATAACTACTACATATAGGGCTAACCAGAAGAGCCCAACAACCAGCAGCATTGGGATTCCATAATTTTAACGGCTTTTCTTGTAATTGAATTTCAGACATTGAATTTGCTTTTTCTATTTTAAAAACAAATATATCCTATGTTCTAATTCACTTCAAATTCTGCTTCTGCTGGGTCAAAACGCCATGTTCGCACAACACGAAGTTCAGAGATGTCTTTCATTTTAGAATCGAAATGAGCAAATGGTGCAGCTTTACGTACTGATGCTTTAGCCGCTTCGTCTAAAACAGGATGCCCAGAACTTTCCAGTAAACGAATTGCACGGATCCCCCCACTGGAATTTAAAATCACCATCAATTGCACTTCACCAGCTAAATTTTGTGCACGCGCCTGATCTGGATAGTTTTGGTTGCCATAAAATTCTACTTTTTGGCGGAATTTTTCCATATACGCAGCTGTATCATCTTGCTTGGCTTGCACACCATCAATGGTTTTAATTTTTTGCTGACGACTAAAGTTTTGCTGGCGTTGTAAATATTGCGCTTCAATACTGGCCACCATCGCTGCTTTGGCAGAAAACTGGCTTTGCAATTCTTCAGCTTGCTTTTTACGTTGATTCTCATCGGCCTGTTTTTGCCAACTGAGCGTGGTCATCAGCACTTTTTCTTCAAAGTTCAGTTCACGCTTTTGCTGAATTTTATCTAATGCTTGCTGTGCTTGCTCGCCACTGTCCTGATCAACCATGGGTGCAGGCATGTCGGTCGACATGCGGTGCTTCTCGCGAAACTTACCTGAGCCTTGTTGATCGGCTTGCGCAAGATAATCCGCATCTTCCACAGTCGTATCACTAGGCCGTAGGCTTACAGCAATTTCTTTAGTGGTTTCAAATGTTGCTTGTGGCACACCAAATTGCACCATTAACACCGAGATATGCAACACCGCAGCAGCAGTAAATGCACTGACAAATATTGGATCTTTCCACCACTCATTTTGCAACGGTTTGAATGTCTTTTTCTTCAGCATCACATTAATACGACAATTTGCCGAGTTCCCCAACAAGCATAAAAGAGTATAAAATAAACCTGGTTTTCATATTTTTATGAAAGCGAGAGGTTCATCAACAAATACACAACACATGACTCTGTGCACTTTAAAATCCTAAAAATGGTGCAATTTATTTTGCTAAACTGCAAGAAAGAAAACTTGTATTTTTTCAATTATTCGACAAGATACACTCCGCTAAAAAGCTTATTTGCCAGGATGCTTTCAATATGCAAACGCTTATTTCCAATATTTCTAAACGTATACGTCAGGTCTATCAACGAGCGGAAGGATTTATTGAAGACGAGCGCGAGTTTCCACTTTCTCAAGTTTTTTTAAATGCGACCTTTCAACGTTTTGTTACTGACAACGTCAAAATGCTCCAAGACTTGCATGCTGATTTGCATGATGATTGGTTACGTTTATATGCCACACTCAATTATAACGGTTTAGAAATTACGCTTACAGTTGACCTAAAATTGGTGCAAATGGAGCTTAACAAAACCACCCAATTAATTGTGTTTGAACAAATTAGCGACACCAAAGTTTTAGATGCCAAATACCCCAATATTTTTTATAAATTGGGCGTGAAATTTGCGCTGTTTTTCTATCAAAAAGTATTGAACGATGACCCACTCGGTATGATTTTAGAGAAACTGAATGTTATTAAAGTCAAAGATGATCTCTTGCATTTGGATTTGAACCGCTGGCTTGGCAAAAGCCGTTCGATTATTGACACCTTATCCAAAGTCCATGTCAATCATGCCATGCTCAGAGAAGCTGAATTGGTGGTGATTGGCAACGTCAACATTGCTGCTTTATTTAGTAAAATGGCAGCAGAACGGATAGAAGATTGGGACGAAGCACCAGAGTCCGATAGCGAAGTCACCCCGATCCAACAAAAGAGCAAATAACAGCAACTCGAACCAAAAACTGGTGTTAAAAATAAGCAGAAAATTACATTTCTTACGATATTTCGCTTATTTCTCCACAATCAAGGCGCATAATTCTATTTAATCGCAGAATATTCTGTATCAAACATAAGGCTTAAAAGGAAAAATACTGATGGCTAAATATGTGATGAAAACTTTTGGCATCGCAGCAGCTGTATCGACTGCAGTCCTTTGTTCAGGATTTGCAAGTACAGCTTTTGCCATGAGTCCCTATCAAGCAAGTTACCAATTTAACTATAACGGCAAAAACGTCGGCTCTGCCTCACGTAATTTGGCACAGTCGGGTAATAATTGGACCTATGTGTTTGCAGCCAAAGCCGTTGGCATGGCATCTGCGACCGAGACCAGTAACTTTAGCTTCAGCAATGGCAACATTAATTCAAAAAGCTTTAGCCGTACCAGCAAAATCCTGATTCATAACAATACCATGAGTATTAACTTCAACCCGAACAGCAAAATCATTAATACCAAAAAAGATGACAAAGCACGTTCATTTGCTTGGCAAAATGGTGTGTTAGATGAACTGAATGCTGAACTGCAAATCCGTGAAGATTTGAAAAATGGCGGTTTAAAATCTAAATACTACTTAGCTGATGCTAAAGAAGTAGAAGCACGTCGCTTTGTCAAACAAGGTAATGAGTCAGTTAAGACCACTTATGGAACTTTCGATACTATTAAAGTCGTGATGCAACACGATAAACCAGGTCGCGAAACAATTTTCTGGCTTGCACCGAAATTGGATTATCTTCCTGTAAAAGTGAGCCATGTCGATCAAAAAACATCATATTCTTTACTTTTGACAGGCTATAAGGGTCCAACTAAGTAAGTAAATTAGCCGATTTTGCTTGCATTTTCTGCGGTGCTTTTTAAAATACGCTTTTGCTTTAATGAGCACCCGCTCTTGAGGATTCTCCCGTGCATGCACTAGAACAGAAAATCTTAGCCGAAGGTATCGTTCTATCTGATGAAGTTTTGAAAGTCGATTCTTTCTTAAACCACCAAATTGACCCCGTAATGATGCAGCAAATTGGTCAAGAATTTGCACGCTTATTTAAAGATGCGGGCATTACTAAAATTATTACGATTGAAGCTTCAGGTATTGCACCTGCAGTGATGGCTGGTTTAGAGCTTGGTGTTCCAGTTATTTTTGCACGTAAATATCAATCTTTAACTTTAAAAGATGATTTATACCGCTCGAAAGTATTCTCTTTCACTAAACAAATTGAAAGCACCATTGCGATCTCTAAAAAGCATATCTATGCTACAGACAAAGTTTTAGTGATTGATGACTTCTTGGCAAATGGCCAAGCAGCATTAGGTCTTGCTGACTTAATTCATCAAGCCGAAGCATCTGTTGTTGGTATTGGTATTGTGATTGAAAAATCATTCCAACCAGGTCGCGATATTTTGCTTGAAAAAGGTTACCGTGTTGAATCATTGGCACGTGTTAAATCTTTGAGCAATGGTACTGTTGAATTTGTTCGTGACTAATTCAAAGACCATAAAAAAAAGCGCCATCTGGCGCTTTTTTTACATTTACAATTACTGTTTTTTCCAAACATGTTCGTTAATTTGTACAGGATTTGGAATTAACTTTAATTCGGAGAATAGGTCTGCAATTTTTTGCTGATCTTTTATCACAGCGTCATTCAAATAATAGGTTTGAACCGTATCTGGGCGCTTGGAAAGTACTTTTTCAGCCACGGTACGATCAATGCCTGTGCTTTCTGCCAAAATTTGAATCGCTTCTTGTGGATGTGCTTTAATCCATTCATCTGTTGCATTTAATGTATCAACAATTTTTTGAGCATCTTTTGGATGTGCTTTTAAAAATTGTGGTGTAGACAAATAAAAACTATAAACTGAATGTAATTGTGACGAATCAAAAATAACGCGGGTATCCCCTTTTAGCGCAGCAGCACTTGCATACGGATCCCATACAGCCCACGCATCAATTGAACCTTTATCTAAAGCTGCTCGTGCATCTGCAGGTGTTAACCAAATAGGCTGAATATCTTGCCAAGACAAATTGGCTTTATTTAAAACCTGTGCCACGAAATAATGCGCACTTGAGCCCTTAGTTAAAGCAATACGCTTGCCCTTTAAGTCTGCTAAATTTTGAATTGTGCTGTTTTTAGGCACTAACAAATCATGTGAACTTTTAGAGTTAATTTCATAACCTAAATAATCAATGGGTTTATTTGCAGATAAGGCAAAAATAACAGGCGTATCCCCTGTATAACCAAAATCAATTGCGCCTACATTGAGTGCCTCTAAAGTTTGTGGTCCCGCAGGAAATTCCTTCCATTCAACTTTTACATTTGGAAATGCTTGCTCAAAAGCTTGTGTCTTTTTAGCCACAATTAATTTGAGTGCTGCTTTTTGATAGCCAATATTCAATTGCTTTAAAGATTGTTCTGAAACTTGTTCTTGATTCGTCGTTTTATTTTTTTGATCACAAGCAATCAACCCCAAACTTAAACTGATCGCGGCAACAGATGCCAGAATTTTTTTCATGTAGTATCCAATATATTCTTGAAAAATTTATACTGCACACCTTAGCGAGTTTCAGTTTTCAGCTGAAATCATTTTTTATCACAACTAAATCTCAGAAATTAATTTAATATTACAAAATTGCTGAATATAAATTTGGTCGTTTAGGTCAGCATAAGTCAGTGAAAAACCTGTTTTAATAACAACTGAAATCAATACGATTGTGTAGATGGATCTAGATCACACTCTCAAGAATGAATGAGCTCAACACTATGAATGAACTTCCCACTGTACAATGCCCAAAATGCGCTTCAAACGACGTCGAAGCACGTAATCACGAACAAACCCTACAAAAAATTGGTGGCGTTTTACTTAGTGGCGCAGGCACTGCTGCTGGTACAGTCGGAGGCGCAGCCTCAGGGGCATCTATAGGCGCAGCCATTGGCGGCGTAACAGCTGGGCCTTTGGGTGTAATTATGGGTGCAACAATTGGTACATTCGTGGGTGCAATTAGTATAGGCGTAACAGGTGGCTTTTTAGGACATCGTGTCGGTAAAAAAGCAGGCCAAATAGTCGATAAAAATATCTTCCTCGACTATCAATGCAAAGCCTGTAAACATCGATTTGCGGTACAGCATGCTGTGCAAATTAACAAAGAATAACGCGTACACCCATAAAAAAGCGCTCAAAGAGCGCTTTTGGGTTATTTTTTTACACTACTCGCTGTTGCATGCGGTGGTTCAGCCTGCGTCGTCACTGGCTGTTGTGTAGTTGTTTGTTGCTTTTTTTCAGGCGGAAATTCAAAACTATGTAACACACTCATTGCAAATGAAGCAGAAGAAACTGTGAAAGTTAAAAAAACACCAAAAGTAAACCGAAGAGAAGAAGACCACATAAAAGACCCCAAATTTAAAAATATGCGAAAAGCCAATCGGCTTGCATAGATAAGTATAAAAAGCATGTGTATTAAATGTGATCTAGTCGTCTTTTTACATCCCTCAAAATAGGTATATTTCAATCTATAACAATGAGATATTTTGTTTTTATATTTAAATTTTTACAAATATAACTGCTACTTGTATAGTAATAACTTTGCCTGTAGATCATTCAAACAGGCAAAGTTACAGGTTTTAGCCCACCAGCTTTTGTACTACTTGTGCCAAACGTTTACCTTGCTCTTCACACAAGATTTTTTCATCTTGACTGATAGATAAATCATGACGTGGCCCACTCACATGACTTGCCCCATACGGCGTACCACCAGTTTTCGTATTCGACAGCGCTAGGGCTGAATTGCTTAAGCCTAAAATCATCATGCCGTGGTGGAATAAGGGTGGAAGCATAGTTAACAGAGTGCTTTCTTGACCACCATGCATTGAACCTGACGACGTAAAGACACACGCGGGCTTGCCATGCAATGCGCCATTTAACCAAAGACTGGTGGTTTGATCGAGGAAGTATTTCATTTCCGATGCCATATTGCCAAAACGGGTTGGTGAACCCAAAGCCAACCCAGCACAATTGGCCAAATCATCCAAGCTACAATAAATATCCCCTTCTTCTGGAATGCTAGCTGCAGCTACAGTCACCACGGTGGACAATTGAGGAACTGTGCGAATTTTTACTTGCATGCCTGTAGACTCAATACCATTTGCAATCAAGTGTGCCATTTCTTTGGTTGCGCCATTTTTACTGTAATACAGAACTAAAATATAAGGTTGCATGGTGATTTAGGCGGTGTAATTAAAAAATAAACTATACGGTATTTTGTCCAGTTTTTGGTTAAGCTTAGAGCCGAATGTTGAAAAATGATGATTAGAACAATTGAGGCTGTAATTTATGATTGCCGAATATTTCAAGAAACTTCCCTTTTATGACAAAAAATGGTTTCAGTTTGTTTTATTCGTTATACGGCGTTTCGAGGCCGATCGTTGTCGTGAGCAAGCAGGTTCTTTGACCTACACCACGCTGTTTGCTGTCGTGCCGATGCTGACAGTATTTTTGGTGATTATCTCTTCCATTAAAGCGCTTGAACCTGCGCGCCAACAACTCCAGCAACTGATTTATAGTAATTTTTTACCTAAAACGACCATTGCCTTTGATAAAGCACTCAATGCATTCACTGATAAATCGAGTAATTTAACCGTTATTGGTATTCTATTTTTATTCATCACTACCGTGATGATGTTGACCAGCATTGAAACTGTGTTTAACCGCATTTGGCGTGTAACCGAAACCCGTGGTGGCATTTTAGGCTTTATGCGTTACTGGACCATTATTTCTCTTGGGCCAATTCTATTGGGCAGCGCATTTGTCATTTCGTCTACCATGGCCTCACTAAATGTTCTTAACAATAACTTTGCAGGCTATGAACTTGATGGTGAGTTTATATTGTGGCTCATCTCATTTGGTTTAACCATTTTAGGATTTTTCATCTTAAATTGGACCATTCCCAATCGGAATGTACCTCTAAAAGCAGCCTTAATTGCAGGCTTATTTAGCGCAACCGTATTTGAACTCCTCAAAAATCTATTTGGGTTTGTAATGAGTAACTTCACCAGCTATGAACTCATTTATGGTGCATTTGCAGCGATTCCTATTTTCCTGCTGTGGATTTTTTTATCTTGGAATATCGTGTTGTTGGGGGTAGAAATCAGTTATGCACTTACCGCCTTTGATGCCGATGCAAGTCGTGACCGCAAACGCCATCCAGTAATTATGTTGCTGGATCTGCTCGAGCTGTTCTATCAAAAGCAAAAAGTTGGTCTGAGCGTTAGTGAGTCCGAAGCTTTGGAAGTGTTAGGTCGTGATGAAATTGGTCGCTGGCCGAGCTATGTCAAATTACTCGAAAAACAAAATTTGATTACCCGTACAGATACCAATAACTTTGTACTCGCACGTAATCTGGCACAAATTGATTTTTGGACTTTTTACTCACAGCTTCCTTATCCACTGCCACATCGTAAAGATATTGGCAATATTCATGCAGATGATGAATGGATGGAAAAAATTGGCCCAGCTTTGATTGAGTCCGATGATTATTTAGCGGCTAAATTGGCCATTCCGTTATCGACGATTTTGGAATCTAAATAAATACTCAGCCTATTGAATAAAAAAGCCTCATAGATTGAGGCTTTTTGATTATTTCGTTGCTTTACATCACTTTTTAGCGACTTGGCTGTTTAGCGCGCCCAGATAAACTCACAATCAGCACACCAAGCATTACCATGCTGGTACCAATAATAAAGGCGCGTTCTAAAGGCTCATTTAAAATAACTACACCAAACAGAATACCAAATAGAGGGGTTAGAAAAGAAAACACCCCTAAACGTGAAGCTAAATATTTTTTAAGCAACCAAAACCAAATGAGATAGCTTGCAAATGAAATCAATACTGCATGAAACAGTAGACTCGTGAGAGTCAGCATCGACCAACTGATTTCGCTTTGTCCCAATATAAATGCCATAGGTAACAAGCAAATAAAGCCACCGAATAATTGATAAAACAAAGTTTGTGTAGCAGGTGCTTCAGACAAATTTGTTAATCGCACGGCAAGCGTTGTGGAGGCCCAAAATATGCCAGCGCATAGTGCCAGTAAGTCACCCAAAATCACATGGCTTAAGCTTTGCACGGATGATTCACGCTCACCTCCCCAAAAGGTGGTCACAATGCCTAAAAATGCAATTGCAATACCGCTCCACTGTTTCCACGTCAGGCGTTCTGCTGGTAATTTCCAATGTAAGCCCAATGCCACAAAGATAGGCGCTGTATATAACAAAACAACCGTATGTGAGGCTGTCGTAAATCGCAAAGCTTCGGCCAATAAACAAAATTCCGTGGCAAATAGACCTGCAACCAATGCCCCTGAAAACCAATACTGGCGTGACCACAAGGACTGCCCCTGCGCTAACTTAATCAGTGGAAAAACTAGCAATGCAGATAAACCTGAACGCAAAGCCATTTGCATCAAAGGTGAAATATCTGCTGCAGCCAATTTCACAACAATCTGTTGTAGCCCCCACAATATACATAAGCCAAACATGATTGATGAAGCTTTGGCATCCAATGCCTGACGTTCTTGCACACCGTCTACTCGTTGCTCTAAACCTCAACACAGTAACATTGTCGTACCTAAAAAACACGAGTCAACATTGACTTTTTAATTTCTTATCACGCGAGCTTTTATAGATAGATCAAATACTTCCGAGCAGATAGCGCTTGAATGAGGCGTTGAAGCACCTGAGCAGACCAAGCTGGCTTATTTTATAAAATGAATATGCGCCCATGTACGTGCAATTTGGCGATGTAAACTTACAGTCATCACCCCCAACATAACGAAGCCCGTACCCATCAGAAAATTCAGCTCAATCTGTTCATGCAAAAAAACCACCCCAAACAGCATGCCAAAAATAGGCGTAAGAAATGAAAATACCCCTAAGCTATTGGCCAAATATTGGCGTAATAACCAAAACCACAGCATGAGGCTAAAAAACGACATGATCAGCACATTAAATAATGTGCTCCCCAAAACCACCCAGCTCCAATGAATCGTACTTTGGCCTGTGATATATGCCAATGGGAGTAAAATTAAAAAACTACCCAGCAATTGATAAAACAGCGTTTGAGTTGCTGGCGCATCTGCCAATTTTGTTAAGCGTAGTGAAATGGTGGTTAAAGCCCACATCATACCCGCCATTAGGGCCAAAAAATCTCCCCAAAGCGCATGTGTTAAATCACCTGCTGTGTCACCACGCCCCATAAAGAACAACACAACGCCTGAAAAAGCGAGGAAAATACCGCCCCATTGAATCAAATTCAATTGTTCTGCTGGCAATTTCCAATGTAAACCCAGCGCAACAAAAATAGGCGCGGTATACAGCAACACGACCGTATGTGAAGCCGTGGTATAGCGTAGCGCTTCAGCCACAAAAAGAAATTCGGCTGAAAATAAAATAGCCAGCCACAGACCAGGAAGCAGATAGTCTTTATGATATAAATCTGAAACATGCTTCAGACGAAGTAGTGGAATCACCAACAGAACGGATAAACCTGAACGAAGCGCAATTTGCATAATCGGGCTAATATCGGGCGCGGCCCACTTCAGCACGACCTGCTGAATTCCCCAAATCATACACAATAAAATCATCCAACCCGATGCTTGTGCATCGAGTGCTTTACGCTGTTCCACGGCCATTGCTCAAAACTAAAAGAGCCTACTACTATAGACCTGTCACAAATCAAATATATAGTTTAAAACAGACAAGTCATTATTGAATTCAGGCAATTTCCAACATGCCAAATCGCACTAATGCATCACGCCCTTTGGGCATGCAACTCAAAACCAATGACCATATAGACGCTGCACTTTGGATTAGCTTCCGAGATGACCCAGCGCAATCCATTTACCCCACACATGGCCATGCATGGGGTGAGTTTATTTATGCCTTTGACGGCATTATGGAACTCAATATTGATCAAATTGATTATATCACCCCACCACCGCACGGCATTTGGTTGCCTCCAAACGTCAAACACAGCGGCTTAAATCGTACGGCGGTGTCTCATGGCACGCTGTATATCCATGAAAGCCTATGTCAGGACTTACCCCAACAAGCAGGTATTTTACTAAGCTCGCCTTTGATTTCTGCCCTATTTGAACATTTAAGACAAACACCAAATGCTGTATCCAACGCCGAACACCAACGCTTACTCACTGTACTGGTCGACCAACTTAAACATGCCCAATTAGTCAGCAGTTATTTGCCTCATTCTGAGCATCCGACACTGCAAGCCTTACTCAATGATTTACACCAAGCCCCTGCCAATCATCTGTCTTTGGCTATGCTTGCCAAACAATACAATATGACTGAGCGTACCCTTGCCCGACTCAGTCAAAAAGAATTAGGCATGTCATTGCATGAGTGGCGCCAGCGCCTAAAAGTGATTAAGGCCATGAGCTTACTGAACCGAGGTCATACGGTAGAAAGTATTGCCTTCGACTTAGGTTATGCCAATGCATCTGCTTTTATTAATATGTTTAAACGCTGGATGCATATTAGCCCCGATCAGTTTCGTAAAAAATTTTCCAGATAAAAACCGCTCTCTGTTTGCTCAAATTAACTGTTCTAAAGTAAATTTCGCTGTGCCTTACATTTACGCAGACATAAAAAAAGGACTGTCTCTACAGTCCCTTTTGATGAATTCAATTACTTTACAAAGGTCGTCCAAACATAATCTTGTTGCTGACCCTGTAAAGTCATACTCAACTGATCACCAGCCTGTAAGGCCGCGACACCTGCAGGTGTTCCTGTCATCACAACATCACCAGCTTCTAAGGTAAACACTTGGCTAATGTCTGCCAGCAACGTTCCTACATCAAAAATCAGCAATGCCGTATCACCCTTTTGACGGAGTTCATCATTAACTTGCAAAGTGTAATGCACATCTTTCCAGTCACTGACAACCGATGAAACATCTACCCAATCTGCCAACATGCATGAACCGTCATACGCTTTTGCACGTTCCCAAGGCTGACCTTTCTTTTTCAAATCATCTTGCAAATCACGCAAAGTTAAATCCAAACCTAAAGTTACCGCATCTACCGCTTGCAATGCCTTTTGTGGATCAGTTTCTGCTTTTAAAGTTTGCCCAATACGCAAAGTCAACTCACACTCGTAATGACAACTACCCAGGGTTTTATTCCAGTCAATGCCAGCATCTAAAGCAGATAAAGCACTCGGTGGCTTCATAAACAAAACAGGACGATCAGGTACTGCATTTCCTAACTCTTTTGCATGATCAGCATAGCTGCGGCCGACACATATAATTTTTGATGGACGTGTAGTCATGATCTTCCCTTCTGTTTTAAGCTCAATTATTTCTTAAATGTATTTTCAAAAATGCTTTGATCAGCTGGATTGCTAAACGCGCGCTTAGGAATAATCACCACTGTACGGTTTTTCATTTCCAACATATACGTCAGTTTACCTGAGGCAAAAGTTGCGACTTCGGCATAGTTGAAAATATTTTTACGCTCATTGGCAAAAATTTCACCATGATCTTGATACAGATCAATGCCTTGCTCACTCTTACCAAATTGATACTTAATAAACTGACGCTTAAACATCATTGGTAAAAACCAATAGCGCATGAGCAATTGCATGATTAAAAAGAATGCGCCTAAAGCCACGTAATAGCGACCTACACCACTGAAACCTAAAGAAAAACCCCAAATAATAATACCAATGCTAATCAATGGCGTAATAAAGCGTGTGAACTGCTTCTTACCAAAAGTAGCCAAGGCAAAACCATCTTGAGATTCTTCTAAATTCAAGGTGTAACGTAACGACAATGCGGGTTGAGTCTCTGACATCTGCTCACATACATATTTTAAAATATAAATTGAACTAGATATTACACCAGAATAGGGTGATTTCTTATTCTTTTTAGCATCAGAAATACACACTTCGGCGCTGTTCTTTTGCTTTAAAATGCGCTAAAACTGCCAACAAATAAAAAATGCATATTACAGGATGTCCTATGCAGCAGATTCAAATAAAAACATGGCTGATGCTGACGAGTCTTATCTTTGCAGGAAATGTATCTGCAAAAATTTTGCCTTGGAAAGCTCAAATTCCAAGTGCATTAACTGAATTTAATCATGATCTTCAAGCCTTAGCTTCACTCACAGGAGAGCGCATTTTGATTTATGCGCATCCTACGCAGTCCATACAATTACCCACCATGCCAGCAGGCAAAAAAACGACGGGGAAATACTACAGTGCCTCGGTGGTGATTCCAGCCAATGTCCAGCAAGTCAGCCGTTTACTGCTCAACTACACCAATTATGCAGGCTTATTTCCAACACTTAAATCGGCCAAAGTGGTTGAGCAACAAGGCTCCATTAGCCAAGTTAAATACAATATTCATATTCCAACGCCTATTCCTGTGCTGAATTTCCGTGAAACAGTACTTATGCAGCATCAGGCCGATGCCAATAGCATTTCCACGCTGATTTTGGATGCACCCGTGCCATACGCGGCGGGTAAAATTGAATGGTTTGAACTCGCGCCGAATCAGACCTTAGTAACCCTCACGCAATGGGGAGACTTAAGCCAACCCAAAGGTTTTTTATTTAGTAAAATTTTGAATGCCATACCCGATGCAAAGCTTGGCATACCTGCGGGTACCAATGCATTTTTGCTCGAATCCTTACAAAAACGCTTTAAGACCAGCCAAGCACAGCCTTTAGGCACTGGTGTATTCCCCACCGTCGGCTTAGACCGAAATGAACAACTCAAAGTGGCACAGCTCAGCCAAAACTCACAAGAGCCTGTCAGTTTTGTGCTCACGGCCAAAAATGTGCCCTACCCACACGGCACAGAGAAATTACGTTTTAGTACCAGCTATCAGTACTATGCCCATAGCCCTGCCCAGCTTCAGCAATGGCTCACACCTAATAGCTATCAACAATTATTCCCCAATCAAATTAAGCAAGTCCGTGTCCGTAAACTAGATAATAAGCAAATGGATGCGAGCTATAAGATCTCGGTGGGCCTCGGTGTCATTAACATTCCTTTTGATTTTAAAATGCGCTTTAACTACGCCACAGATTGGCAAAATGAATTTTATGCCAATGGTGGCGATTTAAAATTTGTCCGCGGTGGCATGCAGTTGACGCCAATGAATCAAGGAACGTTATTAAGTGTGACCAGTGCAATGAAAATTGATCAGGATGCCCCATTTTTATTACGTGCCATGCGAAGCATGCCTTATTCCGATATGCTACCTGCTTTAGGGGGCAATACGGTTTTTGTGCTGAAAGTAAAACAAAAGGCTGGCGCTTAAATTTTGAATTTTATTTAGAGTTATTTTAAATAATTCAGACACAAAAAAACCGCAATAAATGCGGTTTTTTCAATTTAAATCAAGTTGGTGCGCCCAGAGAGATTCGAACTCCCGACCCCTTAGTTCGTAGCCAAGTGCTCTATCCAGCTGAGCTATGGGCGCGACGTCTTGATGTGGTGCATTATACGTGAAATTTCAGCTTTGTTAAGCCCTAATTTGTATTAACACGATCAACTGCCTAGTTATTAGGCATTAATAGCTTTATTCTATTAAAAACCAAGCAAATTTAAATGATTTTATACTTTGGGATTCACTGTGGTTTTAGCCCTAAAATTGGTTTTGAGTGTAGTAGCAATACTTAGTGTTTAAGCAGTTTTTGGTTTTGCTTCGTGACTAAGCACGATTCTAATCATAAAACCGCACACAATGCAGCGGTGGATTTAAAGTCTCAGCTTAAAACATACAGCAGGATTAAACGCCTATGCTCAATTCTCAAAGCTCTATATTCTTGGTGATTATGCTTGATGCTAAAATAGTAGTGAATCTGGCTTTTGAACTGACTTTTAGTTTACGCTCCTGCGACCAACATACAGACAAGAGTTTAGATGCATAAATAGCAGGCACAAAAAAACCGCAATAAATGCGGTTCATTGTTCAAGTTGGTGCGCCCAGAGAGATTCGAACTCCCGACCCCTTAGTTCGTAGCCAAGTGCTCTATCCAGCTGAGCTATGGGCGCTTCACTTGTATCGTCTTAAAAGACTGCGTTATGTACTTTACTTATTGGTGCGCCCAGAGAGATTCGAACTCCCGACCCCTTAGTTCGTAGCCAAGTGCTCTATCCAGCTGAGCTATGGGCGCGACATAAGTAAAGTTGGCGGTGAGAGAGGGATTCGAACCCTCGATACAGTTGCCCGTATGCATCCTTAGCAGGGATGTGGTTTCAGCCACTCACCCATCTCACCGTAACGTGGCGCCATAATACAAATTTAACCCCATACGTGCAAGCACTATCCCCCACTTTTTTTCATATTTTCGTTCAATTAAATATTTTTTATACAATTTTTCAAATTTAAGCCCAAAAATCACTTTAAAAATGCCACATTAAGCACATTAATTCAGCATTCGTTATAAAATGCCTGTCAAACACACAATATTGCAATCATTTACGTGCAGTCTGCTGTCGCATGACTTATGCTAAACCTATCTTCTGACATGAAGCCAAAGACATTATGAAAAATTGGGTCGATCCTGAAGCAAAAGCTGAAGCCGAACGTTACGAAAATCCGATTCCGAGCCGTACGCTCATTTTAGACATTATTGAACAGCGTGCGCCGTTGTCACATGCAGACTTGGTTGAGCATTTTGAAATTGCCGATCAAAAAAGTATTGATGCCCTGAGCCATCGCCTCATTGCAATGGTGCGTGATGGGCAATTAATGAAAGATGGATTTAAGTTTCAATTGGCCACTGAACAGCCGACTCATGATGCGACGGTTTATGTCAACTCAAAAGGTATGGGCAGTGCCAATATTAAAGGTGAAGACGACCTTTTATTGCCTGAGCGTGAATTACGTCAGGTCTTTAATGGTGACCGCGTTAAAGTACGTCAGACTTCAGTTGATCGCAAAGGTAAAGCATGGGGCTTTATTACTGAAGTTGTAGAGCGTCGCGTTAAACAAATTATTGGTAAAGTCTCAATCCACGATGGTGAATACTTTATTCAACCGTCTAATCCAAATGCGCATCAGCCGATTACCTTAGAAAAAGAACTGATTGAGCATGCCAAAGTAAAATTAGGCGATTCAGTCCGTGTTGAAATTGACGACTACCCAACCAAAGAAGAATTTGCGACGGGTCATATCATTCAGTCTATGGCCGATAAAGCCGATACCGAAATTATTATTCCACAAACTATTTTAGAATTTGGTTTACCTTACGAATTCCCAGAAGAAGTTGTAAAAGAAGCAGAAAGCTTTAAAGAACCATCTGCAAAAGACCGTGAAGGCCGTATTGACCTACGCGATTTACCATTCGTGACTATTGATGGTGAAGATGCACGTGACTTTGACGATGCCGTTTATGCCGAAAAACGTCCAGGTGGTGGCTACCGTGTAGTGGTTGCGATTGCCGATGTGAGCCATTATGTGCGTATTGGTAAGCCTTTGGATGACGAAGCACAAGCGCGTGGTACTTCTGTGTACTTCCCGCATTTTGTCTTGCCAATGCTTCCTGAAGCACTGTCCAATGGTTTGTGCTCACTGAATCCAAATGTCGACCGTTTGTGTATGGTGTGTGACCTGAACCTTTCACGTGCAGGCCGTGTGACCAGTTACGAGTTCTACCCTTCGGTGATGCACTCTAAAGCACGTTTAACCTACACCCAAGTGGCACAATATTTTGATGGCGATAGTCAGGCGGTGCCTGAAGATCGTAATGTGCGTAAATCGCTCAACACTTTATTCCAGCTTTATCATGTATTAAAAGATCTACGCGCGCAACGCCATGCAATGGAATTCGAAACTGTCGAAACCTACATGACCTTTGACGAGCTTGGCGGTATTAATGAAATTTTACCGCGTACACGTAATGATGCACATAAACTGATTGAAGAATGCATGTTATTGGCCAACGTAGCTGCGGCTGAATATGCATTAAAAAATGAAGTACCAATGCTTTACCGTGTACATGAGCCACCAGAGTTTTCACGCATTCAAAAAGTCAGTGATTTTGTGAAGTTATTGGGTCTTAAGTTCCCTGAGCAACCCACACAAGCTGACTATCAAGCAGTGATTGAAGCGACCAAAGACCGTATTGATGCACCAAGCATTCATGCCGTGTTATTACGTTCGATGATGCAAGCTTATTACGGCGCGAAAAATGCAGGTCATTATGGTCTAGCTTATGAGGCGTATACGCATTTCACTTCACCAATTCGTCGTTACCCTGACTTACTGTTGCACCGCGCAATTAAAGCCAGTCTCACACACAAAAAGTATCCACTTTCAGGTGCCTCATTGGATGATGCAGGTCAGCACTTCTCTGCTACTGAACGTCGTGCAGATGAAGCATCGCGCTCTGTAACAACATGGCTAAAATGTCATTATATGCAACAACATTTAGGCGCAGAGTTTGTCGGTACGATTTCTGCAGTGGCTGAATTTGGTTTATTCGTAACCCTCAAAGACCTTTATGTCGATGGTATGGTACACGTGAGCCAATTGGGTGATGACTTCTTTGTGTTTGATCAATCAAGTCAAAGCTTAGTAGGCCAAAACCGTGGCCAAAGCTTTAGTTTAGGCGATGAAGTTCGTATTAAAGTGGCTGGTGTTAATCTTGAAGAACGTAAAATCGACTTTGAACTGATTCAACAGCTGAGCCATGCTGGTCGCCCGATTCGCAGCAAAGCACCACGTGTGACTAAGCCTAAAGTGGTACGCGAAGCGAAAGAGGAAGTTTTTAGCGAACGTCCGAAGAACCACGAAGCGCCTGCGTTGAGTGAAGACGGAGAACGTCCCATTCGAAAGAAAAAGTCAAAATCAAAACCCAGCACCTACGGCAAAAAGCCTGCTAAAAAATCTGCAACAAAATCTGAAGCAAAGGCTAAAGATAAAGTAAAGAAAAAGACCAAATTAAAAAAGAAAAAGTCAAATGCGAAAGCAAAGACTGAGTAATTTTTACTTGGATTTAAAAGAGCGCTTCGGCGCTCTTTTTTATTGACTCTTTGGTCTACTAAGCTTGACTAATCTTTTGAAAACGCTATCTTTTAGCACTTTACTAGGGGGTAATATATGAAAAAAAATTTCAACTTCACTACTCATCGCCAGCATGCTTTTCAGTACAGGTTGTGCGACGATGTTTAATGGTTCAAGCCAAACCATTAATATTAGAAGTAATGACACAGATGCTAAGCTTTATGTCAATGAAGAGTATATGGGCAAAAACCAAGCTGTTTATACATTCAAGAAAAAAGAAAATTATGTCATCAAAGCAGAGAAGCAAGGCTGTAAAACAACAGCCATTACACCGCAAAAAAGTTTTGATCCAACGACACTTTTAGGTCTCTTAATTGACTGGGGAATTATCTCTATTCTCGTTGTAGATGGTGCAGCGACAGGTTCTTGGCAAAAATTTGCGCAAACCAGTTATGTCGTAGATCCTGATTGTCAGTAAAATATTTAATCCAAAGAGCGCTTCGGCGCTCTTTTTCTTTTAATATATTCATATAAAAAATAAGTTACTTAAAAATAATGAATCCACAGAAGATCTCGAAATATGATTATCACAATTATGTGTTGTTCGCATTTTTCTTACTGACCATCACAGCGCTCTTTGCCATTTTTAGTTTAGATTTCACCCCAAAGGATCACGTCAAAATATGTGCTTTCATTTTAGCCATATTCATTTATTTTGTGATTTTGCTCTACTTTTATGTGCTTCATCGACAAGGTGAATGGGTCATTCCACGTACATGGAAAAATGTACAGAACAGACCAAAATTCTATTTCTTACTGCTACTGCCTCTTTTTGCTGTTTTGATTTTTTATTTAAATTTTGTGTTTTATCCCCCTCTACTGCATACCGTACTGTTAGGTACACCGACTGTTGTGACCGTTGAAGCAAGTGCTGTCAAAGGACATGGTAAAAAAGGAAGTGTCTACCATTCCATCCAAACACCTTATGACTCTACTCGTATATTTCGAATCAGTGCAGATGAATATGAACACTACAAAAATCAAAATCTGTTCATGAAGGTATCTGTCATTCAGGGGCACTTTGGCACTTACATCCAAAAGATCGAATCCATCCAAATTGTCAAACCAACACAGAATAAATAGCCACAAAGCCTTGATTTATTTATTTCAAACCCCTACATCTACTTATAACATCAGAAATTACTACGGCATTTCACAATGACATTAGAAAAGGCAACTTTGCCTGTTCCACAATTCAATCAAATCACTTTAGATCAACTTAAAACACAAATTGAGCAAGCGATTCAATCAGGCCAAACCTTTTTAGATGAATTAACTGCAGTTCCAGACAGTATTCAGCAACAATTAGCTGTACTCGAACAGATCGATACCCTAGAAAATAATATGAGTGAAGCATGGGGCGTACTATCACACCTCAATGCAGTCATGAACAATGCAGAAACACGTGAAGTTTATCAGTCGCTATTGCCAGCACTCAGTGAATACTATACCGCTCTAGGCCAACATACCGTGTTGTATCAAACTTATCAGCACGTACGTGACGGTGCCTTGTTTGAAACACTCCCTGCCGCACAGCAAAGTGCGATCAAGTTATCTCTACGAGACTTTAAACTCTCAGGCGTGGCTTTAGAAGGTGATGCTAAAAAGCGCTATGCTGATATTTCTGCACGTTTATCACAATTATCATCAGACTTTTCCAATCATGTACTAGATGCAACCCAAGCTTTTGTACTTCCTTTAGAAGATGCACAGCTTAAAGGCTTACCAGACAGTAGCGTGGAATTGCTAAAACAATACGGTCAGCAGCGTGAATTGCAACAGCCTGCAGCAACTTTAGATATTCCCTCTTATTTGGCGATTATGACCTATGCTGAAGACCGTGGACTGCGTGAGCAAATTTATAAGGCTTACACCACCCGCGCTTCAGACCAAGCCAATGCATCTGAATTTGATAACACGCCAGTGATGGAAGAAATTCTAAGTTTACGTCAGGAAATGGCACAGCTCTTGGGTTTTAGCAATTATGCCGAACTCTCACTGGCCAGCAAAATGGCACCCAATGTAGAAACAGTACATCAATTTTTAGTTGACCTTGCAGAACATGCACGCCAGCCTGCACTCAAAGAAGTTGCAGAACTAAAAAGCATTGCCAGCGCAGATGGTATTCAAGACTTACAACCTTGGGATACAGGCTTCTACTTAGAAAAGCTCAAAATGCAACAGTTTAATCTGTCACAAGAAGCACTTAAACCCTACTTCCCTGCGCCTAAAATCTTGCAAGGCCTATTTAGCATTGTCAACCGCTTATACGGCGTACAGGTTGTCGAGCGCGAAGCACCTGTATGGCATCCAGATGCACGTTATTTTGAACTTGAAGATCAAGGCACTGTAATTGGTGGTTTTTACTTTGACCTTTATGCACGTACAGGCAAACGTGGTGGCGCATGGATGAGTGGTTTCCGTTCACGTATGCAAACCGAGCATGGCCTACAAAAGCCAATTTGCTATATGGTGTGTAACTTCACCCCACCTGTAGGTGATCAGCCTGCATTATTAACACATGATGAAGTGAACACCTTATTCCATGAATTTGGCCATGGTTTACATCACATGCTAACCGAGGTCGATAATATCTCTGTGGCTGGTACTCATGGTGTGGCATGGGATGCTGTTGAATTACCAAGTCAGTTTATGGAGTTTTGGACATGGGATACAGAAAGTCTAGACCTACTGAGTGAACATATCGAAACCAAGCAAGCCCTACCCGCTGATTTACTTCAAGCATTACTGAATGCACGGTTTTTCCAATCGGGTATGCAAACACTGCGTCAAATTGAATTTGCTCTATTTGATCTCAACATTCACAGCCGAACACCTGCACTCAATGCCACTCAAATTCAGGCAGAATTAGATCAAATTCGTCGCCAATTTGCTGTAGTGCCAACTGTTGCCTATAACCGTTTCCAACACGGCTTTAGCCACATTTTTGCAGGTGGTTATGCTGCAGGTTATTACTCATACAAATGGGCTGAAGTTTTAGCCAGTGACGCTTTTGATCGCTTCGAAAAAGAAGGCATTTTCAATACGCAAACAGGGCATGATTTCCGTAAAGCCATTTTAGCTGTCGGTGGAAAAGATGCTGCACTCGACGCTTTTGTCAATTTCCGTGGACGCGAGCCGAAAATAGATGCACTGCTTCGTCACCAAGGTTGGACGAACGCTTCATAAACTCTTAAACTAAGGACCTTAATTTTATAGTAGGTAAGTATGATGACCATTAAACGCCGATTTATTGCTGGCGCCAAATGTCCGAAGTGTCAAGCGATGGACCGTGTTGTCATGCTTAGCTCAAATGATGATGAATGGATTGAATGCATTGATTGCGGTTATACCGAAAACCGTCCGACGCATGTAGAAGAGCCTGAGACTCCGGCAGTGCCCGATGAAATTGGTGTCATTCAATTCAAACCTCGTCAGCCAAAATAACAATTTAGGTCTATGTATGGCAGAAGATCAAAGAAATAGCCCGAAACTTTTAATCGGGATTATTGGGGGACTCGGCGTACTGGTTGCGCTTTTTTTTGCTTATCAGTGGTTCACTTCTCCAGTAGAAGAGCTAGCGCCAGTTTATGATACGGTTGCGAGCGAAGCCTCAAATCAGCCAACAAGTGAGGCAAGCACTGAAGAAACCGCTGCTTCTGAAATCAACCTTCAAGAAGCAAGTGCAGTAGAAGCGAATCATGCAACTCAGTCAAAGCCGCTGGTCACTGACGATATTTTAACAGCGCCTATTCCTGAAAATGCTTCTTTAGCAAAAGAGGAACAGGCACGGCTTGCCGATTTGCAAGAACAACTCGCAGAGCAAGAAAAGACCCTAAAGGCACAGCATGCTGATGCTGATCAGCTGATTAAATTAAAAGAAGAGCAACTTAAGCTACTTGAGCAACAACTGGCACAAGAACACTAAGTCATTCAATACTTAGTTTTGCATCTAAATCAGGCTAGAATATCATCAGATTTTCTGGCCTATTATTTATGTCTTCACTCCCCTCATCCAATACCACCGTTAAAGCAATTGGCTTTTTAATGCTGTCCGCCTTTTTATTTTCAATTATGGGCGTCTGTATTCGTTTAGCCTCACAGAGTGTAGACAATGCCACGATTGTATTTTTTCGCAATGTAGTAGGCCTATTCATTTTCCTTCCCCTTATCCTCAAAAAAGGTACTGGCTTTTTTAAAACTCAAAAACTCTGGATGCACACTTGGCGCTCCATAGTCGGGCTGATCGCAATGTATGGTTTTTTCTATGCAATTGCCCATTTAAAACTATCCAATGCGATGGTGTTTACGTATTCATCCCCCATTTTTATTCCTTTAATTGCATGGTTATTTCTCAAAGAGCAAATCACTGCAAAAATGCTGATTGCGGCATTGGTCGGACTCATTGGGGTACTGTGCGTTGCAAAGCCAGATTCTGGCATGTTCAATCAATTGTCGCTCATTGGTTTAGGTGCAAGTTTTTTAGCAGCCATGGCCTTTGTGACCGTACGCGCCCTTACAGCAACTGAACCACCTGAACGCATCGTGTTTTATTTTTGCTTTTTTGGCACGCTCATTTCAGCCATTCCAATGTTTTGGTCATGGCGTCTATATACATTCACTGAATTAATGTACCTCATTTGTGCTGGGCTATTGGCCAATATCAGTCAACTCTTTATGTCGAATGCCTATAAACTCGCACCTGCTGGCGAAATTGGACCAGTCAATTATATTGCGATTATTTTTGCGGGTGCTTGGGGTTACTTCATGTGGCATGAGCTTCCAGATCTTTATAGTCTAATTGGATTTGCATTTATTTTTATGGCAATTGTCCTCTGTAATCCTTTATTCAAACGACCGCAGTGGTTGAAGGCACGTCGCTAAAATAAAAACGTTTAAATGTCTATCTCCCATAAAAAAATGCACCCGAAGGTGCATTTTTTTATGCTGTTACTTGTACCAGCCAAATAACTTCAATACATACGGCGCATAAGTCACAATCAGTAATGATGGGAACAACACCAAAATTGGTAAGATCCAACGTTCATAACGATAGTAGAAATTGGTGTACATCGCTTTTGCTTCGGCATCCGCTTCACGAACCTCATCATCACCAACGGACAATCGTGTCAGCAAATGATTCAGCGCAACAGGTGGTGAGACATAACCCAACTCGAATGCGACCAGTACAATCATCCAGAAATGAATTGGATGGATGCCATTTTCATACGCTACAGGTGCAACTGTAGCCGCAACCAAAATAACTGCACCAAATGGGTCTGTGGTCATACCAATAATTGCCAATAGCAATGCAATAAAGGCCAATGAAATATAGATATTGCCCAAATGTGTCGGTAATAGTTCTACAACTTCAGTACGTTCAATTAAGCCACCTACACTTGCAGAGAGTGCCATAAGGATAATCAGCGCACCAATATGACCAACTGTTTCTGATGATGCAAACCAAATCGAGCTACCAAAGCCACGACGCTGTCCATCATGCTCACGCATAAATGTTGAGCTTTGAGCATGCTGTTCTGCCAAATGTGCATGTTGATCGACAGGTGTTGGAGTAAAACGATCCGCAAACCAACGGTCAAACATAATGTAAGCAATTAAAATAATTGGTAACACTACAGGTGCAGTGAACTCATCCATCTTGGTGTCTAGACCATATTTGTAGAATGCAATCACAATCAATGTGATCACAATATATGGAATGACTGGAATAAATGCGCGAAGCATGCCTGGAATTGCAACTTTCGGTGAATTCACACGGAAACGTGTTTCCGCCAAGAACAAAGAAATGCCTAAGAAAATAAATGCAGTTAACCAGAATACATAAATACCATGATCAAATAGCTCATCTGAAGTAACATGACGACTGTCTAGCATTGAAATCAAGATAATTAATAAACATGGACGAATCACCACGCCGAGCGAGCCCGACATTGCAGACACGGCCAAAGCAAATTGACGACGTGAGCCAGAATTCCAAACTTCTTTATAAATAATGGCACCCGCAGCCACAACGAAGATACCAGATGCACCTGTATAAGCTGTTGGAATAGCAGCTGCAATCAAAATTAACCAAGTCAGTGTTTCAGGGGCCAAGTTCCATGGGCGTAAAATCCCCAAGAACAGATCCATCACCCGTGTTTGCGTGAGTAACATACCTGCCCAAATGAATAACGCTAGGTTTAAGAAAATACCTGAGAACTCAACCAACTGTCCCAAATAAATCCCTTGCCCCATTGGATAGTCCATGAAGAAAGTAAATGCTACGCCTGTAATAATGGCCATATAGGCATACAGTGGTACACTCAGTAATGCAAAACCAATATTCCCTGGGCCTTGTTCTTTTACCGCTGGGGTTTTAAAGAACTGGAAAATACTGATCAGCATAACTAAACCAAATAGCGCCAACCACAACCAATAGACAGCTAAGGTTTCAGTGGTCGATTTCACCCCTGAATTTAAAACCGAATTAAATTGGCTATATACAGAGAAAGTTAATAAACCATTACCTATCGCCATAAACAACGCGTATACACGGTAATCTAATTTGGTTGTTGGTGCACGTAGACCAATATGGTGGAATTTTATTGATGCAGTAATTGCAGAGACTAAAACCATCAACAATAAAATCAAGACACGGTTTTCAGAACCGAATTTGAAAATACCGAAGAATGTTGTTTCAACTGCACGATAAGTACGAATACTTGAATGATCATCCAAATATTTTTTAGCTTTGTCATAAAATTGGAATTTTTCTTCACACTGCTGCACACCCGCCATGATTGATGCACGTACATCAGACTCAGAGGCACTACCGAAGATATCTGCAAACTCATCATTTGCATTTTGCTTCATTTGGGTCTGCACCATTGCATCAACATTCGGATGACGATCACAATCAGGTGCAACAGGTTCAGCGCGTAAAAACGAGTACTGCATCCCAATCGCTTCATTGCCATACAGCTTTTCACCTGTACGCAATAATTGGCCATGAATCATTTCGCCCGTGCCAATGATTAAAGTCAACAGCAGTAAAAGCAGAACGATAAAGGTCGAGATCCAGTTGTTCCATATATAACTTAACAGTCCGAGTCCGGATCTGCTGTTTTGATCATTTTGCATGAATCTTCCTATTTTTATTTTGGGTGTGAGCGCTTTGCTTCACCCTTGTCCTTCTTTCCAAAAAATTCCTTTTTCGGTATTTCTGTTTGTTATTCCGATTTTCTTTCAATGTGCAACAATTAGGCAGATATTAAAATGACAATATGTATTTTCTTTTATGAAAAAAATGTCAACTCGATCACTTCTCTACTTATCATTTCTCTGCAATGAAATAACTCCCAATTACATAGATAACGGCCAGTACAATACCCCAAATCACCCCCAATAAATGGGCTTCGACCAATACAGGACTTCCTATAAGTTGAGCTGTCCCCATACTGCCAAAGGTATTTTCCCAAACCAATTTTGACAAAATTAATAACAGTACAAATGCAGCAAAGCGTCGCTCACGCTTATATAACAAGTGTACACAAGCAATAGATGCATAAGCCCCATGCAGCACCCCAGAAAGCCCCGCATAAGCTTCTATATCGGGTAGAAAAAAGTAAAAACTGAGACTAATTAAAGGCGGAAGTGCCAAGAGCAAGGCTACAAAGTGCCAGAGCGATGCGCGTGGAAATATAAATGGCAAACAGATAAATGCCAGCATATTCAAAAAATAATGCATCCATCCCACATGAACCCAATGAGCTGTCCATAAGCGCCAAAATTCGCTAAACAGCCCATCTTGCCAGTAGATGAATGCATCTTTATACACTTGCAAACAGGCAGAAAAAGACACAAATACTGCTAAAAAAACAATTTTTCGAATTAAAAATTGATCTTGCATGTACCTTACTCCGTTATGTTTGCACTAAGGTCTTACACTTAGCAATTCACTTCGGTTCTATTTCTGAGGCTCATATTTACTGTGACTTACCCTCTTCAAATAAATCATCTAAATCAGAAGAAGAGCCACTATCATCCCAGAAACGTTGCATGCCATCATCTGCTGTACGTGTACCTGTATGCTCAGTCCAATAGCGATCTGAAATACCTTTCACCATCAACTCAGCCATACTATCAATCAGTTTAAACTGTGGATTGACTGGTTTTTCATCTGAACGTGCCTGTGCAAAACTCTTCAAAGCATCACGAATTTTAGCATCGTCACCACTGGCTTGTGCTGCAACGGCATACATCGCATGCGGTAAGCGGACGCCTTTTTGCTCACCAATCGTCATTGATTGTTTTAAAGTTTGGTATGGATCTGGCTTATCATCGCCCGCCCCGGGTAATAAGGTCCAAATCACAGCACGCGTTGCATTAGGCGCACCCCAAAATTTTTCATTATTTAAGCAGGTCATCCCACGCTCAACCACGGCCGCAATATCTTTAGGTACATTCACTGCACCACCAGAGTTAATATCATTGGTCATGGCCTGTAAGCCACTTAACATGCCCAATAAATAAACAGTCTGCTCTATATCACTGTTCATTTTGGCACAGCCATCACCCAATGTTTTTTTGTATTTCTTTTCATAGCGTGATTGGAACAATTGATAGCCTGTATATTGACGCTGTGCCGCTAAACCCGCCCAACGTTTTTGCTCTATACGTGCATCCTGTGCTTCAGTCACTTGATTTGATTTAGATGCTCGAAGATAACGTAACTCTGCATCTAAAGCTTTTTGCTCTGCGCACATACCAGAAGCTGAGTACATAAGTACAGCCACACGTGTTGGATCTGCACCCATATCTTTAGTCGCCATAATCGCAGGCGTCAAAGAGTTGCCGGTGTTGCAGATCATTTCTGCATCATCCATGGCTAAAATTGGCGGTACGATATGATTTTCTGTAAAACCTAATGCCACATTGGCACCTGTCTTGATCACTTGTGAACAGCCAGATAATAAAAATGTAGTTGTTATTGCGACTGCCACACCTTGGCAAATGCGTTGGACGTTCGACATATTCCTGTCCTCTATAATTTTGTTTATGTCCATCTCGACAAACATATCAGAAGCGTTTTCTGTTTAAAAGAGTATTTACTCTAATTTGAGTCTACACTGTGCCATTATTTTAATGCGTTGCAATTGACTGGAATGAAGAGGATGCCAAATTTTAGGCAAAAAAAAGCAGCATTGCGACGGTTCAGCACATGCTACTTATTAAGGGTCTAGCGCCTAAACGCTAATCATGTTGTGCAATTCGTTCCTTCAGCACCGTTCCTAGCCGTCCTACTACAATTGCCATAACAATCGCAGCTGCCAGAAGCATCCAAGTTGGATAGTCCATAAGAGACTCCTCATTTCGCTGTTGGTAGAGTTAATGTACATGTATCAAAAAATAGACAGCACAATAATTGTCAGACAATTTATATTTTCTGCCAACTATTCAGCAGTCTGTCTGACAACATTGTGAGAGATGCATTATATTCAATTGATTTTTATTGTTTTTATGATTTTTTAAAAATTTAGTCTGTCTAACAATTAGATCATTTTGGCCAATACTTTCAATGACTTCCACTGTTTGAAGGCGACTTGATCACACCAAATAATCATTGGTTTTGTACGTGCATGCTGAAAATACACCACGATATACACTTGATGATCAATAATATGACTGATTTGCACACGCTGTGGCTGACCGTACTTGGTCAAGGTCCAATCACGACCATCCAGATATTCCAGCGCACTAATATTGGGGCGCCGGCGATAAAATAAAGCATAGATGACCAAGCCCAATAGCAGAAACACACACCAAAGCCAGATGGCTAAAACCTGATAGAGCAAGGTCATTAAAACCGCAAAAATGGCAAACTGAAACACTAGCGCTATCAGACTAGGTTTCAGCTGAAAATGACGCTTATCCATGAACGTAGTGTTTTAACTTCTGAATAAAATCACGTAATTCTGGGCGTGGCGGTTCACTTACTTCCATAAACCAATCCAATAAATCTGGATCTTCCTGCGCAACCAACTCTGCAAACATGTCTTTTTCAAATTGATCTGCTTGCAAGTAGTAATTTTTTACGTAGGGATCAAAATACACATCAATTTCTTTTAAACCGCGTCGCGCACGGTAAATTACTTTGCGTTCTTCCAAGCTGATGTCATCAGTCATCGCATTCCCCAATGTTAGATTTAAACGCCGTTATTTTACCTTATTCAGCCCTGTTAATTGACACCTTTTCACAAGATTGACCGAAAGCATCAGTAAATTTTCTGCAATTGAGCATTCAGCACATTGCTGACAACTGTACATTCTTATAATTTTCAAATACACGCACACACAATAAGGATAATTCACATGCAATCTGGAGCGATTCGCCCTATTCTCAATATGCTACCGCGCAAACTGTTTAATGCTGATCATGAAGCATTCCGCGATACTGTACGCAAATTTTATGAAAAAGAAGTTGTGCCAAATATTGAAAAATATGAACAACAACAACATGTGGATCGCGATATATGGAATAAAGCAGGTGCGCTAGGTTTATTGTGTACCACCATGCCTGAAGCCTATGGTGGCTCTGGGGTAGACCGTCTGTACAGCATGATCTTGATTGAAGAACAAGCCTATGCCATGGATTCTTCAACAGGTTTTTCTCTGCATTCAGATATTGTGGCCAATTACATTTATAATTTTGGTAATGAACAACAGAAGCAATTTTGGTTACCTAAAATGACCACTGGCGAAACAGTTACCGCCATTGCGATGACTGAACCAGGCACAGGTTCAGATTTACAAGCTGTACGTACAACCGCCGTACTAGATGGCGACGACTATGTTATTAATGGCTCTAAGATTTTTATTACCAATGGTTATCTATGTGATATGGCCATTGTGGTATGTAAAACAGGTCACTCTGAAAAAGGTTCTGCAAACTTATCCTTAATTTTAGTTGAAGCAGATCGCGTAGGCTTTAGCAAAGGCAAGCCACTCAACAAAATCGGCATGAAAGGTCAAGATACCTGCGAACTGTTTTTTGATAACGTGCGTGTACCTAAAGAAAACTTACTGGGTATGGAAGGCATGGGCTTTATGATGCTAATGAAAGAGCTGGCTTGGGAGCGCATGTTGGTCGCAATTATTTGCCAAGCAGGTGCAGAAGCGTCTTTTGCACATACCGTCAAGTACACCAAAGAGCGTAAAGCTTTTGGCAAAGCAATTGGGAGCTTCCAAAACAGTCGTTTTACACTCGCTGAATTGCGTACTGAAATTGACTTCTGTCGTGCCTACTTAGACCGATGCATGGAGTTACAACTCAAAGAAGAACTCGGCATTGATGCAGCAGCAGCGGCCAAATACAAAATTTCAGAAATGTTCTCAAAGGTTGTAGATGAGTGCCTACAGCTCCATGGTGGCTATGGCTATATGCTTGAATATCCAATTGCACGTGCCTATATCGACAACCGTGCAAATCGAATCTACGCAGGAACCAATGAAATTATGAAAGAATTAATTTCACGTACGCTCTAATCTCTAAACCCCTAGCCTATCCTGCTACAGCAACGCAATTCGTTCAGCGTTGCTGTTCTCATTTTACAAGTAACTATGATTAAAACAGCTCATTGAGAAATTCTTGAATAATCTGCAAAACCAGCTCAGGTTGCTCTTTATGCGGTAAATGATGCAACCCTTCTAAAATATGCATTTCAGCGCGACCATCAACACCATCAAATAATTGCTGTGCTTGATTTATACTGCCGTATTCGTCTAATTCACCATGAATAATCAAGCTTGGACAGCTTACTTTTGGCAAGACTGTGGCCAAATTCCAGCTTTGAAACTCAGGTGCAAGCCAGGTTTCCGTCCATGCATCTAATACCCACTGTGCCTTCTGTGGATGGTATTTCTCTAAGCGTTCCAATTGACCTGCTTGTTGAAAACCTTTTTTTGCAAGCATGATCCCCTGCACTGTTTGCTCTTCTACTTCAAACTGGGCTGCAATACTCACTAAACCTACACAGCGCTCTGCTTCTTGAGCCGCAATGGCAAATGCCATAGCACCACCCACACTATGCCCCATCACCACAAAATGTGAGAGCTGAAAATAGTCAATCACAGCCTGAAAAGCCTGCTGTGCTTCACTGAGCACAAAGTCCAGTGCAGGTAAGGCCATACATGCATCAGACAATCCAAAGCCTAAACGATCATAGGCATAGACTTTACGCTTTGAAAGATGTGCCAATTGCGCAGGTAAATCTCGCCATAAACCCACACTTCCTAAAGAATCGTGTAACAAAATTATGGGTGCCAATTCAGCATTTACATCAACCGATTGCCAAGAACGCGCGTTTAATAACAAAGTGCCAAAAGGCACTTGATAATGCTGTGTTTGAATATCCATTACACTACTTCGATTTATGTCCTACATACATCTTGTCCGAATCTATACTTAAGGCAAAGTTAAATTACTGAACGCAGAATTCATAAAAAAAGGAGCTCTTAGAGCTCCTTCTCATATCCAGCTTATAATGAAGTGATTTTAATACCTCATAAAATTCTCTTAAGAGACTAAACGAGGCTTTGTCACTGAAGCAGCTGATTTCTTACTGAATTTGAGCACACTATCTTCAAAACCAGCTTTTTTCAACGCTTTACGATCTGCCAAATAGTTATTGGTTACACGCCATGGTCCACTCTTACCTTGTTTCGGCATGACATCCGCAGCACGCGCAATATAACCAGAGCTGAGACTTCCCATCACCGTATCTTGCTCAATTTGTGTTGCATCGCCTTGTGGTAAAACTTCGTTATAGCCTTTCTCATCCATATAGTTCAGCAAACGACAGATATATTCAGCAGCAATATCCACTTTTAAAGTCCAAGACGCATTAATATAGCCAATAATTAGCGCCATATTTGGCACATCACTGACCATCACACCTTGATATAGCATATGCTGAGAAGTGTTCAATGGCTTACCATCAATCGTCGCTTTAATTCCACCTAAAATTTGAATATTTAAACCTGTCGCAGAAATTACAATATCTGCATCTAAATGTTTACCAGACTTCAACTGAACACCTTTGGCAGTAAACTTCTCAATTTGATCCGTTTCTACACTTGCACGGCCTTCACGCAAAATCTTAAATAAGTCACCATCTGGAACAACACATAAACGCTGATCCCAAGGATTATATTTAGGCGTAAAGTGTTTCATATCCACCTTACCCTTTAACTGCATTTTAATAGATTGCAATAAGAATTTGCGAAGCAACTCAGGCTGCTTTTGAGCGACTGCATATACAGCACGCTGCACACCAATATTACGTGCACGTGTTAATTTATAAGCCAAATCTTCAGGCAACACTTTACGCATTTTGTCATAGATCATATCCACCGAAGGAATAGATGCAATATAGGTTGGCGAACGTTGTAGCATCGTTACATGACCAGCGCCACCCTTAGACATTGCTGGTACGAGGGTAATTGCAGTTGCACCACTACCAATGATGACTACTTTTTTGCCTTTGTAATCTAAATTTTCAGGCCAATGCTGTGGGTGAATAAACTGACCTTTAAATGCACTTTGATTTGGAAAATCAGGTTGAAAACCTTTGTCATAGTTGTAATAGCCCGTACATCCCACGACAAAATTTGCAATCCAAGTTTCTTTTTTATTGTCCGCATTTTCAATTTCAACTGACCATTTTTTCGTGTTCGAGTCATAATTTGCACTCAGCACACGATGCTGAAAATGAATTTTCTGTGCCAACTGATTTTCGTCAATAACTTCAGACAAATACCCTTTAATTGAAGCACCGTCAGCCAAAACACTGGCCTTTTGCCAAGGTTTAAAATTAAAACCAAAAGTTGACATGTCCGAATCTGAACGAATACCAGGATATTTAAATAAGTCCCACGTACCACCAAAACTTTCACGACGTTCAATAATTTCAAATGAACGCTGCGGGCAATTCTTTAATAAATGCGCTGCAATACCAATACCAGAAATACCAGCACCAACAATCAGAATATCAACTTGCTTTTCCATATTGTTCTTTTAACCTATCTCAGTTTTATGGTTTTATTAAAGCACATATTTGACAATACGCAATGTCAAGTTTGATAAAATTTGATAAATTCCGTGTCATTTAAGGACAACACTTATTTTTGTCTAATAATTTTTAGGCAAAAAAAGACCGGCTAAAAGCCGGTCTTTCTTAGAACAACTAACGCTATTCTTGTGCGAAATTATTTAACTTCGCGATCTACAAGCTCAACGTAAGCCATCGGTGCAGCATCACCCGCACGGAAGCCCGCTTTAAGAACACGTAGATAACCGCCGTTACGTTCTTTGTAACGAGGGCCAAGAACGGTAAACAATTTACCAACAGTTGCTGCTGAACGAGTACGAGCAAACGCTAAACGGCGGTTTGCAACAGTATCGTTTTTAGCTAAAGTGATTAAAGGCTCAGCAACACGGCGAAGTTCTTTCGCTTTAGGCAAAGTTGTTTTAATTAACTCATGCTCAACTAAAGCATTTGTTAAGTTTTGGAACAACGCCTTACGGTGACTGCTTGTACGGCCTAATTTCACACCACTATTACGATGACGCATGGTGATAGTCCTACTTAATTAACGGCTACGATAGGCAAAGCGGTCGTCCATGCGTAAACTAGCTGGTGGCCAGTTTTCTAAACGCATGCCAAGCTGCAAGCCTTTCGAAGCTAGAACATCTTTAATCTCAGTCAACGATTTTTTACCTAAGTTAGGAGTTTTTAACAACTCAACTTCAGTACGTTGAACAAGATCGCCAATGTAGTAAATATTTTCTGCTTTCAAACAGTTAGCAGAACGAACAGTAAGCTCTAGATCATCTACTGGACGAAGCAAGATTGGATCAACTTCTTCACGAGGTTCTTGAGCAACTGGCGCTTGATCTTTCTGAAGATCAACAAAGATTGCAATTTGTTGTTGCAAGATTGTTGCCGCTTTGCGGATCGCTTCTTCTGGATCTACAGTACCATTTGTTTCAAGATCAATGATCAGTTTATCAAGATCTGTACGTTGTTCTACACGAGCGTTTTCCACTGTGTAAGACACACGTTTAATAGGGCTATAAGAAGCATCTAATTGTAAACGACCCACTGGGCGAGTTTCGCCTTCTGGGAAGCGTGAATCAGAAGTCTCGTAACCACGACCTTGAGAAACTTTCAGGCGCATCTTAAGATTGCCTGTAGCACTTAGAGTGCCGATCAAGTGTTCAGGGTTAACCACTTCAACATTATGAGGTAAACGAAGGTCAGCGGCAGTTACGTCGCCAGGACCTTGTTTCTCTAATGTCAAATAAGCTTCATTTTGATCGAACAGCTTAATAGACAATCCTTTTAGGTTCAGCAAGAGCTCGACGATGTCCTGCTGCAAGCCTTCCAAAGTACTGTACTCGTGCTCGACACCTTCAATTTCAACTTCAACCACAGCAGCGCCAGGTAAAGAAGAAAGTAGGATGCGACGTAAAGCATTACCAAGAGTATGACCAAAGCCACGCTCTAAGGGTTCTAGAATAACTTTTGCCGAGGTCCCGCTTGCCGCTTCGACCTTAATCGCTTGCGGAGTTAGAAACTCATTTGCAGTACGCGTCATTATTGCTACCTCAAGGATTATTTAGAATACAATTCTACAATCAAGCTTTCGTTGATTTCAGCAGGTAAATCAGAACGATCTGGAGCAGCTTTGAACGTACCTTCCAATTTAGAATGGTCAATTTCCATCCAAGAAGGAATGCCACGTTGAGCAGCTAATTCAACTGCGTTTTTGATACGCAATTGTTGTTTAGCGCCTTCGTGAACTGCAATCACGTCACCAGCTTTAACTTGGATAGACGCGATGTTAACGCGACGGCCATTTAAAGTGATAGAACGGTGAGATACAAGCTGACGAGCTTCTGCACGTGTAGAACCAAAACCCATGCGATAAACAACGTTATCTAGACGGCTTTCAAGCAATTTCAACAAGTTTTCACCAGTTGCGCCTTTAACACGAGCAGCTTCTTTGTAGTAGTTACTAAATTGACGTTCTAAAACACCGTACATACGACGTACTTTTTGTTTTTCACGTAATTGTAGTGAATACTCAGATTGTTTGCCACCACGAGCGCCGCCATGTTGGCCAGGTGCTTTAGCAGCTTTTTTTGTTTTGACGTCAAATGGTTTTACGCCAGATTTTAATTGCAGGTCTGTCCCTTCGCGGCGAGAGAGTTTGCATTTTGGACCAATATAACGAGCCATGAATGTTTCTCCTTACACGCGACGTTTTTTAGGTGGACGGCAACCGTTGTGCGGGATTGGCGTCACATCGGTAATGCTGTTAATTTTATAACCCACTGCACCTAAAGCACGAACCGCAGATTCACGACCTGGACCAGGACCTTTTACAAGGACGTCCAAGTTTTTCAAACCGTAGTCTAAAGCTGCTTTACCAGCAACTTCAGCAGCTACCTGAGCAGCGAACGGAGTTGATTTACGTGATCCACGGAAGCCTTGTCCACCAGAGGTAGCCCAAGCCAGTGCATTACCTTGACGATCGGTAATAGTCACAATGGTGTTATTAAAAGAAGCGTGAATGTGTGCAACACCTTCAGAGACGGTACGAGTGACCTTCTTGCGTGTGCGAGTATCTTTAGCCATCTTTTAGCTTCCAGAAATCTTATTTCTTAATAGGTTTGCGCGGACCTTTACGGGTACGTGCGTTAGTTTTGGTGCGTTGACCGCGGACAGGCAAGCTGCGACGATGACGAAGACCGCGGTAGCAGCCTAAATCCATTAAACGTTTAATGTTCATGGAAATTTCGCGACGTAAGTCACCTTCGGTAGGAACCTTAGCAACTTCTGCACGAATCGCATCAAGCTGAGCGTCATCTAATTCACGAATCTTAGTTGTAGTAGCGATACCTACAGTAGCTAAGATGTTCTTAGCAGTGTGGCGACCTACACCAAAGATGTACGTTAGAGAGATAACAGCATGCTTGTTATCCGGAATGTTTACACCGGCAATACGAGCCATTCAATTTTCTCCAAAAAGGCAGTTAAGATAATCAACCGCCCCACAAAAATCTTGAGGGGCGGATAATAACCTAATTAGCCTACTGAAATCAACAGGTCTTGATCAGATTAACCTTGACGCTGCTTATGACGAGGTTCAGCGCTACAAATTACGCGAATAACCCCATTACGACGGATAACTTTACAGCTACCACAAATTTTCTTTACAGAAGCTTGTACTTTCATGATGAAACCTCAAGTGCGCTTATCCCTTAGGATGAGCAGTCGTTTTTCTCATTAATGATTGATTATCGTACTGATGCGATGTGAGATGAGCTTGTAGCTGAGCCATAAAGTCCATCACAACAACCACTACGATCAGTAAAGACGTACCACCTAAGCTGAATGGAATACCAAACGAACTTTGTAGAATCATCGGCATTAAACAGATGATTGTGATATAAATCGCACCGATAAAGGTCAATCGATTGAGAATATGATCTAAGTAACGAGCAGTTTGCTCACCTGGACGAATACCAGGCACATAAGCTCCGCTGCGTTTTAGGTTCTCTGAAACTTCTTTAGGGCTAAATACTAGCGCAGTATAGAAATAACAGAAAAAGATAATTAACGCACCAAAGAGCACCAAATACAACGGCTGTCCAGGCGACAAAACGAGTGCCAAATCTTGTAGGCCACGCTTAATAAAACCAGCATCAACATCATGACTACCTACCCACTGACCTAAGCTCGCAGGAAATAATAGCAATGAACTTGCAAAAATCGCAGGAATCACACCCGCCATGTTAATTTTTAACGGCAAATGTGTCTGTTGTGCTGTAAATACACGACGACCTTGTTGTTTTTGAGCATAGTTTACTGGAATACGACGTTGCGCTTTCTCAATAAACACAATTGCTGCCAATACTGCAATCGATAATACAGCAAAAACTGCCAAACCAATCATACTTGATTGACCATTATCGATAGAAGTAAATGATTGCAGAACCAAGTTCGGCAAACCTGCAACAATACCAGCGAAGATGATCATGGAAATACCATTCCCCACCCCACGCTCGGTAATTTGTTCACCCAGCCACATTAAGAACATTGTACCTGCAACTAAAGATGTTACAGCGGGAACGTAAAATGCAAGACCAGAAGTCAAAGTAATATTTTGACTAATTAGACCCGCACACATCCCGATCGCTTGCACAAGTGCAAGGAACAACGTGCCCTGACGTGTATATTGGTTAATCTTACGCTTGCCTTGTTCGCCTTCTTTTTTCAAAGCTTCAAGCGAAGGAACCACAGTTGACATCAACTGCACGATAATCGATGCAGAGATGTATGGCATGATCCCTAGAGCAAGAATTGACATCCGCTCTAATGCACCACCTGAAAACATATTAAACAAACCAAGGATCGTGCCTTGGTTTGCATTAAAAAGGTTTTCAAGCGCAACATTATTAATGCCCGGTACTGGTATATGCGCTCCTAACCGAAAAACCAACAACGCCCCGATGAGGAACATCATACGACGAATAATTTCACGGTATTTCACATGAAATGGTTGACCTTTCATCATGTTAACATGACCTGACGAGCTAGGAGACATAGACACTGGGGATTACTCCTCGACTTTGCCGCCAGCAGCTTCTAGAGCAGCTTTAGCGCCTTTAGTCAATGCAACACCTTGTACAGTGAATGCACGAGTAATTTCACCAGAAAGTACGATACGTGCACGAAGCATGTCTTTACGTACAACGTTAGCAGCTTTTAAAGTTTCTAGAGACACGATGTCGCCTTCAACTTTAGAAAGTTCTGATAAACGTACTTCAGCAGTTTTCAAAGCCATTTGGCTAGTGAAGCCGAATTTAGGCAAACGACGATATAACGCTGTTTGACCGCCTTCGAAACCTGGACGTGTACCACCGCTCTTACGCGAGTTTTGACCTTTGACACCACGGCCACCAGTCTTACCAACGCCAGAACCGATACCACGGCCTAAACGAAGGTTATCACGTTTAGCACCTTCTGCAGGTGCAATTGTATTTAAACGCAGAGTCATGGCTTATTCCTCTACACTAACCATATAGTAGACTTGGTTGATCATACCACGGTTAGAAGGTGTATCTAGCACTTCTACAGTATGACCAATACGACGCAGACCTAAACCTTTAAGGCTAAGCTTGTGATTTTTCAAGCGATGCGATGAAGATTTAGTCTGGGTAACTTTAATCGTTTTCATGATTGATTACCCTTGAATTTGTTCAACAGTAAGACCACGTTTCGCAGCAACCTTCTCAGGAGAAGTCATATCACGCAGACCGTTAAAAGTCGCGTTTACAACGTTTGCAGCGTTAGTAGAACCGTAGCATTTAGTCAATACATTGCGTACGCCAACAGCTTCTAAAACTGCGCGCATTGCACCACCAGCGATTACACCAGTACCTTCAGAAGCAGGCTGCATGTAAACACGGCTAGCGCCATGACGAGCATTGATAGGGTGCTGAACAGTACCATCAACAAGGTCAACAGTAATCATGTTGCGACGAGCCGCTTCAAGTGCTTTAGAAATAGCAGCTGGAACTTCACGTGCTTTACCACGACCAAAACCTACGCGACCATTACCATCACCCACAACAGTTAATGCTGTGAAAGAGAAGATACGACCACCCTTAACAACTTTGGCTACACGATCAACGGCAACCAGCTTTTCAACAAGACCTTCGTTTTGTTCAACTTTAGCCATGATTAGAACTCCAAGCCGTTTTCACGAGCAGCATCAGCCAAGGCTTTGATACGACCATGATATTTAAAACCAGAACGGTCAAATGCAACTTTAGTAACACCAGCTGCTTTAGCACGCTCTGCGATTAAAGCACCTACTTGTTTCGCTGCTTCAACGTTACCAGTTGTACCTGCACGTAAAGTAGCATCTAAAGTAGAAGCTTGAGCTAATACTTTGCCACCATCTGCTGAGATAACTTGAGCATAGATGTGACGCGGTGTGCGGTTTACACACAAGCGAGTCGCACCCAATGCACGAATGTGCAAGCGTGTGCTTTTCGCACGACGCAAACGGGATTGTTTCTTTTCGTTCATAAGAACCTCGCGCCTTATTTCTTCTTAGCTTCTTTACGAAGTACAACTTCGTCAGAATAACGAACACCTTTACCTTTATAAGGCTCTGGTGGACGGTAGCCACGGATTTCCGCAGCAACTTGACCTAAAGCTGCTTTGTCAGCAGATTTAAGGATAATTTCAGTTGCAGTTGGAGTTTCAGCAGTCACACTTTCAGGAAGTGCATAATCAATTGGGTGTGAAAAACCAAGGTTAAGGTTAACAACGTTACCTTTAACCGCAGCTTTGTAACCAACACCAATCAATTGTAACTTGCGTTCGAAGCCTTCGCTAACACCTTTTACAAGGTTGTTTAAGACAGCGCGAGCAGTACCAGCTTGCATCCAAGCGTCTTTCGACTCTTTAACTGGAGCAACTTGAAGTTTACCTTCTTCCTGTTTAAGCTCGACCAGCGCATGCAGGTTGAAAGACAAAGTACCTTTAGTGCCTTTCACTTCGACCTGCCGGCCGTTCTGAGTAACTGTTACACCGTTAGGTACAGTTACTGGGGCTTTAGCCACACGAGACATGAGGAATCACCTATTAAGAAACAAAAGCAATAACTTCACCACCGATGCCCGCAGCACGTGCAGCGCGATCAGTCATGATGCCTTTGCTTGTAGAAACAATTGCAATACCTAAACCTTGCTTAACGCTAGGAAGTGCATCTTTACCGCGGTATTGACGTAGACCTGGACGGCTTACGCGTTTCACAGTTTCGATAACTGGTTTGCCTTCGAAATATTTTAACGTAATTGTTAAAGTTGCTTTGCCTTCAGCGTCTGCAACTTCTACGTTAGAGATGTAACCTTCTTGTTGAAGTACGTTTGCAATAGCAACCTTCAACTTAGAATTAGGCATAGAAACAGTTTGTTTCTTCGCCATTTGTGCGTTACGAACACGTGTTAGCATGTCGGCAACGGTATCTTGCATACTCATTTATAGTGCTCCTTACCAGCTTGCCTTAACAACGCCAGGTACATCACCTTGCATTACTGTATCACGTAGTTTGTTACGGCTTAGACCGAACTTACGGAAGTAACCATGAGGACGACCAGTTAAACCACAACGGTTACGCAGACGTACTGGAGACGCATTACGTGGTAATGCTTGTAATTTCATCATCGCTTCGAAACGCTCTTCGTCGCTTGCATTTACATTTGCAATCGTAGCTTTTAATTCAGCACGTTTTGCAGCAAATTTAGCAACAGTAGCTTCGCGTTTCAATTCGCGATTAATCATACCTTTCTTAGCCATATCGACCTCTTATTTGAACGGGAAGCCGAATGCACGCATAAGCGCACGGCCTTCGTCATCGGTGCGAGCAGTCGTAGTGATGGTAATATCCATACCACGAATACGATCAATCTTATCAAAATCGATTTCAGGGAACATGATTTGTTCCTTAAGACCCATTGAGTAGTTACCACGACCATCAAATGATTTCGCAGAGAAACCACGGAAGTCACGGATACGTGGGATCGCGATAGAGATCAAACGGTCTAAGAATTCGTACATTTGTTCGCCGCGTAAAGTAACTTTACAACCGATCGGCCAACCATCACGGATTTTGAAACCAGCGATAGATTTACGAGCTAATGTAAGAACTGGTTTTTGACCAGCAATCGCTTGCATATCTGCAAGAGCACCATCAAGGAGTTTTTTGTCAGCAGAAGCTGCGCCAACACCCATGTTGATCGTGATTTTAGTAATGCGAGGAATTTCCATCACATTTTTAACGTCTAATTGCTCTTTTAACTGAGCTTTTAGTTCGTCGTTGTAACGCGTTTTAAGTCTGGCCATAGCCTAAATCAACCTATTACTTCGCTGCCGCCACTGATTCACCAGATGACTTGAATACGCGAGTTTTCACGCCTTCAACTACTTGGTAACCAACACGGTCAGCCTTTTGGGTTGCAGCATTAAAAATTGCCACGTTAGAAATATGAAGCGAAGCCTCTTGAGTTACGATGCTACCTTCAGCGCCCGTAGCACGGTTTGGCTTTTGGTGCTTCTTAACTAAGTTAAGGCCTTCAACCTTCACTTGGTCATTCGAAACAGACAATACAGTACCCTGTTTGCCTTTTTCTTTACCTGCGATCACGATTACTTGATCGCCTTTTTGAATCTTAGCCATGATTGCCTCTTATAGAACTTCAGGAGCCAGTGAAATAATTTTCATGAACTGTTCAGTACGAAGTTCACGTGTCACTGGTCCAAAGATACGAGTAGCAATTGGCGCTTTGTTGTTGTTCAAAATAACAGCTGCGTTATCGTCGAAACGAATAACTGAACCGTCTGCACGGCGGATGCCGAACTTTGTACGTACAACAACAGCATTCATCACATCACCTTTTTTAACGCGTGAACGTGGAATTGCTTCTTTTACAGTAACTTTAATAATGTCGCCAACAGACGCATAACGACGATGTGAACCACCAAGTACTTTAATACATTGTACGCGGCGAGCACCACTGTTGTCTGCTACGTCGAGCATACTTTCGGTCTGAATCATTGCCCTACTCCAAAACCGAGCATCACCGGTCACAAATTCGAAAGGCTCAAAGAGTACTCGAATTTGACCGATGATGCAACTAGAACGTTAATTACTCAGCAGCTGCTTCAATAACTTCAACTAGAGTCCAAGACTTAGTTTTAGAAACTGGGCGGCTTTCTTTGATAGTTACAACGTCGCCGATTTTAGCAGTGTTGTTCTCATCATGAGCATGTAATTTTGTTGAACGGCGGATTGATTTGCCATACAACGGGTGTTGAACACGGCGTTCGATAAGCACAACGATAGACTTGTCCATCTTGTCGCTTACTACTTTGCCTGTTAACGTGCGGACTGTATTTTCACTCATTGTCCGTTCCCCTGTTTTTCGGTAAGGAGGGTCTTAATACGAGCAATTGTTTTACGAGTAAGCGCAACTTCGTGCGATTTACCCAATTGACCAGTTGCTTTTGCCATACGAAGACGGAATTGGTTAAGCTGTTGCTCATCAAGCAAAGCTGTCAACTCTTCTACCGACTTTTCACGTAGATCATTAGTTTTCATTACATTACCGTCCGAGTCACGATAGTGGTTTTAAACGGAAGTTTAGCAGCAGCAAGTTTAAATGCTTCTGTTGCCAACTCGTCGCTAACACCATCAATTTCGTACAAGACTTTACCTGGTTTGATTTCGCAAACCCAGTATTCCACAGAACCTTTACCTTTACCCATACGAACTTCTAATGGTTTATTAGTAATTGGTTTGTCTGGAAAAACACGGATAAAGATCTTACCACCACGCTTAATACGACGGCTGATTGTACGACGCGCCGCTTCAATTTGACGTGCAGTCATACGACCACGTTCGATTGATTTAAGTGCGATTGTACCGAAAGATACTGAGCTACCGCGATGTGCAAGACCAGTGTTACGGCCTTTTTGCACTTTACGGAATTTCATACGTTTAGGTTGTAACATGGATTATTCTCCTTTTTCAGCAGAACGATCATTGCGACGACCACGACGCTCTTGACCTTCACCACGACCACGACCACGTTTAGCTGGACGCTCTTCTGCAGGAGCTGGGTTCATGACTTGTTTCATGCCACCCAAGATCTCGCCACGGAAGATCCAAACTTTAACACCGATCGTACCGTAAGTAGTCTCAGCACGCATAGTTGAGTAGTCGATATCAGCACGTAAAGTATGTAGAGGTACACGACCTTCACGATACCATTCTGTACGAGCGATCTCAGCACCACCTAAACGGCCTGATACTTCAACTTTGATACCTTTAGCACCAGCACGCATAGAGTTTTGTACCGCACGCTTCATAGCACGACGGAACATAACACGTTTTTCTAATTGAGAAGCAATTGCTTCAGCAACTAGACGAGCGTCTAAGTCTGGGCGATCGATTTCATTGATACTAACTTGCGCAGGAACACCCATAATAGCTGTTAATTCGCGTTGTAGTTTCTCAATGTCTTCGCCTTTTTTACCGATAACGATACCTGGACGAGCAGTGCTAATAGTAATTTTAGCAGCGCCTGTAGGACGTTCGATAAGAATATTGCTGATCATTGCATTCTTAAGTTTTTTAGTTAAAAACTCACGAACCTGCAAATCTTTAAGCAAGTATTCAGCGTATTGTTTCGGACTCGCATACCAGTTAGCGTTATGACGTTTCACAACACCTAGGCGGATACCGATTGGATGAACCTTCTGACCCATATCAAACCCCTACCTTAACGGTGATGTGACAAGTACGCTTAGTAATACGATCTGCACGGCCTTTAGCACGTGGCAAAATACGTTTAAGGCTCATGCCTTCGTCAACGTAGATCGTAGAAACTTTAAGATCGTCTACATCTAAACTGTTATTGTGTTCAGCGTTTGCAATCGCAGACTCTAATGCTTTCTTAACTAAAACTGCAGCTTTTTTATTGCTGAAAGTTAAAATGTTAAGCGCATGTGCAACAGATTTACCGCGCACAAGGTCTGCAACCAAACGTGCTTTTTGTGCCGAGATAGCGGCACCGCGTAATTTAGCAGTTACTTCCATCATAGCACCTATTAACGTTTAGACTTCTTGTCAACACCGTGACCACGATAGGTACGAGTTGGCGCGAATTCACCTAGTTTATGACCAACCATGTGTTCAGATACGATTACTGGAACATGGTTACGGCCATTGTGTACAGAAATTGTTAGACCAACAAAATCCGGTAAGATCATCGAACGACGCGACCAAGTTTTGATCGGCTTACGGTTATTAGCCGCGATAGCCGCTTCAACCTTAGCGAACAAGTGCGCATCGACGAATGGGCCTTTTTTCAGAGAACGAGGCATTGTCAGATTCCTTTACTTGTTACTTAACGCGACGGTCGCGAATGATCATCTTAGTCGTACGCTTATTGGTACGTGTTTTGTACCCTTTAGCTTTTTGACCCCATGGGCTTACAGGTTGAATACCTTTGTTACGCCCTTCACCACCACCGTGTGGATGGTCTACTGGGTTCATCGCCATACCACGAACGGTAGGACGAACACCACGCCAGCGCGATGCACCAGCTTTACCCAATGAACGAAGGTTGCTTTCTTGGTTAGAAACTTCACCAAGAACTGCACGGCATTCAACGTGTACTTTACGCATTTCGCCTGAACGTAGACGAATGATAGCGTAAGAACCGTCACGACCTAACAACTGAGCAGAAGTACCAGCAGAACGTACTAATTGTGCGCCTTTACCGATTTTAAGCTCGATGTTGTGAAGTGTAGAACCGATTGGCATGTTGCGAAGTGGTAAGCAGTTACCTGGACGAATTGGAGCATCGTTACCAGATTGTACTTGATCACCAGCGCGAAGGCCTTTAGGTGCAATGATATAGCGACGTTCACCGTCAGCATATTTCAATAAAGCAATATGAGCTGTACGGTTAGGATCGTATTCAATACGTTCAACTACAGCTGGGATGCTGTCTTTGTTACGTTTGAAGTCAACGATACGGTAGTGCTGTTTATGACCACCACCAACGTGACGAGTCGTAATGTGACCGTTGTTGTTACGACCACCAGTACGTTTTTTAGCTTCTACCAACGGAGAGTACGGTGCGCCTTTGTGAAGGTGATCATGAACCACTTTCTCTACAAAGCGACGTCCTGGAGACGTTGGCTTACATTTTTGAATCGGCATAATTTTCGTCCTTATTCCGCTGCGTTTTCAGCGGTATCGCCCAAGTCAGCCATTTCAACATCTTGGCCAGCTTTCAGGGTGACGTATGCTTTTTTAACATCAGAACGACGTCCTAATGTTTTACCAAAGCGTTTTGTCTTACCTTTAGTGATCGTTGTGTTAACTTTAACAACTTGAACACCAAACAGTTGCTCAACTGCTTTTTTGATTTCAAGTTTGTTTGCATTTAATGCAACTTTGAAAACTTGAACACCAGCAGTTTCGCCTAAAACTTGTGCTTTTTCTGAGAATACAGGTCCTTGTAGGACTTGATATAAACGTTCGTTGTTCATCCGAGTTCTACCTCAATTTTCTTAGCAGCAGCTACAGACATAACAACTTTATCGAACGCGATCAAGCTAACAGGATCGATTGCAGCAGCATCAACAACATCCACGTGTGGAAGGTTGCGCGCAGCAAGGTATAGATTCTCATCTACAGCTTCTGTAACGATCAATGCGCGAGTTGCATTTAAGTCGTTAAGTTTTGCAAGCAATTCTTTAGTTTTTGGAGCTGCAACAGCAAACTCTTCAACCAATACCAAGCGATCTTGACGAACAAGTTCAGCTAGGATGCATTGCATAGCACCGCGATACATTTTACGGTTTACTTTTTGAGACCAGTCTTGTGGACGAGCAGCAAAAGTTTTACCACCGCCAACCCAGATTGGGCTACGAATAGAACCAGCACGAGCGCGGCCAGTACCTTTTTGACGGAATGGTTTTTTACCACCGCCAGAAACGTCTGCACGAGATTTCTGAGCTTTAGAGCCTTGACGACCACCAGCTAAGTAAGCTGTAACTACTTGGTGAACAAGAGCTTCGTTAAAGTCACGACCAAAAGCAACTTCAGATAACTCAACAGCAGAGCCGGAAACAGTATTTAAATTCACAATATTTCCCCTCAGGCCTTGATCGTAGGACGAACAGTAACGTCACCACCAGTAGCACCAGGAATCGCGCCTTTAACAACAAGAACTGAACGTTCTGCGTCAATTGCAACAATCTCAAGACCCTGTGTAGTTACGCGTTCAGCACCTAAATGGCCAGCCATTTTTTTGCCTTTGAATACGCGACCAGGAGTCTGGTTTTGACCAGTAGAACCTAAAACACGGTGAGAAACAGAGTTACCGTGAGTAGCATCTTGAGTACGGAAGTTCCAACGCTTAACGCCACCTTGGAAACCTTTACCTTTAGATGTACCAGTTACGTCAACGATTTGACCAACTGTGAACAAGTCAACAGTTAGAGTACCACCAACTTCACGACCTTCAAGATCAGCTTCTGTAGCGCGGAATTCTTGAACTAGACGACCAGCAGCAACACCCGCTTTAGCGAAGTGACCTTTCTGAGCGTTAGTTACGCGAGATTCGCGACGTTCACCAGTAGTGATTTGAATCGCTTGATAACCATCAGTTTCAAGCGTTTTGATTTGAGTGATGCGGTTAGGATCAACCTCAATCACTGTTACAGGTACAGAAACACCAGCATCTGTAAAGATACGTGTCATACCGCACTTGCGACCGACTAAACCAATAGCCATGTGCATTAACCTCTAAAAAAGCGGCTTAATTAACTTCTATAATTCGTTAATTAACCCGAAAGCCTTAACCCAAAGCGATCTGAACATCAACACCAGCTGCAAGATCTAACTTCATCAATGCATCTACAGTTTTGTCTGTAGGTTGAACGATGTCGATCAAACGCTTATAAGTACGGATTTCGTACTGGTCACGTGCATCTTTGTTTACGTGTGGTGATGTTAAAACGTTAAAACGTTCAATGCGTGTAGGCATTGGAATTGGACCGCAAACTTGTGCGCCAGTACGTTTTGCTGTTTCTACGATTTCTTGAGATGATTGATCAATTAAACGGTGATCAAAAGACTTAAGACGGATACGAATTCTCTGGTTAGACATACCAGTTAACTCCAAGCCAAAAATATAAAGAATCACTCTTGACGCATCTCACCCCACTAATAAAGGCAAGTGTCAAGAGCAGTGAATTATCACTAAGGTCACGATCGATGCCGCGACTGTCACGATGTTAACTACTTTATTCGTAGTCAACCCCCTTCATTAAAGGGTCGCCCATTATAACTATTGTTTAATGCATAAGCAAATCTAAAATCGTTTTTTTATCATGTTTTTCAATTTAATTATGCTTTGTGACATTCAGCGAGTTGTCCTGCCACTGTTCTTTGCAATACATACGCTATTGCTTGGTTTAATATTTGATTTCCCTGAATAAATTTACTTTTACTACTTGACTTCAGCTCGCCTTCCGATTGTATATATGCCCCTGTATATCGTTCACAGGCATCATCTGTTTCCAAGAACAGATTTAAAGCATGCGGGGTAATTTCTGGGTGAAACTGGAAGCCCAAGACATTTTGACCAATCTGATACACTTGATTGCGACAACCATCGTTTTCCGCCAAATGTATAGCACCTTTAGGTATTTCAAAACTTTCGCCATGCCATTGCAAAACCTGAAATTCATCTGGCAAGGGAAAACAATGCGCTGGTACATGGGCTGTCTTACGTACAGACATCCAACCCAGTTCTTCATGCGGACTTTTACTGACTGCAGCCCCCAAAGCATTGGCAATTAACTGCCCACCCAAACACAAACCTATTGCAGGCTTCCCTTGTGCCAAATAGCGCCTTAACCAACGCTTTTCTATTTTTAGCCAAGGGAAATTAGCTTCATCATTGACACTCATTGTGCCCCCCATAATGATGAGTAAATCAACATCATCTACATGAGGTAAGGCCTCTATATCTAAAGCCAAATCGATAGGCAAGGCAAAAAACTCAGTGGCAGAAATTTTAGCATTCATACCTTTCAAATATTCATAACAACTTCCGAACCCTTCACCAGCAATATGCTGAAAATAATGTACTTTTAACTGTGGCTTCATTCACTTTCCTATATCTTTTCTCTCTTATAGATAGTGGTTTTGCAAAAATGAAGCCAACTTTTTAGCTTTCTGCTTACATTAAACAATTTATACACATTGTGGTGTATTTAGGATGAATCCCTTAAGCTCAAATACAAGATTTAACGAATGAATGAGTTTCGCTGTGAAAAATAAACCTCAAACCGCCCTCATACATGCACCACGACGTGCCCCTCAATATATAGAAACCGTTCAACCTCCCCTATTTCGTGCATCTACTATTATTTTCAACAATACTGATGCCCTATTTAATCGCCACTGGACAGATGCTTACGACTATAGTTATGGCACACATGGCACCCCAACCACCTTTACACTTGGCGATAACATTGCGCAAATTGAAGGCGGTATATATAGCCTCCTTGCACCGAGTGGCTTATCAGCGATTAACTTAGTCAATTCTTGTTTTTTAAGTCAGGGAGATGAAGTGTGGGTGGCCGATAATATTTATGGCCCAAATATGGAGCATTTACGTAACTTAGAATCACGCTACGGAATTCATGTAAAAGTTTATAACTCACTCGATGTTTCAAGCTTTAACCCTAGCTCAAAAGCCAAGCTTATTTGGTTAGAAGCTGCAGGTTCGGTCACCTTAGAATTCCCTGATCTTGCAGGATTAGTCAAAAAAGCCAAAGCTCAAAACATCTTAACCGCACTCGACAATACATGGGGCGCAGGTCTTGCCTTTAATGCTTTTGATTTTGGAGATGAGCATTTAAGTGTCGATATCACTGTCCATGCACTAACCAAATATCCAAGTGGTGGTGGCGATATTTTAATGGGCTCCGTGGTAACGCGTGACCAAAAATTGCATCACAAACTATTCCGTATGCATGCCATTCAAGGGATTTCTGTTTCAGGTGATGATGTGGCACAAGTGCAACGTAGCCTTGCATCTATGCAGTTACGTTATGCGCATCAAGCCAAAAGTGCGTTAACGCTTTTGAATTGGCTGAAGCAACAATCTGAATTTGTACAAGTATTACACCCTGCCGACCCTGATGCTGCAGGACACGAGTATTGGAAAAACATTTGCAAACAAGGCCAAAGTGCTGGCTTAGTCAGTGTAATTTTCAAACCTGAATATGACATGCAAGCGATCCGTCGCTTTTGTGATGCATTACAGCTGTTTAAATTAGGTTTTAGCTGGGGTGGTCCCGTGAGTCTGGTGATGCTGTATAACTTAAAAGAGATGCGTGTTTTAGAACATACACATTTACAACAAGGTTTGCTGGTACGTTTCTGTATAGGACTAGAAGATCCACAAGATTTAATCCAAGATATAGAAAATGCTTTAAAACAAATGAACCAACAATTACATGAATAATGAGACAAAAGGCTAAATTATGGGTACACCAATTATTATTGCTAAAAAAACCTCGAATACACAACAAGATATCATCCTACACTCTGAGTTTGCCAATCGCCACGGCTTAATTGCTGGTGCAACCGGTACAGGTAAAACGGTGACCTTAAAAGTGCTGGCAGAAAGTTTTTCCCGCTTGGGTGTACCCGTATTTCTGGCTGATGCCAAAGGTGATGTTTCCAGCCTTGCAAAGGCTGGATCAAGTAGTCCTAAATTTGACGCACGGCTACAAACCCTAAATATAGAAACAATTGAGTTTTCTGCTTCACCAGTTGTATTTTGGGACCTGTTTGCAGATCAAGGCCACCCTATCCGAGCAACGATTTCTGAAATTGGGCCACTTTTGTTGGCACAAATGCTGAATTTAAATGATACACAAGAAGGTGTGCTCTCTGCGGTATTCCGTATTGCCGATGATCAAGGCTTACTTCTTATTGATTTTAAAGATCTCAAAGCATTACTCAGTTATGTGAGTGAACATGCTGCTGAATTCAAAGCAGAATACGGCAATTTATCCCCTGCAAGTTTAGGCGCGATACAACGTAATTTGCTTGCACTGGCAGATCAAGGCGCAGATCAATTCTTTGGCGAACCTGCTCTCAATATCATGGATTTTATTCAGACCGATGCACAAGGCCGAGGTAATATTAATTTACTGGCTGCCGATAAACTGATGAACACGCCAAAACTATATGCAAGCTTTTTACTGTGGATGTTATCAGAGCTGTTTGAACAACTCCCTGAAGTTGGAGATATGGATAAGCCCAAATTGGTCTTCTTCTTTGATGAAGCACACTTATTGTTTGATAATGCCAGCCCTGCATTACAACAAAAGATTGAGCAAGTTGTACGCCTGATCCGATCCAAAGGTGTGGGCATTTATTTTGTGACACAAAACCCTCTTGACCTACCTGAAAGCGTACTGGGCCAACTGGGTAACCGCGTACAACATGCGCTACGCGCCTTTACCCCCAAAGATCAGAAAGCAGTTAAAACCGCTGCCGATACCTTCCGCGCCAACCCGGCATTTAAAGTCGATCAGGCCATTACAGAATTAGGTGTCGGTGAAGCGCTGATCAGCTGTCTGGATGAGCAAGGCACCCCGCAAATGGTTGAGCGCGGCTGGATTATGCCTCCGCATTCCGCCTTTGACCCGATCAGCCCGGATGAACGCAAAACCATCATGACGCAAAGCATTGTCGCAGGCATTTATGATCAAGCCGTAGACCGCGACAGCGCTTTTGAAATGCTGCAGCAAAAAGTGACAGACCGTAACCAGCAGGCCGCTCAAGCTGAACAAGATAAAGCTCAAGCCAAAGAACAGGAAGCCCGAGCCAAACAGCACGCCAAAGACCAAGCAGCTTTAGAAAAACAGCAGGCACGTGAACAAGAGCGCATTGTCCGCGAACAGCAAAGAGAAGCTGAACGTGCAGCCAAACAGCGTGAAAAATTGATTCAGGATACGGTGGGCACCTTTGCCAAGAGTGCTGCACGCAGCCTTGGCGGTTCAACTGGACAGAAAATTGTCCGTGGACTCTTGGGTTCTCTCTTCGGCCAGAAATAATCTAAAAGCCCAATCAAAAAGTACAAAATTATGGAATATTTTTATATTCCATAATTTTTTTATGGTTTTTGCTAAAACATGTATTGCGAATATATTTTTAAACATGTATTTTAAATACATCTTATAAATAACAGCCATGAGAGATCAGCTATGACTCCGCAGCAAATTGACCTAGTAAAAGCGACTGTTCCTGTTCTACGTGAAAATGGTGTCGCGCTGACGGGTTACTTCTATAACCGCATGTTGGGCAATAATCCTGACCTTAAAGAAACCTTTAACATGGGGCATCAGCGCAGCGGTGCTCAGGCACAAGCCTTGGCAGGCGCTGTATTGGCCTATGCTGAAAATATTGAAGATCCGTCTGTACTTTTACCGGTTGTAGAATTAATTGCGCACAAACATGTGAGTCTTAACATTCAAGCGCCGGACTATAATATTGTCGGTGAAAACTTGCTGCACTCGATCAGTGAAGTCTTAAGCATTTCAATGGAAGATCCATTAATTGCAGCTTGGGCGGCAGCATACGGACAATTAGCAGATTTGTTTATCAGCACTGAAAAAGCGATTTATGAGCAGCATCAGCAAACTAAAGGCAGCTGGTTAGGCTGGCGCAATTTCAAAATTGCGAAAAAAGTGGTTGAAAGCGATGAAATCACCTCATTCTACCTTGAGCCTTCCGATGGCGGCGATTTACCAAAATATGAAGCAGGCCAGTACATCTCAGTACGTGTATTGGTTGATGAACTGGGTTTAAAACAGCCGCGTCAATATACGCTGTCTACCAGTCCGCAAACCAACTATTTACGCATCTCCGTGAAACGTGAAGACCAAAAAGGTGATTTGGTTGCAGGCTGGGTATCCAATACGCTGCATGGCTTAGAGACCGGTTCAGAAATTGAAGTATCTGCGCCAACAGGCAACTTCTATCTCATTGATCCAAATAAACGCAATGTCTTCATCAGCGGCGGCGTTGGCTTAACTCCGATGATTGCAATGCTGAATCAGCTGGTCACTTTAGACATGCCGCAGCCTGTGACCTTTATCCATGCATGCCGCAGCAAACAAGTGCATGCTATGCATAAACACATTCAGGATTTGAAAGCAAAATATCCGCGCCTTAGCACTTTTACTGCGTATGAGTTCCCTCATGCCAGTGACAAATTAGGTGAAGATTATGACATTGCTGGCCGTCTAGACTTAGGCAGCATGGATACTGCAATCTTGCCAGTCAATGCAGATTACTACCTCTGCGGTCCAATGCCATTTATGGCTGAACAGCAGAAAGCTTTAATTGCCCGCGGCATTCCTGCGGCCAATATCCACAGTGAAGCTTTCGGCACAGGCGGTGTAAAACACTAACTCTCCCGTCCGCTTGAAATAAAATAGGGTTAGTTTAGTTATGCTAGACTAACCCTTATTTATTTCTCCTACACTTACAGTATTATCATGCAGCTGAATAAATTCACCGATTATGCCTTACGTGTTCTGATGTATATCGCTCAGCCCAAAGCGCTGCCGTATACAATTGCGGAAATTGCCGAAGATCTGCGCGTATCGCAAAATCATTTAGTGAAAATTGTGCATTTTATGGGAAAACAGGACTGGCTGATTACCGCCCGCGGCAAAGGCGGCGGCATTCGCCTTAACCCTCAGGCACTCACGCTTCGTCTTGGTGAAATTGTCCGGATTTTACAGCGTGAAAATCCGATTGTGGAATGCAATACGCCTCCCTGCGTGTTACGCAGCAATTGCGGTTTAAAAGGCATTTTAGATCAGGCGATGGAGCAGTTTTATCACAGCCTCGACCAATACAGCTTAGGAGATGTCCTCAGCACCCCGCCCTCATCAAAATACACTACGCAGTCTCCCATTCAAATGATCAATCTATGATGTGGCCGCGCCCATTTTCCATTCGATCAGCGCATCTTTCAGATCAAAGTTCGCTTGCCCGAACGAGTTCCTTTATAATGGCTGCTTGTAAATCAGTCATTGAAGTCGAGTTATGCATCAGCACAGAGGAAAATCTAGAAACAGTAAGGTAGCTCATGCGCCTAAGCAAAAGATCAGCTACGAAAAAAAAGTCGATCCAGCTATTACTGAATACTCTGTACGCGCATTAAACTGGCTGCGTAAAGCTGAATTCTTAATGAGCGCGCCAAAGCTGAATTTATGCGTTGAAGATACAGGCTATGAAATCGCTTTTGCTGGCCGCTCAAATGCAGGAAAATCTAGCGCAATTAATGCCTTAACCAATCAAAAGCAATTGGCCCGCGCATCAAAACGCCCTGGCCGTACCCAAATGATCAACTTTTTCAGCTTGGGCAATCCAGACCAGCGTTTGGTCGATTTGCCGGGTTATGGCTATGCGGCCGTACCTGAAGCGATGAAAATTGTTTGGCAAAAAGAACTCGAAAATTACCTGATTCACCGTGAAAGCCTGCAAGGCCTTGTCCTGTTAATGGACATCCGCCACCCGCTGCAGCACTTTGATGTGATGATGCTGGAATGGGCATATTCACGTAAATTATTCGTGCATGTACTTTTAACTAAATCAGATAAACTCAACCGCGGCCCTGCTTCTAAAGCGCTGCAGGAAGTTAAAGCGCAGCTGAAAAAAATGAAGCTGCAGTTCTCGATTCAAACCTTCTCATCGTTAAACAAACAGGGCTTAGAAGAACTTGCCAGCGTGATGGGCGGCCGTTTGAACTTTACCCTTGAACAGGCTGCAGAATTTGATTTGGCCAGCATTCCAGATGCCGAAGCAGATGATTTTGATGATGCTGACTTCGATTCAGAGTTTGAAGAGACTGAATTTGATGATGCTTTAGACGCTGAACTGCCTGCCGAGCAAGCGCCAAAAGATCCGTCTTAACGGTAAAATGCGTCAGATTGTCTGACCATAATCATCATTTTTTGACAACCAAATGTCCTGTATTGCTAATTACAATACAGGATATTTTTTTCATACTGACCCTATATATAAATGTGAACAGCTTCACAAAATTAAAATAAGGACCGTCAGATGAAATTGCTCTCCCGCCTGAAAAACTCAAGAATAGGCTCTTCCATCAGCTACAGCATTAAACCGCGTAAAGTCAAATTTGAGTGGCAGGATACGCCGGTTGACTGGATTCCCAACCAGCCTTTTGTCAGCTACTTTATTAATGAAATTAATATGATTTTGCCAGCAGGCGAATTTTGGTTCTGCCGCCTGTACAACAAAGTACTGCCTAAAATTACCGATGAAAAACTTGCGGAGGACGTCAAAGCATTTATCCGCCAAGAAGCCATGCATGCGCAAGCACATAATTCTGCGAATAAAGAATATCTAACGGTGCGCAATATTGATGTGAGCCGTAACTTAAAAATTATGGATTTCTTGTTTGGCAAGGTATTGGCCGATCAACCCATGGGCTTAGAAGTACCTAAAGCACTCGAACATCAATGGGATCTATTCCGCCTAGGGATTATTGCAACGGTTGAACACATGACCTGTGTGTTAGGAAAATACGTACTATATAACTCTGAATGGCAACGCTTGGGCGCAGATCCCAATATGCTGGACTTGGTCAAATGGCATGGCGCAGAAGAAATTGAACATCGCACGGTGGCTTTTGATCTTTATCGTCATTTAGGTGGTGGCTATATTTCTCGCTACTATCAAAGTTTAATTGTGATTGTGGCTGTTATTGGGCTTTGGACTGATGGTGCTGCCCATATTTTAGGACAAGATCCACGTTATGCATCAATTAAGCCTGCGGTATATAAACCTTGGATTTGGCGTGAATGGTCACGCATCGCACAAAAAGACAACCGTCTAATGCCACATCCGCTATGGTTGGTTTCTCAGCAATTGGGTTATTTAATGCCTTGGTATGATCCAGTCCATGAAGCAAAAACAGAAGATGCGATTGCTTACTTAGATCAGTCTCCTGCGGCTAAATGCGCACTACCTAAAGTTGCCGCTTAAGCGATTATCCAAAGCTAATTAGTACTATTTGGGCTGAAATAAAATTAAAAAAGCAGGCTTTGTAGCCTGCTTTTTATTGTGCTCATTTCGTGGTTAAAATGCTTTACAGCGTTACGGCGCAGAAAAAACTCAATATTGAATTAACTTTCTATTACTGTTTCAGCTTCTCGCGTATGACGATCAACCACCACACTAATCATCATATCGCCCTGTACATTCACCACCGTACGTACTGTATCTAATAAGCGGTCAATCGGCAGTAAAATCGCAATCGCTTCAGCAGGCAAACCAACAGACTGCAATACCATAATCATAGTCACCATGCCCGCACTTGGAATGCCCGGCGCACCCAAAGAGGCAATCATGGCGGTGGCACAGACAATCAATTGTTGCCCCAAACTCAAATCTAGTCCCATCAAATTTGCAATAAAAAGTGCGGCAGCAGCTTCATATAGCGCAGTACCATCCATATTCAATTGTGTGCCTAATGGAATTACAAAACCTGCAGTTTGTGGACGGACGCCTAAATTTTCCTGTGCACACTTCATAGACAGTGGCATGGTTGCAGAACTGGAACTGGTCGCAAACGCTGTGATGAGAGCAGCACGTGTTCCCTTAAAGAATGTGATTGGGCTCATCTTGCCAAAAATCCACAATAAAAATGGCAATACCACCGCACCATGAAAAATGGTCGTTCCTGTTACCACAGCAGCAAATTCAGCCAAACGGCTCAGCACCGAAATATCTTCTGTCGCAATCAACTTCGCCAAGAGCGCAAAAATACCCAAGGGTGCTAGTTTCATAACCCAGCTGATCATCAGCATCATAATGTCAAAAAATTGCGCACTCAGTTTACGTACGCTACGGAATTTATCGCCACCTTGCACCAATGCCACACCCAACAGTAAGGCAAACACGACGACTGCCAGCACATTGCCTTCAGCAAAGGCTTTGAAAGGGTTAATTAATGTATTTTGAATAAAATTGGTAAAAAAAGATAACGGTGTCAGCGTGTCTGGACTTTGATGTTGTGCCATGGCCTCTTGGAACATTTGAATGTCCACACCCTTCCCCACCTGAAATATATGCGCACAAGCCAAGCCCAATATAAGTGCCAGTGTAGTCGTGGTTACACAGCAAGCCAAAGTAATTTTCCAAACACGGCCTAACTGACCACCTGCCTGTAAATTAGAAACTCCCACAACGATTGAACTGAAAATGAGAGGGATCAATAGCATTTTTAGTAAGCCAATAAAAATACTGCTCATTAATCCCAAGCCATATAAACTCGAGTTAAAGAATCCACTGTCTGGAAACAGATTCATTAAAAAGCCAAAGGCAATGCCTAAAATGGCTGCAATAAAAATTTGGGTATTTAAGCTCATAGCTGAGTCATTTTTTTCAGTACATACTTCAAGGCACTATGCCATGCGTAAGCCTAAGATTCGATATTTTTTTGTGTAAAGGCCTGCAATTTTCCTGCTAAGCACATCCAATGAACGATGTTGGGCGACAGCAGATTTCTACTACATTCGAAAAAAAATATTTAAACTTTAAAGCCAGCTATACATTCTGTGAACAGCTTAAAATAAAAAAGCCGAATCGATCGATTCGGCTTTTTTAATGTACACAGCTCAAGGTTTATTGCGTTTCAATTTCACGCAAACGAATTAAACCTTCTTGTGTAGTACTACATACCAACTCGCCATTTTGCCACATACGACCAAAATTCAGACCGCGCGAGCTAGCGCTTATGGTTGCATCCATGTCGTATAGCATCCATTCATCCACACGAAATGGTTTATGGAAATACATAGCATGATCAATGCTGGCACACTGTAAACTTGGCGATAAATAGCTTAAACCATGCGGACGTAGCGCAGTCGTCATTAAAGTAAAGTCTGAATAAAATGCCGCAATCGCCTGATGGAGCGAGATCTCATCTACATGATCTGCAATTTTGTCATGTGTGCGAATGTAATGTGCATAAGATGGCGCAGCAGGTTGTGGCTGGAAGGGATTTTGCGGATCGATTGGGCGAATTTCCACATGACGGTCGCGCATAAATGAAGCACGTACATTTTCAGGTACAAACTCAACCAACATATTTTTAAGTTCAGCTTCTGATTTTACATCTTCAACTGCAGGATACTCTGGCTCAGCCACTTGATAATTCAAGCCTTCTTCTTGTTCTGCAAATGACACCATGCACATAAAAATGGTCTTGCCATGTTGAATAGCACGTACCTGACGGCTTACAAAACTACGGCCATCACGAATACGGTCAACTTCATAAATAATTGGCGCATTTACATCACCACCAAACAAGAAATATGCATGCAGTGAATGTGCAGGACGGTCGGTTGTATATGATGCTGCACGAAGTGCTTGGCCTAAGACTTGACCGCCAAACACACGCTTGCCCACCAAATTACGGCTTTGACCGCGAAAGATGTTTTCTTCTAGCTTTTCTAAGCTAAGCAGTTCAACTAACTCTTGAGTTAAAGCATTCATATACGACCTATTTACATGGGATCACCTGAAATCAGGCAAAATTTAAATTCACAGTTCAGCACTATATTGCCATAAAAACCCAGTAAAACCCTAAAGATTGCCTGACTGAACTGTCACATTCTTCTTCGAAATTATCTGCTAAAAATACGTTTTTTAACGATAAAATCTTACAATATGCCTATAAAATGTTAGAAAATGACATACTGTTTTTCGCTAAAATTATGCAAAAATTGTATCCCCCGAAATTTAATCGGGCTGGTTCATTCAAGTAGGAGTCTTTATGTCCAAGCCTGGCTTTGGTCAAATGTATCGTAAGCTTTCAAGTAAGCTTCTTGACCTCGTGGTAACACCACACGTTCTTGGCGAAGTGCCTACTGAACCCGCGATCGCAGAAACATCAGATACCCCGCAATCTAAAAAGATTGTCTGCTACGTATTACAAACACACTCACGTAGTAATGCCTTGGTGGTCGATGGTGAAACCCGTCGTTTAAAATTACATGCCGCGCTCGACCCGCTCAATGTAGGGACACATACTGAAAAAGCCTCAGTATTATTTTTGCAACATCGCGATGAAAATAATTTACTTAACCCACCGCCACATGCTTTTCCACCGCGCCTTTTGCGCTTAGTCGAAGCCTTAGAAAAACAACCTGATTTAGATATTGAATTTGTTCCTGTCACTTTGCTTTGGGGACGCGATCCAGAAAAAGAAGATTCTTGGTTAAAGCTTTTATTTACAGACACGTGGTCTACACCAAGCCGTGTTAAGCAGCTCATGAATATTGGCTTGCATGGACGTCAAACTTATATCGAATTCCATGAGCCACAATCACTACGTGCGCTGATCGATTATGCGAAAACCACGCATCCAAACCTTTCACCAGCCACTTATATCTTAAGCACACTAAATGACTATCTTGATGGTCAACGTGAAGTCGTTTTAGGCCCAGATTTATCTGACCGTCGCAATGTCATGCACGGTCTCATCAAAGCCCCTGATGTGCAAGATGCGATTCGCCGTGAAAGTATTCGTGGCAAAATTAGTATGGTCGAAGCTGAGCGTCGTGCGATTGGTTATTTAAATGAAATCGTGTCCGATTATTCTCACTCAACGGTGCGTTTTGCAGATATTGCATTAACACGTTTGTGGACACAGTTGTATGACGGTGTAGAAGTACATAACTTCAGTACCGTACGTGAATTGGCTAAGGACTATGAAATTGTCTATACACCATGTCACCGCAGTCATATTGACTACCTATTACTGTCTTATGTGATTTACAAACGCGGGATGATGGTGCCGTACATCGCTGCCGGTGATAACTTAAATATGCCATTTGTCGGCCAAATTCTACGTGGCGGTGGCGCATTCTTTATCCGTCGTAGCTTCCGTGGCAATGGCTTATACACCACTGTGTTTAAAGAATATTTATACAGCATTTTGTCGCGTAATACGCCTCTCGAATACTTTATTGAAGGTGGTCGTTCGCGTACTGGCCGTCTGTTACCGCCAAAAACGGGTATGTTGGCAATGACGGTACACAGCCATCTGCGTAATCCTGCAAAACCGATTGTGTTCCTGCCAACTTATATTGGCTATGAACGCTTAATGGAAGGCGCAACCTACGTTGGCGAAATGAACGGTAAGCCAAAAGAAGGCGAATCAATCCTCGGTATTGTTAAAACTTTACGTAAAATTGAACGTATTTTCGGCAAGGTGCATGTGAACTTTGGCGAGCCTGTTTTCCTCAATGATGTTCTAAAACAGCATGGCGTAGACAATGTCAAAATTGAAAAAAATGACGATGCGATGCCACCAGAAGTTTCAGAAGCTGTGACAAGCTCAGCACATGCGATTTTGGAAAACATCAACCGTGCTGCAGTAATCAATCCTGTGTCTTTGCTGTCTCTGATTTTACTAGCTACTGTAAAACATACGCTGGACGAAGAAATTTGTATTAATCAGCTTGATACCTACCGCAACCTGCTCACTGCCCTGCCGTATGATTCGCGTATGCAAGTGACACCGTTGTCAGGTAAAGAAATTATTGCTTACGGCTTAAAGCTTAAACTGATCAAACGCGTGAAGCATGTCTTGGGTGACATTATTGCCATTGAAGATGGTCAAGCCGTGTTACTGACCTATTTCCGCAATAACATTTTACATGCATTCATTTTGCCTTCACTGATTGCGGCAATGGTTGAACATAACGGCACCATCCGCCGTGGCGACTTAATCAATGTGATCCGTACTTTATATCCATTCTTAAAAGCTGAACTGTTTTTAAAATGGAAAGATGAAGAGCTGAAAGATCAGATTTGTGCTTATGCTGAAGCATTGATTCAAGCCAAGCTCATTTCTGAAGACGCCGAAGGCAACTTAGTTTCACCTGCGCCAAACAGTGAACATCACAATCAATTGGTGGTGTTGGCTGCACCTGTGATGCAGAGCCTTGAACGTTATTACATGACCTTGGCTTTAATCACCCAGCGTGGTTCAGGCAATATTTCTACGCGTCAGGTTGAAGAACTGAGCCATTTGGTTGGTCAGCGTCTATCTGTGCTGTATGAGTTCAACTCACCAGAATTCTTTGATAAAGCCTTATTCCAAAGCTTTATTAAGGTACTGACACAGCAAGGCTACATCAGTACCAATGAAGACAATGCGATTGTGTTTGATGAAAACTTCCAAAATGTTGCTCAGTACGCCAACCTTGTATTGGATGATGTGACCTTGCAAATGTTGCAACACATTACGACATTCAGCGATGATGAACTGAAAGAAGCACTGGATAAAGTCGTTGCGGAACAGGCGAAGAAACGCTTGAAGCGCAAGAAGAAGTAAATCCTTATAGCTCCTTCTCCCTTTGGGAGAAGGTTGGGATGAGGGGTGAGTTTTAAGACTTGCCCCTTTTTATTTACTTCGAAGAAAATGGATATTTCTGTTTTGGGCTTACATATGCATTTAGTATAAGAGGTCTTATGTTAAATGAATGTTACTTCCAAAATAAAATTTTCTCAAAAAAGCTTTTTTTCTGTTTATTTACAATTAACTGATTCTCAGTAATATCACCATAACCTAGAGTAATTTTGTTCTCTAAGTCATAAAAATCATTAATCAAATCAAAACCTAGATATTTATTTGATAAGTCACTTAGCAACTGTCTAGCTAAATGGTTGGTGGAATTATTTATAGAGCCAACATAATAAAATTTGTAATAATTCTCCCACTCTTCAATGTCATCCAAGGAAAAGTTTGGATCAGTTATAATTTCTTCCTTCCATTCATCATCTTCTTGATATTCATGTTCATAAGCTATTGATGCATTAAGCCATTCTTTTTCAAAGTCTTGAGGTTCACCATCCTGATAAAAAGCCTGATCTTCAGACTCAGAAACTCGCCTAACCTCTATATTATTTTTAAATATCAAATAACTGGCTACATTAAAACTATCTACACATTCAAAAAATATTACCCAATCATTCAATGAAGATTTTTTAAGCCTTTCACTCCATAAACCCTTATCTTGATAAGCAGAGAAGAAAAAGCTGTAATTATGAATAATGACCACGTTATCTTTAATTAACTCTAATTCAATAGTTTCATTTGCTTTCAAATTAGGGGCTAAAATTTCAAAGCATTTTTCAGTCCAATTGTTAACTAAGTCAACTAATTCGTCTAGATCACCTTTGAATGGAAACACCATCCCACCAGATCTATAACCCATAATTATTAATTTATTTTGATTAAAAATTTATCTTATCAAAAATTATGATTTACTAAAAACCCATTTAACACACGTTACACAAACTATTAATTTCACATAAATATCAAAACATTAAGATAAAAAACCTAATATTAAGCATACTTAAGAATCCTCATACTCCAACTGAAAGCCCGCTGATTTCATCCTGTCCGCATAAATCCGCTTCCCTGTTACCCTATCACTTTCCAAAACCAACTCAGGCAGATTCAACTCACGTTGAATATTTAAAATTTTCTCATGCAAAGGTTGTGGCATATTATTGGTACAAATATATGATTTTTCAGCATGTTCCACGTGAAGCATAAATACCAAGAAACGCGCTAAATCATCAATGTGAATCCGGTTGGACCAGTGAATATTTGGATAGCTTTTTGTTGTCTCTGCCAGCTTCTGCATTCGTGCAGATGCACCGCTATAAATCCCACTCGGGCGGATAATCACGCACTGCGCAGGAAAAGCAGTTTGATATAGTTGCTCCATCTCCAGCAGCAGCCTGCCCTGCGCATCTATAGGGTTTGGCAAGGTTTCATCATCCACACGCTCACCGGCATTTTCGCCATAGACCCGAGTAGAAGACACGACAACGATGCGTTGAATCGGATGCCCTTTTAAAGCTTGAACAATGGACTGAACCGTATCGACATAGGTCTGCTGATAAGCTTCCACAGTAGACGCATTGGGCGATAGCAATACATACACTGCATCTATAGGCGCGATACCGCTTAAATTCAAATGATGTACATCCTGAATCAGATGATTGGCATATTCATCCGTTTTCGGGCTTTGGCTAATTGTGGTAATTTGGTGGCCCTGCTCAAATAACAGTTTTGTAGCGCGCTGAGATGTTTTACCATAACCTATAAATAAAATATGCATTTAGCACCTAATCACAGACTTAACATCTGTCCAAAACAGACTGAGGGGAAATGGCTGCCGTTCATCAACTGCAAGGCGTAGGAAACGCTGCTGCCGCATTGCTTGAAAAACTGAATATTTTCACCACCGACGACTTACTGTTTCATTTGCCACGTGACTATGAAGACCGCAGCACTATTATACCCATGAATCAGCTGACCGTTGGACGCAGCTATTTGCTCGAAGGCATTGTCAAAGGTGTCGACTTTCCGCCGGGTAAACGCAAATCGATGGCTGTACAACTGGACGATGATACAGGCAAAGTCACCTTACGTTTTTACCATATTTATAAAGGCATTACTGACCGTGCCAAATTGGGCGCCCGCCTGCGCATTTTTGGTGAAGTACGTGTCGGTGCACGCGGACTGGAAATGTATCATCCTGAGCTGCAGCTAATCACTGAACACACGCCGCTGCCACAAACACAGCTCACTGCCATTTACCCAGCAACTGATGGACTCACCCAGCCTAAACTGCGTGAATTTGTGAAGCAAGCTTTAGAAAGCCACAGCGATGACCTACCTGAACTGCTGCCGCAAAAATTCACCAATGGCTATGCGCTGAAACAAGCACTGGACTATATTCACCATCCGCCTGTAAATGCCAATATGCTGCAGCTGACACAAGGCTCACACCCTGCGCAGCAGCGTTTGATTTTTGAAGAATTGGTCGCGCATCAAGTCAGCCTGCTGACCCGCCGTGCTTATGTTCAGCAAATTGAAGCACCCTCATTCAGTCCAAGTAAAACTTTTGCTAAAGCCCTGCTTGGCAGCCTTCCCTTTGAAATGACTGGCGCGCAAAAGCGGGTTTCAAAAGAAATCGCCAAAGATTTAAAACAAAACAAGCCCATGCTACGTTTAGTTCAAGGTGATGTTGGCGCGGGTAAAACACTGGTTGCAGGCGTGGCTGCCTGTCATGCCTTAGAAGAAGGCTGGCAAGTGGCACTGATGGCACCGACTGAAATTTTGGCAGAACAGCATTATCTAAATTTTAAAAAATGGTTTGAGCCTTTGGGCTTAACTGTTTCTTGGCTTTCAGGCAAGCAAAAAGGCAAAGCCCGCACTGCCGCCGAGCAAAGCATACAAGACGGCAGCGCCAACTTAGTGGTCGGAACCCATGCGCTGTTTCAGGACAATGTCGCTTTTGCCAAATTGGGCTTAGTGATTATTGATGAACAGCACCGCTTTGGGGTCGATCAACGCTTGGCACTGCGTAATAAAGGCTTAAATGGCATGACATCACATCAGCTGGTGATGACGGCCACACCTATTCCCCGCACACTGGCCATGTCGGCTTATGGTGATTTGGACACTTCGGTGATTGATGAACTGCCGCCCGGCCGTACACCAATTCAAACCGTGACTATACCGCTGGACCGCCGTGAAGAAGTGCTACAACGCATTGCCACCAATTGCGCCGAAGGCAAACAGGCCTATTGGGTCTGCACGCTGGTAGAACAGTCGGAAACATTAGATGCGCAAGCTGCAGAAGCCACTTTTGCCGAAATTAAAGAACGCTTCCCCGAGCTGAATATCGGACTGGTACACGGTAAAATGAAAGCCGATGAAAAGCAGGCTGTGATGCAGCAGTTTAAGGACAATGAACTACAATTGCTGATTGCCACCACGGTCATTGAAGTGGGTGTGGATGTACCGAATGCCTCGATTATGGTGATTGAAAATGCAGAGCGTCTAGGCTTATCTCAGCTGCATCAGCTGCGTGGCCGTGTGGGGCGTGGCGCTAAAGCCAGCTTCTGCGCCCTGCTGTATAAAAACCCACTGTCGCAAAATGGGCAGGAACGCTTACGTATCATGCGTGAAACCAATGACGGTTTTATCATTGCTGAAAAAGATTTGGAAATACGTGGCCCAGGTGAACTGCTTGGCACCAAACAAACAGGCGATATGGGCTTCCGTGTAGCCAAATTAGAGCGCGATGATCATCTGCTGAATCAAGCGCATTATGCTGCGCAGCAAATATTAAAAGAACATCCTAAAAATGCAGAAGCCTTGCTGAAACGCTGGCTGCCTGAAGCACCACGCTATGCCTATGTATAACCCTAAATCTAATTCCATACTCCAGCAATTGACAGGGCTGTTTCGAAGCTTCCAGCCCTGTCAACTTTGCCATGCAGATACCCAACATTGGCATCAGGTCTGTGAGGATTGTTGGAAATCTTTACCTTGGCAAAGGCAAACCATACAGCGCCAAGGCCTACAAATCATGACACCATGTCGTTACGACTATCCACTCGATCGCATTATTCAACAGTATAAATATCAACAACAACTACAATTTCAACCACTCCTTTCAGGCTTACTCTGCTCGCTCAAACTACCCAAAAAAGTACAGGCGATTGTTCCTATGCCCATATCAACGGAACGCCTAGAAGAACGTGGTTTTAATCAGTCCTTGCTGATTGCACAAGATCTGGCAAAACACTTGGATGTACCCATTTGGCAACCTGTCACACGTTTAAAACAACACGCACAAAAAGGCTTAAGTCGTTTAGAACGTATGAGTGATATTCAACAACAATTTCAATTAACGCCACAAAATGCAGTGCGTTATCGCAATGTTCTGATTGTCGATGATGTGGTCACTACGGGCAGTTCTATTCAAGCTCTACATAATTGCCTAATCGAATTGGGGTGCCAGCAGGTACATGTCACCTGCTTAGCCGTTGCAGAAATTTAAGCGTCTTACTTACACCACAAAACTCATCTAACTGCTTAAGAAACCAATTGCTGCTTAATCCAAGGAATAATGATTTCTGTGGTCAATGGTGCCAGTGCTATGTCTTGATCATCTAAATCCACCCAACGCATTTCCGCAATTTCTGCATGCACCGTTGGAATCTGATCTAAGGTCACATGATATACATAGCTCACCAGTTGATGATCAGGTTCATTGGCTGTTGCAGTTTCAAAGCGCCCAAGATAATGCTGAATTTTAGCCTGACAGCCAATTTCTTCTGCAATTTCGCGCACAATGGTTTGTTCTGGATGCTCATTCGGTTCTAGCTTGCCACCCACCTGCATAAAGCAGGCAGTATTTTTCTTACGCACCACCAACATTTGCTGTTGTTCATTTAGCACAATGCCCGCAGCAACAGTAATCACTTTCATCTTAATGTTTCACCAAATCTTGTTGATCTGCCGCCATTCCCCATTTAGGTTGTGGCGCCGTATAGTGCATAAACTGCGTTAAAATATCTTCTATTTGATCGGATACCACCAAAGCATCTGCAAAACGGGTTTGCGTAAAACCTTTTTCCACTGTGAGCTGAATAAACTTAATTAAGTCCGTATAAAAATCATCAATATTTAAAAATGCGCAAGGTTTTAAGTGAATTCCCAATTGTGCCCAAGTCCACTGTTCAAAAATTTCTTCCAAGGTACCAGCACCACCAGGAATCGCAATAAAACCATCGGAGAGTTCCGACATTTTGGTCTTACGTTCATGCATATTTTGCACCACATGTAACTCTGTCAAATGTGGATGTGCGAGTTCACGGTCCACCAATTGCTTCGGAATCACGCCAATAACTTTACCGCCCGCCTGTAATGCACTGTCTGCAACGATGCCCATGAGACCTGAACGCCCTCCACCATATACCAAAGTGATCTGATGTTTTGCTAAGCATTGCCCGACTTGAATGGCGATTTGCTCATAAACAGGGTCCGTACCTAAAGCTGAACCACAAAAAATTGCTATAGAATTCATCATCTCTCACCCTGTTATTGAATTGTCATGCTTGGAATCTAAACTTCGTTCAGATTTTTTCATAAAATAATCATTCGAGCAGTGTATTTCTAAGCATCCTTGTCTAAAATACACGCATTCATTTTTACATACTGCGCAAGGGAGAAAAGACGGCATGCTGGAAGCCTTTTACGCCACAGAGCGCGGTAGTTTAGAAGATACCACTGTCAATGGTGACTTCGATCTACATCAAGATTTGGTCTGGCTTGACCTCATTGCTCCATCTCAAGAAGAACAGCAATGGATCATGGATGCCTATGATCAAAATATGCCTACGCTTAAATCGCTAGAAGACATTTCCTCATCTGCACGATTCTACCGTGATGATGATGGCATTTTGCATATCAGTACGTATTTTTTAACGAAAAATAAAAACTTTCAGGTCGATGGCGAAACCGAAGAAAACTCCAGTATTTTAGCAACCGTGCAGACCGTTGCTTTCATTCTTCATAAAGAGCGCCTATTTACACTGCGCGGTGAAAAACTGGTGGCCTTCCGTGCTTTTCGTGCACGGGCGCGTCGTAATGACTATGAAATTGATTATAAAGATCCAACTTGGATTTTATTGGGCTTGCTGGAAGCCAAACTCGATGAGCTTGCGGATATCTTAGAAGATATCCACAAGGACTTGGAAAAATACTCCACAGAAGTGCTAAACAATCGTCACCGTGAAATGATTTTAGATTTAGATGACATGATCACGCGCTTGGCACAATTAGAAGACATGCTTGGTAAAGCACAGCTGTGTCTTATTGACTTACGTCGTGTCCTCACCTTCTTATCTCGTCCGCGTGCGCTTGGTAGCCATATTTACGATGCAGATATTCGAGAACTGAGTGAAGATGTACGCTCATTGGTAGAACATGATGCCTTCTTATTCCAAAAAGTACGCTTCTTGCTCGACACAACTTCAGGCTTCATTAATACCGAACAGAACGATACCATTCGTCGATTCTCGATTTTACCAAGTATGCTTGCGCCTCCTATGCTGGTGGCCAGCATTTACGGCATGAATACCGATGTGCTCCCTTTCGCACATGGAACAACCAGCTTTATCGTGGTCAGCTTAATTTTAATTGCCTTCTTGATTGGCCCACTCATTTACTTCCGCTGGAAAAAATGGATTTAAGCACGCCTTGGCGCATTGCTTCAACCTGAAATACACAGCATGCTACAGATGAAATCACGATTTATCTGTAGCCCACAAAAAAGCGCCCTTAGGCGCTTTTTTTTATGAAGATCACTTTTAAATTACGATAGAATTTAAATAAGTTTCAAATCATGCTCTAAATGACAAGCTTGAATAATCTTCATCATTTTTTCAGGAACAGCTTTAAAGACTAGACCTTCTGCATTTGGTGTTTGTCTTAGCCAGCGAACCAATACCGCCAATGCTAAAGTACTACCATGCTCCAAAGCAGATAAATTCACTGTCATTGGATATTGTTGCTGTGTCTGAATAACTTTCAGCCCTTGAGCGTAATACTGTTCAGCATTACGATAATCAATTTTCCCAGTTACATGCAACTCTTGCGCAGTGAATTCAATCATCTTAAACCTGCTTATTTTTTCTTTTCAACAGCAGCTTCAGCATCAGGCTTGAAGTTCGCAATTGATTTATCCAAGTTACCGCCATTACGTTTTACAGTTGCCGCAAACTGATTACGGAATTGCAAGCCTAGGTCGATACCTGAAACGTTGATATTACGAATTTTCCATTGGCTACCTTTGTCAGCCAATTGGAACGATACTGGAATTTTTTCGCCATTGTTAATGAAGTCGATGGTCACAACAGGATTGGTTGGATTTGTCGACTTAAATGGACGCATGGTGTAGCTTTGGTTGCTGTATTTTGCAAAAGCAGAACCATAGTTTTCAATGAGCGTTTCACGGAAATTCTTTTCGAACTGAGCACGCTGTGCAGCAGTACTGTTCTGATTCGTTGCATAAGTACCCATCACAATACGTGTAAATGCTTGTGAATCAATATATGGGTCAAGATTTTGACGCACAATTGCTTTTACTGCTGCAGGGTTATTTTGCAGTTTAGATTGGTCCGCTTTCAAACGAGTGATCAACCCATCAGCCACTTTCTTAATAAATGCAGGTGGCGTTTCAGATGGTGCTGCAAAAGCGGTACCTGCAAGCATGGTCGAAAGTATGCTAGCTGTTAAGGTTTGTTTCACCAAAGTATTCACGTGTTTTCTCCTCAAAAAACTATTCTGTAAATGACGGTTCTGCATCTGCCGTAGTATCCGTCTCTTCAGCTTTAGCGTCAGATGACTTACCAGCACCACCGGTTACAAATTTGGTAATTAAGTCTTCAATTTCCATCGTGCCCTGTGTGTTCACAATTTGAGAATCACGCTTCAAATAGTTCAAACCACCACCCGGTACAATTTTCAAATATTTCTCACCCAACAGACCGTTGGTTGCAACCATAATATAAGCATCTTCATCAATATTCGTGATGGATTTCATGTTAGCAATAAGTTGCTTTTCCATTTCTTTTTGTTGTGCTGGATCGGCCTCCTCATAATCCGAACTATAACGTAGCTCTTCTAAGGCATCTTTTTGTACTTGCTTTAATTGTTCTGGATTAAACGTCGTTAAGCTACCATCCATCGTAAGATGTACTGTCGCTAAACGCGTCATTGGATCGAGTGTAATTGAATCTACTTGTCCAATTTTAACACCACTCATTGCAACTTTTGCACGGGGTTTAATGCCATTCACATTTTCAAAAACAGCAGTCATTTCATAGCTGTCTTTTAAATTATTGCCCACCAAACCACTCACACGCATGGCCAAGAAAAATAAAGCAATACCAAATAAAATAACAAAAATGCCGACGGCCAGCTCACTCGTACGTGATTTCATTAAATACCTCCGAACATGACCGCAGTCAACACGAAATCAAAACCTAAAACACACAGCGACGAATACACCACTGTACGTGTTGTAGAAGTTGCAATACCTTCAGATGTTGGCTCACAAGCATAGCCTTGATACACCGCAATCCATGTACAAATTAGTGCGAACACAAAACTTTTAATAATTGTGCCGTTTAGCACATCTTTAAAAAATTGCACGCTATTTTCGATACCACTCCAGTACGAACCTTCATCCGCACCCAAGAAGTCCACACCGACCAACTTACCGCCCATAATACCAACAGCGGCAAATATGACGGATAACATTGGAAGGCTAATAATGCCTGCCCACAAACGCGGTGAAATCACACGTTTCAAAGGGTCTACACCAATCATTTCCATACTTGATAGCTGTTCAGTGGCTTTCATTAAACCAATTTCAGCAGTTAATGCCGAGCCTGCACGGCCTGCAAACAATAAAGCCGCCACAACAGGTGCAAGTTCTCTTAACAATGTGAGTGCAACTGCAGTCCCCAGCATGGCTTCACTACCAAATGTAGACAAAATGCTATACATCTGTAGGCCCAAGACTGAACCAATAAATAAGCCAGATACAGTAATAATCAGCAGGGACAACACCCCAACACGATACATCTGATAAATAAACAGCTTTACCCCAAGCCATGTGGGCAAAGAGCATAAAATTTGCAACAACATAATAAATGCTGTGCCAATGCCTTGGACACGTTCAATGACGCGTCTACCTAATGCGGCAATTGCATTCATGAACGAACCTCTTGCGACAAATATGGCTGATGGCTAAATTGATAATCGACAGGACCATCGACTGAACCTGTAAGGAATTGACGTACAAAAGGTGAAGCATGTGCTTTCAGCTCAGCGGGAGTCCCCTCACCCTGAACTTTGCCTTCTGCAACCACATAAATATAATCGGCAATCGATAAGGTTTCTGCCACATCATGCGACACAATAATAGTGGTAAGATCCAAAGCTTCACGCAAAGAGCGAATTAAACGGGTTAATACCCCCATCACAATTGGGTCTTGGCCTGCAAAGGGCTCATCATACATAATCAGCTCTGGATCAAGCGCAATTGCACGTGCCAATGCCACACGACGATTCATCCCGCCAGAGAGCTCTGCAGGCATAAACTGTTCTGTGCCACGCAAACCTACAGATTCAAGCTTCAGAGAAACCAACTCTGATACTAAATATTCAGGTAACTTCGTATGTGCACGGATTGGAAAGGCCACGTTTTCATATACGGACATATCGGTAAATAATGCACCACTTTGAAAAAGCATGCCCATACGCGCACGTGCAGCAAATAATTCCTGACGTGACATTTGGCCAATATTTTTACCATCTAGGAGGACTTCACCTGCATCGGGCACCAACTGACCACCAATAAGACGCAATAAGGTGGTTTTACCCGTACCTGACGGCCCCATAATAGCGGTGATTTGACCACGACGAATGGTTAAGCTGACATTGTCATAAATGACACGCTCTCCTCGCTTAAAACTCAAGTTTTTCACTTCAATGAGTGATTGAGCCTGAAGAGGTGTTTGATTATTCATAGCTGAGCTTATTCCTGCATTTTTTCAGCACGCATACTATAAAGGATTCAAGAACATAATGTTACCTTTCCATGTAACACAAGATGACTAAATTATAGTGTGTTTTTTATTTTTTATTTTTTCAAAACTGGTTAAAACAAGGCGTACGAGTTTAAACCCAATGATTATAGATATAATAAACAATATTGCTTAAAAATAAAGCTAAACCGATATAAGGCATAAGCACCTCCAAAGAAGAAGCTTGTAAAAACCACTTGCTAACATTCAACATATTTATCAAATAAAACAAGAAACATGATCAAGTATACATTTTATCAAAAAAAGGACAAATAAAAACCGGCGAATGGCCGGTTTTTATCTTTATTTCAGACGAAATTCAATTAGTCATTGAATTTTCGACCGCGTTCGCCATCTTCACGACGTGGACGGTCTGAATTAAATTCGCGACGTGGACGGTCATCACCAAAGCTACGTTTTGGACGGTCACCGAAAGAACCTTCACGACGTGCTGGACGATCACCAAAATCACGTTTTGGACGGTCACCGAAAGAACCTTCACGACGTGGTTTGTAATCTACGCGATTGCCACGGTTGTCATCATTCGAGTCAAAACGTGGTTTATCGTTGAAGCCACCTTCGCGACGTGGACGATCATTGTTGAATTCACGACGTGGACGGTCTTCGAAACCACCTTCACGGCGTGGACGATCGTTGTTAAATTCGCGACGTGGACGGTCTTCGAAACCACCTTCACGGCGTGGACGATCGTTGTTGAATTCGCGACGTGGACGGTCTTCACCACCGAATGAACGGCGTTCGCCATCACGGCCACCTTCACGACGTTTGAAGTTGCTTTCGCCTTCAAAACGACGACCGCCACCAAAACCGCCACGACCACCGCGACCACCGTCACGACGACCACGACCGCCATCACGGCTACCGCGTGCAGGAGGTGGAGATGGCTCAAGGCCTTCAATTTCAGAAACTTCTAAACGTGCATCTAGGTAATCTTCTAAAGCACGGATTTTACCGCGTTCACGGTAAGTTGCTAAAGTGATTGCTTTACCAGTACGGCCCGCACGACCTGTACGACCAATACGGTGTACATAGTCTTCGTTCTTCATTGGAAGACCAAAGTTAATTACGTGAGAGATTGTTGGTACGTCAAGACCACGTGCTGCAACGTCAGTTGCAACTAAGATTTTTGCACGACCTTCACGGATGCTACGTAAACGACGGTTACGTACAGTTTGTGGCATAGCACCGTGAAGCGCTACAACTGAGTGACCTGCTTCAGCAAGTTCTTCAGCCAACATATCTGTGTCTTCTTGAGTAGAAGCGAATACAACTGCTTGATCAAGATCTTCTTCGCTCAACCAATGAGTAAGAAGTTTTTTCTTGTGCTCAAAACCATCAGTCCAGTGTAAAGTCTGAGTGATGTCTGTATTTGTTGTATGACCTGTTTCAATTGCAATACGTTCAGGTTCATTCATCATGCGTTCAGCAAGTGTAATGATACGTGGTGCAAAAGTTGCAGAGAACATTAATGTTTGTTTACGGTTCGCAGCCAAATCACTGATTGCTTCTAGGTCTTCAGAGAAACCAAGATCAAGCATACGGTCAGCTTCATCGACAATTAACGCGTCAACTTTGTCTAATTTAATTTGACGACGGTTTACCAAGTCAAGTAAACGACCTGGAGTCGCAACAACAACTTGTGCGCCTTTTAATTGTTGGATTTGTTTACCAAAAGGCATACCACCCATAATTGCAGCAATACGAACACCTTTCATGTGACGTACGAATGCAATTGCGTCTTGACTCACTTGTTGAGCCAACTCACGCGTTGGACATAAAACCAAAATATTAGGTTGAGTAATCGCTTTCATACGTTCTTTAAACGGTACGAAAGTATCTTGGTCAGCTAATGCATTTAAAGTTGGGAGTAAGAATGCAGCTGTTTTACCAGAACCTGTTTGGCTTGATACTAAAAGGTCTTTACCTTCTAAAGCCGCAGGAATTGATTGCTCTTGTACAGGAGTTGGCGCAGTAAAACCTAAGCTTTGTAGAGCTTGTTGCAGGGACTCGTGTAGAGGAAATTCAGCAAAAGTTTTGCTCATAGAGTTTTTCACCCGAAAAATGGGTGCTCCATTAAAATAAAGTCAATTGGACATCGGCAAAAAGCGGTACAGCAATAAACGCTGACAATCTAAGATTCAGCGGCGATCCGAGTAACGACGATGTGATATAACGCACGCATGATTACGGCTAAACCTGAAGGAATCGCTAAAGCGATTGGGGCGCGAGATATCGTCCTCTCTTTGGACCGCACGCGCATACACAATGATTTGAAGAGAAATGTTCAGGTAATGAACGAAAATAAGTGCGTGGGCGGATTATATCAGAATAATTTTAAAAGTCATCCTTTTTAGTCAACTTGAAACAACAAATTCAAAAAACATATATTTATTTGCTGTCTAGCATACAAAAATTTGACTGATAGATACTCCATATTTTATTAAAGTACTCCTTTATTCAACCCTTTAGGCGCCGCGAGAAGTGTCATTAAAAAATTAACAATATTTTCTGGTGTATCGTGGGTAATGACCCGTGTACACGCGAAAGAAGCATATTGATCAAAACGCTGTGAAATTTTTAAGCATTCTTTTTCAGGATCTGCCTGAAGATATGCTCTGTTTAATTGCCTCTGCACAATAAGATCAATACATTGTTTTTTATCTAATGATGGTAAAAATACATAGGTCTGTGCTTCGGCTAACAGTTGATGCTTAATGGTCTTATATTCTGCATCCTGATCTAGTGCTTAGGTCATAAACCCAGATGAACACACTAAAATGACAGATTGTTCTGGCTGAATTGATCTTCGCAGTTGTTGATACAAAGTGATATTACGGCGTGCATAGGCCAAATAGCCGTGCTGTTGAATATATAAAGAGATATCCCCTTCCATCTTTAGGAAATATTCATCCAAATCTATACAGACAGCCCCTATTTTAGGAGCAAGTTGCTTTGCGATCGTTGTTTTGCCTGCACCGCCAGGCCCAATAAACTGAATTAACATATTCTGCACTCTAGTTGGAGATGGGCCATTCAAACACCTGCTCAAGCTCTGTCATTTTTTATTTCTTAAATTTATTATTTTTATCAGTCTAAATATAAGCCCAATAAAAAACCCTCATCAATGAGGGTTTTTTTAAACTCGAACTACAGATAAGTTGAATAACTTATTTAGCAGCTTCGCCCCAAGCAGGAACTACAGCTTGCATTAATGGTTTTAACATTTTCATAGAACATGCGATCACTTGACCGTTTTCCATAGAATCTGAACCGCCGCGTGCATCTACTACAGTACCGCCCGCTTCTTTCACAATCAGCTCACCTGCAGCGATATCCCAAGGCTTTAAGCCAAGTTCAAAGTAGCCATCTAAACGGCCAGCAGCCACATAAGCTAAATCAAGGGCAGCAGAACCAGCACGGCGGTATTGAGCACCTGCTTCAGTTACATTTAATAATGAATCGAAGTGATTTTTTGCATAAGACACTACTTCACCATTACGGACTTTACGGTAAGCATGGCCTACACCCATAAAGGTATTTTCTAAGCTGTCTTTTACATTTACACGAATACGGCGTTGGTTCAACATTGCGCCACGACCACGGCTTGCAGAGAATAACTCATCTTTTACAGGGTCATAAATAACACCGTGTTGAGTTACACCTTTATGTTGAACAGCAATAGATACACAGAAATGTGGGAAACCATTAATAAAGTTTAAAGTGCCATCAAGTGGGTCAATAATCCAACACCAATCAGCGTCATGACCTTTACCTTCTTGAAGACCAAACTCTTCACCTAGGAAGCTGTGGTTTTTATAGCTTTTACGAAGCGTGTCGATAGTCAACTGCTCAATGTAGCGATCTACACGTGTTACAGGACCGTCGATGCCTTTTTCTTCAACTTGCAAATCGAGTTTATGACGATTTTGATGCGCTTTTAAAAGCTCTTGACCAACTAATTGAGCCGCACGCGCAGCCATCACCACCATAGGTTCCATTGAACACCCACTACAAATTTGAAGACACTGATAAAGAATAATGCATAAAAGCCCGTACATTTTAGCAAATATACGGGCTTTTAGGCAAAAAATGTTTCTAAACGTATTTAAAAAAATAAATTCAGCGATTTAAACGAGTTTCGACCACGCACGTTGTACTGATTTTTCAATACCTTCGGCATCAAGGCCAGCTAATTGCAACATTTGTCCATGTGAGGCTTGATGTAAAAATTCATCTGCCAAACCTAAGTTCAATGTTGGTTTCACAATACCTGCCTTCGCGAGATATTCATTCACTGCACTACCCGCACCCGCCATTACAGCATGCTCTTCAACCGTCACAAATAAAGCCGTGCTATCTGCAAGACGATCCAACAATGCTTCATCTAATGGTTTCACATAACGCATATTGACGATACGAACCGCTAAACCTTGTGTTGCTAAGGCTTGTGCAGCTTCAAAAGCAGGCTGTACACGACTACCAAACGCTAAGATTGAAATGCTTGGGCCTGCCGCCTCATTAAAGCTTGCTAAAACTTCTGCTTCGCCAATGTTCATGGCCTGAAGTTCGCTTTGGATACTCACCCCTAAACCATTACCACGTGGGTAACGTACTGCTGTTGGGCCTGGATATAAATATGCCGTATGAAGCATTTGGCGACATTCATTTTCATCTTTTGGCGCCATGATCACCATATTCGGAATGGTACGCATATAAGCGTAGTCATAGGCACCCGCATGGGTTGGGCCATCCTCGCCCACCAAACCTGCACGGTCAATCCCAAAAGTCACATCAAGGTTTTGTAATGCAACATCATGGATAAGCTGGTCATAACCACGTTGTAAGAAGGTGGAATAAATCGCGACAACAGGTTTTAAACCTTCACATGCCATACCTGCAGCCAAAGTGACCGCATGTTGTTCTGCAATAGCGACATCAAAATAACGCTGTGGAAAATCTTGGGCAAATTTTACCATGCCGGAACCTTCACACATGGCCGGTGTAATTGCGATTAAGCGCTCATCTTGTGCCGCTTCATCACATAGCCACTGACCAAATACATCTGAATATTTTGGCGCAGTTGTAGACGATGCGGGTGCGTTAAGTTTGCTAATCGCATGATATTTGATTTGATCCGCTTCTGCTGGTGCAAAACCTTTGCCCTTTTTGGTATAGACATGTACCAAACGTGGACCTTTGCGCTTTTTCACTGCTTCAAAAACTTGAGTCAATTGCACAACATCATGACCATCAAAAGGGCCAAAATAATCAAAACCAATGGCTTTAAATAGATTGTCCGCCGCATCTGTGGCTGCGCTGTGTAAACGTGAGTTATAAGTCCATTCAGGATGAGGTTGTAGATAAGCCTCGCCCTGTTCGGTGATATTGACTGACTCACCTTTACCCCAAATGGCCGCCAAGTGTTTGGCAAAACCGCCTGTGCTACATGAAATCGACATATCGTTGTCATTCAATACAACAATTAAATCTGCATCATGTGCAACTGCATCGTTCATAGCTTCAAAAGCCATACCCGCAGTCATTGCGCCATCCCCTACAATAGCAACAACTTCACAAGGGTCTTTTTGATAACGGCGTGCCAATGACATGCCTAAACCTGCAGAAATTGCCGTTGAAGAATGGCCTACGCCAAATGTGTCGTACTCTGACTCTTCACGCGCAGGAAAGGCCGCTAAGCCATCTTTAGCACGAATAGTGACGAGTTGTTCACGGCGCCCTGTTAGCGCTTTATGTGGATAGGCTTGATGCCCCACATCCCAAATCAGGCGATCGCGTGGTGTGTTAAAACAGTAATGCAACGCAACGGTCAATTCAATCACGCCAAGATTTGCGCCAAAGTGTCCGCCGCTTTGTCCTGCTGCATATATAATAAATTGACGTAACTCATCCGCCACTTGTTCGAGCTGCGTGCTTTCAAGCAGACGGAGCTGTTGAGGTAGCTCAATGCTGTCCAGCAGCGATGTAATGGGGCGATGAGACGGTATTTCTGTATACAGCATAATATGGCAAAGCCTTCTAAAGCCTGGCAAATCCTAAGCTAGGTCAAATGGATATTCGATGATTATATCGAATTGTATCACCTTCAATCAGCCATATTTCTAGCGATGCAATTTTAAGTTCAACTCAAAATTGGGTGTTATGTTTAAGTGTAGGAGATTATCCTGAATAATCTGACTATTTATCAACTATTATCGTTCTCTTTATGCAAAAAAAGAAAATGTTCTGCACAAAATCGTAACTGCAATTCTACCAATGTCCAAGCATTACGCTATACTTTAAACAATTTACAATCAATTATTCGGGTTTGACTGTGCCTATAGAATTTGTCGCGACTTCCAGATTACCGACCGCTTTTGGTGAATTTAAAATTTCAGTATTTCAAGACCCACACACCGGCGAAGAACATGTCGCACTCTCTAAAGGCTTAGAAACCGCACCAACGGGTGCTGTTTTAGTTCGCATTCATTCAGAATGTTTAACAGGTGATGCCTTTGCATCACTCAAGTGTGACTGTGGTCCACAACTACAAGCAACACAACAACTGATTAATGATGCAGGTCAAGGCGTAATTTTATATTTACGTCAGGAAGGTCGCGGTATTGGTCTTACCAATAAAATCCGTGCTTATGCCCTACAAGATCAAGGTCATGACACTGTAGATGCAAACCTTATGTTGAATTTACCTGCGGATGCACGTACTTACGATATGTGTAGCATTATGCTGGCGCATTTACAGGTCAACGAAGTCCGCCTCATTACCAATAATCCGTTAAAACTTAAAGCATTAACAGACCTCGGCATTAATGTGGTAGACCGTGTTCCGCTTACAGTGGGTTTAAATAAATTCAATGAAGAATATTTAAAAACCAAACATGATCGGATGTCGCACATGTACGATAAAGATGATTTTTAAATAAAAGCATGAATTAAGAATAATCAGAGATTGAACACATGAAGCTAACCACGATTCTATTTGTGTTCAGTCTCTTCTTATTTGCCAACGTGTGTAAAGCCGATCTAGCACCAGCAAATGCCCAAAACACGCAAGCACCCACCATTCAAAAACTACAACAATTTCAGACGAACAATCGTTTTGCTTATGGCAGCGCTTCTGATGCAACATTACAAGAGCACATTTTAAAAAATCAAATTAATCAATCTATTGAAAGTACACGACAAGCATTTATCCGTCTCTATCAAAGCAATAGCCAACCAAGTAAACAACAGTTATTACACATCTTATCCAATGGGATTAACCAAATAAATCCAAACAGTTTATATACTGATGATCGCGAGCAAGTTGCGACTATTTTTGAAAATTTTTTAGATGTTATTGGCTTAGAAAGTTCAGACGGAATACTCAACACATGGATATATGGCAAAGAAATTACTGACCTAATTACCAAACCTAAAGCGCAATGACGACAAATCGATGTGAAGCATCCATTTTTTACTCGGCTATATTTTTTTTTGCTAAACACATCTCCCTCTCTGCAATCAGAACGGGAGACTTAGCAATCTTCTCTCCAAAGTGAAAATCAAATCGTCATCGAGAATATCTGAGTTTCAGGTTTTCTTCGCTTTAAATGTAAATCAAACGCCATACAAATATTTCTTACGAAGGGCTTACCTTGCTCCGTAATCACAATTTGATCCTGTTCTATCTGCAATAGGCCATCTTGCTCCATCTCTACCAGTTGCTGAATGACATCTTCCCGTTCAGGAAAATCCATCGTCTGGTCAGCCCATGAGGTTTGAAACGCACACATTAAATTCAAAATATGCTTACGAATTTTTAAATCTTCCGCACTCAACACATGGCCTTTCACCACTGGAATTTGATGATTTTCCAGACATGCATAATATGCATCTATATTCTTTTCATTTTGTGCAAAGCTATACCAACTGTCGCTGATCGAAGATACCCCCAAGCCAATCATGACTTGTGTTTTAGATGCGGTATAGCCCATAAAATTACGGTGTAAAGCCTGCGCCTGAAACGCCTGATACATTGGATCGGTGCTTAATGCAAAATGATCCATACCAATTTCATGGTAACCATGCGCCAATAATGCTTTTTTGCCCTCTTCATAGCACTGACGTTTCATTTCATCCTTAGGCACATCAGCATCTTTAAAACCGCGTTGCCCATTGCCTTTAATCCATGGCACATGCGCATAACTATAAAATGCCAAACGGTCTGGCATTAAGCGTGTGGTCTGCTCAATGGTATTCAATACATCTTCGAGCTGTTGAAAAGGCAAGCCAAAAACCAAGTCATGGGAAATTGAGCTATAGCCAATCTCTCTTGCCCAAGTGGTCGCACGCTCTACATGGGCAAAGGGTTGGATACGGTGAATCGCTTTTTGTACATTTTCATTGTAGTCCTGTACCCCGTAGCTAACACGACGAAAGCCCACATCATATAGTGCTTGTAAGTGCTCACGCGTAGTATTATTGGGGTGACCTTCAAAACTAAATTCATGCTCAGGTGCTACATCTGAATCGGCTAAAATCCCTTGAATTAACTGTGTTAAATGTTCAGGAGCAAAAAACGTAGGCGTCCCACCGCCCAAATGAATTTCTTTAATGACAGGTCGTTCGACCAATAATTGGCGGTACAGCGCCCACTCTTTGAGCACCGCCTGAATATAAGGCTGTTCAACTTCATGCTTTTTTGTGACTTTCTTATGGCAACCACAGAAGGTACACAAGCTTTCACAAAATGGCAGATGAATGTATAAACTGATGCCTTCAGTTGCATTGGATGCATCAAAGGATTGTTTTAGTGTGTGTTTCCATGCCTCTAATGAAAATGAAGTTTCATCCCAATAAGGTACGGTTGGATAACTGGTATAGCGTGGCCCGGGCACATTATATTTTTGGATGAGTGATGTTGCCTGTTGCATATCCACAGCCTTAACAAAAAAACGAAATTGCATTTAATGCTATTTTGCTTGGCTTATCAGGTGAATTCAACCTAGCCATTTAGTCGGAATAAGCCAGCAGAGCTTCATACAAAATGCTCTTCCGACGACTTAAATTTCGGCCTACTTTCAGTTTTTCCGATGCTCAAGATTGGCAAAAAAACCTTAAGTTTTTAGACATTTTATGTTTTGATATTCCTAGTCATTATATAAATCAATGAGAGTGGCAATGTCACATCCAACTTCAGCGGATATACAACGTGTCCGAGATTTCCTTTGCGATTTGCAAGCCCGCATTTGTACAGCACTAGAGCAACAAGAACATGCTGGTGGTGGTCAAGCCGAGTTTGTTATTGATGATTGGCAACGTCCTGAAGGTGGTGGTGGTCGATCCCGTGTGCTGCAAAATGGAACCGTGATTGAAAAAGGCGGTGTGATGTTCTCCCACATCCAGATCTCTAAGCTCCCTGCATCGGCAACAGAGCGTCACCCACAAATTGCAGGTGCGAAAGCACAAGCGATGGGCGTATCACTGGTCATTCATCCGAAAAATCCAAATGTACCCACCTCGCATGCCAATGTTCGATTATTTGTCGCCGAAAAAGAAGGCCAAGACCCAATTTGGTGGTTTGGTGGTGGTTTTGACTTAACGCCTTTTTATCCTAATGAACAAGATGTCCTGAGCTGGCATCAAACAGCCCACGACTTGTGTGCACCATTTGGCGATAACGTTTATGCCGAACATAAACAGTGGTGTGATGATTACTTCTACTTAAAGCATCGCGATGAACAGCGTGGTGTAGGTGGCTTGTTCTTTGATGATTTGAATCAATGGGACTTTGAGACATGCTTTAAATACATGCAAGCTGTGGGTAATGGCTACCTTGAAGCGATTTTACCCATCTTTGAACGTAACCGTGACAAGCCATACAGCGAAGCACAGCGAGACTTCCAACTGTACCGTCGTGGACGCTATGTCGAATATAACTTAGTGTATGACCGAGGCACCTTGTTTGGCTTACAAACGGGTGGGCGCATTGAGTCCATCTTGGTCAGCATGCCTCCACTGGCAGGTTGGTCGTACCGTCCAGAATGGGATGCAGATTCTGCTGAGAAAAAACTCACAGACTATTATTTAAAACCACAAGACTGGTTAAACACGCTGAAATAAGTTTTTGTATCCCCGTCTGCTTTAAATACAATCAAGCCTCCAACTCTTGGAGGCTTTTTACATGGACTGAAAATCCATTACCAAACTGAGCGCTTAACATAGACATCAAAGATCAGCTTCAATTTGAGCTCCCGACTCCCCCTTACTTATTTACCTTTGATGTACACAATATAGACTCAACGTTGGCAGTCCTTGCGATTAACCTACATCTATTATCGTCGAGTGCTGTACTATGAATGCTCAAGTCATCATCATGACTTTAGAGTGTTGAAGATCTATCCTGATGAAATATGCCTCATCATCAAAATGATATTGTCATGATTGCAATCTATGATCTTCTCCTCCTACAGATCAAACGCAGGAAATAGCATGAATATCATCAAAACTCATTCCACACTATTCAGCTTTTGGGGATTTATCGTCCTTATGCTCACAGCTATCAGTATCGCGCTTTTTTCTGAAAGCCAGTTTAATGATCAATTTGCTTATAGCACGATGCCGATCGCATTGATTGGGATTCTTTTGAGCGCTTCTTTTTTAGCTATTGATGCCATATTTGAGCTTTGCAACTCTTAAATACAGCAAAAATCACCCAATAACAGAATGAAGAATCACAAAGCAAAGCTTGGGCTGAAATTTTGATTAAAGCTTTAGACTGACGCATAATTGCCGTATATTGATGCACATTTCTCCACATGGATTTTGTGCGATGAGCAAGCAATTTGCCGTGATCGGCCATCCAATTGAACAATCTCGTTCTCCAGAACTGCACCATGCCTTTGCCCAAAAAATGGGTATCGACCTCAATTATGCGAAACGCCTTGCACCACTCGATGGCTTTGATGCCAGCATGCAAGATTTTTTCGCACAAGGCGGGCTTGGGATGAATGTGACTGTTCCATTTAAAGAACAAGCTTTTAATGCCTGCACGGTGCTTACTGAGCGTGCAAAAATTGCCAAAGCTGTAAATACCCTTTGGATGCAGAATGGTCAATTACATGGTGACAATACCGACGGCCAAGGGCTGGTCGAAGCCATCCTTGCCTTAGGGTGGAACTTAGCACAAAGTCGTATTTTAATTATTGGTGCAGGTGGCGCAACGCGTGGCGTGATCTACCCACTTGTTCAAGCGGGTGCGCAAAAAATTGTGATTGCAAACCGCACCTTGGCACGTGCCGAACAACTGGTTGCAGATCTAAAAGATGCAGTCCCAAATACTGAACTCAGTGCGGTTGAATTGCATGACTTAGATGGCGATTTTGATCTGGTCATCAATGCAACGTCTGCAAGCCTTTCTGGCGATGCGCTGGTTTTGCCTGAAACTTTACAATTTAAATATGCTTATGAAATGGCATACGGCAAAGCATCAAGCTTTTTGGATCAAGCCAAAGCGCGTGGTGTGCCGACATCTGAAGGTTTTGGTATGTTGGTCGGACAAGCGATTGAATCCTTCCGCATTTGGCATGGCGTCAAACCAAACTTAAAAGATTTTCTGTAATTTAGGCTTTTCCTAATATCAAAAAAATGTGCTATTGCCCTGTGATTTATGCAGGTGCAATGGCGCATATTTGTTGGGCCGTGGGGTATTTACACAATTTTCCCTATGCAGTCATTTTGATCATAATGACAAAAATAAAATGAGTTCATGCGATCTTCATTCAAAACTTTAAATACCCATACACAGTCAGGATATAATTAAATATACATCTGTTTTATATTGTTTTATCTCATTAAAAATAATCATTAATTCAATATTTTTTGATTTTTTGTTGTATTTAAACCAACAATTGTATTGCAAAAATATTTCAGCAATTCGCATTTCTGACAGTTTGATCAGTCTATGCTATCAATGTAATTTAATCATTATTGTGAATAATCAAATCATCGAACCAGATAATCCAAAACTATTTTAAATTAGGATTAAATTATGCCTGCTTATAAAGCTCCTTTACACGACATTCGTTTCTTAATGAACGAAGTATTCGACTTCCCTGCACATTTTAAAACTTTATCTAACGGTGACCTTGCAGACGCTGACACTGTAGACATGATTTTAGAAGGTGCTGCCGATTTTTGTGAAAATGTACTTTCTCCTCTAAACCAAAGTGGTGATGAAGAAGGCTGTCACTTTGAAAATGGTGAAGTAAAAACACCAAAAGGTTTTAAAGAAGCGTACGACCAATTTGTTCAAGGTGGTTGGCAAGGTCTGTCTTATCCAGAAGAATTTGGTGGTCAAGGCTTACCAATGTCGCTTAACCTGATCAAATCTGAAATGATGGGTACAGCGAACTGGTCATTTACCATGTACCCTGGCCTCAGCATGGGCTGCATGAACACCATCATGCAATTTGGTACAGAAGAACAAAAAAATACCTATATGCCTCACCTCACTGCAGGTACTTGGTCGGGCACAATGTGCTTAACTGAACCTCAATGTGGTACAGATTTGGGCCAAGTAAAAACCAAAGCTGAGCCAAATGCTGACGGTACTTATGCCATTACAGGTACAAAAATCTTTATTTCTGCAGGTGAGCATGACCTAACAGAAAACATTATTCATATTGTGCTTGCTCGCCTTCCAGATGCACCTGCAGGCACACGCGGTATTTCTCTGTTCATCGTTCCTAAGTTCATTCCAACTGCGGATGGTGGCGTGGGTGAGCGTAACCCTGTGACTTGTGGTTCAATTGAACACAAAATGGGTATCCGTGCTTCTGCAACTGCTGTATTGAACTTTGACAGTGCGAAAGGCTACTTGATTGGTGAAATGCACAAAGGTTTACATGCTATGTTTACCTTCATGAATACAGCCCGCATTGGTACGGCGGTACAAGGTTTGGCACATGCTGAATTGGCATTCCAAGGTGCATTACCATACGCGAAAGACCGTATGTCTATGCGTGCGCTATCTGGTAAAAAAGATCCAGATAAAGTAGCTGATGCAATTATTCACCATGCGGACGTACGCCGTATGCTGTTAACTCAAAAAGCTATTGCTGAAGGTGGCCGTGCCATGATTTATCATGCTGCACAGTTGGCAGACAAAATGGCAGATTCTTTAGCTCAAGGCAATCAAGCAAAGTTTGAAGAATATGATGACAAGCTTGGTTTCTATACCCCAATCTTGAAAGGTTTCTTAACTGAATTGGGTTATGAAGCAGCAAACCATGGTATGCAAGTTTACGGCGGTCATGGTTATATTAAAGAATGGGGCATGGAACAAATCGTACGTGACTCACGTATTTCAACCCTATACGAAGGTACAACGGGCGTACAAGCACTGGATTTAATTGGTCGTAAAGTGTTGTTATCGTCTAAAGGTAAAGTCGTACGTGACTATACTGCTGAAATCTTAAAATTCTGTGGCGTACATGCACGCAATAAATATATGCGTCGTTTTGCATGGGATTTAACTAAAATCTGTGCACAGTGGAACGCATTGACTGTTCGTATTATGTTGGCTGCACGTAAAGACCGCGACATCGTATCGTCTGCATCTGTCGATTACTTGATGTTCTCTGGCTATGCCATGATGGCATTCTACTGGGCGCAACAAGCTGCCGTTGCTTCTGCAAAACTGGCTTCTGGCGAAGGTCAAGAAGTACCAGAGTTCTATAAAGCAAAAATCAAATTGGCAGACTTCTATTTCGAACGCCTATTGCCACGTACACAAGGTCATGCTGAAGCGATGGTGAACCCATCTAAAACAATGACATCTTTAGCACCAGAGCATTTCAGTTTCGACTATTAATTTGTTGTTATAAAAAAGACCGCTTCCGCGGTCTTTTTTATGCTCATTACTTTTAAATTCTAAGCAAATAAAGCAGAGCGCATTCCTTCTTAAAAACTCATATCCATAAAACGTCAAAAGACGCTCATTGCGCCTTTTGTCTTTCTTTAAATTTAAAAATATTAGCTTAAAGAAACTCTTCCAGTACTGAATTTAAAAAGATATGCCCCTGCTCTGTACATGACAGCACATTTTCATCAGCCACCATTAACTTGCGCTCACGTAAGGAATTTAAAAGCTCCTTTAAACCATCTAAACTTAATCCTGCACGTTCCGCATAAAGTGCAGCATGCACCCCATGATTCAAACGCAAGGCATTCATCATAAATTCAAATGGCATATCCTCTTGTTCAATTTTTTTAAATTGCAAATGCTCTGCTGGCACTTTGGCTAAATAGTCTTTCGGCAAGCGGGTTTTCTGATAGCGATACACCCCATCTGGCTGTGTCACTTTGCCATGTGCGCCTGCACCAATCGCAAGGTAATCGCCAAACTGCCAGTAATTCAGGTTATGCGCCGAAGGCTTTTCTTTACGCCAAGCCGAAACTTCATAATTGATAAAGCCCTGTGCTTTTAAATAGGCCTCACCCTGTGCTTGAATCTCTTCCAATACATCATCAACTGGCAAGATCGGCTGTGTGCGGAAAAAAACAGTATTCGGTTCAATTGTTAACTGATACCACGACACATGCGTCGCGCCATTTTCTACCGCCAGTTTTAAGTCCAATAAGGCTTGCTCAATCGTTTGCTCTGGCAAACCATGCATGAGGTCAACATTCACACGCTCAAAACCTGCTTCTTTAGCATGCTGAATCGCAGAAATTGCGTCATCGTTAGAATGAATACGGCCTAATTTTTTCAGCTGATCGGTATTAAAACTTTGTACGCCGATCGACAAGCGGTTAATCCCTGCCTCTAAATAGCCCGCAAAAGGATCATGTTCCACTGTGCCCGGATTGGCTTCTAAAGTAATTTCACAGCCATCTTCAAATGGAATAATGCTTTTGAGCTGTTCAAATAACCATTGATAACCTTTTGCGGAAATCAAAGATGGCGTGCCACCCCCAATAAATACGCTGTGTACCGCACGGCCTTGGGCAAAATCGACTTGCGTTTTAAAGTCTTCAACCAGCGCCTGTAAATATTCTTTTTCTAGATCTAAAGACAGTTCACCATTGGGTACTGCATGCGAGTTAAAGTCACAGTATGGACATTTTCGCACGCACCACGGCATGTGAATGTATAAAGACATCGGAATATTTGCAGGAATGAGTTCAGCCAAGGAGAATGCTCAAATGAAAAAAGAGAAGATGAATATTTTAGCATGAGTCCATAAACACACTAAGGCATTCTATATTTCTGTTCTGAAGTTTTATGCAGTACACTCAATCAAATTAAAAAAATTTACAGATAAGAAAATGAAAATAAGTAGCCACCTACTGTATTTACTCCCACTTGCGATGGGTATTGGCATCGCCATGACCATTCAAACTGCAATTAACAGCCAATTGCGTGAATATTTATATTCTCCATTACAAGCCGCCCTATTATCGTTTTTGATAGGTACAATAGTGCTTGCTGTCCTTGTGTTTTTTCAACCTGTCGAAAAGCCTAGCCTTGAAACGCTGCTACAGATTCCTTGGTTTTTATGGCTGGGTGGATGCTTAGGTGTATATGCCATTAGCATCAGTATTTATACGGCACCCAAATTAGGTTTTTTAAGCCTATCTGGCCTGATTATTTTTGGCCAAATTGCCATATCAATGTTTATTGACCAATACGGCTTATTGGGTAATGAAAAAACACCTATTCATTGGCAGCGCCTTTTAGGTGGCGTGGTGATTTTTATTGGTGTGCTTCTCACTTTACAACGCTAAGACCTCATACCTAAGCACCTCAAAGAAAGAGTATGTTCTGTGTCTACTGTCACAACAACCCGCTTTGAATTAAAGCAACTGTTCCGCTTGATGATTCCCATCTTAATCACCCAATTTGCGCAAGCAGGTTTTGGTTTGATTGATACCATTATGGCTGGCCATTTGTCTGCGAATGATTTGGCTGCTATTGCAGTTGGTGTCGGGCTATGGATTCCGATTATGCTACTGTTTAGTGGCATCATGATTGCCACAACGCCTTTAGTCGCAGAAGCCAATGGTGCGCGTACACCTGAAAAAATTGCCACCATTGCTCGCCAATCTTTATGGATTGCCTTTATTCTTGGAATCATTGCCTGCTTGATTTTACAAGTTGCTCCTTTTCTACTCCCTATTTTAGGGGTCCCTGAAGCATTGCTCCCCAAAGCCAGCTTATTTTTACATGCGATTGGTTTTGGCATGCCTGCGGTGACCATGTATGCAGCCCTACGCGGTTATTCCGAAGCATTGGGCTACCCTAAACCTGTCACAGCCATTAGCTTAATTGCACTTGCTGTACTGGTGCCGCTGAACTTTATCTTTATGTATGGACTCGGCCCAGTGCCTGAGCTTGGCTCTGCAGGCTGTGGTTTTGCGACTGCTATTTTGCAGTGGCTGATGTTCTTGGCTTTAGCACTGTATATATTTAAAGGCAGTGCCTATAAAAAAAACCAGCCTTTCGCGGTCTGGGAAAAATTAGACCCCGTGTGGATGAAACGCATCTTTACACTGGGCTTTCCTATCGGCTTAGCGATTTTCTTTGAGGTGAGTATTTTTAGTACTGCCGCCATTGTGCTCAGCCCACTCGGTGAAGTGACTGTAGCTGCACATCAAATTGCCATCTCCATCACATCACAGCTGTTTATGATTCCTATGTCTTTAGCCATTGCGCTCACCATTCGGGTGGGCACGTATTATGGCAGCCAAAACTGGGCGGCTATGCGCCGTGTACAAGTGGTTGGTCTGGCAACAGGGACCGTTTTTGCACTCATTACCATGCTACTGCTGTGGTTACTACGCGCTGAAATTGTGTCGCTCTATACCTTTGACTATGATGTTGCGGTATTGGCAGTGTACTTGGTGCTCTTTGCAATTGCTTATCAATTGATGGATGCATGGCAAGTGAGTGCCGCAGGTTGCCTACGTGGCATGCAAGACACCAAAGGCCCAATGTGGATTACCATGCTGGCCTATTGGATTATTGCCTTCCCTGTGGGTATTTATTTGTCACGCTTTACCGACATGGGCGCAGCGGGTGTTTGGATTGGACTGATTGTTGGTTTAACCGTGGCCTGCATCTTACTCATTAGCCGTTTGATGATTATAAATAAACGTATCGCACAGCTTTAAATTTGATTGTCCATACGGTTACGGCTCGTATGGACTTTTCTTCTTAGCACTTTATCTAACCCAAGTCAGCCAACGCTTTTTTTAAGCCCTCAGGCACATCAGCTTCCTCTGCCTCTTTCATAATGGCTTGACCCACAATCACATCTGTACCGTTAAAGGTCATGGTTGGCGAACCATAAAGCTCATAGCCTTCTTTTAAGGCCTTGGTCACACGTGCACAAAAGGTCACATCATCTTTACCGGTTAAATATTTATATACTTTCATGGCCTAATTTCGTCTGAGTTACTCAGCTTATTTTAAGCTTAATCCTACAAGATGTAAGGCTGAGTTTAGAAACTTTGCATGAATGGCTAAGCGATACACATGAGCCAAAAATGCAAAATGTTGCCAAAACAACCATCAGCTTTAAACTGCCTGATAGCCTGTAAGTAAGATTGATTTAACACCCTGATGTCGTCATAGACACAAAGCTTTAACATTTTAAAGTAGGCAACACCTTGATTAACGCCTATGATCAAAACCATATTTTATGATGATCTTGAGGAGCATCACATGGCCAAATCGGCTAGCACCCCCGGTCGCCGCTTTATGAAACTTGCGGGAATGACTGCAAGTATTGCCAGCAAGACAGTTTCAAATTCGATTAAAAACCTCACTGCCGACGAAGAGCGAAAGAATGCTTCGCGCAGCAAATTATTTCAAGATATTGGGGTACAAATTGCCGACACCCTCGGTGACATGAAAGGCGCTGTCATGAAAGTTGGACAGATCGCCTCACAATATAAAGACATTTTCCCACCCGAAGTTGCAAAGGCTATAGGCAAACTACAACGACAAGCACCGCCTATGCCGTTTAGCGATATTAAAGCGCAAGTGGAAAAAGAACTGGGCAAGCCCATTCTTGAGATATTCAAAAGTTTTGATGAAGTGCCCTTTGCCGCTGCCTCCATTGGCCAAGTTCACAAAGCGACTTTGCCCAATGGCCAGCAAGTTGTGGTCAAGGTGCAATACCCAGGTGTAGATGAAGCCTGTGAAAGCGACTTAAAACAGGTTCGCCTTGCACTCCGCTTAATGGGCGTATTAAAAATTGATCGTAAACTCCAAGATCAATTATTTCATGAGATACAAGAAAGCTTAGATAACGAACTCAATTATCAAATTGAAGCACAAAACCTTGCCGTTGCACGTACCTTCCATGAAGCACTCGATAGCAAGATTGTCATTCCCCAAGTCTATGAAGATTATTCTTCACGCCATATTTTAACTTTAAGCTTAGAAGAAGGCGAAAGCATAGAAACAGCAAGTACTTGGTCACAAGACACCCGCAATGAATTGGGTCGCCGTTTACTCCGTGCTATGGGACAAGAAATTTTCTTCTTAAAACGTTTTCACTGTGACCCACATCCGGGCAACTTCGCCTTTCGTGAAGATGGTACGGTTATTATTTATGACTTTGGTGGCGTTAAAATTTTATCCAATGACACAGTACAACAATTTAAAGCATTAATACGTGCAGCACGTGCAGAAAATATTCCAGAAATTGAAAACCAGCTGGATGCACTGCACTCAATGGCAGAAAAAGGAAAATTCCCAGAAGCTCTGTACAAAGAATGGTTAGAAGTGCTCATGCGTCCACTCACAACGCAATATGACTTTGCCGAAAACTCTGCACATCATGATGGTGTTGAGCTGATTAAACCTTCATTAAAATATTGGGATGTGTTTAAGCCTTCGCCTGATACGCTTATGGTCAACCGTACCGTGTCTGGGCATTACTGGAATCTTATTCATTTAAAAGTGAATGACAATTTAAATGATATTTTTGAAGAGTTAATTCCCCCTCTGGCCTAAGTTTGAATTTGCCTTAAAAGCTCGATCTCGATCGGGCTTTTTTTATGGCTTGTAATGAAATGACAAGACGCACTGACATTCGCTTGTCCAAAGTTCCATTGGTGAAGAAATGTAAATCTGCTTGCAGATATTAATGTTACAATATAACATAACATTAAATTTGAAATCTGCGATAGGAGAAGAACAATGCGTCCGAATATTCATCCTCAATACCAAGATGTACTTTTTCATGACACCAATGCTGATGTGTATTTTGTGATTGGCAGTACACTACAAACGACACAAACACGTGAATATGAAGGTAAGACATATCCTTATGTCACTTTAGATATTTCAAGTGCATCACATCCGTTTTATACGGGTGAACAACGTCAAACCAGCAATGAAGGCCGTGTGGCAAGCTTTAACAAACGTTTTGCGCGTTTCAAACGCTCACACTAAATTCATATTGTTTTAAGCTTTTGCTTTTAAAGTAAAACTATTAAAGAAGTCTAAGACCCCCTCCTCCAGCTTAGACTTCTTTTTTTGTCTGTGCACAGCCAATTTATACTTTTAGCAAATACTGAAACAGATAAAAACCCAAAGCCAATAGTACTACACCCAACACCACACTCGACCCTACATAAAGCAAAGCAATACTGGTTTGTGCCTGTTTCAGCAATTGAAAGGTTTCTAAACCAAAGCTCGAAAAGGTGGTGAACCCGCCTAAAATACCAACCATCACAAACAAACGAGTTTCTTGTTGCAATACGGGATATTTCTGCGTAAGTGCAAAAAAAATACCTGCGATAAAACACCCAAGTAAATTAATCGCCCACGTACTCCAAGGAAACAGACCACTCGGCTTATACAACCAAAGTCCTGTGCCATAACGCAGACTTGCACCTATTGCCCCCCCAAGGGCGACCAATAACCAATTCATGGATGTTCCTATCTATTTTTGAGGCAATCTCGCCTGCTTTTCTAAGTTCTGCCTGTCACTATAGCTGAACTTTGACTTCTATTCGGCACCAAAATTCACTCAATTTAAATGCAAAATCTTGCTATATTCGCAAAGCTTAATTTACATTTTTTACGGATGATTCATTCATGGCGCAACAATTATTGGCAGAACTTCAAGCTGGCACAGCAAAATTTGCTGACGTGATTGCATTTATTGAAGCACGTTATGTTCATACGCCAACAGCATTTCAAAATGGCCAGCAAAGCAACAGTGCCAATGAAAACCAAGGCAGTGCCAAAGTATTTTCTTTTGCACAGCTGAATGGCTTAGATCAAGCGCAAACTTTAAGTTTATTTGCTGAACATTATGCATCTGTACTGGCAACACCAGAAGCGACAGATCACCAAAATATTCGCCAATTTATGCTCAATGGCTGGGACGGCATTCAATTTGATGGCCAAGCCTTAACTGCAAAATAAGCCTATGCGCTGAGCAATCATATTCAATCGACTTTAAAGCAATCAAGCCAGCATTCGTGCTGGCTTGATCAGTAGAAATGTACGTAAAAAACCGTTAGTACACTCTAATCGCTTAAGAAATTCTAACTCGGCACTGCCATTCGTCAATCGAGGTTTTTTCCCACGGTCGTGCATGCTGTATATGCAGTACCTCTTCACCCGCTTGTTGTGCGGTAAAACGATAAGTTTTTTGACCACCTACACCTACAATAGGCGGATCACTTTGCTTTGGTTGATCCGATTTATACAGTTCTTCAACTTTAAATAGCTTAGGGCTTTTCGTTAAGCGCCAGACATAACCTGGGGTTGGGTTTTCATCTAATATGACTTCAAGTGTTTGGCCACGATCCATCTCTAAGAGTGCTGGACAGCTTTGCTTACCCGTAAAAATATGATTTTTACCATCGACCGTTGAGCTCAAACTACTACACCCACCCAAACCTAAGGCCAAAACCAAAGCCATACCCATTGCTTGTAACTTCATGATGATGCCAACTCAAATCTAACTTTTAACGCGTTCAATCCATTGAATTGAATCTACTCGAAAAACTTCACAAGCCCCATCCCCTGTATCGGTTGGGGTTAAGGATGAGGTCCAAACTAAGTCTTTGTCTTTAATTTCGACCAAATCACCTTTTAAGCGGACTAAATCACCGCGTTTAACTTTTTTAATTTCTTTGGCAATCGCAGGACTAGAAGGAATAATGTGCATATTTGACACCATCATCATCGCCTGCTTTTCAGGTACAGGAACTTTATCCATACGCCAGTTTAAATAGCGATCATATTGATTAACACTAATACGGCGAGCAATTTCTGGCTCGGCAAATAGCCCCCAGCTCACGGCATAATCGATAGGCGAAAATTTAGCTTGTTCATCATTGCTATAGGTTTTTGAACCTAAAATTCGAAAGTCACCATAAAATGGCTGCAAGGTAGAAATAGACTGCCCTTGAGCAACCGGCGCTAAACCTTTGGCAATATTATATTCCGATGATGCCTGCGCACCTGTTTGTAGCAGTATTGAAGCCAATACCGTACTGAGTAAAATCTTTTTCATCATCGGGTTACCTCTTTTCATTGCTTCGTTCAGGCCTTTGCAGTCGATGCCTTCGACCAACACAATCTAGCGGATGTTCAAGCCCAAATAGACCGATGATCAGCATCTCACCTGAAACTGAACGCTTGCTTAATCATTTATTTCTAATCTTATATTAAGGAAAAATTCGGCAGAAACATTAGTAACTTGGTAACAATTCAGCCCTATTGACGGGTATATGTCTTATCTTTTGAGCCATATTCGACTAAGCTTGGCAACATTCCCATTCATTTATAATAATAGCGCAACAATGATTTATAAATTTTATCAACAACATATCTTTCCGCACTTACTCAATCAAGTCATGCAAGTGCCCAGCTTAATGGATAAGCGCCGTGAACTGCTGTTGCCCATTCAAGGTGAAGTTTTAGAGATTGGTTTTGGTACAGGATTGAATCTTGCATTTTATCAAGCAGTAGATACCGTATATGCCCTAGAGCCCAATATTGAAATTTATCAACTGGCAGCACAGCGCATACATGAAACGCCTTTTGAGGTTCAACATATACAGGCCAGTGCTGAAAAACTCCCTTTTGCAGATCGTAGCTTAGACCATATTGTTTGTACTTGGACCTTATGCAGTATTGCCGATGTAGAACTTGCACTCGATGAAGTGTATCGGGTACTCAAAGTGGGAGGCACCTTCCATGTGGTTGAGCATGTTTTACACAATGAAAATCACAACATCCAGCGCCTACAAAATCTGTTCACCCCGCTACAAAAACGCGTGGCCGATGGCTGTCATTTAAACCGTAATATAGAACAAGCTTTAAAAAATGCAGACCTCGAAATTACTGAACTACAATATTTTGATGCTGAGGGCATTCCATCCATTGGACGTCGCATGTTGTTGGCACGGGCGGTAAAAAGCTGATGAATAACCTGCAACTGAATGCAGCGTTAAGACAAATGTAGCATTAAGACAACAGCTGAATATAGGTAATTTTGACGATACTGCATTGTGGTCTAGGTCGCGGTATATTCATGCCTGTCACAAAGCGCTTGCCCGTTTTCAGTTGCTGCACATTGACATATTGCCCTTGTAACTTCACATGCTGACCCGGTTTTAAACGTCGTAGTTGTTTGGTAATCCGCTCATTAGCAGCAATTGCGCTCACATTGAGGCTGTCTGCACGGACCTGATCTGCTGTTAAGCCTGAGTTCGGCTTGAGCTGAAACTCATAGCACCGACTGTGCTGATTAAAATCGACCTTTTTCAAATTATTCGCTTTAGCCAACATTCCCTGTACCAGCAATACATCCACATTGCTCAGATAAGCCAAATCGTTATATTCCCCCACCCATGCCGATGCACGGAATAGCGCACTTCTTTGTGCCGAATAAAAACGCTGACCCTCAACGGTAAAATCTCCAGAAAATTCACCGCGTGTTTCTAGCTGAAAATTTTTAAGAACACCCGGCTGTTCCAAATGTGGAATTTCTCTAAAATACGCATGCCAGGTCCAAATCAGCAATGCTAAACAAGTGAAGGCGATCAACAACTGCTTCATGCATTTATCTCCCAGCAAGTGCGAAGGTATGGCTTAACGCGTAAAAGAAGATCCTAATTAATCATCAAAATTAATTCTTATGGTTTCAAAACGTACACGTCCCTCAGCGATCGCTTGTGCAATTGCTTGCTGACCTTTGGTCAAGCGTGCACCACCACTTTTAATATCGATCAACACCACTTCAATATCATCTGCATGACCATCGCCATCACGATAATCGGTATAACCGTCAAAGACTACATAATCGACAGGATCGCCCAGAAACTTGGCATCACTCGGCAGGTACTGAAATTCAGGCATAATGGGTGCCAGTTGCTCTGCCATTTTTCCCTTTAATACTGCGCGACTGGTATTTACACTGCGCTTTTGGGCATGGGTTAAGGCCTGCTGATGCTCTAACTCCAACTCAGCAATATACTTTTCATACTCTGCTCGAATACGTCCATTGCGCGAGTTACTTAAAATGAGCGTAGTCAACACCGCCCCGATACATGCCCCAATTAACATGGCCATCCAAACCGACATCTGTTCTTCCTAATTCAATGGCTTAAACTGCAACTACAACTTTCGTTTTCTGTCCTATGCATTGCACAAAAGAATGATATGCTAGGGCCGAGCAGAATAAAATCATTATTGGGTCATGAAAACAATTTTAGTTGCCAATCAAAAAGGCGGATGCGGGAAAACCATAACAGCCATCAGTTTAGCTTCTGCACTGGCACAAAAAGGCTATAAAGTCGCTTTGGCCGATGCTGACAATCAAAAATCAGCTTTGCAATGGTTAAAGCAACGCCCCGAACAAGTCGCTTCTATTCAAAGCCTCGATTGGCGTCATGAAAAATCCATTGGCGATGCACCCAAAAATACTGAATATTTGATTATTGATGCCCCTGGTGCACTTTCTGGTGAACACGCCGAACAACTGATTAGTGAAGCCCACACGATCATTACCCCGCTACAACCCTCATTTTTTGACATCGATTCAACTCGCCGTTTTCTAAAGCATCTTCAAGACATTAAACGGATTCGTAAGGGTAAAGTTCAAATTTTACTGCTCGCCAACCGTGTCAAACCCAATGCAACCAGTGCAAAAGATATTCAAGATTTTTTTGCCAAAATTGAACAACAACCTGTTGCTTGGATTTCTGAACGTAGTGCTTATGGTCAATTGGCCATGCAAGGCTTGAGTGTATTTGATAAAACCCAAAAAAATTACATTAGCATTCAAAACCAATGGCAACCTATATTGAATGCTATTATTGATGATGAAAGCGACTGGTTTTAAGCCCTCGCTTTTTACTGTACTTTCGTCATCAAGTGAAGTGAAAATAAAAGGTTTTCATTGGTAAATACTCATTTTCGAGTAGTTTTTTTCAGTTAATATGGACCATGTCCTCTTTAATCATCTGAGAACTCAGTGCAACAATACGCGCCTACCTTACAAAAATTCTTATTGTTCGGATTGTTTTTTGTCCTGATCTTTTTAAGCTTTAATGTCTTAAAATATTTTATTGTGCCTGTGGTTTGGGCTGCAATTATTGCCTATATGACATGGCCACTGTATCAGCGCATTTTAAATGCTTGTAAAGGGCGTGCCACGCTCAGCGCTACACTGATGATCTTACTGGTGGTATTGGTCGTTGGCTTACCTGTAATTTTTGCAATCTTCTTGCTCCAACACGAAGGCCGTAATTTATATTATGAATTACAAAAACAAGTATTTTCAGGGCATTTGAACGTACCGCAATTTGTACGTGACTTGCCAATTATTGGTAAAGAAATTAACCGTACGCTACACGATTTAAATACAGACCCAAACAGTATTATTCAATCCGTGCAAATTTGGGTTCAGGGTCATTTAAATTATGGTAAAGCCTTAATTAATGAAGTCAGTAAAAACATTTTTAAATTGTGTTTTGCCGTCATGTCTTTATTTTTCTTTTACCGTGATGGTCAACTCATTTTAGACCAAGCCAGCAAAGCCTTAGAAAAAGTGATTGGTCCACGTATTCATCATTATTTGGCAACCATTTCAGACACCACACGGGCAGTTGTTTATGGTGTAGGTCTGACAGCGGTCGCACAAGCCACTTTAGCAGGCATTAGCTACTTTGTTGCAGGTGTGCCCAACCCCATGTTGCTCACTTTAGTGACCTTCATACTGGCACTCATTCCATTTGGCCCACCTGTGGCTTATACCTCGGTATCTTTATGGCTGTTTTCACAAGGTCAAACCATTGAAGCAATTGGGGTCATGGCATGGGGCGTGTGTATTGTGAGTACAGCAGACAACGTGATTCGACCTTTGGTCATTTCGGGTGCAACACAAATTCCATTCTTATTAATTATGTTTGGTGTATTAGGTGGTCTGGCAAGCTTTGGCATGGTCGGTTTATTTATTGGTCCAGTGATTTTGGCGGTGTTGTTGGCCATTTGGCGTGAATGGCTACATGAAGCCAATATTGAACCTGTACAAGTGCCAAAAACTACCCTAGCACATGACTTAGATGATGATTCAGATCTAAAAAACTAAATCGTCAGGCGCATCAAAATTAGGCGATATCATCATCGCAATAATATAAAGGCAAGGTTCATCCCTTGCCTTTTCTGTTACAGAGCAAAACCGAATTTACATGGCAGTTCATGCAAAGCTCTGTTTCAATAGGCAATGACCCTATAAAACCAAGGATGCTTTCATGCCACATTTAAACTTTAAAAAAACCACGAAAACCTTAGTTGGCCTCTCATTGGGTTCATTATTTATGCTGGGCTGTGCCAGTACAATGCCTTTAAAAGATGGTGCACCTAGCCAACAAGTTAGCGTTAATGCCGTAACACCTGCGGGTATTGGCGCGACCATTGGCACGATTCACTTGGAAGATAGTCAGGCTGGCTTAGTGCTTCATACTCAATTAAGCCAATTACCTGCTGGCCCACATGGTTTTCATATTCATGAAGTCGGATCATGTGCACCTGCCAGCAAAGATGGAAAAATGGGCGCTGCTTTAGCTGCAGGTAGCCATTTTAACCCGAATAAAGCACCCAATCATGGTACGCCATTAACAGGCCACTTGGGTGACTTACCATTACTAAATGTACAAGCTGACGGTACAGCACAAGTGACGCTGGTTGCGCCACGTTTAAAACTGGCCGATGTACAAGGCCGTGCCATCATGATTCATGCTGGCGGTGACAACTACTCAGACTCACCAAAAGCATTGGGCGGTGGTGGCGATCGAATTGCATGTGGTGTGATTCAATAAACACACAAATAAATTGATCAAGCGATATGGCAATAACTGTGGATAAAATTGATTTTATCCGCAGTCAGCAATGACCTAAATAGCGCCCACGATTCACGGCCTTATCCACGTGATTTCGACTGATTTCTTAGAGCATAGCGTCTGCAATGCTCTAAGTAACCCGCCTCATGCTCGCTAATGAGTTCGACGATGCTACGCCACAACCAAAACGGCGCATCAATGGTTTTAGATTGAGCGCGCTTCAACTCTTTGATCCATGACTTACGTTCGACTTGTGTCATTTGCCTCACATGCGCCCGCCCAACCACAAAAGCCAAATAAAAGGCTAAATTTCGCGCTTCAAATTGATTGGTACCCTCAATTTCTAGCTTCAAATCCTGAGGCATGAGCTCTCGAATAAAGACCGAAGTATCTAAAAACTGAGATGCGCGCATGCGGCTACCTAAATAAGGCGATAAATGCCGTGCGCCTTCGACGATCCGCTCAGCATTGTCTCTGGGCATAGAGGCTTCGGTATAGGTGGCGCCAGTGCGCGAGCGGCTTCTTTTAAATCCATGAGGCAAAGGTCACTGCCTTCACTGATGTGATGATGATTGGTATCCATCAGCACGATATAGCATAGCAGTCCCAAAGAACTACAGCCTTTGACCCAATACGCCGCATCAAGCATGTGAATACGATCTGCCTCACTGCGTTGCCCAATCATCATAACTAAGTCACTGACATGCTCCTGACGAAACAGCTGTTCGATTGCTTTATGTTCTTTTTTGAGTAAAGGCCAAAATTTACGCCCCAGCTCAATTTTAGGTTCTAATCCCTGCAAGCGTTCTTTGGCTAAACTTTTCCACGTACGTTTATAAGCCTGCTGCATAACACCATGTACAGCACGTGGCCGATTGACTAAATCTGTAGGCTGGCCTTCATTTTCCAACGCATGCACATAACCTGCATACAGAGCTTCAACCATTTGCGCAGTGACTACGCCTGGCAAATCAGAACTGCGCAGTGCTGTTGCCAGTGATAATCCCAAACGAATCAAATCATTCACAGGATTGCCAATGACCGTTTGATCCAGATCTCGAATTTCAATTTCAATCTGACCTTCTACATTGGCCACTGGCCCAAGATTTCCTGTATGGCAGTCACCACAGATCCAAACTGCAGGCCCCTGCGGAATCGAGCTGATTTCAGCAGCTTTAAGCCAGTCATAGTATTTGGCAGTATTGCCTCGCACATAGGCATGAATCGAACGCGCCATTTTTAAATTGCGCTTTTCTGTCAGCGCATCACTGCGTTGCCTCGGCTGACAAATATCACTTTTGATTATTTTTGGCATGATTTGTGTCTATTTTTTTTGAGTATTTACAGAATTCTGCATCTAATTCACTCTAAAATGCAGAGATGAACGAATGTTTTCTGTTGGGATTATGTTCTCAACATTTTCCTGCGTGCTAGCAAGCAATATGCTGCTGAGAGCCATATAGGTAAAAATTGAACGTGAATCTGCCACCATCATTACTACAAGGTTTTAAATCCAATGCACTGGCAATTTATTGCGTGCAAATTTGCATTGTGCTGAGTGGTTCTACGCTCGGACTGCATTTTCTTGGGTTAGAAACCCTGATTGTGCCTGTGACTCTGGGTGCAATTGCCACCGCACTGACAGACTTTGATGACCGACTCAGCATCAGGCTCCGTAATTTGGCCTATGTGTGTATCTTATTTTTTAGCGTAAGCAGTATTTTAGATGCCTTGCATCCCTATCCCGTGCTGTTTGCCATATATTTGTCATTCTCCAGTGCCTGCCTCATTTTGATGGGAGCGCTCGGCCAGCGCTATGCTGCGATTTCTTTTGGCACAATTTTGCTATCCATTTACACCATGTTTGGCCTTGGTGAATACACACCGTGGTATTTTCAGCCCAGCGCTTTTGTTTTAGGTGCGCTGTGGTATGGCGCCACCGCAATTGTGTTCTATCTGATTAAGCCGACACTGCCTGTACAAGATCAGTTGGCACGCTGCTTTAAACAAATTGCCTCTGTGCTACATGCGAAGTCACTGTTATTTGATCCAGATAATCGCGCCAATGTTGAAGAACTCTTATATGCCTTACCACTACAAAATAGCGCGGTGGTGGATAGCTTAAATCGCACAAAGGCCTCATTGCTCACACGGCTAAAAGCCTCTCGTGCCAATCAAAAAACCATTTACTGGCTCAAACTGTACTTTTTGGCGCAAGATCTGCACGAACAGGTCAGCGCAAATTATCTGCATTATGAGCAGATTCACCTTAATTTTAGTCGCACAGATCTGATTTTCCGCATTCAAAAAAATATCCGCCTACAGGCAATCGCGTGTGAGGAACTGGCACAGTGTATTTTAAATAGTCAGGCCTATCAGCCCAACGCCAATGCCTCAATCGCACTACAGAATTTGCATAGCTCCATGCATGACTGGATTCAGAATAATCCACACAACATTGAAGTAAAAAATCTACAATTGGTGCTGAATAATTTGGACAGCATGCAGGAGCGTTTTGCGCATTTAAATGATTTAAACAGCCCGCAGGAACATCTGCCGCAGCAGCTAGATCAACTCAATTTATATGATGATGACATTCATGGCGCCCGTGATTTATGGCTTAAGCTGAAGCAGCATCTCACGCCACAGTCGGCGCTGTTTCGCCACGCGGTGCGGATTGCCTTTGTTTTTGCAGTTGGCTACGGTATCTCACTCTTACCCTTTGCACGAAATGGCTACTGGATTTTACTGACCAGTTTATTTGTTTGCCAAATGCGTTACTTTGCCACCAAAAGTCGCTTAAAAATGCGCACGCTCGGCACTGTACTGGGTGTATTACTGGGCATTCCAGTGTTGTATTTTGTGCCGAGTACCGAAGGCCAATTATTGTTGGTGATTATTTTTGGGGTCTGCTTTTTCTATTTAAGTGCCAAAAAATATGCCATGGCGACGCTGATGGCGACCCTCATGGTACTGCTGATTTTTAATTTAAAAGGCGCAGGTTATGCCATTATTTTGCCAAGGATTATAGATACTATTTTAGGTTGTTTGATTGCATGGTTTGCCGTCAGCTTTATTTGGCCAGACTGGGACTTTCGTAATATTTCTAGCACCATCAAAAAAAGCACACAAGCCACGCTACAGTATTTTAATGCTGTGCTAGATGAATATATCGGTGGCCGTAGCAACAGCATGACTTATCGCCATGCGCGGCGCGATGCGCATAATGCGCAAACTGAGCTGGCCAGCATGATTTCCAGTTTAAGTACAGAGCCAAACCCTGACCCTGAACTGATTCACCATGCTTTTCGTTATCTGGTGTATAGCCATAGCCAACTGAGTTATGTGTCTGCTTTGGGTAGCCACCGCGAACAAGTTCAAGATGCACAAGTACTCGACCTACTACAGTGGTGTAAAACTGCTCTAGCGGATTCCCTGTTACAACCCAATTTAGCGCTGGATGAAATTCAGCAGAAGCTTTTGGAAATAAAACAACTGAATGCACAGGATAATTTATCCAGCCATTTACAACTGGTGCTCAAGCAAATCAGCCTATTGCTCGAAACCTTGCCAGAGCTACTGGCACTGAAAACAGAACTCCTCCGACGCGATATTAAATAGCCAAAGCGCATCTTATATAAAAGTATTGGCACACCAATAACCAAGCGCATAGCTTGGTTATTAGTATTTGATTTATATTAATTTTAATAAAATAATCTTTTGTTTTCCCCATCGCTTTTCAGTACACTCAAGGTTCATTCTCATTCTAGCCATGACCATGAATATTCAAACTTTACGCATTGTGGGTACTTTAGAAGGCCTATCCTTTTTACTTTTACTGTTTATTGCCATGCCCCTAAAGTACATGATGGGTAATCCAATTTTAGTCAAATACGTTGGCATGGGACACGGCGTATTATTTATCGCATTTCTTGTGGTGCTGTTTATTGTTTGCGAAAAACAAAAATGGTCGCTCAGTGTATTTTTAATGGGTTTAGTCGCATCAATCTTGCCATTTGGCCCTTTTGTATTTGATGCCAAATTAAAGAAATTAGCACAAGAAAAAACGTCGGTTTAATAGAACTACTCAGTTCAACGGCCGTACATTCAGGCAAGGCGATGCGATCAAGACCATTGATCTGCCCTGCCTGTAGTGGTTTTTGTTATGCCGTTTAAAACTCACCCGCCTCACGGCGTTCCTGCAAAATACGCATAAATGCACGGCGCGGGAAACTAAACCACAGTGCAATAAGTGCCAAACAAGAAAAACCATAGGCGCTAATATGAAATTGCTCATACAGCATGCGCACCAGCTCAATCACAATAAAAAAGCCAAACATCATCAGTACAGACACAGCCGCTGCGACAGTTCCTTTGGATACCTCCGACGACATCAAAGCAAAACGATACAATACCGAAAAGCTCATGCCTTCACCAAAGCTCACCAAGGTCATGCCAATAATCACGCAGTAAATAAAATACTGAGGCAACATCACGCCCAGTACCACAATGGCAGTCCCCAACAACATTAACGGTAAACCAAACAATACTGTGCGCCCAAGGGCCAAGCGGTCAATAATATTTAACAGCACAATATTGCCTAAAATAAGCCCACCGAGCACAGGAAACTGTGCCAAACCATATTGCATACTGCTCAGGCCGAGCTCTTCAACCAACATCACTGGAGACAGTGCAATCCATAGCATTAAAGGCATTGCGACCATGGGCAAGCCCAAGGTCAGGCTTAAAAAGCGTTTATTTTTAAAGACCTGTTTAAAATCATCCACAATATAGCTTAAAGGCTGTTTGGGTATACTTTGCTTCGGTGCAGGCATTTTGGCTTTGAGGCCAAACCAACTTAAAAAGGCTAAAAATGCAATGCCAATAAAGCCCCAATGCCATGACACATGATCAATTAAAAATGCCCCAATTACAGGCCCAATTAAAGGTGCAAGCAAGGAAATATTGGCCATCAATGCCATCACTTTAATGGCATCACGCTCTTCAAATGTTTCTTGTATGGCAGCATAGCCCACAGCTGAAATGACCGATAAACCAAAGCCTTGTAAAAAGCGTAGAGTTAAAAAGCTTTCAATGTTCTGAGTAAGCAAAATGAGCAGGCAACAGATGGTAAAAAATGCCACACCACCCAACAGGACTTTTTTACGCCCTAAGCGGTCAGACAATGGCCCTAAAATTGCCGCAACACATGCACCACCCAACAAATAGAAAGACATAGATGAGGGTGCCCAAGCACTGCTTACACCAAACTCTTTGGTAATGGCAAGCATCGCGGGCTGTACAAGGTCATTGCCGATATAAACTGAAAATTCAAATAAAACCAAAGCCAGCGGAAACATTAATGTTGCACGGCTCAGTTTTGTTACGGGTACATTTTGCATTGTTATCTACATATAAAGGTGCACACTGCATGGGGCGTGTCTTAATTTTGGGGAGAGACACTCCAGCCCAATGGCAGGCACTGTAATTCATTAAAATAAAAAGCTGTGCGAAATATGCTGTGTTGCACCGTATTCACAAGGTGCTTATAAAAAGAGAAAGTGCTGTATTCAATAATAGAACTTAAAGTTGCACGGAGCATGCTTTAAGTTCTGTCAGTTTAGCAGTGTTTATTTAAATTGTATGCCGTGATTTTTTCAGCTTGATGACATTAACTGCCCTCTGCTGGGCTGTGTATAAATGTGCCATTTTTTAAATCTTCATAGCATTGTAGTATTTGTTCATAGCTGTTCATCACAAAGTAACCGCGACCATAAATCGGCTCATTCAAAGGCGCAGCACTTAGGTAAAGCAGTTTGCAGTCACGCTGTGCGGTTATTTCAACATGCTCGCCTAAGCTGGACATCACCGCCATGTGGTTATCTTCCAGTTCATCAGCGCTTCCTGCAAATACTGCACGGCCAGAGCGCATATAGATGAGTGTGGTATCTCCCGCCTGTGCAGGTAGCTGTACGGTTTGGCCTTGTTTGATAAATACACCATACACTTGCATAGGGGTATGGGTTTCTGCTGGCCCGACATGGCCTGCGTATTCTCCTGCAATCACACGGATATAACCTGCATCATCTGCAAATGTCACTTTAGGAATGCTGTTATTGCTTAGGCTTTGGTAACGTGGCGGGTTCATTTTGTCTTTGGCGGGCAAGTTGACCCACAGCTGGAGCATTTCAAATGGGCCGCCTGCTTTGGAAAATGCTTCGCTAAACACTTCTTTGTGCTGTATGCCTGAGGCTGCCGTCATCCACTGTACATCGCCTGCATAAATTACACCACCACCGCCTGTGGTATCGCGGTGTTCCAGTTCGCCTTTAAACATGATGGTGACGGTTTCAAAACCGCGGTGCGGGTGTTCGTCCACACCTTTACGCAGTTGGGTGGGTTTGAGTGTGCCGGGGCCTAAGTGGTCGAGCAGTAAAAATGGTGAAACTGTATTGCCCAGTTCATAATGGGAAAAGACTGAGGTGACTGGAGAAAAGTCACCTACAGCGGATTGGGTTGTGGTGTTATGAATAAAGGCGAGGGTTTTCATGTTGTTGTATGCATTCTTGTTGATGCTTTGATCTTAGCCGATCAAGTACAGGGATTCGATAGGCTAAGTGGTTTTCAGTGTCGCAGTTTTAGGATGATTTTACTCAACAGCTTTTTTTGCTTTCAAAGCTTCTGCTAATACTTTATTCGCTTCAGTGAGCAACTTAATTTGTTCTAAAGAATTATCAGAACTTGATGCATTTTTAGAGTCATTAAAAAGCTCTTGTCCAAAGAAACGATCAGCTAAATGTTTGCGTAAATCTAAACGATCTTCGTCTTTTAGCTCGCGGACATACAAAGGGAACGAAGCTAATTCTGTTCCTAGCATTTGTGCTTTATATGCGACTTTACGATGCTTTGAAGACTCTTTTGTCAAATACCATGCTGGTGTTGTTAAGCTAAACAGCATAAGTGTTTTTAATACACTATCCCAGCCCAATGGAATGTGAATATAAACATTACTTCTTAAATGATTCCAGTTTTGAATAGAGAAATTCAAAAATCCTAATAATAAAATTAAGCCAACAAAAGCAAAAATAATTAATGCCCAATTTCTATATTTATCAGCAATTTCAATTTCTCTTTCATAAATATCAATATAAAGATTTTTAATTTCAGAATTGCTTTTCCGATCAATTAGCACATTAAATTTTGAGTGTTTTTCTTCAAATTTATTTAAATTCTCAATAACTTTAACGTATTCTCTATCAATTACTTCATTTTTCTGTTCTATTGAAACTTGTATACCTTCAATAGACTTGAACTTTTCCATTAACCGATCAAGTTCAACTTCTTTATTTTTATTTTCAAAAATTTTCGATAATTCTTTCCGCAATACTATTTCTTCTTCCAAATAACTATCCGATATAGAATTATCTGAAATAATTTGAGCTAGACCATCCATAATTTTCTTAGAAATATCTTCTAAAATTATTAGCTTCCTATCACTTTTATTTTGTTTATATGATTTTAGGCACGCATATAAGGATGTTAATAGTTTTTCATCTATATGAAACACATAGCGCCATTCATTATTTAAATTTAAGAATTGTTCCCGTAGTTCATAAAAACTCACAATTTCGTTAAGATGGTTTTGCGGAATATCTAATTCTAATAAAATTGTATAAATATTCTTAATTAATACAATATTTTTATAATTCATTATTCACCCCAAAAAAAAGCGCATCAACTGATACGCTTTTTATGAGGCATTCCTGCCTATTTTTCAACCATAAATCAAAGATTTATTAAGGGCATTTCGCTGTTTGAAAAGCCTTGGAATTTTTACCGCGATAGCATTGGAACTCTTTAGACGTACCCACTCTATTCCACTGCCCATCTACATTTTTAAAACGGTACACCGTACGAACCGACTTTACAGAATCATCCATTAAACCCGTTTCAGTCACTTTCACTTCAGCGGCCGTTGGCGACTCCACACGGTTAAAGTACTGACGGATTTCAACCGTAGTTAATTCCTTACGCAAATCATCACGCTCTTTTAGTACTTGAGCCAATGGCGTATCCGAACCGCCCAAATTCACTTTATTGGCAATTTTTTGTGTGGTCGCGCAACCTGTAAACATCAGCGCACATACTGCTGCAGCTGTCATCAGACTTGTTTTCATCTTTATATCCAAATAAACAAACATCCATACAGCGCATGATGCCTTGTTCTGCCCGCTTACTCTATTTGGTAAATGTAAGCTCCGCTGCTTCTGCACCAAATTCAGTTTTAGATAATACAAGTGCAAGATACGCGAGTGCGGTAAGGATGTCGCACGTTCCATAAAAAAACGCATCCGAAGATGCGTTTTAAATTCTTAATCTTTTAAATTAAAGATCAAACAATTTACCTGGGTTCATAATGCCTTGCGGGTCAAATACTTGCTTAAGCGCTTTCATGTATTCAATTTCTTCCGCTGAACGCGTGTAGTCTAAGTATGGCTTCTTCGTCATACCTACACCGTGTTCTGCAGAAATTGAACCGTCGTATTTTTTCACAGTTTCAAATACGTACTTGTTCACCACTTGGCATTTACCAAAGAATTCATCTTTCGTTAAATTCTCAGGTTTTAAAATGTTCAAGTGCAAGTTGCCGTCACCAATATGACCGAACCAGCAGATTTCAAAGTCTGGGTAGTTGTCTGCAACAATTGCATCAATTTCTTTAATAAACGCAGGTACGTGTGTAATAAGTACTGAAATGTCGTTTTTGTACGGCGTAAATGGCGCGATTGACTCAGAAATATCTTCACGTAAACGCCATAAGCTATGCACTTGGTCTAGGCTTTGGCTCATCACGCCATCATGTACCCAACCTTGTTCCATGCAGTGCTCAAAAATTTCCATCGCCTTGTCCATAATCGGCTCAAATGGCGCTTCAAATTCAAGAAGTACATAGAACGGGCATTCCGTTTCAAATGGACGCTGTACATGGCCGTTGGCAAGCACTTTCTGCATTGCTACTTCACCAAAGAACTCAAATGCAGTTAGGTCAATTTTTGCTTGGAAAGCATGAAGTACTGGCATAACTGCTTCAAAGTCAGGTACACCCAAGACCATCACTTGCAAGTCTTGTGGCTGGCGCTCAAGCTTAATTTCAGCTTCAGTCACTAAACCAAGCGTACCTTCACCACCAATGAATAAATGCTGCAGCGCATAACCCGTCGCGTTCTTGATCATGCCTTTGTTCAAGCGAAGGATGTCACCTTTACCTGTGACTACAGTCAGACCTAACACCCAGTTACGTGTCATGCCGTATTTAATTACTTTAATACCGCCAGCATTGGTACCAATGTTGCCGCCAATTTGGCTTGAACCCGCAGAAGCAAAGTCCACTGGATAGTACATGCCCTGTTCTTCGGCATAGTTCTGAAGTTGTTCAGTCACCACACCTGCTTGAACGCGAACCATGCGGTCAGCTGGGAAGAATTCCAAAATTTGGTTCATCTTGTCCATGCTCACCACGATTTCACCGTTGGCAGCCACAGCACCTGCTGATAAACCTGTACGACCGCCACTTGGCGTGATCGCAACATTAAATTGGTTCGCAAGTTTTACAATTGCTTGTACTTGCTCAGTCGTTGATGGAAAAACGATTACCGATGGATTTGGATCGAAGTGCTTAGTATGGTCACGTCCCCAATTTTCGAGACTATCTGCATCTGTTTTAATGCGATTTTCGCCAACAATAGCGGTCAATTGGGTCAATAACTCTGGGGTTAAAGCGACTGGAGCATTCATCGTTTTCAGACCTTGCAAGGATTAAACAAGTGGTGTTCGGTGCCTCGGTTTATTCGCTGTCTAGCAATTTTTAGCTGAATAAAACCTAGACACATTGTGAAGATTAAACCAACGATATGGCATTGGCGTTTTTCACGAAGTCGTATTATAAGGCATTTTTAAACGGAAACCCGCAGAAATCAGCATTTTGTAAATGTCACTTTGTAAATTACACAGTTAATTAGACCTGCAACGACAATTAATGACAGCAAATTTGCCCAAATAGACGATTGTAGCGTCATAAAGGAAATGTATATAGCCCTAATTGCTATGCTATGATATGCGCACTAAATTTGGCCTTTGTAGCGGAGCCGTAATGAGCCAACATCTTTCTTTGCCTAAAGATAAAATTCGTTTCTTGTTGTTAGAAGGCGTTCATCAAAACGCGATCGACACATTAAATGCTGCCGGATACACAAATATTGATTACCGTAAAACAGCGCTTGAGGGTGATGCGCTGAAAGAAGCGATCAAAGATGCGCACTTCATTGGTATTCGTTCGCGTACACAACTTACTGAAGAAGTATTTGAAGCTGCGAACAAACTAATTGCTGTGGGTTGTTTCTGTATTGGTACAAACCAAGTGAACTTGAACGCTGCGATGGTTCGCGGTATTCCAGTATTTAACGCACCATACTCAAATACTCGTTCAGTGGCTGAACTTGTACTTGCTGAAGCGATTCTTCTTCTTCGCCGTGTACCTGAAAAATCTACAGATACACATGCAGGCGGTTGGAACAAATCTGCTGTAGGTTCGTTTGAAACTCGTGGTAAGACTCTAGGTATCGTTGGTTACGGTTCAATCGGTTCTCAACTTTCTGTGCTTGCAGAAAGCATGGGTATGAAAGTAATTTACTTCGACACAGTAACTAAATTACCGCTAGGTAATGCACGTCAAGTAGGTACTCTAGGCGAACTTCTTGCAAATGCAGACGTTGTATCTCTACACGTTCCTGATGTTCCGTCTACACGTAACTTCATGACCAAAGAACAATTTGCACAAATGAAAGAAGGTTCAATCTTCATCAATGCTGCACGTGGTACATGTGTTGTGATTGAAGACCTTGCTGATGCGCTTAAATCAGGCCACATTGCTGGTGCTGCAGTTGACGTATTCCCGAAAGAGCCTAAAGCAAACGGTGAAGAATTTGTTTCTCCACTACGCAACATTCCAAACGTAATTTTGACACCGCACGTAGGTGGTTCAACCATCGAAGCGCAAGCAAACATTGGTTTAGAAGTGGGTGAAAAATTCGTTGCTTACTCAGATAAAGGTATGACTTTATCTGCTGTGAACTTCCCAGAAATCGCACTTCCGTTGACTGAAGGCAAACACCGTTTGCTTCACATTCACAAAAACGTGCCTGGCGTGTTGTCTAAAATCAACAACTTGTTTGCAGAACACGGCATTAACATTTCTGGTCAGTCTTTAATGACTAAAGGCGATGTTGGTTACCTCGTAATGGATGTTGACGCAACTGCTTCTCAAGAAGCACTTGATACACTGCATGAAGTTGAAGGCACAATCCGCGTACGCGTATTGTTCTAATTCTACTGCGGTTTTAAAACCACAGCTTTCAAGCTGTGGTTTTTTATTTTTGTAACATTTAAAAATTAGGCTATTGTCTCTCTCCCGCTATTCGAGTGATCGAATCAAATTTAGTTTATGCCAAATTTTAAAATCAGCCCTACTGTGCAAGCCCCTCTGATCTTACTCATCGCGATGATCAGCATGCAAAGTAGTGGCTCATTTGCCAAATATCTTTTTGGGCAATTTCCCATTTTGACCGTATCCGCAATGCGTTTGTTGCTGGGTACTTTAATTTTGGCGCTTATTTTTAAAATCTGGCAGATCAATTTTCGACAGCTAAAATGGTCATCCATCCTCAGCTACGGTTTAGCTTTGGCAGGCATGAATATTCTATTTTACTTGTCGCTTGATCGTCTCCCGCTTGGCATTGCTGTCTCTTTTGAATTTATTGGTCCATTAAGTGTTGCACTGTTTGCAATACGTCGTAAGTTTGACCTGATCTGGGTTGGCCTTGCCATTTTAGGCCTCATTTTATTATTCCCTTTTGACCAAGCCGCACAAACCCTCGATCCAATTGGCATCGCACTTGCCTTAGGCGCAGGTGCATGTTGGGCTTTATATATTATTGCAGGCCAAAAACCTTCTGGCGTTTCAGGTAATCATACAGTTTGCCTTGGCATGTTTGTCGGCATGTGTATGCTAATGCCTATGGCCTTATTTGCAGGAATGCCCGCACATACCTTTGAACCCGTCAGCTTATTGTATTTTATAGGCTTGGCTGTATTGGCCAGTGCTTTGCCCTTTACATTAGAAATGATTGCGCTACGTAATTTAAGCGCCTTAAGTTTTGGCACGCTGATGAGTCTAGAACCTGCTGTTGCGGCTTTGTCTGGTTTTGTATTTTTGGGTGAGCATTTATTGTGGACACAATGGCTGGCGCTTGCTGTCATTATTAGCGCTTCCATTGGCTGTACCATCACAATGCAAAAACATAAAACAGCGCAAAACTAATCCAAAATTGCTGAATTCTAATTTTACCAATAAAAAACCGCGTTTGACTGAAAAGCAAAACGCGGTTCTAAACAACTCAGTTATAGCAACCTTAACTTGGTTCTACACAGAATGCGGTATCAGTTTCAACTGGATCATTACCACCATACAAAGCCACCATTAAAGTTGGCAATGCATCACGCTTAAACCCTTCTGCCCAGTTAGATCCACAATAGGTACCTTGTAGCATACGACCTTTCAAACTCAAGCTACTAATCATGCCTTCATCTAAGCCTGCAAAACCTGCATATTGGTTTGGTAAATGAATCAGCTTTTTCTCACCATACGGCACACTAAAATACAATTTATGCGTAGCTGCATTAAATTGATCCACATACACATTCATTTCAATTTCACATGGCTTACCCACCAAGAGTGGATTGCTTACATTCAATTTACCTGTGTTGTAATCATAACCAGACGTACATTGCACATAAAAACCAAGGCCTTGAGCAGCAGCCACAATTTCTTTGTCTTTTAAGGTAATTTTTACATCGGCTTTGCTATTTGAAACCGCTGCGCCCACATAACGTACCCACTGCCCAGCTTGTAAAGTAATGGCTGTTTTCGCTGACCATACTAATGAATCATTGCTTGATTTCAAGCCACTCATCACGCGTACACCTTCTTTAGGTGCATTAAACTCGATTGCTTGATAGCTTGTTCCCACTTTTGTAGTGAACTCACCACTACACTCTACGGCTGTACCATCTTCAAGCACACATTGTACTTTATTACTGGTTGCAGGAATGCCCAAATCAATCACCACGGTTTTATCATTTGGTAATTGTGAAGTCACTGAACCAATTAAAGTGCCTGTCGTATCTTTAGCTGACCAGTGAATTTGGCCTTCTGTTGGCATATTAATAATATCAACGCCATTTTCTGAAATAGACGTCGTTTTGGTCAAACCAGAACCATCTTTAAGTTCCACAAGCGCAGTAATATGACATGGCACATAGGTGCTTGCTGACTTACATTTCACATTGACTGAAGCTGGGTTTTCAAATTTAAAGTCCCAGTTCCATGTAGAGAAATGACTTACAGTTGCTTTTACTGCTAAGCCTGTCGCAGAAAGTGGCGATGCCACGACAGTACCCGGTGTACCTTCTTCAACCCATTTACCTTTAGTAATATCGAAGTACCACATTGGAATACTGGTACCCACCGTCATGGCTTGGTTATTCACACTATTCAATGGTAAATCCATTTGTATATCGGCACTTACACCCGTTTTAAGCTGTAATTTTTGCCCTGTGCTGTCGGTAAATGTTGCCGTTAGCATACCCGCACTAATTAATGTTGCAGGATTGCCTTTGGCATCAACTGCCACACCATTGGCTGGCATTGCATTTAAATCACTACTTTGAATATCCCAAGGCGTCAATTCAACCGTTACGGCGCCCGTTGCAGGCTGTCCATTTGGCAATACAAAAGCATTGGCAGGAATAGAAATTTGCGCATTCATAAAAGCAGATTGAATTACTTGTGCTTCTTCAATATTCGCAACAGTCATAGTCTGCTTAATCGGTAACAGATTCGCCGAAATCTGTGCAAGTTCATCTACTTTTACTTCTACAGACTGGCTAATAAATCCTGCTTTTTTAAAGCTGACCACAACCATTTTCGTGCTCTGTGGTAATTTCACTTTAAATTGGGCATTTCCAGAGGCATCGGTCGTAAAACTTTGACCATTGATACCAATTTCAGCACCAATCAATGCTGAACCTGTCGCAGTTTGTACCAATGCACTTACTGATTTTTCCACAATTACTTCATTGCCTGAGCCATCACCTGAGCCCGAGCCACAGCCCACCAAAGGCACAGCTAAAATACATGCGACCATCACCGCATGTGCGTGTTGTTTTAATTTCATTTATATTTCTCGGTTTTTATATAATTTCAAAAAGCAGCATATTATTGATATTATTTACATTATGTTCAATTGAACAATATTATTCACATGATATAACAAGCAAGTTCAAAGCCCATTGAGCCCACTTGCCAAATATATTTTTGCTATACTGCCCACACGTGTTCAGTCCAGTTCAGATGCAGAGTGGCTATGCCAAACGCACAACTTATTGCAGTCTTGTTCATGGTACTGTCCATGATCTCTTATCAAATTAGCGCATCTTTTGCGAAGCAATTGTTTCTGGTGCTCGATCCCCTGTCCGTCACTATTCTACGCTTGTGCTTTGCTTCTTTAATTGTCTGTTTCATGTTTCGCTCATGGCAAATTTTAAAGCGCTTATCTTTTTTAAAGTGGCATGATCTGCTGTGCTACAGCGCGGCCCTTTGCCTCATGAATGTCTTGTTTTATATGTCTTTGGGCAAGCTCCCACAAGGGATTGCTGTTGGACTCGAATTCATTGGCCCACTCGGTCTGGCACTGCTCTCTATTCAGCGACGTAGCGACTATATTTGGGTGCTCTTGGCCATGACAGGCATTGCATTGATGGTGCCTTGGGGCCAAACCTCGGGCAGTGACTTTTCAATCATTGGTGCTGCCTGCGCTTTGGGTGCTGGCTTATGCTGGGCCTTTTATATTTATTTTGGGCAAAAAGTTGTGCATCAAAATATCGGCATGCATGCTCTGACCATTGCCATCACCTTATCTGCACTTAGCCTACTGCCTATTGGCTTGTACCGTGATGCGCCTGCATTGCTAGAAACACAATACTGGGGTAAAGCGCTGGCAATTGCAGTTCTTGCGACAGCCATTCCTTATGCGCTGGATTTAAAAGCACTGAAAGTCCTCAGCAAGTTGAGTTACGGTACACTGTCTAGCTTATCTCCAGCCTTAGCTGCCTTAACTGGCCTGTTGTTACTTGGAGAAAAAATTGGAACATTGCAGTGGATCGCACTATTTTGCGTGATGATTGCTTCAGTCGGTGTAACCTTGCGCTCACAGCAAAAAGTGAACCCGTCGAGTTAAGCCTAATTCTCCATCGCAACAGTTTTCACTGATTCAAAAAAAGAGCGCATGCGCTCTTTTCATGTGTAGTCTTTTCAATCTTTATCCTGTCAGGCTGTCTTTATCTGCTTTTTTATATTTTTGATACTCAGCTAAATACTGCGTTGCCAAAGTCTCTTTTTGCTTGGCATCCAATATTTTACCCGCCTGTTGAAAGAAGCCATGCTCCTCTTCTTGCAAATGATGATGAACGGTTTCTGCCAGCTTTTTGGCAATCGCCAACCAGCCCGGATTGCTAAATTCAGTATCGGTCAACTGCTCGAGGAGTTCATCCATTTTATGGTGTTCAGCCAGCGCATGGCGGCTAATGTTTAGCCCTGAATCCGTCATCATCAGTGGAATATATAAATAGCGATCTTCCCCTACTGCATGGGCAAATAATTCATTTTTTAAACGATCAAACAGTTCACGGCGTTCGGGTGTATCGCCTGACGTATGGAGTAACTGCTCTGCAAGTTCGCGTTGTTTTTCATGACTTTGGCGTAAAGCTTCAAATATATTCATTTTGCTAATGACCTCTGATGCTGGGCTATATGTTCAATCAAAATATACAAATGTAATTGTAGTGGGCATAAAAAAAGCCAGCCCAATCAATTTCAGGCTAGCCTTTTTTCATACGCTAAATCAGTGCGCTTTTGTAAGCATTTTGTTTAGGCTTCACCCATGATCATTTGATAGCCCAAACGTACAATTAAAATACTTACCAATACCAAGAACAATATTCGAATAAACCCACTGCCATATTTCAGCGCAGCTTTTACCCCAACAATGGAACCCAAAATATTGGCCACCGCCATCATGCCACCAATAGCAAATAACACATGCCCAGTGGGTGCAAAAAAGCTGAGCGCGGCTAAATTGGTGGTTAAATTGGCAATTTTAGACAGCGCCGATGCATGCAAAAAGTCAGCTTTTAAATAACGAATAAAAAAGAAAATAAAGAAGCTGCCCGTACCCGGCCCAAAAATCCCGTCATAAAAGCCAATGGCTAAGCTACCGACCGCAGCCAAAAGTAATATTTTGGGTGTCAATTCTTGGCGAACATGGACTTGGCCAAATTGCTTTTTACAAAATGTATAAATCGCAATAATGATCAGCATGAAAAGTACAAACGGACGCAAGACTTCTTTAGGCACCATCGATACACAGGCCGCACCTGCAAACGATGCGACAAAAGCACAACTGGCGATCACCGCAAGTAATTTCCAACGTAGCTTCACTTGACGTAAAAACGTAACTGATGCCGAAGCTGTACCAAAAATAGATGAAAGCTTATTGGTACCAAAAACTGTCGCAGGTGACAGCTGTGGCATCGCATTCATAATAGCTGGAATTTGAATTAAGCCACCCCCACCGACTGCCGCATCGATTGCGCCTGCAAAGAACGCAAAAAACAGCAACGTCAGGATGATTTCAATGTCCACAAGATTGACCTTTTATTAAAACAAATGGGAGAACTACAAATTTAAAACGCGTTTGGGAACCAAACGTTTTTGCGCGGTGATTTCAGCCAAGCCTAAACATTTTTCACCATCAAACACCAAAGCTTCTGCCACAGCCTCATGCTCAATATTACTTTCCATGCCACGACTGAAATATTCTGCACGACCTTCTGGTACTTGGACTTGAACTAAGTGTGATACAGGTGCATGTGCAGGCAATAACAAGGCCTCACGCTCTTCCTCAGTCAAATTTTCCAAATACTCAATGGTATAGCTTGGAATCAGCTCGAACGGACCAGTTTTAATCCGATGTAAATATGTTAAATGCCCGTATGTGCCTAAAGCTTTTGCAATATCTTCACCCAAGACACGAATATAGGTTCCTTTTGAGCATGTCACATCTAAAGTAATACTATTCTCTGTATATGACAGTAATACGATCGCTTCAATATGTATTGGACGTGCTTCACGCTCAATCTCAATTCCTTGACGTGCCAATTCATACAAAGGACGGCCTTCCTTTTTTAAAGCCGAATACATCGGTGGGACTTGTTGAATATCCCCCTGAAACAAAGCCAAGGTAGCCAAAACTTTCGCTTCAGTCAGTTCAGGGACGGCTTGCTCTAACAATACCTCACCTTCAACATCACCTGTGGTGGTGCTATGACCTAAAAATACAGTGGTTTGATAGCGTTTTACTGAGTCTAATAAATAATGTGAAAACTTGGTGGCCTCTCCTAAACAAATCGGCAATAGACCTGAAGCTAAAGGATCAAGCGCACCTGTATGACCGCCTTTATGCGCACGGAACAACCAGCGAACACGTTGCAAAGCGCCATTCGAACTAATACCAAGTGGCTTATTTAGAAGGAATACGCCACTAATCGCACGGCGCTGAATTTTAGGAGAAGATGCTTTCATAATCACACTAAGCGAGGGAAATCCTGCGCAATGTTAACCCAATATTTACAACATTTCTGTGATTTTGTACGACTTTTATGGCATATTCTGAGCAACCAAAATGATTCTAAAACAAATACAATAGGAATAAGGTGCATTAGGATATGCAAAAAAATAAGTTATGGTTGATTGTCGTTGCTGTCATTATTGCCATCGTTGCTTTAATTTTCTGGCTTTCGCCGAACACTTCTACATCAAATGCAAGTCAACAAAATCAAGATGTCGCACTAAACCCAAATAGTGAAGCCAACACGGCATCGGCAAGCGATGCCAGTGCAGGCCCGGGCTTTATGAGTAAAAGCCAACAAGATACGCAAATTAACTGCCAGATGACCATGGACAGTTCTAACCGATTAATTGTGAATGAACAAACCCGTAACTGTTTTGAATATTTCATTACCCAATACGGCGAAAAAAGTTTGGATCAAATCAAAAAAGATTTCCAAGCTTATATGCAAAAGACCCATAAAGAACCTGCCCTTTCACAAATTTTAGATTTGTGGAAACGCTATATGGACTACCGCGAAGCGCTTGGTCAGTTACAAGCACCTAATATTGATCCAAATGATCCGAAATACTACCGTGCTATTTTTAGCAGTACCCAAAACCTACGCAAGCAGCACTTTTCAGATTATGAAATTGAGGGTTTATTTGGTACTGAAAATACTTATCATCTGTACACCCTAAACCGCTTAGATGTCATTCATGATAAAAAACTGAGTGAAACTGAAAAAGCCAAAAAACTGAAAGATTTGTTTGATGAACTTCCTGAAGACTGGAAAGAGAACCTCGAGCAAATTAATAAGCTAGAAGACTTAAGAAAACTCACTGCGGACATTAAAGCACGTGGTGGTTCAGCCGAAGAGATTCGCAATATGCGTCTCAGCTTGGTCGGCCCAGAAGCGACTCAGCGTTTAGAAACACTCGATACACAGCGCTCGGATTGGAAAAATAACGTCAATGAGTATCTAACAGCTCGTGACAGCATTATGAAAAGTGGCATGAGCGACAGTGCCAAGCAACAAGCCGTTCAACAATTACGTAGTCAACACTTCCAAAGCAAAGAAGACCAACTCCGTTTAAACACCTTCGAAACGCTACATGACCAAGGTGAAAAACTCCCATTTAGTGATTAAGCTTTTGCTTGTATCACCCATTAAAGCCCTGTGGTCTTCAACACAGGGCTTTTTTTAGTTTTAAAAACCATTTTAACGACAATAAAATTTACTTATTCTGCTACAACAACAAACCACCTATACATTGATGAAATAACATTCACTGTAATGTTCATTTTCAGTATGTTTTTTAAGCAAAAATTATGACTATAAATGTCATTCACAGACATATCATGTCCCAAAATGACATGGTTTAAACAAGTCAGCATGGAAAAATAACTGGGCATTAACATGTGTTCAATCAGCACCCGTTTGGTTTTTCCTCAAGCCCATTTGAATGATTCAAATTTGATGAAAACAGGCGTGCTGTGATTTATAAAAATAGCGATAACAACAACACAGACAAAGGAACGTGTATGCGATCTTTCAAAACAATGGCCAAGATGGCCTCTCTAGCAACATTAGCAACTTTCACAATGGGTATAACTGCAACTACACAAGCAGCGCCAAGTGTTTTACAAGTTAAAGAAACGGCAAAGTCTGACTATGCTAAAACCAAATACCCTATTCTTATGGTACATGGTTGGTTAGGTTGGTCACGTATTGGCAATGAAAGCTTTAACATGGACTATTGGTACCAAATCCTTCCAGATATGGCACGTAATGGTTCAACTGTATTTGCAGCACAATTATCACCAGCCAACACAACGGCATACCGTGGTGAACAACTGATTACTCAAGTTGAAGATGTAATGGCAATTACGGGTAAAAATAAAGTGAACTTGATTGGTCACTCGCACGGTGGTCCAACAGTACTTTATGTCTCTTCTACGCGCCCACAGTATATTGCCTCAATTACAGGTGTTGCAGGTACTTACCACGGTTCTAAAGTGGCGGATGACATTCAAAATAATAAGCTGAGCCGTACTGCATTCAATATTTTAGGTGACTATATTGTCGGCCCATTGATTGCACTGGCACAATTGAAGCCTGAGTTGGGCATTGATTTTGATGCATCAATGAAATCATTAACTCAAACTGAATCTGCAAATTTCAATGCGACAGTTGCAAAATCAGCTGTAAATGATGGTGTATTGTCTGCAACTGAAAACTGTAATAAATCTTTGAGTAATGTAGACCGTAAAGGCATTTACTACTACTCATGGACAGGCGTTGCACAAACCACCAACCTACTTGATTTAGACACAATCCTTATGCAGTTAGGGCCATTGTCTTATGGCAACAAAGACAACGACGGTATGGTGTCACGTTGTAGCGCATACATGGGTAAAGTCATTAACGACAGCTACAAACTGAACCACACCGACTTAGCAAATATGCTATTTGGTTTAACTGGTGTCTTTGCTCAAGACCCTGTTGCATTGTATCGTCAACATGCAAACCGCTTAAAACTTCAGGGTTTATAAGCATGACAATCAGGCCCCTGAAATAATTCAGGGGCTTTTTTTTGTCTGTTTTTTACGTTGTTAATAATTGTTACAACTCTCTAAAACGATCATCCAGCATCGTTTGCAAATCATTGTTACGACTGCTTTTATATTCATGACAAATTGAATTGTCAGATTTATAAAACTAAAAAACCATGCAGGATGATCACAATATGAAATTTAAAATTTTATCCGCGAGTCTCATTTCTTTACTTTGCATCAACAGTGCAATGGCGACTCAGGCCACTCAAGTGACTGAAAGTAAAGTCAGCTCTAGCTATGCCAAAACAAAATATCCTATTGTTTTTAACCATGGGATGGGCGGTTTTATTAGTATTGGTACTGACACTTTAGGAATGGATTATTTCTATCAAATTTTGCCTGATTTAGCGCGTAATGGTGCCAATGTCTGGGCAACACGAGTATCCCCTTTTAACTCAACGGAAGTTCGCGGTGAACAGCTTTTACAGCAAGTCCTTGAAATTCGTGCTTTAACTGGTGCATCAAAAGTCAATTTGCTCGGTCATTCACACGGTGGCCCAACAATTCGCTATGTCGCTGGGGTACGTCCTGACGTCGTGGCATCACTGACCAGTATTGCTGGCCCACATCAGGGCTCTCCAGTGGCGGACCTGATTTTAAAAGCAGAAGGTACTCCAATTGAAGGGCCATTGGTTGGCGCAGTGAATTTTGTTTCCAAAGCCATTACTTGGGCACAAGGTTTAGACCCAAATAGCTATCCACATGATGCTTTAGCTGGAGGAAGTAGTTTAACCTTAGCAGGCTCAGCCAAATTTAATGCCCAATTCCCGCTTGGCCTACCTAAAACTGCATGTGGTGATGGTAATAGTGTAGAAAAAGGCATCTACAACTATTCATTTACAGGTGTAGGTCAAGTCACCAATGTTTTAGATTTAGACTCTGCACTCAAAGTTACTGCATTGCTCATTGATGGCGGAAAAGACAATGATGGCTTAGTGTCTAAATGTAGCGCAAAGTTTGGTAAAACCATTCGTGATAATTACAATTGGAACCATCTAGATGAAGTTAACCAAGTACTCGGCTTAAAAGCTTTATTCGCACCAGATCCTGTTGATGTTTATCGCCAACATGCCAACCGCTTAAAACTTCAGGGTTTATAAAGACTTATATTTTAAGCAATCCGCAAGCCCAACCCTCATGTTGGGCTTCTTTATTTTATTTACATTTCACTTTTGCATTCTGTCGACTAGATCACATTATTAATTGTTTTTCAGCCTATACTGTTTTTGACATGATGTATTGTCAACACGCCATAAGCACCATGCTTACTGAGTGTGTAACAACATCCTCTGTCAGATCAAAACAAAAATAAAGGATGTGACATGAACCAGAAAATCAAAGGAAGTCTGCTATGCCTTACTTTATGCACTAGTATTGCATATAGCCCAACCTATGCAGCTTCAGCTACGCAACAAACCAGCGCTAAAACCCAGATCAGCAACTATGCTCAAACCAAATATCCAATGGTCTTTGCACATGGTTTATTTGGTTTCGGTAGTGTTATTGGCGTCGACTATTTCTATCAAATTTTACCCGACCTTGCGCGTAATGGTGGCAATGTCTGGTCTACATCTGTTTCACCCATGAATTCAAGCGAGATCCGTGGGGAACAATTACTCCAGCAGGTTGATGAAATTATTGCTCTAACAGGCCAGCCCAAAGTGAACTTAATTGGTCACTCACATGGAGGGCAATCTATACGCTATGTTGCAGGCGTTGCACCCAATAAAGTTGCCTCACTGACCACCATTGCCTCCCCCAATCAAGGCGCCAAAATTGCAGATCTGGTGTTAAATATTGAAAACACGCCATTAGAATATCCAGTCCGTGCCGTGTTCGATAGTTTAGTCTCGCCTGTGATTACATTTGCACAAGGTCTTAACCCAACTGAATTCCCCCATGACTCAAAAGCCGCCCTCAAAAGCTTAAGTATTGCTGGCTCAGCCGCCTTTAATCAACGCTTCCCTGCTGGTGTTCCTACAGCATATTGTGCTGAAGGCGCATACAGCACAGCTGGCATTTATAATTACTCCTTTATGGGAAATAACGCACTCAATACCGTATTAGACCCATCCGATTATATTGCCGCTACAGCTTCACTGTTAATTAATAACGGTGGCGACAATGATGGTGTCGTAGCACGCTGTGATGCACGCTTTGGTAAAGTGATCCGAGATACCTATAAATGGAATCATTTTGACGAAATCAACCACGTGTTGGGCTTAAAGAGTATTTTCGCACCGAGCGCAGTCGATATTTACCGTCAACATGCCAATCGCTTAAAACTGCAAGGTTTATAACAAGAATGGGGGCAATGTCGTGGCTAACATATTTAAACAAATAGCTCAGCCACACATATAATTTTTGCACCTCTATCCATGCAGCAAAAATTCAGCCCCGCCTACCACCCAACTGAACGCATCATTGAAAACAAAAAAAGTTAAAAAAGGAATCCGTCCATGAATGGAAAAATAGTCTGTACCCTTCTCTTGAGTTGCTTAAGTTTAAATGCTGCACATGCAACTGCAGGCATACAACAAGCTCCGCCCACAACAAAAATTGATCATTATGCAGAAACCAAATATCCGATTTTGCTGGTACATGGTATGTTCGGCTTTAACCGCTTAGGCGGTGCAACTTTTGGGCTCGATTATTGGTATCAAGTCTTACCAGACCTCGCACGTCACAATGCCACAATTTATGCCTCTCAAATATCACCACTCGAGTCGATCGAAGTTCGTGGTGAACAACTCTTAGACCAAGTGGAAGAGGTTATTGCCATTACAGGAAAACCTAAAGTGAACTTAATCGGTCATAGTCATGGTGGCCCAACTGCACGTTATATTGCAGGTGTACGACCTGATTTAGTGGCTTCCGTGACCTCCATTGCAGGAACTAATAATGGCTCTCCTGTAGCAGATTTAGTGCAAAGTGTCCCTATTCTAAATGGGACTTTAGGCATTGTAATGGATGCACTCATGACACCTGTCATTAATTGGGCACAGCAGTCAAACTTACCTTCTAATTTTAAAGCTTCAATTTATAGTATGGCTAAACAAGGTGTCGCTGAATTTAATGCCAAGTTCCCACTGGGCATGCCAACGACGGCCTGCAGTGATGGAGCTAGCCTCGCCAACGGTATTCGCTTTTATTCTTGGACGGGCGTTTCGAATACCACCAATTTACTTGACCCAGACACAATTTTTACAGCCTTGGGTCCAATTGCCTTTAGTGGCCAACCCAATGATGGCTTAGTCAGTCGTTGTAGTAGTAAATTAGGCCTGACCGTTCGTGATGACTATAAATGGAACCATTTCGATGAAGTCAATCAAGTGCTCGGCTTAAAAGGGTTATTTGCACCAGACCCCGTTGCGGTATTTAGACAACACGCGAATCGCTTAAAATTACAAGGCTTATAAAATATTGAAATAAAAAATGCGCCAGATGGCGCATTTTTTTCACTCGTATAAAACTTAAAATTAAGCTTTAACTTTACGAGCTGGTAATTTTTCGCGAATACGCGCAGCTTTACCAGACAATTCACGTAGGTAGTAAAGTTTAGCACGACGAACATCACCACGACGTTTCACTTCGATACCAGCAACGATTGGAGAGTGAGTTTGGAAAACACGCTCAACACCAACACCGCTAGAAATTTTACGTACTGTGAACGCAGAGTTCAAACCACGGTTTTTCTTAGCAATTACAACACCTTCAAATGCCTGAAGACGTTCACGCTCACCTTCTTTTACTTTTACTTGAACAACTACAGTGTCACCTGGAGCAAAAGCTGGAATATCTTGTTTAAGTTGTGCGTTTTCAATTGCTTGAATTAAAGGATGCTTACCGCTCATGGGGTATCTCCAATTTGTGTGGGCCAGAAGAGGTCTGAGATCCACTGGGGCTAGAGGCTAAAGCGCATAGACCCGATTGACTTTCCCTTTATACTTGACCGCTTCAAAATATAAAGAGCCTAATAATAAGATTTAAAAAATTTTAAATCTTGGAATCTTTCAGCCATTTTTTTTGCTGCTTACTCAACTCTACTTTTTCAACCAATTCTGGCCGACGTTCAAGTGTCCGTTGATAACGCTGCAAAAAGCGCCATTTTTCAATATTTGCATGATGCCCAGATTTTAAAACTTCAGGCACATTCAAACCTTCAAAATGATCTGGCTTGGTATATTGTGGGCAATCTAAAAGACCATCCACAAAAGAGTCTTGTACGTGTGATTGCTCATCAGACATTGCACCCGGAAGTCTCCGAATAATACTGTCCAATAAAACCATCGCAGGGAGTTCACCGCCAGATAAAACGTAATCCCCTATGGACCATTCCTGATCAACATATTTTTGGATCAAACGCTCATCGACTCCTTCATAACGACCGCAGAGCACAATCAGTCCGTCATATTCGACAAAGTCTTGTACTGCTGGTTCATTTAAGGTTTGCCCTTGTGGTGACATATACACCACAGGAACACGAACTGCACCCGCTTGCGTTGCAAGCTCTTTAGCACGGTGGATTGCTTTTGCCAAAGGCTCAGCCATCATCACCATACCTGGGCCACCACCAAATGGACGTTCATCCACTCGTTTGTAATTGCCCTCAGCAAATTCACGAGGATTAATACAATGGACTTGTACTATCTCTTTCTTTGCTGCGCGCCCGCTAATACCGTAGGCTGTAATCGCTTCAAACATTTCAGGAAAAAGCGTTATGACTGCAAAAAACATCGCAGACTCCTCTATTTTCCTGCTGCGTCAATCCTTTAAGGATTAATAATCTACGCCCCAATTCACGTAGATACGACCAGCTTCGAGATCAACTCGCTGTACCACATCTTTATGCCATGGAATCATACGCTCTTCGCTATCGATACTGTCAGCAGTAGCGCGAACTACCATCACGTCGTTAGCACCTGTTTCAAACAATTCGTGGATTTGACCAAGATTCACTTCTTGCTCTTCTTCATTTAGACCTAACACTGTTAAGCCTTTTAAATCAGACCAATAATACTCGTCCACGCCTGCTTGAGGCAGTTGCGATTTAGAAATCCAAACATTTGCGCCGACCAAGTTGTCTGCTGCAGTGCGGTCCAAGACCCCTTTCAGCGCAACAACTAAGCCTTTGCCATGTGGTTTCCAGCGTTTTACATCTGCTGTTTGCCAACCCGCTTTGGTTTCAATGTACCAAGGCAGGTAGTCAAAGATGTTGCTCATAGGTTCTGTATTGGAATAGACCCAGAGCCACCCATTTAATCCATAAGCTGAACGTAGCTGTCCAATCTGAATACGATCTTCTGGAACATTCTGTGTTGGTGTCATGGGCAAGCTACTACCGTATTAAACAGCAGCTGCAGCTTTTTTAGCTTGAGCAGCTAAAGAAGCAACACGGTCAGACGGTTGAGCGCCTTGAGATACCCAATGAGCAAAACGGTCAGCATCTAAACGAAGTTTTTCTGCTTTACCTTGAGCTGTAGGGTTGAAGAAACCGATACGTTCGATGAAACGACCGTCACGTGCATTACGGCTATCAGTCACAATGATTTGATAGAACGGACGTTTTTTAGCACCACCGCGTGCAAGACGAATAACTACCATGATACAACCTTATAGTTTTTACGGATTATCCCTGTACCGACCATCGATACACTTCAAACCCCTTTCATAGAGGGCGATATTTTACGCTAAAATCATATAAAGGGAAAGGTTAATATTCACTTATCCACAGTTTTGAATTTGGTTCAATTGTTATGGTGATTGTTTCGTCCAACTCGTTGAGGAGTTAGGATCACACCACATTACATCAGAACTACTCCAACACCGCATATCAGCTTGGTTTAAACCTAAATAACCATTCCCCAATTGCCCACCTACAGGTCGAGCAGACAATCTCCATGTATTGGCTGTCACTGCATTTAAAGTGATGATATAAGTTGCTTGTTGATTTGGTGCAAAGCTGTATTCACCACTTGCATTTACGGTATACCCCAGATTGGCAAGGGTTACCGCCGTACCATTCGGTGTAAAAGAGTAATTTGCCATTTTAAATCGTTGCAATTGCCCCGCAATATTAACCAATTCAGTTTGGACTTCAACACGCTTCGTTTTTTGCCCTGCATTTTTATATGACGGATAAGCAATGGCCGCAATAATCCCTAAAATTGCAATCACAACGATTAATTCAACAAGTGTTAAACCTTTCTGCTTCAAGGCAACTTCCATGTCTCTTCCCCCGTACCACACGCAGTGAATGTTACATTCGCATACGTTTTATTTTTACAACTTGCACCACTACTATTGATTAAATAACTATATAGCTTACCGTCTGTAGCCAATGCTCGAATAACCCAATTCCGCCCTAGTGGTGGAGTGGTTGCATTCAATTTTTTCGTTGGATCATCACCATCCATTACTTCTATTTTGTATTTAGCCGTAGTTGCTGTTGCACCATAAGGCAAATACAACGGATCAGGAGAGAGTACATAGCCTAAATAATTAAACTGCCTTGATTTTTGATGCTCTAAATCTTTGACAATTTTTTGAATTTCCTGCTGCACATTACTTTCTTGCGACTTGCGCACAAAAACTTGATAACTTGGCAATGCAATTGCAGCGACGATTCCAACAATCATCACTACAATCATCATTTCCAGAAGTGTAAAACCTTTCCAATGTCTCATCATTTACACTTCATCCTAGTTCTTTTCATACCAACTTTGTGGGATTAGCTGATTACTTGCTCTGTAGATTGTACCTGTAATTTTATTACTTGATGGTAAAACGCCTAAAGATGCGATAACGCGGCGAGATGTTGGATCAGAACCTGGTCCCATTGTAATACCTAATAGTCCTTTACCTAATTCCAAGGTATTACCAGTCACATTATCTGTATTTTGACATTGACCATACGGCATACAGAAACGGTGCGCACGACTCGTACCATAAATACCAGCCCCACAACTTGCCGTTGAATCAGTGCCCTCTGCATTAAATGTACTTACATATAAATCATTATCAATTGCAATTAAATCACCTTGAACTTTTTCAATTGCTTTACGCCCTGTACTTGAGGTAAACGCGTAATACCAGCCTTTGTAGTTCGAAGTCTCTTTATTAGCAGCCAAATTTGCAGGGGCAGTCTGTCCTGATGTAATTGCATTTAATTCACGATTACTATTGGTAATCGCAAAAAGATTAGTTCGCGTAGGACTTGTTCCCAGTGTTGCTGTAGCAGGGGTCTTTGTCGTAACTACAGTGTCATAAATATTATATATAGCATCATCTGTTAAAGTCGTATTTAATGCTGTTGTTTCACCGTTTACAATATACGCACCGTTCACTTGCTTACCTAATAGTGGCGTACTTCTATTCCCTGAACCAATACTGATTACTGCAAATAGACCACCAGTTCCTTGATACACTGTAAAAGCAGGCATTTCATAGAAGCGTGGGCTTACACCACCATCTACATGACCATTATAGATTCGTGTGATTTGAGATGCATAATTAGCTACAGTATCTGTAGCACCATGTGTGCTATTTAAATCTACACGGAAAACCTGACCACCTAAATCGCCAAAATAAAGATGATCTACATCGCCATCACCATCGCGGTCAACCCCTTTAATTTGACTTACGACACTGTATTTTAGGTAATCACCATCTCCAATGAGTGTTGTTCCTGCTGTTGCAGGTGTTTTTACAGCATCATAAGTCGACCATAAAAACTCACCTGTGTTGGCATCAAACATATAAACGCCAGCACCCATGCCGTTTGTCTGATTATAGTTAAAGGTTTCATAACCAGGATCATATCCACCACCAACAAACATCACTAAACGGCGTTTGCCTTTCCATTGCACATTAGCAATGGTCGGTTTTGACCAGCTTTGCCCCATTTTTGCTAAGTTTGCATAACGTGCCGTTTCAGCTGTACTTGATGGAGTTGCGAAACCATCGACACTACTATTCACTGGGTTAATGCGGAACTTAACAGTAGGTGAGTCCATATTGGTCAAATCTAACGCATAATAACTCCGCCCCCCCATCCGCAGTCCGCCATACACCCATTGTTTACCAAACTTTGTAGCAGAGTCGTAAACCTTAAACGTTTCATCTGCCGTGTTATATACATATTCAGTATGAGCTGTCCAAGCACCATCAACACCATAGTACAAATGATTCATACCATTTGAACTAGTATTAGTTGCATCTACCGTTTGCGGTGGATCTAAAAATGCTTTTCCTTGGGTTGCCAGCATTTCTTGCGGCACAAATGCAAAGACTTCTTGCCCTGCAGTGTTTCCAACAGTCGTTATCTCATCTGACTTCCCAGCTTTTACAACATGCAACACGCCCTGCGTTGTACCAAATAAGATATAGTCATCCCTATTGGTTGTATCCATATATGCATCTCGTGCGGCCACAGCAGCAGTTGTTGCTGTTGCTGCTTGAGCCGCTTGGGCTGCCACATAAGAAACTTTACCTGCTTGAGTAAGTAATACAGGCGTTGAATGCATTACAGCGCCAATTTGACGTAGTTCACTGGTTGTTTGAGGCAGTTGACTTAGATCAAAGTTAGAAGTTAACCCTTGTACTTGAGCAGCCGTAATGTCATAACCAAGCAAACCTAAGTAATAGCCACGGTTAGTTGGATCGGCTTTAATATAGTCTTCATTAACAGCAGTTAATGTTGTGCCATTACTGGTAAATACTTTACGGTTTAAGCTTGAACCCGTTTTTTGAAGATTTAAACGACTTAGCAGGCCACCTAATGCTTTTAAGCTTTGCTGATTAGCCGTCAACGTCGTATTTGTAGCATAATTTGGCGTCCATAAATCTTCATTAGCCGTATTTAAAACACTAGCACTACTAAATAAAGCGGTATTATTTTTATCTTTTAAGATACCACCAGAAACATTATATTTTTTTAGATTACCCGTCCAAGCACGAAAGTCTTCAGAAGGTTTTGGTTGAAATTGTGGGAAATATGCATAAGGCTGAATAACTGAGGTATTCAAAACATCTTGCGGAATAGCAGATGTACCTGTAGTAATCGCTGGGATTGGAATTTTAATAGAATTTACAAAGTTGGTCACACTATTAACAATATCATTGGTATTAGATGCACTATACCAACCGCCTTTACCAGCAACAGCAGCTTTTGCTGCAGCAAGTGTATTTCCTGAGAAAGATTGACTTAATGTATCATCAGTATAAGTTGTCGTTGGATTATAAATTACACTCTGACCATTTGAATTTGAAAAGTTAAAAGCTGTACCAAAACCTACAACTGCTGTTTTAATCTCTACATTGCTATTATTTTTTTTCTGTTGAGAGTTTGCAGCCATAGATTGCACACATGACCACGAATCTGAATCTCCGCCCGTACACTGCGTATCAGTTAAAGCAAACGTATTACGCACTTTCGCATTGTATGTAGTTTTAGCTGATGATGGGTTATCTCCGGACGGATCACCATCCGTTAGATAATACACACCGTACCCAGCACAAGCAGTTTCAGTATTAGGGCTTGATATATGATCAAATAATCCTGATATACCTGTAGCATACGCACGCGCAATAGGCGTACCACCTGTAGCACTCCAAGTTTTTATTTCATTCAATAATGCCCCTCTATTTTCAGAATTCAACACCAGTGGGTTTGACTTAATTTCAGGAGTAGAATTTCGAAATGTTGTAAGACCAATTGATGATGTTGGCGGTAAAGGAGTATTTTCTGTAGCAAGTTTCCCACCATCGACAGAAGAATTTCCAGCAATTAAATCAAATAAGCTCCGCTTTAACATTGTTACACGGTCAGGGCAACTATAGGCTTGCTGAAGCTGTGAAACCCAAACTTTCTTCAACTCCCATCCAACCCATTTCCACTCCCAACCTCCGAAATCACGACTCTCTTTCAAACAGTTCTTCGCTTCAACTTGTGAAGTAATTTGAGCTCGCCTAGTAGTACTTAATCCACCAAACGTGCTCTCATTGATATAACAATATGAACCATTAAAGTCATAATTCACTCCCCCTAAAACACTACGAACAACTAAGCTCTCACTGGTACAACTTGTATTTGTTCCAAAAAAATCTCGTTGCACCGACTTATCTATTGACTGTGACATAGATCCAGATAAATCCAGCACAAACATTAATGTCGCACCACCATTTGTCGGCGCTTTATAAATCTCAATATCACTGGCATAAGTCGTTGCTGTTTGACACAACATTGCAGTTGAGAGAGCAGTTAAACCTGTTACTAAACCTTGTTTATATTTTTTGGTTTTCATTTTCATGTCCTCATTATTTGCTTAATGTCTGCGTCAAAGCATAATTGGCAACTTGTGTATGGGTAGGTACACCTAAATTTGATAAGCAACTTGAAACTGTGACTTTTGACAATTGTAAGTTTGCTTTTGTAGCCTCATTAGTGGCTTTATCTGCTGCTGATGTTGCTGGGTCATTAATCTTGCCATTAGCAGTCGCAATATCAACATCCAATTCACCTTGCTTAGTACTTGGGATGCTATTAAAACGTGAATTAAAACATGCATTAATTTTGCTATTTAAGTCGGTAGAACTTAATGTTGAGGCACTTAAGTTTGGAAAAATCGACGTTGCATAAATTGTATACATCTGAGCAGGATCTTTTTTTGAAGACTCAGGATCAGTTCCCTTTTGCATATATTGGAAATCTACTGCATCCTTTGTATCCATGGCTTTTACAGCAATCTGCGTAATTACAGCACTACGACCCGAGGTAAAAAAACCGCTTTCAACCTTACAAAAACCACCACTACTCAAACCATCATTTTTAATAGATGTGCCATTCCAACTAATTAGACTTGAATTTGTAAGACTAAAAAAATTGGTATTACCAGATTTAAAACAAAATACTAATTCTTTACCAACATTATCTTCACCCTTGATATAACCAAACATTCCGTTTAAGGCCATATTTCTCATTAACTGGTCAGGATCTTCAATTTTAAATAATGCAGCATCTGAGTTTTGCAAAAGCAACTGTTGCGCTTGGCTCAATGTTGAAACCTTTAGTGATAAAACACTAGAGCGAATAGCCAAACTTCCAATGACAGTAATTGCAACAAGTAAAACCAAGACGATAATAAGCGTCGCACCCCGTTGATTTCTTATCATGAGCGACTCCCTAAAGCATTTCTTAACGCAACAGTTTGCATAATCGGTGTTCTAACATAACGATTCGGAAAGGTTGTTTTTTGAGTTATAGTCTGCCCAAACATTGAAAACTCTTGCGAAGTTGATACTGCTCGCTCAACGCTTGTATCTTGTGCTCTTGCAATCACACCTAACTGTACGGCAAGAATACGAGGTTTAGTTGTCGTAAGTGCATTATAATCAAGCACCGTCATATACTTCTTTCCACTTGTATCCTGTACTAGGAAGCGGACACGAAATAAATCAACACGCTTCATAATAATTTCACCACTACCATACAAACCCGCTGTATTTGAAGACTCTAACGCTGTTGCTACAGTTAGTCCTGATGAGTACCGACTTGATGCACAAGCCAATGCTGACTTTTCAGCATCTGTACCACTACCATTCGTATCAGTGCGTACAAAATAACGTTCTAAAATATAAATATTGGTACTATCAATTACTTTCCCTTCGCAATCATAACCACCTATTTCAGTAGGTCGATATTGAATGACCAATTGATCATTCACTGCATCTTCAAAACTTGCAGGAGTTGTTGTAGCATTTTTTATACGCATATTACTGGTGTTAGTACTAATATTTGCCGTTACAAATTTGCTATTAAAATTAGTATTCAAGACTAATTTATTACTAACATTCGCTGAACTAAAAACAATACCAGAGAAGTTAGAAGTATTACTCAAGCTGGCTGAAGGGCTATTTAAATTAGCTTTGCGAATATTTTTTGCAATGTAGTTCAAGCCAAAGTTCTGGTCATCTTGTAAATCTGTCGTATTTTTTTGCATCGCAACGTTACGTTGACCACTTAGAAATAGTAAAAGTGCAGCAGCAACGATAATCAGCCCAAGAACAATCGAAATCATTAACTCAACGAGTGTGAAACCGGTTTGCTTTTTCATTTAGTAAACCTCCATCATTACACACGTTGAATTTGCTCTATATGCATTTCCATTCACACAGGAATTCGCATTAGAACTACTATTTGTAGGCAAAGTACTTCCCCAAGCAACAAATAAACATTGTCGCCCTGTTGTATTAGGACAAGCAGACATCCCCAACGTCATGCCATACTGCATCGCATATGTTGATATTTCAGCCACATCAAAATCAGCAAGTTGAGCTTCATTGCAAGCTGAAGATGCACAGTCTGGAGTCGTACTAGCACGCGATTGCGTACCTGCGAGTTCTGTTAAATAAGTGTTTGTTGTACCATCCCAAGCAGTACGATTCACTCTCACGCGCTCAGCAAGATCTCGTGCAATATTAATTGCTTGAATACGCTGAGTACCTTCTACCGTTGCCTCCATTGCCCGGACCTGCAACATCACATAACCCAAGACACCAATAGCTAAAATAATGAGCGCCACCAAAACTTCAACCATACCAACACCCTTTTGTGATGATCTTGCGCTCATGGACAACTCCCATCTTCAATTTTTTCAATTTGACCAAATTTAGTTAATGTTATTTTTTTAGAACTTGTCGGATTAGTCGTTGAAGCACCTGAAGTTTTACATAATTCAACAACTGAAAATGTACTCACAAGTACGCCATTTCCATCAAATTTAAGCTCATCATTCGCTGGAGTCTTTAAAGCAACCTTACCTTCTTGCATCCAATTTAAAATCGTCGGTGCATTATTGGCAGAAGACGCTAACTTTAAAGTAATTTGTCTTTTCTCCAAAATTGCCTTAGTTCTTGCTGCTTTAATCTCTTGAGTCAATGTATTTGTACTTTTCTTCAAATTTTGATTTAAGACCATAGAATTAAAAGAAGGTACTGCCATTGTTGCAATTATTGCTAATATTGCAATCGTGACCATTAGTTCTATAAGAGTAAATCCCTTACTTTTATACATGCACACCCCAAAGACTCAAAAACCAATACCCTATTACAAATCATAGCGTGTTCACGTACAAATCAATTACAAATAGGGATAAAAGGTATAAAAAAACAGATAATTGCTAAAAAGCAATTATCTGTCAAATATTTAAAAATATCAGAATGTTAAATAATTAACACTTTAAGCTTGTGTTACAGGAATACGTAACTCTTTCGGTAAACTAAAGGTAATATTTTCTTCCCGACCAGCCAATTCCTGCGGCGCTTTTGCCCCCCAATCCTGTAATCGTTGAATCACTTGCTTAATTAAAATTTCAGGCGCAGATGCACCAGCAGTCACCCCAATTTTTGAATTTTCTTCAAACCAATCTTTTTGCAATTGCTCTGCATTATCGACCAAATAAGCATGCTTACCCATACGTTCAGCAAGCTCACGCAAGCGATTCGAATTTGACGAATTTGGTGAACCTACCACCAATACCACATCACATTGTGTCGCTAAATCGCGCACTGCATCTTGACGGTTCTGAGTTGCATAGCAAATGTCATCTTTACGTGGACCCTGAATTTGTGGGAATTTTTCACGTAAAGCATCAATCACTTTTGCAGTATCATCAATTGATAAAGTCGTTTGCGTTACAAAAGCCACATGTGATGGATCTTTAATTTCTAAAGCGCCAACATCTTCTTCATCTTCAACTAAATAAATAGAACCACCTTGTTTGGTGTCATATTGCCCCATAGTCCCTTCAACTTCTGGATGCCCTTCATGACCAATTAAAATGGCTTCGACACCCTCTCGAGCATACTTGGTGACTTCAATATGTACTTTGGTCACTAAAGGACATGTCGCATCAAAGACTTTTAGACCACGGCGCTCAGCTTCCTGTTGCACCGCTTTTGAGACACCATGTGCGCTAAAAATCACAATATTGTCATCAGGAACTTCATCCAGCTCATCAACAAAAATGGCGCCACGCTGACGAAGATCATCCACCACAAATTTGTTATGTACCACTTCATGGCGCACATAAATGGGCGGGTTAAAGCATTCTAAAGCCCGATTGACAATCGCAATGGCACGGTCAACACCAGCACAAAAACCGCGTGGATTGGCTAAAACAATTTCCATAGAATCCTCAATGCCCATTCAATAATTTGGATATTCAACTGAAATAAATGTAAACAATAGATGTCTAACTCTTTAGTTTAAAGCGTGTCTGCTCTAAAATAGAGAAGATATTTTATCATATCAGGAAAAATATCATGTCGGGTCTCTTGTTTGTCGTTTCTGCAGCGTCAGGAACAGGCAAAACATCCCTCGTTAAAGCCCTACTCGAACGTGTAAACAACTTACATGTTTCTGTATCTCATACCACTCGTGGCCAACGCCCTGGTGAACTCGATGGTGTTCACTATCATTTCTCAAACAAAGATGATTTCTTGGCTTTAGTTGCGAAAGGTGGCTTTATTGAATATGCAGAAGTATTCGGCAACTATTACGGGACTGCGCAACAAACTGTAAAAGAACAACTTGAGAAAGGTCACGACGTCTTGCTCGAAATTGACTGGCAAGGTGCAGAGCAAGTTCGTAAGCTTTTTCCTGAATCAAAACAAATTTTCATTTTACCGCCAAGCCAATTTGACTTACGTCAACGCTTATCTAACCGCGGTACAGATTCTGTCGAAGTCATTGAGCATCGCTTAAGTTGCGCAGTAGAAGACATGCAACAATATACAAACTTTGACTATGTCATTATTAATGATGACTTTAACAAAGCCCTGCATGATCTAGAAGCTGTCATTATTGCGAACCGTTTGGTGCTGAATCAACAAGCCAATCGACACCAAGAGTTGATTCAAAAGCTAATTACTCCGACTTCGTTGTGATTAAAACTTGAGTCTATAGCCAAAGACTCTTATACTGCACAGTCTGTTAAAATTTATTATTCAAACGAGATTTCTTATGGCACGCGTAACCGTTGAAGATTGTTTAGACCATGTAGACAACCGCTTTGAGCTTGTACTAGTGGCAAGCAAACGCGCGCGTCAATTAGCACGTCAAGGCATTGAACCTACTGTTGAATGGGACAATGATAAGCCGACTGTTGTTGCACTTCGTGAAATTGCTGAAGGCCATGTATCTAAAGAGATTCTAAAGCAACGCGATCAAGACTACCAAACTTCAAGCCTTGATCTTGCACTTTCAGCAAACGATCTTAACTTGGATGGTTTTTCTTTCCAATAATTATAGATTGATGTAAAAAAGCCTAGTTTTTAACTAGGCTTTTTTATGTTCATGCTTTTATATTTGACCAATAACAGTTATAAATAAACAGATAGAAATGCTGTGCAGATGTTGGTTTTTTTCATTTTCTTGAATGAATAAATTGACAAGTCATGCAATATGCATTTCATTAGAGGATTAACCGTTTCATTTGTAAAATTTAGTAGTAAAAGGTGTTTTATGCCAGGCCCAGAGGTCAGTCAAGCCAAGCAACAGCTGAAAATCATTATCGACGCTTATCTACCAGAAAGTGATGTCGAACGTGTGCTTGAAGCTTGCGACTATGCCGACATCGCGCATGATGGCATTACACGTAAAAGCGGTGAACCCTATATTCTGCATCCTATCGCGGTCAGTTGTATTTTGGCCCACATGCGCATGGACTCAGAAACACTGATGGCTGCGCTTTTGCATGACGTCATTGAAGACACCGATTTTAGCAAAGAAGATATTAGCGAAAAATTTAGCAAAACCGTTGCAGAGCTGGTGAATGGCGTAACCAAGCTGAGCCAATCCAGTGATAAAGAATACAATAAAGCCGCGTCCTTCCGTAAAATTCTGCAAGCCACCCTACAAGATCCACGTGTCATTATTATTAAATTAGCCGACCGCTATCATAATATGACTACACTTGGCGCATTACGTCCCGATAAGCGCGCCCGTATTGCCAACGAAACTTTTGAAATTTTTGTACCCATGGCCCGCCTTGTTGGTATGAATGAAATGGCGGACAATCTAGAGCATCTGTGTTATCAAAATTTAGACCTCGACATGTATAACAACGTCCAAGTCGCTCTAGCACAGACCAAACCAAAACGTTGTGAATACCAAACCAAATGGGAAAACAACCTCAACACCCTACTCCAAGAACACCACATCGCCGGCCGAATTAAAAAGAAAAATAACAATATTGAGCTCTTACGCCACTTCGTTAAAAATGACATCGATTTGCAAGAGCTAACTCATAGCCATGCATTTGAAATTATTCTACAAAGCATTGCAGACTGTGACCGTATTGCAGAAATCCTTCGAGATAGTTTTCAAGTACTTCATTATGCCGATCATATTCGTCGCCCACTCCCCGGTGGCAATCAATCCTTAATGATGCGTTTGAAAGGTGAAAAAACGATTCTATCACTCACTATTCAGACTGAGTTAATGCGTAAAGCAGCGCGTTTTGGCGTGGTTTTAGGTGAAAATGCACCCCAAGCCTGTCGCTCAGCTATTCAAGCATCTATGCAAAACCTCAACGTATTAGTTGATGGGGAATGTGCTAAAACAACTTTTAGTGAATTATTAGATTATCTTCATCAAGAAAAAATCTGGGTCTATACCCCACAAGGTCATTTACACGAATTACCTCAAGGGGCAACTGCAGTTGATTTCGCGTACTCAGCCAGCCTATTTTTAGGTAACCATGCTGTAGGTGCAAAAATTAATGGTGAAACAAAGCCATTATCAACACCACTCATGAGTGGTCAAGTCATTGAAATCATCACGGATGTACTCGCTACGCCTAACCCCGATTGGCTAAGTTTTATTAATACGCAAAAAGCACGTCGTGCACTACAAAATATTTTGCGTGATCAAGATTTAGATGAACAACGTCTGGTTGGGCAACAAGCCCTCAACCGAGCGCTCAAATTATTTAATCGCTCTGTGAACGATCTCACTACAGAAGATTGGCAAGATATTTTAAATTGGCGCCATATTGCAGATCAAAATCAGCTATTTGAACAAATTGCTGTGGGTGATTTATTACCACAATTGGTTGCTAATCATTTGTTTGCACAAGATTCAACGCATAGCTCTACTGGCTCAGATCGCCTTATTCAGGGCACTGAAGGTGTAGATGTTAAATATGCACACTGTTGCAACCCTGTGCTTGGTGATCAAATTCAAGGGCATTTATCACGTAGAGGCTTGATTGTGCACCGCTCACGTTGTCACAACCTCCTACATGAGCAACACATGCATCCTGAAAACATCATGCCTTTACAATGGAATGCTGAAGAAATTGAAGATATTAGCTTTAGTGCTTTCCTTTGTATTAGTATGAGCATGACGGACGAGCAAATTTCAGAATTAATCTATCAATGCCGTAAAGAAAAAGTAGGGGTAGAATCTGTTCGTACACACGAAGGAAAGACATACGTTAATATTGTCGTGCATGACCGAAAACAAATTGCGAAAATTATTCGTGACTTACGTATGCTGTTTGGTTTCCCTCGTATTTCACGTTTAGCACAGCCTATCAATTTTGCAGAAACATCGAAAGCAAGTTAATGTGCATGATCAGACCTAAATATGCGCAACTGCATAAGAGATCTTGATTTTGCATGCCATGTTACAAGGAGAAAATGATGTCCCGCCAAGTGATCCATACTGAAAATGCACCTGCTGCAATTGGTACTTATTCACAAGCAATTTTAACTGGAAATACATTATACCTTTCAGGTCAAATTGGCTTAGATCCGTATAGCATGGAGTTGGTTGAAGGCATCGAAGCACAAGTACGTCGTGTTTTTGATAATCTAAAAGCAGTTTGTGAAGCGGCTGGTGGAACTTTAGCAGATATTGCAAAATTAAATATTTTCCTTACCGACCTCTCTCATTTTCAACTCGTTAACCAAATCATGGGCGAATATTTTGCTCAACCCTATCCTGCACGTGCAGCCTTAGGTGTCGCAGCACTACCCAAAGGTGCTTTAGTGGAAATGGATGGTGTGGTTGTTATTAATCAATAAGATACCTTCTTATAAAAAAGACCACCGATAGAGTGGTCTTTTTTTATTCAAATTCCCAATCACCATAAATTAAAAATGAAATGATTTTAATTGACAAACGATAATAATTATCAATAATATTACTTATCTTATTCATTCACTGTGGTTGTCGTCAAATGTACGTTTGTTTGTGCCGTGGTATTACAGATCAAGACATTAAAGATGCCATTACCAATGGGGCTGAAAGTTATCGCGAAGTGCGTGACTTACTTGACCTTGGTACTTGCTGTGGTCGCTGTGCACCTGAAGCACGTGCAATCATTAGTGAAGAAGTTGCTATGATTGCCTCTAGACTCGCAATCGCGGCTTAAACCAAATAATCATAATGATAAATCAATAATCGTAAGATTATTCCTCCTCCCCCGCCATGACTCTAGGCGGGTTTGTTTTTTAGACCCTATTGTTTTTGATTGCGATTTTCATTTGCTGTTCAATAAAGTACTCGCCATCTAAGTCCATCTTGTTTAATATATTTTTTAATACAGTTTTTAGTGCCTAGGTCTATTTACTTTGGCAACTTTGATGGAGCAAATGCAATGAAAGGCAATCGTGATGTAATTAATCAGTTAAATCAGGTGCTCTACCATCATTTGACTGCAATCAACCAGTATTTCCTACATTCTCGTATGTTTAATGACTGGGGAATTGAGCAACTTGGTTCAGCTGAATATAAAGAATCGATTCGCCAAATGAAGCATGCTGACAAAATTATTGAGCGTGTTTTATTCTTAGAAGGTTTGCCAAACTTACAACACTTAGGAAAACTTTATATCGGCCAACATACAGTTGAAGTATTAAACTGCGATGTACGTAAAGTAAAAGAAAACATTGAAGCTATTCAAAAAGCTGTTGCCTTAGCAGAAGCACACATGGATTATGTAACACGTGATTTAGTCCAAGAAATTCTTGAGAAAGAAGAAGAATGGTTGGATTGGACAACAACACAATTAGATTTAGTTGAAAGTGTTGGTGTTGAAAATTATATTCAGAGTCAGATTTGATATTTTAAAGCCCGCAGTTGCGGGCTTTTTATTAAATGCCTTTACATGCTGAGGGTAAGTAGAGTTGCTTAATCTCCGTTGATGCACACTCCCAACGCGCTGAACCATTTCCTGCATAATTCATCATTGCAAAAATGAGTTTTTTACCAGCAACTCCCGCATTCATTCCAGAACTATTAAACGTAAATTCAAAAGCACAAACTGCGCTAGGATACGTTATATTTAAGCTTATACTTTGTACATATTTAGAATTAATTAGTCCTGTTGATATAACCCCCATTTCTATCAAAGACGTTGGACAAGACCCCGTATCACCAAATACAGAAATCATCTCCCCTTTATAAGTACTTGCCATACCCAATGCTTCAGATACCTGAGAGCGTGTTGTATAATTTTGATATGCAGGAATAGCAATAGCAGCCAGAATACCAATGATGGCCACGACAATCATTAACTCTATTAATGTAAAACCTTTTTGCATTTTAATTTCCTAAATAACCAAATCATATATTGTGCCATCAAAAATCATGCCAAATATTTTTGAATAAAAATCATAAGCTTATTTTAAAAATTTTTTGATACATGTCATTTTTTGTCTAAATATAACAAACTATATCACTTTTTTACCGCCACAAATTATATACAATAGAGTCTATATTTTTTAGTTTATTCAAAATGAACACAAAAAAAATTTTAATGATTACTCGAAACCTACCACCACTCATTGGAGGTATGGAACGACTCAATTGGCATATAGCAGATGAATTGGGCCAAAAAAATGAAGTTCATTTATTAAGTCATATTGAAGCCAAAAAACAGGCACCTATCCAATGTAAATTTTATGGCGTTGCACTTAATCCCCTACCTATTTTTTTGATCTTTGCTTTTTTTAAAGCACTATTTATTTGTTTATCACAAAAACCTGATGTCCTACTTGCAGGAAGCGGCTTAACAGGACCTATTGTAGTTTTTTGGGCCAAGGTTTTTAGAAAAAAAAGCATTATTTATCTTCATGGTCTAGATATAAGCAACAATAGCCGTGCATACCAAAAAATATGGATTCCATTTATTCGCTCAGCAGATTCAATTATCTGCAATAGTACTCCCACAAAAAAATTAGCACTAGACAAAAAAATTCAAGACTCAAAAATCTCCATTATCTATCCAGGTGTAAATTTCCCACCAAAAGAAAAAAACGAAGATATCACGAATAAATTAAAAGATAAATTTAGCCTCCATAATAAAAAAATTCTACTTTCTGTTGGGCGCCTTACCGAAAGAAAAGGACTATTAGAATTTATTCAAAACTGCTTACCGCAAATAGTCCAAGAATGTCCAGACAGCGTTCTTTTAATTATTGGCGATACAGCAAATAATGCATTAAACAATAAATTTCAAAATAAAGAAGATTTACTCGAAGCAGCAAAAAAAATAAAGGTTGATCAACATATTATTTTTACAGGAGCTGTAGATGAACAAGCTTTAACGGAATTTTACTATATGGCAAGTATACATGTATTCCCTGTAAAACATATTCCAAATGATCCCGAAGGATTTGGTATGGTTGCTATTGAGGCTGCTTCGTATGGCTTACCAACTATAGCTTTTGCAACAGGAGGAATAGTTGATGCTGTGCAAAATGAAGAATCTGGTTATTTAATTCCTAACCAAGACTATGAAAAACTTACATTACAAATAATTAATTTTTTGCAAAAAGAAAATAACCTGGCCAAAAATTGTCAATTTTTTGCATCGCAATTCGCTTGGAAAAATTTAGGCTACAAGTTTGGAAAACTTATTGATTCAAATAATGATTCATCATCTTAATCGTCTCTTGCCAATCTGGAATACGCACATTTAGTTTATACTCCACAGAAATTTGTATTAATAGAGCTTCTGCTAGTTCTTCGTAATTTCCAGCAGAATATAATAACGCCTTATGTTCACCGATTAAAGGCAACATATCACCTATAGCAGTAGAAACAATCGCTAGATCCGTTGCCAGCATTTCATATGCCTTCTGTGGAAAACAATACTGACCAAACTCATCATCAGGAATACATAGAACGCCAACATCTAAAGCTTGAAATAATGTTGGAATTTTTTCATGCGCAAGTAAACCAAGATATATTACACGGTCATCATTAGGCAATGGAGTAGCAATCTCAGTTGGTCCTGCAAGGACTAAATAAATATCCTCTCGTTTAGTACGAATAATTTCCCAAGCATTTAATAAATCATGAATACCCTTCATTTTAGTTAAGCCACCTGCTGTACCAATTAATTTAGCATCTTGCGGTAGATTCAGTTCCTGCCGAGCATATGACTGATTACCAACTTTAAATAAACTTTTATTAATCACACTTGGCATGGGTACAATGTGAGCAACACTAGGATGTTCTATTTTTATTTTATCGGCAAGGCTATAGCTTGTAGTTGTAATCAGTTGAGCAGTATCAAGCGCTTTATGAAAAAAGCGACGAAATAAAGGAATACGCGCTTGACCATATGATTCAAAATTATCATAAAGATCAGCTACAAAAGGAATATTTAATTTTTTTGCTAGCCACGCACCCATAATAATATGTGGAATATCTGAGGCAGCAATAATCATCTCTGGTTTTTCGCTTTTTAGTTTTTTTAACAACGCAAAAGGGTATTCAAATATTTTTATTTTTTTCAAATACTTATAGCTATTTGAATGCCACTTTATTTGCTTTTCATCATTACTTTCATCCCAAAATCCATCATCATGATTTTGATAACTTAAGCAATAGCAGGTGACTACATGTCCCAGTAATGAGAGCTGATTAGGGATTTCGTACAAACGAGCATATTTATCCAAAATCACATCTTTAGACATATACTGTCGTTTGCACAAAAATGCTATTTTCAATTTTATTTCCCTAAAATTTTATCCACTGCATTTAATGCAGCACCAACAACCTGATCCATATTGTAATAACGGTATTCTGCAAGTCGTCCTACAAAAGTCACGTTTTCCTCAGCACTTGCTAACGCTTGATATTGTTTAAACAATTTTTCGTTTTCATCACGTGGAATTGGATAATATGGGTCACCTTCTGCTGTTGGATATTCCCTGACAAGCGAAGTCGATGAATGCTTTTGACCTGTTAAATGTTTAAATTCAGTAATACGAGTAAAGTCAAAATCATTTGGGTAATTCACCGTACCTACACTTTGATATTGCTTAGTATGGGCTAAATGTTCATGCTCAAAGCGTAATGAACGATAAGGCAGATGACCAAATTGATAATCATAAAAAGCATCAATTGGACCTGTATACACAATGTGATCAAATAGATTTTCTTCATTCAAGACATCTTTAAACTCAGTTGATGTTTGAACTTGAATATTTGGATGATCGAGTAAATTTTCAAACATTGCTGTATAACCATGCAATGGCATAGCTTGATACTTATCTGTAAAGTAGCGGTCATCCGAATTGGTTCGTGTCGGAATACGCGCAGCAACACCCGCCTTTAATTGAGAAGGATCAAGCCCCCACTGTTTTTTAGTATAATTTAAAAAGAATTTTTCATAAAGATCACGGCCAACAGAGTTCAACACTACATCCTCACTGGTTAATACTCTTTCTTTTGGCTCACGTACTTTCTCAAAAAATGCAGCAGCTTGTTCTTCTGTTAACTCTAAATCATAGAGCTGATTTAAAGTATCGCGGTTAATTGGAAATGGATATTCTTTTCCATCTAACACTCCACGTACACGATGTTCGTATTTAAACCATTCAGTATATTTCGACAGATAATTAAAAATTCTTTCACTATTGGTATGAAAAATATGCGGGCCATATTGATGAATTAAGATGCCATGCTCATCTTTTACATCAAAAGCATTGCCAGCAATATGATCTCGACGATCAACTGCTAAGATTTCATGTCCAGCTTCAGCCAGTTCGCGCGCACAGACTGAACCAGCAAAGCCCGCCCCTACAATTAAAATTTTCAAAATATTCCCCAATGATCAATACTTTGGATGTCTTCCTAACTTACCTTTTATACCATCATATGTCGCTGTACACCAAAGTTTTAAACCTTGCCAATTGAACTTTTTATAGATGATGAAGTAATATGAATAGCGAATGAAATCTAATGGTAATAGCGCAGCATTGCCATCCTCAATGAATGCGACTGCTCTATTTCTAAACATATAATAATTTTTAAAATCTGAATGTGCATCTCTGATCGTCCAAAGTCCAAAAAGAACTTGGATTCTTTCATTCATATCTGAAGGATGATAAAAAATTGATGATACCAAAGAGCCAAAAGCCACATTATTTCTTTTTAGCCTTTTAGTATATTCGACCTCATCCCCTCTAATAAATAACTCGGATTTAGGCAAACCAATATTTTTAATCACATCTTTTTTAATAAGCAAACCATTAAATAAGTTTGCTTCACCCTCAATAAAATCTAAATCACTCAATTGTTCATATTGTCCCATAATTTTTTTATTTTTATATGTTACGGGAAAAGCAAGTTCATCCTTATTTTCAATATTTAATTGTATTGGAGAAATTGCATCGATATTATGCTCATATGCATATTCATATAAATTTGATAAACATTTTTCTTCAGGATAACCATCATCATCCATCAACCAAAGCCAGTCAAAATCATAATTCAAAGCATACTTCATTCCCTCATGAAAACCACCAGCACCACCAACATTTTCATTCAACTTAAGTAAATTTATTTTTTCAGAATACCTATTTACTAAAAATTCAATAGTATTATCATTTGAAGCATTATCAACAACTAACACATTAAAATTCACACCATTTTGTACAAAAATGGATTCCAAACACTTTTCCAAAAGTTTTCTACGGTTATATGTAACAACAACCACTAAAACACTCATAAGATCACCTATTTATTTTTAAAAAGTCATGAATAATAGAGTCTTTACTAAATATTTTAAATTTCAATCTACTATTAATAAAATCCCTATCACCTCCTGTTAACTTAATAAATATTGGCAAACAATCAGGATGTTTATAAACAGTTAGATTTTTAATTAATTTAGAGTAATGCATTTTATTTTTAAATTTAGATAAAATATTCCACCCCCCGACAATGTGATAATAAAAAGCCGTATGATAGGCATTAATAAAAATATAGCCGCTATTCTTTCTAATAGATTTTTGTGCTGCAATATAAGAAAAAAAGTAAAATGGATTTGGAATATTTTGAATATACTCCTTATTATCAGCTATTACTTTATTTACATACACCCCTGAGCCCAGCCTAAAACAATAATCTAACTCATCCAACCAATCGCATACAATTAAATTATTTTTACTCGAAATCATAAACCAGTTTTCAAATATAGGATTATCTTTATCTAGAATATAATCTGGACAATAAAATGAAAGGAAATTAGTTTTTTTTAAAATCATAAGATCACAATAGTAATTAATATTTTTAAACATCATTATACTAGAATCCATCCACACGCCACCATATTTTTTTAGCAAAGATAAGCGAATATAGTCAGACTGATGTTGTATTGACTCTCTCTCGATCAAACTTAAATCTATATTAATAAAATTTTTAATATTATTTTTATTCAACAATTTAACACTATAATCTGGGTTGTTTTTTTTTGCATTTAAAAAGCATTTTTCGATAAAAAAAGGTAATTTTTCATCATGCCAATAAAACCATATTATTTTTGGAATAACCCCATCAGACTCAACATCTAAACTAGGTTTAAATATAGTTTCAGCAGAATCATAATTAGAATCCACACACTTAATATTAATATTAAATAAATAAATAAATAAAATAGACAAATGATTTATCTTATTAGCTATAGCATAAAATATTTTTTCAAAAAACATATAAAATCCTGTTTAATTAATTAGAAGCCGTTTGGTCCATCTAATTAACCTATAAAGATAAAAATTTAATCTATTAATTAAATTTAGATTACCAACCACAGAATCGCTACATCTGGAATAATGACTATTCATTATTTCCATATGCTTAAAATCATGATTTAAATTACTATATACTAATCCTATATCTTTATCATATCTATAAAAGGTATATGGATGATTTTTTAGTAAAGGAATTATAGCTTTAGTGTAAGCTATAGGACCAGTAATTCTTAAAACTGCTGGTTTACCAACACCATGCGTCCAAGGATTATAAGATTTTAAATTCTCTATAATAGATTTTATAACCGCTTCCAAGAAAGCTGATCTTGGTTTTGCTATAACATGCCATTGTTGAAACTCACCGAATTTGCATTCTTTTAATTCATTATGCATACCAGCAAATTGTGATTTCATACCAACTTCATTTTGCCAATGACATAAAATAATTTCATCATTCTCATTAATTATAGAATCAAGCGAGTATACACAAGTACTTTTTATATCCAAGTACACCCCACCTTCATTATAAACAACTAGATAACGAAAAAAATCTGCTCTAGCTGCACCATATTTTCCATTAATACTTAAGTAAGCATCAAGAATTTCATCATCAAAATTATCCTTAATATAATGTAAAACATCTTTATCATTATAAAACTTATAAATCCAATTAGGATTATTTTTTTTAAGCTGAAATATAATACTTTGTATATCCAAAGGAATATCATTAGTTGAGTATGTTTGATGTATAATTCTCGGAATCTTCATTTTTCACCTTAAAATTAAAGTTCATATACACTTGTAACTATCACTCCCTCATTTTCCTCCACCTCGCAAATTTTATATTTATTTTTATAAATTAAATTAAAAGGTTTTTCATCTAAAACCACTCCACTATTTCTTTCTAAACGAATACTAGGACCTGAAAAATAATCTTTATTAGGCTTAAAAATAAATTTTGGCAAATGTTCAGTTATTACTAAATACTTATATTTGTACAATTTCTTCACAACTTTTAAAATATCTTCATTTGATAAATGTTGTAATACTTGCCTTATAAAAACAATATTTCCAGCGGGCAAATCATCCTCAACAATGTTTATTTTTTTAAAAATCAAGTTTTGATGACTAAATTTAATAGAATTATAATCTATTAAGCTATCAACAATATCACAAGCAATATATTTTTTTGTATTACGAAACAATTTTGAGCCTATATTAAAATCACCACACCCCAAATCAACAACTGTTTTCTCTACTATCAAATCATTCAAAAAATTATTAACACTTATGATATATTTTTCAACAATCTCATTATTGTGAGAACCGCTTCCTGAATAAAACCTTTCCCCTTCTCCCCCCCAAACTCCATCTTCATAAATTTTAGTAAACTTAGACTTTAAATCCATATTCTCCAATTCAAAATAGTGTCTTTTACCCAAAATCACCCTATATCTATATAAAATAAACTCTGGTGTAATTTTCTTGATTAAGCCTAAAAAAAAATTTAACAAAATTCACTCCTTTAAATCATTTAAAAAAAAATTCATATTTTTAATTAGTTCACTTTTCTTAAATCTTTTACAATTAATATCACCTAATAATTTTACTTTCTCAAGCAACTTACCATCATCTAAAAGTAACATTATTTTAGATTTCAATTCCTCTATATCTTGTGCATCACTTATATAAACTGCCGCATCATTTGTTACTTCCGGAAGTGATGTATTGTAAGAAGTTAAAACAGGCGCACCACATATTTGAGCCTCAATTACAGGTATACCAAATCCTTCACCTAAAGTTGGAAATAAAAATGTTCTACAGCATCTTAAAAGACATAATTTTTCTAAGTCTGTGACATAGCCTGTAAGATGAACATTTTTACTTTTCTCTGGTTGTTCATAAGAAGATAAATAATTATAAACTTTATGCTGACTAAAATAATTTTGATCCACCTTACCAGACAATAGTAATGGTCTACCTAGATCACCATTTGTTGCTAGATGATAAGCTTCAACCATTCTATGAATATTTTTTCCAGCATTTAAGGCCCCCACATAATACATATAGCAACCACGCTTAACCCTATATTTTTTTAGCACTTGATCTTGCACTGTTAAATCTTCACTTAACTTAAGTAATACTTCATCAACAGGTACTGGCTGATAAATTACACTTGTACGCTCTGCTAAATGCGGAAAAAACTCTAAAAACTCATTTCTAGTATGATTGGAAACAGTCAAAATTTTATCTGCAAAGTTGGCAGCAGAAATTCGCCTATACATATATCGCTCCCACTTTGAACGATCCTTTAGGTGCATAACATCATGTACCACTTGCACGACTTTATGTTTATTTGACTTGATTGTCATTGGTGAACTACAAAAGATAATGTCATTTTCACCAAAACCATCTAATGCAATATTTGTCATTCCAATACAATTTGGAAAAAGTACAGAATAATGTGATGAATTATAAAATAATGGAGAGTTCACATAACCTTTTAATTTTGAAAGATACTCAAATCCATCTACATTAGAACTTTTGCTTGTACATATTTCAAAATTATTTCTATTTCCTAATAGAAATTTTATATATGCATTCAATTCTTCAAACTTATTATCAACATAATGATCTGCATCGACCAATGATTGAATAATTTCACTTGGCTCTCTTGCTTGAGTTAATAAGTAATTTTCATACCCTAAATGACATGTTGCATCCATCATAGACTTCGTAAATTGATAAATACCTCTCTGATAACTACTTCTAAACTCATAACTACAATAAAGAATTTTGCGCAATTTTTTGTCCATATTAAAGCACTATTTTTTTATCAACATATGCAAGCGTATTAAGCCTATGAGCAATAATAACCATTGTAATTTGACCATTTAACTTTGCAATAGATTGTGTAATAAGACGTTCAGTTTCATCATCTAATGCACTTGTAGCCTCATCCATAAATAAAACTTGTGGTTTTTTATACAGTGCTCGGGCAATACCAACTCTTTGTCTTTGACCACCTGAAAGTTTTATTCCCCTCTCACCAATTATTTCATTATAACCCTGAGGTAAGTCATTGTTTATAAACTCATGAATTTGTGCTTGTTGAGCTGCCAATATTACTTGATCCATATTAATTTCATCAATAGGAATTCCAAATGCAATATTTTCAGCAATAGACTTATCTGCTAAATAAATAGACTGTGGTACATAACCAACAATATCTCTCCATTCATGACAACTTTCTAATTCAATTTCAACATCATCTATTCGTATTTTCCCTTGCTGAGGTTTTAGCAGTCCCAGCATGATATCCATTAGAGTACTTTTTCCACTGCCACTCTTACCTACAATACCTATACTTGTATTTTTTTCTATTTCCATACTGAAGTTTTTAATAATTTTACGATCATTGTTATAGCTGAAGGTTATATTTTCTAATTTTATTGTTTTAGAGAAGCTTAATGTCTGATCTGAATTTAAGTTATGAATAATCTTCTCTTTATAGCCAATCTTAAACTCTGGATATAAAACATTCAGCACTTGCTGTGAAAACTTTAATTGAGCTAAAGAGCGGTAAATACTTTGTGCAGCAGGAAGCATTCTGTATGCAGCAAATCCATATAAACCTAATACTGGTAATATTTCAGATACATCTTTATCTGAAAGTACTAAAATAATGGCTAAGCCAATTAAGCAGCCATAGCCTACTGTTTCAATAATATTTAATGGAATTTGACTAAGTGTTTCTCTAGTCGCAATATGTCTTGCAAAAATTCGTGATGACTTTTCAAATTCCTCTATATATCCATCTTTTGCATTATTAATAATAACATCTTTAATACCGCTTAATGCTTCTTGGCAGATTTGAAACCTATTTTGATTGGCTTCAGTAAACTCAATGCCAATTTGTGCTAATTTTTTTCTTACAATAAAATAGATGATCGAATAAAAAACAAACAATACACTTGCCGTACTAATTGCCATCACAGGATCATATACTAGAAGAATTCCAATCATACTCACTAACACTATGCCATACGACAGCATGGATAGTGTAGGCAATATCATTGTCCAAATAAGCTGATCTACTTCTGATAATATGTTTTTAGCTAAATTCGAACTATTTCTTTCAATAAAAAATTTATAGTCTTGCTGCAGATATATTTTCAATAATTTTGTAGAGAAATAATGTCTTTGTAAGCTTGCAAAGCGATTGACTGCATATTGGGTAATAACTTTAAAAAAAGTAGAAAAAATAACTATCCCCAATGAGATTAAGCCTAAAACAACTATAGTTTTTTTAGTATCGTTAAAGTCTAAATATTCATTAAATAATTTTAATGTGGGATTACTATTTACAATATTAGGATCAGAAAGCACTGCTAGAAAAGGCATAATAGACATTACACCCAGTGACTCTATAAATGCCATACCCACGATCAAAAAAAGCACATATATTACTTTTCTTTTATCCAGCTTAGAAAGAATATTCCAGAGTTGTATTAAACTTTTCAACACAATGATTATTTCTCTTTGTACATCAATGCAGTAATCTGTTCAGAAATCAAGCCCATTAAAAAAATCATCACACTACCGGTATAAAGTAAAGCACTCATATTTGTAAAACGATGATATTCATAGAGTGTATACCCATACCAAGCCGTCGCCATAATAAAGAGCATAACCGCAATAGGAATAAACATTTTTAACGGAGAAAATAAAGTTGCAATTTTAAAAATAATAATAAAAAAACGCATTCCATCTTTAAATGGTTTAATATGACTGGTTCCAATTCGTTTTGCAGCATGAATAGGCACATAAGTTACAGAATACCCTGCTCTAAAAAACGCCATTGTACTTGTCGTTGGATATGAAAAACCATTAGGCAATAAATAAATAAACTCTCTAAATTTTTCAGCTCTTACAGCTCTAAAACCAGAAGTTAAATCTTCCACTTTATGCTCTGTCATGTATGTTGCAATATTATTATAAAGACTATTTGCAATACCACGCCCCAAACTCGCTTGTGAACCTTTTTGTCTAGCACCTACAACTAAATCATACCCTTGTTCAATTTTTTCAATCAATTTTTCAATATCATTTGGGTCGTGTTGGCCATCAGCATCCATAAACACAATAATATCGCCTGTTGCATTACGTGCACCTGTTTTAATAGCAGCCCCATTTCCTTTTGAATAAGGATGTGAAATTACTTTAGCACCGGCTTGTTCAGCAATATTTTTTGTATTATCAGTAGACCCATCATTAATTACAATTAATTCATCAATGATACCTAGTTGGAGAATTTTTTTTACTGTTTCTCCAATTGCACCAGATTCATTCTTTGCAGGTAGTACAATGCTAATTTTCAATTTATTTTCCCAATAGTTCAGCTTGTTCAACATTTCTATTTTCTATAGCTATTTCTTTATACCAACTATTTTTAACGTCTAAATTTCGTGCAATTCCAATATGTTTTTTTGCTAAAAAATACTTACCTTGCAATCTATAAATTTGCGCCATCAACAAATTTCCATTAATATCATTTCTATAATGTATAGCATCTAGCATAAACTCCTCTGCTTTTTCATAATCCATTGCTACTGATACAAAATATTGTGCCAGTATTTTATAAATTTCAGATTGAAATTCAGGTGTAATATTGGGATTATTTAATCCCGCACTAATAATTAATACTGCTTGATCATGTGGCAATTTACAAAACTGCTGTATTTGACACTGTGTAAAAGCACTTAAGAAGCCAATATTACTATTATAAAAAGGATGATTTGTTAAATTATATATTAATTGTTGAATGACATCGTCAGAAATAGGCTTATCCAAATAAGATGCTAGGTGCAATTGTGCAAACCATGAACCATTAGCAGGCTTATAGCTTTCATGCGCTTGAATTAAATATTTTTCAGCTTGATCGGCATAGTAGACTTTTCTTTCAGGTTCTTTTTCCATAAGTTTTAAATAAATTCGAGCCATTTGATAATTTGCTCGATCTGAACTAGGGTGCATTGCCACTTCAAATGCCGCATGATCAACTAAATTTGACCAAATAACTGCACGCTGCCACGTTGTAAAAGCCAAATTCAAAATATAGATAGTACAAACAATATAAATTAAAGGCCTTACCCTATTAAACTTAAATTCAGACAAACCATAAACAACTGCAATAATAAAACCTATACTTGCAAAATAATTGCGATGTTCATGAATCAACTCTAAACTAATAAATGTTGATTCCATTAGATGGCTTATAATAAACCAACCCCATGCAAATAAAATTATGGAATTTTTCTTATATAAAATAAGGCTAAATATACTAATGAATAGTAAACCTAAAATTGAAAATAATGTTGTTATTGGTGTTGTTATATTTTTAGATACTTCAAAATCATCGTGATAAAGACTTAAATCTGAGAGCAATGGAAAAAAAATCATTTTCAAGTAATAAAATAGTACTCTAGATTCACTTAATAATCTTTCTGCTATATTAAAATCTCTATTTCCAGGGTTTAAGTTTATAACATAAGGCCAAGCGATATAGATCAAGCCCAAAAGTACAACAAAAACCCCACTCCACAAAATATAATTTAAGCCAATTTTTCCTATTTTTATGCATTCATGACGGGTATTTCTTGCTTTAAAAATGCAAAGCTCGACCCAATAAATCAATCCGACAAAAAGCAAACCAGACTCTTTACTAAAAACTGAACAACATAATGCCAATAAAATACCGCAAATTGATAATACTGAGCTTGAGAAATTTAGGCTTTTACTTCTCCAGTGACAATAGATTAACAATGCCAATAACCCAAAAAATGTCGAAAGGCTCGTCATTCTTTGTACAATATACAGCACACTGGTTAAATTTAAAGGATGAATCAACCAAATAAAACTTACGATCAAGGCGAGATATTGATTTTTTTTTATATTTTGTTCTTTTAGAAAAATCCAAAAAAATAATTTTAATGATATAAAATAAATTAAAATACCATTCAATAAATGAATGATTAAATTTGTTAATTTAAAATAATAAGGGTTAAAAGCTGTTAAATAATAATTCAATGCAAAAGACAGCATACTGATCGGGCGCCCCAAAGGCCCTGCATCACCAGACCAAAAAGCCGCTTTAAGGCTCATATAATCTAAAGATGTAATTGCTATTTTCTGATTCTCAACAATATTTGCAATATCATCAAAAACATAATCACCTGATAATCCAGGTGCATAAATTAAAAATGTAAAAATTAAAATTGAAAACAAAACAAAAAGAGGCTTTGTTTTTTGAGTGATTTGCTTCAAAAACTTCCCCAGCACTTAAAAATAAAAAACACCCTATAAATAGGGTGTTTTTTAACATTCAAATTAGTTACGGCAATTTGAAGGCAAGAATTTTTGATCTACACCATTTGTTGTAGGAGCAGAACATTTCCATGTAATACCGCCACCAGAAGGTGTACCTTTAAGATTTAACTGTTTACCCGCTTCAACTTTTGTTCCATATGTAATTGTAATTAAGCTACCTGTTACTTCTACAGAGTTTACAGCATTTCCTTTAATACTTGCTGCTGGCGCAAGACCAACTGATGTGTTACCTGTAGGGAATTTACCATTTGAAGAATAGAATTCTGCAATACCTGTTTTAGCACCACCCGCAAGGCTTAGACCTTCAGAAACGTGTGAACGCTTCGTATAGTTTTGATAAGCAGGAATCGCAATCGCAGCAAGAATACCGATAATTGCAACAACGATCATTAATTCAATAAGGGTAAAACCTTTTTGAGCATTCATAACATTCTCCACAAATGTATAATTTAATTATTAAGCCTTTAAAGCTAATTTATTTTTAGCACTAAGTGTGCCAAGAATGATTATAATAAAAAAACTCAAAAAAACAGCATTTTAAAAAAATATTTATTTTTTTGTGAAAACTTTGTCTCTTTTTGTGTTTAAAAGTGACAATTAATGTCACTATCTTACTCATATTTCATGCCTACAAGATCACTGGCAAATCCGCAATTTCGTTTTTTTTGTCTACTTGCACTTCTTCATAAAATTTTCCAAGCACATCCCCTATTTCCATCACCCCATTCACCACAGAATCGCGATAATATCCTTGTTTTAAAGCTGTCAACATACGTTCACAAATATCTTGCCAAACCTTTTGTTCGGTTAAATTTTTAATTCCACGATCAATCACAATCTCTACACTACGTTCACATAAATTTAGATATAACAATACACCACTATTATGCTCAGTATCCCATACGCCCAATTCTGCAAATAATTGCTGTGCCCGTGCATAGGTATTTTGTGAATAGGCTTGATGTGCAGGAATATGCCCCTCAATAACGACTTGTATTTCCCCTACATGCCCCTGCTCTGCACGTGTCACAGCTTGTGCTATCGCATGCTGATCTTGTTGATCAAAATAGCGTTTTGTCGCAGGTAAAAAGCAAAAATGCTTTAGCCAACGTTTGAAGCTTGGCTGGTGCAAATCTTGAATTTTAGGTTGCGTTAAAATTTTTGTTGTTTCAGATGTTGTTACCATGAGCCTGAAGCACCTCCTCCACCAAAACCACCTCCGCCTCCACGGTAGCCTCCACCGCCAAAGCCCCCACCAGAACCACCACCGCCTCGTCCACCACCTGAGAGAAAGGCTTGAAAGATCACTTGTGCCAAAGCCGTAATTAATAAAAAGAAAATACCACCACCAATAAGCAAGCTAGTAATTAAGCCTGCACCATTTACTAGCCCAGCAACCGTACCTGCGACAGCTGCTGTTGCTGCACTCAATCGATTACCTACAATATACGAGCCAATAATGCCTGCAATTAAGATAAATAAAGCAGTCATCATGGTTTTTTCTTTGGCTTGTTGCTCATGTAAAGCCTGCTCCTGTTGCTCTTTTAAAGCTTGAGCGGCTTGAGCGGCCACTTCTGGGTCCATATTCAGGACTTTTTCAATCTCATTTAATCCTGCTTGAATCCCTTGAGCATACTGATTTTGCTTGAAATAGGGTGTAATGTTATTCCGAATAATTCGACTCAACACCACATCAGGTAACACACCTTCTAATCCATAACCCGACAATATTTGTATGCGATGATCATTCACAGCAATCGCTATTAACAGACCATTGTCTTGTTTAGCTGTTCCAAGCTTCCACTGATCTGCAACTCGCATAGCATAAGAGAAAATGTCTTCTTGCCCCGTGGTCGGTACAATAACAATACCAACCTGTGCTTTGGCAGTTTTATGTAGTTGTAGGACTTTCTGGCTAATGGCCTGATTTTCCGCTGCACTTAATAAGCCTGCTTGATCCACAATCGGTGTGTTTAGTGTGGGTAAAGCTCGTTCACTTTGGCCTTCTGCCATATCATTGGCAATATTAGGTGCAGGCTGTGTTACTGCGTCAGCTGATGCCGTTGCTGTTGATTGACTCGTCTTTGACGCCGATTGCTGCTCTTTTATGATCTTTGAGGCCACGGCTATTTCATTCACAGCCTCATCTTGAGCAACAGCAGTCTCACTCCAGGTATGACTACTCAGATTCAATAGACTTAAGCACAGAGCGAAATACAACCCCAAGTAAGCTTTAGAGTTGTGCAAACATTTAGACATCAGCATTCCTTACAGGCTTTAGCGCAACAATTTAATCAAAAGTCACTTTAGGTGCAGATTGAGCACTTTGCTCAGCACTAAAGTTTGGTTTTGTTTTCATTCCAATCACTTTTGCTGTCATTGCTTGAGGAAATTGGCGAACATAGCCGTTATAGTCCTGAACAGTTGAAATATAACGATTACGCGCAACTGCAATACGGTTTTCTGTACCTTCTAATTGCACTTGTAGATCTTTAAATTGTTCATTGGCTTTTAAATCTGGATAATTTTCTGAAACTGCAATCAAACGTGATAACGCACTGGTCATTTGCGATTGTGCTTCTTGATATTTTTTAAATAGTTCAGGATTTTCAAGTACTTCTTTATCTACTTTTAAACCGGCAACATTTGAACGAGCCTGCGTCACTTCAGTCAGCACTTGTTCTTCATGTTTTGCATAACCTTTCACAACATTGACCAAGTTAGGCACTAAATCTGCACGACGTTGATATTGGTTTTGTACCTCAGACCACGATGCATTGACTGCCTCATCCTTCACTTGCAACGTGTTATAGCCACAGCCTGTTAAGCTTAAACTACCTGCCAAAGCCAGCGCCAACATACTATTTTTTATTAAATTCATCCCAATTAACCTCGAGTATTTATTTGTATTTGTTTAAATAAATTTATTCTAGCGCTATTTTCTTTTGGTTTTGTTGCATTTCTTTAACAAAGTGAAAACACATAAAAAAAGCCCAATTCTTGGGCCTTTCATCATCATTTAACTATATCGTATAAGCGTCTGCTCCGTTTGAAAGCTTTCCACATGGTATTCATCTGCAAGTTGCTGTTTCCAATACTGCACAATGTCCGTGTAATCAATTTCAGAAGGATGAAAGTTCTGTTTGTAATAAGATAAATATTCTGGAATTAACTGTATAAACATTTTAGCCAATAAATAAGTGCCAAAAATATTACCGCCTACTTTGGGCAAACTCTTTTTACGGTCTTGCATAAACAGCTTAGTGGCAGAATAAAAAGTTAAACTGGCAAAACCTGTAGTCACACTACGCATAATCATACGGCGGATCTTGTCATCGCCATAAACATGCTGATAGAGATCAAATGCCACTGAGCGGTGTTCAATCTCTTCTATCGCATGCCAAACCCAAAGTTTAACGGCATCTGAATCTAAAGTACTTAACACCTCTGGATGACGCAAAATATAGCCCCCCAATAGCGCGGTAAAATGCTCAAAGGCACAGGTAATTGCTAATTGAATTTTAGGATGTAAGTTTTTCACATAGCTATCTTTGCGCGCTAACCATGCTTGAAAACGATCTAAGTTATAATCGTCTGAACGCCAAGCATCATTAAATTCGGCATGTGCCTTAGAATGCATCGCCTCCTGACCAATAAATGCAGCGATTTGCGCCTGCAATTTTTCATCCGTCACCTGATTTCGCACATTACGCACACTATGTACAAAAAACTGTTCACCAATTGGAAATGTTGAAGACAGTGCGGTCAATAAATGTGACATCACAGGTGAATTGGCAAAATAGTGCCGGCGAATAGCCTTGGGATTAAACTGTAATTTACGTACAGTAATACCAATGGCTTTTGGACGATTTTGATATGATTTTTGTGTCGTCACTGCAGTCATTTTGAACATCTCTAATTTAGAATTCAAGAATCCAGTATGAGCATCATAAAGCCATGCACACATGGCAAAAAAGCTTAGCCCATTTGCAAAATTGTTCAATTTTCAGTCTTGTTTTACAACCTGAAGATGGATTTATCCGAATAGACCACATACGTATCATTTTAGGCAGTCAGCCCAATAAAAAACCCGCCGAGGCGGGTTTTAAAACGATATAGGCTCAATTAAACATCAAGGTAATCTAAGATGCCTTCCGCAGCCTGACGACCTTCTGCAATTGCAGTAACCACCAAGTCAGAACCGCGAACCATATCGCCACCAGCGAAGATTTTTGGATTTGACGTTTGGAATTTAAATTCTTGCTGTTCTGCTGCCACTACACGACCAGAACCATCCAAATTAATGTTCACATCTGCAAACCAATCTGCCGGAGAAGTACGGAAACCAAAGGCAAGAAGTACCGCATCAGCAGGAAGAACTTCTTCAGAGCCTGGAATTGGTTCAGGACTACGACGACCACGACTATCTGGCTCACCCAACTGAGTCGTTACAACTTTAACGCCTGTCACTTTGCCATTTTCACCGACGATTTCGATCGGTTGACGGTTGAATTTAAATTCAACGCCTTCTTCTTTCGCGTTTTTCACTTCACGACGCGAACCTGGCATGTTTTCTTCATCACGACGATATGCACATGTTACAGACTCAGCACCTTGACGAATAGAAGTACGGTTACAGTCCATCGCAGTGTCACCACCACCCAGTACAATGACCTTTTTACCTTCTACACTGATGTATTCAGATGGGTCTTTTTCCCAACCTTGAGTACGATTGACATTGGCGATCAAGAAATCCAACGCATCAACAACGCCGTCTAAATCTTCACCTGCAAAACCACCTTTCATGTAGGTGTATGTTCCCATACCCATAAACACAGCATCGTAGTCTGCAAGTAGCTGATCAATGGTCACGTCTGTGCCAATTTCAGTATTTAAACGGAATTCAACGCCCATGCCTGTGAAAATTTCACGGCGACGTTTCATCACATCTTTTTCCATTTTAAATTCTGGAATACCAAAAGTCAGTAAGCCACCAATTTCAGGACGCTTATCAAATACAACGGGTTTTACGCCATTACGTACCAAAATATCAGCACAACCTAAACCTGCAGGGCCTGCACCAATAATCGCAACTTTTTTGTCCGTCCATGTCACAGATGACATATCTGGTCGCCAGCCCAAAGCAAACGCGGTGTCATTGATATACTTTTCAGCATTACCAATAGTCACAGCACCAAAACCATCATTCAGTGTACATGCACCTTCACATAAACGGTCTTGTGGACATACTCGACCACAAACTTCAGGCAAAGTATTGGTTTGATGGCACAGTTCAGCCGCTTGGAAAATACGACCTTCTGCAATCAACTTCAACCAGTTTGGAATGTAGTTATGTACTGGACATTTCCATTCACAGTAAGGGTTACCACAACCTAAACAGCGATGTGTTTGATTGGCAGCCACTTCCGCAGTGAACGGTTTATAAATTTCCACAAACTCTGCTTTGCGGACATCAATATCTTTTTTCTCTGGATCTTGGCGTGGTACATCCAGGAATTGAAAGTCATTATTTAGGCGCTCTGCCATGTCTCTCTCCGTGGGTAGATGCAGACTGATTCCAAGTCAGCACTGCATCTGCCTATATCTCTGCAGTAGTGGAATTATTGTGGATCAGCTTGAGTTGTTTTTAACAAAGTCTGCAAGTTTGCAGCTTTTGGTTTCACAAGCCAGAATTTACGGCTATAGAAGTCAAACTCATGGCGGATCTTATACGCCCAAGCACTACCTGTTTCTTTAATGTGTTGATCTAAGATACGAAGTAAGAATTCTTGATGCTCTTCCATCGCTTCTGTAGAAATACGGTTCAACTCAATCAGTTCGTGGTTGTAATGATCAACGAAGTCATTATCCAAATCAAGTACATAAGCAAAACCACCTGTCATACCAGCACCGAAGTTATGACCTACTTTACCCAGTACAGTCACAATACCGCCAGTCATGTATTCACAGCAATGGTCGCCTGCACCTTCAATCACCGCAAATGCGCCTGAGTTTCGTACCGCAAAACGCTCACCCGCAGTACCTGCAGCAAAGAGTTTACCGCCAGTCGCACCGTACAAACATGTGTTACCAATAATTGCCGTATTTTGCGTTTGGAATGGTGAACCTTTTGGTGGGAAAATTGAGATACGACCACCCGCCATACCTTTACCCACGTAGTCATTTGCATCACCCTCAAGGCTAATATGCAAACCACCCGCGTTCCACACACCTAAAGACTGACCCGCAGTACCCGTTAAATTCACTTTAACTGGGTGTGCTTCCATACTCAAGTTACCATAGCGTTTTGCAATTTCACCCGAGATACGTGCGCCAATTGAACGGTCGCAGTTACCAATCGTGAAGCTATATTCACCCGTTGTACCCGCTTCAATCGCTGGAAGCATTTCTGCCACCATTTTCTCTGCAAGCAAACCTTTGTCAAATGGCGCATTGCCCTCAACTTGACAGTACTGTGCTTTACCTTCAGCTGCTGGGTGTGATTCAAGTAATTTGCTTAAATCTAGATGTGCATGCTTTTCAGTTTCGCCAGGTAATGCTTCTAATAAATCTGTACGACCGATCAAGTCTTTTAGACTTGCCACACCTAATGCTGCCAACCATTCACGCGTTTCTTCTGCAATAAAGTGGAAGAAATTGATCAACATTTCAGGTTCACCAATATAGTGTTCCTGACGTAAATGATCTTGCTGTGTTGCAACACCCGTTGCACAGTTATTTAAGTGACAAATACGTAGGTATTTACAACCCAAAGCGATCATTGGTGTAGAACCAAAACCGAAGCTTTCAGCACCTAGAATAGCTGCTTTAACCACGTCTAAACCTGTTTTTAAACCACCATCGGTTTGAACACGGACTTTACCACGTAGGTCATTCACACGAAGTGCTTGATGCGCCTCGCTTAGACCAAGCTCCCAAGGAGAGCCTGCGTGGTGAATTGAAGAAAGTGGAGAAGCCGCTGTACCACCGTCATAACCAGAAATGGTAATGAAATCGGCATACGCTTTTGCTACACCGGCCGCAATCGTACCAACACCCGGCTCAGAAACAAGCTTAACTGACACCATCGCCTGTGGGTTAACTTGTTTTAAGTCAAAGATTAACTGTGATAAATCTTCAATTGAGTAAATGTCGTGATGCGGCGGAGGCGAAATCAGCGTTACACCCGGTACAGAGTAACGTAAACGTGCAATTAAGCCGTTCACTTTACCACCCGGCAACTGACCACCTTCACCTGGTTTTGCACCTTGAGCCACTTTAATTTGAAGCACTTCTGCAGAAGTTAAATACGCAGGAGTGACACCAAAACGGCCTGATGCAATTTGTTTGATTTTCGAGTTACGGATTGTGCCATAACGCGCTGGATCTTCACCGCCCTCACCAGAGTTAGAACGGCCACCGATCGTATTCATCGCAATTGCAATCGCTTCATGTGCTTCAGGTGATAAAGCACCCAAAGACATCCCTGCTGAATCGAAACGAGGTAAAATAGCTTCTACTGATTCAACTTGATCCAATGCAATTGAATTGTCAGTTTTGAGTTTGAATAAATCACGAATCGTTGCGATTGGACGGTGATTCACTAACTCAGCATATTCTTTAAAGTCTGCATAGTTGCCCGAACGTACTGCTTTGTGTAAAGCATTAATCACGTCTGGGTTAAATGCATGGTATTCCTTGTCAAAGACAAACTTCAACATACCGCCTTGATCGATTGGCTTACGTGATTTCCACGCTAAATCTGCCAATTTTTTCAAATCATTTTCAAGGTCTACAAATGTTGCACCTTTAATACGACTTGGTACACCCGTAAAGCACTTCGCAACCACTTCATCCGACAAACCAACGGCTTCAAATAGTTGACCACCACGGTAAGACGCAACGGTTGAAATACCCATTTTAGAAAGTACTTTGAGTAAGCCTTTCTCAATGCCTTTACGGAAGTTTGCTTGTGCATGAATTGGGTCACCCAATAACTCGCCTTTCGCGATCAAATCATTAATCACGTCATAAGCTAAGTATGGATAAATTGCTGTCGCACCAAAACCTAAGATCACGGCAAATTGGTGAGCATCACGTGCCAAAGCTGTTTCAACAATAATGTTAGCATCTGTACGTAGACCAGCATTAATCAAGTGATGATGCACTGCGCCTGTTGCCATCAAAGCATTGGCTGGCAAGAAGCCTTGACGAATTTTACGATCCGTTAAAACCAACAAAGTTTTGCCTGCGCGAATCGCCGTCGCTGCTTCTTCACAGATACGTGCAATTGCAGCTTCTAAACCTTCTTCTACAGCATAGTTCAAATCAATATCTGCAATTTCATAGCCAGTACGACCAATCGTACGGATTTGATGCATTTTTGAATTAGATAGAACTGGGCTTGAAATAATCAAGCGATCCGCATGCTCTGGACTTTGTTCAAATACGTTTTGCTCGCGTCCTAAACATGTTTCAAGCGACATCACAATTGATTCACGTAATGGATCAATTGGTGGATTGGTTACTTGTGCGAACTGTTGACGGAAATAATCAGAGACGTGACGAACTTGACGAGACAATACTGCCATTGGCGTATCATCACCCATTGAACCCACTGCTTCTTGACCGCTTTCTGCGATTGGACGAAGCAATTGGTCACGCTCTTCAAAAGTTACCAAGAACATTTTTTGTGCCGCTTTTAGGTCATCGCCTTTTAAGCCTTGCTCACATAAATATTCTTCAAGCTCAGGGCTACCCTGAATACGTACTGAGTTTTCACGTAACCATTGACGGTATGGGCGCATGCGTTTGAGGTGATTGCTCACATCTTTGGTATCGAGCATTTTGCCTGTATGCGTATCAATCACTAAGATTTGACCCGGACCTACACGACCTTTAGAGATCACATCTTCTGGTTCATAACCCCATACACCAATTTCAGATGCAAGCGTGATGTAACCATTTTTAGTAATCACCCAACGCGCTGGACGCAAACCATTACGATCAAGCATACAAATCGCATGACGACCATCTTGAATTACCAAGCCTGCTGGACCATCCCATGCTTCCATGTGCTTCGAGTTAAACTCATAGAACGCACGTAAATCTGCATCTAAAGTTTCAACGTTTTGCCAAGCAGGTGGAACGAGCATACGCAGTGCACGGAACAAGTCCATACCACCACCGACTAGGAGCTCAAGCATGTTATCCATACTTGATGAATCCGAACCTGTACGGTTCACAATTGGATTCAACTCTGTAATGCCCGGCAAGAGCGGGTTTTCAAATTTAGGCGTACGTGCCATTGCCCAGTTACGGTTTGCCGTAATGGTATTGATTTCACCATTATGTGCCAAATAACGGAATGGCTGTGCCAAAGGCCAACGCGGTAAAGTGTTGGTTGAGAAACGTTGGTGGAAAACCACAATATGAGAGGCTAAGCGTTCATCAGCTAAGTCTGTATAGAAGTCTGCAATATATGCAGGCATCATCAAACCTTTATAGCTGATCACAGTTGAACACAAAGTTGTTACATAGAAATACGGATCTGCAGTTAACGCTTCTTCAGCGCGACGACGCGCCATTAATAACTTACGGTTAAATTCAACCTCAGTTACACCCATTGGGCAGTTCACAATAATTTGTTCAAAGCCAGGCAATGACTGCATAGCAATTGAACCTAAAGCGTCATTATTTGTTGGAATAACACGCCAACCTAAAACTTTACAGCCTTCAGATTCAATTTCTTTGGTTAATACTTGTTTTGAGTGCGCAGCAAGGGCTGGATCTAAATTTAGAAAAACCGTTCCGACAGCAAAGACTTCACTTAAAGTGATATCACTAATTTTTTTCGCTTCTTCACGAAAAAATTGCTTTGGCATGGCCAAAAGCAAACCACAGCCGTCACCCGTTTTACCATCGGCAGCAATACCGCCACGGTGGGTCATACAGCTTAGGCTATGAATAGCGGTCTTAACGAGATCATGGCTTGCATCACCCTGCATATGGGCAATTAAACCGAAACCACAGTTATCTTTAAACTCATCCGGTTGGTATAAACCTTGAGCGGGAGCTACAGTATTAGGCGATGGCATGTGCATAGCGTACCCTTCTTTTCTACACTGCTCTTTCGAGCCACTAACAAAATCTAATTTTTTCTTTGCGATTTAGTCTTAATCTACTCACATAAATTGTTTTGCTGAGCAAATTTATTTCTTCTTCACATGCTTAAGATATACCGAAAATCATAATCTTGCATGTAAATTGAGACATATTTTGCAGAACCATCAGTTCTCATCAGCCCGACCGCTTCGCACTCTCATCGAATCATTTTCGCGCCAAAATAGGGAGATATATTCAATTGATGCACCAATAAAGCAAGTTTCATGCCACATTAAAGAAACCTACAAGCAAGTATCTAGGAGTTAAGGATTTTATATTCAATATTGTTATTTGATGTTTTATTTTTAATCAAAATTGCACCAATAAGGCGCACTTTTAAAATAAGATGACAACTTAGTGCGCCATTTTAGCCCGAACTAATTAAATGGGTCACTCACCTCATGTTCCGCACTATTTGTTGGCGTTGTTTTAGGGCGACTTGGCTCTACACTACTCTGAGATTTCTGCACATTGACCACATTACCCGATGCATCTCGTCGAGTTACTGTGGTACTCGTGGTCACATTTTTCGTTGAATCCACTTGTGTTTCTGACTGCTGGGCTTGTGCTTTTATTCGTGCTGTCGCCAACTGTGCCTCATCAACCTGTGGCAGAGGTGCAGTTTTTAATTTAACTGAATAAACCTTACTGTTATTTTTTAATTCTTCTGTACCTAAATCATTCACCAAGGGCTGATATTGATCAATCGCAATAACTACTGGCTTTACAGAAGCAGGTAACCCTATTTTCATATCTGCAATAGCCTGATTTGCTTCACTATTATTACGATACACACCATACAATAAAACATATTGCTCTGGGTGATCCTCACCAGAAAGTCTCAAATAGATGAAAGGCTTACGATCACTTTGCTTTTTCAAGAAGCTTTTTACAATTTCTTCATTTGAGCTACGAAAAATCTCGACTGCCACATCATTTTTATGTTCAGCGATGAATTTTGTACCACGAAACTCAGCTTCATGCTGTGCAGTCACCACCACACGTGTAGTCATATCTAAAGGCTTCACCTCATCATATAACGCACCAAGATGGTTCATTGCAGCAACTTTTTCAGGCTGAATTTGTAATTCAACTTCTGTTTCGGGCTGTTTATCCACCTCTATTAATTCTTTGGTGTCTGTAACCGCCCAGAACACGAGCGCGCCAAACAGGCAAGCCCCTCCAAATACGAGCCAAACGTATTGCTGGATAGGAAATTTTGCCTTTTGAAGCGCCATGATGAACCTTTTACTTATCTTTGATTTGCCAGAATGGCTTGTTTCATTAATTCCACATCAAATTCTTTCGTGACGACAGCTTTACCGAGTTGCTTCATTAGCACCAAACGCAACTGACCATTCAACACTTTTTTATCATGCGACATATATGACAAGAATTGATCTAATGGAATTTTAGAGCAAACTGCAGGTAAATTGGCACGTAAAATGATATTTTTTGTACGTTGTACATCATCTGCACTAAGCCACCCCATACGATGCGACAAGTCTGCTGCCATAATCATACCTACAGCAACAGCTTCACCATGTAACCATTCACCATAACCTAAGTATGATTCAATTGCATGACCAAAAGTATGACCTAGATTTAACAAAGCACGCTCACCTTGTTCCTTTTCATCATTGGCCACAATTCGCGCTTTATGTGCACATGAGCGATATACCGCTTCTGCTAGCAAGTGAGCATCACGCTGCACTAAGCCATCCATATTTTGTTCTAGCCAAATCAAGAAATCTGAATCACCAAGTAACGCATATTTAATAACTTCAGACAAACCTGCTGATAACTCACGATCGGGTAATGTATCCAATTGAGACATATCTGCCAACACAACCTGAGGTTGTTGGAATGCACCAATCATGTTTTTACCCAAAGGATGGTTAATACCTGTTTTACCACCAACACTTGAATCTACCTGTGACAATAAAGTAGTAGGTACTTGAATAAAGTACACACCACGCTGAAAACATGCCGATGCAAATCCAGCCATGTCTCCAATCACACCACCACCCAAAGCAAGTACAGTACAATCTCGATTGAAGCCAGCCTGAAGTAAGGCATCAAAAATAAGATTCAAATGCTCACTATTTTTATATTTCTCACCGTCTGGCAAGATACATGTCGCAACTGTTTTACCCAAGGCTTGGATTGATTGCTGATAGTGCTCTAAATACAGTGGTGCGACTGTCTCATTGGATACAATCATCACTTGCTGCCCATGAATATAAGGTGCTAACAAGCTTTGTGGATTTAAATCACTACCAATAAATATAGGATAACGGCGTTCGCCAAGTTCAACATATAAAGTTTGCATGAATATCGCCGATCTAGGACTGACTAAGTACAGGAGTGGAAACGATTAAGTTCAAAATTTTATGCGCTAAATCACGCGCTGCACCTTGATTCGTTTCAATAATATGATGTGCAACTTCACGATAGAGTGGGTCACGTATCGCAAGTAAATCTTTCAACTTCTGTTCAGGATTTTCAACTTGCAATAAAGGGCGATTTTTATCGCGAAAGGTGCGCTGCAATTGAATTTCAACTGGCGTATAGAGATAAACCACAATACCACGATGCTTGAGAAATTCGCGGTTAGGGGCTTGAGTGACTGCACCACCACCTGTGGCTAAAACCAAATGTTCTCGAGCCGTTAACTCATCGATAACAATAGTTTCACGACTACGAAAACCCGCTTCCCCTTCTTTTTCAAAAATCCAGGGAATGGTAGCACCTGTTTTACGCTCAATTTCATGATCACTATCAAGAAATTCACGCCCTAACAATTCTGCCAGATGCCGTCCAACGGTTGTTTTGCCTGCCCCCATAGGCCCTACCAAATATATATTTGGTAGGGATTCAAACTCTTTGCTTGGCAAGGAGTCACCTTTTGATTTTGTTAATTTCAAAATATATTAATGATTTCTTGAAACACTGTCATTAACAATTCGTGGCGTAACAAAAATTAGCAACTCAGTTTGCGCATTTGTCTTCACATTGTTTTTAAACAACACTCCAACAAATGGTAAATCACCTAGGAATGGAACTTTTTGATACTGATTACGTTTGATATCATCAAAAATACCACCCAATACAATCGTCTCACCATCACCAACTAGAACATTGGTTTCAAGTTTGTTTGTATTGATTAGATAACCAGCCGAAGTCAGTTCACCAATGGTATCTTTTTCGATTTTGAGATCCATTTGTACTTTGCCATCAGGCGTAATACTCGGCGTGACTTCTAACTTTAGGTTAGCATCAACGAAGCTAGTTGTCGTACCACCCTCAGCACTCCACGATTGATATGGAATTTGATCACCACGTAAAATTGATGCCTTCTGCTTATCCCCAGTCATCACTTTTGGTGCTGATAAAACCTCACCATGACCATCAGACTGTAGCGCAGTTAATTGTAAATCCAACATAAAATCAGAAATCTTTAACAAACCAAAATTAAAGGTTCCCGCTGTCCCAGTCGCCAAGTCCACACCTAGATCAAACTTAGGCGAATAATCTCCACCCCAAACGTTTGAACCGTTTGCACCAGCACTTAAGCTTGGATTATTACGTTGCAAGCCCCAACTCACACCCAACTCACGTGAAAATTCTGTTTGAGCTGTAACTATTCGCGCCTCAACCATGACCTGCTTCACTTCAACATCAAGTAAATCGACCATCTTACGGATTTTATCAATATTTTGAGCTGTATCATTGACAATTAAAGTGTTAGTTCGCGCATCCACTGAGATTGAACCACGTGAACTAAGTAATGCATCAGAAGCATTATTACCACTATTTGTACCACCCGTATTGTTGGTCTTACTTTGTGTAATTAACTTTTCAATATCAGCAACTTTGGCATAGCTTAGCTTTAAGTATTCTGTTTGAATTGGTGCAAGTTTTATACTCTGCTCAATGGCTTTTGCTTCATCTTCTTCTGCTTTAATCAACTCTGAAACAGGTGCAATCCAAATGACATTACCATTTCTACGCTTATCTAAATTCTTAGTTTTTAGTACAATATCTAATGCTTGATCCCAAGGAACATCTTTTAAACGTAATGTAATATTGCCATTTACAGAATCCGCAGCAACCATATTGATATCTGTAAAATCTGCAAGTAACTGTAATACACGACGTACTTCAATATCTTGGAAATCTAAAGAGATCTTTTTGCCCGTATAGTGATTTGAAGCTTTTGCACGCGCTGGGTTTTTATCTTCAGGACGCTTTAAGCTAATGGTTAGTCGATTATCTGTCTGATAAGCCATGTATTCATAACTACCACTCGATGAAATCGTAATCAACCCACTACCACGATCATTTTGTGCATCTACCGTAGCAACAGGTGTCGCAAAATCATTCACATTCAAACGACGTGCCAAATGTGCTGGTACTTTATTCCCTAAAGTACGTACAACAATTTTGCTACCTTGTTGTTGTACATCAACAGGGGTATTGCTTCCTAACAAATCAATAACAACTAAGCCTTCGCCAGCTGAACCACGTTTAAACCCAATATCAGAAATGCCTTGTGCCTGCTTTTGCGCCGCTACAGGTGTAGGTGCCAATGCATTTGCCGCATTAATTTTTAGAATGAACGTATTCCCTTCAACACGTGTTGTAAATGCGCCTGCATCAGCTAAATTGACGGTTAAACGAGCGCGCTGCGCATCTGAACTAATATCAACAGAATTTGCTTCACTGGTCGCAACTGGGATCGAGCTTTGTTTAAGATTTTGCTGTGCTTTATCAAAATCTAAAACTAAACGTGATGGCTGTTCCAACTGATAAGCTTGAGGTTGTGGTGGCAAACCATTGAACATGACACGAATTTCAGTACCCTGTCCTGGAATTTGCATTGGCACCACATTCGTCACTGCAACACCCGCACTTGCGGCTTGCATGACAGCCATTGCTACAGCACCCATAGAAAACTGACGAAACATACGGTTCATTGTATTGCCATCCCCAAAAATAAAATCTTGCATACTATTTTTCATTTTTATTCCTTTAAGCTTAAGGTGCTGGTCCAATTAAAATAAGACTTCTCGGACGTTCCACATATCCTTCTCGCCCATCTGGAATAACCTCAATCAAGTCAATCTGTGTCGGCGTGATATTAACAATACGCCCCTGATTAAGCCCCATATAATTACCACGTTGAACACGCTCAATTTGCCCATCAGGAGTTTGAATCAATGCGATAATACCACCCGCTTGATTACGCAAACTTCCCTTCATATTTAAAGTTTCTAAAGCATAACTTTCTAAAGGCTGTTGCTGACGATTAAAGTTTGGATAAACACGTTTACCCGCCATAATTTTCAGCTCTGCTGCCAATGAACTTGGCAAGAAAGGGCTCTTTAGTTGATGTGCAGCATAAACAAAGGTTTCTGTCGAAGTAAAATCTGGTGCTGGCTCAATTGGCAAAGGTGGTTGATTACGAATATTTGCCATTTCTTGATTAACTGCATCAATACGACTATCACATCCAACTAAAACAAAGCCAATGAGTGAAAATAAGGCAATTTTATTCATTTTCATTATTGTGCTCCTTCCGTGGATGCATTATCACTATTACCTACATAACGATAAGTTTTGGCCTGAAGAGTATAATTTATGCTTGGAATTTCAGATTTTTTCTGAGGATTTTCAGAAGAGCTAATCGTAAAATCATGCAAAGTGACAATACGAGATAATCCTGCAATTCCACTTACAAAACTACCAAAGGCGTGATAATCACCAGTTGCTTCCATCGAAATCGGCTGTTCAATAAAGAACTCTTGCTTTACTTCCGGTTCAAGTCGAATATTCTTAAACTTCAACCCCGAATTCACACCTGTTACGTTGATATCTTCAACCAAACCTGGAATTTCAGTTTCTTTCGGCAATTGATCCAATTGCTGATTAAAACGCGCCTCCATATCCTGCAATTGAGTTTGATATTGTTGTAAATTACGCAACTTAGATTCTTTTTCACGGAATTCATTTAATAAGTTTTGTTCTTGTGCATTTGCATTTGCGATTGATTCAATTTTGCCTTTGATCATGACAAAATAAGCTAACGCTAATACCAGCAGTACAATAAAAATCCAACAAGTAATTTTGACCGATAAGGGCCAACTACCATAGTTATTTGGATCCAAAGTATTGAATTGTTGTAAGAATTTATCCAGCGTCATTTTTTTCTTTGCGGGCGCAACAGATGCTTGATTTAATTCATCAAATTCTTCACGACTCATTTCGCCACCTCCGCTGTAGATGCTGCTGAATCAGCTCCTGTAGCACTTCCTTCTGCATTTGCTACGGGTTGTGGGATCGTATCTAGATCTGCAGTGACCACAAAATTACCATAACTTTCTTCAACACGAGGAACCACGGATTTTGGGGCTTGATCTTTATTTACTTCAACAGCCAAGAACGAATTCATGAAAGCATTTCGATACCAAGGTGAAGCTTCCAAATTACGCAAAAATTCTGCAACAGCGTTTGGACTTTCCGCCTTACCTTCAAAAGTAAACTTATCTCCAGCTCGAGTAAACCTTGTAATATAAACATTACTCGGTACCACACGAACCAATTCATCTATCAGATGTACTGCGATTGGACGTTGGCTTTGTAAACCTTGAATGAGCTTCATGCGTTCAATAATTGCATTACGTTGTTCTTGCAAACCATCGAGTGACTTTAACTGCACATCTAAATTTTGGTTAGTACTCACAATCAACTGATTGGCTTGCTCTTGATCTTGTAATTTCTGATCGTAGTAGAACCAAACCGCAGCTGCTGCAATAACCCCTAGAAAAAATGCCCCAATGCAAATCGCAATAAATTCTTTTTTTCGTTTCTCTCTTAGCTCATCGCGCCAAGGGAGTAAGTTAATTTTTGCCATTAATCAAAACTCCTCAATGCTAAGCCACATGCCACCAATAATGATGAAGCATCATTTTCAATTTTTTTAATATCAATTTGAGGTGAAAAACCCATTTGTAAGAATGGATTGGCAATCGTGACTCGATATCCCAGCTTTTGTTGTAACAATTTTGCAAGACCTGGAATATTGGCATTTCCCCCAGCCAATAAAATATGATCAATTTCATTGAACTGTGAAGATGAAAAGAAGAATTGTAATGAACGTGCAGCTTGTTGCACTACGGCCTCTAGAAAAGGCTCTAATACTTCAACATCATAATCGTCTGGTAAAGCACGCGTTTTTTTCGCACGCCCAGCTTCTTCAAAAGAAAGACCATAACGGTTTTGAATTTCTTGGGTAAGTTGTTTACCACCAAATACCTGTTCACGACTGTAGATAACTTTATTGTTTTGCATTACATATAAGGTCGTCATGCTATGACCAATATCTAAAATCCCAACCGTTTTTACACCCATCGGTAGCGTATCTGAAAAAACCTTAAAGGCATTTTCTAATGCAAAACTTTCGACATCCGCAATTTTAGGTGTTAAACCCGCCATTTCTAAAACTTCAGAACGCCCTTCGATATTTTCAATCAGCGTTGCAACCAATAAAACATTAACGCGATTTGGATTAGATAAAACGTCAGGGAGAACTTCAAAATCTAGACTTGCTTCATCCAGCGGGAATGGAATGTATTGTTCAGCATCCATACGAATTTGTACTTCACGCTCATCACTTGTCATATCCGCATCCATCTCAATGACCTTTGTGATCACCATAGATGTTGGAATTGCAAATGCTGCATTTGAAGATTGCGTATTGGCTAAATTAATTGCGCGCTCAAGAGAATCCCCAACCGCTTCAGGGTTTAAGATATTTTTTTCAACAACACTGCCTTCTTGCAGTGGTACCAAAGCATAGCTTTCGACCCAATGCCTGCCGCCTTTTACAGAAAGTTCCAGAACCTTAACAGAAGTTGAACTAATATCTACTCCTATTAACCCCTTATTTGGCTTACGATATAACCTGAGCACAATATCATTCCTATTATTTTTTTATCCCCAAAAAAGTAACTAACTAACTATAATCGGCCTATAATTTATCGCAGATACAATATCTCATATAACAATCTGCGCGCCTTAAGGATATACTGACCGCTAATTAGTTTGCCATTAGCTCTTATTAAAACTTACTTGTTATGAAAAAGCTATCTTGTTCAGGCCTTGTTCATCCATTTTTTTTGATCTTAATTTTAATTTTGATCTCTATTCCAATGGGTTTTTATGGCATGTATCTCTATATTGCACCATCTTTGCCAGAAATGTCCACTCTGAAGAAGGCACCATTATTAAAACCATTACAAGTTTATAGTGCCGATAATGAGCTTATTGCGGAATATGGTGGCAAACTTTCTGTGCCTGTAGAATACAATCAAATACCACCCAACTTTATCCATGCTTTTCTAGCAGCTGAAGACTCCTCTTTCTTTGAGCATAGTGGCATTAGTTTCAAAGGCTTAGGTCGGGCTGTTAGTGAGTCTATTACAGGCTCAGATGTACAGACAGGTGGTTCCACCATTACCATGCAGGTGGCCAAGAATTATTATTTAAGCCCTGAACGTACATTAAAACGCAAACTCACCGAAGTATTTTTAGCTCGTAAAATAGAACAAAATCTCACCAAAGAAGAAATTCTCTCTTTATATGTCAATAAAATATTTTTAGGTAAAAATGCATACGGTATCGCCGCAGCCGCTAAGATTTATTATAACAAAAGTCTAAATGAACTCTCATTGGGCCAAATGGCGATGATTTCTGGCCTGCCTAAAGCACCTTCAAAATATAATCCAGTTGCTAACCCAAAACGTGCACTTGAACGTCGTAATTGGATTTTGGGGCGTATGCTACAACTAGGTTATATCAACCAAAAAGAATATGAGCTTGGAATTGCTGAACCTATTAATTTAGATATGCCTGAACGAGGTGTAAATAATCGTTTTCCCTATGTCGGCGAAATGGTCCGCTCAGAACTGATTAGTACCTTGGGTGAGCAAGCGATTGACTCTGGTTATAAAGTCTATACTACGATTAACAGCCAACGTCAGACCTATGCGGAACAAGCCATACAAGAGGGTTTAGAGGATTATGACCGTCGTCATGGTTGGCGAGGTGCTGAAGCGCATGGCGAACCGCTTAAAAATTTCACAGCATTTGCTAACACCTTCCCCGCTCAAGTAGTAAAAGTCGATCGCTCAAGTTTTGATGCACTTTTACAAGATGGCACCACAGTGACGGTGCCGTGGTCAGGCATGTCTTGGGCACGCCCTTATCGCAATGCAAATAGTGTGGGTAATGCGCCCAGCAATGCTTCACAAATTGTCAAAAAAGACGATATTGTACGGTTAAGACCAAATGACAATAAAACAGCTTGGGCACTGGTACAAATTCCCAAAGTTCAAGGGCAGTTAATTGCGATTAACCCCAATAATGGTGCCATTGAAGCGGTGGTGGGTGGATATAATTTTTATCAATCCACCTTTAACCGTGCTGTTCAAGGTTGGCGTCAACCCGGCTCAACCATTAAGCCTTTTGTATATGCATTGGCCTTAGAACGTGGTTTAACGCCTTATAGTATGGTTAATGATAGCCCTATTACGATTGGCAAATGGACCCCTAAAAACTCTGATGGTCGCTACCTCGGAATGATTCCACTGCGTCGTGCATTATATCTTTCACGTAATACGGTATCTGTACGCCTATTACAAATGGTGGGGATTGAACGTACACGCCAATTGCTGATGGATTTTGGCTTACAAGAAAATCAAATTCCACGTAACTACACGATTGCCTTGGGTACACCTCAAGTACTGCCTGTACAAATGGCCACAGGTTATGCTGCCTTTGCCAATGGTGGTTATCGTATTCAACCGCATTTTATTAGTCGCATTGAAGATGCTTATGGCAAAGTCATTTATCAGGCTAATCCTGAATATGCATGTATCCAATGTATTAATGAAAAGGAACCTGCTCCTGAAAGCGATAATCCGGCAACGCCAGATGATGAAGCTTTCCAAGTTTCAAATTCGGCAAGTGAAGCCACTTCAAGTGATAGCGCAGAAGTTGATACTGGCGATTATCGCCAAGCACAGCGTATTTTAAAATCAAGCTCTGCATTTGATATGGCCAATATCTTACGTGATGTTATTCAGCATGGTACAGGTCGTGCTGCCCTCAAAATTGGTCGTAATGACCTTGGCGGGAAAACAGGGACCACCAATGATGCTAAAGACGCATGGTTTGCGGGCTTCAATGGCAAGCTGGTATCGATTGCATGGGTGGGCTTTGACCAACCAACCACATTGGGCCGCCGCGAATATGGTGGTGTCGCAGCCCTACCAATTTGGACCAACTTTATGGAAAATGCATTAAAAGGCACTCCAGAATCTTGGGTTCGTTTTGATAAAAATGCCAAACTTCCTGTACAACGTGGTCAGGCGGTACCAAATAAAGATGCAAATAAACAGGATCGTGCAGCACCTGCTCTAGCACAACCTTTATATCGCCCTGCCCCAGTTGCGCCACGTCCAACTGTGCAAAATGACTTCGAAGATTTACCAGGTGATCAACCTTTGGTGCCAAACCAAACTAAACCACCTGCACTAAATAACAATCCCCCGCCTAAACAAGGTGGAGATGCCTTAGATCATTTGATCCAGCAAGTACAATAATAAAAAAGCCCTCGAATTCGAGGGCTTTTTTATTATCGTCAGATTTAGTGATCTTGCGACAACCTTAAACAATCACTTCTTTTGAAAGATGTAGATTTGATAATGTGCAGTCAGTTCAAAGCCATTTTTCTGCTCTAGGGCCTGGCGGCGCTCAGGTTTTGCTTTGTATGCATACGGCGTCATGGCAATCAGATTTTTTAAATCCTCTTGCTGAAGACACATCTTAGACTGCACAATTTCTTGATCAATTAAAGTAAAGTTGCCAGCCAATTGCTCCGCAAATTTATTTGGCTCATGCGCTTTTACTTCCTCAAATAAAGCTTCGCGCATCGCGTATAAATGCTCAGGTGCAGGCGTTACCACCAAAAGATAAGCTTCGGGTTTCAGCACACGTAAGATTTCTTCTTGCGGGATTGGGCTAAATAAACTCGTACACAAATCAATACTCTGATCAAGCACAGGTAAAGTCGCCCCTGTACCCACAACCCAAGTGACATTTTTATTGAGTTTTGCCGCCACTTGCACTGCATTTTTAGCAATATCTACCCCTACGCATTGCAACACTTCTTGTTGCATCGCATCGGTGTAATAACCTTCACCACAGCCAATATCCAATAGATTTTCTATACGTAAATCACGAATTTTTTGCACAACAGCTTGCTGGAGGGGCGCATAATGCCCTGCACTTAAAAAAGCACGACGTGCTTGCACAGACTCAGGTGTATCCCCTGGGTTTTTACTGTGCTTATGCTGTACCACATGTAAATTTACATAGCCTTGTTTGGCTACATCATAACTATGGTTGTTTTCACAGCGCCATGTTCTTTCCTCAAGCACCAAGTTTGTTTTACAAACTGGGCACATCAGCAGATTCATCATTTTCTCCAAGGCCATTGAGGCATAAAAAAAGCCGGGCAATTGACCGGCTTTTCATTTCAATTTTGCTTAACGCAATTTTAAGGTCATTAGGCCTAAAACTACCAGCATAATTGTGATAATCCAGAAACGGATCACGACTTGGGTTTCACGCCAGCCTTTCTTTTCATAATGGTGATGTAATGGCGCCATTAAGAATACGCGCTTATTTCGCATACGTAGTGAGCCAATTTGCAAGAAAACTGAAATCGCTTCAACCACAAATACACCCCCCATAATGGCAAAGACAATTTCTTGTCGAACCATTACCGCAATTGTACCTAGCATTGCACCTAAAGATAATGCGCCAACATCGCCCATAAAGATTTGGGCTGGATGTGCGTTATACCAAAGGAATGCCAAACCTGCGCCAATCATCGCCGCACAGATGACCACCAGCTCGGATGCATATTTCACATAAGGTACATGTAAATAGGTCGCAAAACGAATATCACCTGCTAGATATGCAAATACACCTAAACCAGCCGCCACCAATACGATTGGCATAATCGCCAAACCATCGAGACCGTCAGTTAAGTTCACTGCATTTGAAGCACCGTTAATCACCAAATATGTAAAGGCAATAAACCCTAAACCTAATGGAATTGCAGAGAGTGGCAAACTTAATTCTTTAAAGAATGGTATAAGCACATCCAGCATATCTGCAGTATGTTCAGGGTTAGGTTGCTGTGTTGCAATCACATACAACGCAATACCTGCACCTAATGAAGCAATTGATGTCCAAAAGAACTTTTTCTTTGCAGGCAAACCCGCATTGTCTTTGTATCGGATTTTAATCCAATCATCTGCCCAGCCTACGGCACCAAAAATCACCATTACACCGAGTACAATCCACACATAAGGGTTGGATAAATCTGCCCATAACAGGGTAGAAACACCAATCGATAGTAGGATTAAAATCCCGCCCATGGTTGGTGTACCCATTTTTTTTGCATGGTTTTCTGGTGCGAATGAACTTACCGCTTGACCATATTTCAAAGCTTGGAGTTTACGAATCATGACTGGACCCAAGGTCAAGCCAATTAATAATGCCGTCAATACACTCAGTAAAGAACGAAGTGTTAAATAACGGACCACTTGGAATGAGCTATGATAGCCCGCCAAGTGTTCAAATAACCATAACAGCATTTAGAGCTTCTCCATCAATTCAGCCATCAACGTTTCCATGTGGGTAAAACGAGAACCTTTAAACAGGAAACTCATGGACTGAGGTTGATGTGTTTCAACGAGACTAATCAAAAGAGGCAAGGCTTGCTGTTGATTCAGAAAAGCCTGCATTTTTTTACCATATTGTGTACTACGCGCACCCTCTTGCATAGCAGGTGCAAATTCACCAACTGCTATGACAAAATTGATGCCTTTAACCGAAACTAAATCACGACCTAGCATGTAGTGTTGCTGAGCCGCAGATGCACCGAGTTCGCCAATATCACCAACAACCATGACCCGTACACCCTCTTGCTGTGCCAGCACTTCTGCTGCCGCACGCATTGAGGTCGGATTCGCATTGTAAGTATCATCAATAAACAAATGTGTTTTATGTTGAATAAAGTTTAAACGACCTTTTGCACCTTGCGCTTGTTCTAAGCCAGTGACGATGTCATCTAAACCTATACCTATTGCTAATGCAAATGCAGTTGCAGCCACCGCATTTTGTACATTGTGCTCACCTGCAAAAGGTAGGTTTACAAGGTGTTCTGCAGAAGGGGTATGCAACTTAAACGTTGCAGACTGTGCATGTAACTGAATATCGGTTGCATAAACATCACCACCTAGACCAAAGCTGATCTGTTGCTCGGTTTGTACTGCACCCCGAATTTGATCGGTAAAATCATCTGCCACCGGCACAATTGATGTGCCCGCTTTTGCAATATGCGTATAAATTTCAGATTTTGCTAAGCAAATGCCTTCACGACCACCAAACTCACCTAGGTGTGCTGTACCGATATTCAAAATGCCCGCAACCTGTGGCTGTACCAGATTTGAAGTATAGTCAATTTCACCTTTATGACTTGCGCCCAACTCCATCACCGCATATTGATGCTCTGAGCGGAGTTCAAGCAGCATCATCGGTACACCTAAATCATTATTTAAGTTACCACGGGTAATTAAAGTCGGGGCAAGGCGAGACAAAATACTGCCTAACATTTCTTTGGTGGTGGTTTTGCCACTACTGCCTGTCAGCGCAATCACTTTAAGCGCTGGGTGTTTGGCACGGCGATAAGCCCCCAAATGACCCAAAGCCAAACGTGTATCAGCAACCACCAACTGGCAAATATCTGCGTCAATAGGTTGGCTAACAATCGCCAACTGACAACCCTGCGCTGCAACTTGAGCCACAAAATTATGTGCATCAAAGCGTTCCCCTTTTAATGCCAAAAAGGCATCACCCAGTTCTGCATGACGCGAGTCAGTCAATATACGCTTAATGTCCGTGTCTGGCACACGAGCATTTAACCAATAGCCTTGAGTAGCCTCAGCTAACTCAGATGCTGTCCATGGCTCTAAAGGCACCGTACTTGTAGTAGATGTATGCATGATGATTTCCTATTGAGCTGGATAGCTTGAATCTGTGCCCTGCAATGCATTAATCGCAGACTGCACCTCAACAACATCGTCAAACCAATGACGTACGCCATCGATTTCTTGATAATTTTCATGACCTTTACCTGCAATCACAACAATATCTCCATCTTGAGCGTGTTGGACTGCAAATTTAATTGCTTCACGACGATCATGAATTTCATGCACGATATGGCCTGCAAACTGAATACCGGCTTTCATATCTGCAAAAATTTGTTCTGGGTTTTCAGTACGTGGGTTATCCGACGTAATTAAGGCCACATCCGCATAATCTAATGCTGCTTGTGTCATTAATGGACGTTTACCACGGTCACGATCCCCGCCACAACCAAAAACAGCCCAAAGATTTTGGGAAACATGTCGCTTAAGGGTAACGAGTACTTGAATCAGCGCATCTGGCGTATGGGCATAATCGACAACAAATAAGCGCTCACCATCACGGATCACTTGCATGCGGCCTGGTGCGCCCTTTAATTTAGGAGTGACTGCGATTAAATCTGCCAGTGCAAAACCTGCCTGCTCGGCTGCAATTAAACTCGCCACAATATTTTCAATATTGAAGTGCCCCAACAGCGGACTATGCACGTCATATACAGCATCTGCGGTGATTAATTTAAAATGCGCACCACTCAAACTATATTGAATATCACGTACTTCATAATCCGCTTTTTGCGTGGTTGAATAGCTTAGAATTTTAGGTTGCGCTGGATTTTGACGCGCAGCATTTAACATAACTGAGGCATGCTCATCATCAATATTAATGATAGCCACTTTAAGAGACTCAAAGGCAAATAAGCGAGACTTCGCTTCGGCATAAGCCTCTAAGGTTTTGTGATAATCCAAATGATCACGGCTTAAATTACTATAAGCCGCAATTTCAATTGCACAACCATTTAAACGCCCTTGCTCCAAACCGTGCGAACTGGCTTCAATAGAAGCAAACTCTGCACCTTGCTGTGCATAATCATGTAAAGCATTTTGTAAGTGCAACGCATCTAAAGTTGTATGCGACGATGCTTCTAAATTTGGCAAAATACCATTACCAGTCGTTCCCATCACGGCACACTTTTTAGCTTGTAGCATCAGCAACTCAGCAATAAGACGAGAAATCGTGGTTTTACCGTTGGTGCCAGTTACTGCAATTACGCGCGCAGCAACAACAGGTTGAGTCGCTTGTAAATACTGCTTCTGCCATTGCCCCATCAGCTGACGCACATTAGGAATGGTTACGGCATTGGCTAAGTTTAAATCCACTTCAGAAATCACAGCCAAAGCACCGCAATCTAGCGCACTTTGGGCAAACTGTATGGTTTTTTCAGGTTGCGAATATGACGTCAGGGCAATAAAAATTTGCCCTTTTGCGACATGTCTGCTGTCCAGACTAAAACCCTGAAAAGGTTGTGTCATCCAGTCAGCAGTAGACGTTAGGCTGTATATCTCATTAAAACAAATCGTCATGGATTGTCTCTTACTGGATTTTAGGAGTATCTAAAGGTTTATCTAAAGGAACGTTCATTAAACGCAATGATTCTTGCATCACACGTGCAAATACTGGCGCTGCAACCAAACCGCCGTAGTATGCGCCTTTCGGGTTTTCGACCACCACAATCATAGCTAAACGTGGATCACTTACAGGTGCAACCCCTGCAAAGAGTGCACGATAATCGGTTTGCGAATAACCTTTACGGTCAGGACGTAATTTATGAGCCGTACCTGTTTTACCTGCAACACGATAACCAGGAATATTCGCCTGTTGCGCAGTTCCGCCTGGTAAGGTTACCGCTTCCATCATCAATAGCACTTGATCAGCAATTTTTGCATCAATCATTTGCTCACCTTTCGGTGCTTCGTCTAATTTATATAAACTCAACGGCATTTTTTTGCCTTTATTGGCAATCATGGCGTATGCATCTGCAACTTGAAGCACGGTCGCATTCAAACCATAACCATAAGACATGGTCGCAACTTCTGATACATTCCACTTGCTCGGCGGTAAAATTAAACCACCACTTTCGCCAGGAAATTTCACAGCAGAGCGCTGACCGAAACCTAAACGCTTATAAAAAGTGGGTAAAGTCGGATATGGCAACGATAAGGTAATTTTTGCGACACCAACGTTCGATGATTTTTGAATAATCCCACCTAGGGTTAATGCCCCATAGTTATGGGTATCACGAATCGTATGGTTGCCCACACGCATCGACCCTGGCGAGGTGTTAACCACAGTATTGGCCGTATATTTACCACTTTCTAAGGCCATCGCTACTGTTAATGGCTTCATGGTTGAACCAGGTTCAAAGGAGTCAATCGCACCACGGTTACGCATGGCATCCTTATTCAACACGCCATTTTTATCATTCGGGTTATACGAAGGCCAACTGGTCATGGCCAAGATTTCACCGGTTTTAACATCCACTGCAATTGCAGTTGCTGAACGTGCATTATTCGCCACACCAGCCGCAGTCAATTCACGGTACATAATATATTGTAGGCGTGAATCAATACTTAAGGTAATGTTTTCACCCGGTTCAACTTCTTTAATCACTTCTGGGTCTTTAACACGGTTGCCCTTTTTATCACGGACAATTTGTTGTTCACCATCAGTGCCTGCAAGACGTTGATTCAACTGCATTTCCAAGCCTTCAATCCCGACACTTTCACTATTGGTCAAACCAATAATTTGAGAGTTCGGCTGTGGCTGTGGATAGTAGCGTTTATAGTTTTTCTCGGTATATACCGCTTGAAACTCACGCTTCATAATCATGTCAGCTTGCTGCGGTGGTACTTCTTTTTTAAGTACCAAGTAGCGTGAACGCGGGCGCTCATTTAACTTCTTGCGAAGCTCAGCGCGATCCATGCCCACTGCATCTGCAAGTTCATCCAAGTTTAAATTTTTATCTGGCAGTTGACGCTTTAATTTACGGTTATGCGGATCATTGGCCAGCTGTGCCGTGGTTTCTTCAAATAGTTTTTTGGTATCAAAATAATCACGCGGGTCCATGACCACTTTCATGACAGGTGTACTAATGGCCAAAGGCACACCATGACGGTCATAAATCACGCCACGCATCGCACGAATTTTTTCTGTTCTTAAAATATTGGCATTGGCTTTATTTTGCAAAAAGTCTTTGTTGATAATTTGCACATAAAAAGCACGTCCAACCAATGCAAAAAAGCACAGAAGAACCACACTCCACATTAAATAAAAACGCCACATATCAACACTAATGGCGGTTTTACCTGTGACAGACTGCTGTTTTTTTCGTGCTGTTTGCTTATTTCTCTTTTCAACCATTTGACAGCTAGCCTTATTTTTTCTCTTCTGAAGTTTGCGGCAAAGAAATCACCACCGTTTGCGCAACTGGCGGTGAATACATCCGAAGTTGTGTAACTGCACGTGTGCCAATTTGCGCCGTTGCTCCAAAAGTTTGTTGTTCAATCAACAAACGCCCCCACTCCGCGTTTAAGTCATCACGTTCACGGATATAGGTGTTCAATTGACGATAATCTTGACGGTATTCAAAGACTTGAAAAACCACAAAAATTGCACTAACGAAAACCAAAATCAACATGACGGCGTATGTGATCGTTTTTTTTAGCTTTAATTTTTTTGTGTTTTGTTCTATTGCTTCGGTTTTCATTCTTTGCCTTTTAAGCTAAACGTTCTGCTGCACGTAACCAAGCACTGCGTGAACGCGGATTGGCTTTTACTTCTTCATCGCTGGCACGAACACGGGATACTTTTTTCAATCGACGCGTATCTTCACGTTGTTGTGGCATACCCCAACTCGTATCTTCAGCCAAAGTCGATTCTTTTTGAATAAACTGTTTAATTAAACGGTCTTCCAATGAGTGGAAGCTAATCACCGCTAAACGCGCTTCTGGCTTTAACACGTCCACAGCTTGTGGTAGGAAAGCTTCAATATCATCTAATTCTTTATTAATGGCAATACGAATGGCTTGGAAAGTCCGTGTTGCCGCATGTTTATTTTTTTCCCATTTTGGGTGGGCAACTTTTACAATTTCAGCAAGCTCTGCAGTAGTTGCAATATAACCTGCGGCTTTAATGGCTTTGGCAATACGGCGACTATAACGTTCTTCACCATATTTAAAGATGATATTGGCCAATTCCTCTTCTTCAATATCCACCAACCACTCTGCAGCTGTTGGGCCTTGAGAGTTGTCCATACGCATATCAAGTGGGCCATTTCGCATAAAGCTAAAACCACGCTCTGCTTCATCTAACTGCGGTGACGACACGCCTAAGTCGGCCATAACACCATCTACAAGGTCGATGCCACGTGATTGTAATTCTTGTTGTAAGTCAGCAAAGCTGGCATGAATGATTTTAAAACGTGGATCTTCTTGTTCTAATTCTGCGGCCACTGCCAAAGCTTGTGGGTCTTTATCAAAGCCAAAAACACGTGCATTTTCATCTAATTTTGATAGCAATAATCGTGTATGTCCCCCACGACCAAATGTCCCATCGACATAGATTCCTGTAGTACGCCCAGCAAGCAAGGCATCAACAGTTTCGTGAAGTAATACAGAAATATGCGACATACAGAATCAATCATGACAGTAAAAAAGTAACTGCACATTATTACCTTGTTTTAGTAAAGCTCCAAACGACTTTTTGTACAGAAATATTACTTTCTATAGAGAAAACCGTTTTAGGCATTTATAAAACCAACTGTTGCAAGCTTTTCATCTATTGTTTGCGATAGATCACCCTACATATTCACACTAAAACACCATAATTCAGACAGCTATAGTCATTCATCTCCAGCAAAAACAAATCCTTTTCAACCAGTAGCATACAGATCAATGGCACAAAAAAAGCCCCTGCGGACAGAGGCTTGAAAATAATTCGACTGCGATTAACTCCTCAGAATTAATCCATAAATCAATTAACGCTTCGAATTATAAATTTGATCAAAAATCGCACCATTCACAAAGTGTGTTTGCTGTGCTTTTGCCCAACCGCCAAACACTTCATCAATGGTAAATGTTTTTAATGGTGGGAACTGTGCTTTATATTTGGCTAAAACAGCCGCATTACGTGGACGATAGAAATGTTTAGCTGCCATTTCTTGACCTAAAGGCGAATATAAATAGTTGATATAACCTGTTGCCAACCACTTGTTGCCATTTTTATCGACAGTTTTGTCGACAATTGCAACTGAAGGCTCCGTTAAAATAGACATTGAAGGATAAACAATATCAAACTTACCTTTACCCAAAGTTTTTTGGGTCACAAGCGCTTCATTTTCCCAAGTTAACAACACGTCACCAATGCCACGCTCAGCAAAAGTCGTCATAGAAGCTCGCGCTGCCGAGTCCATCACTTTCACATTGTGATACATTTTTCCGACGAATTCTTTCGCCTTCGCATCATTACCACCTGGTTGCTTCAGTGCATAGCCCCAAGCCGATAAGTATACCCAACGCGGTAAACCACCTGTTTTTGGGTTTGGTGTAATAATTTCTACACCTGGCTTGGTTAAGTCGCTCCAATCTTTAATATGCTTTGGATTGCCTTTACGTACCATAAACACAATTGTCGATGTATATGGTGCTGAGTTATACGGAAATTCCTTTTGCCAACCCGGCTGAATCTGACCAGACTTTACAATTTCATCAATATCATTGGCCAAAGCCAAAGTCACAACATCACCTTTCAAACCATCAACCACCGAACGTGCTTGCTTGCCTGAACCACCATGTGATTGTTTAAAATCAACAGAATAACCTGTACGCTTTTTCCAATATGCGCCGAATGACTTGTTAAATTCGTCATAAAATTCGCGAGTTGCATCATAAGATACATTTAAAAATTGGCGATCTGCCGCCTGAGTTGATGTTGTAGGAAGCGCTAGACCTAGCGACAACAATGCACCACTCAACAATGCTTTGAATTGAAGTTTCATATCAGCACAAATCAAATATCTAAATTAATGCTAACTATATGAAAGAAAATCATTAATCGCAATTCACAAAATTAAAAGAACATCCGTTAAAGTAGAATAATTTGTTCTTTTATCATCTTGTTTTACTTATATAAAACTTCAAGAACACTTTACCTTTTCCATATATATACTGTTTTTTGCTTTGTATATAAAAAAAATGGATAACAGTAGTCATCCATTTTTCTTATCTAAACAACCTGTATTAATGCCTTATTTTTTATCACTATAAATTTGGTCAAAGATTGCACCATTCACAAAATGGGTTTGCTGTGCCTTTGCCCATCCACCAAAGACTTGATCAATGGTAAAGGTTTTTTGCTTTGGAAATTGAGCTGCATATTTCGTTGCAGCTTTACTATCACGTGGGCGGAAATAATATTTGGCCGCCAGCTCCTGTCCTTTTGGAGAATATAAATAATTCAAATAGCCTTTCGCCAAATTACGATTGCCATTTTTATCCACGGTCTGATCCACAATCGCCACAGATGGCTCAGCCAAAATCGAAATCGATGGATAAACAATATCAAACTTGTCCTTACCTAAGCCTTGTGTCGCCAGCAAAGCTTCATTTTCCCAAGACAGCAACACATCACCAATACCACGCTCCGCAAATGTCGTCAGTGAACCACGTGCACCCGAATCTAATACTTTGACATTTTGATAGAGCTTTTTAACCAATTCTTTGGCTTTCGCATCATTACCACCGGGTTGCTTTAAGGCATATCCCCATGCTGATAAATAAATCCAACGTGGCGCGCCACCCGTTTTTGGGTTTGGCGTAATAATTTCTACACCAGGCTTGGTCAGATCATTCCAATCTTTAATATTTTTAGGATTGCCTTTACGTACCAAAAAAACAATAGTTGAGGTATAAGGCGCAGAGTTATTTGGAAATTCTTTTTGCCAACCTTTTTTAATTAAACCTGCTTTTACAATTTCATCAATATCATTGGCTAAGGCCAAAGTCACCACATCGGCTTGCAAGCCTGTCGCCACGGCACGTGCCTGCTTACCAGAACCACCATGTGATTGCTTAAAATTAACCTCTTGGCCTGTGCGTTGTTTCCAAAATGCACCAAACTCCTGATTATATTCTTGATAAAACTCACGGGTCGGATCATAAGACACGTTTAAAAAATCTTTATTCGCATATACAGAAGTTATAGCACCACTTAAAAGCGCCAATACAGTTGAAGCTATTATTTTTTTCATTGCCAAGTCTCATTTCATTCTTGAAATGCACTATATAAATCTCAATACTCTTGCACAATATCTTGGCTAGATGATTAATTTGTTTAGATTTCTATTTTTTAGATATGCAAAAAACTGCTTAGAATTGATATTTTTTTGCTAAAACAATGCTTCAAAATTCTATTCTCCATGCTATCTTCATAGTTATTTGATATAAAGTAACAATTAAGGAGAAATCTGCTTTATTCAGGTAATCTAACTTGGTGTTTTATTATTTTTTTGTAAAAAATGTGACGCAGTTCTACTTTTTTTAATCAATTAACGTGGTTAAATCGTAGTATTAGTATTAAAAAACACCAATAAAAGTTCCATTCATCAAATTAGGGGAAGATTGGACATGAAATTAAATCAATATATGCTTCTTTGTGTCGCTTTAAGTTTTTCAACTTTGCAATTCACGCATAGTGCTGCAATCAACAAGACGACCAATGCAAAAGTAACTTTGCCAAGTGATAAAACGTCGCCGATTGAAAAAGCCTTAACACAACAAAAAAATGAGTCTTCTAAAGCGCAATCATCTGATGACAGCTTAAAAGTACTTACATCGCTTAAAACTGCACCTGCTCAAAGTTTTTTTGCCTCACAAAACCAAAGTTTTAGCCGTTTTGTTCAAGCGTTATTCTCTACAAATCCATCTTAAGTCTTTAACGCACATATTTTAAGCCCATGCATTCCCCTGCTTGGGCTCGAAGCCTGATCACTGAATGATAAATTAAGCATTAAGTGATCAAGCTTTTTCGTTATAATAGATCCCAATTTACATTCTGATTAATAATTGATTATGACTGTTCGTACTCGTATTGCACCCTCTCCTACTGGTTTCCCTCATGTAGGGACTGCCTATATCGCTTTGTTTAACCTATGTTTTGCTAAGCAACATGGTGGCGAATTTATTCTTCGTATTGAAGATACCGACCAACTTCGCTCTACACCTGAATCTGAAAAAATGATTTTAGATTCATTGCGTTGGTTAGGTCTAAATTGGTCTGAAGGTCCAGATGTAGGTGGCCCACATGCACCCTACCGTCAATCAGAGCGTATGGGCATTTATAAGCAATATGCACTGGAATTGGTTGAAAAAGGTCATGCGTTCTATTGCTTCGCAACAAGTGAAGAACTGGATCAAATGCGTGCAGAACAACAAGCACGTGGTGAATCTCCACGTTACGATGGTCGTGGTTTAAAACACACTGCAGAAGAAGTACAACGTCGTTTAGCTGCTGGCGAACCGCATGTCATTCGTATGAAAGTGCCTGAAGAAGGTATTTGTCAATTTAATGACTTACTACGTGGTGAAGTCGAAATTCCATGGGCACAAGTCGACATGCAAATTCTGCTTAAAACTGACGGCTTGCCAACTTACCACTTAGCAAACGTAGTCGATGACCATTTAATGGAAATCACGCACGTGATCCGCGGTGAAGAATGGATTCCATCTGCGCCTAAACATCAATTGTTGTATAAATACTTCGGTTGGGATATGCCTGTGCTTTGCCACATGCCACTTTTGCGCAACCCAGATAAATCAAAACTATCTAAACGTAAAAACCCAACGTCAATTAACTACTACAAAGACATCGGCGTTTTACCAGAAGCTTTGTTGAACTACCTCGGCCGTATGGGCTGGTCAATGCCGGATGAAAGTGAAAAATTCACTTTGGCAGAAATGATTGCACACTTCGACATTCAACGCGTATCTCTTGGTGGCCCAATCTTTGATGTTGAAAAACTCAACTGGTTAAACGGTCAATGGATTAAAGCGCTTTCTCCAAGCGATCTGCTAGATACATTATTGGCTTGGAAAGCCGATCGTGCCAAATTAGAAGAAATTACTGCTGCCATTCAACCGCGTATTAACTTACTTTCAGAAGCTGTGAATTGGTCTGCACATTACTTCAACCACTTCCCTACACTGAGCCAAGAGCAGTTTGTGAGTAAAAAACTCTCTGACGAACAAGTTCGTCAAAGCTTACAATTTGCGATTTGGCGCTTAGAAAGTCTGTTCACTTGGAATAACGACACTGTTAGTCAAACGCTAATGGACTTAGCTGCGCAAATGGAAGTGAAATTACGTGATTTCATGCCTGCGTTCTTTATTGCGATTGCGGGCTCAACAGCATCTACACCTGTCATGCAAACAATGGTCACGATTGGTCCAGATTTAACATTCGCTCGCTTACGCCATGCGCTTGAAATTGTTGGTGGTCCAAGCAAAAAAGAACTTAAAGTTTGGGAAAAACTCAATGAAAGCTTAAAATTGCCGAAAAATGACGCAGTTGATGAAGCTTAATTGATTTTTTAGTTGACGCATGGGCCTTATATCCATAATATAGCGCCCATACAGAGACACAGTGTTAAACACTGATCCTGTTGCCTCACTTGTCCCTATCGTCTAGAGGCCTAGGACATCGCCCTTTCACGGCGGTAACCGGGGTTCGAATCCCCGTAGGGACGCCATATTCAAGCAAATCAATATGGTTTGCTTATAAAAAAGCCCAAGCATTATGACTTGGGCTTTTTTTATTGCTTATCTATTTACTAAGACACTGAATCTTATACTGTTACTGAGTATTTTTTGCTTTCTGTACTATTCCGATTAAAATAATACTCAGCTCAAAATTATGGAACTGTAATGCAATACCGTTGCCCTCAATGTCAAAGCCCTAAAATTATGCCCATTGCGCAAGCAGGCCAACCCGCTGCACGCCCTGTTGTGCCTAAAAGTTTGGTATTTTTAATCCCTGCAATTTTCGTGTTGTTACTCCTGGTCATCATTAGTATTGCAATGTGGTTATTTGGCAATGGTGCAGGAAGCACCATACAAACAGCAACCGTTGTGGTTTTTATCATTTGCGTGATTGCAGGTTTCTTATTTTATCGCGACTTACCTGATTTCAAAATTTCAATGCAAGCCTTCATGCAGTCACAAAAAAAATGGAAATGCCGCGATTGTAATCATGAGTGGGAAGTTTAATTCCCACACTTGTTCACATCAGCATTAATGCTGATGTGAATGTTCATCCAAGGCATGATGATGTCCTTCTTCTGCCAGACATGCCTCTTCTTCAATCTGTAAAACCATCTCAGTAATCCCATGTTGATGGCTTAACATCTCCATCGCCTCTTTATATAAGCTGGTACGATCAGCACCCGGCGCATAAAGATGGACTGTCAAATGAATATTTTTAGAACTAATCGCCCATACTTTAAGTTGATGAATACTTTCTACACCATTCAATTGCAATAAATCTTTACGTAGCTTTTCAATATCAATCTCTTCTGGTACACCTTCTAATAATATATTTAAACTCTGCTTTAACAGTACCCATGTGCGTGGCAAAACCCAAAAACCAATCAGCACAGCAATCACTGTATCCACCCACATCCAGCCGGTGAAATAAATCAGCACAGCACCCAAAATCACGCCTACAGAGCCCAAAGCATCACTTAAAACTTCAAGGTATGCTCCTTTCACATTCAAACTGTCTTGAGAGCTAGAAAATAAGATACGCATGGAAATTAAATTAATGACAAGACCAATGCTCGCCACAATCAACATCCCCATACTTTGTATCTCTGGAGGGGTTGAAAAGCGCTGATAAGCTTCATACAAAATATAAATAGCCACGGCAAATAGCATGAGCGCATTAAATAAAGTTGCTAATATTTCAAAACGCTGATAGCCAAAGGTTCGTTTATTATCTGCAGGTAATTTGCCAATTTTAATTGCGACTAAAGCAATCGCTAAAGCTGCTGCATCGGTAAACATATGCGCGGCATCTGAAAGCAAAGCCAAACTTTGTGTAATAAAGCCCGCCACAACTTCGACCACCAAAAAACTACTGGTCAGTAATAATGCAAAGGTTAATTTTTTCGAATTTTCATCTGTTACAACGGCATGACTATGATCATGATGCTCGGACATTCAATTATCCTTCTACTCATTGAGCGAACTTGAGCATAACAACTTCTGTCGATGTAATACCATTACAACAACAGATCAGTTATGTATCATATTGAAACAGCCAATCAAAAACATGAACACCATAAAACTTGAATTTAAAACATCATCACATACGTTGAAGCAGAAATAGCAGTACTCGCTTTTGTATAATTTTAATTAACCTCATGACTTGTCTTAAATAGCACCAATTAAAACACAAAAAAATCAGCCCGAAGGCTGATTTTTTTACATCAAAATCGGCAATTAAACGCCAATTTTGCGATATTTTTGACGCTTAGTCACAAGGTCATCACCATCACGTTTACGGCGATATTCTTCAAACTCTGCATAATTACCAGTGAAGAATTCAGGTGTTTCACCTTCAAATGACAAGATGTGCGTTGCAATACGGTCTAGGAACCAACGGTCGTGCGAGATCACCATTACAGTACCAGGGAATACTAAAATCGCATCCTCAAGCGCACGTAAAGTTTCGATGTCCAAGTCGTTCGATGGTTCATCGAGTAAAATTACGTTTGCACCCATTTGCAGGATTTTCGCAAGCTGTAAACGGTTACGCTCACCACCTGACAATTGACCTACACGTTTTTGCTGATCTTGACCTTTAAAGTTAAAACGGCCGATATACGCACGAGATGCGATTTCGTATTCACCAATACGCAAGATGTCTAAACCGCCAGAAACTTCTTCCCAAACAGTTTTGTTGTCATCAAGCGTGTCACGGATCTGACCAACGTAAGCCACTTTAACGGACTCACCAAGCACAACAGAACCCGTATCTGGTTGCTGCTCGCCAGTCATCATACGGAATAAAGTTGTTTTACCCGCACCGTTCTCACCCACGATACCCACGATGGCACATGGTGGAACAACGAAGCTTAGATCTTTATAAAGCGTACGATCACCAAACGATTTGCTGATGCCTTCAACTTCTACAACCTTATTCCCTAGACGCGGGCCAGGTGGAATGTAGATTTCAGACGTTTCATTACGCTGTTGGAATTCACGCGAGTTAAGCTCTTCAAAACGCTCCATACGCGCTTTGTTTTTCTTTTGCTGACCTTTTGCATTTGAACGAACCCATTCAAGTTCTTTTTTCAATGCTTTAGCAAAAGATTCTTCTTGCTTGTTCTCTTGTTCTAGACGGGCATTTTTCTGCTCTAACCAAGAAGAGTAGTTACCTTGGTATGGAATACCCATGCCACGGTCAAGCTCAAGAATCCATTCAGCAACGTTATCCAAGAAATAACGGTCATGCGTAATCGCAACGATTGTGCCCGTGAAGTCTTTCAAGAAACGTTCTAACCATGCTACAGATGAAGCATCTAAATGGTTCGTCGGTTCGTCTAGAAGCAACATGTCTGGTTTAGACAATAGCAAACGGCAAAGTGCGACACGGCGACGTTCACCACCAGAAAGTTTAGAAACGTCTGCATCCCAAGCTGGAAGGTTTAAAGCTGCAGCCGCTTGATCCATTTGGTTCACAATATTATGTGCATCCCATGAATGGATAATTGCTTCAAGCTTCTCTTGCTCTTTTGCAAGTGCATCAAAGTCTGCATCTTCAGCTGCATATTCAGCAAAAACTTCATCCAAACGTGTTAAAGCCTCAAGTGGTTCACGTAAACCATCTTCAACGTTACCACGAACATCTTTGCTTTCGTCTAGTGGTGGCTCTTGCTCTAGGTAACCAATTTTGATACCGGGTTGAGCACGCGCTTCACCTGAGAAATCTTTGTCTACGCCCGCCATAATACGAAGCAAGGTAGACTTACCTGCACCGTTTAGACCAAGTACACCAATTTTAGCACCTGGAAAGAATGATAAAGAGATGTCTTTTAGGATTTCGCGCTTAGGCGGAACCATTTTCGACACACGGTTCATCGTGTAAATATATTGGGCCACGTAGGACTCCTCAATAAAAAACCAAAATTGGGGCTCAATTACACCCCGAGCTCAAAAAGAGCGAAAAAATAATCGGTGCATTATACGATAAAAGCGCCAAAAACATAAGAAATGCATCACAAGTTGCATCGTTTGTTACAACTAAAGATATGTTTATTTTTTAAACATGCTCAGACACACTATTTTTCATGCACATTGTGCAAAAAACAGTACACATATATGAGTAAAACAGCTATATATTTCATTATTTATGCACTTTTAATCATATAAAGTAGTGCTAGACTCCATTCATAATGAACTTAAGAAGATGACAATAGAATGACTTATAAAGACGAAACTTTGGCTATTCATGCGGGCTACACACCTGAAGCAACCACTAAAGCTGTGGCTGTTCCAATTTATCAAACCACTTCTTATGCGTTTGACAACACACAACATGGTGCTGATTTATTTGATTTAAAAGTTCAGGGCAATATTTATACCCGTATTATGAACCCAACCACTGCGGTACTGGAGCAGCGTGTAGCTGCACTTGAAGGCGGTATTGGAGCTTTAGCTTTGGCCTCAGGCATGGCGGCTATTACCTATGCAGTGCAAACCATTGCAGAAGCTGGCGACAATATTGCCTCGGTTTCCACACTCTACGGTGGCACCTATAATCTCTTTGCACACACCCTGCCAAAACAAGGCATTGAAGTGCGTTTCTTTGATTATCAAAATCCTGAAGCATTACGTCAACTCATCGACGAAAAGACCAAATTGGTCTTTGTTGAATCTATTGGTAACCCACTGGGTAATATTATTGACCTAGAAGCCATTGCTAAAATTGCCCACGAATACGGCGTCCCTGTCATCGTCGACAACACTGTTGCTACGCCTGTGCTGCAAAAATCTTTTGAATTTGGTGCCGATATTGTGGTGCATTCATTGACCAAATATATTGGCGGTCATGGTAATTCAATCGGTGGCATTATTGTCGACAGCGGTAAATTCCCATGGGGCAAATATCCTGAGCGCTTTCCGGCATTAAATACGCCAGACCCAAGCTATCACGGTGTGAATTATGTAGAAGCACTGGGCGAGGCAGCTTATATTGCCCGCGCCCGCGTAGTACCGCTACGCAATACTGGCGCAGCCATTGGCCCACAAAATGTATTTTTAATTTTGCAAGGCCTCGAAACCTTAAGTCTACGTATGGAACGCCATACTGAAAATGCGCAAAAGGTGGCGGAATATTTACAAGCTCATCCTAAAGTAAAATGGGTCAATTATGCAGGATTAAAAGACCACCCTCAGCATGCATTGGCACAAAAATATGTGAAAGGTAAACCTTCCGCGATTTTATCCTTTGGCGTACAAGATGGTCTTGAAGGTGGCACACGCTTCATCGATGCATTACAACTGTTTACTCGCCTCGTCAATATTGGCGATGCCAAAAGTTTAGCTTGCCATCCCGCAACCACCACGCATCGTCAGCTCAATGAGTCAGAGTTAAAAGCAGCTGGTGTGAGTATCGACATGGTGCGCTTGTCCGTGGGTATCGAGCATGCTGATGATTTGATTGCTGATTTAGAACAAGCGCTGGCACAAGTTTAATTTTATTTTCTTTGCCAAGTAGGTTACAGCCCTAAAAATCAATTCAAAACCCTCTTATGCACCCCTATTAAGAGGGTTTTTCTATGCTTTCCACACTATTCTGTGATCTTTCTCATTTTATCCCTTGTCTTCGCACTTAAATATTGTTAAAAGTAAATCACAATAATGAGTAATTTTAGAGCAATTACTCTAATAATATTTTTATATTTCAATAGTTTAAATCCTATCTTTTCTTTTTAAATACGTTATCATTGCAAGCATATTTTCGCTGCCACTGTCCCTAACCAAGCACAGCCAGCCACGTAATAAAAAAAACGCACAGTCTCACATTTATTCAATCAGGGTATTAAACGTGAACCAAAGATTAGAAAAACGCTTTCAAGACAAAGTGAACGGTAAAATTGTTTTGATTACCGGCGCTTCCAGCGGTATTGGCCTTACAGCAGCACATCGCCTCGCCGATGCAGGAGCACATGTGCTCTTGGTTGCCCGCACCCAAGAAACCCTAGAAGAAGTCAAAGCTGAAATTGAAGCCAAAGGTGGTAAAGCTTCAGTTTTTCCATGTGATTTAAACAACATGGATTCTATTGATGAGGTGTCAAAGCAAATCCTCGCTTCTGTCGATCATATTGATATTCTGATTAATAATGCAGGACGTTCAATCCGTCGTGCCGTGCACGAATCCACTGATCGTTTCCATGACTTTGAACGTACCATGCAGTTGAATTACTTTGGTGCAATTCGTTTGGTGATGAACATTTTACCGCAAATGATGATTCGCCGTGATGGTCACATTATTAACATCAGTTCAATTGGCGTGTTAGCAAATGCGACCCGTTTCTCGGCTTATGTAGCATCTAAAGCCGCGCTCGATGCATTCAGTCGTTGCTTATCTGCAGAAGTGCATTCACATAAAATTGCAATCACATCGATTTATATGCCTTTAGTGCGTACGCCAATGATTGCGCCAACCAAAATTTACAAATATGTGCCAACGCTCTCTCCTGAACAAGCAGCTGACCTCATTGCCTATGCCATTGTGAAGCGCCCGAAAAAAGTGGCGACAAATCTTGGCCGTTTAGCCTCGATTACCTATTCGATTGCGCCAGACATTAACAACAAATTGATGTCGATTGGTTATAACCTTTTCCCAAGTTCAAGCGCTTCGGTGGGTCAACAACAGAAACTCAACTGGGTGCAAAAAGCATACGCGCGCTTATTCCCAGGCGAGCACTGGTAAGTTTCGCTAGTCTGTAGGTCTACATGACTAAGCCGATTTAAGTGAAGCCCAATTTCGATTGGGCTTTTTTATGTCTATGAATATTTTGGCAATATTCGACACTTTAAAAATTGCTTAAGTTTTAGTTACTCTCTTACGCCATGATGCCGTACACTATGGTTCGCGATTTTTAAATCGTGACTCGATTGAGTAACTTTATTTATTTGAACAAATTTAGGTGTAATCCACATGAACAATCTGCAATGGCTCGATGAAGTAAAATTTAACGAACAAGGCTTAGTGCCTGCTATTGCTCAGCATCATCAAACTGGACGTATTTTGATGGTGGCGTGGATGAACCGCGAAGCACTGGCTTTAACAGCTGAAAAAAATCAAGCGGTGTACTTCTCTCGCTCACGTAGCAAACTGTGGTACAAAGGCGAAGAGTCTGGTCATTTTCAAACGGTACACGAAATCCGTTTAGACTGTGATGCTGACGTGATTGTGCTTCAAATTGAACAACACGGTGGTATTGCCTGCCATACAGGCCGTGAATCTTGCTTTTACCGTAAACTGACAGCAACGGGCTGGGAAATTGTTGATGCGCAGCTTAAAGATCCATCTGCAATTTATGGTGAAAAGTCTGCAAATCCACATACCATTGCAATGAATGCCTCAAATGCACAGTCTGAACAAGTGGAAGTGCTCGACTACTTAGGCAAAATGATGGCTGAACGTAAAGTTGCAGACCCAGATTCTTCTTATGTGGCTAAGCTATACCACAAAGGCTTGAATAAAATTTTAGAAAAAATTGGCGAAGAAAGTGTTGAAACCATCATTGCAGCCAAAGATTTTAAAACTGAAGCCAATGAAGATAATAAAAACGACCTAATCTACGAAGTGGCTGATCTGTGGTTCCATACCATTGTGATGTTGGGTTATTTCGATCTAGACCCACAATTGGTTTTAAACGAATTGGCACGTCGCCAAGGCCTATCAGGCTTGGTTGAAAAAGCTAATCGTAGCCACTAAGCAACTAGGCATAAAGCAGTGACCAATCCCAAAAAGCCGAGCGCAACCTATGAGCAAGCCACTGCGATAGATAACGCACGGCTGGGGAAATCTTTTAAAGTCATTGCCTATGCTGGCACAGGTAAAACCACAACTTTACAAATGATCAGTGAGGCCATGCCACAAAGACGTGGCATGTACTTGGCCTTTAACAAAGCCATAGCAACTGAAGCACAGCAAAAGTTTCATGGTAATGTCGACTGTCGAACTTTTCACTCCTTGGCCTTTCGTAGCGTTCCACGTGGAGTCACAGACAAGCTTCGCCTGCCTCGTTTAAGCCCAAGTTTCATCGCGAAAGAATATCGTTTAACGCCAATTACGCTACGTCGAATGATGGGTGGGCGTTATGAACAATATGTGCTGATGCCTTCTCGCTTGGCTAGCCTTGTGGCCAATGCCGTCAGCTATTTCTGCTCGACCAGTTCGCAGTACCCTGCACCGCGCCACATTCAAGCGCCTAGCTGGTTACATGCAGATGATCTCGATACGCTACAAAAACACCTTTACCCTGCCGTTGAACGCCGTTGGTTAGAATCAATTGACCCGCACCATCAAGCAGGGATTGGGCACGATATTTATTTAAAATTGTGGGCATTGTCTGAACCTAATATTCCCGCAGACTATGTGCTCTTTGATGAAGCACAAGATGCAGACCCACTGATGCTGGGCATTTTGCTCAAACAGCGCAATACGCAAGTGATTTATGTGGGCGATGCCCATCAGCAAATTTATGCATGGCGTGGCGCAGTCAATGCTATGCAGCAATTACCTTTGCCTGAGTCTCGTCTCACCACTTCATTTCGTTTTGGTGAAGAAATTGCACTCAATGCCAATGCCATTTTAGGTGCATTGCATGAAACCGTGCCCTTACTCGGCAATCCCCTGCTCAATTCCAAAGTAGTCAACAAACCCCATACCAAGCAACGTGATGCTATTTTGTGTCGTACCAATGCACGGGCAATGGAACTTTTATTGGCAGGCTTAGTCCATGGTGACAAAGTCAGTTTACAAGCCGACCATGCCAAGCTTAATCGTTTTGTCGATGCAGCAGCCATGTTAAAACAAGGTAAGCGTGTCGTGGATGTACCTGAATTGGCATGGTTTAACTCTTGGCATGATGTACACGAGTACTGTGAAACCAATGACGGTAGCGACATTAAGCCTTTAGTCAAACTGGTTGATGATCATGGTACAGATCCTTTAAAGCGCGCCTTGGCCAAAATCACCCCCATTGAGCAAGCCGACTATATTATTTCGACCGCCCATAAAGCCAAAGGCTTAGAGTGGGATCGGGTTCATATAGAAGACGACTACCAATTTCGACTTAATGAGAAAGACTATAAAATTAGTGATGAAGAGTTAAGATTACTTTACGTGGCTTGTACACGTGCTAAAGTAAGCTTAAACATCCATCATATTTATGATTTGGTGCAGATATTAAAACGAGAAATGCCGAAATCACTGCGCCAAGCTGTGAGCTAAGACCTGTCGCCCGATAACCTGCTCCAGCCAGAAACAGGTGTCTTATGAAAATACAATCAATTCAACTTAAGCACGCTTTACACTTTACCGACCTAAAAGCCGAATTTAATTACCACGACCTGCCTATTAGCTTAATTTTAGGCGAGCAAAGTAGTGGTAAAACCTCTCTTTTACGTCTGAGCTATCAAGCACTCACATGGTTTGCGGCCCGCTATAAAGACCTGCGCACAGCAGGCGTCGTGATGCTTGATCAAGATATTATGCTCACGCGATTGCAGTCTAAAATTGATATTCAAATTCGCTTTCCAGAAGATATTGGGCATTTTCCAGAAAGCCCAGATACAAGCAGTGAAGATCCTCAGCTGTGTCGTTGGCAACTGTACAAAACCATCAATAGCCAAGGTATTGGCATTAGTAAGGTAGATACCCAACAACTTGAAGATTTGGTGCTGATCTATCAACGTGCCATGCGTGATGACCCACTTTTGGGCATGCCTTTAATTGCTTATTACCCCGCAGAGCGCTTTGTCAATGATGTGAATTTGCTAAATAAAAATAATCCAGCAATTTTTCAGGCCGCCTATGCTTACGAAGTTTCGGCTATTCCATTTACAACGTTTAGCCGTTTCTTTGAATGGTTCCGTGAAGTAAGTGATATTGAAAATGCTCAAAGTGCGCAATTGGTCCAACAGATTTTAGCCAAAAGCCAAACTGCAACTGAGTCAGATAAATCACAACACTTTATAGAACAACGACTACTTCAAGCGCATAGTGAAATGCACGCGCCTGCTCTGGCGGCTTTAAGACATGCCATTCGTATCGTATTACCTGAAATCAGCAATGTTTGGTTGCAATATCACCCAAAGCTACAGTTTATGGTGAATTATGACGGCCAAATCATGATGTTTCAGCAACTCTCCAACAGCATCCGCAATCTTGTTGCACTGATTGGCGATATCGTTCGACGCTTATGTCTATTAAACCCTGCCAGCCTCTATCCTTGCGATGAGGGTGATGGTGTATTGATGATTGATGCCATTGATTATCAATTGGATGGCAATATGGCAGCTGTAATTTTAGAGCGTTTACATCAAGCCTTTCCGCGCTTACAAATTCTCGCTACAGGCGAACGCCCTGAACTTTTAGAGCGCGCATCACGTTTTCAATGTTTAAAATTGGAAAATAAACAGCTATACAGTCTTCATCCTGAAGCATGGCAACAGCAATTTGAACATATTTATGCAAGTCTACATTTAGAAGATCACCCTAAAACAGAGGATGCTACTCCTCTGCCTATCGAAATCTTACAACCCGACGTTAACCCGATCCAAAGTCTAGTGAATCAAATTAGCGAACAACTGAATGAACAACAGCGTTTAGAACTTATACAACGCTTACAATTTGAAGATGACAATTCCAATCAACAACATTTGCTCTAAATCCAAAGCCATCAAGCCACTTTGAGTTTAACATTTACAATACGGCCAAAATGCCTTGCGGACTGTACAATACACCACCCCATGCACTGAAGCATGCGGTATATAATGACCTTCTCTTGCATAAAAAGATTGAAGTTGTGCATTGCCTGTAATATGATCGGTTTTACTTGCAAATTTCATATTAAAATCGGAATTTGCTATCGATTATTTGCTGCGCAATACAGCACTTTATATTTTTAAACACATAAATGCTTTCAAGATTAAGTTTTGGGCTACTCTTTGCGGTCCTCCAGTCCTTGAAAGATTGAGATTCACTCTAGGCTTAGGCCTAATCACGACAATGGATACGAGTGTGCTGCCGATTATTATCTTGTTACCTTTAGTTTTAGGCACAATCCTTATCCCATGGCTGAAACAATTCTCACGAGGAGCGACAGCCTTTGGGGCAATTGCTGTCAGTTTAAGTAGTCTCACGCTACTACTGACACAAGCCAAAGCTGTTTTTAATGGTCAAGTAATTTTAGAAACTTGGCATTGGCTTCCGCAACTGGGGCTGAACCTGAGTTTTCGTTTAGATGCATTAGGATTGTTGTTTTCTTTGCTCATTACTGGCATTGGAACACTCATCTTTATCTATGCCTATTATTATCTCAGCCCAAAAAATTCACTCAGCAAACTCTATACGCTCCTTATGTTGTTTATGGCGGCCATGCTGGGGATTTCATTATCCAATAACTTAATGTTGCTGTTAGTGTTTTGGGAACTGACCAGTATTTCTTCTTTCTTATTGGTTGGTTATTGGAGTAACTACGAGGCTGCACAACGTGGCTCACGCATGGCACTCACCATTACCGGAATGGGTGGGCTGTGTATGCTGGGTGGATTTATCCTGCTCGGACAAATCACTGACACCTATGAAATAGATCAAATTTTAACGATGGGTGGCTTAATCCAAAGTCATGCGCTCTTTGTTCCAATGCTCCTACTTATCCTCATGGGTGCATTTACCAAAAGTGCGCAGTTCCCTTTTCATTTTTGGCTACCCAATGCAATGGCGGCACCAACGCCAGTCTCTGCATACTTACACTCCGCAACCATGGTCAAGGCAGGTATTTTCTTACTTGCCCGTTTACTGCCAATTTTTGCAGGAGCTGCGCTTTACCATAATCTCGTGACCTTTATCGGGTTGTTTACCCTTTGTATGGCTGCATTCTTCGCCATTTTTAAAGAAGATTTAAAAGGCCTACTGGCTTATTCAACCATTAGTCATTTGGGTCTTATTGTGTGCTTGCTTGGTATCGGTTCACCTTTGGCGGTGGCCGCAGCCATTTTCCATATCATTAACCATGCGACCTTTAAGGCAGCGCTGTTTATGATTGCTGGGATTATTGACCACGAGTCAGGCACTCGTGATTTACGCAAATTAAGTGGTCTATGGCAATTACTGCCGTTCACCGCAACCCTTACCATGATTACCGCAGCCTCGATGGCAGGCGTACCATTAACCAACGGTTTCTTATCCAAAGAAATGTTCTTTACCGAACTGTTGGCAAATTTAACGGGTCCAATCATGTTTGGTTCTGCGGTAGTTGCGACTTTTGCTGGCATTTTTGCCGTGGCTTACTCTATTCGTTTGGTTCACGGCGTATTTTTTGATGGCCCAATCGGCAAGCAAGTGCCTAATAAAGATGCTCACGAGCCTGCTTTTGGGATGCGTGCACCCGCAACATTGTTGGCCATTTTATGTATTCTAGTGGGGCTATTCCCTGCCCTCTTGGTCGAAAATATTGTTAATCGTACCGCACAGGCCAGTACACAAAATTTTGCCTTTGAAGGTACACATCTGGCTATTTGGCACGGTTTTAATTTGCCATTACTGATGAGTGCCATTGCTTTGGTCGGAGGGATTATTTTCTATTTTGCCTTGGCCAAAGGCGGACGTATTCGAGAAATTGACCTTGATCCAATTTTAGGAAAATTCCAAGGTAAAGTTCTATTTGAGCTGTTCTTAAAACATTTATTATTAAATTCACGCAAATTTAAACGTGCCACTGAAACAGGTTCACTCCAACGCTACCTCATGTGGATTGTAGTGTTTAGCATTTTTGTGATGGCATTACCGCTCTTTTCTCAAGGCTTAATGACAGGTACGCGTGAGCTAACCAGTGCGCCATTGATTGCGATTGTACTTTGGTTATTGTTGTTCTCTGCGTGTTGGATGATGCTATGGTTCCACCACGAACGCATTAAAGCGGTGCTGATTAGTGGTGCAGTTGGTCTTGTGGTGACCATGGTCTTTGTTTGCTTCTCTGCACCTGACCTTGCACTCACCCAAATCACTGTTGATGTGGTCACTACCGTACTACTGCTCATGAGTTTATCGCTTTTACCACAGCTTACACCTTATGAGTCGAGTGTTTCTCGTCGTTGGCGTGATGCCCTGATTGCAATTGCAGGTGGTGCAGGTATTGCATGGATCAGCTGGCTCATTTTGACCCGCGATCATAATTCAATTTCATGGTTCTTCATGCAACAATCGATTCCACTAGGTGGTGGTACCAACGTCGTGAATGTCATTTTGGTCGACTTCCGTGGATTCGATACCTTCGGTGAAATTACTGTATTAGGCATTGCTGCCATTGGCACGCTGTGCTTGATGGACGGTATGCGTACCCATGGTACTAGCATTACACAAGGCCTGACCTATCGTTTCAATCCATCACCACTGATGTTCCGTATTACAGCCTCTTGGATTTTACCTTTAGCACTTGTAATCAGCCTGTACATTTTCTTACGTGGCCACAATCTACCAGGCGGTGGCTTTATTGCAGGTTTAATTACTTCTTTAGCTTTGGTAATTCAGTACATTGCACTGGGTCAAGACCATGCCGAGAAATTGCTCAGAGCAAAATCAGGACGTTTATACGAAGTTTGGATTGGCATTGGTTTAGTGATTGCAGGCCTAACAGGGATCGGTGCATGGTTCTTTGGTCGCCCCTTCCTGACCAGTGCACATTTTTATGTGTCGCCACCACTCATTGGTGAAATGCATTTAGCAACGGCTGCCTTATTTGATGTCGGTGTTTATATCACCGTCGTCGGTGCCACAATGTTGATGATTTCCGTCTTGGGCGATTCGCGTCACTCAAGTATGTCTGGCCCAGTACCAAAAGGATAAGCACATGATCAGTTTAGAACTTCTAATGGCTTCTGCGATTGGCTTACTGACCGCAACAGGCATTTACTTAATTCTCCGTGCACGTACTTTCCCTGTGGTTCTTGGTCTGGCCATGATTGGTTATGCCGTAAATTTATTTTTATTTGCCATGGGCCGTATTCAAATCAATGCGCCAGCGGTATTGACTGAAACCACCAAAGCAACTGACCCACTTCCACAGGCTTTAGTACTCACTGCCATTGTTATCGGCTTTGCCACTACGGCATTTATTGTGCAATTGGCGCTGCGTAGCCGTTATGAAACAGGAACAGACCACGTTGACTCTAAAGAAGAAATACCACCAATCGATTCGCGTGAGGATGAGCCATAATGACTAGTTTTATGCACTTCTTTACGCAACACACACCGATTTTTAGTATTTTAATTCCTGCGTTTACAGCGTTCTTGTTGGTCTTGCTCGGCAACCCGGGTTCTGGTTCATTAGCACAAGACCGCCGTCAACCATGGCGCCGTGGTCTCAGCTTACTGTCACTCATTCTAGGTGCTTTAATTTCAGTTTATTATTTAATCCTTGCCAGTACAGGTGAGGTACATATTTATAATCTGAGCGAATGGGCAGCACCATTCGGCATTGTTTTGGTACTCGATCAACTGTCTGCATTTATGCTGGTTTTAACCTATGCACTGGCCCTCCCAGTGATTTGGTTTGCCAGTAAAGAATGGGATGAACGTGGACGCTACTTCCATGCAATGTGCCATTTTTTATTGATGGGCTTATGTGGTGCATTTCTCACAGGCGACTTATTTAACTTATTCGTCTTTTTTGAAATTCTACTCATGGCATCTTATGTCTTGCTCCTACATGGTCAAGGCAAAGCACGCTTCCAGTTGGGTATTCACTACGTCACCATTAATTTATTGGCTTCTGCACTGTTCTTAATTGGTTTAGGCTTAATTTATGGCAGTGTCGGCAGTCTAAATATGGCCGATGTCGCACGTTTAATGCCTTTATTAGAAAATGATCAGCATCGTCTGGCTGTTGCTGGTGGATTACTTCTCTTTGTAGTATTTGGCATTAAAGCAGCCATGTTACCAGTGGGCTTTTGGCTACCAAAAACCTATGCCGTAGCAACTACACCCGTTGCGGCATTATTTACCATTATGACCAAAGTCGGCATTTATGCGATTTTACGTATTAATGGAACGGTATTTGATGATGCTGTGAGCCACAGCATTCTACAAGCCTTATTACTTGTGATTGGTTTAGTCACCTCTGTTTATGGCGTGATTGGCGCAATTGGTGCAGAACGTCTGCGCCGCTTTGTTGGCTTTATGATTTTATCGTCTATCGGTACGATCTTAATTGCCCTATCACTCATGAATACACAAGCTTGGGCCGCTGCACTGTATTATCTAGTTCACAGTACTCTCATTGGTGCAGCCTTTTATTTGCTCTGTGGCTGGATTACCTCTCAGCGTGGCGAATTTAAAGATCATTTTAAAATTGCGCCACAGATGAAACAGCACAAAGTGGTTGCACTCACCTACTTTATTATTGCGCTGATGATGGCGGGGTTGCCACCTTTTAGTGGCTTCTTAGGTAAAGTCTTTATCTTACAAGCGACTGCAAACTCTCCATATCAATTGCTGATTATATTGGTGGTGCTTTTGGTCAGTTTACTCAGTATTTTAGCCATGACACGTGTTGGTTTTATTCTTTTTTGGCGTGCGACTCAACCAGAAGACAATCCTGCTGAAAAAGCCTATACCAATTATCAAGTCTTGCCCGCAATTGCACCTAAGCGCAACGATAAAACCATTTATGTCCTTCTGGCTGGCTTAATCGCCTATATGGCATTTGCCGCACCCATCTATCAATATACGCATAGCACAGCGGTACAGATTCAAAATAATGCCCTGTATGAAGGCCTATTATTGAAAAAAGATGAAACAGGTGAAGTGATTAGCGTACAACCGTTTGATCCAGAAAATCTTCCAGAGACCAAATATGGCGGTGAAGTTGTTGACCCGAATGCACATCTAATTCCATATTTAATTCCTGAGCAAACCTTAAAAGGTGGGCATATTTCAGAATTTAAACAGCGTCAAATTCAGGGACAACATCAAGCAGATGAACAACCAGAGAATGACCAACTCAAACCGATGGAGGCACCTTGAATATGAAAAACACCTCGTTTCTAGAACGCTGTTTTCCACATCCGTTCGTCTCCATCATCACGGGCTTAAGTTGGTTGATGTTGGCGCACAGTATTGATCCTGCATCACTACTCATGGCAGTCATCCTCGCCATTGGTATTCCTTACTTAGTCAAACCCTTTATTGCCCGTACACCCAATATTAATTGGGTAAAGGCAATTCAATTAGGCCTTGTGGTGCTATGGGATATTATTGTCAGTAATATCCACGTAGCTAAATTGGTGCTTGGGCCGACTGATAAATTGCACCCAAAATGGTTTCGTGTGCCTTTAGAAACGCAACATGAGGAAGTTAACACCTTATTAGCGATGATCATTACCACCACACCAGGCACAGTCTCCGCAGGGATCGATCAAGACCGTGGTGATATTTTGGTTCATGCACTTAGCACAGATGACACTGAATCAGAAATTCAAACCATCAAAATGCGTTATGAACAACCACTGATGCAAATTTTTGGGGTTCAGTCAGGAGAGCATGCATGATGATCTTACCTTATGCACTTGGAATCTGCCTCATTGCAGTGACCATTTCTATGCTCTTATGTCTCATCCGTTTAGTGATGGGACCATCAATCGTCGATCGCCTTTTAGCACTCGACACCTTATTTCTAAACGCGACTTGCCTGATTGTGATCTTGGGCATTTATTGGATAAGTACGTCTTTATTTGAAGGTGCTTTATTGGTTGCAATGCTAGGCTTTGTTTCTACAGCAGCGCTTGCACGCTACTTTACCACTGGCCATGTGATCGATTAAGGAGCAACCATCATGCAATTGTTAATGGAAATCTTGGTTTCGTTCTTTCTCATTTGTGGCGCTTTCTTTATGTTGGTGGGTGGCATTGGCATGGTCCGCCTCCCCGACTTATTTATGCGTCTACATGCACCGACCAAATCAAGTACATTAGGTCTCGGTAGCTTCTTGATTGCAGCCATGATTTATTCTGCATTTCAAGGCCGGTTTGGCTTTCCTGAACTTCTACTCACACTCTTTGCCTTCATCACTGCGCCAGTTTCTGCCAATTTAATGGCACAAGCAGCTTTACACCTGCGTTTACGCTCAAAAGGTGGCGAAGTGCCTGAAGCTTTAGACCGACCGTTGCCTTGGCAACGTACGCGCCGTCGTGCATTTCATCAAAAACCATCTCAGGATGAAGTGAAATAGCTTCGTTTTCTAATTTACTGGCGATTGTGATTTAATAATAATTGCTGACATAAAAAAGCCACCCGAAGGTGGCTTTTTTATGCGATCTCAAATGAGATCTTATTCATCATCTTTTTGTGTTGCATCTGTAGGAGGTAAATCCTTCACAGCTTCAGCAATCAAACCAAACATATAGTTACCATACGCATTGGTTTTATCGTAGTGAAAACGCAAGCGCGGTGTAATACGCGTCTTAATGCGGTGACCCAACTCGTGGCGTAAGAAACCTGATGCTTTATTTAAAACATCTAAAGTCTCTTTATTCGCCTCTTCGTTTTGGTCATCACCAAGTTCACGACCCATTACGGTCACATAAACTTCTGCATAGCCTAGATCAGGACTGACCTTCACCGCAGAGATGGTCACTAGACCACCTAAGCGAGGATCTTTCAGCTCTTGACGAATCAGTTCAGACAACTCGCGTTGTACTGTATCCGCCATTCGCTTCAGACGTTGACTGCCTGCCATTACAGACTCCGTTTAACCAATTGAACATCATAAACCTCAATCTTATCTTGAGCTTTGATGTCTTTATAGCCTTTAACTGCAAGACCACATTCCATACCGGCACGAACTTCTTCAACCACATCTTTATAACGACGTAGAGATTCAAGTTCACCTTGGAAGACAACCACATCATCACGTAATACGCGAATTGGTTTATTACGATGTAGCATACCTTCAAGTACCATACAGCCTGCAGCTGCACCAAATTTACTTGAGTGGAACACTTCACGTACTTCAGCAACACCAAGGATTGTTTCACGGTGTTCAGGTGCAAGCTTACCGCTCATTGCATCTTTCACGTCATCAATCAATTGATAAATAACTGAGTAGTAACGAATGTCGATACCATCTGCATCTGCTTTTTGACGTGCAGTATTGTCAGCACGTACGTTAAAGCCAAGCAGTACAGCTTCAGAAGATTCTGCAAGTGTTACGTCAGACTCAGTGATTGCACCAACACCCGAACCAATAATACGTACTTTCACTTCATCAGTTGCAAGATCAGCAAGTGCTACGTGTAGTGCTTCTAAAGTACCACGTACGTCTGTTTTAAGAACAACGTTCACGATAGGAACATCTTTCTTGCCCATAGACGCCATAATGTTTTCAAGGCGCATTGCAGATTGACGTTCAAGACGTTTTTGACGTTCACGATCCATACGCGCATCAGCAACTTCACGTGCTTTTTTCTCGTCGCTTACAACAAGAACTTCGTCACCCGCCATTGGCGCTTCTGGAAGACCCAAGATTTCAACAGGAATCGAAGGACCAGCAGATTTAATACGTTGACCATTTTCATCTGTCATTGCACGTACACGACCGTAAGATGCACCTGCAAGAACAAGATCACCTACTTTCAATGTACCGTTTTGTACAAGAATCGACGTTACCGCACCACGGCTGTTATCAACACGTGCTTCAATTACAACACCTTGCGCTGCACCTTCTTCAGATGCTTTCAACTCAAGCATTTCAGCTTGGATTGAAATAAGGTCAAGTAATTCATCAATACCTTGGCCAGAATGTGCTGAAACCATTGCAACCGGTACATCACCGCCCCATTGTTCAGGCACGATTTCTTTGGTTGTCAATTCGTTCAATACGCGATCTGGATCTGCAGATTCTTTATCCATCTTGTTGATTGCAACAATGATTGGAGTACCCGCAGCACGCGCATGGTCAATCGCTTCCGCAGTTTGTGGCATTACACCATCATCTGCCGCTACAACTAGAACCACGATATCTGTCGCTTTCGCACCACGTGAACGCATTGCAGTAAATGCTGCGTGTCCCGGAGTATCTAGGAAAGTGATAATACCTTTGTCAGTTTTAACGTGGTAAGCACCGATATGCTGTGTGATACCGCCCGCTTCGCCTTGTGCAACTTTGGCACGACGAATACGGTCAAGAAGCGATGTTTTACCATGGTCAACGTGACCCATGATCGTAACCACTGGCGCACGCGTAGATTGTGCACCACGTGCTTCTTCAGCTGCTTCAAATAAGTTGTCTTCTGCTTGAGTTTCAGAAACTAGAACCGGGTTATGGCCCATTTCTTCAACAACAAGAGCAGCAATTTCTTGATCAATCGCTTGGTTTTGCGTAACTAACTCACCCATTTTCATCAGTGATTTAATAACTTCGCGCACCTTGATTGCCATTTTTGCAGCTAAGTCAGCAACAACAATCGTAGAACCAATTTCTACATCATAAACTTGTTTTTTAACTGGTTTTTCAAAGCCATGTTTGTTTGCTTGGCTTGATTTTAAACCACGTTTATGTGAGTTATCACGGAAAGACTGCTCTTCACCACGGCGACCGCCTTTTTTAGGAGAACGTGTATTATTCGTGTTTGTACCACGTTTAATTTCACGGTCTTCTTTCGCAAATGAATCTTCATAAGCCTGACCAACAAGGCCAGCTGCTAATGGAGAATCGTCAATTACACGAATCGTTGCTGTAGTGTCTTCAGCAGAATATTTCGATGCCATTTGACGCATTTGCTCAAGCGTACGTTGTTGTGCTTCTTCAGCAGATTTACGACGTACTGCTTCTTCAGTTGCTTTTAACTGAGCCGCTTGTTCTTCACGCGCTTTTTTCTGTGCCAATGTTTCAATTGGTTTAGAAATCGGCTTGTTGTTTGACTTGCGTTTTACAACAACCGCCGCTTTAGGCGTTTCTTGTTTCGCGCTTTCTTGCTTCGCTGCCGCACGCATTGCTTCTAAAGCTTGTTTTGCTTTAGATACAGGTTGAGCAGTTGCTTCTTCTTTTGCAGATGCAACTGGAGCAACAGTTTCACGCGCTTTTTGATCTGCTTGAGCTTTAGCCAAAGCTTCCGCTTTAATTTGTTCTGGATCAGGCTTAACAAATGTATGCTTCTTACGAACTTCTACATTAATCGTTTTTGCCTTACCTGATGTACTTGCCACTTTAGCAGTACTGGTAGTTTTACGTTTCAACGTGATTTTTCCTGCATGTCCATCGTCTTGACCATGAACTTTCTTCAAATGGTTAACGAGAACATCTTGTTGTTCGGTGGTAATAATATCATCAGATTTACCTTGCGGTAGACCTGCATCACGAACCTGTTCCAGCAGCGTCTCAACGGGGCGACCCACGCTAAGTGCTAACTCTTTAATCGACTTGTCCGCCATATATTACCTCCTAGTTAAACCATGATTCGCGCGCTTTCATAATTAGTTGACCCGCTTTTTCTGAACCTAAACCTTCGATATCTGAAATATCGTCAGTTGCTTGGTCAGCTAAGTCATCTACAGTTACCACACCGCGAGCAGCAAGCGCATACGCGATCTCTTGTGTCATGCCTTCCATTGCAGCTAGCTCTGGGCTCGGCTCTTGAACATTTTCCTGTTGTTGTAATGCATCTGCCAATGCAACTTCTTTCGCACGGCTTTGCAATAATTCAACAGTTTCAGCATCAAGCTCAATCTCATCAAATGTTTCTGCAGGAACATATGCAATTTCTTCGAGAGATGTGAAGCCCATTTCTACCAGCGCCATTGCTAAATCTTCAGCAATATCTAAACGAGTCACAAACATATCTAGATATTGTTGTGCTTCGTTTTGTTGACGCGCGTAGTATTCTTCTTCCAGCATCATGTCTAGCTTGTAGCCAGTCAATTCAGATGCTAAACGTACGTTTTGACCTTGAGAACCAATAGCACGAGCCAATTGATCACTCGCAGCGAAAATGATATCTGCAGTATGTGCATCTTCATCAATGACAATACTTGATACATCTGCTGGCTCAAGCGCACTTGCAATATACTGCGCTGGATCATCTGACCACACGACAACATCAATACGTTCGCCATTAAGCTCTTGTTGTACCGCTTGGATACGTGTACCACGCATACCAATACAAGCACCTACTGGATCAATACGATGATCGTTTGTTTTCACAGCGATTTTAGCACGAACACCTGGTTGACGCGCTGCTGCTTTAATTTCAATGATTTCTTCAGAAATTTCTGGAATTTCTTTTTTCATTAAAGCAATCAGCATTTCTGGCTTAGAGCGTGACAATAATAATTGAGCACCACGGCCTTCACGGTTCACACTATATAAAATCGCATTTACACGTTGTTTAGGACGCAAAATTTCTTTTGCAATCATTTCTTCACGTGCAAGATATGCTTCAGCATTGTCACCTAAGTCGATGATAAAGCCATCTTTGGTTTGTTTTTTAACTTCACCGTAGATTAACTCACCCACTTTTGATTCATAAGCATCTGCAACCAATGCACGCTCAGCTTCACGAATCTTTTGTACAATCACTTGTTTCGCAATTTGCGCTGCAATACGGCCAAAATCAATCGATTCAACTTCAAGCTCACGAATATCACCAATAGACCATTTTGCTGGATCTACATCTGAAATTGCATCCTGACATGCAGGCATTTCATGATCTTCGTCGGCAACAACTTCCCATTGACGGAAAGTGCTGTAATCGCCAGTTTTACGGTCGATTTCCACACGTAAACGCGCTTCTTCCGAATGTGTGCCTTCATAGAATTTCTTTTTCGTCGCTGCAACCAATGCTTGCTCTAGCGCTTCAAAGATCGCCTCACGAGGTACACCTTTTTCGTTACTAACCGTTTCTACCACGGTAAGAATTTCGCGTGCCATAAGTCACCTATTCGTTCAGATTCTTATTTATAGAATTAATCTTGGTAGATCAAATTTGCTTTATCAATATTATGACTGTCGATTTCAAGCACTTGTTGCTGTTCGACTTCCACTTGAATGATTTCATTTTCTAGATCTACAGCCACCAATTTAGCCTGAAACTTACGGCGGTTTTCTACAGCACTAATTAAGCGTAAAGCCACTTGCTGACCGATATATCCCGACATTTGTTCAAGTTGGAAGAATGGACGATCCCAACCAGGTGAAGACACTTCAAGTGCATACTCACCTGAAATTGGATCATGCACATCCAGCATTGCGCCAACTTGTTGCGTTACACGTACGCAATCTTGCACGCCAATACCGCGACCTTGTTCAACTTCACCATCTTCATTGATCACAGGTTCTGCGCCGTCATCCACTGCTTTGTCGATGTAAATACGCAATAAAGAACGCTTGCCTTGAGGCATGAATTCAATACCCCAAAGATCTACACCACATGCCTGCACTGCTGGAGCGATTAGATCCTGGAGTGCCTGAGTTTTATTTGATAGCTTCATTTACTCTCGTTAAATTTGTGCGATTCATTGGCCAGAAACAGCCAGAAAACAACCTATAGTGAAGCGTCATTTTATGACCAAATCATGTCGACACTGCACAATAGCCAATAAAAAAGGGCGTAAACGCCCCTAGTATTGCACAGAAAACTAAAGTCCACTGTGCAAAAAGGCCCACCTTTTTGTGAGCCTTTTAGAAACTTGGTAGCGGGAGCTGGATTTGAACCAACGACCTTCGGGTTATGAGCCCGACGAGCTACCAGACTGCTCCATCCCGCATCAACGTGCAAAAATTATATACAATTCATTCCTAATTTTCAATCGAAAACATTGTAATGATTTGCCTGATCGCGTTGCACCGAAGATCAGAAATTGGTAGCGGGAGCTGGATTTGAACCAACGACCTTCGGGTTATGAGCCCGACGAGCTACCAGACTGCTCCATCCCGCACCGACATATGATTTATCTCAACCAAATTGGCTGTTTATTCATGTTGTTTTCATAAATAAAGTTGATTGGTAGCGGGAGCTGGATTTGAACCAACGACCTTCGGGTTATGAGCCCGACGAGCTACCAGACTGCTCCATCCCGCATCAACAGATTTTAGCTACAAAGCACCAACTTATGTTCTGGATTATAAGTTGGTGCGGAAGGGGGGACTTGAACCCCCACGCCCGAAAGCACTACCACCTCAAGGTAGCGTGTCTACCAATTCCACCACCACCGCAGCTGTGTCGCATTCTAGACGCATCACTCAAAAAAAGAAAGAACTAATTCTGATTAGTCTGCGCTTTTTGGTGCAGTTGGCGAAGTTTCAGGCAATTTAGCAGGAGCAGTAGGTACATTCGAAATTGCTTTTAAGCTATACGCATCTGTAGATTGTTTCTTCGCAAAAATGGCCAAAGTTAAGCTTGTTACGAAGAATAACGCCGTTAAAATCGCCGTTAAACGCGTTAAAAAGTTACCTGAACCTGATGCACCAAACACGGTCGCAGCACCACCACCACCGAATGATGCACCTGCATCAGCACCCTTACCATGCTGAACCAGAATCAAAACAATCATTAAAACGGCTAAGATAATGTGTACTACCAACACGAAAGTCTGCATGCTGCACTCCTAATTATTTTGTATTCGCAAATGCCTGAGCAATTTTATAAAACGATTCGGCATTCAGAGAAGCACCACCTACTAGTGCACCATTGATATCCGGACAAGCAGCTAACTCTACTGCATTTTCAGGTTTAACACTACCGCCATATAATAGCGCCATTGTTTGACCTATAGGCGTGATCTGACTAATGCCTTCTCGAATGGTGGCATGCATCGCTTGCGCATCTGCTGGCGATGCAGTTTTACCTGTGCCAATCGCCCAAATTGGCTCGTAGGCAATAACTATTTTTTCCCATTGCTGAGCATTTACTACACTCGCAATATCACAAATTTGCTGTAATACCACTTGTTCAGCTTGACCATTTTCACGTTGTTCAAGGCTCTCACCCACACAATAAATGACGGTTAAACCTGCATTAAGCGCATTTTTAACTTTTTCATTTAAAATATTTGGGGCATCACCAAAAAATTCACGGCGTTCTGAATGACCTACCAGTACAAACTCAATTTGGCTATCTTTAAGTAATTCAGCACTCACCTCACCTGTATATGCACCTGTACCTGCTATACGTGAAACATCTTGTGCAACCGTTGCAATATGACGATTTGCACTTTGTAATTCTGCTTGAATGCTTTGAAGTGCAATGCTGATTGGCGCAATACCAATCTGACATGCAGATTCAGCAATTTCTTGATCTTGCAATAATTTTTTTAAGTTTTGAACCAGCTGCTTGGCATCTGCTTGCATTGGATTCATTTTCCAATTGCCAACCACCCAAGGCGTAATCGTCGAACCCGACATATATAACCTATAAAAACTTTCGATGAAAACGGGCACATTCTACACGGAATTGTGAAATTTAATGAAAATTTCCACTGACATTTGAGGATAATTTTTTTATTTGAGCCGACTGACTACAATTTATTTTACATTTTTTCTGCTTAGATTAAGGCCCAGTTCAAAGTTTTTCCCGATATTAAGGTAGTGACATCATTTTCAGATATGGTATTTTTATTTAACGAAAGTATAATTTCAATAAAACCAATTATAAACAAATTGAAGCATAGGTTTATTTACGCATGACAGCATTACAAGGTTCTCCACGATTTACAGGATTTATTCGTCGTTTAGTCGACGAAGGGCACATTTCTGCTGAAAACATGCAACAAGCAATGTTGAGTGCAAAAAAAGCCAACCAAGACATCGTAGCCTATCTTGTCAGCGAAATTGGGCTATCTGGCCTCACCATTGCTGAAACGATCTCTATTGAATTCGCTGAACCTGTTTTTGATATTAGTGCTTACGATGCGAGCCAAATCATTCGTGAGGGCTTAGATGAAAAGCTCATTACGCGCTTTCGGGTCTTACCTATTTTTAAACATAGCAATGTTCTTTTTGTTGCAACGAGTAACCCAACCAATATTGATGCAATTGATGCCATTCGATTCAGCAGTAAAATGCAAACCGAAGCCATTATTGTTGAACATGCCAAACTAGAAAAACTAATCGAACAACAGTTTGCCGAAGAAAGCACCTTTGAATTTGATGATGATTTTGATTTAGATCTTGACGATGGAACCAGTACACCCCAGCCACAAGATTCTGAAGATGAAGAAAAAGGCGAAGAAGCACCAATTGTTAAATATATTAACAAATTGCTGGTTGATGCGATTCGTATGGGCGCATCGGATTTACACTTCGAACCTTATGAAAAAAGTTATCGTGTCCGTTATCGTGTAGATGGTGTATTACGCAATATCACCAACCCTCCCCTACAATTGGCCAATCGCTTGGCATCACGTTTAAAAGTGATGTCACAGATGGATATTTCCGAAAAACGTATCCCACAAGATGGCCGTATTAAACTCAAGCTATCAAAAACAAAATCCATCGACTTCCGTGTCAACTCACTCCCAACATTATTTGGTGAGAAACTGGTACTGCGTATTCTCGATCCTTCTAGTGCCATGCTGGGGATTGATGCATTAGGTTATGAGCCTGAGCAAAAAGAATTGTTCATGCAAGCACTTGATAAACCCCAAGGCATGCTACTCATCACAGGTCCAACAGGCTCGGGTAAAACCGTATCGCTCTATACGGGTTTAAATATTTTAAACCGAGAGGACACCAATATTTCCACAGCCGAAGACCCTGTGGAAATTAACTTGGAAGGCATTAATCAGGTTAACGTCAATAACAAAGTTGGTTTAACCTTCGCTGCAGCATTAAAGTCATTCCTGCGTCAAGATCCAGACATTGTCATGGTCGGTGAGATTCGTGACCTTGAAACAGCAGAGATTGCGGTTAAAGCTGCGCAAACGGGCCACATGGTGATGTCAACACTGCATACCAACAGTGCCCCAGAAACCCTAACCCGCTTACGCAACATGGGTGTACCTTCTTTTAATATTGCAACTTCAGTCAACTTAGTGATTGCACAGCGTTTGGCGCGTCGTCTTTGTTCACAATGTAAAGCACCCGTTGAAGTTCCACACCAAAGCTTAATCGAGCTTGGTTTTACCGAAGAAGATCTCGCAAATCCAGATTTTAAGCTTTATCAACCCGTCGGATGTTCAGAATGTCGAGAAGGCTATAAAGGCCGTGTCGGTATTTATGAAGTAATGAAAGTGACACCTGAAATTTCTCGCATTATTATGGAAGATGGTAACGCCATACAAATTGCAGATGCCTCAGACAAAGCAGGGTTTAATAATTTACGCCGTTCTGGCCTCATTAAGGTTATGCAGGGGGTGACTTCCTTACAAGAAGTCAATCGTGTAACCAGTGAATAATTTAGTATTTATAAAATAAGGATAAATCATGGCTGTCAAAAAAGGGCAGATGATGCCAACCTTCAGTTATGAAGGGGTTGACCGTAAAGGGGCCAAAATTAAAGGGGAAATGCCTGCGCGCAATATGGCGCTGGCAAAAGTCACTTTGCGTAAGCAAGGGATTACCATCAAGAATATTCGTGAAAAGCGTAAAAATATTCTTGAAGGCTTTATGAAAAAGAAAGTGACAACCTTAGATATCACGATCTTTACCCGTCAGTTGGCCACCATGATGAAAGCTGGTGTTCCATTGGTTCAAGGTTTTGAAATCGTCGCTGAAGGCTTAGAAAACCCTGCCATGCGCGAAGTTGTATTAGGGATCAAAGGAGAAGTAGAAGGTGGTAATACCTTCGCTGGTGCTTTACGTAAATATCCACAATACTTTGATAACCTATTCTGCTCATTGGTGGAATCAGGCGAGCAGTCTGGTGCACTAGAAACCATGCTGGATCGTGTAGCCATCTATAAAGAGAAGAGTGAACTTCTCAAACAAAAAATTAAAAAAGCCATGAAATATCCTGCGACAGTCGTTGTTGTCGCGCTGATTGTTACAATCATTTTAATGGTCAAAGTTGTTCCAGTTTTTGAAGAACTCTTCACCTCTTTTGGTGCAGACCTTCCAGCTTTCACCAAAATGGTTGTGAATATGTCACAATGGACACAACAATATTGGTTTATTCTAATTATTGTTATTGCTGCCATTATTGCTGGTTTTCTTGAAGCGAAAAAACGTAGTAAAAAATTCCGTGATTTTCTTGATAAAGCTGCACTCAAAGCTCCTATTTTTGGTGACCTAGTTTATAAGGCGATTATCGCGCGTTATAGTCGTACGCTGGCAACCACTTTTGCTGCGGGTGTACCCTTAATTGATGCGCTAGAGTCTACCGCAGGCGCAACCAACAACTGTGTCTATGAAGAAGCGGTCTTAAAAATCCGCGATGATGTCGCAACTGGTCAACAATTGCAGTTTGCCATGCGCGTTACCAATAAATTCCCATCCATGGCGGTGCAAATGGTAGCGATTGGTGAAGAATCTGGTGCTCTCGATTCAATGTTAGACAAAGTTGCAACCCATTATGAAAATGAAGTAGATAATGCCGTAGATGGCTTAACAGCAATGATGGAACCTCTAATTATGGCAGTTTTAGGTGTACTTGTTGGTGGTCTCGTAATTGCCATGTATTTACCAATCTTCCAAATGGGTTCCGTGGTTTAATGCAAGATTTAGTAGAATATTTAATTCAAAACCCAACAGCGCTTTATTGCGTTGTTGGGATTTTTAGTCTCTGTATCGGCAGTTTTTTAAATGTCGTTATATATCGCACCCCAAAAATGATGGAACAGGAATGGCGAACTGACTGCACACTTTTCCTTCACCCTGAACAACCTATCATTGATGAAACAAAGATCACATTAAGCAAGCCTGCCTCAACCTGCCCTAAGTGCCACACTCCAATTCGCTGGTATCAAAATATCCCCGTGATCAGCTGGATAAGCTTAAAAGGCAAATGCGGGAGTTGCCATAACCCAATTAGTATTCGCTATCCTTGTATCGAATTACTCACAGCTGTCTGTGCTTTAATTGTTGTTGCTGTCTTTGGCCCAACGTTACAAATGCTCTTTGGTCTCGTGCTGACTTATATGCTGATCGCACTGACTTTTATCGATTTTGATACACAGCTTTTGCCAGATCGCTACACCCTCCCCCTAGCTGCCCTAGGTTTAGGGATTAATAGCTATGCCATTTATGTCTCTCCGACCGCTTCGATTTGGGGTTATTTACTGGGTTTTCTATGCTTATGGACTGTCTATTACGCATTTAAACTCATTACAGGCAAAGAAGGCATGGGCTATGGTGATTTTAAATTATTAGCGGCTTTAGGCGCATGGATGGGGCCACTCATGTTGCCTCTCATTGTGCTTTTATCCTCTTTTGTTGGTGCGATTATCGGTATTATTTTGCTCAAAGTTCGTAAAGAAAACCAGCCATTTGCTTTTGGCCCTTATATTGCCATTGCTGGTTGGATTGCGTTTTTATGGGGTGAGAAAATTATGAAAATCTATCTCGGTCAAGCATAAAGGTAATCTCGGCATGACATTTATTTTGGGTCTTACAGGTGGTATTGGAAGCGGTAAATCTGCTGCAAGTGCATGGTTTGAATCTCAAAATATCACTGTAGTCGATGCCGATATTGTGGCACGAGAAGTTGTAGCGCCTGGGCATGGTGCATTACTCGATATTCAACGTGCGTTTGGTGATTGGGTTTTACTCGACAATGGCGCATTAAACCGCCCTGCTTTACGTGAACATATTTTTAAATCACCTGAAGCACGTAAAATCTTAGAACAGATCACTCACCCTGCCATTCGCCAATCCATTATTCAGCAACTACAGCATGCCAGCAGTCCTTATGTCATCTTGGTTTCACCACTTTTGTTTGAAACCAATCAGCATGAACTGACCCATCACACCCTTTTAATTGATGCGAGCGAATCCCTACAAATTCAACGTGCCAGCCAACGTGATGGCCAAAGTGTTGAACAAATTCAAAATATTATCCAGGTACAAATGTCACGGGCAGATAAACGCGCCTTGGCTGATGATATTGTTGTGAATGATGGTCATCTCGATCATTTATATCAACAGTTAACGCCCCTACATCAACAATACTTAAAACGCGCAGAAAAAAAGCAGTCTTAATACAGACTGCTTTTTTTGCACATTCATTCACAGATCATTCGGCAACTTAACGACGACGCAACCAACGCCATGGCTGCAAAGCACCTATTGCCATCCCGAATAAACCACAAATAATCGCAAAACTTAAAGGCTCATTCAGCAATGGAACGGCCAAAATTGCAGCCATAAATGGTGCCAGTGTGACAATGCTGCCCGCCTTAAAGGCTCCAAGGCGTTTAATTGCTTCCACATAGGTTAAGGTCGCAACAATCACCACAAAAATGCCATGATATAAAACTTGAGCCAGCAAATGCATCGGCTCAGGCTCACTTAAATGCTTAGGCAGAAATAAAAGATAAATTGGCACAAATACGATCGCTGACCATACAGCAACCCCAGCCATCGCATGCCATGCGCTTAATTGCCACTGTCTTAGCAATACGCTAAAAACACCCCACCAAATGGCACTCATGACAAATAGGAGATCCCCTAGACCAAATGCGACCCCAGTTTCACGATACATTAAGAAGCTCATGACACTAATCGCACCAATCATAATGACTAGACTCGCCCAAGTATGCCGATCAAAAGCCTGCTTAAATAAAGCGAAGGCAGCGATTGCTGTACACAGCGGAATAAAGCCATTGAGAAAAATAGCTGCATGTGCAGCTGGTGCATAATGAAATGCTGAATATGCGGTTAAACAATATCCTACACCACCAATCATGGCCAAAATAAAAGGTTCTTTTTTCCATAAAAAAGCGGTGTCTTTTTTATAGATTAAGATCGGCATTAATATGCAAAAGGCCAATAAAAAGCGCAGTGCGGTAATATCCCATGCGCCGATTCCCCAGTTTGCACTGAGCCGTGCAGTCAGAGTAAATCCCCCCCAAATACACATTGTAATCAGAACATAGAGATAACCTTGTTTTTGGGGAGACATAAACTTTTATTTCTTAAATTAAGTCAAACTCACTCAATATGAGTGTATTAGTGATTACGCTGGCGACATACTTCGTACAAAGCCATACCTGTAGCAACACTGACATTCAAACTTTGTAAATTACCATTCATTGGAATATATACCGTTTGATCACACTGCGACTGCGTAATTGGGCGTAAGCCTGTATCTTCAGCGCCCATCACTACACAAACTGGTGTGCCTGTAAAATCAAACTGTTGGATTGGCAATGCTTTTTCATCCAGCATAGTTCCCACAACACGCACATTAAACTCTTCTTTTAAATGCGCTAAGGTACGTGCCAAATTGGTCACTTGAATAAATTTAACTTTTTCTGCCCCACCCGCTGCCACTTTACGCGCTGTTGGTGTAAGACTCGCTGCACGATCGCGAGGTACAATCACCGCCTCAACCCCCATTGCGGCCGCAGTACGGATACATGCACCTAAGTTGTGAGGATCTGTAATATGATCCAACGCCAACAAGATCGGCTGTGTTGAAGCAGCCATCAACGTATCTAAGTCTTTTTCATTGAGCGTAGGGTATGGACGCACAGCGGCCACAACGCCTTGATGGAAAGGCTGACCTGCTAGCTTTTCTAAGGTGTCACGGCTCGCTTTTTGAATGCTAATACCAAACGGTTCAGCCAATTCAAATACATGCTGTAAACGCTGATCATCACGGCCTTTTAAAGCAAATAAAGTTAAAACGCGCTCTGGCTCTAGCTCAAGCAATGATTCCACTGCATGAACGCCATAATAATATTCAGGTTTTGCCATGAACGGCCTCTTAACGACAACAATTGGAGAGATATAAAATAAAAAATCCTGCAAAGCCAGCTTTACAGGATTTTTGCGATAGCATTAGTTTAACTGATTCAGGGCAAAATTTCCTTGCCTTACTTCAATTTGGCTACGGAATCGCTTAGCCTTCAAAATGACATACGTAATCTAACACTTCATCTGTTTCAATTTTAAAACGGCTTTCACCCGGTACATAGAAGGACTGACCTGCACGGAACAATTCGCTTTCTTCGCTATCGCCAATTTGTACACGGCATTCACCTGAAATGATTTCCATACGCTCAGGGACATGTGTTTCAAATGTCAGTGGCTTTTCCGTTGGAAGCAAAATACCCAATGTTTTCTTGGTACCATCTTCAAATTGAACGGTATGGCTAATGCATAGACCACCAAAATAAACATTTGATTTTTTTACAACTGATACATGATCAAACTGCGCTGACATGCGTATTTCTCCAGATAAAGCATATTTATAATATTTAGATTGAGTTAGTTTAATTCCGCCACTTGAACTAATCAATCAATGAATGCACAGACGGAATCAAGTAATCATGCCGCCTTCATCGCCAAACCTCATATCCATATTGACGATTCTGCTTCAAAAGCTGACTGAGTCTAAAGCAACTATTTTTGAATCTCAAATCACTTTTTATGATACAAAAATATGACATGTAAAACTTTGTCTATGAGCACTTTAAAGAATCATTGGACTTGAAGCTATCATAAAATAAACTAGCGAAGAACATGCCAAAATTAGACCAACAGCTTATTTTTTGTAAAATTACTGTAGCTATATCTAAGTTAAGTGACCAAAACATGACAGTATTGTGATCAATACTCATATTTAACCCCATGAAATATCGGCGATGATGATCATCATCACTTCTCCTCTATCATCTTGTCCAAATTGCGTTAAAATGATGCTGTTTTTCGGTCTTATCTCAACTAAGCCGTCTTGTGAGAAAAACAAAACTTGTCTATCTTAAAACTCAAACTCTTCGCAGCTCGGATGCGTGTATGCTGACACATTTAACTCTGATCAATTTTGCATTAGCCGACCATTTAGCCATTGATATTGAAAAAGGTTTTAACGTTTTAACGGGTGAAACTGGCGCAGGTAAATCCTTGTTATTGGATGCCCTCTCAGCGTGTTTAGGAGAACGTACAGATACCAATTATGTGCGTTATGGATCAGATAAAGCCGATGTTACAGCCACCTTTAGTTATCAAGAAGGCTCACCAGAAGCGCTTTGGCTAAAAGAGCAGGAGTTAGATGATGAGTCAGGGGAAATCCATTTACGTCGTGTGATTTTTGCAACGGGTCGAAGCAAAGCATGGATTAATGGCCGACCAAGCAGTCTATCTGAGCTCAAAGAGTTAGGGCGCTTACTGGTTCAACTGTATAGCCAGCATAGTCAGCAACAATTACTCGAACCGCCCTATCCAAAACACTGGATCGATCGTTATAGTAGCTTCCATGAACCCGCTCAAGCAGTACGTGATGCATATAGCCTGTGGCATAAAAATATTCGACTGCATCAAACTGCACTCGATGCACAAGCGACACGTAAGCAAAGAATTGAAACCTTACAATTACAGCTTGAAGAACTCGAAGAACCTGTACAGCTAGACTACAAAGAGATTGAACAAGAGTTCGATCGTTTAAGTCATCATGAACATATTATGCAAGACTGTGGTTATGGTCTGGCTGCCCTAGATGATGCAGAACAAAACATTAATCAAGAAATTTCATCTATTTTGCGCCGTTTAGAGTCGCATGCAGGGCGTAGTGAACAACTGTCTGAAATTTACAATGCTGTGCTGAATGCGCAAAGTGAATTAGATGATGCGACAGCAAACTTGCGCCAGTTCATTGACCGTCAAAGTTTTGATCCTGAACGAATGGAAGAACTCAATACCCAGCTTGAAGTCTTCCATCGTTTAGCACGTAAATACCGTACACAACCTGAACTTTTAAAAGAGCAATTTGATACTTGGCAAACTGAACTACAGCAATTGCATGAATTGGAAGACCCTGAAACCCTTGCAGAGCAAGTGGAGTTGTCTTACCAAGACTTTTTAGCAAAAGCTGAACATTTAGACCATATTCGCCGTGAAGCAGCCACACCATTAGCCAAACAATTAACCGAGCAAGTTAAACAGTTGGCGTTGCCTGAAGCACATTTTGAATTTAAATTTGAACCACTCGAGCAAGCCTCGAGTGAAGGTTTAAGTTTCATTCAGTTGCTCTTTACCGCAAACAAAGGCATTCCTGCACAGCCCTTGGCAAAAGTTGCTTCTGGTGGTGAATTATCGCGAATTGCCTTGGTGATGCAGGTGATGAATGCCGAAAAAACCGATGCCGAAATTATTGTTTTTGATGAAATTGATGTTGGTATTAGCGGTGGTACAGCGGAAATCGTCGGTCGTTTATTGGCTGATTTGGCACAACATGTGCAGATTTTATGTATTACTCATCAGGCACAAGTGGCCGCACAATCAGACCAACACCTATTGGTTAAAAAGCGTCAGACTGACCCAGCCAGCAGTACAATTTTAGAATTAGAAGAAGACGGCCGTATTCAAGAATTAGCGCGTATGACAGGTGGTGTAGAAATTAGCGAAACAACACTCCAACATGCTAAACAGTTACGCAATCTAAAATTTCAACACGCTTAAGCCCAAATCAGCAAAAGATACGAATTAAAACGCGCCAAATGCAAAAAGTATTTGGCGAAATCTTATTCCTCTTGTAACGTGTAATAAATTAAAGATCATAAAGACAATCATAGAGATAGGGAGACGCCCTTCGGTGAGCAAACAATATCTGACGCATCAATGTTTGATTGCACCGCCAGATATGCAAGATGAATTTTTTGCAAATACGGTGATTTATTTGGCACGCCACGATGAAGATGGCGCGCAAGGCATCATCATTAACCGCCCTTCTGGCCTGCAAATTAAAGAGTTGCTCAACGATCTGGAAATTAATGCGGATAACGTCAATCCGCATGAAGTTTTGCAAGGTGGTCCCTTACGTCCAGAAGCAGGCTTTGTACTTCATACGGGACAACCCACATGGCATTCATCCATTGCGGTAGGTGAAAATGTCTGTATTACTACATCAAAAGACATTTTAGATGCGATTGCACACAATGAAGGTGTTGGTCGTTATCAAATTGCATTAGGCTATGCCAGCTGGAGCAAAAACCAATTAGAACAAGAGATTTCTCGTGGTGATTGGCTCATTTGTGACTCCGATATGGATTTAATTTTTAACTTGCCATACAGTGACCGCTGGGATGCAGCCTACAAAAAAATGGGCGTCGACCGTAATTGGCTTTCTTCCGAGATAGGACATGCCTGATTTATCTTCACCGCATTTAATTATGGCCTTTGACTTTGGCACACAAAAAATGGGCATGGCTGTTGGCCAATCGCTTATTGAAAGCGCCAATCCATTACCATTATTTCCCATGAAAGATGGAATTCCGGTTTGGGATGATTTACTTAAAATTGTGAAGCAATACCAACCGACTTTATTTTTGGTGGGTTTGCCACTCAATATGGATGATAGCGAATCAGAGCTTTCTGCACGAGCACGTAAATTCGCCCGCCGCTTACGCCACCAAACCAATATTGAAACTTTAATGGTGGATGAACGCTTAACAACACGTGAAGCACGGGATGAACTCGATCATTATCAAGCTCAAGGTCGCGCTAAAAAGCTCTCTGCAGACAGTATTGCAGCTGCTTTATTTATTGAAAGTTGGTATCGAAACCCTGAAGGTTTAACACCTTAAATCAGATTTCATTCATAAAAAAAAGCATCTGAATCAGATGCTTTTTTCATTTTTAGATGAATATTTGAAATGAACGATTTTTTATTGCTTATCTTCTAAAATATGAACTGTCACAGTACGACCTGCAACAAATGCCAATTCATTTTTAGGAACTTCATCTAAAACAATTTTTACCGGAACACGTTGTGCCAAACGCACCCAACTAAAGGTTGGATTCACATTGGCCAACAAACCTGTGGTTGAAGTTCTTTCCCTATCTTCAATACCTGAAGCAATCCCTTGAACGTGCCCTTTTAAGCTATGAGAATCCCCCATTAATTGAATAGATGCTGGTGCGCCCACATAAATTTTATTCAATTTAGTTTCTTCAAAATAACCCACCACATAAAGTTCTTCACGGTCAAGTAAAGCTGCAACAGCTTGACCTACTTTGACATAATTACCTGCTTTTAATTCAAAGTTGGATAATGTGCCATCTGCAGGTGCAACCACTTCTGAACGCTTTAAATTCAATTGTGCTAAATGCAAATTACTGGTTGCCACTTCAATTAATGCTTTTTGCTGAACAATATTGGCTTTGGCTTGCTCAATCGATGCCTGCATTTGTTCATGCTCTGCATGAGATTGGTCTCTTTGCGCAAACATTTGGTCTTGTTCTTGTTTTGAAATTGCGCCATCCATTAAGTTTGAATAACGATTTGCATTTTTGTCTGCTAAATTTCTAGTGGCTTCAGATTTTATAACATTGGCTTTGGCCTGTAGTAACGAGGCTTCCGCCGAGGCTAGGCTTGCTTTCGCTTTCGCCAAATCAGATTTCGCTTGCTCAACATCAAGAGATTGGCGTGCAACATCGATTTTAAATAGAACTTGCCCTTTTTTCACCGTTTGGTTGTCTTGAACCAAAACTTCAGTAATTAAACCTGAAACATCCGAAGAGACCTGAATTACATCACCTCGAATACGTCCATCACGTGTCCATGGCGCTGCATTGTAATAGTTCCAAATATGTGTAATTGCCAATATCGCAAAAATCGCAACAACCAGTAAACCTACGGGTCGTATGATTTTACGCAAATCAAAAGATGCCATTTTCATTTTACCTCGTTCATTTCAATTATTTGTGTGCTTAAACAGAACACACGATAAAACCCCAATGGATTAGCCATAGTAAAATGACATAAACACATAAATAGAAAACGCTAGGTAACGGGATCCACCCTTTTGCGATTAAGGGGTCTATTACTAACATCGCTAAGCGCAGCACAACGTAAGCAATTACGCTCTGCACTAAAAGCATGGGGACATAAACACCATAGATATTGAGTTCACCCATATTTATGCTCCCACCCAATGTGTTTGTTCAGTTTTATCAAAACTTGCATGACACAAACTGCTTTGAATATTGTTAAGTGAAATCTGTAGTCGCTGAGAAAGATCCGAATTTTCCATATCTAAAGCTCGAATTTTTAATGTTTGAATTTGGCTTAATATTTCATTTCGATACTGACCTTCTGCTTGATATAGCTCTTTCGCACGGAAGTAATCATCTAAATGAGACTGTAACGCTGCCAAACTTAGGCAAAGTTCAGGCTCGTCATTCAACTTAGAAATCAGCTCTTGAAGACGGGTTAAATCAATAACCGCACTGGACTCAATCAGGGCCAAATTAATCTTTTTCTTTAATAAGTCTGATTGCACTACTTTGGTATTGAGAATACCAATCCGATCGAACATGCCACGTAGGTGAATGCGGAAGTTCACTCCATAAGGGATATATAAGGCTTGCCTGATATCTTTGTAATGTAAGGCCAAAATACGCTGTGCCGTAATATCTGGCGACATCGCTCGAACCAAATGAATGACATAAACAGAAATAATTGGACCAAGTACCGTGCCAATAGACGCATCAAAAAAGAAGATCTGATCTAACGAATAACGATTTTGAAAGTTAAGTCCCATAATCGTTCCCATAAGGACAGGTAAAGCCAAGCCAGTTAAGGGCGGATGAGGAAACATCATTAAGCAATACATTACAAATGGCGCAAGAACCAAGGCCAACTGCCAAAACTCGGTGACGTGCGGAAAAATACCGTAGGCATAAATAAACACCATAACCCCTGCATAAATATTCCCACGAATAAACATTTTCAAAGCAGGCACAGGGTTATCCATCGACGTCAAAATACATGCACTAATTGCCGCCATTTCAGCCAACATAAATGCGGCCTTCCAGCCACTCATAATCCAAAAACCTGTGGCAATCAGCACAATTAAAAATGCAGAAATTCCTCCTCGCACCGCCATCCCATGATCTCGATGTAGACTTGGATAAGTAGTGGTTAAGGGCGCAACACTCTCAGGTAAAGATGCATCACCTTTTTGTATGCGCTGCCAAATCAATTTAATTGCACGTACATTCTGAATAAAATGGCGAATATCCATTTTAAAGCTCTGAATAACCACTTGTTGTGATGAGGTTGCCACCGCCGATATATTGGCAAAATCCTGTTCAAAACTTTCTGGCAAGGTGTTTAATTCATTCTCTGGAAAATCTCCACTCGTCTTATCCAAAAAATCTACAATATGTTGTCTGGCAAGCTCTAGCTGTGGTCGATAACTCGTATCAATTTCATCGAGTTGTTTAATGCGTTCTGCCATGGCAACTAAATTACTCACCAGCATACTGAGCTGATGCAATAACTCTTGTAAAGGTTTGGTCATCCCCTTCAAAGTTGATTTTTCATAAGTCAAATGCACTGCCATGACATGAATATCAGCAATATCACGTGCAATATGACTCAGCGCCGTGCTGTAATTTTCTAATGCTTTTTCATCTATTAATATTTTTTCAAAAAGCTGTTTTGTATCTAAAAGTGCTTTTGACACTCGGGTTTTTACAGCAGGCCCAATATGCATTGGAAAAATAGTGGTCGTCACAATCGCACTACACACCACCCCAACCGTAATTTCTAAAAACCGCCCTACAGCCATATCAAATATAGAGCTGGTATCGATGTTATAAATAATGCTGTAGCAAATAATCACCGTGGTATAGCCCGCCAACATACACACATAACTACGCGGGGTTCGGTCTAACAGTGAAATATAAAGACAAAAACCCACCCAAAAGGCTAAAAAGAAAGTAAATAGCCAAGGGGTGTTAATTAAAAACGGTGTAACAGCAACGGAAACGACCGCACCCAATAGCGTCCCTAAAACGCGATACAAACTTTTAGAAGACGTCATGCCTGCATAAGGATTAGCAATAACAAATACAGTGCCAATCGCCCAAATGGGATAGGCCAAATTTAAAGCGAATGCAACATAAAGTGAAAGCATGCCTGCTAAAAACGTTTTAGTCGCAAAAATCCAGTCCATTTTATTCGGACGAAATGCAAGTAATTGTTTGGTTAATAACATGTCTTTCTCAAAGATGATGCTTTTAAACCACGAACTCACAGGGATGACTCGACCTGAGCAGGTCCAACATCCAATACGATGCCTACGTAGATATGGTTTAAAAGCAAAGAAATTTGGCGAAAGAATGCACCAACCCAAATAAAGGTTAATAATTCGCCATTAGATATTTTGTTTGCATTTTTTCAAATTTAGCATTCAAAGTCAATATAAATTATCCAATAGTGATAATTTAACTTATTTTATCTTCATGCTTTCTAATTAAAATGCAATCCAAGAGCCAAAGATTCTCCTTTGAAGCTCACAGCTGACATACAGAATGTGTCGAAAACTCCTGCAGAGCAGCAGTGTTTTTGTTATAAAGTAACTCTTAATTTGAAATTTTCCGCTTATTTTGAGCAAGTAGGTTTTTTATGGCCCTATCCAGTTTTGGTAAAATTCTTACTGTCTTGGACTTATTCTCTATTTCACGTCCCGTCATTAATGTCGATATCATCAGTGAAGAACTTGGCTTATCAAAACCCACGAGCTACCGCTATTTAAAAGAATTGGTCTCTGTAGAACTATTACAACGCCTAAGTGGAACCTCTGGCGATTATACATTGGGCTCAAAAATAGCCGTTTTGGACTATATTTCACGTACCACAGATCCCTTGGTCCAAATCAGCACGCCGTTTATGCAAGATATTGTCGAACGGACAGAGTTTTCTTGCCTATTAACGCATTTAAATCATGATTCCTGCATTGATCTACATGATGAAGTGTATAAAAACACCTTGCTGCTGTCGTATGGTCGCGGTTGTCCACGTCCTGTCTTTGTCGGTTCATCAGCCAAAGTTATGATTTCACATTTACCTAAACAGATGATGCTGGATTACTATCAACGCTTTGCAGAACAATTATCAGCAGTCAATTTTGCGCAAGATCAGCATGAGTTTTTAGAAAAAATGAAGAAGATTAAAAAGCAAGGCTATTATTTTTCTGTAGGTGAACTCGATCCTAATATTTCTGGTTTGTCCGTGCCGATCAAATTTTCCAGCAAAGAACCACCACTCGCACTGACCTTGTTAGCATCTAAAAACCGCTTTGAGTTTGTTAATCTACAAAAACTCATTGAGATTTTGCAAGAAAATGCCAGTTTAATTGAGAAAAAGGTCAATACACTGGCTGAGCAAACACAGCATTCACCTCTATAAAAGCATCTTTGATTGCACAAAAATAGTTGAATATTTAGATAGATTCTCATAATATGATTATTGTTCTTCATCAACCATAATGTTCCATGACATCTTTGTGCGATATAAAGAAGACACTCCTCAGAAGTAAAAAGCTCATGTTTCTATGGGCTTTTTTCTTGTCTCAATAAAAGTAATGTCTCTGGTCGAGGGCACTTTGTTTTGTCTGGCCTACTGTAGACTTATACTTATGCAATTTTGCTCACAATTTAATACAAGGAAGTCGCTTGTTGGTATGGGTTGAAATACTTACACTAAAATCAATTCAACAATAAAAATAACTGCCCATGAGCCTTTGGCAACTCTTTCATAAGTTACGCCCCTTTGTGCATCCTTATAAATTATTGGTTATCGCGACCTTAATTTTAACGCTTATTGGCGCCTTAACAGCACAAGTCAATGCACTCACCTTGCAATATGCCGTCGATCGGATCAATTCGCTGTTAGAGGCTGGTCAGGGTCTCGCCGAAGGCTGGCGCATCTTAATCACCATTAGCATCATTTTATTAAGCAAAGAAATCCTCAATGCGGTGGTGCAATTTGGTCAAAAATTTTATGGCGAGAAACTGCGCATTTTTGTATCGCAAGATTTAGCTCAAGGCATTATTGAAAAATTTCTCACCTATCGCTTGGCTTTTTTTAATCACGATGCAAACCAAGCGGGTAAATTACAAACTCGTATTGACCGTGGGATTGGCTCTCTCACCCGCTTAGTGCAAATATTTTTTATTGATATCTTGCCCTTATTTACCAGTGCCATTGTTGCGCTCGGGCTCATGTTTTATGCCAACATCTATGTCGGATTAGTCGCCCTTAGCATTGTGCCAATTTACTTTTGGCTGACCTATAAACAAGCGCAAAAGCTCGGGGGATGGCGTAGAAACTTACGTGACGGTCGTGAGAAAAAAAGCCAAGGGATTTTAGGTATTATTAATTCAATTACCGTCATTAAGTCGTTTAATCGCGAATCGATTGAAGCAGAAAAACAGCTAAAACTACAAAAAGAACTCACCCACAACCAAATGCGCACGCGCCAAACCAGTTTTGTGTTTGATGGCTTAAAAACCTTTATTGAACAAATTGGCATTGTGCTCATTATTATATTAACAGCCTATTTTGTGCTCGATGGACAAATGACCATTGGGATGATTATGTACCATGTTTTACTCTTTAATAATGTTTCAGCTCCGATTCGCTCTTTGCATCGCATCTATGATGAAGTGAATGATGCCATGATTTATGCCGAAAGCTTCTTTGGCATTCTTGAAGCGGATGATGAAATTGAACATTCTGGCCCCTTAAAGCCATCAATTCAGGGTGAATTTAAACTACAAAATGTCGACTTTTCCTATCCCAATGGTCATCAAGCTTTAAAGCAAATTAATATGACCATTCAACCCAATAAAATTACTGCCTTAGTCGGTTTATCGGGTGCTGGAAAATCAACATTAATTAGTCTCTTAGACAAATTTTACCAACCTCAAGCAGGAACAATTCAGATTGATGGGATTCCCCTGCAAGACATCGATACGCATTATTTACGTGAACATATTGGTTTGGTTTTGCAAAAAAACCATATTTTCCAAGGCACAATTTTTGAAAATATTCGTTATGGTAAAACCCATGCCAGTTTAGACGATGTTATTGAAGCTGCAAAAAAAGCCTCAATTCATGAGCAAATTTTGCAACTCGAACATGGCTATGACACAGATGCACTCATGCTGTCCGGTGGACAACAACAGCGTATTGCCTTAGCACGAATGTTTTAAAAAAATCCGCCAATTATCTTTTTAGATGAACCTACGGCCAGCCTAGATGCGATTGCCACTGAGCAAATCAAACACAGCCTCGATGAAATTAAGCAAGGGCGTACAGTGGTCATTATCTCCCACAGTTTGTCGCAAATTATTGATGCCCATTACACCTATGTGATGAAAGATGGATGTATTGCAGAACATGGCGAACATCATCAGCTTTATCATCAAGAAGGTGTGTATAAAGATATTTTTGATGCGATGGCCAAGAGCCTCAATATTGAAAAAATTGCCAAAACCTTTGAAGATGATGGTGAAGAAGAAACTCACAGTTAAGCAAAAAATAAACCGCTAAAAATCAAAAAAGCCTGCAATTCGCAGGCTTTTTTGAGAGTTGTTCAGCAAACTTAGCGCTGAACTTTCAACTCAATTTCTTCAACACTGGTATGGCGCACATCTAGGCCTTTGACCATATAAATCACTTGCTCTGAAATATTACGTGCATGGTCACCAATACGTTCCAAAGAACGAAGCACCCACATCACATTAATCACACGCGTAATATGGCGCGGATCTTCAATCATATAGGTCATTAAAGTACGTGTTGCAGACTGATATTCACGGTCAATATCGGCATCAGCCAACAGTACTTTTAAAGCCTGATCTACATCCAAACGTGCAAAAGCATCTAAGGCATCATGAATCATGACTCTTACTTGGTTGCCAATATGACGGGTTTCCATATAACCGCGAGGTGAACCGCCCTCTTCACATAAGCTTTGGGCAATACGAGCAATTTTTGCTGCTTCATCACCAATTCGTTCTAAATCCGTATTGGCTTTGGACATGGCAATCACCATCCGCAAATCAATGGCTGCAGGATGACGTCGTGCCAAAATTAAGGTCAGCGCTTCATCAATTTCTGTTTCTAAACGATTCACTGCATTGTCTTGAAATTGCACATCAATCGCCATCGCGGCATCGGTATCCAATAAAGCATGGATTGCATTTGCCACCTGCTGTTCAACCAAACCACCCATGGTCATAAACTTCGTGTTTACACCCTGTAAATCTTCATTAAATTGAGACGAAATATGGTGATTTAAAATTGGGTTGTTTGGGCTCAATGCATGCACTCCACAGCAACAAATTTAGAGAATTTAATAGGCTCTATTAGAACATATCCATTATGAAGCTTTTATGACGACTTAAGGTTTATTTATACGCATATCGACCGTAGGTTGAGACAGCCAGATGTTCATTTCTTCAAGGTCAGTTTCACTCAACTTACCCACAGCCGCTTTAAGCTTCAATACATGAACCAAATAATCATATTTGGTATTTAAATAATCTTGCTTAGCAGAAAAAGCGTTACGCTGCGCCAATAGTACATCGACCATGGTTTTTAAGCCCTCACGGTACTGTGCTTGTGAAGCCTTCGACACCGTTGCAGAAGACTCCATTGCAGCTTTACGCGCTTGGATCTTCGTTTGATCTGTGTCTACCTGCATATAGGCTTGCTTGACATCCGTTGTGGCTTTACGGACAGCTGCGTCTAATTCTGCTTCACTTTTTTGCACATTCACTGCGGCTTGTTTAATCGACTTCTGCGTACGCCCACCCGTATACAGATTCCAATTCATTTCTACACCCACTTGGTTAAACTGACCATCTTGCGACATGATCGAGTTTGGGCTTTGCTTGGCATAACCATACGTACCAACAGCTTCAATTTGTGGGTAAAGTGCCGCTTTTTCGACACGCTTTTTATCTTCGGCATAACGTTGTTGCATACGTGCTTGCAAAATACCGAGGTTCTGCCCCATGGCTAAATCTTCCCAAGCCTGCATACTACTTGGAACAGGTTTCTGAAATTCAAAATCATCACGTAGCACGGCTAAATTTTCAGTATAAGGGCCAATCATTTGCTGGAGTTTTTCTTGTGCCAACACCAATTGTACTTGTGTGGCCATGCGGTTCGCCCGCGCATTTTGATACTGCGCATTGGCTTCACTCACATCGCTTTTAGCCACTAAGCCTTCTTTGAGCTTGGCATCCATCATTTTGAGCTGTTCAGATAGTGCTTTTTCTTCTTGTAAATTAGCCACGGTTAAAGCTTGCTGACGCAGTACATTAAAATAGGAATCCGCGACATTTAAAATATGATCTTGTCGTTGTAACCGAAGACTAATTTCACTCAAATTAATTGAGGTTTTGACTTGCTTTAACCCTTCCCATGCATCCCAGCGAAAAAGTGGCTGGCGAGCTGTTAAAGCAATTTGTTTACTGGTCACACTGCTAGGCATATTCAACCCTGCCGATGCACCTGATGTATTTTCACCTTGGTTTTTACGGGTCACATTGCCCGATAAGCTAATCGTGGGCAATAAATTGCCTGAAGCAATACCAAGGTTCAATTGATCGGCTTTATACTGCAACTGATTGGCTTGCCAAGTAGGATCAGACTGTTTTGCTCGTTCATAAGCATCGACCAAATCCAAGGCAGTGGCCCATGGACTTAAGAACAACGCACACGTACAGAGTAAGTAATTTATCTTCATTTTTTTTGGCAAATCCCTGCAATTCTTTATCGCTTCTTTGACATTCAATCTGAAGTCAAAGCAAATACTAAAGCGATTTATGCAATTTTCCGTATGATTTTTATTAATTTTTTACAGTGATTCTTATAATTTAGCGTATTTTCCTGAAATAATCATAAACGCTGACAACGCTGTAACAAAGCAATGCACAATACTACACATTCTTCATACTTTTGGCGCTATAAAATACCGACATTCTATCGGACAAATTTCAATTTTTTGTGACTGGGTGACTGTGTCTTTACGTTCTTTTTTTTCTGTTCCATACAGAATTCTCCTTATTGGTTGCATAATTGCAATGGTTGCCTGTCAGCAACAAGATGAGCCACACCCAATTAAAGAGCAAATTGAAACACCTAAAGTACAAAATACGGCAGTTGATCTCACGCTCATGTGCCAAAATATTAAAAAAAATATGGCTGAGATTAATGATCAGCGTACCACTTTTGCCCTAGAACAAATTAATCAAGATTTAAAAGTTTGCTTGCCTTTGCTTAATCTTGAGCAACAAAAAGCCTTATTAAGCCTATCCTTAAAAATGTACGATAACTTTTTACAAGTTACCCGTACCCCTGCACAGCAAATCGCCTTTGAGCGCTATGCGTTTGATATGGCACAACACCCCACCATTCATCAGAGTCATTTTGAACAGCTGACCGCCCGTGATCAATACTTACTCAAACATCAAGGACAAGCCTATGTCGAAGTGGTGGATGCAGGCAATGAACAACTGAGCTACCGTCGTAGCCCTGAATATCTGGCCCGGATTTTTGCGCCATATATGCCAGAGGCTGAAAAAGTATTTATTGAAAACTTGGCGCATCAAAATATTGAAACTGCTATTCAAGACAAAAGCCTGCTCATTGAACCCTTTGAAGTGGCACGGCGCGCGCTCTATTGGGAAGATTATATTCAACAATATCCACAAAGTAGCTACTTAAGTGATGCTAAATTGCTTCTCGCACAATATCGTTATTTTTTATTTATTGGTGCACCCAAAAGCCCCGTATCAGAAGGCTATCATGACCAATATTCTGTACAAGTAAGCTCTTGGGAGGAAATTGAAAAACTCTCCCAACGCCATGATTCTGAATTATCAAAATTGGCGAAGAAATTTATTCAGTTCTATCACATGAGCGAAGAGCAACGTAGACAAAAGATTCCTGCCCCCGCATCTGCAACTGCCGAACAACAATTGATACATTATCTTGATTTAACACGCCAAAACTCTAGCAAAGACTGTTTTAGTGATGCTATCTGTCTGTGATGTATACACATCATCACCTTGTTAAATCTTCGCAAAACATTTTTATCGTACTGATTACTGTCGCTTTGTGCTTTGTTTTTCAGCACAACTCCGCTAAAATTTGAGCATCGCTTGACGGAGCGCGGGTAATCTCCCGCTGAGATCACTTAAAAGTATTCCATGCTTTTAAAGGTGAGTACCGTTGAACCTGATCAGGTTAATACCTGCGTAGGAATCAAGCCAGCTAAAAACTGAAAGCCTATATGTTGTCTATTGGTCGGTAGAAATACCCTGCTTTTTACATATTTTTTATATGTTCAGGCGCGCCATGAGTCCAACTTGCCCTTCGTTTTTGGTCGTGCTTGATTCGTTGATGTCATTCATAAGGATCATTGCAATGAACCAATTAACGAATCTCACCGCTACAGATCTTTCTGCTCAACATGAGCAAGATGCCAAAGATCTCACTCGAATTTTACCTGCATCTCGTAAGGTATATCTCCAAGGCTCACGCCCAGATATACAAGTTCCCATGCGTGAAATTGCATTAACAGATACACCAACCGAGCAAGGCCTGGAAAAAAATCCGGCACTGATGGTCTATGACACCTCTGGCGTGTATACCGACCCAAATGTCAATATCGATCTCAATGTCGGCTTACCTCATGTGCGTGAAGCTTGGATTGCCGAACGTAACGACACAGAATGTTTAGACACACTCAGCTCTAAATTTGGCCAAGAACGCCTACGTGACATTCGTACGGCAGAGATTCGCTTTGCACACATACAAAAACCACGCCGCGCAAAAGCTGGAAAAAATGTAACGCAAATGCATTATGCCAAACAAGGCATTATTACCCCAGAAATGGAATACATCGCAATTCGTGAAAACCAACGCCAAAGCGAAGGTGTTGATATGCGCCAGCATGCAGGTCAAAACTTTGGCGCACATAATTTAATGGAAATCACACCTGAATTTGTGCGTAAAGAAGTCGCTGAAGGCCGCGCGATTATTCCAGCCAATATTAATCACCCTGAAATTGAACCGATGATTATTGGTCGTAATTTTTTAGTCAAAATTAATGCCAATATTGGCAACTCGGCATTGGGTTCAAGCATTGATGAAGAAGTTGCCAAAATGACTTGGGCTACCCGCTGGGGGGCCGACACGATTATGGACCTATCAACCGGCAAAAATATTCATGAAACCCGTGAATGGATTATTCGTAATTCTCCTGTACCCATTGGCACAGTACCAATTTACCAAGCCTTAGAAAAAGTAAATGGTGTTGCAGAAGACTTAAACTGGGAAATCTTTAAAGACACCTTAATTGAACAAGCCGAACAAGGCGTCGATTACTTTACCATTCATGCTGGGGTGCTATTGCGCTATGTGCCAATGACCGCTAACCGCCTCACAGGGATAGTCTCTCGTGGTGGGTCCATCATGGCACAGTGGTGTTTGGCACATCATCAAGAAAACTTCCTCTACACACATTTTGATGAAATTTGTGAAATTATGAAAGCCTATGATGTTTCCTTTAGTTTAGGTGATGGTTTACGTCCAGGTTGCATACAAGATGCCAATGATGAAGCGCAGTTTAGTGAATTACGCACACTCGGCGAACTGACACATCGCGCATGGGAACATGATGTTCAGGTGATGATTGAAGGTCCAGGTCATGTACCTATGCACATGATTAAGGAAAATATGGACTTACAACTTGAAGTCTGCCAAGAAGCACCTTTCTATACACTCGGCCCTTTAACCACTGATATTGCACCAGGCTATGACCATATTACTTCCGCAATTGGCGCAGCCATGATTGGTTGGTACGGTACAGCCATGCTTTGCTATGTTACACCGAAAGAGCACTTGGGCTTACCCAATAAAAAAGATGTAAAAGACGGCATTATTACCTACAAAATTGCAGCCCATGCTGCCGACTTAGCCAAGGGCCATCCGGGTGCGCAGGCACGTGACAATGCGCTTTCTAAAGCCCGTTTTGAATTCCGCTGGGAAGACCAATTCAACTTAAGCTTAGATCCTGACACAGCCCGAAGCATGCATGATGAAACCATGCCAAAAGACGCACATAAATCTGCGCACTTCTGTTCAATGTGCGGACCTAAGTTCTGTTCTATGAAAATTACACAAAATGTACGTGAATATGCCAAGGCAAATAGTTCCAGCCAAAGCACTGAAATGCATACATTAAATCAAAAAATTGAACATGGATTTAGTGAAATGAAAGCCGTTTATCAGGAACATGGCCAAAAATTATACTCCAAAGTATAATTGACACAAAAAATCTTTTATCTTCGAGTCATTCTCAGTTAGGATGAAAAACAGCTGTTTTTCATCCTAATAAAGCTTATGAATATTATTAAACAAGCCTCTTATAATCAGAATAATTTTACGATAGAAAGCCGTGAGCATGTCTTCAAAGGATTTATTCAAGTTGAAAAAGTCAGCTTACGTTACCGCTTATTTAATCAAGAACAATATAGTCGCACTTTGGCGCGTGAACTCATTCAACGCAAAGAAGCCGCAGGCGTGTTATTGTATAGTCCAACACAACAAAAAATTGGCTTAATTGAACAATTTCGTATCGGTGCAATTGATGATGTAGATTCTGCATGGCAACTCGAAGTCATTGCAGGCGTATTAGATGGAAAAGAATCACCTGAAAGCTGTATTCGCCGTGAAAGTCTTGAAGAATCAGGCTGTGAAATCGACCAGCTTCAGCATTTATTTACCTTCTATCCTTCTGCGGGCGCTTGCTCTGAAATTTTTCATTTATATGCTGCAGCCACACAACTACCCGAACACGGTGGTATTTTTGGCTTAGAAGAAGAAGGTGAAAATATTCAGCTTCATCTGATCGATTACACTGATATTCCAGCATTATTAACCAATGGTCGGTTAAAGAATGCGCCTGTCATAATGGCCTTGCAATGGTTACAAATGCAGATAAATACTATGAAGAATGTCTAAGGGGAAGGACATGCCTCTCATTAATAATAATGATCAACACAAGCACGATCCCGTGTTTGATTGGACCATCATTCAAATATCAGATACACATCTGATGGATCAGCACGAGTTAGATTTTGTCTCAGTCAATCCTGAGCAAAGTTTTCACGACGTGATGTATCACATTCAGCAACAAGTGCCACATATCGATGCGATTGTTCACACAGGTGACCTCGCACAAGTCCCTGTTGCTGAAACCTATAACCGTTATTTGCAATTTATGACTGGATTAGATATTCCCCATTATCAAATTCCAGGCAATCATGACTGTACAGACATATTTCCATTCCATTTGCAGCAAGATCAGGCACATATTTTACATTATGGTGCTTGGAGTCTAATTTTGCTCAATAGTGCGGTCAAAGACAAAGTCGATGGTTGGATCAGCGAAGTACAATTACAACAATTACATCAGCTTCTGAGTGATCATCCGCAGCAGCATATTTTGATTGCTTGCCATCACCACCCCTTTGCGATGGAATCTGCATGGATTGATCAGCATAAACTCAAAAATGCGACGCATTTGATGGATGTGATTTCACAGCACAGTAATGTCAAAATTGTGATCTGTGGACACGTGCATCAAGACTCAATGAATACATGGAATAATATTCAATTTTTATCGACACCTTCGACCAGTATCCAGTTTAAACCACATAGCCAAACCTTTGCTTTAGATCAAGTTTTACCTGGATATAGAGTGATACGCTTAAAGAATAATGGCGAATTTGAAACCGAAGTACATCGTGTTGCTTTATCGCAGCCACAAATAAATGTCGAAATTTCAGGTTATTAACTTTTCAATTTGTTTTTTTTCTATTACTTTATGTCCTCAAATGGAAAAGTGATATAAAACATCCAGACATCTGGGACTATCAAAAAGGAAAAAAAGTCTATATGATGACGACCCCCACAGGAGGAAACTCCTTGAAAGGGTGGATATAACATGCATATCACCATATTTTTTGCGTATAACCATTTACGTATATGATGAGGAATGCCCTATATGGCGAATGATAACCAAAATCAAGTTTTAGACGAACAAACTGATGTTGCAGAAGAGAAGTCTGTAAAACGCGTACGCAAAACTAAGCCAAAGTCGGCTGATGGCGGTTCTACTGCAAGCTTATTTGGTATTGAACCTTATCAGCCGAAGAAAAATGAAGAATACATGTCAGAAGGCCAACTTCAACATTTCCGCAATATTTTACTTGCGTGGAAATCTGAGTTGATGTCTGAAGTAGACCGTACGCTAAATACAATGCAGGATGAAAACACTGCACTTCCTGATGTTAACGACCGTGCTACACAAGAAGAAGAGTTTGCGATTGAATTACGTACACGTGACCGTGAACGCAAATTGATTCGTAAAATTGAGCAATCAATTGAAGCAATTAAAAACGATGACTACGGTTTTTGTGAAACTTGTGGTATCGAAATTGGCTTGCGTCGTTTAGAAGCACGCCCAACTGCGACTCTTTGTATTGACTGTAAGACTTTGGCAGAGATCAAAGAGAAGCAAAATAACGGTTAATTCATGTTATTGAGTAATGCATCCCTCCCCCTTCCTTTAAATCAGGAAGGGAAAGAAGTGAATTACGTGGGTCGGTTTGCGCCATCGCCAACCGGCCCTTTGCATTTTGGGTCTTTAATTACTGCTGTTGCAAGCTATTGCGAAGCCCGCGCTCAGCAAGGTTCATGGCTGGTTCGGATTGAAGATACCGACATCCCCCGCATTTATCCTGGCAGTGAAGCGCATATTTTACGTGCCATAGATGCCTTTGAATTTGATCCAGATAGCAACATCATTTTTCAAAAAGACCGCTTAGACATTTATGAAGACGTGATTCAGCAATTACATGCTCAAGGCTTGGTCTATGCTTGCCAATGCACACGTAAAATGCTCGGTTCTAATCATATTTATCAAGGCACGTGCAGAGACCTACAGCTTGATTTAGCCCATCAAGCCATTCGGGTTAAAGTGTCAGATCAAGTCATCCAATTTACAGACCCAATTCAAGGTACGCATCAATCGAATTTAAAATTTGATTTAGGTGATTTCGTGCTAAAACGCCGTGACGGCATTATTAATTACCAATTGGCTGTTGTTGTCGACGATCATTTGCAAGGGATCACGCATGTGGTGCGTGGTGCCGATTTACTCGACAACACCGAGCGACAAATCTGGTTGGGTCAACTTTTGGGCTATGCGCCACTGCAGTATATGCACTTGCCGCTTGCCATGAATGATCAAAGGCAAAAACTTTCTAAGCAAAATATGGCCGAAGCTTTAGATTTAAGCCAACCTTCGCAATTGCTACAACGTGCACTCAAAGCTTTACATCAACCCGAAGTAGAACTCGACCGCCCTGCACGTATGCTCCAACAAGCGGTTGCACAGTGGTCAAGTACATATATTCCACATCAAACTATGCTCGAAGGTATTTACACCTAAAAACACACCGCTACGCCTGTGTATTACCTTTCTATACTGTTATAACCTAGATTTTTTAAACTGTATCCATCTTTTATACGGCGCTTATTACGCTCATTCTGTGTATACACCTAGGGCAAAGCTGAACATTCGCCCACACGGGCATAAAAATGCCGAGTACGGTTTTCACCCTACTCGGCTGATCGATTCAACTTTAAACGGCTTAGAAGCTCGATTCTTCTTTACTTGGGTTTACTTGATTGGTCGTGCTTTCAATCTTAAGGATTAAACTCATCATCACCGCACACATAATTAAAGATGAACCACCATAACTAATAAAAGGCAAGGTTAAACCTTTTGTTGGTAGCATCCCCATGTTCATGCCCGCATTCACCAAAATTTGCAGTAAGAAAATAATACTAATGCCATAAGCCAAATAGCCTGCACGCAAGTATTGATTACGTAAGGCACGATGACCAATTTTAATACTGCAGACCACCAGTGTGAATGACAGAATCATCACGGTGGTAATCCCCATAAAGCCGAACTCTTCACCCAAAATAGCCAACATAAAGTCAGTATGTGCTTCAGGTAAATAGGACATTTTTTGGATACTATGACCGAGACCAACCCCAAACCATTCACCACGACCAAAAGCCATCAACGCATTAGAGAGCTGATAACCTGTGCCCAGCGGATCGGCCCAAGGATTGGTAAACGATAAGGCACGTTGTAAACGATAAGGCTCAAAGACAATCGCGACAATTAAGCCCACCACAATAAAGGCCATGAACGCGATAAACTGTACAGCAGGCGCGCCTGCCAAAAAGAATACGCCTAAAATCATCAAGACAATTACAGCGGTTGCCCCTAAGTCGGGCTCAGCCAAAATTAGGCCGACCGTGATAATCATGACCCCACCTAAGCGCACTAAGCCAGAGACGCTATTACGCACCTCCTCTGCCCTTCGTACCACATAATCGGCGGTGAAAATGGCCATCATCACCTTCGCCACTTCCGAAGCCTGTAAGGTAAAGCCTGCAATTTTAATCCATCGGGTGGAACCATTGACTTCTGTACCAGCGACCAACACCACGGCCAGCAGTAAAATGGTTAATATCCAAAATGGAAAAGTATTATTAAACCAGACATTTAAAGGGACTTTATATACTGCATAAGCCGCCATAGAAGCAGCTAAAATTGAAATCCCATGTCGCGTGATATAGTGAAATGGATTTTCATGTAAACGTGCAGCATACGGCATAGACGCCGATGCCACCATAATTGAACCAATACACAGCAATGCCAATACACTAAATATGAGCACATTACGTGTGGTAATTTCGGCGGGCACACGTGGTGCCCAGCGCTCATATACCTCGGTAATTTTAGTTATGGTCGTCTGAGCTAACCCAGCCATACAACTTTCCTTATCATTTTTTTAAGCCAATGCGTTCACGCAGTCGACAAACTGATGGCCGCGTTCACTATATCCTTTAAACATATCAAAACTTGCACATGCAGGTGATAGTAGTACGACATCATACGCTTGAGCATGTTGTTGGCACAGTTCAACTGCTTGTTTTAAAGTTTCAGCATGTACTAATGTGGTTGTTCCTGTAATTGCTTTTTCAATAATTGGGCGGTCTTCACCAATGAGTACTGCAACCTTGGCATATTTTTGTAGCGAATCACGCAGTGCAGTAAAATCCTGCCCTTTGCCTTGACCGCCTAAAATAATGACCACTTTACCGCCTTTGGCCTCAATGGCAGCCCCTAAGCCATCCACTGCGGCCAATGTCGCGCCAATATTGGTGCCTTTTGAGTCGTTGTAATAACGCACATCATGCAATTCTTTCACGAACTCACAGCGATGCTCTAAACCTTTAAAGGTTTTTAGGGTATTTAACATACTGTCTAGGCTTAGGCCAATTGCTTCGCCTAATGCTAAACATGCCAATGCATTCGCAACATTATGCGTGCCCTGAATATACATGTCTGCACTATTGAGTAAACGCTCACGACCACGTGCCAACCAAATAGTGCCATCATCGTCTTTCAACACACCAAATTGATTGATATCAGGTGCATTTAAGCCAAAGCTTTGCATTGGGGTAGCATCTGGCACCAACGGACGTGTTAAAGAGTCGTCGCGGTTAAATACAACTTTTTTCACAGCTTGAAAGATTCTGTGCTTTGCTGTGTGATAACCCATCATATCGCCATGGCGGTCTAAATGATCTTCACTCATATTGAGCACTACAGCCACTTCAGCAGCCAAATTGGATGTGGTTTCGAGTTGGAAGCTTGAGAGTTCAAGCACATAAAGCTCAGGATCATCTTTGGTTAAATCCAAAGCGGGACGACCCAAGTTACCACCCACAGCCACTTTTTTACCTGCATCAGCAGCCATTAAGCCAAATAAAGTGGTTACCGTACTTTTCGCATTTGAACCTGTAATGGCAACAATTGGTTTATCTGTTGCACGGCGTAAAATTTGAATTTCACTCACCACAGGAATGCCTTTTGCAACCGCGGCTTGTATTTCTGCTAATTTTGGATCGAGCCCTGGGCTAATGACAATTTCTTCAGCTTGTAATAACAATTCTTGATCTAATTGGCCAAAACTGGTTTGTACATCACTGGGAATTTGGTCGTGTCCAGGTGGCGTTTCTCGAGAGTCTGTTACTGCAACACGGTAGCCTTTGTCATGTAAGAAATTAACTGCTGCAACACCAGATATTCCGAGCCCAGCAACGACTTTTAATCCACCACGTTGTATTAACATTTTTGCCTCTGTTTATGGTCTATTTTACAACTGTGGAAATGTTAGCACTTTGCTGTTTTGAATGCTTTTTCTGTTTTAACTTTATGATGGTTTTTTTGTGTCGGCGCGTAAAAAAACCGTCATAAAAATGACGGTTTTCTTTTACACAGCATATTTTCAATGGCTAAAGCAATTACTTCCATTTAACCGCCTGTACTTGCTCTTTTTGAGGGCGTGCTTCTTCTGTAGCAGAACAACCACAACTCCCACCACAACCCGCAACCGCAGCAGGTTTTAACCATGTTGCCAGTTTTGACCAACCACGGCGTGCACAAGCTTTTGAAATAGACGTGAAGACTGAGTTCGATGTTTGAGGAAATACCTTTTTAAACACCACGACAGCACTCCAAATGACCAAAGCAGCCACAATTAGAATTTCAATCATCTCAATCTCCTTTTACCATCAAAGTAAAATGTTTTAATCTAAATTTTTAACCTAAATAATGCGATGCAATTTGATAGGTCAAAAATGACATGAAATATGCCAAACCAAACAGGTAAATCGTCATGAATGTAACTGTTTTCATTGAGCCTGTTTCACGTTTCACTGTTGCCAATGTCGCTAAGCAATGCGGTGCATAAATAAACCAAACGAGCAGTGACAAACCTGTTGCCAATGACCAGCTTAAGTCACCCGTACTGATGAGTGTTGATAGCCCTTGTGCCACAGCATCATCGTCTGCTGCAGATAAGGCATATACCGTACCTAAAGCAGCCACAACCACTTCACGTGCAGCCATTGCTGGAATTAAGGCAATACAAATCTGCCAATTAAACCCAAGTGGTGCAAAAATAGGTTGCATTAAATGCCCAAGCATCCCTGCAAATGAATAATCGATATCTGGCAGCGTTGCACCTTCTGGCGGTTGAGGGAAGGTACACAAGAACCACAATAAAATTGAAAGCGCAAAGATAATACCGCCCACACGCTTTAAGAAGATTTTGGCGCGATCCAATAGACCAATCCAAACACTCTTAAAATCTGGAATACGATAACTTGGTAATTCCATTAAAAGTGCATGTTGTGATTTATCTTTTTGGAAGAATTTAAGTACGGTCGCAACCAATAAAGCACTCACAATCCCTGCTGCATATAAGCCAAACAGTACCAAGCCTTGTAGATTGAACACTCCCCAAACCATTTTTTCTGGAATAAAAGCAGAAATCAGTAGCGCATAAACAGGTAAGCGTGCCGAACAGGTCATCAGTGGCGCAACAAAAATCGTGGTTAAACGATCACGTGGGTCGCTAATGCTTCGAGTTGCCATAATGCCAGGTACGGCGCATGCAAAACTTGATAGCAATGGAATGAAGGCACGGCCACTTAAGCCAGCTTTATACATCAACTTGTCTAAAAGGAATGCGGCACGAGGTAAATAACCCGATTCTTCTAAAACCAAAATAAAGAAGAAAAGAATTAAAATCTGTGGCAAGAAGACTACAACACCACCTGCACCCGCAATAATGCCGTCGACCACCAAACTATTGAGCATTGGGTGTGAAATATAAGCACCAACGGTTTCGCCAAACCAACCAAAGAAGCCTTCAATACCATCCATAAATGGCGCAGCCCATGCAAAGACCGCTTGGAATACCACAAACATCATCACAGCAAGGCTAATCAAGCCAAACACAGGATGTAAAAATATTTTATCTAAAAAGTCAGAACGCTTATCTTCTTGGTCTACATACACCACTACATCTTTTAAGATGTTTTCGATTTGTGCATGAACAGAATCTGCTTTGCCCACGTCACTCAACGCAGCATCAGGTGTTCTAAAGGTGCCTGCATCCAGCGCACCCATGAGATTTTCAATGCCTGCATTACGTACAGCCACTGTTTCTACCACTGGAATACCCAAACGCTGAGAAAGTTTTTGCGTATTAATCTGCATGCCACGACGACGTGCTTCATCCATCATATTCAATACCAGTAGAATAGGACGTTTCAGCTCAATCATTTCCATGACAAGGCCCAAATGCAGTTTTAAGTTTGTGGCATCCACCACACATAAAAATGCATCTTGTTGGCCTTCTTCTGCAATTTTACCTTGCACCACATCACGAGTAATCGCTTCATCGGGACTGGTCGCATTTAGGCTATAAGTACCCGGTAAATCCAGCACACGTACAGGCTTACCTGAAGGCAATACAAATTGACCAACCTTACGTTCAACGGTTACACCCGCATAGTTCGCAACTTTTTGGCGCGTACCCGTTAAATGGTTAAATAATGAGGTTTTACCGCAGTTGGGATTCCCGACTAAAGCAATACGAAGAGCATCACTCATGCTGACGCCCCTTCAAGCAAAATTTCAATTTTTTCGGCTTCGACTTTACGTAAAGCAAAACGCGTAAATCCAACTTGAATTAAAATAGGATCACCACCAAAAATGCCTTTGGTGATAACTTGTACTTTCGTACCCGCAACAAAACCCAACGTTTCTAGGCGACTTGCTACTAAATCAGTCTGAGTTTCGCCATCCAAAGTACGATTTACTTTGCTAATGATGGCAGTTTGTTTGACTTTTAAATCAGATAAACGCACCGCATCCAACCCTTAAATATTTTGAACAGTATACAAACAAATGAGAATAATTACCAAATCAGATACGATAATGATTCGCATCTGTTATAGCACATTGATTACTAAGAATTGTTACAATACATTTGATAAAATCAATCATCACCATCGGTTATATTCATTAATTCTGAGTGCGTCATGCTAAATAAAAAACCTCGTATTCCAACTCCTGTTAGCATTCCGGAACACTATAGTTTTTTAAAAGGTTATCGAGACGATTTAATCGCACAGACCGTTAGCCCGCACACGCGAAATGCCTATTTATCGGATTTAATCCAATGTAGTGAATGCCTTACTCACCCAATGCCGACGTGGTCTGCAGACGATATTTCTGATGTTTTATTACATCTAACGCAACAGGGTAAAAGCCCACGCTCAATTGCTCGTTGCTTATCTGCCATGCGTTCGTTTTTTAAATTTCTGAGAGAGCAAAAACTGCGTAGTGACAACCCTGTCAGCACACATAAAACCCCAAAACTCGGTCGAGCTCTGCCCAAGGATTTGTCTGAAGCCGATGTAGAAGCACTTATTTTGGCACCCGATATTCAAACCGCTTTAGGTTTACGTGATCGTGCCATGTTAGAAGTGCTCTATGCCTGTGGCCTACGTGTGACGGAACTCTTAAATTTAAGATTAGAGTTGATGAATCTGAAGCAAGGCTATATTCGCATTGTCGGTAAAGGCAATAAAGAACGCTTGGTGCCCATGGGTCAGGCTGCCTGTGAATGGGTCGAAAAATATCTCAATGAATCACGACCACAACTCTATAAAACTGCGACTGACTATGTGTTTTTAACGCAACTGGGCGGGATTATGAGTCGACAAAATTTTTGGTACGCCATTAAACGTTACGCCTTACAAGCAGGCATACAAGCAGAACTTTCACCACATACATTACGCCATGCCTTTGCGACACATTTACTGAATCATGGTGCAGACCTACGTGTGGTACAAATGTTATTAGGTCATAGTGATTTATCAACCACACAAATTTACACCCATGTGGCGCAAGTCCGTATGCAACAGCTCCATGCTCAGTTTCATCCACGCGCTTAACGGTATGGCATATCAGACCAAGAAGTTTTTTTCACACCCGATTTTTTTGCTATGCTAGCTCACCTGTTTTTTAAAAAGCGAAAAGAAAAGGGTTTTTTATGCTATTTACCCGTTCAAAAATTGTGATCGCATGTACACTTGCTACAGGCCTTGCTTTAAGTGCTTGCAGCAAATCAAATAATGATGAAGAAAAACAAGCGCCTTTAACCGCAAGTGCGCCAGCAACGGGCGAAGCCTCTACCCTTTCAGAACGCAATCAACAGCAACGTCTCATTCAGACCCTGCAAGAAGGCCTGAAAAAAGCCAACATTACTGCCAAAATTAGCAGTGTAAAAGCCACCGAAGTCCCAAATTTATTCTGGGTAAGCTTTGAAGGCATGTCTTCTGTGTATGCCACAGCCGACGGCAAATACATTATTCAAGGTGATGTCATCCGCTTAGGTGACAAAACTTTGCATAATGTCAGCGAAAGTTTGCAGTCTGAAGTGACCAAAAAAGAATTAGCAAAACTCAAAACTGAAGATCTCATTGTTTACAAAGCAAAAGGTAAAACACAGCATGTGATCTACGTCTTTACCGATGCAAGCTGTCCGTATTGCCATAAACTGCATGAACATTTAGATGAGATTACCAGCAAAGGCATCGAAGTTCGCTATATTGCATGGCCACGTGGTGACCAATTTGTGCCGGCAATGGAAAGTGTTTGGTGTAGTGCAAACCGTCAAGAAGCCTTCAATCAAGCGATTTCAGGGGTTCAACTCCCTCCTGCATCATGCAAAAACCCAGTCCGCGACATGTACAAATTGGGTCTGAATATTGGCGTAAATGGCACTCCTGCAATTTATAATACCGACGGTGTTTATTTGGGTGGCTACATGGAGCCTAGCGAATTAATTGGACGCTTAAATAAATAAAATTTATTGATTAAATTACTGTTTTTTATAGATAGATATAAATTTGTGAATCTCCTAGAGTCATAGGCTTTTTTTAGCTATGATCTAGGTTCACTTAAAAAATTTGCTGAAATAAATGGAGTGTGACGTGAAACCAGTTCGTCTGGCAATCCTCGGTCTTGGTACTGTGGGTGGTGGTGCCCTTAAACTACTAAAAGAAAATGCTGCTGAGATTAAACGTCGCACCGGTCGTGAAATTGAAATTACCCATGTGGGAACGCGTCGCCCGCGTCCTGACCTTGATTTACCTGCATCAGTTCAACAAAGCGCAGATCTTTTAGAGATCGTTCGCCAACCTGATGTCGATGTTGTCATTGAGGTTATGGGGGGTATTCACCCTGCGTATGAAGTGATCAAAGAAGCTATTTTACACGGTAAGCAAATCGTGACAGCCAACAAAGCCCTGCTCGCAGAGCACGGTAATGAGCTGTTCAAACTGGCTGATGATCATCATGTACAAATTGCCTATGAAGCTGCAGTCGCTGGCGGTATTCCAATTATTAAAGTCATGCGTGAAGGCTTGGCTGCCAACAAAATTGATTGGTTAGCTGGCATTATCAATGGTACAGGCAACTTCATTTTGACTGAAATGCGCGAAAAAGGCCGTGCCTTTGCCGACGTACTCAAAGAAGCGCAAGAGCTTGGTTATGCAGAAGCAGATCCAACTTTTGACGTTGAAGGCATTGATGCTGCACATAAGCTTACACTTCTTGCATCTATCGCTTTTGGTATTCCATTGCAATTTGACAAAGTCTTCACTGAAGGCATTAGCAAAGTGACTGCACAAGATGTGAAATATGCTGAAGATTTAGGTTTCCGCATTAAACACTTGGGTATTGCACGCCGTGCAGCAAACGGTATCGAATTACGTGTACACCCGACGCTGATTCCAGAAGAACAGCTGATTGCCAATGTAAATGGCGTGAAAAATGCTGTATTAGTACAAGCCAATGCCGTTGGTCCAACACTTTACTATGGCGCTGGCGCTGGTGCAGGCCCTACAGCTTCTGCAGTTGTTGCTGACGTTGTCGATATCGTACGTGACATCTCTTATACCGAAGATGGTGCAGGGACTATTCCGCAATTAGCTTTTGAAAGCTTAAGCGATTTACCTATTCTGCCACGCGAAGAAATGACAACAGGTTACTACATCCGTATTAATGCTGAAGACCAAACTGGTGTTTTAGCTGAAGTGACCACTATTTTAAGCCGTGCAGGCATTAGCATTGATGCCATCATGCAACAATCGCGCTTAAAAGACCTTATTCCTATCGTGATTCTGACCGATCCAGTGAAAGAATCTAAAATGGATGAAGCCCTTCAACAAATTCAAGCATTGCCTGTCATTCATGGCGAAATTGTACGAATTCGTTTAGAATCGCTTGATAATTAATCGGGTTAAGGGGAAATTCTCCCCTTACCAAGCTCTATACACAATTGGAACATCATCATGTCGAATGCCAATCGTTATACTGGTTTAGTTGACCGCTATCGCGACCGTTTACCAGTGTCTGCCACTACTAAAGCGATTTCTTTAGGTGAAGGTAATACCCCACTGATTAAACTTGCAAATATTCCGCGTTTAATTGGCAAAAATGTTGAAATTTATGTGAAGTACGAAGGCTTAAACCCGACTGGTTCATTTAAAGACCGTGGTATGACCATGGCGGTAACAAAAGCTGTTGAAGAAGGCTCAAAAGCAATTATCTGTGCATCTACAGGTAATACCTCAGCAGCTGCAGCCGCTTATGCTGCACGCGCTGGCATCAAAGCATTCGTTTTAATCCCTGAAGGCAAAATTGCCATGGGTAAAATGGCGCAAGCAATGATGTATGGTGCTATCACCATGCAAATCCGCGGTAACTTTGACGATGGCATGCGCCTAGTGAAAGAAGTTGCAGATCAAGCACCTGTAACCATCGTAAACTCAATCAACCCATACCGTTTGCAAGGTCAAAAAACCATTGCTTACGAAATCGTTGATGAACTCGGTCGTGCACCAGACTACCACTGCTTACCTGTAGGTAACGCAGGTAACATCACTGCACACTGGATGGGTTATACAGAAGCTGTTGCAAACCAACCTGTAGGTGAGTTTGAACAAGTGATTTACGATGCAGCAACTGACGCCTTCACTGGCCCTAAACCAGAAGGTTTACCAGTGATGGTGGGCTATCAAGCATCTGGCGCCGCACCATTCCTACGTGGCGCACCTGTAGCAAATCCAGAAACAATTGCAACAGCAATTCGTATTGGTAACCCACAAAGCTGGAACCATGCAAAAGCAGTTGTACGCGATTCTCAAGGTTGGTTTGATGAACTGACTGATGCTGAAATTTTAGATGCACAGCGTATGCTTTCGATGTATGAGGGCGTATTTGTTGAGCCTGCATCTGCAGCATCAATTGGTGGTGCAATCCGCGACCTTAAAGCAGGTAAAATCCCTGAAGGTTCTGTGATCGTATGTACCGTAACAGGTAATGGTTTGAAAGACCCTGATACTGCAATCAAACAATGCTCTGATGCCGTAATGTTGTCAATCGATGCAACAATGGATCAAGTTCGTGATTCAATTTTGTCAAATATGTAATCACATATTTGATTGAATAAAGAAAACCCTGCACTAGCAGGGTTTTTTCATGGGCTAAATTTAGCCTGAAAACAAAAAGCTCAAGTTGAGTAAGAAGTTAAGCCTTAAATTCGTTTTGGTAACTGAGTTACCCAAGTCATTAAGCGCGTTGCATCATCTGTACGTGCTTGAGAGGTATCGGCTCCCAGTAACACAACAACAGCTGGACGATTATTTAATGTTGTATGCATCACAACACAGCGCCCTGCTTCATTGATATAGCCTGTTTTAGAAATATTAATATTCCAACCACCATTACGCACTAAGGCATTGGTATTATTGGATTTGAGTACACGGTAGCCCAAGTTAAAGTCATAACTTGGTGTGGTAGAAAACTGACGGATTAAACCATATTGCGATGCTGTATTCACCAAAATCGCCAAATCACGCGCTGAAGCGACATTGCCCGGATGTAGACCTGTAGACTCGACATAATGCGTGCTGGTCATGCCCAATGAACGCGCTTTGGCATTCATCGCGCTATAAAATGCACTACGACCACCCGGATAAGTACGTGCCAAAGCCGATGCTGCTGGGTTCTCTGACTTCATTAGCGCCAGTAACAATGCTTCTGCACGATTCATGCTATCGCCGGCACGTAAAGTCGAACTTGAGCTCTTACAGCCAGAACATGAAAAATCACCTTGCTGTAAGGTAATATTTTCAGACATGTTTAAGCGGGCATCTGAAATAACCACGGCTGTCATCAACTTGGTAATCGATGCAATAGAACGCGCAACATTACTGTTTTTACTGTACAGCACTTCGCCTGTTTGACCATCCATCACAATCGCCGCACGTGCATTAATGCTCGGTTGGTTGGCATAATTATTGGTATCCACAATACGTACCGTTTGTGACGGTGCATTTTGTGTCGTTACGCCATTCGAACTACGCACACTGGTGGTGATTTTGGTCGAACCCTGTGGTGATGGCTCATCTGTAGCAGATGAAACATCTTGATTTAAAAGTTGGCTGACATCATCAGATGACCAGCTCAAATTCGATTGACTCGTGTTTGGATTCATAATAATTTCAGCAAAGCTTACGGTGCTTATGCCAAATAAAAATGAAAAGCCCAACACGTGTGCGAATGATTTATTTAAATTCTTCACTTTTACTTACTCAACTCTATCTTAGTAATTTAGCTAAAAATTTGCCTATTACCATAAATATGCCTTACATTTAGGCACATAGCAGAACAATTTTTACCCACGACATTGTGTATCAAATATTTTCATCGTAGATAAGAATAGGATTGCTAATTTTGTCGTTTCATTGCAAGCTTATTTTGCTTTATGTAACAAAAAAGACATGTATAAAACAGAGGGAGAATGTCAGTGATCACAGTTTTGGTGGTAGACGATCATGAGTTGGTTCGTACAGGTATTTGTCGAATGCTAGAAGACCATGTCGATGTACAAGTGATTGGGCAAGCCGAATCTGGTGAAGAAGCGATTTCTCTGGTGCGTCAGCATCACCCCAATGTCGTACTTCTCGATGTGAATATGCCAGGTATTGGGGGTGTAGAAACCACACGACGTCTCTTACAAACAGCGCCTGACACCAAAGTGTTAGCCGTAAGTGGTCTTGCTGAAGAGCCTTATCCTTCCCTACTCCTAAAAGCAGGTGCGAAGGGCTATATCACCAAAGGTGCGCCTGTTACAGAAATGGTGCGTGCCATTAACAAAGTCATGCAAGGCGGTAAATACTTTAGTGCCGACATTGCAGAGCAATTGGCCAGCTCGTATTTATCTGACACTCAACAATCTCCTTTTGATGCACTTTCAGAACGTGAAATGCAAGTGGCGATGATGGTGGTCAATTGTATTAGCGCACAAGAGATTGCAGATAAGCTTTTTGTGAGTGTAAAAACCGTCAACACTTACCGTTACCGTATTTTTGAAAAATTAAATTTAGACAGTGACGTCAAATTAACTCACCTAGCCATTCGCTACGGCCTTATTAAACCTTAAAAAATACCAGTGCATCCTTTATGCCCCAGCCTTCTTATCATGCGGAATTAAATCAGTATCATCTCGGGCTGTGGTATAGCGCATATCGCTTCATTATCAGTACGGGCTTATTGCTGATTTTTATGCTGACTTATCGGCAGTTAAGTGTCGAATATCAGTATCCGCGCTTTTATTTATACGTCCTGAGCGCTTATGCATTAATCAGTAGCCTACAGTTTTTTTTAATGCGTGGCGTGCGTGCTTATATTCCCAAGCAACTGGTAAGCCTCTTTGCTGTCGATGTTACGGCGCTTAGCTTATTAACCTTGGCACTTGATGGTCCAAATTTACATATCAGCTTGCTGTTCGTCATTTGTATTTTTGCAGCTTCGCTTTTACTCAATGCACAAAAAGCTCTACTCATTACACTGATTGCCGTCATTAGTGTCGTTTACCAAGTATTTATTGGCTCCATTTTCGAGCTGACCTCACTGAAAAATATTGGTAATAGTGCTCTATTGGCCTTCTTATTTTTTGTGGTCTATGGAAGTGGACAAATTGCGATTCGTCGCTTCCAGATCATGGAAAATTTGAACTTTTCACAGTCCCTCGAATTAAACCAACTGCAAAATATTAACCGTTATATTTTAGAGCAAATTCAAACGGGCTATTTGGTGCTCGACCAAAACTGCCATGTGGTACTCAGCAATCCTGAAGCTTGTCATTTATTGGGCATTGCGCCGATGTATCGCTATGAAACACATCCACTGTATAAAACCCAACCCGACTTATTTGAGCTGATGAAATTTGAAGAACTGCCCGATGGCGATACATTCCAATTTCAATCACAACAAAGTCGCTTTCATATTCATGTTCGGGTACAAAAACTGAATGTGCCGCACCAGACCTTAACCTTACTGGTCTTGCAGGATGCACAAAAAATTAATCAGCATGTACAACAGCTAAAATTAGCAGCCCTTGGTCAGCTTTCTGCCAGTATTGCACATGAAATCCGTAATCCATTGGCGGCCATCGTTCAAGCCAATGATCTATTTTTAGATAGTGATCCATCACAACAAAAACTATTACATAGCATGATTGCTAAACAATCGGTGCGTATTGACCGTATTGTGCAAGACACGCTCAATATGGTGAAAAATAAAGAAACGCGCCCAATACTGATTCCATTAAAACACTTTATGCCTCAGCTCATTCAAGATGATCTTTCGGATATTCAAGATAAAATTCAACTGAATATGCGAGAGCCTGTGGCGATTCACTTTGATGAAGGTCAATTGCGCCAAGTCCTGATTAATTTGGTGCGCAATGCCATCCGACATAATGACCCCAGCACACCGCATATCGAATTAAATATTTATACATATCAAAAATATATACATATTGATGTGCGTGATTTCGGCCTTGGTGTTGCAGAACATGATCGATCTGCATTATTTCAACCATTTTTCAGTACCGAAATCACAGGAACTGGTTTAGGATTGTACCTAGCGCACAGTTTTTGCGAAGCAAATCAAGCACAGCTCACCTACGTAGAACAAAAAGAACAAGGGGCCTGTTTTAGAGTTTCTTGCTTAGCCGTGACCGTTTAATCGATTTTATTTGGGGGGAAATATGGCAGAACAGCAACCATTGGTACTGTTGGTCGATGATGAAGAAGACTTATGTACACTCATGCAAATGTCTTTATCACGCATGGGGATTCGTACACACATTGCACACCGACTCAGTGAAGCTCGCCAATGCTTAACAGAACACCAATACGATGCCTGTTTAACTGACCTCAACCTTCCTGATGGTAATGGCTTACAACTATTACAATGGATGAATGAGCACTGCCCAAGCCTGCCTGTAGCCGTTTTAACGGCGTATGGCAACATGGAAATTGCCATTGCAGCGCTCAAAGCAGGTGCTTTCGATTTTGTCAGCAAACCCATTAATCCAAAGCACTTAGAGCAACTACTACAAAAAGCACTCAATAAACCAATTCCTTCTACAACACCACAAGAAGACACACTAGAATACAAAATGTTGATTGGACAATCCTTGCCAATTCAACAGCTTCGTATCACTTTGAAAAAAATTGCTCGCTCACAAGCACCTGTTTTTATTACTGGTGAATCAGGTACGGGTAAAGAAGTTGTCGCAAATTTGGTGCACCGCCTAAGTAATCGAAATGAAGGCCCCTTTATTGCCATTAACTGCGGTGCGATTCCGAGCGACTTAATGGAAAGTGAGCTTTTTGGCCATAAAAAAGGCAGCTTCACAGGTGCAACCCAAGATAAGCAAGGTCTGATTCAATCAGCACATGGCGGTAGTTTATTCCTCGATGAAATTGCGGAATTACCCCTAAGCATGCAAGTAAAATTGCTCCGCGCTGTGCAAGAAAAGCGGATTCGTCCCGTCGGTGCAGACCATGAAATTGATGTCGATTTCCGCATTATCAGTGCAAGTCATCAAGATCTAGATGGACTGGTGCAACAGGGTCGCTTCCGTCAGGATTTATTCTTCCGTATTCATGTGATGGACTTAGAATTGCCACCGCTTCGTGAACGTGGCAATGACATCTTGTTATTGGCGCAGCATTTTATTCAAAAAATTTGCTCAGAATGGGATATTAAAGCCAAGGCCCTCACAGAGCGCGCGCAAGATTTTCTACTCAATCAATATTATCCAGGCAACGTGCGAGAGCTACGCAATATTATTGAACGTGCCATCACGCTCAGCGACACAGACAGCATAGATTTACCTCATTTGCAAAGTGCCCCACTGCGCCGTAGTGCACCTGTGCTGGATCACACAGATGCCTCTCAGGCTGTTGCTATGGCCTCTGTTACCAGTATGCCATTAAAGAAACTGCCTGAAGAAGGACTAGAGCCTTATCTAGAAAATATCGAAAAAGAAATTCTACTAAATGCGCTCAATCTGACGCACTGGAATCGAACCTTAGCTGCTAAAAAGCTGGGGATGTCATTTCGCTCTTTGCGCTATCGTTTAAAGAAATTTGGGCTCGATACCGACGAAGAATAAGTATTATTTTTTATTGAGCAGTTGCTCTGTCACATGCTCAAGATATTGCTGCTCACTCATCTCATGCTGTGGGTAGCTAAAATCAGGTTGCACCCCAATGCCTTCAATCATTCGACCATTGGGCGTGTAATACTGCGATACGGTCATTTGTAAAGCAGCACCGTTGGATAATGGAAAAAGCTTCTGCACTACACCTTTACCGTAGCTTTTTTCACCCACGACCCATGCTCGCCCATGCTCTTTTAACGCTGCCGTAAAGACTTCCGTTGCCGAGGCAGATCGACCATTAATTAAAATGCCCACTTTCATATTTTGAAATTCAAAGCTCGGTAAAGCTTGAAACTGCTGATCCCCTTCGGAGCGACTTCGCGTCGAAACAATCACGCCTTGGTTGAGAAATAAATCTGCCGTTTCTACCGCTGCCGACAATAAGCCCCCTGGGTTATTTCTTAAGTCAAATAAGATTGCTTTGACCTTCGACCCACTATGGCTTTCAATAATGCGTTTGATCTCATTGGCCGTGTCTTGCTGGAATACTTTTACCGTTAAGACCAAAACCTGATTATTGAGTAAACGGGATTCAATATCGGTTTCAATTTTGGTATTACGCACAATATAAATTGGCTTACTGTGTGTGGTCAGTTGTAGGCTCAATGTTGAACCAATCGCCCCATCTAATAACTGTTTAACTTGTACATGACTTAGCTTTTTCAGCTCTTGATCATCCATTTTGTACACAGCCATACCATTACTTAAACCCTGTTTTGCAGAGTCAGCATCTTTTTTGAGATTATGAATGACCCAGTGCTGCGCGATCGTGTCATAGTGCAAGTCAAAATCGACTGCTGCCAAATCGCCTTCGGTATATTGTAAAAGCTGTTTATAGTCTTCAGGAGAAAGATAACGTGAATAGCGGTCTAGACCACTGACCAAGCCTTGTATCGCTTGCTGAAACAGATCATCGTCTGATTTTTCTTTGAGATAATTGTCTTTAACAATGCCATAAATTTGAACAAATTGTTGTATGGATTCCACCGGAACTTCCATATTACTTTGTTCATAATCGCCATCAAAATCAAGGGCTGCTGACTTTTTGCCAACAGCCCATGTGGTATGACTAAAGCACATTAGAAGTGAGCCAAAAATTACCCCAGAAATCCAACGTGCTTGCGCCATACATCTACCCTTTCATCAATATTTATGCATCTAAATGAATTAGATTGCGACCTTGCATTTCAGCAGGAACTGGAAGCTTCATCAAGTGAAGTAATGTAGGCGCAACATCGGCCAAAACACCACCTTCCACAATCGTTGCTGACGTTGGGCCTGCATAGATGAATGGTACTAATTCAGTTGTATGCTGTGTATGTACCTGACCGCTTTGATAATCCTGCATTTGTTCAACATTACCGTGATCGGCTGTCACAATCATGTGACCTTGATTCGCCATGACTGCGTCGTACACACGACCTAAGCAAGTATCTACAGCTTCAACAGCTTTTACTGCAGCATCAAATACACCCGTATGACCAACCATGTCACCATTGGCATAGTTCACCACCAACAAGTCATATTCGCCTGAATTGATTGCAGCCACCAACTCATCTGTAACTTCGTATGCACTCATTTCTGGTTTTAAGTCATACGTAGCAACGCTTGGAGATGGAATCAAAATACGTTTTTCACCTGGATATTCATCTTCACGACCGCCACTAAAGAAGAAAGTCACATGGGCATATTTTTCAGTTTCCGCAATACGTAGCTGGGTTTTACCCAAGTTCGACAAGTATTCGCCCAATGAATTCACCAACGCTTCTGGCATGTATGCAACAGGTGCATCAATCGTCGCTTGGTAACGTGTCAACATCACATACTTAGACAATGCAGGTACAACTTTACGCTCAAAGCCTGCAAAGTCTTTTTCTACAAAGGCTTTGGTAATTTCACGTGCACGGTCAGCACGGAAGTTCATGAAGACAACGCTATCACCATCTTGAACTGGAGCTGCATCACCAATACGCGTTGCTTTCACAAATTCGTCTTTTTCATCAGCTGCATAAGCTAACTCTAGGCCTGCAACCGCAGTAGGGGCTGTACGTACAGCTTCACCTTCTGTCAACAAACGGTAAGCTTGTTCAACGCGATCCCAACGGTTGTCACGGTCCATTGCAAAATAACGACCGATTAAAGTCGCAATACGACCTTGACCTGGATATTGAGCAAACAATGCATCTAATTTTTCTAAAGATGGCTGTGCGCTGATTGGCGGTGTATCACGGCCATCTAAGAAAGCATGTAAATACACTTTCGCACCACGTTTTAACGCAAGCTCAGCCATCGCCACAATATGGTCTTCATGCGAGTGTACACCACCTTCAGACAACAAGCCCATCAGATGGACTGCACCATTGGCTGCTTTGGCTTTTTCTACAGCATCCACCAGTACTTCATTTTCAAAGAAGGCGCCAGTACGAATGTCTTTGGTAATACGGGTAAAGTCTTGGTACAGCACACGGCCAGCACCCAAGTTCATGTGACCCACTTCAGAGTTACCCATTTGGCCGTCTGGTAAGCCAACGTCTTCACCAGAGCCAGAGATTAAACCATGCGGATGCTTTGCTTCCATCGCGGTTAAATTTGGACGTTGAGCTGCTAAAAAAGCATTGTCCTCAATCGCTTCACGATGACCCACACCATCCATAATGACTAAAACGTGAGGGATTTTGCGAGCACTTGCATCCGTCATAATTGAACACTCTTTTTCGTCTATAAATTAACCATGCTATCTTACCGAATTTTCGGTCAAGACTCTATGTTCAAGGCATGGTTAATGCTGTTCATGAACATAGATTTACCCGATTTTTCCTGATCTAACGTGCACGGTGGAGCAAATAACCACCACCCATAAAGATCAATACAATAGGAACAAATACGAACCATGCTGGAGATGGTGAATACACCAAGCTGGCATAACCTAAGAAATCCTGTAAATAGAAGAACCCTAGGCCTGTAAATAAGGCAATTACCAAACGAAAGCCCATTGACTGCTGACGTAAGGGACCAAAAATAAATGAGCAGGCAATCACTACCAAAGCAATTAATGCAAATGGAGAACCGACTTTTTGCCAAAATGCGAGCTGATAAGTTTTTGGAACTTGACTATATTCATGCATATAGCTCATAAAACTAATCAATTGGCTCGGTGAAAGATCTTCTGGATCAAGGGTCACCATGTGCACATATTTCGGCTGTAAAGCCAAAGACAAAGGGTGTTCAGCGTTTTTTGCTAAAGTGGCATCGCCATCTTTTAACACATCCATTTGTTGCACAGTGTTGAGTTTCCATGTGCCATTTGACACAAACTGGCCTTGCTCGGCTTCAATCGTGCCACGCAAGCGATATGCATTATCAAAATCAATGACTTGAATATTTTTAAGCTCACCTTTTGAGTTAGCATAATCCACATAAATAAAGCGTTGGCCTTCACGAGTCCAATAACCATTGACCTCGCCTAATTCTGCAACAGAGCGGTGGCTTTTCACCCCTTTGGCTTGCTCATTGGTATAAGGAATAATCCATTCACTTAATGCAAATGACAGCACCACCAAAATTAAAGCAGAACGAATCACCCATCCCACAATTCGCCAAAGACTCACCCCAACTGAGCGCATGACAATCAGTTCACTATTGGATGCCAGCGTACCTAAACCCAGTACTGCACCAATCAGAGCAGAAATCGGGAGGATTTCATTCAAATAATACGGCGCACCCCACAACACATAAATAAAGGCATCCCAAGCCCCATAATTCGGTTGCAGTGATCCTAATTCGCCTAAATAAGTAAATAAAACCTGCAAACTCGACAAAACGGCGGTTGCACCTAACATGGCAAGTGCAGTCGTTTTAGTCACATGTTTGGCAACAATACGGCGTGCTAACATTTTACGACCTCACTCGCTGAATCTGTTTCTTAATTTTAGGTGCCAATTTTTGTTTACGCGAAAAGAGTGCGGCTGCCACGGCGTACACCAACAGCACCAATGGATAAGCGAAGATGCCCATCTCCCCTTTCGATATTCGCGTTTTAATCGCCATAAGTGCAACAATTAAGCTGGCAAAAATTAGTAAAGCGGGGAAAAGTTTTAAGTAGCGTCCTTGGCGTGGGCTCACTTCAGATAAAGCGGTTGCTAACATCAATGCCACCACAATTGAAAATGGCACGAATATACGCCAACCTAACTCACTCGCAACTACAGCATCATCACGGCTATGCCACAGTTGTGACATCGGCAATGCTTCAACTTCAGTACTTTCAAATTGCGCTTCTTTGTTATTTTCTAAGCGTAAACGATAAGTTTGAAACTCCACTTGCGAATAACGTGGTCGCCCAGGGTAAATTTCATAACGACGCCCTTCGACCAAATCCACGACATTGGCGCCATCATTATCTTCAACATCCACACGAGTTGCTTCTTTGGCCAAAATAATCACGTCAGGTTTATCTGGTTTAGCTGAGCGCTGATAAAAGAAAATGTCTTTTAAATTTTTGCGGTCTTCAGATAAGTCACCTGCATAAATAGTATATGGCCCCGAAGGAATAAACTCTTTAGGACGGACCAAGTCAAAACCTGCACGTACTGCTTGTGTGGTGGTCAATGCTTCGAACTGACGTAATCCCCAAGGTGAGGCCCACATCATTAAAAACATTTGTGCTACCAGAAAAACCGCTGTCATTGGCACTAAAATTCGCGCCAATTGGTTGCGACTGACACCGCTACTATTCATGACGGCCATTTCATGGTCGACATACATACGCCCAAAAACCAGCATGAGCGCAATAAAAAAGCCCAGTGGAAGAATTAAGGTGAGAAATTCAGGTAAGCGATAACCAATAATGCTAAATAAAATTCCCGCATCCAAACGGCCTTGCGCTGCGACGCCAAAATACTTGATTAGCCGGCCGCCCATCATGATTAAGGTCAGTAAAGCAATCACTACCAAGGACGTCGACACAACTTGCTTGACCAAATAACGCCGAATAATCAAATTAATTCTTCCAGAAAATTGGGTAATAAAGACTAGCGCTATTTTACCCGAATGTTGAAAATATAAAACCTATACCCATGTTGCACATTGAAACTCTATTCATGAAAATGTTTCAATGGTTTAATGGTTTGCAAATTTTAAAAGGCATGAATTCCGCATATGAAACTCACTATTAATACGTCATTCCAAGAGAATGCGTCTAGCCAATTTTTGTTGATATTAGTAGATTCTGAGCAGCTTCAAAATGCTTCAACTTTATACAAAATCAATGACTTAGATAATATTATAGAAGCAGCACAATTTAAAGCAAGCTTCAATGAAAGTTTAGCGCTCAATGGTGTTGTCGCTGAAAGTCGCATGTGTAGCTTAGTGGGGCTTGCAAAATCGACTGAACTCAATCCTGCGAAACTCGCGAAATTAGCTCAAACGATTATCAAAACTTCACAAAAAAAATTCAAACAGATCAGTGTTGATATTTCAGCCTTACCACAAGAGCTACACTATTTATTTGCATTAAGCCTAACGCAAGCAGGCTATGCATTTGATGAATACAAATCGAAAAAAAATGAGTTTGCATTGGAGCAAGTGAATCTCATCACAGCATCAAGCCCACTGACAGACACACAGTTACAATTGGTACATGCCATCCAATCAGGTCAAAGCCTTGCACGTAACCTTGGCAACCGCCCTGGTAACATCTGCTTCCCAGAATATTTAGCCGATCAAGCCTTGGCGCTTGCTGCTGAATTTCCAGAGCTACTCAAAGTTACGGTACTTGATGAGCAACAAATTGCTGACCTTGGCATGGGTGCATTCCTTGCGGTAAGCAAAGGTTCAGATCGTCCAGGTCGTATTATCACACTTGAATATCAAGCACAGCGTAGTGAAGCACCTGTCGTTTTAGTGGGTAAAGGTATTACCTTTGATACAGGCGGCATTTCACTTAAACCAGGCGCTGGCATGGATGAAATGAAATACGATATGTGTGGCGCAGCCTCTGTACTGGGTACACTTCGTGCGCTCTGTGAAGCGAAACTGCCATTACATGTTGTCGGTGCGATTGCAGCTGCGGAAAATATGCCATCTGGCCACGCTACACGCCCAGGTGACATTGTGACTACAATGAGTGGCCAAACGGTTGAAATTTTAAATACCGATGCCGAAGGCCGTTTAGTGCTGTGCGATACACTGACCTATGTCAAACGCTTTAACCCTGCCCTTGTGATTGATATTGCAACATTAACGGGTGCATGTGTGGTTGCACTTGGCTCAGTACTTACAGGTATGTTCAGTTCAGATGATCAATTGGCTGCCGACTTAGTGGCTGCAGGTCAAACCGCATTTGACCGTGTATGGCGCATGCCAGTCATTGAAGACTACCAAGAACAACTCGACTCACCTTTTGCTGATATTGCCAACATTGGTGGCCCTAAAGCAGGTGCAGTGACTGCAGCATGTTTCTTGCAACGTTTTACACGTGACTACCGCTGGGCGCATTTAGACATCGCAGGCAGTGCATGGAACTCAGGTGCAAATAAAGGTGCGACAGGTCGCCCTGTGCCGTTATTGGTTCAATTCCTCGCAAATCGCGTTGTAACGAATGGCTAAAATTAGCTTTTATTTGTTTGAAAAGAGTCCCGAACGGCAGGTCGAAAGTGCCTGCCGTTTAAGTCGTAAAATCCTTCGTCAATCTGCACGTATTTGGTTTTACTGCAGTGACCAAGGCTTAAGACAACAGTTGGATGAACGCTTGTGGACTTTTGACGAAGCCAGCTTCATCCCGCATGGCATAGACCAACCCCATGCACCCGTGTGCATTTCAGAGCATTTGCCAGAGCAAGATGACTGGATTGTATTTAATTTTAACAATCAAGCGCTTGAACAATGTTCACATTTTAGTCACATTATTGAAATTATAGAAAATAATGACGACGCCAAAATAATTGGCCGTGAAAAGTTTAAACAATACCGTCGTTTAGGCATAGCACCACAAACCTATAAGCTTTAACACGACTTTTAATTACTCATACAAGGAGATGCTGCAGTGGCATTAAATGTTGGTCCCGATTTTAAACAGCGCTGGTTAAACGTGCCTGATGCTGTACGTCAGACCTTTATTGATGACCTCAGCCGCATCTGTGATGTGCTGAAGCCAGAAAGTCAAATTCAGGAATGGCTGATCACCGACCAAAAGCAACAGCAAATGTCCTTTGAGATTATTGAAGAAGCTTATGCCAAGCGCAAAGCGGAATTAATTGAAGAAGCACGTTTGCGTAAACAGCTCGCACTTGAAAGAAAACTGGATAAAAAACGTGCTGAACAATTGGCTTATGTTGAACGACTGAAACAAGATGAAATTCGCCAATATGCTGAGCAGAGCCAAACCCTCGCGCTGATTCGTCAAAATATTGACCGTGAAATTCAGACTTATACGGCACGCTATCATAAAAACCCTGAAGGTATTGCCTTCAATTTTGCCCAAAACTTATCTATACCTGACCATGCCATGTTGTCAGAATTAGAAAGTGTTCGTGTTCGTTTAGAGCTTGAGGCAGACAGCCTGATTGAAAAGTCAGTCAATGCATTTCGTGCAGAACTCAAAGCTGCAGCCCAAGAAGAAATTGAATATATTTTAAAAAATTCAAATTTTTCAGATAAAAAAATTGAATCTTAAAATCAACTTAAAAAATTCTTTGGGATAGATTATTTGTCATCAAACTGACACATGATTGCAACAAGATGTTCATAGGCCAGCCTTAAGCCTGGCCACATCCTTTCATCAGGAGTCTAAAATGGACATCTTAAGCGACATTACTCAAAAAATTTCGGCATTGCCGACTGGGGAAACTTGGGAAATTTCGGCACGCTCACTATGGCTGAGCCACTCCGACTTTCACTCCATTCGTATTTTTTTAACACGTGAAGCTGAAAAAGGGTTATTTTCAATTCAAAATATTGACCACATGACGTCTGATGCCACTGCATCACTGCAAGTCATCAAACATTAATACAGTAAAAAGCCTGCAACATTGCAGGCTTTCAATTTTTTGATCCGTCACCAATCCGTTAGGGAATCAGCTCCGCCACCGCCGAGACTGTATGACCTAAGCCATAACCAATTCCCAATAGCAACCCAATCCAAATCAGACCACCTACCACATTATAAAAGCTAAACATGGCAAAATTCATGTGCGCCGAACCTGCTGCAAAAGGTGCAAATGAACGTACAAACGGAACAAAACGTGCGACTAAAATGGTTTTGCCACCATGCTTCATAAAATAACGATTGGTTTTTGCTAAATATTCTGGCTTAAAGTAACGATTATGCTGATTGAAGTATTTGAGTCCCAATACACTTCCCGTGTAGTAATTCACGCTATATCCCAATACCGATGCAATAAACAAAAGTAGGATCATATAATGTAAATGTATTAGTTCTGTTGTTGAGCACAGCGCACCAATCGCCAGCAACAAACTGTCTCCTGGCAAGAAAAACATAAATACTGAACCAGTTTCTGCAAAAATCACCAAAAATAAAATGGCATAAATCCACAAACCGTATTGCTCTAACAGCATGGGCAACCATTGTTCTAAATTCAGTAAAAAATCAATCATCAACCCAATCCAATTTCTGCAATCACGTTCATCACGAGCGCATTATGACCTAAAATAAAAAAAACAGTCCAATTTTTCAATCAAACTGTTCGTTTTTACCGCTTTATTTTTTTATCTTAGGAAACCATTTTCAGCCAAAAAATCGAGACTAATTTTAGATTCTGCCTTGGCTTCTGCTGCTTTATCTCCCAGCAATAAGCGCTCAATATAACGTGCCAACACATCAACTTCTAAATTCACACGCGTGCCTGCTTTCCATGTACCAATATTGGTACGCTCAGCAGTATGTGGAATTAAATTTAAACTCAATACATTGCCATTGAGATGATTGATGGTCAGGCTAATACCATCGACTGTAATTGAACCTTTTTCTGCTAAATATTTTGCCACTTCAGCAGGTGCAGTCACTTCAAAATACAATGAGCGTGCATCTGAGCGTACTAAGGTAATTTCACCAACGACATCAACATGACCAGAGACAATATGCCCGCCAAAACGTGTGGTCGGAAGCATTGCTTTTTCAACATTCACAGGCTGGCCTACTTGCCATGCACCCAAAGTTGTTCGATTCAAACTTTCACGTGAAACGTCGGCTGCATACCAATTTGAGCCCCAATCAATGACGGTTAAGCAGATCCCATTGGTTGCGATTGAATCGCCTAAATGCACATCCGACATATCCAAATCAGTTTGAATGCGTAAACGTACATCGCCCCCAACATTTTGGATACTTTCGACCTGACCTAAACTTTCAATAATGCCTGTAAACATACGCTTCTCTAAATTGTATTTGTTTTACCACAATGCCAATTGTGTGCTGACATCGGTTGTATCTACCCCACCAAGCTCTGCAAAATGATGCAACTGCCCAAGTAATTGGCGTATTGGTGGGCCTGACTTTGCATGCGTATCTGTAATCACAATAAATTCCAGTACACGTGCACGCTCAGACTGACGCTGTTTACTCACACGATAACGTGGTACATCTTGTGTTAATAAGGTCACACGGCCACGTTTTAAATTGGCTTGCAACAAGTCTGTCGCACTAATATTTCCATCCGTTGAATAGCTAGTCAAAATATAACGTGCATTAATTGTTTCGACTAATTTTTCATAAGCTTCTTGAGCATGCTTGGACGAGTTATAGGGACTCGGACGCTCTTTACGCCATGCACGGTCAATACCACTTTTAAAGCCTTTGGTATCTGGTGTAGGTAAATCTACCTGATCCCACAAAGTCAGCGCATTAAGTACATGATAGTTAGAACTATACGCATGTTGGTTATAAGGTGGATCTAAATAAGCCACATCCACTTCAAAGCCACTCATTTGATTTGCCAAATGTTGTGCATCAACACACCACATCTCAGCGGCAGGCTTTTTCGGATCACCCAATTCACAAAAACGACTTGGCGTTAACCACAGTAAAGACTCAATACGCTCTAATGCAGTCTGTGTTTTACCGCCCCAACCATGGTGGAAGCTTTTAAACACCCCTGAAGTATTTGATACAAAACTTGCCGAATATAATAAAGGCGCCAACAGTGCCGACATTTCAACGTCATTAATTGCACCTTGAGTTTGCCAAGTGGCAATTTGCTGGCGAATAGCATCAATACGCATACCATTACGGCGTTTAAAGAACAAACGGTCACGGCTAGGATCGTAAATCTCATCATTACGCGGGCACAAATTATGCGTCACCCAACCCTTCACTTCAGGTAGGCGATTAAGATAATCAATGGCTTTTTGATAGCCACCCAATTCTTTAAATGTAGGTGCTTCAACGCAAGATAATACTGCGCTATTTAATGCATGACTATATGGTTCCCAGTCATTGGCAATCACACGATAACCATTTTGTCGTGCTAAGCGTGAAACCACACCTGAGCCTGCAAAAAAATCGGCAAAAATAGGTGCTCGACCATCTTCACGATTCAATGTGCCTGTTTGCTCAAGGGCTTCTAAAATCAAATGCAGTAAACGACGTTTGTTCCCTAAGTACGGCACCAATTGATGAAAAAGATATTCATCTGTGGTACGTGCTGCATGGCGACGTTTATGATAAACCGTAGACGTAGACTCTGTACTCATACTGACTCTGGAATAAGGCTCAAGCGAACATCTTGACCGAATTGGGCAACATGTTTGAGCTTAAAGCGAAGTTGTTCTGCCATCACACTAAATTCAGCATTAAACATGGCACGTGCTGACGACCCTAAAAAGGTCGGCGCAACATAACTAATAATTTCATCTACCAGTTTTTCTTGTAAAAAGGCAGTCGATAATGTTGCACCTGCTTCTACCAACACGTCATAAATTTGATACTGCTGCGCAAGAAGCGAGATTAAATCCGTTAAAGGTTGAACCTCGATTTGTTCTACACCTAAATCTGCAAGTTCCTGACGATATGGCCCCATGACCATTAAAGTTTCAGGCTGTTCACATAGTTTAGCCGTTAAAGCTAAGCGACCTTGACGGTCTAAGACTAAACGCTTGGGTTGTACAACTGTGTTGAGATCTATATCTGCTGATAATTGGCGTACATTTAACTGGCAATCATCCGCCAATACCGTTTCAATTCCTGTAATGACCACACCCGAAATTGCCCGCCAATGTTGTACATCTAAGCGTGCTTCTGGGCCTGTAATCCACTTTGACTCACCCGAAGCCATCGCGGTACGACCATCCAAACTCGATGCAACTTTCAAACGTACATAAGGCTGACCTGTCGCCATGGCTTTCAAAAAGCCCAAGTTAAGCTGGTGGGCTTCTGCTTCACATACCCCAACTTCAACCTCAATACCCGCATCTTTTAAAATTTGAACGCCTTTACCCGCAACCAATGGATTCGGGTCTGGACAAGCCACAACTACTTTTGCAACACCTGCTTCAACCAAACCTTTGGCACATGGAGGCGTACGTCCAAAATGCGCGCAAGGTTCTAAAGTCACATAAGCCGTCGCACCTTGGGCTAAAGCGCCAGCTTCACGCATGGCAAACACTTCTGCATGCGGTTGCCCCGCTTTAGGATGAAAACCTGCACCCACCTGCTGGCCGTCTTTTACCAATACACAACCAACATTGGGATTTGGGCGTGTCGAGTATTGCCCAAGCTGTGCCAATGCAATCGCACGTTGCATCCATATTTGGTCTGGGCTCAGCTCTGACATGTTGTGCGTATTCCTATATCTTTCACTTACTGATCGCGGTGTTGCATCTGTTCGATTTGACGACGAAATGCTTCCACATCTTGGAAATCTTGATAAACCGATGCAAATCGTACATAAGCCACATGATCTAAGGCAAATAAAGACTGCATGACAATTTCACCAATGGTTCGTGATTTCACATCTCGCTCGCCTAAACGACGAATTTGCAGTTGAATGTCACTCAATACGGTTTCAATTTGTTCTTGAGTCACGGGACGTTTTTGTAAAGCATGTAGCAATGAGCGTCTTAATTTGGCCTCATCAAAAGGCTCATTTTTACCATCTGACTTAATAACACGTGGCATAACCACTTCATAACTTTCAAAAGTCGTAAAACGCTCGCCACAACAAATACATTCACGGCGTCGGCGAATTTGACAGCCTTCAGCAGCCAAGCGCGAATCAATCACTTTACTGTCTGCAGCGTTGCAAAATGGACAATGCATAGCGGGTTAATTGAACAATTTTGAATGGCCTCAGAGTGTAGCAAAAATTCTGAGCTTTGTAGAGCATTACGCAACATATAGAAAAAAAACAGCCCTTTCGGGCTGTTTTACACAATATATTGATATTAGATCATCAGTATAATGTCGAATTATTATTCTACACGTTCGCCATGTTGGCTTAAGTCTAGACCCATGCGTTCGTCATCAGCTTCAACGCGGATACCAATCACAAGATCAATCACTTTAAGAATAATGAATGTTAATACTGCAGAGTAAGCGACGGTTGCAAGTACACCTTCTACTTGTACCCATAATTGATGCATCACGTCTGTTGGTGCTTTATCGCCCATGATGAAAGAGCTGGCAAAGAATGCTGTCAAAATCGCACCCACAATACCGCCTACACCGTGCAAACCAAATGCATCAAGTGAATCGTCGGCTTTTAATACGCGTTTTAATGCGGTAATACCCCAGAAGCATACTACACCACCAATCAAGCCCATTGCTAAGGCACCGCCTACAGTGACAAAACCTGCAGCTGGTGTAATCACCACTAGACCTGCAACCGCACCAGACGCACCACCAAGTACCGATGATTTACCACGAACCACTTTTTCAGTGATGAGCCATGCAATAGCTGCTGCAGCTGCTGCCACTTGTGTCACCACGAGTGCATAACCAGCTGAACCATTTGCACCTAATGCAGAACCACCGTTAAAACCAAACCAACCCACCCAAACTAAGCTTGCACCAATCACAGTTAAAGTTAAGTTGTGTGGTGCCATAGATTCACGACCTAGCCCCATACGTTTACCGAGCATGTATGCAGCCACTAAGCCTGCAACACCCGAGTTAATATGAACGACCGTACCACCAGCAAAGTCAAGCGCACCATCGTTACCTAACCAGCCACCACCCCACACCCAGTGTGTAATTGGGGCATAAACGATTACACTCCAAAGCGTAATGAACGCAACGAATGCACCAAACTTCATACGTTCTGCAATCGAACCGCTAATAATTGCAACGGTAATGATGGCAAACGTCATTTGGAAAATAACAAATAGAATTTCAGGGATTGTGCCTGTGAGTGCATCAGTGGTAATGCCTGAAAGCATCATTTTATCTAAACCACCAATGAAGGCATTTCCTGAGCTAAATGCGAGCGAATAACCAATAACAACCCATGTTAAGCTTACGATGCCAGCTGCTACAAAGCTATGTGCCATAGTGCTGAGTACGTTCTTTTTACGAACCATACCACCGTAGAATAATGCTAAACCTGGAATAGTCATTAATAAAACAAGTGCAGTAGACACTAAAATCCAAGCCGTATCACCTGTGTCCAGTTTTACTTCTTCTTTTGCTGGTGCTGGTGGAACTTCCACCGGTGCAACGGTTTCAGCGACTGGTGCCGCTGAAGTAGCCTCAGTTTCTACAACTGAAATTTCTTCTGTAGGTGTCGGCGCTGTTGCAGCTTCTTCAGCCCACGCAACAGAACCGCCTAAGAGTGCGCCAGATAGACTGAGCGCAAGCAACATCTTTTTCATTCGTATCCCCCAACCTAGTTTTTGTGAGTTATTAGGTACTCAGCAAACTTCGTGCCAATTAATTAGACAGCGTCAGCACCTGTTTCGCCGGTACGAATACGGATAACTTGTTCTAAGTTAGTCACGAAAATTTTACCGTCGCCAATTTTACCTGTGCTTGCAACACGGGTAATTGATTCAATCACTGAATCAACCATTTCATCACTAATCGCAATTTCAATTTTTACTTTAGGTAAAAAATCAACTACATACTCAGCACCACGGTACAATTCAGTATGACCTTTTTGACGGCCAAAACCTTTGACTTCAGTTACCGTGATCCCTTGAACACCAATTTCAGACAATGCTTCACGCACGTCATCTAATTTGAATGGTTTTACAATAGCAGTTACAAGTTTCATGTTTGTTTTCCTTCGGCTTATTTCACCTGTAAGGTTTTATGTTCAATTTTCATGCCAAAGTTACTAAGGTCGGGGGAAAATAGAAACTTTGAACACGAAGCTTATGTATAACCTATTTTATACGTTTAATTGCGTCTTGAACGCGAAAATTAGACGTTTTTACCATAAGAATTACGATTTTAAGTATCGATTCATACGATATAATCGGCCGAAGGCTATAGCCGAACCAGTGTGAATGCTACACTCGCTATTTTATGATTGGATTAGACATAAAATGATTGAAACCTTATTACAAGCTATTCTTGAGCAAATTGAACAACCCAAAAAAGATATTGAACACAATATACGAGCACTATTAAATGAAACTGTCAGCAAAATGGATTTGGTCTCACAAGCAGAGATTGAACGCCAACGTACAGCTTTAAATCATGCAAATTCACGCTTAGATGCCCTCTTGGCACACGTTGAGCAACTCGAAAAAGAATTACAGAACAAAAAATAAGCACCAAATAGGTGCAGCAACAGACGCATAATGATTAAAAAAAACGCACTATAATGGAACAACAATATGTCTTTTGCCAAAATCTATACCCGAGGGCTCTTGGGCTTACATGCACCTTTAATTGAAGTAGAAGTGCATTTGAGTCAAGGCTTGCCCTCTTTAACTATTGTGGGACTACCAGAAGCCGCTGTTCGTGAGAGTAAAGACCGCGTCCGTTCTGCCATTATCAATAGTGGTTTTCAGTTTCCAAACAAGCGACTAACGATTAATTTAGCCCCAGCAGATCTCCCCAAAGATGGCTCTCGTTTAGACCTTCCGATTGCTTTAGGGATTTTGATTGCCTCTGGTCAATTGCCTGAACAGGCTGCAGAAGGGCTAGAATTTGTTGGAGAGTTGGCGCTTGATGGCCATTTACGCCCAATTACAGGCATCTTAAGTATCGCTATTGCCTGCCAACAACTGGGACATCCACTCATTGTGCCCCAACAAAATGCCACTGAGGCTGCGCAGCTCCCTAATTTTGAAGTCTTTGCTGCAGGGCATTTAAATGAAGTATGTGCACATCTGGCCCAAAAAGCACCTATTACTGCCTACACCGCACCGAGTACATCCATAATAGGTCAATACAATTTTGACTTGGCCGATGTTAAAGGCCAACTTCGTCCACGACGTGCCCTCGAAATTGCCGCTGCAGGTGGACATTCATTATTGTTTAAAGGTCCACCAGGCACTGGAAAAACCTTATTGGCTTCACGTTTGGCAAGTATATTACCGCCACTGAATATGCAGGAAAACATTGAAGTCGCCAGTATTTATTCTATCGCCAATAGTCAGCATCACTTTGGACAACGCCCCTTTCGAGCCCCACACCATACGGCATCTGCAATTGCCTTAGTGGGAGGTGGTTCAAACCCAAAACCTGGGGAAATTACCTTGGCACATTTAGGAGTGCTTTTTTTAGATGAACTCCCTGAGTTTGACCGCAAAGTCTTGGAAGTTTTAAGGCAACCGCTGGAATCTAAAGAGATTGTCATTTCACGGGCATCACGCCAAATTACCTTTCCAGCCAACTTTCAGTTGGTGGCTGCCATGAACCCTTGCCCATGTGGTTATGCATTTAACCAAGATGCGCGTTGCCAGTGCTCACCCGATGCAATTAAACGCTATCAAAATCGAATTTCTGGGCCTTTACTCGACCGCATTGATCTGCATATTGATGTACCACCACTACATGCACATGAGTTAAATAATCAACAAGCTGTAGAAAACTCGACCACAGTTCGCGCACGTGTATTACAAGCCTACGAATATCAAATACAACGGCAAAACACGGTGAACATGGCACTTAGCCCTAAGCAATTAGAACAATTTGCCCAGCTGGATACGGCAGCGCAAAGCATCATGGCTATGGCCCAACAACGACTCAATTTATCGGCACGGGCGTATCATCGTGTTCTACGCGTTGCACGTACCATTGCAGACCTCGCACAGGCCGAGCAGATTCAAACGGCGCATTTAACAGAAGCCTTGTCCTATCGCAGTCCATCCTAATCAATCTTTGCTTAGCAAAAATACAATGCTAAAAAAGCCCTGAATACACAATGTATTCAGGGCTTTTGTTATAACTTATTAAAAGCTAGTTTACGCTGAGCTTTATTAGAAAGTCTTCGTTAGCGTAAATACTGCACCAGTTTCTACGCCACGCTCTTGAGCATGTGTGAAACCTTTAGTATCAATGTTTGTGCCCACTGCTGCCAATTCAGCCGTAGCACCTGGAATAGACTTAAAGCCATAGTTCACACCGACTTTCCAATCGATGTAATTATCATCGCCATTGAATGAATATTTTTTCTCATCATTTACAACCGTATAGCCAACACCTGCCACAGCGCCAAAGCCCGTATCACCAATGGGTGCCGAATAACCTGCAGTGAAATTCCAGCTACTGGTGTCGAATGCAGCATAATCATTGGTATAGTTAATGTTGGTGAGTAAGCTATCGCCCGACGTAAATACATCAGCAAAAGTTAATTTTCCATATAACTCCGCCCAATTTAAATCGCTTGCGCTTGGGTAGTTATAATAAACCACACCTACATCCAATACTGGCTTGCTACTAAAGCTTTCTAAAGTTGTTGCATAACCAATAGAAGGATCTAATTCTAAGCTTGGCGTACCTGAACCAAAGTTCACGCTTGAACCCCAAAGGCCAACATAAACACCTGACTCATGCGCTAAAGTAAAGCCTGCTTGTAATGCTGGATCTGTTTCTGTTTGTGTAATACCGCGGAAACGATAATCTGTTGTGATCGCTGCATTACCGCTAAAAGATAGACCAAATGGCATTGCAGCTTTATCTTCTGCCAATACAGCGCCAGATGTTGTTGCCAATACAGATACAGCCAATAGTTTTTTTAACATTTTAAATCCCCACCCGATTTTATTTTGAATACTCAACAGGGATTAGCAAGTGCTGTGCCAACTTTGAGTTCACAAGCATAAAATTACCACTCAATCATTTAATATTAAATACTATTTAATTGTTTTTTATCATTATTTTTATAAAAATTTAAATATTAAAATCTAAAATAGTATTTTTGTGCTGCATACATTTTGGCAAGTTCGCCAGAAAGCAGGCACCACTTCAACATGTAACGATTTATATATTAAAGCGCCTTTAAAGCACACTTTTTAATCAGCAACCTAAAAAAATGCATAAAAAAAGTGCATAAATTTGTATTTATGCACTTTATGCTCAAAAGCAGTTTGTTTTGCTCAAGTGAGGCTCATAAATTAAAAGTTATAGTTCAAGCCGACCAATGTTGGATTATCAAATTTTTCACCCATACGGTCTTTACCACCCCATACTTGTTCAACAAAAACTTCGGCACCAGTACTGCCTAAAGCTTTGCTTAAACCTAAGCGAGCTTCATTAAAACGAAAGCTTTTACGTGTTTCTACAAAATCATCATCGCCATGATCATTATAAATATATGCCGCCACTAATGCTTTTGCGGTGACCTCATAAGGTAGTGCATATTGATAAGCTGCGCTGAGATATACATCTCCAGCATTGCCATAATCTACATCGGATAACAACACACCTAGCCCAAAACTCAGATCTTGGTAGTTGAGCGTATTGTTAAGCTCAATTCCTGTCGTACGGCGCTTTGATGAACGGTCGTCGTTATAAACAGTGCCCCCACCTTCATAAATATAGGCAGTCACTTGACTGCTATAGCTCCATTGATCATTCAATTGACGGCCGTAACCAATATAGACATCATGTTCAAAGCCACTATTTTGAGTTTCATCTGTGGGATCATAGCCCAACATTGAACCCCAATATCCTGCAAACACACCACTTTGATGATCATATTGCACACCACCTTGGAGAGTCACATCATCATTTTCTTCACCACCACGGTAAATATATTTATTTACGATAGACACACTGCCTGAAATTGCATGAGTCTCGGCATCCGTTATTTCTGAAGCCCATGTTGGGAGTGCATACAATGAAAGCGCGACACAGAGCGCACGGCGAAGTGAAATGAATGGCATAATAGAATCCCCCAAAAGTTTAAAAAGTGTTCTGGCATTTTGTCGTTCAAATTTTCGTGCAAATTCTAGTCTCACTTTACCATTGAGTAAAGTTTACCAATCAAAAACAACGTTGATATTTATAAGGAACTCTATTTTTTAATCATCATGCCGACATACATGCATATTTTTTATTATTTTTTTAATGTTATTTATATATCTTTATTAAACTTTCTTCATGCTTTAAATCATTGGGCTAATTTTGATTAAAAGTTAAATTTTAATTTTGAAAAAATAAAAATTATCTAAAAACTCAATACCGCATCAGTCACCTCCCAACTTAGTCATCCTAGCAATGACAAGCACCAAAGCTTCATCAAGATTAGATCCAACTATCTTTATGTTTTTACTAACTATTAAAAATATATTTCAGTTTTCTCTAATAGCTTAGAAATATCACAAATACTACTTATCTGAAAAATGCATGACTTTAGTTGTATAAATTCAATAAAAGTAATGTATTTTTAGAGAATACTTATACAATCGACATACCTTTTCACAACATCTTTTCGCATGAGGCTCTCTCCCAATGCTTAAATCAAAACAATTGACACTGGCGTTACTTGTAAACGCTGCTCTAATTTCTTCTGTATATGCAAGCGAACAAAGCGAATCGAAAGGCTTTGTAGAAGATGCTAACGGTACTGTATTGTTCCGTACTGGTTTTATTGATCGCGATAAAAAAGGCGAACCAGACAACCGTTCAACAGCTCAATCTGCAATTGTAAAATTAGAATCTGGCTTTACTCAAGGTGTAGTTGGTTTTGGTGTCAATGTTACAGGTGATGCATCATTCAAATTGGGTGATAACAAACATGCAGGTAACGGCATGATTCCACGTGAAACAGGCCTAGATAGCAAAGGCGTTCTCAAGAAAGGTGCTGGTGATACTTACGACCACTGGGCTCGTGGTGGTGCGAGTGTGAAAGCACGTGTTTCAAACACAACTGTTGAATATGGTACTCAAGTTTTAGACCTTCCTGTTCTTGCAAGTAATACTGCACGTATGGTGCCTGAATACTTTGAAGGTACTTTAATTAAAAGCCGTGAAATTCAAAACCTTGAATTGGTTGCAGGTAAATTTACCAAAAACCAATACTCAGACCAAATCAATACAGATGGCCGTCATTTAGATAATGCGATCGTTTGGGGTGCGAAGTACAAGTTTGATGATCAATTGAATGCATCTTACTATGGCTTAGACAGCGAAGATAAATTAGAGCGCCATTACATCAATGCTAACTATACATTACCGTTGGCTGAACAACGCTCTTTGACTTTAGACTTTAATGGCTACCATACAAAGTGGGACAAACAAGCTGGAACTTACTCATCTACGATTGGTAATAAAGACGTTGATGGCCGTAGCAACAGCATTTGGTCTTTGTCTGGTACCTTGAACCAAGGTGCACACTCTGTGATGTTGGCTTACCAACAAAACACAGGCAACACAGGTTATGACTACGGCGAAAATGCCGATGGCGCGCAATCAATTTACGTGGCGAACTCATACCTTTCAGACTTTATTGGTAACCACGAAAAATCAGCACAAGTGCAATACAATTTGAACTTTGCTGACTATGGCATTCCTGGCTTGAACTGGACATCTGCTTATGTTTATGGCTGGGATATCAAAACCCCAACAGATAACAGCGCAACTGAAAGCGAATTCTTTAACCAAGTGAAATACACAGTTCAATCTGGTTTTGCTAAAGATGCCAGCCTTCGCCTACGTAACTCGATTTACCGTGCAGACCAAGCGTATAACAACGTTTACATGCCTGACACCAATGAATGGCGTATCTTCTTAGACATCCCTGTAAAACTTTTCTAAGTTTTCAGTCTGTTTAAGACAGCCATAAAAAAACCTGCACTTGATGCAGGTTTTTTTATGGCTCAGTCACAACTAAAATGACTGGGCCTCATTCCCAAAAAGCAATTATTTATTTGCTTCTTGGTATGCAGCAATTGAGCTCAATACTTCTTGTTTTGCAACATCAGCACCTTCCCAACCACTTAACTTAACCCATTTGCCTGGTTCTAAGTCTTTGTAGTGTTGGAAGAAGTGTTCAATTTGGCTGATCAACAACGGAGGAAGATCTGTATATTCTTGAATATCTTTGTAGATTGGCGTCAATTTGTCGTGTGGAACTGCAACAAGTTTCGCATCTACACCACCGTCGTCTTCCATGTTCAATTTGCCCACTGGACGGCAACGAATTACTGAACCTGGCTCAACTGGGTGTGGTGTCACAACCAATACGTCAAGCGGGTCACCATCAAGTGACAATGTATTTGGTACATAACCGTAGTTCGCTGGGTAGAACATTGCTGTACCCATGAAACGGTCTACAAACAAAGCGTCAGAATCTTTGTCGATTTCGTATTTGATTGGCGCTGCATTTGCAGGAATTTCAATAATTACATAGATGTCGTTAGGTGCATCTTTACCCGCAGGGATATTGCTGTAGCTCATAGCATCACTCTTTAAACTAGTTAAATCTTTTAAACCGGCATAATTATAACGGTTTTTGTTTCATTTTTTCTGATTTTGCATCTTCGTCTTAAAATTTCATCTAAAAAAACTTAAGACGTCAATTTTATAATCAACAACAACATGGTCACTGGGCACAACATCGACAATAACCAAATGATGGTACGTAAAGCTGCCCAATTTTTTAAATAGCATATTCCGTATATTACACGACAGACCAAGTAGGCAATACCAAAGGTCATAATCAGTCGCTGTGGCATCACCATATATTCAGCCATGAGTACGGCTGCAATAAATAAAGGTAAACTTTCAAAGCTATTTTGCTGTACAGCATTGGCACGACTGGCTAAACCTTCTGCTTTTGCCAATGCTTCACGTGGGTTTTGGTGATCTTTGGCTGTAAACCCTGCCGCTTTTTTTGCAATCATTGTAAAAACATAAGGGAGTAGACAAGCCCCCAAAATGAGATAAATGATCCCACTTATGCTTTGCATTTGTTTTTTCTCATAATGAAAAGTATTTAAAAGCATCATAGCATGGCATTTCGTGAATAAATTTTGTTAAATAGAGTGTTTTATTAAATTGTGTATATAGGTTCTGCCATGGTCAGTCCAGAACAACAGCAAATTTATGATGCACTAGCGCAGCAACGCGGTCATCAGAAGCAAGTTGATCGTGTTTTAAAAGTCGTTCTTCCCATTGCGGCCTTTTTACTGTGTGTAATTTGCGCCAATCTCAATGTATGGTCTACCCTACTGACCTTTGTCATGATGTGGATTTCCTTTTATGCCACCGCCATTAAACGCTGGCCACTTTGGCATTGGGCACTGGCAATTTTAGTGTTTTGCCTAATTGATAATATTTTAAGTTATGGCACCTTTAACAGCTCAGGCTTTAGCCGCCAATTTGGCACCATGTTTATTTTCTTAGGTGTCTTTGGTGTAGGTCGACGCTATTTTGATCGCTGGCTAATGAAAAAAAGTATTTAAAACATGTAGCAATAAAAAAAGCGCCCTTAGGCGCTTTTTTTTAGATCGGAAAGATTAGGCAGTTTTACGCAAATCTTTACGTAGAATTTTACCTACGTTCGATTTTGGTAATTCATCCATAAATTCAACATAACGAGGGCGTTTATAGCCAGTTAAGTTTTCTTTCGCAAATGCAAGAATCTCTTCTGTCGTTAAAGATGGATCTTTTTTCACAACAAAGAGTTTTGGCACTTCACCTGATTTTTCATCAGCCACACCAATTGCCGCCACTTCTAGCACTTTTGGATGTTTGGCAATCACTTCTTCAATTTCGGCTGGATACACGTTAAAACCAGATACCAAAATCATGTCTTTTTTACGGTCAACAATCTTCACATAACCACGTGGATCCATCACACCGATGTCACCCGTACGGAAGTAACCATTAAACATTACTTTGGCAGTTTCGTCTGGGCGGTTCCAGTAGCCTTTCATCACTTGTGGGCCACGAATCGAGATTTCGCCTTGTTCACCCAAAGCAACTTCATTGCCTTCATCATCTAAAATAGCAACTTCAGTTAATGGCAATGGAATACCAATCGTACCGCTGAATTCCATTGATGCAGGCGGGTTAGCTGTTGCAACAGGTGAAGTTTCTGAAAGACCATAACCTTCAATAATGTTTGTACCAGTCACTTTTTTCCATGCTTCAGCTGTAGACGGCAATACCGCCATACCACCACCCATCGCCATCTTCATTTTGCTGTGATCAAGTTGCTTAAACTCTTCATTGTTCACCAATGCGTTAAACAAGGTATTTACAGCAGGGAAGAATGTAGGCTGGTACTTACGTAATTCTTTGATCACCGCTGGAAGATCGCGCGGGTTAGGAATAAGTACGTTGGCTTGACCTTTGTACATACCGTAAAGTGCACACACCATAAATGCAAAGATGTGATACAACGGCAATGCACAGAAGATACGATCATCTGGCTGGCCATCTTGTTGGCCAAATTTGCTTTGGAAAATACCATCACATTGCAACATGTTTGCTACTAGGTTGCGGTGAGTCAGCTCAGCACCTTTAGAAACGCCCGTTGTACCCCCTGTATATTGCAATACAGCTGTATCACTTAAGGTTAAGTTTGGACGTTTATAGTTGCTCGCGCTCACTTTTGCCATTGCCGCATTAAAGCGAATGTGGCCTGGAATATTCCATGCTGGAATTTGCTTACGTACAGAACGTAATACAAAATTCACTAATGTGCCTTTTAATACACCAAGCATGTCACCAACAGAAGCAATAACCACATGCTTCACTGGCGTTTTACCAATAATTGCTTGATATACAGAAGCAAAGTTTTCAACAATCACTAATGCTTCTGCACCAGAGTCATTTAATTGATGCTCTAATTCACGTGCGGTATAAAGTGGGTTTACGTTAACAAGAACGAGGCCCGCGCGGAATACACCTAAAGCCACGACTGGGTATTGCAGTACGTTTGGCATCATAACGGCAACACGTGAGCCTTTTGCCAAACCTAAACTTTGTAAGTATGTCGCAAATTTACGGCTTGCTTCTTCTAACTGGTCGAAAGTGATGGTTTTATCCATGAAGATAAAGGCATCACGTGAACCAAATTTTTGGAAGTTACGTTCAAAAATATCTACCAATGAGCTATTTTCTTGCGGTAACTCTACAGTCTCTGGAATTCCTGTCTTTTGGTATTCTGCGAACCAAATCTTTTCCATAATGCCCAATTCTCCTGTACAAATCCTTAATAATTCAACTGTTTTTCTCAATACTAAGCATTCTTTATTTAACTTGTTACTGCTTAATATCGCATCCATTTCTCGAATATATGCATATATAACGTATTTCGATCAATGGATGCTAGTGTTATCTTTGAATCAACAGTTTATTTGCTTTTTGATATCCCCTAGGCAATAGCACACCTTTAGAGGCACGCTTCCCAATATACTTCTGCAAGTCATCACCTTTTAGCTTTAATTGCTGATTTCCTGCAAGCACTTGAATTATTTCATCTAGGTTAAGTGTTGTCATGGATACAATTTGATCTTTGCCTTCAAGTTGTATCAATTTATTACCCTTACCTTTATTCAGACTTGGCAAATCTTGTAGGTCAATTAACAATAAACGGCCTGCTGAACTGAGCAGTGCAAGATGTGTATATTGCTCAATCGCATGTAAAGGCAATGGATTTGCATCGTCAGATAACGTTAGGAAAGCCTTACCAGCTTTGGCATTGGTGTCTAAGTTTTTGGCTTGGGTTTTAAAGCCATAACCTTTATTACTCAGTGCTAAAAGCTCAGCATCATCCTCTGCCATAAACACCTGTTTAAAGCCAACGCCACTTGCAGGAGATAATTTTGAACTTAAAGGCTCACCTAAACCACGTGCTGATGGCAAAGTATTAATCGCTAAAGCATAACTACGGCCAGATTCATCCAAGACATATACACGTTGATTTGACTTACCTTGTGCATGACTTAAGTATTGATCACCAGCGCGGAAATTTAGATTTTCGGCATCAACGTCGTGGCCTTTCGCTGAACGAATCCAACCTGCTTCCGATAACACAACCGTTACAGGATCAGCTGGCATCATGTCCTGCTCATTGATCGCATGTGAATCTTCACGTTGCACAATTGGCGAACGTCGATCATCACCAAATTTTTTCGCATCGTCTTTGAGTTCGTTAATAATTAATGATTTGAGTGATTCAGGGTTGGCCAATTGTTCACGAATAATGGCTGCACGAGCTTCCAACTCTTCTTGCTCACGGCGCATTTCCATTTCTTCAAGTTTGGCCAAATGGCGTAACTTAAGTTCTAAAATGGCTTCTGCCTGAATCTCATCAATCCCAAAGCGTTCCATTAATACCGGTTTAGGTTGATCTTCTTCACGAATAATTCGAATCACTTCATCAATATTTAGGTAGGCCACAATCAAGCCACCCAAAATATGCAAACGCTTTTCGATTTTATTTAAATGATATTGCAAACGACGCGTTACCGTTGTCTTACGGATTTCAATCCATTCCAACAAAATACGACGAATCGATTTCACTTGTGGACGGCCATCTGCACCAATCATATTCATGTTGACGCGATAGCTAGACTCAAGGTCAGTTGTTGCGAATAAGTGGCTCATGACCGCTTCAGCATCAATACGATTTGAACGTAAGACAATCACTAAACGCGTAGGATTTGCATGGTCTGATTCATCACGTAAATCACTGACCAACGGCAGTTTTTTCGCCTGCATCTGATCTGCAATTTGCGAAATGACTTTAGAGCCAGAAACTTGGTAAGGTAGCTCAGTAATCACGATTTCATTTTTGTCGATCGTATAAACTGCGCGGGTACGGTAACTACCACGACCCGTCGTTTGAATTTTCAGTAATTCATCCGGCGCCGTGATAATTTCGGCTTTGGTCGGTAAGTCTGGCCCAGGAATATACTCTGCAACCTTCTCATCCGTTAGATTTGGATTACGAATAAGAGCAATCGTGCCTTTGACCACTTCGCGTAAGTTATGTGGCGGGATATCGGTGGCCATCCCGACTGCAATACCCGTTGTCCCGTTTAATAAAATATTAGGAACGCGCGCAGGCAAATTTACAGGTTCTTTCATTGAACCGTCAAAGTTATCCTGCCAATCACAGGTGCCTTGACCGAGTTCAGAGAGCAGCAAATCACTGTAGGCCGATAGCTTTGCTTCGGTATAACGCATGGCAGCGAAGGACTTTGGATCATCGGGTGAACCCCAGTTGCCTTGACCTTCAATAAATGGATAACGATAGCTAAACGGCTGTGCCATAAGCACCATTGCTTCATAACATGCCGAGTCACCATGTGGGTGATATTTACCCAAGACGTCACCCACAGTACGTGCAGACTTTTTTGGCTTACCTGTGGGCTTGAGGCCTAACTCACTCATGGCATAGACAATACGGCGCTGTACAGGTTTAAGACCATCACTAATATGTGGCAAAGCACGGTCCATAATCACGTACATGGCGTAATTAAGATAAGCTTGTTCGGTAAATTCTGCTACGGAACGGTTTTCTGTCGCATGATGCGCAAGGCTTGTCATAACAACCTTTAATCCTAATAAATTCGTTTTTGTATATGGGTTCTTATGCTATGTCTCTGCCGTGCTGGACACAAGTGGCGAAACTTACACACAGCGACAAATCTTGTCTTAAGACAGCTCTATTGCCGTAAAATTATCCACTTTATGATAAATGTTCAACTTCTAATTTGAATTTTCAAGCACAAAAAAAAGCAGGTCACAGAATTTAATCTGTACCACCTGCTGATGTTTGCTTTAGGTTGGGCATTCATGCTTTCACGCCAGTGATCCGCTGAATTTAGATGCACTGCCAAAACAAATTGTTTTGTCCAAACTTATAAGCCTAAAGACTCTAAAGTTTTGCCTTTGGTTTCTTCACCCAAGACCAAAATCACAAAGGCAACCGCAAACAGTACGGCAGTAAACATGGTAAAGACCATACTAAAGCCATTGTTCATGACCATCATGTGCGTGACTGCCAAGGGCGCGACAATCCCCCCCATACGGCCAATGGCGGCTGCCCAGCCCGAACCAAAAGCGCGAATATTGGCTGGATATTGTTCTGGTGTATAGGTATACAGTACGCCCCATGCACCAAGGTTGAAGAAAGACATTAAACAGCCCCAAACCACAATCATCGTGACGGTTTCTGCCTGTCCAAAGAAATACGCCGATACTGCGCACATGCCAATAAAGCCTGCCAACGTGGCTTTGCGTCCTAATTTTTCGACCAACCATGCTGCCACGATATAACCTGGCAACTGCGCTAAAATCATGACCAGTACATATTCGAAAGACTGCACAATGGTATAACCTTGTTTGACCAATAAGCTTGGCAACCAGGTAAAAATGCCATAATACGAATAAACAATACCAAACCAAATGAGCCACAGCATCAGGGTACGGCGTGCAAATACACCCGACCAGAGCTGTTTAAATGACACATTTTGCTGCTGCGCAACAGGCTTCACTTCAAATATTTCAATCACCTCTACACCGCACTTGGCTTCAATTTTTTTAACCAAGGCATGTGCTTCAGCATGACGGCCACGGTTAATTAAATACGGAATAGACTCAGGCACAAACTTCCAAATAACGATGGCATATAGTGCAGGCAAGCCCCCAATTAAAAAGGCTGCATGCCAATTAAAATTTGGAATCACAAAATAAGAAACCAAGGCAGCCACCAACCAGCCCAAGCCCCAAAAACTTTCTAGTAATACAATAAAGCGCCCACGCACATGAGCAGGTATATATTCACTCACCAAAGTTACAGCAACCGGAAGCTGACCACCCAAACCTAGACCGACCACAAAACGAAATAGCAAAAGCCAAGTTAAGTTGGGAGCAAAAGCACAGGCTGCTGTCGCAAGACTGTAAATCACCAAAGTGACAGCAAAAACAGTTTTACGCCCAATACGATCAGCTAAAGCGCCTGAGCACACTGCACCAATTGCCATACCCACAAAGCCAATAGATACCACCCAACCCTTTTCAGCAGGTGTCATGGCCCAGTCTTCAGCCATTTTGGCCAAGATAAAGGAAATTAAACCCGTATCCATGGCATCAAACATCCAGCCTAGCCCGATGACCAACAATAAAGTGTAGTGAAAGCGTCCAATTGGCAGACGCTGTATGCGTGAGACTAAATCCATAACAAGATCTCTGATAGGGTGAAAGAATGCATGCTGCCTTCACAACAGGAATTATGATTTTGCTATTTTAAGTATTGTGTGAGATGCAGAATGACCATGATCACTCACGGTCATTCTACTATGAAACTAAGAGAGGTCTTTAGAAGATGCTGACTGTTCGTCATCGTCTTTATAAATAAATTTCGGCATTTCTAAGCCAAAATAGATCGCAATCACACGTAAGCTAAAACCAAAGACTAAGGTAGCAATCACGGTTAGCTCTAGTGATAAACCGAGTTCTAGACAGATCCAATAACAAATGACTGCAACAAAGGAAATAGACGCATACAGCTCACGGCGGAATACCAGTGGCACATCGTTACATAAAATGTCACGTAAAATACCGCCAGAGACACCCGTCAAAACACCCGCAACTGCGCACACCACAAAACCATGTCCCATTTCTAATGCAATTTGGCAACCAATAATGGTAAAGCCAATCAGACCAAGGGCATCCAGCAACAAGAAAATATTGCGTAAGTGACGCATCCACTTGGCAATTAAAATAGTCACAAAAGCGGCACAGCATGTCAGAATCAGGTATTCAGGATGTTTAACCCATGTCAGCGGATAATGTCCCAGCAATACGTCACGCACTGAACCACCACCTAAGGCAGTCACACAGGCAATCAGCACCACCCCAAACCAGTCCATACTACGTCGTCCCGCAGACAACGCTCCTGTCATGGCCTCTGCCGTAATTGCAATGATATAAATAATGGTGAGTAACATTGCCCTTCATCCGCTGATGGGTAAAAGATGCGCGCTATTCTAAGTCAAATTTTAGAAAAAGTTACAGAAATTGCGCACAGCATTGCTTAAATTTTTTCGTTGAACCACAAATACACGGCTGTTTCATGGTGATTTGCATCTCTACAGTCGGATCGAGAAAATACCAAGCCGTATTGTGCTTCACAAAATGTGAAATTTCATGGTGTATATGTGCTTGCTGACCATCATGATAATGCGCTTTAAATTCGACTTGCGCATGCGTTTTATCTAGCTTTTCTTGGGCTTGTACCACCTCTAACTTCAACCATTGATTGTCCTTACTCCAAGCTGTAATCGCAGGGACATCTAAGAAGGCTTGCTGACCTTGTGCCGTCGTCGCAACGATATAGTCAATTTGCTGTAAGGCAAAAGCACTGTAACGAGATCGCATTAACTGGGCAGCGGTTTGGGCTTGTTCACGACCTGTATGTAAAAGCTGGCAACACTCGGCATACACGCCTAAACCACATGGACACTGTATTTCTGACATGTTTGTTACTCTGCAAATATTGAATTAAAAATAGCCCAACTGAGTGGGCTATTTGGGCAAAAGCATAGATCCATTTAACTTTGAAGTTTAGTGCTCTTCACTCGGGTTATGCACATTAATCACATGAACCTTGTCAATTTTATGACCGTCCATCGTCACCACTTCAAAAATATGATCATCCGCTGTTAATTTTTCACCATTTTCAGGCAAACGCCCTAAGTGAAATAAAATATAACCAGAAAGTGTCGAATATTGCTCTGACTCATCCACCAAATCACAGCCCAATAATAAGGACACATGGCGAATATCAGTTGAACCGTCCAGCATCAACGTACCGTCTTCTAAACTTTCTGCAACGGTATCGAGTTCATCTTCATCTGGGAACTCACCTGCAATGGCTTCGAGCACATCAATTGGTGTTGCAATCCCCTCGATTGAACCATATTCATTTAACACAATCGCCATTTGTAGCGGTGCTTGACGCATTTGTTCCATCACCATCAACACTTGTGCATTTTCATGCACAATCACAGGTTCACGCAGGTGCTTTTCAAAGTTCACCTCACCTGTTTCAATATATTCGTTCATGATTTTGTGCGTTAACACCACACCTGCGATATTGTCTAATTCGCCATGTGCCACAATCAAACGTGAATGTGTTGTACTTAATAACTGCTCACGAATAAATTCAGCATCTTCGTCTAAATCAATCCATTCCAGCTCTGGACGAGGTGTCATCACTGATTTCACAGGACGCTCGGACAGACCCAATACCCCCTGCACCATCACGCTGTGGTACACGCCATTGTCTTCATCAAAGACTTCATCGGCAAATGCACGAGTCGCCAAAACGTCTTCATGATTATCGTTCTGAGTTTCTGAGGCACTTTTCCCGCCCAACATACGCATGACAGCTGAAGCAGTCCGGTAACGTAAATCAGTCGTAGTCACCATTTTTTCCTGATTATGACGCATAGTCTGATTCAGGAATTCAATCAGTACAGAGAAACCAATTGCAGCATATAAGTAGCCTTTTGGAATATGGAAACCGAAGCCTTCAACCAATAACGAAAAACCAATCATCATTAAGAAACATAGGCACAAAATGACCACAGTCGGATGACGATTGACGAAATTCATCAGCGGTTTAGAAACTAAGAGCATGATGCCAACGGCAATGACCACCGCAATCATCATCACGGGGAGTTGCTTCACCATACCCACTGCCGTGATCACGCTATCTAACGAGAACACTGCATCAAGAACCACAATCTGAATAATCACCATCCAGAAAGTCGCATGCACAGGATTTTCTTCTTTGAGCATTGGCTTGTTTTCAAGGCGCTCACGGAGTTCCATCGTGCCTTTAAACAGTAAAAATACCCCACCAAATAACAGAATCAGATCACGTCCCGAGAAAGGATGCTCAAAGACATGGAACAGTGGTGTGATCAGCGTCATGACCCAAGCAATCGATGCCAGCAACACTAAGCGAATACATAGCGCGAGCAACAAACCGACTTTACGTGCTTTATCTCGTTGTTCTGGTGGTAATTTTTCCGCCAAAATAGCAATAAAGACGAGGTTATCAATACCCAGTACAATCTCTAAAACCACTAAGGTGAGTAAGCCTACCCATGCAGAAGGGTCTGACATCCATTCAAAGATCATGAGTGATGCTCCTGAATTTCAGCCTGAATGGCGCAACGAGAAATCTGTTGTGTGAGGAATAAAAGACGCGCGGAGGCGATTGAAGTATTTATTTCTAAAAATTTTATACGTGCCGAGTGACAACTATCACTGCCCATGTTCGTTCATATCTGGTGAAACAAGTTTTTAGTATATCAAGATGAGACAAAATTTCATCTTTTTTATGCAACGACTATTTGCGTTTTTTTGTGCAAAACAGCCCGCTTCGACATAAATACGTCATCCTTAAAAGTTAGGCTAGAGCCGTTAAAAATAACGTGCTAAGGTAATAAAAACAATGATGAACAGCGTATTCAATATGTCGAATCAATTACAAGAAGTCTCTCCTAAAACAACCACTCCCCTTGTTGCACTGTATTGTGGCTCACGCTCGGGCAACAACCCTATTTATTTAGAAAAAGCCGTGGCTTTGGCCCAAAATATTGCAGAGCATGGCTTTGGTTTGGTCTATGGTGGTGCAAGTATCGGACTGATGGGCCAAGTAGCCGATGCGGTCATTCAACATGGCGGTGAAGCGGTCGGCGTAATCCCTGAATTTATGCTGGATTATGAAATTGCACACCACAACCTTACCGAATTACATGTGGTGCGTACCATGCATGAACGTAAAGCCATGATGGCTGAACGTGCCAGTGCCTTTATTGCTTTGCCTGGTGGTTTAGGTACTTTTGAAGAAATTTTGGAAATTGCCACTTGGGGGCAGCTGAATCAGCACCAAAAACCCATGATGCTCTACAATGTGAATGGCTTTTATGATGCACTGATTGCTCAATTAGACCATGCCGTACAAGAAGGATTTTTGCCACCGCAACATCGTGCCAAACTGATTGTGTGCAATTCCTCTAAACAAATTTTAAATGCTTTAAAAAATCTAAATTGTCCAAAACAATTTGTGGTGTAGCATCACCTCTCAGATGAAACATCAAAAAAGCGGACCTCATGTCCGCTTTTTTTCATTCAACTTAATCTATTCGACTCAACCTGAAATAAGCTGATAGAACCAAGGCAAAGTGGTGGCCAATACAATACTCATAATCAGACCAATCATGAGTTTCATCGCATCCTTACTCACATTACGTGAAGTGCGGTACTTGTTGACCTCATGTAAATGCATCGACATCGCAAACTCACGACCAGCCAGTAAACCTAAGAATACCCATGTGGTACTCATTGGAATATTGCTCCACTCTTTAAATATCAACAAAATTGAGGCGTAAATAAAGTCGATAATCGTAGCAGAACGTATATCTGCAACCCCAGTTTTGGTATCAATAATTTTTTGAATTGCCCCGCCCCGCTGGTACAAAATCACACCGAGAAGCACCACAAATAAGCTCACGGCAAAAATCATAAAACTTAAGGGCACTTGTCGTGGCAGATAAACAAAGATATTGGCTAAATCTTGAATTAACCATTGGCTCCATAAAAAAGCCGTAGAAATCCACTGTAAGCCAATCCAAATATGTGAGGGCTCCTGATCACGCGTCTTACTGAAATATACCGAAATCTGTTTAATCACAAAGCGGTAAACAATAATGCCCACCACAAAAGCAACCGCATAACCCATCATCGATTTGGTCAGCATCGAGCCCAAACTACTTGGCGAAAATATTGTAAGCACCAAGAAAGTTGTACTCACAGGAATCCCATATTTGGTTAATAATATGAGTAAAATCGGCGGCACGATATATAACCACGTAATGCCTTCTTTCGGGAATGGAATCGTTTCCAAGCGTCCGTATGATGCATCGCCTGTACCTGATGCATACCAGCCATACATCAATACCACCACTAAAATCGTACTGATATATAGCCATAACACCCACCATGGGCGGTGTGCATTGGAAGAAATAAACGTGCCTAAAGTTTGCGGAACGTCATTTCCAACAATGGAATAGGCTGCTAAGCAAAAGCCAATCACCATTAAGATTTCAATTGTCATGAAAACAGAATACCTTTGCCGTACAGAAAAAGCCCCTCATACACTGAAGGACTCGAAGCTATTATGACAGCTAAATAGCAAGACAAACAATTTCAGCCTCGTATTTTATGTATTTACAACCGAAACGTAGCCCAAATCGCGTATTTAAGAGCTCATCTACTGCATGCCCTGCTGTTCAAGCAACTTGAGGAATTGATCTAAAAAGCCTAAAACCAAGATACGGTTTTAGCACATGATTTTCTGTCTATTCCCCTGTACATTGCGTACACTGCTTATACATCATTCTCCGTTATTTTTTGCCCTGCTTATGAATGCCACGCCCACACATCAAGCCTTACAACCCGAATTTAGACTTTTGGTTTTGCTGGTGTCTATTGGCTTTTTTATGCAAGGGCTCGACACCACAATTGTAAATACTGCCATTCCTGCCATGGCGGGTAGCTTGCAAGAAGACCCGCTCCAATTACACAGCGTGGTGGTGGCTTATGTGCTTGCTGTGGCGGCCTGTATTCCTCTCAGTGGTTGGCTAGCAGATCGCTTCGGGGTTCGAAATACTTATTTTAGCGCGATTATTATTTTTACCTTGGCCTCATTGGGCTGTGGCATGTCGAGCTCTTTGAATGAATTATTATGTTTTCGCGTACTTCAGGGCATTGGTGGTGCATTACTATTACCCGTAGGCCGTCTAGCCATGCTGAAGGTCATTCCGCGTACGCAGTTTTTATCGGCCATGAGTTTAATGAGTCTGGCTGGTCTCATTGGTCCCCTTTTAGGTCCAACACTTGGTGGTTGGTTGGTGGAAAATACCAGTTGGCATTGGATTTTTCTGATTAATCTTCCCATGGGTATTTTAGGATGTTGTATTGCATTCAAGGCCATGCCTAATGTGACTGAACCCACGGTACAGCGTTTTGATTTTGCAGGCTTCATCCTTCTCGTGATTGCCATGGCTGGCCTGACCCTAGGTATTGAACAATTTGCCAGCGTGGAAAATTCACTGCAGTGGAGCCTCGGCCTGATGTTTGCAGGTCTCATCGCTGCACTGCTTTATGCGGTCCATGCCCACACCCACCAAAATGCCTTATTCCGCAGTAAAATGTTTAAAAACCGCATTTATGCAATCGGAATTGTGGGGAATTTTTTTGCGCGCTTGGGCGGTAATGCCATGCCCTTCTTGTTGCCTCTAATGCTCCAAGTTGCCTTTGGCCTAGAACCTTTAATGACGGGTTTACTCATGATTCCAACAGTTTTAGGTTCTTTGGCCTCTAAACCGCTTATTCGCCCAATCATCCAACGCTTTGGCTATCGCAATGTCTTATTGCTCAATACTTTACTGGTCGGAGCTTGTATTGCCAGTTTTGCCTTAAGCACCCCTTCGACCCCAACGTGGATATTGGTCAGTCATTTCTTTATTTTTGGTCTACTCAATTCATTGCAATTTGTGTCTATGAACACACTTACTTTAAAAGATTTGCCACAACAAGATGCCAGTAGTGGCAACAGCTTCCTTTCTATGATCATGATGGTATCTATGAGTATTGGCGTGGCATTGGCAGGCACATTGGTCAATATGTTTATGGCCTATTATGGCAGCTCGCATGTGCTCAATGCATTCCATATCACGCTAATGTGTTTAGGAGCCATCAACCTCATTACTGCGCTTATTTTTTGGCAAATCCCCAAACATACGGCGGTTTAATGCGACAAATCATCTGTCGTCTTACTCGATGCAGAAAGTACATAGTGTGCTTAGAAACTTCGCGCTATCATAGAGATCTCTTTAAAAGACTTTGATCTCTTATGAAAAAATCATCTGCACTCAGATCATACACACCCTATATCGGTGTCACAGGTCTAGCGATGATCGCCCTACTGATTTATATGCTGTTGGTGCCTCATCGACCTGCCAGTGCAGAAGAGTATCCAGTCAAAGGCTTCGACGTTTCACATCATCAAAAGGATATTCAGTGGAATAAAATCTCCCCTGAAAAATTTCAATTTGTGTACTTGAAAGCCACCGAAGGTGGCGACTTCAAAGACACCAAGTTCCAAGACAACTGGTTGCAAGCCCGTGAACGTGGTTTTTTAGTTGGTGCCTACCACTTTTACCGGTTATGTCGTGATGGCAAAATTCAGGCTGAAAACTTTATTGCAACCGTACCCAATAAAGACGATGCCTTGCCCCCTGTGATTGACCTCGAATATGACAGTCAATGTATAAATACGTATAGCAAACAACAAATGCTGCAAGAAATTCAATACATGCATGATCGTTTGGCACAGCACTATGGTAAGCAGCCCATTTTTTATGTGTCGAAGTCTTTTTATAATATTGTGTTGGCAGGTGAGTTTCGCAATACCCCACTTTGGGTACGTGAATACAAAGGCAAGCCTGATTTAAAAGACCAACCTGAGTGGCTATTTTGGCAGCATACCAATCAAGGTCAAATACGCGGGATTGCCACCACAGTTGACCTCAATGTGTTTCAGGGAAGCCAAAAACAATGGCAGGCTTTTTTACTCAAAAATGGCCTCTATCCACCTCAACTTAAACAAAAGACTGCTCCAAAATAAGTTCGACCTAAGCACTTAAGATCCGCCTATGCGCAAAATTATCCATATTGATATGGACGCTTTTTATGCCTCTGTAGAGTTAAGAGAGCGTCCCGAGCTGAGCCATTTACCTGTGGTGGTATCTTCACACCATCCACGGGCTGTGATTTGTGCGGCCTCCTATCCTGCGCGTGAATTTGGCCTGCGCTCAGCCATGTCGATGAGCCAAGCGCTTAAGCTCTGCCCACAAGTGACCGTTATTGAACCAAATTTTGATAAATACCGAGCAGTATCAGCACAAATCCACCAAATTTTTCAGCGTTATACCACGCAAATTGAACCACTCTCGCTAGATGAAGCCTATTTAGATGTGACTGAAAATTTGCAAAACCTGCCCAGTGCAACTGCGGTTGCTGAACAGATCCGTGCCGATATTTTTAATACCACAGGACTCACCGCCTCTGCTGGCGTTGCGCCCAATAAATTTTTGGCCAAAATTGCCTCAGATTGGAATAAGCCTAATGGCATTTGTGTAATTAAACCCAATCAGGTACAACAATTTATCCAGCACTTGGCGCTCAAGAAAATTCCAGGGGTAGGCAAAGTCACGCAAGAAAAACTTAAAAGCCTAAATTTAGAAACACTTGGCGATTTACAACAAGTAGATGAAAATCTGCTGATCCAACACTTTGGCAAATATGGCAAACAATTATTTTTATATGCACAAGGCATTGATGAGCGAGCTGTTCAAAGCGAACGTCAACGGCAGCAAATCTCGAAAGAAACCACATTTGATGCAGATTATAATCTACAACAATGCCTGCCTTATTGGCCCAAACTGATTGATCAAGTCTGGAATGCCCTCGAAAAAAAACAACTTCACGCCCGTGGTGTATCAGCCAAACTTAAGCTGAAAAATTTCCAAGTCATCCAACACAGTAAAAGCTTTAAACACGTCTTACACAGTAAACAAGAACTGCATCAAGCCCTTACGCAACTATTAGAAGAAATGCATATCGCTCCAAATTTGCAATTTCGTTTAATTGGTATTGGCGTGTATCAATTGAGTGAAGTACAAGCCGATGCCCAGCTTTCACTGCTTTAGTTCCTTCTTAACGCTCAACTTTTACACAAAAGAATAAAATTAAAGCAATTTATACTTCACATTGCCACAATATAGAGTAATCTATCAGCGCGGTGCATTTATCCATGTATACGCTGAGATGCTGAAAATCACCTTTACTTTCAGCATAATGTCCTGTAGTTGGCGTGACGATCAATCCGAATATTGCAGGACATCTCTGCTGTCATTCATGGAACACTTCTCTTGCATGTTGCATGTCTCCTGCCTCCCCCCTTCAGCTAAACCAGCTTTTAAAAAAATATGCGCATAAAGACGCTTTAAATTGTTTAGCACTATTATCGTCAATTGCTACAGCTTTATCCCTCATGATGGGTGCAATACACTGTATAAACATTCTGTTTTTTGCTTGGGTTGCCAACCGTTTGGATCAGCATGAAATGTGCTATTTGCTAGTTTAATTGGTGATTTGGCTACGTTAAGATTGTTTAAGGCCTTAAATGCACAAAACACAGGACTAAATTCATGACCATACAAAGACTTCATGTCTCTTCGCGCTTTTCTGAAATTGCTATCGCTGGAAATTTAGTCCATTTGGCAGGTCAACTTGCCACAGATACCAGCTTAGATATTCGAGGCCAAACCCAACAAACCCTCGACATTATTGACCAGTTTTTGGCAGATGCTGGCACAGATAAAAGTCAGATCATGTCTGTGACCATATATTTAAAGGATATTGAGCAAGACTACGCCGCTTTTAATGAAGTTTGGGATGCATGGGTAGCAGACATCGAGGCCTTACCCCGCACCTGTGTAGAAGCAAAAATGTATTTACCTGAAGTATTGGTTGAAATGACCGTTGTGGCTATTAAGCCAGTCGCAACAGCTTAAATCGTTAATTTAAAAATAAAAAAGCATGCTTCTGCATGCTTTTAAAAAAATGATTGATATACCGACTTGAACAGCTAACTCAATAACTTCACTTTCTTGCGCTCTAAATCAGAATAAAGGTGATATTTCTTTAAACCATTGACAGTCGGCGTATTTAAAATTGGAGCATTCGGATTTAAGAAATCTTCCCGAAGTTGAAAATACTCTGGTACATCGTCATATCGCACTACACGGTATCCCGCCATTTCCAATAGCGCATCTTGATATTGTGCAAGCTGTGGACGTTTGAGAACCATAGGATCATCCACTGCTACAATTGCAGTTACTTGTTGATTTTGATCTAAAATAACAAAATCAGCGACCATATTACGGTATTTATTACGTGTCCGATAATATTTGGTTGTTAATAAGGCATCAAAAGAAACATGTGCCAATACAATATGGCTCGGTAAAATTTCCTTAAGCCGTGTATAGGTCAATTGCTCATTGATATTAAAGATCGCACGTTGTTTAAGCGCGCTATCCTGTTGCTTTTCTCCAGTTTCTAAACTTTTCCAAGCAATCATTAGCATACAGAGGAGTAAAATACTCCCTATTACAATATAAATTGCCATGTTACATAATCCTTTACATTTCTTATAATCATTCGGACTGCACCACTAGCTTTACCCACCATCAAAACGCTGGGATATTCTATCGAGTGTACAGTCTGTTTTATTTTAAATTGTCCAAATCATCAATTTGCTTCCAATCCTCACGAAAAACATATCCAAATTTACAAAATAGCGTAACTTTCAAATATTCAATCCATTGGACTAGAACAGCAAAGGCAAATCATTTGCCCTATTTCACACTGTAGATCATTCGCAGAAAAGCTGGCAAGCACAGATTTAAAACCCAACCACAATTCCGACAAAATGCATACCAGATGTCCATCTCACCATATTTTCAGCACCAAATGCATAAAAACCAAGACCAATATAGGGTTCATGTCGAACACCTAAATCAAGCACATAAAAAAGGATGCCGAAGCATCCTTTTTTTAAATTTTAATATGAACTTTAAGCACGTGATTTAGACTTAGACTTTCCTTTCGTTTGACTACCAGAAAAAGGTTTTTTGTCACCTGTTTCACGTGGCGGTAAACCTGTATGCTGCGTCAAAATCTGACCTTGTTCTGGGCGTTTTTTGGTATTTGAAGGGCGTTGACCTTGTGCAGCCTTCGTGCGATTACCTTGCTCACCAGTACGTTTTTGTGAATCGCCCGCCACGCTTGAATTTTTCTTACGTGCTGACTTGTATTCACCTTCTACACTTGCAGGCTGATAGGTTGGAATCAAATGTTGCTTAGAATTACCAATCAAATCTTGGCGACCCATTTCCTTCAAAGCTTCACGTAATAATGGCCAGTTATTTGGATCATGATAACGTAAGAATGCTTTATGCAAACGACGTCGCTTCTCACCTTTCACAATATCTACATCTTCAGTATAACGCGCGACTTTCGCCAGCGGGTTTTTACCCGTGTAGTACATGGTCGTTGCTGTTGCCATTGGTGATGGATAGAAGGTTTGTACCTGATCGGCACGGAAACCGTTCTTTTTCAACCAAACAGCAAGGTTCATCATATCGTAATCGGTTGTACCCGGATGCGCCGCAATGAAGTAAGGAATCAGATATTGCTCTTTACCTGCTTCTTTACTAAAGCGATCAAACATTTGCTTAAAGCGGTCATAAGTACCAATACCAGGTTTCATCATCTTCGATAATGGGCCTTTTTCGGTATGTTCAGGTGCAATTTTTAAATAACCACCGACATGATGTGTCACCAACTCTTTGACATATTCAGGATTAAGCACCGCTAGGTCATAACGCAAACCAGAGCCGATCAAAATCTTTTTAATACCCTTTAATGCACGTGCCTTACGGTAGAGCTGAGTTAAAGGTGCGTGATCAGTATGTAAGTTTTGGCAAACCCCTGGGAATACACATGATGGCTTACGACAGTTCTTTTCAATTTCAGGATCTTTACATGCCAAACGGTACATATTTGCCGTTGGACCACCTAAGTCTGAAATAATCCCTGTGAAGCCTGGCGCAGTGTCGCGAATCTTTTCAACTTCACGCAAAATCGATTCTTCAGAACGGTTTTGAATGATACGACCTTCATGTTCGGTAATCGAGCAGAAGGTACAACCACCAAAACAGCCACGCATAATGTTCACAGAGAACTTAATCATGTCAAACGCTGGAAAACGTGCTTGACCATAAGATGGATGTGGTAAACGCGCGTATGGAAAATCAAAGACATAATCCATTTCTTCCGTAGTTAACGGAATTGGCGGTGGGTTTAACCAAACATCACGTTCGCCATGCTTTTGTACCAAAGCACGTGCATTACCTGGATTGGTTTCCAAATGTAAAATACGGTTAGCATGTGCATAAAGCACAGGGTCATTCACCACCTCTTCAAAAGCAGGCAAACGAATTACAGCTAACTCACGCGGTGGTAATTTGTGTTTAATTGCTTTCGATGAGGGCTGTAGCTGTACAATTTGCGTGTCGCTATCAAGTTGATCACCTTCACGCACAATTGGATTAGCAACCAATTCTTTTTGGAAGTTTTGATAATTGGCTAAGCTGTTGCCTTTATCTTGTTCAATCTCACAACCATCTAAATCTTCGGTCATGACATAAGGGTTGATGATGGGATCAACGCGACCAATAGTATCCACATCATTGGATGCGATTTCTACAAACTTCGCTTTTGACGCGCGATTATGCTTATTAATAATAAATGCAGTACCACGAACATCGGTAATCTCGTGGATTTTTTCGCCTTTGGCTAAACGATGCATCACCTCAATGATTGAACGCTCACCATTACCATACATGAGTAAATCGGCTTTTGAATCCATCAAAATTGAGCGACGCACTTTATCTGACCAATAGTCATAATGTGCAATACGACGTAATGAACCTTCAATACCACCTAAAAGCACAGGAACATCAGGATAAGCTTCACGGACACGCTGGCAATATACTGTTGCGGCACGGTCTGGGCGTTTATTTGGCAGATTATCTGGCGAATAAGCATCATCTGAACGGATTTTACGGTCAGCCGTATAACGGTTGATCATAGAGTCCATGTTGCCTGCCGATACACCCCAGGCAATATTCGGTTTACCCAGCACTTTAAATGCTTCAGCAGAAGTCCAATCAGGTTGCGAAATAATACCTACGCGAAAACCTTGAGCTTCCAAAGTACGACCAATAATACCTGTCACAAATGATGGATGATCGATATAAGCATCACCACAAACAAAAATGAAGTCACAACTATCCCAACCGAGTTGGTCCATTTCCTCACGTGACATCGGCAAAAAGGGCGCTGGTTCAAAGCATGACGCCCAATATTTGTCGTAATCAAACAACGCTTTAGGCGCTGTCTGCATGGTATAAGCAGTAGACATGGCTAGCAATTCTCGGCTGGCAGATGGAAGATCAAAAGTAGATCAAAGATGAAAGCCGATCATTTTACCATGAATTCCATTCAGCTTGCTTGATTATAATTTATACAAAACCTGTTAACTAATAATTATAATTTCATACAGACAGCACATAAAAAAAAGAGCGCCTGGAGGCGCCCTAAACTTGGAACATGTACATATTAGTTTTTTACAATTGTTTGTGTCGTATAACGATCTGCCTGCCCTTTCACTGCTAAAGCTTGTTCATATTTTACTTGCATAGCAGGTAGGTTTTTTTCAATATTGGCCATACGTTTTGCAAATAAATCATCATTCATTAATGGTTTAACATTATATGCTTTGCGACGAATACTTTCGGCTTGGAACTTATTCCAGAATTTCACGGCTGCATCAGGGTTATATCCTGCACGTGACATAATATCTAAACCAATAAGATCTGCTTCAACCTCAATGTTCCAACCTTGTGGAATCATCGCTGTTTGGCTCGCAGCACTTGCCGCTGCTGAAGCAATACCGCCAACGCCAGCTGTAGCCGTTAATAGCGCAACATTACTTGCCAACATAATTGATGCTTTTTCACGGTTATGATCGCGGAGTGAATGTGCCATTTCATGCGCAATTACAAATGCAAGCTCATCTTCATTCAGCTTTAATCCCCAATACAAACCCGTATTCACAATAATTTTGCCACCTGGTAATGAGTGTGCATTTAACTCACCATTTAAATTCCCTTTGATATCCCAATTCCAAGCTTTCGCCCCAGTACGAAAAACATCAGCTTCAGATTTAAGATTTTCTAGTACATGATCCAATTTACGGTCAATCACTAAAACTTGCTTATCTTTTGCTTGATTCACAAACCGTTTATAAGATTTATCCGATTGTGCATTCCATACTTTTTCAGGAATCACCATAAATTGTTTACGCTCAGCACCAGCCGTACCCATTTTTGTAGTACTCATGCAACCAGTAAACAACAAACAGCCTAGTGTCATCGCTAAAAAATTAAGATTTCTCATAAATCACCTTTGGCTATTAAATACTGTGGGAATAAGCATATTAAAGTTAATTAGAACTAAAAAATCAAAGCCATTCATCGGAAGACCAATGAATGCTTAAAAATATTTTTATTTATTGTTTTTCAAAAACTTATATTAATATAAAAAACATTAACACCCTCATAAATATCTATAAATTTGAATCATTATTCAAATTTAATATGAATAATATGATGTAGTTCATACTATTTCAAATAATAGTCATTTTGTATTAATAAAGTCTATTTATTGGTTATATTTCACATTTTCTTATTAAATTGATAGTTTTTCACATTACAAATGAGATACGATTCGCACTTTATAAAATTACAATTTTTGCTGTTTTTTTTCGCCAAACATAACTTTGGTCGTATTGAAATCTATCCTCGATAGCAACAAAAATGAAATTACTTTCAAAAAATTGCTCTTTTTTATGTAAAAAACGAGCTTAAAATCGTCAAATTTGGCGAAAAAATCTAGATTTCGCCTAAAAAAATAAATACCATTACCATGTGAAAGCCTAAAAAATGCCAAATAGCATAAATATAAATGAGCAATATTACTTATAAATTTAACCTTATAGCTCTCATAAGATTATTATGAGCACACAGATATATTGATATTAGCCATCATTTTAACTGCTTTATAATAAGCTGAATGATCAATGGATTTGCAGATGCTAAGCTCACTCGATCATACTATTGAGCCTCTTAGCGTTAAAAACACTGCAATGGACATATCCTCAACACTGATAGCTCGCCCTGCCCTACACGCTTTCTGAGCCAGCCTTCTAGTAGCCTCCAAGCCCTCTTTCTGTATATTCTTTATTTATAACATTCCAATTTTTCTAATTTCTAAAATATTTCACACATAAAAAAACACCCCCTGCACTAGTCAGGGGGTGTTTCGAATAATGAGCTGGCGATGACTTACTCTCACATGGGTAACCCCACACTACCATCAGCGCTAAGAGGTTTCACTTCTGAGTTCGGGAAGGGATCAGGTGGTTCACTCTTGCTATTGTCGCCAGCACAACTTGGATGCTTACTCGTTTGGTCTTACTTGGATGCCGAACTTTCGTCAAATGAGTTATTAACAGATCATATCTGAGTCGAATTGTATGTTCTAGCGTTAGCTGAATCAAGTATTTCAAGACCGTTTGGTCTTTAATGAATCAATCTCTGCTCACTGCTTGCGCAGTTCGTACAACAACTGTTTGGGTGTTGTATAGTCAAGCCTCACGAGCAATTAGTATTGGTCAGCTTCATGCGTCACCGCACTTCCACATCCAACCTATCAACGTCGTAGTCTTCAACGGCTCTTTAGAGGAATAAATTCCTAGGGAAATCTTATCTTGAGGTAGGCTTCCCGCTTAGATGCTTTCAGCGGTTATCCCTTCCGAACATAGCTACCCGGCGATGCGACTGGCGTCACAACCGGTACACCAGAGGTTCGTCCACTCTGGTCCTCTCGTACTAGGAGCAGATCCTCTCAAATTTCCAGCGCCCACGGTAGATAGGGACCGAACTGTCTCACGACGTTCTAAACCCAGCTCGCGTACCTCTTTAAATGGCGAACAGCCATACCCTTGGGACCTGCTTCAGCCCCAGGATGAGATGAGCCGACATCGAGGTGCCAAACACCGCCGTCGATATGAACTCTTGGGCGGTATCAGCCTGTTATCCCCAGAGTACCTTTTATCCGTTGAGCGATGGCCCTTCCATACAGAACCACCGGATCACTAAGACCTACTTTCGTACCTGCTCGACTTGTGGGTCTCGCAGTTAAGCGCGCTTTTGCCTTTATACTCTACGCGTGATTTCCGACCACGCTGAGCGCACCTTCGTACTCCTCCGTTACTCTTTAGGAGGAGACCGCCCCAGTCAAACTACCCACCAGACATGGTCCTCGCTCCAGATAATGGAGCAGAGTTAGAACCTCAATATTACCAGGGTGGTATTTCAAGATTGGCTCCACAGCAACTAGCGTCGCTGCTTCAAAGCCTCCCACCTATCCTACACAAGTAAGATCAAAGTTCAATGTCAAGCTGCAGTAAAGGTTCACGGGGTCTTTCCGTCTAGCCGCGGGTACACCGCATCTTCACGGCGATTTCGATTTCACTGAGCCTCTGCTGGAGACAGCGCCCCCATCATTATGCCATTCGTGCAGGTCGGAACTTACCCGACAAGGAATTTCGCTACCTTAGGACCGTTATAGTTACGGCCGCCGTTTACTGGGGCTTCGATCAAGAGCTTCGCTTACGCTAACCCCATCAATTAACCTTCCAGCACCGGGCAGGCATCACACCCTATACGTCCACTTTCGTGTTTGCAGAGTGCTATGTTTTTAATAAACAGTTGCAGGGGCCTGGTTTCTGTGGCTGCCGATAGCTCAGGAAGCAAGTTCCATCACCGTCAGCAGCGTACCTTCTCCCGAAGTTACGGTACCATTTTGCCTAGTTCCTTCAGCAGAGTTCTCTCAAGCGCTTTGGTCTACTCGACCTGACCACCTGTGTCGGTTTCGGGTACGATTCCTGTGTAACTGAAGCTTAGAGACTTTTCCTGGAAGCATAGTATCAGCCACTTCACTGTACAAGTACAGCTTGCTATCAGATCTCAGCATAGAGTACCCCGGATTTGCCTAAGATACATGCCTACATCCTTTCACCTGGACAACCAACGCCAGGCTGACTTAACTTACTCCGTCCTCTCATCGCATTACACAGAAGTATTGGAATATTAACCAATTTCCCATCGACTACGCCTCTCGGCCTCGCCTTAGGGGTCGACTCACCCAGCCCCGATTAACGTTGGACTGGAACCCTTGGTCTTTCAGCGAACGGGTTTTTCACCCGTTTTGTCGTTACTCACGTCAGCATTCGCACTTCTGATACCTCCAGCAGACTTCTCAATCCACCTTCATCGGCTTACAGAACGCTCCCCTACCACTTGCAATAAATTGCAAATCCGCAGCTTCGGCATATAGTTTTAGCCCCGTTACATCTTCCGCGCAGGCCGACTCGACTAGTGAGCTATTACGCTTTCTTTAAAGGGTGGCTGCTTCTAAGCCAACCTCCTAGCTGTCTATGCCTTCCCACATCGTTTCCCACTTAACTATAATTTAGGGGCCTTAGCTGGCGGTCTGGATTGTTTTCCTCTTGACTACGGACGTTAGCACCCGCAGTCTGTCTCCCGGATAGTACTCATTGGTATTCGGAGTTTGCATCGGTTTGGTAAGTCGGGATGACCCCCTAGCCGAAACAGTGCTCTACCCCCAATGGTATTCGTCCGAGGCGCTACCTAAATAGCTTTCGGGGAGAACCAGCTATCACCAAGTTTGATTAGCCTTTCACCCCTATCCACAAGTCATCCCCTGGCTTTTCAACGACAGTGGGTTCGGTCCTCCAGTTAGTGTTACCCAACCTTCAACCTGCTCATGGATAGATCACCTGGTTTCGGGTCTACACCCAGCAACTAAACGCCCTATTAAGACTCGGTTTCCCTACGGCTCCCCTATACGGTTAACCTTGCTACTGAATGTAAGTCGCTGACCCATTATACAAAAGGTACGCAGTCACCGAACAAGTCGGCTCCCACTGCTTGTATGCATGCGGTTTCAGGATCTATTTCACTCCCCTCACAGGGGTTCTTTTCGCCTTTCCCTCACGGTACTGGTTCACTATCGGTCAGTCAGGAGTATTTAGCCTTGGAGGATGGTCCCCCCATATTCAGACAAGGTTTCACGTGCCTCGCCCTACTCGACATCATCATATAAGCCCTTTCGTGTACAGGACTATCACCCACTATGGTTGCACTTCCCAGAGCATTCCACTAGAACTTATATGACTTAATGGGCTGTTCCCCGTTCGCTCGCCGCTACTGAGGGAATCTCAATTGATTTCTTTTCCTAAGGGTACTGAGATGTTTCACTTCCCCTCGTTTGCCTCGCAACACTATGTATTCATGTTGCGATACCTACCTTACGATAGGTGGGTTTCCCCATTCAGAAATCTCCGGATCATAGGATATTTGCCGCCTCCCCGAAGCTTATCGCAGGCTATTACGTCTTTCATCGCCTCTGACTGCCAAGGCATCCACCACATGCACTTAATTACTTGACTATACAACCCCAAACAGTCGTTTATCCTTACAAGTAGGATAAGCAACAGAGTTTGTCTTACGACTTACTCATACAGTTGGCGTCTTGTGCATTTAAGCACTGTACAGCTTCAATTAGATTCATATACCAAAACGCTTGATTCAGTTAATTTCGCTAGTAACTCATAGCTTCTATCTTCACATCACAGTAATAAATCACTGTTAGTGTTAATGTCAGTTATGAGTATGAACAAATTATTTCAACTCAAATATATTCTGTTAATGATTTAACATGCCTTCGTCAGGTCATGTTGCTGTGATAAATCACAGAGCTTAATAACAATGAAGCGCATTCTACGCTAGTTTGTTGCTAAGCTCTATAACCTAAGCACTTGATCGCTTAAAGACTAAACTAACAGTCAGCTGACTGTTCATTTATTAACTTGTCTTTTATACATCGCTTTGCGATGTATGGTGGAGACTAGGAGAGTCGAACTCCTGACCTCCTGCGTGCAAAGCAGGCGCTCTACCAACTAAGCTAAGTCCCCAGCTTATCAATTAAGTCAATGTCTCTGTTTTCTGTTTGCTCTCATATTTTATTCAAATATTTCGTTAGTCAGATTTGGTGGGTCTGACAAGACTTGAACTTGTGACCCCACGCTTATCAAGCGTGTGCTCTAACCAACTGAGCTACAGACCCTCAGATACATCGTCATGAAGAACAACTTGTTGTGGATTCTTACCAGTCGCCAATCTTTCGTTAAGGAGGTGATCCAGCCGCAGGTTCCCCTACGGCTACCTTGTTACGACTTCACCCCAGTCGTCGGCCACACCGTGGTAAGCGTCCTCCTTACGGTTAGACTACCTACTTCTGGTGCAACAAACTCCCATGGTGTGACGGGCGGTGTGTACAAGGCCCGGGAACGTATTCACCGCGGCATTCTGATCCGCGATTACTAGCGATTCCGACTTCATGGAGTCGAGTTGCAGACTCCAATCCGGACTACGATCGGCTTTTTGAGATTAGCATCCTCTCGCGAGGTAGCAACCCTTTGTACCGACCATTGTAGCACGTGTGTAGCCCTGGTCGTAAGGGCCATGATGACTTGACGTCGTCCCCGCCTTCCTCCAGTTTGTCACTGGCAGTATCCTTAAAGTTCCCGGCCGAACCGCTGGCAAATAAGGAAAAGGGTTGCGCTCGTTGCGGGACTTAACCCAACATCTCACGACACGAGCTGACGACAGCCATGCAGCACCTGTATGTAAGTTCCCGAAGGCACCAATCCATCTCTGGAAAGTTCTTACTATGTCAAGACCAGGTAAGGTTCTTCGCGTTGCATCGAATTAAACCACATGCTCCACCGCTTGTGCGGGCCCCCGTCAATTCATTTGAGTTTTAGTCTTGCGACCGTACTCCCCAGGCGGTCTACTTATCGCGTTAGCTGCGCCACTAAAGCCTCAAAGGCCCCAACGGCTAGTAGACATCGTTTACGGCATGGACTACCAGGGTATCTAATCCTGTTTGCTCCCCATGCTTTCGTACCTCAGCGTCAGTATTAGGCCAGATGGCTGCCTTCGCCATCGGTATTCCTCCAGATCTCTACGCATTTCACCGCTACACCTGGAATTCTACCATCCTCTCCCATACTCTAGCTTCCCAGTATCGAATGCAATTCCTAAGTTAAGCTCAGGGATTTCACATCCGACTTAAAAAGCCGCCTACGTACGCTTTACGCCCAGTAAATCCGATTAACGCTCGCACCCTCTGTATTACCGCGGCTGCTGGCACAGAGTTAGCCGGTGCTTATTCTGCGAGTAACGTCCACTATCCCTAGGTATTAACTAGAGTAGCCTCCTCCTCGCTTAAAGTGCTTTACAACCAAAAGGCCTTCTTCACACACGCGGCATGGCTGGATCAGGGTTCCCCCCATTGTCCAATATTCCCCACTGCTGCCTCCCGTAGGAGTCTGGGCCGTGTCTCAGTCCCAGTGTGGCGGATCATCCTCTCAGACCCGCTACAGATCGTCGCCTTGGTAGGCCTTTACCCCACCAACTAGCTAATCTGACTTAGGCTCATCTATTAGCGCAAGGTCCGAAGATCCCCTGCTTTCCCCCGTAGGGCGTATGCGGTATTAGCATCCCTTTCGAAATGTTGTCCCCCACTAATAGGCAGATTCCTAAGCATTACTCACCCGTCCGCCGCTAGAAATCGGTAGCAAGCTACCTATTCCCGCTCGACTTGCATGTGTTAAGCCTGCCGCCAGCGTTCAATCTGAGCCATGATCAAACTCTTCAGTTTAAAATCAATAGTACCTTTAAAGGGTACCAATCTTGGCTCATCAATTACTGACAAATATTTGCTCAAATAAACTTCGAGAAATTTCTACCAATTATCAATGAAAATATATTCGATTGATCAACCAGTAAAAATCCACACAAGTTGTTCTTCATAATCTCTTAATGATCTTCTTGTTGGTTCGTCACCAGCAAGCTAGGTCGGCTATATTACACTAAATTTATTTAGTGTCAACAAGTAATTCAAATTATTTTAAACTTTTTTTCTAAAACCAAACTTAATCTTTTCAATCAAGTCCTTGTTTTATCAGAAGTTTTAATCTTCATCACCGCCGATGGATGTGCATTCTACAGCATTTCAGATGTGTTGCAAGCATATTTTTAAAATTATTTATTTGAGTGATTAGTATTTAAACTTGCAAACACATAAGCAATTGATATGTATGGTTTATTTATTTTAAATTATTTTGCATTACTACTTTCTACGTCTAAGTATGCCAGTATCATTAGGGTTAATTCCTTCTTAAGCTGTTGTTCTGTAATAAGAAAATTATTATTACTCACATAGCGCATAATAGTAAAAAGCGTACTATTAATAATCACAAAGGATTTATTTTTTAAAATTTCAAAATTCCAATGTGAATAATAGCGATTAAACAGGTACATCCCCACTTCAAAGAAATGCTTTTCCAGCACAGCTGAAGCCTCGGATTGACTGTAGTGATGCCACTGTTTAAGGACTTCAATTAAAAAGCCTTGATCGGCTTTTAACGTGTCAAAACCAAATTGAATACAAATTGGGATGATTTCATAAATACTTTGTGCTTCTGTTTCAACCACCAGTTGTTTGAAGGCTAAACCTAGATTTTCTGACTTTTGTAAAAGTAGGGCTTCTACAATTTGCTCTTTATTTTCGAAATACTGATAGATCGATCCAACTGCCACCCCTGAGCGTTCTGCAATTTTAGGTGTTGTCAGCTGCAGTATTCCGTGTGTTGCAATACATTGCTGCGCAGCAAGTAAAATGTGATCGACGATGATTTTGGCACGTTGTTGTTGTGGTTTTTTTCTCATTATTTCACCCATGATACGCAAAATTAAAATGCGAATTGAATGCGAATAAATATTCATATTAGAGTTTGATTAAACAACAACACAGGTCAATAAACAATGACCAGATCAAATCCCAAACGCCTGCATTCCTTCCAACACATGCAACAAAGCAATCTTTTGAGTATGGTGCTTAGTCATTTTTCCACAAAGCCACTTGCACCATCTTATGCCGAATATCTCATGCTCAATAAAGCATTAGTTTCTGGCGATACACAAATGGATGCTGTCGTGGCTTGGGTCATGCAAAACCCAAAACATAACCGCAAGCGCTTTGAGCAAGCGTTATATCAAGGGCTAAGCGCATTAAGCTCTCCTGAACCTGAACTGGTCTGTTTTTTTGAATATATTGAAAATAGGCCACTTTGGGTGGATGAGCAACGCTTAAACCACGCTGTGGAATTTACCCATCGTCTTGGGATTAATAACGGCTTTGTATTACGTGATTTATCCCTCATGGCGGGCTATTTATATCCTGGCTTTAACCAACCGCTCATGTTGACTGGCGCTTTAAATAAACAAGCAGGCACACGTTTGGCTGAAACCACTAAATGGTGGATGGACATTACAGAAGTCACAGGCTTAATGCGCTTTCATGCTGGCTTTACTTCAACCCTTTACGTGCGCTTTATTCATAGCCTTGTACACTTTCATTTAAAACAGAAAAAGGAATGGGATAGTGAAACCTGGGGATTGCCAATTAATCAATTTGATTTGGCCATGACCAATTTGGCTTTTAGCAGTGTAGTTTTAATTGGTATTCGTGCTTTAGGAATTTTCCCAAGCCAGCAAGAGATTGAAAATTTCCTACACTTTTGGCGTTATATCGGCTGGTTAATGGGCGTTGAAGAACAGTGGCTGGTGGAGAGTGAGCCTGAGGGATGGCGGTTTTTATATTGGATGCAATTTGCACATCCAAAATCAGATCAAAGTAGCCATGCCCTCGGCTCAAGTCTATCCAACGAACCTTTTGAACGTCAGTACCGTTATTTACGGCCTTTTCAGCAAAAGTTAGCATATAGACAGCACCTTGAGCTGACTCAATATTTTATTGGTAAAAAACGCATGCAGCGCTTGGGATTAAAACCGCAATCCGCATCATGGTTTGCTTATTATTTAATTGCACGAAATCTGACACTTTATAGTGGCGCGCGTTATCTTCCTGCATTGGAGTATTTTTTACAGCGCAAAGGCCGGAACATACAAAAGCTAGGTTTGGCTTTATATCAAAGCAAAGCCAAACAATTGGCCAGTATGCATACTTAAAAAGCATCGACCTGTGAGGCCTGCCGCCTCACCTTTCATTTCAAATTATTCCAAACGGTTTTTATGAATGGTCATAACCACGTCACTGAACTCACCCAAAACATAATTGATCCATAATTTGCTGTACCAGTTAAATTCCGTAGATACTCGATAATCGATGGTCAGCACCAGTTTGGTGGTTTGCGCATCGATTTTTTCTAACTGATAGTCTGTTTTAAGCAAATCAAAATATTGACCGCCCACTTCTACATGATCATCCATAGAGCCTTTGGGAAATGAGTGCGGTGTGAAGTGATAATCCCAGCTCAGCAGATACGGCGCATGCATCGCTTGTACGCGCTCCTCAAACTTCACCCCGCGCTCCCATTGAATGGTTCGAACCATACCTTCTGCACGCTGTTCAGTCATGCCAAAGATTGGTTTTGGAAAACCCATTTTGAAAATGAAACTGTTGGGCACTTCATTGGCCTGAATGGGCCCGATCTGATTAATGGCTTTAAATACTTGCTCTTGCGGTGCATGAATAATCATTTCACGCTGGGTTTGCCCATAATAATCTTTAGAAAAATCTGGCAAAAACAAACACAGTAATAAGGGCAAGATAGACAATGAATAGATTTTATTTGTCGGCTGCCAAAAATAAACACAGATCAGCTGCATGACCCCGCTGCCTGCAAAAAGCGCAGCAAAAGCCAATGGCCCCAGCATCACCAAACAAATTACGCCTTCACGCAAGACTAAAATACTGACCACCAAAATAAGCAAACAACCAACTACAGCCTCCTTACTGGCACGCCAAAAAGACAAATTAGGCTCACCCACTGAAGCCAAATACTCAAAAAGCATACCGATAAAAAATGGAATCAAAATGACCACCGAGGCATTCATTAAGCTTCGAATTACCCCCCGTTCTGGCAGACTGCTAGAGCCGTACTGCATAAAGACAACCGTCAATAGCAGAATCATCAGAGCACAGGCAAATGGTAAAAATTTCCCGACAAAATTTTGATTTTCGCTATAAATACGGAATCTTTTTTCAGCAATTTCAGCTTCTTGAAACGCGATAAAATAGCGGGTTGTATTACGGCGATGACGGTAAAAATCAAAATGATAAATTCCTTCGGTCTTTAACCATGCCCTGACTTCTGCTTTAAATGTCTCATCCAACTCTTCAGCTTCAAATGCGCTGTATTTCTGTTTTTCTAAATCTTCGAGTGTTTTTTGTTTAAATTCTTCTGTCAGCATGCATTGATCCAATAATATGAGTGATCTATCTGTATTTATTTAGTTTTCAGCCTCAGCATATTGTATTAAAAACGTGCAACATAAAAAAAGCCACTGTTCGAAAACAATGGCTTTTTTTGAAAGAATTAAAGCTTAAAATTTCATGCTAACACGCGCCCAATAATTCCGGCCTGTATTGTTAAACTGTTCTTCTTCAGCAAAACCAAAGCCTGCACTGCCCGATTTATTCAAGTGCTCTTTATAGGTTTTATCCAACACGTTATCGACACCCAAAGACAAATCGACACCCTCTTTCACATGGTAGGTGCCATTTAAAGCCAATGTGCCAAAGCCTGCACTTTGATGCATGTCGTAGCCCACAATATTACCTTGATCTTGGCTAATACGGTTCTGACTATTCACTACACGCCATAATGCACCAAGAGTATATTTTTCTTGTACATAACGTAGATTCACGCGTGCTTCCAATGGTGCAATCTGTGGCAATGGTTTTCCATCCGTGGTGTTTTTACCCCATGCATACATCGCGCTGATATCTGCCTGAATCGCATCGGTAAATTGGTAGCCAATCCCTGCTTCTGCGCCTGCAATGGTTGCATCGACATTTTTAGCACCCGCAGTTTTACTTGCTGTACCGTGATTCATGCCTGGCATTGAAGATGAATGATCATGATAGCTCATTAAAATATAATCATTAATCAGGCCTGCATAAGCAGAAACCCAAGAACTGAATGCACCATGCGCATGCTGATAGCCCGCATCCAATTGCAAAGTCTTTTCAGTCTTCACGCCATTAAAGGTATTTGCTGTACCTGCATTGCCATGTTTCGGGCTAAAAAGCTCCCAATAATCAGGCATACGTTCAACATAGCCTAAACCAATATAGGTTTTACCATCATCATGATCTGGGTGTTTGTTTTCAAAACGGATAAATGCGCTTGGCAAGGTGTCAGAGAGTTCTGTATTCAGTCCAGCGTTGGCAGAAGCTGCACGCTCGTCTGTGACTTTTACCTGATCTAAACGTAGCCCTGATACCAGTTTATTGTTTTCACTCAGTGGATAACTGATCTCACCAAATCCACCATAAGACTGAAATTTCATATCTTCAGTTACTGGCATATTCATGCTGTTAGAGACCATACCGCCTGCATGTTTATTTTGCTGCATATCAAAACCAGAAATGAACTGCAACTTATCCCATTCATGCGTAACAGCCATACGTGCATTTAAAGTACGGCGTGTCACTTGCATTGAAGATGGATTCGGCACCATGACATGGGTCGTCATATCATGTTCCATAGGCGGTGTACGTAAACTAAAGTTGTCCATGATGTGGTCATTAAAACTATAGTTCACTTGTGCTTCAATTTTTTTGATCACATCTGTGACATTTTTCTTTTCTACACGTAAGCCTAGACTTTCGCGGGCAAACTGAGATCCATCCATTGAGCGACCTGCATAGACCGCTTCACCGTCAGCCTTACCTCCAGTCAATTCCACCCAAGTATTCTCATCAGGCGTCCAGCCCAACGCCAAATCAGCATTCCAACGCTCCCAATCTGAAGGGACTTTCGCACCATTGCCATCTTTATAGCTATCAGACACGGAACGATTGGCATTTAAGCGCACATATTTTTTTTCGTCCCCAATTGCTGCTTCAACATTATGATCTAAGCGCCCAAAAGACCCCATCAGCACACTGGCTTGACCGCGGTAATTTTTTTCAGCATCAAGCTGCTCTGGGCGACGCTCGAAAATAACCGTAGCAGCTGAACCTGTATTGGCATACTGCACAGTTTGCGGGCCTTTAATCACTGAAATACGATCATAACTTTCTGGTGAAATATAAGACGTCGGCGCATCCATTCGATATGGGCATGCGCCTAAGTTTTCCGTGCCATCAGTTAAAATTTTAATCCGTGAACCAAACATGCCACGGAACGTGACATCACTATTGGTACCGCCATTTTTAACTGCGCTAAATCCAACAATACTCTGTAAATAGTCTGCACCATCTGAAGCTGGAATTGGTTGAATCGGCTGTTTAGGATCTGCACGGACGATCAAACCATTGGCATCATTACCACCAGCAGCAGTCACTACAATAGGCGCTAAACTTTGCACTGCCGTTTGTGGTGGCATCGCATCTTCGGTCACATTTGCCCAAGTCATAGTTGAACATGCAACAGCAATCGCAGCGGCTAAAGGCTGTAAATAAAATTGAGGCTGAGCCATTTTAAAATCTCACTTAAAACATAAATACAACAGGTCTGGAGCCAGTCAAGACCCTTAAATTTCAAAACGTTGATTTATGCAAAAAGTGGCGGGGCTCGCCCCTGAGGGAGTAAAAATAGGCGCTGTAGCGCAAACCAGACATGACTAAAACTGCGCACAAAGGCAACTAAACGTACCTGAACACGATCTAAGACTTCTTGAATGTCTAGATCAGGCGGTAACACCAAGTTGCCATAGACCGTGCAGTACTGACACTGATGGCCAGCATCATGATCATGTGCATGGCTCATTGCATTTTGCACAGACTGCTCATGCATTGCATGATGTGCACCATGTGCTAAATGAGATGATTCAGGAGTGGAATGAGACAAAAGTGCACGCGTGATGGTTTCACAGACCGGCGCAATTTGATATTGCTGCGGAAGCAAAGGCTGTAAGAATACAGCAATCTGTAAAAAAACGGCTACAAAGGAAAGTAGCAACCCACTACGCAAAAACAATGGCAAACCCTAAAATTTGTCGTTGCTGAGTATAACAAAACCCAATCGAAATTGGGCTATGTTCATCACGCTTAAACCGCAAAAGTCAATTAGCGCTTTACGGGCTGTTTTTCGCGATTGCGTTGGCGTATTAACTTTTCCACTTTTTCACGTGCCCGTTGACGCTTTAATGGCGACAAATGGTCGACAAATAGCTTGCCATTTAAGTGATCCATTTCATGCTGAATACAAACAGCGAGAAGTCCATCAGCTTCTATTTCAAATGCTTGACCTTCAAGGTTAATTGCATCAATTTTTACACGTGACGGACGCTCAACTTTATCGTATATTTGAGGCACTGACAGACAGCCTTCTTCATAAGGCTGCGTTTCTTCAGTTAATGGTGTGATTTTGGGGTTAATGAACACCATAGGTTGATCTTTATGTTCAGATAGATCCATGACGATCAATTGAATATGCTGATCGACTTGTGTCGCAGCTAAACCGATGCCTGGCGCTTCATACATGGTTTCAAACATATCTGCAGCGAGCTGACGAATAGTATCAGTCACCTCTTCTACAGGTTTTGCAATGGTACGAAGACGGGGATCCGGGAAACTTAAAATAGGTAATAAGGCCATACTGCGTCCTCAATTATGCCACTGATCAAAAAACCAAATGAAGGAATGCTTCATCAAAAAAATGTGTGTAAGATTGTTATTATAACGCAACTACATACATAATTTTAGGAATTATGATAATGAAAAAGGTTTTGAAAGGCATGCCACTTTTTAGTGCCTTGGGGTTTAAAAAACAAATGCTTGCTCTCGCAATCTGCGCGGGTGTAGGTTTAGGTGCAATCAGTACTGTTGAAGCTGCACCTGCTCGCAATGTCAATCCACCCTCTCTTAAAGCCAGCGCTCCACATGTTTATGTGGTGAAAAAAGGCGATACGCTATGGGATATTTCAAAAAAATTCTTAAAAAACCCAGTACGTTGGCCTGAAATCTGGGCAAGCAACAAGCATGTTAAAAATCCACACTGGATTTTCCCAGGCGACCGCCTACTGATGTGTACCTATAATGGTAAACCGATTATTGGTAAAGATGAAGGTGATGGCTGTGAAGGCATTATTCGTCGTTATACTGGTGGTACAAAACTACAGCCTCAGGTTCGGGTTGAATCTTTAAGTAATGCTATTCCTGTCATTCCATTGGAACATATTAAGCAATGGTTAGAACGCAGTAGCATCATTAACCCTGAATCACTTGAACAAACTCCATATATTGTCGGTGCTGCCGATCACCGTGTGCTTGCAGCTGCTGGTCAAACGGTTTATGCCCGAGGACATGGCTTAGAAGTAGGTCAACGCTATGCGATATACCGTGAAGGTCAACCATACGTCTTAACCGACAACCAAGGTAAAAAATACACAGCTGGCCTAGAAATCAACCAAGTTGCTTCAGGTATTGCTGTTCGTGGTGAAAATGACATTACCACACTAGAACTGACCGATACCTATACAGGAGAAGTTCGACGTGGCGACCGTGTATTGCCAGAATATGACCCAATGCTTCCAACTGTTTTCTATCCAACACATGCAAATAATGTAACCTCAGGTGGTTCAATTGTTCGTGTGCTCGGTTCAATTGGTACTGCGGCGATTCATAGTGTTGTAACTATCGATCGTGGTTCTTCACAAGGGGTACAAGCTGGCTATGTATTCAGTGTAGAAGACAAAGGCGATATCGTAAATGATCCGAAAACACGTGAACGCATTCAACTGCCAGATCAACGTGTCGGACAAATCATGGTGTTCAAAACTTTTGACAACCTCAGCTATGCTTATGTATTAGAAAGCGAACTGCCAATTAAAGTGGGTGCAAGCATCCAACCACCTTTAATGGATGATTAATTCACACTAGGACACCGTATGCTGAATCCGCTATCACAAGCGCAGATTGACATTATTACCTTGTGGTATTTAGTTCAGCATTCATTGTCCAGTTTCTATAAAATTCACGAGAACTATCCCACACTCAAACACGCCTTCCAAGCTTCAGAAGTAACAGAGTGGCAACGCCTAGGCCTACATAAAAATCATATCCAACGGCTCAAAGAATTTCAGCTCACAGAAGGCCAGCAAAAGTTTCAACACTGCCTCACCCAAATTCAACAACATAGCGATTTTGTCGTTTGCATAGACGACCTGCATTATCCACAACAACTTTTACCTTATACCGATAAACCGCCAGTTCTTTTTGGTCAGGGTAATCCACAAGCCCTCCTACAACCCCAAGTTGCCATTGTCGGCAGCCGTAAACCCAGCCCGCATGGTCGACAAGTTGCCTATGATTTTGCCTTTTATTTAAGTGAACAAGGCTTCTTTATTAATAGTGGTTTAGCGCAAGGCATTGATGAAGCAGCACACCGCGGTGGATTACAACATCAACGTACTATCGCTGTGATGGGCACAGGCCTAGATCAAACCTACCCAACTTCACACCAAAGCCTAAAACAAGACATTATTCAGCACGGTGGTGCGGTGATTACAGAGTTCTTACCCCAAACACCTCCACTACAGCATCATTTTCCACGGCGAAACCGTATTGTCAGTGCACTCAGTTTAGGCGTAATTGTGGCAGAAGCTGCCCAACAAAGTGGGTCATTAATTACGGCAAAATTAGCTGCGGAGCAAGGCAAGTTGGTTTTTGCTATTCCAGGCCATATTTATAGTGAATTCCACCAAGGTTGCCATCAACTGATTCGGGAAGGTGCAATTTTAGTAGACCATCCACAGCAAGTGATTGAAGATTTAGCCCTTCCTACGCAGTGGCAACATCATCAATTGGTCGCACAACAACAGTCTCAAGCTCCGTCTATTCCTGAGCATTTACTCCCAATTTACAATCAACTAGATTGGGTCGGTCAAGACCTTGACCAACTAGCAATCATACTCAAACAAGATACCGCACAGCTCACAGCACAACTGATGGAACTCGAACTGCAAGGCTTCGCTTTACAGCAAGCGGGACGCTATCTACGTTGTCGTTCTGGCAAATAAGGTTCACAATAGCCTTTTGCATGTTAAAAAGGTGTTTATCAGATGATTACTACCTCTGTTGCCGAAGCAGCGTCATGTCTTAAACAAGGACTCGTTCTGGCATATCCTACAGAGGCTGTGTGGGGCCTAGGTTGCGACCCCTTTAATGAAGCAGCATTTCATGAAATTTTACGTTTAAAACAACGTCCAATTGAAAAAGGTGTCATTTTACTGGCATCAAATGTCAATCAAGTTGCGCATTTATTAGAGGCTCTCTCTCCTGAAATGCGCACACAAGTAATTGATTCATGGAGTAATCGCGCACCTACTGAGCGTGCTACCACGTGGTTACTCCCTGCGGGTGAACACATTCCACACTGGATTAAAGGCGACCATCCAAAGGTAGCAGTCCGTGTGACGACCCATCCACTGTGTGTTGCCCTTTGCAATGCATTTAATGGTTTTATTGTTTCAACCAGTGCTAACCCTGCGGGTTTAAGCCCTGCTCGTTCATTACAAGAAGCTACAGCATATTTCCAGCAATCACCCAATTATTTAAATGGTGATTTAGGCTTAAGTCGTGAACCAAGTAAAATTATTGATGCGCAAACAGGTGAAATCATCCGCGCATAATATTGAGTTCTCTTGCAAGGACTCAGTAAATTTCAGATAAAAAAAAGCTCAGTCATATAGGGATGACTGAGCATAAAAAAGGATGTGTAAACCACATCCAGAGGGTTCGTAAATCTCTGGGAAAACCAATCAATTCAATGCTTGATGACTTTCTATGCAGGCATTATGTCGCAAACACACCAACCAAACAAATAGGTTTTTTCTATTACAAAAAATATAAAAAGTATCATTAGTTAATAAAAAACATACCATTAGTAAAACTATCTCACTATTTTTGATTGTGTTTTAATTGAAATAATCATCAATTTAATCATTTTTTACACTTAATTTTACACATATAAGTGCATTATCCAATCAAAAAAAGTCAGTTTATTTGTTCTTTTTTTAACCAACTAGTTCATTTGAGCAAACATAAAAATCCACTTAACTACGCCACAGCCGACTATTTTGCGCCAGTAATACCCCCAAAATGGTCAGAGCAGTACCGACTGTATGATATATCCCCCATTGCTCCCCCAACCAAAAATACGCAATCAACGCAGTAAAGACAGGCATGAAGTTCATAAAAATACTGGTGCTGTTTGGCCCTAAACGTTGTACCGCCATCATCCAAAGTAAGGTGGCAAAAATAGAAGGAAAAATACCTGCGTATAAAACTGAAGCAGTATTGTTTGCATTTAGCGCATCTAAGCCTTGCCAATACACAAAGGGCAGATGATAAATCAATGCAAAAAGAATTTGGATGTATAAACTCACCATTACTGGAAGTGAAATATACCACTTTTTAAGAAATACCCCATAAAAAGCATATAAAAAGACAGCCAACACCATTAATAAATCACCAAAATATTGGCCAAAATCAATGAGGCGCGCAAACTCTCCCTGAGTGATCACCAACACCAACCCCATGAAGGAAATTCCACAGCCCAATACAGTTAAAGGGCTCGGATATTCTTTTAAAATAAAAATGGCAATCACAATGGTAAAAACAGGTGTAAATGCATTAATTAAGCCCATATTGGTGGCCGTTGTATAGTGCGCAGCGCTATACGCCAAGCCCTGATACAACACCATGCCAAATGCAGACAATAAAGCCAGCTTTGGCCAAAGTTGCAAAAGCTGTATGCGATGGCGCCAAACAGGCAAAATCATAAAGGGTGTTAACACAATAAACGCCAACAACCAACGATAAAAACTAATACTTAAGGGAGAAATAAAATCAACCACATAGCGAGTAACAACAATGTTGAGCGACCAAATCAACACTGCGATCAAAGGCAAAATAAATGCAAACCTTGGATTGCCTATTCGCATGATGCTATCTCTATTTTAATAAAGTCTATATTCTGTACGCTGTCTGTTTTAATTTAAATATCTTATTTCAGACATTGATATTGGTCTCCCGACATCGATTGAAGCCAGACATGCCAAATTTAGTAGATCCCCCCCAATGTATTGAACAAGCCATTGAAATTTTTACGGCTTGCTACAGCCCTAACGATCAGGTCTATTCGCATAGCTGTTTATGGGGAGATTTTAATTTTTGCTTAAATGGACTATTTGAATATGAAGTCGAAGGTCAACTCCATCTTGCACCACCGAGCTATGGTTTATGGATTCCCCCGTATACAGAACACAATTCACATGCGATAGATGAACAACCCATTCATTATGTTGCTATTCGACTGGCACCCGAACTCGGTCGCAATATTTCAGCCCATACTGAAATCTTAAGTGTAAGCCCGTTTTTTAGGGCCTTAGTGGAAGAAACTTTAAAGGCAAAAGATCATGCCAGCTTAAAGGTATATCGCCATTTGCTTTGGGTAATCTACGATCAACTCCAAATAGCACCCAAACATCAGCACTATTTACCACAAAGCCATCACCCTATTTTGCAACCGCTCTTACAACACCTGAGTGCACCTGAATATTTTCCACTGAGCTTACAACAATGCCTAACCACCACGCAGCTGAGTGAACGGCAATTACTGCGCCTCAGTCAAAATGAATTACACATGGGGCTAAGTGAATGGCGAAATCGTGCAAAACTGTTATATGCCATTCAGCAGCTTAAACATGGCGTATCCATTAAAGCTCTGAGTTTTGCTCTCGGTTATCAACATAGTTCCAGTTTTATCGAATTTTTTAAACGCTATACAGGTAAAACCCCAACACAATTAAGAGATTAAAAGGAAGTCGCAAGCTCATAGTTTGCTCTCTTAATAGGTCTTTTAAATTGAATCGTCTCATCTACTGCGGAATGCTGAGCTTATGCTTGATGCAGAAATTCTGAATTACTTATGCTGAATTGATACAAAGAAAACGACAAATACCAGCCAAAGTAAGCAACACAGCGCTTGCCCCGTAAACGTTTTACCGCTAAAACAGTGAAGATACATTTATAAGTAAATAGGAAATTTACATGGCTTCTGTATATGACATTTCAGTCAACCGTATTGATGGACAAGAAACCACATTAAATCAATATGCTGGCAAAGTTTTATTGTTAGTCAACGTCGCTTCAAAATGTGGTTTAACACCACAATATGAAGGCTTAGAAAAACTGTATTCTGCGAAAAAAGCTGAAGGTTTAGAAATTTTAGGCTTCCCTGCAAATAACTTCTTAGCGCAAGAACCGGGTACAGATGAGGAAATTCAGCAGTTCTGCTCACTCAATTATCAAGTAGATTTCCCATTATTTTCTAAAATTTCAGTGGCTGGTGCAGATAAACATCCACTTTACCAAACCCTCACCCAAGCCATTCCAACACGTATTGGTGAAGGGCCTTGGTGGAAAGATCTCGTGGATTATGGCCTTACACCAAATGAGCCACCTGAAGTTCTATGGAACTTTGAAAAATTCCTTGTGAATAAACAAGGTGAAGTTGTGGCGCGCTTTGCACCTGATATTACGGCTGATGACCCACGTATTGTGGATGCCATTAATGCTGAATTGGCAAAATAAGCTTATTGTAGCAACACCATTAACGCCTTATTCGAGTTATCAATTTAAGACTCTAATAAGGCTTTATTAAAAAACATAACCAAATAAATAAAAAATATTATCAAATGAAGATAAAACACATAGTTAATCCATTATTTTAATTGATCTACAACAATACATTCAATTTTTATCTGTTAATCAACTCTATGATGAAGCTATCCACAAATGCTTGTAGCAAATAACAGGTGAAAATATGAATACATTAATGAAAGCAATTGTACTGTCAATTTCAACAGCTTTAGTCGCTGCACCTGCAATGGCTGCACCTCAAAACAATCAGCCTCAAATTGAACATAATCAAAAGGCCCCTGCACAGCATCAAGTGCAAAAAAATAAAATGCCTGCTAAACCTCAAGCGCAGCAGCATAAAAAATCGGTTAAACCAGCTCATGACTGGCGTGCAGGACAAAAAGTACCAAGCCAATACCGTGGCAACAGTTACAAAGTCGATCACAGCAAATACAAAAAATTGAGTAAACCAGGTAAAAATCAACAATGGATTAAAGTAAATGGCGATTATGTGTTAACTAATATCATCAGCCACAGCATTATTAAAATTATTGCTGGCTAATTCATTCTAAGTCATATAAGAGCGCTTCGGCGCTCTTTTTTGTTTTATCTATTTCATTCATTTTTTTGTTATGACTTTGTGTCTCTCTATTTTGTTTACATATTTTGACTGCATATTAGAAATTAAATAAATAGATAGATTTAGCTGTAATGAAAAAGTTTCTACAGGGTGCTGTTCTCCCATTCACTATTTTTGCCACTGGTTTGGTTTTACTGGGCTGTGATCAATCAGGCCGAGATCCTTCCAGCAGTGAAAGTACATCTGAGCTTGCGCATACTGCGGATGAAATACAGCCGATGTCTGAGCAACAAGATGCGACGCGCTCAGATCTAAAGCAAGGCAATTTATTTTATATCATGCGTGATGTCACTGATTTACAGCTCAGCACCAATGACTACACCCAACAATTGCAGCAAACTCAAAGCGAGCTACAAAAAGCAGTAGATCAACAAGATCATGTTCAATTACAACACGCTGCCACACAGCTCCAACAACAATTAAAAGCCTTTGATCTAGCCCTCAATAAAGTCCAGCTCAAGTCACAAGAAATCACTGACATCCGCCAAAATATTTTGGACGCCAATCAACAGGTACTCAATTCACCTTTTCTGAATGGCCAAGTCGATTTAAGCCAAGTCGACTTTAAAAAAATTGAACAACAAATGGGGAATATTCAAGGCGAGATGCTGAAATTAGCCGCTATGCTGATTCAACAACCCAAAGATAAAAACCAAGATTCAGACAGCACCTCTTAATCTATCTAAAATGGCCTGAATTTATACAGTTCCGCTACAGATTTGTGCCACATTCACTCTTACATTAAAGAGATTAGCAATAATAATAGAGAGAATGTAGCCATGTCTGGCGCGGTCATTTATGCCCTTAGCCCCATTACTTTTCGTCTAGATTTAAAAGACCCTTTTCTATTTACTGCACACCATATTGATCATTTCCCCAAGGCCAATGCCAACTTAGGCCCAGCTACAGCTGCGCAACATCAAGAATTCAATATGTATTATGGTGATACTGTCCCCGGCTTTCCAGAGCACCCGCATACAGGATTTGAAACCATTACCTTGGTAGAGCAAGGCGTTGTCGATCATTTCGACTCTTTGGGCAATGGCGGGCGCTATGGCGCTGGCGATGTTCAATGGCTAAGTACAGGTAGTGGCGTTGAACACTGCGAAATGTTTCCGCTACTCAATGAAGACCGTGAAAATCCATTCGAATTATTTCAAATTTGGTTTAATTCATCGCCCGAGCAAAAACAACAGCCTGCAGACTATAAAATGTTTTGGCGTGAGCATATTCCGCATGTAAGCGCAAAAGATACCCAAGGTCGTGATACTGATATCCGCATAATATCTGGGCAATACCAAGGTACTGAAGCGATTTCACGACCACCACACTCATGGGCAGCTGCACCAGAAAACAAAGTCAATATTTATCTTATTACCCTCGCACCCCATGCCACATTAACCATTCCAGCAACAACCGCAACTGCAACGCGATTTGCCTATTTCTATCAAGGCGATACCCTCGAATTAGCCAAGACCCAAATTCAGCATAAACATTTGGCTGAACTAAAACCCGATGTGAATATTCAACTCCAAGCAGGCGAAGTTGAAGCACGGATTTTATGGCTTGAAGGTGAACCTATTGGTGCACCTGTCGCAATGCGTGGCCCATTTGTACTAAATACAAATCAGGAGTTAGATGACGCATTTCGTCGCTACCGCGCAACACATTTTGGTGAATGGCCTTGGCCTAGCCCAGCACCTGTTTTTTCACGTGAGCAAGCTCGCTTTGCCAGTTATGATGGTGGCCAACGCAAAGAGTTTCCAGAACAATCTTAAGCTTGAATTGGAATCACGACACCTAAATTACAGGCTTTGTCTTGACCTCTGGCGCGTACGATATCCTGCTTAAAGCGCTGTTTGGCAAATTTATACTGTTTGGGCAAAAATAGACTGATTCGGGTTTTATTTTGCCCCAAACCTTCAACCAAGGTTTTTTGTAGAAATTCACCATGCTCAGTTTTAGCAAATAATGTACCCAACTCAATCTCTTGTTCTAAGCGATTATCTGTAAATACCAAGGCTTGATCAGTACTAAACGCCACACAGCGTTGGTAAGCCTGCTTTAAATTAAAGTAGGCTTGTAAGTAAGGCATGTCTAACTCAGTACTGAGCCCATTATCGTAAGCATTGGCCACCAACGATGCTTCGGTTGGATAATTAGGTTTCGTTACATACCGCACTGTTTGACATGCACTCAAAAAAGTACAAATAATCAATAAAAATAAAGATTTATAACAATATGTTTTCATATTTTTATTCTATTTTTTAATAGTAAATTCTGCATTAATATATCCCAAATGACCATAATGCAGAAAAAAACATCACATCCCGTATCTGAGCACCAGTTATGCGCCACTGATTGTAAGTTCAAACTGAATACTTGCACCTGCATTTAAGCATTGTTTAGCCGATGCCATTTGACCACATTCAATACATACAAAATCACACCATGCCTCATCTGCAACATCGGCCATGCGTTTTGCTTTGTCCACCCAAGGATTCCAAATCACTGCACTTTGCGCGGTACTTTGTATATTGATATAAGTTTGCGGACTTTGTTCTAATACAAAATTCATCTTCGTTAAAGGATAAATTCGATCTAATTCTGCATCAAACTTAATGGCATGTTCAGTTTGCTGCTTTATCTGATTCTGATCCAACTGATCAATATAAAATTGTCCTTCAAGACCCGTAATTCTAGCCCCAGTGGTCTGTGCAGGGAAATAACTATGCCATGCAAAAGCAAAATCAAAGGCCTCATGATCTAAATTCTGTAATTTAAACTCGAGTCTTAATACCTCTTCGCAATGGATCACCATTTGCAAGTTAAACGCATAATTCCAGTATTTTCTACTCTGTTCACTATCACTTAGCTGCAAAGTAATATGATGACCAAAGTCATCCATCACAATATCTTGACACTGCCATGTTAAATTTCGAGCAAAACCATGTGCAGGAAAGTCCTGTTCAGTTTCATGTGCACCAAACCATGGAAAACAGAGTGGAATCCCACCTCGAATGGCTTTCGCAACAACATATTGATTCAGCTCAGACAACCACAACAAGTGGCGTTGCTGCATTTTTGAATAAAACTCAAGAATCTGTCCACCTTGCAATGCAATTTTTGCCTCACAAAATGCATTAGATACCTGAATATAATGCAGCTCACTCTGTGCAAATTGCCGATATTCAATTCCTTCAAGCTGTTGCATGGCGACTCTTTTAGTTATCATCTGTGTTCTATCTATTGTAATAGATAGCGAATACGTTAAGTCACCACTTTCTAAATGAATTTTACGAAGATTGTGTCTATACGGTTGGCATGATTTAATTATTTTTTGTTCATGGCTAAAGTACGATTCGATGCAACTGATTATTTTTACGGGTGTACAAGCAGCAGGTAAATCGAGTTTCTATTTACTAAATTTAGCCCATAGCCATTTGCGTATTAACTTGGATATGCTGAAAACACGGCATCGAGAAAATATCATTTTTGAAGCTGGTTTAGCCTCTCAAACCCAAATGGTCATTGATAATACCAACCCAACCCAGCAAGATCGTGCTCGCTATATTCAACGGGCCAAAGATGCTGGCTTTGAAGTGATTTCTTATTATTTTGAAACCGATTTAAACAGCACTTTAGAACGTAATCGCCACCGCGAAGGTAAAGCCAATATTCCTGAAGTTGGCGTTCGAGCAACTTATAAGAAGCTTGAAATACCCAAACTCGATGAAGGCTTTAGTCAAATTTTTAAGTTGAAGATTATTGGCAATGGTGAATTTTCAGTAATACCTATGTTTGATTAATCCACTTTTTGGCTACCCTGCCAAATTTTATATGCACTTTGCATAGCATAACGCTCATACGGTTTCGCTAAACGGCTTTCCATATTGCTGAAATCGCCTTTGTAGGCCTGCTCAATCATTCGCTTTGCCAATTCCTGAATACTGACACGACCACGGTGTTCATAAGCTTGTATTTCATCTTGGTTCAAAACTAAATCCCAACAAGACACTACGGAGCTCATATCCATCGCAATACTGAGATAATAGCGTTCATCATCTCGATACAGTTCCCAACTTTGAGCTTCATACGCAATCAAATTCATACTGTGCTACTTAGATGCTAAATAATTGACCGAACATACTCCAATTATTGCATAAAATATATGCAACTTTAGCCATAAAAAATAACCTTAAAGCTTTAGATAAACATTTAATTTATAGCAAAAAAAACCGCCCTTTCGGACGGTTTCTTCAATCTCAAACTGCGTCTTATTGAGCGCGGTTTTTGATTTTGCGGATTGTTTCCAACTGAGCAGCAGTTTCTGCAAGAGCAGCCAAAGCAGCAGCAGCGTCCAAATCGCTCTTTTGATTTGCTAGCAAGTTTTCAGCGTTTTTACGCGCTTCAAGAATTGCAGCTTCATCTAAGTTGTCGGCACGGATTGCAGTATCTGCAAGAACCGTAACAACGTGCGGTTGAACTTCTAGAACACCACCAGATACATAGATTAACTCTTCTGTACCATTCTCAAGCAGAACGCGGATCGCGCCCGGCTTAAGTAAAGTTACTAGTGGCGCATGGCCAGGCATAATACCTAACTCACCACCAGCACCTTTAGCAATTAGCATCGTTACAGTGCCAGAGTACAAAGACTCTTGAACACTTACAACATCACACTGCATATTCGCCATGAGAATCTCCTAAATTAGGTCACTAATTAAAGTTTCTCAGCTTTAGCAATAACTTCGTCAATACCACCAACCATGTAGAACGCTTGTTCTGGAATGTGGTCGTATTCACCAGCTAAAAGACCTTTAAAGCCACGGATTGTGTCTTTAAGAGATACTAATTTACCAGGCGCGCCAGTAAATACTTCAGCTACGTGGAACGGTTGAGAGAAGAAACGTTGGATCTTACGTGCACGGTATACAGTAAGTTTGTCTTCTTCTGCCAATTCGTCCATACCAAGAATTGCGATAATGTCTTTCAATTCTTTATAACGTTGAAGAACGTTTTGAACTGAACGAGCGATTTCGTAATGCTCTTGGCCAACTACAAGTGGATCTAACTGACGTGAAGTTGAGTCAAGTGGATCGATCGCTGGGTAAATACCAGAAGATGCGATGTCACGGCTCAATACTACAGTTGCGTCCAAGTGAGCGAAGGTAGTCGCAGGCGATGGATCTGTTAAGTCATCGGCAGGTACGTATACCGCTTGAATTGACGTAATAGAACCAGACTTAGTAGAAGTAATACGTTCTTGTAGAACACCCATCTCTTCTGCAAGAGTTGGTTGGTAACCTACAGCAGACGGCATACGACCTAACAATGCTGATACTTCAGTACCCGCAAGTGTATAACGGTAGATGTTGTCTACGAACAATAATACGTCACGGCCTTTACCGTTTTCGTCTTTCTCATCACGGAAGTACTCAGCCATAGTAAGACCAGTCAACGCTACGCGTAAACGGTTACCTGGTGGCTCGTTCATCTGACCGTAGACCATTGCTACTTTGTCTAGAACGTTAGAGTCTTTCATTTCGTGATAGAAGTCATTACCTTCACGAGTACGCTCACCAACACCAGCAAACACAGATAAACCTGAGTGAGCTTTCGCGATGTTGTTGATCAACTCCATCATGTTTACAGTTTTACCAACACCGGCACCACCGAACAGACCAACTTTACCACCTTTAGCGAACGGGCAAAGTAAGTCAATTACTTTAATACCAGTTTCTAAAAGGTCAGTAGAAGCCGCTTGTTCTGCATAAGAAGGTGCTTGACGGTGAATAGGTAAACGCGCTTCAGTCGCAACAGGACCAGCTTCGTCGATCGGGCGACCAAGAACGTCCATGATACGGCCAAGAGTCGCTGTACCAACTGGTACAGAGATAGGCGCGTTAGTATTCGTTACGTTCAAACCACGCTTAAGGCCTTCAGTAGAACCCATTGCAATAGTACGAACTACGCCATCACCAAGTTGTTGCTGAACTTCTAATGTAGTTTCAGTGCCATCAACTTGTAGAGCGTCATAGATCTTAGGAACGCTGTTGCGTTCAAACTCGACGTCGATTACCGCGCCGATGATCTGAATGATACGACCGCCAGTCATTGCTGTCTCCTCAATTCAAAATAATGTTAAACGGCAGCGGCACCACCAACGATCTCAGAAATTTCCTGAGTAATCGCGGCTTGACGCAGCTTGTTATAAATAAGTTGTAGGCTCTTGATGATTTCACCAGCGTTATCAGTTGCAGCTTTCATTGCAACCATACGAGCAGACTGCTCACACGCGATGTTTTCAATCACACCTTGATACACCACAGACTCAATGTAACGAACCAACAAGCCATTTAAAAGCTCTTCAGCTTCTGGCTCGTATAAGTAATCCCAACCGTATTGACGGTTAAGAGTCTTGTCTTCTTCAGCAGCAGCTAAAGGAACAAGTTGTTCGATTTTTTGGTTTTGAGTCATGGCGTTGACAAAGCCGTTAGACACTAGATAAATACGATCTAACTCGCCTTTATCAAATGCATCTAACATCACCTGTACAGAACCAGATAACTGTTCAAGACTCGGTGTATCGCCTACATTCGTAGTCGCACCAAGCACTTTACCGCCGTAGTTTTTAAAAAACGAAACCGCTTTTTGACCAATCAAAGCAAATTGAACTTCAATTGACTGCTCTTGTTGCTGTTGAACGTGTTTTACCACTTTCTTGAACAGGTTAATGTTCAAACCACCAGCAAGGCCACGATCTGAAGACACAATGATATAGCCAACGCGCTTAACAGGACGTTCAACCATATAACGGTGTTTATATTCAGGATTCGCTTGTACCAAATGAGCAATTACACGGTGCATATTTTCGGCATACGGACGGCCTTGAGCCATGCGCTCTTGCGCACGACGCATCTTAGAAGCTGCTACCATCTGCATCGCGCGAGTAATTTTCTGCGTGCTTTTGATACTAGCTACTTTGGCGCGAATTTCTTTTAAATTTGCCATACGCTTAACCTAGTATTCGAAGGCCCTTTCGAGCCCTCGAAGGTTGATTCCGTGAACCAAACCGACACTAAATCCAACTAAAGTTGAAATTAGTAAGTTTGAGTCGCTTTGAAGCTTTCAATACCTGATTTGAATGCTGCTTCGATTTCTTTATCCCAAGCACCAGACTCATCAATTTTTTGCATTAACGCTGCATTTTCTGAACGGAAGTAAGCAATAAGCGCAGCATCAAAGTCTACGATTTTCTTAACTTCAACGTCAGTCATATAACCTTCGTTAGATGCATAAACTGAAACAGCTTGGTCAGCAATTGAGTAAGGAGCATATTGTTTTTGCTTCATTAACTCAGTTACACGTTGACCATGTTCAAGTTGCTTACGAGTTGCTTCGTCAAGGTCAGAAGCGAACTGAGCAAACGCTGCCAATTCACGGTATTGCGCCAAAGCGGTACGGATACCACCAGACAATTTTTTGATGATCTTAGTTTGCGCAGAACCACCAACACGAGATACAGAGATACCCGCGTTCACAGCAGGACGAATACCTGCATTGAATAATGATGTTTCAAGGAAGATCTGACCATCAGTAATCGAAATTACGTTCGTTGGTACGAATGCAGATACGTCACCCGCTTGAGTTTCAATGATTGGCAATGCAGTCAAAGAACCAGTTTGGCCTTTAACTTCACCATTCGTGAATTTCTCAACGTAGTCAGCAGAAACGCGCGAAGCACGTTCAAGAAGACGAGAGTGAAGATAGAATACGTCACCTGGGTACGCTTCACGACCTGGTGGACGACGTAATAACAATGAAATTTGACGGTAAGCAACTGCTTGCTTAGACAAATCATCGTAAATGATAAGTGCGTCTTCACCGCGGTCACGGAAGTATTCGCCCATTGTACAGCCTGAGTACGGAGCAAGGAAAAGCATTGCTGCTGGATCCGCTGCCGCTGCTGCTACAACAGTTGTATACGCCATAGCGCCAGTTTCTTCTAGCTTACGTACAACGTTAGCGATAGTTGATTGTTTTTGACCAACTGCTACGTATACACATTTAATGCCAGAGTTTTTCTGAGCGATGATCGCATCGATCGCCATAGCTGTTTTACCAGTTTGACGGTCACCAATGATCAACTCACGCTGACCACGGCCTACTGGAATCATTGTATCTACTGATTTATAACCAGTTTGTACAGGTTCATCCACTGATTGACGCCAAATTACGCCTGGTGCTACTTTTTCAACAGCATCAGTAAGTTTTGCATCAATTGGGCCTTTACCGTCAATTGGGTTACCCAAAGCATCTACTACACGGCCTAAAAGTTCTGGACCAACCGGAACTTCTAATACACGACCTGTGCAACGAGCTTTTTGACCTTCTTGAAGGCTTAAGTAGTTACCTAAAACAACGACGCCCACTGAATCCTGTTCTAGGTTCAGTGCCATACCGTAAAGGCCGCCGTCGAATTCGATCATTTCACCGTACATTGCATCAGCAAGACCGTGAATGCGCACAATACCGTCAGATACCATAACAATGGTACCTTCGTTTTTAGCGGTTGCGCTGGTGTCCAGATCGCCGATACGCTGTTTAATGAGCGCACTGATCTCGGATGGATTCAGTTGTTGCATTGCGCTATACCTCAATCTTTATGTAAGTTCAGTCTTCTTACGCAGTAATTTTTAAAATAATTACGCTAGAAGACGAGTCCGCATTTTTTCAAGCTTATTAAGCGCAGAATCATCTATCACTTGGTCGCCTGCACGAATAACTACACCAGCAATTAACTCTGGTTTCACTTCAACAGTCACATTTACAGCTGCTTCGAATTTCTTCTCTAATGCATGTGTAAGTAATTGTTCCTGTACAGAAGTCAATGGGAATGCTGATTCAATCACAACATCCACAGTATTGTTATTCTGTGATTTGAGCTGTTCAAATTCCGCAGCAATCTCAGGAAGAAGTACCAAACGGTTGTTTTCAGCAAGCAATGTCAAAAAGTTTGACACTGCTGCAGTTTGGTCTTCACCTAAAACTTTTGCCAAAACAGACACCTGCTGTGCAGGAGTAAGCTCAGGACGATTTAAGTAAGCTGAAAATGCTTCGTCTTGTACTGTAGCACTGAGCAATTCAAGCGCAGTTGACCATGAGTCAGCTGCATTTTGCTCAGATGCGTAAGCAAATGCTGCTTTTGCATATGGGCGTGCCAACGTCAAGAGTTCAGCCATAATCTGCCTCTCTTAAAGTTTAGCAGCCAGCTGAGTCAGCATGGCATTGTGAGCTTCTGCATCAACTTGTTGGTTCAGAATTTTCTCTGCACCAGTAACTGCAAGAGCAGCAACATGTTGACGTAATTCTTCGCGTGCAGCATTGATATCTGTATCAACAGCTTCTTTCGCTTGTTGACGAATACGTTCACCTTCAGCAGATGCTTGAGTGCGAGCTTCTTCTACCAATTGTGCAGCGCGACGGTTCGCTTGTTCGATCAATTGAGCCGCTTGTGCTTTAGCAGCGTCTAATTCAGCTTTCACTTGAGCTTGCGCATCCGCAAGGTCAGCTTTTGCTTTTTCAGCCGCGTTTAAGCCATCAGCGATTTTACGCTGACGCTCACTAATCGCATTGATTAGTGGTGGCCATACAAACTTCATGCAGAATGCGACAAAAATCGCAAATGCAATCGCTTGGCCAATCAATGTGAGGTTGATATTCATTGCTATTCCTCAATAGTTTAATTTAGGAATTAAGCTGATTAACCTACAAATGGATTAGCGAAGATGAAGAACAAGCCAATACCAACACCGATCATAGGCACAGCATCAAGAAGACCCGCAATTAAGAACATACGAGTTTGAAGTTGTGGAGCCAATTCTGGTTGACGAGCAACAGCTTCTAAGAAACGGCCGCCTAGAAGACCAAAACCAATCGCAGTACCTAAAGCACCGAAAGCGATCAAGATAGCAGATGCAATTGCAACTAGACCTAAAGTGAGTTCCATGATAATTCCTCAGAGGTTAGGTTTATACCAAATTAAATTAAAAAATTGTGCGCCCAACTATCTTCGATAGTCAGGCAATACCATTAATGCTTTTCGCTAGCCATACTCATATATACGATAGTCAACATCATGAAAATGAATGCTTGTAACGTAATAACGAGAATATGGAAGATCGCCCAAGGCACAGACAACGCCCACTGGATCCAGAACGGTAGTAATGCGATTAAGATGAAGATTAACTCACCTGCATACATGTTACCGAACAGTCGAAGAGCCAATGAGATTGGACGTGCAATAAAAGTTACCAATTCAAGTAAAATGTTTACTGGAATCAGGATAGCTTTTAAAACTGGGTTACTTGGGTTAAATGGGTTAAGCGCAAATTCTGCACCAAATCCGACTAGACCTTTTTCACGGATACTATAGAAAATAGTTAACGCAAATACTGATAATGCCATACCAAGGGTAATGTTAGGATCAGTAGATGGAACGATTTTGAAGTAAACGTGGTGAGGGTCCATACCAAACACATTCGCGCCGATCAGTTGAGCTGTATAAGGAATCCAGTCAACAGGGATCAAGTCCATCAAGTTCATGAGGAAAATCCACACGAAGATGGTCAAAGCTAAAGGCGCAATCAAACGTGATTTGCCATGGAATGTGTCGCGGACACTTGAGTCAACAAACTCGATAATCATTTCGATTGCAGACTGGAACTTGGTTGGAACACCAGCGTTTGCAGCTTTCGCTACAATCCAGAACAACAAACAGAAAATAATACCAAGGCCGATCGACCAACCCATTGAATCCAAGTGAATAGCAGTGAACCCCATCTGTTGAGCTTCAGCGCCAGTCTCAGCCAACTTCCATGTACCGTCTGGCATTTTGCCATAGGTCATATTGGTCAAGTGGTGCTTGATATACTCGGTCGAAGTAAGGGCATGTTCTTCAGCAGCCATAAATCACACCTGGTCAATGTCAAAAAACTAATGGAAGTAACGAATATCGCGTGCTGCTTGATATCTCGTTAATTCCTGAAAAAACTTTTCAATTTCTACTGCGCTTAAACTCGTTTCTGTAGACGTGACGCCCAAAAAGGCGCAACCCACGACATGGCTTGAACGAGGATAAAACCACAAAACAATGCGGCCGGTGACAGTGGCTTTACATTGCTCAAAATCAAAATGAATCCAACAATCACTATTGCAAACTTGCCCATCATGCCACGATACATGTTGGACAGCACCTGCTTGGTTGCGCGGGCGCCAGCAGCTCTAAAAGACTGCCACGTAAAGTAGCAGCTAGCCAGCCAGCAGACCAGTGCACCCAAGGCTGCACTCAATGCCGCAGTAGAGTCTTTGAGGACCCACCCAATCAAGGCTGAAACAGGAATCATTACTGCTTGTAAGATGACTAAAGCTTTCGCTAATCGTCGATCAATCAAGCGACTAGTTCGGCTCATTTTTTGTACACTCACAGCAATTATGCTTGACAAGTTTAGCTGATGATTATTTTTAATCGCAGGCATTATAGAGTTACACCCTTGAACATGCAATCTTTTCCCGACCTAAGTCTGGTTTTTTTCAATCAATAATCCGCTTTTAATCTAATCAATAACTGATTATTTTTTGCATCATTTTCGTGCATTTAGCACACAATTTTGTGTTTGTTCTGCAAGTTGCTTCCAGGCGAGCAAGAAATCATTCTGACCAGCCATGCTTTCATCTACAGCCTCAAACACTGTCGCACCCAGCTTTTGGTATTGATTTTTACTGGCATGGCCTTCCGCTAGTAAGCACATTTTGCTTTGTGGTCGGCTATCGTTTAGAAATTTGATTTGTGCAAGTGTTGGCGCAATATGTGGATCATCGGTCATTGCACCCGAAAATTTTAAATTGAGTGAACGTTCGAGGTATTGATAAGCATCATGATAGGCCCAATACGGTTGAGCCTTAGCACTTTTGTTTAAACGTTGCGCATTCAAAAGCATTTCATGTGCAAAATTACGGGCATTGGCCCAATATTTTTCACGATTGGCAGGCTTCTGCTGTGAACGTAGTGCCGCAATAAAAAAGCCGATACGTACAGCGTTATTTGGCTCTAACCATACATGCGTATCAACCGTATTCGGCAATGCCTGTCCACGTGGATTTCGTAGCGGAAAAGTGGTGACTATGCCTGAATCGAGTATCGCAATACTTCGATCATTATTGGCAAGTAGTTTTTCTAAGGGCGCTTCATGTGCCTTACCTAACCAAAGCACCAATTCTGCATCTTGTACAATTTTACGGTGTGCTGGCGTTAAGCTGACATCATGACCTGTTTGGTTTTCTAATAATAAGGTTGGCTCCTCTACCCCTTGTGTGACTTCCTTTGCAATCAAATAAATTGGGTGTGTTGATACGACTAGGCCTTGAGCCCAGCTCATCGAACTAAAAAGTGCAACCGCACAAAATGCAAGGAAACGGGACATGAGGGAGACTACATAAAATCAGAAGTGTTATAATATAACAAAATTGTAAAAATACCTACGCCTGATCGTAAGTTGATGCGCTTCATGTTAAGATTTAATGTCTTTTTAAATTTTCAGTTTTGCACTTGAGGGTAGCTATGAGCACTTGTTCACACGAACATCACAATGCACTACATGGCGTTCATGACCACCATAACGTTGCACAACGTCTGGCTGAAGCTGAACAATTATGTGCTTCTACTGGTGCACGCCTCACCCCTTTGCGTAAGGAAGTGTTGGAACTGATTTTAAATGCGACTGCACCAATGGGCGCTTATGATTTATTGGCCAAAATAAAAAGTGAATCAGACCGGCCTGCTGCCCCACCAACGGTTTATCGCACCCTAGATTTTTTATTAGAAAAAGGCTTAATTCACCGTCTTACGTCAATTAATGCCTATATCCCCTGCTGTCATCCACGTGAAGGACATCAAGCTGCTTTTTTAATTTGCACCCAATGTAAAGTCGTTAAAGAAGCATCTGCTCAAGGTCTACTTCACCAATTAGAGCAATTGTCAGCATCGGACGAATTTACTGCTCACCACAGCATTATTGAAATTTCAGGACTTTGTCAGCAGTGTCGTCTTCAACATTAAGCCCAGCTATTCTGGCAGAGCTCAATCAAGTTTCTGTTCGCATTGATGAACGCGATATTTTAAAACATGTCGATTTCACCTTGCATCAGGGTGAAATTGTGACCTTAATTGGTCCCAATGGCGCAGGAAAATCGACCTTAATTAAAGTACTTTTAGGGATTATTCAACCGAACTCAGGCAAGATTCATACACAGCCCAAGTTAAAATTTTCCTATGTACCCCAAAAATTTAACCCCTCTCATAGCCTCCCCTTGCGTGTTTGCGACCTACTTGCTTTAGAAAAATGTGACGCTACCACCAAGCAAGAGATTATTCGGGATACAGGCATCGCCAAGTTACAACAGTCCAAAGTTCAACAGCTCTCAGGTGGTGAACGTCAACGGGTGTTACTCGCACGTGCGCTCTTACGTCGTCCTGATGTATTGGTTTTAGATGAACCGATGCAAGGCTTAGATATTCAATCCGAAGCAGAACTCTATGACTATGTACGGAGTTTACCTGCTAAATATGGCTGTGCAGTGTTAATGGTCTCTCATGACCTACAATGGGTGATGCAAGGAACACATCGAGTTGTATGTTTAAACAAGCATATTTGCTGTAGCGGTCTCCCTGAGAATGTGCAACAGCATCCTGAATATCAAGCGATCTTTGGCAACAACCGTGTGTTCTATCAACATCATCATGATCACTGCGCCCATGGTGATGCAGCAACGCCTTGTCAGCATGATGCGCGCCCACATATTCACCCTGAACCTGAGGCATAACCCATGATGGAATGGCTACAACTGCTTTTACCCGCATGGATTATGGGCACGCTTTTGGTGTTTTTAACCGCACCACTTGGATGTTTGATGCTGTGGCGTCGTATGTCCTTTTTTGCAGACACGATGGCGCATGGCACTTTATTAGGTGTTGCCATTGCAGGTGCATTAAGTTTACCCCTTTGGGTTGGTGTGGCTTTATTGGCAATGATGTTGGTCGGAATTTTATGGGTTTTGCATGATCCGCGCTTACCCAATGATGCCCTACTCGCTCTATGTTCTGCGACACTACTTTGTTCGGGGCTTTTGTTCATTCAACACCTGCCGAGCTTACGTCCAGAATTACTCAGCTATTTATTTGGCGACCTACTGACCATTGGCTGGTCGGATTTACCTGTATTTGCAGTTGTGATTAGTTTGGCTTTGGTGGTGTTATTCAAGCATTGGCAAGCACAAATCCAAATTGCGATTGATCCAGACATGGCAGTCAGTGAAGGTGTTAATGCAAAATGGCAACGCCTAATTTTTATGTTGTTACTGGCTTTATTTACCGTCTTGGCCTTACGTGCTGTCGGCTCGTTATTAATGGGAGCACTCTTGGTAATCCCTGCCCTGACGGCACGTTTACTCGCACACTCACCTAAACAGATGGTGATTTGGGCATTTGGAATAGCGCAAGTTGGGGTGACTGTCGGCTTATGGTCGAGTGCGGGTTTAAACATCTCAACAGGTCTGAGCATTGTGCTGACCATGTCGATATTATTTGCACTTATTTTTGCGATGCAGAAAATAAAAAAAATCGCCTAAGCTTAAATCTAAAAAAACTGCTTTCGGGCAGTTTTTTTATACCTATATAAAGGCTATAACTCTATTTATTCAAAATACAAACTTCACCGCTCATGGACATTACTGATTTTCAGTTACTTGCTCGCTATAACATTTGGGCCAACCAACGCTTATATGCCTGTTTAAATCACATATCAGATGATGACTTTTATAAAGATTGTGGCTTATTTTTTAAAAGTATTTTGGGAACATTAAATCATTTATTGGTTGGCGAGCACTATTTATGGTTTCCTCGCTTTCAAAATGGTTACTCGGCTCAACTAGCGCTTCATCATATTGTGCATACAGAACGTCAGCCTCTTATTGATGAACTCAACTGGCGTGCTGAAAATTGGCTTCATTTTTTAGACCAGTTGGACCCTTTACGCCTGAATAGTCAATTAAATTACATAAGCTCAACCGGACATTCGATCTGCCTACCTTTTGCACCCACTTTACTACATGTGTTTAATCATAGTACACATCACCGTGGACAAATAACTGCCGCGCTTACCAGCATGGGATATGGCTGCCCTGAATTAGATTTGATTTATATGCTACTTGAAGAATCAAAAAATGACGCATGAGCATGATTGTATTAAAGGCTATTTTTTAATTTATAGAAGCGAAATTCTGGATTAAACAACCCAATCAAAAATAAGATGGAAAAGCCTATCCAAAAGAACCATGCCATCATAATCACTTGGTCTTTGCTCCATTCTTCAGATTGAGAGGAGCTAAAGAAAAACCATGTTTTCCAGCCCTGAATATAGGCTGCACCGCCCCACGATATAATCCATTTTGTCAGGATGCAATGTAAAATATAAATTAAGATCCAAAGTCCTGTAGACATTGTTTTTTCTACTTATTTTATTCAATAAACCTCAAATATATCAGCTCAATCTATACAGTAACAAGACCTTATCTTTAAAGCATAGGCGTATAAATCATTGATGTACCAAGCTGAGTAAACTAGCTGCGCAGGTAAACAACACAGCAAAAGTCCGATTCATATACTTTTGTTGCTTGGGTGATTTTAAGAGTCTTAATACTTTGGCAGCTAAACCGGTATAGCCAGCCATCACGATCAAATCGATACTAATCATGGTCATGGCCATAATGCTATATTGTGGCCACTGCGGTTGGGTTAAATCGATAAATTGAGGTAAAACTGCCAATAAAAAAACAATCGCTTTAGGATTGCTCATATTGACAAAGAAACCGTATAACACCAATTTACCACGTGATTTATTGGGTAAATCATTTTGAATATCAATAGACTGTGTAGGTGCAGTCCACTGTAGATAAGCCAAATACAGCAAATATAAAACACCAAACCATTTCACAAGCAAAAATGCCCAAGGTGTAGTTGCAAAAAGTACCCCTGCCCCTGCAGCCACAATGCCTATTTGTACTAATAACGCAACTTGCAAGCCCAGCGCATTCCAATAGCCATGTTTAAAGCCATAGTTTAGACCGCTCGACATAGATGCGATTGCACCCGCGCCAGGAGAAATACTAATCACCCAACATGCCAGCATAAAAGCCAGCCAGATTTGGAAGGACATTGTTGATGTACTGTTTTTAAAAGTGAAACAATTATATGATATTTACAGTTTTATGGGCCGATAATCGAGCAATAAAAATACGTGATTAGGCTACCCACTCTACGGTTGATAGGGCACAATAGAATGAGCTACGCAAAAATTCAAAATTTTAGGAGCCATGCATGACCGCTCAATCTGTTATTTTACCGCTACCCTCAGATCATGCGCGTTTTATTGTTCTTCGTTTAAATGATTTAAGCATTGAAGAATTAAAAGAAAAACTAAACGATTTATTTGATACACGTGACCGCCTGATCACGCAGCATCCTCAAGCAGAAATTAAAACAGCTGTCGCATTTGGCCCTGAGCTTTGGGCAAAGCTTTATACTGAAACACCAGTAGGTTTTAAACAATTAGATCCTATTGCTGGTTCATTTAATATGCCTGCTGCACCAGCAGATGTATTTATCCATATTGCAGCACAGCGTACAGATATTTGCTTTGCGCTGAGCCAAGCATTCTTTGATGGTATTCAAGATAAAGTTGAAGTACTGGATGAACGTGTGTGCTTCCGCAATTTTAATGGCCGTGATTTAACCGGCTTTATTGACGGAACTGAAAATCCGCAATTTCCAGATGATCGTGCTGAAACAGCATTGCTAGCTGAAGATGCTGGCGTATTTGCCAATGGCTCTTTTATTTTTGCACAGCGTTATGCGCATAATTTGGATAAGTGGAAAAAGCTGAAAGTCGATGCGCAAGAGCATGTGATTGGCCGTACTAAACTTGAGTCTATTGAGTTAGATGAAGATGAACAGCCTGAAAACTCGCATGTGTCACGTACAGTTGTAGAAGATGGTGAAGGTGAAGAAATGGCAATTTTGCGTCATTCACTCCCTTATGGCGATGGCCGTGGCGATCAAGGCTTGTTCTTTGTGGCATATACCAATGATTTAAGCATTATCGACAGCATGTTGGTACGCATGTTTGGCACCAGTGGTGATGGCATTCATGACCGCTTACTTCACTTTGTGACACCAATGGATGGCGCTTATTACTTTGCACCGAGTGAAGATTTGCTAGAAAAAGTATTGGAAGGTTAAATAAATAAAGCCGACGAAAGTCGGCTTTTATATAAAAACTACTTAAACTGATATATGATTTTTTTAGAATTTTGATAATACGTCATTATTGAATTATTATCTATTTCTACTCTATTGTTTAAATATATAAATTTTTCATCAACTAACTTATTATTTTTAACTTGCATAACTCTTAAATTTGGTCCACTTTCATCTTCAAAAGGTGAAATTATTAATTGAAATCGACCTCTATCTAGAACTATACTTGGTCCATCTGATAGGTTTACGAAGTCATACTTTTTAAACAGTTCTTTTGTTTCTATTAAATTTAGACCAGAGCACTCTTTTGTCTTTTTTGAAATACATTTCAAATGCACATCAGAATCATATTTTTTTGATACTGTATTTTTTTCACTACCTATAATTTCAGGATCTGTTTTTATTTTTTTAAAACTATCATTTTTGAATATATAACATTCATTTTCAACATTTATATTATTATCATCACTAGCATAAGTAGTTCCAGAAATACAAACTTCATTTGAGGATTTAGAGAACTTAATTTCAGGATTTTCATTAATTAAAACTTCCAATCTAGAATCCACAAAATTACCAACGATTTGTTGCAAAGGGTATATTTTTCCTTTTGATGAATCTATGACAACAATTGCTTTTACATTTCTACTATCACCTTTACCGGTATATCTATCTTCATTTAATATTATAAGTATTTTGTCATTTGAAAAATTAGCTGTGCTTGCCATTTTTTGATTATAAATTTTTATTTTTTCATTAGTACAAAAGTTTACTTTAATTTTTTCTACATTACATGAACTAACATTATCAGATTTTAGACTATCTTTAATAAATGATGATTCCTCTCTCGAATAAGAAAAACTAGAATTTAATAATCCAAAAATTAAGAAAAGGAACAATTTGGTTAATTTCATTTTTAAACCTATTTTGATGAATGATATGCTTTAATTTTTTCAAAAATTTCTTTTACCTTAGCTGTTGAATGTGAATTAGCTCTATTTGTACCAGATTGGTGATAGCCTACCGAACCATCAGAAATAACGCCAAATTTATTCTTACTACCTTTAGGTAAAGCTATTGAAGCCCATTCTTGCGCTGCATCATATTGAGCATCAGTTAAATTACCTTTTCCATTTCGAACAAATTCATATAAACTTTCGCTTGGCATAAACCTGCTCCACCATTGGAATCCACTGACTTCTAATATCGGCTTTTCAGCCTTAATTGAAATTATCTGCTTATTATTTTCTCTAATAATACTTTGCTCTGCACTTTGATTTCCATCCAAATATAGATTAACTGGTTTACCAATTTTTCCTTTATGTATTTTTGTCATATGTCAGCATAGTAAATATAGCATCACCTACATCTACTAGATTATTTGTATCTACATCACTAACTGACAAATGATTTTAAAAATTATCAGCTGTATGTTAAGACGTATGTTTGGCACCAGCGGCGATGGTATTCAAGACCGTTTACTTCACTTTGTTACACCTATGGATGGCGCGTATTACTTTGCGCCGAGTGAAGATTTGCTGGAAAAAGTGTTGGAAGGGTGATTAAATGAAGCCGACGAAAGTCGGCTTTTCTTCATAAACTTAGCAACCTAAGGCTTTGAATAATCTTGATCATGACAATTATTAATAGTGTCAAAATCTAAATATATGGCATCATGAAAAATTTTTAATTTTTTATTTGGTGAATCCCAAATATTAAAATGAGAACCTTCTAATGAATAACACATATCAATAAAATCTTCCTTACCATCTTGATTTAAATCTAATGCTACAATTTTTCCTTTTTTTGTTTTAAAAAAATATTTTCTTCACCCACAACAAAATAATCTACAACACCAGAATCAGGTTTCTCATCTAAACCATAAAAATAAGAAAAAATTCTTTCTAATGATGATCTATTCATAGCTTTTATACATTCGTCATTAGGTGATAAGTTTATTTTTACTTTCTCATACACAATATTTTTAACATGTCCATTTTCATCATCCAATTCAAATTTAACCAACACCGGACTTGCGTTATTTATCGGCTGATTACTAGCAATACAACTAAAATCTAAGGACTAAACCCGACCAACATCATAATTCAATTTGCTTTTATATTTTAAATGCTGATTAGAAACATCTGTTTTTTGCTCAGATTAAATAACTTTTGCATCTTTATTTGAGCTGCATGAAATAAAAAAACAATAAGGATATATATAAATAATTTATTCACAATTTAATACCCATCATGAAACCAGTGGGGTTTATCACTACTACCAAAACACATTAAATTCCCTACCAAAGTATTTACAATAAATTTTTTACTATTTAGCTAATCCAGTTTTAAATTCTTATTGTTTCCAGATTCATCTTTATAAAACAAATTAAAATTTTTATCGATTGAATAAAAACTACCTATGTTTTTAACATCAACATTTGGTTTAATTTTTAATAAATAAAAAAATGTATTGGAATCATTGTCTGTATCTTGGTATTTTTCACCAATGATGTATTGAGAACCACCAACACTTGGAAGAAACTTAATTCCATCTAAATTCAAGTTTTTAATTTTTTGGTTATTAAAAATCCCTACAATTTCAGGTGACATACTTTTTATATCATTTAGCATATAAACGTGATTTTCAATAGAACTCAGCTTTTCACATTTACTTGTTGAGTTCATTTTCGAACAATTTATAAAATAATCTGAAGATGTTGGCAATATTATTTCTTTAACATCTGTATTTTTATTTTTTGAAGAAACCCCATCTAGAAGCTCCGTAGATTTTAATTTAAAATCACCATTTTCATATTGATAACATACTTTAGATTTTCTATATGAGTTTTGAAATTGGTTAACATTTCCACTCAAACAAAGTACATTATTATTATTTTCAAAATCCACATTTTTTATACTCTTCAATGATGTTACTGAAACTGGTAATGTATACACCTTACTTTTACTCAATTCAATAACAAAAAAATAAGAATTTCCATTATATTTAAAACTATCAACATATTTATTATTATAAAAATTGGATTTTTTTTCTTTTAAAATTTTATTATATAATTCTAAATATTTTTTCTCACAAAAATTCACACTATCAAAATCAAATTTACAATCATGAACATCACTTGCTTCAATAACATTAGCATTACTAATTGAAAAAGCCCCAACTGATGCTATTAATAACGAGTATATACAGACATTCAGACGTTTAAATAATTTCATTTTACACCTTTTTTTTATTTGCATGATACGATTGAATCTTTGCCAAGATTTCAATTACTTTTTTTGTGGATTCATCAGATGAGGAGTTTTGACCTTTTTTTTCGTAGTAAGATTTCTTACCATTCGAAATAGCTCCACTACCTATTGGCTTTCCTTTTGGGACAGCTACAGATGCCCATTCTTGCGCTGCATCATATTGAGCATCAGTTAAATTACCTTTTCCATTTCGAACAAATTCATATAAAGTCGAGCGCTTGCTAATTAGAAATTCTCGAAATACTTTTTCTTGCATATTAACATCATATACCTCAGATCCAGTAAAATACCCTTTATCAATTCCAGCTTGCAAAGTATAGTAAGTCGTTTGATATTTACCCGTAGCAAATAACCTATCTTTATTATTTCCATCTTTTTCCTTTGCGTTAGCAATTATTTGATTAATAGTTTTTGAGGTTACTGTTCCTTTAGGAGGATTTCGAAATGAAAATCCGACTTTATCATCCTTAACATTTTTTGTACCACTATTATAGGACTCATAGTTACCTTCTCCATGAGCAATAACATCACCCAATTGTTTAATCAATTCTTCTAATGAGCTATCGCTCAATTTTGAATTTTCCTGATTCGAAGTTAATCCGGCACAGCCTAACACTTTGATTAAATTACCATCTTTTTTAAATATATTAATTAAGTAGTCTCCGTTTAAGACTTCCTTACTACTTGAAAAAAAATTATCATCCTTAAACTCATTTGAAAACTCTCTAATATCCAAATGTACCCAGCTCGTAGCTCCATGTGAAAGTTTTTCTAAACCAAATTGATTTGGTAACCATCCCATAGCAGCATTCAGATACTTACAAAACCATTCCTTTCTGACGTGGTTCTCCAATTCGTTCTTATCTATAGCTTGATTATTTTTATCACGTATAATAATATCTACCGCAGTTCCCAAATGATTCACTGTTGCTCTTCGGTTTTTTAAATTATTATCTACACATCTATAACCAGAAGAAATGCCAGAAATCTTATATCCCCTAGGATTTTCTTTCTTACTAAAATAAAACTCCATAGCCTTCAGCCCCCATATTAGACTTCGATGCATACCTTTGGGTTCTGTTAATGTCTTTTGAACTTTAATATAAGTATTAGTATTCTTCTGAAAACTTTCAAATGTAAATGTGCCACTTCTCGCCTTTCCAAATCCACTACATTTTCCACATGGACATTTAAAAGATTCCATGAATTTAGATATTCCATATTCATCACGAAATTTATCTAAACTTGAAAGTAGGGTTCCGCAAATCTTTCCTGTTTCAGGAACCCCCATATAATCCCTCTGAAACTGTTTGATACAAGCTTCAGTTAAAGGAGTAAATTTATCAGTAGGTAAAGCACCGCCAAAGCCAGCTAAACGGATATTAATTTCCCGTATTAATTCACTTTGCCCACTTGAAATACATTGAGGCGATGACTTGCATAAATTTGATGTATCAGATTTGGGAGTACCTCCATCCTGACTTCTGTCCTCTTTCATTTCAATTTTAACAGCTTCAGTTAAAGCTTTTTTCCCATCCTCATACCATTCATTAAGCTTTTCCAATGCCTTATTTTTATAATCATCTAACTTAGATTCTGATGATTGATTAGCTTTCTTTTCATCATGTTTAGGTGGTGCTGATTTTTGAGACTTGGTCTTCTCTGGCTGCTTTTTAATCGGCTGCGGTTTCTTATCCTGACTGCTTTTATTGCCTGTTGCTGGCGTATTAACTGGCAATTTAATAATTTGGCCTATGCTAATTTTATTTTTATTTTCAAGGTTATTTAGAACGTCTAATGCCCTAACTGTAGTCTGATACTTTTGTGCAATCGAAGTTAAGGTGTCTCCTTTCTGAACTATATGCGTCTTGCGCTTATAACCACCTTGTTTACCATTATTTTCTAAAGTTTTTAAATCTATAAGCAATTTTGGACTAATTACCTTAACTAACATTCGATCTTTTGACAGAGTAAAAGATTTGACTTTTTTCATACCATCATCAAATAGATTTTTCACATATACATCTAAAACCGTTCCTTTGTCCCGCTGAATTTCATAAAAACAGCCCTTTGAATTAGTGATACCTTTTACAACATGCTGATCTGTTTTCTGATTTCTAACTTGATAGTGAATCTTAGGTATTGGGTTACCAAGAGCATCTAGAATTTGTACTGTTACTAAAGCTTTATTAGACATATTTTTATACCTTAATTATTATTTTGATCAATGAGTTCATCTACATCATAACCATCAATACTTAACCCCCATTCATCATCCATACCTACTAAGATTTGAACCTTTGAAGGATCAGCCGTTGAAATCTTTCCAGTTCGACCATGCTCATCAATCCCACCGCTGATCACTGCGTTCGTCTCAGGTATAAAAGCTTTGAAACTAAGCTGGCTAAAATCACTCTGCCAAAATAAGTCATACACATCTAATCTATTACTATAAATCGAAGCATTCGGCAGCTGAGGCACTTCATAACTGACTTTACTCCCCCCCACAAAACTATGCTGTCCCGCCTTACTCTCAAACTTACCGCCTGTTATAGCAAATATGCCATCGCCATTAATTTTTAACTGTGAACCGCCTGCCGTCAGCACTATTTCTTTTGGACTGGTCAATTCAATTTTATCTTCAGTGGAAATAAGCTTAATCACTTTACGGGCTATCGCCTCAATCGCATCATCCTGTGCCTGCAACTCGACTTTGCCCTTAGCCGCATAAGCACTTAAGCCTTTTTGCGCCGCAAATAGGCTTATTTTATCTTGCGCATGATGCACAATATTTTTTTGTGCACTCACATTCACTGAACCTTGTGCACTCTCAGCAATATCCTGCGAAGCCTGCATGACAATATCTTCAGGTGTAGTCATTGCAATGCCGTTGGGTGAAGCCAACAACATTAAAGCTTGCCTAAACAGCTTGCCCTGTTCCTGCTGTTTTGGGTCTGAAGAACTTTCTAAATTCTGGCTATAGCTCTCCATAAAGCCTTTCACATGCGCTAAGGCCTTTGTTGGCGTAAAAATTTCTGGCTTGCCAAAGCCACCGCCAATGATCATTTCATCTGGATTGATTTTGATGTCTTCAACAATTTTGCCAATTTCTTTCAACGATTTCAGTGGATCATCTTTGAGCTGTTTTTTAATTTGCGCGACCCGATCCTTCAGCTGATCGGCACCATGTTCTTCAAGCTTTTCAATCACGCCCTTCAAATTATCAAAAGCTTCCTCAGCATCTTCAAAATAGGCTTTGAACTGCTTTACCGTGCCTTTCACATCTTTAGTAATCGCGCCGATATCTTGAATAAAACCTTTGCAATTTTTTAAAGCATTCAGCGGATCTTCTGCCAAGTCATTTTTAAATAAACCGACTGTTGTCATTAAGGCTTCTGAAGTACTTTTAAGTTCTAAGGACTGAATCAGTTTTGGCAAACGACCTATAACATTCAACGCATCTGTTTGCTGCTTCACGGCAATACTGCTGAGCATTTTCATGCTTTCCTGACCTTGACTCAGCAACGTCTGCGCTTTGGCCGCTTCCAAGTGGTCCGCAATGGCATTTTCCTGCGCATAGGTACTAATCAACATACCACGACCCGCTCGAACAGCACCAAAGGCATCCGTGCGTAGTTCAAAACCTTCGCCACGACCATTGCTTTGTTCTTTATCTTTAGGATGACTCAGATTACCTAAATTCAGCTGTGTTGCTGCGTGGCTACTTTGTAACTGCGTACTAATTTGCCCAGTTGTGTCATCAAAGCGCAGTTGATTAAAGCCACTACCGCCCACTTCTTGCGAACGTATACCACTGAGCTTTTTGGTATCTGGTAGCTGACCTTTGACATCAAACATGGTCTGGTGACGCTCAGCTTCATGGATGCGTCCAACCACAAAAGGCCGATCGACATCTCCCTCAAAAAAGTCAATTACCACGATTTCCCCAATCCGTGGGTGAAAACGTGCACCATAACCCTCGCCCGCCCATGGCGTTAATACATCCACCCAAGCAGAGTCGGTATCATTGTCATTGCTGCCTGCACCGCCGTCATGACTATGATCATCCGTTCGGGTAAAGTTGAAACGGACTTTAATACGTCCCCAAGCATCAACATGAATACTTTCCCCTTCAGGTCCAACCACTTTTGCACGTTGTGGATAAGCCATCGGGCGGTGTTGTAATGGATCATATTCAGGAACGACCGCAATCGTACGGCGCACCACATACAGTTCATTGGCTTGGCGTTCATCATTTTTCGCTTGCCAACGACTACGGCTTAATAAGCTTTCAAGCTGGATTGCGATATCTTTAGGTAAGTTGTTTTGGTTATAAAACTGTTTGCCTAAAATTAAAAACTCACAATCTGAGCCCTGATGCTGATCAATTTCGGGATGATCGGTTAAACGAAACCAATATCCCACCTGTGCATCACGCACACTGCTATGCGCAACAAAATATTTGGCCGTTAATGCTTGATATTGATTCAGTTGTACGTTGGTTTGTTCTAATTGTGCTGAGTTTGTTTGCGTGGCCTGATCTTCACCATTTAAATCAGTAGTCCATGCAGAACTCAACGTCCATGCCTGCTCTAAACTGAGGGTTTCATTGTCATGTTGTTCACTATAAACATGCGCACTCAAGAGTGGATGGCTCTGATCTTGTGCTAAAGACTGTGCTTGCCAACGCTGTGTTTGTATGGCTGTCGATTGTAAATAACGCTGTGCGACAAAACTGGTCACCGTATCCATACGCTCTGTCGCATGACTGCGGTGAAAGCGAATTGATTGGCGTGCTAAAGCTGAAAAAATTTGATTATGGTCGATCAAACGTAAGACCTGTGCTTGCATTGGGCTGGCAGAAACTGGCACTGTCAGCTCTTTTTCATCAATGAGCCAATTAATGCCTTCACTACGCCAAAGTCGTGTAAGAAAAGCATAATCGCTTTCATTGGCTTGCATACTAAAAGGTCGTACGGCGTATTCACGACTAAGACCATCTAAATTTAAACTTAGGCTGGATGCAAATAAGGCACTTTTTTGTTGCCATTCACTAAACAAAATTTCCGTAATGTCACGTACGCTTTTATTCATAAACACACGGCTATTACGGCGCTTATGCCATAAAGCTGTCGCATCTTCTATAGTCAACTGATAGACCGTTAGAGCCCCATCACTCTGCCCTTGACTGGCTGCAGTAATCACGCCCGTCGTTCGGTAGAGTTGCCCCAAGTCTGTCACTTGATCTATTGCGACACGACTACCAATAAACTGCTTTAATGGAATTTGTGCATTGGTAGATAGGCAAAGTAAATTCGCACTAAGGCCTTGGTTAATACGATGTTCACCATCAATACGTTGGATAAAAACTTGGCTATTGAGTGTTTCATTCGAAAAATGAATATGGAGCGCTCGCTTTTGTACACTAAGGCCAAAATTCTCAATGAGGGAATAGATTGTTTTTAGCATTTTAATTTTTGAGTTCATTTTATTTATGCGCGCATTCTAAGAAATGTACTTTTTTTAGTCTAGTGATTTTTATATGACTTTGCATTTTTATGCAGTCATTCAACGACATTTCGTTGCATAAGATTATCTTTAATTCCGCTTTTAGCCATAGATGTAGACTGCTAAACTGAGCTATCTCATTATTTATCAATGTCATCGGCATGATCCAGATTGAATCCAAACTCCCTGCGCAGGGCGTTACTATTTTTAGTGTAATGAGTGCTTTGGCACAACGCTTAAATGCGCTCAACCTGTCACAAGGCTTTCCAGACTTTCCAGCACCACCAGCACTCTTAGATGCTTTAAGTCAGGCCACGCAGGATGGATTTAATCAATATGCACCAGGTGACGGCCTTTTGGCCCTACGTGAGCAATTGGTCAACTTATTTCAGCAACGCGATCAAATCAGCTTAGACCCCATTACGGACATCACCATCACACCGGGTGCAACGATAGGCATTTTTAGTGCAATTCAAGCTGTTGTACATGCGGGCGATGAAGTGATTATTTTTGACCCTAGTTATGACAGTTATGCGCCAAGTGTAAAATTAGCAGGTGGTATACCAATTCACATCAACCTAAAAGCGCCAACCTTTGAGGTCGATTGGTCTGCTGTACGGCAAACGATTGGCCCCAAAACTCGTATGATTATTGTGAATACACCGCATAATCCTACAGGTGCAGTTTGGGCAAAGTCTGATTGGCTCGCCTTAATTGATTTGATTCAAGATACACAGATCATTGTGCTGTCGGATGAGGTCTACGAGCACCTGATTTATGATGGGCAACGGCATTATTCTGCACTGTCTTTTGCAGAATTACGTGAACGCAGTTTTGTAGTGGGCTCCTTTGGTAAGACTTTTCATGTCACGGGGTGGAAAACTGGCTATTGTGTTGCCTGCAAGAACTTAATGACTTTGTTTCGTCAGGTTTATCAATTTACCAATTTCTGCGGGGTTACCCCCATACAACTGGCATTGGCCAACTTTATGCAAACGCATCCTGAACATATTGCAGAACTTGCAAACTTTTATCAGGCCAAACGCGATTTATTTAATGCGGGTCTGCAAAACTCACGTTTTCAATGGCATCCCGCTGCGGGCACTTATTTTCAAAACCTCGATTACAGTGCCATTCGACCCGACCTGAATGACAGCGAAATGTGCCAATATTTGGCTGAACAACATAAAATTGTGGCGATTCCTGTTTCCGTGTTTTACCAACAGCCTCCTGAAGACTTACGTTTGATTCGTTTTTGCTTTGCTAAAAAGGATCAAACACTCCGCCAAGCAGGCGAGATTCTGAGCCAAGTATAAGCTTGGCTCCAATACTGCTGGTTGCAAAACAACAAATGAAATTATTTGATCAATAAGCTTTTTTTAATCCAGACCTGTTAAGGTTAGATCCGTAGTTTAAAAAAAATACAGCACAGGATTGCACATGTCCCAACATCGGCCCATCGACAGCCAACAGACCTTATGGAAATCTTTTTTATTTTTCCTAATTCCGCTGATTGCCACCAATATTTTACAAAACCTATCTGGCACAGTGAATACGGTCTTTGTTGGGCAAATGCTGGGCGTGCATGCCATTGCTGCCGTGTCGGTATTTTTCCCAATTTTGTTTTGTCTGATGGCTTTTGTAATTGGTCTTTCTTCTGGTGCGACGGTGTTGGTCGGTCAGGCATGGGGAGCAAATAATCTAGAAAAAGTCCAACGCGTTGTGGGTACCACGCTGTTTATGACTCTGACTGGTGGAACGTTGATTGCTATATTCGGGGTCGTGTGCGCGAAGTATATTTTACTTGCACTCGGTACTGCTCCCGATGTTTTGCATCTGTCGATTCCCTATGTACAGTGGATGCTGGCAGGAAGTCCATTGCTGTTTATTTATATTATTTACAGCTCTATTTTGCGTGGTGTTGGCGACAGTACAACTCCACTGATTGCTTCAGGCATGACCATTGGTACAGGCTTAATCATTACCCCTATTCTGATTGCAGGTAAATTCGGATTTCCTCAACTGGGAATTATCGCCCCTGCCATTGCAACCTCTATCGGCTTTTTGATTGCGCTAATTTTTTTATATATTTATTTAAACAAAAAGCAACATCCGCTACGTTTAGACGCATCCTTATTGCGACATATCCGCTATCAACCAGAACTGAGCAAAATTATTTTACGCTTAGGCATACCTACGGGCATTCAAATGGTCACCACTTCCGTCGCAGGCTTGGTGATTGTTGGTTTGGTCAACCGTTACGGCGCAGATGCCACAGCCGCTTATGGCGCAGTCAATCAGGTGCTCAATTATATTCAGTTCCCAGCGCTGTCTATTTCGATTGCAGCCTCTATATTTGCAGCCCAAGCCATTGGTGCTGGGCATGCCAATTTGCTCAATAAAGTCAAACGCACCGCATTATGGATGAACTTGTTTTTTACTGGCACTTTAGTGATTCTGGCCTATTTATTCTCTAAATATTTGATGGCGCTGTTTATTACCGATCCAAAGGTGGTGGTATTGGGCCAAGAGCTGCTATTTATTGTACTGTGGTCGATTATCTTCTTTGGTGCCAGTGCAATTTTTGCCTCAATCATGCGTGCCAGCGGTACGGTAACTGTTCCTATGATCATTAATATTGTGGCTATTATTGCGATTGAAGTGCCTTGTGCTTACTTATTTAGCGAATGGTGGGGCTTAAAAGGGATTTGGTATGCTTATGCGCTGGCCTTTGTGAGTCTTTGCATTCTACAAGGCCTGTATTATCAGCTGGTCTGGAAAAAGAAAGCGGTACAAAAGCTGGTATAACACGCCTACTCTATATGGATTTATTCTGACTAAAAAACTTGTGAATCCAGTGTTCAGCGCTTCATGCATATTCTTGATAAGGATTGAATTTTATCGTATTTATCACACTATAAATTCCTTGTTATAACCCCTTGTTATCAATAGATAGTAATAATAAGGGAAGTCGCATGACGCAACGAAAAATTAAACTGGGTGCTTTTATTCCAGCAACCTCACAACATGCTGCAGGCTGGCGACATCCGCAGTCCCGCCCGCAAGATCACCTAAGTCTTGATTATATAATTGAACTGACAAAAACCGCAGAACAAGGCTTATTTGACGCTTATTTTCTTGCAGATGGCCTTTCTGTCAACTGGAGCCACGGCGCATCCCAGCATAAAGGTAGCATTGGCTATACCGACAAAGCCGTAGGCTTTGAACCTGTGACTTTATTTGCAGCCTTGGCCGCGGTCACCCAACATATCGGCTTTATTGCCACTGCATCCACCACCTATGAAGAGCCGTATCTACTGGCGCGAAAATATGCCTCTTTAGACCATATTAGCAAAGGCCGCGCCGCATGGAATGTGGTCACCACTTTTTCGCCCGACACTGCCCGTAACTTTGGCACAAATGCCCACCCAGATGCAACCATCCGCTATGAACGTGCCGATGAATTTATTCAGGTCACGCAAAAATTATGGGATTCATGGGAAGATGATGCCTTCAAATATGACAAAACCAGCGGACAATTTTTTGATGCCAGTAAACTGCATGAACCTTTGCATAGTGGCAAATTTTTTCAAGTTCAAGGCGCATTAAATGTCCCGCGCCCACCACAAGGCTATCCAGTTATTGTACAAGCTGGGCAGTCTGAAGATGGCCGAGAGCTGGCAGCCAAATATGCCGAAGTGATTTTTACCGCGCAACAAGACTTGAGCGATGCGCAAGCCTTCTACCGCGATGTGAAATCGCGTTTAGCCAAATACGGCCGCCATGCCGATGACTTGAAAATCATGCCAGGGGTTTCAGTATTTGTAGCCAAAACCGAACAGGAAGCGCAGGAAAAATATCAGCTTTTAAACAGTCTGATTCATCCCGATGTAGGCTTGGGACTGCTTTCTGGTCTAGCAGGCCATATTGATTTATCTCAATTCGATTTAGATGCGCCCTTCCCAGAACTCAAGCAAAGTGAAATTAACTTCACCAGCCGTCAGCAAATGATGATTGATATTGCGCATAAGCATCAGTTTAGCATTCGCCAGTTATATGAATACGTTGCCTCGGCACGTGGCCATTGGACTTTAATTGGTACACCTGAACAAGTGGTCGATCAGCTGCAGGAATGGTTTGAAAATGAGGCTGCAGATGGATTTAATGTTTTACCGCCGTCTACACCTGCAGGTTTAATTGATTTTGTGGAACTGATTGTGCCTGAGTTACAACGTCGTGGCTTATTCCGCACCGAATATGAAGGAAGCACCCTGCGAGAAAACTTGGGTTTGAAACGTCCTGAAAACCAACATGCGATACAGCATCAACAAGCGCAGGCATCCTAAGCCAGCGTAAAATATAAAAAACCAATCCTCGCTGTATTAAAAGCCCGCATATTGCGGGCTTTTAAATGTGCTATCGACGTTTGGAAGAGCTGCTTACCATGCCACTTTAAACTGCTCCAATTCATGTGGCAGATGCTGTGTAACATCTTGAAAGTCCCGTAGTATGTCATTTTTAATGGCCGCCAAACGGAAATCTTCACGTTTACGTGGACGCTCCAAATCGACATTAACAATACGCTTAATACGGCCTGGATGTGGTTCCATCACCACAACACGATCGCCAAGTAAAACCGCTTCTTCAACATCGTGTGTAACCAAAATACTGGTGATCTTTTCAGTCTGCCAAATTCGTTGCAGCTCTTGCTGTAAGTTGGCACGGGTTAATGCATCTAATGCACCAAAAGGCTCATCTAATAGTAAAATTTGCGGTCGATTAACCAGACTCCGTGCAATCGCAACACGTTGACTCATCCCGCCAGAAAGCTGGCTTGGATAGGCCTTTTTAAAGCCACTGAGCTGTACCAATTCCAGATGATAATCGATTAACTCTTGCTTTTCTGCCTTAGATAGAGTGCTCTTTTCTAGGGCCAATGCCACGTTCTGCTCGACATTCAACCATGGAAATAAACGATGGTCTTGAAACACAATACCGCGTTCTAAGCTGGTGCCCTTAACTGGCTCGCCATCAATCAAAATTTTGCCCTGAAACTCAGCGTCCAGCCCAACCAACAAGCGGAGTAATGTTGATTTACCGCAGCCACTGCTGCCCACAATACTAATAAATTCGCCTGACTGAATATTTAAATTAATTTGTTCTAAAACTTGTAATTGCTCACCCTCTTTAGGGAAAAACTTGTTGAGCTGTTGGATCTGTACCTGACCTTTGACTGAGCTGGCTACTGGGTTGGAAAAATTAACGACTTGATTCATGTGTCTATCCTCATTGTTTTATTTATTGGCATCCTGGCGCCAGCGTAGGTTGTAATTTTCAAAATATTGCGCAGCTTTAGAAAACAGTAGACCGACTGCTCCAATAATCAGCATGCCATACAGCACGACTTCCATTTGAAATAGGTTTTGGCCGTCTAAAATTGGATTCACTACCCCAGGCGCGGCGATAAAAAAGTATTCCGCCCCAACTGTGGCCACCCAAGAGAACACCAAGGCAATATTCAAACCTGCAAAAATACTCGGTGCGGCCGCAGGTAAAATGACTTTTAAAAAGCGTTGTAGAGGGTTAAGTTTAAAAATGAGCGCGACTTCTTTCACTTTAGTAGGCACATTTTTCACCCCATCGTAGGTATTAAAAAACACGGGATAAAACACCACCAATGCAATAAAAATCACTTTCGATTTTTCAGCATTGCCAAACCACATAATCATTAAGGGTATCCATGCAAAAATCGCCACATGCTTAATGGCATTTAAAGTGGGTGAAAATATGCGGTCTAACCAAATATTGAGCCCTAATAACAAACCCAACACAGCTCCGAGCACACCGCCAATCACAAATCCCGCCGTATTACGTAATAAACTCGACCCGACATTTTCATACAGCTCACCCGATTGGACAGCCTCAATCAATACAGCTAACACAGCTTTCGGTGCAGGTAAGAGCGCTGCATCCACCCAATTTAAAGCCGAAACCAATTGCCAAATCAGTAGCAAAGCCAATGGAATGACTGCACCACGATAATCAAACTTTCTCATGCATCATTCTCCATTTAACTTTGTTGATTCCATCCGCTGAACTGACGTTGCAGTAAGCGAATCAAGGCATCAAAAACGAATCCAACCAGACCAATGACAATCACTGTTGCCAATACAACATCTAACTGAAAAATCTGCCGTCCATACACCATTACGTAACCAATGCCTTCACTTGAAGCCAACAGCTCTACGGCCACCAAGGTGCCCCACGCACTGGCAAGGGATAAGCGTAAGCCACCAATAAAACTCAGAAATGCACCAGGTAAAACTAGGTTTTTGAATTTAGACCACGGGCTTAACTGGTACACTTCAGCAACTTCACTCAGCTGTGTCGGTATATTGCGTACGCCTTTAAATACATTAATGGTCATCGGTACGAGGGTAGCTTTGGCAATTAAAATAATTTTTAAGGCTTCATCAATCCCCACCAATAAAATGAGCAAGGGAATCCAACCCACCACAGGGACTAAATTAATAATTTTAAAAGTCGGCCAAATATAAGCTTCCGCTCGACGTGATAGCCCCATGGTTAGGCCTAAGACTAAAGCCACGATAATGCCCGCACTAAAACCATAACCAATACGGCTCAGGCTGACTTTTAAATTGCTCCACAGCTCTCCACTGCTGTATAAATCTTTAAGTGCAGTCCATACCAAATCAGGTGCAGGTAAGAGCAAGGGATTAACCCAGCTTTTTTCCACTGCGATTTGCCATAAAAACAGCAACAGCACAGGGAAAATCAACCCAATCACCCAACGTAAAGCACTACTATTTTTCACAAAACTGTACAGGTTTTTAAATGCAGGTGACGCCACCTGCTCAAGTCCAGTCTTGGATGCATCCAGTTCTATGTCCTTGAGCATCATTTTTTCTCCTTCACCCGCGGGGTGATCATTTACCCCATACGTTTTGCAGATTCAGGCTCTTGATCGCATTATTGACATACTTTGGTTCAACCCATGTATCCACATCAATGTTGCCTCGAATCAGTTTTAAGTCCTGACCCGCTTTGAGTTTTTGCTTAAGCAAGCTAATACTGGCAGCATCAATCACAGGATCGCTATGTTGCTTTAAATCGACACCTTCATTGGCACGTACAAAGGTGCTATAAGACAGACCCGATTTCGACCACAGCTTGAAGAGTGCCTCACGGTTTTTCTGCTCAGACTCCCACGCTGCCTGCTTTACCAGCACATTCACAACTCGTTGCACTGTTTCTGGATATTTTTGTTCGAACTTTGAACTCACCAAAACATAGCCTGAGCTTTGTAAATTGGTCGGCTCTTTTTTAGAGCTATAAATAATTTTGGCAATGCCACGGTCCACCACAGGAAATAAAGACTGATTACTAAAAATAGCGTCTAAATCTCCACTGGCCAAAGCAGCATAGCCCACCGCACCATCCACATTGACAAAGCGAAAGTCTTTTTCGGTCAAGCCATATTTTTTAATAATTTGATACAGCGCCAAATGCAAACTTGTACCACGGAAAAAGCCAATGCGTTTGCCTTTTAAGTCGGCCCAAGTTTTGGCTTGAGAACTTGGCGGCACCGCCAAATAGGTATTGTCATGTGTGCCACCAATCGCGATCAATTTGGTATCTAAACGGCTGGCTTTACCAATTAATGCTGGCAAATCGCCAAGCCAAGTAATATCTACTAAACCATTGGCATAAGACTCATTAATGGCAGGGCCTGCGCCTTTAAAGTTGTTCCACTGGACTTTTATGCCATCTTTTTGGAATTCTTTTTCTAGTAAACCTAAAGTTTGCGTCGTGGCATAGTAACTACCATAACCAACAGGACGGTTGCCTGAGCCTACTAAAGGCGAGGCAAGGCGGATTACCGTCGGTTTTGCTTCAGCAGCAAACACCTGTACTGCAGGCACCAGCGTCGCTACAGCAATCGCACTAGTAAATAAAATTTTAGACCACGTTTTCATAGAGATGATTCCTCATTATTTTTAAAAATTTAGAAGCCGTATTGGAGCTGTGCGACCAACTCGTTATAGGTTTTATTGCTAATTTCGTTATTTACATGATTCAAATTGATTTGGAATTTCGTGGTTTCTGCAAAAAATGCATTTAAACCTAAGCTATGAATATCAATGCTTTGATTGACGGCATTCTTATCACGGTCAATGCTGTCAAAACGGTAAAAGGCTTGATAAGACTTCGGCCACCAGTCGTCATAGCGCCCTTGGTTGCGAAAACCTTTAACAAATTGCTCACCAAAGTTCCAAAACAGTGTGCCAGTATGTGATTCACTTTCGCGCTTATACACAGTTGCGGATTGTGGATTAAAGGTTTGATCTTCACCCTGCACATATTCGTAGGTCACCCCAAAAGGATGATGGTTGTAATAAAGATCAAAGCCTTTACGCAGTACATCGCCTTTACCTGCAAAGGCGGCTGAAGCACCTGTGGTGTCAAACAAGTTGCTCTTACCCTGATACCACGACACCCCGAAGCTCAGTTCACGCAACCATGAGTTGTACTCAGCAGGCAAGGTATAGCGCAGACGGCCAATAAAGTTTTTGTCATCGTTATCGTCTGATTTGTTTGCACCATTGCCATTCACTAAGCCAAAGGCATAACTCAACATTGGTGAACGGTAGTTATAGCCATAATCCACGGTTGGAAAGGCATCTCCACGCACAATCAGGCCCACTTCACGCAGTGCTAAACCATAGCCATAGCCCGGCAAGCTAAACAGCGCATTATTAATGGTTGGTTTTAAGTCTTCAGTCGCTTGCACTTCTTGGCCAAATGGCAGAAGTTGCTGGCCCAAAGTCACACTCAAACGACCCGTATCGGCACTTAAAGTCGGAAGCGCGTTATAAATTAACTGCGCATCTAGCAGATTCAGATAACTGTTGTTGGTGCCCGTTTGTGGGGACGTACCAAAGCGCAAATTAAAGTCGAGGTTTTTGCCTTGCTCATAGTCTTTAAACAGATTGCCTGCAAAGCCAATTTGCACCGCACCCAAGTCAAATGACGAACGGCGGTTATTGACCGCAGCGCCGGTATTTTGCCCTTGCGGTTGCACCAGTTGTGCTTCATCGCTATAAGATGCCTTAGCTTGTACAACGCCATTGATTAACAGCTGGCGAGTAGAAAGTGCGGTTTTGGTATCTCGGTCACGTTGCACTTGGTACTTAAAGTTTTCAATATCACTTTGCAGGCCTTGAAGCTCGGCTTGGGTCACAAAATTTTGTCCAGTGGCATCCTCTTCTGCATTTGAATCATCTGTTGCACTCAGCTCATCTGCACCATCCGCGGAAACCGCTTTAGGCGTAGTAGCGCTCCCCCCTTGTATACGACCCAATTCTGATTTTAATTGTTTTAAAGATTGCTCTAACTGGGCAACCTGTTGTTGTAATTGACCAATATCAGTTTCGGCATGACTGATGCCAATGCTTGCACTTAAAAGCGTTAAAGCAAATGTACCTAAACGTATCGGTTGAATAATGGACTGGCTCATAAACGATGTTCACCTACAGTTTCGCAAGTGACACATCGGTCGACTTAATCAGCACAATCACTTGGCTACCGACTTGAAGATCTAATTCCGCGACAGAGCGCGTGGTAATTACTGAAGTAAACACACCCGATGCGGTCACCACATCGACTTCAGAAACGACATCTCCTTTTACAATTTCTTGAATCGTCCCTTTAATTTGGTTACGCACATTAATGGATTGAATAGTCATTTTAAATTCCTGTTGTTTTAGTTGGAATTTAATATGACCGATTTATTAAATAATAAAAAATAATTAAAATTGATTTTTATATCTTATTTTATAAAATATAAACTAAATCCAATTTACCTGTGATTTTAAATAACCATCATCTTTCACAATAATATTTTCATACTGCCAAAAAATCACCCCACGCTCAGAAAGTTGTTTAATTTCTTTATTAATCGTTTGCCGAGAAGAAGACAATAAATCGGCCAAATCGTGTTGCGATATTTTTAATTGAATTTCGGTGCCTAAGCGATGCGCCGTACCATACTGCTGCGACAGATCAATGATGATCTTACATACTTTTTGATGTAAATTAGCAACTTGCAAAAACTTCATTTGCTCTAGTAATTGTTGCATGCGCACGCTAATGATGCTCAAAGCATCATGCATTAAGTTATTGTTATTTTTAATTTCTTGTTCAAAAAATGACATTGGAATTTGCAATACTTTCACCTGATTAAAAGCATAAAAATTATAATCGATGGCTTGTTGATTAATGCATACTGCCAAATTCATTGGGCTTTTTTCAGAAAAATAATTAAAGGCATGAAAACGCCCCAATGGGCTTAAATATCCAATTTGGATAATCCCATCGAGCAAAATGTAAATCGATTCCTTACAGTTTTCTTTATTTAAAATCAAATCACCTTTTTGATATTTCTTAATGACTGAATGTCGATTTATTTCATCAATTTTATATTCAGATAATGTTTTGAAATTATTTTTTAAAACATTATTTTTAATATTTTTATTTAAATCAGAATTAAGCATAAATTAATCCATCCAATATATTTTTATTCTATATTAGATGGATAACTTAAGCTTATCGAATCACTAATTCTGTATTGTTTTGCATATTAAATGCAAAGTTTTACATTACAACAGCTTTATTTATGAAGCTTTTTCATAAATGCCGTTTTCACTGCTATAGCGTAGATTTGAAATATCTTCTTTCACATCTTTACGTAGCACTTTACTTGGCTGACCATCTACACCTACTGGCGTATCCCCTTCTAAAGTGACACGGCGCACCACACGATGCTGATCGCCATAATCATTGATTGCACGATGTTGTGTTGCACGGTTATCCCAAATGGCAATATCACCTGCATCCCAACGCCAACTCACAATATTTTCTAATTTTTCCACATAGCTTTGGAACAAATCATATAAACGGCGCGATTCAGACGAACTATAGCCAACAAAGTTTTTAAAGAAACTGCCTAGCAATAGGGTTTTTTCACCTGTTTCAGGATGTACACGTACCAAAGGGTGCTCTGTTTCATATTCTGTCGAATTGAAATAGTTTTTATAACGTGCCAGTACTTCTGGTGGAATGCTGGCTTTTGCTGCATAGTCATAGCTATTACTATGCACCGTTCGTAAACTATCCGCTAAAATTTTCAGCTCTGCTGGCAAATCATCATAAGCGGTCGATGTATTGGCCCATACCGTATTGCCACCCACTTCAGGTGCGACCACACTACGTAAAATTGATGCTTTTGGATAAGCTTCAATAAAGCTGATGTCTGTATGCCATGCATCGGCACGTGCACCACGTGAATCAATTTCTAAAATATGTGCAGAACCATCTTTCACGGGCACAGTCGGATGATTGAGTGGCGTCCCCAAACGCGCTGCAAATGCTTCTTGTGACGCGTCATCTAAATGCTGTTGGCCTTTAAAGAAAATCGCTTTATGTTGCAGTAAAGCCTGATTAATTTCGTGAACAACGGCATCTTCAAGATCAGCCGAAAGTGTCACGCCTTCAATCACCGCACCTATACGCCCATTAATGGGTTTAACTTGAATGTGTTGAAATTGGTAGCCCATGATCAGTTCCTCATTTATTAAAATTGTTAAGACTGCTTGTCTGTGAACTCATCATGAACAGTTTGCTTATTCCAATCTGTCAATTTTTTGACATTCTTATACTCGATTTCAGATAACTAAATTCCTGTACTGCGAAAGTGGCTACATTTATGCCCTCTTTAAAAACTCAAAAGCCCTGCAATTGCAGGGCTTTTATACAACATAGACTGAAAACTGGGCTTATTTACCCTTGCCTATTTTGGTCGCCAAAGCGGTAATTTTTTGGTATCCCGTTGGTAAAATACGTTGAATTAAATCTAATGTTTTTGCATCGTTACCAATCAATAAACGACGTTTGTCTTTTTGCACCGCTTCTAAAATTTGACGCGCAGCTTCTTCAGGTGGGCAACGCAATAATTTATTAAAAGATTTTGCAGACTTTTCAGGGTTCATGCCCAAGCTCTTCAAGCTGTCATTCATCTTGGCTGCATTGGCGATATTGGTACGAATACCCCCTGGATGTACACACAACGCGCTCACGCCACTGTTTTCCATATCCAACTCTTGACGCAATGACTCAGTAAAACCACGCACTGCAAATTTAGTTGCGTTATATGCCGATTGCGTCGGTTGTGCTGTTAAGCCAAACAAGCTTGAAATATTAATGATGTGACCATCACCGGTTTTTTTGATGAGCGGTAAAAATTCTTTAGTGCCATACACAACGCCCCAAAAGTTAATATCAACAATCCATTCAAGTTCTTCATAACTCGCGCCTTCAACGGTCGAGCCTAAAGCCACGCCTGCATTGTTAAAAATCATGTTGACTGACCCATGATTTTGCACGGTGTCTTGTGCCCAAGCACGAACTTCATCCAGTTTAGCCACATTCACTTTTTTGGTGGTTACACGCACATTGCTGTCTTTAATTAATTCAAGTGTTGTTGCCAAGCCTTGCTCATTCACATCACTTAATGAAAGATGACAGCCCTGCTTTGCCAATAAAACTGCCAGTTGTTGCCCAATACCAGAACCTGCGCCTGTAATTGCTGCCACTTTGTTTTTAAAATTTTTCATGTGTTGTCCTTTTTTTCGTGCATGCGCAAACGAATAACATGATGGGCCGAATGGCCTGATCTGTACCAATTTAAATTCAATATAGTTTTGACAATTTATATTGTCAATATCATATTGGGACGCGATAGACATTCAGATTGTAAACACCAGACCATAGGTCAAATGCCAATTTGTTGTTAAGATAGCGCCAGAATAGATTGAAAATGGGCGCATGTGGCCGATGACTGAAACAGAAAAGCGGGTAGCAACACCAACCATAAAAAAGACCAAAGAACGTCAATTTAAAGGTCTATCCTTATCCGAACGCAAGCAACAGCGCCGTGAAAAACTGATTGAAGCTGGAATTGAAGCCTATGGTACACAGGGCTTTTTTTCAGTGACGGTAAAAGACATTTGTAATGAAGCCAAGCTGACTGAACGCTATTTTTATGAGTCATTTAAAAAAAGTGAAAATCTATTTCAAACTATTTTTTTACAATTGATCGATCAACTACAACAAAACGTTATGCAAGCGATTGTTCAGGCCTCCGCTGATCCCAAAAAAATGATCGAATCTGGACTGACTGCACTATTAACTACACTCAAAAATGATCCACGTATGGCACGTATTATTTATATCGACGCCATGTTGGTGCAAGAACTCCACAACCAAGCCACCATTCATGAAACCATGGCGCGCTTTGACCAAATGATTCAAGCCTTTGTCATGCTGAGCATGCCACATATTAAAAAAACTGAGGACGAAATTTCCTTAGTGGCTTCAGGCTTAAATGGTTATGTCACACAAATTGCCATTCGCTGGGTCATGAGTGGCTTTAAACAATCGATGGAACAAGTTTTATCATCTTGCAGCATTGTGTTTTTATCTTTATTCGATACTTTTTCTACTGACACAGAAGAAAATAACTCTGAATCCATTGATATTTAAAATATTCATGTGATGTACAGCCCCCATTTCTAGGGGAACAATTGCTTCCTACATCGCGTGAAATCTAGCAAAATTGTATAGAAAATTGTCACAATTCTTTGCAAAAACCAGCATTTTGGGCTTTTCTGCAATGATACTGTCATAATTAATCTTTGTAATAAGCCTGTCATAAATATAAGACGGTCAGCCGTTAACACACATGAAATAGGGTATTGCGCTGTGAAAGATGACTACATTTTAATTGTTGATGATGAGCTCCCAATTCGGGAAATGATCCATACCTCTTTGGATATGGCAGGTTTTCAATGTCAACAAGCTGAAGATGCCCGTCAAGCGCATCAGATGATTGTTGACCAACGTCCTGCACTGATTCTTTTGGATTGGATGATGCCTGGCGGTGTCAGCGGTGTCGACTTATGTCGTCGCTTAAAACGAGATGAAAACCTCTCTGAAATTCCAGTGATTATGCTCACTGCACGCAGTGAAGAAGACCATAAAGTTCAAGGTCTCGATGCAGGTGCAGACGATTACATGACCAAACCATTTTCAACGCGTGAATTGGTCTCACGCATTAAAGCAGTACTGCGTCGCTCGAATGCTTTAGGTGGCGAAAAAACCATTGATGCCAATGGTTTATTATTAGACCCAATGAGCCAGCGTGTAAGCTTTGGCAATAATATTTTAGAAATGGGCCCAACTGAATACCGCTTATTGGCATTTTTCATGACTCATCCAGAGCGCGCCTATACCCGTGCTCAACTTTTAGACCAAGTTTGGGGCGGAAATGTGTATATTGAAGACCGCACCATTGATGTTCATATTCGCCGTTTACGTAAAGTGCTTGAACCGTACAATGCAGACCGTTTTGTACAAACTGTCCGTGGCACAGGCTACCGTTTTTCTACCCGTGCGGATGCTGTTTTAGGTTAATTAAAATATATGTACGAACCCTACCCGGTCCCAGAGCTTGCTCAAGAACACAAAGCGTTTCGCTATAGCAGCCTCTGGACATTTGCCAAGCAAGACATGCGCTTGCTGGCATTTTTTCTGCTTATTGCAGCCTTGATTGGCTTTGGCATCGGATATTTTTGGATTTGTATTTCGCTCGCATTTGCACTGTTTTTTGCCCAGCAAATGCGTTCCTTATATTTAGTCAATGACTGGATTTCAAACCGTCCATACGATGTGCCTCCAAACCTTCATGGAATTTGGGGTGCATTGTTGTTTAATGTCTATCGAGCACAGCGCCAAGAACGGATTGTACAAGCCGAAATGGTGGGCTTGATTGATCGTGCACAATCATCTTTGGTCGCTTTAGCTGAAGCGGTGGTGTTAATTGATGAAATGCACCAAATTGAATGGTGGAATCCCGCAGCCGAAAAACTATTGGGCATTCAAGGACTCGACCGTGGTCGCAATATTTTGACTATTTTGCGCCAGCCTAGCTTTATTGAATATTTTAATAATTTGGACTTGGCACCCGACGGTCTAAAAATGAAATCTTCGGTACTCGAAGACCATTATGTGCAAGTCAAACTCACCCGCTTTGGTGGGGAAAGTCGTTTACTGGTGGCCTATGACGTCACCCGTATGCACAATCTTGAACAAATGCGTAAAGACTTTGTCGACAATATTTCCCACGAGCTACGAACTCCCCTCACAGTGCTCAGTGGCTATATCGAAACCTTTAATGATCAAGAAGATTTAAATCCGCGTTGGAAACGTGCCTTAGATTTAATGCAGGCACAAACCCGTCGTATGAATGCGTTGGTCAATGATTTACTGCTGTTATCACGTTTAGAAAACGAAAAGAAAATTGCTAAAAATCAGATTATTGAAATGCCAAGCTTAATGAGCCAGCTGTATGATGATGCGCATGCGTATAACGTCGATTATGGCCATACACTCAATTTAGACATCGATAGCCACTGCGACTTGATCGGCTCCGACAGTGAACTGGCCAGCGCCTTTAGCAACCTCATTACCAACGCCATTAAGTACACTCCAAAAGGCGGTACGGTGACTATGGGCTGGCATGATGATGGTGAGCATGGTTATTTTACAGTGGAAGATACGGGTATCGGGATTGACCCTAAACACTTACCACGTTTGACTGAACGTTTCTATCGCGTCGACAGTGCACGTAGCCGTCAAAGTGGTGGCACAGGATTAGGCTTAGCGATTGTAAAACACGTACTGATGCAACATCAGGCCTACCTCGAAATTGAATCTAAAGAAAACCAAGGTTCAATATTTAAAGTGGTGTTTCCCAAAGAACGTCTTTATCACGTTTCTTAATCTTTCGGCATCGTATAACACGGGCAGATCTCAACATAAAAAAACGGGCAGATCGCCCGTTTTTTATTTCTAAATATCTACAGTTAAAGCTTGCCTGATTGCTCTAAAGCACGTTCTTTTTGCAGTGCACGCTGATACGCTGGGCGCTGTTTTAAGCGCTCAACATAGGCTTGAATTTGCGGATAACTTCGCCCTGTCCGCTCTTGTAATGCAATCAGCGGAAAGCTCATTTGAATATCGGCAAAGCTAAAATCATCTGCAAAATAATCATGTTGTGCTAAGTGCTGTTCCATAAATTCAATATGTGCAGGCAAACGTGCCCCCACAAAACCGGCTTTCACCCCTTCGCCAATTTTCTTGGCAATTGGTCGAATCGGCCAAGGTACATGCGTCGGCATTTTTTCCATCACCAAGGTCATCACCAATAAAGGCATCAGTGAGCCTTCTGCATAGTGCATCCAATAACGGTACTGTTGCTGTGCGTTAAGTTCTGTAGGCTTGAAATTTGAGGCTGTATCAAACTGCGCTTGCACATGCTCTAAAATGACAGCGGATTCCGCAATCACCACGCCATCGTGCTCTAGCACTGGTGCTTTTCCCAAAGGATGGATTTTTTTTAATTCAGGTGAGCCTGAGTAATCGGCCTGCCGAGGATAATATTTTACTTGATAGTCGAGATTCAGCTCTTCCAAAGCCCACAAAATCCGAAATGAACGTGATTTTTCTAAATGATGCAGCCTCAACATTTCACTTACTCCTCTCTCATTTTTATTGTTATTTAAAGCCGAAAACTGGTTGCACGCACATTGGGTGCAAATACCAGTCTTTTACCCGCCTTCCAGCTTAAAGCAATACGGTGTTGATATCTACACTACGCAGTAAAGTTTTGGTTACAGGCGTTTTCGAGCTAATGGCCAATACTTTTTGCTGTAACTCTTCACTCAATGGTGTTTGAAAATGCAATTTACGTTCAATCCATTCCTTGCCTTCTTTATTGGCATGAAACTCAGCTTCGACACTAAACTCTCCAAGCTCCAATCCCTTATGCTGTGCATACATACGTAAGGTAATCATGGTGCATGAAATAAGGCCACTACAAATAAAATCATAGGGCGCCAAGCCCGTGTCGCCACCACCAAAAGATTCTGGCTTATCTGTGAGTAAAGTATGTTGAGTACTTGTAATTTGACCAGCCCATGGTGCTGTTAAAGTCTGAACTTTGGCGCTCGCAATTAATCCCATTGTTATTCTCCAGCTGTTTTATTTGTACAAAGCGAAAGGTTCAGCCTATAAGCTGAACCTCAACACAATCAATTCATTATTTTGAAGCACGCATTTTATCTGGGAAGACAGGTGCTTCGAGACGTGGGCCTTCATAGTCTGGAATTGTGCCAAAACGAGCATCGGCATTTATCCATTGTTCACGTGCAAGGCACAGCTCTTCTTGGGTACGACCAACAAAATTCCACCACAGTAGAATAGGTGATTCAAACGGTTCGCCGCCCAATAGCAACACACGGCTGTTGGCATGAATTTCAATATCCACATGTTCTAGACCTGGCTCAAGCACCACCATGTTGTCTGCAGTTAATTCATGACCATTAATGTGTGCCGTGCCTTCCAAAGCCATAAAGCCATATTCAAATTTTGGATTTAATGGCAAACGTGTGCGGCTATTGTCTTTGGCTTCTAAATCGACACCCAAAAGCTCTGTATGTACCGCCACAGGCGACTTGGTCTTTAAAAACTCACCCACTAAGACCGTGATCGCAACATCATCATGATGTACAACAGGAAGTTCAGGATAGTGATCAAATTGTGGTGCCATATTGATTTTATCATCAGGCAAAGCAATCCATAACTGTGCGGCATGCATGTGGGTTTCAGTATCGGGCGCCACTTCAGTATGTGAAATGCCGTAGCCTGCTGTCATCAAATTGACCTGACGCGGGCGAATCAATTGCTTCGTTCCTAAACTGTCAGTATGCATCATGGTCCCTTCAATCATCCAAGTGAAGGTCTGTAAGCCAATATGTGGATGTGGCCCAACATCTAAGCCATCGCCTTGTGGAAACACCACTGGGCCAGCATGATCTAAGAAACACCACGCGCCAATCATGCGTTTATGACGACTTGGTAATGCACGCTTAATGACCGTACCTTGTCCAATTTCAGCACGACGTAATGGGAAATTTTGAATAAATTGATTTACATATTTTTCACAATCATCAGAGTGTGAAATTTCATCATAATTGCTATTGCTCATAGTTCTATCCTAAAACTTACCCATTCAGGTTCAAGCGATGGTTGATGTAGCTTATATTAATGACTTATGAATCGCTCAGCTACACTCCCATTAATATGCTGAATTTTATAAATAGGACAATCTTATTTTTGTGACATCACAATCGTCTCTGAGCACAGTTACTCAAGCAAGAAGTACAGCCGTCGCATTCAGTTATTCATATAAAAACATATTTAAATTAATGCTGTATTCGGATTAATGGTCATATTGGCTACTGATTTTTTTTCAGTTTTTAGATTAATATTTATGCATATATTGTTAAAAACAAAATATAAATTCCCTATTTCTAGGGATACCTTTTATTTATTATTTTCCATAATAATCAATACATCTTGCCCCACGCAGGAATAATTATATGGTGGCAAAAGCAAGGCCTATGCTGAATGGGGCTTCTCAGCCCTACCCATCAACATTACATTTACTCAAACCAGAAGAACGTAATGCTGAGCATCGCAATGTCATTGAGATGGCGTTGAGGGATAAACACGCGCCTATTCCAGACTGCTTTCGCCGTGCATATTTAGACTATCAATATTACCAACAACGCCATTTCCTGATTCAAGCCAATTACATTGCTCAGCTTGTTTTCTTGCTGTATTACTTTGCCGATATGCTGGTGATTGCAGACATGCAACTGTATTCCGCAGGCTTTCGCTTAGGACTGGCATTTTTTGTAATGAGTGCGTGTTTTTATTTAATTCGTGTTCGAAAAAATATTCAAATTGCAGATATGGTACTGCCGATTGGTACAGTGCTCAGTACGGCACTGTGGGTGTATATGTTGCTTCAATCCAATAGCCCGTGGAGCGACAATTACTTATATACCTCGGTAATTTTTGTATTGATTGCCAATATATGTATACAAGTCAGTTTTAAGCCCGCGATTTATTGTTCTATTTTCATTTGCGTGATTGCAGGCTTTGGTGCACTTATGCTGATGTCTGCGCCACAAGCCATTATTTTTGCACTCACCCTTGGTCCGATTTGTCTGTTTAGTCTTTATATTAGCTGGAACAATACGCTTAATGGTCGCCGTACTTTTTTAAGAACCTTATTAGACGAATGGTATCTGAATAATTTAAATGACCTTGCACATACAGATGAGCTGACACAGCTGTATAACCGCCGCCAATTTGTGTATGCCGCCGAGCACAAAATCCATGAATGGCCTACACCGGCAGGCACCTGCTTACTGATGTTTGATGTCGATCATTTTAAAAAAATCAATGATCAGCATGGCCATGATATTGGTGACCAAGTCCTACAGATTATTGCCAATACAGCGCGTAAAGAAATGCGCCATCATGATATTTTGGCACGCTTTGGCGGTGAGGAATTTATTGCACTGATCCCCGAAACGCAAATTGACGACTGTTTAATGATTGCAGAGCGAATCCGTCTCAGCATCTCTCAAGCTCAGTTATATTTAAAACCCGATGTTAAACTTAAGTTCACTGTTTCTGTTGGAGTGGCTGAACTCAGATCACCTGAGCAAAGTTTAGATGAGCTCATTAAACAAGCCGATATTGCTCTTTATCAAGCCAAAGCCAATGGTCGAAATTGTATTGTTCGCTATGATGTATCTATGACTGAAAAACCTGATCAAACCCATAGCTTTCCAAATCCTGAAGCGATAGAACGAATTAAAGCATTGAAGAATGCAAAACATAACTTTGAATTAGCCGATACAAAATAAACTCAGGGCTTTTGCTTTATATTTTTAATTTTTTAATTACAATGAATGCAAAATTTTCACAAGTTTGTAATTGAGCTGTTCATGCAATCCGATTTACTCCCAACACCTTTTCTTCAACCAGCAAATCCAAAATTCGAATTTATAGATTTGTTTGCAGGTGTCGGTGGTTTCCGTATGGCATTACAAAATCTTGACGGACGTTGTGTTTTTACTAGTGAATGGAATCAACACGCAAAAGAAACATATTTTCAAAATTATGGTGAATATCCTGAGGGTGACATCACTTTAGACGAAACTAAAGCTAAAATTCCTGAACAATTTGACATTTTATGTGGTGGTTTTCCTTGTCAAGCCTTTTCTATTGCGGGTAATCAAAAAGGGTTTAATGAAACTCGTGGGACCTTATTTTTTGATATTGTCGATATTGCAAAGAAACATCAGCCCCGTGTAATTTTTTTAGAGAATGTTAAAAATTTAGTTTCTCACGATAAAGGCAATACCTTTGAAGTGATTAAAAACACTTTAAAGGAACTAGGTTATGCCGTTTATTTTCAAGTTTTAAATAGTATGATTCATGCCAATGTACCTCAAAATCGTGAACGTATTTTTATTGTGGCATTTCATGAAACTCTAGTTCCTAATCATGCTGATTTTCAATTTCCTGAAGCGATACCATTAACGAAGACGATTCATGATTTTTTAGAAACTGAGAAAGTAGATCAGAAGTATTATTACAAACAAGATCACATGTATTATCCAATATTAAGTGAAAGCATGACTTCTCGAGACACCTTGTATCAGTGGCGTCGTGTATATGTTCGTGAAAATAAAAGTAATGTTTGCCCGACTTTAACAGCAAATATGGGTGCAGGTGGTCATAACGTACCGTTGTTGCTTGATAATAATGGAATCCGTAAACTTACACCAAAAGAGTGCTTTGCGTTTCAAGGCTACCCCGTCAATCAAATGATTTTCCCTGAAAAAATGTCAAATAGTGCATTGTATATGCAAGCAGGAAATTCCGTCACTATGCCATTGATTCAACGAATTGGGGAACAGATTTTGGAAGTTTTAGTTCCTCAAAAATAACATCAATCATTTTAATTAATTGTCGGTGGATATCCGGTATTTTCTGACTTAAATCCACCGTATAAAAATAAAGAGGAACCCCTAACATTTTTACACTCATTTCAAAATTTTCATCAACTAGAGGATAAAGTAGCATTCCAGCATAATGACTATCTGGGTCTGCAATTTTATAGCTCATTGTATAGGTATAAATTTGGCGGATATATTCACTACTAATTTGTCTTTTACCATTCCTTTCATTTTTAAGCATATCTGTAAATTTTGTATCAATAATCAATCCAAAATCTTTCGATTTTGTTTGAATCATCATATCAAGATACATATGTGGAAAGCATTTATAAACACCTCCATAAGGATTTTCTAAATCTAGATCAACTTTAGAACCTTGCTCAGAAATAAACCTATATTTTCCTTTGTCTAGATTTAATTTAAAGAATCCAGCAATCCCCTTTTCAAAGATTTTTCTTATTTTTTCATTCGTTAACATCAATTTTGGCTGTATCGAATCACCAGTTTCTGTAGATAACAATTTCATATCATGTATCAATTTTGATAAATGGATAACGTGTTTACACACATGTTCAAAACTAGAAAAATGATCCCTATCTAAGCGATATTTTGAATTTGCTATCACACCATAACTTTTCAGTTCAAATTGATCCTTCATTAACTGTTTGCGAACTGTTGTCGAAAGATCAAATGTTAAAATTAACTCCAAGGCACTCATCATATAAGCATGACGATTTGTATTGTACGTTGTTTCATTATATGAACAATAAACCCGTCCCTTCGCCAACGACTGACGGATTTCTGTTTGATAAAAATCAATTTTTCCTTTTACTACAGCAAGCTCTTTTGATTTGGCCTTTAACTGTTTTCTTAAATGTTGATGTATATAATCTGACAAATGCTGAGAAAATACTTTTCCTATCAATGCTTCCAAACCGTCCATCTGCTCCAACTGAAATTGATCAGTTAAATTTTGATGTAAGTATTCAGAAGCATACAACATTAAAAACCATAAATTTTGAATAGGAATATTTGGCATAACAACTCCCCTAATTATTCAAAACTTATACTTTGTACTTTTTCTATATCGTCATACCAATATTCTGCCAATAAAGGTTTAATCTCATTTTCCACCACATTCTGCATCCACAGAAGTTGTTCTGCTGTATCTCCAACTTTGTCAACAGGGACAAAAAAGCTGTGGCCTAACATATAAGCGACGCCATTATTCTTTTCAATGTTTGCATTAACTTCCATCACAAAATCACGTATTTGATCTGAGAAATCTTTTTTAATACCACACTGTTTTTCTAGCCAACTTGCCCAAGCATCATTTAACAATGGCTGTAAAGTAAAGAAGCTAAAACGACGTCTAAATGCAAAATCCATATGATTAAGCGACTTATCTGCTGTATTCATCGTACCGATGATATAAAGATTATCTGGAATATAAACCTTTTCCAGTTCATGCTTCCTATATGTCAAACTAAGTGCATATTGTTCGCTTCGCTTACTATTTTCCAGTAAAGTCAGCATCTCACCAAAAATTACCGATGGGTCGCCACGATTAATTTCATCAAAAATGAACACAAAGCTTTGAGCTGGGTATTGTTTTGCTAAATCAATCATTGCTAAAAAAGGTCCATCAACCAATTCCAGCTTACCATCTGAACGTGGACGCCAACCACGAATTAGGTCTTCATAAGAATAATTAGGGTGGAACTGAACATTTTGAATATTTTGCTGATTAGGATACTGAACTATAACTTTAGCTAGTTGCTGTGCTAACCATGTTTTTCCTGTTCCAGGTGGACCTTGTAAAATAATATTTTTCTTCTGCTTTAACTGTAGAAGATAGTTAGATAAAACATTTTCGTCTATGAAACATCCTTTTTCGATTACATGCTTTAACTCATATTTTTCATCTTGTATGAATTGGCCGAAATCAAACTCATCTAAAAATTTTAAATAATTATTATCCCCTAATACAGCTTTAGGAACTCCTTTACTGACATATTCACTAAATGAATTCCAGCTCTCATTCTGTTCATCACCTTCTTTCTTCAAGACTTTAACTGTCTGAATTGATTGCTTAAGATCATTAACATCAATATTAAACAATTTGCTATCAAAAAAAATCTCGTCCCAACTTAAAATGACTTTTTCCTGAATTACTCCATCATATGATGTTTTAAAGTTCTCTGGTTTATTAAACCATTTTACAAACTCACCAACCAATACTTCTCGATCTAAAATTTGAGGCAATTTTTCTAAATCATTTTTAGTATCTTTTAACATAGCCTTATTTAAGGCTAAATCACATGGAATTAAATCCAATAATTCTTGTGGCAATTCACTTGGATATAGATCATTCACTGCTTGTAGAACACTGATACCTGACTCAATTTGTCCTAATGCTTGGTTTGGTGAGCTTTTTGTTTCAGGCCCAATACTCGGACAATCCAATAAGTCAGGATATAAGTAAAAATCTTTTTTCGTAATAACTTTTGGCAAAAAACTGATAATTTTTAAGTGAACAGAATAAGACTTTATTTTTGCCCCCTCTTTATCTTTGTATTCATCAATCGTTTTACCTTCTACTTTTGCAATTGCTTTCAAACCATTTGAATAAGAAAATTCTTTTTTACTTTCATCCCCACTCAAAACGATAAAAACTAAATTATCATTTTCAACCTTATCAAAGAGCCATGTAATACCGGGAATAATGACCTGTTCTTCACCATCTAAAATTTTTCTTATTGAATCCTGATCATTTGTACGTATTGAAAAAAAAGACATAAGCACCCTGTAAAAATTATTCATGTTCTATCAATATTATAGACATAAAAAAGGACGCCTAAGCGTCCTTTTTTATTGAAAGTTAGAGACTAAATTTATAAATCCCTAGCTCCTGCGGGCACAGCCCTTGGCGTAAAAATGGCACGAATAAGTGCTTCGTGAAAGCCCAGCATGCCTCAAGCATAGCTTTCGGCCTAATTTAGGCAAGAAACGTTGTTTCTTGAAACCCCTAAATTACTCCCATTCAATCGTTGCAGGCGGTTTAGACGAAACGTCATAAACAACACGAGAAACTTCAGCAATTTCATTCATGATACGTGTAGAAATCTTGTCTACTAAGTCGTATGGAAGGTGAGCGAAACGCGCTGTCATAAAGTCAACAGTTTCAACTGCACGAAGTGCGATTACCCATGCGTAACGGCGACCATCACCTACTACACCAACAGATTTAACAGGTTGGAATACAGCGAATGCTTGCGCAGTTTTGTCATACCAACCGCTTGCACGAAGCTCTTGCATGAAGATGTCATCTGCTAAACGAAGAATGTCAGCATATTCTTTTTTCACTTCACCAAGAATACGAACACCTAGACCCGGACCCGGGAATGGGTGACGATAAAGCATCTCAAACGGAAGACCTAAAGTTGTACCTAAACGGCGTACTTCGTCTTTGAACAAATCACGGATTGGTTCAACCAATTCAAACGCTAAATCTTCTGGTAAACCACCCACGTTATGGTGTGATTTAATCACGTGCGCTTTACCATTTTTAGTGGCAGCAGATTCAATCACGTCAGGGTAAATTGTACCTTGAGCAAGGAAGTTTACGCCGTCAAGCTTACGTGCTTCTTCAGCAAATACTTCAATGAACTCACGACCAATAATTTTACGTTTTTTCTCAGGATCAACTTCGCCTGCAAGCGCAGTTAAGAAGCGATTTTCAGCATCGGCACGAATCACATGGATACCCATGTTTTTCGCAAACATGTCCATCACTTGTTCGCCTTCGTTCAAACGAAGTAAACCGTTATCTACAAATACACATGTCAATTGATCGCCAATCGCACGGTGTAAAAGTGCAGCCACAACAGATGAGTCAACACCACCTGAAAGACCTAAAAGAACTTTTTGATCGCCAATTTGCGCGCGAAGTTGTTCTACACGTAAATCGATGATGTTTTCAGAATTCCACAAGCTACGGCAACCACAAATACCGTGAACGAAGTTCGACAGTAATTCAGCACCTTTTGCAGTGTGTGTTACTTCTGGGTGGAATTGAATACCGTAGAAACGACGCGCTTCGTCAGACACCATGGCAAATGGGCAACTTGGTGTGCTTGCAGTGACTTGGAAGCCTTCTGGAATGGCAGTCACTTTATCGCCATGACTCATCCAAACCTTAAGCTTGTCTGCAGAATCTTCAAGATCACCAATCAATTTGTCACGAACTTGAATATCTACTTCTGCATAACCAAATTCATGCACATCACCTGGCTCTACTTTACCGCCAAGTTGTTGTGACATGGTTTGAAGGCCATAGCAAATCCCTAGAACAGGAACACCAAGCTCAAACACAACTTGAGGTGCGCGAGGGCTACCATCAACATAAACGCTTTCTGGGCCACCTGATAAGATGATACCGTTTGGATTAAATGCGCGAATGTCTTCTTCAGACATATCAAAAGCATACATTTCAGAATATACGCCAGCTTCACGTACGCGACGTGCAATTAACTGACTATATTGAGAGCCGAAATCCAAAATGAGGATACGATCTTCGGTAATTTGAGTATTGGTAGTCATGACAAACAACTATGAAAGGCTAACGAAGGATTAGCGCGCCATTCTATCATTTTTCTCAGGCTAACGCACATTATTCGGACAAGCTCTAAAAACAAACAATCTCCTTGCATCACACTGCTTTTATGCTGAGACATACCGACAGTCATGATTTGCAAAAAGGTATGCTCAGCAAAGTAAAATTATCTTCAGGTCGCTTTTTCAATTTTTAGGACATGCAAACCTGTAGGCTTATAGCTATGCTTAGCAACTTCAGCATCAATATGCACTTGATCTCCAGCATGTATACCTGCTGCTTTCCAAGTTTTTTCATTCATTTCTAATAAAATTAACCCTGTCCCATCGTTAAATTCATAATTATCTAAATTCAAATGTTTAACCAACGTCCCCGTCAGCTGGACGACATCTGCATTGGCCAAATGTTTAATGTCAGCAACGTGTACCGCATGTTGCTCTGCTTGCTGAGTGGTCTGTATCACATCTTGTTGTGCCAAGGCATGTGCAGATAGAGCCAATGAACCAACAAGCACCCACGCTATTCGATATTTATTCATTATTTTGTCTCTATATTTGTATTTATTTGAAATTCTATCTAAACAAAATTCTGCCCGCTTAGATGTGCCTTTTTGTAAATGTTATACGCAAAATTAAAGCGGTCTTATGACCGCCTTATATAGCAATAAGATACTGATGCTATTATGATTTTTCAAATAAAGCATCTAGACTAATTTTGCCTGCACCATGCAGTGCCAAGAAGATAAAACCACCTGCCATCGCCAAGTTTTTCATCAAGTTAATGCTGTCTTCTGCACCTGAATGGAAAATAAGCGCCTTTACTATGCTAAAACCGGCTAAACCCAATGCAACAAGACGTGTTTGTAAGCCCAGTAAAATGGCTATGCCTCCACCCAATTCCATTAAAATAGTCAAAGGTAATAAGCCACCAGGAACACCCATTGCTTCCATATAACCTTGTGTTGCTTGATAAGCCGTTAGCTTACCCCAGCCCGCAATAATAAAAATAAAAGCCAATAGTGCGCGCCCTATTACAGAACTCAATGCACTCACGACAGGATTTTCACTAGCCTGTTTCAGCACAGTATTTGGATTTAACATCTTATTCACCTGATTAAAATCTATTCATTTGATGTGGCTATGTTATTTTGTTGCCTTTTCGGAATAAACCTGATTTTTAATAACCTTCGTCCTATAAATAGAACGAATTAATGATAAATTAGTCTGTAATTAATACTGACTTTCTATAAGGGTGCTGATAGCATCAAACCACATTTTTACGTGTTGAATATTCATGGAACTTATTGATTTTATATTGCATGTCGATACCCATTTACTCGAATTCATTCGTAATTATGGGGGATGGATTTATGCCATTCTTTTCCTGATTATTTTTGTAGAAACTGGCCTTGTGGTGATGCCGTTTTTACCTGGCGATAGTCTATTATTTGCTGCAGGGGCATTGGCTGCATCTACTGGTGCAATGAATCCTTGGGTATTGTTTATCTTATTGTTTATGGCGGCTGTGTTGGGTGATACGCTAAACTATCATATTGGTAAGTATATTGGCCCACGTGTGTTTGAAATTGAATCGCGTTTTATTAATAAACAGCATTTGATTGCAACACAAAAATTCTTTGAAAAACATGGTGGTAAAACCATTATTTTTGCGCGTTTCATTCCGTTTGCGCGTACCTTTGCACCTTTTGTAGCTGGTGCAGGCAGTATGAATTACAAATTCTTCCTGACTTATAACGTCATTGGTGCGTTCTGCTGGACAGGTTCATTCATTTTATTGGGTTACTTATTTGGCAATATGCCGATTGTAAAAGACAATTTTACTCATCTTATTTTCGGCATCATTATCATCAGTGTTTTACCCGGCATCATTGGTTTTATTCGCCAAAAGCTGAAAAAGTCTAATCCTTCAGCATAAGTGCTTGCCCTTTATGCCGAAAAAAATCGCATAATCACTGGGCACATACATAACACCAATAACATGGCCGATCCTTTATATAAAAGATCGGCTTTTATTTGCTTTAAATTTCCCGCCAAAATAGCACGACCAAAAGCCATCCAAAACATCGCCACTGGGCAAAGCACTAAGCTAAAAACCGCAAATACCAAAATAAAACTGGTCGGATTGTCCCATGTATTGAGTGGAAAAATCCCGGCAGCAAAAAGCAAAGCCTTTGGATTTTTTAAGGTCGAAAAAAATAATTGATGCGGTCGAATACCATTAAAACGCGCATTATGTTGCTGTAAATGTTTGGCCGTCCATAAATGAAACGCCAGCCAAAACACATAGCCCACGCTAAAAAGATGCAAAATTAAGATTAAATGTGGCCAAGTCGGTGAACTTAGATGAATAAACAAGGCCCACAAATTAATGGCATAAAAATAACCAAAAAACTGTGCAGGAATAAACAGGCTGGTTTTCGCAACACCCTGCTGATGCGCTGAGCTTGCTAGTAAGGCATTCGTCGGTCCTGGTGTCATCAGAACGGCAATCACAGCCAATACAAAAAGCCAACTCTCAATCATAAAACCTAAGAAATTCAACAAAAATCGATCGCCATTATCTGCCAAGATTGACAAAAAACAAGTACGCATCCGATCAAAAAAATGTATTTAAGCCATCACAAAGCGAGACAATGCCCTATTCAAAAATTGAAATGAAGCAGGTGAAGAAAATATCAGAATAATTAAAAGATATTGATTTATAGAAATAATTTAAATTTAAAGCGGGGCTTTTATTTAATACTGAGCTGGCCATAAAGAGGCCAAGAGAATGTAAAGAAAAAGACAAATTTTATTACACTTTTCTCATGCTCAGCCTGTGGCACATGACAGGCCAAGCATCAGATCGAATGATTATTTTGCAGGTGTTGCTGTACGTGGAACCATTGCACAACCTTTAAAATTCGCAGCTTGTAATACCGCTTCTTGCTCCCCTTTTAAACGAGCAATTTCAGTATTTTTGGTATTAGATGATTGACCCATATTCACAGATACACTCGGTCCAATACCCCAGCCACCGCGACTTCCCCAACCACCGCCTAAACCAAGCCCGATCCCCATACCTGTACGTTTTGCAGGTTGTACACCATCATTTAAATGTTGCTGAATTCGGTTGTACTCACTTTGCAATTGGTAGCAACTCAGTGCTTGATACTGCGTTGGTGAGACATAAGTTGGTTTTACCGTCGTTGCACAAGCACCTAAGAGCATTGTACTTGTAACCAAAAGGCTGACATAGATCGCTTTCATTCTGTTCTCAAACTACTTCTTTTCAATTTCATTGAACAATAATTGATAGGCTTGCGTCAATTTATGTTCTGCAGCCAAATGAATCAATGGCTGATTTTTATGATGCGATTCTTTCATAATAATAGACGGTGGCAACATGCTCTCTAAAACAGGTAAACCTTCATCCTTTAATTGCTGTACCACCTCACGCGGTAATTTAGCCTGTGCCTGAAACTGATTGACGACAATGCCTTCAATTTCTAAGCGATCATTATGATCATCTTGAGTTTCAATCACGTTTTCAATCAGGGTTTGTAAGGCACGCTTAGAAAATACATCGCAATCAAAAGGAATTAATACACGATCCGCTGCAATTAAAGCCGATAAAGTAAAAAAGTTAAATGCAGGTGGCGTATCAATAAAGATCCGATCATATTGCCCATTTAGCTGTTGCAATGCATCGCGGAGCTTATAAATTTTATGCTTAGATTCTAATACATGCGCCAAAGCACCTAAACTTGGGCTGGCAGGAATCACGTCTAAATTTTTAAATGGCGATTGATGCACATAGCCTTCAAGACCTTTGGAACGATTTTTTAACAATGAACCAATGGCATTGCCTAATAGGCCTTTACTTTGGGGTGCGCCTAAAACGTCCTCAAAATAATTTTCAATATTTGGCTCAAGTGCAGGTTTGTCTGCCGAATAAGTTGCGTCATCGCCTAACAAATATTGACTCGAGTTGGCTTGTGGGTCTAAGTCAATCACCAAAGTTTTTAGACCTTGATGAGCACTAATGGCTGCCAAATTGACGGTAATACTGGATTTACCGACCCCACCCTTTTGATTAAATACCACGCGCGTCCGCATGTTGTCCCCTCAAATTTTATTATTGATATTCATCGATGGGTCTTAGTTTAACCAAGACCCAATTTGGCTTGCCCAATCATGTCGGACAATTAACCAAAGTTTGGCTTTAAAATCACTAAACCAATAATTGAAACTAAAGATAGCACCGCCAAAAATAGACCTGCACGGCGTTGTACCAATAAGATCTCATCTCCCTTGCGGTATGCTTTACCCAAAGAAGACAACAAAACTAAAAACAACACCACTTTGGCATAAAACCAAGGCTGTACATCAAAGTTTTTCATCCACAATAAAACAATGCCCGTCAATGCAATGAGCGTCATGGCACCATGCTGTAACGCAACAAATAATTTACGTGCTACGGGGTTTGGCTGATTGCCTTGTACCCCTTGGAATAGTGTAAATGCACGTACTAAAACAGCCAAGCACGCCAAGGTTGCGCCACTCATGTGTACAATCTTAATCAGTAAATGTGTATCCATCGTGACTTATTCCGCTTTCGGTGCATGAGCGCATTCTGGGCTCGGTGTAGCTTGTCCTGCCCATTCTTCAGGCAAAAAAGCATGAATTGCCAAAGCATGGATTTTACCTGCACCTAATAAGTCACCTGCAGCGCTATATACTTTTTGGTGGCGCTGGACTAACCGTAAACCACTAAAGGCTTCGCTCACAATGATTGCTTTAAAGTGTGACTCTTTACCTGGGAAATAACCACCATGCCCAGCAGATTCGTTCACCACCTCTAAATGACTTGGCGTTAATTGCTGTAAACGCTCAATCAATTGTTGCTCCAAGTTCAAGACCTGACTCCAAAAATCCAAATTTATCGTTTGAGTATACATGCTTCTTTCGTGGCATTGCGCCAGCGCACAGACGAAAAAAACAGTCTGCGCTGAAAAAAACAGCTTAAAATTGCAAAAATTGATTTTATTTTATGCAAACAACACAAGCTTTTGCATAATTCTATTGACCGAAAAAGGCTTTACTGTATTATACGTGGCATGCGGGAATAGCTCAGTTGGTAGAGCATAACCTTGCCAAGGTTGGGGTCGGGAGTTCGAGTCTCCTTTCCCGCTCAAAATTTTTTCATTCGGTTTTTTATTTAAAAAATTGGATAGACTCCGCGGGAATAGCTCAGTTGGTAGAGCATAACCTTGCCAAGGTTGGGGTCGGGAGTTCGAGTCTCCTTTCCCGCTCCAAATTCAAAAAGCCCTCATCGAAAGATGGGGGCTTTTTTATTGTTGATTTAATTAATGTTTTTTAATCTAATTAGAATTATTTACTAAAGCCTACTTATAAGTTTTATTAGTCGTCCCTATCTTCGGTGACCAAGATGTGACCATTTTGTGCCACCACATTATAAATAACTTTAAATAACTTTAAATAACCTCAAATTTCACCAAATTATATGTACTTTATAACTCATCCAAAACCAAAAACTGGACCTAGAAAATAGAATTTTAGTTCAAGGTTTGAACTAATTTTCTTAAATTTGTGACCAATCAATTTTTTCATGTGACCATCGGTGACCAAAAAATTACAATAAAAAAGTGAGTTCTTTCACCATCGAAGTAATTATTCAAAAATATAATCGACCCCTTAATAAAAAATTTTAACGATCATCCTAATCATAGACTGAATTTGTGACCAACTGACATTTTGATGTGACCATCTGTGACCAAAATACAATATATATTATTGATTATTTTCATTTTGTTTAAAAATTAATAAATCACCAACTTCTACATTTAAAGCCACACAAATCTTATCAATTGTCTCAAAATCAATTCTGACTGATTCATCGTTATAGAGCTTATGCAATGTAGATTTATTTATTCCTGTACTTCTAACTAAATCAGCTACTTTTAACTTTCGCTCAGCTAGTAAAACTGCCAAGTTTGAAATAATCATAAAATCTCCTACTTAAATGGTAAAAAGTACTTGTAAAGTAATAAAAATATGATAAATTACGCCTAAGGAATAATTTTTCCTAGTTACCTGGTAAAAATCAGAGGCTTTATTATGTCATATACCTATCTTACAGCCCAACAACTGGCTGAAAAAATTCAGTACGACGCTTTTACTATTCGCAACCAACTGAAGGATAGTGTCTTTATTGAAGGTGTGCACTACATCCGTCCTTTCGGTGGTCGTAAAATTCTTTTTGTTTGGGAACGCATTGAAACTGAAATGCTTAAATTTACTGGTTTAAGCATGGATGCTTTGCAATAAGTTTCAGGAGGTCTAACTGATGGCTACCATCCGAGAACGAAGCGGCAAACTGATTGCCGATTTCCGCTACATGGGCATTCGTTGCAGAGAAACACCCAATCTTGAAGACAACGCCTATAATCGTCGCATTTTGAAAAAACGTCTCGAGCAGCTTGAAGCTGAAATTACTTTGGGAACTTTCGAATATGAAAAGTACTTCCCCAAAAGTAAACGTGTCGAGCAGTTTAAGGAAAAAAGAAGTCAGCAAATCGCTGTACAAACTAAAGTTCCTCTTTTTAAAGAGTTTACTGAATTATGGTTTAAACAAAAACAGATTGAGTGGAGAACATCTTATCAACATAAGATTTCAATCATTATTAAAAATTATTTGATTCCTGCTTTTGGTAATCAGGTTCTCTCGAAAATCAAGAAGTCAGACTTGCTGAACTTCCGTGCTTCCCTCGCCAAAGTGACTCACGGAAAAGATCAGACAAGTCTAAAAGCATCGAGGATCAATCAAATCATGACGCCTTTACGTATGATACTCAATGATGCGGCTGAACGATACGAGTTTGAGTCGCCTTATAAAAATATTAACAATCTGAAGGAAAGCAAGATTGAAGTCACACCTTTTTCTCTGGAAGAGGTGCATAAAATTCTTACCACAGTGCGTGAAGACTTCCGCCCCTATTACACCATTCGCTTTTTTACGGGTATGCGTACCAGTGAAATCGATGGTCTGCAATGGAAAAATGTGGACTTACAACGTCGGGAAATCCACATTCGTGAAGCGTTAGTGAATGGTGTGCTTGGTGGAACCAAAACTTATGGTTCTGACCGCACGATCCAGATGAATGACCGGGCGTACCAAGCCTTTCTGCAACAGAAAAGCTTAAATAATGGTAAATCCAGTTTTGTCTTCTGTATGGCAGTGAACCTGGACAGCAAATCAAGGTTGATAAGCTTAAATTTCTAAGCTGCCTATATGGCAGTGAACAGCAAGGCCACACCACCGACAATAGCGATATTTTTCTAAGCTGCCTATATGGCAGTGAACCGCCGTGCTGTTTTTAGTCTGACGCTTTTTATTTTCTAAGCTGCCTATATGGCAGTGAATATTGAGATCTCACACCGTCATCGCATTCCGCTTTTCTAAGCTGCCTATATACGATCTAGCTGCAATTTCCTATGATGGATTCATCAGGAACAGGAAGTTCCACACAATAATAAGAACATAGATACGCACAAGGACTGTAAGGTACGACAGGAGTTATACCGAGCGAACCCATACGAAAAAGCCCAACAGGATGTTGGGCTTTTTATTATCTACATTTAAGGGTTAATCAATCTTAGTCGATTCATTTTGGTTGATAAATTTAATCAGCGCATTTTGGACAAACTCATCAAGTTCAATCTCTTTTTCTTTTATGATGGTTTCTATCTTTGCTATAGTTTCGCTTTCTAAATCGAACTCTATTTCAGCTGATGTTTCCATAAGTAAATCATAGTTATTTTCGACCATCTTTTTAAAGGTTTCTTTTAGATCATTTTTCGATGGAATATTGAAAGATAAGCGTAATGAGCTATTGATAATTTCAACATGGGTATACCCTAAATATTCAGTACTTTTTCCAACAAATCCTAAGTGCTTCATAAAAAACCTTAAATGAATATAGTAAATAGCTCTCAAAGGAGAGCCATTTAAATTAAGCCAGACTCTCTTTTACAAATTTTGGATCAACAATAAATAATCGAATAAGCGATGTTGCTGCTCCTGATGGTCTTCTCGCACCTTGTTCCCAGGATTCAAGGGTACGTCTTGATACGCCAAGAATCTTAGCAAACTGATCTTGTGTTAGTTGAGCCTTTCTACGAGCTAACGCAACATCTGTCTCAGTGATTACTGTTCTTTTCGCTGCATTATTAGCAAGCATATCGTCGATGCCTTGTAATATTTCAGCTTCAATATCCCTAGTTTCTTCAAAAGATTGCAGTTCTTTTTCAGTCATTAAACGAGTCATTTAGTTTCTCCACCAATGTTTGAAGAGTCTTCTTACTAAGCTGTACAGTTTGCTTTTTACTGTACAAGGTTAATAACCAAATCTCTCCATTTGCTAAACGATTAAAGTAGATGACTCTGACACCACCACTTTTACCTCTACTACCGCTAGTCCATCTAATCTTACGAATACCGCCTGCATTAGGCTCAACATCTCCTGCTTCAGGGTTTAATGCTAAAAATGTTTTGAATTCCTCATATTCTTCCTGAGTCCAATAAACAAGACAGTATTTAGTAAATAATGGGGTCTCACATATTGTATACATTTCTTGCATTCATACTACCTTGTAGTAGTTTATTTTATACCACTTTGTGGTATTTTTAAATACTAATTTTTAATTCATAGGATTAAAGACGATGTACTATTTTGCAGAGGATCCCTTCTAGGTAATGTTACCTAGGAGGAACAATGAAAAGACTAAAACATCAATACAGGCAATCAATACAAAGTACTCGACATGATTATCTTTGGAAAATTTACCCTAATGTCAGAAGCTCTATATTTAAGAAATTCAGTACTCAGCAAGAACGTAGCTTTTATTTCTTACATCGTATTGAATACAAAAGCTATTCGCTTAAAATTCGTGTAGCACGTGGTACAGGCTTACCTCATGTTTGGGATGATTTTCCGACTTACGTTTATAAAGTTGCTAAAAGTTGGAAACATAATTCTAAGAGAGCACATCAGTACTACAAAGAACATGAGCAAAAATAAAAAATGGGAGCTGATAGCTCCCATTTTTTTATGTTATTCCCAAGTAGAAATGTCCTACCTACTAACCAAATAGAAATGTCCTATATGGACATTTCCAAGTCAAGCACAGGATTTAGATTTCGTTCTTTGATTGCTGTTTTCTGTGCACGTCTGCTTGGCATCTTTTGAGAACGATTACGTTTGTTTTGCTGTTCCAGTTCTTCATGCTGTTGTTGGACATGATTCAGAACAGCACTCAACCGTTTATTCTCAACAATCTCTCGCTGATTCAGCTGACTTAATTTATCGAAGAGGCTGTAATTGATCTTTCGGCTATTATGCATGATGGCTACAGTACCATCCGGGTATTCCAGGAACTCAAGATACTTACCGATCAACCTCTGATTTTCTTCGGTGTTTTCCAAGAGATATACGCATTTATCATAAGTAATCGTCAGGCTATTCGTGACTCTGCGGGGTTCACGCCAGGTAAAAACATCATCTAATTCTTCGGCTGTTTCAGCGATAGGTCGATGTAGATCCTTGGGATTAAAAGCCATCTTGGCGAATTTACGATTAAATTGCTCAATAAAGCACGGCAGCCACTTATTGGCATCTGCAATTGAACTGATGCCTTCTAGACGCATCTCCTTAATCAGACGATCCTGAAGTGTTCTATTCGCTCGTTCTACACGACCTTTGGCTTGAGGGGAGTTAGCGAAAATGATATCGATGTTGAGAGTGCTCAGAACACGTCCGAACTGGGTAATCTTGGTGTCTTTCTTGCTACTTTGATTCACCCTAAAAACTGAATGTTTGTCACTGTAAAATGCCAATGGCTTACCATGCTGTTCGATATATAAACGTGTTGAAATCATATAGTCAAAAGTTGATTCTGACTCACAAAAGCGTAAATGCTGTAATTTGCCTGTGGCATCATCAATGAACACCAGTAGACAGCATTTAGTAGCGCGTCCTTCAAACCCGTCATGGTGTGAGCCATCAATTTGGATCAGTTCACCAAAGCAATCCCGGTTGTAACGAGGCTGATACAGGCGCTTGGATCGAGGAATCCATAAGTCAGCTGCAATCATCCAGGAACGCAGGGTTTCTACTGAAAGATCGAATCCATGTACGGTGGTGAGCTTTTCATGCGCTAAAGTGGGTCCGAAACCATGGAGTTGGTCAGAAACAATATTGAGGCATTTGAGTCTGAGTTCTTCAGGAAGTTTGGAATTGCTGATTTGGCCACGACCGGCATGGGCTAATGCAACTGGACCTTGGGCTTTGTATTTCTGCAGTAAGCGTCTGATCTGACGTTCTGAAATATGAAGTAGCTGAGCAGCCTGAGATTGAGTTATGCGTTGATCGCAGATTTCCTGCAAGACCGACAATCGTTTAAGTTCTTTCTCCGACATAGACACCAACATATCAAACCGTCCGCTAAGGAAATTGCAAAAGTGCATATTCTAAAAGCGGACATTTTTACTTTGGAGAAACCGGACATTTCTATTTTGGAGTTACAATGGATGCTATTCACCAATTAAAATGTCTATGCGATAAACCATTTAAAATGTCCTGTTTTTAACTGCAAGAGTCAAGAACAGGATTTAAATATCTTTGTTCAATAACAGCTTTCTGAGCTTTACGACTCGGCATACTTTTCTTGAGACGGGAACGTTTATTCTGTTTCTCCAACTCCTCATGTTGCTGCTGGATATGGGCCAGAACCGAGCCTAATCTTTTATTCTCAACCACTGCATTTTGCTGCAGTCCAGCCAGTTTATTGAAGACGCTATAGTTGATCTTCCGTCCTTCATGCATGATTGCCACAGTACCATCCGGGTACTCCAGAAATGAAATGTATAGCCCAACAAGCTTATGATTCAGCTCTGTCGGTTCAAGCATATAAATACACTTGTCATAGGTCAGGGTCAGATTCTTGGTGACCTTACGCGGTTCCTGCCAGGTAAAAATATCATCCAGTTCAAGATCAGATTCGCTTAATGGCCGATGCAGGTTCTTTGAGTTTCGCGCACATTTGGCGAACTTCTGATTGAACTGCTCAATAAAGCAGGGTAACCATATATTGGCCTCTGCAATCGAACTGATGCCTTCTAGACGCATCTCCTTAATCAGACGATCCTGAAGTGTTCTATTCGCTCGTTCTACACGACCTTTGGCTTGAGGGGAGTTAGCGAAAATGATATCGATGTTGAGAGTGCTCAGAACACGTCCGAACTGGGTAATCTTGGTGTCTTTCTTGCTACTTTGATTCACCCTAAAAACTGAATGTTTGTCACTGTAAAATGCCAATGGCTTACCATGCTGTTCGATATATAAACGTGTTGAAATCATATAGTCAAAAGTTGATTCTGACTCACAAAAGCGTAAATGCTGTAATTTGCCTGTGGCATCATCAATGAACACCAGTAGACAGCATTTAGTAGCGCGTCCTTCAAACCCGTCATGGTGTGAGCCATCAATTTGGATCAGTTCACCAAAGCAATCCCGGTTGTAACGAGGCTGATACAGGCGCTTGGATCGAGGAATCCATAAGTCAGCTGCAATCATCCAGGAACGCAGGGTTTCTACTGAAAGATCGAATCCATGTACGGTGGTGAGCTTTTCATGCGCTAAAGTGGGTCCGAAACCATGGAGTTGGTCAGAAACAATATTGAGGCATTTGAGTCTGAGTTCTTCAGGAAGTTTGGAATTGCTGATTTGGCCACGACCGGCATGGGCTAATGCAACTGGACCTTGGGCTTTGTATTTCTGCAGTAAGCGTCTGATCTGACGTTCTGAAATATGAAGTAGCTGAGCAGCCTGAGATTGAGTTATGCGTTGATCGCAGATTTCCTGCAAGACCGACAATCGTTTAAGTTCTTTCTCCGACATAGACACCAACATATCAAACCGTCCGCTAAGGAAATTGCAAAAGTGCATATTCTAAAAGCGGACATTTTTATTGGTGAGAATATAGACACTTTAAATGGGTTCTAACAATGGAAATTCGTATAACAGCCATTATGTTAAATGGATTTAATCAGGTGTTTTATTTTTTTCAAAAATTTTGAAAGATATATGGAAAGCAATAGCCCAAAAAAACCAACCAAAAATATTTGAACCAATAGTGTCATTGTAATTTAGAGGAACTAGTAAAAACTTGATGATTAGACCATATATACTATAGATGACTATCCAGGCTAATAAGACTTGAGATAATTTTTCAAATTTCAGATTCAATTTTTCATATTTATTTTTTGATAGATATTTGAAATTTATAGCTCCAAAAAACATTCCAGAAAGGATGCAGATGATAAGAAACACAGGAAGTGAACCAAAGGCCATCGACTTACCTTCAATTTCTCGAATAACATACATGATGCATGCAAACGGTATGCCCCACCCTAATCCACCATACAAAAATATCCACTTGAACTGATTGCTCATACAATTCCTATTTTTAATTGTATACACATCTTAAATGCATTCATTTTGAATCTAATCTTTGAGCAAGTTTAATGCCCAAAAATATTGCTAATATTAGGAAAATAAGATGGATATTTTCTACCATGAAAGGGCTTTGTTGCACAAACTTATCTGTAAAGGCTTTTTCAGCGATATAATTTTCAAATGAAGAAGCCTACACACAACATCTACCGCACAACCAATTGGCCCGCATATAACCGAGCACTCATGAGTCGCGGAAATATTGCCATTTGGTTTGATCCTGCTACGCAATGGTATGCGCCATCAAAAGGCAAACAAGGGCGAAATCAAACCTACTCCGACGCAGCCATCCAATGCTGCTTAATGATTAAATCCTTATTCCGTCTGTCTTTACGTATGGTTACTGGCTTTGTGCAAAGTCTGATTATACTTTGCAGATTAAATTGGACAGCACCAGATTACAGTACGCTTTGTAGAAGACAAAAGCATATTGATATTGCAATCAGCTACCAAAAAAGTAGCGATGGGCTGCATCTACTCATGGACTCTACAGGCATGAAGTTTCTAGGTGAGAGCGAATGGAAGCGCAAGAAACATGGACCTGAATATCGTCGCCAAGGGCGTAAACTTCATATTGGTATAGATGCTAAAACCCTACAAATACGAGCAGTTCAGCTTACAACCAATAATGTCAGTGATTCACAGGTGCTTGGTGATTTACTTAATCAGATTCCACAAGATGAGCAGATTGACTCTGTTTATACCGATGGAGCTTATGACACCAAGCAATGCCGTCAGGTCATTGCAGATCGGCAAGGGCATGCGGTGATTCCACCTAGAAAAAATGCGAAACCATGGAAAGATACAAAGAGTAGCTCCCTAGAGCGAAATGAATTACTTCGAACAATTAAACGTTTAGGCAGGACACTATGGAAAAAATGGTCAGGCTATCATCGGCGAAGTTTGGTTGAAACTAAGATGCATTGCATCAAATTATTAGGAGATAAACTCAGTGCAAGGAGTTTTGATAGCCAAGTGAATGAGATCCATGCACGTGTAGCAGTCCTTAACAGATTTACGGAATTAGGTCGACCACTTACCCAAGTTACGCCTTAAATTTAGCTCAATTAGGGGCGCTTTGCATTTCAAATCTTTGTGCAACAAAGCCGTGCAAAAGTGTTTTGAGGAAGCAGTATTCTGGTGCAATTACAGAAGACACAAGGCAATTATGAATACGTGCTATCTGCCCTGCCTTCTGAAGCTAGAAAGAAGGAATCATGTTTTTCAAAATTAATGATAATTATTATCAATTAAAAATTAAGATTTATCAAGCTTGTGTTTCAAACATCTTTGCCTTAGCAGCATGACATAACACTATGTTTTAAAAAATTTTAATTGTTGTTTAATTTAATATAAATCTTCTAAAGTCAAATATTTAAAAAACATTAGATATAAATTTTCTTTGCCAAGAATAAAACCTTATACATGGTAGGTCTTTGGTAGGTGTATTTTTTTTAAGTGCTATTGAATACTCATTTTAGGGTAAGCATCACCCATAACAATGATGATAAATAATGGTAGAAGGAATCGCACCATGGCTTTTAAAAATATTGCAGATCAAACAAACGGTTTTTACATCCCTTGTGTTTCACTTTTCGGCCCAGGCTGTGCCAAAGAAATTGGTGCAAAAGCACAAAATCTCGGTGCCAAAAAAGCATTGATCGTCACCGATGCTGGCCTGTTTAAATTTGGCGTCGCGGACACCATCGCAGGCTATCTGAAAGAAGCTGGCGTAGATAGCCATATTTTCCCTGGCGCAGAACCTAATCCGACCGACATTAACGTGCATAATGGCGTAAAAGAATATAACGACCAAGGCTGTGATTTTATTGTGTCACTGGGTGGTGGTTCTTCACATGACTGTGCCAAAGGCATTGGCTTGGTAACCGCAGGTGGTGGCCATATCCGTGATTATGAAGGCATTGATAAAAGCACCGTGCCTATGACACCGTTGATTGCGATTAATACCACTGCGGGTACGGCTTCAGAAATGACACGTTTCTGTATTATTACCAACACAGACACGCACGTAAAAATGGCTATTGTGGACTGGCGCTGTACCCCACTCATCGCAATTGATGATCCAAAACTCATGATCGCAAAACCTGCTGCGCTTACAGCAGCAACAGGTATGGATGCCCTTACACATGCGGTCGAAGCTTATGTATCTACAGCAGCCAACCCAATTACCGACGCTTGCGCAGAAAAAGCCATCAGCATGATCAGTGAATGGCTGAGCCCAGCTGTGGCAAATGGTGAAAACCTAGAAGCACGTGATGCGATGAGCTATGCACAATATCTTGCAGGTATGGCTTTTAACAACGCATCATTAGGTTATGTACATGCAATGGCGCATCAATTAGGCGGTTTCTACAACCTACCACATGGTGTCTGCAATGCCGTATTACTACCGCATGTATGCGAGTTTAATTTAATCGCTTGTCCAGACCGCTATGCCCGTATTGCGCAGTTGATGGGCGTAAATACAGACGGACTGACTATCAATGAAGCAGCCTTTGCAGCCATTGATGCGATACGTGCACTGTCTGCATCTATTGGTATTCCTTCTAGCTTGTTAGAGCTTGGCGTAAAAGAACAAGATCTCAGCGTTATGTCTGAAAATGCGCAAAAAGATGCCTGCATGCTGACCAACCCACGCAAAGCAACACATGCACAAGTGGTCGATATCTTTAAAGCCGCATTAAAGCCAAGCGCAACTGTACAGAGCTTTAAAGCAGCAGGCTAAGCAATAAGTACTCTCCCACCCCAACTGCACTTTAAGCGCTTAATCCATTCATCGCGCGCTTAAAGTGCTTTTTAGCTTTGCTGTTGACAAAATTCCATAGTTCATCAAGGATGAGAGGCATCCGCGGCAATAAAAACAGAGCAAAATATGTCAGCAGTCCACACCTCTCCAACCTATCAGCCCGATCACCTTGGTACAGGCTATGAGCAAACCACTTTAAACTTTCCAGACGATTTTGAAGGTGCTGTTACAGCGACTTTAGTTTGAAAAAAAGCCGACACAGCTACAAAAAAAGCCGTTTTATACATTCATGGTTTTATTGATTATTTTTATCAGACTGAAATGGCTGAGCAGTTTAATCAGCACGGTTTCGATTTTTATGCACTGGATTTACGTAAATACGGGCGCTCAATTCTGCCACATCAAAAATATTATAATGTGCGTGACATTAGCGAATATGAGGCGGAAATTGATCAAGCGCTCGAGATTATTGGCACCGAAGGCCATGATGAAGTTTTGCTCTGTGGGCACTCTACAGGTGGTTTAACTACGACCTTATATGCATCACATCATCCGAATCATCCGCTGATTAAAGCGCTCTGGGTCAACAGTCCTTTTTATGATTTCAATATGAATCCAATTAAGCGCAAATTGGGTGTGCCACAGTTGAGCCGTGTTGGAAAATTATTTCCAGATTTACAATTTCCCAGCGAACTCCATAAATGGTATACCGCTAGCCTACATAAGGATTTAAAGGGCGAATGGGGCTTTAGCCTTGACTGGAAAAAAAGCAAATATCCAATGGTTCGTCTGAGTTTTGTGACTGCTATACATGAAGCGCAAAAAGAAATTCATCAAGGTGTGCAAATCGATGTACCAGTATTGGTGATGCACTCACATCAAACCAAGAATCCACGTAAATGGGGCAAAGATGCGCAAAGTAGCGATGTGATTTTAGGCGTCAAAGACATTCAAAAATATGCTGAGAAAATTCAGGGTGATGTCAGTATTCAAAGCATTAAAAATGGCTTGCATGATTTGGTGCTGTCCGAAAAATCCGTACGACACAATGTCTATCAGCAACTATTCAACTGGCTGGACAGCAAAGGGCTGTAATACTACAACTTAGTTACCGTTGAATGCTTTGCTCCGAAGTAGATGCTGATGCACGGGATGATTCTTCGGCATCAACTCAATCAATCTTTCTACTGCATCAACGGCTTCTGGAAAACGCGCGACGTGCTTGAGCAACACATCGGTTTCATCGGCCTTAAAAATTGCATCACTCAAACGTGACTCTAAGCAGTCACGCCATGTACATAAAAACGGGCTTTCAGTTTTTGCTAAAAATACGCCCGAACATAACTTTAAAGCCGACTCAGTATAGCCTGCATCCAGTGCTTGTTCTGCCTGTAAAAAATCTGCCTCCACGTTGGCTAAAATTCGATATGGCCGTGAGCCCAGCATGCCTCCCAGCACATCACGTAGCTGTGACATTTCGGCCTTTAAAGTGCCTATACTAACTTTGCGCTCACCATATAAAGCCTGATGTAAAGTATCTAAGGTCATGCCCTGCGGACAGAGTGCAAGAATGGTTAAAATTTCAATTTGGCGCGGTGTCATCACCAGCATTTTGCCGTTAAACAAAACCTGTGAAGCTGCGAATGCACGGATATATAACTGCTGTTGATGTTGTTCGAGTAATGCCGCCTGCACAATGGACGCACAGCGTTCAGCAGCCAGCAAACCTAAGCTGTTGTGATGTTGCCATGTGGTCGATAAGTCAATCACGCCCAACACTTGTTTTGAATAGGGATCAATAATTGGTGCTGCATAGCAGACCCAGTCATGAATGGAAGTCATATAGTGTTCATTGGAAAACACACAGCTGGATTGTTGCGTCTTTAGCGACAATGCCAAAGCATTGGTTCCAACCAATTCTTCTTTCCACTGTCCGCCCTGCATAAAGTGCACGCTTTCGGCAGCGCTTTGCATTTGCCGACTGGATGCACTCCAGACAATGGTGCTCCCCACATCGCCCACAGCCACAACCATTGATGACTGCTCAGCAATATGTTTCAAGTCATCTGCGCAGCGATTTAGAGCGCGTTGCAATGCATCGGGCACTTGCTCCCTATCTTGTTGCAGTGGCGCTGCAATTCTGTCTTTAGGAATAGCTGCAGAATGTGATCTGCGCCACGAACTATGAATACTCTGTCCCAGCTGTTCCGCATGCTGTGGCGAGAGGCTATTACTTTGTCTAAACTGTTCTATTTGCTTACGTTTTTCAATTAAATTTTTCATCTCTGCCATCCTAGAGTTTCTCAACTCGGGTTGATTATTGTTATGCCATCCTCTTTGCCTTGTAACGTTTTTTGTCAGCCACTTGTAAACAGACCAACAACCAACCTTTTTCCAACCTTATAGTAAGTATGCTAATCAAATAATGTGCAAAAGTACCTTATACCAAAGCTGTATACGCTTGGTGACAGAAAACATCATAATAAACAAAGGAATATATGTATGCGTTACGCAGATCCAAATACAGACGGCTCAAAAGTTCAATTTAAATCACAATATGAAAACTTTATTGGTGGCAAATGGGTCGCACCAGTAAAAGGCGAATATTTTGACAACATCTCCCCAGTTGACGGCAAAGCATTTACCAAAATTCCACGTTCATCGGCTGAAGATATTGAGTTAGCGCTCGATGCTGCGCACGCAGCCAAAGCCGAATGGAACAATACATCACCGACTACTCGCTCTAATCTGTTACTGAAAATTGCAGATCGCTTAGAAGAAAATCTAGAATTATTGGCCGTTGCAGAAACATGGGACAACGGCAAACCTGTACGTGAAACACTGGCTGCAGACATTCCACTCACCATTGACCATTTCCGCTACTTTGCTAGCTGCATCCGCGCACAAGAAGGCGGTATTTCGGAAATTGATGGTGACACCATTGCTTACCATTTCCATGAACCTTTGGGTGTTGTGGGGCAAATTATTCCTTGGAACTTCCCTATCTTAATGGCGGCTTGGAAACTTGCACCTGCCTTGGCTGCGGGTAACTGCATTGTGCTTAAACCTGCTGAGCAAACTCCAGCCAGCATTTTGGTTTTGGCAGAATTAATCCAAGACATCCTACCTGCTGGCGTACTGAATATTGTCAACGGATACGGCGTAGAAGTCGGCCGTCCATTGGCAACTAATCCACGTATTGCCAAAATTGCATTTACGGGTTCTACGGCTGTCGGCCAAATGATCATGCAGTATGCCACTGAAAATATTATTCCTGTAACACTGGAACTTGGTGGAAAATCACCAAACATTTTCTTTGAAGATGTGATGGATCAAGACGATGACTTTTTGGATAAAGCGCTGGAAGGCTTTGCCATGTTTGCACTCAACCAAGGTGAAATTTGTACCTGTCCTTCACGTGCTTTAGTCCATGAAAGCATTGCAGATAAATTCCTTGAAAAAGCCATTGAACGTGTAAAGCGCATTAAGACTGGCCACCCACTGGATACTAACACCATGATTGGCGCTCAAGCTTCGCAAGAGCAACAAGATAAAATCTTAGGTTGTATCGCAACTGGTCGTGCAGAAGGTGCGCAAGTGCTGACCGGTGGTGGTGAACGCCAAGAAGTTGGTACAGGCTTCTACATCGAACCAACCATCTTTAAAGGCAACAACAGCATGAAAACTTTCCAAGAAGAAATTTTTGGGCCCGTACTTGCTGTAACCACATTTAAAGATTTCGATGATGCCATCAAGATCGCCAACGACACGATTTATGGCCTTGGCGCAGGCGTATGGTCACGATCAGCACATACTTCATACCGAGCAGGCCGTGCGGTTCAAGCCGGTCGCGTATGGACCAACTGCTACCATATCTATCCTGCGCATGCGGCCTTCGGTGGCTACAAGAAATCAGGCATCGGCCGTGAAAACCACAAAATGATGCTCGATCACTATCAACAAACCAAAAACCTGTTGGTGAGCTATTCTACTAAACCTATGGGCTTCTTCTAATTGAGTTAGTCTATAGTTAAACCCTAAAAAGCGAACTTCGGTTCGCTTTTTTATTTGACCTGATTATGAGCTGTTCAATTCTCTATAGCGCAGCTTCCACAAAATGCAGATGATCAACCCCCCAATACATTTCATCTGCTACAAACCACGTTGGTGCACCAAATACCCCACGATCAATCGCTTCTTGTGTGACCGCTTTCAGCTCAGATTTCACCTTTTCATCTTCTAGCCACGCCTGTACTTGAGTGACTTCAAAACCTAATTCTTGCGCTAAATTCATCAGCTCTGTCACATCATTTAAACTACGTGGCTGAGCAAACATGGCATCAAATAGCGCAGTCAAAACCCGTTGAAAATGCGCTGGCTGATATAACTGCACAGCAGTAAGCAAACGCATTAGCATTAAGGTATTAATTGGAAAATAAGGATTCATCTGTACAGGAATATGCCATAGCTTGGCCCAGCGCTGTAAATCAATCATCGAATAGCGTGCTTTGGCTGGCACAGCCATTGGACTGTTATTCCCAGTCGCTTTAAAGACCCCTCCTAATAACATCGGTTTCCATATCATTTCTGCCTGATGTTGCTCAGCAATCTGCTGTATACGGTGAAACCCCAAAAAGCTATATGGGCTACCTAAATCAAAATAAAATTCAATCTTGCTCATTTTCAAAGTCCTCGTCATTTTATGTGTCCATTCAATTCTTTTTATATCCTTACCAGCGCTCCATCCAGGGTCTGAGGTCTAATTCATGTGTCCATGCATCTCGTGGTTGCTGCGAAAGATGCCAATAATTCTCTGCAATATGTACTGGATTTAAAATGCCATCTTGCTCTTTTTTTGCGTACAAATCGGGAAAAGTATCTTTAATAAAGTCGGTATCAATCGCACCATCGACCACCACATGCGCCACATGAATATTACGAGGGCTGTTAGAACCCATTTAAAGTGTCTATATTCTCACCAATAAAAATGTCTAGTTTATGATGGTTTTTATCACCATGGACTGGATATAAATATAGACGCTGATCACTATGTCTGACAAAGAAATTCAACGGCTTGCAGTTCTGCAAGACGTTCGAGATCATCGTATTACCCAGGTCCTCTAATAGGATCTAATCAGGCCAATAAAGTACCCTCCTTACCGACTAAGTCGATTTATTTTATAACTCCATTATTTTGTGGTTTAATACACATATATAGATATAAGACCCAATATTATGGATTTAAAATTCAAAAAACCTGAAGAAGTTGTTACTTTATTATGTGAAAGGCTTCGTAAAGAACGACTTTATCTGGAAATGACTCAGGCAGACGTCGCTACACGTGCTGGTATTGGTGTAAATACAGTATCTAATTTGGAAGCTGGTCGAAATGTTTCATTTGAAAATTTAGTACGCGTTGCCATGGTACTGGGTCGATTAAAAGAATTAGAGGAACTCTTTAAACCTCATTTAAACAGTGTAGATGACATTCTCCGCTATGAGAGTAATACGGCTCGCCAACGTATCAAAAGGAAATAAATCCATGCTCAAAAAACTTAATGTTTACTACAATGGATGGGGTGAATATTGGCTTTGGGGTACACTGGTCTCCTCAACCGCAATCACAGGTCGACCATTAATCGCCTTTGAATACAGTGCAGAAGCGATCAGTAAAGGTTTAGAACTTTCCTCTTACCTACTTCCGTTAAAAGGTGACCCATTAAGAACGAACTTTCCTGCACATCAAATGGGATTGCCAGGTCCTATATATGATGCCCTACCCGATGGTTGGGGCATGCTCCTTATGGATCGCTTATTTAAAAAAAATGGACTCAATCCAGCACGGATTGGGCCATTAGAAAGACTCACGTATATTAATACACATGCGATGGGGGCATTATCCTTTGAACCTTCAGCACCTGAGTTAGCATTAACTGAAAATATTCCACTGCTTAAACTCGCCCAAGAAGTCCAGGAAGTTCTCAAAGGAGAAGGTGCTGAATTTTTACAGCATTTATTAGTTATGGGTGGATCACCACAAGGTGCAAGGCCAAAAGCACTCGTCTATCGTGATCCTGTCACCAACGAATTCTCAACAGTTAGCTCACATCAACATGAAGCCTGGCTGATCAAATTTCCCGCTCAGCAAGAGCATCCTGAAGTTTGTGCAATTGAAGCTGTTTATGCAGAATGTTTGCGTCATTGTGATATTGATACCCCTGACACCCAATATTTTAGTCTTCCGAATGGATTAACTGCATTTGCATCAAAAAGATTTGACCGCCACGATGGCATGCGTATCCCTATGCAAAGTTTAGCTGCCTTTACCGGAGCTGATTTTAAATCACCAGGGAGTTTAGACTACAGTAACTTTCTTCGCGCTGCACACTTTTGCACCAATGATGTTCGCGAAAAAGCAATTGCATTCAAGCGAGCTGTTTTCAATGTAGTCTTCAATAATCGAGATGATCATTGCAAAAACTTTTCATTTCTAATGTCCCAAAATGGGCAATGGAAACTCGCCCCTGCCTATGATGTTACTTTCTGTGAAGGGCCAGGTGGATATCATCAAATGGATATCATGGGTGAGGCACTGGATATTCCTCGACAAGCTCTTGTAAAACTTGGTACTCAGGAAGCGGAACTTTCTGCTCAAGAAGTCGATGAAATTATTGGCTCGATTTGTAAGGTTGCAATCCGATTCAGCAATATCGCTCATGATCTATTACCTGGACAAATTCAAGCAGAGACTCTCCAAATGATCCAAAATAGGATTGAGCATAATATTCATTTATTGAATTGAATATAAAACATTTTCATGAGGATTAATAATCATTATATTAAATCATATACTGTTGTTCTTTCTTATGAAAATCAGTATTAAAACATAGGTGACTTTTATGGACAAAAATTTCCAATATGAAGTGACCAAAATACCCTTAAATGATCTAAATTGCTAAAAATTTCGCCCCACTAAAAACCAATTACATTCAATTAAATCATATACTTACAATTAACATAATTTAATGGTATAAATCTCGGTGACCTTGCCAAGGTTGGGGTATTATCAGATTGCGCTAGGCAGTTAAATGCAGGGCTGCCAGGAAATTTTGCCAGAGAGTTGCCAACAGTTCAGATCTGGCTGCCAATTACGTAAGGAGATTAAGGTAAATTGAACCGCGTATTTTAACTGTATTTTCAGAGTGATTTCAGATCACTACGTAGCTAAGGCTTTTATAGATCGAAATGATAAAGTCATAAATTGCTTTTCAAAAAAAAAGAAACTAATATGTTTCTTACAGAACCTAAAAGCAATAAATGTATCTACAATGAATAAGTCTTTACTTCAGCAAATCAAAAAAAGACGAACCCAATTGGGCTTAAAGCAAGTTGATATGCAATCCCGTACAGGCATTTCAAGACAGCAGTACCAAAAACTGGAAAGTCAGGGCAACCCTCGATTAGAGACCTTAGAAATTATAGCGGCAGGATTAAATGCTCAACTGATGCTCATCCCTGATGATAAGGTTCATTTGATCAGACAATTATTGAATGATGAAATTAAAGTCACTATTGAAGATCAGGATGACTTAATGACTAACCCATGGAAGGGTCTTCTCGGAGGAGAGGAACCATGAATACTGTTGCCGTCCTGAAATTAACATTACATCACGGTATCGTTGGATACTTGGCAGGATTTCAGAGCGGAAAAAATATTCTGGTTTTTACAGATTCTTTCCGCTCTGATCAGCAACGCCCGACCTTGAGCCTGTTGACTTCCCCCTTGTATCCTCAAGTGGATAAGATTTTAGAAAAGACCTATGTTACACATCAGCGTTTACATCCCTTGCTATCAAACTTGCTACCAGAAGGTGCATTACGCGAACTGATTGCACAAAGCCTCAAAGTACATATAGACAATGAATTTCAGTTATTGGCAACTTTAGGTCATGATTTACCTGGAGCACTCATTGCGACTCCATTAGATCCAGAAGAAATTCCAGATGAAATAAAATTCAAACTGCAGATCTCTAATCCAGATCAGATCTTAAAGCAAGAGATTCGAACAGATAATAAGTTTTCCTTGGCCGGCGTCCAAATGAAGTTTTCCATGAAAGCCAAAGATGGGCGTTTTACACTAGTCCAGGCAACGGAATCGTCTCTACTCGGGGACTGGATTATCAAAACTCCTTCTTCCAGACATGCTTTTGTTCCGCTAAATGAATATTCTATGATGAGCCTTGCCAAAATGGTCGGAATAGATGTCCCTGAGATTCGCTTGGTGGATATGGCACTCTTACAAAACCTTCCACCATTAAATTTACCCCAAGAGCAATATGCTTTTGCAATCAAAAGATTTGATAGACAGAGTACTGCTGATACTACAGAGCTTATTCACATCGAAGACTTTGCTCAGATCTTCGGTGCATATCCACAGCAGAAATACAGCACCACAAATTATGAGCAGATAGGAAAGATCATTTATCAATTTTCAGATAACAAAATTCTTGATATTCAGCAATTTGCCAGCCGCTTACTTGTCAACATTTTGCTCGCCAATGGAGATGCACACTTAAAAAACTGGAGTATGATTTATCAGGACAAAAGAACACCAAGATTATCTCCCGCATACGATATATTGATGACTAGTGTATATATTGAAAATGAGCTTCATTTCGCATTGAATCTTGCCAAAAATAAAGATTGGTATTTAGCTGAGATGAAACACTTTGAACAATGGGCTGAAAAAGTCGGTGTTCCATGGCGTGTTATTGAAAAACAACTTCACGCCATTATGGACAAAGCACGGTCAGTATGGCCAGCGCTATTACTAGACTTACCTATGATTTCTGTTCATAAAGAAAAATTAAGAGAACATTGGAAAAAATTGCATCCAGACTTTCAGATACTTACAGATGATTAGAGGAAACCTGTAACCAAGCTAAAATTTCTCAAACAATTTCATCACATCATTTTCCGTCAGTTTCGCTTCTCCCTCATGATCTGTGCTTAGAATAGACTGTGCCAGTTCTGCTTTATTCTGCTGCAAGGCAATAATTTTTTCTTCTATGCTTTTATTGGTAATCAGCTTATACACAAATACCGGCTTGTCCTGTCCAATCCGCCATGCACGATCTGAAGCTTGATCTTCAGCAGCAGGGTTCCACCATGGATCATAGTGAATGACCGTATCTGCGGCAGTTAGATTCAGACCAACCCCTCCTGCTTTCAGACTGATTAAAAATACCGGCACTTGTCCAGACTGAAATGCTGTAATGACTTCATCTCGCTTTTTGGTCTTTCCAGTCAGCTTCACATAGCCAATTTTTGCGTGATAGAGCTGTTGTTCAATCAGTTCCAACATTGAGGTAAACTGAGAGAAAATAAGAATTTTTCGTCCCTCTTCCACCATTGGAACAACCATATCCATCAACTGTTCAAGTTTGGCAGAATACGCCTGCCCGGTTTTAACTGAATCCAGTTTCAGCAAGCTAGGATGACAACAGACCTGACGCAGCTTCAGCAAGGCATCTAAAATTTGGATTTGACTACGCTTAAAGCCTTTTTCTGCCACAATTTTCTGAATATTTGCCTGCATCGTGGCGCGAACAGCCTCGTATAGCTTGGATTGCTGCTCATTCATGTCAATATTGACTTCAATCGTGGTTTTTTCAGGCAATTCCTTGGCAACGTCAGTTTTCAAGCGACGTAAAATAAAGGGTTTAATGCGGTTTACCAACTTTTGCCTTAACTGCTGATCACCGCGTTTTTCAATAGGATAGCGGTACTTTTTATTAAAGATTTCTTGTGAATATAAAAATCCTGGCATTAGAAAATAAAATAGTGCCCACAGTTCACCCAAATGATTTTCCATCGGGGTACCTGTTAGACACAAACGATGTCGTGCTGTTAATTGCCGTACTACCTGTGCAGCTTTGGCACGCGGATTTTTGATATTCTGCGCCTCATCCAAAATGAGTTGATGATATTCATATTGCTTTAATTGTTCTTCATCTCTCGCTAGAAGCGGATAGGTGGTTAACACAATATCATAGTGCGGAATCTGCTCAAAATACTGATGGCGGTCGGGCCCCTGTAGCAGCAATACCTTCAGCTGAGGGGTAAATTTCTCCGCTTCTTTGAACCAGTTATGCATCAACGATGTGGGTGCAACAATTAAGGCGGGACTGTCCTGCAAATATCCAGCCTGCTTTTCCATGAGTAAATGGGCTAAAGTTTGTGCTGTTTTCCCCAAGCCCATATCATCTGCCAGAATCCCGCCATGTTGGGTTTCCCTTAAAAACTGTAACCAACCTAAGCCCTGCTGCTGGTATGGACGCAGCTCCCCCTGAAAACCTTGTGGTGTCGGCAGTTGTTGCTGATAGCCTTGTTTGAATTTCTGTACAAATTGTTGCAGGCGATCACTGACCTGCCATGTCATCTCAAGATTATGCTGCAATTCTAATAATTGACTCGCATCATAGCGATCAATACTGCGCTCTTCTTGCTGTAAAATGCTCTGCAGATGCAACAATACCGGCTTAATATCCCTAGCGGATAGAGCCAAATCAGGTTGATCAACTGCAGTTTTCACTGTGAAAATTTGACTGTCATGCAGATGAATAAAAGTCCGTGGATCAAGTAAATCAGGATTTACTCGCACCAAAGCTACGAGTGCATCAAGCAAATTATAAGAATTGCCTGCACTGTCTTGAACCGTCGCCCCGATATTGAACCAGTCCTGCTGACCTTCAGATTCAGTGATAGAAATATTTAAATTTTCAACATATTGCAGATTAAAGGGGCTGTTTTCCAGATGCTCTATCTGCCAGTCCATCAACTCAATTTGATTGATGGGCATCAGCTGTTTGATCCAGTCTCCATAGAAAGCAAAAACCATAGAATCTAGACGTTGTTTATCCAGTTTTAATTGATGGTCATAACTAAGATCTTTCACCCACTTCAGTGATTCGACCAATAGCTGTAAACGCTGGATTGACTGTTGTTCCTGAACTAAGTCCCGAAGCTGTCGTACCATTTTGTCATGCTGCTCACCAATAAAACTGTCACCTGATGTACCTGCTTTTATTCTTCCGCCTGTATAGGAGAATTCAATTTCAGCACAAACAGACTCTTCCCATTTCCAATCAAATTTATCTAAAACACCGAAGCGTAAAATTGGCTGGGGACTACCCTCAAGGACATCAATATGCTGAATAGACTCGGGCTGAGGCAGATTTTTCACGTCTGAATATTGATGAGTCAGTTTCTCAAACTCTGGCAAGAGCATAGATGGAAGATCAGGCATCTGTAAAAAATGGTACAGAAGATTTGCCGTATATTCACCATATAACTGGCCCACCGTGTTCTGTTGAATATCCACATAACACGGTGGCTGGCTAGCGAGAATTTGGATATGTGGATTTGATTTTAAATCGAGTCGAATATCACCATTGACCAATTCAATATTTAAATGCTCTGTCTGTTTGTTTACACCTTGTTGCCAGATCAGTTCGATGTGATAGCCTTGTTCTGACCATTGAAGTGCAGTATGGCTCTTTTTTTGCCAGTACACATCGCCACTTTGAATAAAAGATTTGAAATGCTCCAATAAAATTCTGGAGATATCAAGATTGCTTTGATAAAAGCGTTCGTCACTGTTTATTTTGGCATAATAATAAATCTGGTTAAATAATTGTCGTTTTTGTTCAGGTAAAGTCAGATGCTTTCTGGTGATATTTTCATATTGGGTATAATAACTTTCCCCCGCAATTGAGCCGTTTTTATTGCGTCTGGCCTTCTGAACATCAACTGTCAATTTCTTTAAGCTGACAGACTGATCTAGCAGGTAAATTAAATAATTGTTTGTTTTGACAGATTGCTCTGGTTCAGTCTGTTGTAAATACCGTTTAAAATCATTCAACCAGCGCTGCGCCTGATCATCCCCCCGTTGGCGTTTTGTGATTCCCTGCGGGGATTGAGAGTCAGCATAACGCTGCTGAAATTCCTGGCGATATTCCTGAAAGAATAACCGCGCTAAAGCAGCAGCATGTTTACAGTTATATCCAACCGGACAAGTGCAGTCGTCATCGATTAAACGGTCTTTTTGGGGATTATAGGTAATTGCGGTATCGTAATAATCTGTTCCTTCAATTTGGGCATACATCGTAACCCCGTCTTTTTCCTCAAAGAACTCAATCGTTTCCCTATCAATGTGTTTAGCATAGCTCAGACTGCGCTGAAGAGTTGCAGTACTAAAGCGAGATAGAAAATTGATCAATGAGGACATAATTACCAGAAACCAAAAATGTTTATACAATTATAACGGACAAAGCTGTCATTTCAGAACAGTACTGCTCGCCAACGTATCAAAAGGAAATAAATCCATGCTCAAAAACTTAATGTTTACTACAATGGATGGGGTGAATATTGGCTTTGGGGTACATTGGTCTCCTCAACCGCAATCACAGGTCGGCCATTAATCGCCTTTGAATACAGTGCAGAAGCGATCAGTAAAGGTTTAGAACTTTCCTCCACATCAAATGGATATCATGGGTGAGGCACTGAATATTCCTCGACAAGCTCTTGTGAAACTTGGTACTCAGGAAGCGGAACTTTGTGTCCAAGAAGTTGATGAAATTATTGGCTCGATTTGTAAGGTTACAATCTGATTCAGCAATATCGCTCATGACCTATTACCTGGACAAATTCAAGCAGAGACTCTCCAACTGATCCAAAATAGGATTGAGCATAATATTCATTTATTGCACTAAATAGCTTTCACAAAGCTTCTATGAAGGGCTTATTCTAACCGTTGTTTTATTACGGCATAAGCTACACCAGTCACCACACTTCCAATCGCAATCGCCAATAAATATTTTAATGGATAATTCATCGCATTCGGAATGATCAGTACCATTACACCGCCATGAGGAGTGACTAGTTCACATTTAAATAATGCAACCAAAGCCCCAGTTACAGCACCACCTGCGATCGCGCATGGAAGCACTCGAATCGGGTCTTTGGCAGCAAACGGAATAGCCCCTTCCGAAATGAAACATAGGCCCAGAACTACAGCAGCCTTCCCTGCATCTTGCTCAGGTTTGGCAAATTTATGCTTTGCCAGAAAAGTTGCAATTGCCATACCCAATGGCGGTACCATACCCGCAGCCATGGTAATCGCCATCGGTCCGTATGTTTGTGACGTAAGTAAGCCCACCGTAAAGGCATAAGCCGCTTTATTTATTGGCCCCCCAACATCAATACACATCATACTCCCAAGGATAATCCCCATGATCATGGCATTGGTCGTCCCCATATTGGCAAGGAAGTGTGTGAGTAATTCAAACAATTGTGCAACAGGCTGTCCAACCACATAAATCATGATTAAACCAACAGCTAAACTGGCCAATAGTGGAATAATCAATATTGGTTTTAATGCTTCTAGGCTACTTGGGAGTTTAAGCTGCTTCGATAAAAATAACGCAATATAACCTGCAATAAAACCTGCAACTAATCCACCGAGAAAGCCTGCCTCTAATTGTGTGGCAAGTAAACCGCCAATCAAACCTGGAGTTAAACCCGGGCGATCCGCAATAGAATAAGCAATGTAACCTGCCAGCATAGGTACCATAAGAGTAAATGCTGCAGCACCTATTTGCTTTAAGGATGCGGCAAAGCTTCCTTCAACAGGATTGAGGCCAAACATAAACGAGATGGCAATGATCAAACCGCCCGCCACCACCATCGGCAGCATGAAAGACACCCCTGTTAAAAGGTGTTTATAAATTCCAGTTTTTTCTTTGTTTTCATTTTCTGTCTTAGTGGCTGTTTGCTTACCCGTTTCAAGCACTTTGGCCTCAGCAATTGCATTTGCAAAAGTCTTATCCGTTTGCTTAAGGGCAAATCCTGTACTGCAGCGATATACACGTTTGCCTACAAAGCGATCTGTATTGACCTCAATATCCGTTGCTAAGATCACCACATCTGCTTTGGCAATACTTTCTGCCGATAAAATATTTTTAGCCCCAACCGATCCTTGGGTTTCAACATCAATCTGATAACCGTGCTTTACTGCACCTTGTTGTAAGGCTTCGGCCGCCATAAACGTATGCGCAACACCAGTTGGACATGCTGTAATGGCGACAAACCGTGTAACCCCTGCATTGGCTGCAATAGTTTCATCTAAAGCATCTGAATGCTCAAAAACTTGTTGCAAAAGCATGATCGCATCGTGTTGTGCATTATTCAAACCAATGACTTTCACAACCTTGTCACGCAGTTGATCCGCATCTGCCGACTTCTGTCCAACAAAAACAACAGTATCAATCACATTTGATAAATCAAGATGCTCAACTGATGTCGCCACATCATTGGAAATACCAAGTGCTGTTGCTGCTTTGGACAATTTTTTGGCCAAAATCACTGCATTAATCGGCTGCTCGGGACTATGTGGCACAAATAAAATATGTTTTATCTCTTGCATCGTATTAACTCAATGATTGGACTGAGATTTGCGCTTTCAAATCTTCAATAACAGCAAAGTCTGGAAGGGCAAACCCAATTTGGGTCACAGCATTGCTCGCAATTGCGGTTGCTGTTTTCAATGTTTCTTCTGGGGAAGTTGAACTCAACAAGCCATGAATCATACCTGCCAACAAGGAATCTCCCGCACCCACCGTACTTTGGACGGTGACCTTCGGTGCAGTAGCATGCAGGGGGTGCGTGCGGTGAAACCAGTTCACTCCGTTTTCACCCATCGAGACCACAATATGTTCGATCTGACTATTTAAACTGGCAAAAAGATGCTGCTGTTCTGCAAACGTTTCTGCTGGCAAATGGTAGGTTTCCGTCAACTCATCTGTATTAGGCTTAATCAACCAAGGATGGGCAGCAATTGCTGCTTTCAACGCAACACCACTGGTATCTACTGCGACTTTTTTACCCGCAGACTGTAACCATAGAATCAGTATCGAAAGCTCTTCTGCAGAAAAACCTTGTGGCAAACTACCTGCAATCACAATCACATCAACCTCTAAAATCAGTTGAGATAGGCGTTCACGTAGTTGTTGTTTTGCTGAGGTATCTACAAAAAAGCCCTTGCCATTGATGTCAGTCATCTGACCAGAAGCTTCTGCAACCTTAATGTTTTGCCGTGTTTCACCTGCAACATAAATAAATTGGTTATCAAATTGCTCTTGCTGGATATGATGGTCAAAAATTTGACGGTTTTCTTGCCCCAAAAAGCCACTCACAATCAGTTCATGTCCCAAATCCTTAAGGACCTGTGCCACGTTTAAGCCTTTACCTGCTGCATGGCTTTGGGCCGTTAACTGACGATTGACCTCGCCAACTTTTAGTTGATCCAACTGCACGGTGAGGTCAATTGCAGGATTCAGAGTAATACTTAATATCTTAGCCATTCGTAATTACTCCACCAATGCACGTACGGCAGACGCACTGTCACAAGTTAAGGCTTGCTGTGCGACCTGTTGGCAATTTATATAGTTCAAACCACGAATTTGCGCCTTCACCAATGGAATACTGGTACTCGACATACTCAACTCATCCACGCCCAAGCCTATCAATACAGGCACAGCTTTTGGATTAGCAGCCAATTCACCACAAATGCCCACCCATTTACCATGCTGATGTGCTGCCCGAACCGTTTGATCAATCAATAGCAAAATACTCGGATGTAAGCCATCAGCTTCAGCAGACAACAGTGGATGACCACGGTCAATCGCCAGAGTATATTGAGTCAAATCGTTGGTTCCAATACTAAAAAAATCAACTTCTTGAGCAAGAATTGGAGCCAACAATGCTGCCGCAGGAACCTCAATCATAATACCGACTTGTAAGTTTTCACATGGATGCTGTATGCGAACCTCATCCAAAATTGCTTTTGCTGCTCGCCATTCTTCAACCCGCCCAATCATCGGAAACATAATTCTTAATGGGCGATTATCCGCTGCTTTAAGTAAAGCAACCAATTGCTGACGTAACAACTCTGGCTTACGTAAAGTCAGACGAATACCACGTAAGCCCAAGAATGGATTTTCTTCCTTTTCAATAGGCAAATACGGCAAAGGTTTGTCTCCGCCCACATCAAGTGTACGTACCACCAATGGACGACCTGCCAAAGCATCTAACACCACCCGATAATCGGCTTCCTGTGTAGCCTCATCAGGCGCACTGCTGTGTGACATAAAGACCAATTCTGTGCGTAGCAAACCAATTGCTTCTGCCCCATCGGCCACAGCCTGTATGGTAGCGCCCACTTTGCCAATATTGGCTGCGATTTCAACTTGATGTTGATCCAGTGTGATGGCAGGTTCTAAACAATGCTGTTCCGCTTGTCCTCGCAACTCACGCTGGCGTTGGCGCTCTGCAATGGCATGATCAATCTGACTTTGCTCGGGTGAGACCACATACTCACCAGTATCCCCATTAATTAGTACTGTGGCATGGCTCTCAATATTTAAAACAGCTACACCCGCACCTACGACTGCTGGAATAGCCAGAGCACGTGCCACAATAGCACTATGGGCACTCGCTCCACCAACCGCGGTCAAAATGCCTGCAACACGATCTTTATTCAGACGCGCGACATCACTTGGACCAACATCATGCATAATTAAGATATAAGGTTGCTCGGGTTCTGTGACATCGGCCACACCGCACAAAGCAGCCAAAACACGCTCACCAATATCCCTTAAATCAGCCGCACGCTCTGCCAGTAAACGATCGCTAAGTGCAGCCTGTGCGGTAGCAGCCACTTCAATATGATCATGCCAAGCTGCAGCAGCAGACAACCCCTGTTTTAAACCGCGTTGTACACTTTGGAGGAGGTCTGGATCATCCAGCATTTCCAAATGTGCCATGAAGATCTGCTTAATGGCAGTAGATTCAGTATGTGCAATGAATTGACGTAAGCTATTTTTCACCTGATGAAGCGCAATTTCGAGCTTTTCATTCTCAGCTTTAAAACTCTGTCCGCGACGTTCATAACTAAATTCGCGTGGCTTCACCACATGAGCAGGACCAAAAGCAAGGCCAGTTGATGCCGCAATACCGCAGCTACCCGTATCGCCATGTGATTCAAAAGGCATTAATTCCAAAGTATTTACGACTGGGTCACTACTGCTATGCTGATGAGATGCAAGGTCAACAGCTTCAACCTCTTCTCCTAAGCCCTGCTGAACTGCATCAATAATCTGTTCTAAGCTTGCTACAGCATCGGTATCAGGTTGTGCAATAAAAGTCAGAGTTTGACCACGACGGCATCCCATAGCTAATAATTTGGTTAAACTTTTTGCCGAAACGTAAGCCCCCTCATCTACAGCAACGAGAATATCCCCTGCAAATTTCTTGGTCATATTGACCAAGTGTGTCGCGGGACGCGCATGTAGACCATGAGCATTAGCTAAGACAATACGACGAGATGGCCAATCAGGAATTAGTTCAGCACCAATTAACTGCGCCAATTGGTGACTATCTTGCTCTTGGTTGAGGGTATGAACTTGTTCAGTATCAAACAAAATATCCATTAACCGTTGAAACCGTTGCATATCCAGTTGCTCATTACTGGCAATACACACCAAAGTCTTGAGCATTTCCTGCTGATGGCTTAAAACCTGTTCCGCTTTTACCAAACTTACAGCTGGGCTCAAAACATGCTGGTTAGAAGTGATCGACCAGACCCCCTCCCCTAAATGAATCATGCTGTTTAGGTTTAAACCCGACAGAAAACCACACTCCACCATTTTTTGCTGTTTCAGCAGCTGTGTTGCCTGCCAAATTAAATCTTCTACATCAAGTGCGGGAACTTGAGTGGCGATTAAATTTTCATGCAATGCCAAAGATGCAGGTTGGGCTTGTAATAATGCAATAATTTGCTCTGCGGATTGAGCATGTTTCACTTGATCAGCGACATCATTAATTAAAGCCCGCGTCAAAATTTGTAAGACTTGCAAATGCTCATCTGATTTCGCAGCAATCACTACTGCTAAATAAATTTTATTTTCACCGTCCCAAACAACTCCTTCAGGAAAGTGCGCCAGACGAATCCCAGTTTTTAAAATATATTGGCGAGACTGAGGCGTCCCATGCGGAATGGCAATTCCTTGCCCTAAATACGTTGCACTTTGTTGTTCGCGCACGGTCAACCCATGAATATAATCAGGTGTAACCAATTGGTCTTCGACCAAGATATCGACTAGACATTGCAACGCTTGTGCCTTATCAGTGGCGTGTTGTTTCATTCGAACATGTTGTATATCTAGCGCGAGCATAAAACGTCCTTGCAAAGCAGCATAGTGAGAAGATGCTTTTTACTGCAGAAAAAATAAGTCGAATTCTACTCAGGATTTACACAAAAATCTGTATTTTTTGATTTTATCTTCATGATCATCATTACAACGTAATTAAGAAACGACGAGATTCTTCAGAGTTCAGTGTTGCGATTATTAAGCTAGGGTAAGAATAAAATGTGTGCTTTAGGTGCTGCAATGCGCAAGCTTATATATCTGTGTTCTTTGTACACGACAAAAAAAGATAACTCATTGAAATAATGGCATAATACTTGTTTTCTGACGACGAATATGATGACACAGTTCAATGAGTTACATCTCATCTTAAACAAATATCTAAAGTGGAACAAGTCACATGCAAATTTTGGTAAAGATCGTATTGTGAATGTGTTTGCAGACAGAGAATTTATCGGTGAGAAATGGTTTACATGGTTAATTGAAAATGACATTAACTTCTGTATACGTGTTAAAAAACTTTATTGTGACCAATCACTTAGCCAAGAATCATAAAATTAGTGATTTATTTCGTCATCTTCAAGTTGGTCAAACTGAATGTCGTAAACGACGTATTTGGGTTGGTCGAGTGAAACTGTATATTAGTGCGCTACGATTAGAAGATGGAGAGCTTTTACTTGTTGTTTCTCCTATGTTTAATGCTTCTGCTATTCGTGATTATGCATTACGCTGGGAAATCGAAACGTTATTTAGTTGTCTCAAAGGACGTGGATTCAATCTTGAAAATACTCGTTTAACAGACCCTAGACGAGTCAAGAAATTGATAGCAGTGCTAGCTATCGGTTTCTGTTGGTGCTATTTAACAGGTGAATGGCAACATGATCGGAAAAAAGCGATAAAAATAAAGAAGCATGGACGACTTTCAGTAAGTTTATTTCGCTACGGTTTGGACTATGTTCAAATGGCTATTCTACGTTTGATTGGTTTTGGAAAAAAAGAAGAATTTAAGAAAGTGCTAGCAATTTTAAGAAAGAAAAAGCCTGATAGGACAAGGACCCTATGAAATTTGTCGTGTACAGAGGTAATTTTTATGAAATCTAAAATCATGAGAAAAAGATAGAAAAGCACTTAGTCAGTTTCGGAGTATTATTTAAAACGTGGAGATGTTTTTCCTATGTTGATTAGTCAATTTATTTACGAATGAGGTATAAAGTTTTATCTAATTTTTCTTTTTATCCAATTTAAAATTAGGTGCGTACACGGCCTCAACTTTCAATAAAGTATAAAAGGTGTTTGTGTAGGCAATACCCTTACTTTTGATAAGCCAAAAGAAAGCAAAAGCCTTTGTTACCCATACATAACATCCCTATTATGATGGATAACGTGTGGCATCCCTGCCACACTCGTGTATCCAAACGTTGCTTAAATTAAACTATGTAATAGTGGCGACATAAAGGTGCTCTTATCGCTATATATTAAAAACTTAGTGGAACACTGTTTCTAAAGCTTTTAAACCCACTTTAGGATCAAGTAGACCGTTGTAAATTTCAGGGATTTCACGTTCCACCCCAAAAAATTCATAAATGGCAAGCATCGCCCCACGAACTGAATATTCCACAGTAAAGACCACGTCATCTTCAATTTCCACAAACTGTCCAAGGAAAGCAAAGTTTTGTGAGCCTTGTGGAATTACCTGTGGACGATCCCCCGGTTTACGGCAGGCGAATAGGGCAGAGGCGTATGGCATCATGGCGGTAGTAACATCAGTCGTTGCCAAAACATGATCTAAAATGTCGTCAAAACCGAGCTGTTTAATCAGTTCTGTTAGGATTTCTTGCCCCGTGGCTTCGGACATTGGTTTTTTGATGTAATCGCCTATATGGTCAATTTGGAAACCGTAGCCCCATAAGGTATATAAACCTTCAGGTAAGTCGGCAAAGTGTGGCTGTGCAGGAACCACGATGGATAAATGCCAACCCGACTCATACCAAGTCATGAGTGCGCCTGTGCCTGGTTCATTGCCTGTATAGTCAATAATACGTTTAAGTAGCACGTCATCTTTCATGGTCAGAGTGAAAGACTCCCACTTATGTTCATCGACATTGCCATAAAAAGTCATTGGACGGCCAAAGTCTGGGGCTTTTTGTGCCAGCGTTTCCCAAAGCGTCCAGCCATGATCTTCTCGATGACGAATAAGGGCAGGCACGTCATGATTACCGCCATAACGTGAGTCTGCTGTAATAGAGCCTAAAGTGAAAATAGCTAAATCATTGGCTTTCAGATTAATTTGCTCTGAGCCTTCAGGCAATTGTACATATAGGCGTGAAGCGTAGCGTTCTTGAGTTTCAGCATTGGTAATGAAGTCTGCATCTGTGACATAGTGTCCAAAACGCACATCGACGCCTTGTGCGACTAACCAACGCTGTAGGGGCAGAATCATCGAGTCATATTGGTTGTACTTGGTACGTTTCACACCCGCTAAGGTATGAATGCGTGGCAATTCTTGAATAAAACGCAAGAAATAGCGTCTTAACTCTGCTGCACTGTGCCATTTTTGAAAAGCGAAAGTCGTGCGCCACATGCGCCAGAAATTGGTTTCAAAAAAGGTTTCATCAAAAAACTCATCAATGCGGCGACTGCCAATTTTTTCTTCTTTTGAAGCTAATAGGCGCAGCATCTGTGCACGATGTAGCGTATTCAGACCAAGCTTTGCTGCATCCGCAATGACATGTTCGGCATCAATCAACCGTGCATTGGCGTGGGTTTTCACTTTTTCATTAAACTCACGACATTCTTCACGCACCGAAATGTCTGGATTTTCCAAAGATGGAATACTGGAAAATAAGTCCCATAGGCACAAATAAGTTTCATCGGTCAGCATTCGCCCACCACGTGTTACCCAAGCTTGCGCGGCATGCGGTGTATGTCCACCATCCATCGAACCACCTGAAATATCGAGTTCTTCTAAAATATGGATATTTTTGGCAGGGACTTTGGCATCACGGATTGCAAATGCAGCAGCAGCCATACCTGCGATACCACCACCAATAATCCAAAGATGGGACTGTTGCGCGTCTAATGGGGTGCGCTTCTTATTTTGCATGGTTCACCTTTAATTATGATGTTAAAAATTATGAAGTAAAAAAATTGGTTTAGAAAAACCTTAAAAATAGTATGTCTTTTTATATATGAAAAATGTATGAAATGGGAAGCAATCCCCTCATTATATTTTGTAATCAAAAATAGACGTATGATGGCTATTTTTAATACACATTTGTCTTTTTATTAAAATTGAATATGATCTAAATAATTGATGTTAATGTTTATTGTTGAGTAATTGCTCTATTGTTGTTTTCACTATGCCGTATGCTAAATTTCTTTAAAAATAGGCTTTTTATTTATCATTAAAAAATATCTTTGTACACGACAAAAAAAGATAACTCATTGAAATAATGGCATAATACTTGTTTTCTGACGACGAATATGATGACACATTTCAATGAGTTACATCTCATCTTAAACAAATATCTAAAGTGGAACAAGTCACATGCAAAATGTTTTACACTGATTATGCTTGCATTAATTGTAAAACAGACATGTAATCTTTCTTCTGCATCTAAAGCCTTACCCATCAAGTGCTTACCACAATCATTTTATCGACGTATACAACGCTTCTTTGCAGATCAGTATTTCGATTATCGTCAAATTTCTCAGTTAATTTTCAATATATTTTCATTCGATAAAGTCCAATTAACTTTGGATAGAACTAATTGGAAATGGGGAAAACGAGATATTAATATCTTGATGTTAGCCATCGTCTATCGTGGAATAGCGATACCTATTGTTTGGACATTGCTCAATAAACGTGGAAATTCAGATACAAAAGAGCGTATTGCTTTGATTCAACGCTTTATCTCCATTTTTGGTAAAGATCGTATTGTGAATGTGTTTGCAGACAGAGAATTTATCGGTGAGAAATGGTTTACATGGTTAATTGAAAATGACATTAACTTCTGTATACGTGTTAAAAAAACTTTATTGTGACCAATCACTTAGCCAAGAATCATAAAATTAGTGATTTATTTCGTCATCTTCAAGTTGGTCAAACTGAATGTCGTAAACGACGTATTTGGGTTGGTCGAGTGAAACTGTATATTAGTGCGCTACGATTAGAAGATGGAGAACTTTTACTTGTTGTTTCTCCTATGTTTAATGCTTCTGCTATTCGTGATTATGCATTACGCTGGGAAATCGAAACGTTATTTAGTTGTCTCAAAGGACGTGGATTCAATCTTGAAAATACTCGTTTAACAGACCCACCCTAGACGAGTCAAGAAATTGATAGCAGTGCTAGCTATCGGTTTCTGTTGGTGCTATTTAACAGGTGAATGGCAACATGATCGGAAAAAAGCGATAAAAATAAAGAAGCATGGACGACTTTCAGTAAGTTTATTTCGCTACGGTTTGGACTATGTTCAAATGGCTATTCTACGTTTGATTGGTTTTGGAAAAAAAGAAGAATTTAAGAAAGTGCTAGCAATTTTAAGAAAGAAAAGCCTGATAGGACAAGGATCCTATGAAATTTGTCGTGTACAGAGATCTGTGTTATAGCGTTTTAAAACATCAGGCTGCCTATCAAAGAGATTATTTATTAGCCGAATAATCTCAAAACCTGATTGACTACCAAGACGGTATCTCAGGTCGCTGACTTCACATATATTAAAACTCATTCAGATTGGGTCTAAACCACATTTATTATTGATGTTTTTTCATGTGCAATTGTTGGCTGGAAAGTATCAACACGTAAGAATACAGATATGGTGCTTGATGCGCTGAGTTATGTATCGTCTTTTGAGCTTGAAGCAATGTACGATTATAAGATTAACCCGTTAGGTCAGGTGGCCTAACTTAAATAAAAAAGTCTCCGACAAACCCGGTACGGTTCAGTTTTTGCATAGACCCAAGTGTTAAATCATCATTACGATTCTTGCGTACCACACCATGGACACGTGAAAAAGTAGAAAGCTTATATTTGTACGTCTTACGCCAAAAGGCCAAACAGAAACCGTAGCCTCAGGCAACACCCCTCTCATCATAAAATTATACCAGTCAGTAAAACACTCTTAGATTAAGCATATGAATGTTAGTTATTATTGTTGATTATCACAATAAATTAGTGACCAAAAATCAAAGTACCCTACCCCACCTTAAATTACGTCACACAAAATTAAAACTCTATATAACTGTTATATATAGAGTTTATTAACATACCAATTATGTAATTTAGTGTATTTTATGTCGGTGACTCTTGCCAAGGTTGGGGTCGGGAGTTCGAGTCTCCTTTCCCGCTCCAAATTCAAAAAACCCTCATCTTTGATGAGGGTTTTTTTATGCCCATACAAAACACAAAAAATACCACTCAGACAGTCGTTGACAAATCCAATGCCTTCATCAAGGATAAGATTAAAAATCAAACGCTGAGAATAACAATGAATGATCTTTCTGCATGCACCTATCAGCCCGACATCTTGGGCGCAGGCTATGAGCAAACAACCCTAAAATTTTCCGATGATTTTGAAGGCCCCGTCACAGCAACCTTAATCCGCAAAAAAGCCACTTCAACCACCTCTAAAGCTGTTTTATATATTCACGGCTTTATTGATTATTTTTTTCAAACAGAAATGGCGGCGCAATTTAACCAACACGGTTTTGATTTTTATGCACTCGATTTAAGAAAATACGGACGCTCAATTTTGCCACATCAAAAATACTATAACGTGCGTAAGATTGCCGAATATGATGCAGAAATTAATCAAGCCCTTGATATCATTGGAGCAGAAGACCACGATGCAGTACTGCTCTGTGGGCACTCCACTGGTGGCTTAACCACAACACTATATGCAAGTCACAATCCTAATCACCCACTGATTAAAGCACTTTGGGTCAACAGCCCTTTTTATGACTTCAATATGAATCCACTGAAACGCAAGCTTGGTGTTCCTCAGCTGAGTCGGCTAGGCAAAGTTTTTCCAGACTTACAGTTTCCAAGTGAGCTCAACAAGTGGTACACACCCAGTCTTCACAAAGACTTAAAAGGTGAATGGGACTTTAACCTAGATTGGAAAAAGACCACCTACCCCAAAGTACGCCTAAGCTTTATCACCGCCATTCATGAAGCACAAAAAGAAATCCATCAAGGTGTTCAGTTAAATATTCCAATTTTAGTCATGCATTCCAATCAAACCAAAAATCCGCGTAAATGGGGTAAAGATGCACAAAGCAGCGATGTAATTTTAGGCGTGAAAGATATTGCTAAATATGCGAAAAAAATTCAGGGCGATGTCACCATCCAAAGTATTCATCATGGCCTTCACGACTTAGTGCTATCGCAAAAGCCTGTACGCGAACAGGTATACCAACAATTATTTACTTGGCTTAACCACAAAGGATTGTAATTTTACAATCTCACCAGCCTAGGCCTTAAAGGGATCACCTTCTACACATCTTTAAGGCCACATCTAAATGTTAGTCCAACACTAAACTAAGCGAGTGCCTTATCTCCTTTATTGCTTCGAAATATCCCATACAAAACAAAATCGTGACTGAGTTAACAGCCAAGCACCCACACCCTAAATAAATTGTCTAAAAGATGTAATTTGCCATTCAAAGCACCACCATCCACTCTTATATTCAAAGAGCGACTAAAAACGCGCAGTTGTACCTGAGAACAAAGCATAGGCTTTGTATGACGTTGAAGAACACCATAATAAGCAAAGGAACAGTCAATATGCGTTACGCAGATCCAAATACAGACGGCTCAAAAGTTCAATTTAAATCACAATATGAAAACTTTATTGGTGGCAAATGGGTCGCACCAGTAAAAGGCGAATATTTTGACAACATCTCCCCAGTTGACGGCAAAGCATTTACCAAAATTCCACGTTCATCGGCTGAAGATATTGAGTTAGCGCTCGATGCTGCGCACGCAGCCAAAGCCGAATGGAACAATACATCACCGACTACTCGCTCTAATCTGTTACTGAAAATTGCAGATCGCTTAGAAGAAAATCTAGAATTATTGGCCGTTGCAGAAACATGGGACAACGGCAAACCTGTACGTGAAACACTGGCTGCAGACATTCCACTCACCATTGACCATTTCCGCTACTTTGCTAGCTGCATCCGCGCACAAGAAGGCGGTATTTCGGAAATTGATGGTGACACCATTGCTTACCATTTCCATGAACCTTTGGGTGTTGTGGGGCAAATTATTCCTTGGAACTTCCCTATCTTAATGGCGGCTTGGAAACTTGCACCTGCCTTGGCTGCGGGTAACTGCATTGTGCTTAAACCTGCTGAGCAAACTCCAGCCAGCATTTTGGTTTTGGCAGAATTAATCCAAGACATCCTACCTGCTGGCGTACTGAATATTGTCAACGGATACGGCGTAGAAGTCGGCCGTCCATTGGCAACTAATCCACGTATTGCCAAAATTGCATTTACGGGTTCTACGGCTGTCGGCCAAATGATCATGCAGTATGCCACTGAAAATATTATTCCTGTAACACTGGAACTTGGTGGAAAATCACCAAACATTTTCTTTGAAGATGTGATGGATCAAGACGATGACTTTTTGGATAAAGCGCTGGAAGGCTTTGCCATGTTTGCACTCAACCAAGGTGAAATTTGTACCTGTCCTTCACGTGCTTTAGTCCATGAAAGCATTGCAGATAAATTCCTTGAAAAAGCCATTGAACGTGTAAAGCGCATTAAGACTGGCCACCCACTGGATACTAACACCATGATTGGCGCTCAAGCTTCGCAAGAGCAACAAGATAAAATCTTAGGTTGTATCGCAACTGGTCGTGCAGAAGGTGCGCAAGTGCTGACCGGTGGTGGTGAACGCCAAGAAGTTGGTACAGGCTTCTACATCGAACCAACCATCTTTAAAGGCAACAACAGCATGAAAACTTTCCAAGAAGAAATTTTTGGGCCCGTACTTGCTGTAACCACATTTAAAGATTTCGATGATGCCATCAAGATCGCCAACGACACGATTTATGGCCTTGGCGCAGGCGTATGGTCACGATCAGCACATACTTCATACCGAGCAGGCCGTGCGGTTCAAGCCGGTCGCGTATGGACCAACTGCTACCATATCTATCCTGCGCATGCGGCCTTCGGTGGCTACAAAAAATCAGGCATCGGCCGTGAAAACCACAAAATGATGCTCGACCATTACCAACAAACCAAAAACCTGTTGGTGAGCTATTCTACTAAACCTATGGGCTTCTTCTAATTGAGTTAGTCTATGGTTAAACCCTAAAAAGCGAACTTCGGTTCGCTTTTTTATTTGACCTGTTTAGAAGCTATTCAATTCTCTATAGCGCAGCTTCCACAAAATGCAGATGGTCAACCCCCCAATACATTTCATCTGCTACAAACCACGTTGGTGCACCAAACACCCCACGATCAATCGCTTCTTGTGTGACCGCCTTCAGCTCAGATTTCACCTTTTCATCTTCTAGCCACGCCTGTACTTGAGTGACTTCAAAACCTAATTCTTGCGCTAAATTCATCAGCTCTGTCACATCATTTAAACTACGTGGCTGAGCAAACATGGCATCAAATAGCGCAGTCAAAACCCGTTGAAAATGCGCTGGCTGATATAACTGCACAGCAGTAAGCAAACGCATTAGCATTAAGGTATTAATTGGAAAATAAGGATTCATCTGTACAGGAATATGCCATAGCTTGGCCCAGCGCTGTAAATCAATCATCGAATAGCGTGCTTTGGCTGGCACAGCCATTGGACTGTTATTCCCAGTCGCTTTAAAGACCCCTCCTAATAACATCGGTTTCCATATCATTTCTGCCTGATGTTGCTCAGCAATCTGCTGTATACGGTGAAACCCCAAAAAGCTATATGGGCTACCTAAATCAAAATAAAATTCAATCTTGCTCATTTTCAAAGTCCTCGTCATTTTATGTGTCCATTCAATTCTTTTTATATCCTTACCAGCGCTCCATCCAGGGTCTGAGGTCTAATTCATGTGTCCATGCATCCCGTGGTTGCTATGAAAGATGCCAATAATTTTCAGCAATATGTGCAGAGTTTAAAATACCGTCTTGCGCCTTTTTCATATACATCTCAGGAAAGGTATCTTTAATAAAGTCAGTATCAATCGCACCATCGACCACCACATGCGCCACATGAATATTACGGGGGCCAAGTTCTCTCGCCATACTTTGCGCCAAGGCACGAAGCGCATGTTTTGCACCTGCAAAAGCCGCAAAGCCGGCTGCACCACGTATACCCGCCGTTGCACCAGTAAAAATAATCGTGCCACGCTCCCGTGTCACCATGCGTTTCGCCGCTTCACGGCCAGTCAAAAATGCGCCAAAGCAGGCCATTTCCCATATTTTAAAATATTTACGTGCTGTTTCTTCCAAAATACTACAAGGCACATTGGCACCAATATTAAATACCAGCACTTCGATCGGCCCTATTTCAGACTCAATCCGCTCCATCAGCTCAACGACCTGTTCTTCTTTACGCGCATCAGAAGCAAAACCAAATGCCGTGCCCCCCTGCTGTTCAATTTCTTCTATTAGAGGCACGAGCTTATCTGCATTTCTTCGCGTCATGCAGGCTATATAGCCACCGCGGGCAAAACGCTTGGCAATTTCACCGCCAGTCGCATCTCCTGCACCAATGATTAATGCCACGCCCTTGGCTGGATGAGACAGCTGATTATTTTCCATGACGATCCCCTCGTGCTGGATTGTTTTATTCCATGCGCTATCAATATTCTATTAGATAACGATCGTTACTATAACGAATACTATGTTATGATTAAATTATCGTCAATCTTAATTTCAGGGTCGTGCTCATGCGCTACAAACCCGAATACAAACAACAAAAACGGCAAGAATTGCTTCACATCAGTGGCCAGTTAGCAAAACAAAATGGCTTCGCTGCTACAGGCGTAGACAGCTTTATGAAGGTAGCTGGTGTCACCAGCGGTGCGTTTTACTCACATTTTTCGAGTAAGCAAGATTTGTTTAAAGCATTAATAGAAACAGAATTGCAACACAGTTTTGCCCATTGGGAAAATAATCCCCATCAGACGTTAGCAGAATGGGTTGATTTTGAGTTGGACCGTTATTTGACCCCTTCGCATTTAAAACATGCAGATCAAGGTTGTGTACTCCCTGCATTGGCCAGTGAAGTGGCACGCGCCAATGACGACATCAAATATACCTATCAACAAGAACTGCTTCGTGGTCATGCACTGTTTACACAACACTTAGGATGCCCAGATAAAGCTTGGGCTATGCTCTGCCAGCTGGTTGGTGCCATTTTAATTGCTCGTGCGATTCCAGACCCTAGTCTCCAACAGCAGATTCTTCAGGCCAATAAAACCATGATGCGAAATTATCTTTATCATTTGGCACAATAAATTCATATACATGTAAATAACGCTGATCAAGGGTCATTGCTCATAATTACTTTTTCGTAAAGCAGTCATAGCCATCGATACTAAGGGACAAAATGCTGTGCTTTATGCCTTTCCACACTAACTTTGTCATTTTTTATTCTTTTCAATTGCTTAAAGATTATGCATAAAGCGATTCTTTTAAATTCAGCCTGACTTTAAAAATTGGTTCGGACTGTGTATAACAATGGACCTGAAAGGGAAAATGATAAGCATAGGCAAAACGCACAAAAAAACGTTAGACTATGCAACAATCTATATAAGTTTAATGTCTTCACAGAAGACGAAAAAGAAGGTGAAGGCTGATGCCGCTCAATACAGTTGAAGAGCTCGTCGCGGATATTCGTGCAGGTAAAATGGTCATTCTAATGGATGACGAAGACCGTGAAAATGAAGGTGATTTAGTCATCGCTGCCACCCACGTGCGCCCTGAAGACATTAACTTCATGATTACGCATGCACGTGGCTTAGTTTGCCTAACATTAAGCAAAGAGCGTTGCCAACAGTTAAATCTACCACTCATGGTCGATGCCAATGGCGCACAGCATGGAACAAACTTTACATTGTCGATTGAAGCCGCAAATGGCATTTCGACTGGCATTTCACCTGCAGAACGCGCGCACACCATTCAAACGGCTGTAGCTGCACATGCAAAACCAGCAGACATCGTACAACCTGGGCATATTTTCCCACTGATGGCACAGCCTGGTGGCGTATTACACCGTGCAGGTCATACTGAAGCGGGTTGCGACCTGTCACGTTTAGCTGGGCTAGAACCTGCTTCTGTCATTTGTGAAATTATTAATGAAGATGGCACCATGGCGCGCCGTCCAGATTTAGAAGTATTTGCTGAAAAGCATGGTCTTAAAATGGGGACCATTGCCGATCTTATTCACTACCGTATGACCAATGAACAAACGGTAGAACGTTTAGATCAACAAACCCTCGACACAGAATACGGCACATTTGAATTGTTCCGTTACCGTGAAGTGGGTAACCCAGACATTCATTTGGCTTTGGTCAAAGGTGAACCAAAAGCAGGCGTAACTACTGTGCGCGTACATGGCTTTAGCCCAGCACGTGATTTGTTGAAAATCAACAAAAAAGATGGCGAGCCAGCTTGGAACCTAGACAAAGCACTGAAAGAAATTGCCAGCAGTGACCGTGGTGTATTGGTCTGGATTGGTCAGCGTCATTTGCAAGACCTAGGCCCTGCGCTTGAAAGCTTGACCGCACCAAAACCAACCAAATCAAATGCAGCTTTATCTCAGCAATACCAAACCATTGGTGTGGGTGCACAAATTTTACGTGATTTAGGTGTTGAAAAAATGAAGCTTCTTAGCTCTCCATTACGTTTCAATGCCCTATCAGGCTTTAACTTAGAAGTGGTGGAATACATCACCGCAAATCAAACATCTTAAGAAATTATCGAGGTTACTATGGCAGTTCGCCGTATTGAAGGTATGTTACATCTCGCGAACGAAGACCGTTATGCGATTTTAGTTGGTCGTTTTAATAGCTTTGTTGTAGAACATTTGCTAGAAGGTGCCGTTGATACATTGAAACGTCATGGCGTATCAGAGGATAATATCACTGTTGTTCATGCGCCTGGTGCTTGGGAACTTCCTATCGTTGCGAAAAAACTCGCAGCAACAGGTCGTTTTGACGCTATCATTGCACTTGGTGCCGTGATTCGTGGTAGCACACCTCACTTCGACTTTGTTGCAGGTGAATGTGCTAAAGGTTTAGGCGTTGTTGGCCTAGATGCTGGCTTGCCAGTAATCAACGGTGTATTGACTACGGACAGTATTGAACAAGCGATTGAACGCTCAGGAACAAAAGCAGGCAATAAAGGCAGCGAAGCTGCATTGACTGCAATTGAAATGGTTAACTTGTTAAAGGCTATTTAACGCTATGTCGCAAACACTTCAAGCAACTTATGCAGCAAAACGCAAAGCACGCCGTTTTGCTGTACAAGGAATTTATGAATGGCAAATGAGCCACAATCCAGTGCATGAAATTGAAGCGCGTACTCGCGTGGAAAATGCTATGCATAAAGTGGATCTCGGCTATTATCATGAATTGTTGACCGAGGTGGTTGCCAATCATGAAGCATTGGATGCGCTTTTAATCCCTGTGCTTGACCGCGAGTTATCAGCGCTTGATGGCGTTGAACTTGCGACGCTTCGTTTAGGTGCGTATGAATTGAAAGAACATCTTGAAATTCCATATCGCGTCGTTTTAGACGAAGCTATCGAGCTAGCTAAACATTTTGGCGGTGCAGACAGCCATAAATACATCAATGGTGTATTGGATCGTTTAGCGACCACATTACGTGCAGCAGAAAAGCAGCAAGCGAACTAAGTTTTTAAGTCGAATTGTTGTATGGCTGAGTTTTCGATTATTGACACCTATTTTAATCGCAAGAATGTAAATTCTGTCGATTTAGGGGTCGGTGACGACTCAGCCCTGCTCACCCCTCCTCCACAGCAACAATTGGTCATCTGTGCCGATACTTCAGTTGCTGGACGACACTTCCCCTTCGATACAGATCCACATGCCATTGGTTGGAAATCTGTTGCCGTCAATCTTTCTGATATTGCGGCCATGGGCGCTAAACCGCATAGCATTTTACTCGCATTGAGCTTACCCCAAATTGATCATGACTGGCTCAAAGGCTTTAGTCAGGGTTTATATGATTGTTGCGATCAATTTGGTGTGAGTTTAATTGGTGGCGATACCACCCAAAGTCCTCACTTAACCATTACCATTACCGCACTGGGCTGGATTGAAACTGGTCAAGCCATTACACGCTCGGGTGCTCAAATCGGCGACCTCATTTGCGTCAGCGGCACAGTTGGTGATGCAGCTTATGGCTTAAAACACCGTGGGCACCCCTTACAGCAACGCCTAGACTATCCAACACCTCGCTGTGAACTGGGTGAGCAACTCAAAGGCTTAGCCTCGAGCATGATCGACATCTCAGACGGTTTGGCTCAAGATTTGGGACATATTCTCACGGCTTCAAATGTCGGTGCGACCATTGAGTTAGATAAGCTTCCTCTCAGCGAAACTGTAAACAAATTATCTGAACAAGAAAAATTTCAATCTGCATTAGCAGGTGGCGATGACTATGAGTTATGCTTTAGTATCAGCCCTGAAAATTACCAAAAAATTAAACAACAGTGCGTCAATACATCGATTACGATTATTGGACAAATTACCCAAAACTTGGGATTAAATTTATTAAAAAATGGCGTAAATTACTCCATTCAATCTAATGGATATCAACACTTTGCATAAACCTAAAATTCATTTCCAGCGTATGACTTGGTTTGAACGTTGCGTCGTGTTTTGTGGCGTAGGTTTTGGGTCAGGCTTAGCTCCTAAAGCACCAGGGACTTTTGGTTCTGCTTTCGCATTACTGTTTATCCCTGCGTGGCTTGCAATTGGTTTGAATGCCACCATTATTGCTATTGTGCTGATGTCAGTCATTGGAATCTATATTTGTGGCAAAACAGCACAAATTATGGGCGTACACGATGATGGGCGTATCGTCTGGGACGAATTCGCAGGCCAATCCATTACCTTCTTGCCTCTTCTATATTTAGGCAATATGAATTGGATCTGGGCATTGATTGGATTCGGCTTATTCCGGCTCTTTGATGTTTGGAAACCATGGCCTATTCGTGCCATTGACCGTGGCGTCGATGGTGGATTCGGGATCATGCTCGATGACATCATTGCAGGTTTGTGGGCAGCCTTGTGTATTTGCCTATACTTTTATTTCTTATCGATGTGAAGATACTTCTAGGATCAACCATGTCAACAAGCGTTATCATTCTCGCCGCTGGTAAAGGAACGCGTATGCGCTCTAATTTACCAAAAGTCTTGCAACCCTTAGCAGGACGCCCTCTACTGGGACACGTAATTGAAACTGCAAAAAAACTCAATGCAGCCAATATTATTACGATCTACGGTCATGGTGGCAGTTTGGTTCAAGAGGCTTTTACTCAAGAACACATTCAATGGGTCGAACAAGCTGAACAACTCGGTACAGGCCATGCGGTAAAAGTAACGCTCCCCGTCTTACCAAAAGAAGGCCTATCGCTCATCCTTTCAGGTGATGTGCCATGCATTACGCAGCAAACCCTGCAAAAGCTACTCGACGCATCTCAATCTTCTGGTATTGGCTTAGTCACTTTAACTGTTGCTGATGCAACAGGCTACGGCCGAATTGTACGTGAAAACGGTAAAATTCAAGCGATTGTAGAACACAAAGACGCTTCTGAAGAACAACGTAAAATTAAAGAATTCAATACGGGCATTTATGCTGTGAGCAATGCCAAATTGCACGAATGGCTTCCACGCTTAAATAACAATAACGCGCAAGGCGAATATTACCTGACCGATATCGTTGCCATGGCGATTGCGGATGGCTTAGAAGTCGCATCTGTAGAACCAGAGCTTGCTTTTGAAGTTGAAGGCGTCAATGACCGCGTACAACTGGCTGCCTTAGAACGTGAATTTCAAATATTCCAAGCAAAACAGCTCATGCAACAAGGCATACATTTGATTGATCCGAGTCGTTTTGATTTACGTGGCAATCTCACAGCTGGCAAGGATGTACGCATTGATATCAATGTGATTATCGAAGGTGATTGCGAGCTTGGTGACAATGTGGAAATTGGTGCAGGCTGTGTAATTAAAAACACCAAAATTGCGTCAGGCACCAAAGTTCAACCTTATAGCGTATTTGATAGCGCTGTCGTAGGTGAATATGCTCAAATTGGGCCTTTCGCACGTTTACGCCCAGGGGCAGAATTAGCCAATGATGTGCATATTGGCAACTTTGTTGAAGTCAAAAATACTAAAATTGGCCTCGGTTCTAAAGCCAATCACTTCACTTACCTCGGCGATGCAGAAGTAGGTGCAGGCTCAAATATTGGTGCAGGCACGATTACCTGTAACTATGATGGTGCCAACAAATTTAAAACCATTATTGGCGATGCAGCCTTTATTGGTTCAAACAGCTCACTCGTTGCTCCTGTTACCATTGGCAATGGTGCAACAGTCGGTGCGGGTTCAACAATTACCCGCGATGTTGCTGACAATTGTTTAGCTGTAGAACGCTCTAAACAATTTGCCAAAGAAAATTATCAGCGTCCGCAAAAAATTAAGAAATAAGAGGTCAAAATTATGTGTGGCATCGTAGGCGGCATTGCTGAACGCAGCATCACTAATATTTTAATTGAAGGCTTAAAACGCCTTGAATACCGTGGCTATGACTCTGCAGGTCTAGCCCTCATCAATTCAGGTCATGTACTACGCGAACGTCGCGTGGGTAAAGTTGCGAATCTTGAAGAGGCGGTTAATCAATCACAAATTTCAGGTTCACTTGGAATCGCACATACCCGCTGGGCAACACACGGCAAACCAACTGAAAATAATGCGCATCCACATATTTCTGGTACGGTTGCGGTTGTACACAACGGGATTATCGAAAACTACCAAGAGCTCAAAGATGACTTAGAAGCTTTGGGCTATGTGTTTACCTCACAAACAGATACCGAAGTTGTGGCACATTTGGTGAATGATGCACTGAAATCCACACCGAGCTTACTCGAAGCTGTACGCCAAGTTGTACCACAGCTGAAAGGTGCTTATGCGCTTGGTATTGTCCATACAGATCACCCAAATGAATTGATCACGGTACGTGAAGGCTCACCACTGGTGATTGGTGTCGGCTTTGGTGAAAACTTTATTAGTTCAGACCAATTGGCACTCCTGCCTATTACTAATCGCTTCATTTACCTTGAAGAAGGTGATATCGCGCGCCTAACACGTACCAGCATTGAAGTATTTGTAAATGGCAACCGTGTAGAACGCCCAATTAAAGAACTTGATGCGACTGTCAGCAATGCATCAAAGGGTGAATATAAGCATTTCATGCTCAAAGAAATTTATGAGCAACCCGAAGCAATTCAGCAAACCATCTCTCAAGCCTTAAATGGCAATGCATTACGCTCAGATTTCTTACAAGAAGCTGAAGCTGACTTTGCGAAGATCCAACAAGTGCAAATCATTGCCTGTGGTACCAGCTACCATGCGGGTATGATTGCAAAATATTGGTTTGAACAGCTCATTGATGTACCTTGCCAAGTCGAAATTGCCAGCGAATTCCGTTATCGTTCACCTGTGATTGTAAATAACACACTCTATGTGTGTATTTCACAATCTGGTGAAACAGCAGATACTTTAGCGGCACTTCGTGATACGCAAAAACGCGCTCTCGCAAAAGGCCTAGACATTACAACCATGACGATTTGTAACGTTGCAACATCGTCTATGGTGCGCGAAACCAATCACAGCTTGCTGACACTTGCAGGCCCAGAAATTGGTGTTGCATCAACCAAGGCCTTTACCACACAGCTCGCTGCCTTAATGTTATTGACCTTAAAAATTGGTCAAATCAAGGGCAATATTTCAAATCAAGCAATTGAAGAAATTACAGCTGAGCTATGGCACCTTCCAAAAGTTATTTTAGATACTTTACAAAATAACGAAGAAATCCTTCGCCTCTCTGAACTGTTTAAAGAAAAACAACACTGCCTATTTTTAGGCCGTGGTACGAATTTCCCAATTGCACTAGAAGGCGCATTGAAACTGAAAGAAATTTCATATATTCATGCCGAAGGTTATGCTGCAGGCGAACTCAAACATGGCCCATTGGCTTTGGTTGACAATGACATGCCTGTCGTGATTCTTGCACCGCAAGATGACATGTTGGATAAATTAAAATCTAACATGGAAGAAGTTCAAGCACGTGGCGGTGAGCTCTTTGTTTTTGCTGATGAAAACAGTGGCATCAAAAATAAAGATCGCCAACATATTGTGAATGTGCCAAACATTCATGCTCTACTGGCTCCAATTGTTTACAGTATTCCTGTGCAACTGTTGTCATACCATGTTGCTGTTTTACGTGGTACAGATGTAGACCAGCCACGAAACTTAGCAAAATCCGTAACTGTTGAATAACAAAAAGGCTGACGTTGTCAGCCTTTTTCCTAACTACAATTTGAGAACTTTATATGACAACCTTAACTTGTTTTAAAGCTTATGACATTCGTGGAAAACTTGGGGAAGAATTAAACGAAGACATCGCCTATAAAGTAGGCCGCGCCTATGGTCAAATTTACCAACCTAAAACCATCGTGGTCGGCTGTGACATTCGCTTAAGCAGTGAAGGCTTAAAACAAGCAACCATCAAAGGCCTGAATGATGCAGGCGTCAATGTGCTTGATCTTGGTATGACAGGGACTGAAGAAGTCTACTTTGGTGCATTCCATCTTGATGTACAAGGGGGAATTGAAGTCACTGCCAGCCATAATCCTATGGATTATAATGGCATGAAATTGGTGCGTGAAAATTCACGTCCAATTAGCGCTGATACAGGCTTAAAAGAAATTCAAGCTTTAGCTGAAGCTGGTGTATTCAATGAAGTTGAGCATAAAGGCACGACAGAAAAATACAATATTTTGCCTGAATTTGTAGAGCATTTGATGGGCTATATTGACCCAGCAAAAATTCGTCCATTAAAACTGGTGGTCAATGCGGGGAATGGTGCAGCAGGCCATGTAATTGATGCCATTGAAGAAAAATTCAAAAGCCTCAATGTGCCTGTAGAATTTATTAAAATCCATCATGAAGCGGATGGCACATTCCCCAATGGTATTCCCAACCCACTCCTAGTTGAAAACCGTGACAGTACACGTAATGCAGTACTTGAACATGGGGCAGATATGGGCCTTGCCTGGGATGGTGACTTTGACCGTTGCTTCTTATTTGATGAAAAAGGTCAATTTATTGAAGGCTATTATATTGTTGGCTTACTTGCTCAAGCATTTTTGCTCAAGCAAGCAGGTGAAAAAATTGTGCATGACCCACGCCTCGTATGGAATACCGTGGACATCGTAGAACAATATAAGGGCCAAACTGTACAATCAAAATCAGGGCATGCATTTATTAAACAAGTGATGCGTGAACAAAATGCGGTATATGGTGGCGAAATGTCTGCACATCATTATTTCCGTGATTTTGCTTACTGCGACAGCGGCATGATTCCATGGTTGTTGGCTGTTTCAGTATTGTCTGAAACGCAGCAAACACTGTCTTCTTTAGTAGAAGGCATGATTGCAAAATTCCCTTGCTCTGGCGAAATCAACTTTAAAGTACAAGATACACAAGTGACGATTCAAAAGATCTTTGAGTTTTTTGCAGCACAAAATCCTGCGATTGATAAAACTGATGGCATTAGCCTCGATTTTGGCAACTGGCGCCTAAACGTGCGCGCTTCGAATACTGAGCCACTGTTACGCCTAAATATCGAAACAACAGCATCGAAAAATCCAGAATCTATTCAATACTATGTTGATCTACTTACCCAGCTCATTGAAGCTTAATTGATAGCAATAAAAAAGAGCCTTTCGAGGCTCTTTTTTTCTAGCTTAGGATTGGTAACCTTGTGGGTTCTGCTTTTGCCAGTTCCAACTGTCTGCCAACATATCTTCTAATCCATATTTCGGTTGCCAGCCTAATTCTGCAACAGCACGCGCATTATCCGCAAATGAAATTGCTACATCGCCTGCACGTCGTGGTGCAAATTCAAACGGGATGGTGATTTGATTCACTTGCTCAAACGTATTTTTAAGTTCTAAAACAGAAGAACCTGTACCCGTACCAATATTCCATGCACGACAACCTGTCTGATGCAGACGATTATTCAGCGCACATAAATGCGCATTGGCCAAATCGACCACATGAATATAATCACGTACACCAGTCCCGTCAGCGGTTTCATAATCATTGCCAAAAATAGACAACTTTTCCCGGCGACCAACAGCTACTTGTGTCAAATAAGGCATTAAGTTATTAGGAATGCCCTGTGGGTCTTCCCCCATTTGACCACTCTTATGTGCGCCAACAGGGTTGAAATAACGCAACAAGGCAATCGACCAGCGCTCATCTGCTTCAGCTAACTTTTGTAGCATTTGCTCAACAACCAACTTGGTATAACCATAATTGTTATTTGGCATGCCCGTTGGCATTTCTTCATTTAAGGGCGATACATTCGCTTCATCATAAACCGTAGCCGATGAACTAAATACCAGCTTATATACGCCTGCTCGCGCCATGGCTTGTACTAAAGAGATAGAACCCGCAATGTTATTATCAAAATACATCGCAGGAAATTGTTGGCTTTCGCCTACGGCTTTTAAGCCAGCAAAATGAATGACTGCATCAATTGTATGCTGCTCAAATAATGTATCCAAAACCTGAGCATCGCGAATATCACCCTGTACAAAGTCTAAAGACTTTGATGCAATATTCTGCACACGCACTAAGGCCTCTTCAGCACTATTGGATAAATTATCTAAGACTACAACTTCATGACCAGCGCAAAGAAGCTCAACACAGGTATGTGAGCCAATATAACCTGCACCACCCGTCACTAAAATCTTAGCCATTCTTTTTTCCTAATAAAATCTTTAACAAACCTTGTGTCGAAGAATCAAAGTGAGAAACATCCTCTGCTTCACGATTTAAAATCGGCAAAAGATGATTGGCAATTTCTTTACCCTTTTCTACACCCCATTGATCGAAAGCATTGATATTCCACAAGACTGATTGTACAAATACTTTGTGCTCATATAGCGCAACTAACATCCCTAATGTATACGGCGTTAATTGATCCAATAACACGGTAGTACTTGGCTGATTTCCAGCATATTGCTTATAAGCAGGTAAATTTTCAAGTTCTGTTTGATCTAATACTTCATTACCAAAGGCAAGTAAACGAGACTGTGCCAAGCAGTTAGAAAGTGCTAAATGATGCTGTTCAATAAGCGCTTCCGCATTATCAATATAGGTAAATTGATTTGCATTATAACGATGCACAGGAGCAATAAAGTCACAACTTACTGCATGAGTACCCTGATGTAACAGTTGATAGAAAGCATGTTGTGCATTTGGCCCCACCTCTCCCCAAATAATCGGGCAGGTATCCACTACAGCTTTTTCGCCTGTACGCTGTACAGACTTACCATTTGATTCCATTTCGAGCTGTTGCAAATACGAGGCAAAATACTTCAAACGCCCATCATAAGGTAAAACCGCATGCGTCTGAATATCTAAGAAGTTATTATTCCAAACACCTAAAAGTGCCATCAACACTGGAATATTTTGCTCAAATGGTGCAGTTTGAAAATGTTGATCTATTTCAAATGCGCCAGCCAGTAGGTCTTTAAAATTTTCCACACCTACTGTTAATGCAATAGGTAAACCAATGCAAGACCATAGAGAATAACGACCACCTACCCAATCCCAAAGTAAGAATTGATTGTCTTCTCTAATTCCCCATTCGGTCATTTTGTCAGGTTTTGTTGAAACACCCACAAAATGGCACTGCAATGCACTATCAGATGCTTTTAGAGTGCGTTGCAACCAGCATCGAGCTGTTTGGGCATTAGAAAGTGTATCTATCGTTCCGAAGGATTTTGATGAAATTATAAATAAAGTCGTCTCTGGGCGCAGTTGGTGCAATAAATCAGAAAGCTGACTCCCATCCATTGTAGAAACAAAATGGACTTTCAGATCTTGTGCCGTTTGCACTTTAAAATCAGTTAAAGCGTGTGAAATCATGAGTGGGCCTAAGTCTGACCCACCTACACCAATATTCACTACATCTCGAATCACTTCACCAGTCGCACCACGATATTGACCAGCATGAATTCGCTCTACCAATTCATACATTCGATCCAATTGACCATGTACTTGTTTTGCAAGTTGTGGATGCTCATGACTATTTTTAGGTAAACGCAATGCCCAATGCATGGCAGCACGTTTTTCGGTGTAGTTGATTTTTTCTACCGAAAATAGACTTTGAATCCAATCTTTTAATTGATGAGATTTTGCATAAGCAATCAGTTGCTCAAATACTTTGCCATTGACACGATGCTTACTAAAATCGAAGCACAATTGGTTGATATGAATTGAACATTGCTCAAATCTTAATGGGTTTTTTGCAAATAGTTGACTTAAATGCGTTTCTTTTTGATTGTCCGCTAAAGCCTTTAGCTTCGTATAGATCATATGTGAATCTTGTTTCGGAAATTGCTCTATATTATTCATAATCGTCCCACCCCCTCGTATGCAAAGCCCTCTTCTTTTACATAGTGTGGGTCATAAATATTACGACCATCTAATATAAAAGGATGCTGCATCACGTTTTTTAATCGTCGATAATCAGGACTCCAATATTGTTTCCATGCTGTAACTAAACACAGTGCATGCGCATTTTCTGCTGCTTCATATTGGTCGTCACACAAAATTAGATCATCGCGCGCCCCATAAACCTTTTCAATTTCAGGCAATGCTCTTGGGTCATGCAGTCGAACGGTTACCTTTTGTGCCCAGAATGCTTGTAGTAAACTGTGGATCGGTGAATTGATAATGCTGGGTGAGCTTTCTCTAAATGAAGCCCCCCATATCGCGACTGTTTTACCCTGAATATCTGCCTGATAATAATTCCAAAATTTTCTGAACAGCAATTCTTTCTGCTGCTCATTAATTTCCCAAACCTGTTGTAATAATCGACTACGATTGCCTGAATCAGTGACGGTTTGCGACAAAGCTAAAATATCACGTGAGAAATTTTCCCCACCAAACCCCACACCAGAATATAAATAGCTTGGCCCGATACGGCTATCAGCTCCTACCCCTAAACGTACATTTTCAATATCAATATTGAGTTTTTCAGCAACTAAGGACAGATCATTCATATAACTGATCCGCGTTGCTAACATGCCTGAAATACTCATTTTAGTAAATTCAGCATCTAATATTGGCATAAAAATCAGCTGATGCATACGTGGATAAATCGGCCGTAACAATTCTTTTATCTGTTTCTTAGCAAAAGCATCTTCATTCGTTCCAATCACAATTGACTTAGATTGTGCAATATTCTCAACTGAAGAGCCTTCCTGCGTCATATCAGGTATATATACCCACGCATCTTTAGACAAAATATCTTGTAGCGTCTTTGTTCCTTGTAAACCAAAGGTCGAACTATTAACCATCAATTTAGGATGAATAATCGGTTCAGCTTTTAATTTATGAGCCAGTTCAATTGCGACATCTAATTTTGAAGGGTTGAAGGCCAAGAAATAGACATCAAATTCGTATTTTAAAATCTGCGACAAATCACAAATTTTTAAAGCACCGTTCAGCTGCTGTAATTCAATAATCTTTTTTAAATTGGAATCGAAAGGCAAATTATGTACATGAAAAAAGCGGATATCAGACTCTGGACACCAGATCACACTATGTCCATGTTCAGCAAATAATGCCCCCATAACCGCTGCATTAAGCGTCGAACCAAATACCGCAATTTTCATATACATCCTCTGTTTATTTTAAGCATTGAGCTCTTTAATAAGTGTTTTAAATTCTTCACCAAGTTGTGGATGTGCAATACCGTAGTGTAAAACTGCTTTTAAATAGCCAATTTTGCTACCACAATCAAAGGTTTGACCTTTCATACGATAGGCTTCAACTGATTCTGTTTGTTGCAACAATGCAATGGCATCAGTCAATTGAATTTCATTGCCTGCACCCTTAGGGGTCTGCTCAAGTAATTGCATAATTTTTGCTGGGAGCACATAACGTCCCACTACAGATAGGTTAGAAGGTGCTGTCCCTACTGCAGGCTTTTCAACAATCCCTTGCATTACGATGCTATGGCCTTCCTCTGGGTTTGTTGCCACATCAACAATACCATACTGATCGACTAACTCATCAGGAACAGCTTCGACCATAATTTGCGAAGCTTTTGATTCATTAAAACGACGAATCATCAAACTCAAATCATTATCCGCCGCATCATCTTTAACCAGTACGTCTGGAAGTAAAACTGCAAAATCATCTTCACCTACAATAGATTTTGCACAAAGTACAGCATGCCCTAAACCTAATGGTTGAGGCTGACGTACACTCACAACACTCACATGTGCAGGTAAAATTTCTGTAATTGTTTTTAACAGATCATATTTCTTTTTATTTTCTAAAGTTGTTTCAAGCTCAAAGTTACGATCAAAATAGTTTTCAATTGAAGCTTTAGAGCTATGTGTGACCAAAATGATTTGCTCTACACCAGCCGCAACAGCTTCACGTACCACATACTCAATAGCTGGACGGTCTACAACTGTAACCATTTCTTTAGGAATAGATTTACTTGCAGGTAAAAAACGCGTACCTAAGCCTGCGACTGGAAGAATTGCCTTTTTAATCATGACACTACACTTCTAAGTTTAAAATATTAAGTTAATAAATGTTTGGTTATTAAATATAAGCCACATATTAATATGCCGCTTTATTAATAAATCCTTTAAATATGGTAAGAAAGATAATTTTAATATCCAGTAAAATACTCCATGTACGGATGTATTCTAAATCACATTCAACACGCTTTTCCATTTTATCTAAGGTATCTGTTTCGCCACGCCAACCTCTAATTTGCGCTAAGCCTGTAATACCTGGCTTCACTTTATGACGCAACATATAGCCGGTAATCAGTTTACGATATTCTTCATTATGTGCAGCGGCATGCGGTCGAGGTCCTACAACAGACATATTGCCTAAAACAACGTTAATAAATTGAGGGAGCTCGTCTAAAGATGTTTTTCGTAAAAATGCACCAACCTTAGTCACACGCGGGTCATTTTTTACAGCCTGTGTAACTTTAGCGCCATTTTCCATAACAGACATGCTTCTGAATTTATAAACTAAAATTGGTTTACCATTTAAGCCATAACGGATTTGTTTAAAGAATACAGGACCTTTAGAATTGAGCTTAATTGCAATCGCAATACACAATAACAAGGGGGAAATAAGCACTAAAATAGTTGAAGCAACACAGATATCTTCGACACGCTTAAGAAAGATATTTATTCCTTTAATACGTGTATCGATGATTGGAATAATTGGAGTCCCATTAATATCTTCTACTCGAGAATATAAAAAATCATAACTAAATAACTCAGGGACAATAACTGTTGAACATGTTGTATCCGAAAGCATTTTTAATAGGTTATCGACTTGATGAATATTTTCCTGACTTGTCACAATATAGACTTGATTAATCTCTTTTGAATGAATAATGCCAATTGCATCATTTACATTACCATTAAAATCATATTGATCTGCTTTTTCATTAAATGAGTAAATACCCAGCGGATTAAATCCAATCCACTCTGATTTTTTCAAATCAGTAAAAAGCTTATACGCTTTAACAGAATCACCAATAACAATTACATTTCGAGATTTTTTGAATATTTTAAAAGAAATGGCATATATTAAACGAACAAAAATTCGTAATACTGCCATAAATACTAAGACTGAACAAAAATATTGAACCAGAACCATTAAACTAATATCAGAATAAAAAAGACAAAATGGAAGAAGCAAACAAGCACTAAAGAAGATATTTTTTAAGCAAGCAACCAATTCATCAAATAGGCTTACACCACGCCAAGAGCGGTAAAAATCGGTCAATCCACCAATCAATTGAAAAAAGCTGACCATACTTAAAAATATAAGCATAGCCTGATGGCTGATCGCTAATGAGTTTAAATTAAAAACAGCATACAAAGCCCAATAAATAGCTACCACATCACAAAATCTTTGTAAAATTGATACGTAAGACGCATTTAATCGAGAAGCCATTTTTTCCCCATATCGCTTAATTTATTATATAAACAGCCATTCTTATCAATGAAACCCTTTGCATAGATTCTTGATTTATTTAGAAAGTCCATCCCAAGTCTTGAAAAATCAATAAAATAATTAATTAATATTTTCTTCAGCATTATAAACATGCAATCATTTTTTGACAATTAAACTCTAAAATTACTTTCATCATTGTTTACTATATTATTGAATATCGAACGAAATACTGTATTTATTTTGATTTATATATATATTCATGTAGGATAAGCAATAATAAAATTATGAGAGACCCATAATATGATTCCTGTGATTCTATCTGGTGGTTCTGGCACGAGACTTTGGCCACTTTCAAGATCTAACTATCCTAAACAATTTTTACCCATTACTGAAGAAAAAACATTATTTCAGCTTACTTTAGAAAGAATTACAAAATTAAGTCATGCGCTTGATAACTTTCAAAACCCTATTATTGTTACCAATGAAAATCATCGATTTATTGTTGCCGAACAACTAAGACAACAGAAACTCAATGCAAAAATTTTACTTGAACCCGTTGCTAGAAACACTGCGCCTGCTATTGCTGCCGCCGCAGAACTTGCCCTCTCTTATGGAGATGATCCTGTTTTGCTCATTCTTGCTGCAGACCATGTTATACAGCAACAAGAAGCTTTTAATGATGCTGTTAAAGTGGGCTTAGAAGCCGCTGAATCTGGTCTACTAGTGACTTTTGGTATTGTTCCTACTTCACCAGAAGTCGGCTATGGTTATATTAAAGCATCAGACTCAATTTCTACAGACCAAGCAATAAAAGCATGTAAAGTTGATCAATTTGTAGAAAAACCAGATGCTCAAACTGCCCAACAATATTTAGACCAAGGCTCGTATCTTTGGAATAGTGGCATGTTTATGTTTAAAGCTTCTGTCTACTTACAAGAGTTACAGAAATTTAATTCGGCGATTGCAAATCAAGCTAAAGAATCATTCAAACTCAGCAAAAATGATCTAGATTTTGTACGCTTAGATCAAGAAAGTTTTAAAAAATCCCCTGATGACTCTATTGATTATGCCGTAATGGAAAAATCTGATCAGGTTGTTGTTGTACCTCTTAAAGCCAACTGGAGTGATGTAGGCGCTTGGAAAAGTGTATGGGAAGTTAGTAGCAAAGATCAAAATGGCAATGTTTGCCGTGGCGATACCATCGCTGTAAATACATCCAATTCTTTAATTCACGCTGACAGTCGCTTAGTTAGCGTCCTTGGATTAGATGATGTTGTTGTGATTGAAACACCTGATGCTGTTTTGGTTGCAAATAAAAATAAAGTCCAAGACATTAAAAAGATTGTAGAAAAATTAAAATCAAATGAACGTACCGAGGTGGATACTCACCGTAAAGTATATCGCCCTTGGGGTTGCTATGATTCCATTGATAATGGCCAACGCCACCAAGTCAAATGCATTACAGTGAACCCTGGCCAAAAGCTTTCTTTACAAATGCATCACCACCGTGCAGAGCATTGGATTGTGGTCAGTGGAACAGCTCGCATTCACAAAGGTAAAGAAACTTTCTTACTCACTGAGAATGAATCGGTATATATTCCGCTCGGAGAAACACATGCGCTTGAAAACCCCGGAAAAGTACCACTAGAACTGATTGAAGTTCAGTCAGGTTCATATTTGGGTGAAGATGATATTGTGCGTTTTGAAGATTTATACGGACGTGTATAAAAAATATAAAAAGAGTGGCTAATCAGCCACTCTTTTTTATTAAGAAATTAAATTTAATAAATCCGTTTCGAATTTTTTTAATATCTTATCTTTTGATAGTGAATTTTCTGCATATTGACGGCCATTACAACCTAGTATTCTACGCTGCTCTGAATCTTGCGATAATTCAATAAGTGCATGAGCCAATGCCTGACCATTTTCGGGTTCTACAATCAAACCACACTGTGCATCATTTAAAATCACGCTACCTAATTCAGTATCAGAAGTAGCTGTTGCAATCACGCTCTTGCCACTTGCCAACATACCTGTAAGTTTTGACGGCATAACCAAATCTGCAGCATCTGCGCGTTGCGGTAATAAGTGAATATCGGCCAAACCAAGCAATTCACTCAAACGCTCTAAAGGCTGCAAGTCTATAAATATGACATTGCTTAAACCTGTACATGCCTGCTCTAGATCTGCACGCCCTGCACCATTACCACAGAACACAAACTGAATATTATCGTTTTTTTCATCTGAAATAATTTTCGCAGCTTCAGCTAAAATTTCCAGGCCTTGTTTACCCCCCATATTACCTGAATAAAGGGCAACAATTTTATCTTCACTAATCCGCAATTCTTTCCGATATGGGCTAACGCCTTTTAAAGGCTGAATAGCTGAGATATCCACCCAATTTGGGAAAGAAATAATATTTTGCTCATCTATATCTTTTGAACGTGCAAGTTTTAGCATCTGTCCAGATATGCTTGATACACGGTCAAAACAACGCATTAACCAACGTTCACATGCTTCCACAAAACCTCGAAGCCATTTAGCTTTGATTAATCCCATATCAAAGGCTGCATTTACCTCATAGTCTTGCACATGTAACCAAGATTTTGCACCATTTATTTTTGCAAAAGCGACTGTAGCTGGCGCGCACATTAACGCCGGTTCTACAGTCCAAACAACATCCGGTTTCCATGACCATTGCTTAAACAAGGTTGGCAGGCTACTTAAGGCAAAGGAAGCAAGATGAACTAAACGCTTTACACCACTCGGCTGTGCAGGTACCCAAAGAGGAGTACGATAAACAGTCACGCCATTCCATTGCTCCGTGGCATAGGCATTTTGATAGCCTTCAGATACTTTCCATGCTGGATAATAGGGCGGAGCAGTAATTACACGAACTTCATGACCTTGTTCGGCAAACCACTGTGCCATTTCACCTGTATATTTACCAATACCTGTAAGCTCAGGAGCAAAGTTAATTCCATAGAATAATATTTTCATTGCATTTCTCTAGGCTTAATTGGCTTACAAGGTGAACCTAGGCAAATATATCCTTCTGGCATATCTTTAAAAACAGAACTTCGTGCACCTATCACAGCGCCACGACCAATAGTCACATTAGGGGCTATATATACATCTGTTGCTACCCAAGCTTCATTTTCAACAATAATTTGATGACCACGAATAGGAAAGTCGATTTGAGTGTGATCATGATCACCTGTACATAAATAACTGCGCTGTGACACCACAGCATGGTCACCTATCTTAATTTCACCGAGACTATAGAGAACCACGTCATCGCCAATCCAAGCATAATCCCCAATACAAACATTCCAAGGATAAGTTACGGTAACTGAAGGTCTAATCACCACGGATTTCCCCACTTTTGCGCCAAATAAACGTAATAAAAAAGCGCGAAACCCATATAAAAATTGAGGTGACCACTTAAATAAAGATGCTTGTACACACCACCAAAGCTGTACCTTAAATGCCGATGCTTTGCGAAAATTCGGTGGCATTATAAATTTAGATAGATCTTGATATTTCAAAAGAAAAGTTCCTTCATATCTCAAATACAATTTACTTTTTTATTTGATTTGAATTGATGGCATTCAACAAATTTTGGGTTAAATCTTTTGCTGCAGATGAAACTGTAAAGTTTTTCTCATAAACCTCTCTTGCACAATACCCCATCTCAATTTTTTGATGAATCTCTAAATTTTCCCATTGTTGCAAAATTTGTATTGCTCCCTCTAAAGTATCAGCGCCTACAATACCCGCATCACCTGCTTGAATTTCTCTAAAAATATTAATTTGATCGGAAATCAATACCGGTTTTCCATAGGCAAGTGCCTCTGCAACAGCAATACCAAAATTTTCTTGATGGGAGGTCAGCACAAATGCTTCAGCAGTGCTAAAGGCAGCTGCTTTCAAGTCACCTTTCAGCATTCCTGGCCAATGTACACGTTCTTGTATACCTAATTTTTCCACAAGATTTTTAAGATAAATAATATAATTATCATGGCATGGACCAGCCATAACCAGCTGTAAATCAGGCCGCTTTATGATTGATTCAAATGCCTCTATTAAAAGATCACATCCTTTTTTTTCATGAATACGACTCAGATACAGCAAATATGGCTTTCCATTAATTTCAGGTACTAATTCCTTGAATTTCTTTTCACCTTCATCTGAATTAGGAATTGCATCTGCAGCAGCATAAGCTACTACTTTCGAATTATATTTATATCCCCAAAATACACCCTGTGCCAATCGTTCTTCCTCACTACTTGTAAAAAGAACTTTGTAGGCATTTTGTAAAACTTGACCTTGATAAATCCAATATAACTGTTTAATAAAATGCTTAAAGGGGTAAGCTTTCTTAAACCAAGGGTCTAACATCCCATGTGTAAAAACTACATAAGGTAAACCAATCGCTTGACAACCCTGTCCACCTTCAATAGAACTTGGATTCCAAAGTCCGTGTATCACTGCTACATCAAAGTGCTTGCCATTTTGTTTAATCCAGTTTTTTAGCTTCCCTGTATAACCGAATTTAGGATGGACTGGGCCAACAGCATTCACTTTACAAGGAAAATCTACAACATATTCAGCACTAGGATCATCTAATGTTAATACTTCTATATATTGATTATGCTGCTGACGAAATTTAATTGACTGAGTAAGACCTTCAATAGGACCTCCATATTCTTTATTTGCAGTAATAATAATATGTAAAACTTTCAGAGAGGGCCAAGATAATCCATTACGATCATACATTAATATTTCCCCATCAAAAGACTATTTAATCGTTCTACAAAATTATTCATTAAATAATTCTCTAAGACCTTCTGATATCCCGCCTTACCCATATTAATAGCGGAATTTTTATTTTCTAGAAGGAATATAATTTTTTCCGAGAGGGAATCAATATCATCATGGTGAATAGCAAAACCATCTACACCATGACTAACAACCTCATGCGAAGCATCTTCTGTGCCACAAATAACAGGGACTTTTCGGAGCCATGCTTCCAAAAATACGATGCCAAAACCCTCTTTTTCTGAAGGCATCACAAAGATAGATGATTCTTCATAAGATTTTGCCAAATCCTCATCTGAAACCCTGCCTTTAAATTCTACAGCTTGTGAAACACCTAATGTTTCAGCAAGTTCTTTCAGCTCTGTTACAAGTACACCATCACCAATAATTCGATATTTCACATCCGGAATGGCTTGAATAATTTTTGGCAAAGCTCTAAGTACGCTATCATGATGCTTCCCTCGTTCATTTTCAGAAAGCCTAGCAACTGTTAATAATAACGGGGACTTATTTATCAGACCATGACTAAGATCAATTCCCCCTAATGGATCCACAGCATTAGGGAAAATTGTAAACTTTTCTTTTGATACTGAAAATGATTGACTCATTTTTTGCGCTGTAAAATCTGATACCGATGCTATTTGATCCACAAATTTAATATAGTAACGATCTAGTGTTTTTATCTTTCTTGAATTAACACCCCAAACATCAATTCCATGTACAAAAAGAATCGTTTTTATACTTGGTTTTAAAATCTTAGCGACAAATGCAACAGGCAATAAATTAACATGCCCAATTAAAAGTATATCTTGTGATCCAATCTTTCGAATCACTTCTGACATTAATTTAAATTTTGACCCCTCGGTAGTTTTAAATTTAATATGATTCTCTGGCAAATCGGAATTTTTATCATCCTTTAAGATAACTGAAATACTCCCTACATCTTTGATGTTCAAGAGTCCAGAAATTACTCGCTTATTAAATTGCTGAATTCCGCCAACCTTAGAATAGGCATCCAAAGCTACGAATAGGACATTCTTCATTATATCTCTCGATAGAAAACTGGATGATTTTTAAACTCTTTTGCAACACATATTAAAATCAGAAAATTAGCTACACATATAAGAGAAGCTATTTCTATTATTGAATGAAATATATATGATAAAATAATAAACACTAAACTAATTAGAAATACAACGATAGGTAACTTTTTATGCCGATTGACAGCCACCAATGGTGTGAAAAATGTAGTCCATAACATTTCAATAATCACTGCCAATGATAATAAAAGACATAATACAAGATCTGCCTTAATATTTTCTTTGGACAGCATCTCTACAATATCCGTGATAAAAAACAAAGAAATAATCAGATAGACAATCATGCCTAAAGCTAAAAGCTTAAAATGATAATTTAATGCTTTTTTAAATCTAAAGAAGTTTTTTTCACCCCAAGCATAACTATATTCTGGCGTAAAAGCATATGACAGCATATTAGCTCCAGACATACCTAATCTTGCTACCGTTCTTGAAACACTAAACATAGCCACGATAGCTGGTGTAGAAAAAGCACCTAAGACCATAATAGGTGATTGGATCATAAGTGCATTTGTCATTGGCACAAGCATATATGAAAGCGAAGGGCCTGCTAACTCTTTAATTCTATCTTTCTGTACATAACGACAATTAAAATTTAACCAAGAAATTTTTATTCTAATAATTAAGTAACTTAAACCCAAAAATAAAACTCTTACAGCCAAAATACCAATAGATGCTTCTATAAGCCCAAAGCCTAGAGATGCAATAACGACAATACTGATAGCTTCTAAAAGCCGTCCCGTCGCAGCTAGGAATGTTTCAGCTACAGCAAATCCCTCACAACGTAATCCTGCACAGTTAAGGAGAAAAAATTGATAAATTAAAACTGCAAAAAATTGAAGCAGTAACACTGATCTTACCGATTCAACAGAAAATTCGCCTATATTTAAAATCCGATCAAATGGAATATAAATTACACATAAATATAAAATTGTACCTAATACTAAACAGATTCCAATCAGCAATATAAAGATACTTTGAAATGTCACTAATGCTTGTTGTCTATTTCCAGCCGAAACAAACATAGACATATTGTTTTTTGCAATAAAAGTAAAACCAAAATCTGACAATGCTAAATATGTAGGTATTGCAGTTAAAATAACCCACACACCAAATAATTCTAGTCCCCAAAAGTGAATTAAAAAGGGTACTGTCGCTATTTGTACAGCTAATGTTACAATTTGACTATAACCTTGTGCTAAAATATTTTTATTTAAAGAATTAATCATCTTATACTTTTAAAATAAACCTTACAGATAATAACCAAAAAAATTAAACTCGCAGCAACATAAAGTAAGTCCTTAAACAGATAAGCAAAAGCATTTCTATAAAAAAATAGAGCTGTGAATAAAGAACATATACAAAATATTTTCATCAAAGTAATTTTTTTATTTTCAAAATAAGAATAAATCCAAATTAATCTAAAAATAAAACATACTAATAGTGATGATAGTATCACACCAAACTCACCTCCAGAAATATAACCTTCAGCAGAGTAAGCAAACCCCCAACCTCCACCTTGAGCAGCAATTAAAGGGGTAACATATTCAGAGAATTTTGTATTTAATGGAGTAAACAATGTTCCAAATAAAAAATTAGGAAATGACATTAGCGGAGCTAAAAAATAATCTCCAAACAACGGCAAAGATTCTATAATTTTTGTTTTAGATGCACCTTGTGTCGCATACAACAATAAAGTTTCACCAGCGATTAAATCAGGAAATACTTTATTAAAATCATCAAAATTACTAACAATATCATTAATATTTAAATCTATCTCATTAATTCGCAAATAACCTAGATATAAAAATATATAATAAACTATCAATGTTGATATTAAAGCAATAGCCCCCCCCTTTATTGTTATTTTTAGCTTACATGCGATAAAAATCATAAAAGGTATTATGAAATATCGTCTTTGTGCCGTTGCCATAAATATTAATATATATGGCAATAAAACCAATATACATTCAAATTTATTTTTAGCATTATCTTCCCTAAGAAAATAAATTGTTGCTGAAATCATTGCTAATGGTAAAGCTAACATAAGAAAACCCATACCAGCTTGACCTCTGCTTTCAAATCCAGCTAAATAATTAGCACTTTGTAGAAATAAAAAACCATTTTTCACTACAAGGATTACGGAAAGAAAAATAGATAAAATAGCTCCCACATACATGATTTTATTTATTAAAAACTTATCAACAAAAAATATGTTAGAAATTAAAACTCTAGGTTTCATAAAAAGAAAAATTAATGTGCCTGCAAGAAGACTCAATGCAGAAATATTACTAACATAATAAGCATCTGAAAACTTAAACCCCCATCTCAAGTAGCTTTCAAAATCACCATCTATTGTTGGTAAAAAAACATATAACCCTGAACCAATTAATAAAATTCCTGTTGGATCCTTAATATTACCCCTGATAAATATATATAAAGCACCAGAAATTAAATATAAAAATGGAGGAAGCCATAAAAAACCAACATCATAGTAATAAAATAATATAAAAAATAAAGACTGAAAGAAGAATAAAATAGATAATGTTATTAAAATCTTAAAATCAATTAATTTCACAAAATCACCCAACAATCTTCATAAATTGTAAATATGCAAATGAGTAGCTATGATTATTATTTATATTTTCATTATTTGATTGCCAAATATAAGAGCTATGTTGTTTATTTAATTGAATTTCAAAACTGTTCCTACTGAAAAAAATTTCATATCCTAATACAACATAATGTGTACTTACATCATCACCAAATACACAATCATCATAAAAATGCTCAAACACGCCTAAAAACTTGGCATCTGCTCGAGTAAGCCCCGATTCAATACCAAGTTCCTCGCGTACCAAACGAACAAAAGCATCATCCAGAGTTTCATTTTTACGTACACGCCCACCAGGTACAAACCAATAACCCTTTGCAGGGGCATTAACTCGTTTACCCAATAAAACCTCACCCTGCTCATTTCGAACAATTAAATCAATCGAAATCAGAGGTGTATGTTGAATGACACTTTTAAATGTTTCGTCTGGCAACCACATATTTAAGACCGTGCAGAATCAATATTATTTAGATACCACTGATAGGCATCTCCTAGACCATCTTCTAATGAAATGCTCGCCTTCCAACCAAGATCAGCTAAACGACTTACATCCATCAGCTTACGTGGCGTGCCATCGGGTTTAGTCGCATCAAACTCAAGACGACCTTGGAAACCAGTAACTTTGGCAACAGTTTCTGCCAGTTCACGAATTGTACAGTCAATACCTGTTCCAACATTAATATGACTCAACATTGGTTGCGTATTGGCTTTAAACGTTTCAGCATCTAACTCCATTACGTGAATGCTGGCTGCTGCCATATCATCTACATACAAGAATTCACGCATTGGCTTACCACTACCCCAAATGGTTACCACTTCAGCATTGTCTTTTACCGCTTCATGGAAACGGCGAAGTAATGCAGGAATTACATGGCTATTTTCAGGGTGATAATTATCATGCGGACCATACAAATTCGTTGGCATTACGCTACGATAATCCCGTCCAAACTGACGGTTGTAACTTTCACACAGCTTAATACCAGCAATTTTTGCTACGGCATAAGGTTCATTAGTACTTTCTAAGACACCCGTCAAAAGCTCAGACTCAACCATAGGTTGGTGTGCCATTTTAGGGTAAATGCATGATGACCCTAAAAACATCAGCTTTTGTACATCATTTACATGAGCAGCATGTATTACATTTGCCTCTATCATCAAATTTTGATAAATGAAGTCCGCTGGATATTCATTATTGGCATGAATACCTCCAACTTTTGCTGCAGCTAAATACACTTGATCAATTTGATGGGTTTTAAAAAAGTCATTTACTGCTACCTGACTACATAAGTCAAGTTCGGCATGTGTTGCTACTATAATATTTGTGTAGCCTTTGGCTTGAAGCTGGCGCACAATTGCTGAGCCGACCATCCCACGATGGCCAGCCACAAAAATGCGTTGATTTAAATCAACTGACATTTGTTAGTGCTCCAAAGATACAGATACGTTATGACCATGAGCTTTTAATAATGCAATACGTTGTGCTTCTTTCAAATCTTCAGCCACCATTTCAGCACACATTTCTTGTACTGTAATTTCTGGTGTCCAGCCAAGGACTTCTTTTGCTTTAGATGGGTCACCAAGTAATGTTTCAACTTCTGCAGGGCGGAAATAACGCGGATCAACAGCAATCAATACATCCCCAACATTCACTGCAGGCGCATTATCACCCTCTACCTTAACGACAATACCTTTTTCATCCACACCTGTACCCGTGAATTCCAAAGTAATGCCTAATTCAAGCGCTGACCATTCAATAAATTGACGCACACTATACTGAACACCTGTCGCAATAACAAAATCTTCAGGCTGATCTTGCTGTAACATCATCCATTGCATACGCACATAATCTTTAGCATGCCCCCAGTCACGCAGTGAATCTAAATTACCCATATACAAACACTGGTCTAAGCCTTGAGCAATATTGGCTAAACCACGGGTAATTTTACGTGTTACAAAGGTTTCACCACGTCGTGGTGACTCATGGTTAAATAAAATACCATTACATGCAAACATGCCATAAGCTTCACGGTAGTTCACTGCAATCCAATAGGCATACATTTTAGCTACTGCATACGGTGAACGTGGATGGAACGGCGTTGTTTCTTTTTGTGGAATTTCTTGGACTAAACCGTACAATTCAGAAGTAGAGGCTTGATAAAATTTAGTTTTCTTTTCTAAGCCTAAAAAGCGGATTGCTTCCAATAAACGCAGTGTACCAATCGCATCTACATCTGCAGTGTATTCTGGTGATTCAAATGACACTGCCACATGTGACTGTGCACCTAAGTTATAAACTTCATCCGGTTGAACTTCCGCCAAAATACGCGTCAAGTTTGATGTATCAGTTAGATCACCATAATGTAAGTGTAAACGAGCATGAGACTCATGTGGGTCTTGATAAATATGGTCAATACGCTGTGTATTAAATAATGAAGAACGACGCTTAATACCGTGTACTTCGTAACCTTTTTCTAATAAAAATTCTGCAAGGTAAGAACCATCCTGACCTGTAATCCCCGTAATCAGTGCTTTTTTCATCGTTAAATTCCAATCAAGTTATTAAATATAAATGGTATTAATTATCGCCAAATAAATCACGTGTATACACTTTATCTAACACATCATCCAAATCTGCAACTATTCTATTTGCAATAATAATATCAGCAGTGGCTTTAAACTCCTGAATATCTGTTAATACTTTTGAATTATAAAATGCGCCCTCATGCAAAGCTGGCTCATAAATCACCAACTCAATGCCTTTTGCTTTAAGGCGTTTCATAATGCCTTGTATTGCAGACTGCCTAAAGTTATCACTGCCCGCTTTCATCACCAAACGATAAATTCCAACAACCTTAGGTGATTTTTTCAATATTTCTTCTGCAATAAAATCTTTACGTGTGGTATTCGATTGAATAATGGCAGAAATTAAGCTCTGAGGTACATCTTGATAATTTGCTAAAAGCTGTTTGGTATCTTTAGGTAAGCAATAGCCACCATAGCCAAATGATGGATTATTATAATGCGAACCAATGCGTGGATCTAAACCAACAGCCTGAATAATATCTTTCGAATTTAAACCACGAAGTGCACAATAACTATCTAGCTCATTAAAATAAGCTACACGCATTGCCAAATATGTATTTGAAAACAATTTAACTGCTTCTGCTTCAGTTGCGTCCATCAACAAAACATCAACATCATCTTTTAAGCAAGAATTTTTAAATAAAAGCCCGATGGTCTCACCAACATCACTTTTTTCACCAACGACAATCCGCGATGGGTACAAGTTATCAAAGAGTGCTTTGCCTTCACGCAAAAATTCTGGGGCAAATACAATATGCAAATCTGAATATTGATTTTGCATTTTTGCTGTAAAACCAACTGGTATTGTCGATTTAATAATAATGATCGATTTACTTTGAATTTCACTTAAATGAGCTAATACTTGCTCGATTGAGCTTGTATCAAAATAATTTGTGCTCTCATCATAGTTTGTTGGTGTTGCAACAATAATAAAATCAGCCATAGCATAAGCTTCATGCTGATCCATCGTCACTTTAAAGTGAATATTTTTTTTAGTGAGATACTGTTCAATTAACTCATCTTGGATGGGTGATTTTAATTGTTGTAACAAATTTACACGATGTTTATCTATATCTAATGCAGTAACTTCATGTTTCTCTGCGAAAAGCATCGCATTTGAAAGCCCCACATAACCCGTACCAACTACTGTTATTTTAGACATTCGTCCTCACCGCTCTTCTTGGTTAAATATATGCACATGTCCCATTATTCCATTGGCATTCATTTACATTATGTTTCAAAGTAAATTGCAGGCATAATAATTGCCATAACTTATAAAATAATCATTCAAAAAATTTTAACGCGAGGAATTATACATATTTTTTACAAAATCTGCGAAAAATACGCTTCATTTTATTTAAATATAATTCTCTCATTATAATATAATCAGATTGTATTTTTACCTAACAAATCCATCCACATGATTTTCAAGGATTTTATATAAACTCAACCTATCTTCATCTTTATGTATCTTTTCAAAATTTACATAAACTTCCTTCATTTCTTTAATGCTATAAAATTGCTCAAAAGATTTTAAAATCCGCTCATGCTTTGTTTTTTCAACATTTTCTGCATCAATTAATAATTCTTCATACAATTTTTCACCTGGTCTTAACCCCGTAAATTCAATCTTAATATCCCCAAGCCCTTTTTCATCTACAGGCTTAAAACCACTCAAGCGAATCATTTGTTTGGCTAAGTCTACAATTTTAACTGGCTCACCCATATCTAATAAAAATACATCACCGCCAGTACCCATTGCCCCTGCTTGAATTACCAGCTGTGCAGCCTCTGGAATAGTCATAAAGTAACGCGTTACTTCAGGATGCGTCACCGTGACAGGTCCGCCTTGGGCAATTTGCTTTTTAAACAATGGCACCACAGAACCTGATGAACCTAGCACATTACCAAAACGCACAATACTGATTTGAGTCTTTGGATTTGTCGATGCTAAACCCTGACAATACAGCTCTGCCATACGTTTAGAAGCGCCCATCACATTGGTTGGACGCACCGCTTTATCCGTTGAAATTAATACAAAGGTTTCAACATTTTGATTCACCGCAGCATCTACACTGCGCTGTGTGCCAATTGAGGTATTGTAAATACCTTCAAATGGATTTGCCTCCACAAGCGGCACATGCTTATAAGCTGCCGCGTGATACACCGTTTGTACCGCATACTGTTGCAATATACGTTCCAGTTTTGACTGATTGGTGACAGAACCTAATACTGGAATAATTTGTATATCTGATGCCTGCAATTCACGGTCAATTGAATACAAAGCAAATTCAGACATTTCAAACAGCACCAGCAATTTCGGCTGATGCTTCACGATCTGACGGCATAACTCAGAGCCGATAGACCCCCCTGCCCCTGTCACCATGACCGCTTTATTTTTAATGTTTTTTTCTAACAATTCAGCTTTAGGCGGTACAGGATCACGCCCTAGTAAATCAATAATATCCACTTCACGAATATCAGAGACTTGGACTTGCCCATCGACCAACTGGGTTACCCCAGGCAACTCCATAATTTTGACATCTGCCGAATCAAAAGATTCAATAATCTCTTTTTTTCGTGAACGTCCAACAGAAGGCATCGCAAGTAAGACTTCTTCAATACCAAATTTACCCAATTTAGTTTGTGCTTTTTTGGGTGAATAAATCTTTAAACCGCTTAAAGACTGGCTACGTAATGATTTTTTATCATCAATAAAACAAACAGGTAAATAATCATCTGAACGGTTTAGCGCTGCTGCAATTTGCTGACCTGCTAAGCCTGCACCATAAATTGCCACGCGTTTACGGCTTTGTTTTTTGGCAAAGGTTTTTAAGGTTGCATAACGAATGACTGCACGGCTCCACCACATATATGAAAACAGCATAAAGCCATACATCAGTGGAATACTCATGGGAATAAATGCGACATTCAGTTTTTTAATCGTATACAAGGCCACGATTTGAATAAATGTCCCGATTAATATCCGCAGTAAATAGTCTTCATTAAAAGAACGAACAATTGCGCGGTAAATCCCAAGTAAAGCAAAAATTGCAATGCCGAAAATACCGACATAGATATACCAAGCGTCTAAGCCTTGCATGACCTGTACATTCGGACGCGCCAAACGAATGGCATACGCCAGCCACATCATCAACGGTAAAACACAGATATCCATCAGCACCAAAACAATTTGCTTTTGGCGACGCGGTAGTGATGCTATAGATCGGATAATGTCTTTCACAACGTGCTCGAATCAGGTCAAGGGAATATTCGCGCCTAATATTATACGCGCTTTTCAGGTTTAGATTTTTGCGATGACTTGCGTAATGGCATCCACGGTTTTTTGCATGCTGGCATCCGACAATGTTGGATGTACCAAGAACATCAAACTGCTTTCACCAAGTTGTTTTGCATTTGGCAATGATTGTTTTGGACGCCATGCTGTACCATCAAAGGCTTTTTCTAAATAGACTTCTGAGCATGAACCGCTAAAGCATGGAACTGCTTGAGATGAAATTTCCGCCATGATGCGGTCACGTGACCAGCCTTCTGGCAAAGCATCAACATTGACTTGCACATAGCATTTATAAGCGGCATGTACATAATCGTTTGACGGTTTCGCTACCGTAAAATAAGGGCTACTTTCAAATACGGCTTGGATACGTGCCATATTGGCATTACGTTTTGCCGTCCACTCAGGCATTTTTTTGAGTTGCAGACGGCCAATCACGGCTTGCATTTCCATCATGCGCCAATTGGTACCAAATGAATCATGCAACCAACGGAAACCCGGTGGATGTTGCTTGTTATACACGCTATCAAAGTTTTTACCGTGATCTTTATACGACCACATTGTTTTCCAAAGACCTTCATCATTGGTGGTGACCATACCGCCTTCACCGCCTGTGGTCATAATCTTGTCTTGGCAGAATGACCACGCCCCAATATGACCAATTGATCCTGCCGATTTACCTTTGTACATCGCGCCATGTGCTTGGGCGCAATCTTCAATCACGAAGATGCCTTTTTCCTCAGCCAATTGCATGATCGGATCCATATCACACATCCACCCTGCCAAATGCACGCAGATAATCGCTTTGGTATTGGGTGTTAAAACCGCTTCAATTGTACGGCGTGAGATATTCTGTGAATCGAGTTCGACATCCGCAAAAATCGGATTGGCACCCGCAGTCACAATCGAGCTTGCTGAAGCTAAAAAAGTACGTGAAGTGACAATCACGTCATCCCCTGCAACAATCCCTAAAGCTTTGAGGGCTAAATCGAGTGCCACGGTACCATTGGCAACGGCAACCGCATGCTTGGTTCCTGCAAACTGTGCAAATTCCTTTTCGAATTCACGGCATTCCTCACCTGTCCAATAATTCACTTTATTGGATAATAGGACTTTTGACACCGCGTCGGCTTCTGCTTGGGTAAAGCTTGGCCAAGGCTCAAATGCACTGTTTAACATGGAATTTTCCCAGTCTAAAAATCGAGTTTAAAAATCTATTTTGAAGCCACAATTCGGGCAGGATTACCCACCACAGTGACGCCGGCGGGTACACTTTTGGTCACGACAGCACCCATACCCACAATAGCACCCGCACCAATCACTAAAGGCTGATCAGGTGTGCCCTGCTTAATCATCGCACCCGCGCCAATATAGGCATGCGCATGTATATGAATATTGCCGTTGCATTTTACGCCTGGCGCGAAAGTAACGAAATCCCCAATCACACAATCATGCTCGACATAACTGTATAAATTGGCATGAAAGCACTTGCCTATTTTGACATTGGAGCCAATGCTGACAAAAGGACTCAAAGCAGAACCTTCAGCGAGTTCAATTTGATCCATTAAAACCACATTGTCCGCAGTGATCGACCAAAGCTGAATACCATCTGCTTCTAAACGCTGAGCGATTTTTTCACGCACACGACTATTGGCAATCGCGATTTGCACGTATTTTGTCGATGCAAATTCATTGAGAAACGCTTGGTAATTCATGGCACGATGACCATTGACCGAAGCAATGTCTGTTAACGCATCATCGATAAAGATAATTTCAGACGCATCACCTTGACGTGCCAATTGCTGACGTGCGACAGGCATTAGGCTACGCCCACAACCTGAAACCCCATAAATCGCATAGAGTGTTGTCATTATTTTTGTTCCGGTGTGCCGGTAAATTTTGTCATGGTTGCCTCGCCTTCGGCATTGATATCATCCTTGGCAATCACTTTTTTCACGGTTTTTAGCATGATTTTAAAATCGAGCCATAAGGACTGATTTTCCACATACCACGTATCAAGTTCAAACTTTTTTTCCCATGAAATGGCATTGCGACCATTCACTTGAGCATGACCTGTAATGCCCGGACGCACGTTATGACGCTTGGCCTGCTCATGATTATAGAGCGGTAAATACTCCATCAATAATGGTCGTGGTCCGACAATACTCATATCGCCTTTAATCACATTCCACAGTTCAGGCATTTCATCGAGACTCGTTGAACGGAGCATTTTTCCAAATGGCGTCAGACGCTCACTGTCAGGTAATGGATTGCCCTGCGCATCGAGTGCATCTTTCATAGTGCGGAACTTTACCATTTCAAAGGGCTTGCCATGCAGACCCGGACGCACCTGACGGAATAAAACAGGCGAACCTAAATTCTTTTTCACCTTATGCGCCACCATAAAATACACAGGCGACAGCAGAATTAAAGCGGTCGATGCAATCGCAATATCTAAAATACGTTTGATCATCGCAACATTCCCATTTCAGTCATCATGTGTGCATTGACCTGATGTACATCGTATTTATTCAGCGCGATTTCACGTGAACGCTGTCCCATATATTCAATCAATTTTGGATCTTCAATAAAGTACTGCATGCTTTGCACCAAATCATCGACTGATTTCACCCCGACCAAATAACCATTTTGCCCATGTTGAACAGTTTCCCGGCAACCCGGTGCATCAGTGGTAATAATCGCACGTCCCATCGCCATCGCTTCTAACACGGTACGTGGCGTACCTTCACGATACGACGGCAATACGTAGACCGAACTTTCTGAAATTGCAGGACGCACATCACTCAGTTTACCCCAATAGTTGAGGCGTCCGTCGGCAATCCATTCATCAAGTTCTGCTTGGGCAATGGCTGAGGGATTATCATCAATCCAACCGACCAAATGAAACTCTGTTGCAGGGTGTTTTGCTTTGATGATCCGTGCGGCTTCAGCATATTCACGTACGCCTTTATCACCAAGCAAACGTGCAATCAGTAAGAATGAGGCTTTGACTACGCCCGCATCATTTTGCGGTAAAGGCAAAACATCAAAGTCTTGTACATTGACACCCGAACCATTCACCACCACCGTCGGTTTTTCAGCTTCAAGCAAATGCATGTCTTGGAATAACTTCAAATCATCAGGATTTTGGAAAAAGACTTTATCACTATGTTTCAAGGCTTGTGCATATAAACCATGCACCATTTTTTGAAACAGACTGCGTTTACCTGATTCAACATTTTGGAAGGCATAACCTAGCCCTGTAATTAAAGCAAAGCGATGTGGTACTTTTGCCAACCATGATGCCAGCGTGCCGTAAATGACTGGCTTAATGGTATAAGACAGCACATAGTCAGGCTGAATGCGACGAATCTGCTGATACAGGTTTTTAAGTAATTTTAAGTCTGCAACAGGATTAGTGCCGGTGCGTTGCATTGGAATATCATGTACGGTGTATCCGAGCGACTGCAACTGTTGATATTCGTCAGGAAACGTACTCAGCTCAGGCGCCATGATGTGAATCTCATAGCCTTGATTTGCAATCGCTTCTAATAACTTGCCACGGAAGTTCAGTGCAGAGGGCAAATAACTACATATCATTAAAAACTTCATGCCTGTTGACTCCACACCTGCATATATTGACCGCTGACCGTTTCGATACTGAAATTCTGTTCAACTCGTTTACGCGTTGCTTGTTTTAAAGCGTGTTTTTCTGCTTCTGTTTTTTGCACATACACCAAAATTGCCTCTGCCAAAGCTTGTGCATTGCGTGGCGGTACAATTGCGCCTAAGTCCTGCACAATGTATTTAGCATCGCCAACATCGGTGCTGATACACGGTAACCCTGATGCCATCGCTTCTACCAAGACATTCGGAAAACCTTCAGTAATTGACGTCATAAGAAATGCATCAATCGATTGATAGAACGCAGGCATATCTGAAATTTGATCCAGTAGATGTACCTTTTCGACATCTAATTGATACTGTTCAAATAAGGCTTTGACGTCCACATTCTCTAAACTTGCACCACTACCTGCAATTTTAAAGATGATGTTCTCATCTTTCAGTAAGCCCATGGTTTCAAATAAATACGGATAGCCTTTTGCCGTGTGGTAACGCCCTGCAAAACCAATCACGGTTGGCTGATGCAATTCAGGGTTCGGCTGAAATTTATCAAGAAATACCCCATTGGCGATCACTTGGCTATTTGGGTTTTGAAAGCCAAACGCTTGGTGCTGTTCTAATGAAGAATGCGCACAATAAATAATGCTATTCGGCTGTTTCGATAAGATTTTACTTAAACCTAAAGCAATCTTGGTGCTGATGGATTCATCTTTCGGAGAAGCAAGCGAGTGATGAATGCCCCACACGACTTTTGGTTTTTTTGCTAAGCCAATGACACTCAAACTGGTTAAGGCATTGGCATGGTACATCCAGCATTGCACGGTTTGAGGTTGTAACTGCTTCAGCAATTTACGTAGTTTTTGAATAGCACTCAGGGTATTGATGCCATTCCAACCTAAAGCATAATGTGACTGACAACGATCGAGCGTGCTTTGATAGACCTCTGAGGTTTTCATCAAACTGATGATCACGTGTTGGTATTGATTTTCAGTATATTGAATCAGACGCGCCAACATCATTTCTGCACCGCCCACCCCTGCAAAGTTGGTGATCACATGCACCATCAACGGTTTGCTCATGTTGCAGACTCCATCATGTTTAAGTACTGCTTCAATACCGTTGCCTTGTGGAATTTCTGAATATGCGCTTCAAAATCAGCTTCTTGATAGCGCACATAATCTGCAAAAATCGCCTGTTGCATGGCTTGCGTCAAGCCTGCCTGATCATTGCATTCGACCAATAAGCCAAATTTTGCATGGTCCAAAATTTCCATTGGTCCACTTGGACAATCAGTACTCACCACTTTCACTTTAGACGCAAGTGCCTGAATCAGCACACCCGGTAGACCTTCCCAATTTGAGCTTAAAACAAATAGCGAAGAATATTTAAAATAGGCATACGGGTTTGTATCAAAGCCCGGTAAATCTACGACATCTTTTAAGCCTAAGTCCGATACCAAAGCTTCAAATTCAGTACGCAGTTCACCCTCACCTAAAATAATCAGACGGGTTTCAGAATGCTGATCGTGTAAAGCTTTAAATGAACGAATTAGAAAACCAAAGTTTTTTGCTTCAGTCAGACGCCCTACTGCCAAAATCACTTTATTGTGACCATCAAAAAAGCGATGTGTGACAGGCGCTTTGAGCTTTTCAAAATAAGCATCATCCAGTACAGGGTTATAAATGGTGCTCAGATTATTATTTTTATAGCTGTAGTATTCACGAAAATCAGTTTCTACGCCTTTAGAGACACAAACCACTTGCTGTGCCATGGGATAAGTCCAATTCACCAAAGTTTTTAAAACAAATTTAGCGAGACCCTGTAATTTCAAATTCTTAGACGGCGTCGATACTTCGCGGAAGATCAATGCGGTTTGAACGCCTGCCAGCTTTTTGGCAATGCCCGCCACAATATTGGTGTGGGTTTGCGTTGCCACCAAGCAATCATAGTGCTCAGCTTTCAGCTTCATTTTTAAGGGAGTGATGCTATTCATCACTCGACCGCAATTAAAATTCACCAATTGAATTTTCGAGCTGACTTCAGGCAAGAGTTTGGCTTTATCACCTGTGACATCACACACGCCCAAATGAATATTCAGACCTTGTTCAGCAAAGCTATTGGCAAGTTGAATGACTGTACGTTCTGCACCGCCACCGCCCAAGCTCGGCAAAAAGAACATGACTTTATTCAACATAATCAGACCTAAATTTTAAAATGGGAGAATATTAATGCGGTGTTTTTGAGGATTGAATGGCCATGGCACGTTCCACCCGCTCACGATAATCCGTGATGCCAACCAGCTCACTGTCACTGACACAGGTACTTTGAATTTTGGCTTGATAATCAGCAAAACTGGATACCACTTTGGCAGGCACACCAATCGCCACGCTATGATCAGGAATATCTTTGGTCACCACCGAGCCTGCACCAATCACCACATTTGAGCCAATGCTCACACCGGGCATTACGATTGTATTGACCCCAATAAATACATGCGAACCGACTTGAATTGGTGCAAAGCGTTGGTAACGCTTGCCTTGCGCATCTTTCACCAAACAAGTACTGCCATCATGGGTAATAAATTTCACCCCTGAAGTGACCGTCACATGATCACCAATGCTGACCAAAAATGGCTCTGAGCCCCAGCTTTTAATATAAATTCGGCAATTTTCACCGACTTTCACACCTTTTTTACGTGCATAAGCCACACTGCCTTTTGCCATAAAATAAGCCAAATCAAACAGCTGTCGAAAAGCAGAAACCATAAATGACATACACAGTACCTGAATGGAGCGAGGCAACTTAAAAGGAGGAAAATAAGTCAGCTATTTTACGCTGAAAATCCACTTTACGATATGGAAAACGCAGTCACGATGCAGGATGAAAAAATAAGATCACAGCGATTTGATTTTTCTAGCAGGACTGCCGACATAGACACCCGATTCATCCAAAGGTTTCGACACGAGGCTACACGCGCCAATCACCGAATCACTTGGAATTTTCACACCATCAAGTACCGTCACCCGCGCACCCAGCCAAATATTTTCGCCTAAACTCACGCCTTGTTTGGTAATCGCATCTTTCACCAACACATCAGGTTCACCAAATTTATGATTACTGGCAATGATAATGCTTTGCGTGCCTATACGAGTGTTATCACCAATGCTCACACCGCCACAGCCATTAATAAATGACTTAGAGTTAATGCTGACATCTTTGCCAATCGACACCTTGCCACCAAAGCATTTGATGTAACAACTTTCACCAATAAAACTGTTATCCGCGATTTCTAAGCTTGCACCTTGCTCGACAATTAAACTGACATGATCGCCAATATAAACATTCTGACCGATCTTCACTTGTCCACTAATTTCGACCGTACAAGCCTTACCGAAATAACGAAATTTCGTGCCAAAAGCCAGGTTATAAAATTGCTGACGGCATTGTGCAGTGAACCAATTCATCAGTTTTAACAGTTTAAAAAACATCAGCTTTTGTTTCTCCACACCACATATAAAATGGCAAAGTTATAAATGATTAGTGCCACAGGCACCGCCAAGAGCATATAAATTTTATCGGTACATAAAACATATAAGCCTGCAAATAAAGCGAACTTAATGATGAGTTCTACGATTTGCAGTTTAAATAAGACTTGGCTATTGCGCTTGGCAATTAAATAAGCCGAGCTTGGCGGATTACAGAAAACCGCCCAATAGCCCAACGCTAAAATTTGGAAATAAGTTGAGATACCAACCCATTCAGAACCAAAAATCCAAAGATATACCGATTCAGGCAATACAAAGACCAAGGCAAATAATGGCAGTGAAACTAAACTCAGTAGCACACTGGCTTTTAACGCATTCTGGCTTGAATCTGCATCTTTAAATTTGCGAATAAAAAACTGACGCAGGGTTTGTGAGATCAGATTAATTGGAACACGTAAAGTCCGTTCGACAATGGTATAGAAGCCCATCGCCTGCACACCCACAAAATGCGACACCACATAGTATGGCAAGTTATGTGAAAAACTATTCAGCAAGGCATGTGGCGTATTGGCATAGATAAAGTCTTGATAATTTTTAAACGCGCGCCAACTGACTTGATAGAGCTGATACTTCAATATGTAGAGCAACATCGCCACGATCATCAGGATCGAGCTGACATTGTAGCTATTCACCAAACTGATCTGCATGAACAGTGGCAAACTCAATTGCACTGCAACCACAATCGCACTTCTAAAAATATTTAAGCTCGCACAAAAATATTCCTTATGCGCAGCAAATTGATAGTTATAAACACTCTGAAGCAAGGTATTGGCAAGCACACCGGTTGCCACAGCACATGCCATTTCAACATTTAAAATCAGGCTGATAACGATGCCACTCATCACAGCGATTACTGTTGAGAATACAGTCCCTTCAAAAATCAGGCTTTTTTTATCTTGATCCTCAGCGACCAACAGCGCTTGATCCAAACGCAAATTGGCTACTGTTGAAAGTACACTGACAATCGCCAAAGCAATGCCATACGCGCCAAAATCAGCAACAGAATATAGGCGTGTTAAAACAGGAAGTGCGATAAATGTCATTATCGCACCTGCCAGTAAACTGAGTGTAATCAATCCAATAGACTGATACTTTGCGAAGAGTTTCGCAATCATCGGTTCAAGATCATTTTAAATTATTGACGTACCAACGCATGGCCAATTGAATGCCTTCGGCAATTTTAAACTGCGGTGCATAACCCAAGCCTTGCTCAATTTTGGTAATGCTGGCTTGTGAATGACGTACATCACCAGCTCGGAAATCACGGTACACAGGATCGCGCTCAAAGTTCACCGCATTTTCAGCAAGTGCCACCTGAATGGCACGATATAACTCATTCAACGTAGTACGGTCACCCACAGCCACGTTATACACTTGGTTTTTTGCCTCATCTGATGCAGTCGCCGCCAAGATATTGGCTTGAACCGTATTATCAATAAAACAGAAGTCACGACTGGTTTCACCATCACCATTGATGAAGACATCTTCACCATCAATCATCGATGCTGTCCATTTTGGAATGACTGCGGCATAAGCACCGTTTGGATCTTGGCGCTGACCAAACACGTTAAAGTAACGCAGGCCAATCGCTTTAAAACCGTAGCTGCGTGCAAAGACATCGGCATATAGCTCATTCACGTACTTGGTCACTGCATACGGTGAAAGCGGATTACCAATGTTTTCTTCAACTTTTGGCAATGCAGGATGATCACCATAAGTCGAACTGCTGGCTGCGTATGTAAAGCTGGCAACCCCTGCATCACGCGCAGCAGTCAGCATGTTTAAGAAACCACTGATATTGGTGTCATTGGTGGTAATCGGATCGGCAATCGAACGCGGTACAGAACCTAAAGCAGCTTCATGCAAGACATAATCCACACCTGCACAGGCTTTTTGGCAGTCGGCAAATTGGCGAATATCACCTTCAATAAAACTGAATTTTGCCCATTGCTCAGCAGTGACTAAACTTTGTACTTCATCCAAATTATGCTGGTGACCTGTAGCAAAGTTATCTAAACCCACTACGGTTTGGTTGAGCTTAAGCAATGTTTCGAGAAGATTCGAGCCAATAAAGCCCGCAACACCTGTGACTAACCATATTTTAGGCGCTGTTTTAAGGTTTTCACATACCTGTTGATATTGATTCATTTTGGTATGCCTCTTACAAACGAAGATCAGATTCAGCTTGAGATAACACGTATTTCAAATCATAGAGTACATGATCAGCCTTACCCAAAGCACGAATGGCATCTACGCCCATGTCTTTAAATTGCTCATGCGCGACTGCCAAAATCACAGCATCATATTCACCTTGTGCAGGCGCTTGTACAGGCTGAATCCCATATTCATGCACAGCTTCAGCAGCATCCACCCATGGATCATATACATCAACATTGACATGATATTCTTGCAATTCTTTCACAATATCAATGATGCGGGTATTACGAATATCCGGGCAGTTTTCTTTAAAGCTTAAGCCTAAAATTAAGACTTTGGCATCTTCTACTTGAATGCGTTTTTTCAGCATGGCTTTCACCAACTGCGTTACTACATAAGCACCCATACCATCATTTAAACGGCGACCCGCTAAAATAATTTCTGGGTTATAACCAATCGCTTGTGCTTTATGGGTTAAATAGTACGGGTCAACGCCAATACAGTGACCGCCAACCAAACCCGGACGGAATGGAAGAAAGTTCCATTTGGTACCTGCTGCTTGTAATACCGCTTCGGTATCAATACCCATTTTATTGAAAATCAATGCCAATTCATTAATTAAGGCAATATTCACATCACGCTGGGTGTTTTCAATTACCTTGGCTGCTTCTGCCACTTTAATGCTGGTTGCTTTGTGTGTGCCTGCTTCAATAATCAGGTTATAAACTGCATCAACATAATCAGCGACTTCAGGTGTAGAACCCGAGGTGATTTTTAAAATATTCGTCACACGGTGCAGTTTATCGCCTGGGTTAATACGCTCAGGGCTATAACCTGCATAAAAATCTTGATTAAATGTTAAACCTGAGTTTTTCTCTAAAACAGGAATACAAACTTCTTCCGTTGCACCCGGATAAACCGTTGATTCATAGACAACCACATCACCTTTTTTCAACACTTTTGCAATGCTTTCTGAAGCTTTAACCAATGGGGTTAAATCTGGTTGTTTATATTCGTCAATTGGGGTCGGAACAGTAACAATAAAGAAATTACAGTCTTCGAGTTGCTGTAAATTCGTGGTGTAGCTTAAATGTGCTGCTTGTTGTAATTCTTCAGGTGAAACTTCTAAAGTATGATCCTGCCCGCTTTGTAGCTCATCAATACGCTTTTGATGGATATCAAAACCCACCACGGGTACTTTTTTTCCAAATTCTACTGCAAGAGGAAGTCCCACATAACCTAGACCAATAATTGCTATTTTTAGTTCAGAAAGCTGTAACATACAGAAGCCTATGCGATTGATGATGAATCATCATGACATGATAATGAGCTTGCTAATATAGCAGAATTTGCTACTAAATGATGCGCTAGAATAAGCGATCACCACATAAATCAACTGGAATACAACCTGAGATACATTATAGAAATAGTCTTAACAATATTTATAAATGCTTATTTTAATAAATCAGTTCAATATTCAAATACATATTAAGCAGCACCTAAAAACAGATGAACTGGCTTACATCAGATATTTTTGAAAAGCTTACGACGCAAAGTTTTCTTGTGTTATATTAGGGCACAATAATGGTATAAATTCATACCGTGTTTTAATCTATATTTGGGGTTTTGTTAACCCGTATGTGTGTGACCCAATTATTTTTATAAATAGGATTTGATTTAGAGTGGACTTATACCGTTACAGTTTAATCGCAGCTCTCAGCTTGGGAATGACTGGCTGTGCAATTACTTCAGGCTTACAAACCTATGATTTACCAAGTGAAGGTTTATACCAAACTGAACTTGGAACACAGGTTAATGTGGTAAAAATCACACAAGAATCTCTTCCTGCTTTTCAACCTGCTCAATTTAATCAACAAAGTTTTGCGCATTTATTTAATCGCACACATAACAATTATAAACTCAGTGCTGGCGATATTCTGTCTATTTATTTATGGGCTTATCCAGAAATTACACCACCAGTAAACAATATTAATAATGACGTTGGTGTTCAATCTAATGGTTATCAAATTGACCAGCAGGGTTATATTCAATTCCCTGTCATTGGTCGTTATAAAGCCTCAGGTAAATCGTTGGCCCAAGTCAACCAAGAACTTCGCAGTCAATTGTCACGTTATCTTAAAACACCTGATGTAGTCGCACGTGTTTTATCCTATCAAGGCCAGCGTTACTCAGTTCAGGGTAATGTCATGAAAGGTGGACAGTTCTTCCTCAATGATCAACCTGTTAGTGTATATACTGCCTTAGGTCTTGCTGGTGGGGTAAATACACAATTTGGTGACAATACTTCAATTACCCTCGTGCGCCAAGGACAAACCTATACGCTCAATAGTATTGAATTAGAAAAAGCAGGCTATTCTCTGCATAACCTGCTCATTCAAGCCAATGATACGCTCTACGTCAACTCACGTGAAAACCAAAAGATTTATGTGATGGGTGAATCTGGAAAAAATCAATCCCTACCAATGCGTGATCAAGGGATGACGCTCAGCGATGTGTTGGGTGAAAGCTTAGGTTTAAATCCACTTTCTGCAAGTCGTGGCAAAATTTACGTCGTACGTAGTGGTGCCGATCATCCAGTAACTGAAATTTATCATTTAAATTTAGCCAGCATTGGTGACTTTGGCTTGGCCAATCAGTTCAAGATGCGTAGTAATGATATTGTGTATGTAGATGCATCTGGGCTTGCGCGCTGGCAACGTGTAGTCAATCAAGTACTGCCCTTCTCTAGCGCAATTTCCAACTTAGATCGGTTAGGTCAGTAATGCAGATTCAAAATATCTTAGTGGTCTGCATTGGTAATATTTGTCGTAGTCCTATGGCAGAATATTTTTTTAAACAGGAACTTCCTCATTTAAAAATCCATTCTGCAGGTATTTCAGGGCTGGTGGGGCATCCTGCAGATGAAAAAGCGCAACATTGCATGGCGGAATTGGGGATTCAAATGCAGGCACATGTGGCGCGTAAATTGAATGCTGAACTCATCAAACAAGCAGATCTGATTCTGGTGATGAGTCAAAATCAGCAAAAACATGTCGAGCAGACTTGGCCTTTTGCCAAGGGAAAAACCTTTCGCTTAGGTCATTGGCAAGGACGCAACGTTGCCGATCCTTATCAAAAGGATCAAGAAACATTTAATGAAGCCTGTGCACTCATTCAGCAATGTGTCACTGACTGGAAAAACCATATTTAATTATTTTTGAATGACGATTATGAGCCAACAAAACACCAATACTGAAGATACCATTGACTTAAAAGAATTATTTTTCTCATTAATTGCTCAGTGGAAACTGATTGCGCTCTGCGTTATTTTAAGTTTGGTCTGCGCCCTGCTCTATTTACGTACCACGCCAGATACATATTCTGTCGATGCTTTAGTACAAGTAGAAGAAGGTAAAGGGGCATCTGCAGCCTTACTGGGTGATCTTTCGAATATGATTGATCAAAAGCAACCCGCTCAAACTGAAATTGAACTTTTACGCTCACGCCTAGTACTTGGCACAGTCATTCAAAATTTAAATTTAGATATCACAATTCAAGGCAATTCAGATACCTTTACAAATCGTTTATTTGCACCGCACGATTACTCTACAGAATATCTCAAAAATTCAGTGGTGTTTAAAGACAATGAGCAGGCTTTTGATATCCGAAAATTGTCAGTTCCTAACAGTTATCTAGATAAACCATTACAACTCAAATTCCAAAATAGAAAGTTCACACTTACAGATAAAAAAACAGAACAAATTGTATTTTCTGGTGATCTAAATAAGGAAAATAGAGTATCGACACCCGAAGGCCTTTGGATCGTTACCATATTTAGTCAAGATCAATTCAATGACCAATATATAATTCAAAAACTTTCTCTTCCGAATGCAGTAAAAAATATTCTTGACGACTACTCTGTTGCAGAAAAAGGAAAACTAACTGGTGTACTTGGCCTTAATTATCAAGGTCAAGATCAAGAACATATCACCAAAGTACTCAATGCCATCTTAGATGTTTATAAACAACAGAATATTGATCGTAGCTCTGCAGAAAGTGCACAAACCCTAAAATTCTTGGATGAACAATTACCAGAATTAAAAAAACAACTGGATACAGCTGAACGTGAATTTAACAAATTCCGTCAACAATATAATACGGTTGATGTCACCAAAGAATCTGAACTCTACTTAACACAAAGTGTAACCCTAGAAACACAAAAAGCAGAGTTAGAGCAAAAAGTTGCCGAAGCTGGTGCGAAGTACACGAACGAACATCCTGTGATGCAACAGATGACGGCCCAGCTGAGTGCGCTGAATAAAAAAATTGGTGAATTAGAAAATACACTCAAGCAACTGCCTGACCTACAACGTCGTTACTTGCAGTTATATCGTGAAGTTGAAGTGAAAAATCAACTGTATACTTCCCTACTAAACTCTTACCAACAACTGCGTATTGCTAAAGCGGGTGAAATTGGCAATGTTCGCATCGTAGACCATGCGATCGAGCCTGTAGAGCCGATCAAACCCAAGAAATTAATCATTTTAGTTTTATCCATTTTTGTAGGTGGCTTCTTAGGTACACTCCTTGCATTACTGCGTAATATGATGCGCACAGGTATTAAAGACTCATCACAAATTGAAAATGAACTTGATTTACCTGTTTATGCCACTGTACCGCGTTCACCAGTACAAGAAAGTCGTATTAAACTGTTAAAGAAAAAGAAAACTATTCCTGTTCTTGCAGTTAAAAATAACGATGACATTGCTATTGAAAGCCTACGTAGCATGCGTACCGCGATTCATTTTGCAATGAGTAGTGCCAAAAATAATTTAATTATGATTTCAGGCCCAGCACCTGAAGTAGGTAAATCATTTATCTCGACCAATTTGGCCGCAATTTTGGCGCAAAGCAATAAACGCGTATTGATTATTGATGCAGATATGCGTCGCGGTTATTTGCATAAATATTTCAACACTGAAAATACCCCTGGTCTTGCTGATTACTTAAATAACCAACAAAATTTAGATGCGATTATCAAACCATCTGAAATTTCTGGCTTAAGTGTAATTACTCGTGGCAAGAGCCCAACGAATCCATCAGAACTTCTCAGCTCTGCAAAATTCGCAGCACTTTTAGAGCAACTTTCACCACTCTATGACCATATTATTATTGATACACCGCCTGTGTTGGCTGTGACCGATGGTATTATCATTTCACAATATACTGGTGTAAATCTGGTGATTGCACGCTTTGCTAAAACGCAAATGAAAGAGCTTGAATTGACCATGAACCGCTTTGAACAAGTGGGTGTCAAAATTAATGGTGTGATTCTGAATGATATTCAGCGTGGCACAGGTGGTTATGGCTACGGTTATGGCTATAATTACTCTTATGGTTATAAAGCCAATAAAGATCAGGACTAAATCTTGATTGTTTAAAAACCAATGCACTGCATTGGTTTTTTTATACCAGCAAAGACTTTAAAGCACAGTAGAATAGGCGATTAAATCCATTTTATTTGTATGATAAATGTTTTATACATTCAGTCTGTTATAGAATATTTTATATGACATGACTATGATGAGTTTTCCAGCTCAAATCAGGTGTAATTCACACAAGCTATTGCACCACAGCTGGAAAAGTCTGCTAATCTTTCAGCAACTTTATAGATTTAGAATAATTTGGGAAATTTTATGAGTAAGGCCCTACCCATTGCTGTCGCTGTTGTACTAGGCGGTGCTGCACTTGTTCCAGTGTATTTTGCGTCACAAAAACCAGCTGTACAGGCTGCGACTTCAACTCAACCTGCAGCCAATGCCTCTGCTGTCGCAAAAATTAGCTATGCATTGGGCTATGAAGTTGCTCACCAAACTCCTCCAGAGCTCGATATTGATAGCTTTGTGACAGGTGTTCGTGCAGGCCATGCCCGCACCCAACCAGCTTATACAGAAGAAGAATTACAACAAGCCTATGTACAGTTCCAAAAAGACATGCAACAAAAACAGCATGATCAAGTGCAACAAGTACAAGTTGCGAGTGACACCTTCCTTGCTGAAAATAAAAAGAAACCAGGTGTTGTAACAACCGCATCTGGCTTACAGTATAAAATTACGAAAGAAGGTACAGGGAAACAACCTCAAGCCAATTCGATCGTGACAGTCCATTACAAAGGCCAATTGGTCGACGGTAAAGTCTTTGATAGTTCAATTGAACGCGGTGAGCCAATTGAGTTCCCACTGAATCAAGTAATTCCTGGTTGGACTGAAGGCTTACAATTGATGAAAGAAGGCGGTAAAGCAACGCTCTATATTCCAGCAAAATTAGGTTATGGTGAAAACGGCGTTCCTGGCACAATTCCACCAAATAGCACGCTTATTTTTGATGTTGAACTGATTAAAGTGAAATAACAAAAATGATCCCAAGGAGAGCATTTGCTCTCCTTCATTTCTTCTGGAAACAAACAACATGAAAATTAAAATAAGCCTGCTATGCTGTGCACTTTTGAGTGGCACGACCTTCGCAAAAGACATTAATACGCAAAGTAGCACTGCCGAACAAGTGGGCTATAGCTTTGGTTACTTAATGGGTCGTAGTAATGCCGATGCCATGAAAGATATGGATCTTGATGCCTTTGTACAGGGCTTAAAAGCATCATCTCAAGGGCAAACTGCAACCTTAACTGACGAAGAAATGACGCGTGTATTGACCCAATTTAAGCGTCGAGCAGAAGCGAAACAATTGATCGAGCTAAAACAAAAAGCCGACGAAAATGCAAAAATTGGTACTGCATTTTTAGCTGAAAATGCCAAAAAAGAAGGGGTTAAAACCACCAAGTCTGGTTTGCAATATATTGTCATCAAAGAGGGAACCGGCAAATCGCCTAAGGCCAATTCAAATGTGACCGTCAATTATGAAGGTCGCTTAATTGATGATACTGTTTTTGACAGTTCAATTGCACGTAACCACCCTGCTAACTTTCAAGTCAGCCAAGTGATTCAAGGCTGGACGGAAGGCTTACAACTGATGAAAGAAGGCGCGAAATATCGCTTCTTTATTCCTGCAAATTTGGCCTATGGTCAAATTGGTTCAGGTGATGTCATTGAACCCAATAGCACCTTAATTTTTGATGTTGAGTTACTCAACGTGAATTCTAAATAATTCATTACAATTTTGGCTTATTGCCCTACGGGATGATAAGCCTGCCTCAGCCCTAAGTCAGCTCTATATTCCGTGCAGGATAGTGTACTTTTACCCTAATTTATTAGCCTGCAATTTACGCATTTATCATAAATAAATCATATTTTTATGCTTTAATCTTTGCATTCGTATTGGAACAAGGATTTGGCTTCATGGCTCTGAAAATAAAAACACGTGAAATTCAATATAAGGCGGTAGATGGAACAACTTTAATTGGATATTTTGCCACACCTGAAACAGATCAAGTCGTACCTGGCGTACTGGTTTCACCTGAATGGTGGGGACGAAATGACTATACAGAGCAGCGCGCACGAGAACTAGCAGAACATGGCTATGCCGCTTTGGCCCTCGACATGTACGGCAATAAAAACGTCACCACAGATGCAAAACAAGCCTATGCTTGGATGATGCAAACTTTCGAGCAAAGCAATACCATTGTAGATCGTGCTACAGCAGCACTGAACTGTCTTGCATCTCAAGCAGAAGTGGATGCTTCCCAACTGGGTGCGATTGGTTTTTGCTATGGAGGAAAAGTTGTATTGGATTTGGCGCGCTCTGGTGCACAGCTCAAAGCTGTTGCAACATTCCATGCCAATTTATCTGCACAAACGCCTGCACAAGCAGGTCAAGTTCAGGCAGAAATTTTGGTCCTCCATGGTGCAGAGGACAGCATGGTTAGTCTAGATGATGTCGCAAAATTTAAAGAAGAAATGTTTAGCGCTCAGGTTGAGCATGACGTCATTGTATATGAAGATGCTAAACATGGATTCTCAAATCCATTAGCAGATGAACGTGCTCAAGCCAATGGCGTTGACTTAGGCTATAACGCCGAAGCAGAAAAAAAGAGTCTGGCTGCCATGTACGATTTACTCGACCGCAATCTTAAAACTGCTGAGCAAATTTAAGTTTATAATTTGAATATCCACTGATTCGAAGGAGGATAGAACAATGAATACGCACTGCCCTTATTGTGACTACAATGATTATGCAGTACTGGCACAAAATGAATTTGGATTGATTCTCCCAGAACCCCAAAGCCTATCTAAAGGACATTGTGTCATTATTCCAATACGTCATGTCAGTTCATTTTTTGAAATCACTGACAAAGAACGTAAAAGCTTAATGTCTTTATTGGAACAAGCGCGCAATGAATTAAATTTAATTCATCAGCCAGCGGGTTTTCATATTGGGTTTAATGACGGCCATGCATTTGGCACAGAAGCTGAGCATTTGCATATTCACATTATCCCCTATTATGACAACCAAGACTTAGTCCTTGATCAGCGCTGGGGCAACATAGCACAGCCTTAATTTTTGAGTAACGATGTTTAGATACAGGTCCTATTGGGGCCTGTATCTTTTTTTCTACGCTTTTAGAATGTTGATATTTATGCTTATATTCATGGGCACTTAATCTAACTAAATCGTGAACAACGATTCCTATCCGACATGAGCACTTTAGATTTCTAATAACAGCCATTTGGTTCAATAGATTAATGATCCTTATGACAGATTTATTCTACTAAATCATAAATATATGTTCTGTTTGCGAGTAGATAATTCACTTGAATATATCGAACTTTATAGCAGGTTTTATGCTTAATTTTTTGTTGAAAAACAAAATACTTATAGTGAAATGGAAAACCATGAATATTCATATTTTGAAGTAAAAGCTTCTCACCATTTATATTGACCTCATGTCTTTCGATTCCATGCTTAGTTGAAAATGCTTTTTCTAAATACAAGCATCCTAAATATATATTCTGATGATTTTTTGATAGTTCTTTAGCTTTATTAATTAGAAAAAAATGCTCTCTTAAAGTATGTATTGTGAATGAGGAAAATATAATGATCAGACTAATTTGAACATAATGTCTTTTTGAATATTCAGCAATTCCCATTATTTTTAATACCTACAAATTAGAATGCACATCGATCTCAACCCTAAGAAAATATCTAAATAAAACAATAATAAACACCAAATTCATTATTGATTTTACAATTTTAAAGTTAAATCAAAGCGCATCAAATTTGAATGGTCTACAATAAAGCGCGTTTTTCACTGTATTAATGATGTTCCATGTCTTTTAAATTTTCAGATGCTTTACTGGCTTGGTTTGATGTTCATGGTCGCCATGATTTGCCTTGGCAAGTTGTCGATGATCCATACAAAGTCTGGGTGTCTGAAATAATGCTCCAACAAACGCAGGTCAAAACCGTCTTGCAGTATTTTGAGCGTTTTATTATGCGTTTTCCCACTGTACAGGACTTAGGTCGTGCCAGCTGGGATGATGTGGCGCCTTATTGGGCTGGTTTAGGCTACTATGCCCGCGCGCGAAATTTACATAAAGCAGCTGGCATTGTCGCGCAAAAAGGAGCATTTCCTAGCAATTTAGAACAATGGATTGAACTGCCTGGCATTGGTCGTTCAACCGCTGGGGCCTTAATGTCTCTGGGCTTACGTGAATACGGCGTGATTATGGATGGCAACGTTAAACGTGTGCTCTCACGCTTTTTTGCCATTGAAGATGACCTGTCTAAGCCACAACATGAACGTGAAATGTGGGCTTTAGCAACGCAGTTATGTCCTACTGAGCGTAATCATGACTATACGCAAGCAATTATGGATTTAGGTGCAACCGTCTGCACGCCCAAAAAACCGCTTTGCCTCTATTGCCCAATGCAGCAGCATTGCAAGGCGCATCAGCAAGGCATTGAAACTGAACTGCCATTTAAAAAAGCCAAAAAGCCTGTTCCAGTTAAAGAAGCACAGGTCTTGTTGATTCAATCTGCTGGAGAATGGCTTTGGATACAGCGTCCAAATCAGGGCTTATGGGGTGGTTTATGGTGTTTGCCAATTTATGAAAGTGCACTTGATTTCCAAAATGAATTGCAACGCTATGCACTGAAAAAAGAAATTTCTCGTGCACAAATTTCACATAGCTTTACCCATTTTACCTGGCACCTTGATGCGATTGCCGTTGAACTTCCTCCAGATCAAAAAGAACATTTGGCAATCGAGTTCAATGCGCAATGGCTAACACCACAAGCCGCATCTGCACTCGGAATTCCAACCGCAATGAAAAAATTGATCTCAGCCATCAATCTATGACATAGTCAGAACACAGTGCTTCGGCACATCCAATTAGATCATAGAGGGATTGCCGTGCTACGCTGGATTGCAATTGTCATTTTAGGAATGAATCTGCTTTGGCTGGCCGCTTGTACCAGCACACCACCAGCACCCGCCAAACCTACACTGCCCCCCGCACAAATTCAAAAACTCCAACAGATGCGCTTGCCAACTAAACTGCCAGTGCCTGTAGACGATATTAAAGCCAAAAATTTAAAAGATACTTGGGGTGCATCACGTAGCAGTGGTCGTACACATGAAGGGATAGATATCTTGGCTCCACGTGGAACGAAAGTCTACACCGCCACCGAAGGCTTGATTGCTGACTTACGCAATAACAATTTGGGTGGTAAAGTGGTATGGATAATCGGGCCAGCAGGCTCTTGGCATTACTATGCACATTTAGATGACCATAAGCGTGGACTTAAAGTCGGAGATTATGTCAAAAAAGGTGATCTCATTGGCTATGTGGGCAATACCGGCAACGCTCGCCATACTGCCCCACATCTACACTATGGTATTTACTTAAATGGCAAAGGCCGAGGTGCAGTTAACCCCTTCCCTTATTTACGTTAATTATCAGGAAACATTCATGTCAGAAGCACTGATCAGCCGCCTTGTTGAATTTGCAGAATCAGGTAACCAACAAAAAATCACCGTGGCTGGACAGACCCATCAAGGCTGGATTATGGAAATTACCGAAGAAGCACTCATGATCAGTACAGGCTATGCAGACAAAGCGGGCAAGGATGTATGGATTCAATTTAGTGACTTAGATCAAGCGACACTGTCTTATTGGGACAATCAAAATGACCAATGGTCTGAATTTAAGCTTTAATTGGATCAACTCAAAACCATGAGCGCCCAACGCTGTGCGTGGTGTACACAAGACCCGTTGTATATCCAATACCACGATCATGAATGGGGGCACCCGCTACATGATGAAGCACAACTGTTTGAAATGTTGTGCTTAGAAGGCCAGCAAGCTGGGCTATCTTGGATCACCGTACTTAAAAAACGTCAGGCATATCGCCAACATTTTTTTCAACACGATATCGCCAGCATTGCCAATATGAGCGATACGCAACTGGGAAACATTGTCAAAGACCCAAATGTGATTCGTCACCTAGGTAAATTACAGGCCATTCGTAGCAACGCCATTGCATGGCAAAATTTAAAACTCGCGGGTATCGACCCTGTGGCATGGTTGTGGTCATTTTCAGTCCAACCAACACTGTGCAATGATGTTCCCAACTATTATCAAGCGCCAGCTCAAACAATAGAAAGCCAAGCCATGTCCAAAAGCCTAAAAAAGCAAGGCTTTAAATTTGTAGGGCCAACGATTTGTTATGCCTTTATGCAAGCTGTGGGCATGGTCAATGACCATGAAAATAGTTGTGACTTTAAATATCAAATCCTCTCAAAAAAGGAGCGTTGAGATGAGTGAAAATACCATTCATGCCTATGCAGCCATGCAGGCAGGTGAAGCACTACAGCCTTATCAATTTGATGCGGGTGAATTACTCGCACATCAGGTCGAAATTAAAGTTGAATACTGTGGCCTGTGTCATTCAGATCTTTCGGTTATTGATAATGACTGGAACTCTGCTGTTTATCCTGTTGTAGCTGGCCATGAAATTATTGGCACCATTGCACGTTTAGGTTCAGAAGCCAAAGGATTAAAATTAGGTCAGCGTGTTGGTGTGGGTTGGACTGCTGAGAGTTGCCAATGCTGTGACCCATGCGTAGCAGGACAGCAAGTACAGTGTACTGGTGACAAAGTTGCAACGATTGTTGGCCATGCAGGCGGTTTTGCAGATAAAGTCCGTGCTGGTTGGCAATGGGTCATTCCTCTGCCGGATGATCTTGATCCTGAATCTGCAGGCCCACTGCTTTGCGGTGGCATCACGGTATTCGATCCCATTTTAAAACACGAGATTCAAGCCATTCATCATGTCGGGGTCATCGGTATTGGTGGTCTTGGCCACATGGCGATTAAACTACTTAAAGCTTGGGGCTGTGAAATTACTGCATTTACCTCTAGTTTAGATAAAACCGAGGAGCTTAAAGCCATGGGCGCTGATCATGTGGTCAGTAGCCGTGATACTAATGCACTCAAAGCACATCGTGGCAAATTTGACCTCTTACTGAGTACCGTGAATGTCACATTAAACTGGCAGGCTTATCTTGCGACTTTAGCACCCAATGGCGCTATTCACATGCTTGGGCTGGCACTCGAACCCATGCAAATTCCAGCAGGTGCGCTCATCAGTGGTTCTAAATCGGTCACTGGCTCGCCAACAGGTTCACCTGCCACTTTGCGCCAACTGTTAAAATTTGCCGCGCGTAAAAATATTGCACCACAAATTGAATTGTTCCCTATGTCACAAATTAATGAGGCGATTGAACGATTACATTCAGGTAAAGTACGCTACCGTGTGGTACTCAAAGCAGATTTTTAAGCCCTGCGCGATCAAATCTAAACTAAAAAAGCCTGCATCACTGCAGGCTTTTTTTATATCGACATAGCATAGGTATTGCTTTCGATATTTAAGCAACCGCTTGATTGTCCAGCTCTGCCCGAACCCAATCTGCGAGTAACTGAATGGCTTGCTGAACCTCAAATGATAGCTCATGCCCTGCATTGAGGCGGATGCAATTGTTATAGCGACTGTCTTCACCAAATAAAATTCCCGGCACCAAATTAATCCCTTGTTCGGCAGCAAAATAATACAGCGCTAAACTATTAATCTGATCTGGAAATTGAAGCCACAATGCATAATTCCCTTGTGGATCATTAAGACGAAAATCTATGCCATGAAAAGCCTGCGCAATAAACTGACGGTACTGCTGTACCTGTTGTTGTAACTGGGGGCGTAATGCCGTTAAGTGCTGACGATATTCGCGGCTAAAGATAAAATCTGCCAAGCCCAATTGCAGCGGTGTATTGACTGAGACATTGCGCAGAATAATTTTTGCATGCATTGGTTTTAAGCGTGTAGGCAAACAAAACCATCCCACGCGATAAGAAGGTGATAATGACTTAGAGACAGAACCGCAATACACCACATAGCCCTCTTGATCCCAATACTGAATCGGAAGCGGTCGTTGCATGCTAAAGCTACATTCGGCATAAATATCATCTTCAATCACATAGCATTGATATTTGGCAGCCAATTGCGCAATTTTTTCTTTATCTGCATTACTCAAACAAAAGCCCAAGGGATTTTGATAATTTGCAGTGAGTAAACAAACTTTAGCCCCTGACTGTTGCATGGCTTGTTCCAATCGTACCAAGTCAAAACCTTCCGTATTGGCAGGAATCTCCACAATTTTACGGTTGAGTAAGGCCAGCATCTGCAATTGCCCATTATAGTTAGGGGTTGGCACAATCACGCCATCCCCTTCACGCGTCAAGCTTTGAATCATAACGGCCAATGTTGGCATGCAACCATTGCTGATATAAATCAATTCTGGGGCAATATGAAAGCCATCTTCAGCCCAATGGGCAGACAGTGCTTCACGCAGTCGAATATGCCCTTGGCGGTCGCTATATAGAAAATCTTCAGGCTTGCTGTACTTTAAGGCACGTTGAATCGAACGACTTAATGCCTTGGCTGGGACTAAATTCGGAGAAAGCTGAATTGATCCTAAATGAATGAGCTTGCTATTGATAGCGGCTTCATGAATTTCAATTTGCAGTGCTAAATTGGAAACTTCACGCATTTCCGACTTGAAATCTGGATGCTTTGGGGCATCAATAGCACAACCTGACACAGTCGAGGGACGCTGTACAAAATAGCCAGACTTAGCTTTCACATAAATCAGCCCTTGCGCTTCGAGCATTTCATAACAGCTTTTTGCTGTATTTAGACTAATGTTCTGCTGCTCAGAAAATTGACGTAATGAGGGTAAGCGTTGCCCGACAACAATATCCCCAGCCAATATTTTCTGCCTCAGCTGCTGTGCCAGCAGCTGATATTGAAATGCCATATCTGTACCCGTTTTTTTATATTTTCTGTATCTGTATCCTAAACACTAACATATTTAAGCTTTCTGTACAGTTTTTCAAAAGGATACAGGAGCGATTCATGAGAACAATAGCCACAGCGCTCAGCCTATTCAGTTGTGCAATTGCACTTTCAGCTTGCCAGCCACAAGGCAATACCGTCGCTCAACAGCAACATTTTATTTGTAGTGCATTAATTGAAGGCTTTTTAAAAACCCAAAATCTGACCCAATATCAACTCTGGCATATTCAGCCTGCATTACAGCATGTTGCCAGTCAGCGCTTATATGTGTATCAGGCGCAGACATCTTATCAACCCCGTCTCATGCCGAGTCAAAAAAAATTGCGCTTTAACTGTGAACAAAACAGTGCTCAGCAGTTTCAAATTAAACTGGCGCCATCAGCAGAGGCAAATGGTGCAGTACCTGAAGAAACCTTGCTTAGCCTACAGTTGCCTCAGCCTGAACGGATGAAACAACTGACCGTGTATACATTGAGTTCACCGGAAAGAAAGTTTTAAACACTACTTTAAAATGTCAGGTAAGGGCGCGAAATTCTTTGGTTTTTCTAGCTCTACTTTCATTTTTTGCAGCATTTGATAAGGCTGCTGTTGAACAAACATATTCACGACTGACAAGGGAATAGACCCTTCAGGATTGGCATAACCATAGGTCGATACTTTGACTTTTTGTGGGCCTAATTTCTGAAACGACCAATCGCCTTCATACTGATTCAGTCGGACGTAGTTTTTATTCAGCATATAGCCTTTTTTAATGGCTTTATTTTGTATGCTAATGATGCCCTGTGCATCTTTGCTCATTTTACCTTGCACAACCAAATCACGGTCTTTTAGAGGAAATGGAAAATCCAACACCATGTACAGTTGGAATTCACCTTTTTTGTCATCACGCGATAATACTTTCATTTGACTTAAAAAAGGCACCCATTCCATTGCATGATCCACGTCTAAAATCAGCGCCACAGCTTGTTCAATGGGAACATTAAGCGTGGTTTCTGCTTTATACATCATGATTGGATTTTGGCTGTCTTGAATCGTCCAAACTTTAATATTGTTTTTATTAATACTGAGCTTAACGTTATCTGTAGGTGCTGCCTGTGTAGTCGCAGAACATGCGAGTACACAGGCCATCAACAAAGCTATTTTCATTCCAATTATTCGTCTTTTTAGTTTTCTTTTATTTTTATAGCGGATTTTGAAGTGCTTTTATACTTGAATATCGTTAAATCCAAGTACATCTTTCATATCGTACTTACGCGCTTCACGGCCTACGACCCAAGCGGCTGCACGTACTGCACCCGCAGCAAAGTTCATACGGTTGGTCGCTTTATGCGTAATTTCCACACGCTCGCCTTCACCAATAAACATTACTGTATGCTCACCAACAATATCGCCACCACGAATGGTTTGGAAACCAATGCTTTGGCGCTCACGTGGACCAGTATAGCCTTCACGGTGATATACGGCGTCTTGTTTTAAGTCACGACCCAAAGTTTCAGCAATCGCTTCACCCATCATCAGTGCAGTACCTGATGGCGCGTCAACTTTATGACGGTGATGTGCTTCAATCACTTCGATATCTACTGTGTCACCAAATACTTTCGATGCCAGTTCCAACAGTTTGATTGAAACATTCACGCCGACTGAATAGTTGGCTGCATAAACCACGGGCGTTTCTATTGCAGATGCATCTAAATAGGCTTTTTGTTCATCATTCATGCCTGTGGTACCAATCACGATTGCAACACCATGTTCACGGCAAATTTTGAGGTGATTGACAGTAGCTACAGGTGCAGTGAAATCAATCACGACATCACAGTCCTTCACAACTTCTTCTAAACTACCGACAATTTTCACATCTAGACGGCCAATGCCAGCAAGTTCGCCTGCATCTGCACCCAAAAGTGAGCTTTCTGGACGTTCTACAGCTGCTGCAAGTTTAAAACCTGCTTGTTCAACAGCTTGAATAAGAATACGACCCATACGGCCGCCTGCCCCTAAAATGCCAATGCGTGGAGTTGCTGACATAACATTTTCCTAATGCTAGATTCAAAATTGCCCTTACTATAGCAAAACTCCTGACTTTGGCTAAGTTTGACACAAAAAAATTATGCTTTTTTCATCGCTTGCTCTGTTGCACTCACGCACGGATGAAATCCCCTATCGCAGCCTCATCTGTATTGCATTTTTTAAGTGATTTTCGATGTATCATAGGCGAGTTTTTTTTATACTGAATGAGCATGAAAAACGTCCTGTTTGCTTGTGCTGCAATATGCATTTTTTTCGCATGGCTAATGCCAGTCCATTACCGACCTTGGGTCACCTATACCGGTGAGCTATATGCGTTTATCTCTCTGATGTTTTTGATGGCGGCCTGCGTCAAAGACAAATTGTATCTTCCTAAAATTGGCTTGCCCTTTTTAGCTTTGGCCGTGTTGCCTTTTATTCAATTAGCATTCGGCCATGTGTACTTTTTTAGTATCGCATTCCTCGGATTTCTGTACATCGCTGCTTTTTGGCTCGCAATGACCTTGGGCTTTAATCTGTCTCGAGGCCCAGAACAGCGTGCAAAAACTTTTCGTTATTTAAGTTTTAGCTTCTTAATTTCAGGTGTGGCAACTGGTTTGGTTGCGATTTGCCAAGCGCTGAATTTTGATGAGCCTTTAAATGCCATCATGATGAATATCAGTGGCACCACACGCCCATTTGCCAATTTTGCCCAGCCCAACTTAATGGCAACCTTCTTGCTCATGGCCTTAATGGCAACGCTGTATTTATATGAGAAAAAAGCCCTTGCCACACGTTGGTTAGTGCTGGCCGCCTTGCCGATTTTAATCGGTGTTGTACTGAGTCAATCGCGTACCTCATGGGTCGCGAGTATTTGCATTCTGCTGTACCTTGCCTACCAACAATTCCGCCATCAGGTTCGTTTACGCTGGTTTTATAGTCTAGCGTGGTTTGGTCTGTTTATCGGCTTAATTGTGGTGCTTCCACATGTGACACAATTACTGGCCGACAGCGCCAATATGAACGTGATTCAAGGTCGTGATCTGGCTCAACGTGCCGGTGGCGATATGTCTCGCTTGGCGATTTGGCAACAGATGGTGCATGCAGTCGACGCACAGCCGTGGTTTGGCTATGGTTGGTACCAAACCAGTACCGCTTTTGTCAGCATCTCAGAGCATTTCCAAGGACCTGTGTGGATTCGTAGCGCACATAACTTTGTCCTCGATTTTATTCTATGGAATGGCTTTATCGTTGCGATTCCATTTTTTGCTTATCTGGCATATTGGCTCATTCAATTACACCGCCAAGTGAACTCAGCGGAGTCTGTGGTTGCCTTGTTGATGCTCGGTGCATTCATCATTCACATGATGCTCGAATTTCCACAAAATTATGCATTCTTCTTGATTCCTGCAGGCTTTATTTTGGGTACGCTACAAACGCAATATGCACAAACCAAAACCGTAGCACTGCCTGCACTGGGCAATAAACTGATTTTGGTTTTTGGTTTAGCCATGTTGGCCTTGGTCTACCGTGATTACGACACGCTGGTGCCGAAGTTGGGCAATGTCTATAAAAATGAACTACAGCCTGAAAAAATCACCAATCATGATCGAATTTATGTACTAACCGAATTGGATCAACGGATTAATTTTATTCTGATTGATCCGTTTACCCAGTTAAGCCCACAACAACTGCAAATGGCAGGTGAAATGGCACGTAGCTATCCAACCCGTTATCACATCATTAAATACGCTAAAATGCTGGCATTTAATGGTTATGAAGCCGAAGCGAAACATCAGCTCAAACTACTGGCGATTATCCAAAAAACGGATATGGACTATGACAGCTTACTTAACGGTGCGCCAAAGCAACCTTAAGGCTGTTTAAGCACATAAAAAAAAGCGCCTTGAGGCGCTTTTTTTTATGCTTTCGATGGCATTGACTGCATGACTTAGTCAAATAAACGATCTAAAAACGATTTTTTCTTCGGAGAAGATTTACCGCCTTCTTCACTTTCCATACTCGCTTGTAATTCTTTAAGTAACTCACGCTGACGAGTAGTCAAATTCACAGGTGTTTCCACCACAATACGGCAAAGTAAATCACCTTGCATGCTGGTACGTACAGGTTTTACCCCTTTGCCACGTAAACGGAATAACTTACCAGTTTGCGTACCTTCAGGCACTTTCAAGCTGACCCGGCCATCGAGTGTTGGAATCTGAATTTCTTTACCTAAAGCCGCATCAGCAATGCTTACAGGCACGTCCATATACAGATCTGCACCATCACGTTGGAAAATCTCGTGTTCACGTACAACCACTTCTACGTACAAATCGCCTGATTGGCCGTCACGAATCGCTTCGCCTTTACCGCTTAAACGTACGCGATCGCCATTGTCTACGCCTGCAGGAATAGTGACTTCCAAAGTTTGCTGACGGTCAGACACACCTGAACCATGACATGTATTACATGGGTTCTTAATGATTTTGCCTTGACCACGGCACGTATTACAGGTTTGCTGTACAGAGAAGAAACCTTGCTGCATACGCACTTGACCCGCGCCATGACAGGTTTTACAGGTTTCAACGTCGTTAGGATTTTTAGAGCCTTTACCATCACAAGTTTCACACGGCGCAGGCGCAGTGAACGTAATGGTTTTTTTCACGCCCTTCACCGCTTCTTCAAGGGTGAGTTCCATCACATAACGTAAGTCTGAACCACGGCGTGCGCGTTGCTGACCACCACGGCCACCACCACCAAAAGCACCACCGAAAATGTCGCCGAACTGGCTGAAAATGTCTTCAGCGCTGAAACCACCGCCAAAGCCACCACCGCCACCCATACCGCCTTCAAATGCTTGATGGCCCATACGGTCGTACATGCTACGCTTTTCGCTGTCTGAAAGAACTTCATAAGCTTCAGCAGCTTCTTTGAATTTCTCTTCAGCTTCTGGGTTATCTGGGTTACGGTCAGGGTGATACTTCATCGCCAACTTACGGTAGGCTTTTTTAATTTCATCATCACCTGCGGTTTTAGATACGCCTAAAACCTCATAATAATCACGTTTAGCCATGTCTGGCGATGCTCCTCACGGAATTTATTTAATACTGGGCTGTGGTCTGAAATTGGGGGATCAAACCATTTTTTCAAGGGTCAGCGATGAAAAAAATAAAGACGAGTTAAAAAACTGCTTTATTTTTAAAGAATTTAGATAAGCCTTGTACCCATGCATTTAACAAATATAAAAATGCAATGGCACTAAAAATAACGCCAGCAACAGTGCAACCTGTTACCCATAGCGCGCTGTCCCAATAAAAGAAGAAGAGTGGAATAAACCAAAGTGCTGCAAACAAAGCCAAAATAGTGAAAATTACGATACTACGCATCACCCAAAATGCCTGTGCTTGTAACCAAACTTCAGCGGAATCGACCTGTGTGACTTTACGTGCCAGCCAATACGCTAACACCCCACTAACCACGGTAAAAATCGCCAAAAACATGAAGACGTAAGAAATCGCAATATAGCGCCGATACTTGATCAGTTTATCTGTCGTCATGTCTGATTTAACCCCATACACTGCCCTGTGAATCTTTACCCCGAACAGTGTTTGTCTTATAAAAATTTTCAGCAAAGATTTAGGTGCTACTATATTGAAAAAAACAATATTTCGCACCCATTTTTACACTTTCTCAGGACTTTTTTTCACCTTAAACCACTGTGCATACAAGGCTGGCAAGAAGAATAATGTTAACAGTGTCGCAACAATCAAACCGCCCATAATCGCAACGGCCATCGGACCGAAGAAAATACTGCGCGATAATGGAATCATGGCCAAAACCGCAGCCAATGCTGTGAGTACAATCGGACGACAACGACGTACCGTCGCATCCAGAATTGAATCCCAAGGATCATGCCCTGCTTGGATATCTTGTTCAATCTGATCAATCAAAATCAGTGAGTTTCGCATGATCATCCCTGACAGCGCGATGGTGCCCAACATGGCCACAAAACCAAATGGCTTATTAAAAAGTAGCAAGAATAAAACTACGCCAATAATGCCCAGTGGTGCAGTCAAAAACACAATAAAGGTTCGCGACATACTTTTGAGCTGAATCATCAGCAAGGTCAGCACCACAGCAAGGAACATTGGCATACCTGCATTCACAGAAGATTGACCTTTTGCAGACTCTTCTACTGTGCCACCCACTTCCAGCAAATAACCATTTGGTAGTGCTGCACGCAATTTTGCCAATGGCTCTGCAAGCTCATTGACCACCGTTGCAGGCTGTAGTTGACTACGAATATCCGCCCGTACAGTAATGGTCGGTAACCGATTACGATGCCAGATCAAACCGTCTTCAAACGCATATTCAATTTTAGCAATTTGCGCTAAAGGTACAGATTGACCTGACGCCGTAGGTACAGCCAAACTACTGAGTGAACCTACATCAACACGGTCAACTTGGTCGCCGCGCATACGGATTTCAATCAAATCACGTTTTTCACGGTATTGATTGACTGATGCACCGCTAATTGCACTGCTTAAGAAATTAGATAAATCTAAACTGCTGATGCCCAATTGGCGTGCACGATCTTGATCAATGTCTAGTTGAATAACTTTACTTGGCTCGCCCCAATCTAAATGGACATTGGTACTATTTGGATTCGCACTAATTGTAGCTGCGACTTTTTGTGCCCATTCACGCACTACGTCCAAGTTTTCACCTGAGACTCGAAATTGTAATGGATAGCCCACAGGTGGGCCATTTTCCAATAAAGACACCCGTGTACGCGCCTCAGGTAACAGCACACGAATTTTGTCACTCAAATTACGGCGAATTTCATCTCGATCATCGAGTGATGATGCCAGCACGACAAATTGTGCAAAGCTAGCCTGTGGTAATTGTTGATCTAAGGGCAAATAGAAACGTGGTGAACCAGTGCCGACATAAGCCACAAAGTTATCAATGCCTTGTTGTTTCGATAAAAAATGCTCGACTTTACGTACAGCAGCTTCAGTGGCTTTTAAAGATGCCCCTTCTTCAAGTTTAATATCGACTAAAATTTCGGCACGGTTCGACGGTGGGAAAAATTGTTGTGGCACCAGTTTAAACATCATCACTGACAACACAAAAATGGCCACCGTGGTTGCAATCACAGTTTTACGATAGGTCACACAAATATTCACCCATCGCTTAAAGCCCTGATAAAACTTGGTTTGATAAGGATCATGATGCTCACCAGCATGATGAACCACAGGTGCAGGCTCAGGTTGTTTTCTTAAACGTGCCAACAAGCGTGCATACCACGGCGCTTTTTGTACCAGGTCTTTATTAAAATCGGGGAGCAGTTTGTCTCCTAAATAAGGCACAAATAGGACTGCCGCAAACCACGACACAATCAGTGCAATCGTGACCACTTGGAAAATTGAGCGGGTATATTCACCAGTACTCGATGCAGCCGTGGCAATCGGTAAAAAGCCCGCTGCAGTAATCAAGGTTCCCGTTAACATTGGAAATGCTGTGGTACGCCATGCATGACCAGCCGCTTGTATACGGCTATAGCCTTGCTCCATTTTAATTGCCATCATTTCTACGGCAATAATGGCGTCATCGACCAACAGACCCAAGGCTAGAATTAAAGCCCCTAGAGAAATTTTGTGTAAGCCGACATCGAGCATATTCATGCCCGCAAAGGTCATGGCCAAGACCAATGGAATGGAAAATGCCACCACCAATCCTGTACGAAAGCCCAAAGAGAAAAAGCTCACCAGCAGAACAATAATCACCGCTTCTGCCAAGACTTTCATGAACTCGTTTACACTGCGCTTTACTGCCACAGGCTGGTCTGAAACCTTCTGTAATTTCATGCCCAGTGGTAATGATTTTTGCAGTTGTGCAAATTCAGTTTCGAGGTTTTTCCCCAATGCCAGAATGTCTCCACCCTTGCGCATAGACACCGCAATACCAATGCCATTTTCACCCATAAAACGCATACGAGGCTGTGCTGGATCGCTAAAGCCACGGTAAATATCAGCCACATCGCCCAATTGAATGGTTTGACCATTTACCAGTAAGGGCATTTTTTTCAGTTCTTCAACCGTTTTTAAACTACCACTGGCACGCACTTGAATGCGGTCTGACTGCGTTTCAAAAAAGCCTGCACTGGCCACTGTATTTTGCTGTTGTAAGGCTTGCTGAATCGCAGAAACAGGCACACCCAATTGGGCAGCCTTGGTATTGGACATTTCAATCCAAATCTTTTGATCTTGTAGGCCAATCAAATCGACTTTGCTGACATCCCGCACGCGTTGCAATTGCAGTTGTAAACGGTCGGCATAGTCTTTCAGCGTGGCATAGTCAAAATCTTTGCCTGTCAGTACATAAATATTGCCAAAGGTATCGCCAAATTCATCATTAAAAAATGGCCCTTGCACCCCACTAGGCAACTGATGACGAATGTCATTCACCTTTTTACGCACCGTATACCAAACGTCTGGAATATCTTTTGAACGCAAAGAATCTTTGGCAACAAAGGTCACCATAGACTCACCTGGACGTGAAAACGCCATAATGCGCTCATAATTGCCCGTGGTCATGAGTTCTTTTTCAATGCGATCTGTGACTTGTAAAGACACCTCTTCCGCTGTTGCACCCGGCCAATAGGTCTGAATGATCATGACCTTAAAAGTAAATGGCGGGTCTTCACTTTGTGCTAATTTCGAGTATGAAAATACCCCAACGATGCCCAAGAGGATCATAAAATAAAGGACCAAACCTTTATTTTTGAGCGCCCATTCCGACAGGTTAAAATTCATTTTTAACCCCCAGCTCGAACAGTCACCGCACGATTTTCTCGGTCAATCGGACGTATTTTTTGTTTATCTCGTAATAAATGCACACCGCCAATCACCACATAATCTGAAGGTGCTAAACCACTCAACACAGGTACGCTGTCACGGCCATAGGCACCTAAGCTCACAGGGACTTTATGTACCGTATTGTCCGCTTTCACCGTTAACACATAGGCTTGTTGCCCTTGTGCAGACACACTTGATAATGGAATGTTTAAGGTTTCATGAGTCGCAGTATTTAAAAATACCCGTGCACTTTGTCCCAGTTGAATCACACCTGAGCCTTCACGCAAAGCGACTTTGACACGATACGTGCGCGACTGATCCGCTGCAGGTGCAATTTCACGGACATAGGCTTGAAACTTTTCTTCAGGCTTCGACCACAGACTCACTTCTGCAACTTGCCCTGTTTTTATGCTTGAAATGAGCTGCTCAGGTACACCCACCACGACATCTCGCTCACCATCAATCGCCAGCTGATACACCGCCTGCCCTGCAGACACCACTTGCCCAACTTCTAAATTACGCTGTGTAATCACACCGTTTTTACTTGCAATTAATTGGTTATATTGCGTTTGGTTTGCGCTGGCGTCGTCATTTGATTGCGCTTGTTTTAAACTCGACATCGCTGCTTTATATTGATTTTCAACAGCATCATATTGTGAACGGCTAACAGCATTCATTGGCAATAATTGCTGATAACGCTTGAGTTCATCACCTGCTATTTTGGCAGCAGATTGCGCACTTTCTAATTGCGCACGCGTGGCATTTTTTTGTAATTCTGCATCTTTTACATCTAAACGCGCTAAGACCTGCCCAACTTTGACCTGATCACCGACATCCACATAACGTTCGACCACCTGCCCTGCGACACGAAAAGCCAACGCAGTTTGTTGGCGCGCTTGCACTTCACCTGCATAGCTTTTTTGCTCAGCATGACTGCTACTTGCTTGCGCCACCATGACCAAAGGAACTTCCTGTTCCGTAGGTGCATCATGATGACTACACCCCCACAAGGTCACACTACAAACGATGATTATGCCTATACAGGCGGTCTTGATCGTACTCATGAACTTAGGCTCTTATCTAAAGTTGTTTTTTCAGGCAATATAGACGAAATTAAAATGGTTATTTTTTAATTAATAAACTATATGGTACATTAATTACCTATTTAAGGTAAAATCAATGACTTTAATGACATTTTGGAAACTTTTTTAGCAAATGACTGCTGGCCGACCGAAAGATTTAGAAAAACGTAAACGGATTTTAGATGCCGCAAAAATTCTATTTTTAGAATGTGGTTACCACGGCTGTAGCATGAATAAAATTGCACAAAAAGCCGATGTCACCAAACTGACGGTATATAACCATTTTCAAGACAAAGAAAGCTTGTTTACCTGTGCAATTGCAGAAACCTGTGATTCTCTGATTAATGCTCGTCCAATGGTATTAAGCCCTGATAGTAATTTCATTCAAGCATTTATCAGTGCTTGTGAGCTCACCTTAAATTTAGTGAATTTACCCGAAGCACTCAAAATGGAATATTTATTGTTGGAGTTGGCTTCACAGCATAATCCACTGGCACAGCAGTTTTATAATGCATCTCATCAAAAACTCAGTGCCTTATGGCAAAACTTTTTTGACCAAGCCGTGGCGCTAAAGTTTATTCAACCTGCTGCTGAGCGTGAACATCTGCTGTTATTGTTTTCTTTACTGTTAGGTATGCGCCACCATGAAGTCCTCATGGGAGTCCGTGAAATCCCCAATCCTCAAGAGCAGGAACAGATTATTCAATCCGCGCTAAAGTTATTTTTACTGCGCTATTCGCCTCAAGCCTAGCTGGCATTTAGCTTAAACCTTCACATTCTGCTGTTTTGGCATTCAGTTTGCTAATTAATACACAAAACAAATCCGACTTTTGTCGAGGTTTCACTTGGCAAGACCAAGATTCGCGCTATAGTCAAAATCAAGGACATACGGAGAATGTAGAATGATTCAACAAATTGATGCTCCACTAAGAGAAGATGTACGCCTGCTGGGAAATTTATTGGGTGAAACCCTGAAACAGCAGGCTGGACAAGATTTGTTTAATCAAATTGAACAAATTCGTGCCTTGGCCAAGGGTGCACGTGATGGTCAAGCCGAAGCAGAAAAAGAACTCGAAAAATTATTTTTAAGCCTAGAAGACCATGAAATTCTGCCACTTACCCGCGCTTTTACCCACTTTCTAAATTTTGCCAATATTGCAGAACAATATAATGTGGTGCGTAGCCGTCGCCAAAGCGAATTTGATGAGCACGCTCCATCACCAAATCCTTTAGATCACTTATTTCAAAAATTTAAAGATCGCGACATCAGTTCAGAAACGCTGTATCAACAAATTTGCGAACTCAAAATTGAATTGGTCTTAACTGCGCATCCAACAGAAGTCAGCCGTCGCACCTTGATTCAAAAATATGACGGCATCAATGACTGTCTATTTAAAATGGATCAGCAAAAACTCACGCCACGTGAACGCAGCGCAGTTTTAGATGATTTAAAACAATTGATTTGCTCTGCATGGCAAACTGATGAAATTCGTCAGCACCGCCCGACTCCAGTAGATGAAGCCAAATGGGGCTTTACCACTATTGAGCAAACCTTATGGAATGCTGTGCCGAAGTTTATGCGTGAATTGGACGGCATGGTGGCAGAACATTGTGGTCAATCTTTACCACTCACCATCGCGCCAGTTCGCTTTGCCTCTTGGATGGGCGGTGACCGTGATGGTAACCCCAATGTCACCCATGACATCACTCAAGAGGTGCTGTGGTTATCTCGTTGGAAAGCTGCTGATTTATATGTGCGTGATATTGAAGCCCTGCGTTGGGAACTGTCGATTGAACAATGTAGCGATGAACTACGAACAGCCTTAGGCAAAGAACACGCTGAACCCTACCGCGAATATTTACGTGACACACGCCAACGCCTGAAAGCCACACGTTTTTGGCTGACAGAAAAACTACGTGGCCATGATGCCGACGACAGCCAAGTGATTAAAAGTAAGGATGAACTGCTTCAGCCGCTTTTACTCTGCTATCGTTCGCTCATCGCATGCGATTTGCCTGAAATTGCCAACGGTAAACTGTTGGACTTCATTCATCGCGTAAATTGCTTTGGCATTGAATTATTAAAGCTGGATATTCGTCAGGAATCTGGGCGCCATCGCCAAGCGATTTCTGCCATTACCGAATACTTGGGCTTAGGTAATTTTGAAACATGGACAGAACAAGCACGACAAAATTTCTTGCTCCAAGAACTTCAAAGCAAACGTCCATTATTACCTAAACATCTGAGTGAGCCTGAAGGTAGTCTGATTTGCCATCCAGATGTGCAAGAAGTGTTTGCGACCATGCGCACATTGGCCTCACAGCCAAGTGAAAGTTTGGGAGCTTATATTATTTCCATGGCCGAATACCCAAGTGATGTATTGGCAGTATTATTACTGCAAAAAGAAGCGGGCATTTTACATCCCTTACGTGTCGTTCCTTTATTTGAAACCCTCAAAGATTTAGATGGCGCATCTAAAACCATGAACACCCTATTTAATATGCATTGGTATAAACAGCATATTCAGGGTAAACATGAAGTGATGATCGGCTATTCGGACTCAGCCAAAGATGCTGGCTTTATGTCTGCCAATTGGGCACAGTACCGTGCGCAAGAAGAACTGACTGAAATTGCTAAAAATCATGCAGTGCAGTTGACCTTATTCCATGGTCGTGGCGGTTCAATTAGTCGCGGTGGTGCACCAACTCAACAAGCTTTGTTCTCTCAACCGCCAGGTTCGATCTCTGGGGCTATTCGTGTAACCGAACAAGGCGAAATGATCCGCTTCAAATTTGGTTTAGAAGGCATTGCGCTCCAAAATCTTGAGATCTATACCGCGGCTACGCTCGAAGCTACATTGCTTCCACCACCAGTGCCGAAACCAGAATGGCGCGAGCTCATGCACAGCATGACGGACCTCTCTGTACAGGTCTACCGCCAAACAGTGCGTGAAAACCCACACTTCGTGAAATACTTACGTACGGTTACCCCTGAACTCGAACTACAAATGCTGCCGTTGGGTTCACGCCCAGCCAAACGTAAAGTCAGTGGCGGGATCGAATCTTTACGCGCGATTCCATGGGTATTTGCATGGACACAAATCCGTTTGATGCTCCCTGCATGGTTAGGTACAGGTGCAGCCATTAACCAAGTGCTCGACCAAGGCCAAAAAGCCATGCTTGAGGACATGCTACATCAGTGGCCTTATTTCCAAACCTTAATTGATATGTTGGAAATGGTGCTCTCCAAAGCAGACAGTCATGTGGCTTTATATTATGAAGCGCATCTGACTCAAGATGAAGATTTGAAAGTTTTAGGTGAAGAGCTACGTCAACGTTTACGTGATGCGGTGCAAACACTTTTAGCGCTCAAAGGTGAATCTAAACTGCTCAGTAGCAATGATGTTTTAGATCAATCCATGAAAGTGCGTAAGCCATATTTATTACCATTGCATCTGCTCCAAGCTGAATTAATGAAACGACGCCGCGCTTACTTGGCCAATTGTCAGGCAGAAAATACCCCTGTCGATCATGCACTGATGGTCAGCATTGCAGGTATTGCTGCTGGGCTACGCAATACAGGCTAAGTTAAACACTGTATTTTTTTAGCATAAATAAAGCACATCGCCATGATGTGCTTTATTTATAAGCGATTGCGAGAAACATCCACAATTTATTTATATCAAGAATAAGATTTATTTATAACTAAACAGCTCGATACAATTGGCGATTAATAACTGATTTCACTTTATTTTTAAATACCAAAACTTTTACCATGCGGTAAAACAATCGAAAAGTCAGTACATTAGTTTTAACGTTTTTTTTACTCAATGATTAAATCTTCCAAAAAAGAAGCGTATGATGTGCACAATTTATCTTTTGAGTGCTCATTTTATGTCCAGTTGGTTTCCCAAATGGCGTCCGTATAAAGACAGTATTGATGCACGTCCTGTAGGCACTAATGAATATTTGCCCCCTGCACAAAGTGTAGTTTTGGGCATACAACATGCCTTTGCAATGTTTGGGGCAACGGTACTTGCACCCTTCTTAATGGGTTTTGATCCAAACCTCGCAATTTTGATGTCAGGTCTATGTACCGTACTCTTCTTCTTTATGACGGGTGGTCGTGTACCTAGCTATTTAGGTTCAAGTTTTGCCTTTATTGGGGTGGTTATTGCTGCCACAGGCTATGCAGCCTCTGGTACTGGTGCTCCAAATGCCAATATTGCCATGGCTGCTGGCGGGATTATTGCCTGCGGTGTGCTCTACACGATTTTTGGTTTTATCGTGATGGCTACGGGTACACGCTGGATTGAAAAACTTATGCCACCTGTAGTAACAGGTGCTGTAGTAATGATTATTGGTCAGAGGTGGTCCCACTTGTTTGAACAACTAAAAGCGTATTTATAAGTGATATTCCGCTCTAGTTAAGCCACCTTGTTTTGTTGGGGTAGCTGATCATAGTAAAACTCATTTGGTGTCATTTTGTCTAGACTCGAATGAGGTCGTTTCAAATTATAAAACTCAAAATATGCACTTAATTGCTTTTTCGCATCTGTGACACTGCTATAAGCTTTGAGATACACCTCTTCATATTTAACGCTCCGCCATAATCGTTCAACCATCACATTATCTACCCATCGACCTTTACCATCCATACTGATTTGAATGCCATTTGATTTCAATACATCAATAAATGCATCACTGGTAAACTGGCTGCCTTGGTCTGTATTAAATATTTCAGGTCGACCATATTTTTCAATCGCTTCATTTAAAGCCGAAATACAAAAATCCACCTCCATACTAATCGATACTCTATGCGCAAGTACCTTGCGGCTATGCCAATCAATCACAGCACATAAATAAACAAAGCCTTTTGCCATAGGGATATACGTTATATCCGTAGACCACACTTGATTACTGCGCTGAATAGCCAATCCTTTGAGCAGATATGGATATTTACGGTGAGCTTGATTAGCCTGGCTTAAATTTGGTTTGCAATATAACGCCTGAATACCCATTTTCTTCATTAAAGTACGTGTATGACGTCGTCCTATATGATGTCCTTGACGATTCAACAAATCACGCATCATACGACTGCCTGCAAAAGGATATTGCATATGTAATTCATCAATACATCGCATCAGCTTCAGATCTGATGCACTCACAGGTTTTGGGCGATAGTAATAACAACCACGGGAGACTTTCAGCAGCTTAGCTTGCTTAGATACTGAAATCTGAAGTGAGTCGTCGATTAACTTTTGTGGTTGAAGCGGCCCAGTTTCTTCAACACACCTTCTAAAAAATCAATTTCTAATGCCTGCTCACCGATTTTTGCATGTAGTTTTTTTAGATCGATGGGTGGTTCTGTTGGAGCTTTTGATTGATCGAAAGCTTGCGAGGAAGCTGAGATCAATTGATTTTTCCAGTCAATAATTTGGTTTTGATGAACATCAAACTCAGCACTCAATTCAGCAAGTGTTTTTTCTGCTTTAATCGCAGCAAGTGCTACCTTAGCTTTAAAATCATTTGAATGATTTCTTCTTGGTCTACGTGCCATAAAATACTCCATATATTGATGTTTATAACATCATTTGAGGAGCAGAATATCACTTATAGGAGTTGTTCAAATTTACGGATCCATCTCTGTCTTAACCTTGCACCAGTCACTGTTAAAGGCGTAATGGGTAATAACTTTAATATGTGGATGTCATTGGTTACTGTGCTTTGCATGGGTTCTATTGCCGTATTCACCAAAGGCCTTTTACAACGCTTATTACTATTGGTGGGCTTGCTTTCAGCATATTTCATCTACTTTATCGTATCGAATGTAATGGGATATGGCACACCAATCAACTTTACGCCAATCCAACAAGCGGCTTGGTTTGGTATTCCACAGTTCCATTCACCAGAATTTAATGTCAATGCCATGCTAATTATTGCACCGATTGCATTGATTTTAGTGGCTGAAAACTTAGGTCATATTAAAGCAGTTGGCGCAATGACAGGCGAAAACCTCGATCCACATATTGGTAAAGCTTTTGTCGCTGATGGTGTTGCAACGACTTTATCGGGTAGTGTGGGTGGCCCTGGGATGACCACTTATGGTGAAAATATTGGCGTCATGGCGGTTACACGCGTTTATTCAACGATTATTTTTGTTGTCGCGGGTATTTTCGCAATCTTCTTAGGCCTGTCACCAAAATTTGGTGCAATCATTCATACCATTCCGAGTGCGATTTTAACTGGTGCATCTATTGTGGTGTTTGGTTTAATTACCATTGCTGGTGCCAAAATTTGGATTGAAAACAAAGTCGATTTTTCACAAAACAAAAACCTCATGGTAGCTGCGGTTACGATTATTTTAGGTACGGGTGACTTTGCACTACAATTTGGTAGCTTTAACCTAGGTGGTATTGGTACTGCAACTTTCGCAGCCCTTATTCTCAACTGGTTCTTTAGCCTTGCAGACAAATCTAAATAATTGAACAATATTTTAAGCAGCCAAATGGCTGCTTTTTTTATGCCTATAGAGTGCATATTTGGCTTATTCGATATGAGTAAAACCTCTAAAGGTCCAACTTAAAGCGACCTTATAATGCTTCAGGACGACCAAAGTAATAACCTTGGAATGCCGTACAGCCATTGTCTTTGAGTAATTGGAACTGTTCTAAAGTTTCCACACCCTCTGCAACAACGTTTAACTCTAATGCTGCCGCCAAAGCAATAATGGTTTTTACAATCGCTAAATCACGCGGGTTTTCACTAATATGTTCAACAAAAGCGCGGTCAATTTTCAATTGGCGTAGAGGCAACATTCTTAAATAATTTAAAGATGAATACCCTGTCCCAAAGTCATCCATAGAAAAGTTAAAACCCGCTTCAATGAGGCGATGCATTTTAGCGATTGAACTGTCCATGTCGGTATAAAACATACTTTCGGTCAGTTCCAAGCGTAAACGGCTTGGACAAATACCGTATGCATGAACCAACTGAATGACCTCTTGATCAAAATTAATTGCTCTAAATTGCCCGACACTAATATTGACTGAAATTGTCCAATGCGCACATTCGGGGATATCACGCCATGCTTGTAACTGCTGACATGCCATGTTGAGAACTTTTTGACCTACTTCATGAATCATGCTGGATTTTTCAATCTCAGCCATAAAATGTCCAGGTAAAACCAAGCCTTTTTCAGGATGTTGCCAACGAATTAAAGCTTCATAACCAATAATCTGCTGGGAATCATTGACGATTCGTTGATAGTACAGTTCAAACTCGTCATGTTGTAATGCACGACTTAAGTCATTAATTAATTTTGCTTTCAATACAATGCTTTCTTCAATTAAAGGATCAAAAACCGCAATACAATTTTTACCATTGCCTTTGGCATGATACAGCGCCATATCGGCATATTTTAAAAAGGCATTTTCAGATAAATTAAAGTCTTTAAAAATAAATACGCCACTACTGGACGTGGTATGAACACTTTGCTCATTTAAAAAATAGGGTTTATTTAATTCTGTTTTGAGCTTATTCGCCACCTGCAATACCGCGTCATGCGCTTCTTCATATTGCATGGATAAATTCGACACGATCACCAAAAACTCATCGCCACCTAAGCGAATAATCGAATTAGGCTGTGGGGTGTTAAGTAAAAGACGGGTAGCCACCATTTTCAGTAGGCTATCCCCTACACTGTGCCCTAATGTGTCATTAATATTTTTAAAATTATCCAAATCCAGCATGATCATCGCGCTATACATGCCATTGCTACGATTAGAAGCAATTACTTGCTTCATATAATCTTGCATATAGCGCCGATTAGGCAGACTGGTTAACTCGTCATGCAAGGCCATGTAGCGGGCATGATCTTCGGACTGTTTGAGCTGCGTAATATCCGTTCGAATTGCAATGTACTGTTGCAACATGCCGTGCCGATCTTTAAAAGGAACGATCGTGGTGTCCACCCAATACAGTTCACCCTGCTTATTTCGATTACAAATTTCACCATTCCAGATTTTGCCTTGAGCAATGGTGCCCCACATTTGCTTAAAGAAACTACGTGGATGGCAACCTGAATTAATAATTTTATGCGTAGAACCCAGCAATTCCTCACGTGAATATTTAGAAATATCACAGAATTTCTGATTCACATGGGTAATTACGCCTTGAGTATCTGTAATCGCAACAATTGAATGTGCATCAATAGCAATTTGATAGTTTTCAAGCTCATTAACGATCTTGCTATATTGAAATTGGGAATCCATAGGCAATAAAAAGTGACTTTAGTCATGGACATAAGGCATGCATTATTTCATTTTTAATGTGAATGTTAAATGAAATATTAAGCTTATCTGCAAACTATCCCATATTGCAGTAAAAATTTGATTTTTCACTGCAATATGACCTGCCAATTATGGACGTAGCTCCTTTAACTCGCGTTGAATAAAATGATGAATCATTTCGCGATAAATATGCTCAATTAAATTTGGATCTACACCTTGATCTTGTGCCGCACCACGAACTTTCTTAATCACATCTTCCACACGCTCTGGAGATTGTACATCGTGCGTTGTACGTTTAAATCGAACAGCTTGATCGACATAAAACTGACGGGCTGAAATAAGCTCAATTAAAGCATGGTCAATCACATCGATTTGAGCACGCGCCTGTTCCAAATTTTCAACCTTATCTTTCTTCATTCTTCCTTAACTCATTCTCAGCAATGTTTTCACTTTTATACTTCTCTTCTAACACATTACTGAAAATACTTTCAATCATCCATACGCGATATAAGCTATTAAATACATAACTTTGCCCATCAATTCTGAGCTCAAGTACTGGAAAGTCTGGCTGTGATTTCATTTCACAATGCATGTCATTTTCAGCTAATTTACCCACTACATCTTCAGTGCTAAACGTGGTCAGTTCTAATTCTTGTTGTAACTGTTGAAAATGGGGCTTAAATGATAGGTCTTTGCCCTTGCACCATACTGCATGCAAGATTTTGTACATGGCATCAATGCGTTGCTCTTCAGGCACACTGTAGTACAAATTGGCCATCTGCACTGTTGCCTGCTGGTCTGGACGACAGAACGGCGTAAAACTGACTCCCGTTCGTTTAGACAAACGTGTTGCCAAGCCCCAATCAAATAAATCGCGGCCGTGATAACTCAGCGGATAAATATTCAGGCGAATATTATAATAGTCTGCCAGCTCTTCTTTGATATAAGCCAAAAGTAGCCACGAAATCGGATCTTCTAAGGCCACATATAAATCTAGCTCTGGGTCGAGTGCTTGAATTTCATTGAGCTCTTCAGCATCACTAATCAGATGTTCGCGCCATTCGATGTGGTTAATTAAAAAAATAGGATTATCCGTCAGGAGTTTTTGCTGACGCAAACGGCGGGTTAAGCGCAATAAATCATCAACTGCATGATATTTACGCTCCCCAAATTCAAAATAACTGGCCAATACTGGCGTGTCGTTAAAAATACGTTCTTCAAAATGTTGTGCACGATGATGTTTGCTGGCCATGGCATATAAAGTACGTAATTTGCCATCTTGCTTTTGCCACAGCATGTGAAACACATCTTCTAATAAATAGAGAAAATCTTGCCCACGTAAGGGGGTATTTTTTAAGATTGTTTCGGCCTGTAATAAGGCTTCTGGTTTGGGTTGTTCTGGCGTTTCGTGAAAACTAAAGCGATGTTGCTTCGATAAAATTTGCGCATCATTTAAACAATAATTATGCCACTCAGCTTCTGACATGTGATTGGGTGCTTCTGCTGAACGATTAGAAATAATCACCTTAAGCGGTTTTAGTTCATTACTCAAAATGTCTTCTAACTGAGGCAATTGCTGCGCCGTCAAATAACTATAGACATCATCTAAACGCAAATAGACGCTTAAACCTTGCTCTGTGGACAACACCGCTTGACGTGACGGTTTATTGTAAAACCATCCCGATCGGATTGGATCAAACCAACGGCGTAACAGTGACATGAATTTAAGCCTCAATAAACAAAGCCATGCGATCATGATGATATCACACAGTTTTATCTCCCGATGTGGGAATATGAAATTAGTTTATAACCCTCAGCCAAACTTATAGCAACTCAAGTCACAATGTTCAATGTTTCGCGGGTGGCGGGCAACATCAATCAAATTAGCCGTTGATCATTTGCTCACTAGTTTATCAGTTCAAGCTTCAGATACCTACTTGTAAAATTGCCTGCCACATCTACTACAGCCTAAACTTAGACATAAAAAAGCACGCTTATTTCGCGTGCTTTTTTATGGGTTTATTGAAAGATTAGATCTCTCTTACTGCACCTTTGGCAGCACTTGTAGCATGCATTGCATAAGCTTTGAGTGCTTTCGAAATTTTACGTGGACGCTCTTTCGCAGGCTTCCAACCTTTCGCTTCTTGTTGCGTACGGCGATGCGCCATTGTTGCATCGTCTACTGCCAAGTGAATGGTACGGTTTGGAATATCAATTTCGATACGGTCACCATCTTCAACCAAGGCAATTGCACCGCCTTCAGCTGCTTCAGGAGAAACGTGGCCAATTGAAAGACCTGAAGAACCGCCCGAGAAACGACCATCTGTTACCAGTGCGCAGTCTTTACCTAAGCCTTTCGATTTTAAATAGCTGGTTGGGTAAAGCATTTCTTGCATACCTGGACCGCCTTGCGGGCCTTCGTAGCGGATAAGAACCACATCACCTGCAACGATTTTACCGCCTAGGATCGCTTCTACTGCATCATCTTGGCTTTCAAATACACGTGCTGTGCCGTTGAATTTTAAGATCGATTCATCTACACCCGCAGTTTTTACGATACAGCCATCAAGCGCAATGTTACCGTAAAGCACTGCCAAACCGCCGTCTTTAGAGAACGCATGTTCTGCATTGCGGATGACGCCCTTTTCACGGTCGCCGTCTAAACGTGAGTAGTAACGGTCTTGTGAGAAGGCAGTTTGTGTTGGTACACCGCCTGGCGCAGATTTGAAGAAATTATAAACATCTTCATCTTCAGTGCGGATAATGTCCCACTTATCCAAAGCGTCTTTTAAGGTTGGCTCATGTACAGTACTCACAGAAGTATCTAATAAGCCTGCACGGTCTAATTCACCCAAGATTGACATGATGCCACCTGCACGGTGTACATCTTCCATGTGAACGTCTTGTTTCGCTGGTGCAACTTTACATAGCACAGGTACTTTACGTGATAAACGGTCAATATCGTCCATCGTAAAGTCTACTTCTGCTTCGTGTGCAGCAGCTAAAAGATGCAATACCGTATTGGTTGAACCGCCCATTGCGATGTCTAAAGTCATGGCATTTTCATAGGCTGCTTTAGGAGCAATATTACGCGGTAACACGCTGTAATCATTTTGTTCGTAGTGACGTTTAGTAATCTCTACGATTAACTGACCTGCTTTTTCGAATAATTTTTTACGGTTGGCATGTGTTGCAAGTGTTGAACCATTGCCCGGCAAAGATAAACCTAATGCTTCTGTTAAGCAGTTCATTGAGTTTGCCGTGAACATACCTGAACATGAACCGCATGTTGGACATGCAGAGCGTTCATATTCTTTTACTTCTTCGTCAGTAAAGTTGTCATCAGCCGCTACGATCATGGCATCAACAAGGTCAATTGCATGTTCATTGCCACGGATTTTAACTTTACCCGCTTCCATTGGACCGCCTGATACAAACACCACTGGAATGTTCAAACGCATTGATGCCATTAGCATCCCTGGGGTGATTTTGTCACAGTTAGAGATACATACCATTGCGTCTGCACAGTGTGCATTCACCATGTATTCAACTGAGTCTGCAATCAAGTCACGTGAAGGCAATGAATACAACATGCCGTCATGGCCCATTGCAATACCATCATCTACAGCGATAGTGTTGAATTCTTTGGCTACACCACCTGCCTGTTCAATTTGGCGCGCCACAAGTTGACCTAAGTCTTTGAGATGAACGTGGCCTGGTACGAATTGCGTGAATGAGTTAACGACCGCAATAATTGGCTTGCCGAAGTCTTCGTCTTTCATACCAGTTGCGCGCCATAAGCCACGCGCACCCGCCATGTTTCTTCCGTGTGTCGATGTTTTTGAACGATAATCAGGCATGGTGTTATTCCAACTATGTTTGTGCTGGAGTAAATGATCGCATTTACTCTGGCAAAATCTTTATGATTGTGAGCATGAAAACAGTTTAATTTTAAACATATCATAAAATAAGCTACTGTTATGCAACGTAGCGAAAAATGCGTGTGACCGCTTAGATATGTCTATATCTGCTTCGATGCAGGCACAATAAATTTCTATGTTAAAACTACTATAACGCTATCATCAATGATTAAATACAAAACTTTCATGAATAATTTTTACAATTTGCATGAGTTTTATTTATATAAATACTGATCCAATGCCATAAAAAAAGCACTCCTCAGAATGCTTTTTTTATATGGTTAAAATTTAAAAGCTTACCAATTTACGGTAACTCGCCGATTGGGCGCTAAACATTGGATTTCACTTGAGCGTTTTAATTGCCCTTCACAGCTTTGGTATTCTCCTGTCGCGCCTTGTGCTGATACATGAATGCGATCAGCAGCAATTCCATTTTGGGTGAGCAATGCCGCCACAGTTTGTGCACGTCGTGCAGATAAATTTTGATTATAAGCAGCATGGCCTTTTCGGTCGGTATAACCTGTAATTTGAATCGGCTGATTACTGTTTTTTAATGCAGCTACCAATTCATTAAATTGAATAGACTGTTGCTCAATCGAGGATGCATCACTACGGTCAAATGCAAATAGAAAGTGAGCTGCATGCTTTTCTGGGCTTGGAGCTGGTACAACAGGAGGCGTTTCATTATTTGCGCCATACTGTGCTAAACCCTGACAAGCCTCGCCATGAATAACGTTCTGCCAAATAGTGTTGATCAAAATCAATTCGTAATTGGCATCTGCGGTAGTTTTGTGTTTCTGGAACTCGAATATCTAAAACATAGTTCCATTGGCGTACCGCAAACAACCCTTCACTAAACTGTGGATTACCCAGTAAGCGTCGAATTTGATCTTTAGTCAGCCCATTATCCAAACGCAGTACATCTGCATATTCATAACGATGCACTTGTTTTAAGTAACTATCTTTTGGCTCTGGAAAAGTCACATCCTCAGAGGCTTGGTTTAAATTTAGGTTTTCATTTGCCCATACTGATGATGCCATACCCACAACGATCAGGCCCATCATCGCAATCTTCTGTGTTCTATTCATTGTTATATTCTCTCTAATTGTTTGAATCTAAGAAAAGTGTAGATATCCCGTGTATTAATCAATCACACCACTGATACCAATTCGAACACTTGGATCACCTTGAGAGGCTGCTGCAACACCACCTGTTAATGACCAGCGACCATTGTCCGCTGTTTTACGTAAGGTCACACCAATTGCATTTTCACCACCGTGATAGGCCGCACCCACTGCATAAGTATATTTACCTGCAATATAAGGTGCGTTTTCTAAGGACATAGCTGCTGCAATACCTGCATTTGCTGTTTTCTCTACATCATCAATTCGGTTATTGGTATTACGGAAACTTTGTTCTAAGCGGTCGCCTAACACATCGATTCTGTTATTGATGGTGCTATCCGCCTGATTGAGTGCACCCAACGCATCACCAACATTGTTATAGCTATTACTACCCGAACCATTGTTAATCACATAAGTTGGTGCCGTATAGGTTTTGGTATTGTCGTTATAGGTTGCGCCACCACCAAGGAAACTATTGAAGGCATTATTCGTTGCATTCAATTGTGAACCGTTCACCGCATCTGTAGATGTTGATGAAATGGCCCCCGGTGCAACATTGGTGACTTTATTGCCTCCTGCACTAATGCCACTATCTGTCACGCTCACCACTTTATTCGGGTCAGTATGAGCAATGGTGATGCCGTTGTTATTCACACTGGTGTTGCCAGCTTTGAACTCATTTGCGCTGACATTTCCACCGACACTCACGTTGTTGCTGACATTCACATTATCAAAATTAACATCCTTCGCCGTTGCAACTTGATAGTTCGTAGAACCATCGGTATTGGTCGATGGTGTAACGACAATATTTGCACCTTGTATCACTGTGGTTTTGGCTTTGGTGGCTGCCGTATTTACGCTCGAAATTGCATCATTAATATTAGACCTCTTGCGAAAGTCCTTATTGCGAGTTTATTCGGTTTACCAGTGCAGCAATTAAGTTAATGCGTAAACCGAATCTTTTCCGTCTATTTCGATAGCGCTCACTCAATATTCTAAATGTTTTCAATTGACTATTGATGTGTTCGATCACAACTCGTATTTTTCCAATCAGTTTATTGTAATTTTTCTCAACACTAAATAAGGGGAAATTCTTCTTTTTCTTTATGGGCATCAATAATTTAAAGCCATGTTGCTCTAATCCGTAGTACCCTAAATCGGTCATAACATATTCACAATGTTTAAATTTCTTAATCGTTTTTCTTGCCAGTGTAATGTCATGCTGACTGCCATTCGATATATCTAGCCCTATGATTTGTTTACTCTTCGGATGATAGATCACTTGAGCTTTTAGCGTATGTTTCTTTTTTTACCACTATAGAACTTACTCTGATTTTTTTTCGGGCGTTCGATTGAACATTCTGTCGCATTAATAATGACCCAGTTAAAGTGTTCTTCTACTGTGGTTATGCTTCGTTTTGGCAGGGTAAAACGTCTTGATTTCATCAATGCATTTTCAACTTTTTTAATCGTCCGATTCACATTACTTTCAGCAATATGGTAATTTGCCGCTAATTCCAGTTGAGTGCTGTAGTTTCGTAAGTAATTGAGAGTTAATAACAATTGATCCTCTATATCTAAAGTATGAGGTTGACCTGATTTCTTTTTGAGTGATTCTGCTTTTTCTAGAACGTCTACCATCTCAGTAAAAACTTGTCGAGGTACGCCAACCAAGCGTTTGAATTCAGAATCTGAAAAACGATTTAATTTCTGATATCTCATGAAATTTATATGGAGGTGATTTTTACTTTCGCAAGAGATACCGTCTGAAACGTCAAGCAAATTATTGAGAATTCATGCTCAATAATCCGCTTGATAAGGTTGTTGGTGTTTGAGTACACCATAACAAAGATGAACCAACTTCCTCATCGCAGCTCCAATCGCCATCATTTTGGTTTTACCATTGGCCAATAATCTTTCATTCATCCCTCTAATGTGGGGATTATGCCGAGTTGCGACAATGGCTGCCATATATAAACCGGCACGTATTTTGGAAGAGCCCGCTTTGGATAAACGGCTTCTGCCATGAATGGAGCTACCTGATTGCTTTTGAATGGGGACCAAGCCAACAAAGGCGGCCGCTTGACTAGCGCTTTCAAAAGTATGGCTGCGCAAGAAACTAAGCATTAATAAACTGGTTCGATCTGCAATAGCTGGAATACTGCTGAGCAGTTCTTTATCATTTCTTAAATCAGGATTCTGATCGATATGAGCATCAATTTGCTGGTCGATACCCTGAATGTGCTTGTTTAACTGCCTAATACTCTTATGGATAGACTAAAGTACAGGTTCCATCGTGAAGGTAGACTCTGCTTTTTCCAAACGATTCTTTTCACGTTGTAAATCTTCACAAAGCACAGCTCTTCTATCTAGCAAAGCATTCAGAAATTGAATAGGTTGGGGTAAAGGTTGCCAAAAATGTAGATCGGCAGTCATCGCAAATCGAGCTAGAACTTCATTATCCACCTTGTCTGTTTTATTTAGCTTAGACATACTCTGAGCAAAATATCGAGCTCTGGCAGGATTGGTTACACAGACTTGATAGTCCGCATCAAATAAATATTTAGCCAAGAGTTCATGATAAATAGATGTGGCTTCCATTAAGATAATGGTCTGCGTAGAAGTTGCAGCATGCTACTTTAGCCAGGTTTGAAGTTGCTCAAAACCTTTTGGCGTATTTGAAAAAGTTTTGGTTTTCTTTTTACTTGCAGAATTTTCTAAAATTAAACAGCAATCAATTTTAGCTTTAGCAACATCAATACCAAGATAAAACATAATCTTTACCTGCTTTATTTATCCAATTATTGTTTTAGCATAACCACCGTCTTTTCTTGTGAATGAATAGCCACCGATTTTGTAGACACCTTTTAGTTAGATAAAATGGCTAATTAACGAGGTGCTTATGAGCAGTAAACGATACCCTGAAGAATTCAAAATTGAAGCAGTAAAACAAGTCACTGAGAAAGGTCATAGTGTGGCTGAAGTTGCTACACGTTTAGGAACCACTACACATAGTCTGTATGCTTGGATCAAACGTTATGATCCACAGCAGCCCAAGACAACAGAATCTAGTGATCCAACTACAGAATTAGCGAAATTAAAAAAAGAGCTGCAAAGGGTCACTGAAGAAAGGGACATATTAAAAAAGGCCGCGGTGTACTTCGCAAGCCAGTCCAAATGAGGTACGCCTTTATTCGGGACAACCAACATATATGGTCTGTTCGTCGTTTATGTTCAACGTTAGATGTTCATCACAGTGGTTATTACGCCTGGTTAAAGAAACCTACCAGTATAACTGCGAGGAAGCGGCAACAGCTTTCAGGATTAATTAAACAGTTCTGGTTGGAATCTGGCGGAGTCTACGGTTATCGCAAGATTCATTGTGATTTGAAAGACGTTGGCGAAAGTTGCGGTATCAATCGAGTACATCGACTCATGAAGGCGAATGGTCTCAAGTCACAGCGTGGCTATCGCAAACCTAGAGCTAATGTTAGTACTCCATCGATTGTGGCTCGAAATACTTTAGACAGACAGTTTAACCCCACCCAGCCCAACCAGTTGTGGGTGACTGACATCACTTATATTCGCACTCATGAAGGATGGCTGTATCTTGCAGTGGTAATCGACCTATTCTCACGGCTAGTCGTTGGCTGGTCTATGAAGTCGAGAATCACAACAGATCTGGTTTTAGATGCTCTACTGATGGCTTTGTGGCGAAGAAGCCCAAAGAACAAAGTCCTGATTCATTCTGATCAAGGTAGCCAATACACCAGTCATGAATGGCAGACATTTCTCAAGCATCACAACCTTGAAAGCAGTATGAGCCGGCGTGGAAACTGCCATGATAATGCTGTTGCTGAGAGCTTCTTTCAGCTGTTAAAGCGAGAGAGGATCAAGAAGAAAATCTATGTGACAAGAACTGAAGCAAGGTCGGATATCTTTGAATATATAGAGATGTTCTATAACTCAAAACGCAGACATGGTTCCAATGGTCAGCGTTCTCCATTAGATTATGAAAAGGCCCATCAAAAGATGGTTATGTGTGTCTAGAATTTTGGTGGCTATTCAGAATACTGCATCAAAGTGCTTAGTTACCGTCCAGAGTTGTGCAAGTGGTTAGGGCAAATTGTAGGTTTTATCTCTTTCACAGACTAAAAGTCTTAGGTCTATTACAAACTCTACAATTTGCATATAGTGGAAGCTAATCACTACAAGCTCCAAGATACAAGGTCTATTAATCAAAACTATAAATTTCGAGTTTGGTATAATAGAGCTCACTTCATTTTTTGAGCGTGTTCACGTTGAAAATCATCTTTGCAGGCACGCCCGAATTTGCGGCCGTAGCTTTGGACGCATTATTAAAAACAGAACATGAAATTGTTGCGGTTTACACCCAACCTGACCGTAAAGCTGGTCGCGGTCAAAAACTCACTGCATCTCCAGTGAAACAGTTAGCACTTGAGAACAGCATTCCGGTATATCAACCTTTACATTTTAAATCTTCTACTGAAGACGGCTTAGCAGCTCAAGCAGAACTTCGTGCTCACAACGCAGATGTTATGGTGGTTGCAGCTTATGGTTTGATTCTCCCTCAAGCTGTTTTAGACATGCCTAAATATGGTTGCTTGAATATTCATGGTTCTTTGCTTCCACGCTGGCGCGGTGCAGCACCTATTCAGCGTGCTATCAGCACAGGTGATGCCGAAACTGGTGTAACCATTATGAAAATGGCAGCTGGTTTAGATACGGGTGATATGATGCTGAAAACCATCTGTCCGATTGAAGCTTCAGATACTTCTGCTACTTTGCACGACAAATTGGCGCAACAAGGTGCAGAAGCCACTGTTCAAGTCTTGGCTTCCGAAGCAAGCCTGCAGCGTTATTTGGCTGAACGAGAAGTGCAAGATGAAGCATTAACAGTCTATGCACACAAGCTTTCTAAAGCTGAAGCGCAAATTAACTGGTCTGAAACAGCGGTACAAATTGACCGTAACATTCGTGCCTTTAACCCATGGCCTGTGGCTTTTATTGCGCTAGATGAAAGCAATAATCTGCGTGTTTGGGGCTCTATGCTGTCAAATGTAGATGCTTCAGGCAAAACAGCTGGCACCATTTTAAATATAGACAAGCAAGGCGTTCACGTTGCTTGCGGCGATGAAAAAGCGATTTGCCTGACCAGTCTTCAATGGCCGGGTGGCAAAGCCCTCAACCCCGTTCAAATTAACCAAACTCAAAAACTTCAGGTAGGACAAATTCTCCCATGAGTCAGCCACAACCGGGAACTTCCCACCTTAATTTACGCGCTCAAGTGATTCGTACTTTATTGGCCGTCCATCAAGGTCAATCTCTTGCTAGCGTGCTCCCAATTCATTTACAAAAAGTCGCGGATCGTGATCGTGCACTTTTTCATGAATTAGTACTGGGTTCACTACGCCAGTGGTATAGCTTAAAAAGTATTACTTTGCCGTTACTGACAAAATCAGATAACAACGAAACCGTCGAAACCTGCATGTATGTAGGTATTTACCAACTGCTTTGCACACGACTTGCACCACATGGGGTAATTTCTGAAACTGTTGAAGCTGTAAAGCAATTGGGTTATGGCCCACTCAGTGGTTTGGTTAATGCGGTGCTGCGCCGTGTTTCACGTGAAACAACGCATTTTCAAGAAGAACTCGCTCACGCGCATGGTCTACCAAGTTGGTTATTTAAACGCTTGAAAAAAGACTGGGGCGAAGAAACCCTTGAAAAATTATGTTGGGATTTAAAACAAATTGCCCCACTCACACTCCGTGTCAACGACAGTGCAGTGAGCCGTGGTGACTTCTTAGACATTTTAACCGAACACAATATTGCTGCCCGTGCATGTGAACTTTCAGATGTTGGGATCGTGCTCGAGCAAGCTGTTCAAATTCCAAACCTTCCTGGCTTTGAAGATGGCGGTTTTTCTGTACAAGATGAGCACGCTCAGCTCTGCGCACAAATTTTGCCAAACTTAGATGGCAAAGTGGTGGTAGATGCATGTGCAGCACCAGGTGGTAAAACAGCACATTTACTTGAACGCTTTGACCTGAAAAAGTTATATGCCATTGATCAAGATTCAAAACGCTTATTACGCGTTTCTGAAAATCTAGAACGCCTTCAATTGACACAGCACGCGGATGTTGAAATTTTGACAGCCGATGCGACCAACTGGATTGTACCTGAAGCTGTCGATTGTATCGTTCTAGATGCACCATGCTCGGCGATTGGTGTAATGCGCCGCCATCCAGATATTCGCTTACTGCGCCAATCAAGTGATATTGCTCAAACCGTTGCGCTGCAAAAAGAAATTTTGCAACACATGTGGCAACAAGTGAAAGCTGGTGGCCACTTGCTCTACATCACTTGTTCAATTTTAAAAGCGGAAAATGAACAGCAGATGGTTGATTTTTTTGCAACGCATGCAGATGCTCAAGAAATTAAAATTGATGCAGATTGGGGAATTGAACAAATCCACGGTCGTCAATTGTTACCACAGCAAGCGAAAGGTGATGGTTTTTATTATTGCTTGATCCAAAAGACAGCATAAGCCGATTTACACAATAAAAAAGGTGGCCATGGCCACCTTTTTTATGCAAAAACATACGGTCAGTGCTCAATTTGCAAGTCTCGCCATTGAGGCTGTACAGTAATTGAATTCGTCTCGGCATCGTTAAAATACACCACGACTCGACGGCTTTTTGCATGAGCCATCTCAATCTGCTGATCATCCTGCAGTTCGACTTTCCCTTTTGCCTCTGCAGTAATTCGACTCGCATTTACCCCTTTTTCAAGGAGATAGTCACGCACTGCATCGATACGGCGTTGAGATAACGCAATGTTATAAGCGACGCTGGCACGGCTATCGGTATACCCTTTTAGAGTAATACTCATATCAGGATATTCAGCCAAAATACTTGCAATTCGCTCCAAAACACCTTTGCCTTCTGCATTTAATACCGCCCGATCTACCGCAAAATGTACAATATTTTCAACCACAACATTAGGTAAAGCAGCCTCAATCACTTCAGGTTCTACAGATGTTTTAGGCTTTAATGGCCATACATCTGGGTTTACGCCATGACAGCCTTTGCCATTCAATGCAGATAACTCAGGGACTTCTGCCTCGCTCCAATTCAGGTACGGCTTTTCTTCAGGCAAAGCATAAATCACTTTTTGCAATTGACGTTCAGCACTTATAAAATGCTCACGCGCATGACGCCATCCCAACTCACAATACTCAGCAGCAGCCCAAACTAACATGACCTCGGCATTGGCCAACGCTTGAGGCTCAGCATCCAAAGCACCACGTTGCTTTAAATATTCAATTTGCCACCACAAATCACGGCGCATCACCTGTGAAGGCGAAATAATTTGCGTCACTAAATTGATATTGGACGGCTCAACAAGTTGGTTAGCCTGCACATAAGCCTCTTTACCTGCTGATGTAAATCCGCGTTCGCTATACTCATGATTAGCATAACTCAACCAAGCTTCAGCTTTTGCCAACTGATAACGCTCAATCCCAGAGGTCGTTGTAGCAATACTCTCATTAATAGATTGCTTTAATTGTTGTACATTCGCTTTGCTATATGGCTCTACTTCGGTCGCCATCGCACCAGATGTCATCAAGCAGCCAATTAACATCATCATTTTTGATTTTAAAACTGACATTATTTTGGCTCCAATGCTTTGTTGACGAACTTATTTTTTCGATTCAATAAGTTTTCATCAAATTTGAATCGGAATCTAAAATAAGTTCCATCCATAGTGGTTTCACCATCCGTGAGGTCTTTGTCGTGATAACCAATAAAGTTATAGCCACCTGACACCCATAAATTGGTTGCCAGTAAATACCCCACTTCTACCCCTGCAAGATAGCGAATACCATCAGATACGTTATTCCACATCACACCAGTATTCACACCCGCATCCCAACGCTCGCTAATGTCATACATAAAACGTGTATTGAGCATTTGTGTCATACCACTGGTTTGAATAAAACCATAAGTTTCATCTAGATATTTCACTGCATACTGTCCAGATAAATGAATATCACGGACAGGATGGTAGTTAAGGTGCGTCGATAAAATATATGCACTACGTTCGTATGGAGCGCTTAAAGTGGTTTCATTATTTTCATAACGATGTTCTATTTTACTGAGCGCATCAAAGCGGTTGGTTTGTACATCGCGATATGCAGCACCCAATTGGAAGCGGTTGATAAATCGATCGCCAGAATCTTTTGCTTTGTTATCTGTATAGTTCAGTACATTCTTAGCAAGAAGCGTTACTTCATCGGTTAGTTTGTACGCTGTGCCTAGCGTATTTAAGTAGCTATTTGACTGACTTGCCCAACGCCCTTCTAAACGTGCAACATTTTTCCAACGTGGATTACTCAGGTGCTCAATACCTAAAGTCGCAGCGGTTGATTCAAGTGAATCTTTATTGTCACCTTCAATCACTTTAACTTTTTCAAAGCTGGTATTAAAGAATAAGCCTTCTTTTAACTGCCAGCGGTTACGTACCCCCATAGCAGCTTCAGCTTCACGTGCACTCATGCCATCACGCACGCGGTATTCACTAAATACCGAACCATCTCGCATGTACTGACTGTCTAAACCAAATACTGTCGTATTCCGGCTTTGTGAGTCATTCAACTCATATAAACCGCCAATACTCGAAATAAATTCATGGCGCGCGTATGCATGTACATTGTTATAAACATTGGTATCTGCACCAAGTGCAAAGACTTTGCGTTCACTGTCCGCAACATCTTGCTCATATTCCGCAAATACACTTGTTCCATTAAATGGCAGGCTAGCTTTGAGCTTAGAACGAATCGTCGTGCCATTATAAGGCGTAGATACTGTAGACGTTGATTCACTTGCAGCTACAATGGTCTCATCATAATAACGCACACCAAGCTCTGCACTTAATATACGGTTGATGGCACGCTCAATTGTTGCACTCACACCATTACGTATACCCGCATTTGCGATATCTTCTGTACGCAATGCTTCAAGACGAATAACACCTAACTTATCTACACGTGCACTTAGCTTGACTGCACTTTCTTTACGGCCAGAGCTAATTGAAGAGGCCGCATTTTTAAATCCTTCATCCGCTTGATGATGATAGGCTCTTACTTCAATATTCTTATCTTTATAATCCAGCTCAACACGACCTGCCGTACCATCTGTAGGCGTGTCTACACCTTTGGATGCATTGACATTGGTTAAGCTGTCTAAATTAATTGAATCGTGTTCTGAATATGCATATTCAGCAATCAATTTAGTCTTTGAATTTACATTAATAACCGTATTTAAACTGGCTATTTTTTCTTCATCAACTGGATCTTCATTTTGAATATATGAACCACCTACACTCAATTTCTCAGTCAGTTTAAGTGAGCCATTTACCCCAGCCACTGTATATTCATCACCGCCTTTATCGGTTTCAACGGTAATCCTTAAATACACAGGATTCAGGTCTTGATCGACACTACTCAAAGGCGTAGTAAGATAGATACTATTGCTATAACTATCAACTTCATAGTCACTGAAACGCGATAAGGTTTGTTGTGAAATAATTAAACCTGGATTGTTCCGATCTCGAACAATAATTTCAATTTTTTCACTATTTTCGAGCACTTCATCAGCACTAATACCAAGTGAGTATGGCCCAGAAACGCCCATAGCACGTAATTCATTGACAACTTGTGTCGTACTCGTACGTGAAGCAAAACCACTCAGTTTATAGCGATCACCTTCTACTGTAGATTTAACACCTGTAAGCGATCGGCTGTATTGCCCAAGTGATAGGCCTTCTGCATTTTCTGTACGGGTAACATAATCGCCATACATTGCGTATGAGCGACCTTTATCAACGCGAACATAAAACTTACTGGTCGACTGCGCATCAAACCCTTTGGCAGAAGCATCACCATAAACTGGGTAATATTCATCAGGGCGAATATCACGGAATAAACGCTGATTATCTGATTTGGCAGAGTCATACGCCATGGTGAGTAGATAATCACCACGGACCTTACCTTTTAAGAAAAATGCTGCTCGTCCACGTGCCGAATGTGTACCATCCGCTGAACTTGAAATATCATTTAATTCTTCTTCAAAACCATCTTGAGTTGAAGATTTTGATAATTCTTTTGGATCAAAATTATTGAGCGCAAATGAGCCTTCTATAATACCTGCCACAAGCATTGGGCGGAGCTCTGCAAGAAAGCGAACGGGGATGTTCGATTCATACACACCGCTACTAATTCCGAGAACACCTTCCCCTGCTTCTGTTGGAGCAAGCACAGGAACAACAATTGAGCCACCTTCAGCAAAAACTTGGATTCCTGGCTTATTTGGATCTAGGTCTTTAAGCTGAACAACACCTATGCTTGATTCAATATTAATTGGGGTACGAGAGGCAATCGGCGTACCTTCTTCATCGGTAATTTTGACCAGAACTTGAAATACATCTTTGCCGTTGGCATATACATTCGGTTCAACAACTTGGGTATCCAACTTAGACATATTACCCGGAGCAATCACAGTAACTTTATTGCGCTCACGGATGTTGCCCCAATTGTCATACTGACGTGCTTCTATTTCATTTTTACCCGGCTTAAGCGCGACACCAATAAAATCAAAACCAGCCACCGCAGCATCAACATTAACTGCTTTTTTACCAATACGCTTTTCATCGACTTTGACATCGTTTACAAACAATTGAATATCAGTTCCATATACCCCTTTTAACTGCACAGTCGTTTGGGTCGCAGGAAGTACTTGTTGCTCTTTTAAATTTAAGATATGCAAATGATTGGATTCAGAACGCTGTAATTCCTGTTCTAAATCTAAAATCACTGGTGCTTTAATGGGTTCGATCTGTACTGTTTTAACTTCGCGGACATGATCTTTTTTATATTCAATATTACAATTTGCAGATGCACCGTTTGCACTAATACATCCACTCGAAGGCTGACCCTGTACATCAGAAACATAGTTTGTAATAGGATCAACACTTAAATCTGCACGTATCGCCTGTTCCAAAGCATCTAATTGCGCGTCTATATTTTTTTTACGCTCATCAATTTGATCTGACAAAGGCTGACTACATTGTCCCATGCCGTCTGTAATCGCAAAATCTGCGCGGTGTAATTCACCACGTTTAATGTCTACAAAACGGCTTCCAGGATCACCTGCCTGACGGTTATTAATGAGTACCATCTCAGCATTTGCTGGCAAAGTCGTGGTATCTAATTTCAAAACGTGTGTAATTGCTTTTACACCGTAGAAATTATATTTTCCTTCACGATCAGTCACTGCAAAAGTCCCGTCTTCCATATAAATACGGATGCCCGGAACACCTGCTTCACCTACATCTTGAACGCCGTTACGATTACAGTCTGTAAATACCTTACCAACAACAAAACCATCAGTACTAAATACCCCAGGAGAAATTTTTAGCTGTGCTTGAGCTTCATTGGAAGTTGTCCCTAATTGATCTTTTGCATAAGCACGGTTAATGCCATCACCACTTAATGCATTTGGACCAATATAAACGCGGTATTGCACCTTCATTTCTTGTTGTGGTGTCAGTGTACCTAAACCAAATGATAAATAAGGCCCTTTCCCACCTTCAGGATCACTGGCTTTTTTGCTATTCACACGTGTAGTTCCAGTCACATAGACTAAACCACGTGGTAAGGTATCTTTCATATCCACATCGTACAATGTGGTATTGCCTTTATTCGCAACCGTAACGATATAGTCTTTAAAGTCACCAATCTCAGCAGACTTACTGCCACTGACTTCTTTTTTGACCACCAAACGATTATTTACAGATGGTGTTGCAAGCGGATCAATTGGAATATCAATATTTAACGCAGCATCACCTGTTTTCAGGCTAAAGTTCCCCCCATAAGACCAACTCGAGTCAACTGGACGGCTTCCAAAATCATTGTAAATGGTCTTGTCACTGGTAAAGGTATAACTCGTACCCCCCGGAATTGTACTGGTATCTACATGAAAGCTATATGTACCAGGAATTACCAAAGGATAAATAAATTGTCCATTACTATCCGTGATTTGGGTCGCGGGTATTGCAATCAATTGACCCGTTTTTTCATCTATACGGAATGCAACATTGTTTCCAATCGGTTGACCATTTACATCACGTAAAGTAATGGTTGCGCCCGCAACAGGTAATCCAGTTTTAGCATCAAATACAACCCCATAAGGGTCAATTAAAACATCTGCATTAACGTCTGTAATGGTCTTTGTTGAGTTGCCATTTTCGTCTAAACAGTCCGTTAGACTAATCAAGACTTTATCGCGCTTGACCGTTTGTAATACAAAGTCGCCAGAGTTCGGGCTGGTGTTTTCTTCTGTTGGCAATTCAAAGCGGAATACGCCTGTATTTAAGCCTGTTTCAACAGCCTCAACATACTCTGTATCGCCTGTCGTATTCGATACAACTTTAATTTTTACTTTATCTAGCGTTGTGCGTGTTGCATTACATACGGCGCTCGAAGCAGAAATAAACAAAGGTTTTTTGAGACTGACTGTCCCAATAATACTTGAGTAATCCCCTGTATTATTTGAAACATCTGAGTGTCCACCCACTTGGGTAATCGCATCATTTGATATGGTTTTTTTAATTCCCGTTGCTGTCCCATGTTCCACACTAAAGCGGTTAGTTAATGTGGTACTCGAAATATTCGAGTTCATGGTGACAACCAATTCAACAGCCTCTGTTGCATTCCCTGCTAAGGCTTGCGGATAAGCCACCACAAGCTCATTGATGGCATCTTTATTGGTAGGAATCTGCTTGGTATAGCTATTATTGCCAGACTTGTAGAGCACAATTGCATTCGAGTTGGCAGGTTTTGCAGATTTAAATACTGTGTTGGCAGGTAACTCATCTACAAGCAGAACAGCCTGCGTGGAAACCCCATCCACATTAATCGTGGTTAATCCTGAGTTTTTTGCCGAATTATTTTTAACTTCTAATTTATATGTAAGGTCATAAGACTGACCTGCAGCAGGTTCAAATTTTTGCTTATCTACTGTTTTTGTCGCAATCAGTTGTGGAATATAGCTAATGAGTGAATCGGTCGCTTTTGCTTCTGCTGTCGTATCTTGTACCGTATACGCTCGTATCGGTAAATCAACCTGTTGTTTATCTTTTAAAGTCGCAGAAGTATCAGCCACAACCCATAGGTTAACTGTTTCACCTATTTGGAGTGGAATTTTATCTGTAATAACCAGATCGGAACTGTCGAACTGTCCGTTGCCATTACTATCTAGGTATATCTTAACATTACTTAAATCTGGGTGACTCAAACGATCCAACAATACATCTACAGGTGCATTACTGTCGTTTCTGAGTTCATTTAACCAAATGACTTTTGAGCCTGCATCGACTTCTTGTAAAGGTGGTGTGCTTAGCCCAATCACATACAATGGCGTAATGGTCACACCTACAGTATTGGATGGGGAGTTTTTAATGAATCCACCATCTGGGGTGGTATAACTGGCATAGGCGGTATTGCTGATCGTGATACCAGCCGCTGGCATAGAGGCATAGCTTTCATTCACCAAAACAATGGACGAAGCCAAAGTAGTGAATACAAGTGCAATATGTCTGCTATTGACTGGCTCAATTCGCATAAACACGACAATACCCCAAAAAAATTTTAATAATAAAAATAAAGAATCAAAGATAAGCACGAACCGAAGTTCATGCTTATCTACAAACTTAAAAGATTAAGAACCTAAATTTTCAATTACTTATCTACTTCAACAGTGAATTGTAATATCGCATTTTGATTTGGCTGTAATTTAAACGGACTAACAGAGAGTTGTTTGCCATTTAATGTATAAGTTGGTGCCGGTGTCTCTGTAGATGCAGGTACGAAAGAAATATTCGTAGCTGTAGTTGGCGATTTTCCTGTCGTATAAGCAGGAACAGCATCAGTAATTTGAACGTTAGTTACTTCAGCTTTACCATCATTAATTGCCTTAATTTGGTAAACAACACATTCACCTGGTTTAGCAGCCAAGGTTGCCGTACCAAATGTACCAACCGATGTTCCGTCACAATTAGCATCAAGCGCTTGAGTTTTCTCTAAACGAACTTGACCAGCAGTCACTGTAGTACGGTCTTTGTTTGAAACCGCAGCAGCTGGATCAATCGTTGAAATTTTACCGTCTGCATATACCTTGATTGTTGAAACATCAACCAAACCATTCGTCGCTGTACTTGGCGCCTGAACTTTTACCCACAACTTAACGCTTTCGTTCTGAGCTAGACCTGCAAGCGCAGCACCTAAGTCATTTTTTTCAGCAGCAGTTAATACCACATCAGCAGAATCTAGTACGCCATTGCTATTAGTATCTACATATACAGTCGTCGTAAAGCCAGCAGTTGCATCATCTTGTGTAATGTCTAAGTAAAGTGTGCCAGCAGCTGAACCTTCAGTGACATTACCAAGGTTGGTTAATGTATGTTCATAGGTCACTGTACCGCCTGGTGCTACTGAACTTTCCTGACCAGTCACTAAGGTTAAATTGCGCACAGCATTTACCACAACTTGGTCTTTCATTGTGTCAGAAAGTTTTGTCGCTACAGATGTAACCGTAAATGTAATGTCTTTGTCACCTGCTGGCGCATTTGCTGGAGGAGTTACTTTTGCACAGAAATGTTGAGTATTATGCGTTGTTGCATTTTCATACGGTTTAACATCACCCGTGTTAGAAATTGGTGCTGTACCTGTGCATTTCCCATCCTTATCTGCTGTAAAGAACTCAACTTTCCAATCTGATGGAAGATCAGTTGTCAGGTTATAGTTATCTGTGCTTGAACCATGGTTGGTCACAGCAATTGGGAAAGTTACCGTTTGACCAGGATTAGTTGTAATCTTGTCTACGATATAGCTTGTATTTTGGCCTTCACCTGTTTTTTCACTGGCATCATCTTTACCGTCTTTGTTACCCTTACCATTACTTAAATCGACAGAATTTTTAGTCACTTCTGAGATTTTTAAAGTAATTGGGTCAGTTTGTGACGCGTCTTTCGTTGAGGTGATTTTTACAACAGCTTGAATATCCTTTTCATTCACCTTTGTGCCACTGAACTCTGGCGGTAAGTTCACAACAGCAATCAACTGATAGCTTCCACCTACAGCAATTGGTCCTGTATCTTTTGCATTGCCTACAGTAGACGTAAGTGGCGTGCCATTTGGCTGCAAGAACGTAACTGTTGTACCTACTGGTAAATTAGATAAAGCATCTAATTCAACAGTAAAGGTATCTGTTGTATCGCCATTGTTGTGTACATAGATCACCTCTAGAGCACCAGAACCGAATTTCACACTACTGCCTTGCGCAACTGACGCTGCAGTAATAGTATCATCAACACCTTGTGGTGTTTTAGTCGTTGCACTATCGTTAATCACACCAGTATTGCTTGAAAGAACTTTAATTTCAGTATTGTTCGTAGGTACATCTGAAACAGTGTTGCCTGATGTATCTGGACCATCGCTGTCATACATTGCGGTGTTGGGTACAGTACCTGGAGCTGTGCCTGCTTTTACGTCTGCTTCAAAGGTAATGTTACCGTCAGTATTACGCTCTACACTTTTGATCACAAAAGTTAATTTTTTTGTGCCTGAATCATATTTATAGTAGCTTGCTGTAGTAGATACCGTAGAAGATAGTAGCGAACCATTCAGCTTGACAACATGTTTTGCTGAGTCAAATTCAAGATTGGTATTTAAGGTATCTTCAATAACCAAATCACCTTTATCATTACCTTTGTTACGGTAAGATAAAGTGTATTCAATTTTTTGAGCAGCAGTTTTAACATTCACTTCATTCACTGAAGCTTTTTTCTCTACAGCAAAGACTGCGCCAGCTGTAATGGTTGCTGTATCAGTATTTGATTTAGTCTTATCTGCTGTAGTCGCTGTGGTATCTGCAGAAATAATTTTACTTGTTGCACTGAGTTCTAACTTACCAGCAGTCGCATTTGATACGCCACCAGCAGTTGTTGCAACCACGATCAAGTTGACTTTGCCACCAGCAGCTACAGTCACAACAGTACCTGATGCACCCAATGTCAATGGTGTATTTGAATCCGCTTTACCATCACCATCTGTGTCTAGGAAGACTTTAATATTACTAAAATCCCAGTCATCACCAGTTTTCAAGTTTATCAAATCAATCGTAAACGTATCTGTACCGTTACCATCGTTATATAAAGTATGTTGGAACTGTACTTCTGAGTTTTGGTTGGCAGAAGTCGTCACACTCTGTACTAAACGGAAGCTACCTACTTGAGTAACTGTCGTTTTTACTTCGTTTGACGTTACTGTGCGTGTAGTTGAACCATCGCTATATGTTGCTGTTGCAATGTTACTAATGTTTGTGCCCGCTGCAGGTGCAGCTGCTTGAGCACCTGTAGAAACTAAAGCTAGACCGCCCAACGCTGTCGCGATAGACAAAGATAAGCTGTTACGCTTAAGTGTTTGTATTGGATTTGACATACTTGCCCCGACCCCAAATGGTTATGTTTATGTTGCTTAAAAAGTAATAAAAAAATTATTCGTTTACAGAATTCACTTTGGTCTGTGCTGTTACCGTCACAGATTTTTTAGATGGCAGTTCTGCCACCTGCCACTGCAAAGCGCGGTAGTCCTTTAGCGGAACGTTCACGGTTTTGCCATTTACTGTTTTTTTCAGTGGCGCTACTGCGAAGTTAATGCCATCTGTACTTGCAAAGGCGCCTGCTGGTGTACTTGTACCTGTATATTGCGTGTCCGCAGGAATCGGTAACGTTGCTTTCAAACCTTTAATGGTTCCAGCCGTGTTATTCGTATACGTTGCACGATATTCAATAATATCTTTTGGTTTGGTCACATCTGACGCAATAAACTGGGCATTGCCTTTGTTATCGACTGTTTTTTTAAATGCTTTGAGCTGAATAGATACAGGCTCTTTGACTTTACTTTCAGCCATAGCGACCTGAGTTGTAGTCAAGCCCATTAATAGACTAAGTGTTAGCCCTTTTAGCACGATATTTGCCTTCAACATATTTCGATCCATTTCAATTAAAATTACATTTTGGTTATGTTTGTCACAATTTTATATCAATTCAACTATAAAATTAAACATTTTTTAAACAAATTAATTACTTATTGTTCATTTTTTTACAAAGTACATAATGTGTTTTCTAAGGTAAATTGCACTCAACCCAATTGTGCTGAGTACAATATTATTTAAAAAACTACTCTACTTGTGCACAAAAACGGACTGTACCCGTTGCACGAGGTGCTAATACCCCTGCAATATTCCAACTCAGCGGAGTAGCACTATCTACAGTAGTGCAATCCCCCCCAGTACACATACTCTTTAGTGATGTACCCAATGGCACTGCATCTTTAAGTACAACATCTACTAAATTTTTGGCTGAGTTATTGGTATAGCTAATTTGGTATTCCAAATAGCTCTCTTTATTTTGGACTTTGGTCAAAATGTTGCTTTTGACAAAAGTGGCTGTATCTGTACTTGTAGAAGGACAAGACTTTACTTCTCGGACACTTTTTACGAGATCTAAACCTGCAGAACCAACAGTGGTGATATCTCGAACAGAATTTGATGAGCTTGTAACACCCTCGCTCATCGTGGGTGTATGCTTCACTGAGAATTGCGCACTTAAGCTGTCACCTGCTTTCGCATTTGAAGGTGACATTACACGCTGAACCAAACAGATTTTTTGTTCAGGTAAAATCGGTGCCGAAAGTGGCGCGCTTTGTAGGGCTAGCTCATAAGATTTTTCACCAGCATCCACAGCACCATTACAGTTGGCATCATAATAAATAAGACTTTGCCAAACTGGATCTATTGCTGGTTGCTGCTGGTTAGATAAATTTAACGTACCAAGCTTATGTACACTTTTTGAAATAATTTCATGTGGATATTCAACAACATCACCAGCAGCAATATTTTTTTGACCATTTTGAGTCAAAATCAGCTGAAGCTGTGCGTCACCAAATAAGAAGCCATCGTAAGTATTTGCATTTGCATTTTTAGTGATGGTAAATAAATCAAAGCTTGCATCCGCCGTTGCAGTCACGGATGCAGACTTGTTAGTACTTACAGACTGATAGTCAGCTACATTCTTTTGTACGAGGCAAACACGATTATTAGCATCAAATACTTCTTGCAGTGTTTGAATTGAAAACTCACCATTTGCATTTGTAATCGTCGATGCCCAAACAGCTTTTGTACTACAGTTTTGCAGTTCAATTTGACTGCCCGCGATACCAACTTCACCAGTATCTACACTTCCGTTATAGGCTTTAGATGCATCTTTTGTAGAGCCACTATTGTCATTAAATACGCGACCACTAAATACATAGCCAGCTTTCTTGTCATTGGTTACTGTACAAACAAGTTTGGCACCAAATTTCAAATTGTCTTTCGAGATGGTTACACTATTGCCAGACTGTATTGCATTCAATGCTGAGCTACTATTTCCACTGTTTATTGCATTGCTGTCTAGGCATGTCACGCTACGCAAGCTATATAAAGCATCTAGTTTTTCTTTAAATAAAACGTCTTGGCCAGCATTGGCATATACAGGTGTAGTAAAACCTGATTCTGTAGCTGAGCTTGAGTTTTTAAGACGAATACTTTGCGGTTCACCAGTGACTGTAGTAACAACTTCACCGCTTTGAATCTGATATGAAGCATTGGCTGATAGGTTACTAAAACTGTCAAATTCAAAAGAACCTGTACCGCCTGTAGATACTTTTTTCAACTCAACAGTTGGTTTTAAGCATGCATTTAAACTATTGAAGCTAAACCCAATATCATCACCTTCATCATCAGCTGAATTTCTTGGACTGATATTTTGAAAGTCTACTATTAGGCTGGTTACATCAGTAGTCAGGCTGGTTGGCAAAGTTAAGGTGAAATTAACTGCCGTAGGTTCTGTACTATATTTGTCAGGTACAAAACTTACTGGTGTTACTGTCGCACCCTCTAAAGCAGTAAAAGTTGCATTATTGTTTGTACTTGCCCCTGGTGTAACCAGCACTGCATAGGCCGTGCCATTCACATAAATTTTAAGCGTGGAACCCGTAATACGTGGAATACCATAAGACCAGTTAATTTTACCCTTTAGCTCTAGTGCACCATTTGGACCTGTTCCATAAGCAACCGAATAAGGTACTACAGCTGGATTAGGCGAATAAGACTTGGGTACTAAAATATTATTAGCGCTATTTGCAATAAACGCTGTATCTGTAATTAAATTCACAGACTGATTGCCATTACATTGATTATTCGCGTTGCCCGTCGTAATTGATGTGTTTTTAGTAATCGTTGTGTTGACAGTAAATGTGTTGTTTGAGGAATCTGTATCTATTAAACCGCTAGGCACAGCAACACTTGCTGTATTTGAAATTGCCGTTCCAGACGGTTCTTTATACACTAAACCAGTGATTGTAAACTCTAAATAGTTCGTATCATTATTATTGGTATCTTTAGCCATTACAGGTAAAAGCCCCAAGGTCATGCTACGGTTATTTGATGTTGTAATATTATTAGGAACTGGACAAATCACTGTTCCAACAGCCTTGCATACAACCTGAATACTGGCTAAATCGCTTAAAAGATTATCTGTAACAGTAGCACCCGTTACAGCAGTTGCTCCCTTATTCCAAACTTTAAGTTTATAGGTAAGTAAATCACCGACTTTTGCTTCTGGTTTATCGACTGTTTTTTCAATTGCTAAGTCAGCTTTATCTGTAATTGTTATAGCCGCGGGAAAGCCCATTTCTAGCAGCCTTTGAAGTTCTGATTGATTACAGGCTCCCCCAGAAAAAGACATGCCTATTGGCCCATATTGACCCTGATCTTTTTTTGCAAAGGAGTTCTGATTAGTCATACGATAGGTGAGTTTATAGTACCCGCCTGTTGTAATAGTCTCTGATACGACATATGGATTCGCTGAGTCATATTTATCTCTTACAGTATTCGCGACAACTCTAGGCGTACTTTCAGTTGATTTTTGGATACTAATATAAGCACCATCATCAATCATAGAAACCGAGGTTCCCACACAAGCAGAAACTTGGCTTGCAGAGGCAGGGATATAAACATAGGTTTCAAATTCCCAAGCACGTAAATTATTAATACCTGATGCAACAGTTGTCATTGGGAGGATGACTGCTGAATAAGGTGAAGTTGTTAAATTTTTAACTATTGTTTCAAAGGTTGGATTCGGTTGATGATTATTACTAACATAAAAATACGTATCGCCATTATCAGTAGTAGAGCTTTGATTTACATACTGACCTTGTGGGTTTTTTTGGTTAACTGGCCAAAAACCCAACATGCTTGATGTTTGATCAGAGTAGGTACCGCATGTTGCTGTATTATTACAGGCACCATCTTTATTACGACCAGCCCAAAATGCACCATAAGGTTTTACCTTTTCTTGCGTATTGCCTTCTTTACCCCACACTCGATGTATGCTTTCTCCCACACCACTGCCAGGGTTTGGCTGATCACTTTTTATCGCTAAAGTTGTTTGCTGTAAAGCTGTTGAAGCCACCGCAGTTTGATCTACTGAATAGGTAATTTTAAGATCAAAAGTTGCATTTAGAACAACACTGCCAATAGCACAGCTATATGTTTTATTTGATAAAGTACATGCTGTATTTCCCGCCCCCCAAGTTACAGCTGTAATACTCACCCCTGGCGTAGTAGCGCCACGTACTTCAGCAATCGTATTTGTAGCATTTGCTGGACCAAAATTTTTAATCGTTGCTGTTTGAACGCCACTGCTTCCCTTTGCAATAGCAGGTGTATCTACTGTGATAACTTCAAAGCGTGAAACGGTATCAGCAATTAAGGATGTTACAGGCGCAGAATTTACTGATGTAAAGCTAACACTAGAAAGAACCCCCAATAAGAACGCTTTTCTAAGATTATTTTTCATATCAATTCCCCACATACTTCACCCCAAACTCCAAACTATGGCTTGCACCGCTTTTTACCGCAGGGACCGAACCCTGAATTGCACCGCTTTGCCCCACTGCTGGTGCTACAATTGAGCCTGCATCACAATCTGCACATACAGGTGCTTTGCTCATCACCATGGCTTCTGGCGTCGTATCATAAAAAGTAAATTTGCCAATATCAGACGCACCCATATTTTTAACGGTGAGCTGATAAATCACACACTGTCCCGAACCATCAGTATTTTTAGTAATCGGCAAAACATTCGTGGTGAATGCCCCCTCTTCCTGGCCATCACAATTATTATCTTTGGCCTGCAATTTGGTTAAACGCATAGGTGAAGTCGTAATTGTGGTGATATCCGTTGCACTATCGAGCTCAGTGACACCATCTTTTAAGCGAATAACAGAGGTATTGGTTACCCCAACTGTGCCATAAGATGAATTTTCAACTTTGGCAAAAATGCGAATCGGCTTTTTCTCTGTCAGCATAGAAGTAGGCACAACAGATAAATTCGTTATCAACACATCGCTAGCATCCAACACACCATTATCATTGCCATCAAAATATAGCGTTGTAATAAAACCTTGCTGGTCATTTTCAACGGTTAAGCTATCTGTTGGCTTTAATGTTTGATCGCCCCATTGCTTTAAAATATGGCTATAGGTAATGGTGCCACCAGGTGCAATTTGCCCACGCAAGTCAGGATCTAAACTAATCGTACCTGAGCTGTTTTTTGAGCGAATACTAATCGCGTTGTGAATCGTGTCGTAGCCATTTTGCGCATTAGGAGAAGGCAACTCTGAAGAAGTAGCTCTAAAATAAATCTGTGTTGTTGCTGTTTCTGCTGTGATATCAATACTCACAACAGCACAATAAACTTGCGACTCGCCATTTTGCAAAAGGCGTGTAGACGATATTTCTTTACCTAAAGCGCTACAGTTATTTGTTGTTTCAAAATAACGCACACCCGTTACACCCACGGGTAATTTTAAAGTGGTAAATACGCCGTCATCATCTGCACTGAACTGATAGGCTGTTGCTAGACCGCTATGCGTAACTTTGAGCGGGAAAATGACTGTTTGACCATTTTCACCCGTCAAGGTTTTCCATGCTGCACCATTATTTGATACTGCCCCATTGCCCAAACCATTATTGGTTGTTTCAGGCTGGTTAATTAAATCAACAGTTCGAGACACTATGCTTTGGATTAATTTTACTTGGTCAATTACAGTATCTGTTTTGTTTAAATCACCAATCGACTGCGCCTTTGGATGGACCGCAAATACAGTATTACTGTTGTCTATGTAATCTTTGGGGAAAATCGCTTTAACAACAATCGGTAAACTCGCGCCTGCGGCCAGATAGCCTGTATCAACAACCCCATCGCCATTAGTATCAAACAGTGGAGTTATACCATCTTCACGGTAAAACTCGAGTACAGTTCCTGCTGGAAAATTATGTGTTCCCAAAGTCAAATTAAAGCGGTCAGTGGCATTGCCTGTATTCCACACCCAGTTATTAAACAGCACTGTTGTACCTGTAGCGACTGATCCTTTATTGTCAATATCATTAGCATTTGAAGCCGAACCAGCATCAGCATTAATAATCACACCATGCACGGGTAAAATTTCCAAATAAGCAGTATTGGATTGTGTCGTTAATTTAGCTGTATCTGTATCTTTATCATGATCATAGTTAAGGTGAGCAACGTTAGGAATTTGCCCTGGTGTAGGCTTTACAACCTTTACTTTAAACTCTATATACCCCTGAGCATTCGCAGGAACTTTGGTGATTGTTGCACGAATGGTTTTATTATCCGTATCTAGATAATAATTAATACCCGCTGGATCATCACCAACCACGTTCGATGGATTAAGTGCAAGGCCATTCCAAACTTCTGATCCTTTCACATAAGTCAATTCAGCTGTATTTAACACATCCGTGATGTCTACTTCACCACTTTCAGTACCATTATTAAAATAAGTGAGACGAACGATTGCTTCATCATTTGCAACGACGGTGCTTTTATTAAATGCTTTACGAATCGTCATTACAGCTTTATCTGAAATAGTGACTGTATCGGTATTGCTAATCGCCCCAGCTGTACCCAATTGATTTGATGTTGCTGTAAGCCTTAAAGATCCTGTCGCATTTGCTACAGCTGTACCCAGTAATGCTTTTACAATCAATGCAATGGATTCTCCAGCATTGAGCGCATAATTGGTGATGGGCTGATCATTATCTGGTATGCCATCACGATTTTTATCCAGGTAAACCGCATAACCAGGTTGGGATATAGGCCCTGAAATATTATCTATACTTAAGTTATAACTGTCCTTCGCATTACTCGTATTGGTCAGCACATGGTTAAAATAAATTGGCTGATTGGCTACGCCGTAAACATTATTATTATTCACCAATGTAAAACTGTACGCTGGAATAATCGTGGTTTGCACCAAGTTTGAACGCGAAGTTTGAACTAGTGTTGAACCTTCTTCCTTATATTCACCTGTGGCCATATTACTAATGACCATTGACGTTTCAGCCATTACTCCAGTAGATACAGTTAAACCCAACAATCCAGAGATTGCCCAACGTAGGCTTCGAACCATTATTTTTTCTTTAAACATTTCTGAAAGCCTTTACTCTTATGGGTTCACACGAATCATGAAATACATATTCGCCATTTGACCAGATGACAAACTTGCAATGGTCCCTGTAATACTATCTGCAGTTGAAGCGTTAACACCTGCAGGTACTAAAAATGGTGTGCCCACTAATGTGGTATAAGCAGGAACAGCGTCCTGAAACTGCACATTCGTGACAATAGACGAGCCTCTATTTTCAACTTCTAACTTATAAATGACACATTCATTCGGTTTGATAATCAGAGGCTGTGCACTAAAGCTCAGTGATGTGACATTGGCTGGATCAAATGTCATCGTGCAAGTCGGTGCTTTAACTTGATATTTCAGCAGTTGCATCGCAGATGTTGATACAGTAGTCACATCCGTATTTTTAAGATTTTCCAATTTAATATTGGCAAAAGTTCCTGCCTCAACAATAAGATCTGCAACACTCACAACCCCATGAGTTGATGTGACTGGTGCTTGAACCTTGAGTAATATTTGAATATCTCGATCAGGTGCAATACCTAATCCAGCACTAAGTGAATTTAAATCTGTATTTGCATCAATAAATTTATCAGAGGGATCAATTTTTCCATCTTTATTCACATCGTAATAAAGACTGTAAATAAAGTTGTCATCCGGTTTCTGCGGATTCACTTTTAGTTTTACAACTGAGCCTTGGTCAGCGCCCTCTGTGATTGTCCCTGTATTTTTTAAAGTATGAACATAAACAATCGTACCACCAACACTCACCTGACCTTGCTGATCGTTACTTAAAATCAGCTGACGTGCAGTACTACTCGAAATTTCATTTTTAATGACGTCGGCCTGTTGATTTACAGGCGATTGAATGGCAAACCAGATGGGTTTCACAAAATTCTGTTGAGAAGCATCAACCTGAATAACCGCACAATAGGCCTTTGTGGCCCCTGCTGCCATCGTTCCAGTATTGGTAATTTGTTTGCCCAAATTTGAACACGTGGCATCCCCCTCATAAAACTTCACAGTAAAACCAGAGGCAGTAACAACTGAAATATTTTGTACATCCATAGCTGAGAAAGAGGCAAATAAATTGTAGTTATTGCTTTGAGTTGACTTGTTTTCGGCAATTAATGGAAATACAACTTTGCCATCCAAAACTGACTTTTTCAGCCATGCATTACCATTGTTGTCAATTTTGCCAACATCTTTACCTGTGTTATCTGAGTTATACAGATCACTTTCTGAAGATGAGGCCACTAATTTAGTAATGACATTGCGCGTAGGGTTAGAGATATCACTTGAAAGTACAGACGTAGCGACCACATCTATGACGATATTACTCTTTTCAGTATTGCAGCTCGTAGATGCCAATACAGCAACACGAATCTCTTTAACAGCAGAACTAGCCAAAGAACCTGTATCAACGATACCATCACCATTGGTATCGGTCAGCAGGGTTTTACCATCTTTATGATACAGGCGGACTTGGGCACATTCAGGTAAATTTGCCGTGCTATAACTCAGATTATAAACATCGGTAATATTTCCCTTATTCCAAACATAGTTTTGGAAAAAAACTTGTTTACCAGGTTTTAACTCATTAATGGTCGACAAGTTGTCTGGATCCACATTTGGATTACCAGCATCACTATTGCTGTTAGGGTTATTGTTGAGTACAACCCCCAAAGATGGCAACAGCGTATAGTGGACCGTATTCGAATCTTGGTTATAAGGTACTTTAGATTTCTCACCTACATAAGTATATTTTGCAGTATTCGGAATCTTATTTTTATCTGTATTTTTTACACGAACTTGAAAACTCAATGTGCCTGAGGTCAATGGTGGAACTGACTGAATTTCAGCTTTTATAGTTTTCTGATCAGAAAGTAATTGATAGCTGATGCCCTTATTAATTTCATTTTCGGTATCATTACTATCTGTCAGCGCAATGGAATTCTGATTCCAATGAGCACTTTTCTCCACATACTCTAAGGAATCATCCAGTAAATCTGTAATCGTTAATTTAGCGGTATCTGTACCGTTATTTCGATAGGTTAAGGTATAGGTGATAAGCTCTTGTTCATTACCTTGACTTTTATCTTGAGCCTTTACCACTGAAATTACAGCATCATCAACTACTGCAACCGTGTCATTGACACGTGCATCAATCGTATTCGTTGTTTGGCTTGTTGCTTTTAACTCAAAAATACTTTTTTGATTGGCAAGCACAGAGCTCGGTACAGTTCCAACAGCGACAATCGAAAGTGACTCCCCTGCCTTCAAATCAATCGATGAATTTGGTAACAGTAAATCCACATTATCATCTGGAACACCATTTTGATCACGGTCGGCATAAACCTTAATAGAAGCTAAATCAAACTCATCACTCACAGAATGAGTCAAACTTAAGGCATAGCGATCAGAAGTATTACCTGTGTTGGTCAAAACATGTGGAAAATTTACCAATCCACCAATCGTGCTTTGTTGTTGCTGATTTTGCACCAATGTCAGTGCCAATATTTTTTGAACTTCGAGCGAAACAGGGTTTGAATTGACGACTAAGGTACTGCCCGTTTCATCAACATAATCACCAGATGCAATATTAGAAATATAACTACCAGGTAAAGGAAAGGCATATAAACTACTCGAAAACAATAGAGTCATTGATGCAAGAAGTCTGTTCTTTTTTATATTATTCAAAATATCGCCCGCCACCCAATGCACATAAAAAAACAAAACATAATATTAGTTCACATATTTATACATTATTCCATAAAAATCAGTATATTTTCTATACTGTAGATTACATTATTTATTTTTTTTCAAATCTATTCAAATAAATAAACTTAACACAACACTCTAATATTAGATTTAATAACATCAAATTTTAAAAATTCTTAACTCTATTTATATAATTATTATTCAACCAATAGACTTCTTTCATAAGTCATTTTTCACTCAGTTCCATATTATAGATTCCCGCAATTAAATTGAATCTTAAGCCCAATCTTTTGCCACGGTTACGATATCGCTCAGCAAGGATTTTGAAGGTTTTCAAACAGCCAAATACATGCTCAATCCCTATTCTTCTTTTATTAATTTCCTGATTGTAAATTTTGAGTTCAGGATCAAGTTTACAGCGCTTCTTTGCTTTTAATGGCAACAAGCTGTTTGGATACACTGTATAAATTCCTTGATAACCCTTATCAGCAAGGATAAAGGCACCTGTAGGAATCTGATTCAAGTTGCGTTTGAAGAGTTCGAAGTCATGTACGGCACCACGACTCGTGCATAAACTTAGGATTTTTCGAGTTTGATAATGAATGATGGCCTGCACTTTGAAAGTATGTGCCTTCTTTTTGCCACTATAGCTTTTCTTCTGTTTTTTTAGGCCTTTGTATTGGAATTTCTGTGGCATCTACAATCACCGCATTCCAGTCAATGCCTTCACCTTCGGGCAAATGCTTCGGTAGATTGAATAGATTGGACTTGATCAGGCAATCTCTACATGGCGGACAATTCTTGAAGCAGTGGGCTCTGACACGCCATAACTAGTTGCCACATGAAATAATGTTCGGTATTCACGCCAATAACTTAAGCATAGAAGAATCTGATCCTCTATGCTCAATTTAGAGGGTCTGCCTTTCGCAGGAATATGCTTCTGTAATTGCTCAACCATTAAATAAAATGTTGACCATGAGATGCCTGTGTATCGCTTAAACTGTGTTTCAGAAAGCTTCTTTGAATCGATATATTTCATACGCAGATTATGCTCGATTATTTAAGATTCTTTGGTACAAATAATCGGCAAAAGAAAGATCTTTTTTTGATTTATGAAAGAGATCTAATAACTACTCATAATTTTTATCAAAAAATAAAATATTTAAAAAAAAAACCAGACTTTTAGTCTGGTTTTTTTAAATTTTTAAAATAAAAGAATGAGTAGTCTCAATCTTCCTCATCTGGATGTTTCACAAGATGAACAGTCGCCAAAACTAACCCACCCCAAAGTAATACCATAGAAATAATCATCATAATCATTGCAGATGTATTCATATCATTTCTCCTCAACTACTTTATCTTTGAAACAGGCCAATACAATCGCACCAAGAATTAAGAATGCCATCGTACCGCCACCTACAATCCATAAAATATGCGATGCATAACCACCATAGCCTTCAAGCATAATCGACTTAAAAGTCAACACAAGTGCAACTAATAAAGATAATGGTGTAATCACGGTAACAAGGAAATTCCAACCTTTACCTAATTTAATACTTGAGTATTCATTCACATGTGCTTGTAATTGTTGCAACAATGGACGACGGAACCAAGAAACCAAAATAATAGACAATAAACCACCACCAACAATACCAATGTTATTGGCAAAGTAATCAATGATATCTACAAATGTAATTGCGCTATGAGTCGAGAAAATAAGCGTAGATACAACTGCTGAACCACCAGCAATAATCGTTACAGACTTCTTACGCGACCAAGCCAATTTATCTTGAAAAGAAGCAATCGGCACTTCCAAAATACTTACCATGGAAGTAATACCAGCAACAACCAATGACGCAAAGAACAAGAAACCAAATAGATCGCCGCCAGCACCCATACTTGAAATAATTTTAGGGAAAGCAATAAATGCTAGACCAATACCGCCAGATACAACATCTTGTACACTTGCCCCAGCACTATGTGCCATAAAGCCAAGCGCTGCAAATACACCAATACCTGCTAAAATTTCAAATGAAGAATTCGCTAAAGCTACAACGACACCAGATCCAGTTAAATTAGTCTTCTTCTTTAAATACGATGCATAGGTCAGCATGATGCCGAAGCCCACTGACAACGAAAAGAAAATATGACCAAAGGCAGCTAACCAAACTTTATAATTGGTCATTGCATCCCAATTTGGCGTAAAGAAAGCATTTAAACCCTCTGTTGCACCAGGCAAACGTACAGCTTGAATCACTAAAATGGTAAATAAAATCACTAATAACGGCATAAAGATTTTATTTGCTAATTCAACGCCACGACGCACACCGCCATATAGGATGAACATCACTACAGCCCAAACAGCAACCAAACCAAAGAATAAGGTCGGTACAAAACCTAAAGCTAAGCCTTCGCCATTTTGTAAATATGTCGAAAAGAAAAAGGCTTGCGTATCAGCTCCCCATTTTTGCCCAAATGAATAGAACATATAACTGCCAGCCCATGACAGTACACTGGCATAATAAATACCAATCACCAATGTCACCATGACTTGCCACCAGCCTAGAGACTCAGCGTTCATAAGTTTCTTATAAGCCGTTGGTGGCGCTTTACGAAATTTATGGCCTACCGCATAGTCCAAGAATAATAATGGTAAACCTGCAGCAAAAATTGCAATTAAATAAGGAACTAAAAATGCCCCGCCACCATTTTCATACGCTACGTATGGAAAACGCCAAATATTACCTAAACCTACTGCAGAACCAATAGCTGCAATAATAAACCCTGATCGTGCAGACCAATTCTCACGATTATCCGACATACAACACCTAAACCTTAGGCCCTTTTACATGCAACTTATTGTGGTTATATCGTTAACATCAAAAGACCATAAAACTAATTTTTGTTGTTTGATTCAGATACACACCTTTTGAGCATGCTCGTCTAAATGACAAACAGACCAATTTATAGAAAAAACTTGGTTAAAATTTTGAAAATAAATCGTCTTTATATGCCTTTAACAATACCCACTTTTTTCAAAAAATTCTGTAATTTCTACACAAAACATTCTACTTTTATAATATATTGCGACTGAATGATCACTAAAACAGCTCAATTTTTAAACATTTTATTTTATAAATACTATAACTTTTTAGAATACTAAATCTTTAAAAATAACACGTCTACCGAATGATTCATGTCAACAAGCTTAAAACTGTACTTGATTTTAAATCATTATCTTTATTTTCAATTTATAAACATTCATTTACTGAGTTTTCATCAACTTACAAACCTGTAAATGAACAATCTATGCATATATTTCAATATTTCACACATAAAAAAACACCCCCTGCACTAGTCAGGGGGTGTTTCGAATAATGAGCTGGCGATGACTTACTCTCACATGGGTAACCCCACACTACCATCAGCGCTAAGAGGTTTCACTTCTGAGTTCGGGAAGGGATCAGGTGGTTCACTCTTGCTATTGTCGCCAGCACAACTTGGATGCTTACTCGTTTGGTCTTACTTGGATGCCGAACTTTCGTCAAATGAGTTATTAACAGATCATATCTGAGTCGAATTGTATGTTCTAGCGTTAGCTGAATCAAGTATTTCAAGACCGTTTGGTCTTTAATGAATCAATCTCTGCTCACTGCTTGCGCAGTTCGTACAACAACTGTTTGGGTGTTGTATAGTCAAGCCTCACGAGCAATTAGTATTGGTCAGCTTCATGCGTCACCGCACTTCCACATCCAACCTATCAACGTCGTAGTCTTCAACGGCTCTTTAGAGGAATAAATTCCTAGGGAAATCTTATCTTGAGGTAGGCTTCCCGCTTAGATGCTTTCAGCGGTTATCCCTTCCGAACATAGCTACCCGGCGATGCGACTGGCGTCACAACCGGTACACCAGAGGTTCGTCCACTCTGGTCCTCTCGTACTAGGAGCAGATCCTCTCAAATTTCCAGCGCCCACGGTAGATAGGGACCGAACTGTCTCACGACGTTCTAAACCCAGCTCGCGTACCTCTTTAAATGGCGAACAGCCATACCCTTGGGACCTGCTTCAGCCCCAGGATGAGATGAGCCGACATCGAGGTGCCAAACACCGCCGTCGATATGAACTCTTGGGCGGTATCAGCCTGTTATCCCCAGAGTACCTTTTATCCGTTGAGCGATGGCCCTTCCATACAGAACCACCGGATCACTAAGACCTACTTTCGTACCTGCTCGACTTGTGGGTCTCGCAGTTAAGCGCGCTTTTGCCTTTATACTCTACGCGTGATTTCCGACCACGCTGAGCGCACCTTCGTACTCCTCCGTTACTCTTTAGGAGGAGACCGCCCCAGTCAAACTACCCACCAGACATGGTCCTCGCTCCAGATAATGGAGCAGAGTTAGAACCTCAATATTACCAGGGTGGTATTTCAAGATTGGCTCCACAGCAACTAGCGTCGCTGCTTCAAAGCCTCCCACCTATCCTACACAAGTAAGATCAAAGTTCAATGTCAAGCTGCAGTAAAGGTTCACGGGGTCTTTCCGTCTAGCCGCGGGTACACCGCATCTTCACGGCGATTTCGATTTCACTGAGCCTCTGCTGGAGACAGCGCCCCCATCATTATGCCATTCGTGCAGGTCGGAACTTACCCGACAAGGAATTTCGCTACCTTAGGACCGTTATAGTTACGGCCGCCGTTTACTGGGGCTTCGATCAAGAGCTTCGCTTACGCTAACCCCATCAATTAACCTTCCAGCACCGGGCAGGCATCACACCCTATACGTCCACTTTCGTGTTTGCAGAGTGCTATGTTTTTAATAAACAGTTGCAGGGGCCTGGTTTCTGTGGCTGCCGATAGCTCAGGAAGCAAGTTCCATCACCGTCAGCAGCGTACCTTCTCCCGAAGTTACGGTACCATTTTGCCTAGTTCCTTCAGCAGAGTTCTCTCAAGCGCTTTGGTCTACTCGACCTGACCACCTGTGTCGGTTTCGGGTACGATTCCTGTGTAACTGAAGCTTAGAGACTTTTCCTGGAAGCATAGTATCAGCCACTTCACTGTACAAGTACAGCTTGCTATCAGATCTCAGCATAGAGTACCCCGGATTTGCCTAAGATACATGCCTACATCCTTTCACCTGGACAACCAACGCCAGGCTGACTTAACTTACTCCGTCCTCTCATCGCATTACACAGAAGTATTGGAATATTAACCAATTTCCCATCGACTACGCCTCTCGGCCTCGCCTTAGGGGTCGACTCACCCAGCCCCGATTAACGTTGGACTGGAACCCTTGGTCTTTCAGCGAACGGGTTTTTCACCCGTTTTGTCGTTACTCACGTCAGCATTCGCACTTCTGATACCTCCAGCAGACTTCTCAATCCACCTTCATCGGCTTACAGAACGCTCCCCTACCACTTGCAATAAATTGCAAATCCGCAGCTTCGGCATATAGTTTTAGCCCCGTTACATCTTCCGCGCAGGCCGACTCGACTAGTGAGCTATTACGCTTTCTTTAAAGGGTGGCTGCTTCTAAGCCAACCTCCTAGCTGTCTATGCCTTCCCACATCGTTTCCCACTTAACTATAATTTAGGGGCCTTAGCTGGCGGTCTGGATTGTTTTCCTCTTGACTACGGACGTTAGCACCCGCAGTCTGTCTCCCGGATAGTACTCATTGGTATTCGGAGTTTGCATCGGTTTGGTAAGTCGGGATGACCCCCTAGCCGAAACAGTGCTCTACCCCCAATGGTATTCGTCCGAGGCGCTACCTAAATAGCTTTCGGGGAGAACCAGCTATCACCAAGTTTGATTAGCCTTTCACCCCTATCCACAAGTCATCCCCTGGCTTTTCAACGACAGTGGGTTCGGTCCTCCAGTTAGTGTTACCCAACCTTCAACCTGCTCATGGATAGATCACCTGGTTTCGGGTCTACACCCAGCAACTAAACGCCCTATTAAGACTCGGTTTCCCTACGGCTCCCCTATACGGTTAACCTTGCTACTGAATGTAAGTCGCTGACCCATTATACAAAAGGTACGCAGTCACCGAACAAGTCGGCTCCCACTGCTTGTATGCATGCGGTTTCAGGATCTATTTCACTCCCCTCACAGGGGTTCTTTTCGCCTTTCCCTCACGGTACTGGTTCACTATCGGTCAGTCAGGAGTATTTAGCCTTGGAGGATGGTCCCCCCATATTCAGACAAGGTTTCACGTGCCTCGCCCTACTCGACATCATCATATAAGCCCTTTCGTGTACAGGACTATCACCCACTATGGTTGCACTTCCCAGAGCATTCCACTAGAACTTATATGACTTAATGGGCTGTTCCCCGTTCGCTCGCCGCTACTGAGGGAATCTCAATTGATTTCTTTTCCTAAGGGTACTGAGATGTTTCACTTCCCCTCGTTTGCCTCGCAACACTATGTATTCATGTTGCGATACCTACCTTACGATAGGTGGGTTTCCCCATTCAGAAATCTCCGGATCATAGGATATTTGCCGCCTCCCCGAAGCTTATCGCAGGCTATTACGTCTTTCATCGCCTCTGACTGCCAAGGCATCCACCACATGCACTTAATTACTTGACTATACAACCCCAAACAGTCGTTTATCCTTACAAGTAGGATAAGCAACAGAGTTTGTCTTACGACTTACTCATACAGTTGGCGTCTTGTGCATTTAAGCACTGTACAGCTTCAATTAGATTCATATACCAAAACGCTTGATTCAGTTAATTTCGCTAGTAACTCATAGCTTCTATCTTCACATCACAGTAATAAATCACTGTTAGTGTTAATGTCAGTTATGAGTATGAACAAATTATTTCAACTCAAATATATTCTGTTAATGATTTAACATGCCTTCGTCAGGTCATGTTGCTGTGATAAATCACAGAGCTTAATAACAATGAAGCGCATTCTACGCTAGTTTGTTGCTAAGCTCTATAACCTAAGCACTTGATCGCTTAAAGACTAAACTAACAGTCAGCTGACTGTTCATTTATTAACTTGTCTTTTATACATCGCTTTGCGATGTATGGTGGAGACTAGGAGAGTCGAACTCCTGACCTCCTGCGTGCAAAGCAGGCGCTCTACCAACTAAGCTAAGTCCCCAGCTTATCAATTAAGTCAATGTCTCTGTTTTCTGTTTGCTCTCATATTTTATTCAAATATTTCGTTAGTCAGATTTGGTGGGTCTGACAAGACTTGAACTTGTGACCCCACGCTTATCAAGCGTGTGCTCTAACCAACTGAGCTACAGACCCTCAGATACATCGTCATGAAGAACAACTTGTTGTGGATTCTTACCAGTCGCCAATCTTTCGTTAAGGAGGTGATCCAGCCGCAGGTTCCCCTACGGCTACCTTGTTACGACTTCACCCCAGTCGTCGGCCACACCGTGGTAAGCGTCCTCCTTACGGTTAGACTACCTACTTCTGGTGCAACAAACTCCCATGGTGTGACGGGCGGTGTGTACAAGGCCCGGGAACGTATTCACCGCGGCATTCTGATCCGCGATTACTAGCGATTCCGACTTCATGGAGTCGAGTTGCAGACTCCAATCCGGACTACGATCGGCTTTTTGAGATTAGCATCCTCTCGCGAGGTAGCAACCCTTTGTACCGACCATTGTAGCACGTGTGTAGCCCTGGTCGTAAGGGCCATGATGACTTGACGTCGTCCCCGCCTTCCTCCAGTTTGTCACTGGCAGTATCCTTAAAGTTCCCGGCCGAACCGCTGGCAAATAAGGAAAAGGGTTGCGCTCGTTGCGGGACTTAACCCAACATCTCACGACACGAGCTGACGACAGCCATGCAGCACCTGTATGTAAGTTCCCGAAGGCACCAATCCATCTCTGGAAAGTTCTTACTATGTCAAGACCAGGTAAGGTTCTTCGCGTTGCATCGAATTAAACCACATGCTCCACCGCTTGTGCGGGCCCCCGTCAATTCATTTGAGTTTTAGTCTTGCGACCGTACTCCCCAGGCGGTCTACTTATCGCGTTAGCTGCGCCACTAAAGCCTCAAAGGCCCCAACGGCTAGTAGACATCGTTTACGGCATGGACTACCAGGGTATCTAATCCTGTTTGCTCCCCATGCTTTCGTACCTCAGCGTCAGTATTAGGCCAGATGGCTGCCTTCGCCATCGGTATTCCTCCAGATCTCTACGCATTTCACCGCTACACCTGGAATTCTACCATCCTCTCCCATACTCTAGCTTCCCAGTATCGAATGCAATTCCTAAGTTAAGCTCAGGGATTTCACATCCGACTTAAAAAGCCGCCTACGTACGCTTTACGCCCAGTAAATCCGATTAACGCTCGCACCCTCTGTATTACCGCGGCTGCTGGCACAGAGTTAGCCGGTGCTTATTCTGCGAGTAACGTCCACTATCCCTAGGTATTAACTAGAGTAGCCTCCTCCTCGCTTAAAGTGCTTTACAACCAAAAGGCCTTCTTCACACACGCGGCATGGCTGGATCAGGGTTCCCCCCATTGTCCAATATTCCCCACTGCTGCCTCCCGTAGGAGTCTGGGCCGTGTCTCAGTCCCAGTGTGGCGGATCATCCTCTCAGACCCGCTACAGATCGTCGCCTTGGTAGGCCTTTACCCCACCAACTAGCTAATCTGACTTAGGCTCATCTATTAGCGCAAGGTCCGAAGATCCCCTGCTTTCCCCCGTAGGGCGTATGCGGTATTAGCATCCCTTTCGAAATGTTGTCCCCCACTAATAGGCAGATTCCTAAGCATTACTCACCCGTCCGCCGCTAGAAATCGGTAGCAAGCTACCTATTCCCGCTCGACTTGCATGTGTTAAGCCTGCCGCCAGCGTTCAATCTGAGCCATGATCAAACTCTTCAGTTTAAAATCAATAGTACCTTTAAAGGGTACCAATCTTGGCTCATCAATTACTGACAAATATTTGCTCAAATAAACTTCGAGAAATTTCTACCAATTATCAATGAAAATATATTCGATTGATCAACCAGTAAAAATCCACACAAGTTGTTCTTCATAATCTCTTAATGATCTTTCTAACACCTCGTCAGTGCTAGAAGCTGGACTTCGATATACTTAACAACTCAGCGTCTAGCTTCGTTCGTTTCCGTCTATCTCGTCGGTATGGGATGCATTCTAGACCATTTCGAAATCATTGCAAGTGCTTTTAATCAATTGTTTTATCGTGTGTTTCTTTTTTACGCACTGTTTTGTTTTATATTTATACACAATAAAGCCCAAACACATGATTTTAATAATTTAATATTAATTTTTTATGAATGGGCTTTTTTTTGGCTACTTGTTCTCTTTTGGTGCTTTTATCTTCACACTCTGAATAACAATCGATTGTGTTGGTACATTTTGGTACATGCCACGATTGCCAGTTGCTGTTTTTTCAATTTTTTCGACGATATCCATACCTTTTGTCACTTGACCAAACACGGCATATCCAGCATTCATCGCACTTTTGTTTAAAAAGTCGTTATCCACGGTATTAATAAAGAATTGGCTACGTGCGGAGTTAGGATCGTTTGTACGAGCCATCGCTAATGTGCCACGTTTATTTTTTAAACCATTTGAAGATTCATTTTTAATAGGGGCTTTTTCTATCGTCTTTTCGACCAAGTTACTTTCTAAGCCACCACCTTGGATCATGAAGCCTGGAATGACACGATGAAACACTGTGCCATTATAAAAACCGGATTTTGCATAATCTTCAAAGTTTTTTACTGAAATTGGCGCTTTGTCGTTAAACAATTCAATCTCAATATTCCCCACGTTGGTATTCATTTCAACCAATGTATTTTGTGCGAATACACCAAAGCTACTTAACGTTGCCGTCAATACAATAAAAGTATGTTTTAACATTTGCTCACTCATCTATATGAAGTTGTGCTTGTCACTGTATGTATTTTAGTCTTTCATGAGAAATAAAGCATTAATCAAAATGAGAAAAAAAATGCAGATACCAGCAATCACTACAGAAGTGATTCAATCCCCGCCTCCTTGGAAACTACAAGGCGCTGGTTTTATTTTAAATTACTGGGTAACGCCTCGTTTTATTCAACAATCAGCTATCCTCCATCACTCCCCTTCCCCAATTGGGAGAATGATTCAAGTAATGTTGGTTCGTTATGAAAGCTCACCTGTTGGTGCTTATGATGAATTGTTGATTTTGGATCACCCACTGATTAGTAAGAGAGTGTTAAGTTCTATTCCTAAAATCTATGTTTCTACACTTGCTTCAGTCACTCACGGACAGACTCTTTGGGGAATTCCAAAAGAACTGGCACAATTTGAATGGCGAGATACAAAACTTGGCCTCACGTGTACAGTTCGTGTTGCAGGCCAACACTTCACCTTAACCCTATATAAAGCAAAAAAACCTAAGCTGTTTTATATTAATAGTCATCACATTCCATCTTCAATTTTGCAAATCCGACAAACTTGGCAAAATAAACGCTACAGCTTTGCCCCCCAGTTTAGAGGGCATATTGCAAAATTAGCTGGCGTAAAATGGTCAGATAGCCAAGGGCTATTTCCAGACTTTTCTCAAGCACGCTTATTACAGAGCTTTTTTGTGCCGAAATTTAGCCTGCTATTTCCTGAAGCTAAAATAAAAGACAGATAACATGGTTTCACGTGAAACCATGTCTTTAGCTATTTTTCTTATCCCAAAATTTACGGAAATTCTTACTCAGCTCGATGTGATATTTTTTCGCACGTGTAGAGACAGTCGTTAAGTTAATAAAACCATGAGTTTGGTCTAAGTATTCTTGATAATGTAAAGCGACACCCTGTTGGCGTAATTTGTGTGAATAAATTTCGCCTTCATCATGCAATAGATCATGCCCAGCTGTAACAATAAAAGCTGGCGCAAGCCCTTTTAATTTGCCATAAGTCGGTGAAATCAGCGGATCATCAAGTTCAACTTGATGCTGCTCTGCATAAAAAGCAGTGACGTGATCAACATCGCCACCCGTCAACACTAAACCATCTTTATAAGCAAAAAATGAAGGATGACGGCTTTTAAAATCAACAACAGGATAAATCAACAATTGCGCATGAGGTGCATAAGCTTTTTGCGCTGTACGCTGTGCAACAACTGTTGCAATATTAGCGCCTGCGCTATCTCCCGCAACAGCAATACGCCCTTTTAAAACTTTTAATTGTTTGCTGTTTTGAAATACCCAAGCCAATGCATCTTCACAACATTGTATTAATTGCTTTGGACTCGCTTCTGGCGCCAACGGATAATCAATACTTAACACTTGTGCTTTCGCATGGACAGCCAATAAACGGCATGCTTCATCATGTGTATCCAAACTTCCAACAACAAAACCACCGCCATGATAAAACACGATTAAAGGCAGTTTTTTGCCTGGCGCAGGATGATAATGGCGCGCAAAAACAGTGCCACTCTGTAATGGTAATCGTAAGTCCTCTACATGTTTCACCGCAGTAACTTTATTGCGTAACGACTGCATTTGTAAATCAAATTGCTTACGCGATTTTTCATAATCTGCGCCAATAAAACCCTGACGACCCTGCTTCAGCTGAGCTGCCATCATGCATTTAATGAAAGGATCAAGATCTGGAAATATATAAGGATAACCCAATGCTTTGGCTAAACTATCTTGTACGAAACTCGGAAGTTTATCGAGTGCGCGTGCAGCCGTGCCTTGGCCTTTTTCTAATAGTTGTTGCAAGTTTTGATTAAAAGCGGTCATTGCTATTTTTTTCCTTGGCTTTCTTCATACTTTCTACATGATCAATGCTTATGTGACCATACTTGTATACAAGTCACAACATCTGCATACACAGATATCATTTCATTAAGCTAAGCTTATTTAAATCACTTGTCATTGACAATTATTTCTTAATTTGTGGAGTTATTTTGCTGCTCCCATTTATAGAGGACATCACTATGACGACTAAAATTATTGCAGTTTCATTGGCCACTGCGTTTATGGCTGTAGGATGTGTGGCATTTCCAGAAGATGGTTATTACGATGGTCGTTACGATCAACGCCAATCCGATCGCGGTTATGATGCACGATACGATCGTGAAAGAGACCGCCAGCGCTGGGAATATCAACAGCAACGTAACCGTCTAGAACAAGAACGACGTAAACAGCTCTATGAACGTCAGCAATGGGAACAAAAGCGTCAGCAACAACAAATTCAGGAGCGCAGACAAAATGAGCTTGAGCGCCAACGAAATGAACAACAACGCCAACAAGCCCAAAAAGAACGTGAAAAGCGTGCCGAATGGGAGCGTAAAAAACGTGAACAAGACCGTAACTATGAGCAACGCAAACAAACTGCTGATCAACGCCGTCAACGTCTAGATCAGCAACGTGATGAACAACGTAAACGTTGGGAAGATCGTCGACAAGATAATCGAGATTAAATCGCGTTATTACTTCAAAAAAAGCCTATAGCATTGCTATAGGCTTTTTTATGGCAACCTTGCCTCATTCTCATACACCACCATTAGGCCATAATTGGTCTATCACTTTTATAATGGCCACTACAATCGTATAAAAGTGCCGAGTATTTTTATCCTATGTGACAGCGTAGTGTTTAGGTTCGTATGAATTGCATAATAATAATACAGAGCGAAATAGACAGAAGAGGCATCTTTTCTTCTGTCTATTTTGAATGGACCATCAACCTAATAAATTAAAGTTGATGCGGAGATAAATGCGGTTTATTGCGCAGTCGCTTGTGGTGCTTGCCCCTCTAAAGCAGGTGCAGATTGAATACCATCTGAACTTTGCACACTCGGATCGGCTTGTACGGTTGCTGTTGATTGTGCTTGCGGAGCAGGTGCACTATTTAATTGTGAAGTTTCAGGTGCTGACACCGTATCTTGAGATGAACATCCCACAGCAAATAAAGTAAAGCCTGTGAGTAATGACAGCATAAACATTGTTTTCTTCATCGTTATTTAATTCCTTTCATATTCAAATAAAGCGCAAAGTTGTTTCTTTGCGATGCTGATTATGAAAAAAATATTGCCCTACTACCCACCTGCTGAGTAGTAGTTTGAAGGTAGACCAGTACACCTTCTGCAACGTTATATTAATTCTATAGTTCATCTGTATTCGCATGATTTTGTTAAAGCTCTACCAAACCTAGCCTGCACCGCCTGCAATACCAATGACATTTACATGAAGCAAAAAAAAAAGCTTATCCAGAGGTTGGATAAGCATTGAAAAACACATTCAAAATATACTAAAAGAAGAAACTACAGCGATAGAATCTGAGATCTATAGTAGAGATGTATAACAATTTTGAGAAATACTTTATAAAATAGTTTTAATCGTTTTTATGTATAAATATTAGCCAGTGTAAAATTTATACAGTAAAAATAAGAAAACAGAAGCCATATCTCGCTCTCTCTTCAAAATATGACTACTGTTGATTCGATTATATTGCCTTGTATGACAGTAAAATGAAAACTGATAAAAATTATGATATTAATCGTTTTACTAGATCCTTTTATACTTTTTTATCTAAATTATAATTTTTAGAATCGCGTTGTTATCAATAAATCGCTCATTTCTGTATAAATTCTCACAAGATGCGTAAAAATTATCATGCCTCTGCTTGAATTTTTAACAGCAGCCCCGATTTCTTCTTTAATCATGACATTTAGTAAATCATGGCAGTTCAGAATTAACGAGGTTAGACCTGACGCCTAAGGACTGTACATGTTTAAGAACCCTTTTAAACGGAGTAAATCAATGACAACTGAGCAAAACCCAAACGCTCAAGAATTAGAGCAAGAGCAAGCAGAAGCGCAAACTCAAGCTGAAAACGAGCAAGCAGAAGTTTCAGTTGAGGATTTACAAGCGCAAATCACCAATTTAGAAGAAAACTTAAAGCTTGAAAAAGCACGTACAGCAAATGCCGTATATGAAGCACAAAAAAGTGTTGAGCGTATTCAGCGTGAATCTGAAAAGCACAAAGATACTGTGCTTGAAAAATTTGCTAAACAACTTCTTGATTCAGTTGACAATCTTGAACGTGCAATTGCAGCAGCAGGCGATGAGAAAAACTCACTGTCTGAAGGTGTTGAACTAACACTTAAATCTCTACTCACTACTTTAGAGAAATTTGGTGTGGTGGCGGTAGATACTGCGAATGGCTTCAATGCAGATCTTCATCAAGCTGTAGGTATTGATCCAACTGCAAAAGTCAATGAAATTGGTACTGTTTTGCAAAAAGGCTACAGCCTAAATGGTCGTTTATTACGTCCAGCTATGGTTATGGTTGGCGCATAAGCCCAAGAAATTCGAGAGTTTTTAAAAATATTTCTGAATTTAAACTTGAAAATTTTTGATTGGCTCTCATATCGGATAATAAGTAAATCCCTTTTAATTTCCCTTTGATAAAGGGAAAAGTTTGGGAACAAAAGAATTTTAGAGGAAACATCCAAATGGCGAAAATCATTGGTATTGACTTAGGTACAACTAACTCTTGCGTAGCAGTACTTGAAGGCGACAAAGTTAAAGTAATCGACAACGCTGAAGGCGCTCGTACAACTCCATCTATTATTGCGTATAAAGATGGCGAGATCCTTGTTGGTCAATCTGCAAAACGTCAAGCAGTAACAAACCCTAAAAACACATTATTCGCGATCAAACGTTTGATCGGTCGTAAGTATCAAGACCAAGCAGTTCAAAAAGACATCGGTCTTGTACCTTACAAAATCATCAAAGCAGACAATGGCGATGCTTGGGTTGATGTAAACGACAAAAAACTTGCTCCACAGCAAATCTCTGCTGAAATCTTGAAAAAGATGAAAAAAACAGCTGAAGACTACCTTGGTGAAACAGTAACTGAAGCGGTAATTACCGTTCCTGCTTACTTCAATGATGCTCAGCGTCAAGCGACTAAAGATGCTGGTAAAATTGCTGGTTTAGAAGTTAAACGTATCATCAACGAACCAACTGCTGCGGCTCTTGCGTTTGGTATGGACAAAAAAGAAGGCGACCGTAAAGTTGCGGTTTACGACTTGGGTGGTGGTACTTTCGACGTATCAATCATTGAAATCGCTGACCTTGATGGCGACCAACAAATCGAAGTGTTGTCTACAAACGGTGATACATTCCTTGGTGGTGAAGACTTCGATAACGCGTTAATTGAATTCCTTGTAGAAGAATTCAAGAAAGAACAAAGCGTAAACTTGAAACAAGATCCTCTTGCGCTTCAACGTTTAAAAGAAGCTGCTGAAAAAGCGAAAATCGAGCTTTCTTCTTCTAACGCAACTGAAATCAACTTGCCATACATCACTGCAGATGCGACTGGTCCTAAACACTTAGTGATCAACGTAACTCGTGCAAAACTTGAAGGTTTAGTTGCTGACTTAGTTGAACGCACAATCGAACCTTGCCGTATTGCGCTTAAAGATGCAGGTCTTTCGACTTCTGACATCTCTGACGTGATCTTGGTGGGTGGTCAGTCTCGTATGCCACTTGTACAACAAAAAGTACAAGACTTCTTCGGTCGTGAACCACGTAAAGACGTGAACCCTGACGAAGCTGTAGCGATGGGTGCTGCGATTCAAGGTGCGGTACTTTCAGGTGACAAAACTGACGTACTTCTTCTTGACGTAACTCCATTGACTCTTGGTATTGAAACAATGGGTGGTGTGTTAACTGCAATCATCGAGAAAAACACAACGATTCCTGCGAAGAAATCTCAAGTGTTCTCAACTGCTGCTGACAACCAACCAGCTGTAGACATTTCTGTGTTCCAAGGTGAACGTAAAATGGCGCAGCAAAACAAATTGTTGGGTAACTTCCAATTAGGTGATATCCCACCTGCTCCACGTGGTGTGCCACAAATTGAAGTATCTTTCGACATCAACGCTGATGGTATCTTGAAAGTATCTGCGAAAGACAAGAGCACTGGCAAAGAACAATCAATTCAAATTAAAGCAAACTCAGGTTTGAGCGATGCTGAAATTGAAGCGATGATTAAAGATGCTGAAGCGAATGCTGAAGAAGACCGCAAATTTGAAGAATTAGCGAAAGCACGTAACGAAGCTGATGCACTGGTATCTTCTGCTCAAAAAGCAGTGAAAGATCTTGGCGAGCAAGTAACTGCTGACGAAAAAACTGCAATTGAAACTGCATCAGCTGAGCTTGAAGCGGCTACGAAAGAAAATGACGTAGAAGAAATCAAAGCAAAAACTGAAGCACTTCAAAACATCATCATGCCGATTACGCAACGTGCGTATGAAGCTGCTCAAGGCCAAGGTGGCGCTCAAGGTTTCGACCCGAACGCTTTCCAAGGTGATGCTGCTGGCCAACAACAGCAAAAAGCAGACGACGGCGTTGTAGATGCTGAGTTCACTGAAGTTAAAGATGACAAAAAATAATTTGTCGCTTTAAATAAAAGACCGCGCGAAAGCGCGGTTTTTTTATGCCTAATATATCGGTACTGAATGATCGTAAGGCCGATTAAAAAGCGATGCTTTAAGCGAGGTATCACTACTTATTTTTGTTTAAATATTATACATTAAGCTTATATTGTTCATGTGCTTGCATTATGCGCTTCTTCATTCTTGCTATTGTGCTGTTATTTGTTGGACTGTTGAGTTATCAACTCAAAACACATGATCAATTGCGTTATAACTCGCTGGCCGATCGTATACTCCACCCTTTTGACACGCGCTTACGCTATCAAATTGCCGAAGTCGATCCACGCTTTGGTATTAGCCAGCAAGAACTGATTGAACTGACTCAACAAGCCGCCGATCTCTGGCAAAATGCCTCTGGGCAAAAGCTCTTTGTCTATGACCCTGACGCACAACTCAAAATTCATCTTGTGTATGATGAACGACAAGATAACTTTAATGCATTTAAAAAAATGGAGACAACGCTCAATACTGAGCAAAATAAAAACCAACGCGTCTCTGAAAACTTAAACACGTCACAAGCCTATTTAGAGCAACTTCACACAAGCATTCAACAGCGCCGTGTGCTGATCGATGCTGAATATCAAAGCCTGAATCAGCAACGGCTGAGCTGGAGTCGCCTTGAAGACAGCCAGGGGGAAAATCGCAGACGCATTGACCTGCAATATCAACAACTCAAAGAGAAAAGTCAGCAACTCAAAAATGATATTGATTACTTCAATCAATTGAATGCTCAATACAATCAACAAGTCGAGCAATACAATCACAATATTCATCGCTTTAACCAAGATGTTACGCATGCTAAACAGCGTTTCCCTGCTCGCGAATTTCACAAAGGTGTATTTATGGGGCAAGAAATTCAAATTTATCAATTTGAGAATCAAGATGATTTACGTTTAACGCTAGCACATGAATTAGGGCATGCACTTGGACTTGGGCATAACTCAGATCCTAAAGCTTTAATGTATCCGATGCTTGGGGCACAAGATCTGGCGCATTTTCAATTACAGCCTTCAGATTTAGCACTCTTAACGGCGCGTTAGCAGTTATAAATTCCTTATTTTTTATAAGGTTTTCTATAAGCTTTCACAACAAAGCCTATATTTCATGTTAATCTAAAATCATACACACCGCCTGAATATATAACTGGAGAGCAATGTGAGTTACTACCATATTCTTATTGAAGTGAATGACCACATCAGCACAATTGAACAGACTCGTGATATCGAAATTTTTAATATCACAGAAATTCAACCATATCTCCACTCAATCTTATTGCCATTTTTTAATGAGCAAATGATTGAACTCGAAGATGAAAATATTGAATTTAAGGATATTTTGCATTTAGAAATCAAACAAACCTTATTGCCAATTCAAGATTTGATTGAAGAAGAACAAAAGCTGTTACCAAGTGATACCGATGTTTCAATTACAGCCTATGAAATTTTTAACAATCGTGACCTTAGTCAAGATGTCACTACCATTGTGCTGGATCTTTTAGAAGCCATCAAATTTGATGCCAAAGATTAAAAAGTAAAAAGCCCTCATGAAGAGGGCTTTTTTATGCGAATCTTAATGCAAAAAAGGCTTAGATAGAGAATGAAGAACCACAACCACAAGTTGTCGTCGCATTTGGGTTTTGCACCACAAAACGCGAACCTTCCAAACCTTCTAAATAATCAACCACTGAGCCAACTAAATATTGATAGCTGAGTGAGTCCACCAACATTTTTACGTCGCCATTTAAAAATTCTGCATCATCTTCATTTTGGCTTTCTGCAAAGTTAAAGCCATAAGAGAAACCTGAACAACCGCCACCAGTAACATATACACGGAGCATTAAGTCTTGGTTTCCTTCACTGTCACGCAATTGGCGCACTTTATTTGCGGCATTGTCAGTCAACACAAGTGCAGGTGCATTCATGGTGGATTCCTCTAATTGAATGGGATGTCTTAAATCAAAAAAGACCATAATTCAAGTATAGCATACTCGAACTATAGTCATACTTTGCAAAACAAAGTTAAATCAGAGTAAATTTATCAGGTTTATTTGTAGTTTTCATCCTGCAATGCACATTCAAAGTTTTTCGCATCTTCTTTACAGCGGAATTGCCATAATAGCTTCATCATGCGCTTGTCATATACACCACGTTTGGTTAAATCAATACGCGCTTCACGCATCATTTTTTGATAACCAGGACGATCTGCTGCAGGTACATCCATCCAATATTTACTTGGAATATCCGACTTCATTTTACCCAAAATACCAAATGCACGTGGTAATTGTGTTTTCACCCATTCACGTGACTTTTGCCCATAACCTTCTGGGAATTTATCTGGGCGAATAATAATATTCCCCGTAACCTGCAAGATTGGATAATTGACAATCGCGCCTTTAGTTCCTAAACCTTTATATAATTCTAAAGGTTTAAACACCGCTGCAGGTGCACCAATAATATCAACCTGACCATTATTAAACTTAGCACCAAAGTTTGTTACATCAGCACTTACGGCTTGTGCACCAACTTGCTGTACCATAATTTTTTGTGCTTCATCATAGTCTAAAACCGCAATTTTTTTACCTGCTGCTTTAGCAACGGTATTAATGCTACGGTCATTTACCAATAAATATGCATCACCAACAGGAATAACCCCAGCGACCTCATAACGGCCATTCACCATGCTTTTGGCAAATGTCGGGCTCGCCAAACCTTGCATGATTTTTACCGCTAATTTTAAGTCTGGAATTGCACCAATCGCATCTAATGAACCTGTAAATCCATTGAATTGACGGCCACGCATACCTGTCACACTAATCGCATCACATTTTCCAGCTTTAAAATCTTCTGCGATTACCGCTTCATTTTGGCCGACACGTAGCTCAATATCAGCACCCCAATTTTTGGCTGCCAATTGATAGTCTTTCATGAGTGTAAATACATCGCCATTTTTACCAACCAAATCAAATACACACATGACTTGTTTAGCTTGAGCTGCATTCATGGCAAACATTAAACCTGCACCGAGGCCTAACACTTTTAATGCTTTTACTTTATGCATTTTTTTCATCCTTGTTACATTGTTTTTATCAGTTCATTATTGTGTTTATATGCATGGCTTAAAACAACCAAACCATGCCAGACAAGTTCGCCAATTCATCTATAGGACTGACGCTGTTTAACTGCATCATCTAAGAATTTTGGGCCAGATACAATTGCAAAACTGCCTTTAAATATGCATAAAAAAAAGCCTAGAACAACTAGGCTTTTTTCTTAAAAATCAAATTATTCACCACCAAGTGAACATTCAAAATTCGCCTTATCGACAGAGCAACGTGCTTTTTTCAATACACTCATCATCGCAGGATCATAAATGCCACGTTTAGTCATATCCATACGACCATCACGTAAAAGTTTTTGATATTTGGTTTTGTCTTCTGCAGTCAAATTCATTTTGTATTTTGCTGGAATTCCCGCCTCTAAACGGTTAATCATTGCAAAACCTTTTGGTAAGTTTTGAATGAACCAATCACGAGATTTTTGACCAAAACCTGCTGAGAATTGATCAGGACGAATAATAAAGTCAGCGGTTACTTGAAGTACTGGGAAGTTAAACATCGCACCATTCGTACCTAAGCCTTTGTAAATTTCCAAAGGTTTATACGCATAAGCAGGTGCACCCACCATATCAACCTGACCATTATTGAACTTCGCTACGAAGTTAGATACATCAGAAATTACCGCTTGAGCGCCTACACGTTGCACCATAATTTTTTGTGCATCGTCATAACCTAACACTGCGAATTTTTTACCCGCAGCTTTTTCAATTGAGTTAATGCTCTTATCACGTACGAAAATAAATGCTGAGCCTAAAGGTGCAATCCCTGCAACTTCATACTTCTTACCACCTAAGTTACTAATCATTTTGCTTTCATTACGCTTATCTAAAGCAAAAGTAATGGCACGTTTTGCAATTTCATTGCTTGGTGCACCACCGAGTGCATCAATTGAGCCTGCAAATTTATTGTATTGACGCGCACGCATTGCGGTCATAAATACGCCATCACATTTTCCAGCTTTAAAGTCGTTATCTGCAACTGCTTCATCTTGACGTGCAATCAGATTAATATCTGCGCCCCAGCCTTTCGCCGCTAGCGCCCATTCTTGCGCCATTTGGAAAGACTCACCCGACTTACCTAGCAAGTCGAATACGCAAATATCTACTTTTTCTGCTTGTGCTGTGCTAGCGAAACCAATCACAGAGAAAGTTGCCAAAGACAGGAGGGCTTTTTTCATTGTATTTATCCTTTTGAGATTTTTTTGTTCATGGGTATCCATTCATGACAAAGTTTAAGCAAGTTATTTTTAAAAAAATAGAGCATTTACTCAATTAATTCATGTCATTTTGGTCTCTTTTGCCAATTTTAATGATCTTCATCACAGCAAAAAAATAAAATATATTTTAAATCAATATACTTAGCACTTTTATCGAAAAGCAAAATTTATAAGATGCTCATGAATCTTTACAAAGAAAATACATGATGACTACTCACCACCGAGTGAACACTCAAAGTTAGTCCGCTCAACTGTACACCGCGCTTTTTTTAGCACCGTCATCATAGTGGCATCATAAATTCCCATTTGAGTTAACTGAATACGTTCATCTCGTAAAAGTTTTTGATATTCATCTCTTGATTCTTTGCTCAGCGCAACTTTATATTTGGCAGGAATTTCAGCTTCCATACGTTTGACCATCGCAAAGCTTTTCGGGAGTTGCTTCACAAAGCATGCTCTAGAGTTTTGCCCATAACCTTCTGGAAAAGCTTCAGGACGAATAATCAAATCTGCAGTCACATTGACTACTGGAAAATCAATCATTGCACCTTGTGCCCCTAAGCCTTTCGCAATTTCTAAAGGTTTAAAGGCATAGGCAGGTGCCGCCACAATATCCACTTCGTTTTGATTAAATTTACGAATAAAATTAGAAATATCAGACAGAACAGGCACAGCACCAATACGTTCAACCATGCGTTTTTGTGCGCGATCATAATGTAAAATGGCGAATTTTTTACCCTTGGCTTGCTCAACCCGATTCATATTGCGATCTTTCACAAAAATATAAGCTGAGCCGATCTGACCAATGCCTGCAACTTCGTAGCTCTCTTTACCCACTTTACTAATTAATCGACGGTTATTACGTTTATCAAGTACATAACTAATGGCTTTTTGAGCAATTCCATTGTTTGGCACTCCCCCCCAAAGCATCAATAGAACCTGCAAATTTATTATAGGCCCGTGCACGCATGGAGGTCATATAAAAACCATCGCATTTACCGTCTTTAAAGTCACTATCTACTTTCGCTTCATCTTGATAAGACACCAATTGAATATCTGTACCCCAAGTTTTACTGGCAAGCGACCACTCCTCCAGCAATTTATAAGACTCTCCAGATTTACCTAATAAATCGAAGACACAAACCGTGGGCTTTGCCAGTGCAGACATAGAGCACATTAAAATTGTGGTGGCAGACAATGCTAAAAATCCTTTTTGCATGCGCTTCATCCTATTCTTTTGCTGTGTTTTGTTTGTTTTTTAAACTTCTTTTTTACAATATAAGCAACTTCTATCAATAAACCTAGAGGATTTCACATATTTTCTAGAAATCTGTTGAATAGCACCTTTTTTACATCTATTTGCAACTTTCGCTACAAAGCCTTGCGGTTTTTTTGTTTTTTGGAAGGCTTCCTTTAGAATAGCGCCATCTTTTTGCTATGTTTTTAATTTCATGATTCAGTTAGACCAACTTTCTATACGTCGCGGTGGCCGTGTTTTATTTCAAAAAGCATCCATGCAACTTCACCCAGGTTGGAAAATTGGCCTAACAGGTGTCAATGGTGCGGGTAAATCCACTTTATTTTCAGCCTTACTGGGTGGAATTGAATCTGATAATGGTTCTTTAACCCGTCCAGCAATCTGGACCGTGGCACACATGGCTCAAGAAATTAAAGCGTTAGATATGAAAGCCATCGACTTTGTATTGTCTGGCGACGAAGAGTATTGGGATATTCAGCATAAACTCGAACATCCAGAACAATTGGGCAATGACGAACTTGCGCACCTCTATGGTCGTTTTGATGAAATCAGTGGCTATTCTGCACCATCTAAAGCATCGCAACTTATGGCTGGTTTAGGCTTTTTTGAGCATCAATCACAATTGAATGTTTCAAGCTTTTCTGGTGGTTGGCGTATGCGTTTGAACTTGGCACGTACGTTAATGAGCCGTTCAGATCTATTATTACTTGATGAACCAACCAACCACTTAGACTTAGATGCAATTTTATGGCTAGAAGATTGGTTAAAAGCCTATGAAGGCACCTTGGTGCTTATCTCACATGACCGTGATTTTCTAGATGCGATTACCGATCATATTTTACATATCGAAAATCAGGAATTAACGCTCTATACAGGCAACTACTCAACTTTTGAAACTACACGTAGTGAACGTCTAGCTCAACAACAACAAGCTTTTGAAAAACAACAAGAAGCTCGTGCACATTTACAAAAGTTTATTGACCGTTTTAAAGCCAAAGCCACCAAAGCAAAACAAGCACAAAGCCGTATTAAACAATTAGAACGCATGCAGGAACTATCTGCGGCACATGTGGACACTCCATTTACCTTCAGCTTCCGTGAACCCACTAAAATGAGTTCACCACTATTGCAACTAGAACATGCAGATATTGGCTATGGCGATAAACTCATTGTGACCAATGTTGGGTTACAAATTACGCCAAATAGTCGCATTGGTTTACTGGGTATGAATGGTGCAGGTAAATCAACGCTCATTAAATCTTTGGTGGGCGATCTAAACTTACTCAAAGGTCAACGCAAAGCCTCTGAACTTTTAAATATTGGTTATTTTGCCCAACATCAAATGGATGCCTTAGATGGCAATGCTAGCCCAATGTTACAACTGGGACGTATTGCAGGAAAAACCATTAGTGAAGCAACACTCCGCTCCTTCTTGGGCAGTTTTGGCTTTAGTGGTGAACGGATGGACACGCCAAGTGAAAGCTTTTCAGGCGGTGAGCGTGCACGCTTAGCCTTAGCACTGATTGTCTGGCAACGTCCAAATGTCCTGATTCTCGATGAACCGACTAACCATTTAGATTTAGATATGCGTCATGCCCTCACGATGGCATTGACTGATTTTGAAGGCGCTGTGGTCTTGGTATCGCATGAACGTCAATTGATTGCCAGTGTCTGTGATGAGCTATTACTTGTGCATCAAGGCAAATGCCGTGAATTTGATGGCGACTTAAGTGCTTATGCAGATTGGTTACGTCAAGCCCGAGCTGAAATGCTTAAAACCGCGAATGTACCTGCTACACCAATCAAATCGGAAGTACAAAACAAAGTCATTAGCTCTAAAGGTGATAAAGAAGCTCAACGTAAAGAAGCTGCACAACGACGTGAGCAAACTCGCCCGATTCGTAAAAATATTGAAAAATGTGAAAGCCAAATTTCGAAACTACAACCACGCTTAACAGAAATTGAAAATTTACTGGGTGATGCCGGCTTATATGATGCTAGCCGTAAGGACGATTTACTGAAGCTAATGAATGAACAAACTGAACTCAAAGCCAAATTAGAACAAGCAGAAGAGCAAATGCTTGAATTAATGATGGAATTAGAGGAATTGGAAAGTAGTTTTGACAATTAAAACCTATTGTTTAGTCTAACTAAAACAAATAAACCGCCGTGAAATTAATGTTCCACGGCGGTTTTTTAATTCAACTAAACAATAAAATTCACCCAAATAAAGACTCAATATAGACAATTCATTCAGCTATTTTTGACCCATTACATCTCAATCCATTCACCAAGCAAAGATAAGCACAAACCCATTCATCCTTAAAAAATCTTTTGAATTTAAAAAGTGCCAAGTAAAGAGTTTTAAATTCAAATCTTTTCGTAAGTGAACATACTTTTAAATTCAAAAAATAAATCACAATAAAAATTACTCAAAACACCCTCATGTTGTGGATATTTTTTATTTTTCACATAATAATTCTATGGATAACTATTATACATATCCACAATTTTTACACATATTACTTTTAATAAAATGATCTAAACATAGATTTTAAGGCTTTATTTTGCTCTTTTCTGTTTTAAAAATCGCAATTCTTTTATTTTCCATGTCTCTTCAAATTGCCATAATTCTTGTATTTGTTGCTGGTTTTCGGCAAGCCCAATCAAAATTTTACATGAGGTTTGGTCACGATCAAACTCATAAGCTTCAAATTCGACATCGGGTTTTTTAGGTTTCCACACACCATTTTTAACAGCATGTGCAATGCGATCGTAGCGTGTGAAGTTGCTTTCAGTACGCCCGTCTTGCTCATAAACAACTTTAAAATGCTCATCCTCATACTGCAAAAGCACCTCATAATTGCCTATAAAAAAAGCATTTACCCAAATATCACGTATGTGTTCTAACTGATTATCCATCATATCAACCTCTCATTTTTACAGCATTGCGTTCATTTTAAGAACATCATGACATAGCAATGCGTCAGTTTGATAAAATCAAGATGATTATATTTTATACAAATTTAGATTAATTTAGCATAAAAAAAGCACCCATATTGGGTGCTTTTTTTAACTTCTTTACTTGAATATTAAGCGTCAATATCTGCGTTTAAAGCATTTTCTTCAATAAAGGCACGACGAGGCTCTACATCATCACCCATTAAGCAAGAGAACATACGGTCTGCTTCAATTGCATCTTGCACAGTCACTTGTAGCATGTTGCGGTTTTCTGGGTCCATCGTAGTTTCCCAGAGTTGCTCCGCATTCATCTCACCCAAACCTTTATAGCGTTGGATCATCATGCCACGACGCGAGTCTTGCAAAATGTGTTGCCATACTTGATGGAAAGTACTTACCGTAATTTTACGATCGCCTTTTTGCAAGTATGCACCTTCTTCCAACAGCGTGAACCAACTACGAGAGTTCTTCAATAATCGAGCGTATTCACCAGAACCCAACAGACCTGCATCTAATAAATAAGGGTGCGGTAAGTTATGAATATAAATCGTGATACGAGGCAAATAGCTTTCAACTTTTTGACCATCTGCCAGCTCTTTTTCAAACACCTCAAGCGTTAACTCTGGACGCAAGCTTGGCTGTTTCTGTGCAACTGCAGCACAAATTTTCTCGCCCCATTGCTCCACATAAGCACGATCAATAGTTTGATCTAGCTTAAAGCCTTCCACAGCAATCAAAGCATCTAACAAGCTTGCTGGATAACGCACAGTTAAACGGTGCAAGCTTTTTTGTGATGTTTGATAATCCGCAATCACACCAGCTAAAGCTTCACCACGAATGGCTGGCGCTTCTGCACTCACGTGAAGTTCGAGCTCATCAATCGCATTTGAAATTAAATAAGTTTCAAGCGCATCATTATCTTTGATGTACTGTTCTTGCTTACCTTTTTTCAACTTATACAGCGGTGGCTGCGCAATATAGATATGACCACGTTCCACAAGCTCAGGCATTTGACGGAAGAAGAAGGTCAGCAACAAAGTACGAATATGCGAACCATCGACATCAGCATCGGTCATGATGATGATTTTGTGATAACGCAATTTATCAGGATTGTATTCTTCACGGCCAATACCACAGCCCAACGCTGTGATTAACGTACCCACTTCAGCCGATGAAATCATCTTGTCAAAGCGTGCACGTTCCACGTTAAGGATTTTACCTTTCAATGGCAAAATTGCTTGCATCTTACGGTTACGGCCTTGCTTTGCAGAACCGCCTGCAGAGTCACCTTCGACCAAGTACAATTCTGAAAGTGCAGGATCTTTCTCTTGGCAATCTGCCAATTTACCAGGAAGGCCTGCAATATCAAGCGCACTCTTACGACGCGTCATTTCACGTGCTTTACGCGCAGCATCACGTGCACGGGCAGCATCAATGATTTTGCCTGCAATGGCTTTTGCTGCTTGAGGATTCTCTAAAAGATATTCAGAGAACGATTTATTCATGGCCTGCTCAACCGCAGTTTTCACTTCACTCGACACCAATTTTTCTTTGGTTTGTGAAGAGAATTTTGGATCTGGAACTTTAACCGAAACAATCGCCGTCAAGCCTTCACGTGCATCATCACCAGAAACTGCAACTTTCTCTTTTTTGAGTAAGCTTTCGCTTTCCATGTAGCTATTTAAGCCACGCGTTAATGCCGCACGGAAACCTGCTAAATGTGTACCACCATCTTTTTGTGGAATATTATTAGTAAAACAACGTACATTTTCTTGGTAGGTATCATTCCATTGCAATGCAACCTCAACACCAATGCCGTTTTCTGCTTGGGTGGTGAAATGGAAGATTTCATTTAAATGCGTTTTGCCTTGGTTAATATATTTAACAAACTCAGACAAGCCACCTTCGTAGTCATACACATGTTCTAAGTTAATACGCTCATCACGTAAAACAATGCGCACACCTGCATTCAAGAAAGACAATTCACGTAAACGACGAGCCAAAATATCGACATTAAAAATCGTTTGGCTAAACGTTTCTGCACTCGGATAAAAACGTACAGTTGTGCCTGAAGCATCTGTTACGCCTGTTTCACGTAGCTTATAAACAGGATCACCATGGTGATATTCTTGTTCGTAGGTTTTACCCGCACGGCTAATATTAAGTAGCAGTTTTTCAGATAAAGCGTTTACAACCGAAACACCAACACCGTGCAAACCACCAGAAACTTTATAGCTATTATCGTCAAACTTACCGCCCGCATGCAGAATGGTTAAAATAACTTCTGCAGCTGAAACACCTTCTTCAGGGTGAATATCGGTTGGAATACCACGGCCGTTATCCGATACACTAACCGATTCATCTTCATGAATAGTCACTTGAATTTCATCACAATAGCCCGCTAAAGCTTCATCGATAGAGTTATCGACGACCTCAAACACCATGTGATGCAAGCCTGTGCCATCATCAGTATCACCAATATACATGCCTGGACGTTTACGAACAGCATCTAGGCCACGCAATACTTTGATACTAGAGGAATCATAAGCTTTTTCATTGGTTTGTTCTGTATTAGAGACAGATTGCTCTTCTGAACTCATGGTTTCTCCCTAGTGAAAAATAGGTCTATCCAAAAAATGGGTAAATCGTCATTGCACAGCAAGCTGAACGCTACCGTCTTTAACATTGAATAATTGATAAGAAATAGACAAATCATGCATGTGCTGTTGCACTGCGTCACAATCTAAAGTGGTAATAAAAACCTGGCTACCAAGTTGGCTTAATCGCTCAATTAAACGTTGTTGTGCGGTTAAATCTAATTCTGCTGTAAGATCATCTAATAATACCACAGTTTCCTTATTACACGCATGTAGCATTGCAATCTGTGACAGTTTTAAAGCCATGATCAGGAGCTTTTTTTGCCCTCTCGACAGCACCACATCAGCATCCCCCATCGGGGTTTTTAAACGTAAATCTGCACGATGCGGACCATGCTCGGTATAACGTCTTTCTAGATCTTTATAGTGCGCATTGGTCAAATCATTTAACAATCCAGTTTCACTATGAAAGCCCGCACTGTATTCCATGCAAATTTCCAGATCAGGCAAGAGCTGCGCTAAATCCTGTTGTAAATATCCCTTCCACAGCTCCACAACAGCCTGACGCTGGCGATGCAAAATTTCGCCATAATCACTCAGCATTTGGTTCCACGGCTCTAAATCACTGAGGCTTAAATGACGCTGTGCTTTGAGCAAACTATTACGCTGTTTGAGTGCTCGTGAATAGTATTGCCAAGCAGGATAAAATTCGGGTTCCACGTGGAACATCATCCAATCCAACATTTGTCGTCTTGGCTTAGCACCGTGGTCAATAATATCGCTACTTTGTGGGTCAATCAGTTGTAGAGGTAAGATTTTGGCCAACTGACCTTGAGTTGCAACCAGATCCCCATTCACCTTAATCAGTTGCTCACCGCTTTGCATTTTTTGCATACCAATTTTATCAGTATCAGATTGTGCAAAAACAATGGCATCAGCACAGGCATTTTGAATATAGTTTTTGGGGATATGCGTGCGAAAAGAACGCCCTGTTGCCAACAAATGAATGGCTTCTAAAACAGAGGTTTTACCCGAGCCATTTTGGCCATAAAAGACATTAAACGGCTGCAATCCTGAGAGTGCAACCGTTTTTAAGTTCCGTACACGTTCGATATGTAAACGCGTAATATGCATATAAATGGACGTCTAAAAAATCAATTAAACGCGCATTGGCATCACAACATAAGTTTGATCTTGATGTAGTGGATCTTGTACCAATACCGACTGATTCGCCTCAGTCATGGTCATCAATACATCATCACCATCCAGCACACTCAATACATCCAACAAATACTGTGCATTGAACGACATTTCCATCGATGCATCTGAATATTGAATCGCTAAGTCTTCAACAGCTTCGTCTTGCTCTGGGTTATTCGCACGCAATTGCAATGAATCTTCATTAAAATGCAAGAATACACCACGCAGTTTTTCGTTACTTAAAATCGCAACACGTTGCAATGATTGCTTAAATACATCATGTGCAATACGTACATTTTTGTCGCCACCACGTGGAATCACACGGCGATAATCTGGGAATTTACCATCAATCAATTTGGTCGTGAAACGCACCATAATGTCATGTTGTTCTTTGTCGCGGCTTGGGATACGAATCGTCACATTTAACAATTCACGACCAATTAACAAAGCCAATTGCTCATCTTCAACGCTCAACAAACGTTGTAACTCACCTACTGCTTTACGCGGTGCAATCGCTTGTACCAACTGTGACGCATTAGAAACAGCAGTCGTTTCACACAATGCTAAACGGTGACCATCTGTCGTCACTGCACGCAATTGATTTTGATCAATTTCCAACAATGTACCCGTTAAATAAAAACGAACATCCTGCACCGCCATAGCAAATGCGGTTTTTTCAAATAAACGTTTTAATTCACGCTGTGTAACTGTAACTTCTGTCCCTTGCGTATTTTCTGTAGTCAACAATGGATAATCTTCTGCAGGTAAAGTACCCAACACAAAGCGACTATTTCCAGACTTTAAAATACAACGTTGATCTTCTGTGATTTGTAAATCAACTAATGCTGCAGATGGCAAAGATTTACAGATATCCACCAACTTACGTGCAGGAACAGTGGTTTCACCTGCTTGTAAGCACGCCCCTTCAGATAAAGTGGTTGATGCCACAAGTTCAACTTCAAGATCCGACCCAGTAATGGTCAGGGCTTGCTCAGTCACCTGAATTTTTAGGTTTGATAAAATGTTGAGGGTATGGCGACGTTCAACCGCTCCTACGACATGTGATAGAACATTCAGTAAGCTTTCTTTCGCGATTTTTAAACGCACGATGCATTCCTCTAAAAACTGAAGATTAAGAACAAATAAAATTAATTTTTTAGCAGTGTACTATGCGGCAGATAAGGCCACATTGCAAGAATAGAATTTAACCAAAAACACCTTAGCTTTGAAGCAAGCGAAGAAGGTTTTTATAGTCTTCATTAAAGATTGGATCTTCCTCACGCAAGCTTTGAACTTTTTCACACGCATGCATCACAGTACTGTGATCACGCCCACCAAAAGCCATACCAATTTCAGGGAAACTATCCCCTGTTAACTCACGTGCAAGCCCCATTGCAAGCTGACGAGGTCGCGCATAAATACGTGTACGTTTTGGACCAACTAACTCTTTTAATGGGATTCGGAAGTATTCACTCACCACGCGCTGAATATTTTCAGTGCTGATAGTTCGTGCGCGAATGGCCAAAACATCTTTTAAGGATTCACGCACAACATCCAAATCAATTGGTGTCCCTTTAAAACGTGAAATCGCAACGACTTTATTTAAAGCGCCTTCCAATTCGCGAACATTGGCTACAACTTGTTGTGCAATAAACAAAGCACAATTTCGTGGTAATTCCACATCATTGCTTTCGGCTTTTTTTAACAAAATTTCAATTCGAGTTTCAATATCTGGAGGTTCCACACCCACAGACAAGCCCCAAGAAAAACGTGAAACTAAACGTGGATCGAGTTCAGTAAGCTCTTTAGGATAACGATCCGACGTTAGAATAATTTGTTTCGACTCATCCAATAACGCATTAAAGGTGTAAAAGAATTCCACCAAACTGGCTTCTTTACCTGCAAGCAAATGAATATCATCGACCAACAGTAAATCCAATGAACGACAATTCTTTTTAAACTCTTCAACTTTGCCTTGTTGTAATGAGCTCACAAAATCTTGCACAAAACTTTCAGCTGTCATGTACATGACCCGCGCATTCGGTTTTGCTTGTAATAGGGCATTACCCACAGCTTGCATTAAGTGTGTTTTACCCAAACCCGTCGGGCCATATAAAAATAATGGATTGTGCTGAGATTCACCCAATTGCGTTAACACTTTACGACAAGTTTCTGCTGCCATTTGGTTCGAACGACCTTCGACAAATAAAGAGAAACTAAATAAAGGGTTTAATTGACGCTTACGAATCTGTTTTGCACTACTGTCTTCACGTTCTTTTTTAGGTTTCGCAATCGGTGCAGGACTAGGTGTTAAAGCTGCTGTTGTTGTCGCAGGTTGCTCACTGGCAGATAAAATAGCCCCAGGACGAGAATCGACTTGAATTTCAACTTTACGTACCCGACCTTCAGACAACTGCTCCGCTAAAATAGTAATGAGCTCAAGATGATGTTCTTGAATATAACGCGTCCAATACGGATTGGGCGCATATAAGCGCAATGAGTCTTCTGACTCTTCAGCCACCAACGGACGGATCCACATCGTAAAGACATTTCCCGAAAGCTCTTGTCGCAAGCGATTTAAGCAGTCTGTCCAAAGCAT